>NZ_CP037858.1:0-2400000 GCF_006974125.1 Stenotrophomonas maltophilia | reverse complement strand
TGGTGCGCCCGGGCATCGAGCTGGTCAACACCATGACTGGCAGCCGCATGGATTCGGACGCCGCGGTGATGGAGAAGTTCGGCGTGCGCGCCGACCAGATCATCGACCTGCTGGCGCTGATGGGCGACACCGTCGACAACGTGCCGGGCGTGGAGAAGTGCGGGCCGAAGACCGCCGCCAAGTGGCTGGCCGAGTACCAGCACCTGGACGGCGTGATGGCCGCTGCGCCGACCATGAAGGGCAAGATCGGCGAGAACCTGCGCGCGGCGCTGGAGCGCCTGCCGCTGAACCGCGAACTGGTGACCATCCGCACCGATGTGGAGCTGGATGCCAGCCCGACCACGCTGGCCCTGCGCGAGCAGGACGTGCCGGAGCTGACCGAGCTGTATGCGCGCTACGGCTTCACCCAGGCGCTGAAGGAGCTGGGTGCGCCGCTGCCGGCGCCGACGGCCGCCAGCGAAGCGACGCCGAGCCTGCGCGGTACCGCGGCTGGCTTTGCCCGCGGCAGCGCCGAGGCGCCGGCCGCCGGCACGCTGGATCCGGCGCTGGCGGTACCGGGTGACTACGAGACCGTGTTGACCACCGAACAGCTGCAGGCCTGGGTTGAGCACCTGCAGCAGGCGGACCTGATCAGTTTCGATACCGAGACAGACGCGCTGGACGCGATGCGCGCGCGCCTGGTCGGTGTCAGCCTGGCGGTCGAGCCGGGCAAGGCCGCCTACATCCCGGTTGGTCACGACTATCCTGGCGCACCGGCGCAGCTGCCGCTGCAGCAGGTGCTGGATGCACTGCGCCCGGCGCTGCAGGACCCAGCGAAGAAGAAGCTGGGCCAGCACGGCAAGTACGACCTGCACGTGCTGCGCCGCCATGGCGTGGAGGTGCAGGGCTACCACGACGACACCATGCTTGAGAGCTTCGTGCTCAACTCCACCGCCACCCGCCACGACATGGATTCACTGGCCCTGCGTTACCTGGGCTACAACACCATCAAGTTCGAGAACGTGGCCGGCAAGGGCGCCAAGCAGATTCCGTTCTCGCAGGTGGGCATCGACGAAGCCAGCCGCTATGCGGCCGAGGACGCCGACATCACCCTGCGCCTGCACCACGCGCTGCAGCCGCAGCTGCTGGCCGAGCCGGCGCTGGACAGCGTGTACCGCGACATCGAGATGCCGCTGGTGCCGGTGCTGACCACGATCGAAGCCAACGGCGTGCGGATCGACACCGACGAACTGCGCCGGCAGAGCCAGGACCTGTCCTCGCGCATGCTGGCCGCGCAGCAGAAGGCCACCGAACTGGCCGGGCGCAGCTTCAACCTGGATTCGCCCAAGCAGCTGCAGGCGGTGCTGTTCGATGAGTTGAAGCTGCCGGCGGTGGTGAAGACCCCCAAAGGCCAGCCCAGCACCAATGAAGAGGCGCTGGAGGCGATTGCCGACCAGCACGAGCTGCCGCGGGTGATCCTCGACTACCGCGGCCTGGCCAAGCTGCGCAGCACCTACACCGACAAGCTGCCGGAGATGGTCAACCCGGACACCGGCCGCGTGCATACCAGCTACCACCAGTCCGGTGCCGCCACCGGGCGCCTGTCCTCGTCGGACCCGAACCTGCAGAACATCCCGATCCGCACCGAGGATGGCCGTCGCATCCGCCGCGCGTTCATCGCCCCGGACGGCTTCCAGCTGCTGGCCGCCGACTACTCCCAGATCGAGCTGCGGATCATGGCCCACCTGTCCGGGGACCCGGGCCTGGTGCGTGCCTTCGAGCAGGGCGCCGACGTGCACCGTGCCACCGCCGCCGAGGTGTTCGGGCGTACGCTGGAGGAAGTGACCCCGAACGAGCGCCGCGCTGCCAAGGCGATCAACTTCGGCCTGATGTACGGCATGAGCGCCTTCGGCCTGGCCCGCAACCTGGGCATCGACCGGGGCCAGGCGCAGGACTACGTGGCGCTGTACTTCAGCCGCTACCCGGGCGTGCGCGACTTCATGGAGCGGATGCGCCAGCAGGCCCGCGACCAGGGCTATGTGGAAACCCTGTTCGGCCGCCGCCTGTACCTGAACGACATTCATGCACGTAACCAGGGCCTGCGCGCCGGTGCCGAACGTGCCGCGATCAACGCACCGATGCAGGGGACGGCGGCGGACATCATCAAGCGGGCGATGGTGGACGTGGATCAGTGGCTGCGTGACAGCGGCGCACCGGCGCGGATGATCCTGCAGGTGCACGATGAACTGGTGTTCGAAACCGAAAGCAGTTTCGTCGAGGAGTTGCGTTTGCAGGTGGTCGAGCGCATGTCGCAAGCGGCCAAACTGCGGGTGCCGCTGGTGGTCGATACCGGCATCGGCAACAACTGGGACGAAGCGCACTGAGGGGGGTTCAGGCCGAAAACGACGTGAATTCGTTCATTCGCCAAAGGTTTCTGACTCGAGCATGAATGTTGCCCTGAGCGAGGTTCATTAAATTGGGTCCCTTCACGAACCGTTAGTGTTCGGAGTGCTTCTATAACTCTCGACAGGCGCAACGCCTGTTGTGGATCTCTCCCATCCCCTGGAGCAGATCTCGGAACGGGGACTCCTCCCCAAGTGCCCGTTCCCCGGCCCCGTTGACCTCCCCCTGGTCAGCGGGGCTTTTTATTTGTGCCGTTGCCAGACGCCATGGCCTGCGCCACGCTGGGCCACCGCTCCGCAGGGGAAGACAATGCCCGACCTGTTCGCACTGGCAATGCCGTGGTGGGAGTTCATCCTGCGCGCGGTGGTGGTCTACGTGGTGGTGCTGGGCATGGTCCGGCTCAGCGGAAAACGTCCGCTGGGGCAGATCACGCCCTTCGACGTGCTGCTGGTGGTGTTGCTGGGCAACGCGGTACAGAACGCACTACTGGGTACCGACACCTCCCTGGGGGGCGGCCTGTTGCTGGCGGCGACCCTGATCCTGCTCAACTACGGGGTGGGCTGGGTGAGTACCCGCAGCCGGCGGATCGAGCGTCTGGTGGAAGGAGAACCCGTGGTGATCGCGCGGGATGGGCGCCTGTTCGACGCCGTTCTGCGCCGCGAGCAGGTCACCCGTGCCGATTTCGAGGCCGCCATGCGCCAGCAGGGCTGCCTGGGCGTGGAGGATGTCGAGCTGGCCCTGCTGGAGATCAACGGGCACATCACGATCATCCCCAGGAAGAGCACCTGACCCTGTAGCCGAGCCCATGCTCGGCTGCCTTGCGCCCGGCTCCATGGGTGCCGGGCGTCAGGGGGTGGCTTCGGCCTTCAGCGCCGGCCAGTTGCGGGTGGCGTCCACATCACAGGCCACGTGCGTGCCCTTGCCATCCTTCGCGCAGATCGCCGCCATGGCCTGCGGGATCTTCGGGTCTGCGGTGTGCGAATACACCGCTGCCAATGCCAGGCACCCTTCGCGCACGCCCGCGCCGCACAGCGTCTCGAAGTAGGGCAGCGACGCGGCCCATTTTTCGGACTCGAACAGCGCTTCGCCGGCCACCTTGCAGCCGAGCAGCTTGCCATCGGTGCAGCAGGCCTTTGCGCCGTCCTTGCGGGCCAGGGTCGGGCAATCCAGCGGCAGCGGGATCTCCACGAAGGCCACCGGCGGCGTGCAGGTGGCATTGCCTGTGGCGGGCTTGCGCTCGTAATAGGCAAAGCGGTTGCCGCCGTCGACGCTGGCCAGGTTTCCGTTCTTCAGCGGCTGCAGTACGAAGTCGCTGCCGACATCGCGACGGATGAAGATGCGGCCGTCCTGCAGGCGCGCGCGCAGGCGCTGGTCGCGGCCCTCGGCCTCAACCAGGCCGCCATCGAGGAAGCGCAGCTGCGAGAGCACGCTGTACCCGGCTTCAAAGCTGCCACAGGGCAGCGCGGTGGCCGGCACCGGGGCCAGTGCAGCGGCCGGTGCAGCGGCCAGGCTGGCAAGTGCCTGGGCGCGGCCGCAGGCCACGCCGTCCACGCGCTGCGCGCACGACAGCTGCAGCGCTTCGTGGGCCTGCGAAAGGCGCCCGCCGCTCCACAGCACCTCGGCAACGTCGGCGCAGAAGGTCTCGCCGTGCTGCTGCCGGCACAGTGCGGCCAGCTCATCGAGCTGCGCGGGCAGCAACGCAGGCTCGACCGAATGCTGCAGCCCGAGCAGCGACTTGCCGATCATCTCCAGGCCGATCACCTCGGCGATCGCCCGGCAGCCCTCGGCGTTGAAGGACGCGGAATCCTCCTTGCAGATCTCCGGCTTCGGCGGCTCGGCCCGTGCAGGCGCCGGGGCTGCGTCCTTGGCCTGCTGCTGGTAGGTCTCCAGCAGTCGCATGCAGGCTGCGCCCACGCCCTCGGCACACCAGGCGTGCAGTTTCACGGGTGCGGCCTCGGGCAGCGCCTCCAGGCACTCGGAGGTGTTCATCACGCAACCGTCCTCGACGGGCTCCGGCATCGTCTTGCAGGCGGCGGCGTGCTCGCGGGTGAACTCGCGATAGGGCGTGCTGATCGTGCGGTCGTTGTCCGAGAAGTACCAGTTTTCCAGCTGGCCCGTGGACAGGTTGCCGGTACCGAGCACGTCTTCCTGGCGGGCGATGCGCAGCTCCTCGGTGGCCTGGTGGGGGCCGGACAGGAAGCCGTGGCCGTCGCTCTCCAGGGTCAGCGTGGTGTTGCCGCTGCTGTCCTTGTAGGTGCCGCAGGCCATCGACTGCGCGGCGGCCGGCAGGCTGGCCGAGGCCAATGCAAGCAACAGCAGGGCTCGCCAGCCCGCAGCGCGGGGGCGGAGAGAAACAGCAGCAGGCATGGGGTCATCCTTGAGGGAAGTGGGGCAGGGCCTGTCCGGCGCGGGGCGCACCACAGGCAGGAGAAAGTGCCACGCGTCAGGCGTGGCGCCGGAAGATCAGAGCCAGTCGCGCGGCACCAGATAGTCGGCCAGGCGCGCCTCGGCGCTGCCCGCTTCCGGACTGAAGCCGTACTCCCAGCGCACCCGCGGCGGCAGGCTCATGAGGATGCTTTCGCTGCGTCCACCGCTCTGCAGACCGAACAGCGTGCCGCGGTCATAGACCAGGTTGAACTCCACATAGCGGCCGCGACGGTACAGCTGGAACTCGCGTTCGCGCTCTCCATAGGCGGCGTTCTTGCGCTGCTGCACGATCGGCAGGTAGGCATCGAGGAAGCCATCACCGACCGCGCGCAGGTAATCGAAATCGTGCTCGAAGTCGCCGTGCAGGTCGTCGAAGAACAGACCGCCGACACCGCGCGTTTCATTGCGGTGGCGCAGGAAGAAGTACTCGTCGCACCAGCGCTTGTGTGCGGCATAGCGTTCTTCGCCGAACGGCGTGCACAGGTCGCGCGCAACCCGGTGCCAGTGCTGCACGTCCTCGTCGAACGGATAGAACGGGGTCAGGTCGAAGCCGCCGCCGAACCAGCTGGCCACCACTTCGCCGTCGCGCTGTGCCTGGAAGAAGCGCACGTTGGCATGGGTGGTCGGCACGTAGGGGTTGAGCGGGTGGAACACCAGCGACACGCCGGTGGCGCGCCAGGAGGCGCCGGCCAGTTCCGGGCGGTTGGCCGAAGCCGACGGCGGCAGGCGGCTGCCGGACACATCGGAAAAGCCGATACCGGCCTGCTCGAACACTGCACCATCGCGCAGCACGCGGGTGCGCCCGCCACCGCCCTCGGCCCGCTGCCACAGGTCTTCCTGGAAGCGGGCATGGCCATCGACGGCCTCGATCGCCGCACAGATGCGGTCCTGCAGGTCGGTGAGGTAGGCGCGCACGCGCTCGAATTCGTTCATGGCGCGTACTTTACCGCAGGGCCCGCCCGAAGCTGCGGACAGGCCCTGGCGGGCTCAGCGCTTGCGGTTGGAATTGCGTGGCGCCGGAGCGTCGTCCACGGTCGCCCCGTCAACCGCCTTCTGCAGGGCACCGCCCAGTGTGATCAGCTCCCAGTTCTGGGTTCCGAGCACGTCGCAGGCCACATGCAGGCCGCTGCGGTCGGCCTTGCACAGCTGCTCCAGGAGTGCTCGTGCGCTCACTTCGGCACCGTTGCCCTGCGCGGTGACCAGGTTCTCGCACCCTTCGCGGACGCCGGCACGGCAGACCGTGGTGTAGTGCTCGACGGCCTGCATCCAGTTTCCGGACAGCGCGAGACGGTTGCCAAGAATGTTGCAGCCCTGCAGCTTGCCCTGCGCGCAGCAGGCTTCGGCTCCGTCCTCGTTGGCCAGCGCCAGCGGGCAGTCCTGTGGCAGTGGCAGCACCTTGAACTGCTTCGGTGCACTGCACCGGGTCGGGCCCTCCCCGGTCGGGGCGAACACCTGGAAGCGGGTCCAGTTATCCAGGCCCAGCAACTGGCCGCCGGGCAGCGGGCGCAGCACGAAGTCGCCGTCCCGGTCGTGGCGGATGCGGATGTCGCCTTTTTCGACGCGCGCGCGAAGATGGCTGCTCCAGCCCACACCGACCAGACCGGCGTCACCGAAATCCAGCGTGTCCATCAGGCCGCCGTCGGACCGGTAATTGCCGCAGGGCAGGACCGTTGCCGGCAGCGGTTGCAGCGATGCACCCACCGCCTGCAGCGCCGGAAGGCGGCCGCAGGTGGCGGTGTCATTGCCGGGGGGGCAGGCCGCAGCCAGGGCCTGCACCGCCTGCTGGGGGTCTCCCGCCTCCCAGGACAGCTCAGCCACGCGGGTGCAGAAGCCGCCGTGCGGTACTTCGCGGCACAGCCGCAACAGCTGTTGCCGCCGCTCAGCCGGAATGATCACCGGCACGGTCGGCGCCGTCATCGTCACCATGGCTTCGGTCATGGCTGCCGTCATCGCCGCCTTGACCAGCTGCTCCTGCACTGCGGGATCGGCCTCGAGTGCGGCGGCACACGCCGGAGTTCCCTGTTCGAAGCCACCGTCGTCACAGGCGGCGGGGAGCTTGATGCCGGACAGGGCGGCGTCCAGCGCTGCCTTTGCTAGGGCGGGATCGGCCTCGACCGTGGGTTTGGCCTCCTCGTGCCAACGATCAGCCAGTTGCAGGCACATACCGGGCACGCCTTCCCGGCACCCTGCTTCCAGCGCGGCCGGGCTCGTTTCACGACGGTTGTCCAGGCACGCCGCCGCGTCGGCCAGGCAGCTGCCTTCAGTTGGCGTGGCTGCTGCGGCGCACTGTGCGGGGGCCTGCAGGAGGTAGACCGTGCCATCCACCTCGACCGTGCGGCCACGATCGCGCACCTGCAGCGCGCTGGGCAGGCCGTACTCCAGGTTCACCAGTTGCAGCTTTCCGTCGATCTGCTGGAACGCGACCGGAGACGGCGCACTGCCGAAGTGCTTCTGCTCGCCGCGGTTCGGTGAGCTGATGCGCAGCGTGCCGCTGCCTTCGTCGGCCTTGAACAGGCCGCATTGCGGTGACTGTGCGGCGGCCATCGGCGCGGCCAGCAGCAGCGCCCAGGCCAGCCAGGGGCGGCGCGGTGCGGGTGAATGCATGTCGTCTCCTTGACGATCGAACGGGAAACTCCAGGCGCTACGGCGAACCATCGCTCTCGCGCGGGGGCGTGCATTGTGCCGTGCCGGGTACGGGCTGGTAACGCTGGTAGCCGGTCTGCGCATCCATGCCAAGCAGGTCGCCATTGCCGAGCCGGCGCAGCACACGGGTTTCGCTGTTCTGCTGCAGATGGATGGCACCGTCATGCAGGCGGGCCCGGCTGCCATCGCCGAAGTCGAGCATGTCGATCACGCCATCGGCGGCCTGGTAGCGGCCGCACGGCACCTGTTGGGCCGGAACCAGGCGCAGGTCAGCACCGAGTGCCTGCAACGGCGCGGTACGTTGGCAGGCACTGATGCGGCCTGAGTCGCAGACCACCTGCAGCGCCTGCACCGCCAACGCAGGGTCCCGTGCGATCAACTGCTGTTCGGCCACTTCGGTGCAGAAGCGGCCATTGCGATGCTGCAGGCACAGCTGCTGCAGATGATTGCGTGCAGCGGCCGGAAGCGGAGATTCCAGCGTGTCTTCGTCTTCTCTTTGCAGGCGTTCACCCACCAACTGCATCGCGGCAGCCAGCGCATCGTCAGTCAGCGCTTCGCAGGCCTGCAGGTCATGCCCGGGTGTGTGTTCGCGGCAGACAGGCGGGCGTTCGAAGCGCACGGCCTCGGTGTCATCGCTTCCGCCCGCAGCTACGCGATCGCGCAGTTGCCGCAGCAGTGAAGAGCAGCCCGCGCCAACGCCTTCGCTGCACGCGCGCTGGGCGTGGCCGGGTGAGGCCGTGGGCAGCCGCGCAATGCAGTGGCTGCCGGCGGCGCGACAGCTGCCGTCCATCGCGCTGGGCTCGACGGCGCAGGCACGGGATTGGCGCAGGGTGTAGACCACGACGCCCTCGTCCTCGATGCGCTGGCCATCGGCACTGATCCGGATCGGCTCCGCCACGCCATCGTCGAGCATGACCAGGCGCGTCTGCGCCGCACTGCGATCAACCCACAGCGGCTGCGGCTCGCTGCCGTCGTCGTGGCGGTAGCCGGTGCTGGGGGTGGTGAACACCAGCGCCATGTCGCCATCGGTGCTGCGGTATTCGCCGCAGTGCAACGCGCCGGCGGCAACAGGCAGCGCGGCGAACAGCAGCAGTGCGGGGAGAAGGCTCAGCAAGCGCATGCGACGGTCCTTGTCGTGCGGAAAATGGATGTTGCTCAGTGGAAGCGCAAGCGGATGTCCGGCCGCAGCAGGCGCCAGGCCAGCCAGCCCTGCAGGCCGAGGAACAGGACCGACGTGCCGAGCAGGGTGAAGGTCATCATCCAGCGCCGCGGCTGCAGCGATTGCTCCATGCCCGGATCGTCGGCGAGCAGCACGATCACGTCGCGCATGAACACGTCCAGCCACCACGTGATCGCGAAATTGGCCAGCGCGCTCAACAGCAGCATCACCACAAAGCTCCACAGGCCCCAGCGGCGCTCGCGCAGCAGGCCCCAGCTGGCCACGGCCGAGGCCAGGCAGAGCAATGCAGCGATCATCGAGGCACCCACCGGGTGCGCCAGCAGCCAGGTCAGGCTGTGCACCTGCCGATGCTGTGCTTCATCGGCCAGCAGTTGCCAGAGTGGAACGTCGTGCAGCGGCCACACCAGCAGCCCCTGCAGTACGAAGTAGCCGGTCAGCAGCGCGGACAGCCAGAAGGAGGCCTGGACCAGTGGTCGAATCCACGCATGGTAGGGCGAGGGCTGCAATGAGGGCGGCGGGAGCGGCACTGACATCCGGTGTCCTTGCAATCGGTGCCCGCGCGGTCAGCGGGCCGTCACCCGTGTGGCGACGGCCGGCAGGATATGGTGTTCGCTCAACGGTGCCAAGGGCTGGCCGTGCGGCGGCTGCAGCGGCACCCAGGCCAGTTCGGCGATCTCGGCACGCGCCTGTGGCGCGCCGTCCACCCGCACCCACCACGCCTGTGCCTGCACGCGATGGCCGGGCTCGTTCACCGCCCAGTCCTCGAACGTGCCCAGCGCGATGGCGGTTTCGGCGCACAGCTGCACACCGAGTTCTTCGTCCAGTTCGCGGGCCAGCGCCTGCAGCGGCGCCTCACCGGGTTCGGGCTTGCCGCCCGGCTGGATGAAGCGGCTGGCGCCGTGCTTGCGCACCACCAGCGCCCGGCCGCGGTCATCCAGGATGACCGCAGCCACGATGCGGATCGTGGCTGCGGCGTTGCTCACTTCAGGTTCTGCTCGAACAGCTTGAGGATGCGCTTGTACTGGTCCAGCCAGGAATCGGCGCGCACATAGCCGTGGCGCTCCAGCGGGTACGGTGCGATCGACCAGTTGTCCTTGTGCAGTTCGATCAGGCGCTGGGTCAGGTTCACCGAGTCCTGGAAGAACACGTTGTCATCCATCATGCCGTGGGCGATCAGCAGGTTGTCCTGCAGGTTCTGCGCGTACTCGATCGGCGAGGACACGCGGTACGCCTCCGGATCGATGTCCGGGGTGTTGAGGATGTTGCTGGTGTAGCCGTGGTTGTACTGGTGCCAGTCGACCACCGGGCGCAGCGCGGCGCCGGCCTTGAAGGTGCCCGGCGAGCGGAACAGCGCCATGAAGGTCATGAAGCCGCCGTAGGAACCGCCGTAGATGCCGGCGTGGTCGCGGTCACCCTGCTGGGTGTCGACCAGCCAGTCCAGGCCGTCCTTGTAGTCTTCCAGTTCCGGGTGGCCCATGTTGCGATAGATCGCCGTACGCCAGTCGCGGCCGTAGCCCTCGCTGCCGCGGTAATCCATGTCCAGCACGATGTAGCCCTTCTGCACCAGCAGGTTGTGGAACATCTGCTCGCGGAAGTAGGCCGGGTAGCGCTGGTGCACGTTCTGCAGGTAGCCGGCGCCGTGCACGAACATCACGATCGGGTACTTCTTCCCCGGTTCCTTGTTTTCCGGCTCGTAGTACTTGGCCCAGACCACGCCGGCACCGTGCTTGGACGGTACCGCCACCAGCTTCGGCTGGATCCACTGGCGTGCCTTGTAGTCGGCGGTGCGGGTGTCGGTCAGTACGCGCGCCTGGCCACCGGCACTGGGCAGCACGGCCAGCTGCGGCGGCAGGCAGGCACCGGAGTAGCGCACCAGCAGCTGCTGGCCGTCCGGCGACAGTGAGAAGTCTTCCACGCCGTTCAGGCTGGTCAGCTCGCGCACCTGGCGGCTGCCGGTATCGACCGCGCAGACTTCATAGTCATGCGGGGCCTGCTGGTTGCACAGGAAGTAGAAGCCCTTGCCATCGGCCGACGGTACCGGCGCCGAGGTTTCCCACTTGCCGCTGGTCAGCGCCTGCGGCTTTGCGGTGCCGGCCTGGGTGTACAGGTGCGAGAAGCCGGATTCCTCGGACAGCAGCCACAGCGTGCGGCCATCGGCCATCCAGCCGAAATCGTTGAAGCCCCAGTTGATCCAGGCGTTGTCGGTCAGGCGGTGGCGGTTCTGCACGCGGCCGTCGGCAGCGTTGACGCTGATGATCCAGCGGTCCTTGTTGTCGTTGGCACGCAGCATCACTGCGGCCTGCTGGCCGTCGGCGCTCCAGCGGATGCCGCCGCCCATGAAGTCGCTCATCACCTGCACGCTGCGTTCGCCCTTCAGCGCGTCCTTGCCGGCCTTGCGGCGCAGTTCGGCCAGCGGGTCGGTGCTGATGCCCGGCAGGCCAGCCAGCGAGACCTTCTCGGCCTTGCCGGTGCGCACGTCCACGTACCACAGGGTGTGCGGTTCGAAGCCGTTGCGGCCGACGCGGGTGCGGGTGTCCTCGGTTTCCTCGTAGCCCGACTCGGTCACGTACAGCGGCATCTTGCCGCCGCGGCCATCATCGAAGTCCTTCGGCTTGGTCACCACGATCAGGTGGGTCAGGTCGGGCGACAGCACGCTGTCACCGATCTCCACGTCGGCGCCCAGATACACCGGGCCCGGTGCGCGGGTCGGGTCGGCCTGGCGCCAGCGCTGGTCCTGGTCCTTCAGGGCTTCGCGCTGGTCGCGGTCGCGGCGCAGGGTTTCCAGCGTGCGCAGCTGCTGGTCGCGCAGCACGTCGGCCTTCGGCGCCGTGCGCGGGTCCTTCTCGGCCTTCAGGCTGGCCACCTGCTGCACGCCGCTGGCGGCGGTCCAGTGGAACCAGTTCTGGCCGACGCGCCAGATCACGCCGTTGTCGGCGGCGAAGTTCACGTTGCCCGCGCGCTCGTTGCTGCGGGTCAGCTGGGTCAGCGCGCCACTGCGCAGGTCGCGCACGAACACATCGCCATTGCGGACGAAGGCGCTGCGGCTGCGGCTGCGGTCGTAGACCGGCTCGGCCACGTCCAGGGTGCCGCGCTGGTCATCGGCCACCTGCGCGGCCACGCCACCGGCCACCGGCTGGCGGAAGGTATCGCGCACCGGGCTGCCGTTGCGCTTGAGCTGGTACTCCACCTGCTGGCTGTTCCACGACCACCAGGCCTTCTCGACCGGCGGGCCGATCCAGTCCGGGTCGGCCATGGCCTGTTCGATGGTGATCGGCGTGGGCGCAGCATGCGCGGCCGGTGCGGCCAGCACGGCCGACAGCAGGAGGGACAGGGGCAGCACTCGGGACATGGGCGGACGGCACCGGAAGGGGAAACCGGGCAAGGGTAGCAGCCGTCCGGGCCCGGAGCAGGGGCCACAGGTCATGGCAGCGGAATCGGCAAAATGCTGCAACCGGTTGCCGTGGCCACGCATCCATTCTCCTGAACCCGCATCATCCACCGAACAGGAGCCCGACCATGCAGGAACTGATCCCGATCACCCTCTTCATCTGCATCGCCTACGCGATCCATGCCATTGCCGATGCCCGCGCGCGCAGCAAGCTGGTGGCCCCGCACGTGCCGGAGGAGGTGATCCGCTCGCTGGCGGTGCTGGAAGAGGAGCGCCGCCGCCAGGGCGCGCTGCGCTGGGGCATCAGCCTGGTCTGCCTGGCCTTGGCCATGGCCCTGCTGGAAGCCATCGGTGTCCGTGACCTGACCTTTGGTGCCGCTGCCGCGCTGGTCGGCAGTGCCGGCCTCGGCCAGCTGCTGGCCTGGCACTTCACCCGTCCTGCCGCACGCAAGGGCTGAGCCAGGACATGCCACGGGCACAGGGGGCGCCCCGCGGATGAGCCTGCTCGGCGAAGCGTTGTCGGCACTGCGGGGCCGTCGCCGCCACGATGCAGCGGCGACGGCAGCCCCCGCCGAACCGCTGGACGCGGACCAGGCCCTGGTGCGGGCCATCATCGATGGCTCGCAGTCGGCCTTCGCGCAGCTGGTGGAGACCCACCAGCGCACCTGCGCGCATGTGATCGGACGCATGGTGGGCGACCGCGACCAGGTCGCTGACCTGCTGCAGGAAACCTTCCTGGCCGTGTTCCGCCAGCTGCACCGGTTCCGTTTTGAATCCTCGCTGCGCACCTGGGTTTCCCGGGTCGCCTACACCACTGCACTGCAGCACCTGCGCCGGCGGCGGTTGGAGGCGCAATGGATGGTGGCGGTGGAGGTGCCGGAGGAACTGGGGATCGGCGATGAAGGCCCCGGACCGGCCGAGTTGAGCGAGGCGCTGCAGGCCGGTCGTCAGCTCGGCGCGGCACTGGAACGGCTGAGTGCACCGCAGCGCCTGATCGTCGGCCTGCACTACCTGGAGGATTTCGATCTGGCCGAGATCGAACAGGTGACCGGGCTGGCACGCGGTACCATCAAGAGCCACCTGCACCGCGCGCGCCAGGTCCTGAAGCAGGAACTGACGCGGCATGCCACCGCCGGAGAGCTGCTGTGAACCCACCGACCGACCCTCGCGATGCGGAAAAGCGCGCGCTGGTGCAGGCATTGCGTGAGCAGGCGCAGCAGGACGCAACACCGGATGTGAGCGAGGCGCTGCAGAAGCGCATTGCCGCTGAGTCGAGCGACAGTGGCGTGGGCTATGTGGTGGTGCAGGTGGTGTTGCTGGGAGCGTTGGTGGCGGGGGCTGTCTGGTACTTCTGGAATTAATCGATTGTCAGTCGTATCCGGCGTGAATTTTCCTCCGCCATTCCCAATGTCGCTGATTCGGAGAATCCCCTGCATCCGACGGATTGCGTCATCTCCAGACGCTACGAGAAGATCTCCGCACTGAGGATGGTTGCAAAGGAATCTGCTGCTATTGATGTCGATGACTCTGCTGGAAAAGTCTAAATCGTCAGCAATCGCTGACGCTGGCCAGGAGCCGCGCAAGCTCACGGCCATATCCAGCAGTATCAACTTCAAAGGAGCTGAATAATGTCGAAGATCTGCAAGTCCGTGCTTCTTCCTCCGGCACTCATTGCAATGCTTGGTCTATCCGGAATCGCATCTGCGTCGCAGGGAAGTGCGTCCAACGATCTCACGCAGATCCAGAACGCCTCTGTGCTGTACATTACTCTCGTCAGTGGGGCGGAGTTGCAAGAAGAAGCCGCCGACAACGAGATCGCGGGTGTTCAATGTACCAACTACTCAAGCGGTGGTACCCACTGCGGTCACTACTCGTCAGGTGATGCAGAAGAGCTCCAGTTTGCGCACGCAATTCCTGACGCCCAGAAGTTCAACGTCTAAGAACGCGGACGGTCGCCCATTGGGGGTGGCCGTCCGTCACCAAGGAGAGGTTGATGAGAACTTCCATAGAGGATCTCAGGAGAGCAATTGAAGATCCATGCAGAACGGTTGACGTTTGCTCGGTGCTGCTGGACGCATGGTTTGAAATGACTCCGCGTCGTTTGGGTGAGGCTCTTTCAAAATTCAGGGATGAGCGACTTGAGAATCAAGAGCGTGTTGAGAGTTTTGAAAGGACATTCAAGCAGTTGGATCCAGCGGCGAGAAGAAGGTTGCTTGGCTCCCCGTGGGTTTCCGGATTCATGGATGATCCAGGTGGAGCCTCCCATGAAGATACAGATGGAAGGCCTGTCACGACCATCGAAGCGCTTCATCTCGCCGCAATGGCGGAGTGTCCAGTTGCTCCCATCCATAACGAAATGGGCGAACGTCACCAAGGGGAGGGAGTTGAAAGCCCCCTTGGGGAGTGGGTGGTCAGGCGGCATGAATCCGGATTAGAGAAGGTCGAGCGCGCAAAGGTGGGAGGTGTGATCGCTCTGGACGTGGATAGTGGGCTGGCGCGTCGACACGAGCCAGAGAGCGGAACGTTCTGCAATCCATTCCTGAGCATCTCATCAGAAGAGCTTGCCGTAATCCAAGAGAAGCTGGAAGCAGCCATAAGGCTGGTGGACGAAGCCACTCCACATCTGGGTCTCCTGATTCGAACATTCACAAGGCGTGTGCTCGTGAGGAAGTCGATCGAGTGGGGTGATCAGGAGTCACCTCTGAATCTTGGATCCGAGTATCGGCCGATTCATGCAGGTTGTATCCGAATCCTCAATGTCCACAGGCCGGAAATGACTGTGGATATCTGTGCAGAGGCAATTCTGCATGAGTCCATCCACTCGTACCTCTCCGCCTATGAAGAGGTGCATGGGAAGTTCATGTCAGGTGCAATCAGAGTTCGCCCGGTTTCACCATGGTCAGGTAACTTCATCCCGAACCATTCACTGGCGCACGCGGTCTTTGTTTACTACGCCATCCATCATCTTCTCGGGAGGTTGGTTGGTCTCGGTGCTGGGATTGGAGAAGAAGCCGGGAGGAGAATGAAGCGACGACTGATGCACGTGGCAGGCGGATTTTTCATAGAACGGAAGATATCGACGCTATTCGTACTGGAGTCACCCGCCTCGCTGCAACTGATGACGGTCGTGGATGACATTCAGGAGGAGATCAGGGCCGAGTACAGCCAAAGAGTGCCAAGGGAAATGCTGGAGAGCGTGGCATGAAGATTCCAACCATTGTTATCCACTCCGATCCGGAAGACGTAGTCGCAGCCGTGCTGAGAAATGTTCAGGGTGTGAGTGTGATCCATCTGGATGAGCTGACTCGAAGTTGGTGCGTTCAGGAGGCTGAGATCATTGAACCTGTAGTGGAAGAATCGGTTCCTAGCATGCGGTCCGCCTACATCATCAACAGAGTCTTCGATCTCTCTTGCACCGAGATTGGAAAGCGTCTTCGTGCGTTCGGTCTGCATGAGAACTGGGCACACATGGCTTTGGGTTCGGTTCTGTCGCGAGCGCACGCACTTGCACACGGAATTGGCCCTCGCGGAGTGAGTAGATCACTTCTCCCCCTGAATGTGCAGTGGAAGCTTCTTTCCGAGCGTATCCAAGACATCAAAACGCCACGGTTCGCTTTTGGGTTCGGTCATCGAATGCCCGATATGTCGCATCTGGAAAAATTCGTACAGAAGTCAGTCTGGTCCTACTTCCGGTGGAATGGTGATTCTGATGTCGCAGAAGGGGAGCAGCAGTGGCATCCATTTTTCGTCGAACAGCCGCAAGGCATCCCAATCATATGTAGTTATCACGGAGAAGCGTTCGCACTGAGTTTCCCAAGGGGGCGACCCAAGGCGGATCTTGGGGCTTTTCCCGCTCTCGTATGCGCATGCCGGGAACTGTTCGACAGCAGGATGGGCGAGATCCTAGTGTACCAAGAGGACGAAAACCTGACCTTCTGCGCCTGCAGTCCATACATGGCTGGAGTAGGTGAGCTAAGAGAAAGAGAGCAACTTCTTCTACGTGGAGTTCCGTCGAGTTGAAGTTGAGGGCTCTGCAAGGGCCAAGGAGGGTAGGTGCATAGTTATTACATCAAGATGTCGTTGATTCGATTCAAGCAACGAATCGGCACTCATCTGACAATCGCTCTCATGCTGGGTGCAGGGGTAGGGATCACGACCGTGATGCTCTCCATTGTTCTCCAGGCATCGTCGGATCCCGCGCCAGGCCGGAGCTCGGCATTGTTCCGCCCGTACCTTGACGCGCGTCCAGATGCACTGCGCAGGGGTTCGCCGGATCCGGGCCAGGCACTGACCTGGCCAGACGCGAAGGTGCTTCTGAACCAGGGCCGGGCGTGGAAGCAGGCAGCAATGGCGGGGGGGGCGGTGACGCTCTCCCGGCCGGGAGAGTTCAGCGCAAGGCTGCGTGCGAGGTTCGCCACGTCTGAAGTCTTCAGTGTCCTTGGCATTGCCGTTGTTCAAGGGCGGGCATGGACCGCTGAGGAGGGGCATGCTGCGAGTCGGATAGTGGTCCTGTCGCGTGCGCTCGCCGAGCGCGAGTGTGCGCAGGACTGCGTTGGCCATCCGTTGGAACTGGGCAGACGCACCTATACCGTTGTGGGTGTCGCGGAGGATTGGCATCCGGTGCCGATGTTTCAGGGAGATCTCACACGCCGGCCGTTTGTGGAACCTGACGAGATCTACCTGCCGGTTGAAACCGCAATCGCAGACAAGCTGACTGTTGTGGACGGTACGGCGATCTGGGGGGGGGACCAGGACACGGATCTTGCAGGGGCAAACGTTTCATGGCTTCAACTTTGGGCGTGGCTGCCCACCGCAGATGATGTCGCCGCCTACCGCGCGAGTCTGAATGCCTATGCGCAGGCAAAGGGCCTTCGGATCGAACCAGGCACCCAGCAGGTGGCACTCTGGCCGTTGATGGATTGGCTGGACAGGCTGGGATTGGTTCCGGAGCGGGCCAGGATGCAGCTTCGGCTGTCACTGATCCTTCTCGGTGTGTGCATCGTCAACGCGGCGGCGCTGCTGAGCTTCAGCCTGGGGCGCCGTCGGCGGGAGCTCGCGATACGACGTGCACTGGGTGCGCGACGCCGGGACGTGTTCATCCAGCTCATGTGGGAATCCATCGCGGCAGGAGCCGCAAGCAGTGCGCTCGCTGTCGTCACCTATACGCTGGGAATCCGGTTGGTTGCTGCGGGAGACGTTCTGCCCAGCGCGATAACGGCGATGCATGCTGGGGCAATGCTGATGGCCGCTGGCCTGGGAGTCGTCACGACGTTGCTCTGTTCATTGGTCCCATCGTTTGAAATCTGCAGGGTCAGCTCCCTGTCGAGTGCCTTCGCGAAGGGGGCTGCCTGAAATGTTCGACTCGATGAGGGAGACCCGACGACACTTGGGAAGTGCCGCACTGCTTGCAGTCCAGGCAGCGCTTGCAGGCCTGGCATGTGCGTTCGCACTGCAATCCGCGCTGGACAGCTTCGCCAGATTGAACACCGGGAGCATCCGGGAGGCAGGGTCGATTGGTGTGGTCAGGGTCTCGGATGTCGAAGACGGCGCGGATGCAGCAGTGCTGCGGGCAGACCTGTCTGCGATCCGGCTGCCCGGTGTTCAGGACACGGTTGTGAGCGACGCTGTTCCGTTCGGGGGAAGAGCCCATCGATACGGCGTATGCACCAGTGAGTCAGCCATGGCGTACTCGATGAACGCGGGCACGACAGACGTAGCTGGATGTGATCGCATTCCCGTGGCAACTGCAAGCTCTGGCTTGCTGGCGATGTTGGGCGCGGGAATCGTCCTGGGACGGGATGCCACAGAGGACGACATGGCTGAAGGTGTTCCGGTAGTGCTGATCAGCGAAGCGCTGGCTGCTCGTCTGTTCGGAACGGAGAGTGCTGTTGGCCGGCACCTGTATTTCGGCCCCGGCAGCAGCCGGGTCATCGTGGGCGTATTTGCGTCTGTTGCTGGACCGGCACCAGGAGGCAATGAGCGGGACTCGCAGTGGGCGCTGCTTCCAGGCCTTCCCATGGGCGCCAGTCGCTATTATCTGGTGAAGTGGAGGTCGGAGGTTGATCGTTCTTCGCTTGATCGCATTGGCGATGCGCTGCAGCGCCCTTATCGGATCGTGAATCCAGCCGGTGTCGAGACGCTGGCGGGATATCGCGACGCCTACGTCAAAGCTGATCGCTTCGCTACGACCGTGCTCGCGGTCATGACGGCCGTTGTTCTCGGTGTGCTGATGGCCGGAGTTTCCGGAGTTGTAGGTGCATGGCTTGATCAGCGCCGGCACTCCATTGGGGTTCGACGGACATTGGGTGCTCGCGGATCCGTGATCTTTGCCGAAATCATGTTCGAGGTTTCAGTGTTCACCACGCTGGGTACCCTGCTCGGCGCGTTGTCGTTGCAGTGGGTAGGGTCGCCGCAGGACGGCATCACAGGTTCACCGTGGTTCTCGATATCGAGCGCTGTCGTGCTGGTGATGGCGGCCTGCTTGACCGCACTGGTACCCCGGGCCCTGCGAATCGCCAAGGAGCCGCCCTTGACCTTGCTGAAGCCCCTGTAGCCCATTCATCCTGTCACCCTGCTTCACCTGCGACAAAGTGAAGCAGCGCGTCACCCGGTCGCATCCCACCTTAACGAAATCCCCCTAAAGTGGTCCGGTATCCCACCGGTCACAGGCAGGAGGCGTCCCTTGGACGCGTTGTTGTTGTCCCGGATCCAGTTCGGATTCGTCATCAGTTTCCACGTGTTGTTCCCTGCCTTCACCATCGGTACGGCCAGCTGGCTGGCCTTCATCGAATGGCGCTGGCTGCGCACGAAGCTGCCCGTGTGGCGCGAGCTGTATTTCTTCTGGCAGAAGATCTTCGCGGTGTCGTTCGGCATGGGCGTGGTCAGCGGCATCGTCATGGCCTTCCAGTTCGGAACCAACTGGCCACGGCTGAGCGAGGTGGCCGGCACGGTCATCGGCCCGCTGCTGACCTATGAGGTGCTGACCGCGTTCTTCCTGGAAGCCAGTTTCCTCGGCGTGATGATGTTCGGCTGGGGCCGGGTCTCGCCGCGCCTGCACTTCTTCTCCACCTGCATGGTGGCGCTGGGCACGCTGTTCTCCACGTTCTGGATCCTGTCGTCCAACAGCTGGCTGCATACACCGGCCGACTACGAGATGGTCAACGGCATCGTGCATCCGGTGGACTGGTGGCAGGTGGTGTTCAACCCTTCGTTCCCCTATCGCCTGGCGCACATGGCGCTGGGCTCGTTCATCACCACCTGTTTCGTGATCGGTGGCGTGGGCGCGTGGTACCTGCGCAAGGGCACGCACGTGGAAGCGGGGCGTCGCATGCTGGTCGCGGCGGTGGCGTTCGCCGCACTGACCGTGCCGGTGCAGATCTTCGTCGGCGACATGCACGGCCTGAACACGCTCAAGCATCAGCCGATGAAGATCGCGGCGATGGAAGCGCATTGGCATGAAACCAGGGAAGGCGAGGGCGTGCCGCTGGTGGTGTTCGCGCTGCCGAACGAGAAGGAAGAGCGCAACGATTTCGAAGTTGCCATCCCGAAGCTGGGCAGCGTGATTCTCACCCACAGCCTGGACGGCACCTTCGATCCTCTTACCTCGGTGCCCGCCAGCGAGCGGCCGCCGGTGACGCCGGTGTTCTTCGCCTTCCGCATCATGGTTGGGCTGGGCACGCTGATGCTGCTGCTGGCCTGGGTGTCGGCCTTCCAGTTGTGGCGGAGGAAGCTGCTGGATTCGCCGTGGCTGCTGCGTGGCTGGAACTGGATGCTGCCCAGCGGTTTCATCGCGCTGCTGTCGGGTTGGTTCGTTACCGAGATGGGGCGCCAGCCGTGGGTGGTGTACGGCGTGCTGCGCACCGCTGATGCGGCGGGCCCGCAGAGCGCGTGGATGACGGCGCTGTCGCTGGGCGTCTATGTGGTCGGCTACGCGTTCGTGTTCGGCTGGGGCATCTGGTACCTGGTGAAGATCCTGCGCCATGGACCGCAGCCGTATGCCGAAGGGCCATCGCTGGACCACGGCAGCCACACCCCGGCACGCCCGCTGTCGGCCGCCGACGAACCGCTGGAGGAGCGCTGACATGGACCTGATGACCTGGCTGCCGGTGGCATGGTTCGCGGTGATCGGCTTCGGCGTGCTGATGTACGTGGTGCTGGACGGCTTCGTGCTCGGCATCGGCATCCTCGCCCCGTTTGCCGAGGACGAGGAACAGCTGGACCTGATGATGAACACCGCCGCCCCGATCTGGGACGGCAACGAGACCTGGCTGGTGCTCGGTGGCGCCGGCCTGCTGGCGGCGTTCCCGGAGGCCTATGCGGTGCTGCTGTCGGCGCTGTACCTGCCGGTGCTGCTGCTGGTGGTGGCGCTGGTGTTCCGCGGCGTGGCGTTCGAGTTCCGCTTCAAGGCGCATCGTTCGCGCCGGTTGTGGAGCGTGGCGTTCGGCCTCGGTTCGCTGCTGGCGACCTTCGCCCAGGGCGTGATCCTCGGCACCCTGGTGCAGGGCATCCCGCTGGTGGACGGTGTCTATCAGGGGGGCCCGTTCGCCTGGTTCAGCCCGTTCGCGATGTTGACCGGTGCCGCGCTGGTGGCCGGCTATGCGCTGCTGGGCAGCACCTGGCTGATCCTGAAGACCGAAGGGCGCGTGCAGGCGCTGGCGCGGCAGATGACCCGCCCGCTGGTGGTGGCGGTGATCGCGGCGATGGGCCTGGTCAGCAGCTGGCTGCCGTTCCTCGATTCGCGGCTGATGGCGCGCTGGTTCAGCGACGGCAACTTCTGGTGGCTCTCGCCGGTGCCGCTGCTGACCCTGGCGGTGGCGGCTGCGCTGTGGCGCAGTGCCACCCACCCGCGCCGTGACCTGCCGCCGTTCCTGCTCAGCCTGGCCCTGTTCGTGCTCGGCTTCCTCGGCCTGGTGCTGGGCATGTGGCCTTATCTGCTGCCACCGTCGATGACCCTGTGGCAGGCCGCCGCGCCTGCGTCGTCGCTGGGCTTCACGCTGGTTGGGCTGGTCATTCTGTTGCCGGTCATCCTCGGCTATACGGCCTGGTCCTATCGGGTATTCCGCGGCAAGGTGCACGCCGACACCGGTTACCACTGATCGATTGAAGACGGGGCCGGCTGTTGCCAGGCCCCGCGTTGGGGAATGTGAAACCTGCACACCCTGCGCGGGACGTGCTAGCGTGCGCTCCTTTCCGGCGGCCAGGGGGGCAGCCGGCGACGTCCTGGACGGACGCACGGCTGCAGGAATGGGGGCCGCCGCGCGTCGCCGTAATGGCTCGTGCCTATCGTTCTCCCGTTGAAGCACCAACGCTAAATGATTGAATTCTCCATCGTCGACTGGGCTGCGTGGGCGCCCGGCCTGAGCGAGCGTAGCCAGTGGCTGGGCTGGGCCGATGCGCCGTACCTGCCGCATGGCGGGGATACGCCGGCACTGGCGGAGGTTCCGGCAATGCAGCGACGGCGCATCGAGCGGTTGGGCCGCATGGCGATCCAGGCCGCGTGCTGGTGCGAGGACGGAAAGGGTGCCGACAGTGACGTGCCGCTGGTGTTCGCCAGCCGCCACGGCGACGTGGCCCGTTCGATGGACCTGCTGGGCGCGCTGGTCAGCGACCAGCCGTTGTCGCCGACCGGATTCGGCCTGTCCGTGCACAACGCGATCGCCGCGCTGTACTCCATCGCCCGCGGCCACCGCGGCAACTACCTGGCATTGGCTGCCGGCCAGGCCACGGTCGAGGCCGCGTGCCTGGAGGCTGTCGGCCTGCTGGCCGATGGCGCCCGCGAGGTGCGGGTGGTGGTCTACGAATCTCCGCTTCCTGAAATTTACGCGACGTTCGCCGACGAACCCGACCCGTTCTTTGCATGGTGCTGGCGCATGACCGCCCCGGCAGAGGGCCGGCCGACGCTGTCGCTGCAGTGGCAGCCGGCCGCCGGCCAGGCCAGCACGCCGCCCGGCCTGCTGCCGCATGCGCTGGACCTGCACCGGTTCCTGTTGTCCGGCGCGCCGGCAGTGGAACACGTGGCCCACGGCCAGCGCTGGTGCTGGAGACGCCGTGGCTGAGCTGCTGCGCCGCCTCGACCATGCCTGGCGGGTGTTTGGCACCGGTCTCAGTTTCGTCGCATTTGGCCTGGGCGGGCTGCTGCTCGGCGTTCTGGTGATGCCGGTACTGCTGCTGATGCGCGACCCGGTGGCGCGTCGCCGGCGCGCCCGGCGCGTGGTCCAGGCCGCCTTTGCCAGCCATGTCCGGCTGATGTGCCGGCTGGGGGTGATGACCCTGCAGATCGAAGGCCGGGAACGCCTGCAGCGCGACGGTTTGCTGGTTCTGGCCAATCACCCCACCCTGATCGACGTGGTCTGCCTGATTTCGTTGCTGCCCAACGCCGATTGCGTGGTCAAGCGGGCCGTGGCCTGCAACCCGTTCATGCGTGGTCCGGTGCGGGCGGCCGGCTACATCTCCAACGATGATGGCGCTGGCCTGGTGGACGACTGTGTAGCAGCGGTGCAGGCCGGCGGCACCCTGGTCATCTTCCCGGAAGGCACCCGCAGCGTGCCCGGACAGCCGCCGCGCCTGCAGCGGGGCGCGGCCAACATCGCCGTGCGCGGCCGCCTGGACATCACCCCGGTGCGGATCACCTGCACCCCGCCAACCCTGACCAAGGGGCAGAAGTGGTATCGTGTCCCCTCACGTCGCTTTCACGTTCGGCTGCAGATCGGCGAAGATATCCCGATCGCGCCTTTCTTGGCCGAAGACGACTCGCCAAGGGGGGATGCCTTGGCGGCACGCCGCGTTACCGAGCACCTTTCTCGTTATTTCGACCTGTCTGGAGAGCCGCCCCGTGCAAGCACTTGAGCACGAGATCAAGGAATTGATCATTTCCTCCCTTTCGCTGGAGGACATCACGCCGGAGGACATCGATCCGACCGCGCCGCTGTTCGTCGAGGGCCTCGGCCTGGATTCGATCGACGCGCTGGAGCTGGGCCTGGCGCTGCAGAAGAAGTACGGTGTCAGCCTCTCGGCCGATTCGGAAGAAACCCGTCGCCATTTCTCCAGCGTGCGCGCGCTCGGCGAGTTCGTCGCCGCCCGCCAGTCGTAACGGCGCCAGGAATTGCCATGACCAAGAATGAACTGTTCGAACGCATCGTCAGCATCCTGACCGACAGCTTCGAGATCGAAACCGCCCGGATCACCCCCGAGGCCCGCCTGTACGACGACCTGGACATCGACAGCATCGATGCGGTCGACCTGATCGTGCAGCTCAAGCCGCTGCTTGGCCGCAACCTGCAGCCGGAAGCGTTCAAGGCCGTGCGCACCGTACAGGACATCGTCGATGTCGTGCACGGGCTGCTGCCGGACCAGGCAGCCGCCTGACCGCAGCGCCGGCGGCTCCGCCATGGCACGCGCACGCACGTTCGTGGTGGCTGCGATCTCGCTGGCCTGCCCGGTGCTGGTGTACCTGGCGATGGGCCGTTTCGAGCCACGCTGGCTGTCGCTGCTGCTGTTCACCCTGGCCCTGCTGCGTGCGCTGAGTACGCGCCAGCCGCTGTGGTGGGCCGCCGCCGCGGGTACCGGCCTGCTGGCCGTGCTGGCCACCGTGCTCAACCAGGCCCTGCCGCTGAAGCTGTACCCGGCGTTGGTCAACGTGGTGATGCTGACGGTGTTCGGTACCAGCCTGCGCTTCGGCCCGCCGCTGGTGGAACGCCTGGCGCGGTTGCAGGAGCCGGACCTGCCAGCGTTCGCGGTGGCCTATACCCGCCGCGTCACCCAGGTGTGGTGTGGCTTCTTCGTTCTCAACGGCAGTCTGGCCCTGCTGACCGCGCTTTACGCGTCGGACCGGGTCTGGATGCTCTACAACGGATTGTTGGCGTACGTGATGATGGGCGTGTTGTTTGCAGGTGAGTGGCTGGTGCGGCGTCGGGTCAAGGCAGCGCACGCCCATGGCTGAGTGGATTGCCCTGGACCGGCTGCTGGTGGACCCGCAGCCGCAGCGCAGCATCGGCCTCTGCGATGGCGAGCTGATCGATCATGCCCGCTTCCGCCAGCGGGTGCTGGCCTGGCGTGCGGCCTTTGCTGCTGCCGATGGCCGCGACTGGGCCCTGTACTTCGATGACGCCGTGGCCTTCGCTGCGGCACTGTTCGGCGCCTGGCATGCCGGTAAGCGGGTGTTCCTGGCTGCCGACAACCTGCCGGCCACACTGCAGGCACTGCAGCCACAGGTGAGCGGTTTCGCCGGTGATGTTTCCGCCGACTACCGCCCGCTGGTTGCCCCCACTGTTGGCGTGGACGGCGAACTGCAGGTGCTGGACGAGCGTGCCTGCGAGCTGTGCGTGTTCACCTCCGGCAGCACCGGCCAACCCAGTGCGATCAACAAGCGCATGGACCAGCTGGCGCGCGAGGTGGATGCGCTGCAGGCTGCGTTCGGCACGCAGCTGGAGGGCGTGCAGGTGCATGGCACGGTGTCCCACCAGCACATCTACGGCCTGCTGTTCCGCGTGCTGTGGCCGCTGGCCGCCGGCCGCCTGATCCATCCGCGCCGGTTCTTCCACGAAGACCTGGTGGGCGCGCTGGCCGGTACCGATACGGTGCTGGTGGCGACGCCAGCCCATCTCAAGCGCCTGCCTGAACAGCTCGACTGGGCCAGCCTGCACGGCCGCCTGCGCGCGGTGTTCTCCTCCGGTGGCCCACTGCCCGAAGAAGCCGCACGCCAGGTACGGCAGTGGCTGGGCGTGGCACCGACCGAGGTTTACGGCAGCAGCGAGACCGGTGGTATCGCCTGGCGCCGCTGGGACACCGACCTGCCGCCGTGGCAGCCGCTGCCGGGTGTGCGGTGGCGCATCGAGGATGGCTGCCTGGCCGTCGCCTCGGCGCATCTGGAAACCCTCGACTGGTGGCGCACCCAGGACCGCGTGGAAGCGTTGGCCGACGGCCGCTTCCGCCTGTTGGGCCGTGCCGACCGCATCGTCAAGATCGAAGAGCGCCGCGTTTCGCTGGATGCGCTGGAACGCGCGCTGCGCGAAGACGCCGAAGTGGACGACGTGCGCGTGCTGGTCCTGTCCGGCCAGCGCGAGCAGCTGGCAGCTGTGGTGGTACCGGCCGACCTGGCACTGCTGGAGGGCGGTGACGCCGCGCGCCGCGCGCTGGGCCAGCGCCTTGGTGCGCGCCTGGCACAGGCACATGACGCGGTCACCCGGCCGCGCCGCTGGCGCCTGGTGCCGGCGCTGCCGATCAACGCACAGGGCAAGGTCACCCAGGCGGCGCTGGCGGCGCTGTTCCAGCCGCTGATGCCGGTGCCAGCATGGGAGCACCGCGACGCTGCAAGCGCCACCCTGCGCATGACCCTCGACCCGGCGCTGCGGCCGTTCCAGGGCCATTTCCCGCAGGCGGCGATCCTGCCCGGCGTGGCGCAGCTGGACTGGGCCGTGCGTTTTGGCCGCCAGGCGTTCAACATGCCGGCCGGATTCCTGCGCATGGATGCGGTGAAGTTCCAGCACGTGGCCCGCCCGGGTGATGAGCTGACACTGCAGCTGGACTGGGATGCCACGCGCAATGTGCTGGCCTTCCGCTACACCTCCAGCCACGGTGTGCACGCCAGCGGCAAGGTGGTTTTCGCCGATGCGGACTGACCCGGCCGTTGCCGGTGCCGCGTTCGCGCCACTGGTGGTGATCCCCGTCTACGACCACGAGCACGCCATCGCGGCGGTGGTCGACGGCGTGCAGGCCGCCGGCCTTCCGTGCCTGCTGGTCGATGATGGTTCGCATGAGGCGTGCGCGGCGGTGCTGCGCTCGCTGGCGCAGCGCCACGGCGTCGACCTGCTGCGCCTGGACGTCAACCAGGGCAAGGGTGGGGCGATGCTGGCCGGTTTCGCCGAAGCCGCTGCGCGTGGCTACAGCCACGTGCTGCAGATCGACGCCGACGGCCAGCACGATACCGCCGACCTGCCGCGCTTCATCGAGGCGGCGCGCGCGCACCCGGGTGCGGTGATCTGTGGCATTCCGGCCTACGACGCCAGTGTTCCGAAGGCGCGCCTGTACGGCCGCTACGCCACCCACATCTGGGTCTGGATCAACACGCTGTCGCTGCACCTGCGCGACACCATGTGCGGCTTCCGCGTGTACCCACTGCCGCCGGTGCTGCGCCTGATCGGTGAAGAGACCATCGGCCGCCGCATGGATTTCGATACCGAAGTGATGGTGCGCCTGTACTGGCGACAGCTGCCGGTCGAGCACCTGGCCACGCGCGTGACCTATCCCGCCGATGGGGTGTCGCACTTCGATGTGTGGCGCGACAACGTGCGCATCAGCCGCATGCATACCCGCCTGTTCTTCGGCATGCTCTGGCGCGCACCACGCCTGTTGTGGCGCCGCCTGCGGGGGCAGTGCTGAGATGGCGGCCGCGCAGGGCGCCCCACACTGGGCCGACATCGGCGAATCCACGTCGGTGGCCGGCGTGCTGTTCCTGTGCTGGGTGCACCGCTGGTTCGGGCGCTGGCCGTTCCGCCTGTGCGTGTGGCCGGTGGTGGCCTGCCATTGGCTGGGCAACCGCGTCGGTCGCCAGGCCTCGATGCAGTACCTGCAGCGGTTGCAGGCACACAGCGGCGCGCTCGGCCGTGCGCCGACCCGGCGCGACAGCCTGCGCCACTTCTTCGCCTTCGCCGACACGATGCTGGACAAGATCCTCGGCCTGGGCGGGCGCTATCCGGCCGAGCGCATCCACCTGCATCGCGACCTGGTGCTTGAAAAGATCGCGCGCCGCGAAGGCGGGCTGATCCTGACCGCGCACATCGGCTGCCTGGAACTGTGCCAGGTGCTGGCCGAACAGGTGCCGGGGTTCCGCATCACCGTGCTGGTGCACACCGCGCATGCGCAGCGCTTCAACCGCCTGCTGCAGCGGTTGGACCCGCTGGCGGCGGTGGAACTGGTGCAGGTAACCGAAATGGGCCCGGCCACGGCGATGATGCTGGCCGAGCGCGTGGCGGCGGGTGGCTTCGTCGCCATCGTCGGCGACCGCACGCCGGTGCAGGGCGGCCGCAGCGTCACCGCCGATTTCCTTGGCCACCGCGCGCCGTTCCCGATCGGCGCCTATGTACTCGCTGCCGCGCTGGGTTGCCCGGTCTACACCATGGCCTGCCTGCACCAGGGCGAGGGCTATCGCGTGGCGTTTGAACAGTTCGCCGAACGCATCGTGCTGCCGCGTGGCTCACGCGACGCGGCACTGGCCGAACAGGCACAGCGCTTCGCGCGCTGGCTGGAACTCCAGGTCATCCAGTCCCCGTTGGACTGGTTCAATTTCTTCCCCTTCTGGGATCAGGCTCCGCATGACGACTGACGCCGTACCCGTGTGCCGCTTTGGCGATGCACCGTTGACCATCGAAGACGTGGTTGCCCTGGCCAAGCGCCAGTGCGAGGCCGCACTGAGCGACGCGCCGGCGTTCCGCGCGCACATCCAGCGCGGTGCCGACTTCCTCGACCGCCTGCTGCGCGAGGACGGCGTGATCTACGGTGTAACCACCGGCTATGGCGACTCGTGCACGGTGAATATTCCGCCGGCGCTGGTGGCCGAGCTGCCGCACCACCTGTACACCTACCACGGCTGCGGCCTGGGCCGTTACCTGGACCCGGTCGAGACCCGTGCGGTGCTGGCGGCGCGCCTGGCGTCGCTGGTGCGCGGCATGTCCGGCGTCAGCGTGCCGCTGCTGGAAGGCCTGGCCACGCTGCTGCAGCACGACGTGCTGCCGATGATTCCGGCCGAAGGCTCGGTGGGCGCCAGTGGCGACCTGACCCCGCTGTCGTACGTGGCCGCGGTGCTGTGCGGTGAGCGCGAGGTACTGTTCGAAGGCCAGGTGCAACCGGCCGGCCCGGTGCTGGCGAAGATCGGCATGACCCCGCTGAAGCTGCGGCCAAAGGAAGGCCTGGCGATCATGAACGGCACCGCGGTGATGACCGGCCTGGCCTGCCTGGCCTGGCAGCGCGCCGATTACCTGGCGCGCATGGCCACGCGCCTGACCGCGTTCAACGTGCTGGCCAGCGACGGCAACGCGCACCACTTCGACGAAACCCTGTTCGCGGCCAAGCCGCACCCGGGCCAGGGCCGCATCGCCGCGCGCCTGCGCAGCGACCTGCACAGCGAGCGTCCGCCGCGCAATGAACAGCGCCTGCAGGACCGCTATTCGCTGCGCTGCGCGCCGCATGTGATCGGCGTGCTGGAGGACAGCCTGCCGTTCCTGCGCCAGCTGATCGAAACCGAACTGAACAGCGCCAACGACAACCCGCTGATCGATGCCGACGGCGAGCGCATCCTGCATGGCGGCCACTTCTACGGTGGCCACATCGCGCTGGCGATGGACACCCTGAAGAACACCGTGGCCAACGTTGCCGACCTGCTCGACCGGCAGCTGGCGCTGGTGGTCGATGCCCGTTACAACCATGGCCTGCCGGCCAACCTGTCGGCGGCCACCGGCCCGCGCGCGGCCATCAACCATGGCCTGAAGGCGCTGCAGATCAGCGTGTCGGCCTGGACGGCCGAAGCGCTGAAGCAGACCATGCCGGCCAGCGTGTTTTCGCGTTCCACCGAGTGCCACAACCAGGACAAGGTCAGCATGGGCACCATCGCCGCGCGCGACTGCCTGCGCGTGATCGAGCTGACCGAACAGGTGGTGGCCGCGATGCTGATCGCCGCCCGCCAGGGCCTGGCGCTGCGCGAACGGGTTGGCCTGAACGCGCAGCTGCATGGCAGTCTGGCCGACATGTACGCCGACCTGGGGCAGCGCATCGCCCTGGTTGAAGAAGACCGCGCGCTGGATCGCGAACTGCGGGAACTGCTGGTGGAGATCCGCGCGCAACGTTGGGAGCTGTATGCCGGTGAATGAGGCCATCGAACGGGTCGGCGAGATTGCGCTGACCCCCGCCTTCCATGACTGCGATCCGATGAACGTGGTCTGGCATGGCAACTACTTCAAGTACTTCGAGATCGCGCGCTGCGCGCTGCTCGGGCGCTACGACTACGACTACCCGCAGATGCTCGAATCGGGCTACCTGTGGCCGGTGGTCGATGCGCGGGTGAAGTACGTGCGCCCGCTGCTGTTCAACCAGGCGCTGCGCGTGATCGCGCGCATCGTGGAATGGGAGAACCGGCTGAAGATCGAGTACGAAATCGTCGATGCGCAGAGTGGCCAGGTGCTGACCCACGCGATGACCATCCAGGTCGCGGTGGACGCGGCCAGCAAGGAAATGCTGTACCAGTGCCCGCCGGTACTGTGGGAACGCCTGGGAGTGCCTGCGCCGTGAACATGTTTGCCCGTCTTCCGAGCGTGCTGCTGTGCGCGCTGATGCTCGTTGCCGCACCGCGCGTGCAGGCCGCCGACCCCGCCATCGATGCGATCACCCAGGCGGTGGCGCGGCCGGATGTACTGCGTGGCCAGTTCAGCCAGGAAAAGCAGGTCAGCGGCTTCAAGAACCCGTTGCGCTCGCAGGGCCGGTTCGTGGTCGCGCGCCAGCACGGCGTGATCTGGACCACGCTCAAGCCGTTCCCCTCCGAAGTGGTGGTCACCGCCGACCGCATCCTCAGCCGCCAGCGCGATGGCAGCACCCGTGTCGAGCTCGATGCACGGCAGCAGCCGGCGATGCGTTCGGTCAACGCGATCATGTTCGCGCTGATGAGCGGCGACGTGCAGGCGCTGTCCAGCCAGTTCAACGTGGCGGCCAGCCGTGAAGGGCAGGGCTGGCGACTGCGGCTGACGCCGAAGTCGGCGATGCTGGCCAAGGCCTTCCAGTCGCTGACCCTGCAGGGTGACCGCTACGTGCGCCAGGTCGAGATCGTCGAGGCCAACAAGGACCGCACGCAGATCCAGTTCAGCGCATTGAGCGAGGCACCGGCCACGCTCAACGCCGACGAGGCGCGCCGCTTTGAGTGAGGGTGCAGCATCGAACGCACCGGACCGGTTGCGGCGCTGGTGGCACTGGCTGGGCATCGCCTGGCTGCTGGTGCTGCTGGTGATGGGCGCGCAGCAGTGGCGCCTGTGGAGCCAGGAGTCGCGGATCGACACCGACATCCTCGCGCTGCTGCCGCAGGATGCGCATGATCGCCTGTTGAGCGACGTCACCCGGCGCATCGCCGACGGCAGCTCGCGGCAGGTGGTGGTGCTGCTCGGCAGCCAGGACGGCGCCGCCGCCAAGCGGGCGCAGGCCGCGTTCGCTGCGGCCATGGCTGCCGATGCCGACAGTGCATTGCTGGTGCCCAGCGGGTCCATCGAAGGCTGGTTCGACGAGGCGCGCGCGTTCTACGCGCCGTACCGCGACCGCCTGTTGACGCCGGCCCAGCGTGACCAGCTGCAGAGTACTGAAACCGGTGCGCTGGCCGAGCAGGCGCTGGCCGCGCTGTACGGCCCGATGGGTGCGCCGCGCCTGACCGACTGGCGGCAGGACCCGTTGTCGCTGTGGCCGCAATGGTGGCAGCAGCAGGCGCAGGGTTCGGGGTTGCGGCTGGGTGATGATGGCCTGCTTGAAGCCGAAGGCAAGCATTGGGCGGTGCTGCAGTTCGATACGCCGGGGTCGGCATTCCAGCTCGATGGCGAGCGCCATCTTGATGGCCTGCTGGAGCGGGCCGGAACAGCGGCCAAGGCCGCAGCGCCGGAGCTGGAAATCCTGCATGCCGGCGTGCCGCTGCATGCTGAAGCGGCGGCGGTGCAGGCCAACCAGGAAATCAACACGATCGGTTGGGGTTCACTGGCCGCGGTACTGTTACTGGTGTGGCTGGCGTTCCGTTCGCTGCGCCCGATCCTGCTGGTGGCCGCCTCGCTGCTGATCGGCTGCGGCGTGGCACTGGCGGTGACCGTGCTGGTATTCGGCAAGGTGCACGTGCTGACCCTCGTGTTCGGCGCATCGCTGGTGGGCGTAGCGGAGGACTACGGCATCCACTGGTTTGCGTCGCGCCAGGCCGAACCGGCCGACCGTCGCTGGAAGCTGCTGCGGCATCTGCTGCCCGGCCTGTGGCTGGCCCTGCTGACCAGTGCGCTGGCCTACCTCGCGTTGGGCCTGGCCCCGTTCCCCGGCCTGCGCCAGATGGCGCTGTTCTCGGTGGTAGGCCTGGCCGCGGCGTTCCTCACGGTCATCTTCTGGTTCCCGTGGCTGGATGGCGGCGAGATCCGCCAGACCCGCTTCTCGCAGTGGCTGGGCAACACGCTGGAGCGCTTCCCGCGCCTGCATGGCCGCCGCGCGGTGACGATGTTCGTGGTGATCACGCTGGCACTGTCTGCCATCGGCATCGCGCGCCTGCAGAGCAACGATGACCTGCGCAGCCTGCAGTCCTCGCCCCCGGCATTGATGGCGCAGCAGATCCGCCTGAGCCAGCTGCTGGGCATGCCCAGCCCGGCGCAGTTCTACCTGGTGCAGGGTGCCGATGCCGCGCAGCTGCTGCAGCGTGAAGAGGCATTGACCGAGCGCCTGCGTGCACTGGCCGATGACAAACGCATCGGCGGCTACCGCGCCATCAGCGATTGGCTGCCGTCACCGGCACGCCAGCAGGCCGATGCTGCGCTGACCGCGAAGGTGGAACCCGGCGTGCTGTCGGCCGTGTCCGAGGCCGTGGGCGAGCCGCTGCAGCGACCGCAGTTCGCCGCAGCGCCGCTCACCGCCGAAGCCTTCCTGGCCTCGCCGGCCTCGCAGCCGTTCCGCCACCTGTGGGTGGGTGAGGTCGGTGGACAGATGATCAGCGTGGTGATGGTCGATGACCTGTCGCGCGCCGATGCCCTGGCCACGCTGGAAGCTGCCGCCGAAGGCCTGCCTGGCGTGCGCTGGGTCGACCGCACGTCAGATTTCTCCAAGCTGCTGGGCCACTACCGCAAGCTGATGGGCGGGCTGCTGCTGGTCGGCATCGCGCTGGTATTCGGTGCGCTGTGGCTGCGCTACCGCCGCCAGGCCTGGCGCGTGTTCGCACCGACCCTGATCGCCGGCGCGCTCACCCTGGGCCTGCTGGGCCTGTTCGGCCAGCCGCTGCAGCTGTTCAACGTGCTGGCCCTGATGCTGCTGCTGGGCATGGGCATCGACTACGGCATCTTCCTGATCGAGCACCGCGGCGATGCCAGTGCCTGGCTGGCGGTGTGCGTGGGTGCGGCCAGCACCTGGCTGTCGTTCGGCCTGCTGGGCCTGTCGCAGACCCCGGCGCTGCGCGCGTTCGGCCTGACCCTGTTGTTCGGCATCGGCCTGGTCTGGCTGATCTCGCCGCTGTTCCGGCCGCCGCCGCACGATCTGCCGCCGGCCTGAGCCTGTTTTCCGACTTCCTTCTTTCCACCTGATCGAGCAACAAGGACGCACCGATGAACACTGCTGTGGATGCTGTCGAACGTACTGAAATCCTGATCATCGGTGCCGGACCGGCCGGTTCCGTGGCCGCGGCGATGCTGCGCCGGCAGGGCCGCCAGGTGCTGATGCTGGAGCGCCAGCAGTTCCCGCGCTTCTCCATCGGCGAAAGCCTGCTGCCGCAGAGCATGGAGTACATCGAGGCTGCCGGCCTGTTGCAGGACGTGGTCGAAGCGGGGTTCCAGCACAAGAACGGCGCCGCCTTCGTGCATGGCGAGGCGCGCACGGCGTTCGACTTCAGGAAGAAGTTCTCGCCGGGCTGGGGCACCACCTACCAGGTGCAGCGCGCCGACTTCGACAACGTGCTGGCGCGGGGTGCCGAGCGCATGGGCACCACGCTGCGCTTTGGCGACGAAGTGCTGTCGGTCGAAGCGGGCGAGCAGCCGGCGGTGACCGTGCGGCGCCCGGATGGCAGCGAATACCGCATCGAGGCCGATTTCATCCTCGACGCATCGGGCTTCGCGCGCCTGCTGCCGCGCCTGCTGCAGCTGGAATCGCCGTCCAACTTCCCGGTGCGCGGTGCGATCTTCTGCCACGTGCGCGACAACATTCCGGCCGAAGCGGACTTCGACCGCAACAAGATCCTGATCACCACCCACCCCGAACACATCGACGTCTGGTACTGGACGATCCCGTTCTCCAACGGCTGCTGCTCGCTGGGCGTGGTCGCCGAGCCGTCGTTCTTCGAGCGCTATGAAGGAGACGACCTGCAGAAGCTGCAGGCCATCGTCGGCGAGGACCCGAACCTGACCCGCCTGCTGGCCAACGCCGAATGGGCAGTGCTGCCGGTGCGGCGCATCACCGGATACTCGGCCAACGTCAGTTCGCTGTGGGGCCCGGGCTACGCGCTGCTGGGCAATGCCGGCGAGTTCCTCGACCCGGTGTTCTCCTCCGGCGTCACCATCGCCTTCAAGTCCGCGCAGCTGGCCAGCGAATGCCTGGCGCGCCGCTATGCCGGTGAAACCGTCGACTGGGAAGCCGAGTTCTCGATCCCGCTGCGCGCCGGCGTGAAGACTTTCCGCCGCTTTGTCGAAAGCTGGTACGAGGGCGGCTTCCAGAAGATCATTTACCACCCGCAGCAGCAGCCCGAAGTGCGCGACATGATCAGTTCCATCCTGGCCGGCTACGCCTGGGACACCAACAACCCGTATGTGGCCGACGAAAGCGGCCGCCGCATGCGCGTACTGGAGCAGCTGTGCAGCGCCTGATCGCCCGTACCACCGCACTGCTGCTGTGCCTGCTGCTGGCCGCCTGTGCCGGCCGCATGCCCAAGCCATTGGTGGAACTGCCGCCGCTGCGCCTGTCGCCGGCCAGCCTGCCGACGCCGCTGGCATTGCAGCAGCAGCTGCATTTCCGCTTCGGCACACATGAGCGCGACCTCGACGCTCTGCTGGAAGCCGATGCACAGCAGGTGCAGCTGGCGGTGCAGGCGATGGGCCAGACCGGCGTGCGCCTGCAATGGGACGGCCAGCAGCTGACCCAGCAGCGCGCGCCGTGGCTGCCGCCGCAGGTACGTGCCGAGCGTGTGCTGGATGACCTGCAGTTCGCGCTGTGGCCGACCGCGGCCATCGCCGCCGCGCTGCCGGCCGGCTGGGAGGTCAGCGACGACGGCCACCAGCGCCGCCTGTCGCGTGACGGCACGGTGTGGCTGCAGCTGCAGCGCCTGGACGATGGCAGCGTGCAGCTGGACAACCGTGCCGAAGGCTATGCGCTGCGCATCGAATCGATCGATATGGCCGGGCAGGACCGATGAGTGCACCGATCTACCTGAACGACCTGGGCGTGGTCTGCGCGCTCGGCGATGGCCGCGCCGCGGTCGCATCGGCGATGTTCGCCGATGTGCCGGGCGGGCTCAGCGACAACGACAGCCTGTTGCCGGGGCGCACCCTGGCGTTGGGAGAGGTACGCACGCCGTTGCCGGCGCTGGATGACCTGCCGGTGGCCCTGCGCGGGCGCAACAACGCCCTGCTGGAGGTGGCGCTGGCGCAGATCGCACCGGCGGTGGCCGCGGCGATCGCCCGCCATGGTGCAGAGCGCGTGGCGGTGGTGCTGGGCACCAGCACCTCGGGCATTGGTGAATCCGAGCAGGCCCTGCGCAGCCACGCCGAACAGGGCCAGTGGCCGCAGGGCTTCGATTACGCCCAGCAGGAAATGGGAACTGCGGCGCAGTTCGTGCGCCAGCGCAGTGGCGCGCAGGGCCCGGCGTGGACCCTGTCCACGGCGTGTTCGTCCAGTGCCAAGGCACTGATGTCGGCCGCGCGCATGCTGCGCGCCGGCATCGTCGACGCCGTGATCGCAGGCGGCGCCGATTCGCTGTGCCGCTTCACCGTGGCCGGCTTCAGCGCGCTGGAATCGGTGTCGGCCCTGCGCTGCAACCCGTTCTCGCAGCATCGCGCCGGCATCAACATCGGCGAGGGTGCCGCGCTGTTCCTGCTTACCCGCGAGCCGGGCCCGGTGTGCCTGGCCGGGTGGGGCGAATCGGCCGACGCCCACCACATGTCCGCGCCGGACCCGCAGGGCCTGGGCGCCATCGATGCCCTGCAGCAGGCGCTGCAGCGCGCCGGCTGGGCTGCCGATGAAGTGGACTACGTGAACCTGCATGGCACCGCCACCGGGCACAACGATGCGATGGAAAGCCTGGCGGTGTCGCAGGTGCTGGGCAATGACGTTCCGGCCAGTTCGACCAAGCCGCTGACCGGCCATACGCTGGGCGCGTCAGGCGCGATCGAAGCCGCACTGTGCTGGATCCTGCTGGCCGAGAACCCGCAGCAGCAGCTGCCGCCCCACTGGTGGGATGGCGTGGCTGACCCCGCGCTGCCGATGCTGCCACTGGTCGCGCCCGCCACCCGCCTGGCAGAGCCACCGCGGCGGGTGCTGAGCAACTCGTTCGCCTTCGGCGGCAGCAATGCCGTGCTGGCGCTGGAGCGCCGATGAACATGCTGTATGCGATTGAAGAGGTGGTGCCGCACCGCCAGGACATGTGCCTGCTGGAGCGCATCACGCACTGGGACCAGGATGCCATCGAGGCCGAACTGGTGGTGCCGGAGGCCGGCCTGTTCGTGGAAAACCACCAGGTGCCGGCCTGGGTGGGCATCGAATACATGGCACAGGCCATCGCGGCCTGGGCCGGCTGCCGCGCGCGCGCGGCCGGCAAGCCGCCGCAGCTCGGTTTCCTGCTCGGCAGCCGCCGCTACAACAGCGCGCGCAGCAGCTTCCCCAGCGGCTCGCGGCTACGCGTGCAGGCGCGCTGCGAGTTGTTGGGTGACAATGGATTGGGGATGTTCGCCTGCCGCATCCTGGCGGGCGAAGACGAATGGGCGACAGCCAACGTGTCGGTGTTCGAACCGGCCGATGCGATGGCCTATCTGGAGAGTGGACAGGCATGACAGGGAATCGAAGTGTGCTGGTGACCGGCGCCAGCCGGGGCATCGGCCGGGCCATTGCGCTGCGCATCGCGCGCGATGGCTTCGACGTGGTGGTGCATTGCCGCAGTCGCGTGGAAGAAGCGCAGGCCGTGGTGGCCGAGATCCAGGCACTGGGCCAGCAGGCCCGCGTGCTGGCGTTTGACGTGGCCGACCGCGAGGCCGCACGCGCCGCGCTGGAGGCCGATGTCGAGGCACATGGCGCGTACTACGGTGTGGTATGCAATGCCGGCATCGCCCGTGATGGTGCTTTCCCGGCACTGTCGGCGGACGATTGGGACCAGGTGATCCACACCAATCTGGATGGCTTCTACAACGTGCTGCATCCGCTGATCATGCCGATGGTGCGGCGGCGCAAACCCGGCCGCATCGTCACCCTGTCGTCGGTGTCCGGCCTGGCCGGCAACCGCGGGCAGGTCAACTACAGCGCTGCCAAGGCCGGCATCATTGGCGCCACCAAGGCCCTGGCGCTGGAACTGGCCAGCCGCCAGATCACCGTCAACTGCGTGGCCCCGGGCCTGATCGAGACCGAAATGCTCAACGACGAAGTGGTTGAACACGCGCTCAAGCTGATTCCCGCCGGCCGCGTCGGCCGTCCCGACGAAGTGGCGGCCACGGTGGCGTTCCTGCTGTCCGAACCGGCCGGCTACATCACCCGCCAGGTGATCTCGGTGAACGGAGGCATGCTCTGATGGCCGCCGATCGTCGCGTAGTGGTGACCGGCGCGTCCGCGATCAGTCCGCTCGGCCATGACTGGCCGACCATCGAGGCGCACCTGCGCAGCTGCCGCAACGCGGTGCGCGCGATGCCCGAGTGGAATGTCTATGCCGGGCTGAACACCAAGCTGGCCGCGCCGGCGCAGGACTTCGAGCTGCCGCCGAACTACAACCGCAAGACCACCCGCTCGATGGGCAAGGTCGCGATCATGTCGGTGCGCGCCACCGAAGTGGCGCTGCGCGAGGCGGGCCTGCACGAGCACCCGGTGCTGCGCAGCGGCCGCACCGGCGTGGCCTACGGTTCCTCGTCGGGCAGCCACGAAGCCACCGGCGAGTTCGGGCGCATGCTCAACGAGTTCACCACCGATGGCATCAGCGCCACCACCTACCTGAAGATGATGAGCCACACCGCGCCGGTCAACATCGGCGTGTTCTTCGGCCTGTCGGGGCGTGTCTACACCACCTCCAGTGCCTGCACCTCGGGCAGCCAGGGCGTGGGCGCGGCCTATGAAGCGATCCGCAGCGGCAAGCAGACGGTGATGGTTGCCGGTGGTGCCGAGCAGCTCGACGCCACCGCTGCGGCGGTGTTCGACACCCTGTTCGCCACCAGCGTGCGCAACGACGCGCCGCAGACCACGCCGCGCCCGTTCGATGCCGGCCGCGATGGCCTGGTGCTGGGCGAGGGTGCCTGCACGCTGATCCTGGAAGACCTGGAGCACGCGCAGGCACGCGGCGCCACCATCCTTGCCGAGGTGGTCGGCTACGGCACCAACAGCGATGGCCAGCACGTCACCCAGCCCAGTGCCGACACCATGGCCACCGCCATGCGCCTGGCGCTGGAAGATGCGGGCCTGGAGCCAGCGCAGATCGACTACGTCAATGCCCACGGCACCGCCACCGATCACGGCGACATCGCCGAGACCCAGGCCACAGCGCAGGTATTCGGCAGCCGCGTGCCGATCAGCTCGCTGAAGAGCTACGTCGGCCACATGCTCGGTGCCTGTGGTGCGTTCGAGGCCTGGCTGAGCATCGAGATGATGCGCGCCGGCTGGTTCGCCCCCACGCTTAACCTGGCCGAGGTTGACCCGCGCTGCGGCCAGCTCGACTTCATCACCGGGCAGGGCCGCGAACTGCAGGCCGAGTACGTGATGAGCAACAACTTCGCCTTCGGCGGCATCAACACCTCGCTGGTGTTCCGCCGCTGGAGCGAATGATCCGCCGTCCCATCCCGCCTTTTTCCGCAACCCACCCGCACCCTCGACAAGGAGATGTTCCGATGCGCCGCACCCTGATGATCGCCACGGCCACCGCACTGCTGGCCCTGACCTCCACCGCTTCCGCCCGCGATACCCGCCTCGAGCAGTCCCTGCAGGAACTGGTCAGCTCGCAGGCTGCCAGGGACGCCGGCATTGACGGCAGCGTGCGCTTCTACCTGGCTGGCCAGCCGGTCGGCGTGCAGCAGCGCCTGGGCGAAGACGTGACCAACAAGAAGACCAATGCCGCCAACAAGAGCGACGCCGAAGCCTGCCGCTGGGTTGCGCTGTCGGCGCTGCGCGCGCTGCAGGATGGCGCCAAGTCGCGCGGTGCCAACGCGGTGGTCGACATCGTCAGCTACTACAAGAAGAACGAGTTCAAGAGCAGCACCAACTACGAGTGCTGGGCCGGCACCTTCGTCGCCGGCGTGGCGCTGAAGGGCACCTACGCCAAGGTCAAGTAAGCCACCGTCATCCCCGCCCGCGGGCTGGGGATGCCGTCCACAGGCCGTCCACAGGGGGACTCCATGAAATCGATGCATGCTACGGCCCTGGCCGTGGCTTTCTGCTGCGTGCCCGCGCTGTCGGCGCACGCGACCGATGCAGCACCCATCCGCATTGCCGCCGAGGTACCGTACCGGGCCGAGGTCGGCGGTGAGCTGATCCGCCAGGAGTGCGCGTTCGGCCGCGATCTGAGCAGCAGCATCGTGCGCCATGCCGGTGGCAGGGTGGTGGTTGCCGCAGCCGGCGAAGACGCGGGACGCCGCCTGGACATCGTCGTGACCAAGGCCCACGCCGCAGGGGGGGGGGGCCATTTCAGGACCGAAGTGGGGGCGCATCTATGGCGAACTGAAGGAAGACGGCCGCGTGGTCGGCAATTTCAGTTTCAAGCGCACCACCAGCCGGCCCTTCACCTTCCGCGCCTGCACCACCCTGAAGCTGGTGGCCGAGGCGCTGGGCGGCGATGTGGCCCGCTGGCTGGACAACCCCACGCTCGATCCGCTGATGACCGAAGAGATCGCGGCCAACTGAGCACGTGGCGTTGCCTGAACGTCGCCGCCACATTACTGAACCCTGCCGGGGAAACACCGTCAATCACGCCGCCATCGTCGGCTGACGGCTTTCCCCGGTGTCGGCTTTCCGACACAATCACGGCTCTTCCCGGGTTATCGTCCCGTGGACATGCACGCCTACGTCTATAAAAGCCAACTCAAGCCGGACACCTACGTCTACGTTCCCCGACGCGATGATTTCAGCGCGCTGCCTGCGCCGCTGCTCACCTCGCTGGGTGCGCTCACCTTCGTCCTGGACGTGGCACTGGATGCCCAGCGCCGCCTGGCCCAGGCCGACCCGGACAAGGTTCGCAGTGAAATGAGCGAGCGCGGGTTCTACCTGCAGGTGCCGCCGTCGGTGGCCAGCCTGATGCCGCGCCACTATGACTGATACGTCCCGTCCGCGCGCCCTGTCGATCGCCTTCGCCGTGGGCGCCGTGCTGGCGCTGGGCGCCGCCGTGGGCGGCGTTCCAGGCGCCATCCTTGCTGCGCTGGCACAGCCGGCGTTCGCGCTGGGCGTGTCGTGGTGGCGGCGCAGCCGCGCGCTGCTGCCGCTGAAGGTGGTTGCGCGCCAGGACCTGCCGGCATTGCTGGCGTTGTGGTCGGCCGCGCCGTTGTTGCTGGCGCTGCTGCTGGCCTGGCCACTGGCCGCACTGCGTGACAGCGGCAGCCTTGCGGCGGTGCTGGGCCTGAGCGTGCTGGTCAGTGCCGGCCTGCTCGCTGCCTGGCGCACCTGGCCGTTGTGGAACGATGTCGAACGGCTTGATGGCAGCCTGGCCCACCATTGGCAGGCGCTGGCCGGTCGCGACCTGACCGCCTGGCGCGGTCTCGGCGTGGCCGCGCTGGTGATCGCGCTGGCCGCGCTGGTGGTGCTGCCAGCCTGGCCGGGCCTGCTGCCGGAAAGTGCACGCTGGCCCGCCGCGCTGGCGGTGGTGCTGCTGTCACCACTGCTGCATCTGCTGCTGCAGCGGGTCAAGCCGGCGCCGCTGGTGGCGTTGCGCTCCAGCCCATTGGCGACGGCCAGCCACGAACACGAACCGATGTTCGCCGCCGCAGCCGAGACCGCGCCGCTGGAAGCGATGGCACCGCAGGAGCTGACCCCGGCACTGTATGAAGCCGCCCGCCATGGCCGCATCGACCGCGGCCTGCAGCTGCTGCAGGCCGGCGCCGATCCGTATGCGCTGCCCGACCCGAACTGGCGCGACCAGCGCAGCCTGGCGGTGCTGGCCGCGGTGCTGCCGGACCTGCGCCTGCTGCGCGAACTGATTGCCCGCGGCGTTGACGTGAACGCGCCGCACCGCGGCATGACGCCATTGCTGGCCGCCACGCGTGACAGCTGGCATGGCCGCCCCGAAGCGGTGATGACCCTGCTCGCCAATGGTGCCGACTCGCGTGCTACCGACAGCGATGGCAATACGCCGCTGCACCATGCCGCGCGCAGTTCCGACCCGGGCGTGGCCGCGCTGTTGCGCGATGCCGCCGCCGAAGTCGATGCATTGAACAACGAGGGCTGGTCGCCGCTGGCGGTGGCCTGCCAGGTCGGCAACTGGCGCCTGGCCCGCTTCCTGCTCGAACGCGGTGCGCGCAGCGAACCGGCCGAGGGCACGCCGGTGCTGTTGGCCGCTGCTGCCACCGAAGATGACGACCCGGCCGGGGTGCAGCTGCTGCTCAAGCACAAGGCGCGCGCCGACGCCCGCGATCGCCAGCGCCGCAGCGCGCTGCACGAGGCGGCGCTGGCCGGCCACGTGGAGATCATCGGCGTGCTGCTCGGCGCCGGAGCCAATCTGGAAGCGCGCGATGCCCTGGGCCGCACGCCATGGCTGGAAGCGGCCCGTGCCGGGCGCGCCGCGGTGGTCGAACACCTGCTGCCGCACAAGCCGGACCTGGTTGCCGTTGACGGCGAAGGCCGCAACGCGGTGCAGCTGGCGGCGATGGCCGAGGATGTCTCGCCGTTGCTGGTCAAGCGCCTGGTGGAGCTGGGCATCGCCGCCGACGCGACCGATCCGGTCGGTCGTCGCGCGGTGGATTACGCTGCCGAAGCCGGCCGCTGGGCGATCGTGGCCCTGCTGGACCCCTCCTACCCGTTGCCCGCCGCCGTCAGTGATGGCCTGGCCGAGCGTGGCGAGGCCGCCAGTGCCAGCGGCCTGCTGCCGGACCGCCCGCCGCTGACCCTGCTGCGCGAAGCGCTGGGCTTCGGCAACACCGAGGGCATGGCCGCGCTGGCCAAGCTGTGCCAGCCGGAAGAACTGGGTGGCCTGCTGCTCGACCCGGAGCTGGCGCTGGAGCCGCGTGCGGTTGATTGGCTGCTGGGCCACGGCGCCGATCCCTACGTGCGCGATGCCTGTTCCGACACGCCGATGTTCGCCCTGCTGTCGCGCGGCATCGATGCGGTGCCGGCGCTGCAGGTGATGCTGCAGCGTGGCCTGTCGCCGGCCGGCCGTGGCGGCCTCGCGCGCTTCCTTGCTGCCTGCGCCCAGCACGACCAGGCGGCGCGCGGCCTGGAACAGCTGGCGCTGGAACTGCTGGAGCGTGGCGCCGATCCGTTCGCAGCTTCGCCAGCCGGTGATCCGCCGCTGTCGCTGGCGGTGCGCCTCGGCTGGTTGCGGCTGCAGCAGGCGCTGCTGAAGGCAGGCGTCGATCGCGAAGCACGCGACAGCCACGGCATGACCGCGCTGCATCTGGCCACCGCGCTGGCTCGCGAGGGCGCGCTGAAGCTGCTGGTGCAGCACGGCGCCTCGCCCGAAGCACGCGCCGCCGATGGGCAGACGCCGCTGGGCGTGGCGCTGTCGATTGGTCGCCGCGATCTGGCCGACTGGCTGGACTGGCGGGTGTGGCCGTTGCCGCGGCGCACCCTGCGCGAGGCCGATCTGCCGGCCGCCGCGATGGCCGGTGACGTCGACGCGGTGCGCCGCCTGATCGATCTGGGCTTCGCCGTTGATGCGGTCGATGCGCAAGGCTGCACCGCACTGCTGCGCGCCGCCGGTGGTGGCCATCTGGCGGTGACCGACCTGCTGCTGGCGCGCGGCGCTGATCCGCAGCACGCGGCGGCAAGTGGTGCCACGCCGCTGTCGGCGGCGGTCAGCATGCGCCAGGTGGACATCGTCTCGGCCCTGCTCGACGCCGGCGCCAAGCTGGAACACCGCCTGCCGGGCGGCGTGACCGTGCTGATGCTCGCTTCGGCGCTGGGCCTGCCGGACATCGTCGCGCGCCTGCTCACCGCCGGTGCCGACGTGCATGCCGGTGATGCGCAACAGCTGGGCCCGCTGCACTGTGCCGCGCTGTACGGTTTCAGCGCCCGCGACCGTTCGCGCCTGCTCGCCCTGCTCGACACCCTGCTGCTGGCCGGTGCCGAACCGGACCAGGCCGCCGCCGGTTCGGTCACGCCGCTGCTGCTGCTGCTGGGTGCACGCGCCGAGCCCGGCACCGCCTGCGACGAACAGGTGGTGATGGCCGCGGTGGAACGCCTGCTGGACGAAGACGTGAGCCTTGAGGTGCGCGATCCGCGCGGCTTCGGTCCGCTGCACCTGGCCGCCCTGCATGGCCTGCCGCTGCTGGTGCAGCGCCTGTTGCGTGCCGGTGCCGATCCGGAAGTACGCGACAGCCTCAACCGCAGCCCGCGCGAGATCGCGGTGATGCGTGGCTTCATCGACGTTGCCGGCGAGTTCGAACCGCGCGTGCCGGGTGTTTCGTCGATGGCGCGGTTCCTGCGAGACAACGGCTGAGCACCGGGGTCGGATCCCTTTCCAACGGAAAGGGCTCTGACCCCGGCATCGCGTCATCCACGCATGGCGTGGATCTACGGAATCCCTAGGCTGCCGGCCAGCGGCCGGCACTACCGCAATCTGTGGTGGGTGCCGACCGTTGGTCGTCACGCCTACTTGTCGTCGCTTTCCGCGTCGGCCTCGAACAGGTGCATCAGGTCGTTGCGTGCATCGCGCGAGGTCTGGATCACGGCGGCCTCGTCGTCGTAGACCAGGTACTGGTCACGCAGCAGCTGCTCATCGTGCTCGCGGAAACGCTGCACGTGGCGCTCGGCCACAGTGGGGGCAACGCCCAGTGCAGTCAGCACGCGGCCACTCATCTCCAGGCTGGTGCCGAACACCTCGCGGAACGGCTCAGCCGACATGTCCATCAACCGCCACGCATGCTGGCGGTTGCGCGCACGCGCCAGCACCGTGGCATCCGGGTACAGCCGGCGCACCATGCGCACTGCGCGCAGATTGGTTTCCGGGTCATCCACGGTGATCACGAACACATCGATGTGCTCGCCGCCTGCCGCGCGCAGCATCTCCGGCCGGGTCGGGTCGCCGTAATACAGCTGGTTGCCGAATCGGCGCAGGTCGGCCACGGTGTCCGGGTTCGCCTCCAGCGCGACGAACGGCACTTTCTGGGCGGTCAGCAGGCGCGCGATCACCTGGCCGAAGCGGCCCATGCCGGCGATCAGTACCTTCGGTCGGTTGTCCGGCGCCACCTTGTCGGCGTCCGCCGGCTCGCGCGGAGCGGCTTTCTCCTGGCCGAGCAGTTTCAGCAGCGCGATCATCAACAGCGGCGTGATCGCCATCGACAGGCCGACGATCGCCACCAGCCGGTCGTGGTTGGCGTTGCCCAGCAGGTGCGCGCGCTGTGCCTCGTTGAACACCACGAAAGCGAACTCACCGCCCAGCCACAGCACGCTGCCCAGCAGCAGCGACTGCCGCGGGCTGAGCCGGGCGACACGGCCAACCGCGTACAGCAGGCTGAACTTGACCACCAGCAGGATGCCGACACCCGCGGCGATCAGCCACGGCTCGGCGGCGATGCGGTCCAGGTCGATGCCCATGCCCACCGCGATGAAGAACAGGCCGAGCAGCAGGCCCTTGAATGGTTCGATCTGCGATTCCAGCTCGTGGCGGAACTCCGAGTCGGACAGCAGCACGCCGGCCAGGAAGGCGCCGAGGCTGGGGCTGAGGCCGGCTTCCTGCATGAACCAGGCGGTGCCCAGCACCACCAGCAACGCGGTGGCGGTGAATACTTCCGGGCTGCGGGTCCGGGCAATGGTGCTGAACACCCGGCGCAGCACCGGTCGCCCGCACAGGATCACTACCGCCAGCGCACCCAGGGCCACGGCCGCATCTTCCCAGCGCAGGGTTTCATTCTTGACCCCGCCCAGCAACGGAATGGCCGCCAGCAGCGGGATCGCGATCAGGTCCTGGAACAGCAGGATGGCAAAGCCCAACCGGCCGTGGTCGCTGTTGATCGCTTTGTGCTCGGACAGCAGCTGCAGGCCTACCGCCGTGGATGACAGCGCCAGCGCCACGCCCACCACCAGCGCGCTCTTCCACTGGAAGTGGTCGAGCAGCAGCAGGCCGCCCAGCACCAGGCCGGACAGCGCCACCTGCGCCGCACCGGCACCGAACACCGAGCGCCGCATCACCTTCAGGCGTGCCGGCGACAGCTCCAGTCCGATCACGAACAGCAGCATCACCACGCCGATCTCGGCGGCGCCGAGGATGCGGTCGGCGTCCTGCACGAAGCCCAGTCCGTCCGGGCCCAGCACCACGCCGGCCGCCAGATAGCCCAGTACCGCGCCGAAGCCGAATTTCTTGAACACCGGCACGGCGATGACCGCCGCCAGCAGCAGCACCAGGGCCAGTTCCAGACCACCGCTATGCATGGGAATACCTGGTCATCGGGGAAGCCCGCTGTGCGTCCGTTCGGGTGGGGAAAGCGTGGCGAACACCACCGCGCCATTATGCGCGCCGGTCCGTGTACGCACGAGAACAACCTGCGGGGCAGGGTGCTGCCGTGGCGGGAGCGGGTTGACCTGCATGGCCCACGGGTCCAGACTGCCCGCCGCTGGCGGCGCGTCCTCCAGCACACGCATCCCGGAGTCCCCAACCCATGTCCAGCGACAGTAGAAGTCGACCTCGTTCGACGCCAGCGATGGCCACCGCCTGACATCGGGACGGTTTGCCTGCGTTGGCGTTGCGCGAGGTCGCACCCCCACAAGGCAAACCCGATGAACCAGAAGCAATTGCTGCGCCCGGTGGCCGATGCCGCCGCCCTGGCCGCACCGCTGGCGAACTACAACACCGCTGACGCGGTGGAATTCCTCAACACGCTGGAACTCGTGCGTGCCGCGGAAACGCTGGCTGCGCTGCCGTTGCCGCGTGCGGTGAAGATGCTGGAAGCGCCGGAGCTGCACCGCAGCGGCGAGCTGGTGGCCGCATTGCCACCGGCCCGCGCCGCTGCCCTGCTCGGGCTGATGGCTGATGACCGGGCCACCGACATCGTCCACGAGCTGGACGAGGAAGAACGCGCACGGCTGATCCCGCTGCTCGGTACCGATGCCCGCCAGGCCATCCAGAAGCTGCTCAGCTACCCGCCGAACACCGCCGGTGCGCTGATGACCACCGAATACGTGGCGGTGCCCGCCAGCTGGACCGTGGCACAGACCCTGCAGCACATCCGCCAGGTCGAGCGCACCCGCGAGACGGTGTACGCGATCTACGTGCTGGATCCGGCCAGCCAGCAGCTGCAGCAGGTGGTGACCATGCGCCGGTTGATCACCGGCCTGCCGGAGGAGTCGATCCTGGACGTGGCCCAGGTCAACCCACCGGTAACGGTGGACGCACTGATGGACCAGGAAGAAGTGGCACGGCTGATCCGTCGCCACGACCTGCTGGCGATCCCGGTGGTCGATGCGCAGCAGCAGATGCTCGGCATCGTCACCGTCGATGACGTACTGGATGCGTTGATCGAGGAATCCACCGAGGACGCGCACAAGTTCGGCGGCATGGAAGCGCTGGACAAGCCGTACATGCAGATCGGCTTCTTCGAGATGCTGCGCAAGCGCGCCGGCTGGCTGAGCGTGCTGTTCCTGGGCGAGATGCTGACTGCCAGCGCGATGCAGCACTACGAGGACGAACTGGCGCGCGCGGTGGTGCTGACCCTGTTCATTCCGCTGATCATGAGTTCGGGCGGCAACTCTGGCTCGCAGGCCACCTCGCTGCTGATCCGCAGCCTGGCGCTGCGTGAACTGCGCCTGCGCGACTGGTGGAAGGTGGCCATCCGCGAGATCCCCACCGGCATGGTGCTGGGCGCCATCCTCGGTTGCCTTGCCATCGTGCGCATCGTGATCTGGCAGCTGGGCGGCCTGCATGACTACGGCGAGCACTGGATCCTGCTGGCGATCACCATCGGTGCGGCGCTGGTCGGCATCGTCACCTTCGGCTCGCTGTCCGGCTCGATGCTGCCGTTCATCCTCAAGCGCCTGGGCTTCGACCCGGCCAGTGCCTCGGCCCCGTTCGTGGCCACCCTGGTGGACGTGACCGGGCTGGTGATCTATTTCAGCATCGCCGCGATGATCCTGCACGGCACGCTGCTGTAACAGAAATGGGGACGGAGGGGATTAAGTCGTTTGTGGCACAAACGACTTAATCCCCTCCGTCCCCTTTTTTGGGTACCGTAGGCGCATGAGTACCTACCACCTGCAGTCCGTGTTCCGTCCGCAGTCGGTCGCGGTGATCGGCGGCAGCCCGCGTGAGCGTTCGGCTGGCCGCGCAGTGATGCGCAACCTGCGCGGCACGGGCTTCCCCGGCAAGGTAGCGTGGATCAACCCGCGGCACGCCGAGATCGATGGCATCCGCACTGTGAAGCGGCTGAAGGACCTGGACTGGGTACCAGACCTGGTGGTGATCACCGCCCCCGCAGCCATCGTGCCGCAGGTGGTGCGCACCGCTGCCGAGCGCGGCGTGCAGGCCGCAATCATCCTCACCGCGCACCTGGGCGAAGGTCCGGGCTCGTTGTCGGAACAGGTGGAAACGGTGGCGCGCAAGCATGGCCTGCGCATTCTCGGCCCACACTGCCTGGGCGTCATTGCGCCGCACGCGCGGCTCAACGCCAGCATCGCCGCGCACTTCCCGCAGGCTGGCGACCTCGCGCTGATCTCCGAATCCTCCGCCATTGCCGCCGCGCTGGTGGAGTGGGGCGTGGCCCGTTCGGTCGGTTTCTCCGCCGTGGTGTCGCTGGGCGACACGATGGACGTCGACTTCGGCGACCTGCTCGACTACTTCGCCACCGACTATCGCACCCGCGCCATCCTGCTGTATGTCGAGCAGATCAAGGACGCGCGCAAGTTCATGTCGGCCGCGCGTGCCGCCGCCCGTGCCAAGCCGGTGGTGGTGGTGAAGTCCGGTCGCGCCGAGCGGGTGCAGCCAGGCAGCCGCGATACCCACGTGCAGGCGTTGGCTCGCGCCGACGATGTGTATGGCGCAGCGTTCAACCGCGCCGGCCTGCTGCGCGTCGGCGCGCTGGATGAACTGTTCACCGCTGCCGAATCGCTGGGGCGGCTGGGCACCTTCCCCGGTCGCCGGCTGGCCATCCTCAGCAATGGCGGTGGTGTCGGCCGCCTTGCCGTGGACCAGCTCATCGCATTGCGTGGCACGCTGGCCAACCTGTCCGACAGCACGGTCGAGAAGCTCGACGCGGTGCTGCCGCAGGGCTGGTCACGCAGCAATCCGGTGGACATCGTGGTCGATGCCGACGGTGACCGCTACGCCGCGGCCATCGAAGCGCTGCTGGCCGACAACGAGAATGATGCGGTGATGGTGGTCAACGTGCCGACCGCATTCACGTCGTCCGCAGACGCCGCACAGGCGCTTACCCGCACGCTCGGACTGCGCCCGCGCCATCACCGCGACAAACCGGTATTCGCGGTGTGGCTGGGCAACGGCGACCAGGCCACCGCCACGCTCAACGCGGCACGGGTGCCGACCTATCCGACCGAGGCCGAAGCGGTGCGCGGCTTCCAGCACCTGGTGCGCTACCGCGAGGCGCAGAACGCCCTGATGGAAACGCCACCCAGCCTGCCGCAGGATTTCAGTGTCGACGCGGCGGCCGCACGCGCGCTGGTCGATGCGGCGCTGGCCAACGGCCAGCAGTGGCTGGACCCACTGGCCACGCATGAGCTGCTGAAGGCCTACGGCATTCCCTCCGCGCCGGTGATGCATGCGCGCGATGCGCACGAGGCGATGGACCTGGCGCAACCGCTGCTGGAACGTGGCGCCAGCGTGGCACTGAAGATCCTGTCACCCGATATTCCGCACAAGTCGGAAGTCGATGGCGTACGCCTGAACCTGACGACGCTGCCGGCGGTGCAGAGCGCGGCCAATGCGATCCTGTCACGTGCCCGCCAGTTGCGGCCGGATGCGCGCATTGACGGTCTGCTGGTGCAGCCGACCATCGTCCGCCCGAAGGCGCGTGAGCTGATCGTCGGCATTGCCGATGACGCAACGTTCGGCCCGGTGATCGTGGTCGGTCGTGGCGGTACCGCGGTCGAAGTGATCAATGACAAGGCGTTGGCGCTGCCGCCGCTGGATCTGCGCCTTGCCCATGAGCTGATCGGCCAGACCCGTGCCTCGCGCATCCTCAAGGCCTATGGCGATGTGCCTGCCGCCGACGAGCGCGCACTGGCCTTGGCGCTGGTCAAGCTGGCGCAGCTGGCCGCCGACATTCCCGAAGTGCGTACGCTGGACATCAATCCGCTGCTGGTCGACGGCAAGGGCATCCTCGCCCTCGACGCACGCGTGGCGGTGGCGCCGTCGCGCATCCTGCACAAGGGCCGTGGCCATCCGCGCTTCTCGGTGTTCCCGTACCCGAAGGAGTGGGAGCGCACCATCGAACTGTCCGATGGCGGCCGCGCCTTCGTGCGTCCGGTGCGGCCGGAGGATGACGCGCTGTTCCGTGCGTTCTTCGCCCGCGTCAGCGACGAGGACCTGCGCCTGCGCTTCTTCCAGTCGGTGAAGCACTTCAGCCACGAGTTCATCGCGCGCCTGACCCAGCTCGATTACGCACGCTCGATCGCGCTGGTGGCGATCGAACCGCGCAGTGGCGAGATGCTGGGCGCGGTGCGCCTGCACGCCGATGCGGATTACCACCGCGGTGAGTACGGCATCCTGATCCGCTCGGACCTGAAGGGCCACGGCATCGGCTGGCGGCTGATGGCGATCATGATCGAGTACGCCAAGTGGCTGGGCCTGGACGTGGTCGAAGGTCAGGTGCTGCGCGAGAACAGCACCATGCTGGCGATGTGCCAGAGCCTGGGCTTCAAGACCAGACTCGACCCGGACGACCCGACAGTGATGATGGTGACCCTGCCGGTACAGCAGGTCGAAGTGCCCGCAGTGCCGCCGGTGGCCTGACCGCCACCTCGTCGGCAGCGCCGGGCCATGCCCGGCGGTCCCCTCAGCGCACCGGCTCCACCACCACTGCCGTGCCGTAGCACAGCACTTCGGTCAGCCCGGTCATCACATCGGTGGCGTCGTAGCGCATGCCGATGATCGCGTTGGCGCCCAGCTGCCGCGCGTGCTTGACCATGTCGCGGTAGGTTTCCTCGCGGGCCTGTTCGCACAGCTCGGTGTAGATGGTGATGTTGCCACCGAACAGGGTCTGGATGCCGCCGAGGAAATTGCCGACGATCGAGCGCGAGCGCACGGTGATGCCGCGCACCACGCCCAGGTTGCGCACCACGCGATGGCCGGGCAACTCGAAGGCGGTGGTGACCAGTGAATCGTCGAAACGTGCCAGCGAGGTCGTCGGGTTGCCGCTGTTGTAGGGGTCTGCCATGGCCGCATCCTTGGAACGGGTAGGGTCGAGGGCTGCATCCTAGCGTGTCGTCGCGCTGCTGGGCCGGTTCTGCAACGCACAGGGCCAGCCACGGCATGTCCTTGCCACCGCACCGGCGCGACAATACCCCCATGACCGACCGTACCCCCCTGTTGCTGCTGCCCGGCCTGCTCAACGACGCCGAGCTGTGGCGCTCACAGTTGGCTGACCTGGCCGACATCGCCGATTGCACGGTGGGCGACCAGACCCGCGGCGAAACCCTGCAGGCGGTGGCCGAGGATGTGCTGGCGCAGGCGCCGGAGCGCTTCGCGCTGGCCGGTTTCTCGCTGGGCGGTTTCGTCGCCCAGCAGATTCTGCGCATCGCGCCGGAACGCGTGCTGCAGCTGGCGCTGGTCGATACCTCGATCCACGCCGACTCGCCGGAGCGCGCCGAGCAGCGCCGCAGCCAGCGCGCCAGCGTGCGCCTGCCGGGGAAGTTCCACGGCTTCGGCGATGCGCTGATGCGCAGCTATATCGACGCCTCGCGGCTGGATGACTACGTGCTGGTGCAGCGCGTGCGCGACATGACCGCTCGCCTGGGCGCGGACGTGTTCCTGCGCCAGAGCGCGCTGGAACGCCGTGACGGCCATGACGTGCTGGCTGGCTACCGCGATCCGCTGTTGATCATCTGCGGGGCCAACGATCGCATCACGCCGCTGGCAGTGAGCGAGGAAATGCACGCGATGGTGCCGCACTCGCAGCTGGTGGTGGTGCCCGATTGCGGTCATCTGGCACCGATGGAGAAACCTGACGAAGTGAGTGCGGCGATGCGTGGGTGGTTGTTGCAGGGCTAGGCCAAAGCCGCTTCTGGTGGGTGCGGACCTTGGTCCGCACGGTGTTTCAATGATCGATCAGAGGTCAGTGCCGACCAAGGTCGGCACCTACCGATTCCGAGCCGTAGCCGCAGTGGGATCAATCCCAGGCCGGGGCGATACCTTCCGGGTTGGCCAGGCGATGGCCGCGGTCCAGCTTGGCGATCTGCGCCATGTCTTCGTCGGTCAGGCGGATCGCTGCCGCTTCCAGGTTGCCCGACAGGTTTTCGCGCTTGGTCGACGACGGGATCACCGAGAAGCCCTGCTGCAGCGCCCAGGCCAGCGCGATCTGCGCCGGAGTGGCCTGGTGGCGGCCGGCAATGGCCTGGATCACCGGGTCCTTGATCACCTCGCCATAGGCCAGGCTCATGTAGGCGGTGATGTGGATGCCGTTGTCCTGCAGGAACTTCACCAGCAGGCGGTTCTGCAGGTACGGGTGGATCTCGATCTGGTTGGTGGCGATGGCATCGGCGCCCAGGATGCCGATCGCCTTGCGGGTCTGCGCGATGGTGAAGTTGGAGATGCCGATCGCCTTCGTCAGACCCTGTGCCTTGGCCTCGGCCAGTGCGGTCAGGTACTCCTCCATCGGCACGTCGACCTTGTCGTTCGGCGACGGCCAGTGGATCAGCGTCAGGTCCACATGATCGGTGCGCAGCTTGTCCAGACTGGTACGCAGGCTTGCCAGCAGCGCTTCGCGCTTGAACTCGGTGATCCAGACCTTGGTGGTCAGGTAGATCTCTTCGCGCGGCACGCCGGAATCGGCGATGGCCTGGCCGACCTCGGCCTCATTGCCGTAGATCTGCGCGGTATCGATGGCGCGGTAGCCGACATCCAGCGCATTGCGCACGGAATCGATCACGGTCTGGTCTTTGAGGCGGAAGGTGCCGAGACCGAAGGCGGGGACAGTCATGGGGAGCTCCAGCAGAGGGGAGGGATGCGAATATCCGGCAAAGGGTAGGCCAGTGGCCGCATGCGTGCCGGCAACGGTGCATTGCACCACCGTACCGGCAGGGCGCCGGCACGGCATGACTTATCTCAATGCGCGCCCACGGCGATGCCATCGGCGCGGTCATCGATGCCGTCGCGGCGGTCCAGGCGGCCGCTGAGCACTGTCAATGCGTACGCACCCACCACCACCAGCGCGCCCAGCCACGGCGTGTGCATCAGGCCGATGTGCTCCACCACCAGGCCGCCGAGCGAGGCGCCCAGCGCGATGCCGATGTTGAAGGCGGCGATGTTCAGCCCCGAGGCCACGTCGGTGGCCTGCGGCGCATAGCGCTGCGCCTGCTTGACCACGTAGACCTGCAGGCCGGGCACGTTGCCGAACGCCACCGCACCCAGTGCCAGCACCGTCAGCAGCATCAGCCAGGTGTTGCAGGCGGTGAAGGTGAGCACGAACAGCACGACGGCCAACAGGGCGAAGATGCGCTTCAGTGCGGGCACCGGACCCATGCGGTCGGCCATGCGCCCGCCCCACAGGTTGCCGATTGCCACCGACACGCCGTACACCAGCAGCACCAGGCTGACCGCATTGGCGGAGAAACCGGTGACGTCCTGCAGGATCGGCGCCAGATAGGTGAAGGCCAGGAAGGTGCCGCCGTAGCCCAGCGCGGTCATCGCATAGACCAGCAGCAGGCGGGGTTGGGCGAGTACGGCCAGCTGCTGGCGGAAGCTGGCCGGCGCACTCTGCGGCACGCTGCGCGGCACGAACAGCAGCGCGCCGAGCAGGGCGATCACGCCCAGAGCGGCCACCGCCAGGAAGGTGGCGCGCCAGCCCAGGTGCTGGCCGATGAAGGTGCCCAGCGGCACCCCGGTCACCAGCGCCACGGTCAGGCCGGTGAACATGATGGCGATCGCGCTGGCGGCCTTCTCCTTCGGCACCACCGCGGTGGCGATGATCGAACCGATCGAGAAGAACACGCCGTGGGCGAGGCCGGTAAGGATGCGTGCAGCGATCAGTGAGGTGTAGCCCGGTGCCATGAACGCGATGATGTTGCCGACGGTGAACAGCACCATCAGCGCCACCAGCAGGGTCTTGCGCGGCACGCGGCCGGTCAGCGCGGTCAGCACCGGCGCGCCGATGGCCACGCCGAGGGCATACAGCGAGACCAGCAGGCCGGCCGAGGGCAGGCTGACCTGAAGGTCGGCGGCGATGGTGGGGATCAGGCCGACGATGACGAACTCGGTGGTGCCGATGGCGAAGGCACCGAGGGTCAGGGCCAGCAGGGCGAGGGGAATGCCACGGATCATGGCAGGCTCCAGAGGGAAGGAAGGCGCGCAGTGTGCGCGGCGCACCTTTGCCTAAAAACCCATCGTCACGCCAATCACTCTTGCCTCGTGGTCAATAATGGCGCCATGAAAACCACCCTCGATGAAATGCAGGCGTTCCTGGCGGTGATCGACAGCGGTTCGATCAGCGCCGCGGCCGAGCAGCTGGGGCAGACGCCCTCCGGCGTCAGCCGTGCGCTGGGGCGGCTGGAGGACAAGCTGGGCACCACCCTGCTGACCCGCACCACGCGCCGCCTGCACCTGACCGCCGAGGGCGAGGCCTACCTGCGCCATGCACGGGCGATCATCGATGCGGTGGAGTCGGCTGAGGAACAGATGGCCGCCCGCCGCGAGCGCCCGGCCGGGCGCCTGCGCGTGGATGCGGCGATGCCGTTCGTGCTGCACGTGATCGCGCCGCTGGTGGCCGGGTACCGCGCGCGCTACCCGGAGGTGCAGCTGGAGTTGAACAGCTCCGAACGCTACATCGACCTGCTGGAACGGCGCACCGACCTGGCGATCCGGATCGGTCCGCTGGCCGATTCCACCCTGCATGCGCGACCGTTGGGCCGCTGCCAGCTGCGGCTGGTGGCCAGTCCGGCCTACCTGGCGGCGCACGGCGAACCGACCAGCGTCGCCGCGCTGGGCCAGCACACGCTGCTCAGCTTCAACGAACCGGAATCGCTGAATCACTGGCCGCTGCCGGGCGATGCCGATGGACTGCTGCGGGTGCGCCCGGACATCGCGGTGTCCAGCGGCGAGACGTTGCGCCGGTTGGCGGTGGAAGGGGTGGGCATCACCTGCCTGTCCGACTTCGTGACCGACCGCGACCGCGCCGCCGGCACCCTGGTGCCGGTGCTGGCGGCACAGACGCTGGACGTGTACCAGCCGATCCATGCGGTGTATTACCGCAACACCGCAGTGTCGGCGCGGATCAGCTCGTTCCTGGATTACCTGGGTGAAGCGATGGCGCAGAGCGGTTACCTGCGCTGAGGTCGTGGTGGGGTTGCCGGCCAGCGGTCGGCACTACCGTTCATCACGAGGGTAGTGCCGGCCGCTGGCCGGCAACCAAATCCGTCAGGCCGCGCGCGCCAGCGCGTCCTTTGCTGCTGCCGTGGTCGACAGATCAAATACATCCACTGCATCGATCAACCGGTTCGCCTGCTGTTCCAGGCTGCGTGCGGCGGCACTGGCTTCTTCCACCAGCGCGGCGTTCTGCTGGGTGGTGCCATCCATCTGGATCACCGTCTGGCTGACCTGTTCGATGCCCGCGCTCTGTTCCTGCGAGGCCGCGGAGATCTCGGCCATGATGTCGGTCACGCGCTGCACCGACGCCACGATCTCGGCCATGGTGTCGCCGGCCTCGCGCACGCGCTGCGCGCCGTGGCCGACCTGTTCCACCGAGGCTTCGATCAGTGCCTTGATCTCCTTGGCGGCACCGGCCGAGCGCTGTGCCAGGGTGCGCACTTCGCTGGCAACCACCGCGAAGCCGCGGCCCTGCTCACCGGCGCGTGCCGCTTCCACCGCGGCATTCAACGCCAGAATGTTGGTCTGGAACGCGATGCCATCGATCACGCTGATGATCTCGGCGATCTGCCGCGACGAGGTCTCGATCGCGCCCATTGTCGCCACCACCTGGCCGACCACGCTGCCGCCCTGCGAGGCGACCGTGTGCGCGCCGATGGCCAGCTGGTTGGCCTGGCGTGCGTGCTCGGCGTTCTGGCGCACGGTGGAGGTCAGTTCCTCCATCGATGCCGCGGTCTCCTCCAGATTGGCCGCCTGTTGTTCGGTCCGGCGTGACAGGTCGTTGTTGCCGGCGGCGATTTCCGCCGCCGCGGTGTGGATGTTGCCGGAGGCGTGCTTGATGTCGGTGACGATGGTCGCCAGCTGTGCAGCCGTGGTGTTGGCGTCGCCTGCAATGCGTGCGAACACGCCCTGGAAATCACCGTGCATGCGAGCGCCGAGGCGGCCGTCGGCAATCGCGCGCAGCATGCTGGAAACTTCGCCCAGGTTCAGCTCGGTGGTCTGCATCAGGCGGTTGAGGCCATCGACCATCGCGCGGAAATCATGCTCGAAGCGTGCGCTGTCGCCGCGCTGGCTGAAGTCACCGGCGGCAGCGGCTTCGGCCAGGCGGCGGATCTCGCCGTTGATCACACCGAGGTTGGCCTTGGCCGTATCCAATGCGTTGGTGATCACGGCCTTTTCGCCGGGCAGGCGTTCCATATCCTGGCTGAGGTCACCGATGGCGTAGCGGCCCATGATTGCAATCGCACGCAGCTTTACCTGGATATGTGCATCGACCAGTGCATTGCTGTCGGCGACCATTTCGCCGAATGCGCCCGGGAACGCACTGGCATCCATGCGATGGCTGATGGTGCCGGCGTCATGCGCCTGCGCCATCGTCGCCTGTGCGTCCAGTACGCCGCGCAACGTGGACTGCACCGCCTGCATCGCTTGGGCGAGGCGACCGATCTCGTCGCGGCTGCGCACCTGCACCACGTGCTGCAGATCACCAGCGGCCACGGCACGTGCAGCGGCTTCCACCGCCAGCACCGGCTGCACCACCGCACGCCGCAGCCACCAGGCCAGGCCCATCAGCAACAGCACGGCGGCCAGCACGGTCAGCGCTGCGCACAGCAGCAGTGTCTGCCGCGCCTGCTGCGAGCGCGCCGCCACGGCCGCCTCCGCCACCTGCGTGGCATGCGTGCTCAATGCATCCAGTGCCGTAGCCACCGGGCGATCTTTGCCGCGCACGAGGTTGTCGCCGGCGGCGGGATCGTAGCCGGCCTCCGCAAACGCCTGCAGGGCAGCGTGGTAGTCCTTCTGCAGCTGCGTGTGCAGGCCGATGAAGGCCTGTGCCAGTTCACGCGTGCGCGCGTCCGGGCTGGCCAGCAGGCCCTTGGCCAGCTGCTCGACCAGGCGGCCCTCGCTGTCGAAGGCGTCCAGATGGCGCTGGCGCAGCGCGTCGTCGTGGCCGCGCAGCAGCACGTTCTTCCATTCCTGCACCTGGCCGCGGAACTCGCGCTGCAGGCGTTCGGCGTCGCGGTTGTGCGCGACTTCGGGCGGAACCTCGGTGGAAAGCTTCAACCAGGCGGAGGCCAGGCCCGCCAGAGCGCACAGCAGGACCACGGCAAGACCAACGGAAACCGCGCCGAGCAGCTTGGACTGCAGGCGCGGAGCACGGACAGACGCATTCATGGGGAGGGACTCTCGGGAAGGGGCGATTCGGTATCGACCGCTGCCACCTCCCTCTGAAGTGGGACTTGTATCACATTCCCGTTTCGTTTAGCGATGTGAAGGAGATATTTCATAGGACATATGTGTCCATATGGAACGAAAGCAGACCCTCGACAGGGGATTTAAATGTAACTATGGTTGTTACATGAAATCCGCGAATCCCCTTTCCGACGCCCTGCACGTGATGGCGCATCTGGTCGGCCATGCCACCCCGCGCACCTCCGAGCAGTTGGCGGCGTGCCTGCCGACCCATCCGGTGGTGATCCGCCGCCTGCTGGCACAGCTGCACAAGGCCGACCTGGTGCGCAGCACCCGTGGCCACGGCGGCGGCAGCCAGCTGGCCCGCGATGCGGCAGCCATCACGCTGCATGACATCTACCTGGCGGTGGGGGCACCTCCGCTGGTGCAGGTCGGCGCCCGCGATTCCGGCGGCGGCTGTCCGATCCAGCAGCTGGTCAACAGCGCCCTGCTGGAGGGCGCACGCGAGGCACAACGGATGCTTGAACAGCGATTGCAGGCGACCACGCTGGACCAGCTTGGCGCCGACTTCGCCCGCCATCTCGCCCATCACCGTTCCCTGGAAGGTCACCATGAATCCTGATGTGCTCATCGTCGGCGGCAGCTATGCCGGCATTGCCGCCGGCCTGATCCTGGCCCGTGCCCGTCGCCCGGTTACGGTCATCGACGCCGGATTGCCGCGCAACCGCTTCGCCAGCCATTCGCATGGCGTGCTGGGGCTGGATGGCATCAGCGGCGCCGAGCTGCTGAAGACCGCGCGCCAACAACTGCTGGATTACCCCAGCGTGCGCTGGCTGCACGCCGAGGCGGTGCAGGCCACCGCCAGCGCAGGGGGCGTGGAAGTGCATACTGCTGACGGCCAGGTGCTGGCCGCACGCAAGCTTTTGCTGGCTAGTGGCATTGCCGACCAGCTGCCGGAACTGCCGGGGCTGGCCGAACGCTGGGGCAGCACCGTGCTGCACTGCCCCTACTGCCATGGCTATGAAGTGGGCGGAGGTGCCATCGGCCTGCTCGGTGGCCATCCGATGTCCGCCAGCAAGGCGCCACTGTTCGCCGATTGGGGAAATGTCACCTTCTTCAGCCAGGGCCTGCCGATCACCGATGAGGAGCTGGCCGCCATGCAGCAGCGCGGCGTGCAGATCGAGACGTCGCCCGTGCTGGGCGTGCAGGGCGACCAGCCGACCTGGTTGGAAGTGGAGCTGGCCGACGGCCGCCGCATCGCCCAGCGTGCGCTGTTCGTGCCGGCCACCCAGGCAATGGCCACGCCATTGGTGCAGCAGCTGGGCTGCACATTGGTCGAGAGCCCGCTGGGCGTGCTGATCGAGGTGGATGCGATGAAGCAGACGTCGGTGCCGAACGTGTATGCGGCAGGCGATGCGACGACGGTCGGCAACATCACGCTGGCCACCGCCGAGGGCGTGCGCGCCGGCATCGGCGTGCATCACGCGCTGGTCGGCGAAGACAGCGTGCCGCGCTGAATGTCTCGGGGTCAGATCCCTTTCGCAGAAAGGGCTCTGACCCCCGACATGACGTGCCGCCCTGGCAGAGGCCGGCCGTGGCCGGCATCGCTCCATCATCCTTTCACGCACAGCACCTGGCGCAGGGTATGCACCACGTCGACCAGGTCCAGCTGGGCGGCCATCACATCATCGATCGACTTGTACGCCGCCGGTGACTCGTCCAGCACGCCGCTGTCCTTGCGGCATTCCACATGCGCGGTGGCCTCGCGGTGCTGGGCCAGCGTGATCTGCTGGCGCGCCGTGCCACGGCTCATCACCCGGCCGGCACCGTGGCTGCAGCTGTGGAAGCTGTCCGCGTTGCCCTTGCCGCGCACGATGTAGCTGCGCGTGCCCATGCTGCCGGGGATGATGCCCAGCTCGCCCTCGCGGGCACTGACCGCGCCCTTGCGCGTCACCAGCAGCTCCTGGCCGTGGTGCGTTTCCTTCTGCACGTAGTTGTGGTGGCAGTTCACCGCCATCGCCGCCAGCTGGAACTTCGGCAACCGGTGGCGCATCTCGGCCAGCACGCGCGACATCATCGCCTCGCGGTTCTGCCGGGCGTAGTCCTGCGCCCACGACACGGCTTCGACGTAGTCATCGAACAGCGGCTCGCCTTCCATGAAGAACGCCAGGTCCTTGTCCGGCAGGTGGAAGCCCAGCACGCGCCGCGCCAGTTCCTCGCGCGCCTTCTCGATGAAGTAGGTGCCGATCAGGTTGCCGGTGCCGCGCGAGCCGCTGTGCAGCATCACCCACACCGTATCCGTCTCGTCCAGGCACAGTTCGATGAAGTGGTTGCCACCGCCCAGCGTGCCCAGCTGACGGTCCAGCTTGTCGGTGCGGATCTTCCGGTGCCTGTCCTTGATCTTCTCCAGCCCGGCGGCCAGCCCGGACTGCACCAGCCGGGTGTGGATGCTGTCGGGCATGCGGTGATGCTCGCCGCCACGGCCATTGCCGACCGGGATGCTGCGCTCGATGCTGTTGCGCAGCTGCCGCAGGTCATCGGGCAGGTCATTGGCGCGCAGCGTGGTGCGCACCGCCGCCATGCCACAGCCGATGTCGACGCCGACCGCAGCCGGGATGATCGCACCACGGGTCGGGATCACCGAGCCCACGGTCGCGCCCTTGCCCAGGTGCACGTCCGGCATCACGGCCACCCACGGTCCGACGAACGGGATCGCGGCGATGTTGCGCAGCTGCTCGTGGGCCTGCGCTTCCAGCGGCACCCCGTTGACCCAGCCCTTGATCGGCGTGGTGCCCTCGGCATGCAGCCATTGATAGTTGTGTTGAGTGTCCATGTCTTCGTGTTTGTCCCTGATGGGCCGGCGGCGCGTCCCTGCGCCGCCGCTACCCCCTACCTGATCGTCACCAGCTGCTTCAGCACGCCATCCAGGCCGCCGAACACGGTGAGCTTGTCGATCTTCTCGGTGACCTTCTCCAGTGCCTCCAGCTCCTTCAAGCGCATCAGCACCGGGTTGTCCTCGATCAGCTTTGCGGTGTTGAGCTGCGAACGCGTGGCGTTGGCCTCCTCGCGGCGGCGGATCACGCTGGCCTGGGCCTGCTTCTCGGCCAGCACCACGCCGTTGAGGATCTCCTTCATCTCGCCCGGCAGGATCACGTCCTTGATGCCCACGCCGAGCAGCCGCACGCCGTGGCCCTCGATCGTCGCCTGCACATGGGCAGCGATCTCGCCGTCCAGTGCCGCCTTGTCGCCCAGCAACTCGTCCAGGCTGCGCGCCGCGATCGCCTGGCGCAGGCCGAACTGCAGCTGACGGTAGACGAACTCATCGGCGTTGCTGAGCGTGCGGTGCGCACGCACCGGGTCGACCACCTGCACGGTCGCGGCCAGGTTCACCCGCAGGGTCACCTTGTCGCGGCTGAGCAGCTCCTGGCCGGACACGTCCAGCGAACGTGCACGCAGTTCCACACGCTCCACCGACACGTTGCCGTTGAAGTTCCAGAACGCGTGCAGGCCGGCGTCCAGCGTCTGCCGCAGCGTGCCATTGATGAACAGCAGGCCCACCGACTCGCTCGGCACGGTGCTGATCACCGCCACACGCGGCAGCACGCCCAACTGGCCCAGGCGTTGCTGCACGTCCACCGGAATGCGCGGCTCGTCACCCAACGCCACTACCTGCACCTGGGTATCGACCGAACCGCGCCAGTACAGACGGCGGCTGCCCGGCGGCAGCACTTCATCGATGCGGCCGTTGCGCAGCAACAGGCCGACCTCGCTGGCGCCGACGTTGGCCAGCACGAAGTGCGTGTCCAGCTGTGCGCCCAGCGCTTCGATCAGGCTGTCCTGGTCGCTGCCGGTATAGGCCGCGCCCTTCGATGCAGTGTGGATGTCCACGTGCGGCCGGCCGCCGAACGGCGACAGGCGGTGCACGCCCGGCAGCAGGATCTGCTGGAAACGACGGTTGCGATACACCAGGCCGCGCTCGCCGTCGCCGATCACGACCTTGATGGTCCAGAACATGGGAGTCTCTCCTTGTATGGCTCTGGTGGTTCGACCCGTTGCGGATGAATCGCCATGACCCGGGTCGATCCGGTCGTGGCGAGGCCGCCTGCACATCACGTGCAGGCGGCGGAAGAGGGCGGCCATCGGCGGACGGTCCACGCGCGGAGCCTGCGGTGCGTCATCCCCCTTACTACCCTTCCTGCCGGCAGACAGCGCCGGAGCGGAACGGGAGCGATGGTGGTGACAGGCCGAGGCCCGGCGTGCGGTCCGTTGCCCTTCCTGTGGTGCCCGAAGGCGTTCGCAGGACCGGCGACGATGGCCGCTGGGGCTTGCGCCCCGGGTGTTGCTTCAAGTCATGACGTGAGAGGTCATGTGGTTTGGAGTGGGAATCGAACCCACGACAGACGGATTACGGATCCGTTGCTCTGACCAAGCTGAGCTATCCAGTTGGGGACCGCGCGGAATCGAACCGCGTACCGGCGAACCGGTGCCTGCCTCCAGCAGGCGATCCAGGCGATGGCATGTCCGCGACCTCCGGCATGCGCCACGGCAATGCCGCGCGCACCAGCCCGTGGTTGAAACGGGACCGTTGGAGAATCGAGGGTGCAGGCCACCGACATTATCGGCGAGCGATAATGTTTGGGTGCAATGCAGATAATGTCCAGGCGTTGCCGGTCGCGCGAAGTAAATCCTTCGGCGGGGCAGAAAAACCTGGGTCAGTGAGCGGCGGGTCGCCGCGCGGGGTGCAGTTCTGGCATCGCGGGTCCTTGTGCCGACGCAAACGAAAACGCCCCCGGGACTTGCGTTCCGAGGGCGTCGTCAGGCCTCGGAGATCGGGGTGGCCGATCTCCGCAGGGCGGGTATCAGGCCGTTGTCAGCTGGTCTTCCTTGCCGAACGCGCGCGCCGGCCCGTCCATGCGCAGGCATGGCAGCTGTTTGGCGATGGCGACGGAATGCGCGTTCAAGGGAAGTTTCCAGTGGTTGTTGAAACGAGGTGCGCACGATAAACCACGATTTAGTCGCGTGCAACCATTTTGTTCAATTGTTTTCTTCGCTGTTGTGCAATGCCGGCCAGCGGCCGGCACTACAACTCAGGCTTCTGTGCTGGCGGCATCCAGCTGCGCGACATCCTGCACGCTCAGCGCTACGTTGGCCGCTGCCAGCAGATCGTGCAGCTGTTCGACGCTGGTCGCGCTGACGATCGGTGCGGTGATCGACGGCCGCGCGATCTGCCACGCCAGTGCGATCTGTGCAGCGCTGGCACTGTGCTTGCTGGCCACGTCATCCAGCGCCTGCAGGATGCGCAGGCCGCGCGGGTTCAGATAGCGCTTCACCACTGTTTCGCCACGCGCCGGGCTCTTTGCCGCATCAGCCGGCGTGCGGTACTTGCCGCTGAGGAAGCCACTGGCCAGCGCGTAGTAGCCGATCACGCCGATCTGTTCGCGCTGCACCAGCGGTTCCAGTTCCTTTTCGTAGCCGGCGCGGTCGTAGAGGTTGTACTCCGGCTGCAGGGTTTCGTAACGCGGCAGCTTGTAGTCGGTGGACACCTTCAGCGCATCGGCCAGGCGCGTGGCGCTGTAGTTGGAAGCACCGATCGCACGCACCTTGCCGGCTTCGATCAACCGGCCGAACGCGGCCAGGGTCGCTTCCAGCGGTGTCGACTCGTCATCCTCGTGGGCCTGGTACAGATCGATCACGTCAGTCTGCAGGCGGCGCAGCGAATCCTCGACCGCCGCATTGATGTTGTCCGGGGTCAGGCCGGGGCGCTCGGCCCACTTGGCCACCTTGGTCGCCAGCACCACCTTGTCGCGCTTGCCGCTGCGGGCAAACCACTTGCCGATCAGCGTTTCCGATTCGCCGCCGGCATTGCCCGGCACCCACGCCGAATACACATCGGCGGTATCGACCAGGTTGAAGCCGGCATCGACGAAGGCGTCGAGCAGGGCGAAGCTGGCCTTCTCATCGGCGCTCCAGCCGAACACGTTGCCACCGAAGGCGAGCGGACGTACATGCAGGCCGGAACGGCCCAGTTCGCGGGTTGCCGTCATGGGCACGGACTCCTTGGGGGAAGTGCTCCAGAATAAAACGCGTTGTGTGACCGTGCTGCGGCGGTGACCACAAAACAGTGTTCCGCGACGGGCATGCGGCTAACGTTTTGTGAACACCTGGGACGCTGCGGCTGCTAGTCTCGCCGCATCTTCCGCTGGAGTCGTTCCGATGATGCCTGCTTCGTCCCTGCGTGGTTGCCGACTGCTGCTTGCTTCGGCCCTGCTCGCTGCTGTTCCTGCGTTCGCCGCACCGGCCACGGTAGCGCCGGCGAAGATCCAGGTCTCGCCGGCCATCGACGCGGCGGTGAAGGCGCCGACCCGCGATGCCAGCAACGCCAAGCGCGATGGCTTCCGTCATCCGGCGCAGACGCTGTCGTTCTTCAAGGTGGCACCGGAAAAGACCGTCATCGAGATCACCCCCGGCAACGGCTGGTACTCGGAGATCCTGGCGCCGCTGCTGCATGACAAGGGTCGCTACGTCGCCGCCGTGGTCGATCCGATGGCCGTGCCCGAAGGCCGCGGCCGTGACTACCAGCAGCGTAGCCGCGACAGCCTGGAAAAGAAGTACGCCGGTGCGCCGGCACAGTTCGGCAAGACCGCCGTGGTCGCCTACGATCCGGCCAAGCCGGTGTTCGGCCCGGCCGGTTCAGCCGATGTGGTGCTGACCTTCCGCAACGTGCACAACTGGCGCAAGGCCGGTCAGGCGCAGGGCATGTTCCAGGGCTTCTTCAACGTGCTCAAGCCGGGCGGCGTGCTGGGCGTGGTCGAGCACCGCGCCAAGGCCGATGTGGCCGACGACGATGACACCGGCTATGTCGGCCAGCAGCAGGTGATCGCGATGGCCGAGGCCGCCGGCTTCAAGCTGGACGCGCGCAGCGAGGTCAACGCCAACCCGCGCGACACCAAGGACCACCCGAACGGTGTGTGGACGCTGCCGCCGACCAACCAGCACGACAAGGCCGACGATGCGAAGTACCAGGCGATCGGCGAAAGCGACCGCATGACCCTGCGCTTCATCAAGCCGTAAGGTGGGGTGCAGGGCTGCGCCCGCGGTGTTGGACGGAATGGGTAGCCGCCGGGCAATGCCCGGCGCTGCCGTCAATGGAGTGTGCTGTTGAAGAAAGTGCTGTACTTCGCCTTCGCATTGATGGCGCTGCCGCGGTTGTACGACTTCGTGCTCCATGCGGGTCACGTGCATGACCTCGTGGCGGCGGCAGGATTTGCGGCGCTGCTCGTTGGTGGCCTGTGGGACGAACGTGCGCGCAGGGCCTGCCCACCGGCAACGCGGCTGCGGTACCGTGCCAACGCGGCCGCCACGTGCGGCGTCGTGCTGGTGCTCGTTGCGCTGTTGATGGAAAGGAAGGTCTTCGGCTGAGTAGCCGATGATCGCGGCGGCAACGCGGGAATGGGACAATGCCCTACCCGCCGCCTGCCGTGCCCGCAATGCTGATCGCCTTCAACAAGCCCTTCAACGTGCTCTGCCAGTTCACCGACCGCAGCGTGCCGCCGCGGCCGACCCTGGCCGGGTTCGGCCTGCCGCCGCGCGTGTATGCAGCCGGCCGGCTGGACCATGACAGCGAGGGGCTGCTGCTGCTGACCGACAACGGCACGCTGGCGCACAAGCTGACCGACCCGAAGCACAAGGCCGACAAGACCTACTGGGTGCAGGTGGAAGGCACGCCCAGCGACGAGCAGCTGCAACAGCTGCGCGACGGCGTGGTGCTCAACGACGGGCCGACCCTGCCGGCGAAGATCGAACGCCTCGATCCGGCGCCGTCGCTGTGGACGCGCGATCCGCCGGTGCGTTTCCGCAAGACCGTGCCTGACAGCTGGCTGGCGATCACGATCCGCGAGGGCCGCAACCGCCAGGTGCGGCGGATGACCGCGGCCGTGAACCTGTCGACGCTGCGGCTGGTCCGCGTGTCGATGGGGCCTTACCGGCTGGACGACCTGCAGCCGGGGCAGTGGCGGCAGATTGGCTGAAACAGAAAGGGCCGGAGGCCTTGCGGCGTCCGGCCCTCGTGCGGTGCTTTGAGGTCGGAGCCCTTCCTGCGGAAGGGCTCCGACCCCAGCTGATTCACGCGTCGCTGCCGATATCGCTGTGCTCGTCCACCACGGTGTCGTTGCGGCGGTCACGTGCGTTGATACGCTGCGCCTGCCCATTCACCACGTGGCCATTGGCGGCCTTCTTCTTCTGCTGCTTGCGGTACAGCGCATAGCCGAGCAGGCCTACACCGACCGCAGCGGCGGCCACGGCCACTGCCGGATTGCGGCGCACGAACTTGGTCGCGGCCTTGCCGCCGGTCTTCACTGCGCCGATGGCGGCGCCGGTCTTGATCCAGTCCGCATTGCGCAGGCTGCCACCGGCGCTCTTCAGGCCATCGCCGGCGGTGTGGGCCAGCTCCAGGGCGCGCTCCAGAGCGCGGTCGGTGATTACGGTCAGCTTGCTCATGCGGGGGTCCTTTGCCTCGGGTCGAAGTCCAGTGTCGCGTGTTGCCCGTAAACGGTATGTCAGTCGAGGCCGCACGTGGCGTGACTTTACCGCAGCCATTCAGGATCAGGCAGGGTGGGGTCAGAGCCCTTTGCGTTGCAAAGGGATCCGACCCCGCCAATCAGGTTCCGCGCGGCTTGGCCCGGTGGGTGGCCGTGGCCGTCCACGGATCATCCGGCCATGGATGGCGCGGGTAGCGGCCCTTCATCTCCTTTTTCACCTCGGCGTAGGTGTTTTCCCAGAAGTTGCGCAGGTCCTGGGTGACCTGCAGCGGGCGGCCGCCGGGGGAGAGCAGGTGCAGGGTCAGCGGCACGCGGCCATCGGCGATGCGCGGCGTATCCGCCAGGCCGAACAGTTCCTGCAGCTTCACCGCCAGCACCGGTGGCAGCGGATCGCCGCTCTCGCCGTCCAGCGCATAGCTGATCGGCCGCTCCAGCCCGGACGGCACGGTGATGCGGGTCGGCGCGTTGCGTTCGACCAGCTGCCGTTGAGACCACTCCAGGGGTGACTTCAACGCTTCGCCGAAGCTGGATTCATCCAGCGCATCCAGTCGCGTCTTACCGGCGAACGCAGGCTGCAGCCACTGCGCGCGGTTGGCCAGCAGGGCGTCGTCGCTGCAGTCGGGCAGGTCCAGCTCCGGCATCCAGCGCCGGAGCGATTCCACCCGTGCCTGCCACTGGCGCAGGCCTTCGGTCCACGGCAAGGCCTGCAGGCCGAGCTCGGCGACCGCGTCGGTCAGGGCCTGCGCGGCGTGCTGCGGATCGACCCGGCCGGCCGAGCGGCTGTCCAGCACGATGCGGTCGAAACGGGTCTCGCGCAGTGCCACCAGGGCGCGGCGCTCGCTGTCCCAGCGCACCACGTCTTCAGTGACGAAGCGCTCCGGCCACGCCTTGCGCAGTTGGCCTTCATCCACCGGTGCGGCACGCAGCAGCAGCGCATCGCGTGCCTCAAAGCGAAGCTCGCTGGCCACCAGCCACGGTTCGCCACGCAGGTCGCTCAGTTCGTGCAGGCGCGCGCTGCGACCATTGGCCAGCAGGTAGCGCAGTGGATCGCCGGGATGCTGGACACCGATCCGGTCGGGGAAGGCATGTGCGAGCAGGTCACCCAGCTCGTGCGCCTCGATGCTGGCCGGTGGCACGGTATCGCAGCGCAGGCGACGTCGCCATTGTTTGGCGGCGGCATCGATGGCGGCCAGCCCGCTGCGATTGGCGTCGCCCGGCGCGCGGCCGTTGCGGAACGCGGCCAGTGCGCGCCAGCGGGCCGCCAGCGCGTCACCGCCCTGGCGCAACGGGTCGCGGGCTTCCAGCAGGGCGGCCAGATCGGCGGCCAGCGCCTGCGCGCGGGCATCGGGTGCTGCCAGCAGCATCGCCGCCATCCGTGGATGCGTGCCCAGCGCCAGTACGCGGCGGCCGAGTGCGGTGATCGCACCACGGCTGGACAACGCGCCCAACCGCTGCAGCAGTTCGCGCGCGGCGCCCATCGGGCCGGCCGGTGGCGGATCGAGGAAGCGCAGATCGCTGCTGCCCCAGGCCGCCAGCTCCAGCGCCAGTCCGGCCAGTTCCACCTGGTCGATCTCGGCGCGGCGCTGCGGCTCCAGCCGCTGCGACTGCGGCCACAGCCGCCAGGCCACGCCTTCGGCCACGCGACCGGCACGACCGGCGCGCTGATCGGCCGACGCCTGGGCGATGGCCACCACGTCCAGCCGGGTGAAACCGCTGTTGGGGTCGTAGCGCGGCTCGCGTGCCTGGCCGCTGTCGATCACCACGCGCACGCCGGGTAGCGTCACCGACGACTCGGCCACATTGGTGGCCAGCACCACGCGGCGGCGGCCATCGCCGGCGGCCTGCAGCACGCGTGCCTGCTGTTCCACCGGCAGCTCGCCGTGCAGCGCCAGCACCTCCACGCCGCTGTCCAGGGATTCCTGCAGGCCGGCCTGCACCCGCGCGATCTCACGCTGGCCGGGCAGGAACACCAGCAGGTCGCCGGGATGTTCGGCCAGGGCCTGTTGCACCGCGCGGCGCACCTGCAGTTCCAGCGCCTCATCGCGGCGCGCCGGGAAATGGCTGACCGTCACCGGGTAGCTGCGGCCCTCGCTGCTCAGCCGCGGCGCATCAAGGAAGCGTGCCAGGCGCTCGCCGTCCAGCGTGGCCGACATCACCACCAGGCGCAGGTCGTCGCGCAGCTGCGCCTGCACGTCCAGCGCCAGCGCCAGGCCGAGGTCGCCGCTGAGATGGCGCTCGTGGAATTCGTCGAACAGGATCGCACCGACTTCTTCCAGCATCGGGTCGTCCTGCAGCATGCGGGTCAGGATGCCTTCGGTGACGACTTCAATGCGCGTGCGCGCCGAGACTTTGTTCTCGAAACGGATGCGGTAGCCGATGGTGCCGCCCACATCCTCGCCCAGCTGCCGCGCCATGAACAGCGCGGCGCTGCGTGCGGCCACCCGGCGCGGCTCCAGCAGGATGATCTTCCGGCCTTGCAGCCACGGTGCATCGAGCAGCGCCAGCGGCACCTGGGTGGTCTTGCCGGCGCCGGGCGGGGCTTCCAGCACCAGCCGTGGCTGCATGGCCAGGTGCTGCTGGATCTGCGGCAGCAGCGGGGAAATCGGGAAGAGCGGGGCGTTCATGTGCAAAGGATAAGGGGCCGCGGCGGGCGCAGGTACAATGCGCGGGCACTTTTTCCCCGCGATGACCATGCACCTGATCGATATCGGCGCCAACCTGACCCACGATTCCTTCGACCGCGACCGTGACGCCGTGCTGGACCGTGCGCGCCAGGCCGGCGTGGTGCAGATGGTCATCACCGGTGCCAGCCGCGAGCACTCGCCGCTGGCCGTGCGGCTGGCGCAGCAGCACCCCGGCTTCCTGTACGCCACCGCCGGCGTGCACCCGCACCACGCGGTGGAATACACCGAGGAATGCGATGCGGAGATGCGCGCGCTGCATGCCCAACCGCAAGTGGTGGCGGTGGGGGAGTGTGGGCTGGACTACTTCCGTGATTTCTCGCCGCGCCCGGCCCAGCACCGTGCGTTCGAGCGACAGCTGCAGCTGGCCGCGGACAAGGGCAAGCCCCTGTTCCTGCACCAGCGCGACGCGCATGCCGATTTCATGGCACAGATGAAGAACTTCGAAGGCCGCATCGGCCCGGCGGTGGTGCATTGCTTCACCGGCGAACGCGATGAGCTGTTCGATTACCTCGACCAGGACTGGTACATCGGCATCACTGGCTGGCTGTGTGACGAGCGCCGCGGCGCGCACCTGCGCGAACTGGTGAAGAACATCCCGGCCAACCGCCTGATGATCGAGACCGACGCGCCGTACCTGCTGCCGCGCACGCTGAAGCCGATGCCGAAGGATCGCCGCAATGAACCGATGTTCCTCTCGCACATCGTGGAAGAGCTGGCACGTGACCGTGGCGAGGACGTTGCGGTGACCGCGGCCAATGCCACTGCTGCCACGCGCGCGTTCTTCCGCCTGCCTGACGCCGGTTGATCGGGTAGTGCCGGCCGCTGGCCGGCAACACGATTGATTGCCGGCCAGCGGCCGGCACTACCCGATCAGGTCGCGCAGGCCTTCACGGTAACTCGGAAACCGTGGTTCCCATCCCAATGCTTCACGCGTGCCACGACTGTCGATGCGCTTGTTGCTCTCGTAGAAGCGCCGCAGCGTCGGGCTCAGCGCCGGATCATCCCAGGCCACGGCAGGCGGCAGCGCGAACCCACCCAGCTGCGCGGCGAAGGCCAGTACGTCCTGCGGTGGCGCCGGCTCGTCGTCACTGGGCAGGTACAACCCTTGTGCGGTGGGGCGCTGCATCGCGGCGATGATGACCGCCGCCAGGTCCTGCACATGCAGGCGGTTGAACACCAGCCCGGGCCGCACCACGTGGCGTGCACGCCCCTGTGCCAACTGCATCAGCGCATTGCGGCCCGGCCCGTACAGGCCGGGCAGGCGGAACACCGCCGAGGCGATGCCGTGTTGTCCGGCCAGTGCGCGCCATTGTGCTTCCGCGAGCAAGCGCTGCACGCCGGCCGCTTCAGTGGCATCGGCCGCGCTGCGCTCGTCGATCCAACCGCCGGCGCGGTCGGCATACACCGAGGTCGACGACAGATAGCCGACCCAGCGCAATGCCGGGCTGGCCCGCAGCGCGGGCAACAGCAGGCGCAGTGCCGGGTCACCCCTGGCATCTGGCGGCACGCTGCACAACACGGCGTTGGCCTGCGCGATTTCCTCGAGCAGGGACGGCGAAGGCGAGGCGTCGGCATGCAGCCGGTGTCGATGCAGGCCATCGTTGGGCGCCGCTGCCGGATCACGCACCGTCCCCGCAACCTGCACGCCGCGCGCCTGCAGCTGCGTAGCCAGCACGCACCCACTCCAGCCCAGGCCGAGGATCAGCACCCGCGCCGGCAGTGCGTTGGCCTGCAACGCGAAGCTCACGCGCTGCGCAGTGCCTGGTAGGCCTGCAGGCTGCTATAGGCGACCTGCAGCAGCAGGGCTTCCTGATCGGCCTTGCGGGCACGCGCCAGCATGTCGCCGACGATCTGCTCGGCTTCGACCTGCTGGCCTGATTCCAGGTCGCGCAGCATCGAGGCCTTCAACGCAGAGCCGGACTGGGTCAGGGTGCCGCGCGCGGTGTCCTGTGCGGCTTCGGGAATCGGCTCACCGGCGGCCTCGGCCACGGCCAGGCACTCGTCGTACAGGCCACGCACGATCGCCTCGCCATCGCGGGTAGCGACGATGGTGCCGATGTCGGCGCGCAGCAGGCAGGTGGCAGCGGCCAGCGCGGTCAGGAAGGTGTACTTGACCCACTGTTCCTGGCCGATGCGTTCGCTGGCCAGGTGATCAAGACTGGCCTGTGCGCAGGCGGCGGCGAAGGCACGGACGCGCGCGGAGATCGCGCCGCCATCGCGCTCGCCGAAGGTGAGCTTGGCTGGCTTGCCCAGATGCAGCACGGCGCCGTCAGTGGCCTTGGTGGCGCTGATGAAGCACAGGCCACCCAGCACCGCCTCGCGGCCGAAGCGCAGGTCCAGTGCGTTGTAGTGGTGCAGGCCGTTGAGGATTGGCAGCACGGTGGTGTTCACACCGACTGCCGGCGCGATGGCATCGATCGAACTGTCCAGGTCATAGGCCTTGCAGCTGAGAATGACCAGATCGAACGGCTTCTGCGCGGCGAGGGCTGGCAGCGCGTCGGCGGTGACGTGCTGCACCGGGAAGCGGGCATCGCCGATGGGGCTGCGGATGACCAGGCCATCGCGATCCAGCTGCGCTGCGCGGGCGGGGCGCACGAGGAAGGTCACGTCCACGCCGGCCTGGGCCAGGCGACCACCGAAGTAACCGCCGGTACCGCCGGCGCCGAGGATCAGGATGCGCATTGCAGGTTCACCGTGTTCTGGGGGAATCAGAACTGCGATTGTGCCGGAGATTGCGGCCAACGGCGGAGCACCTCGTGGTGGTTCGCGGAAAGCACTGTTCATTGGGGTAGGCCGGGCGGGTAGGCCGCGCAGGGGACGCTGCAAGTACGTCCCTGTAAGCTCGGTCGCCGCTTGCTCGCGTGCGCTTTCCTGCGCACACGGCAAGACCGGGGTTGGGCGTCCTGCCCAACCCGCCCGAGGCATGCCTCGGGCCCATGCGGCTCACGCCCCTGCGCAACCTACCCGCCCGGCCACGGACATGTTCCGGGCGCGGCCACCACGGAAAGCAGATCAAGAGCGGAAGCGGGTCGCTCGCTGCGCCCGCTCGTGTAGAGCGGTGCTCAGGGCAGTTGTTCGCTGAAGTCTTCGGTGTAGCCCAACAGCAGTGTGGTGCGGGTGGCCAGGGTTGCAGCCAGTTGTGACCAGGTGTCATCCGTTCCTGCGGCATAGGTGTGCTGCAGATCCGCGACCAGAGCACTCGCTTCTGCAGGCAACGGCGCGCTGTCGCGCTGGAAGCCCAGCCACGACGCGCCAAGCCCGAACAGACGGTAGTCGTATCGCTCCTGCAGGTGCCGGATCAGGGCGTGATTCTGGAAGGGGTCCCAGTCCGCGCTGAAGTAACCGTTGGGCAGGGCGGCGATCAGCAGGTCATCGCGGTCCACGGGCACCTGCTGCACGCAGACCACATCGTCGACGATGTGGCCCGGTGTGGCATTGGCCGCGACCAGTGCCTCGATGTCTGCGTCATTGCACATCAGCGTGCCCGCCAGCGCGCTCCATTCCAGTCGATGAGAGGAATGCTCGAGCTGCGCGACGACATGCGCCAGCAACCGCCCGCGTGCCGCCAACGCATCTTCGGGGGTTGTCGGGTCCTCGTCCTCGTACAGCGCGATGCGTGCGTCGTCTGACGCGTGCATGCTGGTGTAGCGGCACTGGCCGGCGTCATCGAGCGTGCATAGATAGCGATACCGAGGATCAGCCGCGTGCTGTGAGGCCAGGTATTCCAGCACCTCCTCCAACGTGGGCGAATCGCCCAGCAACGCATGGCTGAAGGCATCGATGGGGCCGTCCGACACGGCCTTGTCCAGCGGAATGGAAGTGATGTTCATCGCCACAGCCTAGCCGCAATCCCGAACGAGAAGAGCGGAGCATCGACCTTACCGTGAACGCTCCATCCACGCATGGCGTGGATCTACAGTGTCGACCAAGGTCGACACCCACCAACAGCAGCGGCAATCTGTCGAAGGCGGGGTGGGTCCGGTTGCGGGGGCGTGAGCCGCATGGATGCGGCGACCGAGCCTCCATGGACGGATTCACGGCGTCCCCCGCAACCGGACCCACCCCGCCATCCCCCGGATAGTCAGCTTTTGCCGTTGAAGTTGACGTTGACGTTGATTCGGCGGGTGCAGGGCCGCAGGCCCTGCACGCAGAACTCAGCTGCGCATGCCCACGCCACGGCGCAGCAGCCACAGCGCCAGCGCCGTCAGCACCACCACGAAGCCGATCATCAGGCCGTATGCCACCGGCAGCGGTACGTCGCTGCTGCCCAGCAGGCCATAGCGGAACGCGTTGACCATGTAGAAGATCGGGTTGGCGTGCGTGGCCGCCTCGGCCCAGGTCGGCAGCAGCTTCACCGAATAGAACACGCCACCCAGGTAGGTCAGCGGGGTCAGGATGAAGGTCGGCACGATCGCCACGTCGTCGAACTTCTTGGCGTACACCGCGTTGATGAAGCCGGCCAGCGAGAAGATCGTCGCGCCCAGGATCACCGTGGTCAGCATCACGATGGGGTGCGGAATGCGCACCGGGGTGAAGAACATCGCGATGATGAGCACGATCACGCCCACCATCAGGCCGCGCAGCACAGCACCGGCCACGTAGCCCCACAGGATCACCCAGTTCGGCATCGGGCTGACCAGCAGTTCTTCCACGTGGCGGCCGAACTTGGCGCCGAAGAACGAGGAGCTGATGTTGCCGTAGCTGTTCTGGATCACGCTCATCATCACCAGGCCCGGCACGATGAACTGCATGTAGCTGTAGCCGCCCATGTCACCCACGCGCGACCCGATCAGGTTGCCGAAGATCAGGAAGTACAGGGTCATGGTGATCGCCGGCGGCACCAGGGTCTGGCCCCAGATGCGCATGATGCGGGCGACTTCGCGGCGCACGATGGTCATCAGCGCGACGCGGTTGCGCTGGCCGTCGGTCAGCTCGGTGGTGCTCATGCGGAAGTCTCCAGGTTGCCGGTGAGGCGCACGAACAGCTCCTCCAGGCGGTTGCTCTTGGTACGCATCGAACGCACGCGGATGCCAGCCTCGTTCAGCGTGGCGAACACGCGGTTGAGGTCCATCGCGCGCGGCATGTCGATGTCCAGCGTGTGCGGATCGGGGGCGGTCAACGTCGCGCCTTCGATCACCGGCAGCTGCGCCGGCAGTTCGCCATCGATGTCCAGCAGGAAGCCTTCCACGTCCAGCTTGGCCAGCAGGGCGCGCATCGGGCCCTGCTCGACGATCTGGCCGTGGTTGATGATTGCCAGGTGGCGGCACAGGTACTCGGCCTCTTCCAGGTAGTGCGTGGTGAGGATGATCGTGGTGCCGGCGGCATTGATCTCCTTCAGCACGCGCCACATGTCGCGGCGGATCTCGATGTCCACGCCGGCAGTCGGCTCGTCCAGGATCAGCAGGCGCGGGCGGGTCATCATCGCGCGCGCGATCATCAGCCGACGCTTCATGCCGCCGGACAGGGTGCGACTCATCACCTGCGCCTTTTCCCACAGATGCGCACGCTTCAGTTCCTCTTCGGCACGCTTTTCGGCTTCCTCGCGCGGCACGCCGTAGAAACCGGCGTAGTTCACCAGGATGTCGAAAGGTTTCTCGAACAGGTTGAAGTTGATTTCCTGCGGCACCAGGCCGATCAGGCGCATGGTGGCGCTGCGGTTGCGCACCAGGTCGCTGCCGAACACTTCCACCTGGCCCTCGCTGAGGTTGACCAGGGAGCTGATGATGCCGATCAGGGTCGACTTGCCGGCACCGTTGGGGCCGAGCAGGGCGAAGAAGTCGCCCGGGGCCACTTCCAGGGAAACCCCCTTCAGGGCCTGGGTGCCGTTGTCGTAGGTCTTGCGCAGGTCGCGCACGCGCAGGGCGGGCGCCGTATCGTTCTGGGATGCCAAGCTCGAAGCCTTCGCGCCCATGGGCTGGCGCTGGAGAGGGGGCGGGGAGGGGCTATTATAGAAGACCCCGAGGGCTTGCCCCGGCTACACACTGTCCCGAAAAGTCGTGCCTGTTCAATTCCCCCTCAAGCTGGTCGGCTGCCGCATGCTGGCCCCGACCGTCGGCCACTACCAGTTCGTGCGTGACGATGGACAGCCGCTGGATTTCCAGCCCGGCCAGTTCATCCAGGTCCATTTCAGCTACGCCGACGGCACCGAAACCAAGCGCAGCTACTCGCTGGCGACCATCCACGACCACGCGCTGGGCCCGGGCGAGGCAGTGGATATCGCGGTCAGTTTCGTGCCCGGCGGCGCCGCCACGGCGCTGTTCGAGGCGCTGGAGCAGGGCGGCCAGATCAGTGCGTCCGGCCCCTATGGCCGGTTCTGCCTGAATCCCGGTGATCACAACGCCCGTTACCTGCTGATCGCCACTGGTACCGGCGTTACCCCGTACCGCTCGATGCTGCCGCTGCTGGAAAAGGCCATGGCCGAGCGCGGTGTGCAGATCGTGCTGCTGCAGGGCGCGCGCAGCCCGGGTGAGCTGCTGTACAGCGAAGATTTCTACAGCTTCGCCGAAAAACATCCGAACTTCCGTTATGTGCCGTGCCTGTCGCGCGAACTGCCGGCCGATCCGCACCCGGACGTGCAGCACGGCTACGTGCAGCAGGCCCTGGCTGGTTTCTCGCCGGACCCGGCCACCGACATCGCTTACCTGTGCGGCAACCCGGACATGGTCGATGCCTGCGCCGAGCTGCTCAAGGCGGCTGGCCTGGGCAACCCGCAGATCCGCCGCGAGAAGTACGTCAGCAGCAAATAGGTCCGGCTGGTGCCGGCCGCTGGCCGGCAACCCCACGACGCCTGGAAATACCCACCGGAGGCGGCGTCATGCCGCCCCCGGTGCCTGCCTCAGTACGCGATCCAGGCATCCCGCCAGGCGAACCCGGTGCCCGGGCGGTAGGCATCGGCATTGATGTTGCACCAGGCGCCTTCCGGGAACGGGCGGCAGGCGTACAGCGTGCCATCGGTGCCCTTCACCACGGTCTCGCCAGGCTTGTAGCTGCCGATACCGGCCGGGTACACGAAATCGTAGTCGCCGCCCGGCGGATCGATCGGGCCCGGCCCCGGAATCCGGGTTTCCAGTTCGAAGCGGTTGCCCGGCTTGAGATAGACACGGTTCCCGGTCGCCGACGCCACCGGCGTGATGACGCCGTTCCTCATTACACCCACCCGGGCGTGCTGGGCGCTGCCGTTGACCTTGCGCGCCAGCGCCAGCGGCCACTGGTCTGCAGCGGTCTGGCCGGCGGCCAGGGTGATTTCCGGACGTTCCAGATCGTTGCCGTTGGCGTTGAACACGCGCAGGGTCACCGTGGTGCCTGCTTCCAATGCACCGCGCGCGGTGACCGGGCCGGCATCCTGCCATTGCGGCGGCGGGGTGACGCCATCACCGTCTTCGAAGCGCACATCCACACAGGTGTAGAAGGCTTCACCCGAATCCGAGCGCTGCCAGGTGTTGTAGATGATGTGCTGGCCGCTGCGCTTGGGCAGCGGGCAGTCCAGCTTGTAGACACCGCCCTCGGACAGCGGCACGTTGCCCAGCGTGCAGAACGCTTCCAGGTCCGACCAGCGCAGACCGTCGCTGGCCTTCCAGCCGTCACGGGTGACGTAGAACTTCCACTCGCGGGTGGCGTGCGGTGCCGGTGCAAGGAATTCAAAGGTGTACCGGCCGCGTGCATCGGCGCGGATCGGCGAGGTCGGCCAGTCGCTGCGGTTCAGGTCGAGGCCGCGGAACTTGCTGTTGCCACCACTGCACAACTGGCTATCCGGAACGACGGCCTGATGGTTGCCGTGCGCGGCCGCCTGGTTGACGCCGTTCCAGTCATAGAACGGCTGCGCGCCACCAATGGCCTTGGCCGCAGCGCAGGCCGGGTTGGTCGGGTTCTCCGGGTTGCCCTCGTAGCACTGCTTCACGCGGCTGAGCGGCTTGGACATGGTGCCGTGGGCGAAGGCGCCGCCGGACAGGGCCAGGCCAGCGATGGCGGACAGCGCGAGCGCGGCCCGATGGGACAGATGCATGGAGATCTCCTCTGGAAGGGTGGAACTGCCGGGAGGAGTCTTCACATGCGAACTGACGATCACCATAGGAACAGTACGAAACTCGCGGCCGCGAAATTGCTTCTGCGCAGTCGTACCCACTTCCTGCAGGCGAGAGGCGATGCAGTGGCACCGCCTCTCGACCGTATGATCAGTACGCGATCCACGCATCCCGCCAGGCGGCACCCACGCCCGGCCGGTATGCCTCGGCATTGACGTTGCACCAGGCACCCTCCGGGAACGGGCGGCAGGCGTACAGCTTGCCGTCGGTGCCCTTCACCACGGTCTGGCCCGGCACGTAGCTGCCGATACCGGCGGGGTACACATGGTCGAAATCGCCGCCCGGCGACGGCGTGCCCGGGTCCGGCACCTTCGTGTCGAGCTGGAAGCGGTTGCCATCCTTCAGGTACACGCGGTTGTCGGTGGCCGAGGCGGTCGGCGTGATCACGCCATTGGCGAGCACGCCCACGCGCGCGTGCTGGGCACTGCCATTGACCTTGCGGGCAAGCACCAACGGCCACTGCGCGGCCGCCGTCTGGCCGCTGGCCAGCGTGGCCTCAACGCGTTCCACGTCATTGCCGTTTGCATTGAACACGCGCAGCGCCAGTGTAGTTCCCACCGGCAACTCGCCGCGCGCGGTGACCGGGCCGGCATCCTGCCACTGCGGTGCCGGCGTGGTGCCACCGCCCTGGAAGCGCACGTCCATGCAGGTGTAGAACGCTTCGGTCGAATCCGAGCGCTGCCAGGTGTTGTAGATCACGTGCTGGCCGCTGCGCTGCGGCAGCGTGCACTGCAGCTTGTAGGTGCCATCGGCCGACAGCGGCGTATTGCCCAGTGTGCAGAATTCCTGCAGGTCGGCCCAGCGCAAGGGGCTGCCCGGTTGCCAGCCTTCGCGGGTGACGAAGAAGCGCCAGTCACGCGTGGCATGCGGCGCGGTGGCCTTGAACACGAAAGTGAACCTGCCATTCGCGTCGGGCTGGATCGGCGTGGTCTGCCAGTCACTGCGGTCCACGTCCAGGCCGCGGAAGGTCGGGTTGTTGCCGCTGCACAGCTTGCCATCGGGCACCACCGCCTGGTGGTTGCCATTGGCGTTGGCCTGGTTGATGCCATTCCAGTCGTAGAACGCCTGCGAGCCGCCGATCGCCTTGGCGGCGGCACAGGCTGGATTGGTCGGGTTCTCGGGATTGCCCTGGAAGCAGGCGTAGACGCGGCTGACCGGCGTGGTCATGGTGCCGTGGGCGGCCGCAGTGCCGGCCAGGCTCAGGCCTGCGGCGGCGAACGTGGTGGCCAGCAGCAACGGTGTGGATCGGAATGACATGGCGCATCCTTGTGGTCGTCGAAAGGGAACGGTGACCGCAGGAGTTGCGCTGCGCAGCGGACTTGCGGCGGCACCACAGCGAGTATCGAGTCGTGGTGCGGGCGGCGGAACCATGGAAGTGCCGATCCGTGACTGTGCATGTGAAGCCCTTCCCGCAGGCTTCACGTGGTGCTGAACGGATGCGCCAATGGTCACGTGATCGGCGTGCCGTCGATCACGTCATGGAGGTGGCATTACGTGGCGTTGATGCCAACCCGATCTGCCTGGCATGAGAAACAGCCGTGTGCCGCGTTGTGCAGCTGGACAAAGGCCACCGCTGGATCGGCGAAGATAGTGTCCAGCTGCGTGGCGACCTCGGTGCCGGCGCAGACCTGCGCACTGCGCATCAGCGCCGCTGCGTCATAGGCGCGCAGCGAGATCAGGCGGCGCTGCACATAAGGTGGCACCTCCCCGGCGGGCAGTACGCAACGGGTCACGCCGCGCTGCACGAAGATCGGGCCGGAGGCGCGATAGGGCGAGTGCAGCGGCAGGTGCACATGGGACAGCAGGAGCAGTTCGCTGCCGCGGGGAGGATCGCTCAGGCTGATCCGGCAGGGGTGTCCTCCCGAATCACCTGCCCAGCGACGCTGGATTCCCAGTGCAGCGAGCGCGTTGTCACTCATCTCGAACAGGGGCAGGAAGGGGCGGTGGTCGATGCCACCGAGGTACCACGCGTGCATGGGCGTCTCCTTGGTTTCCCGCGGATTCTGCGCATGCGCCGGCCGCCATGCTCGCCGTTTTCAGACCCCGCATCACCCTCGAGCCGAGGAACGCCGCGGGAATCGCGCTGCAAGGCGCTAAGATGCGCGCGCCGCCCCGGCCGACGAGCGCTGCATGTCACTGGATTTCCGCACCATCACCGTGCTTGGCTTCCTGCTCTGCATCGGCATTGCCGTGGGGTTCTCGCTGCTGCTGGTCGTGCTGCGCGGGCAGCCGGTGCTGCGCCAGTGGACCGCCAGCCTGTGGCTGCTCACCCTGGGCGTGACCCTGCTGGCGCTGCGTCCCTATCTGCCACTGGCACCGGCGGTGCTGGCCGGCAATGCAGCGATGGCCGGGTGCGCGCTGATGATGCTGCGCGGCGTGGCGCTGCACCTGGAGCAGCCGTTGCCGCTGTGGCGGCCGTTGTTGATGGCGGCCGCGTTCATGGCCTGCATCTTTGCCTTCCTGGTGCCATGGCCAAACCTGGGCGTGCGCCTGCAGGTGTTCAGCGTGTTCGCGCTGGTTGTCGATGGCTGGATCGCCTGGCTGCTGCTGCGGCATGCCCCCGTGCAGCAGCGCACCAGCTGCCGCCTGGCGGCGGCAGTGTTCCTGGCCGAGGCGGCCCTGTACGCGGTGCGCCTGTTCCTGCCAGTGGCACCCGATGCCGGTGAGGACATCATGCGCACCGGTTCGCCGATGTTCGTCACCTACATTGCCGGTGTGATGCTGGAACTGGCGCGGTGCTTTGCGATGGTGCTGCTGCTGGTCGAACGCATGCTGGTCGATCTGCGGCGTGCGGCGCGCACCGATGGCTTGACCGGGCTGCTCAACCGCAGCGCGGTGCTGGCCGATGGTCAGGCGCAGTTGCAGCGGCTGCGCCGGCAGGGCCGGCCACTGGCCCTGTTGCTGGTCGACGTCGATCACTTCAAGCAGATCAATGACCGCTGGGGCCATCTGGCAGGTGACCAGGTACTGCGCCATTTCGCAGCGCTGCTGCAGCGCTGTGCACCGGGCCACGACGCCCTGCTGGGCCGTTACGGTGGTGAGGAGTTCGTGCTGGTGATGGCCGGCAGCACGCAGGGCGATGCAATGGCAGGGGCCGCAGCGATCCGTGCCGCTCTGCAGCGGTGCCCGGCGCGCCTGGCCACCGGACCGGTGACGGTCACCGCCAGCATCGGCCTGGCCATGGACGGCGGCCATGGCGACCTGTCCACGCTGCTGGCAGCGGCGGATGCGGCGCTGTACCGGGCCAAGGCCGCAGGCCGCGACCGCCTGGCCTGCGCCACGCCGGCGGAGATTTCGCGTCTGCCCATCGCCGACGACGCCGTGCCCGTGTAAGTTGAGTCACATCTTCCGCGGCAGCCCGTCGTGGTTGCCAGGAAAGTCCTCCAGGGGAAACGAGCACGATGCAAAGACACCACCTCGCGCTGGCCGGAATGCTGGCCAGCCTGATGCTTGCCGGTTGCAGCCAGTCACCGTCACCCGGCGCCGAAGGCGCCAGTGATGGTCCCAGTCGCCGCTTCGGCACGATCGACTTCCAGCCCTGCACGCTGTCCACTGAGGGCGCCAGCGCCAACGTGGAAGCGCAGTGCGCCACCCTGCAGGTACCGGAGGACCGGGCCCAGCCCGAAGGCCGACGCATTGGCCTGCGCATCGCCTGGCTGGAATCGGGCAGCAGCGGCTCCAGCCAGCCCGACCCGGTGTTCTTCCTGGCCGGTGGCCCCGGCCAGGCCGCCAGCGAAGTGGCGGTCATCGTCGATACCGCGCTGCGCCAGGTGCGCAAGCAGCGCGACATCTTCCTCGTCGACCAGCGCGGTACCGGCGGCTCCAACCCCCTCAACTGCCTTGGCGCGGATGGCAAGGAGCTGGCCATGGACGAGGATGCCGCACCCACGGAAGCCTCGCTGCGCGATTACGCCGAGCGCTGCGCCGCCTCGCTGCAGGGGCGTGCCGATGCGCGCTTCTACACCACCAGCGAGGCGATTGCTGATCTGGATGCGGTGCGTCAGGCGCTGGGCGTCGAGCGCATCAACCTGGTCGGCGGCTCCTACGGTACCCGCGTGGCCCAACGCTATGCCGGTGCCTATCCACAGCACACGCGCAGCATCGTCATCGATGGCGTGGTGCCGAACGAGCTGGTGGTGGGCGGCGATTTCGCCACCACGTTCGAGGATGCGATCGCCCTGCAGTCGGCGCAGTGCCGCAAGGATGCCGCCTGCAGCAAGCGCTTCCCGACCGACACCCGTGCGCAGCTGCGCAGCGTGGTCGAGACCCTGCGCCGCGCCCCGGTCTCAGTGGAGTATCGCGACCCCGGCACCAACCAGACCCGGCAGGATGTGCTGAGTCCGGACAGCGTGATCGGCCTGGCGTTCGCCTTCTCCTATGTGCCGCAGTATTCCTCGCTGCTGCCGCTGGTTCTCGATGAAGCCGCGCACGGCCGCTACGCACCGCTGGCGTCGCTGGCACGCGGTGCGAACCGCAGCATGGATTTCCAGATCAACCGTGGCATGCAGTGGTCGGTGATCTGCAGCGAAGATGCGCCGCGCTACCACGCGCCGGCCGAGGATCCCGAGCGCCTGTTCGGCAACGACGTGGCCAGTGCCTTCTTCGCCGCCTGCCCGGTTTGGCCGCACCGGCCGGCACCGGCAGCCAATGCCGTGCCGCTGCGCAGTGACGTACCGGCGCTGCTGCTGTCCGGTGAGCTGGACCCGGTGACGCCGCCGCGCTATGCCGAGCAGGTCCTCAAGGGCCTGCCCAATGGACGCACGCTGGTCGCACGCGGCCAGGGCCACGGCACGCTGGCGGCTGGTTGCATGCCGCGCCTGCTTGGCCAGTTCATCGACACGACCGATGCCAAGGCGCTGGATGCCGGCTGCCTGGACACGCTGAGCTATGTGCCGGCGTTCACCTCGTTCAACGGATGGGAACCATGATCGTCGCCGACAACCTGCACAAGGCTTTCGACACCCGTACGGGCCGCATTCAGGCGGTCGCCAACGTCGGCTTCCGCGCCGAGGATGGCCGCATCACCGGCCTGCTGGGCCCCAATGGTGCCGGCAAGACCACCACCATGCGCATGCTGTACACGCTGATGACGCCCGACCAGGGCAGCATCAGCGTCGATGGCATCGATGCAGCGCGCAACCCGGTGGAGGTACGCCGCCACCTGGGGGTGCTGCCCGATGCGCGTGGCGTGTACAAGCGCCTGACCGCGCGCGAGAACATCGCCTACTTCGGCGAACTGCATGGCCTCTCGGCCCAGCACATCCGCGAACGCATCGAGGTGCTGTCGCATGCCCTGGACATGGGCGACATCCTTGATCGCCAGACCGATGGCTTCTCGCAGGGCCAGCGCACCAAGACCGCGATTGCCCGCGCGCTGGTACACGACCCGCGCAACGTCATCCTCGATGAACCCACCAACGGCCTGGACGTGATGACCACCCGCGCGCTGCGCCGGTTCCTGCTGGGGCTGCGCGAGGAAGGCCGCTGCGTGATCCTGTCCAGTCACATCATGCAGGAGGTGGGTGCGCTGTGCGATCACATCGTGATCATCGCCAAGGGCACGGTGATGGCCGCCGGCAGCGCCGATGAACTGCGTACGCAGGCCGGCGAATCCAACCTGGAAGATGCGTTCGTGAAACTGATCGGCAGCGAAGAGGGCCTGCACGCATGAGCATGATGTCGACCCTGATGACGGTGATGCGCAAGGAACTGCGTGATCTTTCCCGTGATCGCCGCACGCTGCTGTTGACCCTGCTGTTCGGGCCGCTGCTGTACCCGGTGCTGCTGCTGGGCATGGGCAAGCTGGCTGAGAGCCGGGTGCGCACCCAGATCGAACAACCGCTGCAGATTCCGACCATCGGTGCGGACAACGCCCCCAATCTGGTGCGTTTCCTCGCCGCGCAGGGGCTGAACACCGCTCCGGCACCGAAGGACCTGGCCGAGGCCATCCGCAGCCAGGAGATCGACGTGGCGCTGCGCATCAGCGATGACTTCGGCAAGGACTGGGCCGATGGCAAGCCGGCGCTGGTGGAGGTGATCAAGGACAGTACCCGTCGCGCCGCAGAAGTACCCAGCGCGCGCCTGGAGGCGGCACTGGCGACCTACAACGGCCAGGTCGGTGCGCTGCGCCTGATGGCGCGTGGCATCGACGCGCAGGTCGCACGGCCGCTGGACGTGGCGCGCCAGGACCTGGCCAGTGCCGAGGCCAAGCGCGGCATGATCCTGTCGATGCTGCTGCCGGTACTGCTCACGCTGACCTCGTTCATCGGCGGTGCCTATCTGGTGATGGACGCCACCGCCGGCGAGCGTGAGCGACAGTCACTGGAGCCGTTGCTGGCCACACCGGGCTCGCGCAGCGCCATTGTCAGCGGCAAGATCGCGGCCGCCTGCGTGGTCGGGTTCGTGTCGCTGCTGCTGACCCTGGTGGCGTTCAAGGTGAGCGCACAGATCGCGCCCGGCAACATCGGCCGCCAGTTCAACATGAACGTCAGTTCGATGCTGCAGATGCTGCTGGTGATGTTGCCGATGCTGATGATCGGCACCTCGCTGCTGACCTTCCTGTCGGCCGCGGCCAAGAGCATGAAGGAAGCGCAGAGCCACATGACCTGGCTGATGCTGTTGCCGATGATGCCCGGCTACGCGCTGGTGGCCTATCCGCTGAAGAGCGAGCTGTGGCAGTACGCCGTGCCGTTCCTGTCGCAGAACCAGATGCTGCTGAAGGTGATCCGCCACGAGACGATCACGCCGGCGGTCTGGGCCATCTATCTCGGCGCCAGCCTCGGCCTGGCCGCCGTGCTGTGGTTCGCTGCCGTGCGTCGTTACCACAACGAGCGCCTGGCCATCTCCGGCTGACCAGAAAAAGGGGACGGAGGGGATTAAGTCGTTTCTGCCTCTCCTGTCCCCTTCTTTCGAGGCCGCTCCGGCCTGCGCAGCTCCACGGAACGCCCCAGCGTTTCTTCCACCATCCGCAGGAATGCGGTGTCTCCCAGAGGCCGCTGTCTGGCGCTGTGGGCGCGGATCACTGGCACGTCTGCCGAGGCATTTGCGTCCTTGAGGAACTCCGCATACAGCGTTGCCCTGCGGTGTTGGGTTGGCGCCAGTGACTGGAATGCAGGATGCGGCGTCAGCAATGGATCATCGCGGCGCTGCAGGTTGCCGTGCACGCTGGACCATGGATGGTCTTCGGCGGCAATGGCAATTCCGGCACGAACGGGATTGCGTTCAATGTAGCGGTATACGCTGAGAAGGTAGGCATCGCTGTCGACCATCGATGAATGAAAACGCCCTTGCCAGAGGGGGCCGCTGCGTTCATGGCGCTGGTTGAACGCCTGCACGTAATTGTTCCCCTGCATGCGCATGGCGTCTGCCAAGCCCTGGTGGGTGGAAGGTGTCGCCAAAAGATGGATGTGATTGCCCATCAGTACGTACGCGTGCAGCGCGACGCGATGCTTCATGAAGGCGCCGTGCAACAAACGAAGGAAGAGCTGACGGTCGATGTCGTCAACGAAGATGGCCCCCTTGTTCACACCGCGCTGGGTTACGTGATAGGGCTGGCCTGCCAGCATCAGGCGCGCTTGTCGAGGCATGGGCACTCTGGTCTGTAGCGGGTCTCCAGCGTGCAGCTACCACCACCGCAGAAGACATCAGGCGAAGCCGTCAGCGTGTGTAGGGCGGGGCAGAAGCGACTTAATCCCCTCCGTCCCCTTTTCCGTAGCGCGCAGGCGTCACGCCCATCTCGCGCTTGAACACGGCGATGAACGCACTGGGCGTGTCGTAGCCCATCGACAGTGCAACGCCGATCACCGGCTCACCCGCCAGCAGGTGTGGCAGCGCCAGCAGCACGCGCAGTCGTTGCCGCCATTGGCCCAGCGTCATGCCGGTCTCGGCCAGCCAGTGGCGGGCCAGGCTGCGGCTGGACAGGCCGCTGCTCGCGGCCCAGTCGTCGACGCTGCGGTTGTCGTGCGGCGCGCGAGCCAGCGCGGCGGCGATCCGGCGCAGGCGGCGGTCGCGCGGTTGTGGCAGGGCCAATGGCAATGGCGTACTGCTGGCGATCTCATCGGCGATCACACCGGCCAGTTGTGCCTGTGCAGCATCCAGCGGCCGATGGGGCCATTGCAGCGCACGTGCTGCCGCCGCCTGCAGCAGCGCATCTGGCTGGAAGATGCGTGGTGTGGCGGGCAGACCCAGGCAGGCCTCGGCGTTGAAGTACAGGCTCCAGCCATCGAACCCGTCTGCGCCCAGCAGCGCGTGGGGCAGCAAGGGCGGTATCCAGGCGACGTGACCTGCGGGCAGCAGCCAGTGCAGGTCGTCGGCGGCGATCCGCAGCAGCCCCTGGTGCGCACCCAGTAGCTGCCCACGCGCATGCCGGTGGCGGCCCGTGCGACGCACACCGCACTGGCGCAGCCGGGCCGCCAGCACCACCGGTCCGTCGGAGGCATCGGCCAACGCGGGGTCGAGCAATGCGATGGTTGTCTGATCTGCCATATCGATTGGCAGTTATACGGCAGAAACGTCGCGTCCGGGCCCCGACACTGGAGCCCACTTCAACGGAGCGCTTCCCCATGCAGCCACAGGACATTCTTCCCGACCATCAGAACGACGTGCAGGTGAACGGTCTCACCGTGCGCAAGGGCAGCGTGGGTGCTTTCCTGGCCAGCGCCCGCGACTGGCAGGATCCGGCCAGCGATCCTGCCACACGCGCCACTGCTGAAGCCGACCTGCGTGCGTTGCTGCCGGGCCTGCACGCGCTGGGCCTGTTCCAGGTGCTGGCGGCGCGCGATCCGGCACTGCAACGCCTGATCGATGGAGTGGCCTGAAACGGACAAGGCCCGGACATGCCGGGCCTTGGCGTCATTGCAGGGGCAGAAACGACTTAATCCCCTCCGTCCCCTTTTTCGTTCAGTTGTTGCCCGGCGCGAACACCAGCGTACGGCGGGTGGTCACCGGCGCGCTGACCGGCTCGAAGCGCCAGCGCTTCACGGCGTTCAGGGCTTCACGATCGAACACGCGCCCCGGCGTCGCGCGCAGCACGCGAGCGTTCACCACCGAGCCGTCGGTGCCGACGGTGATCTCCACCAGCACTTCGCCGGAGGTTCCCGAGCGCAGCGCTTCGCCTGGATAGCGCGGCGCCGGTGTGCTGACCGGGCGCAGGGTGGGCGCTGCGGGTGCGGCGGCCTGGCGTGCGGCGCTGGCCTGCTGGGCGGCGGCCTGCTGCTGCTTCTGCTCGGCTTCGCGGCGGGCGGCGGCCTGGCGCTCGGCTTCCTGGCGTTCGTTGTCGCGGCGGGCGGCATCCTGCTGCGCGGCGATCTGCTTGGCTGCGTCGGCTTCCTTGGCGCGCTGCTCGCTCAGGCGCTGCTGCTCGGTCTGCTGCTTGCTGCGGTCCTCGGCGTCCTTCTTCGCCTTCTCGGCTTCCGCTTCGGTGCGCTTGGCTGCGTTCTGCACGCCCTTGGCCAGGCCGTCCTTCAGGCGCGGCAGGGCCGGCGCGGAGGCATCCACCTTCTCGATCAGTGCCACCAGGCGCTGCGCCTCGGTGTAGTCCTCGCGACCCAGGTGCTGTTCGGCGGCGATCAGGGTGTAGGGCAGCAGGTCGGTCAGCGCGCTCTTCACCGAGGCGTCGTCCGGGGTCTTGTCGCGCAGGGCGAGGTAGTACTCGATGGCGTTGTCGCCGGCCGGCGCGTACATGCGGTTTTCGCGCAGGGCCTGGCTGGCCGACTCACGCAGCTGCTCGGTGCCCATCGACTGCACCTTGGCGGCGACCACCGGTGCGGCCGGTGCAGCGGCGGTGGGTGCGGCGGCCGGGGCCGGTGCTGCGGTTTCTTCCTTGCCCGAGCAGGCGGCCAGTGCCAGTGCCAGGGCAACCGGCAGCCACCGGCGCGCGGCGGTGATCGTTGAGACGTGCGACATCCTGCTCCCCTCTAGAAGACGACGTGACGTAAATCATTGATATGCATGGCCGGGACCTGCGGTCCGGGCGCGGCAGGGTGACGTTTCCCGACGCCACCGCCGGCAACGGCGAGGGTGCAATCTAGCATCCCCGCCACCGCCACGTACAAGGGCGGTGGCAGGGAAGGGCAACGGCGACCAGGCCGTTGCCGGCGCCGACCTCAGTGGTCGTGCGCCTTGTCGTGCGACTTGCTGTGGCTGTTGGACATCAGCTTGTCGGTCCAGGCGATGCCGATCGCCGACAGGATGAACACGCAGTGGATGATGGTCTGCCACAGCACGCCTTCCTGGGTCAGCATCGAGCAGCGGGCGACACCGATGTTGGCGGCGGCCACAGTCATCTGCTCCGGCGTGCACAGCGGGATGCCATTCAGCGCGCCACTGGCGATGAAGGTCTTCAGCAGGTGGATCGAGGAGATGCCGATGATCGCCATCGCCAGCTTCACCTTCAGCACGCTGGCGTTGACGTGGCTCAGCCATTCCGGCTGGTCCGGGTGGCCTTCCAGGCGCAGGCGCGAGACGAAGGTCTCATAGCCGCCGACGATCACCATCACCAGCAGGTTGGAGATCATCACCACGTCGATCAGGCCCAGCACGATCAGCATGATCTGCTGTTCACCCATCGAGGCGGAATGCGAGATCAGGTGCCACAGTTCCTTGCCGAACAGGAACACGTAGACGCACTGCGCCACGATCAGGCCCAGGTACAGCGGCAGCTGCAGCCAGCGCGAGGCGAAGATCAGCGTGGACAACGGGGAGAGCGGCGGGCGGTTTGCACTCATGCGGGGGATGCTGCGTTTCGGGGGAGAGGCGAGGTTACCGGCCCGCCATGACGGTGCCAACCCAACTCACGCACTAGACTTCAGGTTCCTTTCCGCACCCCGAGCCGACGCCATGATCGACCTGTATTACTGGCCCACCCCGAACGGCCACAAAGTGACCCTGCTGCTGGAAGAAACCGGACTGGAATACCGCATCCACCCGGTCAACATCGGCTCGGGCGACCAGTTCAAGCCGGAATTCCTAGCCATTTCGCCCAACAACAAGATGCCGGCGATCGTCGACCAGGCCCCGGCCGATGGCGGCGCCCCGCAGAGCGTGTTCGAATCCGGTGCGATCCTGCTGTACCTGGCCGAGAAGACCGGCCGCTTCCTGCCCAGCGACCCGCGCGGCCGCGTGACCACCCTGGAATGGCTGTTCTGGCAGATGGCGGGCCTGGGCCCGATGAGCGGCCAGATGGGGCATTTCAATGTGTATGCGCCGGAAAAGATCCCGTACGCGGTCGAGCGCTATGACAACGAAGTGCGCCGCCTGCACGGGGTGATGGACAAGCGCCTGGCCGAGCATGCCTTCCTGGCCGGCGACGAGTACACCATCGCCGACATGGCCAGCTACCCGTGGATCGGCGCCTACGACAAGCTGCCGGTGGACTTCGCCGCCTTCCCGAACCTCAAGCGCTGGCACGAGGCCATCGCCGCGCGCCCGGCCACCCAGCGCGCCTATGCCCTGCGCCAGCAGGTGAACCCGAACGCCGGCAAGCCGCTCAGCGACGAGGAGCGCAAGCACCTGTTCGGCCAGCGCTGACCCAGGACAGCGTCATCCACGCATGGCGTGGATCTACCGGTGGTGGGTGCCGACCCTTGGTCGGCACGCTTCATGGGCAGAAGGTCATGCTGCCTTCCCGCACGGGCTTGGTTAGGATGGGGGACAACCGCCCGGCGCCCGCCGCAGGGCGGACCTGCCGTTTGCCGGGATCCTCCATGCGCCACCTGTTCGCTTCGCTCGCCCTCATGCTCGCCACCACAACCGCCGCCCACGCTGAAAAGCTGACCCTGGAAGCCATCACCGGCCCGTTGCCGCTGTCCGGCCCGACCCTGATGAAGCCCAAGGTGGCGCCGGACGGATCGCAGGTCAGCTTCCTGCGCGGCAAGGACAGCGACCGCAACCAGCTGGACCTGTGGACCTACGACATCGGCAGTGGCCAGACCCGGCTGCTGGTCGATTCCAAGGTGGTGCTGCCCGGCACCGAGACCCTCAGCGATGAGGAAAAGGCCCGCCGCGAGCGCCAGCGCATCGCTGCGATGACCGGCATCGTCGATTACCAGTGGTCGCCGGACGCGCAGCGCCTGCTGTTCCCGTTGGGCGGCGAACTCTACCTGTACGACCTCAAGCAGCAGGGGGCGGCGGCCGTGCGCCAGCTGACCCACGGTGAAGGCTTCGCCACCGACGCCAAGCTGTCGCCCAAGGGCGGCTTCGTCAGCTTCATCCGCGGCCGCAACCTGTGGGTGATCGACCTGGCCAGCGGCAGGCAGCTGCAGCTGACCCGCGACGGCAGCACCACCATCGGCAACGGCGTGGCCGAGTTCGTCGCCGACGAGGAAATGGACCGCCACACCGGCTACTGGTGGGCGCCGGATGATTCGGCGATTGCCTTTGCCCGCATCGACGAATCCCCGGTACCGGTGCAGAAGCGCTACGAGGTCTATGCCGACCGCACTGACGTGATCGAACAGCGTTACCCGGCCGCCGGCGATGCCAACGTGCGCGTGCAGCTGGGCGTGATCGCACCGGTTGCCGATGCGCAGCCGCGCTGGGTCGATCTTGGCAAGGAACAGGACATCTACCTGGCCCGCGTGGACTGGCGCGATGCGCAGCACCTGAGCTTCCAGCGCCAGTCGCGTGACCAGAAGCAGCTGGACCTGGTGGAAGTGGCACTCGACTCCAACCGCCAGCGCGTGCTCGCCCACGAAACCAGCCCGACCTGGGTGCCGCTGCACAACAGCCTGCGTTTCCTCGATGATGGCAGCGTGCTGTGGTCGTCCGAACGCACCGGTTTCCAGCACCTGTACCGCATCGACAGCAAGGGCAAAGCCACTGCGCTGACCCACGGCAACTGGCCGGTGGACGAACTGCTGGCGGTCGATGAGAAGGCCGGCAAGGCCTACTTCCGTGCCGGCATCGAGAGCTCGCGCGAAAGCCAGATCTACGCGGTTTCGCTGCAGGGCGGCGAGCCGCAGCGCCTGTCGAAGGCGCCGGGCATGCACAGCGCCAGCTTTGCGCGCAACGCCAGCGTCTACGTCGACAGCTGGTCCAACAGCAGCACGCCGCCGCAGATCGAACTGTTCCGCGCCAATGGCGAGAAGATCGCCACCCTGCTCGAGAACGACCTGGCCGATCCCAAGCATCCGTATGCGCGCTACCGCGATGCGCAGCGCCCGGTCGAGTTCGGCACGTTGATGGCTGCCGATGGCAAGACCCCGCTGAACTACAGCCTGATCAAGCCGACCGGTTTCGATCCGTCCAGGCGCTACCCGGTGGCGGTGTACGTCTACGGTGGCCCGGCCAGCCAGACCGTTACCAACAGCTGGCCCGGCCGTGGCGATCATCTGTTCAACCAGTACCTGGCCCAGCAGGGCTACGTGGTGTTCTCGCTGGACAACCGTGGCACCCCGCGTCGCGGTCGTGATTTCGGCGGCGCGCTGTACGGCAAGCAGGGCACGGTGGAAGTGACCGACCAGCTGCGTGGCGTGACCTGGCTGAAACAGCAACCGTGGGTGGATCCGGCGCGCATCGGCGTCCAGGGCTGGTCCAACGGCGGTTACATGACCCTGATGCTGCTGGCCAAGGCGTCGAACCAGTACGCCTGTGGTGTGGCCGGTGCGCCGGTGACCGATTGGGGCCTGTACGACAGCCACTACACCGAACGCTACATGGACCTGCCGGCGCGCAATGAAGCGGGCTACCGCGAAGCGCGCGTGCTGACCCATATCGACGGCCTGCGTTCGCCGCTGCTGCTGATTCACGGCATGGCCGACGACAACGTGCTGTTCACCAACTCGACCAGCCTGATGAGCGCGTTGCAGAAGCGTGCCCAGCCGTTTGAGCTGATGACCTACCCGGGTGCCAAGCATGGCCTGTCCGGCGCCGATGCCCTGCATCGCTACCGCGTGGCCGAAGCCTTCCTGGGGCGTTGCCTGAAGCCTTGATCCAGCAACGGGAAGGAGCCCGCCGATGACCCTGCCACCGCCGATTCCTGCCCATGACCCGGCATCCGCCGGTTGGTGGTGCCGCCACTGGCGCTGGGCGATGCCGTTGATGGTGGTGCTGGTGCTGGGTGGGGCCGGTGGCGTGGTGACCTGGAGCGTGCTGCGCTGGAGCGAGGCCGCACGCGAGAGCCCGCCGATGCGCGAGGCGCTGCGGCGCGCGGGTTGCAGTATCGACCTGGTGGGAGCGTTCGGTGAGCCGCTGAATATCGAGTCGATGCCGCTGGGCAGCATGCAGACTGCGATCAACGGCCAGCGTGATGTCGGCCTGACCGTGGCCCTGGAAGGACCGCATGCGCATGGCCGGTTGTTCGTGCAGGGCACCCGTCGCGATGACGTGTGGGACTACCCGGTGATGTACGTGCTGGGCGAGGACAAGCAGACCTTCGACCTGACGGCGCTGGATGATGATGAGGCTGCACACGAATGCGAACTGCAGGCCTGCCGTGATCGCGGCGAATGCCCGCTGACCGCCGCGTTGTGACCTCCGAGGGCAGGCGACTGCGGGACGTCGACTGGGTTTACACAGTTGGTCGACCGCTCTTCGATCAGATGGCGAAAACCCCCGCGCTGCGCGCGATGGTCGACTGACAGTCGACTCTACCCCCGGCAGGTTTCCGCGGAGCCCGTCCGCACAACCCGGTCGCCGTGACCTCCAGCCGATTGTCGCCATCGCTGTGAGCGCGTAGGGTGCGGGCAACCCTTTGCTGGAGTGTCCCATGAAGCCGATTGCATTGGCCGTTGCCCTGGCCCTGACCGCCGCACCGCTGCTGTCCGCACCGCCGGCGCTGGCGGCACCCGCCACCAAGGCCGCTACCCCGGCCAGCCCGGCCTGGGTCGCCCGCAGCAATGCGCTGGCGCAGATCCTGCTGGATGCGCAGGGCCCGTTCCAGCCGGAGGAAACCGGCTTCTTCGGCGTGCCCGGCTATGACGACAAGGTGGCCGACCTCGGCCCGGACAACGGCAAGCGCTACCGCGCTGCCATGGCCAAGGCACGCGACGAACTGAAGGCAAAGTTGGCCGCCGAAAAGGATCCCAACGTCCGCCAGGACCTGGAGATCATGATCCACGCCGCCAACCAGAACATCGAGGGCAGCGAGCTCAACGAGAAGTACCTGCTGCCGTGGAGCGACGCACCGCAGACCGTGTTCAGCGGCCTCAACCTGCTGCTGTCCGACCAGGTGCCGGCCGAGCGCCGGGCCAAGGCGCTCGATCGCCTCAAGGCCTATGCCGGCCTGCAGCCGGGCGGCACCGCCTTCACCACGCTGGCGCGCCAGCGTTACGAGGAACGACTGAAGGACAGCAGCCTGCTGCAGCCGACGAAGATCGAAGTGCAGCAGTCGCTGGACAACGTCGAGACCTACGTCACCGGCATCGAGTCGCTGCTGAAGAAGTACCAGATCACCAGCGCCGATGAGGCGATGAAGACCTTGGCCGGGCAGATGAAGGACTACGCCGCCTGGACCCGCAGGGAGGTGCTGCCGAAGGCACGTGCCGACGCACGCCTGCCGGCGCCGCTGTATGCCTACCAGCTCAAGCAGGTCGGCATCGACATCGATCCGAAGCTGCTGATGCAGCGTGCGCAGCTGGAGTTCATGGAAACCCGCTCGGCGATGCAGCAGCTGGCACCGCTGGTGGTGAAGGACAAGGGCCTGAAGGTGGCTGATCCGAGCGACCCGGTGGCGGTGATCCGCGCGCTGAAGGCCGACAAGATCGCCGACGATCAGCTGGAAGGCCACTACCGCAAGGTGATCGATGCGATCGATCCGCTGATCCGCGAGCACGCCATCGTCGATGTGCCCAAGCGCGCCATGCAGATGCGCCTGGGCTCGGCCGCAGAGAGCGCGGCCAGCCCGGCCCCGCACTTCCTGCCGGCACCGCTGGTCAACAACACCGGGCAGCAGGGCACCTTCGTGCTGCCGCTGGGCAACCCGGCCGCGGGCCCGGGCGCGCAGTACGACGACTTCAACTTCGGTGCGGCAGCATGGACGCTGAGCGCGCATGAAGGTCGCCCCGGCCACGAGCTGCAGTTCACCGCAATGGTCGAGCGCGGCGTGTCGCTGGCGCGCACCATGTTCGCGTTCAATTCGGTGAACGTGGAAGGCTGGGCGTTGTACGCCGAAGCCGAGATGGTGCCGTACGAGCCGCTGGACGGGCAGATGATTGCCCTGCAGTTCCGCCTGCTGCGCGCCGCGCGCGCGATGCTTGACCCGATGCTCAACCTCGGCCTGACCGACCGTGCCAACGGCGAGCGCGTGCTGATGGAGCAGGTCGGCCTGTCCAAGGCGATGGCCACCCAGGAACTGGACCGCTACATGGTGCGCATGCCGGGTCAGGCCGGCAGCTACTTCTACGGCTATACCCGCATCCTGGAACTGCGCATGCAGACCGAACTGGCGCTGGGCGCGAAGTTCGACCGCCTGGCGTTCAACAACTTCCTGCTCGACCAGGGCCTGCTGCCGCCGGACCAGCTGGCTGACGCAGTGAACAAGGTGTTCGTGCCGAAGTACAAGCGCTGAGCATCTCCGGTAGTGCCGGCCGCTGGCCGGCAATCGCCGTTGGTAGATGCCGACCTCGGTCGGCGCCGCGGGTTTCGTGCCAACCAAGGTTGGCACCTGCCAGAGCGATGCGTCGGTTGTTGCAGGGGTAGTGCCGGCCGCTGGCCGGCATTGCCCTGGCGCAGGAAGGATTCCTGAGGTTGCCGGCCAGCGGCCGGCACTACCCGCGGTGACGCAGCTGCGTCACCGCTGCGGGGTGATCACCTGTGTCGGCAACCGCGCCGGGGGGGGCCGGATTCGGCACCCAGATGGCGACGCCGGCGGCGCGCTTCTGTGTGGTCGGAATCCCGATGCCGACGCCGCCACCAACGTGCGAGCCGAAGGTGCCGGCGCCCACCGACATGCCTACCGGCGAACCGCTGCTGCCCACGCCCATCAGCACCACGCCGTTGGCGCCCAGTGCCGCCGCTTCACGCTTCAGGCGTGCCACCGCGGCATCGGTCTGGCCCTGGGTGCCGAAGCCGACGGCGGAAGCCGATTCCAGCTGGGCGATTTCCTGGGAGCCGGCCGGTGGCGTCGAATAGATCTGCACCAGCGCCGGGTCGATCGGTGCGCGGGCGCGGCCCAGCATCACCTTGGAGGTGCTGGCACAGCCGGCGGCGACCAGCAGCATGGCCGCCAACGCGGCCCAACGGATGTTCATGGCACTACCCCTGCAGGACTGGTTGCGATGATCGGCGGGCCACTCTGAATCGGCGCCAACACCCGGGCCAGGGCACGCACGACTGCACGCTAGCACGGGTCGGGTGACAACCCTGCCAATGGCAGTAGGCGGCAGCAATGGGAACGATTATGGTGGGGCCAGGAACCAACTGCGGGAGAGCGGCATGGGTGTGATCAGTCTGTTGTGGGGCGTATTGGCGCTGTTGTGGATGATCCTGGCGTTGATTCCGCTGCTGGGCTGGGGCAACTGGTTCCTGATCCCGTTCGCCGCGGTCGGTGCGGTGATCGCCGCGCTGGGCATCCTGTTCACCCACCCGAGCAAGCGTGGCCGGGCGTGGGCCGGGTTGGTCCTGAACGGCATCGTGGTGGTGGTCGGCATCCTGCGTCTTGGCCTGGGCGGCGGCGTGGTCTGAGCCCGGTCCCGGGTGCGACAGGGCGTCGCAGGCACACGGCCGACGGCCGGGCGGGGGCGTACAATGAATGGCTGCGCGAGCCCCCCGCGTGCCTGTGAATCCGCGCCCGGCGCGGCTGCCCCATGATCATCCGACCCCGTCCCCACGGCTGGCAACTGCTGTACATCCTGCGCGGTTCGATCGTCAAAGCGATCGCGCCCAAGGTGCTGGCCATCCTGATCCTGTCCATCGCCGTGGCCGCGGTGGTCGAACTGGCGCCACCCACCGGCATCGAACGCGTTTCGGTCACGCCGTTCACCCTGCTGGGCCTGGTGCTGTCGATCTTCCTCAGCTTCCGCAACAGCGCCTGCTACGAGCGTTGGTGGGAAGGCCGCAAGCTGTGGGGCCAGCTGGTCTACGAATCGCGCTCGCTGGCGCGCCAGGTCAACCTGCTGCTGGCCGATGACGCCGGTCGCCGTCGCCGCATCGCCTACCTCACCACCGCGTTCGCCCATGCCCTGGCCGGACGCCTGCGCGGGCGCATCGTGGCGCTGATGGCCCTGCCGTGGCTGGACAAGCGCCAGCGCGAACAACTCGGTCAGCGCGAGAACGTACCCGACGCGCTGCTGTCGATGATCGCGGCCGAACTGGCGCAGGCCCTGCGCGCCGGTGACCTCGACCCGATCCTCTACACCCAGCTGGAAGAACGCCTGCACGCGATGTCGTCGATCCAGGCCGGCTGCGAGCGCATCCTCACCACCCCGCTGCCGTTCGCCTACACCCTGCTGCTGCACCGCTGCGCGTGGATGTTCTGCGTGCTGCTGCCGTTCGGCCTGGCCAGTTCGCTGGGCTGGGGCACGCCGGTGCTGTCGGCGGTGTTGGCCTATGCCTTCTTCGGCCTGGACCAGCTGGGCGAAGAAATGGAAGACCCGTTCGGCCTGGAACCGAACGACCTGCCGCTGGACGCGCTGGTGCGCACGATCGAGATCGACCAGCTCGACGCGCTCGGCGAACGCCCATTGCCCGAACCCCTGCTGCCGCAGGGTTACCTGTTGCAATAGCCACTCCTCGGAGCCTGCCATGTCCCACCCGCTTTACCGCCCGCGCCGCATGCGCCATGACGAGTTCTCACGCCGCCTGATGCGCGAGAACACGCTGACCACCGACGACCTGATCTACCCGGTGTTCGTGCACGAACTGGCCGGCCGCACCGCAGTACCGTCGATGCCGGGCGTGGAGCGGCTGTCGATCGAAGAACTGCTGAAGGTGGCCGAAGAGGCGCTGGAGCTGGGCATTCCGGTGATCGACCTGTTCCCGGTGATCGACCCGTCGCTGAAGTCGCTGGATGCGTCGGCGGCGTGGGCCGAAGACGGCCTGGCGCAGCGTGCGATCCGCGCGCTGAAGTCGCGCTTCCCGGAACTGGGGGTGATGACCGACGTGGCGCTGGACCCGTACACCACCCACGGCCAGGACGGCATCATCGACGACAAGGGCTATGTACTGAACGACATCACTGTCGAAGCGCTGGTCAAGCAGTCGGTATCGCACGCCGAGGCCGGTGTGGACATCGTCTCGCCGTCGGACATGATGGACGGCCGCATCGGCGCGATCCGCCGTGCGCTGGATGCCGACAACCACATCAACGTGCGCATCATGGCGTACTCGGCCAAGTACGCCTCGGCGTTCTACGGCCCGTTCCGTGATGCGGTGGGCAGCGCCGCCAGCCTCGGCAAGGCCGACAAGAAGACCTACCAGATGGACCCGGCCAACGGCGACGAGGCCCTGCGCGAGATCGCGCTGGACCTGGAAGAGGGCGCCGACATGGTGATGGTCAAGCCGGGCATGCCGTACCTGGACCTGGTGCGCCGGGTGAAGGAGACCTTTGGCGTGCCGACCTTCGCCTATCAGGTGAGCGGCGAGTACGCGATGATGAAGGCCGCCTTCGCCAACGGCTGGCTGGACGAGCGCGCCTGCGTGCTGGAGTCGCTGCTGAGCTTCAAGCGGGCCGGTGCCGATGGCGTGCTGACCTATTTCGCGCCGCAGGTGGCGCGATGGCTGCGCGAGCGCTGACAATAGCGCCACGATAGACGGAGGACTACGCGATGGGACCGGAACTGGGATGGATGCAATGGTTGATCTGGGGCATCGGTACGCTGGTGTTCGGCGCCATCATCGTCGGTGTCTTCATCGCCGCCTGGCGGGCCGGCAAGCGCCCGCCGGAGCAGCTCTCGGCCGCCCGCCACGTGGCCCGTGAGCAGGCCCTGCCGGAGAGCGTGCAGGCCGAGCTGGCGGCGCTGAACCAGCGCAAGGACAACGGCCAGCTGAGCGAAGTGGAGTACGAGCAGTTGCGCGCCAAGGTGTTGTCGCGCTGACCGCGCGTTCCGGGCGTTCCATCCACGCATGGCGTGGATCTACTGGTAGCCGCCAACCTTGGTTGGCGCTTTCACACAGGCCCACCAAGGTTGGCATCTACCGAGCGCCCGGCACGCACCCGGCCACCGCCGCCACCTTCGGTGCCGCCAACCGGTACACATCCACGCCACCGGCACGCGGTGCCTTGGCCGCGCTGCTGGCCACCATCATCTCGCCCGGCTTGGCGTTGTCGATCACCGGTGCTCCGGTCCAGCCGCTGGTCTGGTTGAACGACAGCCCCAATGGCTGCAGCGACACGCCGGTCCACGCACAACCGCTGCTCCACACCTGTGCGGTCGTGCCGTTGCCGCGGCTGAACACCACGGCGCCGTCATGGCCCAGCCAGTCGCCGTCGGTCTCGTCGCCGGCGCTGTTCAACGCGGTCAGTGCGGTGGCCGGTCCGCGCTGGCCCTGCGCATCCAGCGTTGCCACGAACAGGTCCCAGCCGGCGCCACGGCCCTGCTGGCGGGCAAACAACAGCCGTTGGCCGTCCGCGCTCAGGGCCGGCCCGCGCTCTTCCCGGCGACCGCCATCACCGGACAGCGCCTGCGCATGACCCAGCTGGCCGTCGACGGCCAATGCGGCGCGGTACAGCGCCAGCGCGCCCTCGCGGCCGGCCGCGAACAGCAGCCAGCGGCCGTCACGGCTGAAGTAGGGATCGCGGGCCTCGCCAGCCACGCCCACCGGCAGCGCCTGTGCCTGCTGCCAGCGGCCATCGACCACGCGTGCCTCCCACAGGCCCCAGCCGGCCTCGCCGCGGCGGGCGAAGACGATGCGCTGACCATCGGCGCTGATCGTGGCGCGGCCCTCGTCGGCACGGGTCGAGACCACGCCCATGCCTTCGATGCCGTACTCGTTCAACGCCATCGCCACGGGGGCAGAGAGTAGACTGGCGGCAAGCACCAGCAGGGGCAGGGTGATGCGCATCATCCGGTTCCGTGCACGAAAGAGCATCAGTCTAGCCAGCTTGAGGATTCCATGACCGACCGTTACGCCGTCTTCGGACACCCCGTTGCCCACTCGAAGTCGCCGCAGATCCATGCGACGTTCGGTCGCCAGGAAGGCATCGCCATCGACTATCGCGCGATCGACCTGGCCCCGGATGCGTTCCTGGCCGGCCTGGAGGCCTTCGCTGCCGAGGGCGGTGTCGGTGCCAACGTCACCCTGCCGCACAAGGAAACCGCTTTCTCGGTATGCACCACGCTGACCGCACGGGCGCGCCGCGCCGGGTCGGTCAACACGCTGCTGCGCAAGGGCGACCGCTGGCACGGTGACACCACCGATGGCATCGGCCTGGTGCGTGACCTGACCGATCGCCATGGCCTGGACCTGCGCGGCCGTCGCGTGCTGATGATCGGTGCCGGTGGCTCGGCGCGCAGTGTCGCCCCGGCGCTGCTTGATGCCGGCATCACCGAGCTGGTGGTGGTCAACCGCACGCCGGAGCGTGCCGACGAACTGATCGACGCCATGGGTGAACCGGGCCGCGCGATCAGCCGCTACTGGGAAGACCTGCGCGATCTGGGCGACTTCGAACTGATCGTCAACGCCACCTCGGCCGGCCGCGACCGTGACGTCGAGTTCAAGCTGCCGCTGTCGCTGGTCAACTCGATGACCAGCGCCGTCGACCTGAACTACGGCGAGGCGGCCATCGCCTTCCTGGCCTGGGCCCGTGCGGCGCAGTGCCGCAATACCGTCGACGGCCTGGGCATGCTGGTCGAGCAGGCCGCCGAGAGCTTCCTGCAGTGGCACGGTGTGCGCCCGCAGACCGACGAGGTCTACCAGTCGCTGCGCCAGGGCTCGGCCGTGCTGGCCGGCGAGGATTGATCGATGGACAGCACAACGTTGATGGTGACCGTGCTGAGCATGGTCGGCGTGCGCCTGCCGGTGCTGATCGCGCTATGCATCGGCCTGGTCTGGGTGGTCGGCGCACCGCGCGATGCCACCCGCACCGGCGCCCTGGTCGGCCTGGTGCTGTTGCTGCTGTCCAGCCTGGGCGGCCTGGCGGCGGGTGTCCTGCCGATGTGGCTGGTCAGCAGTGGCAACTTCAGCGCCATCTCGGGCATGGGCGCCATCCTCGGCGTGCTGCATTTCGCGCTGGCGATGGTCGAGGCCATCGGCGTGGTGCTGCTGGTGTGGGCACTGGTACGCCTGCTGCGTAGCCGTACGATTCCGGCGGCCTGAGCGGCAGCGCCGGGCCATGCCCTGCGCATCTGGCCCTTGGGCGATCCGGCCACCGGACCGTGACCGCCGCCAGGCGTCGTCGCTGGCCCGTTCAGGGTGCCAGCGGCGGTGAACGTGGCCAGCCATGCGACAATGACCGGCCTGATCCAGCTACGGTAATTCCCGGCGTGACCGAAACCGTCGCCGCTCCGCGCACGCTCGATGACCCCTTGAAGGACGCGATCCGCAAGGCGTACACGACGCTGCAGGCCAATACGCCCGGCTTCTCCACCCGCCGCTCGCAGAGCCAGATGATCGGCGTGGTGTCGCGCGCGCTGTCGAAAAGTGGGGGTGTCGGCGTCGTCGAGGCACCCACCGGCGTCGGCAAGAGCCTGGGCTACCTGACCGCAGGTGTGCCGATCGCATTGGCCAGCAAGAAGAAGCTGGTGATCAGCACCGGCACCGTGGCGCTGCAGTCGCAGCTGGTCGAGCGCGATATTCCCAACTTCCTCAAGGCCACCGGCCTGGAAGCGACCGTGGCGCTGGCCAAGGGTCGTACCCGCTACCTGTGCACGCGCAACGCCGCCGAGGCGCAGGGCGAGGGCTCGCAGGGCGGCATGTTCGAGGATGACGCGCCCCTGTTTGATCGGCCGCTGGCGCCGATCGAGATGGACATCGCCAAGCGCCTGACCGATGCCTTCACCGGCGGTACCTGGGATGGCGACATCGACAACGCGCCGGAGACCATCAGCCCCGGCCTGCGCAGCCGCATCACCACGCCGGCCTCGGGTTGTGCCGGCCGCCGCTGTGCGTACTCGGCGCAGTGCGCGGTGCTGCGCTCACGCAACACGGTGCGCGATGCGCAGATCGTGGTCACCAACCACGCGCTGCTGCTGTCGGCACTGTCGATCGGCGACAGCGACAACGGCCAGCCGTTGATCGCACCGCCGTCGGACATGCTGCTGGTGCTGGACGAAGGCCATCACATCGGCAACGTGGCGATCGACCAGGGCGCGGCAAGCCTGGCGCTGGATGAAATGGCCAAACGCACCGGTCGCCTGCAGATCCTGATCGCCGGCGCCTACCGCGCGGTCGACAAGGATCGCCTCGGCAACCTGCTGCCGAACGAAGCGATCGAGGTGGCCAGCAACGTGGCCAAGCAGCTGCGCGCGTTCCGCGATCACATCGAGCGCGTGTGGATGCCTGCGCCGGCGGACGAAGAGCCGATGTGGCGCGCCGCCAACGGGCGGCTGCCCGAGGCCTGGCGCGAGCCGATCGAAGCACTGGCCGACGATACCCGCAGCCTCTACAACTGGGCGCATGCCGCCACCGCGCAAGTGGCCAAGGGCAAGCCGGACGATGCCGCGCGCGAGCGCCTGCAGCGCAACCTGGGCATGGCGCTGGAGATGATCGAGCAGCAGTACAACCTGTGGCAGGCCTGGCGCCGCGAGGACAAGGACGGCGCACCGCCGATGGCGCGCTGGGTCACCGCCACCCGCGACGGCGACCTGGTGCTGCACGGCTCACCGGTGTCGGCCGCGCACGTGCTGCGCAAGCTGCTGTGGGATGAAGTGGACTCGGTGGTGATGACCTCGGCGACGCTGACCGGTGGCGGCGATTTCCAGTCGCTGGCGATCGACAACGGCATCCCCGAAGAGGCCGAGATGGTCTCGCTGTCCTCGCCGTTCGACCTGCCCAACCAGGCCGAGCTGATCGTGCCGAAGTTCCCGGTCACGCCGGACGACCGCGAAGGCCACCCGCGCGAAGTGGCGCGCTATCTCGATGCCGAACTGGACTGGGCCAAGGGCTCGATGGTGCTGTTCACCTCGCGCTGGAAGATGGAGAAGGTGGCCGGCCTGATGTCGGCCGCGCGCCGCAAGCAGGTACTGGTACAGGGCGAGATGTCCAAGACCCGGTTGATCGACGAGCACCTGCGCCGTGTCTCGGCGGGCGAGGGCTCGGTGCTGTTCGGGCTGAACTCGTTCGGCGAGGGCCTCGACCTGCCGGGTGAGGCCTGCACCACGGTGGTGATCACCCAGGTGCCGTTCGCGGTGCCGACCGACCCGCAGACCGCCACCCTCAGTGAATGGTTCGAGGGGCGCGGGCTCAACGCCTTCAACCTGATCGCGATTCCGCATGCGCTGCGCACGCTGACCCAGTTCGCCGGCCGCCTGATCCGCACCTCCACCGATACCGGCCGCGTGGTCATCCTCGATTCGCGGCTGCTGACCCGCCGCTACGGCAAGCGCATCATCGACGCGTTGCCGCCATTCAAGCGCGTGATCGGCTGAAAAAAGGGGACGGAGGGGATTAAGTCGCAAATGGCACAAACGATCTGATCCCTTGCGTCTCCGGTGGCTACCGCCGCAACGGCAGCCATTGTCCTTCGCTGGCGCTGCGCCACAGCCATTCGACCGGCCCGAAACGATGGCCGCGCAGCCACCATGCACTCGCCCACAGTTGCAGTGGGAACACTACTGCAGCCACCAGCAGCACCGGCCACAGCCCGTGCAGCGGGCCGATGCCCAGCCCGAAGCCGGCAAACAGCGGTACGCAGATCGCGCTTTGCAGCAGGTAGTTGCTCAGTGCCATGCGCCCGGCCGGAACGAACACGCGCAGCACGCGTCCGGCCCATGGGCGCAGATAGAGCAGGGCGAAGATCGCTGCCGCAGCGATGCCCAATGCCAGCGGCGCAACGCGGTACGAAACGCGCAGCAGGTAGCCGGGCACGCCCCCACGCAGCGCTGGCCATGCCTGCTTCAGTGCATCGGCATTGGCATCGATCCACAGGAACGCTGCCGTCAGCAGCAGGCCGCCCAGAGCGATTGAACGCAGCAGCGGCGTATGTGCCTGCGGCTGCAGCAGCAGGCCGCGACGGCCTGCCCAGTAGCCCAGCAGGAAGCGACCGAGCACGAAGAACAACAACGCCCAGTTGCTCAGCTTCAGCCACGCCGCCAGCTGCAGGTTGTGCCACCACGCCTGCGCCAGGCTTCCGTGCTCCAGCGCATCGAGTGCTACGGCGTTCATCTGCGCGCGCGGTGTGAGCAGGGCCACCCATTCGCGTATCCACGGCGACAGCAGCGGAGGCAGCATCAGGGCAATGAACAGGCCGCTGAACAGCAGGGCGCGATCACCCAGGTGCCGGAACAGCGGCAGCAGCAGGCCGACCACGGCATATACCAGCAGGATGTCACCCCACCACAGCAGCACCGAATGCAGCAGGCCGATCACCAGCAGCACCGCCATCCGCCGCAGGTGCGCGGCCATGCTGCCCTGCGCATTGCCGTCCATCTGCATCGCCACGCCCATGCCGAACAGCAGCGAGAACAGCGTGATTGCCTTCATGTCCACCAGCCATTCCATGCCGGTGCGGATGGCCTGGTCGAGCGCCGCGCTGGGCAGTGCCTGCTGCGCGGCCTCGGTCATCAGCGCGTCGAGCGAGAAGAAGCGCAGGTTGACCAGGAACACGCCGAGCAGCGCGAACCCACGCAGGGCATCGATGAGGGGCTGGCGAGATGGACGTTGGGTCATGCCGCGCAGCGTAGCGGATCGGTAGTGCCGGCCGCTGGCCGGCAACCGTTGTTGGTAGATGCCGGCCTTGGTCGGCGCTGTGGGTACCGTGCCAACCAAGGTTGGCACCCACCAGAGCGATGCGGCGGTTGTTGCAGGGGTAGTGCCGGCCGCTGGCCGGCACCTGCACCGCGATGGCCCACATCGATGAGGCTGCCGGCCAGCGGCCGGCACTACCGTATGGCGATCAATCGCCCAGCAGGGCGGTGTTGCGCACGGCGCCCTTGTCGGCGCTGGTGGCGAGCAGGGCGTAGGCCTTCAACGCGCTGGTGACCTTGCGCGGGCGCGGCGCGCGCGGTTTCCAGCCACGCGCATCGGCGTCGGCGCGGCGCTGGGCCAGCACAGCCTCGTCCAGCAGCAGATCGATGCGGCGGGCCGGAATGTCGATGCGGATGCGATCGCCATCTTCCACCAGGCCGATGACACCGCCGCTGGCCGCTTCCGGCGAGACGTGGCCGATCGACAGGCCCGAGGTGCCACCGGAGAAGCGGCCGTCAGTGAGCAGCGCGCACTGCTTGCCCAGCCCCTTCGATTTCAGGTAGCTGGTCGGGTACAGCATTTCCTGCATGCCGGGGCCGCCCTTCGGCCCTTCGTAACGGATCACCACCACCTCGCCTGGCTGCACCTCGTCGGCGAGGATGCCGGCGACGGCGGCGTCCTGGCTTTCATAGACGCGCGCGCGGCCTTCGAACACATGGATCGACTCGTCCACGCCGGCGGTCTTCACCACGCAGCCATCGACGGCCAGATTGCCGCGCAGCACGGCGAGGCCACCTTCCAGTGAGTACGCATGCTGCAGTGAGCGGATGCAGCCCTCGGCGCGGTCCACGTCCAGCGTCGGCCAGCGCGTGGCCTGGCTGAAGGCCTCCTGGGTGGGGATGCCGGCCGGGCCGGCCTTGAAGAAGGTATGCAGGGTGTCGTTGTCACTGCGCACCACGTCCCAGCGTTCCAGCGCGTCGGCCAGGCTGGCGCTGTGTACGGTCGGCACCCTGGTTTCGAGCAGGCCGGCGCGGTCCAGTTCACCGAGGATGCCGAACACGCCGCCGGCGCGGTGCACGTCCTCGATGTGGTACTTCGGCGTGTTCGGCGCCACCTTGCACAGCTGCGGCACGCGCCGCGACAGCGCATCGATATGGGTCAGGTCGAAGTCGACCTCGGCTTCCTGCGCCGCGGCCAGCAGATGCAGGATGGTGTTGGTGGAACCGCCCATGGCGATATCCAGGGTCATTGCATTGGCGAACGCGGCCTGGGTGGCGATGCCGCGCGGCAGCGCGCTCGGGTCTTCGCCGCCATACCAGCGGTGGCAGAGTTCGACGATCAGGCGGCCGGCGCGGCGGAACAGCGCTTCACGGTCGGCATGGGTGGCCAGCGTGGTGCCGTTGCCGGGCAGCGACAGGCCCAGTGCTTCGGTCAGGCAGTTCATCGAGTTGGCGGTGAACATGCCCGAGCAGGAGCCGCAGGTAGGGCAGGCACTGCGCTCGAACGCCGCGACCTTCTCATCGGAGGCGCTGTCATCGGCGGCAACCACCATCGCATCGACCAGGTCCAGCTTGTGCTCGGACAGTTTGGTCTTGCCCGCTTCCATCGGCCCGCCGGAAACGAACACCACCGGGATGTTGAGGCGCAGCGCGGCCATCAGCATGCCGGGGGTGATCTTGTCGCAGTTGCTGATGCACACCAGCGCGTCGGCGCAGTGCGCGTTGACCATGTACTCCACGGCGTCGGCGATGATCTCGCGGCTGGGCAGCGAATACAGCATGCCGTCGTGGCCCATCGCGATGCCATCGTCCACGGCGATGGTGTTGAATTCCTTGGCGACGCCGCCGACCTGCTCGATCTCGCGCGCGACCAGCTGGCCGAGGTCCTTCAGGTGCACGTGGCCGGGTACGAACTGGGTGAAGGAGTTGGCGATGGCGATGATCGGCTTGTGGAAGTCGCCGTCCTTCATGCCGGTGGCACGCCACAGGGCGCGGGCGCCGGCCATGTTGCGGCCGGCGGTGGAGGTGCGGGAACGGTATTCGGGCATGGCTGGCGGAACGGGCGGGCCGTACGACGTGGGGGTCAGCCGATCATGGCCAATTTTTTCGGTTGCTGCTGCAACCACCTTCACCGCTTGCAGCGGCTTGGTGGTCCGCGCATTTCCCCTTATCCCTGCGCCTTCGGCGCGCCCCCTTGAACAACAAGGGGGCTTCTTGCCGGAGACTTGGCTGCGCACGCCGGGCATAGCCGGGCGCCGCGGGGTGTGTGCCAACCAAGGTTGGCACCTACCAGTGCGGTGTGCCGCCCGGGGTCGGATCCCATCGCGGCGCGATGGGCTCTGACCCCAATGCCGACGAAAATGAAAGTCCGTTCATCTTTCGGACTTTGCCGATTCCGGTTGTTGGCCAGGATTTGGCATCATTGGGGCATTGATCCGTCGACAGGGCATGAGGCCATGAAACGTTCCCGCACCACCGCGCTGCTGCTGATGAGCGCTGCGCCGCTGCTGTTCACCGCCTGCCAGAAGGAGCCGGAGGTGAAGGTGCAGGAAGGCCTGTACACCTCGGTGGAGGCCTGCACCGAGGCCACCGGCGATCCGTCGTCGTGCCGCAATGCCTTCGCCGAAGCGCAGAAGCAGGCCGCCGATGCGGCACCGAAGTACGCCAGCAAGGAAGCCTGCGAGAAGGATTACAAGCCGGAGCAGTGCGTGCAGCAGCACACCTCGGCCGGTACCTCATTCATCGGCCCGATGATGATGGGCTTCTTCATGTCGCAGATGCTGAGCAACCGCGGCGGCCTCGCCCCGCAGCCGCCGGCGGCGTCGCCGGCTTACCAGGACAAGAGCGCCGGCTGGGCGCGCCCGGCGCCGGGCGGCAGCGGTGGCCTGAACACCGCCAGCGGTATCGGCGCCGGCAAGGCCGGCCTGGCACCGGTCGCCAGCGAACCGAACCGTGCGGTCACCGCCAGCCGTGGTGGCTTCGGCAACACCAGCGCACGCCGCAGCACCAGCGGCAGCTACGGCGGCTGATCGACCCATGCAGCGCATCCGGATTGCCGAGCGTGCCCAGTGGCGGGCACGCGCGGAAGAGGCGGGTTTCCGCTTCCACACCATCGACGGCCAGCCGTACTGGGATGAAAGCGCGTACTACGCGTTCACCCTGCGCCAGATCGAACAGGACATCGAAGACCCCAGCGGCGAGCTGCACCAGATGGCGCTGGACCTGGTGGGCGATGTCATCGCCAGCGAACGGTTGATGGACCAGCTGGCGATTCCGTCGCACTACCGCGACTGGATCGCCGACAGCTGGCGCCAGCGCCAGCCGCATCTCTATGGCCGCCTGGACCTGGCCTACGATGGCACCGGTCCGGCCAAGCTGTACGAGTTGAACTACGACACGCCGACCTCGCTGTTCGAGGCCAGCTTCTTCCAGTGGCAGTGGCTGGAAGACCAGCGCAACGCCGGTCGCCTGCCGCAGCACGCCGACCAGTTCAATGCGATCCACGAAGCGCTGGTCGACCGTTTCGGCGAACTGGCCACGCAGCTGCCGCCGCCGCTGTACTTCAGCGCGGTGGGCAGTTCCGAAGAAGACCGTGGCACCGTCGATTACCTGCGCGACTGCGCTTCGCAGGCCGGCCTGCATGGCCAGGCCATCGCCGTCGAGGATATCGGGTTGTCCGAGGATGGCCGGTTCACCGCGCTGGATGATTCGGTGATCGGTACGTTGTTCAAGCTGTACCCGCTGGAAGACCTGATGGCCGAGGAATTCGGTCGCGCGCTTCCCGGCTCGGGCGTGCAGCTGCTGGAGCCGGCCTGGAAGGCGGTGCTGAGCAACAAGGGCATCCTGCCGTTGCTGTGGCAGCGCAACGTGGGCCATCCCAACCTGCTGGAAGCGCACTTCGATGACGGCAGCACGCTGGCGTCGGGCTGGGTGCGAAAGCCGCTGTTCTCGCGCGAAGGCGCGAACATCGAGATGCACCTGGCCGATGGCAGTACCCAGCGCAGCGACGGTCCCTACGATGGCCCGGCGATCATCCAGCGCGCGCATCCGCTCACCCGCTTCGAAGGCGGCTATCCGCTGATCGGCAGCTGGGTGATCGGTGACCACGCCTGCGGCATCGGTATTCGCGAGGACGACAGCGCGATTACCCGTGACAGTGCGCGCTTCGTGCCGCACGCGATCGTTGATGAGGCGCCGACGCGGATCTACGTCTGATGACGGTGCGGCGTTGGCCTGGCCGGCATGGGCGTCCCACGCCCGTGCCGGGCCGGCATTTCGATGACGGGCGCAGCCTGCAGGCCTTCGCGGACCGCGTCGCTGTGCGTTGCCATCGCTGCGACACCCCCGGCTGGGTGATCGCCAGCTGGAAACCTTATCGGTGGACGGCGCGATTCCGCTGCACCGGCTGCAGTTCTGCGTTGGACAGTGGTGACTGGGTCGGCGCGGTATACATGCTGGGCCGCCAACCTTGTGGATTCTGTGGGCATCAGTGGCTGCATGTGCGTCGCCGGGTTCCCGCTGGCATCCCTGCACCGGCGTCCTTCGCTGCTCGATGTGCGCAATGTGATCGTAGTACCGATGTTTCGGTCTCGGTGCGTCCGTTGCGTGATGCCGAGCCTGCCGATCCGCACTTCGGATTGCCGCTGCGCCTGGTTGAACCGACCCGCGCGGGCCTGCTCTGGGCCTACAACGCTGAGCATCTGCAGGCACTGCACGAGTACGCGAGCGCGACACTGCGGGAAAGCCGCGGCCATCACCGATCCATGTTCTCGCGCCTGCCGCAGTGGATGAAGCTGGCCCGCAACCGGGTGTTGCTGCAGCGTGCGGTGGAGCGCCTGCAGCGTCGGTTGTTGCATTGGTAGATGCCGACCTTGGTCGGCGCTGTGGGTTGGTGCCAACCAAGGTTGGCACCCACCAGAGCGATGAGGCGGTTGTTGCAGGGGGGTAGTGCCGGCCGTTGGCCGGCAACCGTTGCTGGTTTCAGAGCAACCCTTCGCGCTTCACTGCCAGATAGCGCTCCACCAGCGCAGCAGGCAGCGCATCGGCGGTCACGTCCAGCACCATCACCTTCTCGCTGCGCAGTGCCTCGTGCGCCTTCGCGCGCTGCTGCAGGTACAGCGCCGCAGCGCCAGCCTGGGCGGCGTCCTCCAGCGACTGCACCTCATCATCGAGGACAGCATCCAGTTCGCGCTCGCGCAGGCTGGCCACGCACACCAGGTGGAGTTTCTGCAGCAGGCGCACTGCCGCCAGCAGATCCTCGATGTCTTCGTCGCGCACGTTGCTGACCAGCATCACCAGCGCGCGTCGGCGCTGGCGCAGCGACACCTCGGTGGCGGCGGCCAGGTAATCGGTGGCCACCGCGCGCGGCTGCAGGTCGTAGCTGGCACGCAGCAGGTGCTCGACCGTACCCATGCCACGCTGCGGCGCCACCCAGCGGCGCTCGCCACCGGCAGCGAACAGGCCGGCGGCATCGCCCTGGCGCAATGCCAGGTACGCCACCACCAGTGAGGCGTTCAAGGCGTGGTCGAAATGCGAGAGGCCGCCTTCGCTGGCCAGCATGCGTCGCCCACTGTCGAGCATCAGCAGCAGCTGCTGGTTCTTCTCGTCCTGGTACTCGCGCGAGACCAGCTTGCGCGCCCGTGCGGTGGCCTTCCAGTCGAGCTGGCGCAGGCTGTCGCCCACGCGGTATTCGCGCATCTGGTGGAAGTCGGTGCCTTCACCGCGGCGACGCTTCACGTGCGCACCCACCAGGCGCGAGGCCTGGTCGGCGCTGAACAGGGCGAAGCGGGTGAGCGGCACGAAGTTCGGATAGACCCGCACGTCCAGCGCGGGGGGCAGGGTGCGTTGCTGCCACCACAGCCGCCATGGCGAGCGCATGCGCAGATGCACGCCGTCGAAGCGGAAGCGCCCACGCTGCAGCGGCTGCAGGTGATAGTGAAGTGTGGAGGCGCTACCGGGCTGCAGGCGCACGCGCTGCGGCAGCGATTCCAGCGGCCATCCGCCGGGCACCAGGTCGAACACCTGCACCGTCATCGCTGCGTCTGCCTGCAATCGCAGTGCAGCCTCGCGGCGCACGCCCAGTGCCAGTGCTTCGGGCAGTTCGCGCTGGATCTGCGGCGATGGACGTCGCGTCTGCCGCCACAGGTCGAACAGCGCAGGCAGTGCGATGGCCACCGCGGCCAGCGCCCAGCTCCAGCGTGGCAGCAGGTCGCCCAGCACCAGGCCGCCCAGCGCGGCCCAGGCCAGCAGCAGCGCCAGCAGCAGCGGGGCCGGCCTCATCGGCGCGGCGCTTCCACCTTGGCCAGCAGCGCGCCCAGCACATCGTCGGCGTCCTGGCCCTCGATCTGCAGTTCCGGGGCCAGCGCGATGCGGTGGCGCAGCGCCGGGCGGGCGATGTCGCGCACATCATCCGGAGTGACGAAATCACGACCGGCCAGTACCGCCTGCGCGCGCGCGGCACGCACCAGCGCGATGCTGCCGCGCGGACCGGCGCCGACCGCGATTCCCGGCCACTGCCGGGTGGCGGCAACGATGCGTACCGCGTAGTCAATCACTTCGTCATCGACGGTGATCGCCGCAGTAGCACGCTGCAGTTCCAGCAGCTCGCCGGCACCGAGCACGCGCGGCACCTGGCTCAGGTCGAAATCGCTGGCAGCGCGGCCGCTGGTGATCGCGGTCACCATGCGCTTCTCGTCCTCCAGCTGCGGGTAGTCGATCAGCACTTTCAGCAGGAAGCGGTCCAACTGGGCTTCCGGCAGCGGGTAGGTGCCTTCCTGTTCCAGCGGGTTCTGGGTGGCCAGCGCCATGAACGGTGGCGCCAGGGCGAAGGCCTTGCCTTCGATGGTCACTTGGCCTTCCTGCATCACTTCCAGCAGCGCCGACTGGGTCTTGGCCGGCGCGCGGTTGATCTCATCGGCCAGCAGCAGGTTGGTGAACACCGGGCCACGGCGGATCTTGAAGCTCTCGCTCTTCGGGTCGTACACGGCGTGGCCGCTGACGTCGCTGGGCATCAGGTCGGGGGTGAACTGCACGCGCCCATAGTCCAGCTCCATCGCCTGCGCCAGCGCGCGCACCAGCAGGGTCTTGCCCAGCCCCGGCACGCCCTCGATCAGCACGTGGCCACCTGCCAGCAGGGCCACCAGAATCTGGTCCAGCACGTCGGCCTGGCCGATGAAGGCGCGGCCGACGGCCTCGCGGATGGCATCGACGCGTTCGATCAGGCGGGCATCGGCGGCCGCCGGCAGCTCGGGGACTTCGGTCATAGCAGGGATCTCATCTGGAGCAGCAAGCGGATGCGCTCGCGCAGGGCGGAGGAATCGTGCGGCGGAGGCGGTGTGAGCGCGCTGGCAACGCGGCCCTGCGGCCACTTCAGCAGCTCGGCGATGGCCTGATCGCGTGGCGCACCGTCCAGTGCGGCGGCAATCGGTGCGCGCAGGCGCAGGCGGTGCAGGAACAGGGCGAGCACGGCGTCGTGCAGGCGCGCGCCGTGGCCGAAACGCAGCAGCAGTTCACCACTGGCGCGCACGTGCTCCAGCAGCGAACGGCGTTCCAGTACCGGTGACGGCAGCAGGCTGCCGAAGCGCTGCGAGCGGCCCCACAGCCAACCCAGCAGGGCCAGCAGAAGTGGCGCCCACAGCGGCCAGCCCTGGTAGAAGACGCGTGCCCACAGCGATGGCGGACGGCTGGCGTAGATCAGCCAGACCGTACCCTTGCCGTAGTTCGGGTCCAGCAGATGGCGGGTCAGGTCGCGGTGCGAAGCATCGTGCAGGCCATCGCTGGTCCTGCCGCCCGCCGAGGCCAGGCGCGCTGCCGGTGAATCCACCTCGCTGCGCATGAACTCCATGTCAGCCAGCACGCTCACCTTGCCCTGGCCATGGCGGAGGCGTGCGAACACGAGATCGCGATCACCGCCCCAACGGCGTTCGGCCTGCGCACTGGCCGCAAAGCCCAGGGTGAAACGGCGGCCACCGCAGAATTCAACGTGGCCCGGATCATCGTCGACATGGAAGGGTTGGCAGTCGCTGCGCTGGAACAGGCTGTCCACGCCCAGCCGGTCCAGCAGCGGCCCCTGCGTGCTGCCGGCATCGTCCTCGGCCGGCGGCGGTGTGCGTACCAGCAGGTGGCCGCCATCCTCGACCCAATCCAGCAGGGCGTTGGCGACGGGCGGCGGCAGCTCGCTGCTGTCCTGCAGCAGCACCACCGTGTCGTGCGGCCCCAGCGTCATCTGCTGCAGTTCCAGCCGGGGCAGCGAATGCACGTCGATGCCGTCGGCACGCAGGGCCTGGCCAAGCACGTACAGCGGGTTGTAGCCGGCTTCGCCCTGCGGCGGCAGCCGGATGGTCTCGGTCACGCGCTCATGCGTGCGCAGGTAGAGGATGGTCAGCGGCACGCCGAACAGAACCAGCACGCCCAGAAGCAACGACCAGAACAGGCGCGGGCTCATGCCTGCCACCCGTACTGCTGGCGCAGCGCTGCGGCCAGTGCGTCGAAATCGCTGCGGCTGGGCAGGCGGCCACCGTAGGCCGCGTACTGCCACATGCGGACGATGCGCGCGAACAGGTCACGGTCGGTGGCGTCAGGCATGCGTCGCGATGCGCGCAGGCACTGTGCTTCGGTGGCGCCGGGGGGCAGCGCGATGCCACTGCGTTCCCCCACGGTACCCACGCTGGCACGGTAGAGCAGGGCCAGCGCCTGGCGGGGTCGGCCCTGGTCCCAGAGCAGGCCGGCCTGCGTGGCCACGTCCGGCGGCAGCACCACGGGCAGTTCCACCTGTTCCTCCATCACCTGCGGTGGTGCATCGGCCTTGCGCCGGCCGCTGCCGCGCAGCCAGGGCAACCACATCCGCGCCGTCAGCAGCAGCACCAGCAGCAGGACGCCGAGCAGGCCCCACAGGCCCCACTCGGCCAACCGTGCCAGCCAGGCGATGCCATCCTTGCGGGCCTTGCGTTCGCCCCGGGCGCTGCTGTCACTCTGCAGCTGCTTGTCTTCCTTCTTTTTTTCCTCGGCCTGTTCGATCGGCTTCCAGTGGGTGACCTGGCGGGTCGGGCGCTGCAGCGGATCCTCGTAGGCGCGATTCACCGCCTGGCGGAAACCGGCAGTGTCCACCGGCGTGCCACCGAAGATGGTGGCCGGCGTGTTGGCCGGGTCGATGGTCGGCTCTTCGTCGTCCTCTTCGGCGGCAATGCCGCTGGCGCTGGGTTTGCCCATTGCGCGTTCGGGCTCGGCATCTGCGTCCTGCGCGTGCACCGGTGCGGAGACCAGCGGCAGTGCCAGGCACAGCAGCAGGGCCAGCGTCGATGCCGCCGGCAGCAGGCGATCGCGCAGGCGGCGCAGGGCGATCTCGACGTCCCAGGCTTCCATCTGCGTACGCCGGTTCAAGTACAGGCCAAAGCCCGCACCGACGAAGAACGGGCCGATCAGCGCCGAGGCCAGCCAGCAGGCCAGATTGAAACCGAAGCGTGCCCATGCGGGCGTGTCCTTGCCGATCATGTCCCACGCCGCGCGCCAGGATTCGGACATCAGGTCCAGTGGCATGAACATGAACACTGCACCGATGGCACCGGACACCAGCACCGCTTCGAACGCCATGCAGGTCACGGTCAGCACTGTCGCCGCACCTGCGGCGCCAGCCGCCACCGCACGGCGGCGTGGACCGCGCTGGCCCGGTGCGTTGCCTTCCAGCAGGTTCACCGGCAGGCACAGGCTGCGCAGCACGCTGAAGCGACGCCAGCCAAGGTAGCCCCAGAAACCGGTGTTGCCCCAGTGGCGCTGCGCACGCAGGGCCGAAAGCGTGCTGACCGGTTCGCCGAAGATGCCGCGCGACAGCACATACAGCGGCGCACGCTCGAACAACGGCTTGCACCACCACATCGCCAGCCAGGCCCAGCCGAAGGCATCCAGCCACCCTCCCAGCACGTTGAAGATCACGAACAAGGGGGCACTGGCCAGCAGCCAGCTGCCCCACACTGCGCGCGCATGGCGGCGGGAGAGGGCAGTGCCCAGCTCCATCGCTTCCCAGCCGCTGCGTGCACGCAGCACCACGTCCAGGCGGTCAATGCGCATGGCCGTCTCCACGCCCGCCACGCCACAGCCACAGCAGCACGCCGGCCCAGAGCACTCCGGCGACGCTGAACTTGATCCATGCGGGGACTTCGGCGATCGACGACCAGAACGCTTCGATGAAGGCCGCGACCAGCAGCATGAACGCCACGCCCAGGCACAGCCGGGCACCGATGCGGCCACCGTCGACCAGCGCATCCAGGCGGCTGCGCCGGCCCGGTGCCAGCAGTTTCATGCCCAGCTGCAGGCCGGCACCGCCGGCGATCACGATCGCGGTCAGCTCGAATGCGCCATGGCCGACCACGAAGCGCCAGAACGGTCCACCGTGCCCGATGTGCTGCAGGTGGCCGGCCACCGCACCGATGGTTACGCCGTTGAACAGCAGCACCAGCAGCGTGCCCAGCCCGGCCAGCAGGCCGCTGGCGAAGGTGCGCAGGGCAATGCTGATGTTGTTGAGGATGTAGTGGCCGAACATCATCCAGTCGGTGCCGCTGTCGCGGCCCAGTCGTTCGGCAGCAGGGTCGTACATGCGCTCCATCGCGGCGATCTGGCGGTTGTCCATCAGCGTGTGGATCAGGTCCGGATGGACCTGTGCAAGCACGAAGCAGGCGATCGCCGGCAGCGCGAACATCGCCAGCGCTACCCACATGCTGCGTGCCTGGCTGCGCACGAGCAGCGGGAAGTCGGCCACCAGGAATTCCAGCGCGGCGCGCCAGCGCGTCGGCCGTGTGCGGTACAGCACGCTGTGGCCCTGCTGCATCAGCTGCTGCAGGCGCTGGACCAGCTGCGGGCTGTAGCCGCGCTCGCGGGCCAGCGCCAGCTGCTGGCACAGGCGTCGATAGCGTTGCGGGACGGCGGTATCGTCCAGTGCCAGGCCGCTGGCCTTGCGGCGCGCGCGGCGGGAGGCGCCGGCACGCAGCAGCAGCCACTGTTCCAGCTCCTCCCATTCCTGGTGGTAGCGGGCGACGAACTGTTCCTGTTTCATCGCCGCCCCAGCAGCCAGTTGGCCATTGCATACAGGCGCAGCACACCGATCTGGCCCAGGCTGCCGGTCAGGGGTTCGGCAATGCCGGCCAACTCCTGCTGGCGGGGCGCGGACAGACGTGGGGCGCGCTCGGCGAAGGCCATCAGCGCGGCCTGCTCTTCCAGCCGCAGCGGCTGCGGTGGGGCCAGCACGCTGTCGATGGTGGGGGGCGGCGGCAGGTACGGTACAGGCGCGTGTACCACCACGGTGCCGGCCACCAGGTCGCCGAGGCGGCGGCCGTGCGGATCGAACAGGCTGCTGACCAGGCCCAGTGCATAGCCAAACGGCAGCATGTCCACCGTACGCAGCAGGTTGCGGGTGATCGCCGCCATCCAGCCCACGGGCGCGCCATCGCGGGACAGCACGCGCAGGCCCAGCGCGCGCTTGCCCAGCGTGCGGCCCCACAGCGCCTCGCACACGATCGGGTAGACCCAGTAGACCAGGAACATCAGCACCAGGTTGAGGCCGGAGCCGAATTCGTCCAGCACCGCCAGCGGGATTGCCATGAGCACCAGTACCGCGATGCGCACGCCAAGATCGACCAGCCACGCCATGGCCCGCGGCAGCGGCCCGGCTACCGGCAATTGAAGCAGCACGCCCTCCGGCGTCACCACCTCACGGTAGGTATCGAGCATCGGTGCGGCCATCAGCGCGATGGCCTTCGTTGTGGGCGCCGGAGTCCTCTCCGGCGGGCAACCACAGGCATGGGGGGATCTCGACAGGTCCTGGTCGGGCCCAGACTTTAGCAGAGCCGCGTGGCGGCGTTGGCTGCTCAGCCCCGGTACTCGTCCTTCAGGCGCACGTAGTGGTCGGCCGAATAGTGCAGCGACTCGATCTCCTTGTCGCTCAGCGTCCGCGCCGGCCGGGCCGGGTTACCGACCCACAGCTCGCCTTCGCCCACCACCTTGCCGGGGCCGATCACCGCGCCGGCACCGACGAAGCCGTGGCGTTCAACGCGGGCACCGTCGAGGATGCAGGCGCCCATGCCGATCAGGCTGTAATCGCCGATGGTGCAGGCATGGATGATGCAGCCGTGGCCGACGGTCACGCCCTCGCCGATCAGGGTCGGGTAACCGGCCTTGTTGTACGGGCTGTGGTGGCTGACATGGATGATGGTGCCGTCCTGCACGTTGGTGCGCGCACCGATGCGCACGTAATTGACATCACCGCGGATGACCGTGCCCGGCCACACCGACACGTCGTCGGCCAGGTCCACGTCGCCGATGACGGTGCAGGCCGGGTCGATGTACACGCGCTCGCCGAGGACGGGCATCTTGTCGCGGAAGGGGCGCAGCGGGTTCATCGGTGTCTCCGGAAATCAGGCCATTCGCGACGATGATACGCGTGCGTCCGCTGGGGGAGGTACCGCCCTGGGGCCGCGCGGATACGCAGTAGATCCACGCCATGCGTGGATGGTGATCTCGGTGCCGACCAAGGTCGGCAGCTACCAGAAACGTGTGCAACCGCTCAGGCCGGCGCGTGCTCGGCCAGCATCTGCCGGAACAGCGCGTCCAGCCAGGTGCTGTCGCCCTGCCCAGCGGGCAGATGCGGGGCCTGCTCGACGCGGGCGGCCAGCTCACGATCGATGAAATCGCTGATCGCCGCGATGCGCGGTCCGGCACTGACCTCGGCACTGGCGCGTTTCACCACCAGCAGGGCATCGATGGCTTCACGCACCGGGCCATGTGGCAGCAGCCGGTCCAGCAGATCCTCGAAGGCCATCGGCGGGGGTGTCTGCTCGTGTTCGATCCACTGGCAGGCCAGCAGTGGGCGCAGCACGTACAGGTACTTCTTGGTGCGTACCGTTTCGCCACGCAGGTAGCCGCGATGGTTCGAGCGCGCCATGTTGAAGTAGTGCCACCACGTGCCCAGTGGTGAATGGAACGACTCAGCTGCCTTCCACAGCTGCGACACCGCGGTGTGATCCTGCTGGTAGATGATCGGCGAGCGCAGCCACTCGATCAGTGTCGGATTGGATTTTGAAACCAGGCGCAGCGCTTTGCGCAGGTCCCAGCCGCTGACGTCGAGTTCATCGTCGATCGGCAGTTCGATCACATCGCGCTGTGCTTCATCGGGGCCGGTGCTCTCGTTGACGGTGAGATACCACGGCTGGCGATGCACGTAGATGAAGCGCGCGTCGTAGTCGCTGTCCGGCGAGGAAAAACCCCAGCCGCGGCTGCCGGATTCGCAGGCCAGCAGCACACGCACATCGTGGCGCTGTTCGATGTCGGCGAGGGTGGAAAGAATGGCGGCGCGCTTGTCCGGCGCGATCGGGTGGATGTCGTCCATGCAGTCGTGATTCGTTGATGTCGAGCGTTCTCGAATGTAGCGCAGATCGAACACACTGCGCCTGCCGGGCCAAGCCAGGCGAACGCGATCACGGCTCGTAGCTGTAGCCCATGCCGTACACCGAACGGATCGGTTCGCCTTCCATGCCGGCGTCGGCCAGCTTGCGGCGCAGGTTGCGCACATGGCTGTCGACGGTGCGGTCGACCACCACGCGATGGTCCAGGTACAGCCGGTCGAGCAGTTCATCGCGCGCCCAGATCCGGCCCGGCGTGGCCAGCAGCGTGCGCAGCAGGCGGTATTCCACCGGGGTCAGGTCCAGGCCCTTGCCGTTCCAGGTGGCGCGTGCGGCCGGCTCGTCGATGTGCAGGCCGCCGTTGGCGCGCGCACCGGGGTCCGGGCGGTAGCGGCGCAGCACCGCCATCACCCGAGCGACCACTTCACGCGGACTGAACGGCTTGCAGATGTAGTCGTCGGCACCGATCTCCAGGCCCAGCAGGCGGTCGATCTCTTCCACCCGTGCGGTGACCATGATGACCGGCACATCGCTGCCGGCGCGCAGTTCGCGGCACAGGTCCACGCCGTCGCGCTGCGGCAGCATCAGGTCCAGCAGCACCAGGTCGGGCTGGTAGCGCGCGAACGCCTCGATCACCTGGCCACCGTCGTCCACCCACTCGCTGGCCATGCCGGCAGCGGCCAGGTAGTCGCGCAGTACCGAGGCCAGGCGTGGCTTGTCCTCGACGATCAGGATCTTCGCGGACGTGGCGGGCGACGTGCTCATGCAGGCTCCGGCAGGGTGATGACCACGCGCAGCCCGCCCAGTGGCGAGGGCTCGGCGTGGATGACGCCGTGGTGGGCCAGGATGATGTTGTGGCTGATGGCCAGGCCCAGCCCGCTGCCGCCACTGGCGCGGTTGCGCGAACTTTCCACGCGGTAGAAGCGTTCGAACAGCAGCGCGCACTTGTCGGCCGGCACACCCGGCGCGGTGTCTTCCACGATCAGCTGCAGGCCGGCAGGCACGCGCGCTGCCTGCACGAGTACGCGGCCACCGGCGTGGGTGTAGCGCAGTGCATTTTCCAGCAGGTTGGCCAGCACCTGCTGCAGGCGCCGTTCGTCACCGGACACCTGCAACGGCGTGGCGGGCAGATCTTCTTCCAGCGCCAGGCCTGCATTGGCAAAGCGCACGCGCATGCCATTGAGTTCGCTGCGAAGCAGCGCCACCAGGTCCAGTGGCGCGAAGCGGTACGCCAGGCCGCCGGACTGGGTCATCGACAGGTCGTGCAGGTCGTCGATCAGCTTGCCCAGCTGGTGGATCTCGCCCTGCAGGCCCACCAGGTTGGCGCGGTCCAGCGGACGGATGCCATCTTCGATCGCCTCCAGCTCGGCGCGCACCACCGCCAGCGGCGTGCGCAGTTCATGCGAGATGTCGGCAATGAAGGCGCGGCGGTTGCGCTCGGTATCGTCCAGCGCCTGCGCCATCCGGTTGAAGTCGTTGACCAGTGCGTCCAGCTCATCGTCGCTGGTGCGCTCGATGCGGGTGGCGTAGTCACCGGCGGCCAGCCGGTGCGTGGCCGCGGCCAGCTTGGCCAGGCGCTTGCGCAGCGCACGCGATACCAGCCAGGCCAGCAGTACCGTCACCAGCAGTAGTGCAATGCCGATCACCCACCAGGCACGCACCTGGGTGTTGTAGAAATTCAGGTCGTTGGTGGCGATGACGGTCTGGAAGGGGACCATGCCCAGCCAACCTACGGTCTGCCCGTCCACCTGCACCGCGTGCGGCTCGTCATCGCTGGTGGCGTCGGGGTTGCCGGCCACGAAGCGGTGCTGCGCATCGAACAGGCCCAGACGCGAGGGCACGCCGGTCTGGTCGGACAGCGGCGGCACCGGTCCTTCGTGCCCATGGGCCAGATCCGGGCGCAGCAACCGCGCCCAGCGGTCGCCATCACCATGCAGATGCTCCCAGCCACCGTGCTCGCGGTACTCGCGCTGCAGGTGTGGCATCAGCCGCTGCATGCGCAGGTCGCCCTGGTCGTTGAGGTAGTCCAGGAAGCCGGTCTGGAAGGCCACGCGGCTGGCAATACCGTTCACTGCCAGCACCAGCAGGCAGGCGGTGAAGATCGCGAGGAAGGTCTTCGCGGTCAGGCCGAATTTGAGTCGAATCTTCGCCATCGCGGAGGCCATTAGCGGCGCATGCGGCGCCGAAAGCAAGCGCCAGCTGAGCCGGTCGCACAATCTCCATATTCTCTGCACAGTTCCACGGCAGCGTGCACGGGTCCACGCAAGGCCCCCCACGCCCCCCATGTCCCTCCTGCGCCCGCTGTCCCGTTCCCCGCGTCCCCTGCTGCTGCCCCTGCTGCTGGCCCTGGCGGCCTGTTCGGCGGGCAGGACTGAAGCCCCGGCCATGCCCGAAGTGGGCGTCATCACCGCCAGCGCGCAGCCGCTGGCACTGCAGCAGACCTTGCCCGGCCGCGCCGTGCCGTTCGAGATCTCCGAGGTGCGGCCGCAGATCGGCGGCCTGATCCGCCAGCGTCTGTTCACCGAAGGCCAGCAGGTCAAGGCAGGGCAGCTGCTGTATCAGGTCGACCCGGCGCCGTACCAGGCTGCTTTCGATACCGCGCGCGGGCAGCTGGCGCAGGCCGAGGCCACCGTGTTGTCGGCACAGCCCAAGGCCGAGCGCACCCGCGCGCTGGTGAGCATGGATGCGGCCAGCAAGCAGGATGCCGACGACGCCACCTCGGCGCTGAAGCAGGCGCAGGCCAACGTGATTGCCGCGCGCGCTGCATTGCAGGCCGCCCGCATCAACCTTGACTACACGCGGGTGACCGCGCCCATCGACGGTCGCATTGGCACTTCCAGCGTGACCGCTGGTGCGCTGGTCGCGGCCGGGCAGGATGCCGCGCTGACCACCATCCAGCGGCTGGACCCGGTGTACCTGGATGTCACCCAGTCCAGCACGCAGATGCTGGCGCTGCGCAAGCAGCTCGATGCCGGCCTGGTGAAGGCCATCGATGGCAAGGTACAGGTGAAGGTGCTGCTGGAGGACGGCAGCACCTATGCGCATGAGGGCACCCTGGAGTTCGTTGGCAGCGCGGTTGATCCGGGCACCGGCAACGTGGTGCTGCGCGCGGTCATCCCGAACCCGGACGGTCTGTTGCTGCCCGGCATGTACCTGAAGGCGGTGCTGCCGATGGCCACCGACGCGCGCGCGCTGCTGGTGCCGCAGAAGGCGGTGATGCGCAACGAGCGCGGCGAGCCGCTGCTGCGCCTGCTCGACGCCAGGGATCATGTGGTCGAGCGCCGGGTCAGCACCGGCCAGGTGGTCGGCAACCAGTGGCAGATCACCGATGGCCTCAAGGCCGGCGAACGGGTGATCGTCAGCAACGGCAGCGCGGTATCGCTGGGCCAGCAGGTGAAGGCAGTGGCGGCCACCACGGTACAGCTGGCCGCGATGCCGGCGGTCGACCCGAACGGCAACACCGACGAAAAGTCGCACTGAGGCCTGCCGCACATGGTTCGTTTCTTCATCGACCGGCCGATCTTCGCCTGGGTGATCGCCATCGCGGTCAGCCTGCTCGGCCTGCTTGCGATCCTGATCCTGCCGGTGGACCGCTACCCGCAGATCGCTCCGCCCACCATCACCATCCGCGCCACCTACACCGGTGCCTCGTCGCAGACCGTGGAAAACGCGGTCACCCAGGTCATCGAGCAGTCGCAGCAGAGCCTCGATCACCTGATGTACATGACCTCGACCAGTGCCTCGGACGGCTCGGCGCAGGTGAATCTGGTGTTCGCCACCGGCACCAATCCGGATACGGCGCAGGTGCAGGTGCAGAACCAGCTGCAGGCCGCCATGGCCACGCTGCCGCAGGCGGTGCAGCAGAACGGCCTGACCATCACCAAGTCCAGTGGTTCGATCTTCGAGGTGCTGTCGTTCACCAGCGAAGACGGCAGCATGGACAACTTCGATGTCGCCAACTTCATGGAAGCGCGCATCGACGACCAGATCAGCCGCGTCAGCGGTGTCGGCAACATCCAGCCGATCGGCCAGGAGTACGCCATGCGGATCTGGCTGGATCCGGAGAAGATGCGCCAGTACGCACTGATGCCGTCGGACATCGAGACCGCACTGCAGGCGCAGAACACCGACGTGTCGGCCGGTGAACTCGGCGGCCAGCCGGCGCTGAAGGGCCAGCAGCTCGACGCCACGGTGACCGCGCGCAGCCGCCTGCACACGCCCGAGCAGTTCGCGCAGGTGGTGCTCAAGGCTGACGCCAACGGCAGCGTGGTGCACCTGGGCGACGTGGCGACGATCGGCCTGGGGCCGGAGAGCTACGACAGCATCAGCACCTTCAACGGCAAGCCGTCGGCCTCGCTGGGCATTGAACTCAATGCCGGTGCGAACGCGATCGCCGTCTCCAAGGCCATCGATGCACGGCTTCAGCAGCTGCAGAAGTACTGGCCGCATGGCTACACCGCCCACGTGGCCTTCACCACCACGCCGTTCGTGACCATCTCGCTGAAGGAAGTGGTGATCACCCTGATCGAGGCGATCATCCTGGTGGTGCTGGTGATGTACCTGTTCCTGCAGAACTGGCGCGCCACCCTGATCCCGACCATCGCGGTGCCGGTGGTGCTGCTGGGCACGTTCGGCGTGCTGGCCGCGTTCGGCTATTCGATCAACACGCTGACCATGTTCGCACTGGTGCTGGCCATCGGCCTGCTGGTGGACGATGCCATCGTGGTGGTGGAGAACGTGGAGCGGGTGATGACCTTCGAAGGGCTGGCGCCGAAGCCGGCCACACTCAAGGCGATGGGCCAGATCACCGGCGCGCTGGTCGGCATCGTGCTGGTGCTGACCGCGGTGTTCCTGCCGATGGCGTTCTTCAGCGGTGTCACCGGCGTGATCTACCGCCAGTTCTCGGTGACGATTGCTGCAGCGATGATCCTGTCGGTGCTGGTGGCGATGACCATCACCCCCGCGCTGTGCGGCAGCATCCTGCATCAGATCCCCAAGGGCGGCCACCCGCATGGAGACCACGGCGGCGAACCGAGCCTGCTGGGCAAGTTCTTCATCTGGTTCAATCACCGCTTCGAACGCACCTCCAACGGCCTGCGTCGTCGGGTGGATGGATTCCTCGGCCGGCGCACGCTGGGCGTGGTGTTCTACCTGGTGCTGAGCGTGGCCACCGGCCTGCTGCTATGGCACCTGCCGGGTGCATTCCTGCCTGATGAGGACCAGGGCATGCTCAACGCGCTGGTGAAGCTGCCGGCCGGTTCCACGCTGGAGCAGACGCGGGCGGTGATGGATCGCCTGAGTGCCGCCGCGGTGAAGGACGACAGCGTTCTGTCGATCCAGGCCACCGCCGGTTTCAGCGTGACCGGCAGCGGCCAGAACGTCGGTCAGGCCTTCATCCGCCTGAAGGATTGGGATGACCGCAAGGATGATGCCGATACCATCGCCGCGCGCTTGACTACAGCCATGGCCAGCGTGCCCGATGCACAGGTGTTCATCACCTCGCCACCGGCCATCCTCGGCCTGGGTGATGCGGGCGGATTCACCCTGGAACTGCAGGACGAAGGCGGTGCCGGCCATGCGGCCGCGGTGGCCGCGCGCAACACCCTGCTGAAGGAAGCTGCCAAGGATCCGAGGCTGGTCAACGTGCGCTATGCCAGCCTGGAAGATGCACCGGTGTATGCGGTGAAGGTGGACGACGCCAAGGCGCAGGCGATGGGCGTGAGCCCGCAGGACATCAATGACACCTTGAACGCGGCGCTGGGCGGCGACTTCGTCAACAACTTCATCTACAAGGGCCGCATCAAGAAGGTGTTCATCCAGGGCACCGCCGAAGCACGCATGCAGCCGCAGGACATCGAGCGCTGGAGCGTGCGCAACCAGGCCGGGCAGATGGTGCCGCTGTCGTCGCTGGTCAGCACCCACTGGACCAGCGCACCGGCCGCGCTGCAGCGCTACAACGGCATCTCGGCGATGGAAATCACCGGCCAACCGGCGCCGGGTGTCAGCTCCGGCGAGGCGATGGCCGAGATCGCGCGCCTGGCCGACACACTGCCGGAAGGCTTCAGCCACGCCTGGTCGGACATGGCCTACCAGGAACAGCTGTCGGGCAACCAGGCGCCGATGCTGTATGCCATCTCGCTGCTGTTCGTGTTCCTGTGCCTGGCCGCGCTGTATGAAAGCTGGGCGGTGCCGTTCGCGGTGATGCTAGCCGTGCCGGTAGGCGTGTTCGGTGCCGTGCTGATGATGAACCTGCGTGGCCTCAACAACGATGTGTACTTCCAGGTCGGCCTGTTGACCACGATTGGTCTGGCAGCGAAGAACGGCATCTTGATCGTCGAGTTCGCGCGCATCCTCGAACAGCAGGGCAAGAGCACCCGCGAAGCGATCCTGCAGGCCGTCTATCTCCGGCTGCGGCCGATCGTAATGACCTCGCTGGCGTTCCTGATGGGCGTACTGCCGCTGGTGTTCGCCACCGGCGCCGGTTCGGCTGCGCGCCGTTCGCTGGGTACCGGCGTGGCCGGTGGTACGGTTGCCTCGATGGTGCTGGGCATGTTCTTCGTGCCGTTGTTCTACCTGCTGGTGCGCCGCATGTTCCCGGGCCGCGCGGCGGCCCAAGCCATTGCCCTGGAGGCAAGCCCATGAAGCCGTTGCTGCTGCGCGCCCTGACGGCCGCGACGATGACCACCGTGCTCGGTGGCTGCGTGAGCATGGCGCCGCGTTACCAGCGGCCCGAGGCGCCGGTGCCGATGCAGTTCAGCAATGCAGCGACCGGCGAAGCTGATCCTGTGCTGGCGATGCCGGCATGGCGTGAGGTGTTCCTCGAACCGCGCCTGCAGCAGGTGATCGCGCTGGCCCTGCAGAACAACCGCGACCTGCGCGTGGCCGTGCTGCAGGTGGAGAAGGAGCGGGCGCAGTACCGCATCCAGCGTGCAGCGCTGCTGCCATCGGTGGATGCCAGCGGCAGTGTCACCCGCTCGCGGGTCAGCGATGCCAACAGTGAGACCGGGGCCACCCAGGTGACCGAGTCCGATGCGGTGCAGGTGGGCATCAGCAGCTGGGAGCTGGACCTGTTCGGTCGCATCCGCAGCCTGAAGAACGAGGCCCTGCAGAACTGGCTGGCCAGTGCCGAGAACCAGCGCGCGGCGCGCACCAGCCTGGTCGCCGAAGTGGCGACGGCGTGGCTGGCGCTGGCCGCCGATGGGCAGTCGCTGGCATTCACGCAACAGACCCTGGACAGCCAGCAGCAGACCCTGCAGCGCACCGAGGCCCGCCATGCGCAGGGGTTGGCCTCGGGCCTGGACCTGTCGCAGGTGCAGACCAGCGTGGAAGCCGCGCGCGGCGCGCTCGCCAAGCTGCAGACGCAGCAGGCGCAGGATCGTGATGCATTGCAGCTGTTGGCGGGGGCGCCGCTGGATCCGGCCCTGCTGCCGACAACGCAGGTGCTGGAAGGCAGCGTCGCGCTGGCACCGCTGCCCGCCAACCTGCCCTCCAGCGTGTTGCTGCAGCGCCCGGACGTGCTGTCCGCTGAGCATGCGTTGCAGGCAGCCAACGCCGATATCGGTGCCGCGCGCGCTGCATTCTTCCCGACGCTGACGTTGACTGCCAACTACGGGCACAGCTCCACCGCGTTGTCGACGCTGTTCTCGGCCGGCACCCGTGGCTGGTCGTTCGTGCCCAGCATCACCGCGCCGATCTTCCATGCCGGCGCACTGAAGGCGTCGCTGGATGCCTCGAAGATCGGCAAGGACATCGGCATCGCGCAGTACGAGAAGGCGATCCAGCAGGCCTTCAGCGAAGTGGCCGATGCGCTGGCCACGCGTGATCACCTGGCCGCGCAGATCGATGCGCAACGCGCGTTGGTGGCCGCCAGCCAGCGCAGCTACACGCTGGCCGAGGCACGCTACCGCACCGGACTGGATGGCTATCTGCAGTCGTTGGACGCGCAGCGCAGCCTGTATGCCGCGCAGCAGGACCTGATCGCCCTGCAGCAGCAGGAAGCGGGCAACCGGGTGACGTTGTTCAAGGTGCTGGGCGGAGGCGCGGACGCACGGTAACGCGCCCGCCAATGTGGGTGTGTCTTCCGCTCCGGTAGGTGCCGACCTGGGGCGGCACAAAGGCCTTCATCCACGCATGGCGTGGATCTACCGGGGCGGGAGGCCTTGGTCGGCACAAATGCATGCAGCATCGCGATCTGATGATTCGTGCCGACCAAGGTCGGCACCCACCAGAAGCAGGTTCGACCGCGTTACGCCACGCGTCCGCGCCGCGCCCGCTCCAGGTGCACCAGCAGCAGCGAGATCGCCGCCGGGGTCATGCCCGGGATACGCTGCGCCTGGCCGATGGTCTGCGGGCGCACACGTTCCAGTTTCTGCAGTGCCTCAGCCGACAGCCCGCGCACGGTCGCATAGTCGAACGCCTCGGCGATCGGCGTGGCCTCATGCCGCTGCTGCCGCTCGATTTCCTCGCGCTGGCGATCCAGGTAGCCGGCGTACTTCACCCCGATCTCCACCTGTTCGGCGACTTTGGCGTCGGCCACGGCCGGGCCCAGCGACGGCACCTGCATCAGCTGCGCGTAATCCAGCTCGGGGCGCTTGATCAGGTCCAGCACATTGGTTTCGCGGCTGACCGCCACGCCCAGCGTTTCCTGCACTTCGCGGCCCAGCGCATTGGCCGGGGTCGCCCACAGTGCACCCAATCGCACGCGCTCGGCGGCCACGGCAGCCTGCTTGGTCTCGAACGCGTTCCAGCGGCGGTCATCGACCAGGCCCATCTCGCGACCGGCCGGGGTCAGGCGCTGGTCGGCATTGTCCTCGCGCAGCTGCAGGCGGTATTCGGCGCGGCTGGTGAACATGCGGTACGGCTCGTTGGTGCCGTGGGTGATCAGGTCATCCACCAGCACGCCCAGGTACGCCTCATCGCGGCGCGGGCACCAGCCGTCCAGCCCGCGCACCTGGCGCGCGGCGTTGAGGCCGGCCAGCAGTCCCTGCGCGGCGGCTTCTTCATAACCGGTGGTGCCGTTGATCTGGCCAGCGAAGAACAGGCCGTTGACCAGCTTGGTTTCCAGCGAAGCCTTCAGCCCGCGCGGGTCGAAGAAGTCGTACTCGATCGCATAGCCGGGGCGGGTGATATGCGCGTTTTCGAAGCCGCGGATGCTGCGCACCATCTCCAGCTGCACGTCGAAGGGCAGCGAGGTGGAAATGCCGTTGGGGTAGATCTCGACGATGCCCAGGCCTTCGGGTTCGACGAAGATCTGGTGGCTGGCCTTTTCGGCGAAGCGCACCACCTTGTCCTCGATGGACGGGCAGTAGCGCGGGCCGATGCCCTCGATCTGGCCGCTGTACAGCGGCGAGCGATGCAGCGCGTCGCGGATGATCTGGTGGGTCTGCTCGGTGGTGTGGGTGATCCAGCAGCTGACCTGCTGCGGATGCTCGTCCACCGAGCCGAGGAAGGACATCACCGGACGCGGCGTGTCGCCGGGCTGCTCGTCCATCGCGCTGTAATCCAGCGAACGGCCATCGATGCGCGGCGGCGTGCCGGTCTTCAAGCGGTCCACCTGGAACGGACGTTCGCGCAGGCGTGCCGCCAGCGTGGTGGCCGGCGGATCGCCCATGCGGCCGGCGGCGTACTGGGTGGGGCCGACATGGATCTTGCCGGCCAGGAAGGTGCCGGCGGTCAGCACCACGGCCTCGGCATCGAAGCGCAGGCCGGTCTGGGTGATGACCCCACGCACGGCGTCGCCTTCGATGACCAGGTCATCGACCGCGGCCTGGAACACGGTCAGGTTGGCCTGGCCTTCGACGATGGCGCGGATCGCCATGCGGTACAGGTTGCGGTCGGCCTGGCAGCGGGTGGCGCGCACGGCCGGGCCCTTGGATGCGTTGAGCGTGCGCCACTGGATGCCGGCGCGGTCGGCGGCATGCGCCATCGCACCGCCCAGGGCGTCGATTTCCTTGACCAGGTGGCCCTTGCCGATGCCGCCGATGGCCGGGTTGCAACTCATCGCGCCCACGGTTTCGATGTTGTGGGTCAGCAGCAGGGTGCGCACGCCGGTGCGGGCCGCGGCCAGCGCGGCTTCGGTGCCAGCGTGGCCACCGCCGATGACGATGACGTCGTAACGATGGAAGGACGGATTCATGGGGGCTGTTCAGCTGGGGGCGGGCGCGGCCGGGCGCCGGCGCCGGGGTGGCGATTTTAGCGCCATTCGGGGCCAGGACGCCGGCGCCGGCCAGTTGGCGTCGAAATCAACCCTAAAGTTGGCAGGATTTTTGCAGATAACCCAATAGCACCCATCGTGGCTGGCGCCGTAGGCGCCCGTGACCGGAATTGGAACAGGGGCCGGTACAGGTGCACGATGGGGGAGCAGAGGGCCGGCAGTCGGGGGACTGTCCGGCCCTGTTTTTTGGGGCGCCGGGAAAGGCCCCATCCACGCATGGCGTGGATCTACTGATGACGGCCCCAGGGTCGATCCACGCCACGCTTGGATGCCCATCGCGCGCAATGCCCGGTAGATCCACGCCATGCGTGGATGGCTCGGCGACCCCGGTCCAAAACAAACGGCCCCGCATTGCGGGGCCGTCTGCCTTCAGAGGTGCCGACATCCGACAGGGCCGGAACAGGGGGGATCCAGATGTTCCTGTCGGATATCGACGTAGAGCTTTTTGCGGCGGCCCGTGTCGTTTTTGTCACTTTGTGACGCGGGCCGTCACTGTCCGCGTAGATTGCGGCTTAGACCGTGTGAAATGCAAGACGGTTCAGCGCTCAACTGCGCGCTGCGTCGCACGATCCATGTTGCGCCAGGGGGAACCGTTCATCCTCGGCGCACTCGGTGCCGGGGCCGGGCGGGCCTGCGGTGCGGGCGCCGGCGGCTGCATGTTCGACTGCGGCGGGCGACGCATCGAATCCATGTTCCGCCACGGGGAACCGCCGTTGTACGACGGCCTCGGCGGCGGCGGACGGTTCTCGCCACCGTTGCCGGGCGGGCGCGGCGGCGGGCGGTGGTTGTGCGGCGGGCGGTAGATCGGGCGCGAGTAGTACGGGTTGCCATAGCCGCCGTAATAGCCGCCATAGCCACCGTAGTACGGGTAGCCGTAGTTGTAGGGATAGCCGGCCGGGTAGCGGTACTCCACCGACGGCGCGCCGTGGTAGTAGCCGCCACCGCGGCCACCGCCTACATAGTCGTAGGTGGTGCAGCCAGTCAGGCCCAGCAACAGGCCACCGGCAAGCAACAGGCGCATTTTCATGGTGGGTCCCCCCAGAGGACGGGTGTGCAGTCAGCTTCGTGCGCGGGCATTGAATCGGCCCTTAATCCGGCTGGCCAGGATGAATGGAGGCGTAGGCCCGCATGCTGGCATGACCTGTGCCCCGGTCGCCAGCGCAGGGGCATACGTTAATCTTGCGTCATGAGCGATTCACTGTTGCCCCGCGCCGATGACGTCCTGCTTGCTGCTGCGAGGATCGCCCCGCATGCCAGCGTGACCCCGGTGCTGCGCTCGCGCACGCTCGATGCGATGACCGGCGCACAGCTGGCGTTCAAGGCCGAGCACCTGCAGCGCGGTGGCGCATTCAAGTTCCGTGGCGCCTGCAATGCGGTGTGGTCGCTCGATGCCGATCGTGCCAGTACCGGCGTGGTGACCCATTCCTCCGGCAACCACGGTGCCGCGCTGGCCCTGGCCGCACGCACCCGGGGCATCCCCTGCCATGTGGTGGTGCCGGAAGGGGCGGTGGCCGCCAAGCTGGCCAACATCGCCCGCCACGGCGCCACGCTCTGGCGCTGCCCGCCGACCATCGCCGACCGCGAGGCCACCTGTGCCAGGGTGCAGGCCGATACGGGCGCGACCCTGGTCCATCCGTACGCGGACCCGGCGGTGATGGCCGGTCAGGGCACTGCGGCCCTGGAACTGCTGCACAGCGACGGCCCGTTCGATGCGCTGTTGGTGCCGGTAGGCGGCGGTGGCCTGGCCAGCGGTACCGCGCTCGCCCTGCAGCACGCCAGTCCGCAGACCCGGCTGATTCTGGCCGAGCCGGCCGGTGCCGATGACACCGCGCGCTCGCTGGCCACCGGCGAGCGCCAGGGCGCGTTCACCCCGGACACCATCTGCGATGGCCTGCGTACCCTGATCGGCGCGCCCAATTTCGACTTGCTGCGCGCCGCCGGTGCCGAGGTCATCGTGGTCGATGACGCCGCAACGCTGGCGGCGATGCGCCTGCTGTGGGACGTGCTCAAGCAGGTAGTGGAACCCTCATCGGCCACCGTGCTGGCTGCGGTGCTGGCGCAGCCACAGCGCTTCGCCGGCCTGCGCGTGGGCCTGGTGTTGTCTGGCGGCAACGTCGACCTGCCAGCGCTGCGCTGGGGGGCTGCGTGAGCCGCGGGCGGCACCGCGAACGCACCGGCCTGCTGGGCTGGTTGTGGCGGCTGTTCGTGCTGCTGGTGATCTGGCTGCTGGGCGTGACCGCCTGGATCGTCTGGGTGGGGGAGCGTGACCAGGCCGCCAAGGCCGACGCCATCATCGTGCTGGGTGCCGCCGCCTATGACGCCAAGCCGTCACCCGTGTTTGAAGAACGCATCCGCCATGGGCTGGACCTGTATGAAGCGCGCTATGCGCCGCTGCTGATCTTCACCGGTGGCTATGGCGGTACCGGTGCCCGCTTCTCCGAATCGCAGGTCGCGCGGCGCTATGCGCTCAAGCACGGCGTGCCGGACGACGCGATCCTGATCGAGACCGCCTCGCGCAATACCGTGCAGAACCTGGTGGAAGCCAAGCGGCTGATGGACCAGCGCAGCCTGCACCGGGTGATCATTGTCAGCGACCCGCTGCACATGGCGCGCGCGCTGCGCCTGAGCAAGGCGCTGGGCATCGATGCGCTGGCCTCGTCCACGCCCAGCACGCGTTTCCGCAGCTTCCATACCAGCTGGCGCTTCCTGGTGCAGGAAATCTATTTCTTCCACCGCGACCTGGTGCGCCCGCCGTTGAGTTCGCCGGCCAACACCTGAGTAGCTGCCGCTACGATCGCCCGGGTTGTCGTGCTGGCCCATACCTGCCTTTGGTAGGTGCCGACCTTGGTCGGCACGATGCTGGCGGCACCGCGATCTGATGGATTGTGCCAACCAAGGTTGGCACCTACCAAAAGCAGACCCGCGATCGTTCGATCAGGTCTGCTTGCGACGGATCGGAATCGCCGACACCGGCACCGCGGCCACGTCATGCCCGCCCTCGCGGATCGGCGCGCCCGGGTCCGGTGCCCAGGCGTGGGCGTAGATCACTTCCCAGCTGCTGGGCAGCTTGCCGTCGGCGCGGCGCATCGGTTCGTACGCCGCCGCCGCCGCCGCGAAACGTCCGCGCCCGGTCAGGGTATGACGGCGGTCTACCCGTGCATTGGTCGCGCCCATCGCGCGCAGCTCGCGCATCAGCGAGGGCAGGTCGTCGTAGGTCAGGGTGAACAGATCGCGGTCCAGCACCGGGTCGCGGAAGCCAGCCATCATCAGTGCATCGCCGAACTGCGCGATCTGCGCGAAGCGGCTCACGTGCGGGCGGTCGTCGGCGGCGGCGAAGGCTTCGTTGAGTTCCACCAGGGTTTCCGGGCCGAAGGTCGAGCACAGCAGCAGGCCACCCGGCTTGAGCACGCGGCGGAACCCGGCGAACACCGCCGGCAGGTCATCCACCCACTGCAGGCACAGGTTGCTGAAGATCACGTCGACGCTGTTGTCGGCCAGCGGCAGCGCAGCGGCGTCACCGCACAGGCGCTGGAACGGCTTCCACCAGCCGGCCTGGCGCTTGGCCTGGTCCAGCATCGGCAAGGCCACGTCCAGCGCGATCACCTGTGCCTTGGGCCAGCGCTTCTTCATCAGCGCACTGGCGTGGCCGGTGCCGGAACCAATGTCCAGCACCACCTCGGGCTTGCGTGCCTCCAGGTAGTCCAGCGATTCGATCAGCCGCGACTGCACCTCGCGCTGCAGGGCGGCAGCAGCGTCGTAACTGGTGGCGGCACGCGCGAACGCGCGGCGGACATGGCGGGCATCGAAGTGGGACGGCATTGCGAAAGTCTCTTAGAACGTACCGGGGTAGGCGCCGCCGTCGATCAGCAGGTTCTGCCCGGTGAGGTAACCGGCCTGTGCACTGCACAGGAAGGCGCAGGCGGCGCCGAATTCGTCCGGCGTGCCGAAGCGGCCGGCGGGAATCTGCTGGCGCCGGCGTTCAGCCACGTCGCCGGCGTCGCCGTCCTTGCCCGCACTGTGGGCGAAGTTGGCGCGCAGGCGATCGGTGTCGAACTGGCCGGGAAGCAGGTTGTTGATCGTGACGTTGTGGGCCACGGTGCGGCGCGACAGGCCGGCGACGAAGCCGGTCAGGCCACTGCGCGCGCCGTTGGACAGTGCCAGGATGTCGATCGGTGCCTTCACCGCCGACGAGGTGATGTTGACGATGCGGCCGAAGCCGCGCTCGATCATCGCGTCGACGGTGGCGCGGATCAGCGCGATCGGCGCCAGCATGTTGGCGTCCAGCGCGGCAATCCAGTCGTCGCGCTCGAAATTGCGGAAATCACCGGGCGGCGGGCCACCGGCGTTGTTGACCAGGATGTCCACCTGCGGGCAGGCAGCCAGTACCGCCTTGCGGCCGGCCTCGGTGGTGATGTCGGCGACGACGGTGCGTACCTCACCGGCACCGGGCAGTGCACGCAGTTCGTCGGCAGCGATCTGCAGTGCAGCCTCGCCACGAGCCACGATCACTACGTTCACGCCCTCGCGCACCAGTGCACGCGCGCAGCCCAGGCCCAACCCCTTGCTTGCGCCGCAGACCAGTGCCCAGCGACCAGTGATACCCAGATCCATGCGTCAGTCCTGCGGAATTCGGTAGGCGCTCATTGTCCGCCATCGGCCGGTGACAGGCCGGCAACGAAGTGTTGCAGGGCGGCTGCCACCTCATCGGCATGGCCGAGGAAGGGTGCATGGCCGCCGTGGGCGATGGTCAGCGCCTGCGCGCCCGGGGCCAGCGCCGCAGCGGCCTGCATGGCGACCGGTGACACCAGGCGGTCGCGCTGGCCGGCGATCCACAGGCTGGGCTTCCCCAGCGCTGGCAGGGCGCCGCGCAGGTCGGTGCTTTCGAGCAGGCGCAGGCCTTCCAGCAGGGCGCGTTCAGTGGGGGCGCCGCGCTCGACCAGGCGCTGGCGCAGCGTGCGCAGCTCCTCGCGGGCGTGCGCCGAGCCCATCACGTCCAGTGCCAGGAAGCGCTCCAGGGTGCCGCCGAAATCGTTGGCCAGCTCGCGCCCGAACTGCTCGAACACCGCCGGTTCCACCGCGTGCGGCCAATCCTCGCCACGCACGAAACGCGGCGTGGCGGCGATCATTGCCAGGCCGCGTACCTTCGGCAGCGTTGCCGCCGCGTGCAATGCGAACAGGCCGCCCAGCGACCAGCCGCACCACACCGCCGGCGGCGTGGCCGCGGCAATGGCACTGACCACGAACGGCAGGCGCAGCGACGTGGTGTCCTCGCGGCTGTGCCCGTGGCCGGGCAGGTCGACAAGATGCAGGGTGAACTGGTCCGCAAGCCGCTGTACCAGCGGCGCGAACACGCCGCCCTGCAGGGCCCAACCGTGGATCAACACCAGGTCCGGCCCACGGCCGGTGACTTCAATATGCATGGGCAACTACACGGAACTCAGGCAAAAGCGGGCAGCGGCGGTGGGGCGGCTTCGCGTACGGCCAGGTCGACGCGATCGCGCGCGTTGGCGATGGCCTCGACCAGACCCCGCACCTGTTCCGGTGCATGCAGTGCGGACAGCGTGACGCGCAGGCGCGCCTTGCCTTCCGGCACCGTCGGCGGGCGGATCGCGCCGACCAGCCAGCCGGCCTGTTCCAGCGCCTTGGACATCGCCATGGCGCTGTGGTCATCGCCGCACAGCAGCGGCTGGATCGGCGTTTCCGAGGCCATCAGGTCCAGCCCGTGGCGGCGTGCTTCGCTGCGGAACAGCGCGATCAGGTCGGCCAGCTTGGAGCGGCGCCAGTTGTTCCTGCGCGCCAGACGCACCGCTTCGAGTGCAGCGGCGGCCATCGCCGGTGGCACGGCGGTGGTGTAGATGTACGGGCGCGCGGTTTCGGCCAGATGCTCGATCAGGTCGTCGCGGCCCAGCACCAGTGCACCGGAACCACCCAGCGCCTTGCCCAGTGTGACCAGCTGCAGCGGCACATCGTCCACGCCCAGTCCTGCGGCGGCCACGGCACCACGGCCATCACCGACCACGCCTACACCGTGCGCATCATCCACATAGAACAGCGCCTGCTGCAGGCGTGCCACAAGCGACAATGCACGCAGCGGTGCGATGTCGCCATCCATGCTGAAGACACCATCGGTGGCCAGCATTGCCGCGCCATCGGGCGCGTGCTTGAGCTGACGCATCGCGCCTTCCGCATCCAGATGCGGATAACGACGTAGACGTGCACCGGCCAACCGGGTGGCATCGAGCAGGCTGGCGTGGTTGAGCTTGTCCTGTACGCAGACATCGTTCTCTTCACTCAGCAGTGCCTGCTGCACCGCCAGATTGGCGGCGAAGCCACTGCCGAACAGCAATGCACGCGGGTAACCCAGCCACTCGGCCACCTCGCGTTCGAGTGCGTCGTGCATCGCGTGGTGGCCGCAGACCAGGTGCGAGGCACCAGCGCCAGCGCCTTCGCGTGCGGCGGCGTCCTGCAGCGCGTTGACCACGCTGAACTGCTGGGCAAGGCCCAGGTAGTCGTTGCTGCAGAAGCCGGTCAGCCATTGGCCGTCCACTTCCAGGCGCACGCCATCACGACGGGTGACCGTGCGTCGCGGGCGGCGACGGCCTTGGGCATCGCGCAGAGCGCGCTGGGCGTGGAGGCGGGCGGTCAGGTCGGGGCGGGCCATGGTGGCTGAATGCGTCGACGGGGCGGCTAGGGTAGCGCGTTGCCGCTGCGCCTGCTTGCGGCCCGTCTCAGGCCGCGTGAGCGCAGCCGCAGCCGGGCGTATCGGCGCTGATATCTGCGTGCACGGTGCCGCCGTGGTCGTGGCCTTCGGCATCCACCTGTACTGCCATTGGCTGCAGACCCAGCCGCGCGAACAGGGCCAGGTCGCGTTCGCTTTCCGGGTTGCCGGTGGTCAGCAGCTTGTCGCCGTAGAAGATCGAATTGGCACCGGCCAGGAAGCACAGCGCCTGAAGTTCGTCGCTCATCGCCTCGCGGCCGGCCGACAGCCGCACCATCGAGCGCGGCATGGCGATGCGGGCCACCGCGATCATGCGCACGAACTCGAACGGGTCCAGTTCGGCGCTGCCATGCAGCGGCGTGCCCGCCACCTGCACCAGCTTGTTGATCGGCACCGAATCGGGGTGTGCCGGCAACGTGGCCAGCGCCAGCAGCAGGCCAACGCGCTGCGCGCGCGTCTCGCCCATGCCGACAATACCGCCGCAGCAGGTCTTCAGGCCGGCATCGCGCACATGCTCCAGCGTGTCCAGGCGGTCCTGGTACTGGCGCGTGTGGATGATCGAATCGTAGTAGTCCGGCGCGGTGTCGAGGTTGTGGTTGTAGTAGTCCAGGCCCGCATCCTTCAGCGCACGCGCCTGCTCGCCGCTGAGCATGCCCAGCGTGGCGCAGGTCTCCAGCCCCAGTGCCTTCACCCCGGCGATCATCGCCGCCACCTTCGGGATGTCGCGGTCCTTCGGCGAACGCCACGCCGCGCCCATGCAGAAGCGCGATGCGCCGGCGGCCTTGGCCTGACGTGCCTTGGCCAGCACCGCATCGGTCTCCATCAGCTTCTGCGCGTTCACCCCGGTGCTGTAGCGCTGCGCCTGCGGGCAGTACGCGCAGTCTTCCGGGCAGCCACCGGTCTTCACCGACAGCAGCGTGGACACCTGCACCTGCGACGGGTCGAAGTGCTCGCGATGGACCGCGGCGGCGCGGAACAGCAGCTCGGGGAACGGCAGATCGAACAGTGCCTGCAGTTCGTCGTGTTGCCAGTCGTGGCGGATGGCAGCAGCCATGGCGGGACCTTGGGTACGAATGGAGCGAGGGCGGCAGTGTGGGTGGGTAGATGAAGGCTGTCAACAATATTATTCGAACAATGGTTTACAGTGCGCGCATCCAGTCAGGTGCGGTGGAAATGCGGTGTTTCACCGTATCCAGCAAGGCCTTCGGCCACAGTGGCCGCTGCCCAACCGGTACGACAGCGCGCAGACTCCTGCCCATGTTTGATCTTTACAGCCTCCGCGGCCGCATCACCGCGCTGGTTCTCAGCGAGGCCTGGCGCCGCCGTGCTGCGCTCTGGGGCGGCGCCGTGGCCGTGGCGCTGGTGGCCATCCTGTTCGCCAAGGCCAGCGACGCGGCCTTCCATCTGTTCCAGCGCATCACCTCGCACTCGCCGTGGTGGGCCCTGCTGCTCACGCCGGGCATCTTCGCGCTGCTGGCGTGGCTCACTTCCGGTGTGCTGAAACCCACGCGGGGCAGCGGTATTCCGCAGGTCATCGCTGCGTTGGACAAGCCCGATGAGCCATTCCGCAGGACCAATCTTTCGCCTGCGGTCTCAGCCGGCAAGCTGCTGCTGACCTCGTTGTCGCTGCTCGGCGGCGCATCGGTCGGGCGCGAGGGTCCCACGGTGCATGTGGGCGCCAGCCTGATGTACCTGTTCGGCCGCTGGTTCGGTTTCAAGGATCCCCGCGAGCTCTCGCACTTCCTGCTGGCCGGTGGTGCGGCGGGTATCGCGGCGGCGTTCAACACGCCGCTGGCCGGCATCGTCTTCGCCATCGAAGAGCTCAGCGGCCGCTTCGAGCATCGCTTCTCAGGCACATTGCTGACCGCGGTGATCGTCGGTGGCGTGGTGTCGCTGGGCCTGCTGGGCAACTACACCTACTTCGGCCATGTGAGCGCACGCCTGCCGCTCGGCCAGGGCTGGCTGGCCATCCTGCTATGCGGCGTGGTGGCGGGCTTGCTGGGAGGCCTGTTCGCACGCGCGGTATTGGCCAGTGCGGCGGGCCGCCCGCGCTGGCTCGGGGAACTGCGGCAGCGGCATCCGGTTCTGTTGGCCGCAGGCTGCGGTCTGGTGGTGGTACTGCTCGCCCTGGTCTTCGGTGAAGGCGCGTTCGGCACCGGCTACGAACAGGCGCGCAGCCTGGTGCAGGGGCAGGCGATGGTCGGCCACGAGTTCGGACTGATGAAGCTGCTGGCCAACCTCGCATCGTACGTGGCCGGCATTCCCGGCGGCCTGTTCTCGCCGGCGCTGGCGGTCGGCGCGGGACTGGGCCACAACCTGGCGGTACTGATGCCGGGCGTGGACCCGCGCGCGTTCGTGCTGCTGGGCATGTGTGCCTACCTGACCGGCGTCACCCAGGCGCCACTGACCTCGGCGGTGATCTCGCTGGAGCTGACCGACAGCGGCGATCTGCTGCTGCCGATCCTGGCCACGGTGCTGATCGCGCGCGGCGTGTCCGGGCTGGTCTGCCGCGTGCCGATCTACCGCGGGTTGGCGGAGTTGTTGATGGCGCCGCAAGCAGAGCCAGCTGATAGGCATCGCTGATTACCTTGATCAACAGGATCAATCAGGTCGCAATCTTCACTCCTGCAGTGAAGCTGATTCCCCGTTGCACCGTCTACCCGATGCCAGGTGCGCCGCTGAAGATGCACCCACGCCGGGGCTGCACCCGGACCTGCATCGAGACCGCGACCATGATCAACTGCCGTATCCGCAGCCTGGCGGCTGCCGTCCTGGCCCTGGCCAGTTCCCCCATGCTGGCGATCGCCGGTACCCCATTGCTGCCCAGCGAGCGCAGCATCGGCACCCTCGAACCGGTGGCGCGTTTCGAAGGTGCCATGCCCACCAGCGTGGCGGTGTCCGAGACCGGGCGGATCTTCGTCAACTTCCCGCGCTGGGGCGATGAGGTGGACTACAGCGTGGCCGAATGGCGCGACGGCCGCGCCGTTCCCTATCCGGATGCGCGCATCAACCGCAAGGACGGTCCCGATCCGGCGGCCCATTTCATCAGCGTGCAGAGCGTGGTGGCCGATGGCCAGGGCCGGTTGTGGGTGCTGGACACCGCCGCGCCCGGGTTCTCTGCGCCACAGGCCGGAGGTGCCAAACTGGTGGCGATCGACCTTGCCACCAACACCGTGGTCAAGACGCTGGTGTTCCCGGCCAACGTCATCGACGCGCGCACCTATGTCAACGATGTGCGCTTCGATTTCCGGGTTGGCCGCGAGGGCGTGGCCTACGTGACCGACTCGTCGCTGAGCGGTATCGGCGGCATCATCGTGATCGACCTCGCCACTGGCGTCGCGTCCAAGCGACTGGTCGGCCACGTATCCACCTCGGCCGATGCCGCCTTCGTGCCGATCGTGGAAGGGCAGCAGATGCGGCTGCGTAACGCCGATGGTTCATCGGCGCCGTTTACCGTGGCCGCCGATGGCATCGCCCTGTCGCCCGATGGCGGCACGCTGTTCTACACGCCCTTGTCCAGTCGTCATCTGTACAGCGTGCCGACCGCGCTGCTGCGCGACCCGAAGGTGAGTGAGGCGGCACTGGCGGCAGCTGTGGTCGACCTGGGCGACAAGGGCGCCTCCGATGGCATGGAGATGGACGCCAACGGCCGGCTGTATGCGAGCGATTACGAGCACAACGCCATCCATGCCCGCGACGCGCAGGGGCGATGGACGACGGTGGTGCACGACCCGCGCATCCTGTGGCCGGATACGCTGTCGATGGGGCCGGACGGCTATCTGTACTTCACCGCCAACCAGCTGCATCGACAGGCCGGCTTCAATGGTGGCGTGGATCGCCGGCAGACGCCGTACATGGTGTATCGCACCCGGGTGGATGCGAAGCCTGCGCCGACGCGGTGAAGGCCCTCCGCTCGAGCGCTCGAACCTGGATCGGCCTGGAGCTTGAGTTCAGCGGCTGATTGAGACCGGCTTCCCGAAAACATCCCGGGCAATGGTCGTGATGGATCCATCCGCCTTGCGTACTTTGACGGGGGCTTCGTAGTTCGGCTCTGCAAACATCTGGTACCACGTGCGCGTCTGAAGACCTCCTGGTTGTGTCACCAGGGTGAACGCTCCAGAAGCATCGGCCCCATAGGCCGTGGTAGTGATCAGCAGGCCCTGCTCGCTGTCCTGGCTGGACGCCGTCAACCGACCAAGCGCGTCGTACTCGCTCCACACGCCCGTACTTGGGTTGGCAGCAGCTGAAGGGTAGGAGGCAAATACTTTACGGCCCTGGCTGTCATAGGCGAAGCGGGTGTACTTCTGGCTTTCGGCCACACGTGCAGCGTCGTACTGCCAAACGGTAAGCGGTCGCCACAGGGCGTCATAGTAGGTCACAGTGACTGCATTGCCGGTGGTTTCAGTCTGCCGCCAATGGCCTGCTGCAATACCATGCTCTTCGCCACTGACGGACTCGAAGATCCGGGTCGTCGGAGTCCAGTTGACCGTATCGCCAGCCGGAGGCGTAACCCGGTTGATCCGGCCCATGCTGTCGTAGCCGTAGGTGGTGATGCTGCCGTTTTCGTCGGTAATCTGCGTGATCCAGCCCTGGTCGCTGACTGCGGCGATCTGGGTGGTACCGTCGGGGCGTGTGATCGACTGCGGTATGCCGCGCTTCCAGTTTCCATAGCGCGTGGTGTTGCCTGCACCGTCGGCGCTGCTGGCCAGCGTGCCATCACCGTTGTAGGAAAGCCTGGTCTTGAGGATGCCAAACTCGCTGCGCGTTGCCGGAAGGGCCGTGGCTGCGTCGTAGGTGGTCGACTCGGCGACGACGCCATTGATGGTGCGCGTGGCAACCTGGCCCAGCACCCATGCGCTGGTGTTGTCGTGATAGGTGACCTGCTCGGTACGCGAGTACTGCTGGGCCACTGCCGGCCCGGTGATGCATGCCAGAAGAAGCACGAGCTTCCGGCGACGTGACGATCGATTATGCATTCCCACTTCCTCGTGAGCCCATCTTCCTGCCTGCACATACCAACCTCCACGGCGCGCGCTGGGCCGGTTGGCATGCCCCCGTTTCTGCAATGACTGGAGTGCGTCTCGCGACCTGCGTTGCAGGCTGCTCCTCCGTTGGCCGCAGCAGCCTACAGCAGGCAATGGCTGCGCGGAAGATGGCAACGCAACCGGCAGGGCGATGCTCTGCGCTCGTGCGGCGGGCCTGACCGATGTGATATACAGCGCGTTGCGATCTTTCGTGATCGACGACCGATGCCGCGATGTGGCTGCGGATCCTGCCTGGGGAACAAGGTCAGGGTCGACTCCGGTTCCGTCCACGCCGATACGCGCACAAGGGGGCCAACGGCGCAGCGCGCGGGAGGCGGGTGAAACTGCGATTCAAGGAATGCTTCGCATGTTGAAGTACGTTGTCGTTGCTGTGGTGCGGGCGTTGCCTGCGCTCGGTCTGCTTCTTGGTTTTGCTGTAGCTTCCACTGCCAAGGCCGCCCCTTTCTGCGAAGAGCCTCGCATGCTGAGGTCTGCGGCCGCGGCTACTTCGTCGTCGCTGCGGGCATTCTGCCCGGAGTTCCCGGAGCTTCCTCCCGAACCCGAATATCACGCGTCGATCTTTGCCGGTCAGAGCGTTCCCACGACGATGGTGGTGGGCCAGCGTTACAACGTCAGCGTATCCATGCGCAACACCGGTACGCTGGTGTGGACGGCGGCGCAGAACGTCAATCTGGGCTCGCAGAACCCGGGCGACAACTGGACATGGGGCCTGCACCGTGTTCCTACCCCGGGCAGCGTCGGCGAAGGGCAGACCGCCACCTACAATTTCACGGTCACTGCACCGCGGAATGCGGGCCGCTACAACTTCCAGTGGCGTATGGTGCAGGACGGGGTGACCTGGTTTGGCCCAAGCTCCAGCAACGTGCAGGTCAACGTCGTCGGATCGACCATCCGCGGCAATATCGATGGCATCACCAACGGGCAGATCACCGGCTGGGCCTGCTCCAGCGGCATCAATGATCCGATCGACGTCCATGTGTACCTGGGCGGCGCTGCGGGTGCCAACGGTGCGGTCATGGTGGGTGGTTACCGCGCCGGCAGCGTGAGCGAACCTGGCGTCGCCACCGCCTGCGGAGCAGCGGGCGGCGCCTATCGTTTCTATATTCCGATCCAGGGGGACTGGACGGTCAGCCATGCCAACAAGCCCATCTACATCCATGGCATCTCGCCGGTGGGCGCGCCCAACCTGACCATAGGTGGTTCGGGCAATTTCCGAATTCCCTACAACGCGCCTCCGTCGGTCGCGTTCACTGCGCCTGCGGCCGGTGCCGTGGTGGCGGAGGGTGGGTCCACGCTGATCTCGGCCAATGCGTCCGATCCCGATGACGGCGTATCGCAGGTGACATTCCTGGTCGACGGCAATGCCCGGGCAACCAGTGGTGCACCCTATCAATGGACCTACAGCGATATTCCCGAGGGGCCGCACACGCTCCAGGTGCAGGCCCGCGATACCCGCGGCGCGGTGACCACCACGCCAGCCCGGACGATCTATGGTTCACGCGTGATTGGAGACACCGGCGTGGCCAACGGTGCCATCTTTGGTTGGGCATGCGCAACGCACTTCAACGGTTCGATTCCGGTTCACCTCTATCTTGGAGGTCCGTATGGAACGGGTGTGGGCTATGGCATCGCCACCGCAAACCTGGGTAGCGAGCCTGCCATCAACAATCAATGCAAGGGTGGTGGTGGCGCGTACCGCTTCAGCATTCCGATCACCGACGCAATGGTGCGCGATCACGGTGGCAAGAAGATCTATCTGCATGGCATATCGCCGGTCGGCGGCGGCAACAATGTGCTGGCAAACGGCGGTACCTTCAGCGTGCCGGTCAACAGCCCACCGACGATCTCGCTGGTATCACCTGGCAACGTGCAGGTGGAGAGTCCGGGAGAGATCCGGCTGGTTGCCAACGCCAGCGATCCGGACGATGCCGTGGCGCAGGTCGCTTTCTATCGCGATGGGAATCAGGTCGCAGTGGTTGGCGCCGCACCCTACGAGTTCACGGTTTCCGGCCTGGGTGCAGGGAGCTACAGATTCCATGCGGTGGCCACTGATCGACGCGGCGCGACCGCGACATCGAATACGCATACGGTGTCGGTCGTCCGCGGGCAGTCGCCCCGTGCGGTTACGCGGACCTATGTCTACGATGGCAACCAGCGGCTGTGCAAGACCATCGAGCCGGAAACTGGCGCTACCGTGGTGGACTACGATGCCGCGGGTAACATTGCGTGGACGGCGTCCGGGCTTGATCTGACCGACACCGGTGCCTGCAACCGCGCCGAGGCCTCGGCATCGGGGCGCCGTGTGGATCGTGCCTACGACGCACTCAATCGTGTTGTGCGGATACGCTTCCCTGATCGCAACGGCGACCAGGACTTGAGCTATCGCAACAGTGGCGAAGTACAGAGCGTCACCACCTGGAACGACCAGGGCAGGCAGACCACCGTCAACTCCTTCCAGTACAACAAGCGCAACCTGTTGGTGGGCGAAAGCGCGGCCAGCACCGGTCGCCCAACCTGGTCGATGGGTTACGGTTACGACGCGCAGGGCGCGCTGGCCAGCGTGGTCTATCCGGGCGGTCTGACAGTCAGCTACGCCAACAATGCCCAGGGGCAGCCGCTAAGTGTCTCCGCGGGCGGTGTCAGTTACGCCTCCGGTGTGCGCTACCACCCGACCGGGTCGGTGCAGTCCTTCAGCTATGGCAACGGTATTGTCCATGCGACGCAGTTGAACGCGCGGCAACTTCCGTATCAGCAGACCGACGCGGGCGCCATGTCCTATCGCTACAGCTACGACGCGATCGGCAACGTCACGGGGATTGCAGATCTGCAGCAAGGTGCCGGCTTCGATCGCACGTTGCAGTACGATGCTGGCCAGCGGTTGGTTGCTGCCGGTTCGGCCAGCTTCGGCGGTGATCACTGGCATCGCTACAGTTACGACGCGCGCGACAACCTGCTGTCCGCCTCACTGGGCGGCGTCAAGGACTACCGCTACTGGTACGACGAGCGCAATCGCCTTGCCAACATCCTCAATGCGGATGGCGCGACGATCATCGGGCTGTCCTATGACGCCCAGGGCAATCTGCGCAGCAAGAATGGTCGGGTCCACGAGTTCGATCTCGGCAACCGCTTGCGCACCATCCAGGGTCTGGAAAGCTACCAGTACGATGCCGCCGGCCGTCGGACGGTGACCTCCGATGGTAGCGGTGATCGGCTGCGCTCGTTCTATGGGCAGGGTGGACAGCTGTTGTATGAGCAGCGACGTGACGGAGGCGCGGCGGAGTTCATCATGCTGGGCAGCCGACTGCTGGCCAAGCGCCAGGGTGGCGTGGTCACCTATCAGCACGTGGATTCGCTGGGAAGCCCGGTGGCAACCAGCAATGCGGCAGGGCAGGTGACCGAGCGGACACAGTACGAGCCCTATGGCCAGTCCATCGGCAAGGCTGTCGATGGCGTGGGATACACCGGCCATGTCTCCGATGCCGCGTCCGGGCTCGTGTACATGCAGCAGCGCTACTACGATCCGCAGATCGGGCGGTTCCTTTCGGTGGATCCATTGACCGCGTACAGCAGTCCCGTGGGCGCGTTCAACCGCTATCGGTATGCGGACAACAGCCCCTACAACTTCACCGACCCCGATGGCCGGCAGTCCAGGGATCATTACAACGTCATCGACGAGAAGATTCTGACGGGGATCTATGTGAAGGAAACGCCCGTAACCATGAGCAGGTCCGAGCGACTGACGGCTGGTGTCTTCGGCGGGGCGGATCTTGTCTATGGAAGTATCGGAGCCTCAGGTTATGCTATGGGTGCCCTCGTAGGTATTTCCAGCCCGATGGATGGTCCCGTACTGGATGTGGCCTTTGCCGTGGGGGGACTGAAGGATGGCGTGCAGGTTGTCGATGGTTTGCGCGGGGTACTGAGCGCCTTGGATGGAAGAGAGCGGCCTTCCTCTCTTGAGCAAGCTGGCGGTTTCTTCGGCGGCGAGGATGGCGCAAAGGCAGGAAAGGCGGTTGGAACAGTTGTGACGTTCCATGGTGCCGCAAAGGCTCTAAGTAATATTGATGGAACGGTCAAAGGGTTCACCGAAGCGGTAAAGCCGCTTGTGGAGAAATTCTCCGATCCATTCAAGGATAGTCAGGAAAAGACCAAGTGAGGTTGTCTTTGGTGAACGGTCGTAACTATTTCAATGGCCCGGTGGCCAATCTTGTAAGCTTGGTCTGTTGGGGCCTCCTTTTTCTGTTTGCCTTGTATCAAACGGTAGGTGCCATGGTATCAGGACGCCCGTATACCATCCTGCATGTCATCGCGACGGTGGTTTTGTTGCTGGTTGTCATACGGATCTTCCGGCGATACAGGGCTTCAAAGTCCCAAGCATAGATAATAGATACATGTAGGGATTGAGTCGGTGGGCTATTTCATCGGATGAGTTCGCCGCGCGTTGAGCCGATCGGGCCGCTTCGATGCATCTGAGCCTGGCGATACATGAGCAGAGCGCTAGTGCTGCCTGATCATGTCGATGGCGATCTGCAGCCGCATCTCTGCGGCTGGATTGGCTTCCCGAAGCTTTCGCTTCTCATGGAAAATCTGGTGCTTCACTGATGAAGTTCAAGTCGGTTGTTGATGTTGCCGCATGTGCTGTCGCCCTCTGCCTGCTGCTGCCTGTTGCGGCTTACGCTCAAAGGTTTCCAGGGGATCCGTCATTTCAACCAAGCGTGTTCCCCGCTCATATGAGGCTCGTGGGCGCTTCGGGCCTTCAGGCACAGACCGCGGATTCGGTGTTTGGAGAGAGCGTTTCCCCTTCAAGTGGAAGTACCGTTTTCCTTCAGAGCGACATCCGGCTTGAAGGCACAGGGCCGGACATCGCGGTTGTCCGGAAGTTCGATGTTTCCAGGTATGCCGCGCTGGGATTGGGCTGGCAGCGCTTTGGCGACTGGGAGATGTTCATTCCTCGTATCTCGACCTTCGGCCTACCGCTGAAAGCGAACACACGGCTTGAACCTGGAAAGGAACATGAGCTGTGGCAGGTCGAGGGATCGAACCCCAACGCAAGATGTTCGGCTTTCTCAAGTGCATTGATGAGCCCGAAGAATCAAGTTGACCCCGGATTGTGGTGGCCCGGTGTCTTTCTGGAGTCGGCTCCAGGAGGCGGGGAAGAACTTCTGAAACGAGACGCCGGATTTCAGCTTGCGCCAGCGGGTGGTTCGTACCCGATTGTAACGCGGAGCAACTGGGCAATCAGTTGCCTGTCACAAACCCGGAATGGCGTTACGGGAGAAGCGTTCCTCGCGATATCGCCTGACGGCACAAAGTACTGGTTTGATTGGTTTGTCGTGGACAACAACTGGGATCTATCCGACAGCGGTGGTTGGACGATCTTCCGCTACGAAGTGTCCATGTATCCGACGCGGATTGAAGACCGGCATGGGAACAGTCTGACCTATGCGTGGTCTGGGAAGCGACTCCAGTCGATTACTGCAAGCGATGGACGAAACCTCTCATTTGCATATGACGGGAAGGACCGGATCTCGGCAATCTCGACGAATGTGGATGGCGGGGTACGGAGGTGGAGCTACAACTACCGGCCGGCGTCGAATGAGAACCCACTGGGATCCCTTGCTTCTGCGGGATTCCCGGATGGATCCGCCTGGTCGTTTGACATGGAGGACATCCGGAAGATGTGCCTGACCTATGTAACGGATGATTCACCACAGGGGTTTAACTACTACTGCGACAACATCTTCTCTGGTGGGCGGCGCGGATACTCTGCGCGCATGGTGTCGCCGTCCGGGGCGAAAGGTGAATTCGTCTTCGTCAACATGGACGGCATAAGGGAGAACACCGTTGCTGATATCTGCTGGATGGCACCGCCGGTCTACGAGTATTGGGACCCATGTCACCTGACGTCGCAGTCGCTCAGGAAGAAGACCCTGTCCGGACCGGGTTTGCCTGCGCAGAGCTGGACGTACCTCTACCGAACGGGACTTCCCGCGGATCAGGTTGCGGCACGTTTCGGCGGATCCTACGCTGGACCCGTGAACGTCATGGCCGCGCGCGATCCGCAGGGGCAGTGGAAACTCACGTTCACAGGGGCTTCGGGCCGTGATGGCCTTGAGGGCAAGATATTGAGAGAGGATTTTGGTGCGAAGTTCGATGTCGAGCCATCGACTGACATTCTTGATGTGTACCTTCCGTTCTTGAACTCAAGGGAAACGTCTTCTGCGGGGCAGACTATCCGTGAGTATCAGACCGTCGCGGCGGGGTATCCGCAGCGGCCTGGTATCCGCGTGAAGCAGGTTGGGAGGGGCTTCCAGGCATGGCCATTGGAGAACTTCATTCCACTGAGGAAAGTCACGACACGCCAGGATGGTGGCGAATTCGTCTGGGAGGTCCAGTCATTCGACTCGCTGGCGCGCCCGGCAAGAATTCTGGAAAGATCAAACTGACCTCGCTGCGATGCTGACCCCTGCCGGTCGAATGCGACCGGCAGAGTGGGGTCCACGGAGTCCATAGCGCCTGTTCCCTACACGACAACGCCGTGTCATCGGATGGAGAACGAGTCGAAGCGGGTTGATGCTGGGGCGTGCTCACATCTTCACTCGCAACGGAAATCGTCCGCCCGCAGAAGCTCCTGCAGCTACTGCTGCCACTACGCTGCCTGGTCTGTGGCGAGCCGGGCCACGATGAACTTGACCTGTGCCGCGACTGCCTTGCCGGACTGCCTTGGGCCGGTCGTGCCTGCCTGCGCTGTGCACTCCCGCTACCCGGGAACGCCCTGATCGTCTGCGGCATTTGCCGCGACGAGGTACCGCCGCAGGCCGCCACGCATGCCAGCCTGCTGTACCTTCCCCCCGTCGATCAGCTGTTGGTGCGTTACAAGTTCCATCAGGATCTGGCGGCAGGTCGCCTGCTCGCGCAGCTGATGCTGCGCGCCCCGCCCCCCTGGTCGTGCGCGCCGCTGGTGCCGGTGCCGCTGCATGGGCGACGCCTGCGCCAGCGCGGCTACAACCAGGCCGCCGAACTGTGCCGCCTGTTGCCGATGCCGGTCTGGCAGGGGCTTTACCGGCGCCGCCACACCGCGCCGCAGTCCGAGCGCAGCGCAGAACAGCGCAGGGAGAATCTGTTCGATGCGTTCGCTGTTCGTGGTCCGGTGCCCACGCGGCTGACCGTGGTCGATGACGTGATGACCACCGGCAGTACGGTGATGGAGGTGGCCGAGACGCTGCGCCTGGTTGGCGCTGCGGAGGTGCGCGTATGGGTCTGCGCGCGGGTGCCGTGATCGCTCTCTTCATCCACAGGGGCTACGATGAACCCGATTCCGGATCGAAGGAGTGGCCATGAATTCCCCCCTCTCTCCCCTGTTGTCGGCGGTTGGCCGTAGCTGGTGGATCCTCCTGCTGTATGGCCTGGTCGCTCTCGGCTTCGGCATCGTCGCCATCGGCTGGCCGTTGTCGGCGGCCATGGCACTGGCCTGGACGCTGGGCGTGATGGCCATCGTCGAGGGCGTCATCAGCCTGTTCGCTTTGATCAGCGGCGGTAGCGGCGCTTCGCGCGGCTGGCTTGCGCTGTATGTCATTGCTTCGCTGGGCTTCGGCATCCTGGCGGTGATCAATCCGCTGGCAACGGCCAGCGTGCTGGTGCTGTTCCTGGCGGCGTGGCTGCTGGTGGCCGGCATCTATCGCATCGTGTTCGCGATCCGCGTGCGCAAGCAGATCCAGGGCGAATGGCTGCTGGTCCTCAGCGGCGTGCTGGCGGTGGTGCTGGGCCTGCTGTTTGCGGCCAATCCATATGCCGGCGTGGCGGTAACCACGTTGTGGATCGGCATCGGCAGCCTGCTGTACGGCCTGCTGCAGGTGCTGGTGGCATTCAAGCTGCGGAAGCTGAAGTGAGAACGGCGCTTCTGCTGCTGCTGGGCGCGGCACTGGCCATCACCGGATGCACGCCGGGTGCCACACCCGGTGTCCTGGCAGGCAAGGAGCATGCGCCGCGGCCCGGTGTGGATGTGCGCCTGAGCGCGGTTGATGCGGACGGCAAGGGCACGCAAGCGCAGTGGCAGGGCGAGACCCTTGCGCTGCGCGAGCCGCCGATTGCCGGCAGCGCCGACATTGCCGATGTGCGCTATGTGCTGGACGCAGGCCAGCAGCCCGGCCTGCAGATCCGCTATCGGCCGGAAGCGCATCAGCGCATCCACGATGGCACGGCAGCACTGGTGGGCCAGCGAGCAGCGATCAGTGTGGATGGCCGCGTGCTGATGGTGGCGACGGTGAAAGGCCCGTTCGGTGAATCGATGATGCTGAGCGGGCTGCCGAGCATTGCCGAGGCGCAGGCGTTGGCGAAGCACATCACCGGTCAGTGACGGGCGCGCCAACACCGCCGCGCCGTGCGCGGGGGTCGATCAAGGTCGACCGCTACCGGGCGAACCGTGCCTCGATCTCCTCCAGCGACTTGCCCTTGGTCTCCGGCAGCCAGAACGCGGCCACCAGGAAGAACACGAAGGTGCACGCCGCCCAGAACACGAACATGCTGGCGTAGCCGTAGTGGCCCACCGTGGGCAGGAAGATGGCGGCGATGGTGGTCGACACGAACTGGTTGATCAGCAGTGCGATGCTCATGCCGTTGGAGCGGATGCGGTTCGGCATCAGCTCCGACAGTGCCAGCCACACGCACACGCCGGGGCCGACCGCGAAGAACGCGACGAACACCAGGATGCAGGCGGCCACCGCCCAGCCATGTGCCGGCGGCGGCACCGGGCCGATGCGGGCCTGTTCGATGCGCAGCGGCGCCTGCGCGGCACTGGCCGGGTCGGCGAACGGGTTCAGATGCAGTTTGCGGAAGAACGCACCAATCACGCTGTCGGGCTGCACGGTGCCTGCGCGCTCGATGCGCAGCTCGCGATCAATCAGGTTGTCGCTGCGCAGGGCGCGCACGTTGGTGAAGTCACCATAGGCGTACGACACGGTCAGCTGCATCGGTCGGCCCTGGCTGTCGATGCCATTGCCCAGGCGCTGCCACTGCGCGTCATCAAGCACCAGCTGCAGGCCGTCGCCGCTGACCGCCGCCTGCAGTTGCGGCTGCACATCGGCACGGCCGCGCTCGGCCTGGAAGAACAGCGTGGCGGCCGCCAGCAGGGCCACGCAGATGCCGCCGCTGCCGAGCATCAGCAGGAACTTGCGACCCTTGCGGTCGACCAGCAGCAACGCGACCACGGTCATCACCGCGTTGAGCAGCTTGATCGCCACGTCGGCGCCATTGGCGACCGAGCCGGACAGGCCGGCCTGGTTGAGGATGTTGACCGCGTAGGCCAGCACTGAGTTGATGCCGGTGGCCTGGGTGCAGGCCAGCACCACGCAGGCGAGCAGGAACGGCACCACATAGCGGCGGCTGAGCAGCGGATCGCGCTTGCCGTCGCTGCTGCTCGATTCCGGCGCTTGGATCTGGGCCAGCGTGGGCTCGACGTCTGCGGCGGGAAGGACGCGCTGAAGGCTGCGGCGGGCTTCATCGATGCGGCCGCGGCGTACCAGCCAGCGTGGCGATTCGGACAGCCAGAAGATGCCGGCGCAGAACAGCAGGCCTGGCGCCAGGCAGGTCCAGAAGATGGTGCGCCAGGCATGGTCCTTCACCGTGAACAGTTCCTGCGCCTGTTGCGCGACCGGCAGCGAACGCACGGCTTCGGCGGCGGCATCCACGGCGTGGGCGTGGTACAGGCCGATCAGGGCTGCCAGCACCAGGCCAACGGTCAGCAGCAGCTGGAACATGGCCGCGCCGCGCCCACGTCGTTCGGGGCTGAGCACTTCGGCCAGGTACAACGGAATGACCACTCCGATCAGGCCGCCACTGATGCCCTGCAGCAGGCGTCCCAGCAGCAGCGGTGTGTAGCCGGAGGCCAGTGCCATGATCGGAATCGAGGCAGTGAACAACAGGCCGGCCAGCAGCATCGCGCCGCGGCGGCCGATCAGGTCGGCGACCATGCCGGCGAACAGCGACGACAACACGCTGCCCAGCAGTACCGCTGCCACCACGAAGCCAAGCTGCTGGCTGCTGAGCTGCCACGCGTGGCTGGCCGTTGCCTCCAGGTAGGGCAGGGCACCGGCGATGATGCCGATGTCGATGCCGTACAACAGGCCACCGAGGCCGCCGATGAAGAGCAGGTAACGTACGGGCCAGCGCGGAGCGCTGGAAGCGGGTACGGCAGGTGCGGCGGCTGCGGTCATCGGCGTATTCCTGGAATAGCGGGGATGGTGCGTGGCTGAGGCGTTGCGCTTGCGCGCTTCATGAAGGGCCGAGCCAGGCTCGGCTTGCCGTGCGAAGCGCGGCACGGACGTCATCGATGTCGGTATGAAAAGCAGCCGAGCATGGCTCGGCTCTACAGAAACGCAGATATCAGGCGTTTGCGGCGTTCAAATTGACCACGCGCCCGCCCACCACCACCCGCTGCAGGCGCAGTTCGGCGTCCATCACCACCAGGTCGGCGCGGGCGTCGGGCGCGATGCGGCCGCGATCATCCAGCCCCAGGTAGTCGGCCGGGAAGGTGGATACACGCTGCGAGGCATCGGCCAGCTCCAGACCGACGCGCACCAGGTTGCGCAGCGCCTGGTCCATGGTCAGCGCGCTGCCGGCCAGTGAACCCGTGGCCAGGCGCACGCAGCCGCCGCACTTGTGCACGCGCTGCTCGCCCAGCGCGTATTCGCCATCGGGCATGCCGGTGGCGGCGGTGGCGTCGGTCACCGCGTACAGGCGCGGGATCGCGCGCGCGGCCAGGCGGATCACGCCGGGATGGGTGTGCTGCAGGTCGGGGATGATCTCGGCGTACTGTGCGTGTGCCAGTGCGGCGGCGGCGATGCCCGGGCGATAGTGATCGACGCCGGTCATGCCGTTGAACAGATGGGTGAAGCCGGAGGCACCGGCCTGCAGCGCAGCAACACCCTCTTCGTAGGTGCCGGCGCTGTGGCCGAGCTGCACGCGGATGCCCATTGCCGAAAGCGCGGGAATCAGCGCGGTGTGCTCGCCGATCTCCGGCGCCAGCGTCATCACCCGGATCGGCGCCAGCGCGTGCAGCTGCTGTACCAGCGCCAGCGTCGCCTCGATGGTGCGGTTGGGCTGCGCGCCCAGCCGCTGCGGGCTGATGAACGGCCCTTCCAGATGTACGCCGACGATGCTGGCGGCGTCTGCATCGGGTGCGGCCATGGTCGCGGCCACGCCGTGCAGCGCGTGCTCGATCTCATCCAGGCCGGCGGTCATGGTGGTCGCCAGCAGCGTGGTGGTGCCGAAGCGCAGATGGGTACGGGCGATGGTGCGCGCCACGTCGCCGCCCTGCATCAGGTCCACGCCGGCCGCACCGTGCACGTGCAGGTCGATGAAGCCGGGCAGGATCACCGGCAACTGCAGGTCGTCGGCACCGCTGTGGTCATCCACCTGCAGGTGGCGCACGTGCGAATCGAAGTGGACGTGGCCACGCCGCCAGCCCAGCGGGGTGAGGATGCGGCCATGCAGGGAGCGGGTGTCGGTCATGTGGCGGGCTCGGCGATGATCACTTCGATGCCCAGCCGCTGCAGGCCCTCGCGGGAGACGTCGTCGATACCGGCATCGGTGATGATGGTGTGGATCTGATCCAGCAGGGCGATGCGGTGCAGGCTGACGCGCCCGAACTTGGAGGCGTCGGTCAGCACCACGATGCGGCGTGCACGCTCGACCATGCGATGGTTGAGGCGGGCTTCGGCTTCGTCGTGGGTGGTCAGGCCGAACTGCAGGTCCAGGCCGTCCACGCCCAGGAACAGCGTGTCGAAGCTGTACGAATTGAGGCTGGCTTCGGCCTGGCTGCCCTGCAGCGACAACGACTGCTGGCGCAGCAGGCCACCAGTCAGCAGCACGTTGATGCCGGGCGCGTTGGCCAGTTCCCAGGCGATGTTCAGGCCGTTGGTCATCACCGTCACGTCGCGCTGCGTGCGCAGGTGGCGGGCCAGGGTCATCGTGGTCGAGCCAGAGTCGATGATGATGTTGTCACCAGGCCGTACCAGGCGCGCGGCACACGCACCGATCGATTCCTTCAGCGGCAGGTTCAGTGCGTCCTTTTCGTGGATGTCCTGTTCCTGCGGTGGCGTGCGCACCAGGGTGGCGCCACCGTGGGTACGGTTGGCCAGGCCCTGCGACTCGAAGTGGGTCAGGTCGGCACGGATGGTCACCGCCGACACGCCAAAGCGCTCGACCAGATCGGCCACCTGCACCGAGCCGTGCTCGATCAGCAGCTGCAGGATCTGTTGTCGGCGGGAGCGGGTGTTGCGCATGGCCATTCTCGGTGTCGCGGGGAAAGGTAGAGATTAGCCGTTCACAGGAACAGCGGCAGCCGAACCTGCGTTCTGCGTGCGGGTTCCGGCCTGGTTGGCGCTGCACGCACGGGCGTACTCGCCCAGGCACAGGCCGACGCGATGTTGCGCCAGCGCGGTGGGCGTATTGGCCAGGGTGCCCTCGCGCACGGCGCGGTACTGCTCCGGCAGGTACTGGCTGAGCAGCACCAGCGGCGGCGCGTGCTGTTCCAGGTTGGCGAACAGGGTCTGCACCGCCTGCACCAGCGCGGGCTCGCCCCAGTAGTAGCGGCAGCGATCGCTGAAGGAGTAGCTGCGCAGCAGGCGCAGCGCGGCATCATCGCCCTGGTAGTAGGACTGCCAGTACTTCGGCTGCGCCACCATCACTTCGTCCAGCACCTGCGGCAGGCGCGAGCACTGCGCGGCCGGCAGCAGTTCGGCCTCGATCGCGGCCAGCGCGAACAGCGCTTCGCGGTAGGCGAAGGTGGCCGCCGGGCCGACCTTGAGGATCGCGAAGTGGTCGCGCACCAGCGCGTGCAGGCCGCTTTCGCGCTGGTAGTCGGTGGAATGCGCCTCGAACACGATGCGCGGCTGCTGTTCGAGGAAGTCGGCCAGCGTGCTGGCAGCGGCCGCGTCGTACTCGTGCACGCTGCTGTGGTCGAAGTCCACGCCCGGCTGCACCACCATCGCGATCACGCGTTGCCACGCATCGCGCAGCTGCGGCGTGTCGAACGCCTGCTGGTGGATGGCCAGGGTCTGCGCGGCAGCAGCGGGCGTGGTCACCTGCAGGCCTTCGGCCAGCGAGGCTTCGCCACCGGGAATCGGCACTTCGGTACCGATCACGTAGACCGGCGGTGGCAGGCCATGATCCGCAGCGGTGCGCTCGGCGATTTCGGCCAGCTCGGCCGAACGCGCGGCGACGATCGCGTCCGGCAGCGGCACCGGGTCATCGGCGCAGGACATGCTGCAATCCAGGTGGATCTTGTGGAAACCCGCGGCGACGTAGGCTTCGATCAGTACGCGCGCGTGGGTCATCGCCTCGACGGCCGGGCGCTTCTGCCAGGCATTCGGGCCAAGGTGGTCACCGCCCAGGATCAGCCGCTCGCGCGGGAAGCCTTCCTCATCGGCCAGCGTGCCCACGTAGTCGCGGTACTGCGGCGGGGTCATGCCGGTGTAGCCGCCGAACTGGTCGACCTGGTTGGAGGTGGCCTCGATCAGCAGCACGGTACCGTGCGCAAGCGCCACGTGCATGGCCGCGCGCAGCACCTGTTCGTTGCTGCAGCAGACGCTGTACAGGCCGACGTTGGCACCGGCGCGGTGGGAGGCAAGCAGGGTCTGCAACGGGGACATGGTCAGGCTCCGGACATCAGGAAAACGAGGGTTGGCAGGCGAGCAGGGCGGCACCACGTGCGCCACCGGCATCGCCGAAGCGCGGCGGCACGATCGGCGGTACCTGCACGCCGTTGAACAGATGGGCGGCGATGGCCGCCGGCAGCTGCTGGTACAGCGGTGCGTACTGCGAGAGGCCACCGCCGAGCACGATCACGTGCGGGTCCAGCGCCAGCACCAGCGCGGCCAGGCTGTGGCCGAGCAGGTCCCGGTGGATGTCCAGCGCCTGGCGTGCACGGGCATCACCGGCCTCGGCCAGGGCGATCACCGCGCTGGCATCCACCGCACCGCCACCCAGATGGCGTTCGATCATCGCCAGCCCGCTGCCGGACACGTATCGCTCCACGCAGCCCTGCAGGCCACAGGCGCAGTCGATCAGTGGCAGGCCATGGCGCTGCAGCAGGTGGCCGGGCACGCTCCAGTGGCCCCATTCGCCGGCCAGGCCATTGAAGCCGGACAGCAGCCGGCCCTGCAGGCAGAAGCCGCCGCCGGCGCCGGTGCCGAGGATGGCGCCGAACATGCTGGGGTAGCCGTCAGCCGCACCGCCGTGCGCTTCAGACAGGGCAAAGCACTGCAGATCGTTGCCGAAGTGCAGCGGGCGCCGCAGCCGTGTCTGCAGATCCTGCGCCACGCATTGGCCGGTCAGTGCAGGCACATTCGCGCTGAGCTGGCGGCCGGTGCGGCGATCGCGCACGCCGGGCAGGGCGATGCCGATGGCCGCATCGCTGCGGCCAAGTGCAGCATCTGCCTCTGCCGCCAGCGCCACCACCGCCAGGAGGAAGCCGTCGTAGTCACCCTGTGGGGTGCTGACCCGGCGGCGCCAGGTGACCTGCATCGCCGCATCGCACGCCACCAGCTCGATCTTGGTGCCGCCGATGTCGATGCCGTAGCAGGCGTGGGCGATCAGCTCAGCCATGGTGGATGGTGACGCCCTTGACGACGCGGTTGACGGTGCCGTCCGGGAACGGGTTGTCCGGGGTCAGGCCGAGCGCGGTCGAGCGCTGCAGCGCGAACAGCTGCGCGAAGCCCAGCCACACCGGCGCCAGCCACGGGTCGTCGAATGCAGTGTGAAGCGGCGGCACCACAAGGGTGTACTCGTCATCGGCGCCGATATCCGAGTGCGGGCCGATCGCCAGCACCTGGCCGGCCACGCCATCGCGGCGCAGTTCTTCCAGCAGGTCCTGTTCGTAGCGCCGCGCCAGTGGCTGCACGCTGCGCAGCACCACCACCAGGGTGTTGCCATCCAGCGTCGACTTCGGGCCATGACGGAAGCCCAGCGGCGTGTTGGCCAGCGCCAGCACGCGGCCAGCGGTCAGCTCCAGCACCTTCAGCGCGCACTCGCGTGCCAGTGCTTCCAGCGGGCCGCTGCCGAGGTAGATGATGCGGTTGAACGGGCGCTGCGCCAGCGCCGCCACCGGTGCATCCCACTGCGTCAGGCCTTCGCGGGCCAGCGCGGCGATCTGCTTCAGCCGCGCCACGCGCGCATCCCACGGCGAACGATCGAACACGGTCAGCGCGGCCAGCAGCATGCAGGTCAGGCTGCTGGTCATGGCGAAGGCGCGGTCGCAGCTGGCCGACGGCATCAGCAGGGTGCAGGTATCGGCACGGCCGGCGCCACGGCGGGCCAGTTCGCCATCGGCGTTGCAGGTGATGTCGAGGAAGCGCGCGTCATCCACATCGCTGCGCACGCGGTCCACCGCGGCCACGCTTTCCGGGCTGGAACCGCTGCGGCCGAACGAGACCAGCAGGGTCGGGCGGTCGCGCTGCAGGTAAAGCGCCGGGTGGGTCAGCAGGCTGGTGGTGTGCACCACGCGCACCTCGGCCGGCCACTGCGCATTGATCGCGTCGGCCACCATTTCGGCGATGAAGCCGGAGCTGCCGGCGCCGGTGAACAGCACGCGCTGGTTGGGATCGTTGAGGCTGTCGCCGAGGAAGGCCTGCAGGCGGTCGCGTGCACGCGACAGGTCCTGTGCGAGGGCGTCCCACAGCACTGGCTGCTGGGCGATTTCGGTAGCGGTATCGGCTCCGCCAAGGCGCTGCCAGGCGGACACATCGGAAAGCAGGGTGACGTCCATTCGGAGGTTCCAGTTGGGCCAGCGCACCATCTGTGTTTTCTTTCGAAATGTCAAATAGCGAAAGTAAAAAGAAAGAAAATGTGATGCCGACTTCGCTCTACCTAGTGCATCCCGGAAAACGCAAGAAACCGGCGAATGCCGTATCGCACAATGCTTAACAGGCGCCTGCAAGCGCTTACACAAAGTATTGCGACGCAACAACTTTCGTTTCAACGGAATATATCTTCCTTTTTCCTTTCAATTTGTTGACATCTTTCGAATCGCTGCCCTAGAGTCGGCCCAACCGCTTTCGAAACGCCCGGTGAACGGGTTGGGAGTCCGCGTGGAAAACTGCGTTCGTCGCTCGCCGCTGCTGCTGGCCCTGCTGCCAGCATTGCTGCTGGTTGCGACATCGGCCCAGGCCGAGCCGGTCGGCAACCTGCGTTCGGTCAGCGCCAGCGCCAGCCGTGACGGCGTGCAGGGCTGGGACCTGCAGACCGACAGCGGCGCGCGCATCCGCATCGAACTGCCCGCCACCGACATCATCCGCGTGCAGGCTGGCCGCAAGGGCACCCTGACCGGTGCCGGCGACAAGGCCGCGCCCATCGTGCTGCCGCAGCCCAAGGCAGACGTGCAGGCGCAGCTGGAAGAGGACGCACAGGAAATCCGCGTGCGTACCGCTGCGCTGGTGCTGCACGTGCAGCGCCAGCCGCTGCGCCTGCGCCTGGAGCGGCTGGACAACGGCCAGCCCACCGCGCTGTGGCAGGAACTGCAGCCGCTGGATCTGGATGCGACGCAGAGCGTGCAGGTGCTTTCTTCGCAGGCTGATGAAGGCTACTTCGGCGGCGGCCAGCAGAACGGCCGTTACCAGTTCAAGGGCCGCGAGCTGGAGGTGTCCTACTCCGGCGGCTGGGAAGAGGGCGATCGCCCCAGCCCGGCGCCGATGCTGCTCAGCAGCCGCGGCTGGGGCATGCTGCGCAACACCTGGAGCGATGGCAGCTACGATCTGCGCGAGGCCGACCAGGCCACGCTGCTGCATCGCGAAGACCGCTTCGATGCGTACTACTTCGTGGGCGCCGACCTGCCGAAACTGATCGAGCGCTACACCCAGCTGACCGGCCGCCCGAACATGGTCGCGCGCTGGGCGCTGTCCTACGGCGATGCCGATTGCTACAACGACGGCGACAACAGCAAGAAGCCCGGCACCGTACCTGAGGGCTGGAGCGACGGCCCGACCGGCACCACGCCCGATGTGATCGACTCCGTGGCCAAGCAGTACCGCGCCAACGACATGCCCGGTGGCTGGATCCTGCCCAACGATGGCTACGGCTGCGGCTACAAGCAGTTGCCGGAAACAGTGAAGGGCTTGGCCGGGTATGGTTTCCGCACCGGCCTGTGGACCGAGAACGGCGTCGACAAGATCGCCTGGGAAGTGGGCAAGGCGGGCAGCCGCGTGCAGAAGCTGGACGTGGCCTGGACCGGCAAGGGCTACCAGTTCGCGATGGACGCCAACCGCCAGGCGTTCAACGGCATCCTCGACAATTCCGATTCGCGCCCGTTCCTGTGGACGGTGATGGGCTGGGCCGGCATCCAGCGCTATGCCGTGGCCTGGACCGGCGACCAGAGCAGCAGCTGGGATTACATCCGCTGGCACGTGCCGACCCTGGTCGGTTCGGGCCTGTCCGGCATGGCCTACGCCAGTGGCGATGTCGATGCGATCTTCGGCGGCAGCGCCGAAACCTTCACCCGCGACCTGCAGTGGAAGGCGTTCACGCCGGTGCTGATGGGCATGAGCGGCTGGTCGTCGAACGCACGCAAGCACCCCTGGTGGTACGACGAACCCTATCGCAGCATCAACCGCGATTACCTGAAGTTGAAGATGCGCCTGACCCCGTACATGTACGGGCTGGTGCACGAGGCCGCGCAGACCGGCGCGCCGCCGGTGCGTGGCCTGATGTGGGACAACCCGCGCGATCCGCATGCGCAGGATGAAACCTACAAGTACCAGTTCCTGCTCGGCCGCGATCTGCTGGTCGCGCCGGTATACCGCAGCCAGGCCGCCAGCCGTGGCTGGCGCCGCGACATCCATCTGCCGGCCGGCGGCTGGATCGACTACTGGGACGGCCGCCGCGTGCAGGCCGCCGCCGATGGCCGCCAGCTTGACCGCCAGGTGGACCTGGCCACGCTGCCGGTGTTCGTGCGTGCCGGTGCGATCCTGCCGATGTACCCGTCGATGCTGTTCGACGGCGAGAAGCCGCTGGATGAAGTGACGTTCGACCTGTACCCGCAGGGCGATTCGCAGTACACGCTGTACGAAGACGATGGCAACACGCGCCGCTACCAGCAGGGCGAGTCGAGCACGCAGCAGATCCGCGTGCAGGCCCCGGCGCAGGGCAGTGGCCCGGTGCAGGTGCAGATCGATGCGGTGCAGGGTCAGTACAACGGCCAGCTGGCGCAGCGTCGTTATGGCCTGCGCGTGCTCAGCCGCCAGGCGCCGCGTGCGGTGCAGGCCGGTGGCCGTGCGCTGCCGGCGCTGGCTGATGCCGCTGCGTTCAACGGTGCGGCTGAAGGCTGGTACTTCGATGCCGCAGAACGCCGCGGCACGCTGCACGTGCGTACCGCCACCCAGGACATCCGTCAGCCGCTGCAGTTGGCTCTGGACTTTGCGGTGGCCGCCGCGGCCGCCGACGATGCCTATCCGGCCGCGCCGGTGCTGGGCCGTGAACTGCCGGCCGACAGCCTGCTGGTGGTGAATCGCCCGGCCGAAGAGCCCGGCCACGCGCTGGAAAACGCCTTCGATGATGACCCGGGTACCTGGTTCCGCAGTGTGCGCAACCAGGCCGTGCGCACCGGTGCCCACGAATGGGTGGTGGGCTTCGGCGAGCGCAGGATGATCGATGGCATCGACATCGCACCGCGCAACGACAAGAACTGGAAGCACGGCCAGGTACGCGACTATGAGGTCTACCTGGGCGACAGCAACGGCGAGTGGGGCGAGCCGATCGCGCGTGGCCGCCTGCAGTTGAAGGAAGGCGTGCAGCGCATCGACTTCCCGGCACATGCCGGACGCCTGCTGCGCTTCCGCGTGCTGAGCGTGCAGAACCCGGAAGGCGACGGCGCCAGCAGCACCGACCCGATGGTCACGGCCGCACAGGGCAGCGCCCGCGCGTTCGATGCACTGCAGCCGCGCGACGTCGGCCCGATCGCCCTGTCCACCTTCCACATCCTCGAACACCAGGAACCGGAGCGACCGGCCCGGCAGCGCTATCTCTCCGAGCTGCCGGTGCCGGCCGCGCTGGCCAGCCAGGTGCGCACCGACCAGTCCTTCCGTGGCGACGCCGGCATGCGCATGAACGGCCTGCAGTTCCGCCGTGGCCTGGGCGTCGGCGCCACCAGCCGCATCGACCTGCGCCTGCAGGGCGGCTGGCACCTGCTGCGTGCCGACCTCGGCATCGACGACGCCTGCCGCACCGCCGGTGGCCTGCAGTTCCAGGTCTGGGGCGACAACCGCCTGCTGTACGACAGCGGCCTGGTGAAGGCACCCGGCGTGGTCAAGCCGGAGCTGGACATCCGTGGCCTTTCCACCCTGAGCCTGCGCACGCTGGGTGCGCAGGGCAGCCAACCCGCCCAGGTCTGTGCCAACTGGGCCAACGCCGTGCTGATCGGCCAGGAGGGCGACTCCGCCAGCATCGTCGCCCCATGACCCCCTCGTAACACCGCTCCTCCCCCCGCCCATTCCGACTACGGCCCTCATGGCCGTGGCCCGGGAGCGTTTTGCCCGCCGAACGCCCACGCGCTCATTTATTGCGCTGCACCCCTGCCAGGAGAGAACCCCGATGTTGCCCGCACGCCACCACCGCCCCCCCTGTCGCTCGATCGCTCCGCTGTCGCTGGCCATCGCCGGCGTGCTGCTGTCGGTCGCCGTTCCTGCCTTCGCCCAGGAGAGCAAGGACAAGGCCACCGACCTGGCCCGCATCGAGGTCACCGGCTCCAACATCCGCCGCACCGACGTGGAAACCGCGTCCCCGGTGCAGGTGATCAGCAAGCAGGACATCCAGAACATGGGCGCGCGCACGCTGCTGCAGGTGCTCGACAACCTGCCCGCCGCACGCCCGGCGCAGCAGGATGCGCGCTCGCTGTTCACCGGTTCCGATGGTGCCTCGCAGGCCAACCTGCGTGGCTTGGGCGCGCAGGGCACGCTGGTGCTGCTGAACGGCCGTCGCCTGTCGTACTACGGTGCACCGGCCGGCTTCCAGACCCAGTTCGTCAACATCGATGCGATCCCGGCCGCGGCCATCGAGCGCATGGAAGTGCTGACCGACGGCGCCTCGGCGGTGTACGGCACCGACGCGGTGGCCGGCGTGATCAACGTGATCACCAAGCGCAACTTCCAGGGTGCCGAGGTCAGCTTCACCAACGACACCTCCTCGCGCATCGACTCCTACGGCGAGCGCCAGGCCAGCATCACCGCCGGCTTCGGTGACCTGGCCGAAAACCGCTTCAACATCTACGGCGCGGTGAACATGTACCGCCGCGACGCGATCCCGCTGAGCGACTTCTACGACAAGCGGCCCGACCAGTACTACGTCAACAACCCGAACTACCTCAACAACCTGCGCCTGGGCGTGGGCAGCAAGCCGGGCGAGTTCAACCCGGGCAGCTACTTCGCCTTCGATCCGGTCACCGGCCGTCGTGTGCAGGAAGCTGCACCGGGCTGCAAGAACGTGCTGACCAGTGAAGCGGCCGGCCCGCGTTGCGTCTGGGAAACCTGGATGAACAACGAGATCGATGCCGGCGCCAAGTCCGAGCGCAACACCGCCTACCTCAACGGCACCTTCCTGGTGGGCGACAGCACCGAGATCTTTGCCGAGGCCACCTACACCGATATCGACCTGCGCGCCAACGGCGGTACGCCGCGCACCTACGGCACCACCACCGGCAACCCGACCAGCTGGTTCTCGCGCAATACCGGCAACACCGTCAACCAGTTCCTGTACCCGTTCCTGGGCCCGAACAACGAGTACAACCACGCCAGCCCGGAAATGAAGGCGATGATGGGTGGCGTGGTCGGCCTGAACTACCTGCTGCAGGATGCCGGCCCGAACTACTTCGGCCAGCGCAACACCGACAAGAGCTACCGCGTGCTGGCCGGTGCGCGTGGCAACCGGGGTGACTGGAACTGGGAGACCGCGTTCGCCAGCGCCGGTACGCACTCCACCACGTACCAGACGATCAACGTCAACATCAAGGGCTTCGAGAAGGCGTTCGGCCCGTACTCGATCGATCCGGGCACCGGCCGCGTGATCATCTCCGACCACCCGGCGTACAAGTTCGGCGAGATCAGTGAAGCCAACGCCGCATTGATCCGTGAAGCGTTCCCGACCTTCGACATCCAGTCGTGGACCCGCCTGCACACCCTCGACGGCAAGATCGAAGGCCCGCTGTTCCAGCTGCCGGCCGGCGAGATGCGCGCCGCGTTCGGCTTCAACGCCAGCCGCGAAACCTTCTACACCCCGGGCAATGCCGATGCGGCCAACGGCCTGATCTCCCAGCAGGGCGGCTCCTGGTTCGACGGCAAGCGCAACACCTACGCGCTGTTCGCCGAAACCGTGGCGCCGATCACCGACAAGCTGGAACTGGATGCGGCGGTGCGCGTGGACAAGTACCCGAACTTCAGCGCCAACGTGGCGCCGAAGATCGGCTTCAAGTACCAGGCGTTCGACCAGCTGATGCTGCGCGGTACCTACTCGACCGGTTTCCGTGCACCGAGCCTGGCCGAATCCGGCAACGGTGGCGTGTTCGCCCAGCTGGGTGGCTACCGTGACGAGCTGCGCTGCAACGAGACCAACGCCATCGCCAACCTGCTGCTGAAGTCGCAGCGCCCGGGCGATGTCGATCTGGGCAAGAACCTGTTGAACGTGGATTGCAGCCGCACCGTGGCACGCATGACCCAGCCGAACAAGAACCTGAAGCCGGAGAAGGCGAAGATCGCCACCCTCGGCTTCGTCTACGAGCCGGCGACCTGGCTGTCGGTGTCGGCCGACTACTGGTTCATCTATCGCGACAATGAGATCGTCGCGCCGGACTACCGCCGCATGGAAGACATCATCTCCTCGTCGCGCTCGCCGATCACCGACAGTGACCGCGCCAACCTGGCGCAGCTGGCGGCGATGTGTGCGGACCCGGCCAGTGGCGTGAGCTGCCCGTCGGTGCTGCCGGGCTACTCCGCCGGCAACGTGGCCAGCGTGGTGGGCCAGTACAAGAACCGTGGCAAGACCCTGATCGACGGCTTCGACATCGATGCGCGCAGCCGCTTCTCGCTGGGTGACTGGGGCAACCTGAACATCGGCCTGGCTGCCACCATCGCCAACCGCAACCGTTTCTACATGGATGAAGCCAACGGCTGGTACTACGGCGACGTGGTGGGCTACTACAACAACCCGCGCCTGCGTGCCACGCTCAATGCCGACTGGACCTACAAGCAGGTGACCACCAGCATGTTCGTCAACTACGTGGGCGGCACCAAGTGGGCCACCGACCAGGTTGATGAGGTGAGCAACAACAAGGAAACCTGCACCGGCGGCTACCTGGCCCTGCAGAAGAGCAAGTGCGATGGTGCGCCGTCGTGGTGGACCGCCAACATGAGCGTCACCTGGCGCCCGGATGATGCCTGGAACCTGAGCTTCACCGTCAAGAACCTGTTCGATCGCCTGCCGTTCTACGATCCGAACAGCTTCCTGGGTGACTCCAGTGACTACGCAACCATCTTCGGCCGTGGTTACAGTGTGACCATCGGCTACCGTTTCAAGTAATTCCGTTTGCGTGACCTGGCGTGCCGGCTGCGGCCGGCACGCTGCCAAGAGGAGAGATGTTTGCCATGAAGCGTAGGGAATTCATCGCGGCCAGTGCCGCTGTCGCCGCCAGCAGCCTGCTGCCGCAGACCCCGGCATGGGCACGCGGGCGCAAGGTGCGCCTGGCCATGATCGGTACCGGCATGCGTGGCCTGGTGCTGCTGAAGGAACTGGTGCGCCGCGACGACGTCGAGGTGGTCGCCGTCTGCGATATCGAGCCGATCATGCTCGGCCGCGCCGTGGAGATGGTCAGCAAGGCCGGCAAGCCGGCGCCGAAGACCTATGGCCAGGATCGCGATACCAATGCCTGGAAGCGCCTGCTGGATCAGAAGGGCATCGATGGCGTGATCATCGCCACGCCGTGGGAGTACCACGCACCGATGGCGATTGCCGCGATGCAGGCTGGCGTGGCGGTGGGCTGCGAAGTGGTGGCCGGCATCACCCTGCAGGACCACTGGGACGTGCTGAAGACCCAGCTGAGCACCGGCACCCCGTACATGCTGCTGGAGAACGTCTGCTACCGCCGCGACGTGATGGCCGCGCTGCAGATGGTGCGCCAGGGCCTGTTCGGCGAGCTGGTGCACCTGCAGGCCGGCTACCAGCACGACCTGCGCGGCGTGAAGTTCAATTCCGGCGACCCCAACCAGCCCTACGACAGCGGGGTGGAGTTCGGGCCCAAGGGCTGGAGCGAAGCCCGCTGGCGCACCGAGCATTCGGTGGAACGCAATGGCGAGCTGTACCCCAGCCACGGCATCGGTCCCTGCGCGATGTACACCGGCATCAACCGCGGCAACCGCTTCACCCATATCAACGCCTTCGCGACCAAGGCGCGTGGCCTGCACGAATACACCGTGGCCAAGAGTGGCGGCACCACGCATCCCAGCACCAAGGTGAAGTTCAAGCTGGGCGACATCGTGACCACCACGCTGGCCTGCGAGAACGGCGAGACCATCCTGCTGCAGCACGACACCTCGCTGCCGCGCCCATACTCGATGGGTTTCCGCGTGCAGGGAACCAAGGGCCTGTGGATGGATGTGAACCATTCGATCCACATCGAAGGCCGCAGCCCGCCGCACCAGTGGGAAGAGTTCAAGAAGTACCAGGACGAGTACGAACACCCGCTGTGGAAGCAGAATGCCGACACCGCTGCCAGTGCCGGCCATGGTGGCATGGACTGGTTCGTCATCCATGCGTTCGTCGAGGCGCTGAAGGCCAAGGCGCCGATGCCGATCGACATCTACGACGCAGTGACCTGGAGCGCGATCACGCCGCTGAGCGAGCAGTCGATCGCCAACAGCTTCCAGACGCTGGAATTCCCGGACTTCACCGCCGGTGCATGGAAGCAGCGCAAGCCGATTTTTGCGTTCGACGGCAGGTACTGAGGTTTACCCCTTCCATGCGGTGACGGAAACGCCGGGCCATGCCCGGCGTTTCTGTTTCTGGGGCATTCGCCTTGTAGAGCCGAGCCCACGCTCGGCTGCGACGAAACCAGTCAATATCCTAGGCTGAAGTTCTCGATAGTGGATTTTTTTCCTGACTGGGTACTTTTAACCGCGCCGATGTAAATGAAGAAGCCAGGAGCAAGATCTGAGCGCTGGAATGGAATCCATATGGAGTCAAGCCCTGCGCCGGCACCACCTGGATAGATCCAGCCTGGCGCAAGACGCTGGGTCTGCAATTGCCAGTTGGAGTCGTACCAGGTGATCTGAAGTTCGGTGCCCGCACCGATGCCGTGGCCGTTCACAACCATGCCGGTTGACGGTGCATCCCAGAAAAATGCGTCGGTTATGACAGGGCGATCATGATCGCCCGCGATAGTTTGATGGAGCGGAAGACCGAAGCGTTCTGTACAGGTGAACAACGGGTCGTACATGAAGGAAATAACCTTGTCGACGCGCCCTGCCACGAATGTCAGGGCTCGATCCATCCGTTCCTTCGTTGTTCGCGATAGCGAGATGTAGCTGCAACCTGCGTAGTCTGGACTTTCGGTGTCTTCCTCGAACGCCTCTATATTGACCCACAAGTCGACCCTTCGATTCCCCCGGTTGAATTCACTCCTGGCCTCTCCCAGGGCATTGAATACATCCCGTATCGATCCGCCGTATTGACTGGAGAAACTACTGGAAGCGTCAACGCGCGGGTAGTGACCAAGCCTGGGGTCGACGGCGCCCACCAGCTGCGTTGCCTGGCCCGGCCAGTAGTAGGCCGCGTTTCCGGTACCGCGCCCATCCTGAGGCGCGATGATGTCCACTCCGGCCGTGGCCAGGCGCCTGAAACCGCTGACGGTCTGCTCGACAGTCTGGGTATTGCCGCGACCGTCCTTCAGAAGAAGAAGGTAGGGCGAGATGGCATATTTTCTGCCTGGGTTGAGGTTTCGGAACAGGCCGGCATCCTGGCCATACTCCGTGTCGGACGCAGTGTAGGTGCTTCCCAGCAGCACCTCATAGGATTGATATGCGCCGCGAAAACTGCTGTGTCCAGCATGTCTTGCTGCCCAGTCGGCATAGACGCGCCGCGCCCAGTCGCGGTGTGACGAGAGCATGGCGGCATCGATCATCCACTCTTGACCGGTAACAACGGGAAATGCGGGAGCTCCCAGGTAGACTTCCATACCGAGGTGATCGGCGACAGTGAGCATTGCGGTGGTGCTCTCGATTGCGTTCGCGTCGTACTGGACGAAAAGTACGTCGAATGAACCACTCGAGTAATCACAGGCTGCCTGCCCGTCATGGGGCAGAACAATGCGCCAGAACACTTTGGGTACGCCGTCAACGACAGTTTCGATCTTCCGATCAAATCCTCCGGGGCACGCGATCGCAGAGCCGTAGTGTTCGTTGAACTCGTAGCTCAGCCAGTTGCGGATGCGCTCAGTCCCAATTTCCTGCCTGGCCTGCTGCACGCAGGAGGTGCCCTCCGCGGTCGTGCAACCGATCGCGACGGTACTAGGGTCGGTGTGACGCTTAAGATGCGGCCCGAAATTGAGTACGGTCGTGCCACCCATCCGATGAAAGTCCTGCAGCGAGGTCTGCCACCCACAGGCCGACCGGGCATACATCCATGTTCCGCGTATTGGGTACTCTGTGGTGACAGCCTTGTCATACGGAGTTCCGCAGTAGCCGACGGCCTCAGACGCCAGAGACGGGGTCGAAAACAGAGCGGCTGCGGGTGCCAACAGCAGGATCAGCCAGAATCGCGGGTCCACGAATTTCTCCTTGGCGTTCGGTCCATGATTAGCCTCACCCACGCGCTGGAGGCATGGGTGTCAGGGAGAGTGCGTTTCAGGCACTCAGGTGTCAATGGCGCGGTGGGCCTGGTTGGAGACCAGCAACGACGTGCCTGGTTGCTCGACGGGTACTCTGGCTTCAGCGCTTGCTCTGCGCTCGGATGATGAGCATCCACACAGGCTGATCGGACCCGCGTGTGCCGTCCCGTCTAGATCGAGAAGAGCATGGACCAATCCGAGACCATGTTCCCGTGGTCAATCCGGATCTGGCTGGCAAGCGCACGAGCGTGGATTGATGTCATATCCGGCAGGGCTCGCGTACCCGCTTATGGGGCCGGCTGCCGACGTCGAATATCCGGTTGCCTTGCAGGATGGGGCGTCGTTGCACCTGGGCACGGTGAGCGGCGTTGATCCAGACAGGAAAAATGGCGCGCCCGGAGGGATTCGAACCCCCGACCAATGGCTTCGGAAGCCACTACTCTATCCGGCTGAGCTACGGGCGCGTTGTAGAACCGCCGCGCCACCGACCAGTGCCGGGGCGGGCATCGCAGCGCCATGAAGCGGTGCGGGACCGGCATTCTATCCAGTTTCGCCGAACAAATCTCCCCCCACGGGCAAAGCCCTGCCAGAGGGGCAGGAGTATCCTATCGCCATGGCTGATACCCCCCTCACTTCGCCGCAGTCGCCGGCGACGCCGCGTTGGCGGCATTACTGGAGTCTGATGCGCGCTGATCGCCCGATCGGCACGCTGCTGCTGCTGTGGCCCACCTGGTGGGCGTTGTGGCTGGCCGCGGGCGGCCTGCCGCCGCTGTGGACGCTGTTCGTGTTCACCACCGGCGTGTGGCTGACCCGCTCGGCCGGATGCGTCATCAACGACTACGCCGACCGCTGGCTTGACCCGCATGTGGAACGCACCAAGGCGCGTCCGCTGGCCACCGGTGCGATCAGCGGCCGCGCCGCGCTGGCGCTGTTTGCCGTGCTGATGCTGGTGGCGTTCGGCCTGGTGCTGACCCTGAACGGGCTGACCATCGGCCTCAGCTTCATCGGCGTGTTCCTGGCGGCCAGCTACCCGTACCTGAAGCGCTACACCCACCTGCCGCAGGTCTACCTGGGCATGTCGTTCGGCTGGGGCATCCCGATGGCGTTCGCCGCGGTGCAGGGCGAGGTGCCGATGCTGGGCTGGCTGCTGTATGCCGGCAACATCCTGTGGTCCACCGCGTACGACACCTGGTACGCCATGGTCGATCGCGAGGACGACCTGAAGATGGGCTCGCACTCCACTGCGATCCTGTTCGGTGACCTGGATCTGGTCATCCAGGGCGTGCTGTACGCGCTGTTCCTGGCCACCATGGCGTTGGTTGGCGTGCGCGGCGGGCTGGGCGGCTACTACCTGGCCGGCGTGGCCGTGGCTACGGTGCTGGTGGTCTACGAGTTCTGGATCTGCCGCAACCGCGAGCGCGGCCCCTGCTTCAAGGCGTTCCTGCACAACAACTGGGTGGGTGCCGCGCTGTTCGCCGGCATCGCCGTGGATCTGGCGCTGCGTTGAGCCCAAGGTGAGGTAGAGCCGGCCGCTGGCCGGCTGCAGCCGTGCGCGATCCCGGGATTGCCGGCCAACGGCCGGCACGACCATCCTCCGCTACCTACGACCAATAGGTGGCTGACAGCCCGCACCCCGCCGCCCAGAATCGAACCATCGAACCTGGGAGGGTAGGCGATGGCCTCGACGGCAGCAGTACAGGACGGCTGGATGGCGCGCGCAGCGCTGCGCTCGGCCGCCTGGGCGGAAAGGTGGTTCCCCGATGCGTACGTGTTCGCGGTGCTCGGCGTGGTCATCGTCGCGCTGGCTGCGATGAGCTTCGGCTCGACCCCGCAGGCCACCGCCAGTGCCTTCGGCGACGGCTTCTGGAGCCTGATTCCCTTCACCATGCAGATGGCCTTCGTGGTCATCGGTGGCTACGCCGTGGCGACCGCGCCGGTGGTCGCGCGCTTCATCGACTACCTGGCCCGGGTGCCGCGCACCGGCCGCGGTGCGGTGGTGTACGTGGGCCTGGTCAGCATGCTGGCCTCGCTGCTCAGCTGGGGCTTCTCGCTGGTATTCGGCGGCCTGCTGGTGCGCGCGCTGGCGCGCCGTACCGAACTGCGCATGGACTACCGCGCGGCCGGTGCTTCGGCCTACCTCGGCCTGGGTGCGGTGTGGGCAATGGGGCTGAGTTCGTCTGCCGCACAGCTGCAGGCCAACCCGGCCAGCATGCCGCCAGGGCTGGTGGAGATCACCGGCGTCCTGCCGTTCACCGAAACCATCTTCCTGTGGCAGTCGATCGCGCTGACCGCAGTGCTGATCCTGGTCTCGCTGCTGATCGCCTGGTTGACCGCACCGGCCGCCGGCAGTGCCCGCACCGCTGAAGACTTCCCCGGCGCCGCGCAGGCAGAACCGGAGCCACTGCAGCGCCGCACGCGCCCGGGCGAATGGCTGGAGTACAGTCCGTTGCTGACCGTACTGCTCTCGCTGCTGGCGTTCGGCTGGCTGTTCAACGAGTTCGCCAACAAGCCGGTGGTCACCGCCATCGCCAACCTCAACACCTACAACTTCCTGTTCATTTCGCTGGGCCTGCTGCTGCACTGGCGCCCGCGCAGCTTCCTCAACGCGGTGGCCAAGGCGGTACCGAGCACCACCGGTGTGCTGATCCAGTTCCCGCTGTACGGTGGCATCGCGATGATCCTCACCCACGCTGCAGGCGGTGACGGTCAGACCCTGGCGCACCGGCTGTCGAGCCTGTTCGTGCACGTGGCCATCACTGATACCTTCGCGCTGGTGATGGGCGTCTATTCGGCGGTGCTGGGCTTCTTCGTGCCGTCCGGTGGTGGCAAGTGGATCATCGAGGCGCCGTACGTGATGCAGGCCGCCAACGAACTGAAGGCGCACCTGGGCTGGGCGGTGCAGGTCTACAACGCGGCCGAAGCGCTGCCGAACCTGATCAATCCGTTCTGGATGCTGCCGCTGCTGGGCGTGCTGGGCCTGAAGGCGCGGGACATCGTCGGCTTCACCTTCATCCAGCTGCTGGTGCATATCCCGCTGGTGCTGGGCCTGCTGTGGCTGCTGGGGATGACCCTGGCGTATGTGCCGCCGGTGATGCCCTGAATGCAGGGTTGGCTTCCCTGCGTGAGCCGGGAAGCCAGCCTCGTTCAGCGCGTGTTTCCGGCGGCGAACGCCATGAATGCGTGCAGGCTGACGAAGGCATGAGCACATGCCGAACCCGCATGAATTCTTCAGCTGCTTGTGCCGCAAGGGCTTCTGCGCGTTCATTCACAGGCGTACACACAGATGTAGCCGCCCACCCACGCCTGATTAACCATTCGCTGCAGACGATGGCCACGTCCACCGCATTCCGCGAGTGGCTTTGGAGATCGGACATGGCACAGCAGAACCAGAACCCGAACCAGAAGCAGCAGGGCCAGCAGAACCAGCAGGATCAGCAGCAGGGCCGTGGCCGCGACCAGCAGCAGCAACAGCAGCAGGAACAGCAGAAGCGCAACCAGAACCAGCAGCAGGGCGGCCACGACGAAGAAGAATGACCGCGTTGCGCATGCAACGTGACCGGCAAGGCCCCGCCCCGTGCGGGGCTTTGCTTATTCCAGCACGCCGATACGCTGCAGCACCGGCGCTGCCGACATGTCGTTCGGATTGGTGCCGGGCTGATCCTGCGGCACGTCCATGCCCATGCCGCGATACAGATCCACCCAGTGCTGGGCGATCTCCCCGGTCTGCGGGTTGCGGAAGTTCATCGGCTGCAATGCGAACACGTGATGCGCACGGAAGGCGCGTTCGATGAAGTCCGAGCAGTAGTAGCTGTCCTCGCTCAACACATACGACGTGTTGTACGGCTTGCCCAGCATCGTGCGCGCGGTGGCGACCGCATCCTTGATGGCCGCCTGCTGCGGCGCGTGCAGGCGATAGACCACGATCTGCCGCTGCTTGGCGCGCGCCTCCTGGCGGAACTCGACCAGCGATTGCCGGCGCGATCCTTTCTCGTCCGCATGCAAAACCTCCCAGCCCTTCGGCGTGGAAGCGACCAGGGCAACGTGATCGAAGCTGAGCGCGCCCTGCTTGCCGGTGGCATCGTCGATGGCCGCACTGAGGCCGCTGCGGCCGGCGGTGACGAACAGCAGATCGCCTTCATGGACATCGACGGCCAACGCCACAGCCGGCCACAGGGCGGGCAGCAGCAGGCCGATCAGGAGCAGGAGGCGATGCATGAGGACTCTCGGACAGGCGGAATGCCGGAATTGTAGGGTGCGCGGTAGCATGGAGCGACCGGACCGGATTCAGGATGAGCCCATGTGTCGATACCGTTCTGCCGTTCTGCTGACGCTTGCCTGCGGCGTGGTTCTGGCTGCCTGCACACCAGCGCCGCAGACAGCGGCCGAGGCGGCGCCTGCTCCAGCCGTGCCTGCTCCAGCCGCGCCAGCGACCGCCGCCGAGCCCACACCTGCGGCTGCACCCAGTGAATGCCCCTACCCGGAATTCGATACGTTCCTGAAGCATTTCGGCAACGAGATCGCGCTGCAGGAAAAGACCACTGCCGATCCGCTGCTGGACAGCTACATCGATGCGGAGGCTGAGCCGGAACCGCGCAAGGTGGAAAGCCGGCTGGCGCTGGCCGATGTCGAGTGGCCGGTGATGCCCGATCCTGCCGCATTGGCCGGGCAGGGCCGCGAAATGCAGGTCAGTGCCCTGGCCGATGGGCAGCGGCAGGTGCAGGTCCGCACGCCGGACAGCAGCGACCAGCAGACCTATACCTTCGCGCAGGCGCCGTGCTGGACACTGGTCAAGCGTGAGGATGAGTCGATCTGAGGCCTGACTCGGCACAGGCGAGCCGGGCGGCTGGCTGCTAGGCTCGAAGCCTGGTCCAGGCAGGGAGACGCCGATGCAGGCTTTCAGGAAGCGCGCTACCACCGCCGCCGTCGCCGCCGTATTGGCGATAGCCCCCTTCAGCGGCGCCCAGGCACAGTCGGTGCATGCCGATGACCGCGCCTACTTCGCCAATGCCACCGCCGAACAAGCCGCGCGCGACGCGCTGGGCAAGCGCGTCGAGGCCCTGCAGCAGGCGTCCACCCTTGCACCGGCGGAACGCTTCCAGCAGGCCGAGGCACTGGAGGCGCAGTGCCTGCGGCATCTCGGCTACCTGCACCTGCAGTCCGCCCGCAACGCCCGCGATCATCGCCCGGCCCAGGCGATGGACCAGGCAATGGGGCTGTGCAGCCGCATCGCCCGCAGCGGTCGTGCTGCACTGCGCGAGGCGCCCGCAGATGCGACGTGGGCAGCACCGTATGGCTTCCTGCACGCACGTGCGTTGAAGGAAGCCGCCACCCCGGCCAACGCTGTGCTGGACGAGGCCGTGGAGGCACTGGCCGATCCGGCGCTGGACAGCTTCGCGCGCCTGCGCGGGCAGATCCTGCGCAGCGCCGAGTACCCGCAGCTCGAGCACGGCGGTCGGCACTGGGACACGGGGCGCGACAAGCAGGCGCTGGCCCAGCAGCCCGACCGCGCCCTGCGCGAGGCCGGCTGGAAGGGCTACTGGCAGGGGCTGCACTCGCGCCGTGAGCCGATGGCTTCGGTGCTGCTGGGGCTGGTGCAGGTGAATGACGCCGCCGCACGCCTGCAGGGCGATGGCTCGGCGCCGGCACACGGCTACCAGCGCATGGGTCTGGATACAGCGGCAGTGGATGCGACGCTGATTGCAATCGAACAGCACGCGGGGGACCGCCGCGCCTACCAGGACATGCTGCTGCACCACGCTGCGCGATCGGGCATCGACGCGCCGCAGATCTGGGATACCACGGTGCCCGATGCCGGCTACACGCCACCGGTGCTGACGCTGGCGCAGCTGCGCGACAACGCCGCCGATGCCATGCAGCACCTGGGGCCGGCGTACGTCGCAGAACTGCGCGCGCTGCTCGATCCGGCCAACCAGCGTATGGATCTGGCCTCCGAACGCGGTGACCGCAGCCAGGACGCGTTCTCGGTGAGTGCTCCCGGTGTGCCGGCAATGCTGTTCGTTGGCGTGCGCCGTGGCGATCTGGAAAGCGATGTCGAAATCGCGCATGAAGCTGGCCATGCCGTGCATGGCGAGTGGATGCAGCGCGGTCATGCGTCGCCACTGCAGCGCAATGGCAGCCAATGGCTGACCGAGGCGTTCGCGATCTACAACGAGCTGCGCTTCCGCGACCAGCTGTACCAGCAGGCACAGGACCCGCGTGCCAAGGCCTACTACCTGAAATCGCTGCTGGACGACATGGTGCTGCAGCTGTTCACCTCTTCCGAGGAAGCGCAGCTGGAGCAGTCGATCTACCAGGGCGTTGCCGCCGGCACGCTGGGCACCGCCGATGACCTGGACGCGCTGACCGGGCAGGTGCTGGCGCGCTTCGGCCAGCAACCGGAGCGCTACCCGCAGCTGCGCAACACCTGGATCGGCAAGCGCCTGATGTATGAAGACCCGAACTATCTGGTGAACTACCTGTATGCAGGGCTGCTGGCCGTGCAGCTGTATGTGCAGGACCAGCGCGACCCCGAAGGGTTCCGTGCGCGCTATCTTGCCGTGCTTGGCGAGGGCTTCGATCGCGCGCCGAACGAGCAGGTGGCGCAGCTGTTGGGGCACGCGCCTGACTGGGCGGCCCTGGTGGATGCCGATCTGCAGGTGTTCAACCAGGCGGTCGCGCAACTGCAGGCGCTGCATGCGCGGATCGAGGCGGGGCAGGGTACGTGAGCCTGCTGCGCGCAGGACGGCAGACCGCAGCCATGACGTGGCTGTTGTTGCTGCTGTGCCTGCTGCCGGTGGCGGCGCTGGCGGCGATCCCGGTCCCGGCGCTGGACGATCCCGTGGTGGACACCGCCAACGCGCTGTCCGCTGAAACCCGCGCCACCCTGCGCAGGCAGGCGCTGCAGCTGCAGGTGCAGAAAGGTGCACAGCTACAGGTGCTGGTGGTCCCCAGCGTGGGCAACGAGGGCATCGAGGCCTACGCACAGCGGGTGTTCGATCAGTGGCAGCTGGGTCGCACCGGTGTCGACGACGGTGTGCTGTTGCTGGTGGCGGTGCAGGACCGCCGCGTACGCATCCAGACCGGCTATGGCCTGGAAGGTGCGTTACCGGACGCGTACGCCGCTCGCATCATCGACAACGCGATCGTGCCGCGCTTCCGTGAGGGTGATTTCGACCAGGGCGTGCTCGATGGCACGACGATCATGGTGGCGCTGATCGAAGGCGAGGACCTGCCTGCATGGGAAGAACCGTCGGCCAGCAATGTGCTGCCTGCGGACTGGCGACGCGCAGACTCGGTGGTGGCGTTGACCCTGCTGGCCGGCTTCCTGGCCGGGCTGTGGCGCTCGCCGCCGCCCCTCCCGCCGGCGAAGACCGAGGACGATTTCAGCGGCAGCCGTCGGGAGCGGCGGCGCAAGGCGCTGGCCGCCAATGCGTCGGCACCGAGGCCGAGCTGGCCGACCTTGCCGGCCTGGGGGCGTCCGATGCTGCTGACAGCGGTGGTTGCCGCAGGCGCGCTGTCCGTGGCGTTGCTGCTGCCACGCCACCTGCTGCCGGGCCTGTGCTTCGTGATGGCGCTGGGCGTGCCGGTGGCGGCCCTGCTCGGCTGGTGCTGGCGTCGCAGCCGTGGGGTGCGCATCGTCCTGTGTGGCATGCTGGTAACCGGCGCGGTCTTCCTGGTGCAGGCGCTGCTTCGTGGCCAGCTGCCACCGAGCCTGGCCCGGCACCTGCTGCTGCAGGCCGCCGCGGGCGTTGCCACCCTGATGGTGTTCCTGCTGGTGCAGGCCTGTCGCACACGCTGGAAGAAGAACCGCAGCAGCTTCGTCGTGCGCATGACGGTGCTGGTGCTGTTGACCCTCGGCTACGCCGCGGGTGCGTTGCTGGCGATCCATCGTGCCGAAGGTGACGATCCACGTCTGCTGGCAATGATCGTGTCCGGTGTGTGTGGCGTGTTGCTGTACTTCGTATGGTTGTTCACCATGCTGCCGGGCGAGCGTGCGCATGGCCGGGTTTCGTCACGCCGTGAGCGCAGCGCGTCCAGTTCGTCATCCAGCAGTTCGTCGTCGAGCAGCTCCAGCAGCTGGTCCGGAGGCGGTGGCCGCAGCGGCGGAGGTGGTGCGTCGGGCAGCTGGTAGATCAGGTCGCCTGCACCCGCCAGCCGAGTGCAGCGTCCTCCACAACACCCGGGCCGGCCACGTCGCCGACCTGCAGCAACAGGCCCTGCGCATTGGGCAGGTCCTTCTGCTCGGGGAACCAGCGCCGGTCCGCAGCGACCACGATCAGCAGCCCTTCGTCGTCGCCCATCGGCGCGAACTGCGGCGAAGGCGGGCTGATCGGTTGCAGGCCAAACCGCAGGCTGGACTGCTCGCGCACAGCATCGACATCGTGGCTGGGCAGGCCGACCTCGCTCAGGCAGGTCAGTTCGCTGCCGTGGAAGGCGCCCTGATGCGCACTGTCCGGCAAGCGGCGGCGGCCGATCAGTTCAAGGATCAAACCATCGAGGCCGGTGAAGTACACCGACTGCGACTGCCAGCTGCTTTCCAGGGCGAAATAATCCAACCCTGCCGGATTGCGCTGCAGTGGCGTGCGTTCGCGCAACCAGGTCATTGCCTCGCCAAAGCGGTTGTCCGGTACGTTGAAGGCCAGGTGCACGCCTCCGACCGGACGTCCTTCAGCGGGCTGCAACTCGATCGTGCTCCAGCCGATGTGCACATGATTGCCGACCACGCGCTGCTGCAGCACATCGCGGAAGTAGCTGGCCACGGTACCGACATCGGATACCGGCAGCGTGAGGTGCAACAGGCGCATGATCGATCCTCCGTGGAGCGCATGCATCGAGTGTAGACCTGGCGGGATTGCGTGGGTGTCACCGCGGGCGCAACGATTCGTTACGGTGGGTGCCGCGCTCGAAGATCACTCCACTGGCAGCCAGATTTCCACGCCGCCGTTGCCGCTGTGCTCATCGAAACGCATGTCGTAGCGTTCCAGATCGGGTGCATCGGCCAGGCTGAGACCGGAGCCGGGCAGGTAGTGATCCAGCAGCCAGAACCAGGTCGAGCGGATGGTCGAGATGTGCCCGCCGTGCCAGGCCACCAGGTAGCGACGCGGCGGAATGTCCACGCGTTGCCAGTGCGCAGGTACGCTCGGCACCGCGCTGGCCGGCAGTGCGGCGATGTAGTCGAAGCCGCCATCGTCATCACTGTTGCAGCACACGCCAAAGCTGACCGGTGCAGGCGTCGGCCATTCGCGGTTGAGCTGCGCCCACTGTCCGGGTATCGCACCACCGCTGCCGCGGGTATGCCGCATGCCGATACCCACCAGCTGGAAGGCGGGCGTGTCGAGCAGGCGCGGTGCCTCATCGCAGGGTACAGGCGCCTCGTCCACGCGGATCGCCTGCACCAGTGCCAGGCCGTCGGTGCCCTGTTCGCGTACCCGCTCCGGTGTCTGCCCGAACTGGTCGCTGAAGGCACGGGTGAACGCCGCATGGGTGGTATAGCCGGCCCCAAGCGCAACCTGCAGGATGTCGCCTGCGCCGTCGGCCAGCCGCTGCGCGGCCGCGGTCAGGCGCCGTCCGCGCAGGTAGCGCACCACCGAGGTACCGGTGCGGGTCTGGAACAGGCGCGACAGATGGAACGGCGACAGCCCCGCCGCAGCAGCGACGTCGGCCAGTGCCAGCGGTCGATCCGCATGGGTTTCGATGTACCACAACGCCTTGCCTGCCGCACTCATCCTGCCGTTCCCCGAATCCAGTGCCCGGCACAGTAGCGGATCGGCAGGTTTGGCGTTTAGCAGTTCTTGCGGTGCCGGGGCTTTGCGTGTGCCTGCATACCGGCAACAATGCCCGCATCATGGATGAAGGGGGAGGTAAGGGGCGTGCGATCGACGACGTGGGATGCCAGCCCAATGGAGCCGGTCCAATGATGGACATGGTGGTTAACCAGTGGCTGTTGCTCTGGCTGTTGACCCTGGCATTGCTGCTGCTGATGTGGCGCTGCGCGCCGTACTGGAAGGGCAATCCCTGGGTGTACCGCGCCGGCTTCGCGCTCCTGGCCGGGCTGCTGACACCGACGTTGCTGCTGGCCGGTCACGGCGTTCTGCCGGTTCCGACCATTGGAGGACTGGTGACGGTGTTGCAGCGGTTGGAGTGGATCGGCGATCTGGACTTCAACATCCTGGCCGTCGGCACCGACAACATCTGGTTCCTGTTCACGCCCTTCCAGATGGTGTCCATCGGCATGCTGTTCTTTCCGCTGCGGACGGCACGGCCGACCCGTCTTGGCTTCGGCGGCAAGACCACGGGCTAGGCGGCATACAGCGCGCGCGGGGCGCGGGGTGCGGGTCGGCACCCCCATCCTCGCATGGCGTGGATCGACGGATGGGTTCTGGTAGGGGCCAACCTTGGTTGGCGCATCAAGCTGTCGCACTGACGTCATGCCTCCTTCACAGATCGCGCCGAGACTGCGCGCCTTGTCCAGGCCTGCGATACCACCGCAGGTGCTGGCCCTGTCGCGCCCTCCCGGAGCCCTGCCGTGCATCGTTCGAAGCTTTCGCGTTCCATCCTCCTCGCCCTTTCCATGGCCAGCGCAGGAGGCGCGATCGCAGCGGAGGCCGATGCGGTCGATGCCAGCAGCGGCAGCCGCGCCGCGCCGACCCAGCTCGATGCGATGCTGGTCACTGGTACCCGTGCCTCCAACCGCACCCAGTTCGAAACGCTGGCGCCGGTGGATGTGTTCACCAAGCAAGACATCACGTCCGTTGAATCCACCGACCTGAAGGACGTGCTGGCGCAGCTGGTGCCGTCGTTCGTGGTGCAGCGCCTGCCGATGGCCGATGGCCAGGTGTTCGTGCGACCAGCGACCCTGCGCGGACTGTCACCGGACCAGACCCTGGTGCTGGTCAACGGCCGCCGTTTCCACCGCAGTGCGCTGCTTGGCAACCGTGGCGCGCAGGCGGCCGACCTGGCGCAGATTCCGACCAGCGCGATCAAGCGCATCGAGGTGCTGCGTGATGGCGCGTCGGCACAGTACGGCTCGGATGCCATCGCCGGTGTCATCAACATCATCCTCGAGGATGGCCCAGGTACCGAGATCACCGCCGGCTATTCGCAGTACGCGCAGGGCGACGGTGCTTCGCGCGATTTCAGTGCGCGCACCGGCTGGTCGCTGGGTGACTATGGCAGTCTGGTGCTGTTCGCCGAATCGTCCAACTCCGACGCCACCTCGCGCACCCGCCAGCGCCCCGATGCCATCGCCTTCCAGGCCGCGCATCCGGAGCTGGACGTGCCAAGCCCCGTGCAGCGCTGGGGCCAGCCGGACCTTGAAAGCCGCCGCGTTGGCTTCAACGTGAAGGCCAACGCCAGCGATACGCTGGAGCTCTATGCCTTCGGCCTGTACAGCCACAGCGATGGCACCAGTGATTTCAACTGGCGCAATCCGGACACCACCACCGGCGCCTATCGCACCACCACTGTTTTCCCGGGCTGGAACCTGCGCTCGCTGTACCCGGTGGGTTTCAGCCCGCAGTACGGCAACGTCCAGAACGATCTGCAGCTGGTCGGCGGCCTGCGCGGTGAAATCACGCCGAAGCTGCGCTGGGATGTCAGTGCTTCGTATGGCCGCAACGCGATCGACTACAGCCTGAAGAACTCGATCAATGCCTCGCTCGGCCCGGCCAGCCCGACCGCGTTCGATCTCGGCCGCCTGACCCAGACCGAGAAGAACGCCAACGCCGACTTCAACTACGAGTGGGATGTGGGCGCACTGTCCAGGCCGATCAATGTCGCCTTCGGTGGCGAATTCCGGCAGGAAACCTACCAGGTGCGCGCCGGTGATCCGGCCTCGTACGCAGTCGGCCCGGGCGCGGCCGCGGGCCTGGAGGCCAACTCCAATGGCGCGCCGGGCTTCTCGGCCAGCCAGGCCGGGCAGTGGAGCCAGCGCAGCAAGGCGGCCTACGTGGATATGGAAGTGCCGCTGGGCGAGCGCTGGAGCATCGGCGCGGCCAGCCGCTACGAAGACTTCTCCAGCTTCGGCAGCACGCTGGACGGCAAGCTGTCGGCACGTTTTGCGATCACGCCGGACGTTGCCCTGCGCGGCACGGTGTCCACCGGCTTCCGCGCACCGACGCCGGCCCAGCTCAACACCACCAGCACCACCCAGGGCCTGGACACGCGCACGCTGCAGATCTTCACCAGCGGCCGCCTGTCGCCGAACGATCCACTGGCGCAGCTGCTCGGTGCCAGACCGTTGAAGCCGGAGGAATCGCGCACCGCCTCTCTGGGCCTGACCTGGCGCACCGACCTGGGCCTGTCCGGCTCGGTGGATGTCTACCAGATCAAGCTCACCGATCGCTTCAGCCAGTCGGCCAGCTTCGCCATTCCAGCCGGTACACCCAATCCGCTGGGCTACACCTCGGTGAACTACTTCACCAACGACTTCGACACCACCACCACCGGCGTGGACGTGGTCGGCAACTACCTGCGCGACCTCGGCGCCGGCCGCATGACGCTGACCCTGGCCTACAACTACAACCGTACGCGGGTGGACAACGGCAGCACCTCGGTGGCCACCAACGAAACCCAGCGCGTACTGTTCGAAGACCGCCTGCCCGAGCACAAGGGCAGCCTGACCGGCAGCTGGGATATCGGTGCCTGGTCGCTGATGGCGCGCATGCGCTACTACGGCGCCTGGACCGATTCCAGCGGCAACGCGGTGGGCGACATCTACCAGCGCTTCGGTGCGATGAGCTTCCTCGACCTGGCCGTGGGCTATCGCATCAATGAACACCACAGCCTGCGCGTGGGCGCCGACAATGTGTTCGACCGCTACCCGGATGAGGCCACGTTCCAGGCCAGCCGTGGCCTGGTCTACTCGCGCAACGCGCCGTACGACACCGACGGCGCCAACCTGTACGCGCAGTACCGGCTGAGCTTCTGATGGACGCTCGTCGTCGTTCCCTGTTGCGCGCCGGTGCATTGCTGCCGGCCGCTGCAGCTCTGCCTTCACTGCCGGCCAGCGCCGCTGCGCGTTACGCTTCGCCGATGGAGATTCCCGCGACGACCGTGGCGCCGGAAGTACTGGCCCGCGACGAAAACTACTGGGCCGCCGTGGCCAGCCACTTCGACATCACCGATGAAGTGAACCACCTGGAGAACGGCTACTGGGGCGCGATGGGTCGCGAAACGTTGGCCAGCTACCAGCGCCACACCGCTGAAGTGAACCGTGGGAATGCCTGGTACGGCCGCCGTGAGTTCCCGGCGCAATACATGGCGGTGCAGCGGCAGGTGGCCGAACTGCTGGGCGTGGGCGCCGACGAGATCGCACTGACACGGGGTGCCACCGAGGCGATGCTGGCGCTGATCGGTGGCTACAACCGCCTGCAGCCTGGTGATCAGGTGCTGCATGCCGACATCGACTACGACAGCATGATCGGTGCGGTGCGCTGGCTGCAGCAGCGGCGTGGCGCGCAGGTGGAGCGCATCGCGCTGCCGCCGGTGCCGGATCACGCGCAGATCCTGCAGGCCTACGAGACCGCATTCGCGCGATTGCCGCGGCTGAAGCTGGTGCTGCTGACCCAGGTCAGCCATCGCCACGGGCTGGTGCTGCCGGTGGCCGAGATCGCCGAGCGTGCACGCGCACGGGGTATCGATGTGATCGTCGATGCGGCGCACGGATTTGGCCAGATCGACTACGCGGTGCCGCAGCTGAAGGCCGATTTCGTTGGCATCAACCTGCACAAGTGGATTGGTGCGCCGGTCGGCGTCGGAGCGATGTACGTGCGCAGGGGCCGCGTTGCGGACCTCGACCCGTACATGGGCGAGACAGACGACGGTCGTGTCGGCAGCCGCGTGCATACCGGCACGGTCAACTTCGCCGCCTACCTGGCGCTGCCGGAAGCGATCGCGTTGCACCAGCGCATCGGCGCGGCCAACAAGCAGGCGCGCCTGCGCTACCTGCGCGAGCGCTGGACTGTGCCCGCGCGGCAGATGGCGCATATCGAGGTGCTGTCTTCACCGGATCCGGCGCTGGCCAGCGCATTGGCCAGCTTCCGCCTGCGCGGGCGCACCAGCGTGGCTGACAACCTCGCGCTGCAGAAGCGCCTGCTGGATGAGCATCGCGTGTTCACCACCCATCGCGATGGTTTGGATTCCGGCGCCTGCGTGCGGGTGACGCCGTCGGTGTTCACCCGGCCGGAGCAGATGGATGCATTGGTGCAGGCGCTGGTGGCATTGGGGTAGTGCCGGCCGCTGGCCGGCAACCTCATGATGCGTGCACGCCGTTGCCGGCCAGCGACCGGCACTACCAGGCCTACCGCTCGATCGCCGGCAACGCGTCCGACAACAACAACCGGTCAATCCGCCGCAATGCACTCTCCAGCTGCCGTCGGTCCGCCGCCAGCCCCAGCGACAACCGCACGCCGCTCTGGTGCGAGACCCCCGGCGGACAGAACGCCGATGACGGCGCAATCGCCAGGCCCTGCAGCTGTGCAGTACGCACCAGCGTGGCGTCGGTCCACGGCGCCGGTATCCGGCACCAGGCATGCAGCCCTTCCGCGCGCTGCAGCAGCGACGGTGCCAGCAGGTAGCGCGCCATGCGCATGCGTTCGCGTGCCTCGCTGCGTACCTGCGCCAGCAGTGACTGTGCCGAGCCATCCAGCAGCAGCTGGCTGGCCAGCGCTGACACCAGCGGATGGCCCATCAACCGCGTTGCCCGCAGCGCGGCCGTCATCGCCTCGGCGTGTGCGGCACTTGGGCAGTGCACGAAGGCGGTGCGCAGGCCGGGGCTGATTACCTTCGACAGCGTCGCCACATAGAACACGTGGCGCGGTGCCAGCGTTGCCAACGGTATCGGTGCATCTTCGGCGAGGTGCCAGTAAGGATCGTCCTCGATCGCCAGCAGGCCTTCCCTCTCCAGAGCACGCGCCAGCGCCTCGCGCCGCTGCAGCGGCAGGGTCAGCGCGGTCGGGTTCTGGCAGGTGGGGTTGAGATAGACCAGCCGTGCACCGCTACTACGTGCCTGTCGCAGCAGCGCTTCGGGGCACATACCGTGTTCGTCGCTGTCCACCGGCAGCAGCCGCCGGCCCAGTGCGGCGGCGGCCTGCAGCAGGCCCGGATAGACCAGCGCATCGCAGAGGATCGAATCTTCGTCGCGGCCCTGGCTGACCAGGATCGCGGCAAGCGCCACCTGCGCCCCTTCAGTCAGCAGAAGGCAGGCGTCGTCCACCTTTCCCAGCATCGGTTGCAGCCAGCGCGCCGCTGCGTGGCGGTCAGTCGGGTTGCCGCCGCCCAGGTGATAGGTCATCAGGTTGGGCGCGTTGCTGCGTGCAAGCACGGCGGCGGCACCGCGGCGCAGGGTCTCGGCCAGCGCATCGGCGTCGGGCACCGGCGGCACGTTCATGCTCAGGTCCACCACCTGGTCGAAGCCGGCCTTGGGCGGTGCGATGAAACTGCCTTGTGGCCCGCGTGCTTCGATCAGGCCGCGCTTGCGTGCTTCATCGAAGGCGCGGGTGACCGTGGTCAGGTCGATGCCGAGCTGCTGCGCCAACGCGCGCTGCGAGGGCAGGCGCTGTCCAGGTGCCAGGCCGCCACGGCGCACCGTGCGTTCCAGCGAATTGACGATGCGCAGGTAGATCGGCCCGTTGTGCGCGAGCACGTCCTGCACCCATTCGCGGGCTGCGACATCCGGTCGCGGCATGTACGGAGCATGTCGGGGCGTATCGTTGCTTCCAACGGCGGGAGCCTGTCCATAACCATCGGTCGGTTCGGACAGGTGACCGCCGTTGTTGTTTGCGGCGGCCGCACCGGCCAGCGTCAGTGATGTCATTGCGCGTCCTCAGCGCTTGGCCTGCCAGGGGCAGTAGCAGCCCACGGCAAGCAGTCCCTTCGGGCGCACGGTCTCGCCGCGCACCAGTCTGTCCAGCAGCGGTTCGACAAAGCTGTTGGCCGAGTTGCAGACCATGCCGATGCTGTACGGCCCCGCATAGGCGAGGTGGCCCCGGCGGTCCCAGATCGCCACTGCAGGGCTGGCCGGAATGTGCTCGATGCCGTCGATGGTCGGCAGGTTGATCACCTTGTTGCGCAGCGGCTCGGGCAGCTCGCCCTGGGTACCCGGGCGGCGGATCGCATAGAAGTCGATGCCGGCTCGGCGGTACATGCTGATCAGGTAGCTCAGGTGCGCACCGGTCTCGCGGTTGCACACGCCGCAGGCCGGGTCCCAGAAATGCACCACGCGGATGCGGCCGGTATCTCCGGCCAGATCGGCCGGCAGGCGCAGCTGCGAATCATCGAAGACGATGGCCTGTTCGGTGAACGTGGACTGTGCGCTGTAGCCGAAGTACTGCCACAGCGCAGCCGCCACGCCGGCCATGAACAGGCAGGCGAGGGCGATCATCGTCGGCAGCAGCCAGCGGCGACGCGGCGCGGCTGCGCCCATCAGGACGCTTCCCCGCCGAACTTGTGCACGTACTGCTTGCGCATCTCGCGGCAGGAGTCGGCCTGCGCGCGACGCTGGATCTCGCTACGCGAGGGATCCTCGCTGCGCTGCACGCACTGCTCGATGGCGTGGCGTTCGGCGGCCTGCACATCCACGGTCTGCGGCTGCAGGCAGACCCAGGCCAGCGCGGCCAGCATCAACACCACAAAGCCACCGCACCCGGCCATCACCAGGTGGAACTTCAGTTTCTCGGCGCGCATCGATGCACGTCCCTTCATCCATACATTGCATACAAAGTATCATCTTGTATGGATGCAGTGCTATGCGTCCGGTTCAGACGATGGCGTTGTGCCGGGCCTCGGGGGCTTCGGACAGGATCTCGTTCAGCTTGGCCAGCGCCCCGGCCAGCGCGCCCTGGTCGACTGCGCCTCCCAGCGACAGGCGGATCGCGTTGCCCGGCGGCGGCTCTTCCACGCTGAAGGCATCCGAGCTGGCGATGCCCAGGCCCTGTTCCTGGGCGGCCTGGATCAGCCGGTACTGGTCCAGCCGTGGTGGCAGCGGCAGCCACACATGCAGGCCGGCCGGATGCGCCTGGGCGCGGGACGGCAGGTACTGCGCGGCAATCGCCTGGCGCTCGCGCAGTTCCTGCTGGAAGCGCTGCACCATGTCCTGGGCCTGGCCGCTGCGAATCCACTGCGACGCCACCGCCACCATCGACTGGGTCGGCATCAGCGCGATTGCGCGCAGCGCATCCAGCACCGGTTCCATCGGCTCGCCGGCCGGCACCACCAGGTAGGCGGTGCGCAGGCCCGGCGCCAGGCACTTGGACAGGGTGGAGATGTAGTAGACCGGGCAGACGGCGTCGCGGTGGGCGGCCAGCGGTGGCGCGGCGTCACCGGCCAGCAACCAGTAGGGATCGTCTTCGATCACGGTCAGATCGTGGCGCTTCGCAACCGCCAGCAGGGCCTGCCGGCGCTGCGCCGACATCGTCGCCGTGGTCGGGTTCTGGATGGTCGGCACCAGGTATAGCAGGCGTGGGCGACGCAGCTGGCAGGCCTCCTCGAGCGCCTCCGGCAGCATGCCCTCGGCGTCCATCGCCACCGGCACCACCCCCCGCTGCAGCACGCGCGCGGCGGCCAGCAGGCCCGGGTAGGTCAGCTGCTCGGCGGCGATCAGCTCGCCTGGCTGGGTACGGGCCAGGATCAGCGCACACAGCGCGGTCTGCGCGCCGGGGCAGATCACCACCTGGTCGGCGCCCACCGTGCCCAGCATCGGCGCCAGCCACTGCACCGCGGCGGCGCGGTCCTCACGGGTGCCGGCGCCGACGTGGTAGCTCATCAGTTCGCCCTGGCCCAGCTGCTGGCCCACGTGCTGGAAGCCCGCCTCCATGCCCTGTGCGAACGGCGCGCTGCCCAGCAGCGGCGGGATGTTCATGCTCAGGTCTACCGAGGTGCTGCGGTTGCCGGCTGACAGCGCGATGAAGGTGCCACCGGCGCCCTGCGCATCGAGCAGGCCGGCCTGGCGCAGCTCGGCGAAGGCACGGGTGACGGTGGTCAGGTCCACGCCCACCTGCTGGGCCAGGTCGCGCTGCGGCGGCAGCCGGTCGCCGGGGCGCAGCACGCCGTCATCCACCGCCTCGCGCACCTGCTGGGCAATCTGCAGGTATAGCGGGCCGGCGCCCTCGCGAAAGGGGCGAACCCAGGTGCGATTGGGGTGTTTCAGGCGGCGGCCGGCGGCAGGTGGCGTCATCGGTCAGTTTTTTCCATACGTGCAGATGCACAAGTCCATACAATGCTGTATCTTGTATGGGCTTGATTGGAGTGGTTCGCCTGCTTGTAGGCGACCTCGTACCCACAGTGTAGCCGCTCCACGCCCGGGCGCTGCGCGCAGGCGAGCCGGTCAAGCGCGCTTCTTCAACAGGGTTGACCTCCAATGAATATCTGCTGGAACCGCATCCGCCTGGCGCTGGTCGCCCTGGCCTGCGTCGGCCTGTCGGGCTGTGACTGGGTGCTGCTGGATTCGAAGGGCATGGTCGGGCTCGCCCAGCGCGACCTGATCCTGATCTGCATCGGCCTGATGCTGATCGTGGTGATACCGGCCATCGTGCTGACCTTCGTGTTCGCGTGGCGCTACCGCGCCGGCAACACCAAAGCGAAATACATGCCTGACTGGTCGCACTCCACCAAGGTGGAGATCGTGGTCTGGGGCGTGCCGCTGATCATCATCGCGGTGCTGGCGGTGATCGTGTGGAAGTCGACCCACGAGCTGGACCCGTACAAGCCGCTGGACGTGGCCGGTGAGCCGCTGCACGTGGACGTGATCGCCACCGACTGGAAGTGGGTGTTCGTGTACCCGGACCTGGGCATCGCCACCGTCAACCAGCTCAACTTCCCGGCCAACCGCCCGCTGGCATTCAACATCACCTCCAACTCGACGATGAATACCTTCTTCATCCCGCAGCTGGGGGGGCAGATCTACGCGATGGCCGGCATGCGCACGCAGCTGCACCTGATCGCCAACGAGCCCGGCCAGTTCCGTGGCATGTCCGGCAACTACAGCGGGCATGGCTTCTCGAACATGAAGTTCATCGCCACCGCCAGCAGCAACGAAGACTTCGAGCGCTGGGTGGCCGAGGTGCGCAGCGCGCCGGACGCGCTCAGCTTCACGCAGTTCAAGGCGCTGGCCGCACCGTCGAAGAACGCACCGGTGCAGCACTTCTCCAGTGTTGAACCGCTGCTGTTCAAGAAGGTCATCGACCAGTTCATCGGCGTCGGTGAGAACACCGCTGCTGCTACCCCGGCGGGCGCTGCCGGCGGTGCCCAGGTTTCCCAGGAGTAACGAACATGTTGGGTAAATTGACGTGGGAGGCCGTGCCGCTGCACGAGCCGATCGTCGTGGTCACATTGGCGGCCATGGTGCTGGGCGGCCTCGCGCTGCTTGGCGCGGTGACGTACTTCAAGCTGTGGGGCCCGCTGTGGCGCGACTGGTTCACCACCGTGGACCACAAGAAGATCGGCATCATGTACGTGGTGGTGGCGCTGGTCATGCTGGTGCGTGGCTTCGCCGATGCGCTGATGATGCGCGCGCAGCTGGCGGCAGCCGGGCCGGGCAGTGATGGCTTCCTGCCGCCCGAGCACTACGACCAGATCTTCACCGCGCACGGCGTGATCATGATCTTCTTCGTGGCCACCCCGTTCGTGGTCGGCCTGATGAACATCATCGTGCCGCTGCAGATCGGCGCGCGTGACATGGCGTTCCCGTTCCTCAACGCCTTCAGCTTCTGGATCTTCGTGGTCGGCGCAGCGCTGATGATGATCTCGCTGGGCGTTGGCGAATTCGCCATGACCGGTTGGGTCGCCTATCCGCCGCTGTCGGGCATCGAGTTCAGTCCAGGCGTGGGTGTCGATTACTACATCTGGGCATTGCAGGCGTCCGGCGTCGGCACATTGCTGACTGGCGTCAACCTGTTCATCACCATCCTGCGCATGCGTGCGCCGGGCATGACCCTGATGAAGATGCCGGTGTTCACCTGGACCGTGCTGGTCACCAGCGTGATCATCATCGCCGCCTTCCCGATCCTGACCGTGGCGCTGGGTGCGCTCACCCTGGACCGCTACCTGGACTTCAACTTCTACACCAACACGTTGGGTGGCAACCCGATGATGTACGTGAACCTGGTGTGGGCCTGGGGCCATCCGGAGGTGTACATCCTGGTGCTGCCGGCGTTCGGCATCTTCTCCGAAGTGACTGCCACGTTCGCGCGCAAGAAGCTGTTCGGCTACAAGTCGATGGTGGGTGCCACGCTGGCGATCGGCATCCTGTCGTTCATCGTATGGCTGCACCACTTCTTCACCATGGGCTCGGGTGCCAGCGTCAATGCCTTCTTCGGCATCATGACGATGATCATCGCCATCCCCACCGGCGTGAAGATCTTCACCTGGCTGTTCACCATGTATGGCGGTCGCGTCGAGTTCAGCGTCCCGATGCTGTGGACGATCGCCTTCCTGGTCACCTTCACCATCGGTGGCATGACCGGCGTGCTGCTGGCCATCCCGGGCGCGGACTTCCTGCTGCACAACAGCCTGTTCCTGGTCGCGCACTTCCACAACACCATCATCGGTGGCGCGCTGTTCGGCTACCTGGCCGGCTTCGCCTACTGGTTCCCGAAGGTGTTCGGCTTCACTCTCAACGAGCGCCTCGGCAAGTGGTCGTTCGCCTGCTGGGTGATCGGCTTCTACCTGGCCTTCATGCCGCTGTACATGCTGGGCTTCATGGGCATGACCCGCCGCATGAACCAGTACGACAACCCGGCGTGGACGCCGTACCTGATCGCCGCCTTCATCGGTGCGCTGTTCGTGTTCGCGGGCATCATCCTGATGCTGGTGCAGATCTACGTGAGCGTGCGCGACCGCAAGCGCAACCTGGACCTGACCGGCGACCCGTGGAATGCGCGCACGCTGGAATGGGCCACGCCGTCGCCGCCGCCGTTCTACAACTTCGCCGTGGTGCCCAAGGCCGATGAGCTGGACGCCTTCCACGAAGCGAAGAAGCGCGGCCTGCCGCCGCCGCCGAAGAAGTACGCACCGATCCACATGCCGAAGAACACCGGCGTGCCGCTGATCCTCAACATCTGGATCCTGGTGCTGTGCTTCGCCCTGGTCTGGCACATCTGGTGGATGGCCGCGGCCAGCTTCATCGCGATGATCGTCACCCTGATCGTGCGGTCCTACGACGAGGACGTGGACTACTACGTCAGTTCCGAAGAGGTGGCGCGCACCGAAGCGGCCAACCTTGCCAAGCTGAAGGAGGTACGCGCATGAATCTGTTGACCCGCCCCGAGCTGGCCAGCGACACGCAGGCGCACGAAGACCACCACGAGCACGACCACGGCCACGAACAGGGCGGCATGAAGGTGTTCGGCATGTGGGTCTACCTCATGTCCGACCTGGTGCTGTTCGGTTCGCTGTTCGCCTCGTACGCAGTGCTCAGCACTGCCTACGCCGGCGGCCCCACCGGCAAGGACCTGTTCTCGCTGCCGTTCGTGATGGCCGAGACCTTCCTGCTGCTGGTCTCCAGCATCACCTACGGCCAGGCCGTGCTGGCGATGCATCGCCACGACACCTCGGCGGTGCTGCGCTGGCTGGGCGTGACCTTCGTGCTCGGTGCCTCGTTCATCGGCATGGAGATCTACGAGTTCTCGCACCTGCTCCACGAAGGCGCAGGCCCGAGCACCAGTGCCTACCTGTCGGCGTTCTTCGCGCTGGTCGCCACCCACGGCCTGCACGTCGCCAGTGGCCTGATCTGGATGGCGGTTGTCATGCACCAGGTCTACCGCCGTGGCCTGACCCCGACCAACATCACCCGCGTGTCGTGCCTGAGCCTGTTCTGGCACTTCCTGGACCTGGTGTGGATCTGCGTCTTCACCTTCGTCTACCTGATCGGAGCCTTCTGACATGGCCCACGTCGAAACCTCGCGCGCCGGCAATGCGCACGGCTCCACCAAGTCCTACCTGATCGGCTTCGTGCTGTGCGCGCTGCTGACCGTGGTGCCGTTCGCACTGGTGATGAACCCGGTGCTGTCGCGGCCGCTCACGCTGTTCCTGCTGGTCGGCTTCGCGGTGGCGCAGATCCTGGTGCAGCTGGTCTATTTCCTGCACATGGACCGCAAGTCCGAAGGTGGCTGGAACCTGGCCAGCTTCGTGTTCACCCTGGTGATCCTGTTCATCATCGTCGCGTTGTCGGTGTGGATCATCTGGAGCATGCACTACCACATGATGATCAACTGACCGTGGCCGGGGTGATCGGCATGGACCGCACGATCATCCCGGCACCTCAGCCTTCTTTTCCCCCAAGGGCAGGCCTGACCGAGACCCCGCCCGCGCCTGCGTTGGTGGTACCCGTGATGCGTCTTGCCGTTGTTGCCCGTTCGTTGCTCTCTCCCCGTTTCCGCCTGCCGCTGCTGGCCGGACTGGCCGTCGGCCTGCTGACCGGCTGCAGCGCGCAGTCGCGCATGGACTTCTACTCCAAGGACATCGCCTGCGAAGAGCTCGGCCAGCATTGGTCGATGCCCGACAGCCACGGCACCGTGCGTGGCCCGAAGGACCTGCAGGGGCAGGTGACCTATCTGTTCTTCGGTTTCACCAGCTGCCCGGACGTGTGCCCGACCACGATGGTCGAGCTGAGCCAGGTCAAGCATCTGATGGGCAAGGATGCCGACCAGCTGCAGGTGGTGTTCGTCAGCGTCGACCCGGCCCGCGACACACCCGAGGTTGCGCGCACCTATGTGGAAGCCTTCGACCCCAAGGCGATCGCACTGGTCGGCAACGAAGCACAACTGGCCGCGATGGCCAGCGACTTCAAGGCGTTCTACGAGAAGGAACCCGGCCAGGTGCCGGAGACCTACACCATGAGCCATATCGCGGGCGGTTACGTGTTCGACCGCCAGGGCCGCCTGCGCCTGTTCGCGCCCTACGGCATGCCGGTGGAGAAGCTGTTCTCCGACGTGCAGCGCCTGCTGCTGGAACCGGCTCATCCAGCCGCCGGCAACGACGCACTGGCCAGCTGCAGCCGCAAGCACAGCGACACGCTCGCCGCCCGGTAACGCCGGGCCATGCGCGGCTGATGCCGCCTGTTCGTCGCGCCCGCTGCCCCGGTAGATGTCGACCTTGGTCGACACGTGGGTGCCGACCGTTGGTCGGCACATCCCCCCACACCAATCCCCCGGCCGGCCAGGAGAGCTAACCGGCCGGGGGCACCACTCAACGCTTTACTTGGATTCTTCCCACTGCACCACGTCCGGCTCGGCCGCCTTGATGCCGGCGGTCGACAGCAGCTTGGTGGTCGCATCCAGCGCCGCATTCACCGACGGGTACTCCACAATCGCGCGGCCCGAGGCCTTGGATACCTTCACCACGGTGCCGCCGGTGGCGGTGGCTGCACGCTGGGCCGAGGCCGCATCGGTGAAGAACACCTTGACCCGCGAGGTCGCCACTACCGGTGCGCCATCGTTGGAGACGGCGGCGGCGAACTTGCTGGCTCCGGCATCCAGGCGTGCGGTCGCGCCCGACGCGGCATCGGTAGAGCGCTTGCTGCGGGTGCCCGCTGCAGGTGCGCTGGCAGCGCTGCCCTGGGTGATCTTGAACTGACCCCCGCTGGCCTGCTGCACGGTCGCCGAAGGCGCCAGCTGGAAGCGTGAGCCGCCCACATCGAACGAACGGCCGGTGGCTGCCGCTTTCAGCGCCTGTGCATCCACGGTCGAAAGGGTCTTGTCTGGCGGCGTCTGGCCCGAACTCTGGGCCCAGGTGGTGGTGGTCATCGCCGCGAGGGCGAGGGTGCTCAACAGAATGGTCGTCTTCATCATCAGTGCCCCAGAACGCGGATCTTGAAGAATTCGAGGTTGCCACGCGATGCAGCGTTCGCGGCCTGCCCCAGGTCGGTCACTTCCAGTGTCCAGGTGCCGCTGGCGTTCTCATCCAGGAAGGCATTGCTGGACAACAGGTCCCAGCTGGTGAAGTTGCGCTGCACGCCACCGGTACCCGAGCCGATCGCAGTGAAAGCCGGCTGCACCACGCTGCGGGTGCCACTGGGCGAGATCAGCACGAACTGCAGCTGGCGGGTGTTGGTGTGGCTGACGCGGAAGCCGAGCTGCACGCTTTCGATGTTGCGCGCGCCGTTGGCCAGCTGGAAGGTGAGGCGTGCGGCGGCCGCCGAGGTATTGCCGATGGCCACGGTGCGCGTCGTATTGCGCCAGCCGCTGTCTACCAGCGCACCCAGCGACTGGAAGTTCTCCGCCACCTGCACTGCACGCGCGGCATTGACCACGCCGAAGCCGTACCAGTTGCTGTAGGCGCGGCCGGCGGCGTTCACTGTCCACCCGGGCACCAGCACGCGGCCGTCGGAATGGGTCACTGCCGCCTGGTTCGGGTCGTTGCGGGTGGCCGTGGTGGCCAGGATGTACTTCACATCGCGGTAGGACAGGTTCGGGTTGGTTTCCAGCACCAGTGCCGCGACACCCGACACCATCGGCGTGGCGGCCGAGGTGCCGTTCATCTTGCCGGTGTAGTTGCAGGTGCTGTCGATGGCCGACTGGTCGCCGTCCAGGGTGTTCCGCAGGCTGCTGTTCTTGTTGCTGCCTTGAGCGCAGCCGGTGACGTCGGTGGTGAGGATGGCGGGATCGTAGCGGATCGCCAGCTGCCCCGGCACGACCTGCCGCTGCCAGCCGTTCTCACCGCCGAAGCCGGACACCCACAGTGCCGAGCCGGTGGACGAGTACGAGGAGCGGACACCGTCGGCACGCACCGCAGCCACGGTGATCACGTTGAACAGGTTGTTGCGTGGATCGCGGCCAGCCGGAACACAGCCGGTCCTGCGGTTCTTGGTGTCGTTGGTGCAGACGTCCTGGAACTGGTTGATCGCAGCATTGTCGAAGTTGTTGCCCGCTGCCTTCACATAGATGCCGCCGCGGCCACCGCGGGTGCCTGACAAGGCCTGCTCGTAGGCGGTGATGTCATTCTGGCTGTATGCGAACGGCAGGTTTGGATTGCCAGGGCCTGCGCCCCAGCTGTTGTTGAAGACCTGTACATCCGCCGATTCGGCACCGTCCCACCAGGCATATTCGATGTTGCTCTGCTGGTTGCCCTGGGCAGCCCTCGAAATCGGGTTGAACCCTTTCAGCGTCGCTGCCGGAGCCACGCCGCGCACGCCCAGATTGTTGGCCCCGACCGCGCCGGCGATGCCACCGACCATGGTGCCGTGGTTGTCGACGTCGGGATCAGGCGGCGTCGGATTGTTGGAACCGTTGGCGAAGTTCTTGCCTGCGACTGCCGCGATGTTGGCAGCCAGGTCCGGGTGTGCGATCTGCAGGCCATCATCGACGATGGCGATGGTGACGCCCTGGCCGCGGATGCCGTTGCGGAACAGCCCGTCCACGTTCAGATCGTTGCCGGCCACAGGCCGGGTATCGCCCAGCACGGCTTGTCCGGTGTTGAGCAGGTGCCACTGGCGTCCGGCCAGCGGGTCAGCCTGCTGGGCCTGGGCGGTGACGGCCAGGCTGCCCAGCACCAGGGCAGTGGCAAGGGCCAGGCGCGCGGAGCGCGGTGGCGCGGAGCGTTGCGTGTGTCGCTTCATACACGAATCCTTCTGTTGTGAATCGGCATGGCAGGACGGCGGGGCGGAACTGCCCCATCGCAACGAGCCAAACGCGACACAACGAAGAACCCCCTACCTCTTCACACACTCAATCTGCAGATGTGCCAATTACGTCACAAACGCTTAGTGCGTCTGGTTATGACAGTGCACACAAACATCTTCACGCCATCTTCGCGCGGTTGAATTTGAGTCGTGGGAAACAGGGAGAACTACTTGCAGATGACCACACACATGAAGAACGAACGGCAGCGCGGCCGTGCGCGCGCAGACCAGACCCCGCTCTCGGTCGCCGCCATCCGCAAGGTGGTGCTGGCCGTGCATACGCGCAGCCACGACTATGGCGACGATGCCGATATCGCCGAGTTGCTGCCCGAGCTGGCAGCATTCGGCATCACCACGGTGAAACCGCTGCGCCTGTTGATGAAGAAGCACCGTCGCGCGCTGCTGCAGGAGGAGCGGATCGTCATGCGACGCGCAGAGACGCTGCATCTGCGCACCGAGTGGCGGCCCGGTGGCATCGACGTGCATGCCAACACCAGCCGCTACGCCATTGGCGGCCTGGTCCGCACCAGCATGGAACACGAATTCGGCTTCGAGACGATGCTGCCCTTCCACGAGGTGCGCGAGGACGAATCCGCGTAGCGCGGTGCCTGTTCGGCGGGAGTGGCAATCCCATCCCGGCGTCATCGCGCGCCCTCACATCCCGCTGTGCTACTACACCCCGTGCACCCTTCCGCATCGGAGCACGATGATGGTCAATCCGCTCGCCCAGGCCCATCGCGGCCTTGGCACTACGCTGTTCAGCCTGTTGAACCCCATACCCTTCGGCTTCTTCGTCGGCGCCTTGATCTTCGATGCGATCTACCTCAACAACGCCGAGGTGATGTGGGGCAAGGCTGCGGCCTGGCTGATCACCTTCGGCCTGCTGATCGCCATCCTGCCGCGCCTGATCAACCTGTTCGCGGTCTGGCGCCGTAACGGCACCGCTACCCGCATCGACCGCATCGACTTCTTCCTCAACCTGGTCGCGGTCGTGCTGGCCATCTGGAATGCCTTCGTGCACAGCCGCGATGCCTATGCCGTCGCGGTGCCGGGTACGATCCTGTCGGCGCTGACCGTGGCCCTGATCGCCCTGGGCCTGATCCTGCTGTCACTGCAGCCGCCGGTGCTGCGGGGAGGTCGTCATGGCTAAGCACATCCCGCCCACCCTGGCTGCGCTGGCGCTGGCCGTCACCCTGTCGGCTTGCGCCGGCAAGGCCGAATACCACCCCACCGACCAGTCCGGTGCGAAGCCGCCGCTGCCGGCACCGAAGAACTTCCTGATGCCACCGATGCAGGTGCCACGGGGCGTGGGCTGGGCTGATGGCCAATCACCCACGGTGGCCGAAGGCCTGAAGATCGAACGCATCGCCGCCAACCTGCAGCATCCGCGGCGGCTGTTGACCCTGCCCAATGGCGATGTGCTGGTGGTGGAGGGCAATGGCCCCGGCGAAGAGCCGGTCACCACGCCCAAGCAGTGGATCGCCGGCAAGGTGAAGGCGCGCTCGGGCAAGGCCGGCAAGGGCGGCAACCGGGTCACCCTGCTGCGGCGCACGCCCGGCTCCAACGCCTGGACCCAACACGTCTATATCGAAGGCCTGCATTCGCCGTTCGGCATCCAGCTGATCGGCGACACGCTGTACGTGGCCAACACCGGCAACATCATGCAGTACCACTACGTACCCGGCGAAACCCGCATGTCCGACAAGGGCCGCGAGTTCACCGACCTGCCCAGCACCATCAACCACCACTGGACCAAGGAACTGCTGGCCAGCCGCGATGGCAGCAAGCTGTACGTGGGCGTGGGCTCCAACAGCAACATCACCGAGAACGGCCTGGCCGTTGAATACCGGCGCGCAGTGGTACTGGAGGTGGACGTGGCCACCCGTGGCAGCCGCATCTACGCCTCGGGCATCCGCAACCCCACCGGGCTGGATTGGGAGCCGAGCACCGGCCAACTGTGGGCAGTCGCGAACGAGCGCGATGAGATCGGTGCCGATCTGGTGCCGGACTACCTCACCTCGGTGAAGGAAGATGGCTTCTATGGCTGGCCCTACAGCTACTACGGCCAGCACGTGGACGAGCGCGTGCAGCCGCAGCGGCCCGATCTGGTGGCCAAGGCGATCGTGCCGGACTATGCCATTGGCTCGCACGTGGCACCGCTGGGCCTGCTGTTCTACACCGGGCAGGCGCTGCCGGCGCAGTACCACGGCGGCGCCTTCATCGGCGAGCACGGCAGCTGGGACCGCTCGCCGTTGAGCGGCTACGAAGTGGTCTACGTGTCATTCAAGGACGGCAAGCCGACCGGACGGCCGCAGACCGTGGTCAGCGGCTTTGCCTCGAAGGATGAAAAGACCCTGATGGGCGCACCGGTGGGCATGGCGATGGATGCCGAAGGTGCACTGCTGGTGGCCGACGACGTGGGCGACGTGGTGTGGCGGGTGTCGGCCAAGTAATTCTGTAGAGCCGAGCCCATGCTCGGCTTGCGCGCGCAGCGCGCGGGTTTCCGTGCACCGAACGAAGAGCAGCCGAGCGTGGGCTCGGCTCTACAGTTCCGCGGTACTGCTGCGGAACCCGCTGAACACCGACTCGGCGGCAAACCCGACGCCGCCCAGCAGCACGCCGAAATACACCATCGTGGCCACCACGAACGCGTAGCCCGCCGCCACCGCCGCGCCATCGCGCTGGATGAAGCCGATCGCAAAGGACATCAGCGCCAGGGCCGGCAGCGTGTTGCTGAAGGGAATCGGCCCGGCCGGCGCCATCAGCAGCAGGGTGGCCACGACCAGCGCCAGGTTGTTCAGGCGCATCATCTTCTTCGAGCGCACCATCACCGCCAGCCGCATCGGCCGCGACAGCCGCTCCATGCGGTGCACCCACTTCAGCGCACGGCCGAGGTTGGCCTTCAGCTTGTCGGTGGCGATCTCGCGGCGGGCGAGCTTCTGCGGCACCCATAGCGGGCGGTTGCGCACCCGGCTCAGGCCGATCAGCAGGATCGAAGCGCCAAACACCGTACTCAGGCCGGGAATCGATACGGGAATGATGAAGATGGCCGAGAGCAGGATCACGATCAGCAGCAGGCCTTCATCGCCCAGCGCACTGAGCAGGGTGCCGACGCTGACCTGTTCGCCGGGCAGCTCGTCGATCATCTGCTCGATCTGCTGGGCCAGGGGGGCGCTGTCGTTGGTTTCGGGGGCACGGTAGGTCATGCGTCGCAAGGTTCTCCAGGGAAGGGCGGTCAATGGGCCGTCCTGCGGTGGGGGACGCACAGGCTCCCGCAGTATCCCGGCCAGCGTGGGCAAAGAGGTGAACCGGGCATGAGGGGGTAAACTGGCGTGCCCCGCACGAGTTGAACGCAATGGACATGGGCCGCAGGCAATCGACCATCGAACTGGTCGCCATCGACATGGATGGCACCCTGCTGGACCCTACCCACACGCTCACCGCGCGGGTCAAACAGGCCATCGCGCAGGCGCGCGCGCTGGGCGTGCACATCGTGCTGACCAGTGGCCGCCCGGTGCCGGGCCTGGCACCGTTCCTGCACGAGCTGGGCATTACCGGCGACGACGACTACTGCATCGCCTGCAACGGCGGCCTGGTGCAGCGCATCGGCACCCGTGAAACCGTGGTCGAGTACCCGCTCAGTTTCGACGACTTCCTGTTCTGCGAGCAGATGGCCCGCGAACTGGGCGTGCACTTCCAGGCGCTGGACAGCCAGCGCATGTACACGCCCAACCAGGACATCAGCTACTACACCGTGGCCGACTCGCATCTTTCGCGGATGCCGCTGTCCTACCGCCGCGTGGAAGACATGGACCCGTCGATGTCCTTCATCAAGCTGATGATGATCGACGCGCCGGACGTGCTGGATGCCGCCATCGCGCGCCTGCCCAGCGAACTGACCAAGCGCTTCGCGGTGCTGAAGAGCGCACCGTTCTTCCTGGAAGTGTTCGACCGCCGTGCTGGCAAGGGCCCGAGCCTGCAGAAGCTGGCCGAGCACCTGGGCATCGACCGCGCCAACGTGATGGCCATCGGCGACCAGGAGAACGACCTGACCATGCTGCAGTACGCCGGCACCAGCGTGGCAATGGGCAATGCCATCGATGCGGTGAAGGCGGTGGCGCGATTTGAAACCACCAGCAATGCCGACGAAGGCGTGGCGCGTGCGATCGAGCGTTTCGTCCTGCAGTAACCGCGCGTCCCTATGCCCTGGTAGGTGCCAACCTTGGTTGGCACACACAAACGGCAAGCGCCGACCAAGGTCGGCCCCCACCACGCCGGGGCTATACCCACGTATAGCCCACCCATCCCCACCGCCATCGACGCTGTACCACGGTGCAATGGCGGATGCGGCAGTGCGATGCAAGAATTTCGCACGTCGAAATCACGCCATCGAATCCCACGGCAGATGATCGTCCTCGTCTGCCACTGACCGGCGCGCACCGCGCGGTCATCCCCTCAACGCAATCGCATCGCCAGCCAGGGCGCCGACACCGGCGCTGCATCGCGCTGGGCGTGCGCCTGCGCCGCTCTCCCCCTGCACCCTGGATCTGCCCATGAACACCCCGCCCACGACGCGCCTCGCCCTGGCCATCATCGCGGCCATCACCGCACCTGCGTACGCCGCAGAAACGCACGATGCCGCGCACGACTCGCCCACCACGCTCAACGCCCTGCAGGTCATCGCCACGCCGCGCGGCGCCGCCGTTGCACCGACCCAGGTGGTTGGCCCGAACCGCTACATCATCAAGGCCGAAGACCTCGACGCGATGGTCACCGGCAACAACGGCCTGGCCATGCTCAAGCAGGTACCCGGCGCCAGCTACACCGCCACCGACGGGCTGGGCCTGGACATCTCGGCCACCAGCCTGTTCGTGCGCGGCTTCCGCATGAATGAAATGGGCATCACCTTCGAAGGCGTGCCGCTGAACGACAACGGCTTCCTCTCGCTTACCGGCACCAGCGTGGTGAACGTGGGCGTGCCCGATGGCATCGGCGCGATCACGGTCAGCCCGGGTGGCGCACCGGTCAGCGTGTTCTCCAGCAGCGTCAACGGCGGCAGCCTGGAATACCGCCTGCGCGAGCTGCAGGACACGCCCAGTCTGCGCGTGAAGCAGGGCGTGGGCAGCAACAGCACGTTGGTCACCACCGTATCCGGGCAGAGCGGCCAGCTGGGCGAGCATGGCCCGAAGGTGCTGGTCGACCTGCAGCGTGTGTCGGCCGACAAGTACCAGGGCGAGGGCACGCAGAACTTCCTGCGCGGCGACCTGAAGCTGCAGCAGGACGTCGCCTGGGGTGACTTCACCGTGTTCCTGTCCGACAGCAAGGCCAAGGTGTGGGGCTACAACAACATCTCCTTCGACATGATCCGCAAGCTGGGCTGGAAGGCCGACATCTTCTATCCGGACTACGCCTGGGCCTGGTACGTGGCCTCGCCGGAGAACGCGGACAAATCCTGCGGTGCCTATACCTGTGGCGAGCTTTCCGAACTGATTCCGTACGACACCGGCCAGACCACCCGCGACCGCGTGTCCTCGATCAACCATCGTTTCCAGATCACCCCGGCACTGAACGGCAACGTGCAGCTGTACAACGCCAACAGCCACACGCAGGCCACGCTGACCGACCCCACCGTGCCGTCACCCAACGGCGCACCGTTCTCCGAACAGGTGCAGACGCCGCGCCTCAACCGCCTGGGGGGCATGCTCAACCTGCAGTTCGAGACCGGCGCGCACACCCTCACTGCCGGTTTCTGGCAGGAGAAGAGCAAGGCCGCGGCCAAGACCGAGTGGTACCAGCAGCCGCTGCTGGGCGAAGGCCCGCCATTGAAGGCCACCGGCCCGTTCGACGTGTACGGTCCAGCGTTCAAGACCGACAACGCATCGAGCTGGGTGACCCGCTCGCGCCAGTTCTACCTGCAGGACGACATCGTGTTGAACGACACACTGAAGCTGGGTGTCGGCTTCAAGGCCGTGGATTTCCGCACCAGCGGCGGCGGCCTCGGTGACGCCAAGGACCGGCCGGTGAACGGCACGCTGCGCGCGAAGAGCAGCTTCCTGCCGCATGTCTCGCTGTTCTGGAGCCCGACCGAATCCACCGATGCCTTCATCGACCTGGCCAACACCATGAACGGCTACCGCGTCGCCCAGCGCGGCAACATCGGCTACACCGCCTCGGCGTGGACCATCACCGACCAGGAAGAGTTCGACCGCGTGGCGGGCACGCTGCGCCCGGAGAAGAACTGGAACCTCACCGTGGGCGCATCGCATCGCTTCGACCGGCTGACGATCACCGGCGATGTGTTCTACAACGACATCCGCAACCGACTGCTGTCGGCCGCCATCGGCACCCAGTTCGCGCAGATCAACACGGTGCGGCTGATGCCGAAGATGCACGTGATCGGCGCTGACCTCGGCATCACCGCGGACCTCACCGACCACCTGCAGTTCTACCAGGGCGTGGCCGTGGCCCGTTCGTACTACGACAGCGATTTCGTGGTGGGCGACACGGTGTACCCGATCAAGGGCAACGCCCAGCCGGGCTACCCGCAGATCTCGCTGGTCAGCGACCTGTCGGCGCATTTCGGTGACTGGCGTTTTGGTGCCACCAGCACCTCCTACCTGCGCCAGCCCTTTACCTACGAGAACGACATCCGCGTGCCGACCTTCTGGCAGGTCAACACCTATGCCGCCTACCGCTTCGGTGCGGATAGCGCCGTGCCCGGCCTGGAGCTGCGGCTGGACGTGAGCAACCTGTTCAACCGCCACAACATCGGCACTGCCACCATCGCCGGCTCGTCGTTCTCGGGGGATTACCAGACCCTGCAGCGCAGCGCGCCCCGGCAGCTGATGTTCAGCACCTCGATGGCCTTCTAGGTAGATCCACGCCATGCGTGGATGCACTTGGCGGCCCCCCCAACCCACCTGGCCCCCCTTGGGCAATCAACAGGGATTTTCTGGCGGCGGCGCAAGGTTCCCACAATGTTGCTGGGTCATCCTGTCGGCATGGCTCAGTACAACCCGCGATCACCGTTGTTTGACATCCGGAGCCCGGGACGGCTCAGGCAGGCGCCCTCCGTGACGCCTGTGATCGACCTGCAGGCCGAGTACCAGTTCTGGCACGTCTACGAGCGCGTGGTCCGTCCGTTGCCCGGTGGGGGGCTGCGTCTGGCCTGGCTGGTGTGCCAGAAGGTGTACCGGGACCGGTGGCAGCACCCGAACGACAGCGACGCGGCGGGACTGTCGCGGGTGCTGTTCGGCGACAACATGACGGCTGACCGGGCGTCGGAGCTGGCGGAGCTGCACGCGCTGGTCAGCCGTCGGGTGGCGTTGCTGGCAAAGCGGGGGCGGGTGGATTCCGCGGCGTGATGCGCGCCCTTGGTGGGGTCGACTGTTGGTCGACCGCTCTTCGCATCCACTCCACAGAGCGCCGCGCTTCGCGCGCGAGTCGACCAAGGGTCGACTCCACCAATAGCCAACCCGACCGGCATTTCTAGGGCTTTCCCCGATCCAACTGCCGATACCCGATCGCCTCAGCCAGATGCGCAGTCTGGATGTCCCCACATCCGGCCAGATCCGCAATCGTGCGCGCCACCCGCAGAATCCGGTGCATGGCCCGTGCGGAAAGCTGCAGACGCTCGATGGCCTGCTCCAACAGATCCTGATCGGCCTCGCTCAGTTTCGTGCAGGCACGCAGCGCCGCCGGCAACAGATGCGCATTGAGCCCACCACGCGCCTGCTGCCGGCCATGCGCGGCTTCCACCCGCTCACGCACCGATGCGCTGGGCTCACCCAGCGGCGTGCTCTCCCGCAGCTCCACCGCGTCCATCCGGGTCACGCCGATATGCAGGTCGATACGGTCCAGCAGTGGGCCGGACACCCGCGCACGGTAACGGTTGATACGTTCGTCGCTGCACAGGCAGCGGTTGCTGCGGTCACCGGCCCAGCCGCACGGGCAGGGATTCATCGCGGCCACTTAGTGGGGGGTTCACTGATGTCATTTAGGGCGAAACGCGAAGCTTGACGAGGGAAGCTGGGAGTCCATAAATTAGGGGTGCTGCTAGCCGAGTCCCCCGGAGATGAGTTCGGAGCCGCTGCCATATCGCCCTTGGCGTATCATCTATATCCCTGTCGTGGAACGACAAGGTGGGTTGTTCCCTTTCTTGTTTCTGAAAAACGGTCTTCCAAGTGCAACAGCGGCTCTATGGGCGCGAGCGCTGAGCTCGGAAAATTGGAGTGACTCAAAGATCGAGGCTCACCTTCGGGCCGTTGGTACGTTCTACGCGTTCTGCCAAATGAAGTGCGGCGGCGAGGCTCCGCTTACCGGTGATCTGTACGTGCTCGTGCAGGAGTATGCCGAGGCTAGATTTCGCGGCACTTGGATTGCCGGTGAAGACCCAACGGGCCTCTACTGGAGGCGGGTCCGAATCTCAACTGTGAGCGAAGAGATCCGGGCGCTGGATCGCTACTCCAGGTTTGTGGCCAAGCTGCACGACTCCCCTGTGTTCAATCCGGACGAGCATGCCCTAGTCAAGGTCGCTCGATTCTATCGGTCTGCCCGCGAAGCTGGCCGGAGCGATGCGCTCGTCCATCTGAGAGGAGTACGCCGACGAAGAAGCAAAGCAGCTCCGACGATAAATCGCAGAATGACCGAGAGTGACAAGGCGGCTATGCGGGCGAAGCATCTCTCGCCGACGGAAATGATAGAGACGGTAGAGCATGGGGCACGGTCGCCAAGAGACAAGATGTTGTTACTGCTGCTTGGCTATGCGGGACTTCGCATCTCTGAGCCACTGCATCTGTATGTCAATGACGTTGTCGAGTTGTTTCGCGAAACGGGTGCATCGAAGATTCGCCTTGAGCATCCCGAGAATGGGAGTTGCGTGTCGTCGACTACAGAGGATAGGTCTGGCTTCCTCGCAAGGGTGTACAAGCGCCTCCCGCGAAGCCAACTGGGAAGGGGACATCGTGAGTTTGCAGGGTGGAAGGGAATGGTTCTGACCGAAGCTGATTCCGCAAACAGATATGCTTTCTGGCTGGAGGAGAGCATCACGGGCAGGTATTTTCGCCGCTGCCTTGAAGCGTACTTCGATGATCACAAGTCATTGCTCAGGACGGGGCGCCTTCGCCACCCGTATCTCTTTTTCAACACCACGCGTAATGGAGCATTGAACTATGGGCAACCATTGAGTCTTTCGTGCGCACACGAGCTGGTTGATAGAGCGTTCAGGCGTGTAGGGATAAGGGCAGGATCGCACGCATGTCGCCACCACTATGGCTTCTATGCCGCTGACGTACTTCAGATCCCTCAAGAAACGCTGATGAGGATGATGCACCACAGCTCGATTGTCAGCACAGATACCTACTACCATGTCAGCGCCGCTTCTGTCAGGGCGAGGATCTCGGGAACTGACATCCGCAGAATTCCATACGCGAGGCCAGAATTCCCAAGCAGCTGGGGTAAGCCGTGACACAGCTCGATCACGTTACACAGGACATTTCTCAGCTACAGCACTATCGTGGATTGGGCAGCAGTTGCGAGATCGTCTTCAACGCATGTCCGGATAAGTTCGTCGTTACGGGAACGATTTCGCCAATCGAGTGGCGCGATGTCGGTGTAGAGGTTGAGCGTTCGATAGTCCTCAAGCTTACAAGCTCGATGACGGAATTTCGGGAGGATAGGAATGTCATTCGTGCTTTTGACTTCAAGGCATCAGAGGACGGCACGCCTGGTACGCTCCATTACCTGCGCCAAACCTGGTTGTTACGCGCGATTGGTGATCAACTAGAACTGAAGTCGGGCCAGAGTCTCTCCCAGGCGCTAGCGCTTCTCAGCAAAGACGACCAGATCCGACTGTGGCGTCGCATACAGCCGGAAGATCTGGCAGGGGTCCGAGTTGCTTTTCAGGAGGGTCGGATTAAGAAAGTCGACTTGCGTCTGAGCACTGTGTTCAGCTGCGAAGATCCTCTGGCCATGGTGGATCAACTCATCTCTCTCCTTTCCCTGCCGGCAGCGAGAGGTCAGAAGTACTCGGGTATACGGAAAGAGCTGATCGCTGGATCCTCATTCAAGAAGATCGTCCATCTGATCCTGACAACGCTCTGGCGCCGCGGCCTTATTTTTTACTCTCTCGCGATGACAGAGTCCTTGGTTGCAGAGGCTAAAGCTGAGACAGGGCTAACCATCCGTAGCGGTTCTCTGGTACAAGTTCTTCAGGATCCTGATCTTTTCCCGAACGAACTGTTCAGGCGCGTTTGCACCCTTGAAATCAAGGCGCTCGGCAAGCGGGCGGATGCAACTCAGAATCTGTACTTGTCATGGTTTCTCCTTTCGACTAATTGCAGCGACATCGGTGACATATCACCTGAACTGTTGACAGCAACTCGTGATTTCAAGCTCGCGTCCTACAAATGGTGGGAGCTTCTCCGAGTAAGCTTCGAATCGGTGCACGGCTCAGCTAGCTTTCCAGTTCCCCCTCGATCCAGGGTGTTTGGGGAAGTTCGCACTCGGTCACTTGAGTGGGTCCTGCGCGAAGATGCCCGACTCTCTATTTGGACGGAGCTGTATGAGCGGATGTTTGCGTCGGAGTACAAGACGTACACCCCTCAGCAGTACACTGATGCTAGACACTTCTTCCGTTGGCTTATGACTTTGGAGTCGTGGCCATCTCCTCAGGCACTTGACCACAAGCAGGTACGGAATGATGGGCAAGACCGTGATGGCAGTTCATTTCGAGAGTACTTGGATAACTACGTCACAAAGACGACCAGGCAGAAGCCCGGTCCTTTAAGAGCAGCATCCAAGACAGGCGCAATGCGCCAGCTTTACCGCGTAATGGATTTCAACAGGCAAGAGAACTTGGGCGCGATTGCGCTCGATCAGCGATTGATTGGGTCTTTGCGAGTTGATAACCCAGTTGCAGAAGGTGACTGGATTTGGAAGCAGGCCGCCCCACGACGGACTCATCGCTCTGCTGTCGGGACGGACGTGCTGGAGTTCTGCCGAGAACTGCTTCTTGATCGCGATGGCAGCGGTGTCCCAACGTTTGGCTGGCCGCAGTCACAGAGCTCCCTCAGGCGCGACTGGATCGTGGTCGATGGAGCACATAGCGGAAAGTGGCCATATGAACGCAGTCTGCCTGGGGGCCGAATTGAGATATGGCAGCCCACACGTGCGCTTGCGATCTATTTGATGCTTGAGTTGCCACTTCGCGGATTTCAGGTCAGGTGGCTCGACTCTGGTCTGGGCGACGAGTACGTGTGGGATATGCGCGCGGCGAGGCTTGTAGAGAACGATTCGGCGCTCGCTGAAATCTCTAGGAGCTTTGGTGTCTTCCGTCCCCTAACGAATGACGTGCTGTCGGGCAACGATCAGATTGGCATCTACGTCACTACAAACAAGACGCAGATGTGGAATCCCGAAGATTTTCGCGGATTCACTATTCCCTGGCCGGACGCGGAGATTTACTCCATCCTTGATATCCAGCGGGAGTGGTGCAAGGTTGCCGCAACAATTTTTCATACGGAGAAGTTGAGGCTGTCGGATGATGATCTCAACATCAAAGCCAATGTTGTCGACATCCTTCCGGGATTTCACGTGCTGTTTCGAGATGCCTCAAGCTTCGCAGGTGGCAATAGACCAGTATCGTCGGCAAAGATGGAGGCTCTCTGGGTACTGTTGTGCGGGGAAGCTCAGGTCGAATGGAGCAGGAGAGGAACGCCGCTACGGCTTCTCACTCAGAGATCGGGTGGCCGCGCGGACGCGAAGAGGGCCATTCACGACCTTCACTCCCTCCGAGTCTCGGGGATTACATCGCTGTATCTAAAGGGCGTTCCGGTAGAGATCATCAGCAAGTACATAGCGGGTCATGCATCGATCGCGATGACACTGCACTATGAGGCATCAGATCCCCGGGAGATACGCCGCAGGCTACATGCCTATCAGCATCGTTCTGAGTCGAACTCTGGGCGGGACGATGCCCGCCAGCTGATGGAGCGTCTCGAGTCAGGCGAATCGCTCTCTCCCGAGCTTCTTAAGGAGGTATTCGGTCAGGACGCATTCACGCGGCTTCTCATGTCAAACGACTTCCTGACCGAAAGCCAAGTCGGGATAGAGGCGGCTAAGCATGTGTCAGGAAGCTGGGTTTGGTATGGGGATGGAATCTGCCCCGGCGCTAAGTGCAGCGAGGGTGATGAGCTGGGAGGACCGGTAAAGGGCGGAGCCAGGAGCTGTGGGAACTGCAAGTTCTTTTTGACCGGAACCGCGTTCCTGTACGGGCAGGCTCACCGCTGCAATGAGCTCATGTACGATCTTCGCCGTCTCGGCCTGGAGCGCGAAAATTGCTACGCGATGAAGCGTCAGGCTGCTGTTGGATCGAAGGCGTACGTGAATGCTCAAGCTAGAATCGAGGAAATAGATGCGAACATCGAGCCGAAGCTTTCTGACCGGTGGGCACGGTATCAGCTTCTTCAGAAGAGCATTGCAGCTACGGAACGAATCGCTCCTCAAGGAGGAGCTCAGGCTCTGACGAGTGACGCGCCTCGCGAAGATTTTCAGGTTTCGGCGACTGTGACGAATCATGTCCAGCTTTTGAAGGAGTTGTCGCAGAGTTCAGATATCCTCAACGCTGGACAGGAGAACATGGGGCCTGTCTTGGAGCTCAACTCCATCATCAACGTGGTGCTCTCCAAATGTGGCATCGATCCCTTCTTGCTTGGCGTTCCGGACAGTGTTGGACGCGCGACAACCACCGTGGTTGCCGAGGCGATGCAGAATCTCTTCCGGATGCACTATAACTGCACGGACACAGACGCCTACAGACGGATTCAGAACGTCTATGAATCCGTTGACGCAATGGTTGACCCTGTACTCGCGGCGAGTTTGGCGAGCGTCGCAGATGCGTTCAAGCCAATGCTACAAGCTGGTGCATCGTCTGCAGTGACGTGGGATGAAGATGTCGGTGAGAGACTGCTAGGGAAGAAGGCGCATGACTGACCAAGTCGAAGATCAATGGGAAAGCTCAGAACTTCTGTATGAGTACATCTGCACTAAACCCGGGATTGACGTTCGGCTGAAAAAGTCAATTGACCGAATTAGGTCAGTCTGTAATGAGATCGCAGAAGAGGCACGTCGTCACAAGAAGCTTGGCGGAACATTCAAGCGCTCTCCGATCTTCATTGCGGAGGTTGGAAGGCGTTGCACGGAAACGTTTGGCGGACCGTCAGCTGCGTCGATCGTTCGCAACCGTTCCAAGGAGCCGCTCAAGGCTATCTACATTGAGCTAAGGTCCGAGGAGCTTAGGCTAGATCTGCGGATGCCAGCCACTGCTGATCCCTCGCGTTCAGACGACACGGCAGTTGCCGCATACGTACGGTCGCTGGAGCAAAGGCTCAGCGTGAGCGAGCAGATGGTGATTGGTCTTTCACAGACACTGCGTGGCCTTAGGCCAGTCTCGCTCCAGCAGGCGCTCATCTCCGGGACGCGAGAAGGAGATTCCCTTGACTTGGTCGCTGGAGCGCAGGAGAGGCCATCCGACACCGAAGTATCCGAGTTGATACAGAAGTTATTGGACGAGCGCCATCTCAGTCGGTTCGGTCTTCGGTTAGATCGCTCTGTCTTCAACAGCGCCACTGGGGAGGAACTGCTCTCACCCGAGGATGTCTCTACCCTTCAGCGTCTGAGGTAGATCGCTGCTTCTCAACCACGCGCTGATCGGCTGGCGGGAGCTCTGACCCACGACGTGTGGGGTCTTCGGTGCCGCGCGGCCCGCCTCCGCCTTCGGCTGTGCGCTAGGCCAAGCCAGCAGGCGCATGCTGGAACGTTTTAGCGACGAGAACTTGCGGCATGTGTAAGACGTATCGCGGAAGGGCAAAGCGTCCAGTAGTCACTGTCCGATCCCAAGAGGCTCCCTAGCGCAACCTCAATAGCTATAGGTCTGCGCCAGTCGGCGTTGGGCAAGAAGGAGAACTCCCTCGGGCCGAGTCTTGCTTCTTGCTCCCGTCGCTGAAGCCATCGCGATCTGATCTGCATCTCTTTACAAAGTGCTTGCATGGCGGCCTCTTCGTTCATCTCAGTCTGCAACATGACACTAGCTGCCACACGCATCCCCGACCATGCGACATATCGCCGTCTGCCCGAGCTGAGGTTGAACCATGGGCTCTCCTGCATTGCGATGACTCCGTTTGCTCGCTCAGGACTTATTCGGTGCCGTCGAAGAAGGTTCGCCAAGTATGCGGATATCTCGTCGTTGACAAGCCGCCCCCACAGAGCGACGCGAGCTTCCGTATGGGCCGGCCCTTGCCAGCCATTTAGTGCAACTGCCAGCGCATTGCGAAGGTTTGGGAGAGCCTCCCACGCCGGAGAGTATGTCCAGGCGAAAGGGTGGTAAAGGGACCTTCGAGTGGATGGTGAATCGCTGGTCTCGGTCAGCAGTACTCCCGCCGCCTGGAGGTTTCGCAGCAAACTCCACACAGGCCCGTCATCTGAGGCGACCGGGGCATTTCTTGTAACAGAGTCTTCGAGTGCACACCACAGGCACGAGTAGTACGGTCCAAGGGACGCGACCAGTGAGGCCACGTCTGGCCTTGCAGTCGATAGGGTCAGTTGATCAAGTCCATGGCGCACTCAGTTCCAAGGGCTCCCACCAGTGAGCGATCTTACCCACCAGCCAGTTGCACTGTCTACATGATTTTCATGTAACTCGGCACTGGGCCATAGATTGCTGTCCGCTTCCTCGAGCGGGCGGAATGGCAACCAAGACGATCTACCAAGAAGCATACCGGCGTCTCGTAGAGCAGCTTCGGGCGAGACGGGAGGCTATGGGAATTAGCCAAGTATCGCTTGCCTCGCACTTGGATTGGCCGCAGCAAACTATCTCTTCCATTGAGGCCGGTGCCCGGAGATTGGACTTGCTCGAGTACCTCAGGCTCACCTCGGCCCTTGGCATGAGTGCTGCAGAGGCAAGCTCGCTTTTGATGTCAGAGTGGAGGGCGATGCGCGTCCCTCCAATTCGCTAAGGCGCGATGGCCAACGCCCGGTTATCAGGGGCGAACTGCTCCTTCTGTTGCTGGTGGTCAGTTGATCACTATTACGATTCCGGCGTAACGCTTGCCATTGATCGGTCTCCAAGCTGCGATTTGGGTGCATTGAGCGAAGTCGATTGACGGGGACGCTATGAGTCCTCTTGCCCGAACTCGGTACGGGCCGCCCGCAGCACGCGAGCTGGATCAGAGGTCAGGGCTTCGGCAGGTGGCATGCCGTTGAGCAGAGCGTGCGGTGAGAGAAACCACTCTGCCTCACTCCATCCGGTGCTGCGAAATAGCCCGTCCGGCTCGATCTCGAAATGATCGAGTGCACGCAGTACTGACAGGATTTCTGCCAAATATTCAACGGGTTCGCCATTCTCACCAAACTGCCAGTCTGGGTAGCGATAGCCGGGCACAGGCTTCGTTACATAGACCCCGAGTAGCTGGCCGGCTCTGCGCAGCTGACCGGCTAGGCCGCTACCACTGGTCAATGACGGGCCGAGCTGTGAACTGACTTCGGCGGCGCTATGCCACTGTGCGGCAAGTTCATCTCGCCTGACGGCGGCGTCGGACAGGATCTTCTGGGCCGATGAGCAGGCGTCGGAACGCCGTGGTGCGCCCGTTGCTTCTGCCTGTGGCTTTAGCTGTTCTTGGAGAGATGCTTCAGTGAAATTGCCGGTTGCGTGGATGCGATCGAGCAGGAGTCGAAGCGCGATCGCTAATCCCTCGTCCTCTGACGGGTAGGGAGACGCAAACAGAGGTATCTGAACCCACAGATGCTCCTGTCCTGGGTGTACATAGGGGCGATGATCATCAAGCAGCAAGGCCGCGCCTAATTTTGGTGTGGCTAGTCGTAGATCCTTCGTGCTGCCCGTCCAATGGATGTATTCAAGGCTCGCGAACCACGGAGGCGCGCTTCCTTCACGAACCAACAAATCGGCAATGCTGCGAAAGCGCTCTTCCGGTACAGTCGTAAACATCATGAGCTGACTGAAGTGCGATCGGACGTCCTCCAAGAACCGACAGAGGCCGGGTCTTGGAATCTGGCTTATCGCATTGGAAATGAGTGTCCCTTCGAGGTCCAATGCCAGAATGCTCGGCTTCATGTGTTGTCTCTAGCGAGGAGCGTGTGTACACCTTGCTCCTGGACACTCTCGCTGTCCAACACGTGAGCCTACTGGTACACATGCAGCGTGAGCCTACTGGTACGCATGTAGCGTGAGCCTACTGGTACTTGTTGCCTGCAACTGACAAAAGGATCACCTTTGCTGTGCTGCTCGGCAGGGCGGCACCACTAGGTCGGCTGGAATGTTTAGCTCAAGGATCGGCATAGGAGGCATGGGTGGTCGCCGCTGCGCTGTGGCTCTCTTAGTTGCCGCGATGAGGGATCGACAATGTTCAGAACTAGTCACACACATCCTCTGCATATCGCCACGATCGCTGTCGGAGTCAGTGGCGGCGCAGTAGGTGTAACTTTCGCGCCAGGGAAGTTTCAGAAGGCCGCGATGACGGGGCCATGGAGTCGTGACATTGACGTGGATCTTTGCGCGATTCGCCAGTGGGGCGCGGGGTACTTGATCTCCCTGATTGAGCCATGGGAGTTCGATGAGCTTAGGATTGCCGCGCTGCCAAAGCGGGCGATGGCGCAGGGAATCAAATGGTACGGACTTCCAATCGTAGACGGCGCAGCGCCGAACAGTTCTTTCTTGGAGGCATGGCGCGAGCTGGGTCCAGCACTCAGTCGTGAATTGTTGCGCGGAAGCCGCGCAGTTGTTCATTGTAAGGGCGGGCTAGGACGAGCTGGCACCGTAGCGTGCTTGTTGCTTCTAGAAACAGGCACGGCTGCCACAGGTGAGCAGGCCATGAGCATGGTTCGTCAGGTCAGGACGGGTGCGATCGAGACGCGTGAGCAGGAGGACTTCATACGCGCCTGGAGTCCAGGTCCGGGCAGCCAAGCTACAGGCAACTGACACCGTCGACCGGTCGGACTGCGAAAGGCATAGGTTTTGGACCACGGGCGCCTAGGTAGCGCTCTTGCTCGATTCCTTACGTAGGGAGTCCTCGGAAGCCGGCCGGCGCAGCGTCGACAGGATGGTGCACTCAGCTCGCTGTCCGCCGTGACAACTGGCGATTACCCGTTCCAGCTCGTTGGCCATACGTTGCAAGTCTGCCATCCGGGCGCGAATGTCGGACAAGTGGCTGCGGGCCAGACGATCCACATCCACGCACGACAGGCCCTCGTCGCCGGCCAGCTGCAGCAGGCTACGGACCTCTTCCAGGCTGAAACCCAAGTCCCGACCGCGGGCAATGAAGCGCAGGCGCTCAATGTCCGGCAATCCGTAGACCCGGTAACCATTGCCTGATCGTCCCGGCCTCGGGAGCAAGCCGATGCGCTCGTAGTAGCGGATTGTCTCCAGATGGCACCCGCTGGCGGCGGCGGCGTCACTGATTTTCATTCGTAGTAGGCTTGACTCCGTAGTAGCTACGGACTTTACCCTCATGGACCCTGCCATGCCAGCGGACCGCGCCGGCCCGGCTCCCCTGCGATGGAGAGGATCCGATGAGTGATTGCGGCTGCCACCACGAGGCAAAGAACGCGCAGGAACGGCGCGTGCTGTGGATCGCTCTGGCACTGAACGCTGCAATGGCGGTGATTGGCGGCATTGCCGGCTGGATCGCCCATTCCACCGGCTTGCTTGCCGACGCACTGGACATGCTCTCCGACGCCACGGCCTACGCCATTGGGTTGGTCGCTATCGGTCGGACGGCGCGCTTCAAGGCCAACGCTGCTTGGGTTAGCGGTAGCGTGCTGCTGATTCTGGGCGTTGGCGTGCTGGTCGAGGTCGGCCGCCGCGTACTCCACGGGGCTGAACCGGTAAGCGGGTGGATGATCGGTACGGCTCTATTGTCGCTAGTGGTCAATCTCGCGGTCCTTCGCATGCTGGCGCCACTGAAGTCTGGCGAAGTACATCTGCGGGCAACGTGGCTTTTCACCCGAGCCGATGTGGTAGCCAACGTGGGCGTGATCCTGGCTGGCCTACTGGTGTGGTGGCTGGCCAGTCCATATCCAGATTTCGTAATCGGTGCCTTTATCGGCCTCTACGTGATGAAGGAAGCCTTTGAAATATTGGGCGACGCGCGCCGGGCACGCGCCGACGCGCGCAAGACCCCTGCATGACCGCGGGCGGCCAGCTGGGATTTTCCCTGCGCTGATTGCTGCTGGCGAAATTGGCTGTCGGCCGGGATTTGCCTGAAATCGAGGCCGAAACGCGTACAGATGCGTATGAGCATCAGGTCGCGCCCTTTCGACCGCCAATTGCCGGGTGACGCATGTAGGCGCAGGCCGATCCCTGTGATCTCAAGAACCTTCGGAGTACTTCCATGTCTGTGCGATGGGCGGCCTTGGCCGCGTTGCTGTTAACGGGCGCAGTAGCGATGCCTGCGGTGGCGGCCGAATTGATGACCTTGGACGATGCCTTTGCACGCGTAGCCCAAACCCATCCGGAGCTGCGTCTGGTCGATGCGCGAGCCACTGTCCTCGCTGCCGAGCGAGATAAGGCGATGCAGCGTCCACCGTGGACGCTCGGTGCCGAGGTCGAAAACGCGCTGGGCACCGGCGCGGCCGGTGGCTTGGACAGCGCCGAGTTGACCTTGAGCCTGAGTTCGGTGCTGGAGCGCGGCGGCAAGCTCGAAGCCCGCCGTACCTTGGCACAAAGCCGGATTGATGCGCTGGCCGTGCAGCGCGAGACCGGGCGCCTGGACTTGCTAGCCGAGACGGCGCAGCGCTATTTGGCTGTCGTTGGTGCCGACCGGCAACGAAGCCTAGCGGACATCGATGTTGGCCAGCGCCAGCGAACCGTGGTCGCCGCCAGGCAGCGCCTGCAGGCCGGCGCCTCACCCGAGTCGGTGCTGCTCACCGCGCAGGCAGCGCTTGCGCGGGCCGAGCTGAAGCGTGATCGGGCCGAGCAACAGCGACTCGCTGCTCGTCAGCATCTGGCTGCTTTGTGGGGCGAACGTACTCCCACCTTCGAAGTGGTCCCGGCCGATCCGATGGCCCTGCCGGCGATCGCCTCCATGCAGACGCTGGCCGATGAGTTGGAACGGACTCCGGAATTGGCGCAGTTTGCCGACGCCCGCCGGATCGCGCAGGCACGCCTGCAGCTGGCGCGTTCAGCGGCCTCACCGGACCTGTCCTGGCAGCTCGGAGTGCGTCGACTACAGGAGACCGATGACACCGCGCTGGTCGCCAGCTTATCCATGCCGCTGGGCAGCCGCAGCCGCGCACAGCCAGAGATTCGAGCCGGCGAAGCCGAGCTGCAGGTCCTGACGATCGAGCGCGAGGCCAAGGGCCTGTCGCTGTACTCCACGCTGGTCGAAGCCCATGGCCGCTACACCGTGGCACAGGCCGAGGTGGCGCGCCTGCACGACGACGTGTTGCCGAAGCTGGCCCGAGCCGAGCAGGCCGCTGAGCGTGCCTATCGTGCTGGGGCGATCAGTTACCTGGAATGGGCACAGTTGCAGTCCGAACGCACCGCCATGGCCCAGCAACAGCTGGACGTCGCCTTGGATGCGCAGCGCGCCCTGATCGAAATTCAACGACTGACCGGCCAGGCCCTTGTCACGCCGCCGGCTGCCGCTTCCACTGGAGAGACCCCATGAATCGCTTTTCCTGGACCGCACTGGGCATGGCTCTGATGCTGGCGGCCTGCAACGCGTCGACCCCCAACGAAGCATCCGAAGGAGGCCACGCCGCTGAGGGCGAAGAGCACGGCGAACACGAGGAAGCGCCGCTGGAAACCGAGATCTCGGCCAAAGCTGCGCAGGCGGCGGGAATCCAGGTCGCGCCGGCTGGACCCGGTGAGATTGCCGATGAGCATGAGGTGCAGGGGCTGTTGACCCCAATCGATGGGCGCATCGCGCAGGTCACTGCACGCTTCCCCGGACCGGTCCGTTCCGTGCGAGTGGGCGTGGGTGACCAGGTACGCACCGGCCAGGTGCTCGCGACAGTGGAGAGCAACCTCAGCCTGACCACCTACACCGTTACCGCGCCGATCAATGGCGTGGTCATGGCGCGTACGGCCGCCGTGGGCATGTCGGCGCCTGAGGGCGCCCCGCTGTTCGAGGTAGCCGACCTGTCCACGCTGTGGGTGGACCTGCACATCTTCGGCGCCGACGCCCAGCACATCGGTGCCGGCGTGCCGGTGACGGTCACCCGCTTGAGTGATGGCGTCACGGCGCAGACCACATTGGAGCGCGTCCTGCCCGGCACCGCCACTGCCAGCCAAAGCACTATTGCCCGCGCAACCGTAGCTAACACCGATGGGCTGTGGCGGCCGGGTTCAGCGGTCAAGGCGCGGGTCACCGTGGATCGCCAATCGGCGTCGCTGGTGGTTCCGATCACCGCCCTGCAGACCGCACAGGACCAGGACGTTGTCTACGTGCAGCAGGGCGAGACGTACCACACCCGGCCGATCAAGCTGGGGCGCCGTGACGTCGAACGCGCCGAAGTGCTGGAAGGGCTCAAGGCGGGTGAACGAGTGGTGGTGGCCCAAAGCTTCCTGATCAAGGCCGACATCGAAAAATCCACTGTGGAAGAGGAATGAGGCCCGCCATGCTCGAACGCCTCATTGGTCTGTCCATCCGCCACCGCTGGCTGACGCTGGTGCTCACCGCTGCGCTAGTCGCACTGGGCGTGTGGAGCTACCGTCACCTGTCCATTGACGCCACGCCCGACATCACCAACGTCCAGGTCCAGATCAACACCCAGGCCCCGGGTTACTCGCCGCTGGAGGCCGAGCAGCGAGTGACCTTCGCCATTGAAACGGCCATGGCCGGGCTACCAAAGCTGGACTACAGCCGCTCGCTGTCGCGCTACGGACTCTCCCAGGTCACTGTCGTCTTCAAAGACGGCACCGACCTGTACTTTGCCCGCCAGCAGGTCGCCGAAAGGCTACAGCAGATCGCATCTCAGCTGCCCGAAGGGTTGGACCCAGAGATGGGTCCCATCTCTACCGGCCTGGGCGAGATCTTCATGTACACCGTGGAGGCTGAGCCCAACGCCCGCAAGCCCGACGGCACCCCGTATACCGCCACGGACCTGCGCACCCTGCAGGACTGGGTGATCCGGCCGCAGCTGCGCACCACGCCTGGAGTGACCGAGGTCAACACAATCGGTGGCTTTGAGCGGCAGATCCACATCACCCCGGATCCGGCCCAGTTAGTGGCACTGGGCTTTACGCTGAACGATGTGGTCGCAGCGGTCATGCGCAATAACCAGAACATCGGTGCCGGCTACATCGAGCGCAACGGCCAGCAATTTCTGGTCCGCGTGCCCGGCCAGCTGGCCAATCTGGACGCGATTGGGAACATCGTGCTGGACCGGCGCGATGGCGTGCCCATTCGCGTCCGCGACGTCGCTAGCGTAGGCGAAGGCAAGGAGCTGCGCACGGGTGCGGCGACCCAGAATGGCCATGAGGTCGTGGTCGGTACCGCCTTCATGCTGTTCGGCGCAAACAGCCGGGAAGTCTCCCAGGCAGCCGCGGCCAAGCTGGACGCCGCCAACGCCAGCTTGCCCGCTGGCGTGCATGCAAAGGCCGTCTATGACCGCACCGCGCTGGTGGATCGCACCATTGGCACGGTGTCCAAGAACCTGATCGAAGGCGCGCTGCTGGTGGTGGTGGTGCTGTTCCTGCTGCTGGGCAATGTGCGCGCTTCGTTGATCACCGCGGCAGTGATCCCGTTGGCAATGCTGTTCACCATTATCGGCATGGTGCGTGGCAGCGTGTCGGGTAACCTGATGAGCTTGGGCGCCCTGGACTTTGGCCTGATCGTGGATGGGGCGGTGATCATCATCGAGAACTGTCTGCGCCGGTTTGGGGAGGCGCAGCACGCACTGGGCCGCCAGCTCAATGACGAAGAGCGCTTTGATCTGACCGCCTCGGCCACGGCTGAGGTGATTCGCCCCAGTCTGTTTGGTCTAGGCATCATCGCGGCGGTCTACCTGCCGATCTTCGCGCTGTCCGGGGTGGAAGGAAAAATGTTCCACCCGATGGCGATCACGGTGGTCTTGGCCCTGACCGGTGCCATGGTGCTGTCGCTGACCTTCGTACCGGCGGCAATTGCCACCTTCCTGCGCGGCCGTGTGGCCGAGCACGACAACCGCTTGATGCGCTGGTCACGTGCCCGCTACACGCCGCTGCTGGAGTGGGCGCTGCGGCGGCGGGTCGTAGTGCTGACAGGCGCGGCCGTGCTGGTGGTGGGGTGTGGCGTGCTGGCCACCCGGTTGGGCTCGGAGTTCGTGCCGAGCTTGGATGAAGGCGACATCACCTTGCAGCCCATGCGTATCCCCGGCACCAGTCTGGAGCAGTCGGTGGCCATGCAGGAAACGTTGGAGAACCGCTTGGCCCAGTTCCCGGAGGTGGCCAACATCTTCTCCAAGATCGGCACCGCCGAAGTGGCCACCGACCCGATGCCCCCCTCCATGGCCGATACCTTTCTGATGCTCAAGCCCCGCGACCAATGGCCCGACCCGCGCAAACCCAAGGCCGAGCTGGTGGAAGAGCTGGAGGCGGCGGCCAAGGAGATCCCGGGTAGCAACTACGAGTTCACTCAGCCCATCCAGATGCGCACCAACGAATTGATCTCCGGCGTTCGCTCGGACGTTGCGGTCAAGGTCTACGGCGACAATCTTGACCAGCTGACCCGCCTGGCCAGCCGGGTCGAGCGCGTCATGCGCGGGGTCCCCGGCGCCGAAGACGTCAAGGCGGAGCAGGTTACTGGCCTACCACTGCTCACCATCACGCCAGATCCAGCGGCATTGGCGCGGTATGGATTGAATCCGGGTGACGTGCAGGACACGGTGGCAACCGCCATCGGCGGTAGCGTCGCTGGCCAGCTGATCGAGGGCGACCGCCGATTCGACCTGGTGGTGCGTTTGCCCGAATCGCTGCGGCAAGACCCGGCTGTGCTTGCGGACCTGCCCATTCCACTGCCGGAGAGCACCAGTATCGATGAGTCCAGCCGCGTAGCCGCTGGTGCCAACGGTGGGCCTCGCACTGTTCCACTACGAGAAGTGGCGAAGATACAGGTAGAGCGCGGGCCCAACCAGATCAATCGTGAGAACGGCAAGCGTCGAGTGGTGATCACCGCCAACGTGCGTGAGCGTGATCTTGGCGGATTCGTTGGCGATCTGCGTACCCGCATCGGCCAGGATGTACCGCTTCCAGAGGGGTACTGGATCGATTATGGCGGCACGTTCGAGCAGCTGATCTCGGCCAGCCAGCGCTTGGCGGTAGTTGTCCCGGTCACATTGGCGCTGATCTTCGCCCTGCTGTTCATGGCCTTCGGCTCGGCCAAGGATGCCGCCATCGTGTTCAGTGGCGTTCCCTTGGCATTGACTGGTGGCGTAATCGCCTTGGCTCTACGCGGAATTCCGCTGTCAATCTCTGCGGGCGTAGGCTTCATTGCGCTTTCGGGCGTGGCAGTACTCAATGGCTTGGTCATGATTGCCTTCATCCGCCGACTGCGTGAGCAAGGCGACGCCCTCGAAGATGCTGTCCGGGATGGCGCCCTGGGGCGACTACGACCGGTCTTGATGACTGCCCTGGTGGCTTCCCTTGGTTTCCTGCCGATGGCTTTGAACGTAGGCGCTGGTTCTGAAGTACAGCGGCCGCTGGCCACGGTCGTAATCGGCGGTATCGTGTCCTCGACCGCGCTGACGCTGTTGGTCCTGCCGGTGCTGTACCGCTGGCTACATCGCGACCGCGGCAGCCGTGGCGATGGCGCCATCCAAGATCCCTCAACCTCATGAACGAGATCAATTTGGAAGAGGTCCGGGCAGCGATGTTCACGGACCCGAGCGTGAAAGCAGTAGACGGCCTGCGGCTGGTCCCAGGCCCGGCAACTGGCCGCGCGATTGTGGCCACGATCACTGTCGCTGCCCCCTCGGCGGACCTTGACGTGGTCCACGCTGTGATCGCCCGGGTACTTTTCGATCAATTCGGCATCGAGCAGGCAGTGCTTTCTTTCAACGACCCTGGGCCGGCGCCGCCGCGACCCACGACGGCGCCATTGAAGAAATTGTGATCGCTGCGACTCTCCTGAGTGCCTACGCAGTTATCGTGTAAACGGCAGCCAAATCCAAAGCGCGATGAGCGTGGTCAGCAGGACGGGGGGCGTCAGGATGAGCCCTACCTTCATGTACTGCCCCCACGTAATCCGTTGGCCTTTTCCGGCAAGGACATGCAACCACAGCAGGGTCGCTAGCGACCCAATTGGGGTCAGCTTGGGACCAAGGTCGTTGCCCACGACGTTGGCGTAGATCATCAGCTCGCGCGTGGCCGTCGATACGTTCGCCCCATCGATAGCAAGCGCACCGACCAGTGTCGCAGGCATATTGTTCATAATGGAAGCGAGAGCAGCGACCGCAAAGCCCGTACCAATCGTTGCCACGAAGCTACCCTGCGTTGCCAACCACTCTAGGATTGCACTCGCCGCGTCAGTCAGCCAGGCATTACCCAGTCCGTAGACGACTAGATACATGCCGATCGAGAACAGCACGATCTGCCAGGGTGCGTCACACAGGATCTTGGTCACAGCCATTGTGGCGCCCCGGCCTCCAGTCGCCCAGCGGCCTGCAATACCCATCAGCACTAGTGCAGCTGCACCCGTCACCAAAGCAATAGGAACGCCGAGCGGCCCGGTTACGAAGTACGCAATCAGTAGCAGTACTAGAAGAGGCAGCGCTGCGCGAAAAACTGCCACGTCGCGTATCGCGTCGCGGGGCGCTTCTAGATCCTGGACTGGATACCTACTGGGGATGTCGCGCCGGAACCAGAGCCATAGGACGATCAAAGTAGCTCCGACCGATACCAGGTTCACCGGCACCATGATCGCGGCGTAGCGCCCAAAGGACACGTCAAAGAAGTTCGCTGTAACGATGTTGACCAAGTTGGAGACAATGAGCGGAAGGCTGGCGGTATCGGCGATAAATCCGCAGGCGACCGTAAATGCCAGCGCGCCGGCAGGCGGGAAATTCAAGCGCAACAGGATCGCAAGAACAATCGGAGTCAGCAGAAGAGCCGCGCCGTCGTTGGCAAACACTGCAGCAATTGCAGCTCCCAGCAGGACAATGAGCGGAAAAAGCTTCCGACCATTGCCGCCGCCCCAACGGGCCACATGCAGGGCGGCCCACGCGAAGAAACCGGCTGCGTCGAGAATGAGAGAGATGATGATAAGAGCGACGAAGGTGAACGTTGCATCCCAGACAATTCCCCACACCGTTCCAACATCGTTCCACCCGACAACCCCAGTGGCTAAAGCAACGGCGGCACCGGCGAGTGCCGACCAGCCTATGCCAAGCCCGCGAGGTTGCCAGATCACGAAAACAAGAGTGACGATAAAAATCGCGAGAGCAAGCATGTAACCCACCGTTGGAAGTCAGATAGAGCGCTGATTGACGCGCTTGGAAAGCTCATCGGCGCTCTCAACGCGCTCGGAATAGCGATCAACGAGGTAGGCTGCGCGTCCTCGTACGAGCCAGGTGAACTTCACTAGCTCCTCGCATACGTCAACGACACGCTGGTAGTAGGCCGATGGCTCCATGCGCCCGGCCTCATCGAACTCCTGGAAGGCTTTGGCCACGGATGACTGGTTCGGGATGGTGACCATTCGCATCCATCGGCCAAGTACACGTAGCTGGTTTACTGCATTGAAGCTCTGCGAGCCGCCGGAAACCTGCATGACGGCCAGAGTCTTGCCCTGTGTCGGTCGCTTGGCACCGTCGGCCAGAGGTATCCAATCGATCTGAGCCTTCATAATGGCGGTCATGGCGCCGTGACGCTCAGGGCTGACCCAGACCATGCCCTCGGACCAGTACGCGAGCTCGCGAAGTTCGCTCACCTTAGGATGATCGGGAGACGCGCCGTCGGGCAATGGCAAGTCGTGCGGATCGAAGATACGCACATCGCAGCCGTACCAGCGTAGAAGCCGACCGACCTCCTCTGCGAGCAGGCGGGAAAAGGAGCGTTCACGCAGTGAGCCGTAGAGGATGAGCATCCGCGGTGGATGGATCGGGTCGCCAAGCCCGATGAGGGCGTCTACGTCGATCGGCGCAAGTTGTGTGGGGTCGATGTTTGGCAGATCTGCCGCAATGCGATCAATCACGGTGACGTCCCGGTTGTAACGATCTCGCCATCTTCCTTGGTAAAGGAAGACACGGGGTTCGCCAGCAGTGCGAGCACTTTCTCAGACGGTCGGCACAATGCAACGCCACGGTCGGAGACCACGATTGGACGGTTGATGAGAATGGGATGAGCCATCATCGCGTCCACCAGCTGGTCGTCGGTGAGGCCAGGGTTGTCCAGGCCCAACTCCTCGTATGGCGTTTCCTTCTTGCGCAGGAGGTCGCGAGGCGTGATGCCCATTGCGGCAATTAGTTCGACAAGTCTCTCGCGCGTCGGCGGTGACTGCAGGTACTCGATGACCTGCGGGTCTTCGCCCGACTGGCGCATCATTTCCAGAACGTTTCTGGACGTGCCGCAGGCCGGATTATGATAGATCGTTAGTGTCATGATGGATCCCTCAAGCAATGTCTGGTCGGGAGAACGAAGTGCCTTCGAGCTGGCCAATTGCGCAGACTTGCGCTGTCAATGCTGCTCGAGACAGCGTATGGAGTGGCAGCGCGACGAAGGCTCGGATGCGGTTTTCCAGGTACATCAGCGCCTTTCGGAAGGCGGCGCGTTGCCACATTTCCCCGTGAGCTTCGCGGATGGGATCCTCGATACCCCAATGCCCCGTCAATGGTCGCCCGGGCCACAGTGGGCACGCCTCGCCAGCAGCGTGGTCGCAGACAGTGAAGACAAAATCCATGCGGGGGGCACTTGCCGCGGCAAACTCCTCCCATGCTTTGGACCGCAGGCCTTCGACCGGGTAGTTGGCCTCGTGCAGCGTCTCAATCGCCAGCGGGTGGACCTCGCCCTTGGGGTGACTGCCGGCAGAGAACGCGTTGAAACGGCCATCGCCAATACTCCGCAGGGCGCTTTCCGCCAGTATCGATCGCGCAGAATTGCCCGTGCATAGGAACAGGACGTTGAAGGGCTGAATAAGGCTCATCCGCAGGTCTCCGAGGTACATGGGCGGGCGAGTTTGAAGAGGTCACCGCAAATCTCGGGAGTCCCGGAGCAGCAGTCCTCAGTCAGAAACGCGAGCAGTTGGCGCATGTGCTCATAGCTAGCGGCGTACAGCACGCGCCGCCCGTCTCGCCACGAGCGCAGCAGGCCAGCTCGCTCCAAGGTCGAGAGGTGAAAGCTCATGCGTGGTGGCGCGATCGCGAGAGCTTCCGCAATTTCGCCGGAGGGCATGCCATCCGGGCCAGCACGAACCAGCATCCTGAATGCAGCTAGGCGATCAGACTGGGCGAGCGCAGAGAGTGCGAGGACGGCGGAATCATCTTTCATGTCTAAATCCTACAACTATTCTTGTAGGATGCAAGTGTCTGGGCGGCGATCCCATCTCCGGACGTACCTGTCCGGAATCGAGGTCTGCTGCGTGTCCTGCGAGCTACCGCTCCGCTAAGGCGTTTAGGATTGAGGCGTATAGAGCTGGTGGCCCAGAAGCGCGCACGTGCCGTTATACACAAACGCCACACTCTGCCTCGCCCGGGTAAAGGCCACGTAATACTTAGGTGGCGCCGTTATGCGTGACGCATCTGCAGTGCGCAGGTACTGCGTCAAAGGCCCATTAGGGAAGATGAGGACCCGGCTGTAGGTGCGTCCCTTGGACTGACCGAAGTTCATCGCTGGTAGGCCGTCGCACGCCTGCCGTCGGTCATGCCGCAGCACGGTCGGGGCAAATTCCTGCATGTACGCAGTGACATGCTCGGGCGCGACAAGGTAGATGCCATCGTGACCGGTCAACTGATCATTGCCTGATTGGGTCCGGGGCATCTGCGGATAGAGCGCGTCGGCCAGATCACACAGGGCCTGCACGCATCGCAAACTCGTGAGGCGGTGATCGATCTGGCACAGGCCTTGCGACTCCCAAAGCTGGAATAACGTCGCCAAGTTCGGTCCGCGGAACTGGCTGTACCGAGGCGCGTAGTTGGTGGCGTAGGTCGCTTGGCGCGTGTCGCCCACTAGCGTAACGCCGATCGGGCTCTTCAACAGGCGCTCAATAAGATCTAGGTCGTAGCCAGCCAAGTCCTGCACTTCATCAACGTACACTTCGTCGTACATGTTCGCCAAGCGCGAGATGACCTGACCTTGAGTGAGCTCATCGCACCGAACGGCGAAATCGGAAGCCCGATCCGAATACATCCGGTCGCCTGACAGGTAGTGGCGGGCTACATGCGAGCGGGGTGCCCGGTTGTTCGTCCGTCCTTCAACAAACAGAATCGATTCGACCCTTGGCTCGCGGCACAATGCCGCCTGATAGGGTCGAATGCACTCGCGTAACAGAAATCCGTACCAGCTATACAACGTGACATTCGCAGGCACCGCGCCGGCTTGGGCCTCGAATGAGCGTCGGATCTCTTCGAGATTCTCCAAGGTATAGGTGAGCATAGCGACGCGGCGCTGTGGCCGCTCCAATGCCTGGCGAACCAGCAAGGTAGTCTTGCCAGAGCCGGCTGCCGAAAGCAGTACTCGGTTAGGCGATAGCACGCTGGACATAGTCCGGGAAAGTGATCGAATGGGGGCTGTTGAAAATGGCTAGGGCCGTATCGGTCTTGTGACCTTTCATGTACTTGAGCAACGCCACCTCGTCGGCGAATGACTTGACCAGCACGGTGTTCAGCTCGTCCAATGAGTTGGCTTTAATGAGTTGCTCTTCCAACGATGGGGCGCTCTCGTCAGAATCGTAGTAGATGGCATTGGGGAAGTCGGCATATCGCTCTTGCACCAGCGCGATATCACCATCGTTGTCGGTGACGACTCTGGCCTGAATACGCAGGCGCTCCGCAATCTGCAAGAAGCGTTTAAACGCCAGTGATTTGACCGAGATGATGTCCACGCCGCGCGCCAATGGCGCTACGCCGTGGTGATCAAAGTAGGCACGTTGCACGATCAGCTCGTCGGACGGGCCCTCCACCAGAATTGCCTGCTTGGCCAGAATCAGTCGCAACGTGTCATGACCAGGAAGCTTCATGAAGTAATCGTGCGTATCATGCGGCAACTGATCCAGTTTCATCTGGCCTTGGGCGCTGAACAGGATCACGTTGTCCACGCCCAGCTTGTTCAGAACGAAGCTGCTGTGGGTTGCGATGACCACCTGCTGCGTCGTGGAGAGCGCTGAAATCTTGTCAATCAGCTGGCTCATGCCAGAGAAGGAGAGGTGGTTCTCCGGCTCTTCGATTAGCAGTACATGCGCCGACCCTGCAGCATGCATAGCCAGCTTCATCTTTACTGCGCTTTGCTCACCCTTGCCAGCTTGGGTGAAAGGAAGCTCATCCAGGTACGGTGACAAGCTTGTTTCCCACGTTGAGCGCGGTGAAGAGTCCACGCCAACCGTCAGTGCTTTGTGACTGATGTCTCCTGTGTGCTGAGTGAGATAAGCATTAATGGCGGCCACGTCGTCCTCTTCCGAGAAGCTTTGCCGCATGCGGCGAAAACTCAAAGATAGCGAAACGCGCTGCGCTGGGGTAAGCGCCTGTTCGATGATGCTGGCGATATAGCGATCGGCTCCGGACAGTGTCTTGATACCGTGGGTGTCGATGATAGTTGAATCGAACGGGATGGTACGAGCGGTGACGCCGTTGTTGGCAAAGGAGTACCAGCGCACCGTGTAGTATTCCACTGGGAGGCTGGTCGCGCCCTGGTGTTGCTGCAGGTAGGCGTTGAATTCCTCGCGATAGTCGTCGCTAAGCTCGACCAGCAATCGGACGCCTGCACTGTCTAGACCTAATGAGTTGTTGGTGCCGCGCAAGGACGCCAGCGCGGGATCGTTCCCCAAATAGGCTTCAATGGAGATCCTGGGCGGTGACGCAGGCGTTCCTGCGCGCAGAGCCGCTAAGTACTCCTTCACCGTTGGCTGGTGAAAAAGATAGGGTGTGAGCTCGTAGGTGAGGTTGCGACCATACAGCTGCCCAGTTATTACTGCGTGGATCGCTTCCAGCAAGGTGGACTTTCCCACCTCGTTGTCACCAACCACAAGGTTCATGTGCGCATTGAGCTGCAGATTGAGGTGACGAAAAGACTTGAAGTTATCGATAACAATACGTTCGATCGGCATGCTCCATCCCCCAGTGGACTATCCTGTCTCTACAGAACTTTACGCGGCTCTTAAGAACGATGCCAACTGGACTGGATTTGGAAAGAATTTGTTCTGGACAGGCCTGGCGGGCACAGAAGGTAAGCCATCAAAGACTGCTAAATGAACAGGATCCATCGTCTTCGTTCGTCTCACGTATCGGCTATGCGGTTTGGTGGTTGTGACGAGGTGGTGGTTATAGTCCCGACTTTCTTAGCGGTGCTCGGTCACAGACTGCTGGACGTCGTCGGAGCTGTCAGGGAGGCGGCGATTCCCTGGGCCTCTAGATAGTCACGAACAGTGGCAAGGTCGTTGAGTTGACCAGAGCACATGAAGGCCAAGGCCGGGGTCCCCTTGAATGGTGCTGCGCTGTTGGGGCGTCGTAGCCAGCTGTCAGCTTGCTGCTGATCAGGGAAGAGGATGTGCAGTGCCTGGTATATGCCGAGCGCATAGCTGATTCGCTCGAGTGTTTCTGGCCAAAGGCCGTCAGTCACTCCCGCCTCTAGCTGTGCACAAGCAACGTCGATGGGCCTACCCAGGATTGCCGACTGCTCATGAGCGCTTAGTTTCCAAACTTCTGCCATCTTGGTAAACGCGCGCAGAGCAGGTCCTTCCAGGCTGGTGGCGTCACTGGCGATTGGGTAGATCATCCCTCTGGCCTGGGGGAGCAGATGAGTCATGCTACTCCCGTTTCACTCACCGCACCCTCAGCGATGCGCCGATTGAATAAATAGTTGGCCTACATAGGCGGGCGATGCTCATGTCATCTCGACCGTTCGGTGCGAGGGAGGCCTAACAGCCCCGCTTCGGTCGACGGTCTGGCAGCCGACTGCCTGCCGGCCGCACGTCTGCATTCTATTTCAACGACACGTGGTGGCTGGTAGTGAACAACGTGGTGTGACCCCTTCAGGACCTATAAACAATGAAGGGGACAACAGTGACTACTGGGCCTCTATGCCCTGCCGCAATAAGCCTTATAGGGAAGGCGCCGGCGATGGATTTCACGGCGTCATTGGGCTTGGAAGGGGAAATCCATCACAAATGATCCGAGCAGCTCCGCACCGCGACGCTGGGCATTAGCCTGCAACGTTGGATAGATGGCTGGTTCGTCGTGATCAAGACGACGTTAGCTGTAGAGGTGATGCATCTGTTGTGCGGTAGTTCATCAGCGATGCTGGCAGTCATCTCATGCTGTATGACCACTCTAAATGAGCAGTCATTTTTCTATCTGTATGAAACAAAAGGAAAAAATGTCTTAAATGATACGGGCCGCAGGCACTAGTGAGATCAGTTGGAACCGCGCGGGGTACTGCACGCTGCGTGCCGCGCGGGCGATGCGGATGTGGCCGGACTCCAGTGGCTCGCGCAGGGTCTCCAGCGCGCTGCGGTTCCACTCTGGAAGCTCATCAAGGAAGAGGACTCCATGGTGGGCCAGCGAGATTTCACCGGGGCAGGGCGGGTTGCCCCTGTCACTTCTAGCTAAATCATAGACAGGTATCGCGAAAAAGGGCCGGTTAGCGCCCTAGAATCAAGCGCACCCCGTCTATGCTCAACAACAGAGAGCGCGACCATACACAACAAATAACGAGACTGCATTGCAGGACACATCAAATGAGCAGACTGCGTACCCATTCCCCCGTTCGAAAATTGAAAAATAGCCACCGGGCCCTTACCGGGAAGGTCAATTTGGAAGGTGGCGGGATGGCGGGCTTCGAGTCCTCACTGGAGCGGGACCTGCTTCTCATCCTGGACTTTGATCGGACAGTGATGTCCGTAAAGGAGCAGCCTTTCTCCCTTACGTACATTCATCAGGCTTCAGTGCGTCGCTACACCCCCGACGTGATGGCCGAGTACGATCGAGATGTCCTCCCAACGGTCGTATTTGAGGTCAAACCGATCGAGAAGCTGCGGGCTGATTGGGTGTCTCTGCGCCCGGGCTTCAAGGCGGCGGTGGCCCACTGTCGCCTGCGGGACTGGCAGTTCAAGATCGTCACTGAGCGGCATATCCGCACGCCCTACCTGGCAAACGTGAAGTTCCTGAGGCGCTATCGGGATCTGGCACCCCTTCTACTTCGCCAAGCGCAGTTGAGGTACACCGCCACCGCAGTGGGGCCCACAACACCCCAAGGCCTGCTCGCAGCCGCCTATTGGCCGAAGGAAGAGCAAGCGCAAGCGATTCCCGCGCTTTGGCAGATGGTAGCCGCGGGCGAGTTCGATATCGATTTGACCAAGCCGCTCAGCATGCGGATGCCGATTCGGTTGGTGGAGTAAGACATGGTCTCCTCAAACTTCATCAACATCTCGCCTGGCGTAGAGGTCATGGTTGGCCAGCGCCGATACCGGATTACCCGTTCCTTGGACATCAACAGTGTCTTGGCCGAAGACGTCGAGACCGAAAAGGTTGCCAGGCTTCGAATCGAGACTATGTCCCGAGTTCTGGAGGTGAAAGACGGGGATGAGACACCTAACTTCTCCGTTCACCACTTCTCAGATGATCTATGGGCAGTGGCGCAACGGCGTTTTGAAGCTATCAAGCCCCTGCTGGACAATCCTCGCCGAAGCCGGTCATCAGTCGCCGCAGCGGCGTTGAGTGCCGGCGTCAACACTTCCACGCTTTACAAGTGGTTGGCGCTCTATCACGACCATCAGCACGTAGCGGCCTTGGTCCCAACTCGACGCGGACGGAATAGGGGTACACGCTTTCTGCAGGCGGACCAGGAGTTAGTGATTGCCTCGGTTATCGAGGACTTCTACCTCCAAAAACAGAAGCCGAGCCCGAAGTCGGTCGTGGATGAGGTGATGCGCCGCTGCCGCGTGGCCAAGATTGATCCGCCGCATCCCAACACTGTTCGCAATCGCATCGCCGACATCCGGCCAGCTACAGCACTGCGTCGCCGTGGCCAGAAGGACAAGGCGCGTGACAAGTACGAGCCCATCCGAGGTTCCTTCCCTGGTGCTGACTTTCCTCTGGCAGTGGTCCAGATCGACCACACGCCGTTGGACGTGATGGTCGTCGACGAGGAGCACCGCAAACCCATCGGCCGTCCATACCTTACTTTGGCCATTGACGTATTCAGCCGAGCCGTTGTTGGTCTGTACGTCACCTTGGACGCACCCTCTGCAACGTCAGTCGCGATGTGTATATCGCACGCGATGAACACGAAGAACGAGTATCTACGCGAACTAGGTGTAGAGGGAGACTGGCCCGTGTGGGGTCAGATCGGGACCCTGCATGCTGACAACGCTAGGGAGTTCAAGTGTAAGGCGGTGAACAGGGGCTGTGAGGCCAATGAGATCATCATGCAGTGGCGGCCGGTCAAGAAGCCAAACTATGGCGGTCACATTGAGCGCTATATGGGGGTAGTTGCCACTGAAATGAAGAAAGTGCCGGGGGCAACATTCTCCAACATCCAGGAGAAGGGCAACTATGACTCCGAGAAGGAGGCGAGCTTGACCCTGAGGGAAGTGGAGCACTACTTGGTGAACTTCATCGTCAACAACTATCACCAAGGCGTCCACAGTCAGCTCGACGCAGCCCCCATCAAGGTTTGGGAGGACGCGATCCTGGGCGATGAAAAGCCTGGTGTGGGTCGAATGCTGCCGGCAGATCCAGATCGGGTTCGTATGGACTTCCTTCCCTACTTCCAAGTCACGGTGCAGCGGTACGGCGTGCGGATTGAGAATGTCTTCTACTATGACCCAATTCTTGATCGCCACATTGGGGCGACGGATGAGGACAACCCGAAGCTGAAACGCAAGTTCATCTTCGCAAGAGATCCTCGAAACATCAGTGAGATCTATTTTTTGGATCCGAATTCCGAAAGGTACTTTGCTGTTCCCTATCGAAACATGGGTCATCCGGCGATATCTGCTGGCGAACTACGTGAGGCCAAGAAGCGAATAAAGGCTGAAGGTAGGGATGCTGTAGACGAGGAGCGCATCTTCCAGAGCATTGAGAGCAATCGAAATTTGATCGAGGAGTCCAAAGCCAAATCCAAGGCTGCTCGCCGCCAAGCGGCGAAAGCCCCCAAGGAAAAGCCTAGTTCGACTGGATCCCAGTCCGCGCAAAGCTCGCAAGCCACGCCGCCGCCGCACCAGTCAGCAGCGAAGGTCCCTGACCGCAACATCTTCTCGCAGCCGCTCGAAGTCCTTGAAATTGGAGAGATCAACTGATGAGTAGCTATCCCCATCTGCATGATCAGGTCGCTGCTTACATGGGCGCATCCAACGAGGAACGCATCGCAGTTGCCCGTAAAGATCGTTGGATCGGGTACCCGAAGGCAATGGCGGTGCTGGATGAGTTGGATCAACTCATCGTGTACCCCTCCACACAGCGGCCGCCGTGCAGGTTGATTGTGGCTCGAGGCGACAATGGCAAGACGGCACTCCTCCGGCAGTTCCAGTTGCGCCATCCTGCGGTACAACTGGGTGACGGGGGTACTAGCCTCCCGGTGCTCCGGATCAACATGCCTGCTCAGCCGGACCTATCCCAACTCTGGTCAGAGGTGCTCACTCGCTGTGCGACTACTCACCGTAGAGGTGACCCGGCCAGCGCCAAATACACCATGGTGGTCTCCGTCCTTCGCGTACTGAAGGTGCGCGTGCTCGCAATCGATGAATTCAATGACGTTGCTCTTGCCAGGAAGGGGACGTCGGATGTTCTGGCTGGCATCCGTAAGCTCAGCAATGAGTTGAATCTAAGTATTGTTGCTGCCGGCACCGAGGCGGCAGTTCATGCTTTGGCCTTCGATGCCCAGATGCGATCGCGATTCAGTGCCTTGTCCATGCCCAAGTGGGCCATGGACTTGCCGTATCTGAACTTCCTCAACACCTATGAGCGCCTGCTTCCCCTGGCCAAGCCCTCTGGGTTGGCGGGAGAGGCGCTGGCGCCGGTCTTACATTCGGCAGGCGGGGAGGCCATTGGTGGAACCGTGACCCTGCTTCGTAGCGCAGCAGCCATGGCGATCAGTTCCGGCGAAGAGAGGATCACTATCGATATTATCAGGGCCGCCCAAGAGAGCGCTTCTCACGCTAGCGCTCTAGCCGAGATCTGATCATGCGCATCGTCTGGCCGCCCCACGTGCCAGACGAACTTCTTTCCAGCTACTTGGCTCGAATCGCAATCGCCTACGGAATTTCGTCTCACAAGCTCATGGCGCTCCATGCGCCTGGCTTTCAGGTCTGGACCAGGGATGTTGATGTCTGCGCATCCGAAGCACTGTTGGAGCGCTTGACGTATCCGTCAGGAAGATCTCTACAGATGCTTTATGGACTCACCCTTGGCGAATGGAACGCAGTGACACGGCGCACTTGCGATCCGCCACAAGGGGTCTACCACTGGATCAACAGCATGGGCGTGTATCACCGGACTCGCCTTAGACACGGTCTAACTTTCTGCCCGGAGTGCCTGGAGGAGAATGGAGCGTATCTACGCCAGTGGCGACTGTCGTTCTGGACAGTTTGCCCGTTACATCAAAGGGTTCTGCAGGACGCATGCCCCTATTGCGGGGCGGTGGTTCAACCCCATCGACATGGATTTGATCTTCGTAGATGTTGGTACTGCAATCGGTTCCTAATCACTTCCGCCACGGCGGCAATGCACGCTTTGCCCCTGCAGTCATTCCTCTTCAGATGTCTGATGGATCCCAGCAACGAAATTGAGTTCAATGGTCATTTCTGTTCCGGAGCTGAGGTGCTTTGGGGGAGCGATGTACTTCTCCACGCACTCAAGCCGGTCTGCAAGACGATGGGCATGGGGCCAGAGCGAGGGCCGCGGATCGAACTGCGCAGGGTGCCGGATCGTCACGCGGACATGGAATTGCTCTCGCACCTGCTGGATCTTGGACCCGCTGGCTTGGTAGCGATGGGTGAGTCAATGGGGGTGACCCAGAGGTGCTTTCGCCAACAGATGCCCCCCTGGATAAGGCGGTTAGCGGAGCAGCTCTCTGTGGGGCGCTTCAACCGCGGGCCGATCTCCAGTCGGGCCGAGTTGAGGTCCGCAGGTGAGGCTCAGCGAAAGCGCGTCAGTGGATGGCGCGAGATGAGAGCAGATGTGTTGTTCAAGATGATTGGAAGAAGCAATGAGTACAGATAAGCAGGGGCGCCGAACCTGCGACGGCTGTTACGCCCCGATGATCAATGCCCATAAGCTGTACAAGGGTAGTGAGTACTGCGGGACATGCTATAGCAGCAAATTTGTGAGTCGCAGTTGCCCAACATGCAGCGGGACAGTGGTGCATCACGCGTCAGAGCCACAAGCTCCATCCTGTGGTGCTTGTCTTCGTAACCAGAGGCGCTGTATCAGGTGTGACAAGCCGGCGCCCGAAGCGCGCATCATCCGGGATACCACGCCTGGCCCCGACGGTGGATCACCCATCACCCATGAGCATTTCGTGTGCCCATCGTGCTTCCCGTACACCACGCCCGAGATTGAATGCCCCATCTGCAAGCGGCCAAGTCAGCGTCTGGCAGGTGCTGCACACCTGCCAGACAACCTAAAGGCTTGCCCATCGTGTTTGAACAAGCACACGCATGCCACCTGCGTGCGATGCCGGAGGTACAGGAAGGTGGTCTCGGTCACTGAAGAGGGTAGGCCACTGTGTATCGGATGTGGCGGTGACCAGCCAGCCGAACACACGTGTCCAGACTGTGGTTCAACGGTTAAGGGCGCCGGAGCGGCCCGCTGTGATTCATGCTCGATCGCCGCACGCCTCAGGCGAGAGGTTGCGCTGTGCGCGGCAACCATTGAACGCGAGTGGGTCGCTTCCCTATACACCGCATTTGGCGAATGGCTGCTCGCGAGGAACCTGGCTACTGGCGGACTTCCCAAGAAGGCTGTCCGAGCTGCACCGTTCTTTCGTGCCATCGACCTGGATGCTGGCACCCATCAGCCGATAGTGGCGGCCGATCTGCTCCGTCTATTCGACTCCAAGCAACTGAGGGCCAATTTGAACGTGACCCGCTTCATCTGTGAGCGCTACGGATTCCAGATTGACGAGAATGCTCGTGCCCGAGCTCGTGACATCGCGCTGATCGAACGTGGTCTGGAGGAGAGTGCATCCAAACCGTGGGCCAGATATCTGACTGACTACAGGACATGGCTGGCAGGTAAGCCGACTAGGACCCAAGCCCAGTACCTGAGGACGGCACAGGCGTTCTGTGAGGCCGCCGATCTAGGCGGTCCCTTTGCGCAAGAGCATCTAGTGAGGTACTTGGATTCGGCACCTGGTTCGCGAGCCAACCTGAGCGTCTGGGTCGGATTCGTTCGGGCGCGGTACGGATGGGCTGTGACCATGCCCCCAAAGGTCGCCAAGAAGGCAACCCTTAGGCGAGATGCGCAGAAACTGATGGACTTACTGCCGCGGGTACGTGTTCCAGGCACTGCCTCGGATGAGGACCTGGCTGCGACCATCGCCCTCGCTTACGGGTTTGAGTTGAGCACCCTACGTCGCCAAGTAACTGGGGTGACGGATGTGGGGGACTTGATCACCAGAGACGGAATCGTCGAGGTGAAAATGGAGCTGAGGGCTGTTGTTGCCGAGTGGTCGAGGCGAGCGTTCTAGAACTGTTTGCTGGAAAGACACGAGAGCAAGCCTAGATAGGGCGGCTCACGCTTCTGGAGGCAGGTCATCCGGATCGGGAGGTAGGCCGAGCAACTGCCGGGCATCTACACTCAATGGATTGGCGATGAGGTCAGCGATCTTACTGGTGCACCAGTCATAGAACTCCGGATGATTATGCATGAGGTTCGCCTGACCTTGTTCGCTGTAGCTGACGCGGAAGCAGTAGCGTATCGGCCCAACCGTAAGCGTCGAGTAGAATGACGTAGGAGCTAGCGTATCCTTGTCTCCAGTGACAATCAGGCCGCCATGTGCAGCATACGGTATCGCTGGAAGCTCGTTCTGCAGGCGTTTGTATGCCTCATCCAGGTCAACTCTCAGTTCCACGATGTTGCGATCCCTAAGACCGATTGCGAAGTCCGCAAGCTCATCCTGAAATGGCGCGCCGATCTCCGCGAGATGGCAGCACATCAACTTTGCGAAGTATCTGAATACGTCTAAGTAGAGTTCCCCAGAGGCGTCCCTGAATCTAGGGTCATGCGTGACGTCGGCTGGGTCATGACTACGACTGGCGAGGTCGGATGCCACGGCATGGAACTCGTCGAAGGCAAGGTCTGCCGGCCGCGTTCGAGCGCTGTTGCATGGCTCGCACACTCGAGCTTGAAAGTGATAGGCCTTTGACCTCGAACTCTGAGCGTGCCGGAAGCCTCCTCCTTCGCGAACGATCACCGCCTTCTGGTCGCCAAACACCGATCGCAATGCCGATGCCTTGATCTTATGCTCTCCTGAGAGTGCCTCTGTTGATCCACACAGGCAGCAGCGATCAATGAGCGGCGGGGCAAACGAGTCCATCTGTTGAGCTCTTCGTAGTAGGCGGAGCGGGGGGGCTGCCCCCGTCTATCAATCCCGTTCGAAACAGCGATTCAGTTCAGGGCTGAGCTCTAGCGAGATGCGCTGGCAAAGCTGGGGCCGGCTGCTACTTGGCATCCGGGCGCTCGAGCTGGCGGATTCCTTTGCGATCCAGTGAGAGTTCCTGATCGCCGAGCTTTAGCCGAGCCGATGCAGCGGACCCCAATAGAGCCTCTGCAAGCTGGCTGGCCGGCGTCTGCGGGTCTTCGACATCGTCCTTTGTCGATTGGAACAGGCCAGTAGATAGGCGACTCGCCAAGAGTTCTGGGAACGGCTCCTTAGAGCTTTGATTCCATTCCAAGACCGTCTCGGTCAACCAAGATGCTCTCTCAATGTCCAGGCGGAACTGTTGCAACTTGAACTCGGCGTCGGCGATCCTCTGAAGCCATCGATTCAACCACTTCAAATACCACGCACCCAAGGCGATTGCGGCCGCACCAGCCAGCAGGGATCGTGCGGCAGAGAGCGCGAATGCAGTCGGTGGCATTTTGCTATCGAACTCGACAGCCGTGACCGCCGCGAGCCCTAACAGGAGCAAGATGCCCGCCGAGCAAACCGCGTGCACCAGAATGTACTGGGTTCGGGTCTCGGGGGAAACGCGAAAATTCAGCAGGCGCTCCTTAGTAAGATCAAGGAGACTGGAGCGGATCTGACGTCTGACGTGAGTGTTGTTGCGATCGTCCAGAGTCTTCTTAAGCGAGTCCAGCTCACCTTCGCGAAGATCCAGCGCGGCTACTCGCTCTGCATGTGCGACCTGCGCGGCTTCTCGCTCCTGACGGAGGCGGTCCTCATCCTGCTGGCGAACTTGGCTGAAGCGTTCCTCCCGCGCGGCTTCCCTGGCCGCGAAGTCGATCTCCAGCTTCGTCCGATGTTCCGCCGTCTCTGTAAGGAGTCTCTGAGATGCCGTCTGTAGCGCCTGAAGTACCTCGCGACCCGTGGCCAAATTGAGTGGCAAAGAAGGGTCGATCTCGGTCAACGGCTGCTGAAAGGCTAGCTTCAGGATTCGATCAACGCCAAGAGCAACCGATCTTTCCTTCGGAGCGAGCGTCTGGTATTGGTTAATACTAAACGCGATCCTGTCGTACTCCGCAGCCTGTGGATAGGTCTTGGAATCAGGGGGGCCAAGTCGGAACCATGTCCATGAGCATTTGTCCATGGCAAGCTCAACGTTAAGCAGTGCCAGGCTACCCGGTTCCATGTACATGGAAAGATCCTCACCAGACACCTCGCCAAACTGGCTAGTGAACACCACCGAAAGTTGGCTGGGGAAATCCATCTGGACCTTCCTGATGGCCTCAATTACTGCCCTGTCGTCCAGCTTTGCAACGAAGATCGAACGATCTGACATTTCTGTCTCACTACTTCCCCTGTAATTGGCAGAACTCTATGACGGTAACCACCCAAAATCCAGTCCGGGTGGATCGTCCATTCGGCAGAGTTCCAGATCAGCAAACGGTCCCAGGCCTGACGGTTTGTAGCGTCCGCTTGTATGCGGAGATCGGTAGTAATCTTCTTAGTGTGGCTCCGCTCATCCGCTCGCGGTTGGAATGCGCCGTCATGTCCTGCCTAGACCAACTTGCGGGGAACTGCGGGAGCGTGCTTCAGGGGGCACCCGTCACATTCACGGCACTTTGGCCGGATGGTGTACTCCCCCCAACTGCAGTCTCATTCGCTGGCAGATAGTATTGCTGTGTGGTCGCGGCAGCCAAGTCCTAGAGAGGCATAAGTGCTATTTGAGCTTCGCAGTCTGGCACCGAAAGCTACGTTCACTACGGAGGGCAGACTGGAACTGCTCTGTGGCCGACCGCGCGACAACATGACCAGGCACATTCAGTACTGCCGAGGCCATCGACATCTCCTAAGTCCAATCTGACACTTGAGCGGCTGCCGGCTTCGCTTGCTCTGGACGGTTACTCTATCTCTTGAGTGCCGCACTTAGTCGTAGTGAGGCACTCCAGCTAGAAGGAAATCGGGTCCTTCACTCAGAAGTTGCACCACTGCTCGAATGGCAACGAGCCCGAGACGGGTTGTCCATGGTTGGTGTACAGCGTCCACTGCAGCTCCGGCGCTCGATGTACCAAGCTGCGGAAGATTCGGTCATTGAACTCGACAACTATGGGGGGCAGGGGGGCTTGAGTATGGATCGAGTCGTTGTTCGGCCCGAAATCTAGTGACTGCCCAGGGTGGAGAATGTAACGATCGCCATCGAAGAAGGGGTCTCCCCAGGAGAACCTGATGAAGTCGAAGCCGCCCTTATCAACTTCGCGCACAACTTTGCCGAAGCGGGGGTGGGTTCGCAGTTCCGATTGAGGATACGTCAGTCCAGCGAGGCATTCCTTTGGAACATCAATGGAAATCCACCACTTCTCCATTGAAACCATACCGGTGTTCAGCAGTTCGACTCTCAGCCGGTAGACATGGTTGTCGCGATTGATGGTAATGCGTTCCAGACGAACCCGGACTTCGCAACTTGGTGATGAGCGACGAGACATCAGGTCGCGGATTTGGAAGTCCGCCATGAACCGGGACACCGTGTTTACTCGTTGATGATAGCGGTAGTCCAGAAGATTCTGGTGAGCGGTGGAAGCCTCTTCTACCTTGATGACAAGGACCCTGCCGCCGTCCACTGGGAACTCGAAGACCTCAAACTTGGTGAGGCTTGGCGAAGTGTTGTCGGTGATGACCTTGGTCACCCAGTCCTTGTTGAGCTTCCTATCAGTGATCGGCCGGAGTCGTGCTGCGGCCGGAATGTCATTGACTGGCTCTTCCTCAATCCCGTAGACCAGGTGCCCGCCACTGGCATGCGCGAGCGCAGTGACGTCCTTGATCATCTCTGTCTTGCTGTTGTTCTGAGGCGAGAGGGCATCGCCTCTCTTGAGCTCCAGATACAGTGATTCCTGCACTTGGTTGTCGACCAATGACTGTACCCAGCTCAGTTCCATGTTCTCTCCTGGCCGATCACTTGTACGTGGCGCTATGTCCAATCGCGGGCCCGCTAGGCCAGCCTTGCCCAGTCCAAGAGTTCCTTGGCCAGGTCGGGGTCCTTCAATTTGACACGATACAAGGGACGAGTGGATGCAAGTTTGGTGGAGACTCGACGCAGCGCGCTTGATGGCTCATCGTCGTCCTCGTAGATGACCAGGTCATCGGGGTGATAGAGCCCAGCAGGCGGCATCTTAGCCAAGAAAACGGAGCACATTTTGACTGTGCGTGGGTCGAAGGCGACCTCAGTTCCCGTGTCGAAGCGATAGCTGACTAGGTAGTCATTTGCGTCGCTCAGGTGATGTTTGGCATTAGGGTGTGCTTCAAGCAAATCTCTCAGATCCTTCCCTTGCAAGTACCTTCTCCTGGCTGCCGGTCGGTCGGCTGTTGGTGGCTAGCCTGAATGCACAGGTTAGCCATGCTCCCATTGGACGTTTCGCGTGATCTGGATGAGATCCTTGGGCGGATGAGGCCCGACGTAGAGGAGGAACAGACGGAACTGCTGATCGCGGTCGAGATGCTGGAAGTAGATGCGAGGGCACGCAATTGGCGCTGTCGCATCCCCTTCCTTGAGGTGCATGTTCGATGACCTCTTCTCGATGATGCGATCCGACTTCATGAGGTAGATGGTTGTCTTGACGCCACCGGTCGTCGCAAGGTCCACGCCGCGATCACCAAAGTAACTGGCCAGTCCCATCTGGACGGCACCGCGCTTCTTGCAAAACTTCTCCAAGAGTTCCGCCGAGGTCTTGAGAAATCGGTGTCTTGTGTGGTGGATGTCATCACACTTGTCCAGGGCATCCCCCAAGATCTGATAGTCGCCATACTTCTGAGCTGACCTGCGGAATTTCTCGGCGGGGGATGCTGTGGTAGTCGCCCAGCCGAGTTGCTCCACCAGCGCCTTGTAGACCTCGCCAGTGAAATCGTCGTCCGCCTCCTGGCCCACAAGTCGAAGAGGCCAGCCATTCTCGCCACGAACAGGTCGAATGATCCTGACGCCTTCATCGGCCAGCACCTGAAGTTCGGGCTTCATCTCCGGGGGGAGGGCTACGTATGGCAGAACTACGACCGTAAGGTCAGGCCAGGCTTCCTGCATGGCAAAGTTGTTCAGGTCCGCAACGCACTGACCGTTGGGAGGACTGAATTCATAACGGTACTGCTGTTTCACAACCAAGCTGAGTTCTGGCCTCTGCCCCTGACGAGCGGCTTCCGCGATGAAGCGTGCTCTGAGATTGCTTGGAAGTCCGATTACGAAGATTGCCATCCTTGGATCTCCTGCTAGCGCTGTGCCTTCACCATGATGATCGAAGCCATGAGCGGTACCAGAGTGCTGGATATCTCTTCGTCGGTGAGGGCATCCATGAGCTTGAGCGCCCGCGCTCTGGCAGACAGGCCAGAGGTGACTGCTTCCTGCTTGGGTGCTTCAACCGCAGTTGCCTCTGAACGATTGGTAGCCGCAGGGGTGAGTGTTGCCAGGGCGATGTTGACCCTTGCTGACCACTTCTGAATCGCTTCGACCATCTTTGCAGTGCGGAACTTGGTCCACTGCTTGCCTAGAGGGCCGAGTTCCTTTGCGAAGACGGCGCTGGCGTAAGTCCTGTACGACTGTCCGAGTACTGCATGGTCCTCCGGATTGACGCCCTCAGTCTGTGCTGCAAACTCGCGCATCCAGGAGGCTTGGACGTCTGCAGCCACCGGTTCAATCTGAACCCAGTCCTGGCCCGGGCGGATGCCATCTACCGTTTCGCCGGCAGCCAAGACGTGGTGCATGACCTCGCCGGTAGTGCGATTGATGAACCTGATGCGATTGGGATCGGGGTTGGAGAATGCTATCCAGACGTCACTTCGAATTGAAGAAGGAGCCGGACGCACTGCCTCCGAGCGGGCATCAACTTTGGTTCCGCGGAGCGAGACCAGCATGTCGCCATGAGCGCTGATGTGCTGATCCAGAACGTCGGAGCAGGCATCCAGGAAATTCTTGAACCGCGGAAAGCCCATCCGCTTGTAGTCAAAGCCTCCAAGTGCTTTGGCCTCGGGGCTCTTGGCCAACCGCTGAAGGAGCCGAGCTGCAGGTTCGGGAGGCTGACCTCTCAACATCTGCTGGAGGATGGGTTTCCAAATGGCTGCGCTTTCCACACCAAATTCCTTGTTGGATGCCAAAACGAAAAGGCCGTTACCCATAGTAAGTAACGGCCTTTCCAACATCAACGTTCATTTTTATAAGCTAAGTTCCAACCTTCGATGACGTCGTCCGGACGAGAGAACCTAGCAGCACTCTTCCGGCCCTTGGGCGCCATAAAAGTTCCATCAGTGCAGCATCGATCGATTCGGTGCACTGACAGTCAGTCTCGGCGAGCGATGCATCACTCGAGCCGAGTGCCGGCAGTATCGGACATCGGGAACGGGGTGTCAATTTGTGACCTAGGCCCAGTTAGGAGCCGTTTGCCTGCCCAAAAAATTTGGCTGATTTGAGAAAAATATTGAAAATTCAATAATTTGAGAGGATTTCGGGCGCCTTCTTGGGGCTTGATCCGGAGCGGCCTAGCGCTAATCGACGGGCAGATTTGACCCTGAACTGACCTCCGAGTCGATCAAGCCTAACAGGTTCATTGGGGCCATGGCCGCATCGGTCACGCAAGCTCTCCTCTACCTGATGCGTTCGGTGGCAATGATCGCGATCGATGGGGAGACGCCGTAGCGGAAGGGGGGGCTATGGTGCATGGTGCGACCAAGCTATGGTTGGGCCTGACCGTTGCCTATCGATTTCAGGAAGGCCTCCAATGGCGCCAAGCTCCACTTATCGCTACCTGGCTTCTCCATGTAGTGAGGGTGGGTGTAGCAGACGCGTCCTTTCCTTTCAAATGCCTTGGCTAGCGAGGCGCCCTGAACCGATCGGATGATGCTGAGTGCAGCCTGCGTCTCTGCTCGGATAGCGAGATCGTCTGAAACGACAAACGCCGACGCAATGGACTCATTGCTCTTGTCTCTCTTGCTTCTTCTCTCGACCTCAATCCATAGGCCCGCAAGGCCATTGGGCAGCGACAGTCTGATTACAAATGCTGTGCGAGCGAGGGCTCTGTAGTGTGAATCTGCCTTCTGAAGGTACATCCAAGATCGCGTTCCCCAACCAGCTTTTCCAATGCGGACTTCCTTGCGTTCGTCCTCGCCCAGGAAGTTCCAACAAGGGTAGGCGCCAACTTGGACGCGCTGCTCGGAGTCAACGGGGGCGACGACCCTGTACTCTGCAATGGTCCCCTTCGTCTTGAGTACTTTCAGAATCGCCATCAGTTCAGTCAGCAACTCCGATGCCTCGCGTTTCTCATGGGCACTGTGGGCGTGGCTGAGATCCTCTTGCTTGCCGGCTTTTCGGCCGCCAGAAATCTCTGTGGTGGGCTCCTCATTGTCCTTCTTTCGCTTGGAACTGTACTTGAAGCTCTGATCCTTTTTGAGCCGGATGATCTTTGGCTTCGGATGGAAAGCGAAGGAGATGGAGGGCATATCAAACCCTGGCTTCCGCTCGGTAGCCTCATGCGTGTCTACCGTCGGTTTGCCATTAGGACGAGGCGATCGAGGCCTATTACCATTGTTGTGTGGCCTAGGTCCTCCCGTATGAATGACCTTCTCACCCTCGGTGGCATCATTGACCAGGATCGTAGCGATTGCCGGGAGTCGCTTTGAGAAGGACATCTGGTGAATCGCTGTCACCAGGAAAGTCCTGCCGGCGAACCCGCCGTCCTTGCGGCGGTTCAAGAAGTAGCCAGATACGGTGCCTTTGTATGGTCCCAAGAACGGGTTCAACGGGATCTCGGCACTGGAGCACCAACGCGACTCCTCGGCGCCCCAGGTGGCAGCGTCCAGTTGGGCTCTCAGAATGGGCTCGTGAATGCGCTTGGCCCGGGTCTCTGCATAGTGATCAAACCGGAAGAGGGCCATCATTGGACCATCATCCAACGTCATGCCCAACGCAAGTACGATCTTCCAGTAGCCGCCTTGCTCATCGATGCCGGTAACGTGTCCGGCGAACTCCTGCTCGGAAATGGCCTTGGACCTGACGGTACTCCACGGCCCGGCGGTGAAGATGTCTGCAATGGTGGAATTGAACGCGTAGAACGCCCGGAAGATCACGGTCCTGGGGATGATGTACTCAATCTGATGTTGCTCGTCTCGGCTCCTCGTGTCTCTGGCCACCAGGATTCTGGAATCGAAATTCAGTGCTTCCTGAAGGTACAACTGGGATTGGGGAAGTGCGACAACGGCCTCGCCCGTGGAGCGCTCCCCAACTTTGGTGGACGGGAATAGCCCGCTCTCGTGGTCTTCCTCGTACTCCTTGTACAGCCTGGACTCCTCGCCGAAGGCCAAGGCATTGCCCAGCTTTCGCTGCTTCGGAGTCAGCATTCCGGCATAGACACCCCTGCCATCCTCTCCGCGGATGAAGCATTGCCCTGCAACGTAGGTTGCTAGTGACCCCGCGAAGATGGTGCAGATGAAACCCTCAGGATTCTTGTCAGAGAACAGACGCGCGATCTGACGATCATCAAGTTTAGATGGATCTGACCCCCAACCATGTGGAATGGGCGCCAAGTAGCACCTGACAGACGTGGACTCCGTTCCCTTGTGTGGCTGGGTGTAACCGTCGATGTAACGGATGAAGTACACGCGGGTGTCGTCGGGGAAGTCGGTTAGATCAGTCATGCGGCCAGTACACGGGGGGCCTCTCCATCATTAGCGGTACGCAGTCTCGTTAATTGAGTTTTCATTCTTCACGGCCAGGACGGCCGTTCGTTCATGAGAGCCAGCGATCGGGGCCCATTGTCCTTTCAATGTGGACAATTGATCGAACCAATTGGCGGTAGCATGTGCGCAGTGACTTCACAGGCTGAGCGAATGAGCATGCGTATTGTCGGCATCGATTCTGCCCTTGCTGGGCCGGCCCTGCGATCGTTCAGCCAGATCGCCAACGCATGGTCCCTGAGCATAGTTGAGCAGGGTGCAGTTCTTGGCCAGCCCGAAGATGTTGTTCTCGCATTGGCACAGACAGGGGTTGTCGAGGGACTCCAGCAGGAGGCTCTCGAAAGGATTAGCTACGTTCTGGGCATCTATCGAGCGCTACACACAATATTTCCCAACCGGACACAGGCTGATGGCTGGATCCGTCGGCCCAACAACGCAAGATTGTTCAACGGTGCCCCAGCTCTAGCGCTCATGTGCAGTGGAAGTGTCGATGATCTGGCCGCGATCCGAGAGTACTTGGAGGCTGAAGGACGGCTAGATGCCCAATCACCAGCTATCGATGGGCCAGATCAGACTGAAATGCACTGAGTACTATGAGGCAAGGCGCTTACGATCAAAGCCGCTAACATCGAGGTCACCAACGATAGTTCCCTGCTGCTAGACATTGAACTCAATGCGCCCTCGCTTTGCATTGGCCAACTTGCGGGTGAAGTTGTCGTTGCCGGCGATGGACGCCATCTCGCTACTGGCATCTGCAGGTTCCCTGCCAGTGAACGTCCAAGCGACTGCCCGATGGGTGATCAGTCGACACCACTCGCGGCAATCTAGCAAGGTCACAGCACCCCGTGATCTCTCTGCCAATTGAAGAATTGGACCGACAGAATGTACCTAAGGCCTTTCCTTGAATCCTTGCACTACCAGCGCGACGGTATGCCTCGGCTGAGCACATTCTGAGCGCTGCACTTGAGGTTGCGGTAGTAGCTGAGGGCTTGGATAGTCCCAAGACGAGCGGGTGGCGGGAACGCGGCTAGCCGTGAAAAGCCTTGAGGCGGCTCTCAAAGTCAGCGACCAGGCTTGCCAGTGTCAGGCCAGACAGTTGGGCGATGTCACGCAGTTCCACAATATCCAAACGACGTTTGCCGCGTTCGACATCACTAATGAAGGACTGGCTTCTGCCAAGCTGCTCAGACACTTGGGCCTGCGTCAGGCCAGCCGAGATCCTGGCGCTGCGCACAGCCTCGATCAGAGCGATGTACTCCTTGCGATGGATCGACTTGGCCACAGGCGCGCCTTGCTTGAGCGGCCTCTGAAGCTATATCTAGTTCTCAGATATCTAAAAACCAGATATCTTTAGGCCTCTCAAACAGGGGCGGATGTGAGTCAGATGAGTTCTAGATCGAGAGCGGCGGCGCTGGTGGGGCTGTCGCTAACCATGGTGCTTGCGCTTTCTGGTTGCGGTGGCGCAGCGGATAAGGCATTGGTCACTGGTGGGTCCAAGCAGGAATACAACTCCGGACTTGAACAGATCAGCAAGGGGCTGAGTGAGCACGAGCGGGCTGCGTTCAATTGGGCCGTGTCGGACATGAATTTGCCCAAGCTCCATCAGGCCTATCTCAATGCGTCAGTTCGTCAGGTGATTCGGGGTGAGGTCAAGCAGGTCAAGCAATCCTACCCATCAAAGATCGAAGCTTTGAAGGCCAAGGCCGCCGCTGAGGCTGCCACGATGGACGAACTAGCCAAGGTCATCGCCAGGGACACCGAGCTAACCCTCAGTAGCGGGTTCTTTGGTATCAAGCCGACGATCAGAGCTACCTTGATCAATGCTTCAAAGCTGCCGCTGAGTCAGATCAACTGGCGCGCCAGTCTTTACCTGAATGGCTCGGATACGCCGGTGGCTGTGTCGACTTTGACTAGCGACTTTCGTTCGGTCGGGGGGCTGGCGGCAGATCGGCAGCGTGACGCCACATTCAACGTCGGATTTGTGAGAGGCGATGAGTCGTGGACGACCTTGGAGATCCGCAATGCTCCCCAGCGTCGCGTGGTGCTCCAAGCCCTTCCCGCCACAGCCTTGGACTACAGTGATAAGCCCTATCTGTCCGGCGATTATGGCAAGCAGATCGCTGCGTACGAGAAGAGCCTCAAGGAGGCCGAAAGCTACTCGGACATTTGACCATGCGGCTCCCTGGGTGGAGCCGCTTGGCTGGTGATGCACTCAATGAGCGCATCTGAACCCCTGGGAGGGGGCGTACCAGCAGGCTCACGCCGTGGACAGGTGGCGCTGGCTGGCGCACCATTCGCAGGACCTATGACGACGGCCAGTCTCAGCCGGGGCGACAGGCCACAGATAGGGTGGATATGCCCAATTCCGAGGACTAGCACATGCGTCCATCTATTCTGGCCCTCGACCTAGAGGGCACCCTGATCTCCAATGCTGTCAGTCAGATCCCGCGGCCGGGACTGTACGAGTTCTTACAGTACGCGCAGGGACAGTTCGATCAGCTTGTAATGTTCACGACGGTGGACGAGATGCGTTTTCGTCGGATCGCCGCATTACTAGTCTCGGAGGGCAAGGCGCCGGATTGGTTCGTCCAGCTCGCTTACACGACTTGGAGTGGTCGCACCAAGGATCTGACGTTCGTATCGCCAACTCTGGGAGAAGCCCTTCTGTTTGATGACCACGCGGCCTATGTCCATCCAGGTCAGGAGGTACTGTGGGTCGAAGTACCATTGTTCGGCTCGCCCTACCTGGCTGAGGATGAGGGGCTCCTGATTGCGAAGCGATGCTTAGAGGAGCGGATAGAGGCCTTGGCATCTGGCTCTCTACCGCCCTGCCGGCGGGAGGGTATGAAGTCGTGAGGTCACTCTGCGTCGACGATCTGCATCGCGAAGTGTGGCGGGACGCGCCCGCGGTGGCCCGCGATGGGTTATACGCAGTTCCGCCCATTTTGGAGCGAAGGCAACCTGACGCTATTGCACTTGCCGGTGATCTCGAAGTTGGCAAGCGATCAGTGGCTGGGCCTTAGCGCGTCATTGAGAACTTGTCGGTGATCTATGTCCTCAAGAGCCACACGTCCACGAAAGAACCTTGATACGCCAAAGGAAGAGATCGATCAGGCTAGAAACGAGCCATGTGACATTCCACACTGGATCGCTACAGTGATCATCCGCTCTCGGCTGACTTCGCCTCAGACTTGGGATCGATGATCGGCGAGTCTGATCTCTGGATCCATGGCCACATTCACGACTCTTTGGATTACCCAATCGTCGGTGGCACAAGAGAGGTCCGCTACCCATTGGGGTCTTCGATGCAGGACTTGGAACGCAAATGGCGCTGGGAGAAACCGAGCTTCGGTCCGATCCTCGCCGTTGAGGCCCGAAGTCGCCTCATCCGCAATTTTCCTCAGCACACTGCTCAGGCATTGCAAGTCATCAGTTCACAAGCTGATGCCCGTAGCCATCCAGAGCCTTGCTCTCCCCGGTCGCTCGCTCAACCGAGCGATCGTGGCGAACAGAAGGTTCAACGAGGCGCTGAACCGGTCTGCAGGCCCAGAGTCGTATCTTCTATACTCGGATGACTGTCGCTCAGAGACGGGAGCCACGTTGCTCCCGTCTCCCTGGACCACGTCCAAACCGCGCCAAGCAGTAGCAATGGGGCCTTCTTTGCGCCCTACATCACGTCCTGCGACCAACGACTGGACTCACCGCTTGGCGCCATGCGCCATCTTCTTGAAGGTCAGTGGCGTACGCTTTTCGGAGGCTTCCGCTTTAGGTTTGAGCTTGAGCTATGTGCTCAACGAAGCGAACTCCGTGGCGTTCAAGTTGCTTATAGATGGTCCCCAGCAGCCCTGACTTGACCTTGTTGAGCTCCGCACGGGGATTGGTCGGATCGCCATGAGGGTAAAGGTCACAGAGCCAGAGCCCGTCGACAAACTTGCCACCCACGCTTCCAGTTGGGCGACCTTCCCTGTGATCAATGTTGGCGTGCTCCATCATGAGACTCCAGCCTTGCGGTCGCGGCAGCTGGAAGGCGAAAGTCGACGAAGCAATTGCCTTGATGATCGGCGGACTCAGCCGAACCACGATTCGGTACGCGCCCTCGTCATAGTGTTCCGGGTGGTAGATCGTGCACTGCAGGCCAGGCGCTACTGAGGAGAGCAAACTGCGCGACAGTGCCGCAGTGACATTGCGACGACAGTCGGTGTCATCTTGCTGGTCATCGTGCGAGTAGACGAACAGTCCGCCGGTCCAGGTGGCATCTTTCAGTTTGGCAACTCGCGTATTGCGCCCCGATGCCCGATCTGCCGGGCGCATATTGGCCTTCTCCAAGGGAGCGCGGTGCCAGTGTGCCGAGTCGACGCGGAATTTTTCCCAGCCTTTTCCAGAGTAGAACTCGGGGAGCAGAATGAAGGCGTCGGAACCGACAATCTGCGGATCGACATCCACCAGTTTCGCCTCAATCTCGTACGGAACGTCGGTGAATTTTTCGATCCGTTGTCTTGACAAGGGGTACTTGGTAATTGCTAGGTCCAGCCGCACGCCTATGGCCAACGACCACAGCGCCTGCGCGGTGTCCCAAGAGCCGGTCAGATCGGCCAAACGCTCGGCGAAGGCGACGTAGTCAAAGGACTGCGCGCGCCACTGCGGTTCTTGACGTGCCAGCAATTCCCAGCCAGCTATGGTGCCTAGGCCCATCCCGCGGACAACGGCCTGCCGTAGTTGAAGCAGGTTGACCTTAAAGTAAGGGGACGCGAGGTTGCGCAGTTGGTCCGCCAAGTCATAGGGGGCCGCGCTATCAAAATTTAGCATGTAGGTTCTCACAATTCGCAAGCGGATTTATGTCCCGGCTTTGGTTTCTTCTTGGACACTCCGCTTGCAACTGGAGGACGTAGAAGTGTTTGAGTCCAAAGCAGCTCAGTCGGTTTTTCCGACTTGGGCTATTGCCCGGGCAGAACCGTACGTCAGCGTTTCGGAAAAGTCAAGCGCTCGCGATGGAGTACTTCTTCACCGCCTGGCAAATGAAAGAGAAAGCGCGAGCATCGCCTGATCAAGTTGCAGTGGGCGCTTACCGAAAGCGGTACCGCGGTGCGTCACGGCTATGGACGACTTGACGAGTCGGGCAGTGGGCACCGCCCAAGGGGCCTGCGCGCTGCTGATGTGGCCCCGCACCACGCCCCAGGTGAGGCGTGGCACTTTTTGGATCGCTGTTTGGAAGGGTCGCGTATGCGACCTCCTTGCGGCTAAGCCGAATTCATGAACTTGGTTCTGCTTGCCCGCGCCGAGGGCCGTTCAGGAAACCAAGCCACGATACCGCCCACATCGGGCGCTGGCCGCGAGTGTTGTGTCGCGCGAGCGGAGCGACCGACGTTCGCGGATTGCCCCCGCTCGCTATGTGAGTCAGGACAGGCGAACTGCGGTGAGTTCCGACCAATCTACATGCCAGTCGATAGTGTGCCAGCGGCTTGCATCTAGAGTTGCAACCAGCCGTCTTCGGGACTGGCATGCCCTATTCTGAGCACGCATGGACCCGGTCAGATGTATCGGTTGCCGACCGAGTGAATCGGCGGCTACGAACACCCCTCGCCCAAATCATGGCGGTTCGAGTGCTGCTGATCGCCCGTAGCCGCGGAGTCGAAGCATGCGGTAGCGGGATCGAAGTGACGCCTGCCGGCGCGTGGGCTGCACTCGACGGCAACTGCCATGGGGCCTGTAAACATCAGTCTCTATCGGCGCGATATTCGCGCAAGCCGAAGGAGCATATGCTTTGAGCATTCTCAACGTTCTACTGTGTCCAGATCAGCTCCTTGTGGCCGTTGACACCTTGGCCGAAGATGCCCGTACAGGCAGGAAGTCGTCTGGCGCGAAGCTATTGCTTATTCCCCAGCACAACTTGGTCCTGGCCGCGAGAGGCAGTTCCCAGTTCTTCCTGAGAATCTACGAACTCTCCCTGCAGGCTAGCTTCAGAGCAGATTTCACAATGGAACAACTGAGCGTTGAACTCGGCCTGGTAATTGACCAGCTTTGGCCAGGATACGAGCACGCGGCGCTGGGGGCGGGGATTCAACCGAATGCTCTGGGATCCGAAATTGTGCTGGGTGGCTGGTCGCCTAGGGCTGGCCGGATGGTTGCAACGGCATACGCAAAGGAGAGCAGTGCGACGCCCGCAGTCGTCCAGCCGCTTGAGGGCGGGTTAGCGTCCCCGGGTCAGCCATTGCAGGGGAGGGAGGATAGTTTTTCCCCCGAGGCTGTTCTGCAATCTAGTCGCATACAAGCGGCGTGGTTGAACAAGATAACAGGCCGCCAGATCGCAGGTGGTCATGTCTTGGCAGCAGTCCTGCGCAGGGGGCAGGCAGTCGTGCACGATCTTGGCTCGATCTAACTCAGTAGAATGCTCTGAGGCCTCAGGTGGATGGACCATTTGCATCACGCTGTTAGCCCGACCGCAAGTCGATCCGCTTCGCCGCTGCGGGTTTGAAAGATCCAACGAGTCCTGCGTCAGTCCAAGCTGCCCTTGACTTCAAGATAGGGTGCCCAGGAGTGACGCCAGTTAGCTCGCCCGTCTTCTCAGGCGCTTCGTCTTGAGCATAGCCATTGGGCTAACTGTTGGGCTTATAGCGATTGCGCCAATTTGTTCCTCCAGACCTAGCGCTTTGAGTACGCAGACGAGCGTTCTCACGGTCGATCCTTCTCCAGCTTCCAGCTGTACCAGTGCTCTGCGCGAGATGCCTGCCTTGTCCGCCAGAACTGTCTGAGAGACATTCTTGATGAGTCTTTTCGTCCGCAGGCGCTGTCCTAATGCCTCGGCAATTTCCTCCGGTGACTGGGCTGGACTGTCCTTCATATGCGCGTAAATCTGCTCATTAGGGCGATTCCCCCCCATAGTGCGCGCAAATCTGCGCAATTGCGACACGGTTCGGCAGAAGAAGCAGTCTGATCGGAGACCAAGACTCGTAGAGTTGACTGGTCGAGCCTGGGCTTCATCCACCTACCTACCAAGCTTGTAGGCGGCGGTCAGGAGCGCAGGAACTACTCGTCGTATGCACCTACGGCATAACCGCCGCGATGGGGGCGATACTCGAATGCTCCCGCGAGCACTGTCGCAGGCACTACAAACGCCCCCGCCTAGGTGCTGCCGCCAGTCAGTGCAGCCACGACGCGAATGCCAGCACCCATGGTGAGGGCGCCCGCACCGCCTGCATTGGCGACCTCTAGCCGGGTCTGGCAGGTCCCGGCTTCACCCCTGATCACGAGTTGGTCAGCAGGGGAGGCGTCATCAGCCAGTCTCGTGTTCATTGCCAGCACCCCATCGTTGCCACCCCCATAGGAAGCCTCTCACAGCTGCCTGAAGACATTGCCGGCGGGCGGAGTGAGTGCGTTCTGCCGCGGTTGCTAACAAGCTGAGAAACGGTGGAATCGGCGGTAACCGTTCAGAGGCTAGTGGGATCCACGGACGCATTGCTCAGATTCCAGCCCTGACCGATCCACTGCGATCCTTGCCGCACATTAAGGTTGGCAGTGCTGCTGGATGCGGCGGCACTCCGTGAGCGCCGAATCATTGGTCAGGGGAGCAACTGGGTTCTGAATGGCGCGCTGGCCGGCCTCAGTAACGGGGTCGAACGCGCACGGGACGGTAACAGGTAAATTTGACCGTCACCGATACGTGTTACGGTCAAATGCCGATGTTACGGTCGCTTGTATCAACGACCTCGACGCCGCTGCCCTCTACCTCAAGGGTCTACTACCCGACATGGTCGGTGAACGCGAGCCTTGGCGCAGTTCGGAGGTGCGCCGCCTGCCCCCCTTCTTCGCCAGCCTGTTCGGCCTTGCCAAGATTGATCTGATGGGCCAACCGAATCGGACGCCTCAGGCGACGACTCTGCGACATTTCGTCGGCCATCCGGGTGATTCATCGGCAGCTTCTGTGGCTTGGTCGCAACCGGGTTGCCACGCCCCCGCGCGGATGGCAGTGTGCTGCGGCAACCACGTCGACTGGAGCCCCGCATGTCCCCCGTTGCTCTGTATTCGCCGGATCCGGCCCGCGGCTGGCTGCCTTGGGCCTGGTTGACGCCGATCCTGATGATTCTGTTCAACGCGGTACCGGTGATGGCGCTGGACGGGTGGATGCAGTCGCAGCATTGGTCGACGCCACGCGGCGATCCGATCGGCCTCGCTGGCCTGCAAGGGGCCATGCACATAGCCTGCATCGATGGACCCGGTTGTAGCGATTTCCGCGCGAAGGCCGGTGAGCGGCTCCAGGCGTGACAGGCCAGCGGCCCCGATCTGCTCGACGAAGGGTGTAGGCGCATAGAAGCCTTTGCCGATTGACGCGCGCAGGGTCCACTCGTCAGGGCGGAACAACAAGGACACGCAGGGGCTGAAATGCCCGCCATAGGCACTGTGATCATCCCAGCGCGCACTGCCGGAAAGCGTAAGGTCATCGCGCAGCGCCTGCTCGGCCTGCACGAACAGGGCCGGCACTGTGTAGCGGTAATCAAACTGCGGGTATCGAGCGGAACGGAACCGGTCCTGCTGCGCGGCAATGCCCGCCAGCCAGCCGGTGGCGCCTACGCCAGACGCGTAGTTCACTTCGGCAAATCCGGTCTGATGGGTGTCGCTTTCCTGCTCAGGGCCATATCCAGGCCAGCACCGAGGTCATGTCACTGTCTTCGGAAGAGATCGCGGTGGGCAATAGGGATCTGTCTCGCCGCACTGAGCAGCAGGCAGCCACCCTGGAGGAGACCGACGCTTCGATGGAGGAGCTTGCCTCGACAGTGAAGCAGAACGCCGAGCACGCACGTAGCGCAAGCGATCTGGTCCGATCGGCAGGGGCTGCCGTTGAACGAGGTGGGGCAACGGTCACCGATGCAGTGTCCACGATGGAGCGTGTGGACTAGTCTTCAAAAAAGGTAGCCGATATCATCACCGTGATAGACGGCATCGCGTTCCAGACGAACATTCTGGCGCTCAATGCCGCCGTTGAGGCCGCGCGAGCGGGCGAATCTGGACGCGGCTTTGCAGTCGTAGCAAGCCAAGTGCGCACCCTCGCCCAGCGTAGCGCTGTAACGGCGAAGGACATCAAATCACTCATCGACGTGTCCTCAGAAGAGGTCTCCGCCTGCGTCGCTTTGGTTAAAGGTGCCTGCGAAATGATGGATGAGATTGTCGTGTCAATGCGACAGGTTCGCGCTGCGGTCGCCGAAATCGCATCCGCATCTCAAGAACAGTCAGCAGGTACCGATCAGGCCAACCAGGCTGTGGTTCAGATGGACGAGGTCACACAGCAGAATGCAGCACTGGTTGAGGAAGCGAGCGCCGCCTCCCGCTCCTTGCAGGAGCAAGCCGCAGCGCTAAACTCGTCCGTCGCAGTCTTCAGAGTTCGACGCTAGCCTTACCCGGTTTCGGGCGTCGAAGCCAACGCCGTGAACTAATTGCAAGTGCAACCTACCACTTAGAATTCAGGGAGACATGTCAGTGTCACTAGAGAAGCCAAGTAAAGATACGTGGACGACGTTTGCAGCAATTGGGCTAGGCGTGATCGTGATCCAGGCGGTGAGTGGGTGGTTGATCTTCAAGTTCGGCTCCGGATGGGACACCAGGGGGCAATTTGGTGACATGTTCGGAGCGGTCAACACGCTCTTCTCCGGGCTTGCCTTTGCCTCCTTGATCTTCGCGCTGTCGTTGCAGCGAAAGGACCTGGCGTTGCAGCGCACGGAGCTGCAAATGACGCGTGTCGAACTGGAGAGGAGCGCATCCGCCCAGACAACTTCTGCCAGCGTCGCAGAGCGTATGGAGCGCGAGCAGCGGCTCAGCATGGAGATCACTATCCTGTCCAACAAGATCCAGGCAACGGCAGCACTGAATCAGGCATTTATCAGTTTCTTGCCAAAGGCTTCGTACCACGCGCCCTCCTCCGGAGGCGACAGCGAAGCCGTAACACTTCAGGCCCGCATCAGGCGCTTCAACAAGGAGATGCAGGACGATCACAATCGGCTGTGCTCGCTGATTGATGCAAGAGAAATGCGAGCTAAGGAAGCCACAGCCAGCAGCAACACTGAGTCAGCAGTGAGCTAGCCACTCTAGCCAGCCCTGACGCGTCGGCTGGCGCTGGTCACTCGCAGGGCAGAACTCTGACGCAACACGCGGGAGATGGCAGCGCCCAACTCCCGCAGCCTACCTCCGCGTGGACTGTCACGTGCCAGCAATAGAATCCTTCAGCCTTCACTAAGTGCGGGACGTCGAGAGACGCTGATCAGAAAGCCGCGAAGCATCTCCATGATCACGCGGTGCTGGTGCTTGAGCACGCAGCAAAGATCGCTGAAAAGTCAACGACCGCACTCAACGCCGCGCAACATGTTGAGCCGGGGCCGTGCGATAGGGCCGAACTTGACCGGCTGAGGTTGATCAGTTTCCGATCTCGCTTTGTGCGAGACATTCTGCGTCTGAACGGAGAGTCGGTAGTGTGCAGCGCCACGTGGGACGAACTATCGGAATCCTTCCCCCTCCTCGAAAGGTAGTATCGTATCGGTCGCTTTCGGCTCTGGAGGGACGTACCTTCTTCTCCGATTGGTGGAATTCGCTCTGACATCACCCTCAGCGGGTCTGTGGGTGTGGTGACATCACCGGACGCATTCAATGGCATAGGACTGCACGAACCAGGCGTTCGCGCGTTGATCGCCTCCAAAGACAGTAAGCACATCTTCAGGGCCTTTGATGGCGACGCGTCGCGAGTACTCCGAGGACAAGCGTCGGTTTCTCGTCATGTTCAACCCGGAATGCCGAGCTGTCTCTCTTGCCGAGGGGAATGATGCAGATGTCCGTTGGCCGCTCGTAGTCTGCGATCAACAGTTTTGCAGTCGTGTGGTGAAATCCGACGCCCAGGAAATCAAGTACTCTTCTGCCACGACATTGAAATCGCCGGGGATGTCACTTCGCGGGACCGGGCTGTAGTGGGCGCAATCAATGGCTGGAAATGCTCGCCCTGATTCAGTTCATGCGCGCGCCCGTTTCATCGGGCATGCTGGTATTGGCGACATCTCCAACCCGCATCCTTATGACTGTGCGAGGGAGTTCAGGCCGGCCTGCGGAGCGAGGTAGGGTCAGCAGAAACTGTCATCCGGCGGAATCGCAAGACCCTTGCTGGTTGCAGGGCTTAAGCGCGGTGCGTGTCCGCTTCTGGCCGGAAGCGGACATCGGCGAAGCACCACTTACCCTTGCCGCTTCAAATCTCTCCAGTGATGAAGCATCCAGTCGATGAGCGCCGATAGGCGCGCACTTCGAAGTCCGCCCTGCGGATAGGTGATGTGTAGCGGGAAGGACGGCCGGCTCCAGCCTGGAAAGACTTATAGCAGTTCATCACGCTCCAGCAGCGGTCTGACGCACATCGAAGAATGCTGCCCGATCCCCAGCCCCGCCTGCAATAGCGCTACATGCGCTTCTCCGTCATTGGTGGCGAACTCCGCAGCTTCGATCTCGACGCGCTGTCCGCTCTGTCTGAAGACCATGGGCACGGGCCGCTGGGTACCGGGCGAGAAGTAGCACGCCAGTACATGGCCTTCCCTGAGGTCATCAGGATGCGCTGTCCTTCTCGGACGTGGAGTATCGTTACACGCTGATGTTTGGCAAGGACGGCGTGCGTGTGGCCGTGGTTTGCCCTGACTCCACCGTGCGCCTGGTTGATGTGGCGGTAGCCAAGGACATGGGCAAGGTAGTTAGTCCGGACCGCTGTCTGAGAAGGACACCGTGATCAGCAGCCCTCCGGACGGCCTGAAGAGCGGCGACAAGGTCCAGTTCGCGCCGCCGGCGACTAAGGCCTGATCGAGGCCCGCCTGTGCCGCCACGCTACTAGAAAGCAAGGACATCATTAGTTCGAGCTACAGTGCATCGGCCCCTTTCGGGGCCGATGTCGGGTCAGCCGCAATCGCAGGTGTTTGGATCGCCCTCATTTGCAGCTGGGCCCGTGCCGGCAGCGACAGGAGGCTCTGGTGGCATCAATGCTGCAGGGATACGCGGAAGCCCCGAACGGTGACTATAGGCGCCGAATCGCTGGGTGACTCTGGTCAAGAAGGGGGCCAGCATCCGTCCAACGCGTTCGCCGGGAAGCTTATTGGTCGCTTTGACAGCGAGTGTTCGATACTTGAACACGACCGTCCTGCCCATGTGCAGTGCAAAGACGATGGTCTCCACATCGGACTCATGGAAGTTTCCAAAGTCTGGGCGGGCGAGCTTGGCGAGCTCTTCATCCGTGACGATTGTGCCCTTGATCAAGTAGAGCTCGGGCTGGCCAAAGCCTTCGCGCCTGATGCAGTCGCATGCCGCTCTGATGTTCAGGAAATAACGAGGGGCTCCGCCGTTCTGATCAAAGAACAGGTCGCCAGTTGAGTATTCCCCTTGCACCAGAAGCTCATTAGGCAGGAGGCGCTCAGCCTGCAGAACTGCATGTAGCGCCTGACGGTACCTCGCGTCATTGGCGCCGAAATGTTCCATCGCCACTTCTGAAAACTCGTCGAGATCTGCGGTCAACGGTTTCATCCGCGCCTCGACCAACCTGGTAATCAGCTCACCGAGTTCGGGCGCAGGGGAGACACCGTCTTTCTTGAACGAGTTCCAGAAGATGACCGGCCAGTACTTGTGCTGGTCGTGGAATTCTTTGAAGAGTTGATTGACAGCCAGCGTCTGATGACGCTCCCATTGCTTCAGCACAAGGGCAGATGGAGTTTGCTTGATCCACTCCTCCAGGACATCGAAAAGATTGGCGCCCACCTCCCGCTTACTCTTGATAAGGATGTGAGATCCGAGGTTATCGCCAATCAGTCCCCCTTCCGTGAGAACCTGGGTAACGTGACCGACGTCCTCGTTGGTGAAGATGAAGACGGGGGCATGACGGCGATCACGCAGCTTGGTCAGGAAGTCAACGTTCTCCTGCTCAAACGCACTTTCCAAGCCACCCAAGTGCACGCCGCTTAGATGGAAATCAGGGCGCGCACCGCCTTCATCTTGTCCTTCCCCAACTTCATCCAACTTGGATCCGTGGAGGTTCCAGTCCATCACGAAGAAGGCGGCGTTGGCGAAATTTTCCAGCTCCTCATCACGCTGAGGCAAGGCATCCAGCAGAAGTGCGTGCCCACCTGCATCGTGAATGGCCTCGAGGATGGCCTCAATGCCATCGGGCCCATTGCGCGGCTTCCTCTTCAGCCCATCATCAATGACTACCGCAATGCCCTTGAACAGCCCCTGTGACTCGGCCTGCGCCGGGTCCTGTCGAACAGCGTTCATCGTTCCTATTCCTTTACAAACGAAATGGTTAAGTTGGCGCCCGGCAGGATCTTCTCCTTCGTCGGGGTGACATCGATGGTGTACTCATGCCTCGCCAGCAGCTGGCGAGCAATGTAGAGGCCCAGTCCCCGCCCTTCCTCACCCTTGCCTGAGAAGAACGGCTCAAAGATGAAGGGCAGATCCTCGGCATTGAGCCCAGGCCCGCTGTCGGCGAAGGTCAAGGTGCCGTTGTCACCGTCAAGCACTACGAGGATGTTCTTGGGCGGATTCCGGCCTTCTAGCCAATAACAGGCGTTGTCGAACAGGTTCAGGAACACCTGCAGAAGAACCGCATCGGTGGTATTGGCTACTAGCGGCGAACCCAAGGTTTGAACCTGATAGTCGATGCCGCGCTTCTCCATCATGCTGGCGTAGAGCCTTTGTACCTTCACCAGGATCTCAGAGACGCGCACCTGCTTGCGCTTCTGCTTGGTGGATCTGAACAGCCTCTGCATCTCCGTCATCGAGCCTTCGAGGAAGGAGACCATGCCACGCAGGGAGGTCAATTCCTGAGCCAAGTGCTGGGCTGAGACGGGCTTTCCGCTACGAGTTTTATCCATCAGATCATTGATGATCCGGTACATCGAACCGATGCTCAGCATCAGATCGTGGGACGCAGCTTCCACTGACAGCCCGACGCCGGCCAGGTGCTCAGTGTCCTCCGCGCGCTTGACCAGATACCTTCTCTCGGAGAGGTAGTTGCGCTTTGCGTCACTGAGGCGGGATTTCGCCTCATCCGGTAGGTCGTCATCCAGTGCCTCGGAAACTTCATTGAGGCTCTTTTCGACCGCGTTCTCTGTGTGGACGGCGATATCCAGGGTGTTCTTCTTGATCCGTACGAGCTTGTCGTAAGGGTCTTTACGCACCCACGCCAGGAAGATCTGGATCATGGCCCTGAAATCGTCGGTCGCCTCGCCGACTTCGACCAGCCCTTCGCGGCTGGTCTTATCGCGCAGATCTCGGTTCTTCTCCTGGCTGATCTCTACAACGCCAACGGTCTGGTCGTTGCTGAAGAACTCGCTGGCTTTGACAGTACCTCGGCGAACGTCGATCAACAACCAGTCGTCGCTTGGGTCGCCGTACGGATAGACGCGAATGCCATCGCGATAGAGATAGATTCGATGTTCGCGAATCAGATCCTTGTCTTCTTTGGTCAGCAGGTGGTGCTCAGCGGCATCCCTGGCAAAGTTGAAGACATAGAATTTGAACTTGAATGGCCCACACGCCGTAAAGCGGCTCTCCAGCTCATTCCTTGAGTTCCTCTCGGGCGCATAGATGTCCCGATAGATCTTCATTCCTGTAAGGGTTGGATCGAGCAGGCCCAGTGTCTGGTGCTTGTCATTGATGGTGAAATCGAACTTCTTCCCGGCCTCATCATAGGCGCCCTCAATCCGGAAGACGGTCTTCTCAGTCAGCAACTTTTGCAGGATTTCTTCGTTGTCGCTATCGAAGGACTCAAGGTCTTCGTCGCGATAGATGTAGATCCTGAAATCATCAGGCTTACCCTTGCCGCTCTTTGCGGGCGTGCCATCCTGGGCCGAAGCTTCGTCGCGGATGATTCGGTCGAAGACCGACTGCAGTCTTCCTAGATCACGATGAACATTGCTGACACGGTGGCGAGTCCAGGTACCTTGAAGGTGGGAGATCTCAAGTCGAGTCCCATGTGGCTTGCGGGTAACCTGAGTGTCGCCGAGCTGGACCTTGACCCGGTCAATCTCTTGAGCCGGGTCGGTCTCGCTTAGCGTCATGCTCAGCTCATCAAGGAACAATCCTTGCTGGTTCCGAAGGAAGTCCTCGTCGTAGCCGGAGACGTCCAGGTTGAGCGTCAGTTCAGAGGCGGCTCCCTTGGCGCGGGTGGTCATCTCAACGCGTCTACCCAGCTTCAGAAGGGCAAAGCGACCAATGCCTTTCTCACCTTGGACGATTCGTCCCTTGGCTGTCTTCTGACGCTTCAATTGCTTATTGATCAACTTGCCTGGCGTGGCAGGGTTGACCCAATGGTTCTCGATGATGTCTCGGTCCATGCCAATGCCGTCATCTTCGATGATGATCTTTGCATTGGAGCCGACTGCCTGAAAGTCTTTGTTGAAGCTCTTGAAGGTGAGCTTCACCCAGCTGGCATCGGCGTCGTAGGCGTTCTTGATGAGTTCTACCAGCGCTACGCGCTCATTCTTGATGAGCTGATCACCCAGCATCGTAAGAAGGCGGGCATAGGGTCTGAACTTCAGAGGCTTGGGCTTGGTTCGCTTCATCGGTGTGCCATGAGTACGTACTCGTGCGAGTAGATATGGTTTGAAGTCTGCGTACGGCTGAACTTGCCCGTGGGTGTCCTGTACGGGGTGGCCGCCTTATTGGAGATGGTTCGCTTTGTTGCTCGGACGGTCCTGAACCCAGCGCAGAGGAGCGACTCAGTGAGGTGGCTGGCGTTGTCCACGTCTACCCCGCGGTACTGGGTATTGCCGATGACGAACATGGCGATCCCACCAGGCCGGACGATACGCATCGCACGGCCCGCAATTGCCTGCATATCAATGAAGTAGTTGGCGACTGATTGCGCCGCGCGCTTGTCCTGCTCGTAGAGAGAGAACACCGTGCGTGTCGCAGTCCGGTTCAGATCCCGGATGCCCTTGGCCAAGCGGAAGTCGTGTTGCGTGCTTCCGATGGATCCATCGCGTAGCTGCCGGTGGTCATCTGCGTAACCCAGGAACAGAGACGACAACTGGTGCAAGTCCGCATATTCGTATGATGTGACATATGGTGGACTTGATACGAGCAGGTCGACTCGACGCTTTGGGAGCGCTACGTTCAGTGCGTTTCCAAGCTCAACCACAGCAGCGGGGCTGTGGGATAGGTCGCCCGCTTCCTCAATGGCCTGAGCGACAGTAAGAGCGTGCTTCAGAAAGGTGGCGAAGACGTCCGGAGGAAGCTTGTCGCCATCCAGTGTGGGCTTGATGGCTCTCTGCTGCCACTGAGAGCATGGCTTGAGGACTGCCGAGAACGTGCACAGGTAAGCATCCTGTAGAGGCGATGGATTCGGAAGAACGTGCCTGATGGCATTCAAGATCCTGGCGAGATCGGCAAACTGCTCTGGCCGGAACCAGCGATTGAGGCGCTCTCGGGCAGAGGGGGCCAGCTGGATGTCGCCCTTGGATCGTCGCGCACGCCGCATGACTAGATCAAGGGTGCTACGAAACTCCAGTGGGCAGAGGTCCGCGCTCTTCGTGCGGGCGATCAGGGTGGCCACCGGGTTGATATCACAGCCCCAGAACCCTAAACCTAGACGGCGCGCCTCGTGGGCCACAGTGCCGCAGCCGCAAAAGATGTCGCCAACCGTCTTCACCCGCACGCCAATGCTTCTTGCATAGCTGATCCCGCGTTCGGCTAGGAAGGCAGGAAATTTTGCGGGATAAGGATGAATTCGATGGATGCGCGGCTCTTTGGAGGCATGCGTATCCCACTCCGGATCAGCCGGAGCGTTGAGTAGGGGCATATCCCACAGCTGCCCTACATCCGTGATGTCCACGAACTGCCTATCCATAGCGATTTCCCCTGTCTGTTGATCGTAGGTGAATTTGCCTCCCTTGCATACTAGGTGGGATATGCATACCATGCAAATTATGCAAGCGGTCAAACATCCAGTAACTGCGGATCTCGTGGGTCGGGCGAGACGCAAGCTAGGCCTGAAACAAGGCCAGTTCGCCATTAGGCTGGGGAAGTCTCAGGGTGTTGTGTCTCGTTACGAGAAGGGAGAGGTAGAACCTCCTGGCGAAGTAATGATGCATTGCATGCATATACTGGCTTCCGTGAGTGAGTCTGCGGCCTCAACGGCTACCGGTTCTCAGGCCACCGAGGTGCCTACCAGCCCTCAGGCCTTGGATCAGCTGGTCCAGACCCTGGAGGGTGCGCTGTCTTTGGCCCGATCCATGCGGGACAAGTCAGCTGGTCTCATCCAGGGCGACGAAAAATGACGACAATTGCCATCAGCCAAGGCAGGCTTGAGGACCTCATCTAGATGCAAACCCGCACTGTCCATCCCTTCCCGGCCCGAATGGCGCCTGAGTTGGCTCTCAACTCTTTGGTTTCGCTGCCTGCCAATAGCATCGTCCTGGATCCCATGGCCGGCTCCGGTACGGTGCTTCGCCAAGCCTTGTCGCTGGGCCATAGCGCTATCGGTTTCGACATGGACCCGCTCGCTGTATTGATGAGCCGCGTATGGACTTCTCATTTCGACGTTGAGGCGGGGCGGGCGGAGTTGGCATCTGTCCTGGAAGAGGTCGCTGCAGTGGATCTCAGGCGTGTGCGCCTGGCATGGCAGGATGAGGAAACTATTCAGTTCATTCGCTATTGGTTCGGAGATCAGCAGCGGCGCGATCTGACTCGCATTGCTTCTGTCTTTGATCGCAGGCGCAAGTCAGCTCGCTCAGGCGCGCGCCGCGCAGCGCTGGATATGCTCCAGGTCGCTCTCAGTCGAATCATTGTGACCAAGGAGCAGTGTGCCTCGCTTGCTCGCGATACGTCGCATAGCCGTCCGCACCGTGTGACCCTTGAGTCCTCCTATGATGTCTTGGAAGGTTTCAAGCGATCTGCGACGCAGCTGATGACGCGTCTGTCATCCAATCAGGCGGCCAATCACGAGCACGGTCAGGTGAAGGTGTGCCTGGGCGACGCGCGTGCGATCAAGCTGCTCGATAGCAGTGTCGACGCGATTATGACGTCACCGCCGTACCTCAATGCCATCGACTATATGCGAGGCCACCGGCTTTCACTGGTATGGCTCGGGCACAGCGTAGGGGAGTTGCGCAAGATTCGCTCCAGCACGATCGGTGCCGAAAGAAGCTTCGACGCTCAGTGCTCCATCGCTGAGACTATCGCAAATGCCATGTGTGACTTGGAGCGCCTGGAACCGAAGCAGCAGCGCATGATCATCCGGTACGCAGGCGACTTGGAGCGCATGATGCACCAGGCTGCCCGAGTACTGCGAAAGGGGGGCTCGGCGACTTATGTGCTGGGCAACTCCTGCCTCAAGGATGTTTTCATCAGCAATTCAGAGGGCGTAGCCAAGGCAGGAATCCAGGCCGGCTTGACCCTGGCCAGCTTGGCTGAGCGTGATCTGCCAGCAGCAAGTCGATACCTGCCGGTTACTCAGAGCGGCAACCTGTCCAAGCGGATGCGCACTGAGACCATCCTGACCTTCGTTAGGGCTTGATTGCCGGTATCCCTGTGGCTGGACTCGGCTCTGTCTCCCAGGAGAGCCTGGAGGCTGAGGAGGTCTTCGATGAAACAGCAGCCGCATGGACGCATCGGTCCACGCGGCAATGAGGTGTCAGTCAACTTGAGGTAGAGTCCCCGCCCGAATCATCTCGGCGATCAGATGCGCGTGGGCACGCATGCAGCAGTTGATCGGGTAAGGCTATCGCGCATTGAACGCTAGCTGCTCGCAGACCCCGCGCCGCTAAAATGCTGGAGCAGCCGCGCCGCGGCGACGAGTGGGGAGGGGGCGGCACCCATACGGCCCAGCAGGTGCGCGGCTGGGGCTTGGATCACGCAGGCAAAGACAATAGCGGCCGGGGGGTGTGTACGATGCCAACGAGGTCCGAGCCTCAAGTTAGAGACGCCCACTGGCGCAACGGCCCGGCCTAGAACGGCCGGGCCGTAAACTACCAATCAGAACGGCTTGGTCGGCAGATACTTGCCATCCAGGGTGATCACGGCACGCGCGCCGCCCTCCGGATCATCGACCTTCTGGACGTCCAGCTTGAAGTTGATGGCGCTGATGATGCCGTCGCCAAACTTCTCGTGCACCAGTGCCTTGAGCGTAGTGCCGTACACCTGCAGCATCTCGTAGAAGCGGTAGATGGTGGGATCGATCGGCACGCCGGCCTCAATGCTGCCGCGCATCGGGATCGACTGCAGGAGCGCAACCCCTTCGGCGTCCAGATCGAGCTTAGCGCCTCGGTTTTTCGGCATATTGCGCACAACTCCGCGCAGTTTCGACATGGCTAGGTAGAAAAAGCAGCCGGATCGAAGACTAGGACTCGAAGAGTTCACTGGTCTGGCCTGGGCTGCATCCATCTAGCTGCCAAGCTTGGAGGCGGGGGAGTGGCTCCCGGCGCGCCCGTTGGCCTCCTCGGTGAATGGCTCGCGGCACTAGCTTTCCTGGCCACGCGGCCGCATCCGTTCCGTAACCATTTGCTCATGTCGCAGAGGGCGTTGGGTAGATCTCACTTGCCTCCGTGCATGCACCTCAGGTTATTCACTTTAAATATCAAAGAGATGCGGTTCGCCAAGTGCGAGGGCTTCGATCTCGGGTGTCTCGTTTCTAAATGTTGAGTCTCTCTTTTACGTGGAAATGACAGCAACAGACGCGGATTACCCAGCCCGGCGCAGCACTCCAGCAGCGTGCGCGCCACACGCACATCGGCATGCTCGGCCAACGCCGCCTCGGCGGCATTCCCCGGCGGCACCACCAGGATGCGCCCGGCTTCAGCGGCGGCGATTGCGGCGGGTAGTGCACCCGCCACCGGGCGCAGTTCACCGGTCAGGCCAAGCTCGCCCAGGAACTCGTACTGCAGCAGCGACTGCGGATCGACTTGACCACTCGCGGCAAGAATGCCCAGCGCAATTGCCAGGTCGTAACGCCCACCTTCCTTGGGCAGGTCGGCGGGCGCCAGGTTCAAGGTGATGCGCCGCTGCGGAAAGTCGAAGCGCGCGCAGAGCAGGGCGGCACGCACGCGCTCGCGGGATTCGCGCACGCTGGCTTCGGCCAAGCCCACGATCTGAGTGACAGGCAGGCCGCCAGAGAGATGCACTTCCACCCGCACCAGCGGGGCATCGACCCCGGCGCGGGCACGGCTGTGGACCAGCGCCAGGCTCATGTGTGGTTTCCTGCAGAGAGACGCTTGATGGTGCGGCAGGTAATCTGCGTGGGACTATCGGGAATTGCCGGCAATGCGTCTAGGGGTATTTCTGCCTGCAAAGGGTGCAGCATTCGGATCAAGGGCAGATGATCTGTGCAGCGCGGCGCTGCGATGGCGGTCTCGGAGGTCTTGCGTCAGGCAAGGCGTACAACAGGGCAGTAGCGGAAAGGAGCGAGCTGAAATGCAGTGCATTCGAGTACTGATGGCCCTCTCGCTCGCCGTGGGCCTGCCGGGGTGCCGGGATGAGGTGGAGAGTTCAACGTATCCCATTGGCCAGACGGGAGCGACGTGCACCGCCTACAACGGCTTCGACCGCCAGCCTCCTGAAGTGGTTGTGGCCGAGCTTGCCAAGCGAGGGTTGGATAGCCGCCGATTGGTTCATAGGACAGTCTGCGGCCCGATCACCAGTTGGGACATTCTCCCCGCAGGGGCGTCGATCGATCGGATACCTCCGCCAGACGCATATGTAAGCGTCCACCTGCTGGAAGACGGCTCGGTTTCCGTCAGTACAGACCGCCCCTGACGTTGGCGCCGCCCTTGATGATCGAGCATCGGGCGGCCCCTTGCTGTGCAGATGCAGCGCCACTATAGGCGTCAGCCTACGAAGGCACTTCAGCGCTGAAGACGTTGGTGGGATCGGCCTGGCGGTGCGCCGGCCCCCCAAGCAGACACCGCTGCTCATCAGGCACCAACCCATCGAAGCGCCCAAACCGCGCCTCAACCCACGAAGGCCCCGCGCTTTCCACAAGCAACCGCCCCTGGCTCTGGTGTAGATCCAGCCAACGCTCGAAGCTGCTGCGCAGGCGTTCGATATCCGGCGCCCGCCATCGTGCATCGGCAGGCATCCGGATCAGCACGCGCGAGGGTGCGTTCTCCACGTCCATCACCAGCACGCCCTTGCAGCGGATCTCGAAGGACGTCGCCCCGGCATGGCGCGCGTGCAGTTCAAAGCCCTCGTGGGCCTTCGCAGTGACGAAGCCCAGCGCATCACTGTGCAGCAGGCGGTAATCGGCCGGCTGCAGCTTCTGGTAGGCCCACACCTGATCGCCCGCTGGCTCGGGCCAGCCCGCCCAAACCGCCCCCATCATCGCGACGCACACCGCCGCAGCGGTAAGGCCGTTCTTCTTCATTCGTCACCCCGCACACCGGCAGAAAACTCCGCGCCATAAGCGCGCTCAATCCTTGGGCCGTACCCGCTCGTGGATGAAGGCGGTCAGCGCCAGATCGGCCATCACCAGCCCCTCCATCACCCGGTCGCCGACGTACTGCTCGGGCTCGCCGTTCTGGCGCGTGCGCTCGGCCGCCAGCAGGATCTCCTGCACGATGCGCTGGCCGGTGAGCGCGCAGTCGGCGTCGGACAACGCCATCTGCCGGCTGCGCAGGTGATGTCGCTCGGGCCACGACTGGCCGTCGGCCGCAGCGCCCGCGCCGATGGCGTGCAGGATGGCGATGAGGCTGTTGGGGTCCAGCGCAGGTTTGGGTGACGGCGCTTCGTGGATGGGGCGCGGGGGCGGGGAGTGCGGTGTGGTCATGGCGGGCTCCGTGCATGCAGGCAGAAGCCGCCACCGATAAAGGTGGCGGACAGGGCGTGGCTCGAAAACCGGGCTACTAGGAAGAAACCGGCGGGCACGAGGCCCCCACGCCCCGCCCGCCATAGCCGGCAGACGGAATGCCAGCCGGCACCACGCAAGGTGATGCCGGCTGGCAAGTGCAAACAACATCCTAATAGCTCGGGTTTTCGAGGCCCGGCCACCCGTTTTCGGTGGCGATACCAGAGTTGCCTGACTTAGTTGGGAATGCCAAGGGGTAGGGGTCAATGCCGCCAAAACCCGAGACGCTTTTGGCATTGTCGCATAGCGTTGGATGGGGCGAGAGCCTTGGCGTGCTAAGCGGAACGGCACTTCTGGAACGGAGTCGTCAGAACCTTCCGCCAGAGATGTAAGGCGCGGCAAATGCGACAGCACTCGCCCATCGGGCATGTGTGATCGCTCATGCAACCGAACCGCTGCGACACCCGCTAGATGGTTTAAATGACTTCTTGCCTATTGAACCTACCGAGTGCCGCGCGCAATCTGACTACTGCTGTAGTCACTCAAGATCGTCCTGCCCGCGGTAGGAAGGTTCTGCAGCGTTTGAACGGATTCCACCCACTGGCGCAGGCCAAACAAGGACCACTGTACGTGTCACACCGCAGCCGACTGCTTCTCTGCGCGGGTCTGGTCCCGCTTCCGTGGTTCCTGTTCTGGACCAGCGTTGCCGCCGTGTTTGCGCCGGGCTACAACCCGCTTGCGCAGCACGCCAGCGAGCTGCTGCAGGCGCCGACGCTCGCAAGCATCTGCGGCAGGATCGCCGCCCTCGGCTCCGGCGTGGCCTTCGTGGCGTTTGCCATCGGGGTCTGGCGGGAGTCCGGTCGCCGGATTGCCGTAGGTGCAATCTGCTGGTTGGTCTTTGGCATTTCCATGCTGACCAACGGGCTCTGGCCCATGGGCCATCCGATGCACGGCTTCTATACCATTGGTATCGCAAACATCATTGCACCGGCGATGTCGCATATCGAATTGAGCGCGTGGTCTGCCAACCGAAGGGCGTACGCTGTGACCGCTGTGGCGAGCATCGCGGGCATCGTCTATCTCTGGTTGAACGTGGTGGGAGCGGACCCGGAGGGATTCAGGGGGCTGACACAGCGCCTGTTCTCGTCGGTCAACTCGCTGTGGCCGTTCCTGGTTGCGCTGTACCTGCTGCGAAGGGGTTCAAGCGCGCTGAAGGTGCAGCCTGCGCATTGATGGTGGCGTGCGACAGGAACATAGAGGACCGATCAAGAACTTCTCGATTCTCCGGCCCCAGCTCAAGTTGATCTTCTCGGGATTCATGCCAGGGTGCTCGCTGTTCAAGCCGTGGGCGCTCTTCAACCATCTGTTCCTTGGTGCTGGCACCTCGGGTGGCAAGAGGGGAAAGGTCGTGCGCGCCTTCTGCTATAAGTAGCGCAACCGCGCCCAGAGGGCCTTTTGGAAGATTGTGGACTCATGGAGTTGTACTGGCGCTTGTTCACCAATTGCACATCGCAGCAGGCGATTCTCAAGGTCGCGGCGCGGATGTTTGAGCAAGCAGGTCTTGAAGTCAGCAATCTCCACGCCGAGCCCTATCACAAGGGCGGCTTCATGGTGAGTGCCTGCTCCCATCATGCCGCGCAATCGTGGCCTGAATTTGTGGTTCTTGCCCTGGCTTCGGCTCAGTGCACCGGCCGCGGATGGCTCTTGAGTGGCTCAATTGCAGAAGAGCTGGATGCTTGGTCCAGCCATTCCTTGGTTTCCGGTGTTTCGTCTATCCATATCCAGGCGGAAAGGCGGGAGTGACGAATCGCTGGAGTAGATGCCTGGTTCCGGCATGGAGCAGCTCCAGAGACCACAGCCGCTAGCCGGTTATCATCTTGCAGTAGCGCGGCAAGAGTCGAGCTTGAGGGTCGCGAATCGCCTATCCGGCCGGCGTGATGGAGCTCAGACTCTCGCGCTGGTATTCCGCGATAAGTAAGGCTTTTGCGATTGATGTCCGCTCCTGGCCGGAAGTGGACATAGAGCATGGCCGACATGCCGATGCGGCACCTGAAGTACACTCCCACCATTGGGCCGAATGCCGGGAAGCAGCTCTCTGAATGGCAGGCGTCCTTAGAAGTCAAGAATTAGGAACGGCGTGATGGTGCTCTTCAGATCATGAGGAAGAGGCCCGATATGAAGCGAATTGCAGCAGGCTGAGGACTACTGGGATGTCCGGGAAAGCACCAAGAGGCTCGATAGGATTGTCTACCAGGGTGCTGCGAATGTTGCGGGCTCCATACTCATATGCATTTCTCGTTGCGAGCAACCTGGAGATGTGGGCCGAGTTCGACGCAGGTTGGCGTCGCTTCGGCGGTTCGGTTCTTGTCGCAATCTTTATGGTCCTTCAGACGATCTTCGTGATCATGCTGCTGAGATACTTAGGAGCTGACTTCCTGGAGGGTCGAAGTAATCCGCCATTCTGGATCATGCTTGTCTCGGCGTTTGCGCTGGCTTGGTTCATCTCCGGATCAGGCGCCAAGAATGGCGAATCTCTAGCTGTCGGGCATGACGGAAAGTGGGCAACTATTCTTGCGATCTACCTTATACCAGGGGTGGGCTTGGCGCTGACTCTTCTCTGGAAGCAGTACATACCATTTGCAGTCGTGCACGCGCTGATTATCGGATTCCTCTATTTTTCGTATGGGAAGTATGTTGTACGGCGACTCGGTTGATGGACGTCCGGCGCGAAATCGGGAGTGCGTCAGTTCACCACTGGGGGCTTGCCCTGGCAGTTTCGTGAGCTTGTAAGCACGCCGGTAGAAAAATTGCTGCATGTGCGCCTCCATCTCGGTTGAGTTGGATTCAACGACAGTCTCCACATGCTACGAACAAGAGCGACCATTACGGGTCATTCCAATGTCCTCGCACGAGGAACAGCTGGATGCAGATTTCAAGACCATTTTCCCGAAGCTCAACGTATCGAGCTGGCGTATGCGGATCATGGAAAAGCTGGCCGCCGATGCGCACCTAGTGGCATGGCGGGCGGCGCTGTGGCAATTGGCGAGCGACGGTGCTGATGTCACTAAGATCGAGTGTTTCATCACCGATGCGGATGGCGACAGCCCGAGATCCAAAGCGAGCGCCACTTTGGCGATCACGGCCCCCGTTGCTCCTGAGTGGCTGGCACTATTCGGATGCTTCGTCCGCATTGCGCGACCGTCGCCCTCCTCCAGCTCTTCAAGAGATCTGCTCATTTTTCAAGGATCGGCGAGTTTGGAGCGGCATGAGGACGATGCTCTGCACCATCGGTGGATGGCTAGGGCCAGTCCGCAGCTGACGCCTGCCCTATCCGCGGGCCCTTGCAACCAAAGGTTTTGAGACCTCGCGCAACATAGGAAAAACGTGCACCTATGGTTACCCGTCTACGAGATCGTCGCCATCGAACTGCTCAACCGCGAACAGATGCCGGACAACAGCGCGTTGCCCCGTCTCAATCTGGTGGTCTCGCAAGCCTGGCTGGCGAACAGTTCGCGGCAAGCTGGAGCGATGTGCTGAACCGCACGATCGCCTACGAGCCCACTCAGACTTGTGTACGGGGCGTCCGCTTTTGGCCGAAATCAGACAAAGCCCGATATCCAGCTCTATTGCTCTTCCGTCAGCCGCAGTGGGCGCCCTTCACCTCATCAATTGATGATCTCCCCACTCCCCGAAGCAACAAACGCCCTCAACTGCCGAACGAACTCCGCGTCGTAGAGCTCCCACTCCACAATCTCCCCAACCACCCGCAACGGCTGCGCACTCCGATACGAGCGCGTCGGGTTCCCGGGAAACTTCTTGTTGGTCACGTTCGGATCGTCCTCGAACGGCCCGGTCGGCTCCACGATGTACACACGCGGTCGCCCTTCACCCCGGGCCATCTCCGCAGCCAGCCCAGCGCCCTTGGCAATCGTGGTGAAGTAGATGTGGTTCATCACCACGCTGTCGCGATAGTTGGAGCGGAAGCCCGCGCTCAGCAACTCACCCACCGCCAGGTCAGCGCGAGTGCCGTGGTAGAACGGCCCGGCGACCTGGTCGCAGGTGTCATGCGAAACGGGTGTCCATTCGGTGTCCTGCGCCATCGCTGCTGCCCCTCTTTGTGCTGCCGGATCGACAGGCCGGCGAGTCTAGGGCGCCCGGTGGGCCTTGCTGCAAGGCCCCATCCGGGAAATACTCTGTAAACGGGAGGCGCGGTGCGCCTCCTTTTTTCATTCTGCGGCGCCGCGCCCTTCCAGCGCGCGCACGGCCGTTTCCAGCGCGTCCAGCTTCTCGCGGGTCTTCAACAACACCGCGCGCTGCACCTCGAACTCCTCGCGGGTGACCAGGTCGAGCTTGGCCAGGCCGGCCTGCAGCGCGCTCTTGAAGGTGGCCTGCAGTTCCTCGCGCGATTCGCGCAGGCCCGGCGGCACCAGGTCGCTGAGGCGACGGGCGAGGTCATCGATTTGGTTCAGGTCGATCATGGGGTGCTCCGTGGGGGTGGGCCCGTGCATCCGGCGCGGGCAGGCCATTCGGGCACAAGGATACTGCTGGCACCCACTGCCCGGACAGGCCGCAGCGGCTTCGCACGGGCCGCGTTCAGGCGCTATCCTCCACGCCGGAAGACAGGAGATAGACGATGAAGATGGTCATGGCGGTGATCAAGCCGTTCAAGCTCGACGACGTGCGCGAAGCGCTGGCCGAGCGTGGGGTTACCGGCATCACGGTGACGGAAGTTAAAGGCTTTGGTCGCCAGAAGGGCCACACCGAGCTGTACCGTGGCGCGGAGTATGTGGTCGATTTCCTGCCGAAGGTGAAGCTGGAAGTGGCGGTGACCGATGACCAGGTGGAGGCGGTGGTTGAGGCCATCGTGAAGGCCGCCGGCACCGGCAAGATTGGTGACGGCAAGGTGTTCGTGTACGACCTGGGCAGCGTGGTGCGTATCCGTACCGGTGAGCTGGACGCGGACGCGTTGTAACCGGTTTTTTGTAGAGCCGAGCCGATGCTCGGCTGCATTTCGCGAGATGCAGGAACAGCAGCCGAGCGTGGGCTCGGCTCTACAAAGAGCGGTAAAGCGGTCGAGCAAGCTCGACCCCTACCAAAGCAAAGCACTACCGGCGCTTCGCCCACTTGTAGAACCGCTTCCAGCCCTGCCGCACGGCGGCAACCCAGCCCGGGTCGGCCACCAGCGCGGCCTGCGCGGCGCTCGGGGCCTGGCCGGTCACACGCTGGCGGATTTTCAGCAGGTTCTTCATGTCGCTGCGGCGCATCTGCCGGCTCAGCGGGTTGCGGCGCAGCCAGCGCGGGGCGCGCCAGGCCGAGGTGAAGTCCAGCAGCACCGGCACGCCGCCGCTGACCACCACGTTGGTGCCATGCAGGTCGTTGTGGGTGATGCCGGCGGCGTGCAGGCGGCTGAGCGCGTGCTGCAGCTGCTCGAACACTTCATTGCCCACGGCCTGTGCGCTGCTGAGCGTCTGGCCGGGAATGAATTCCATGCCCAGCGCCAGGCCACCGAGGGTGCCGAGCAGGGCCGGGGCGTGCTTCCAGCCGCCCAGGCGCTGCAGCATGCGCGCCTCGCGGCGGACCATCAGCCGGGCGACGGGCGACAGCGGGGTGCCGCGATAACGGGAATAGTCCTTGATGACCGCCTCGCGCCCGCCCAGGCAGGTGCGGTAGACATCGGGGGCCAGGAAACGCTCGCCGCGCTTGAGCAGCAGCGGCGCCGCGGCGTCATCGCCGCAGGAGGAGGGGGGAGTAGCAGGGAGGTACATATCAGGGTCTCGGACGACCCGGTGGGTGGCGCAAAGCGTCAAGCGAACCGGTGTTACAGGGAGTTACTAAGTTTTCGTTAATTTTAGTACTCGCCAGTTCGCTATTCCACGATTTGTCGGAGAAATGTCGGGGTCGTGGCTGGAACAGTTCGTCACGCAGAATCGGACAATTCTGTCTCAATTATAAGGGTTGCCCTGCTGGATCAATGAGTTGGGCGCGCTTCCGGCCCATTCATCTGCGCCGCGCTGAACGCCACGCACGTCCGGCTTGACCCCGGCGCACGGCCTGCCGACCATAAGCTGTTAACCCGCGACATCGGCGGCCGCCCCCCTCTGGCACGTCCCCGTCCCCTGCCGCGGTCCCCACCGGTGCTGGCCGCCTGGCCGTGCATCGCCCCGTTTCCCGTTCCGGCTGCGGCTGGAGGAAAGTGTTTTGATCATCAAAATCGTACTTGCAGCGCTGTTCGTCGCCTGCGTGCTGTACATCCACTTCCGTGGCAAGGTCCGCGCGCGCTGGTCGCGCCAGCTGCTGGACCATTCCAGTTTCATGGCCCCGATCAACGTGGTCATGTACATGTTCTCGAAGGTGCCGACCACGCCGTTCCTGGACCCGGCCAAGGAGTTCCCGCAGCTGGAGCCGCTGCGCCAGAACTGGCAGATGATCCGCGACGAGGCGCTGGCGCTGCGCGATGCGCAGGCGATCGCGGCCTCCAGCACGTTCAATGATGCCGGCTTCAATTCGTTCTTCCGCCGTGGCTGGAAGCGCTTCTACCTGAAGTGGTATGGCCCTTCGCACCCGTCGGCCAAGGCGATGTGCCCGAAGACCACCGCGCTGCTGGAGTCGCTGCCGGACGTGCGTGCGGCGATGTTCGCGCAGCTGCCGTCGGGCAGCGAACTGCGCCCGCACCGCGACCCGTTCGCCGGTTCGCTGCGCCTGCATCTGGGCCTGGCCACGCCGAACAACGACGGCTGCTACATCGAAGTGGATGGCATCAAGAAGAGCTGGCGCGATGGCGAGTGGATGATGTTCGATGAGACCTACATCCACCACGCGCACAACGAGACGCCCGATGACCGCGTGATCCTGTTCTGCGACATCGCCCGCCCGCTGCGCTTCGGCCTGCCGAGCCTGTTCAATCGTGCGGTGGCAGCCACGCTGCTGGCCGGTGGTGCGTCGCCAAACCTGCCGGGTGACCCGACCGGTGGCGTCAACAAGGCGTTCGGCAGCGTCTACAAGGTGCGCCTGAAGGCCAAGGCGCTGCGCGAGCGCAGCGTGGTCGCGTATCAGGTCATCAAGTGGGGCCTGGTGGTGGCGGTGATTGCCGGTATCTGGGCGCTTTGATCGTTACATGAGGTTGCCGGCCAGCGGCCGGCACTACCGGAGCATGAAAAAACCCGCGCTGTTGCCAGCGCGGGTTTTTCTTTTGCATGGGTGGGTGCCAACCCTGGTTGGCACGCCTTACTTCAGTGCAGCCTGCACGAACGGCGGGGTCACCAGCACGCCGGTGTGCAGCGCGGCGGTGTAGTACAGGGTGTTGAAGGTCTTGGCGGCCGAGTCGGCCTGGCGGAAGTCGAAGCTGCTGTCGCCCTTGCGCGCCATGGTCACGCTCCACCAGCCGGTGGGGTAGCACGGCTGCGGGAACGGCAGGGTCTTGAACGAACCGAAGCCGGCCTTGCCCATCTCAGCGCGCATTTCGTTGATCAGGTCCAGCTGCATCAGCGGCGACTCGGACTGCTGCACCAGGATGCCGTCGTCCTTCAGGGCCTTGAAGCAGCTCTCGTAGAAGGCCTTGTTGAACAGGCCTTCACCCGGGCCGACCGGGTCGGTCGAATCGACGATCACCACGTCCACGCTGCCGGCCGGGCAGTTGGCCATGTAGGCCACGCCGTCGTCGAACAGCAGCTCGGCGCGGGCGTCATCGTTGGAATCGCACAGTTCCGGGAAGTGCTTGCGCGCCATCACCGTGACCTGCTCGTCGATATCGCACTGGGTCACGCTCTCCACGCCGCTGTGCTTGAGCACCTCGCGCAGGGTGCCGCAGTCGCCGCCACCGATGATCACCACGCGCTTGGGCGCGGCGTGGGTGAACAGCACCGGGTGGCTGATCATCTCGTGGTAGAAGAAGTTGTCCTTGCTGGTCAGCATGATGGCCCCGTCGATGGTCATCAGGTTGCCCCAGTCGGTGGTCTGGAAGATCTCGATCTTCTGGAACGGCGACTGCACCTCGTCCAGCTTGCCGGTGATGCGGTAGCCGATGGCCGAGCCGGTGCGCTCGAAGTGTTCGATGTACCAGTTGTTGCTGTCAGTCATTGAAAACAGTCCTGTTCGGAGGGGTGAAGCCGGGCTGGCGGGCGGGGCCGCGTGGCACAGATGCCACATCCGGACGGATCGGCCCGTTCAGGTTGAAACCTGTCACGGGCGCGGGCGCGCATGATAACGAACCTGTGGGCATATAGGCGTTATCATGCCCCCCCTTTTATTGCCAACAAGGCCGACTGAAATGACCGATTGGTCCCTCGACCAAGCCCGCAAGACCTACTCGATCCCGCATTGGGCGGACGGTTACTTCGACGTGGATCAGGCCGGGCACATGGTGGTGAGACCGACCGGGGCGGACGGCCCGGTGGTGTCGCTGCCCAAGGTGGTCGATGCTGCGCGCGCGGCGGGTGCCAAGCTGCCGCTGCTGGTGCGCTTCCCGGACATCCTCGGCCAGCGCCTGGGCAAGCTGCAGACGGCCTTCGGCCAGGCCCAGCAGGACTGGGAGTACAGCGGCGGCTACACCGCCGTGTACCCGATCAAGGTCAACCAGACCCGCGGCGTGGCCGGCACCCTGGCCAGCCACCACGGCGAAGGCTTCGGCCTGGAAGCGGGCAGCAAGCCCGAGCTGATGGCCGTGCTGGCGCTGTCGCGCCCGGGTGGCCTGATCGTCTGCAACGGCTACAAGGACCGCGAGTACATCCGCCTGGCCCTGATCGGCCGCAAGCTGGGCCTGCAGACCTTCATCGTCATCGAGAAGCCGTCCGAGCTGAAGCTGGTGCTGGAAGAGTCCAAGGCGCTGGACGTGAAGCCGGGCCTGGGCGTGCGCATGCGCCTGGCCTCGCTGGGCGCCGGCAAGTGGCAGAACAGCGGTGGCGACAAGGCCAAGTTCGGCCTGTCGCCGCGCCAGCTGCTGGACCTGTGGAAGTCGCTGCGTGACACCGAGTACGCCGACTGCCTGAACCTGCTGCACTTCCACATGGGTTCGCAGATCTCCAACGTGCGCGACATCGCCAACGGCATGCGCGAAGCCACCCGCTACTTCGTGGAGCTGTCGCGCCTGGGCGCGAAGATCACCCACGTCGATGTGGGCGGTGGCCTGGGCGTGGACTATGAAGGCACCCGTTCGCGCAGCTTCTGCTCGATCAACTACGGCCTGCATTCCTACGCCAGCAACATCGTGCAGCCGCTGGCCAATGCCTGCGAAGAGTTCGGCCTGACCCCGCCGCGCATCGTTACTGAGTGCGGCCGCGCGATGACCGCGCACCACGCGGTGCTGATCGCCAATGTCTCGGAAGTGGAAGAGGCGCAGGAAGGCCGCGTGCCGGACCAGCACGACGACGAGCCGGCGGCGATCCGCCACCTGCGCGAAATCCACGACGAACTGGACGTGCGCCCGGCGGTGGAACTGTTCCAGGAAGCGCAGCATTTCCACGCCGAAGGCCTGGCCAGCTACGCGCTGGGCCAGATCGACCTGCCGCAGCGTGCGCGCATCGACGACCTGTTCTACGCCATCGCCCACGGCGTGCGTGCGCGCCTGAGCTACGACGAGAAGAGCCACCGCCCGGTGCTGGACGAACTGAACGAGCGCCTGGTCGACAAGTACTTCGTCAACTTCAGCGTGTTCGAATCGATCCCGGATGTGTGGGCGATCGACCAGGTGTTCCCGATCGTGCCGATCGAGCGCCTGGACGAAACCCCGGACCGCCGCGGCATCATCGCCGACATGACCTGCGACTCGGACGGCATGGTGGAAACCTATGTCGAGAACGAGAGCCTGGACAGCTCGCTGCCGCTGCACAAGATGAAGCCGGGCGAGAGTTACCGCATCGGCTTCTTCATGGTCGGCGCCTACCAGGAAATCCTGGGCGACATCCATAACCTGTTCGGCGATACCGACGCGGTGGAAGTGCTGGCCGATGCCGATGGCTATGCCATCACCCAGCAGCGCCGCGGCGACACCACCGACGTGATGCTGGACTACGTGGGCTACCGCCTGGATGAGCTGCGTGCGACCTATGCGCAGCGCGTGGCCGAGGCCCAGCTGTCGCCGGAACGTGCGCAGGAGCTGTCGGAGGCGCTGGAAGCCGGCCTGACCGGCTACACCTACCTGTCCGACGAACCGCTGGTCTGATGGACGGCGCCGGGCCTGCCCGGCGCCACCGTTGCCCATGAGCGCACGCGCGATCTTCCACCTGTTCCTGCATGCTGCCGTGCCAGCGCTGCTGGCATGGCTGTTCTGGCGCAAGCGCTTTGCCTCGGCCTGGTTGTTGATGCTGCTGGGTTGGATCATCGATCTGGATCACCTGCTGGCCGATCCGATCTACGCGCCCAACCGCTGCAGCATCGGTTTCCACCCGCTGCACACCGCACCGGCGATTGCGGTCTATGCCGGGCTGTGCGTGCCGAAGAAAACGCGGCTGGTGGGCATCGGTTTGATCATCCACATCGTGCTGGACGCGATTGACTGCTGGTGGATGCATCACCGTTGATGCTTGGTGCGTGTCGACCAAGGTCGACACCTGCCGGGTGCACGATGGCGGACGGAACTGACGGACTGCTCTGGTGGATGCCGACCTTGGTCGGCGCTGTTGATGCGTGTCGACCAAGGTCGACACCTACCGGGTGCACGATGGCCGACGGAACTGACGGACTGCTTTGGTAGATGCCGACCTTGGTCGGCGCTGTTGATGCGTGTCGACCAAGGTCGACACCTACCGGGTGCACGATGGCCGACGGAACTGACGGACTGCTTTGGTAGATGCCGACCTTGGTCGGCGCTGTTGATGTGTGTCGACCAAGGTCGACACCTACCGAGGGTGGGTGAACCGGTAGCGCCCGGCGAGCGCAGCGGTGCGTCACCCCACCGGCAACCACAACGTTGCACGCAGGCCCGGCTGCGCATTCTCCAGCGCCACGCGCCCGCCATAACTGGCGGCGATGTCCCCTACGATCGCCAGGCCCAACCCGCTGCTGCCTTCGCGCTCATCCAGCCGCACGCCGCGCTGTGTGACCTGTGACAGTGACTCCGCGGCCAGGCCCGGCCCGTCATCACGCACTTCGATGCGCAACTGCCCGTCGCGGGCTTCCGCTTCGACAGTCACCTGCTGTTGCGCCCAGCGCCCGGCGTTGTCCAACAGGTTGCCCAGCATCTCTTCCAGATCCGCACTGGCACCGGCGAACTGCAGCGCCGGATCGATGCCTGCCGCCGTGAACGTGATGCCACGTTCACCATGCACGCGCGCCATCAGCCGGCACATCGCCTGTGCGACGGCCGCCACGTCGGTGCGCTGGCGATGGTCTGCGGCCAACCCTGCGGCCAGGTAGCGGTCGACACTGGCCTGCATGCGCGCACTCTGCTCGCGCACGGTGGCACGCCAGTGCGCGCCGTCGCCGTCAGCCTCGGTGGCCAATACGCTCAGTGGGGTCTTCAGCGCATGCGCCAGATCCTGTGCACTGGTGCGCGCGCGCGCGACCATGCGTTGCTGGTGGTCCAGCAGTGCGTTGAGTTCTTCACCCAAAGGTGCGACCTCCGCGCCCAGACCGCGCGTCTCGATGCGCTGCGCATCACCGCGCCGCACCCGTTCCAGCTGTGCACCGAGGCGATGCAACGGGCGCAGGCCGAAGTGCACCTGGCTGGCCAGCGCCGCCAGCCACGCTGCGACCAGCACACCCAAAGCGATGGCGGTGCGCTGCCGGAACGCGGCCACATCGGCATCCAGCGCGCTGCGGTCGGTGGCGACCACGGCCACGAACGGTTCACTGGCCCGCGGCAGGCGCACCTGCTGCACACGTGCGCGCAGCGATTGCTGCAACGGGCCGGTCAGGTTGCGCGTAGCCGGGCCAGTGGCCGTGGCGGGAAGCGTTTCATCCCACAGCGAGCGCGACTGCAGCAGTACGCGGCCATCGGCACCGGCAATCTGCCAGTAGGCACCAGAGAACACGCGCTGGAAGCGCGCATCGTTCGGTTCCTGGCGCAGCTGCAGCTGGTTGTCGGGGGTGACTTCCATCTGCGCAACCAGTGTCAGCATGTCCTGCTGCAGTTCGTGGTCCAGCCGATCACGCGCGCTGCGCTTGAACAGTTCGCCCAGCAGTGCACTGGCCAGCAACGAGACCAGCAGCAGGCCGACGCCACCGGCCAGCAGCAGGCGCCGCCGCAGCGAGGGTTGCCGGCTCACGGCGCGGCCAGCCGCCAGCCCTGGCCGCGCACGGTCTGGATCAGCTCGGTACCGAGCTTGCGACGCACCCGCCCCAGCAGCACATCCAGCGCGTTGGAGTCGGGATCCAAACCGCCTTCGAACACCTGTTCGCCGAGTCGATCACGGCCGATCACCTGGCCGCTGTGGTGGATGAAGTAGCTGAGCAGGCGGAACTCCTGCGGGCTGAGCGCCAGCGGCTGTCCGTCCAGTTCGAAGCGACCGGCGTTGACGTCCAGCTGCAGCGGCCCGCAGTGCAGGCGCGGGCTGGCGTGGCCATGGCTGCGGCGGATCAGTGCGCGCAGCCGCAGCACCAGTTCGTCGGCCTGGAACGGTTTGGTCAGGTAATCGTCGGCGCCGGCGTCGAAGCCGGCCAGCTTGTCGTGCCAGCGCCCGCGCGCGGTCAGCACCAGAACCGGGAAGGTGCGGCCGTTGCCGCGCCAGCGTTCGATCACGCTCAGTCCGTCCAGGCCGGGCAGGCCCAGGTCGACGATGGCGGCCTGCAGATCCTCGATCTGGCCGATCTCCTCGGCCTCGCGCCCGTCGGCGACCACGTGCACCACGTAGCCGGCCTGTTCCAGCAGGGGCACCAGGCGCTGCGCCAGTGCGGCGTCGTCTTCGGCCAACAGGATGCGCATCAGTCGTCCAGCTCCGTCTTCAGCAGCTTTCCGCTGCGCGCATCATAGTCCAGCTCGGCCACCACACCGTCGTCGCGCAGGATCTCCACTTCGTAGACGCCGTCGTCCAGCTCCACTTCCAGCAGCTGCCCCGGGTAACGCTTGAGTGCATCGCGCACCACGCTTTCCAGCGGCACGTAACGGCCCTGCTGCACAGCGCGACGCGCGACCTGCTGCGCCGGATCCTGCACGGGCGCAGCGGCGGTCGGGGCGTTGGCCAGGGCCAGCAGCAGGGGCAGGGTGGCGAGCATCGCGGGCGTGTGAGGGAAGGGAACCAGGCGTGAGTGTGCAGGGGCCGACTAACAGCGGGCTAACAGGGTCGGCTAAGGGGCTGTTAACCACCCCGTGCATCGTGGCGTTGCCGGGATGGTCCGGCCATGAACACGAACAGGAGAAACCCAATGTTGAAGTCGCTTGCCCTCGCAACCGTCGCTGCCCTGGCCATCGTGCCGGCCGCTCAGGCCGCACCGCTGGGCATGGCCCAGGTTGAACAGACCCTGCGCAAGGCCGGTTACACCCAGATCCACGAGATCGAGCGTGATGACAGCCTGTGGGAAGCGGACGTGAGCCGCGCCGATGGCCGCTTCAGCGAGGTCTACGTGGACCCGAAGACCGGCGAGATCTTCGACGAGCACAACGGCCGCGCGCTGCTGACCACCGAGCAGGTGCTGGCACGGGCACAGGCACATGGCCTGCGCGAGATCCATTCGCTGGAACGTGATGGTGCGACCTGGTCGCTGGAAGCGCGCAATGCCCGCAACCAGAAGGTGGAGGTGCGCCTGAGCGGTTACGACGGCCGCATCCTGCACAGCGAGCGCGATGGCTGGCTGGACTGATTCGCGTGCCGGTAGGCGCCGACCTTGGTCGGCACACGGGGAGGAAGCGTGTCGACCAAGGTCGACACCCACCGGCACATGCGAGGTCGACACCTGCAGGACACGCACTGGTAGTGGCCGACCTTGGTCGGCCCAGGCCCGGCGCGGGGCGCTACCAGCCGTACGGCGGCGGGTAGTCCCAGTAGCCCGGGCCACGGCCGTAGTAGCCGCCATACGGGCCGAAGAAGCCCGGGCCCTTGCCTTCGCTCACGTGGATGTTGACGTTGACCCCGTGGGTCTTGCCCTCATCGGTGGTGTAGTTCTTGCTCAGATTCAGCGTGGCGGCGTTGTAGTGGCTGTTGCCGCCGTTCTTGGAATAGCCGATGCCGGTGGTGAAGCTGCCGGACACCTTGACCTTGTCGTCGGTCACGTCAGCGACCTTCGCGTCGTCGTGCACGCGCGGACCGCTCTTGTCACCGTAGTACGTGCCCGGCGGATCCTGTTTCAGGCTCGCATCGTTGAGGTAGCGCATCGGCGCCTGCGGCAGCGTCAGGTCCAGGCCGGCGGCCTGCGGCGCGGTGGCGCCGGCGGCAGACTGGGCCAGTACGGTTCCCGGCAGGGCCAGGCACAGCAGCAGGGTCAGGGGGCGGATCATGACGGCGCTCCAGCGGACAGGTGGCCACGCAACACGCGGCGGTACAGGCCGACGCTAGCAGGGGCTGCTTGAATGATGCCTGTCGGCACCCGCTAGCGGTAGAGCCAGGCCATGCCTGGCTGCACGCTACAACCGCCCGAACCCGAACAGTCCTTCCAGCGCATGCCTGCGCTGCTCGATCCGGGCCCGCAGCAGCTGGGCGCCGATCATCGAATAGGTGATGCCGTTGCCGCCGTAGGCCATGGCGAAATGCACCCGTGGGCCCCACTGAGCGTGCGGGCCGAAGAACGGCAGGCCGTCGGCGGTCTCGGCGAAGGTGCCGCCCCAGGAGAACGCCGCGACCGGGTCCAGCCGTGGGAACCAGTGCTGCAGCTGCTTCATCAGCTTGTCGGCCTTGCGCTGCACGCGCCGGTCGCGGCGGGCCGGGATGTCGATGGCGTCGTCCAGCCCACCCACCAGCAGGCGCCGGTCGCCGGTGGCACGCAGGTACAGGTACGGGCGTGCGCTCTCCCAGACCATTGTATTGCGCAGCCGGCCCAGTACGTCCGCATCAATGGGGTCGGTAATGAAGGCATAGCTGCTGCGGTTGCGGGCGACGCGCTGATCGAGCCAGCGCTGGTTGGCATAGCCCATGGCCAGCACGACATGGCGGGCGCGGATCGTTGCGCCGGCTTCGGTGCGCGCGGTCACCCCGCGCGCGCTGGCGTCGAGGCTGTGCAGCACCGTGCGGTCATGCACGTGGCCGCCGCGCTGGCGCACGCGCCGCAGCAGTGCATGGGTCAGCCGGTACGGATCGACCCGGGCTGCCTGCCGGGTCAGCAGGGCGCCGCCGGCGTCCACGTCGAAGCGCGCCTGCAGTGCCCCAGGGCCCAGCCAGCGGGCATCCAGGCCGATGCTGCGCCGCGCCTCTCCCTCGGCCATCAGGCGCGGCACGTCGCGATGGCGGCTGGCCAGATAGAGGCTGTCCATGCGCTGGAAATCCACGTCCTTCAGGCCGCGCGCCACATTGCCCAGCGCCGGAATGGCCTCGGCACAGGCGAGGTAGGCCGCTGCGGCGGCGTCGTGGCCGTAGCGCTGGGCCAGTTCCAGCAGATGGGTATCGATCTCGTACTGCAGCAGCGCGGTGCTGGCAGCCGTGCTCCCCCAGCCGATGTCGCGCTGCTCGATCACCGCGACATCGTGCCCATGCCGGGACAGCTCGTCGGCGATCAGCGCGCCGGTGATGCCGCCGCCGACCACCAGCACGGCGCAGCGCAGGTCCTTCTCCAGCGGCGGGAACGCCTGGATCAGTCCGTTGCGCACCGCCCACCACGGGTAGCCACTCTTCAGGTCCATGGGCGCATGCGGCTCAGGCTGTGGGGCGACCGGTATGCGGGGTGTGGATCAGTTCGGACAGATCGAAGCCCTGCAGGCGCGCGGTCGCCAGATAATGGTCCTGCACGGTGGCGTCCAGACGCGGCTCGCGGGCCAGCAGCCACAGGTACTTGCGGTCCGGGCTGCCGACCAGCGCCACGCTGTAGTCCGGGGCGACCTGGATCACCCAGTAGTCGCCCTTGGCGAACGGCAGCCAGCGCAGGCCCTTGGGCAGGAAGCTGACCTCCAGGCGCGCGCTGTCGTTGTCCACGGCGCAGGCCTCGCCGGTGGCTTCCTCGATCTCGCCGTCCATGCGGCAGCGGTTGGTGACGCCGACGTTGCCGTTGTCGAGCAGGGTGTAGTGCGCCGAGACGTCGGTGCAGCCTTCCGGTTCGTGGCGCATCGGCAGGCGCGCGATCTCGTACCAGGTGCCCAGGTAGCGGGGCAGCTTGAGGTCGGCGACGGTCTTCAGCGGCGGGTGGTCGGTCATCGGCGGTCGTGGCAGGGGGGGAGTCTCCACGATGCCGATGGCCTTGCCATGGGCGGGTGAAGCCGGGGCGATGGCCGTGTCCAGAACGTTCCGTCGCCGCTGCGGCGTGCCCGTTGTCACCGGTGCAGCGGTATGCTGCCGCCAGCGCCGTGTTTTCCTGATCCAACCGAAGTGGAGGTGCCGATGTACCAGGTGATCCTGTTGAAGAGTGAATCCGCGTTCGCACGCGAGCAGTGGCCGCAGGTTGACGACCTGGTCGACTACGAGGGTGTGGCCTACAGCCTGCGTGCCGGCCCGCGCCAGCCGCTGCCGACCGACCACGACTGGCACCCGGTGGCGGTGTATGCGCCCGATGAGATCACCGAGGAAGAGTTCCAGGACTGGTACGCCCTGCAGCAGCCGACCGTGGAAGAGCTGCGCCTGAAGTACTGATACTGCTGCGGGTCCCCCATCCGCCCTTTACCGGCTCTGCCGTATAGTCGCGCGCAGGCGCGGTGGTCCGCGCGAAACGGTGTGGCTGGCGTGTCTTCTTTCCTGCGATCGATCCGTGCACGGGGGCCCTGGCTGGCCCTGCTGCTGTGCACTGCCTTCCTGCTGTCCGCACCGGTGCTGGCACAGGATGAGGACCCCACGCCGAAGCAGCAGCTGGCGGATATCGATGCGAAGCTGAAGGAAGTCGACCGCAAGCGTGGCGATGCCGCGGCCATCGAAACATTGGCCATGCTGTCCGAGGATGCTTCGAAGGCACGGCGTGATGCAGAGGCGCTGGAGAAGGCGCTGCAGCCGCAGCTGGACCGCCTCGACGAACAGCTGGCGCAGCTGGGCACGCCTGCCGAGGGCGCCACAGAGCCGCCGGAACTGGCGGCGCAACGGCGCACCCTCAACAAGCAGCGCGACGGACTGGCCGCATCGGTGGCCCAGGCCAGGACCAGTGCCGTGCGTGCCCAGCAGCTGGCGACCGACATCGACCAGCAGCGCACCGCACAACGCACGGAAGAACTGGGGCAGAAGGTCGCCTCGCCGCTGTCGCCTGCGTTGTGGAGCAAGGTGGCCGAGCGCCTGCCGATCGATATCGCGCGCGTTGCGCCGCTGGCCGAGCAGGGGCGTGACACGCTGATCAACGGTATCCGCACCAATGGCTGGGGCACGCCCTTGCTGGGCCTGCTGGCCGCGCTGGCGATGATGTTCCCGCTGCGGCTGTGGCTGCGCCGCCTGGGGCGGCAGTTCGCCGCGTCCGACCAAGCGCCCGATGGTCGCCTGCGCCGGTCTGGACTGGCCATGTGGCTGCTGCTGGTGGGGACGCTGCTGCCCGGTTATGCGGTAGTGGTGCTGATGGCAGCATTGGATGCCGTTGATGCGATCGCGCCGCGCCTGCAGGTGGTGGCCGACGGTCTGGAAACCGCAACCTTCCGCGCTGCCTTCATCGCTGCGCTCAGCGCCTGCCTGCTGGTGCCCAAGCGCCCGTCATGGCGATTGTTGAACCTGGACGACACCGCCGCGCTCAAGTTGCGCAAGTACGCCTGGGGCGCGGCGGCACTGGCCTGGCTGAGCACGGTGCTTGTGGCGATCGATCAGGCCACGCGCACCAGCGATGTGACCACCGTGGCGCTGGATGGCCTGATTGCACTGACCTACCTCGGCCTGATCATGGCCATGCTGGTGACGCTGGCGCGCCTGCATCGGAGGCAGACCGCCGAGGCCGAGGCCAAGCTGGAAGCACAGGCCGATGGCCTTGGCGTGAGTACGCCAGTGCGCCGCAGCAGCTGGCTGGTACTGGCCCGGGTAGCGGGCAATATCGCCGTGGTGGCCGCCATCATTGCCACGTTGCTGGGCTACCTGAATTTCGCCAAGTTCGTGAACCAGCAGCTGATCGGCGGCAGCATCGTAGTGCTGGCCGCGACCCTGCTGTTCAAGTTCGTCGATGACCTGAGCACCTGGATGCTCAACGCCGACAGCAAGGTCGGCCAGACCATCCTGCTCAGCACCGGCCTGAGCGTTTCGCGGCTGGAGCAGGCCGGCGTGCTGCTGTCGGCAGCGCTGCGTACGGTGGTCGTGCTGCTTGCACTGCTGGCGCTGGTGGCGCCGTTCGGCAACATCGGCGCGGTGGTGGAGCGCTTTTCTTCGCTGTTCACCTCTGGATTCGATATTGGCGGAACCAAGTTGGAGCCGGTGCGCATCGTGCTGGCGGTGCTGGTGCTGCTGGCTGGCCTGGCCGTTACCCAGCTGGTACAGCGCTGGCTGACCGACACCTATCTGCCCAAGACCGAGCTGGACCTGGGAGCACGCAATTCGGTGAGCACCGTTGCTCGCTACGTGGGCATCATCATCGCGGTGATCTGGGCGTTGAGCGCGATGGGCCTGCAGCTGAGCAAGCTGGCATTGCTGGTCAGCGCGCTGTCGGTGGGTATTGGTTTCGGCCTGCAGGTGATCACCCAGAACTTCGTCTCCGGCCTGATCCTGCTGGCCGAGCGCCCGGTGAAGATCGGCGACTGGGTGAAGCTGGGCGACCAGGAGGGTGACATCCGCCGCATCAGCCTGCGTTCGACCGAGATCCAGGTGGGCGACAAGTCGACGTTGATCGTGCCCAACTCCGAGCTGGTCACCAAGACTGTGCGCAACATGACGATGGGCAACAACCAGGGCCGCATCCAGATCCAGTTCGCGGTGCCACCCAGCACCGATGTCAGCAACCTGCGCCAGGCGCTGCTGGATGCGTACACCGCGCACACCAACGTACTGGAGCAGCCGGCACCGACGGTCTACATCGACAGCATCGCCGGTGGCCAGATCACCATCAACAGCTTTGCGTACGTGGCCAGTCCGCGGCAGGTCTACGCCACCCGCAGCGATCTGTACTTCAGCCTGCTGCAGATCCTGGCCGAGCGGAACATTCCGCTGTCGACCCCGACCGATATCCACATCACCCGCGATCCGCAGGAGTAGGGGGTGTTCTGCAGGGCTGCGCCCTGCACCCGCGGTAGTGCCGGCCGCTGGCCGGCAACTTCAACAGCAACAGCAAAAGCTGGTTTCCTGAGGGATGGCGGGGTGGGTCCGGTTGCGGGGGACGCCGTGAATCCGTCCATGGAGGCTTGGCAGCCGCATCCATGCGGCTGACACCCCCGCAACCGGACCCACCCCACCTTCGACAGTTTTCCGCGATCTGTCGGAATGGCATGGCGTGCTCTTGGTGGGTGTCGACCTTGGTCGGCACGTAGATCCACGCCATGCGTGGATGTTCTTCGATCAATTGTCGAAATATTCGATTTCGATCGAGTTTCATCCGCGCGTGGCGTGGGTCTACCAGACGCTAGGAACCTGTCAGAGGTGGGGCGGTGTCGGAGTGCGGGGTGTCAGCCGCATGGATGCGGCTGCCAAGCCTCCAGGGACGGATTTACGGCGTCCCCGCACTCCGGCACCGCCCCGCCCAACCACGGAATGCACGCTGTTGCCGTTGCTGTTGCTCCGGCTTGTGGCGGGTGCAGGGCGCAGCCCTGCAAAGAACCCTATCCCCGCGGTCGGCTGCGGGATGGCACCAGTGCGAACGTATCCACCGCCAGCTTCTCGGCGTGGTTCAGCCACGCGCGGATCTCCAGGTCATCCACTTCGTGGTCAAGCCCGAACGACACGTTGATCTTGCCGTCGGCATCGGGTTGCACCCACTGCTGGGCCAGCACCACCTTGCGCTGCGAGGACACCGCCTCGATCCAGAAACCGCGATCCGGGCGCGTGCTCGCCACCAGCTGCAGCATGTACTGGCCGGCGCGGGTACGGCGACCCTTCTGGGTGATCATGTGCGCCTGGCGCACGCTCGGGCGCGGGCCCTGGAATGCGTCCAGCGGTGCATCCACCGCGATGCCGCCACGCAGGTCGTTGTCGCGGTAGAGCTTGATGCCGTTGTCGCGGTTGACCAGCAGGGCACACCAGTCACCGTCGGCCGAGCCGTCCTCGAATGCGGTGCAACGGTCGACGTAGGCCAGGGTGTTGTCCGGGTTGGCATCATCGAACTGGCGCGAGGTGTTTTCCAGGTACACCGACTTCAAGCCCCAATCCTTGTCGTACTCCAGCAGCACCGGTGGCTGCACGTGCTGCAGGCCCACCACCACCTGGTCATCGCCATCGATCTTCAGCTCGCGGGTCGGTTCACCCAGCCACAGCGAACGCGCGAAAGCCAGGTACTGCGGGTAATCGCGGCCGCCATCGCGCTGGGTGGCCACGCTGGCGCTGGGCGCACGCTGGGTATCGATCAGCGAACGGCCAAAGCCCATCGTCTTCAGGTTCGGGTCCAGCAGGCTGAGCAGGGTCGCGCCCGAATCCAGAGTGGTGCCGGCGTCGGCGCTGAGCTGCTGGGGGGCAATGCCATCGCCCAGGAACAGCAGCAGGTTCTCGCGCTTCTGCCGGGTCAGGATGTGGGTCAGATCGTTGGGCATCGCCAGGTGGTCGGAGGCGATCACGATCAGCGTGTCCTTGCCGTACGGGCTGGCCTGGATGCGCTGCACCAGCTGCGAGATCAGCCGGTCGCTGCACTTGAGCGCGTTGAGCATGTTGATGTTGCCGTACTGGCTCTGGTAGCGCTCGCCCTTGCACGATACCGGCAGGTGGCCAGCCGGATGATGGGTGTCCATGGTCAGCGTGGTCAGCATGAACGGCGAACCGGCACGCGAGAGCTGCTCGAAGCGCTGGTAGGCGGTATCCAGCAGCACGTCGTCGTGCACGCCCCAGGCCGAGTAGTGGATGCGGCCGATCTTCTTCTGCTGCTTGAACCAGGCCAGGTCATGCACTTCGTCGAAGCCGTGGCTGGCCAGGAACTGGCCCTTGCCGGCGAACTGGCCGTTCGCACCGCCAAGATAATGGTTGGTGTAGCCCTGCTGCTTCAGGTAATCGCCCAGGCACACCGCCTTGGGCAGGAAGCTGCCCATGCGGTCCATGCTGTTCTCATCGCCCTGCGAGGTGGTCAGCGGCACGCCGCACATCGACGACACCAGCCCGGCGATGGTCCAGCCGCTGCCCTCGGCCGAGGCCAGCCCGCGCACGTCCAGCGACTTCGCGGCCAGGCGGTTGAGATGGGGCATCAGGCCCGGGAACACGTTCTCGTCCAGGTAGGTGCGCTCCAGGCTCTCGCCGTAGATCCAGACGATGTTGCGCGGACGCTGCAGGGGCTGCGTCGGTACCTGGTACTCGGGGGCGATGCGGGCGAAGTCGACCGGACGCAGCTGCTGGTAGAGGCGTTGGCCGTCGCGGGCCAGTGGGCTGATCATGATCGTGGCCACCCACACGGCCGCGAACCCGGCGAACAACGCGCCACCGTGGCCGGGCCGGCGCCAGCGCTTCACCCGCGTGGCGAACAGCGGCAGCAGCGAGACCAGCGCCAGCACGATGAAGCCGGCAATGTAGCCCTTGAAGTCGGAGACACCGGCGCCTTCCATGTCAGCGCCGAGGTGGTACAGCGTGGCGGCGTTGAGCCCATCACCGGACAGTTTGTCGATCAGCCACCACGCACTGAGCGCGAGCAGCAGCAGCGAGAACGCACCGGCCTTCCACCACACCCACTTGTCGGACGCGAGGAACAACCAGCACAGCAGCAACAACGACAGCAGCAGTATCCAGAGCATAGGCAGCTTCGGCAGTGACGGGGTGGTGGTGATGGACGTCGTACCGACGCGTGTCCATCCGACCGACGCTGCCGCAAGCACACTCACATGACAGGCCGATGACCCGATAGTGCATGCACGAACCTGACTGAAATGTTTGTTGAAATGACGCGCGCGCAATCGCGCTCAGAAGGTAAAACGAGCGTGAAAGGGTTCGTTGGATTGCATTAAAAACCGCATGAATACGGGTGTTTTCGCTGACGCGCTAGCGATGCCCGCGTTCTTCGCGTGCCCGCGCGCGACGGTCGAACAGCAATGCACTGGTCACGATGCCAAGGCCGAGCACCACACCGATGAACAACAGAATCAGCGCAATGAGCGGGTAGCCGAATAGATGCCAACCGGTGTCGATCTTCATCATCATTGCCGCCGCCATGATCAATGCCGCACTGATGATGCCGGCCGCTACGCGGTTGGCGATCTTCTGCAGGTTTTCCATCAACCGCGATTCTTCCAGCCCGGTCACCTTCATCTGCAGGCGGTTCTCGGCCAGCAATGCCATGATGTCCGACAGCTTGCGTGGCCCATCGCGCAGCAGCTGCTGCAGCTCCATCGCCTCGCTGGCGAGGTTGGCCGCAGACAGGGATTTTTTCAGGCGCGCACGCATCACGTGCTGCAGCTGCCGTTCGACGATGCGGCGGGTATCCAGGTCCGGTGCCAGCAAGCGGCATACGGTTTCCAGGTTGAGCAGCGCCTTGCCGAGCAGGCTGAGCTCCGGCGGTGTACGCAGGCCGCAGGCGGTGGCGATGCGCACCATGTCCAGCACCACGCGGCCTTCGGAGAAACTGCCACTGGCCGCATAGCGTGCGATCAGCTGGCCGGTCTCGCGCAGGTAGCGCTCTTCGTCGAACGCCTCCAACCGCGTGCTGATGCTGATCAGGTCGTCGGCCACTTCCTCGCCGCGACCATCGACGGCGGCGAACAGGATCTTCAACAGCCGCTCGCGCAGGCGTGGTGGCATATGCGCGACCATGCCCAGGTCGAAGATCGCCAGGCGCCCATCCGGCATCACCCGCAGGTTGCCGGGATGCGGGTCGGCGTGGATCTCGCCATGCACGAAGATCTGGTCCAGGTAGCCGCGGATCAGCGCCGCCGCCAGCGGGTCCATCGATTGTTCGGTGCGGCGCACATCGGGAATCGCGTCCACGCGCACGCCGGTGGCCAGCTCCATGGTCAGTACGCGCTGGCTGCTGTAGTCCCACAGCGGCTGGGGAATCCACAGGCGGCGGAACGGCTTCAGGTGTCGGCCGAAACGGGCCAGGTTCTCAGCCTCGGCGTGATAGTCCAGCTCCTGCATCAGGGTCTTGGCGAACTCGTTGAGCCAGTCGCGCAGGCGCACGCGGCGGCCGACCTGGGTCAGGTGATCGGCGGCCAGCGCGAAGCTGCGCAGCGCCTCCAGGTCCGAGCGCAGTTGTGCAGCCACTTCAGGCTTCTGCACCTTCACCGCCACCTGGCGGCCATCGTGCAGCACCGCGCGATGCACCTGCGCGATCGACGCACAGCCCAGCGGCTCGGGATCGAACGCGGCGAACAGCTTGTTCACCGGTGCGCCCAGTTCCTGCTCGACGATGGCATGGATGCGCTCGACCGGAATCTCGGCCACCTTCTCCTGCATGCGCTCCAGTGCGGTGGCGAACTCCACCGGCACCATGTCCGGGCGGGTGGACAGCATCTGGCCCAGCTTGACGAAGGTCGGCCCCAGCGCTTCCAGATCGCTGACGAACTGCTCCGGGTTGCCGTCGGCCGGCACGTCGGCCTGGTTGCTGGCGGCGTCCAGGTTCATGCCCGAGAACACGCCCGAATGGCGGTAGCGCATCAGCAGGCGCAGGATCTGGCTGCGCCGGTTCATGCCTTTGACCAGCGGGGGATTGCCATTGGCGGTGGGCGGATTGCTCAAGCGGAACTCCCATGCGGCAAAGACGGTCGTGCCGGCCGCTGGCCGGCAATGTCCGGATTCCGCAGTGTCGCCGGGGGGCGGTAGGCACGCGGTGAATCCGACCGCTTCCGCAGCCGCCCCGGTATCGGTCAGAATCCGCTCATTCCCTCTCTGGACTTCCCATGGCCGGTGCCAGCCTGTTCGCCCTGCTCGACGATATCGCCACCCTCCTCGACGATGTCTCGGTCCTGACCAAGGTCGCGGCGAAGAAGACCGCCGGCGTGCTGGGCGACGACCTGGCGCTGAACGCGCAGCAGGTCACCGGGGTCAACGCCAACCGCGAACTGCCGGTGGTGTGGGCGGTGGCCAAGGGCTCGCTGGTCAACAAGGTGATCCTGGTGCCGGCGGCACTGGCGATCAGCGCGCTGGAGGCCTGGCTGCACAGTCGCGGCTGGAACGTGCCGCTGATCGTGCCGCTGATGATGATCGGTGGTGCCTTCCTCTGTTTCGAAGGCGTGGAGAAGCTGGCGCACCGCTTCCTGCACTCAGCCGAGGACGACGCCGAGCATCAGGCCGAACGGCGCAAGGCACTGTCCGATACCCAGGTGGACATGGTGGCGTGGGAGAAGGACAAGGTAAAAGGCGCGATCCGCACCGACTTCATCCTCTCCGCCGAGATCATCGTATTGACCCTGGGCGTGGTCGCTACCGCATCGTTCACCAACCAGGTGGTCACCCTGGCCGTGGTTGCACTGGCGATGACGGTCTTCGTCTATGGGCTGGTGGCGGGCATCGTCAAGCTCGACGACGTCGGCCTGTACCTGTCGCGCAAGGGCGGTGCCATCGCTGCCTTCGGCCGTGGCCTGGTGGCCTCGGCGCCGTGGCTGATGAAGTTCCTGTCGGTGGCCGGCACCATCGCCATGTTCCTGGTCGGCGGCGGCATCCTGGTGCACAACGTGCCGGCGCTGCACCACGCGGTGCAGGCGCTGGGCGGCGAAGGGCAGTGGGGCTGGCTGATCAGTGCTGCGGCCAACATGGTGGTCGGCATCATCGCCGGCGCCATCGTGCTGGCGGCGGTGACCGGGTTCCAGAAGCTGCGCGGGAAGTAATCACCGGCGGGTCGCAAGGTAGAGGCCGACCTTGGTCGGCGCTTTGTTTCCCGCGTGTGCCAACCAAGGTTGGCACCTACCAAAGCGGTTTGCGGCGGGCCGGACGGTCAGCCCGCCTGCACCCGGTTCTTGCCCTGCCGCTTGGCCGCATACAGCGCGTCATCGGCGCGGCGCAGCAGGGTTTCGGTATCGTCGCCCGGCTGCCATTGCGCCAACCCGGCACTGAAATGCACTGGCACGCGCCGGTCCTGCACGGTCAGCACGCGGTGCGCCAGCGAGCGCTGCAGGCGCTGCACGGTGGCCATGCTGTCGGCACCCTGGGTTTCCGGCAGCACCAGCACGAACTCGTCGCCGCCCAGCCGTGCGATGCCGTCGGTGGCGCGCAGCAGCAGCTTGCACACGGCCACCAGGTGCTGCAGCAATGCATCGCCACCGGCGTGGCCGTGCGCCTCGTTGGTCAGGTGGAAATCATCCAGGTCGATCACCGCCACGCCCAGCGGTGAGTTGTTGCGCGCGGCACGCGCCAGTTCACGCTGCAGCAGTTCGTCCAGGCCGCGGCGGTTCAGCGCCTGGGTCAGTGGATCGATGCGTGCCAGGTCACCAGCGGCACGCAGTTCCTGCTCCAGCTCGGCAATGCGCTGCTCTGCACGTTCCACTTCCTGCCGCGCATTGGCCAGGTGATCGCGGGCCTGCGCGGCCTGCTGCTGCACCTTGCCGGTGTCGCGCATCACGTCCTGCAGCAGCTGGTTGAGGTCGGCGATGCTGCGTGCCTCGCGCAGCTGCAACGCGTAGCTGCCGATGCGGTCGTGGTATTCGCCGGTGCTGGTGGCCATGCCATCCATGCGCTCGATGAACTCGCCCATCAACCCGCGCATCGCCGCCTTCGAATCGTCGATGCCCTGGCGCAGCAGGCCCTGCTTGTAGATCACTTCGCGCAGTTCAGCGCGGGTACGCTCGACCGCTTCAGCTTCCAGCGGCCCGTCCAGCAGCTGGCGTACCGCAGCGATCTGGCCCTGCAGCCAGCTGCGGTCGTCCAGCAGTTCGCTCACGTTTTCCAACAACAGCGCGAACAGCTCCAGCAGCAGCGCCTGCTGCTCCTGCCAGCTCTCGGCGCGCACGCCGACCTGGTGGCCGAGTTCGCGCACGCCCTGTTCGATCGGCTCCAGTGCGGTCCCCGGCTGCCACTGGCGCAGGCGCGTGGCCAGGGCCTGCGCTTGTTCGCGCAGATCCGGGTCGTGCTGCAGCAGGGCCACCACGGCGCCACCCAGCAGCAGCCGCAGCTGCTCGGACAGGCGCAGGCTTTCCGGCTGCCCGTCCGGCGAATGCTGCTCGATGGTGCGGATGTACTTGTCGATCAGCTGCCGCATCGCGCGCCCATAGCGCGGCCAATCGGCGCTGGCCTGGGCCGACTGCAGGCGGTCGCCCATGTCGCCCAGTTCGCCGGGCAGGGTGGCCATGCCGTTGGCGAACGCCGCCAGCAGTGGTTCCGGTGCATCGGCCCCCGCGAACAGCTGCTGCAGGGCCACGCCACCGCCACCCTGCAGTACCACGCGGTCGCCCAGCCCATCGTCCACCACCGCGCGCACGCGTGCCGGCGGCCCAAGGGCGGTACCGGGGGCAGGGCGGTGGTCGGGCTGGTCCGTCATGGAGCAAATCCTGGGGCTGGCAGGGACTGGTTCCAGCATATCGGCGCGGCTGCCGACGGCTTGAACGGCTAGGATGGGCGACAGGATGCCGCAGTGGAGGTGGTGATGCGCGTGATGTTGCTGGGGGCGACCGGCCTGGTCGGTGGGCTGACCCTGCCCAGGCTGCTGGACGACCCGCGCTGCAGTGGCGTGGTTGCCCCGACCCGCCGCCCGCTGGCGTTGACCCACGGGAAGCTGGAGAACCCGGTGCTGGCCTTCGACTCGCTGCCGGCCGCACCGGGCTGGGCGCGCGTGGACGCGGTCATCTGCGCGCTGGGCAGCACCATTGCCCAGGCCGGCAGCCGCGAGGCTTTCCATCGCATCGACCATGATTACCCGCTGGCGTTCGCCCGGCTGGCACAGGCACAGGGTGCACAGACCTATGTGCTGAATTCCGCCGCCGGTGCCAACCCGCAGTCGTCGATCTTCTACAGCCGGGTGAAGGGTGAGCTGGAGCGCGATCTGCGCGCGCTGCCCTTCGCATCGTTGACCCTGGTTCGCCCAGGGTTGATCGGTGGCGAGCGCAACGAGGTGCGCCGTGGCGAGCGTTTCGCACTGACGGTGTTGGGTGCATTGGGGCCGGTGTTGCCACGGGCGTGGCGGATCAACCCGGCCAGCGAGATCGCCAAGGCACTGGTCGAGGCTGCGCTGGCCCCGCAACCGGGGCAGCATGTAGTGGCGTCGAGCGCGCTGGTCGGCTGATGTCGCGTGCGCTGCGCCTGACCCAGTTGCTGCAGCTGCTGCGACGTCATCGACGGCCGGTGGCCGGGCAGGCGCTGGCCGGAGCGCTGGGCATCAGCCTGCGCACGCTGTACCGCGATATCGAAACCCTGCGCGAGCAGGGCGCTGACCTGCGTGGCGAGGCCGGCGTCGGCTACCTGCTGGCGCCGAGCGATACGCTGCCACCGATGACCCTGCCGCCCGCCGAGATCGATGCACTGGTGCTGGGCCTGCGCTGGGTTGCAGCGCGCACTGAGCCGGCGCTGGCCGAGGCCGCACGCGACGCCCTGGCGCGCATCGCGCATGTGTTGCCTGCTGCCCGCCGTGAGGCGCTGCGTGACAGTGGCCTGCGCGTGGGCCCTTCGCGCGCCGCGGCGAAGGTTCCCGCCGCGCGTCTGCAGGCCGTGCGTGAGGCGGTGGGTTCGCAGCAGCGCCTGACGTTCGGCTACCAGGACGCGCACGGCCAGCGCAGCGAGCGCACCGTCTGGCCGTTCGCGCTGGGCTATTTTGATGAAGTGCCGATGCTGGCGGCGTGGTGTGAGAGCCGCGAGGATTTCCGCCATTTCCGGCTGGATCGCATCCGCCAGGTACGCGCGCTGGAGGATCATTACCTTGTGCCGCGCGCCACCCTGCTGCGACGCTGGCAGAAGGCGCAGGGCATCGCCCCGGACTGGCTGGACCGTTCGTAGCGTCGAGCTTGCTCGACTGCTTCCGCACTTCGCTTCCTGCTGCTGGGGAGGGCGGCCTTCGCTCTTTGCTCCTGGTAGGGGTCGAGCTTGCTCGACTGCCCTTGATCTTCGCGAACAGCAGTCGAGCAAGCTCGACATCTACCAGAGCAACGGCAGCAACCGTCGAGCACGCTCGACGCTACTGACAGAATCTGTCAGCAGGGCCGTACCACCATGAGCGCTCCCAACAACGGAGCTTTCCATGTTCAAGCCCAGCACCCTGCTGCAGTACGTGCGCGACGTCGCCGCCAGCGCGACTTTCTACAGCGGCATCCTCGGCAAGCCGCCGGTCGAGCAGTCGCCCGGCTTTGCCCTGTTCCTGCTCGGCGATGGCGCCGCACTGGGCCTATGGCAGCGCGATGACGTGCAGCCGCCGGTGTCCGCGCACGCCGGCGCCGCGGAACTGGCGATGGTGGTCGCCAACCCGGAGGCTGTGCAGCAGATGCACGATGCGTGGCGCGCACTCGGCGTGCAGATCCTGCAGGCGCCGGTGACGCTGGAGTTCGGCCACACCTTCGTCGGCGCCGATCCGGATGGTCATCGCCTGCGTGTCTACAGCCGTGCCGAGGGCATGGTGGCGCGCGATTGATCGCCCGCATTGTGTAGACCCACGCCATGCGTGGATGCAGGCACAAAAAAACGCCGGGCAATGCCCGGCGTTTTTTCCAAGTCATGTGCCAACCAACGGTTGGCACCCACCGGTCAGGTGGTCGATCAGCTGGCCAGTGCCAGGTCGTCCATCATCGCGCGCAGGAAGCGGGCGGCTTCGCCGCCGGTCGCCGCGCGGTGGTCGAAGGTGACCGACAGCGGGATCACCTTGTGTGCTTCCACGCCGCCCATCACCGGGGTCATCTGGTGGCGGGCACGGCCGGCACCGACGATGGCCACGCACGGCGGCACCACGACCGGGGTCGCGTAGCGGCCGGCGAACATGCCGAAGTTGGACAGCGAGATGGTGTAGCCGCTCAGTTCCGAGGCGGCGATCGAACGCGATTCCACCTGCTCGCGCAGGCGGTTGACGCCTTCGCGGATGCCACGTGCATCGAGCATGTCGGCATTGCGCAGGGCCGGCACGAACAGGCCGTCGTCGGTGTCCACGGCGATGCCGATGTCCACCTGCGCATGCAGGGTACGGGTCAGCGCTTCACCGTCGAACCAGGCGTTCATCGCCGGCACCTTCTGTGCGGCGACCACGATCGAACGCACCAGGCGGGCGGTGACGTCGTTGCCCGGCAGCCAGGCATGGATGTCGGCGTCGTCGTTCAGCGTGGTCGGCACGACCTTGCTGTGCGCATCGGCCATCACGCGGGCCATGTTGCGGCGCACGCCCTTGAGCGGTTCCGGCTGGCCCTTGGCGACCACGCCCGGCGGCTGGGTGCGCATCGGCTTGCCGGCGGCAGACAGCGGGGTGCGGGCTTCGCTCTGCACCGGGGCAGACACCTGCGCCGGGGCCGGCGCGGCATACGCGGCGGCAGCGACCGGTGCCGGAGCAGCGCCGAGCTTGGCGGTGCCGTTGGCGGCGGCCTGCTTGACGTCGGCCATGGTCACCGCGCCATCGGTGCCGGTAGCGGCCACGCGGCTCAGGTCCACGCCCAGCTTGCGCGCCATCGCACGCACGGCCGGCACGGCCTTGACGCCACCGACGGCCAGCGCTTGTTCGGCATGCACGGCATTGGAGCTCTGCATGGCGCCGACCACGGTACCGGCGTCATCACGCTCGGCCGCGGCGGGCTTGGCTTCTTCTGCGGCCACCGGTGCGGCAGCAGCCGGCAGCGGCGGCGGGGTCGGTGCGGCGGCCGGTGCGGCCGGTGCTGCGTGGCCATGGCTGTGGCCGGTGTCCTGGCCATCGGCACGCTGCGGCAGGTTCGGGTCCAGTTCGAAGCTGGCCAGCACCGATCCGGTCGGGATGATGTCGCCGGCGCCGCCGGACAGCTTCAGCACCTTGCCGGAGAACGGCGAGGGCACTTCCACCACGGCCTTGGCGGTCTCCATCGAGACCAGCGGCTCGTCCAGCTTGATCACATCGCCTTCCTTGACGAACCACTCGACGATGGTCGCGTCCGGCAGGCCTTCGCCCAGGTCGGGCAGGTTGAAGTTCTTGGTCTGGCTCATTTGCAGTTCTCTTCCAGCAGTTCCAGTTCGCGGGCCGGCAGCCAACCCGTCGCGCCATTGGCGCGCTCGGACCACCACCACCCGCCGTGTTCGTGATGAAGCTTCACCATCTCGCCGCTTTCCACATCCAGCTCGCGGGCGTCGTAGTCGCACAGGGCTTCGGCGCGACCCTCGTCCAGCAGCTGCAACCAGGCGATGGGCGCCCATCCAGCGCGCCCATCGTTGGTGCGTACCCAGGCAAACGCCGGCCATTCCTCGTCACGGACACCTACTTCGACGATCTGGCCGGTGTGGAACCGGAGCGGGTTGGGATACTGGCTGCGGTAAGCCCCCAGAAGGCGGGCCCGCATGTCAGCCGGCCGCCACCGCGCGCTTGGCCGCAGCCACGATCCGCTCAACGCTCGGCAGGTACTTCATTTCCAGGCGGAACAGCGGAATGTGGGTGTCGTAGCCAGTAACGCGCTCGACCGGGGCCAGCAGGTCGTAGATCGATTCCTCGGCCAGGCGCGCGGCGATCTCGGCGCCGAAGCCCGCGGTCTTCGGGGCCTCCTGCACGATCACGCAGCGGCCGGTCTTGGCCACCGATTCGGCGATGGTGGCGAAGTCCAGCGGGCGCAGCGTGGCCACGTCGATGACTTCGGCACTGATGCCTTCACCGGCCAGCTTGTCGGCCGCTTCCAGCGCTTCCTTCACCTGCGCGCCCCAGGTCACCAGGGTCACGTCGGTGCCGTCGCGCAGCACGAAGCACACGTCCAGCGGCAAGGCTTCGCCGTCGTTGACGACCACTTCCTTGTACTGGCGGTAGATGCGCTTGGGCTCCATGTAGATCACCGGATCCGGTTCGCGGATCGCGGCCAGCAGCAGGCCGTAGGCACGCTGCGGCGACGACGGCAGCACCACGCGCAGGCCCGGCACGTTGGTGAAGATCGCCTCGTTGGCTTCGCTGTGGTGTTCCGGCGCGCGGATGCCACCGCCCCACGGCACGCGCAGCACCATCGGGCAGTGCAGGCGGCCACGGGTGCGGTAACGCAGGCGCGCGGCATGGCAGACGATATGGTCGACCATCGGATACATGAAACCGTCGAACTGGGCCTCGGCCACCGGCTTCATGCCCTGCGCGGCCAGGCCGATGGTCAGGCCGGCGATGGTGGTTTCATCCAGCGGGGTGTCGAGGATGCGTTCGGAGCCGAAGCGCTGCTGCAGGCCGGCGGTGGCACGGAACACGCCGCCATTGACGCCTACGTCCTCGCCCAGCACCAGCACCGACGGGTCGTGCTCCAGCTCCCAGGCCAGCGCCTGGGTGATGGCTTCGATGAGGGTGATCGGCGTGGTGGTCATGCTCTCTTCTCCGCGCGCGACAGCAGCGCTGTCGGCGGCGTTGGTGTGCGCGCCGGGCGCGCCGTTCTTGATCTCATCCATGGCGCTTCTCCAGGGCGATCGCCTGGGCACGCTGGGCCAGCAGGTCCGGCGGCGGATCGGCATACAGGAAGTCGAACATCGCCTCGACCGGCTGCACCGGGGTGTTGAGGTACAGGTTCACTTCCTCGTCCACGCGCGTGCCGCACTCGGCGATCCAGGCGGTTTCTTCTTCTTCGCTCCACACGCCGGCGGCGGTCAGGTACTTGCGCAGGCGCAGCATCGGCTCGCGCTGCCAGGCATCCTTCACTTCGGCGTCGTCGCGGTAGCGGCGCGCGTCATCGGCGGTGGTGTGGTCGGACAGGCGGTAGGTCATCAGTTCCAGCACGGTGCCACCGTCGCCGGCCAGCGCACGTTCGCGCGCCTGCTCCATTGCGGCCAGCACCGCGATCAGGTCGTTGCCGTCCACCTGCAGGCAGTGCAGGCCGCCGGCGAGGCCCTTCTGCGCCAGCGTTTCGGCACCGGTCTGGGCCGAACGCGGGACCGAGATGGCCCAACCGTTGTTGACGATGCACAGGATCAGCGGGAGCTTGTAGGCGCCGGCCGAGTTCAGTGCCGCGTAGAAGTCGGTCTTGGAGCTGCCGCCGTCGCCGCACACGGCCACCGCAATCTGCGGTTCCTTGTTGAGCTTGAACTTCAGCGCCGCGCCTGCGGCATGCAGGCACTGGGTGGAGATCGGCACGCAGAACGGGAAGTCCTTGGCCGCGTTGCCGCCGTAATCGTTGCCGCGTTCGTCGCCGCCCCAGTACATCAGCACGTCGTGCGGGCGCACGCCACGCATGAACATCGCGCCATACTCGCGGTACGAAGGTGCGAACACGTCGTCCTTCTGCATTGCCGCGCCGATACCCACGTGCGCGGCTTCGTGGCCCAGGCAGGCGGCATAGGTGCCCAGCTTGCCGGTGCGCTGCAGCGCGATGGATTTGCTGTCGAACGTACGTACGAACAGCATCTGCTTGAACAGCGGTACCAGGACCTTGGGGTCGCGCAGCGACGCGGGCAGGTCATCGCGGACGAGCGTGCCGTCCGTATCCAGGTACTGCAGGTATTCGATCTTGAATTCAGCGGCAACCGTCATTGCGTACTGCACCTTCGACAGAGAAGTTACAAATGATATGAATCGCCATGTTAAGGAACGCGTACGGAATAGCCTTCCTGCGCCGCAACACGGCGATTCCCCGTTTTACCCCTGCCGGCGGGTGGGGGGCCAATAACAACAACGTATTCAGTCGTTGCTGCAAAGCATCAGAATACGCCTCTGGCTGACCGCCAGTACAACGCCCTGGACGGTTCCACGCGCAGGCCCGGGATCGGCCGATGCTCCACGGCCAACCGCACGCCCGGGTATGGACCCGGCGGCTGCCAGCATGGCGGCAACGCGCTACCCTTGCCGCCCCCGATCTGGTCCCGCCCATGTCCGTCGACAACAACCAACGCGATCTCGAAGCCGGCATCCACACCGACCTGCAGGGACGCCTGACCTACGGCGGCTACCTGCGGCTGGACCAGCTGCTCAGCGCGCAGCAGCCGCTGTCCAACCCGCCGCACCATGACGAGATGCTCTTCATCATCCAGCACCAGACCTCGGAGCTGTGGCTGAAGCTGCTGGGTCATGAGCTGCGTGCCGCAATCGGCTTCCTGCAGCGCGATGAAGTCTGGCAGTGCCGCAAGGTGCTGGCGCGCAGCAAGCAGGTGCTGCGCCAGCTGACCGAGCAGTGGTCGGTGCTGGAAACGCTGACGCCGTCCGAGTACATGGGCTTCCGCGACGTGCTGGGCCCGTCGTCGGGCTTCCAGTCGCTGCAGTACCGCTACATCGAGTTCCTGCTGGGCAACAAGAACGCGCAGATGCTGCAGGTGTTCGAGCACGATGCGGCCGGGCAGGCGCAGCTGCGCACCGTGCTGGAGGCGCCCAGCCTGTACGAGGAATTCCTGAAGTACCTGGCCCGCTTCGGCCATGCGGTCCCGGCGGTCTACGAGGCCCATGACTGGACCCAGCCGCATGTGGCCGACGACGCACTGCAGCCGGTCTTCGAACGCATCTACCAGGACACCGACCGCTACTGGCGCGAGTACTCGCTGTGCGAGGACCTGGTGGACCTGGAGACCGCCTTCCAGCTGTGGCGATTCCGACACATGCGCACCGTGATGCGGGTGATCGGCTTCAAGCGCGGCACTGGCGGCTCGTCCGGCGTGGGCTTCCTGGCCAAGGCGCTGGAACTGACCTTCTTCCCCGAACTGTTCCAGGTGCGCACCAGCCTGCAGGCCGCGCCCCCGGCAGAGCAGGGCTGATCCGTATTCAGCTTGGATCCCGGCCGGCGGCTGGATCGTTTCAGATGCAAGTTCAGGGAGCAGGCTGGCACCTGCCTCAAACGGCGTGTATTTGACGTGAACGCCAGAAGTCGGTGATCCTCGCGCGTTGCTCCAACTGCACATCGGACGTGCTCGTCATCCACCGAACCAGGAAATCCGCATGAGCCTAAACGCCACTGCGAACACCCCAGAGCCGGCGCTGCCGGACTTCAAGACCACGCTGGGCCACCCGCGCCCGTTGTGGATGCTGTTCATGACCGAGTTCTGGGAGCGCTTTGCGTTCTATGGCATCCGTTGGGCCTTGGTGCTGTACATCGTCGCCCAGTTCTACAACGGCAGCGCTGCCGGTGAAGGCGACGCCAGCCGCATCTACGGCGCCTACCTGGCCCTGGTGTATGCCGCAGCGATCTTCGGTGGCTACGTGGCCGACCGGGTACTGGGCTACCAGCGATCGATCCTGACCGGCGCGATCATCATGGCCGCCGGCCTGTTCATGATCTCGCTGCCGCAGGAGCACATCTTCAAGCTCGGCCTGGCCACAATCATCGTCGGCAACGGCCTGTTCAAGCCGAACATCTCGACCATGGTCGGCAAGCTGTACGGCCTGAAGGACGAGCGTCGCGATTCGGGCTTCACCATCTTCTACATGGGCATCAACATCGGCGCGATGATCGCCCCGGTGCTGACCGAGTACCTGGCCCGCAAGGTCTTCGGTACCGACGCGATGCCGTCCTACAAGGTCGTGTTCATCGCTTCGGGCGTGGGCATGCTGATCTCGCTGGTGTGGTTCTACATCGGTCGTGCCGGCCTGAAGGGCATTGGTGCACCGCCGGCCGGCGCTGAAGGTTTCGGCCGCATCATCATGGTGCTGGTCGGTGCCCTGGTCGCCATCCCGGTCGCCTACTTCCTGCTGGCCACCGGCGCCACCGCACTGGCCTGGATCCTGGGTGCGATGTTCACCGCGCTGGCCATCCTGCTGCTGGTCGAGGGCATCCGCGAGGGCAAGGTGCAGCGCGACCGCGTGATCGCCATGCTGATCATCTTCGCCTTCAACGTGATGTTCTGGATGTTCTTCGAACAGGCAGGCAGCTCGTTCACCTTCCTGGCCGAGAACATCGTCAACCGCCAGATGGGTGACTGGACCTTCCCGACCGCGTGGTTCCAGTCGGTCAACTCGGTGGCCATCATCACCCTGGCGCCGATCATCGCCTGGATCTGGGTGGCCCTGGGCCGCGCCAATCCGTCCATTCCGCGCAAGTTCGGCCTGGGCCTGCTGTTCAACGGCGCCGCCTTCGCCCTGCTGATGTACGCGCTGTCGCAGATGGTCGTGGACGGCAAGATCCCGTTCTGGACCCTGTTCATGGTCTACGTCATCCAGTCCGTGGGTGAGCTGTGCCTGTCGCCGATCGGCCTGTCGATGGTGACCAAGCTGGCCCCGGTGCGCCTGGTCGGCTTCGGCATGGGTGGCTGGTTCCTGTCCACCGGCATCGGCAACAACCTGTCGGGCATCTTTGCTGGCGTGGTCAGTGGTGAAGGCGGCATGACGGTCGAGTCGGCCCTGAAGGGGTATACCTTCGGGTTCTGGGCCCTGATCGGCTCCGGCGTGGTGCTGTTCCTGGTCGCCCCGCTGATCAACAAGCTGATGCACGGCGTCAAATGATGATGAGAGGGTAGAAGGCATGCGCAGCAAGCTCGGTGGTGCAATGGTGGTGGTCTGTGCGGCGCTGATCGGCGCCTGTTCCCAACCGCAACCGCCTGCCGCCGCCGAGCCCACGCAGCCTCTGGATACCCGACCCACCGAGCCACCGGTCGCTGACCCCAGCGAACCGGTGGCCTCGGGCAACACCCCGGTGGCGGCGGACATCGCCGCCATCGCCGGGCTCGGCGCACAGTTCGACCCGGCCCGCGACCCCGCCGATGATCTGGCCACCGCCAAGGTGGAAGCCCAGCGCGGCAAGAAGCGCATCCTGCTGGAGGTCGGCAATGCCGCCTGCGACCGATGCCATGCGCTGGACGAGATCGTGGAAGGCAACGGCGACCTGCGCCGCTTCCGCGATGCCCACTACGTGTGGGTGAAGGTCAACGCCAGCGACGAGCAGCCCAACACCGCCTTCTTCGCTCAGTTCCCGGTGATGGAGCGGGACTATCCGCGGCTGCTGGTGCTGGATGCTGATGGAAGCCTGCTGGTCTCGCAGGCCACCGGTGAGCTGCGCCGTGGCGAAGCGTTCCAGCCTGCGCGGGTGAGCGCCTTCCTGAAACAATGGGCACCTGACCGGTAGTGCCGGCCGCTGGCCGGCAGGGTTGGTGGATGCCGACCGTTGGTCGGCACTGATGTCGGGTCGCATCCACGCATGGCGTGGATCTACTGTGGTTGCGGTCACATTCCCGGAATCGGCATCTCAATATCGCACCGCGCTCGCCGTTACCGGCAAGGACCTCAGTCGACGCCCCGTCGACGCAACCTACCGGAACGCCCATGCACAGCGACCACGCCGAACGATTACCCGAACCTGCCAGCGACCTGGCCGAGGGCGGGGCAGGCGAGGGCGTGACGCTGCCACCGCGGGAGGCGCTGCTGGATGACGCGGGCATCGGCGAGGACGCTGTTGAACTGGCACCGCCGCGCCACCGCCTGCCGCAGATCGCGTTGCCCGACAACGTGGTGCTGAAGGGTGCGGTGCAGAAACTGGTCGAGCAGAAATCACGGCTCGATGCATTGGCCGCCGACGGCCAGCTGGCCGGACTGTTGCCGCCGGAATGGCAGGGCCATGGCGTGCGCGCGATCGAACTGTCCACCTTCATCCAGGGCGTGCTGCCGTTCCTGCAGCCAGGCGAGCGTGGTGAGACCGCGCCCGCGCGCCTGCCGGTGCGCCATGTGCTGGGGGACGACAGCCGCTGGGGCCTGGACGATGTCGCCGAACCGAAATCGCTGGCCTGGTACCTGGCCAGCGACGAACGCGCCACCGCCGGCAGCAAGGACGTGGCCGAGGCGTATCTGGTGGGTGCACTGGGCCTGGCGTGGATGCAGGAAGGGCGCAGCCGACCCGGCTTCCTGCGCGCGATGGGCCAGGACAGCCTGGCGGCGCGGGTGACCATGCTCGGCTATCCGCCGGCCAACGAACTGGCGCTGTACAGCGTCACTGCGCATGGCCAGCCGCAGATCTGGTGCGTGCATGGCCGCCGCCGCATGCGCCCGCTGGTGGCGCCCTGGCTGAGTGTTCCGCTGCTGACCGCCTACGGCGTGCCGGCACCGGTGGCGTGGCCGTCCAGCTTCCCGCCGGTGGAGGCCGTGGCCGAACTGCTGGCCACCGCCCGCCTGGGACGCGCGCTGCCGGAAGTGGACCTGGCCAAGGCCGTGGCGAAGATTGCCGAGGACGCCGCCTCGGAAGCCTGGCAACCGGTCAGCCTGCTGCAGCTCAACACCTGGTCGCCGCGTTGGCATTTCTTCCTGGGCACCTTCGTCGGCCTGCCGTCGCTGCTGTTGGTAGCTGCGGCGCTGGCGTTGCCGGGGGCGGTCGAAGCAGCCACCGTCGCCGCCTCGCTCGGCTTCGCCGGCGGTGCCATTGCCGCACTGGCCGTGCCGTGGATCCATGCACGGCGCAAGCATCTGAGCTGAAAAAGGGGACGGAGGGGATTAAGCCGCAATCAGCACAGGTGTGCCTGAAACGACTTAATCCCCTCCGTCCCCTTTTTCTTTCAGACCCCTTCGCCCATCCGCTCCAGGCCGTCGCCGGCCAGGCGCAGGATCAGCTTTTCAAGCACCTGCTCCTCCTCCTCGCTCAGCACCGACATCAGCTTGCGGGTGATCTCGATCACCATCGGTGCGATGGTCTCGTACACCTCGAAGCCAGCTGCCGACAGCGCCAGTACCGAGCGGCGGCGGTCATCGCCGTGGGTCTCGCGCTTGATGAAGCCGCGCTCCAGCAGGCGGGCCACGGCGCGGCTGACCGCCACCTTGTCCATCGCCGTGCGGTCGGAGACCTCGCTGGCCGAGGAGCCCGGGTACAGCGCCAGGATGGTGATGACCCGCCATTCGGGAATCGCCAGACCGTAACGATCGCCGTATAGCTTGGCGATGTTGCCGCTGACCCGGTTGGACAGCACGCTCAGCCGGTACGGCAGGAACTGTTCCAGGTCGAGCAGGACGTGCGAGGCACGCAGGCGGGTCGAGGCAGGATCGGCGGGGCTCATGTTGCGGTGCACCTTGCTGGTGGTTTCAAGTGTAACTATAAGGGGTAGGTCCAGACCCTGCATTCTCGCCGGGTCCCTACCTGCCCGCACCTGGTTTGTACCGATGCGGTACCGATTCGGAGCCACGCCATGAATACCGCAGTCCCGACCGCCTCGCACCCCAACCCCGGCATGCAGGTCACCACCTTCGAGAACCCGATGGGCATCGACGGCTTCGAGTTCGTCGAATTCGCCGCCCCGGCCGGCCGTGGCCAGGAGCTGCACGAGTACTTCCGGAAGATGGGCTTCAGCGCGGTGCTCAAGCACAAGCAGCGTCCGATTACCGTCTATCGCCAGGGCGACGTCAACTTCCTGGTCAATGAAGACCCCGATTCGTTCGCCGCCGACTTCGCCGAAAAGCACGGTCCGTGCGCCTGTGGCTTCGCCATCCGCTTCAAGAAGCCGGGCCAGGAGGTCTACCAGACCGCGCTGGGCAACGGCGCCGAAGCCATCGCCTTCAAGCCGGACAGCAAGGCGGTCAGCGCGCCGGTCATCAAGGGCATCGGCGACTGCATGCTGTACCTGGTCGACCGCTACGGCAGCGCCGGCAGCATCTTCGACGGCGACTACGAGCCGATCGCCGGTGCCGACCTGCATCCGTTCGGCTTCGGCCTGACCTTCATCGACCACCTGACCCACAACCTGTACTTCGGCAACATGCAGCAGTGGTCGGACTACTACGAGCGCCTGTTCAACTTCCGCGAGATCCGCTACTTCGACATCAAGGGCCTGAAGACCGGTCTGGTGTCCAAGGCGATGACCGCGCCGGACGGCATTGTGCGCATCCCGCTGAACGAATCGTCCGACCCGAAGAGCCAGATCAACGAGTACCTGGACGCGTACAAGGGCGAGGGCATCCAGCACATCGCCTGTTTCACCGAGAACATCTACGAGACCGTCGAAGCGATGCGCGCGCAGGGCGTGGACTTCCTCGACACGCCGGAGACCTACTTCGACGTGATCGACCAGCGCGTGCCGAACCACGGTGAAGACGTGGCGCGCCTGGCGAAGAACAAGATCCTGATCGATGCCGATCCGGAAACCCACCAGCGCAAGCTGCTGCAGATCTTCACCCAGAACTGCATTGGCCCGATCTTCTTCGAGATCATCCAGCGCAAGGGCAACGAAGGCTTCGGCGAAGGCAACTTCACCGCACTGTTCGAGAGCATCGAGCGCGACCAGATCCGCCGCGGCGTGCTGTAAGGTCTGCAGGCAATGTCGGCTTCCCGCCGACATTGCCTGTCCGAATGGTCGTGCCGGCCGCTGGCCGGCAATCTCTGGAGTTCCCATGTCCACCGCCATCACCGCCCGCGGCTACCAGTCCGGCTTCGGCAACGAGTTCGCCACCGAGGCCGTCGCCGGCGCGCTGCCGGTCGGGCAGAACTCGCCGCAGAAGGTGGCCCACGGCCTGTACGCCGAACAGCTGACCGGCACCGCCTTCACCGCGCCGCGTGGCAGCAACCGCCGCAGCTGGCTGTACCGGATCCGCCCGGCGGTGACCCATGGCGAGTTCACCCCGTTCGCGCAGTCGCAGCTGCAGTGTGATTTCGGCGCGCAGCCGGCCTCGCCAAACCAGCTGCGCTGGAGCCCGCTGCCGCTGCCGGAGCTGCCGACCGATTTTGTCGAAGGCCTGTACACGATGGGTGGCAACGGCTCGCCCGATGCGCATGCCGGCGTGGGCATCCACCTATACGCTGCCAACCGCGACATGGTCGGCCGCTACTTCTACGACGCCGACGGCGAGCTGCTGATCGTGCCGCAGCTGGGCGCGCTGCGCCTGCTGACCGAGCTGGGCGTGATCGAGATCGAGCCGCAGCAGATCGCGGTGATCCCGCGCGGCGTGCGCTTCCGCGTTGAACTGCCCGATGGCCCGAGCCGTGGCTACATCTGCGAGAACTACGGTGCGCTGCTGAAGCTGCCCGACCTCGGCCCGATCGGTTCCAACGGCCTGGCCAATCCGCGCGACTTCGAAACCCCGCACGCAGCGTTCGAGGATGTGGATGGCGATTTCGAGCTGATCGCCAAGTTCGAGGGCCGCCTGTGGCGTGCACCGATCGACCATTCGCCGCTGGACGTGGTGGCCTGGCACGGCAACTACGCGCCGTACCGCTACGACCTGCGTCGCTTCAACACCATCGGTTCGATCAGCTACGACCACCCGGATCCGTCGATCTTCCTGGTGCTGCATTCGCCCAGTGACACGCCGGGGACCAGCAACATGGACTTCGCGATTTTCCCGCCGCGCTGGCTGGTGGCGCAGAACACGTTCCGCCCGCCGTGGTTCCATCGCAACATCGCCAGCGAGTTCATGGGCCTGGTGCATGGCGCCTACGACGCCAAGGCCGAAGGCTTCGTGCCGGGTGGCGCGTCGCTGCACAACTGCATGAGCGGCCACGGCCCGGATGCGCCCACCTTCGACAAGGCGTCCCATGCCGATCTGTCCAGGCCGGACGTGATCAAGGACACGATGGCCTTCATGTTTGAAACCCGCGCGGTGATCCGCCCGAGCGCGCAGGCGTTGGCTGCCGGCCACCGCCAGGGTGATTACCAGCAGTGCTGGAACGGCCTGCGCAACAATTTCCGCTAGTTCTGGTGCTTAGCAACAGAACTAGCTCCGTTGGTTCGGAATTGACGCGGTAGATCGCGCCGTCTGCATGCGGAGTGCGCGCCTCTGCGCTTGGCGGAGACGGGAAAATATACTCCCTCTTGATTTGCCTCTATAAGCACTGCTTCTGCATCAACGGATGCTAAGATCAGGTTAACGTTCGTGAAGCAGCCGTGTGAGGGGGAACTGTGATTCAGGAAGTGATCAAGGCATACAAGGAGTACGGCTTTAAGTGCGAAACGAAATATGCTGCAGATGGCCTTTGGGTGTTTACCCTGAATAATGGCTATTTTAACAATGCGGAAATCGTTTCAATGGAGGATAGTAGTAAGATCACTGAGGCTTTTGATCAATATACTCTATCTGGTTATGCCTGCACTGTTCGCAAGATTAGGTCTGCGCACGATGTTGAGACAGCTCTCTTTAAAGGGTTTTTTTCGGTTGATTCTAGTCGAGAGCGTCTTAGGTCAGATTATCATAAGTTCACCAAGTCGATAACCTCCCCATATTCAAGTTTGGCGAGGTATAAGTACATTAATGCCCCCTATTTTGTCAACGGAAAAGAGGGTGAGGTGCCGGTTGCTACCGAAATAATAAATAGGCTGGAGAGTGATAGGCCGGCTCTTTTTCTTATTGAGGCTGCAGCAGGGTTTGGGAAAACTTGTACCGCCTATGAGGTGGTCAACGAAATCCTAGAGAAGTCAAACAGGCTTCCACTTTTCTCGGAGTTGTCTAGGAATAGATCTGCAAAGATATTTAGATACGTCCTTCTAGATGAAATTGATCGGACTTTCCCGCAGTTGAAGTCCCGCTTAGTTGAGAGTGAAATCTCGAAAGGGCGAGTTGTGGTCGTGTTGGATGGCTTTGATGAGCTGCTCAGGAAGAGTGATAGCGGTCAAGAGTTTGAGCGTGCGGAGCCTATGCTGGAAACTATTGGCGAGCTCCTGAAATCTAAAGCGAAGATCATCCTAACTACTCGAAGAACTGTTCTTTTTGAGGGTGATGATTTCCATAGATGGATGGATGCGAATGCGGATAGTTTCGATGTATTTAGATTCAGCTTGAATGAGCCAAGGATTACTGACTGGCTTCCCCAAGAGCGCCGGAGCGAAATTGAAACATCTGGGATCAGCCTTGAGGGAATTGCCAATCCGGTCCTTCTTTCCTATCTGCGCTGCATCGAGGATCAGAAGTTCACTGCAGCGATTGAAAGCAAAGATGAGTTAGTTGCATCTTATTTTTCGCATATGCTTGATCGCGAGCGTTCGCGCCAGGATCTCCGTCTCGACATTCAAGGTCAGTACAACGTGTTGACGGGTATAGCGCGCGACATGATTGAACTTGGATATACCTCGGAGGATAGGGAGTATATTGTTGAGTTTATTAAGTCATCATACATAAGAATTCTCGATGAGGTTCGCTCGGGTTATTCTTCTTCCGAAAAGCCGTCTCGAGACGAGGTTGCAAATAAGCTTGCTAGTCATGCGCTTCTTGATAGGAGTGCTAGTGATGATTCCAAGATTGGATTTATAAATGAGTTTGTCTTTGGTAACTTTGTTGCTGAAAATATAATAGCTGACCCGGCTTGGATGAATGATGATCTGCGATTCCTGGAGCCTGCCGTACTTTCTCACGCGTCAAGAAGCCCAGCACGGAGGGCCGCCCTTAAAGGCTCGCTTTCTGGTGTGATGGAGTTCTTGGATTGGACCAGTAGGATCGATTTTTCCTGCAGGCTGGACGGTGGTATTGACTATCCTCTTTCAGGAGGGGAAGCGGATTCGCTCTCTTTGGAAGGTGTGACGATTGGTCAAAGCTTCGTTTCTCAGTTCCAGTTCAATGACTGTACATTTAAAAGATGCAGTTTTGATTTATCACATCTATCCGCTGTGACATTCTTGAACTGCAAATTCTATGAGTGCGGTGTTCGAGGAGTTGCATCGGGACAAGTTCATATCTTAGGTTGCTTTGCTGAGCCCGAGTTTATTGCTGCGCTTGGGAGGCCTATGTTGCCGGCTGACCGGGCAACAGATGAGCGGTCTTCAGAGTTGGATAAATTCATCCTAGAGAAATTCTGGCCCGTTGGATCGCTAAATTTCCATCGGAGAAGGCCGATCAAGGGGATTTGTAGTAGAAGCAATGATTTTTCTCCAGAAGAGCTATATGAAGGCATTCGCAGTCTGAAGCAACGTGGCTTGATCTTTGAGCCAAGCAAACCAAGCTTTGTCGAAATATCGATCGATCACCTAGGGGAGATTAGAGATATTCTCGGGAGGGTGGGTGTATGAACGGCGCCTTGGATGTTGTGGCTGAACGTATTCGGCGGCAGGTCGAGGGTGACGTCCTTTCAATTGGACTCTTGGCGCGAGTTTTCGCTAGAGGTAAATCTAAGTCATCCCTAAAGCGGAAGCTTGATCGCGAGCCAGGCAAGTACAGCGTTGGAGGCAGGCTGATCCAAGATGGTGTGGGGGTCCGAGTTGCGCTGTACTTCCCTGACGATGTTTCAATTGTGGAAGACCTGCTGAAGCGGAAGTACGAATATTTGCCAGATTCGTCATCGATTGACAATATCGATGAATCCACTTTTAACGTTGTCAGGCGCAATCTTGTTTTCAGAATGAAGCAAGAGGATTGTGTGGAGCTGGAGCGTGGTGGTTTCGCGGATGTTCCCCTCGATACAACTTTTGAGGTCCAATTGAGGTCAATGCTCTCTGAGGGTTGGCACGAGGTGGAGCATGATCTGCGATATAAATGCAAGACCCATTGGCATGGCCATTCGGATCTGAATCGAGCTCTTAATGGCGTTTTTGCAACGCTAGAGACGAGCGAGTGGAGTATGTTGAAGATATTTGATGATTTGGCGCTTCGGCACTATAGATCTGGTCAATGGGCCGCGATGGCGCATGCTCGATTCAGAATTAGAGCTGACGCTGAGATGCTTCTGCCGATGGCGCAATACTTCGATTGGAAAGATGGCGCTAGTAAGGCGCTTTTCCGAGCTGATCGGAGACTTTTGTTTAGTAAGCTAAGTTCTTATCGGATAGCTATGCCAGTTACGATCTCCAATTTTGTGTTTCTTTGGAATCATGTTGTATATAAATGCCCGGAGTTGGCAGGCTTGGCGCCGTCTCCAATACAAGACGCGCTTTCGGAGATAGACGACGAGGTGGCGGCTTGAATCCCTAGATGGCTTCAGCAAAGGCACCGCAGTGTTTGGTGGGCAGCGCCTCCAGCAGGCGCTGCCGCACGCGCTGGCAATAACCTTCGGACGTCATGCCGGGCAATACCTGCAGCGCCGCCTGCAGCACCTTCACCACATCGTCTTCGGCGCGGGCCTGCTGCAGGTCGCGGAACAGCGCGGCCGCCTGCGGGTGGCGCTGCATTTCCAGGATGCCCAGCAGGTAGATGCGCGCGGACACCAGCGAACGGCGGCGCTCGACCGGCGCCGGTGCCGTGACGGGCGCAGGCACCGCAGGCGCGGGAGGGGGAGCGACACGCTGTGTCGTTTCCGGCATGGGAGGGGGCGCCGCTTCGGCCACCGGCCCGGTTTCCAGGTAGCCGCCCTGGATCAGCTGGATCACCATTGCCGGTGCTTCCTGGCCCATCAGCCCGGTCAGGTCGGCGATGCTGCGCTGGCCGTCGCACAGGATCAACAGCCGGCGCTGGCGCATGTCCAGCGGCGCGCGGTGGGCCTGCAGCGCGGTTCGGGCGAGATCGGTCTTGCGCGGTTGCATGGAAGGGACGGCCAGGTCGGTGCTCGCCGAGCCTGAACGAAGGCGATGAAACCGAGATGACAATGCAGCGCCTGCACACAGGATGGGCTAGCGTGCAGCCATCTTCGTGCCAGGGAACCGCACCGATGAAGCACCTTCCGCTTGCTGGTCTGTTGCTCCTTTCGCTCACCGCCTGCAACCGCACTGCCGAGGCACCCGCCGCGGTTGATGCGACTCCCGCACCCGCCGCTGCTGCTCCTGCTGTGCCTGCACCGGCAGCAGAACAGGGCCCGGCACGCCTGGACGGCTTCGCCGGCGCAAAGCTGGGCGCTGGCATCGCCGAGGTCCGCGCCGGCTTCGGCACGCCGTTGCAGGGGCTGGGCACCGATGCCAGTGGCAAGCCCCTGCCAGCCGACGACGGCAATGACGGCTGCTACTTCCTGCGCCCGCAGGATGCCGAGGATCCGCGCCTGATGATCGAGGCGCGCAAGCTGGTGCGTTACGACGTGCGCAGCGCTGCCATCACCGCGCCGGGCGGCGGCAAGGTCGGCATGACCCTGGGCGAGCTGCAGGTGCTGTACCCGGAGCGGGCTGACGTCGGCCCCGACAAGTACGACGAGAAGGCCCAGCACCTGCGCGTTCGCCCAGCGCAGGAGGGTGCTGCGGTGATCGACTTCGCGCTCGGTGCCGATGGCCGGGTCGGCGCTTGGCGGGTCGGTCGCACCCCACAGGTCGATTATGCGGAAGGCTGTGGCTGATTCTTGATCGAGGGCCCAGCCATGTACGCGGGCCAAGCGTAGAATCGCGCCACGACCGCTGGGGGAGTGCTCGATGATCGCCATTGCCATTGCCTGGTTCCTGCTCGGCCTGCTGCTGCTGGCGCTGGGTGGGGACTCCATCGTCAAGGCCGTGTCCGGCCTGGCCCAGCGCTTCGGGGCCAGCCCGTTCACCGCCGGCCTGCTGCTGCTTGGGGTGACCACCTCGTTGCCGGAACTGGCGGTCAACGCGCGCGCGCTGGCTGTCGGCCAGCCAGAGTTGGCACTCGGCAATGCGGTGGGCAGCAGCATCGTCAACCTGGGCCTGACCCTGGCCGTGGCGGCCATGGCTGCGCCCCTGCTGCTGCGCGCGCGCCTGCAGACGGTGTTGTGGTGGTCGCTGCTGGCGGCCGGCGTGTTGCTGATCCTGTTCGGTCTTGATGGCGGCCTGGCACGCTGGGAGGGCGGCGTACTGCTGGCCGGCTTCATCGTGGTGCAGGTGCTGCTGCTGCGCCGTGGTCGTAGCGAGAGCACCGAGGTGCAGGCGGCCATCGCCGAGTCCGCACTGAGCCGCACCAGTCTGCCGTTGAACGTGCTGCGGGTGCTGATCGCGGCGCTGGCCCTGTACTGGGGCGCACGCCTGGTGGTGGGGGCCGCGGCGGACTTCGGCGCAGCCCTGGGTTGGACGCCGCTGCTGGTCGGCCTGCTGCCGGTAGCGATCGGCACCGCGTTGCCGGAGGTGGCCACCGCCATTGCGGCCGCGCGCCGTGGTCATGGCGACATGGTGCTGGGTCACGTACTGGGTTCCAGCGTGGTCAACCTGTTGCTGGTGATCGGTGCGATGGCGGTGCTGCAGCCGCTGGCGCTACCGGCCTCGTTCGTGCGCCTGGAACTGCCGGCGCTGCTGGCCTTCGCGCTGGTGCTGTACCCGATGCTGCGTGGCGACCTGAAGATCAGCCGGGGCGAAGGCGTGATCCTGCTGGTCGCGTTTGTTGGCTGGTTCGTGCTGGAGCTGCTGCTGGTCGGCGCGGCATGAGGTAGTGCCGGCCGCTGGCCGGCAACCGCATTGCCTCTGACGGAACCCTTGCGATTGCCGGCCAGCGGCCGGCACTACCGGTTCTGCGTGGCCTCTTCTTCCCGCACCGGTTCCGGCGGAGGCATCTGTTCTTCGGCAACCGGCTCGTTGCCGGGCAGGCTGGGGCGCTTCTCCATCAGCAGCGACAGCGCGGCCTTGGCCATCATGTGCGCGCTGATCGGTGCGGTGATGAACAGGAACACGGTGATCAGCAGCTCGCGCGGCTGCGGGTCCTGGCCCAGGAAGATGTGGTAGCACACCGAACACACCAGTACGCAGCCCACGCCCAGCGTGCTGGCCTTGGTCGGTGCGTGCAGGCGCTTGAAGAAGGTGGACAGCTTCACCAGGCCCAGTGCGCCGACCAGGATGAAGAAGCAGCCGAACAGCAGCAGGATCGACAGGCCGATCTGGATCGCGGTGATCATTCGACGATGTCCCGGCGCAGCACGAACTTGCTCAGCACCACGGTGCTGCCGAAGCCGAGCATGGCGATGATCAGCGCCGCCTCGAAGTAGATCGGCGAGTTGAGGTACATGCCGAACAGCATCAGCTCGGCGATCGCGGTCACCGACAGGGTGTCCAGCGCGAGGATGCGGTCGGGCACGGTCGGCCCGCGCAGCAGGCGCCAGGTGGCCAGCAGCATGGCCAGGCCGACCACGTGCATGCACACCACCAGGGTGGTCTGGATGACTTCAAAACCGGTCATGGGAAGATCTCCATCAACGGCGCCTCGTAACGGCGCTTGATCGTATCGATCAGGTCCTGTGGGTCCTCCAGGTGCAGCACGTGCACCAGCAGGAACTTGCGGTCGTCGCTGAGCGCGGCCGAGACCGTGCCCGGGGTCAGGGTGATCATGCTGGTCAGCGCGGCGATGCCGTGGATGTTGGCGATGTCCAGCGGCAACCAGATGAAACCGGGGTGGATGTTCTTCTCCGGGCCGAGCACCTGGATGGCGACGCGGATGTTGGACATCAGGATGTCCCACAGGGTCACGCACAGCAGTTTCGGCAACGGACGCAGCGTGCCGATGCGCGCGAACTCGCGGTCCAGGCGCGCGGCAAACAGTGGCACCACCACGCCCAGTACCAGCCCCAGCACGATCTGGCCGAGGGTGAAGCTGTCGGACATCAGCAGCCAGAACGCCACCACCATGATGCTGAGCATCGGCGAGGGAATGACGCGGCGGAACAGGGAACGCTGGGCGGTCATGGCTGGCGGATCTCCGGCGTGGTCGCGCGCAACTGCTGCACGTACTCGCTGGGGTGCAGCAGCTGTGCGGCGGTGGCGTCGGTGTAGCGCATCAGCGGTGCAGCGGCCAGGGTCATGCCGATGCCGTAGGCCAGCAGGATGCAGGCCGCGTACAGCTCGACCCGGCGCAGGCGTGCCTTGCGCGGCTTCGGTGCATCGGCCTCGACAGGCGGCACGCGCCAGAACAGGCGGATACCGCCGCGGGTCAGGCCCATGATCACCAGCAGGCTGCTGACCAGTACCGCAGTCCAGACCGGGGCGGTGTACTGCGCCGGCATGCCGGCCAGCAGCGCGGCCTTGGCCAGGAAGCCGGACAGCGGCGGCAGGCCGGCCACCGACACCGCGCCGATCAGGAACAGCACCGCCGGCGTTTCCTTGCCCGGCATCGGCGCCACCACTTCCTTGCGGTCGCTGGCACCACCGCGTCGGCGGCGGATCAGGTCGGCAATCAGGAACAGCGCGGCGGCGACGAAGCTGCTGTGTGGCAGGTAGTACAGGCCGGCCGACAGCACCTGTGGCGTGCCCACCGAGAAGGCGATGAACAGCGTGGCTGCCGACACGATCACCAGGTAGGAGATCAGCACGCGCAGGCGGGTTGCGGCCAGCGCACCCAGGCCACCCAGCACCAGCGTTGCCACGCCGGCCCATAGCAGCCAGTCGCGGCCATAGCCGGCCATCGCGCCGGCATCGTCGCCGAACCACAGCATCTGGATGCGCAGCACCGAATACAGGCCGACCTTGGTCATGATCGCGAACAGCGCAGCCACGGCGGCCGGCGCGCGCGAATAGGCTTCCGGCAACCACAGGTACAGCGGCATCAGCGCCGCCTTGGCGCAGAACACCAGCAGCAACAGGCCCATTGTCGCCTTCACCAGCGTCAGCTGTGCCGGCGGCACCTCGGCGATGCGCTGCGACAGCTCGGCCATGTTCAGCGAACCCAGCGAGGCGTACAGCAGGCCCAGTGCGATCAGGAACAGGGTCGAGGCGGTGACGTTGAACACCACGTAGTGCAGGCCGATGCGCATGCGCAGGCCACGGCCACCACTGAGCAGCAGGCCGTAGGAGGCGATCAGCATCACCTCGAAGAACACGAACAGGTTGAAGATGTCGCCGGTCAGGAACGCACCGTTGAGGCCGACCAGCTGGAACTGGAACAGCGCGTGGAAGTGCGGTGCGCGGCGGTCCCAGCCCGAGCAAGCGTGCAGCAGGCAGGGAATGGCCAGCAGCAGGGTGGTCAGCAGCATCCACGCCGACAGCCGGTCGGCCACCAGCGCGATACCCAGCCGCGACGGCCAGTCGCCGAGCAGGTAGACGTTGATCTCACCACTGGCGGTGGTGGCAAACAGCAGGCCCACCGCCAGCGCCAGCGCCGACAGCGCGGTCCAGGCCACCGCGCGCTGCACCTTGGGGCCATAGCGACGGTGTTCGACGAACAGCGACAGTGCAGCACCCAGCAGCGGAATCAGGATCGGCAGGATCACCAGGTGGTTCATGCGCGGTCCTCGCCCTGGCGTGGCGGCACGCGCTCATCCTGCAGGTCGTCATCCGGCTCGTGGGCGTCCACATGGTCGCTGTGGTTGTCGCTGCGGCTGCGCATGGCCAGCACGATGCTCACCGCGGTCATCGCGAAGGCGATCACGATCGCGGTCAGCACCAGCGCCTGCGGCAGCGGGTCGGTGTAGTTGCCGAGGTGGCTGTCCACACCTTCCTGCAGCACCGGCGCCTTGCCCAGCACCACGCGGCCACCGGCGAAGATCAGCAGGTTGGTGGCGTAGGACAGGAAGGTCATGCCGAGGATCACATCGAAGCTGCGCGCACGCAGCAGCAGGTAGATGCCGATGGCGGTGAGCACGCCGATCGCGGTAGCCAGGGCCAGTTCCATCAGTGCATCTCCCCGGTGCGGGCCGAACGGCGTTGCAGGTCGATCTCACCCTTGCGGGCAGTGCGGGTACGCGACGGTTTGATCGTGCCCATCATCGACAGCATCAGCATGGCGCCGCCGAACACCACCAGGTAGACGCCGATGTCAAAACCAATCGCGCTGGCCAGCGGCACGTCGCCGATCAGCGGCAGGTGCAGGTCCAGGTGACCACTGGTCAGGAACGGTACGCCGAACAGCATCGAGGCACTGCCGCTGAGCAGGGCGATCAGCAGGCCCATGCCGATGCAGCGGATGTAGTCGAAGCCGAAGCGCGACTCCACCGAGGCGGTGCCCTGGATCACGTACTGGATCAGCAGCGGCACCGCCAGCACCAGGCCGGCGATGAAGCCACCACCGGGCGCGTTGTGGCCGCGCAGGAACAGGAAGATCGACACGGTCAGCGTCAGCGGGAACATGATCTGCGCCAGGTCGGCCGGTACCGGTAGCTTGATCGGCGGGCCGGGCATGATCTGTTCCGGCGCCATCCGCGTGCGCCGCAGCAGCGCATGCACCACCAGCGCAGCGATGCCGAACACGGTGATCTCGCCGAAGGTATCGAAGCCGCGGAAGTCGACCAGGATCACGTTGACCACGTTCTGGCCGTAGGCCTCGGGCAACGCACGGGCGAGCAGTTCGCCGGCCATGGTGTTCGGCGGCAGCGTCATTGCCGAATAGGCCAGCGCGCCGAGGCCGGCGCCGGCGATGATCGCGATCACCGCGTCGCGCCGCTTGCGCCAGCGCGGCCGCTCCGGCCCGGACTGCGCGGGCAGGTAGTTCATGCCCAGCAGCATCAGCACCAGGGTGACCATCTCTACCAGCAGCTGGGTCAGCGCCAGGTCGGGCGCGGACAGGAACACGAAGGTCAGTGCCACCATCAGGCCGACGCCACCGACCAGCAGCACTGCCAGCAGGCGCTGCTTGTAGACGCGCAGGGTGGCGACCGCACAGGCCATCATCACCAGCCACAGCGCCCAGCCCAGCAGCGGGATCGGCTGCGGCGCGGTCCAGTTCGGCGAGGCCGGGTTGGCCACGAACGGCGCGGCGGCAACTGCGATCGCCACCAGCACCAGGCCCAGCAGCATGCGCTGCAGGCTGCCATTGGCGATGCCGTTGGTCAGGCGCATGGCCAGCGCGGAAAGGGCATCCAGCTGCGCATGGAACACGTTGCGGCCGGTGGTGCGGGTTTCCACGCCGTGCAGGTTGATCAGCTTGCGCAGGCCGAAGTACAGCGCCACGCCGCCGACCACGCCGATCGCGCTCATCGCCAGCGGCAGATTGAAGCCGTGCCACACCGCCAGGCTGTACTCGGGCATGGCGTTGCCGAGGATCGAGGCGGCAGCGGCATGCAGCACCGGAGCTACCGTCAGTGCCGGTGCCACGCCCACTGCGATACAGATCACCACCAGCAGTTCCACCGGCACCTTCATCCAGCGCGGCGGCTCGTGCGGCACGCGGTCCAGGTCGTGCGGGCCGGAGCCGAAGAAGGTGTCGTGCACGAAGCGCAGGCTGTAGGCCACGCCGAACACGCCGGCCAGCAGCGCGGCGATCGACACCGCGGTGCGCATCGCACCCGGGCCGCCACCGGCGGTCAGCGCCTCGGCGAACAGCATTTCCTTGGACAGGAAGCCGTTGAGCAGTGGAATGCCGGCCATCGCCAGCGAGGCGATGATCGCCAGCGCGCTGGTGAACGGCATCAGCCTGCGCAGGCCACCCAGCTTGCGCATGTCACGGGTGCCGGTCTCGTGGTCGATGATGCCGGCCGCCATGAACAGCGAGGCCTTGAAGGTGGCGTGGTTGAGGATGTGGAACACGCCCGCCACCACCGCCATCGGCGTGGACAGGCCGAACAGCAGGGTGATCAGGCCCAGGTGCGAGATCGTCGAGTACGCCAGCAGGCCTTTCAGGTCGTGCTGGAAGATCGCATTCCAGGCACCGATCAGCAGGGTCAGCGCGCCGATGCCGCTGACCGTGTAGAAGAACAGGTCGCTGCCGGCCAGCGCCGGGTGCAGCCGCGCCAGCAGGAATACGCCGGCCTTCACCATGGTGGCCGAGTGCAGGTAGGCCGAGACCGGCGTCGGCGCTGCCATCGCGTGCGGCAGCCAGAAGTGGAACGGGAACTGCGCGCTCTTGGTGAAGATGCCGGCCAGCACCAGGAACAGTGCGTAGGGGTACAGCGCGCTGGCGCGGATCTGCTCACCGGCGGCCAGCACCACGTCCAGGTCGAAGCTGCCGACGATGCGGCCGATCAGCAGCACGCCACCGAGCAGGGCCAGGCCGCCGCCGCCGGTGATCACCAGCGCCATGCGTGCGCCTTCGCGGGCGTCCTGGCGGTGCGACCAGAAGCCGATCAGCAGGAACGAGCTGATGCTGGTCATTTCCCAGAAGATCATCAGCAACAGCAGGTTGCCCGACAGCACCATGCCCAGCATGGCGCCCATGAACAGCAGCAGGTAGCAGTAGAAGCGGTGCGCGTTGTCCTGCTGGCTCAGGTAGTAGCGCGCGTACAGCACCACCAGCGCGCCGATGCCCAGCACCAGCCCGGCGAACATCCACGCCAGCCCGTCCAGGCGCAGGGTGAAGTCCAGGCCGATCTGCGGCAGCCAGGGCACCAGGGTGCGGACCACCTGGCCATCGAGTACGGACGGGGTCAGCCAGCCGAGGATGGCCAGTCCGCCCAACGGCGCCAGCGCCGCCAGCCAGGCAGCAGTCGAGCGCGAACTACGGGGGAAGGCCGCAACAGCCGCTGCCATCAGGAACGGCAGGGCCAGCAGCAGGGGCAGGCTGGGGAGCATGCAGGGAATCCATGATTCACGAGCAGGTCAGGGAGAATAACAGGCCGCGAAATGTCGCCGAAACCCATCGAACAGCGATCAATTGCATGTAACGTTCGCTGATTCATTTTTTCTGCGGTGCAGCATCGCGTTCCTGCAGTCCCTCCCCGGTTGCCCTCGGGGGACACCCTACGCCCACGCAGGGAGACCGCAGGCCCTGTCGCACAGGGGCTGCCGTCGACGGGCGGGACGTGGGGAGCGAGTCACCGGCGCAGGCTGGCAGGGCCGTCGTGGAGTGCGGGTGACGGAATCTGCCCGTTCAGGAAACGATGGGCGCCGCCGGGCATGGGCAGGTCAGTAGCGCCAGTCGAGCTTTCGGTAGAACTTGGCCATCACCCAGGCCGGGCCGATCAGCAGGTAGGTCAGGTCGGTCAGGAAGCTGGGCTTGCGGCCCTCGAACTTGTGGCCGATGAACTGTGCGATCCAGGCCACCACGAACACGCCCACCGCCACCCAGCGCAGGGCCTGCAGGCCGATCTCGGCCTCCAGCAGGCGGCACAGGCAGCCGAACACGAAGAACTGGATGAGCATGCCGATGCCCAGCGGGCGCGACAGCTTGTTGTAGAAGCACCAGGCGCTGAACATCGCGAACGCCGACCAGATGCCGTACTGGAACCAGGTGATCAGCGGCGGCAGGCACCACAGCAGGGCCACCACCGACCACAGGATCGCCGGCACCGCCACCACGTGGATGCGCTGGTTGATCACATTGCGGTGGTCGTCGGAGTAGCTGGCGAAATAGCGGTCGATCGGCCGCGCAAGCTCGGTGGATGTCTGCATGCTGCGTTGCTTCCTCGGACAACGGTAGTGCCGGCCGCTGGCCGGCAATCCAGAGCATAGCCGAGTTCGCGAGGTTGCCGGCCAGCGGCCGGCACTACCCGGGGCAACCGGCAGCAGAGCCAGGCCATGCCTGGCTGCAGGCATGCCGAAGTTGCCGGCCAGCGGCCGGCACGCCCCTTTCAGAACGCCCCCGGCCTTTCCGGCGGGGGGCGCAGGGGGATCAGTCGACGCTGATCCCGGCCAGGCGCTGCAGCGCCTCGGCGTACTTGGCGCGGGTGCGCTCGATGATTTCGGCCGGAATGGTCGGGCCCGGGGCGGTCTTGCCCCAGTCCAGCGTCTCCAGGTAATCGCGCACGAACTGCTTGTCGTAGCTCGGCGGGCTGGTGCCCACTTCGTACTCGTCGGCCGGCCAGTAACGCGAGGAATCCGGCGTCAGCATCTCGTCCATGATGTACAGGCGGCCATCGGCGTCGGTACCGAACTCGAACTTGGTATCAGCCAGGATGATGCCGCGCTCGCGCGCGTAATCGGCGGCGAACTTGTAGATGCGCAGGGTGGCGTCGCGCACGCGCTCGGCCAGGTCGGCGCCGACCTGCTTCACCATCGCATCGAAATCGATGTTCTCGTCATGGTCGCCCACGGCGGCCTTGGTCGAGGGGGTGAAGATCGGTTCGGGCAGCTGCTCGGCCTGGCGCAGGCCATCGGGCAGGTCGATGCCGCTGACCTTGCCGGTGCGCTGGTAGTCCTTCCACCCGCTGCCGATCAGGTAGCCGCGGGCGATCGCTTCCACCGGCACCGGCTTCAGCTTGCGGGTGACCACCGCGCGCTTGGCGTACAGGGCCGGGTCCACGCCCTCGGGCAGCACGCTGGCCACGTCGATGCCGGTCAGGTGGTTGGGCATCAGGTGCGCGGTCTTGGCGAACCAGAAGTTGGAGACCTGGCAGAGCATCTCGCCCTTGCCCGGAATCGGGTCGGGCAGCACCACATCGAATGCCGACAGGCGATCGGTGGCGACCATCAACAGGTAGTCGCCCGGCGGGGTCCCTGCGGGCAGCCGCTCGCGCGGGATATCGAACACATCACGCACCTTGCCGCGATGGCGCAAGGGCAGGCCGGGGAGATCGGATTGCAACAGCGTGGTTGGCACGGGCACTCCTGGGGCGTTGTCGATACGGCTGCCCAACGGACCCGGCGGGCCCGCTGACCAGCGGGCGGCCTAGTGTAAAGCCGTCCGGGCCCGCTGTGACGTAAAATGAGCGTCCATTTCGTCGGTCGACCCCGGAGCGCCATGCGCTGGTACGGAAAACTGCTCGGATTCATCGCCGGCGCCCTGCTGTTCCGGCCCAATCCGCTGTTTGGCGCGGTGATTGGCCTGCTGATCGGCCATGCCTTCGATTCGGACTGGTTCCGCCTGAACAAGGAGAACCCGTACCGGGAGCTGGGGCTGACCTCCGAGGCCACCGATGCCGAGGTCGAGCGCGCCTACCGCAAGCTGATCTCGCAGTACCACCCCGACAAGCTTGGCGGCGCCGCCCCCGAGCTGCAGCAGCAGGCCGAGCAGAAGTCGCGGCGGATCAATGCCGCCTACGATCGCATCAAGACCCTGCGCAAGCGCTGACCCCACCGTCCCGCCTGCGGGCGGGAAACCCCTTTCCCCGTTCCGAAGGCCCCGGCCATGTCCAATTGCCTCATCGCCCCCTCCATCCTGTCCGCCAACTTTGCCCGCCTCGGCGAGGAAGTCGACAACGTCCTCGCTGCCGGTGCGGACTGGGTCCACTTCGACGTGATGGACAACCACTACGTGCCGAACCTGACCATCGGCCCGATGGTCTGCCAGGCGCTGCGCAAGCACGGCGTGACCGCGCCGATCGACGTGCACCTGATGGTCGAGCCGGTGGACCGCATCATCCCGGACTTCGCCGAGGCCGGTGCCACCTACATCAGCTTCCACCCGGAGGCGAGCCGCCACGTGCACCGCACCATCCAGCTGATCCGCTCGCTGGGCTGCAAGCCGGGCATCGTGCTCAATCCGGCCACCCCGGTGGACATCCTCGACTGGGTGCTGGATGACCTGGACCTGGTGCTGCTGATGTCGGTCAACCCGGGCTTCGGCGGCCAGGCCTTCATTCCCTCGGCGCTGGACAAGCTGCGCGTGGTGCGCAAGATGATCGACGCCAGCGGCAAGGACATCCGCCTGGAGATCGATGGCGGCGTGAAGGCCGACAACATCGGTGAGATCGCTGCTGCCGGCGCCGATACATTCGTCGCCGGTTCGGCCATCTTCAATGCCAAGACCAGCTACCAGGACGTGATCGCGCAGATGCGCGCGAACGTCGCTGCGGCGCGGGGCTGAGCTATGAGCACGGTGGCCGTGTTGAACATCCGCCCGGCCACCGTCGCCGATGCGGGACTGATCCTGCATTTCATCCGCGAACTGGCCATCTACGAGAAGGCCGAGCATTCGGTGCAGACCGATGAGATCGGCATCGCCGAGAGCCTGTTCGGTGCCGATGCCACGGCGCGCGCGCTGATCTGCGAAGCCGACGGCGAGGCCATCGGCTACGCCGTGTATTTCTACAACTACTCCACGTGGCTGGGCCGCAAGGGCATCTACCTGGAAGATCTGTACGTGAGCCAGGAAAAGCGTGGGGCAGGCGCCGGCAAGGCGCTGCTGAAGTACATCGCCCGCCAGGCCGTGGCCGAGGGCTGCGGCAGGTTCGAATGGTCGGTGCTGGACTGGAATACCCCGGCCATCGAGTTCTATACCGCCGCCGGTGCCAAGCCGCAGGACGAGTGGACCGTGTACCGGCTGCAGGGCCAGGCATTGCACGATTTCGCCAACGGCTGAGGCGAGGTGCATCCACGCATGGCGTGGATCTGCCAACCGGGAGGGTGCGAACCGCAACCTGGTGGGTGCGAACCTTGGTTCGCACTCCCTGCACACCCCCCAAAAAAAAGCCACGCCAATCACTGGCGTGGCCTCGCTGCATGCGTGGGAGGCTGATCCTGCCTCCATCCGTCGTCCCTGCTATGGACTTCCATTCTCCGGGCCGGCAATGACATCTGCATGACATGACGGTTGCGGCACCGCGTCGGCTCCCCTGCATCATCATCCACGCATGGCGTGGATCTACTGCTTCCAAGCGTTGGCGTTCACTGGCAGCGAACGCGCGATTGCTAGCCTGTGCCACCCTGTCCCGGAAGTACCGCATGGCCACACCGCGCTGGCGCCTGATCCTCAACGGCAAATCCGCAGGCAATGACGAACTGCGCGATGCGGTCGGCCATTGGCGCGGGCAGGGCGTGCAGCTGGAAGTGCGGGTGACCTGGGAAGACGGCGACGCCGAACGTTATGTGGCCGAGGCGATCGAGCATGGCGTGGAGGTGATCGTCGCCGCAGGCGGCGATGGCACGCTCAGCGCGGTCGCGGAAACGCTGGCGCATCGCGAGGAACCGGCCGATGCGCTGCCCTCGCTGGCGCTGATCCCGATGGGGACCGCCAACGATTTCGCCACGTCGGCAGGCATTCCGACTGGACCGAAGGATGCCTTCGCGTTGATCGGGCAGACCGCGCCGCGTGCCATCGATCTGCTGCGCGTGGACGCCGATGGCACGCCGTGGTGGTGCGCCAATCTCGCCAGCGGTGGCTTCGGCACGCAGGTGACGGTGGAGACCGATGCTGGCCTGAAAAAGATGCTGGGCGGGCTGGCCTATGTGATCACCGGCATTGCCAAGCTCGGCCGCATCGAGCCGATCAACGCGCGCCTGTCCGGCCCGGATTTCGCCTGGGAAGGCGACTTCATCGCGCTCGGCATCGGCAACGGTCGCCAGGCCGGTGGCGGCCAGCAACTGTGTCCGCAGGCACTCATCGATGATGGACTGCTGGATGTGACGGTGCTTCCGGAGCTGGAAGGCGAAGTCACCGCCACCCTTGGCCAGATGCTGAAGTCCGGCACCCAGGCTGCGCTGGAACAACTGGCCACGCGTGCACGGCTGCCGTGGTTGCAGATCGAATCGCAGCGACCGCTGACGCTCAACCTGGACGGTGAACCGGTGCAGGCCCAGCTGTTCCGCATCGAGTGCGTGCCGGGCCGGGTGCGCATGCACCTGCCGGCCGGTTGCCCGCTGCTGGGCGGGCAGGGGTAGAGCCATCGGTCCCCGCGGCCAGCCCGGCCGTGCCGTGGTTCAGTTTCCCAGGGTTCCCCTCCCGCCGATCCTGCGATACAGTCAAGGGGTGTCCAGCCTGACGACCCCGCATACCCTTTCTTCCGCACGCCGTTGGTGGCGATGGTGGCCCGTTGCCGTCGTCCGCCCCCATAACGCTGTGTCCCGGAAGGAAAGTCGTCTTGAACTCGCACGCTCAGTTTCAGCAGCAGGCCGCTGAAGGCCACACCCATATTCCCGTCGTCCGCGAAGTGCTGTCCGACCTGGACACGCCGCTTTCGGTCTATCTGAAGCTCGCCGACGGCCCCAATACCTACCTGTTTGAATCCGTCGAAGGCGGCGAGCGCTTTGGTCGTTACTCGATCATCGGCCTGCCGGCGCGCCGCGTGTACGCCTTCCACGGCCACACGCTGACCGTGCGCGAAGACGGCCAGGTGGTGGAAACCCGCGAGGTGGCCGACCCGTTCGCCGAGGTCGAGGCGCTGCGCAGCGCCCACTCGGTGCCGAAGCTGGATGGCCTGCCGGGCTTCACCGGTGGCCTGGTCGGTTGGTTCGGCTTCGAGTGCATCGGCTACATCGAACCGCGCCTGGCCCCGCCGGCCGGACGCGATGAGCTGGGCACGCCGGACATCCTGCTGCTGGACTCCAACGAGCTGGCGGTGTTCGACAACCTCAAGGGCCGGCTGTACCTGATCGTGCACGCCGACCCGCGCGTCGAAGGCGCGTTCGAGCAGGCCCAGGCGCGCCTGGATGCACTGACCGCGAGGCTGCGTGCACCGGGCGCCGGCTATCCGGCGCCGCTCAACAGCGACGTGCTGGATGAATCCGATTTCGTCTCCGGTTTCACCCGCGAAGGCTTCGTCGATGCGGTCCAGCGCAGCAAGGAATACATCCGCGCCGGCGACATCTTCCAGGTGGTGCTGAGCCAGCGCCTGAGCGTGCCGTTCAAGGCGCGTCCGGTGGATGTGTACCGTGCGCTGCGTGCATTGAATCCGTCGCCTTACATGTATTTCCTTGATGTCGGCGACCTGCAGGTGGTCGGCTCGTCGCCGGAAATCCTGGTGCGTCTGCAGGATGGCGAAGTCACGGTGCGCCCGATCGCCGGCACCCGCCCACGCGGCGCCACCGTCGAGCAGGACCTGGCGCTGGAAGCCGAGCTGCTGGCAGACCCGAAGGAACGCGCCGAGCACCTGATGCTGATCGACCTTGGCCGCAACGACGCCGGCCGCGTGTCCAGGGCCGGCACCGTGGAAGTGGGCGAGCAGTTCGTGATCGAGCGCTACAGCCACGTCATGCACATCGTCAGCGAAGTGACCGGGCAGCTGCAGCCGGGCCTGAGCTATGCCGACGTGCTGCGTGCCACGTTCCCGGCCGGCACGGTCAGCGGTGCGCCGAAGATCCGCGCGCTGGAAGTGATCCGCGAGCTGGAACCGATCAAGCGCAATGTCTACGCCGGCAGCATCGGTTACATCGGCTGGCATGGCGATGCCGATACCGCGATCGCGATCCGCACCGCGGTGATCAAGGACGGCCGCCTGTACGTGCAGGCCGGCGCCGGCATCGTCTACGACTCGGACCCGGACAAGGAATGGGACGAGACGATGAACAAGGGCCGCGCGCTGTTCCGCGCCGTCGCCCAGGCCGCCAAGGGCCTGTAAGCCTGCCTCGCCACGGCCGCTGCGCCGTGGTCGTTCCGCTGTTCCCGTTCAAGACAAGGAGTACCGCATGAAGCTGCTGAGCGCATTGCTGTGGTCGTCACTGCTGGCCACGATGGCCCCGTCTGCGTGGGCGCAGGCCAATACCATTCCTTCGCAGCCGCACCTGCTGGTGAAGGGCGAGGCGCGCCGCGTGGTGATGCCGGACCGGTTCGGCCTGCAGTTGAACATCGAAGAGACCGACATGGATGCCGACGCTGCGCGCCGCCGCGTGCAGGGCAACGTTGCCCGCGTACTGGCACTGTTCAAGCAGCACAAGGCGGTGGAAGGCAGCGTGCGCGCGGACAACCTGCGGATTGGTCCTGCGACGCGCTATGAACAGAACCGGCAGGTCTTCATCGGCACCCGCGTGTCACGCCAACTGCGCGCCAGCTTCGCCAGCGTCCAGCAGATGCAGGACGTGCTGGGGGCGCTGAAGGCCAATGAGAACGTGCAGGTCAGCAGCGTGGCTCCGACGTACTCGGGTGAAGTGGCACTGCGCCGCGAGCTCAAGGGCGAGGCGGCAGCCCAGACCCGCGACTCCGCGCAGGGCCTGGCCAAGGCCTACGGCACCCAGCTGCGCGGTCTGTACAGCATTTCCGACGTGGCGCCGAACTTCGCCTATGGCATCCAGGCGGGCAGTTGGCCCAGCAGTGGGGACCTGGTGACGCCGCCCTCGCCGCCCGCGCCCGAGGCACCGATGAACAGCATCGAGACCACGGGCTCCCGCCTGCGCGAGTCGATGGAAGCCGGCCCCATCACCTACACCGAAAACGTATACGCCATTTTCCTGATAAGCGACGGGACCTGACCATGTTGTGGATGATCGACAACTACGACAGCTTCACCTACAACCTCGTGCAGTACCTGCAGACGCTGGGCGCCGAGGTGAAGGTGGTGCGCAACGATGCGATGAGCGTGGACGAGATCGCCGCGCAGAAGCCCGAGCGCATCGTCATCTCGCCCGGCCCGTGCACGCCCAACGAAGCGGGCGTGTCGCTGGAGCTGATCGAGCGCCTGGGCCCGACCACGCCGATCCTCGGCGTGTGCCTGGGCCACCAGGGCATCGGCCAGGTCTACGGCGGCACCGTGATCCGTGCTGGCAACATCATGCACGGCAAGACCTCGCCCATCCGCCATGAAGGCAAGGGCGTGTTCGCCGGCCTGCCGGACCGTTACCAGGCCACCCGCTACCACTCGCTGGTGGTGGACAAGCACAGCCTGCCCGATGTGCTGGAAGTGACCGCCTGGACCGAGAACGAGGACGGCTCGATCGAAGAGATCATGGGCCTGCGCCACCGCCAGTTCCCGGTGGAAGGCGTGCAGTTCCATCCCGAATCCATCCTCACCGAACACGGCCACGCCCTGCTGCGCAATTTCCTGCAGCGTCCGGCGGCCTGATCCAAGGAGCATTCCCATGAGCTTCTCCCCCCAGGAAGCCCTGCAGCGCACCATCGAACACCGCGAAATCTTCTTCGACGAAATGGTCGACCTGATGCGGCAGATCATGCGTGGCGACGTGTCGCCGATGATGACCGCCGCCATCCTCACCGGCCTGCGTGTGAAGAAGGAAACCATCGACGAGATCGCCGCTGCGGCCACGGTCATGCGTGAATTCGCGCTGGCCGTGCCGGTGGCCGATACCACCCACCTGGTCGACATCGTCGGCACCGGGGGCGATGGCTCGCACACCTTCAACATCTCCACCTGTGCGATGTTCGTCGCCGCTGCGGCCGGTGCGCGCGTGGCCAAGCACGGCAACCGCAGCGTGTCGTCCAAGTCCGGCAGCGCCGATGCGGTGGAAGCGCTGGGCGCGGCCATCGAGCTGCAGCCGGCCCAGGTGGCCGCCGCGATCGAACAAACCGGTATCGGCTTCATGTTCGCGCCCATCCACCATCCGTCGATGAAGGTGGTCGCGCCGGTCCGCCGTGAGATGGGCGTGCGCACCATCTTCAACATCCTCGGCCCGCTGACCAACCCGGCCAGCGCGCCGTCGGTGCTGATGGGCGTGTTCCACCCCGATTTAGTGGGTATCCAGGCACGCGTGCTGCGCGAGTTGGGCACCGAGCGCGCCATGGTGGTCTGGGGCCGCGACAACATGGACGAGATCTCGCTGGGCGCCGGCACCCTGGTCGGCGAACTGCGCGACGGCAAGGTGCGTGAGTACGAGATCCACCCGGAAGACTTCGGCATCGCCATGTCGGCCAGCCGCAACCTGCGCGTGGACGGACCGGAGCAGTCCATCCAGATGCTGCGTGCCGTGCTGGACAACGAGCCCGGCCCGGCGCTGGACATCGTGGCGCTGAATGCCGGCGCCGCGCTGTACGTGGCCGGGGTGGCCAGCGACATCGGCGACGGCCTGGCCCGTGCCCGTGCCGCCATCGCCAACGGCAGTGCCCGCCAGCGCCTGCAGCAGTATGTTGAGACCACCCGCGCGCTGGTTGCCTGAGCGCGCGGTTCAGCCTGATCCCCTTGATGGCCGATAATGGCCGTCCTCACCGCCCCCGCACCGAACCGAAGACGATGAGCGACATCCTGCAGACGATCCTGGCCCGCAAGGCCGAAGAAGTGGCCCAGCGCCGCGCCCAGCGCCCGCTCGAGGAGCTGCAGGCCGCCCTGGCCAGTGCCCCGCCGGTACGTGGCTTCGTGCGCGCGCTGCAGGCGGCGGTGGCCAACGGCGACCCGGCGGTGATTGCCGAGGTGAAGAAGGCCAGCCCCTCCAAGGGTGTGATCCGCCCGGATTTCCGCCCCGCCGACATCGCCGTCAGCTATGAGTTCGGCGGCGCCAGCTGCCTGTCGGTGCTGACCGACGTGGACTTCTTCCAGGGCGCCGACGCCTACCTGCAGCAGGCCCGCGAGGCCTGCACGCTGCCGGTGCTGCGCAAGGACTTCGTGATCGACGCCTACCAGGTGTACGAGGCGCGCGTGCTGGGCGCCGACTGCATCCTGCTGATCGTCGCTGCACTGGACGACACCCAGCTGGCCACGCTGTCCGAACTGGCGCTGTCGCTGGGCATGGACGTGCTGGTGGAGGTGCATGACATCGACGAACTGGAGCGTGCGCTGCAGGTGCCGGCGCCGATGATCGGCATCAACAACCGCAACCTGCGCACCTTCGAGGTGTCGCTGCAGACCACGCTGGACATGCAGAAGGCGGTGCCGCGTGATCGACTGCTGGTGACCGAGAGCGGCATCCTCGGCCCGCAGGACGTGGCGCTGATGCGCGATGCCGGCATCCATGCGTTCCTGGTCGGCGAGGCCTTCATGCGCGTGGAAGAGCCGGGCGAGGGCCTGCGTCAGCTATTCTTCGCGGCATGACAACGCACTATCCGACGCCGCGCGACGATGCGCCGCTGGTGGTCTTCGATTTCGACCACACCCTCTACGACGGCGATTCGGGCACCCATCTGTTCGCCTCGCTGATCAAGCGCAACCCGTTGCGCATGCTGGCCGCGCTGCTGGTCACGCCGATCGCCGGGCCGATGGTGGCGCTGCTGCCGACCCGTCGTGCCGGTATTTCGGTCTATGTGTGGATCGGCAGCTTCGGCCTGCACCGTGCGCGTGATTTCAACAAGGTCATCGACGCCTATGTGCTGCGCAACGAGGCACAGATGCGCGCCAAGCTGCTGCCGCAGGCGCTGGAGGTGTTCGCCGCGCACCGGGCCAAGGGTGACCGCGTGGTGGTGGCCACCGGCGCGCCGCCGGAGCTGGCACGGGCGATCCTGGCCTTCGTGGCCCACCAGGACGTACCGGTGATCGGCACCGAGGTTGGTCCGCGGCTGGGCGGCGTCGGCCCGACCCGCCACTGCCACAACGAAGAGAAGATGCGCATGCTGCGCGAGCGCGGCTACGGCGACATCGACATCGCCTACTCCGACAGCACCGCCGACCTGCCGCTGCTGCTGGCAGCCAAGGCGCCAGTGGTGGTGAACCCGAAGCGCTCCAAGGTGGATTTCTTCCGCAGCGTGCTGCCGGCCGGCACCCGCATCCTCAACTGGGGCTGCGTGGACCGCGGTGGCGACAAGGCCTGATCCCGCCGCACGGTGATGGATCTGCCGGCCAGCGGCCGGCACTACCCCTTCTCCGTCCCGGTAGTGCCGGCCGCTGGCCGGCAAACGCTCAGCGGTACAGGTGCCCGTACACCGCATGGCCGATCTGGAACAGGCTGATCCCCAGTACCAGCACGCCAACGGCCACCAGCACCCAGCGCTCCTTCACCCGCTTGACCAGAATTGCCGCCACCGGCGCGGCCATCATGCCGCCGATCAGCAGGCCGGCGACGATCTGCAGGTGCTGCACGCCCATCGACAGCAGGAACGTGGCCGAGATGGTCAGGGTGACGATGAACTCGGCCGCGTTGACCGTACCGATGGTGGTGCGTGCCTGGCCGCCGCGGGCGAGCAGGGTGGAGGTGGCCACCGGCCCCCAGCCGCCGCCGCCGCTGGCGTCCAGCAGGCCGGCAAAGAAGCCCAGCACCGGTACCCGGCGGATTTCGCCCTTGGGCATCCAGCGCCCCGCAGCGCGGGCCAGGATGATGATCGCCAGTACCAGCAGGTACAGGTAGATCAGTGGCCGGATGATGTCGCCGGGGATCTGGGTGAGCACGTAGGCGCCCACGGCGCCCCCCACCGCACCGGGCAGGGCCAGGCGCAGGAACAGGCGTTTATCGACATTTCCGGCTGCAAGGTGCGACACGCCCGACGCGCCCGTGGTGAACACTTCAGCGGTGTGGATGCTGGCGCTGACCTGCGCCGGGGGCAGGCCCATGCTCAACATCACCGACGAGGACACCAGGCCGAAGGCCATGCCCAAAGCGCCGTCCACCAGCTGTGCGCCCAGGCCGATGAGGATGAACCACCAGAATTCGCTGCTCAGTTCCATGCAACGAGCCTAGCGCGCGAAGGAGTGCGGACCAAGGTCCGCACCCACCGGGTGCTCAACGGGTGCCGTACAGCACCACGGTCTTGCCACGTGCATGCAGCAGGCCGTCGGTCTGCAGCTTCTTCAGCACGTGGCCAGCCATTTCGCGCGAGCAGCCGACCAGGCGGGCCAGTTCCTGGCGCGACACGCGCAGCTGGCTGCCCTGCGGATGGCTCATCGCTTCCGGTTCCTGTGCCAGATCGTGCAGTGTGCGCACGATTCGATCGGTAACGTCCAGGAATGCCAGGCGACTGGCCTTGCGGCTGGTATCGAGCAGGCGCTTGGAGATCTGCTGGCCCAGCGCATACAGCAGGCGCGGGGCGTCGGCCGACAGCGGGCCGAGGAACAGCTGGTGCAGGCGCTCGTAGCTGATTTCAGCCAGTTCGCAGGCGGTACGGGTCCGCAGGATCACCTCGCGGCGGTCCGATTCGACGAACAGGCCCATTTCGCCAACGAACTCGCCGGCACCGAAGTAGCCCAGCACAAGCTCGCGATCGTCATCTTCCTCGGCCATGATCGAAACCGAGCCGCTGACAACGTAATACAGGGTTCCCGCCGGGTCACCGGGTCGGAAGACGTCGGTACGGGTGGGATATCGCCGCCGGTGGCTGTGCGCCAGGAAACGATCGATGGTGGCGATATCCAAGGCCAGTGGACTGCTAGCTAGGCGCACGGTTGACACGATAGGGGCGCTCCCTCTGCGCATGAACGGATTCACGGGGTCGATAGCGGAGCTTAACCAGCGCAATTGTTAAGGGCAAACAGTGTGCCAGAACTCTTGCGTCTTCACGTTCCCCCCGGGGGCAGTTTGCCCCATAATTCCCCCTTTCCCTTCTTACACAGGAATCGACCGCCGTGGTCAAGCCGTTGCCTCGCCTGAGGCTGCAGGGTTTCAACAACCTCACCAAGGCGCTGAGCTTCAACATCTATGACGTGTGTTACGCGCGCACCGAAGAGGAGCGTCAGCGTTACATTGAATACATCGATGAAGAGTACAACGCCGACAGGCTGACTCAAATCTTGACCGATGTCGCCGAGATCATCGGCGCCAACATCCTGAACGTGGCCCGCCAGGACTACGACCCGCAGGGTGCCTCGGTGACCATCCTGATCTCCGAAGAGCCGGTGATCGACAAGAAGCTGGCCGGCAAGGAGCTGATCTCCGACGCCGTGGTCGCGCACATGGACAAGAGCCACATCACTGTCCACACCTACCCGGAAACCCATCCGCAGGAAGGTATCGCGACGTTCCGCGCGGATATCGACGTGGCCACCTGTGGCGTCATTTCCCCGCTGAAGGCCCTGAACTACCTGATCGAGAGCCTTGAGTCGGACATCGTGATCATGGACTACCGCGTCCGTGGCTTCACCCGCGACGTGAAGGGCAAGAAGCACTTCATCGACCACAAGATCAACTCGATCCAGAACTTCCTGGCCAAGAACATCAAGTCGCGTTACGAGATGTTCGACGTCAACGTCTACCAGGAAAACATCTTCCACACGAAGATGCACCTGAAGGACTTCGACCTGGACCAGTACCTGTTCGAGGAAAAGGCCAAGAACCTGTCGTTCAAGGAACGCATGAAGATCGAAGCGCTGCTCAAGCGCGAGATCGAAGAGCTGTTCCACGGCCGGAACCTGTCCGAGTAAGACCCATGTGCGATGCCCGCAGGCATCGCCACCCAGGCGGGACGACCCGCCCCGTGGAACCAGTGCCTGGCACGCGTTACAGTTCCACGGTGATGTACCGATCCACGGCCCGGTGTGAAAACACCGGGCCGTTTCGTTTTTCTCAAAAAAGGTAAGGAGCCCCCACCCATGCCCTGGATCTACCTGCTGCTGGCCGGCCTGTTCGAGATCGGTTTCGCCCTCGGAATGAAGTACTCCGAAGGTTTCAGCAAACCCCTGCCCACCGCTGCTACGGTGGTATCCGCGCTGATCAGCCTGTACCTGATGAGCCAGGCGATGAAGAGCATTCCGGTCGGTACGGCCTACGCGATCTGGACCGGTATCGGCGCCATGGGCGTTGCGGTGCTGGGCATCTACCTGTTCAACGACAGCGCGTCACCGGCCCGCCTGGCCTGCGTGGGCCTGATCGTGGCCGGCGTGATCGGCCTGAAGCTGGTCTCGCCGAACTAAGGTGGCCCGGCCAACGGTCGGGCCCCACCGTCTGATTCGGTAGTGCCGGCCGCTGGCCGGCAACCTCCTGATCTTCAGCAGTACCTGCGTGGTTGCCGGCCAGCGGCCGGCACTACCTGGCGGTCACAGCCGGTAGGCGATGGTCTTCATGACCTTGGAAGCCAGCGCCATCGCCCCCGGGATCGGGAACGGCAGGCGGCGTGCGCCGGCCTGCTCGGCGTGGTCCGCATGGCGGGCTTCGTCTTCCTTCATCACCGCGATGACCGCGCGGCTGCGCAGGTCGCCGGGCGGCAGGTCGACCAGGTGCTCGTCCAGGCGGGCTTCCACCTGACGCTCGGTTTCCACCACGAAGCCCAGGTTCCAGCCGTCGCCGCGCAGCCCGGCCAGGGTGCCGATGGTGTAGCTGCCGGCGTACCACAGCGGGTTGAACAGGCTCGGACGGCTGTCCAGCTCACCCAGCCGGGTGGCACACCAGGCCAGATGGTCGGTTTCTTCCTGCGCCGCTTCCAGCAGGTGTTCGCGCGTGGCGGGGTCGCGGGCCACGGCGGCCTGGCCGAAATACAGGCCCTGCGCGCAGACCTCGCCGACGTGGTTGATCCGCATCAGGCCTGCGGCATGGCGCCGCTCGGCGCTGTCCATGCCCGGTTCGTCGGTGCCCGTGGCGGGGTAGGGGCGGGCCGCCGGCGGATTGCCGAACACTGTGTCCAGGGCGCGCTGCGCCTCGGTCAGCAGGTGGTCCAGCGGAGTGGTCTGGCGGAGCACGGTCATGGCAGTACGCGGTGGGACGGAAGACCCCCGATTCTCGCCCGGCCCCGCGCCCCTGCCAACCCGGCGCAGGGCGCGGGTTGCGCATCCCGGGCAAGGTGAGTACAATCCCGCCTCTTACGCTTCACCTTTTCACAACGCGTGGCAGAGTTCCGGCGAGCCTTTCGCCGCAATGAGCCCGACCTAACCTAGAGTTCTTCATGAGCACTTTCACTGCCAAGAACGAGACCGTCCAGCGCGACTGGTACCTCGTCGACGCCGAGGGCAAGACCCTGGGCCGTCTCGCCACCGAGCTGGCCCGCCGTCTGCGCGGCAAGCACAAGCCGGTCTACACCCCGCACGTTGATACCGGCGACTACCTGGTCGTCATCAATGCAGAAAAGATTGCCGTCACCGGCAAGAAGCTGCAGGACAAGATGTATCACCGTTTCACCGGCTACATCGGCAACCTGAAGACCGAGTCCCTGGCCCAGGCGCTGGAGCGCCACCCGGAGCGCGTGATCGAGATCGCCGTGAAGGGCATGCTGCCGAAGGGCCCGCTGGGTCGCCAGATGTACCGCAAGCTCAAGGTCTACGCCGGCACTGAGCATCCGCACGCCGCACAGCAGCCGCAGGTTCTGGATATCTAATCATGGCTATCACTCAAAACTACGGCACTGGCCGCCGCAAGTCCTCCACCGCTCGCGTGTTCCTGCGCAAGGGTTCGGGCAACATCACCGTCAATGGCCGTCCGCTGGACGAGTTCTTCGGTCGTGAGACCGCGCGCATGATCGTGCGCCAGCCGCTCGAGCTGACCAAGAACACCGAAAGCTTCGACATCCTGGTCACCGCCGCTGGCGGCGGCACCACCGGCCAGGCCGGTGCGATCCGTCTGGGCATCGCCCGTGCTCTGGTCGAGTACGACGAAACCCTGAAGTCCGAGCTGCGCAAGGCTGGCTTCATGACCCGTGACGCCCGTGAAGTCGAGCGTAAGAAGGTCGGTCTGCACAAGGCCCGCCGCGCCACCCAGTTCTCCAAGCGCTGATTTACCGCGCCTGGTTGGGCTCCTTCGGGAGCCCGCTGGTTGGAAAAGCAAAAGCCCGGCTTCGGCCGGGCTTTTGTCGTTTCGGGGTCGTGCATGTCCTAGTTGCCGGCCAGCGGCCGGCACTCCCCGTCTTTCTGCATGTCCGACCCCGGGGTTCTCTCTGGAGAGGAGCCCCCTTGATGTTCAAGGGCGCGCGCCGACAGGCGCGGGGATAAGGTGGAATGCGTGACCAAATTAAAAGCAAAAGGCCAGATCTTTCGATCTGGCCTTTTGCTTTTAATTTGGCTGCCCCGGATGGATTCGAACCACCGAATGCCTGAGTCAGAGTCAGGTGCCTTACCGCTTGGCGACGGGGCAAAACGTGCAACGATTTTCTCACTTTTCACGCTGAAAAACAACTTGATTTTCAGTGTGGTGGCTATGGGTGGACTCGAACCACCGACCCCAGCATTATGAGTGCTGTGCTCTAACCGGCTGAGCTACATAGCCTTGGTGAGCCCGCTATTCTGCGGATGTGTATCGTCCCTGTCAACACTTTTGTGTCGTGCTTGTGGGCCGACAGAGGGCATGGGATAGTCCCGGCCAGTAGATTTTCTTAGGAGTCCGCATCGTGATCGATCCGGACGGCTATCGACCGAACGTCGGCATCGTGCTGATGCGGCAGGACGGCCAGGTGTTCTGGGCACGACGTGTGCGCCGGGATGGCTGGCAGTTCCCGCAGGGTGGCATGAACACCGACGAGACGCCTGTCGAGGCCATGTATCGTGAACTGCAGGAAGAGACCGGCCTGCTGCCTGAGCATGTGGAAGTGCTCGGGGCGACGCCCGGCTGGCTGCGCTACAAGCTGCCGGCGCGGGCCATCCGCCGCAACGAGCGGCAGGTCTGCATCGGCCAGAAGCAGGTCTGGTTCCTGCTGCGCCTGACCGGCGACGAATCCCACGTGAAGCTGGACCACACCGACTCGCCCGAGTTCGACCACTGGCGCTGGGTGGACTTCTGGTACCCGGTGGAGCACGTGGTGATGTTCAAGCGTGGCGTCTATGCGCGTGCGTTGCGACATCTGGCGCCGCTGGCGCGCGGGGTGGCCGGGCAGGGGGTTACCGCCATGCCCAAGAGCGCCGCCGAGGCCTGGATGCCGGGCCATACCGCCGGGCACGAGCGCCCGCGCAAGCGCCCGCGGACCCGCGGCTACTGGCCGAAGAAGGCCACCGGCGATGGCCCGGCCAGCTGACGGGCTGAACGGTATCGAGAATGGTTCAGGTCTCTGATTGACAACCATTCTCGTTTCCATTGGAATAGCCAACAGGCCGCCTCTGGCCTGTCAGCCCGGTCCACGCCTGTGTACGTCTGCATCTGCAACGGAGTCACCGACCACCAGATCCGCGAAGCCGCCAGCAATGGCGTCAGCACGGTGGCCGAACTGACCATGCGTACCGGCTGTGGTGCCACCTGCGGTTCCTGCCTGGACATGGCCGGCGACCTGCTGGCCAAGGCGCGTGCCACCCACGATCTGCCGCTGCCGGTATTGGGCCTGGCCCAGGTCGCCTGATCGTCTCTTCGCGGCGTATTGACGCCGCGCTTTCGCATCCTTCACATGTGGCCGCACAGGCCAATGCGCACGATTCGCGTTCCTTCACGACCGCACGCAAGGCGTTAAAGTGCCTGCGTTTTCAGCGTGCAGGAGCATCCCCATGAAGGGCGACACCAAGGTCATCGAATTCCTCAACAAGGTCCTCTACAACGAGCTGACCGCGATCAACCAGTACTTCCTGCACGCCAAGATGCTGAAGAACTGGGGCATCAAGGAACTGGCCGAACACGAGTACAAGGAATCGATCGACGAGATGAAGCATGCCGACATGCTCGCCGACCGTATTCTGTTCCTCGAAGGCCTGCCGAACTTCCAGGCGCTGGGCAAGCTGCGCATCGGTGAGAACCCGACCGAGATCCTGCAGTGCGACCTGTCGCTGGAACGCGATGGCGTGGTTACCCTGCGCGAGGCCGTGGCCTATTCCGATTCGGTCGGCGACTACGTCAGCCGCCAGCTGTTCGTGAAGATCCTCGATTCGGAAGAAGAGCACATCGACTGGCTGGAAACCCAGCTGGACCTGATCGAGCGCATCGGCGAACCGAAGTACCTGCTGAGCAAGCTGGAAGAGTGAGTCAGCCGCCCTGGCCGGCGCGATGCTGTGCCAGGTAGCCCGTCAGTGCCACGCGCGCACGGGCGAATTCCGCAACCAGCAGCGCCACCGCCACTGCGGGGCGCTGCAGGCTGCCGCTGCGGGCTTCATGCTCGATGCGCTGCGCGACTGCCGACAGCGACAGTGCGCCCACGTTCGCGCTGGATGACTTGAGGCTGTGCGCGAGGGCCTGCAGGCGGGGCTCGTCGCCGGCCTGCGCGGCCTGCTGCAGCTGCTGCACCATCGCCGGCGCATCCTCCAGGAACACCGAGATGATCTGGAGGGCGGTGTCGCCGATCACCGCGTGCAGCTCGTCCAGCACGTCGCGGTCCAGCACCGGTTGCGTCACCGCTTGGCTTTTCGTGCCTTGTAGAGCCGAGCCATGCTCGGCTGCCGGTGCTCGATCGGGTGCAAGGGCTTCGCCGTCGAGCAAGCTCGACGCTCCGACATCGCGTGATCGTTGCCCCCAGCGCTGCAGCAGCGCATGCAGGGTGGTACGTGCAATCGGCTTGGACAGATAGTCGTCCATGCCGGCCTGCAGGCAGCGCTCACGGTCACCGGCCATGGCATTGGCGGTCATTGCGATGATCGGAAGGCGCGGACGCCCGTTCTCCACTTCCTCGGCGCGCCAGCGGTGGGTGGCGGCATAACCGTCCAGCACCGGCATCTGGCAATCCATCAGCACCACATCCACATCGCCTTCGCGCAGGGCAAGCAACGCCTGCTCGCCATCGGCAGCGTTGCGCACCTCGCACTGGAACACGCGCAGCAGCTGCTCGGCCACCATGCGGTTGACCGTGTTGTCCTCCACCAGCAGCACGCGCAGGTGCAACGGCGGCAGCGTGGGCGCGGGCTGCCCCTGTCCTGCATTGACCAGCAGCGCGGCGGGGCGCGCATGCGCGACCGGTGCCGCCAGCAGTGCATGCAGCGCCGCGTCGTCGAAATGCGAGGGCAGCTGCCGCTGGCGCGGGCGTGCCGGAAGGGCATCGTCCTGCAGCCACAGCACCTGCAGCGCGTCGTCCTCGCCACGTTCGGCCAACGCCTGTTGCAGCGTTGCTTCACCGATGCGGCGCGCACGTGCATCGACCAGCAGCCAGGCCGGTGCCGGTTGCCCCGGCCTCGGCACTGCGCGCAGGCGCTCGACCACGGCATCGAACTGCGCCATGGCGTGCACCAGCAGCCCATGATGGGCCGCGATGCGCTCGATGCGTGCCTGCAGGATGGCATCGCCACTGAACAGCAGCAGCGAGTCTGGCGTGCGCGCCATGGCAGGCAGGTCGCCGGGCACCTTCAACAACGGGATCTCGAACCAGAACGTGGCGCCCTGGCCGGGCGTGGACTGCACGCCGATGCGCCCGTGCATCAGGTCGATGATGCGCTTGCAGATCGCCAGGCCCAGGCCGGTGCCACCGTAGATGCGGGTCGTTGAGGCATCGGCCTGGCTGAAGGACTGGAACAGGCGCGCCTGCAGCGCCTCGTCGATGCCGATGCCGGTGTCGATGACCTCAAAGCGCAGCTGGTGCTGTGCCGCACCTTCGCCCAGGCGCTGCACGCGCAGCTGCACCTGGCCGCGTGCGGTGAACTTGATCGCGTTGGCCAGCAGGTTGCTCAACACCTGGCGCAGTCGTACCGGGTCGCCACGCACCGGCAGGCGCACCGACGGGTCCAGCAGCAGCCCCAGCGACAGGCCCTTGGCGTCGGCGGCGCGCTGCATCAGCTGCACCACGCCATCAAGCAGGTCGCGCAGGTTGAAACTGGTGATCTCCAGTTCCAGTGCCTGCGCTTCCAGCCGCGAGTAGTCGAGAATGTCATCGACGATGCGCAGCAGCTGCTGCGAGCTGGCCGAGGCGGTGGCCAGCATCTGCCGCTGGTCCTCGCCCAGCGGGCCGCGCGCGATCAGCTCCAGCATCGGCAGGATGCCGTTGAGCGGCGTACGGATCTCGTGGCTCATCGTGGCCAGGAACTCGCCCTTGGCCAGCACCGCCGCCTCGGCGGCCTGCTTGGCCTGCAGCAGCTGCTGCTCCAGCTGCCCCTGGCGTTCGGTGGTGCGGCGCAGCTGGTCACGTTCGCTGGCCAACGCGCTGCGCTCACGCTGCAGGAGGGCCAGTGCATGGCTGCGCGCGCGCAGCCGCAGGCCCAACAGCAGCGCCGTGATGGAGGCCGCGGCAAGGGCAACCAGCAGCGCGACCCACATCGGCACGTCAGAGCACCGCGTTGTGGAAGTCGAAGTTCAGATCGCTGCCGGCAGACTGCACCATGTTGCCCTGGATGTAGTCGACACCGCCCACCCACATCGCGGCGGCGGCCTGCGGATCTTCGATCTGCTGGCCGATGATCTGCTGCCCGGCGGCGTGCGCCCGTTCGATTGCCCGGCGCAGCTCTTCGCGCGTGGCCGGATTGGCGTGGCTGCTGGAGAAGCGCGCGGCCATGCGCACGAACGACAACGGCAGCTGGGTCAGCAGTGCATCGGCTTCGCCACCGGGTTCGAACTGGCTCAGGCAGAAACGCACGCCGGCCCCTGCCATGCGTTCGCAGAACTGCTGCAGCGGCACGGCGTGGATCAGCGCGTCCGGCAGGCGCACGTCGATCACCAGTGCGCTGCCGGGCAGGCCGCGTTGCTGCAGTGATTCCAGCAGCCAGTCGGCGAAGGCATCGCGCTGCAGCGTGCGCAGTGACTGCGAGACGAACAGGTTCAGCGGCTGCGTCGCGTGCCGGTACAGGTCGAGAAGGCCCAGTGCATGGTCCATCACCTGCTGGTCGAGATCGGCGATGCGCCCGGCAGCCTCTGCGGCCGGAATCACCTGGCCTGCCGCCAGCAGCGTACCGTCGGCCTGGCGAAGGCGCAGCAGCAGCTGGTACTGCGCGGTATTGCCGCCGGCGACGGCGACGATCGGCTGGTAGGCCAGTTCAAGCTGGCCTTCCAGCAGTGCCAGGTGTTCCTGCTCGCTGATCACGTCGCGGTGCACGTGGCCAGCCACGCCGGCGCTGAGCAGGCGTGCCTGCAGGGTGGTGCGCTCGACCGCTTCCAGCGCGCTGCTGGCATCGTCGAAGCCCGGCGACAGCGGTGCATAGCCGACCACGCCGCGCAGGTGCACGGATTCGTCGTCGCGGATCACGAAGGCCCGCGCCGACAACTGCTCGCGCAGTGCAGCGGCAATGCCTTCCAGGCTGTCCTCGCTGACATTGCGCGCAAGCAGCAGGAAGCTGTTGTCGTTCAGGCGCGCCAGCAGGTGCGGGTGGCCGGCTTCTGCCAGGCGTTGCCCGGCCTGCACCATCAGGCGCTCGAAGGCGGCATAGCCATAGCGCTCGCGCAGGCCCAGTGCACTGGATATCTCGACGAACAGCACGCCGCCCTGGTCGCGGTGGGCAAGCGCGGCGTTGAGCTGCTGCAGTACGTGATGCCGCGTCGGCAGCCCGGTTTCCGGATTGCTGGTGGCCGGGGTGCCGGATACGCCGGGGAGGGTTGCGGCCTGCGCCCGCGCGCGTCGGATGCGGTTGGCCACGGCGGCGATCAGGTGGCGCGGGCGGATCGGCTTGCTCAGGTAGTCGTCGGCGCCACTGTCGAGTACCTCGAACTGGCGTTCCGGGTCCGGGTCGCCGCTGAGGAACACGATGGGCAGCAGCTGCAGGCCGGGCTGCTGGCGGATCAGCGCGGTCAGGCGCATGCCGTCCAGGCCGGGCAGGTGCAGGTCCATCAGGATCAGGTCGGGGCGATGTTCCTTGATCGCCTGCAGTGCGTCATCGGCATCGCTGTGCACGATCGCCTGCATGCCGGCGCCGTGCAGCACACTCTGTGCGAACAGCGCCTGTGCGCGATCATCCTCGACGATCAGCACGCGGTAGGGCGAATCGGAGGGCGGCGGCGCCTGATCGTTGTTGCCAGCCTCGGCCAGCATGGCCGGGCCCGGTAACGGCGGCGGTGCGCTGCCGATCGATGCGGGCGCATCGGAGGCGGCCAGCGGCGGAACCGCTGCCGGTGCTGCGGCGACGGCGCCCGCCGGTTCAGCGGTCCAGCGTTGCCAATGATCGGCCGGAGGGGTTTCAGCGCGTCCCGGGCGGGCGCCCGCGGGGGATTCGTTTGCGGCCATCGGTGCTCCTGGTGTTCGCGTCCATTATGCGACAAGCCCGGCGATCAACCGGTACCGGTCTGGCGTGGACTGTCGGGCGCTGCGGTGCGTGCCAGCCAGCGCACGCCCTTCCAGAGGGCGCGCCAGACCAGCCACACCAGCAGTGCGCCGGCCAGGCTGCAGGCCAGCACCACGATCAGCGCGATCCACGGGTGTGCCAGAGCCAGGGCCAGGCCGCCGATCACCACGGTGTCCTCGGCGGCGGAGGCGACCCAGTTGCTGGCCGGCTCCGGCGACGTGTTGAGCAGGGCACGGGTGCCGGCTTTCAAGCCATGGCTGGCCAGCGCAACACCTGCACCGGCAGCGAGTGCTCCGGTGCCCAGCTGCCCGTCCGGCGACAGTGTGGCCGCGGCGAGGAAGGCACCCGCAGGCACGCGTGCCAGGGTCTGCACCAGATCCCACGCCGAGTCGACGCCGGGAATCTTGTCGGCGAAGAATTCGGTCACCGCCAGCGCCGCCGAGGTGCCCAGCACCCACCACGACTCAGTGGCCTGCAGGGCCGGTGGCAGGTCGACCCAGCCGAGCAGGCCGGCCAGGCCGACGCCGAACACCGTGAGGTAGACGCGGATGCCGGCCAGCCAGGCCAGCAGGATGCCGATCACGAACAGGTGGGCTTCGGTCATGGCGATGCTCCGGCGACGGAACTGTGCAGGGGGCCACACTATCGACGATGGCGTGCCTGAACGCCACAGACCGCGGTCGGTCACTGCGCAGGAAACCCACCCGTCCTGTCATACACTAGCCCGTCGTTTGCCACAGGGGCCGTACCGGTGTCGCCCTCGCGATGCCCCGGAAACCACCCATGACCAACCGTCCTCCCATGCGTGTGCAGGTCCGCCTGCCCGGTGCGCCGCAACCGCCGGCCGACCGTCGCCGCCTGCTGGTGATCGGCGGCATCTGGCTGCTCAGCCTGGTGCTGGCCGTGCTGGGTGGCTGCTGGATGGCCACGCCGCGCGATGCACAGGGCCAGCGCCTGCAGGCCGCCGAGAAGCGCGCCGAGACGCTGCAGGTGCAGCTGACCGAACTGCGCCAGAAGCAGGCCACGCTGGAAGCCTCCGACCGCATCAGCCGCGCCGCCAACACCGAGGTGCAGTCCTCGCTGGCCGAGCGCGATGAGGAAATCGCCGGCCTGCGTGCCGACGTTGCCTTCTATGAGCGCCTGGTGGGTTCGACCAGCCAGCGCAAGGGCCTGAACACCCATTCGATCGAGTTCAGCCCGGAAGCGGCCGGCACCTGGCAGTACACCGCCGTGCTGACCCAGAACCTCAACCGCGGCGCCATCAGCCAGGGGCAGATGCGTTTCACCGTGGAAGGCGTGAAGAACGGCAAGCTGGCCACGATCAGCTGGGATGATCTGCACCAGCGCAGCAAGGTACCGGGACAGGATTACTCGTTCCGGTACTTCCAGCAGATCACCGGCAGCGTGATGCTGCCGGCTGACTTCACCCCGCAACGCGTGCGGGTGACATTGGGGAGTGGTACGGGGGGTACCACCCAGGTATTCGACTGGAAACAGGCCGGTGCGCCGGCCAGCAAAGGGGAGTAGGCAGATGTTCGGAAGCAGCAAATCCAACCGTGAAGGCCAGCTGGTGGTGGATGCCCTGATCGGCAACCAGGTGGTGATCCGCGGCGATGTGGAATTCAGTGGTGGCCTGTATGTGGAAGGCCGCATCCACGGCAAGGTGATCGCCGCCGAAGGCGCCAGCGGCGCGACCCTGACGGTCGCCGAGCATGGCGTGATCGAGGGCGAGATCCGCGCCCAGGTGGTGGTCATCAGCGGTCGCCTCGATGGCGACGTGCATGCCACCGAAAAGGTCGAGCTGACCCCGAGCGCGCGGGTCAACGGTAACGTCCATTACCAGGTGGTGGAGATGAATGCGGGTGCCCAGCTGAACGGCCGCCTGATCCATGCCAGCGCGCCGATGGCGGCCCTGCCGGCCCCGGAAGGCGACGACGCCAATGGTGGCAAGGGTGATACTGCTGCACGCCGCAAGCTGGCCGAGGCGATGGCTTGAAAGCCGTCGTTGGCGCCCCCATGCTGACGGCATGAGCACGCTAGTCTCCCTGCCCGGCGCCACCCCGGCCGCCGCGCCCGATTACCAGTCGCTGGAGCGCCCGCTGAACTTCACCGAGTCGGCGGCCGCCAAGGTCAAATCCCTGATCCAGGAAGAGGGCAACCCCGACCTGGCCCTGCGTGTGTACATCGAAGGTGGTGGCTGTTCGGGCTTCCAGTACGGGTTCGAGTTCGACGAGAACCGTGCCGAGGACGACCTGGCGGTACAGACCAGCGGGGTGACCCTGCTGGTCGACCCGCTGAGCCTGCAGTACCTGATGGGCGCCGAGGTGGACTACACCGAGAGCCTGACCGGTGCGCAGTTCGTGATCCGCAACCCGAACGCCAAGACCACCTGCGGCTGCGGCAGCAGCTTCAGCATGTAGGCGGGGCGCGGGGCCTGCGTCCCGCGCGACAAGGTGTGTGGAGCAAGCTCCACACCCACAGACGGCTTCGGCAAAGCCCGCGGCTTGCCACCTGCATCGATTGGCGGCACGCTTGCCGGATGCCCAATACTCCTTCGCCGCTTTCCGGTTTCGCCTTCGTGGGCGAACCGCTGGAGCGCGCCGATGCCCTGCGCGAAGATGCCGATGCACTGGCGCGCCTGTGGCCAGGCGCGCGCATTCTGGTGCTCGACAAGGACGGCAGCGCCTTCACCAGTGATGACGACCAGCCGCTGGCGCTGACCGGCGCCGACATCGGCGGCGGGCCCGGCTCCGCGATCTTCCTCGGCCTGCGCGGGGAACAAGCGTGGTTCTCGGTTGAAGCCGCCAGCGTCACCGTCACCGCACCACGTCGCCTCGATCTGCGTCAGGCCGCCCTGCTGTGGTCGGTGGCTGATGCGACCGCTTTCAGCTACGCACGTGGCATGTCCTACTGGCACTCACGTACCCGTTTCTGCGGTGTATGTGGTGGTGCCGTGGCGTTCGCCCGCGGCGGCTTCGTGGGGCGTTGCGCGCAGTGTTCCACCGAGCACTACCCGCGTGTCGACCCCGCTGTGATCGTGGCGGTTGAAAACCAGGGCCGCCTGTTGCTCGGCCGCCAGTCGAACTGGGCGCCACGTCGCTACTCGGTGCTGGCCGGCTTTGTCGAACCGGGCGAGACCTTCGAGCAGACCGTGGTGCGGGAAGTCCACGAGGAGAGCAAGGTGCGGGTGACCGCCTGCCAGTACCTCGGTTCGCAGCCCTGGCCATTCCCGGGTGCGCTGATGGTTGGCTTCCGCGCGCAGGCGCACGCCGATCTGCCGGCCGTGGATGGTGAACTGGAGGACGCACGCTGGTTCAGTGCCGAGGAGGTCGGTGCCGCGCTGGCACGTGATGACGAAGACGATGGCAAGGGTATCCGCCTGTCACCGCCGATCTCGATTTCGCGAGGGCTGATCGAGCACTGGTACCGGCAGCAGAAGGGCTGAGCCAGGCCGGCGGGGGCGCCTGTATTGCCGCCACCTGAACACGGCACGGGTTACAGTCCGGTTCACCGCTGAGGGCGCCGCTGCGACAGGTAAGGTAGCGACGCCGAGCGATCTGTTTCGTAGGGAGACCCGCCATGTTCACCACTCTGGCCGCCGTGCTGGTCGCATTGGCCCTGGGCCATGTCGCTCCGGCCGCTGCTGCCTCGCTGCGCCGTTTCGACGGCTTCCGGCGCTGGTTGGGCTGGCTGGATGCGCGTGGTGGAAAGGCCTGGCAGGGGCCGGCGGGTGTTGCCCTGGCACTGCTGCCGCCGCTGCTGCTGATGGGCCTTCTGGCCTGGCTGCTGCGCGGGGTACTGTTCGGTCTGCCATCGTTGTTGCTGGGCGTCGCGGTGCTGGCCTGGTGTTGGGGCCCGCGAGACCTGGACCGCGATATCGAGGCCATCATCGATGCCGACGATGCAGCGACGCGGCAGGCCGCAGTGCGCAATCTGCAGTCGGCCGGCGGCAGCCTGCGCGAGGACATCCCGTCGCTGGTCGAGGCGACGGTGCTCAACGCACTGCGACGCTGGTTCGCGGTGTTGTTCTGGTTCCTGTTGCTGGGCCCGGCCGGCGCGCTGGGTTACCGGCTGCTGGCGCTGATGGCGGAGAGCCCGATGCGCGCACGCGTGCCGGTGGAGCCGCTGGCGCTGGCGCAGCGCCTGCTGGGCTGGATCGAGTGGCCGGTGGCACAGTTGATGGCGTTCTCGATGGCGCTGGTCGGCAATTTCGATACGGCGTGGAAGGCCTGGCGCCAGGCGCACGGTGAGCGCCTGGCAGGCAACATCGGGTTCCTGGGCGCGGTGGCGCGGGCCAGCGTCAATGCCGAACTGCGCGAGGATGCACACGACTACACCGAGGCGGGGCTGTTGCCGGTGTGGCAGCGGTTGCCGGACCTGCGGGATGCGATGAGCCTGGTGTGGCGGATGCTGCTGCTGTGGTTGGCGATCCTCGCCCTGCTGGTGATTGCAGGCTGGGTGACGTAGTTGCTTTGCAGGGCTTGCAGCCCTGCACCTGCAGAGGCCAAAGCCAAAGCCAAAGCCAAAGCGGCTCTGGGTTGCTGAGGGTTGGGCGGGGCGGTGTGGGGCTGCAGGACACGCCGTAAACCCCCAGGCCGGCCCAGCCGCTAGCGGCTGGGCGTTCGGGCGCTTACGAAGCAGTGCTTCGCAAGCAAAGCGCCCTCACCCCTGGGGGCTCGATGGCGCCTTGCTCGTGTGCGCTGTCCTGCGCACACGGCAAGGCCGGGGTTGGGCGTCCTGCCCAACCCGCCCGAGGCGTGCCTCGGGCCCATGGCGCCAACGGTCCTGCAGCCCCACACCGCCCCACCCCCGACAGATTCCGGCGGCTGTTGGTAGGTGTCGACCTTGGTCGACACGGTAGATCCACGCCATGCGTGGATGCAGAGCGAAGCGATCCGCTTCCGCTTTTGATCTTCTCTTTCTTTTCCGTGGTGGACGTACACGGAAACTGTCCGTGGCCGGGTGGGTGGGCTGCGCAGGGGCGTGAGCCGCATGGATGCGGCGACCGAGCTTACATGGACGTACTTGCAGCGGCCCCTGCGCAGCCTACCCGCCCGGCCAACCCCATGATCGACGAACGCCGCCCACCACGAGGGGCTGCGCCGTTGGCTGGAAACCTAGATCGGTGCCAGCGCGTTGAACGGTGCCCACGGCAGGTTGCGCAGCAGCGCATACCCGGGCAGCACCCAGAGCCAGAACGTGGGATTGGCCAGTACCCGCATCAGCGGGTCGAGCACACGCGGCCGGATGCCGGCGATGTTCAGCAGCATCAGCAGCAGGAACGGCAGGCTGATGACCAGCAACGGGTTCATCGCCATCGCGCCGGGCAGGTCGAAGTGGACCAGGGAATACAGGCAGCGCGTGCTGCCACAGCCCGGGCAGTACAGGCCGGTCAGGGCGTACAGCGGGCAGCTCGGCAGGGGATTGCCGGCGACATACGGATTGACGTTGCGCAGCACCACCGTGGCACCTGCGGCCAGGCCGGCGGAAACCAGCAGCGGCGCCCAGCGGGCGAGTCGGGAACGGATGGGAAGCGCAGACATGCAACAACGGATCCGGCGCAGGCGCCGGATCCGTCCAGGCGTATCAGTAGCCGCTGTTGCTCATCGCGCCCATGCCGCCGAGCACAACGAAGAACAGCACGTACAGCACGACCAGCACGGCCCAGGCGATGGCCGACCAGATGGCCCACTTCTTGGCCTTGGCAGCCGAATCCTGGGCGCCGGCGATGTCGCCAGCGGCCAGCTTGCCGTTGACCTGTGCAGCGTAGACGATCGACACGATGCCGGCCGGCAGGCAGCAGAACAGGGTGGTCAGGATGGCCCAGACCAGATTGTTCGGGACCTGCGGAGTAGCGGTATTCATGGGTTCAAGCTCCTTGATGGGTGGTGGTGGTGAATCATTGGTCGGAAAGAGCGCCCAGTACGGCCAAGCCGCCGAACAGCCCGAGCCACAACAGCAACAGGACCGGCAGGGCCACGGCCGAAGCCACTGCCCACCAGCCCGCCTTGCGCGACGCGCTGTAAGCCCCCGGCAGGTCGCCGGCCGCGCGACGGCCATCGACCTGGGAGGCATAGACGATCGACACCACGCCCAACGGCAGGCAGCAGAACAGCGTCGTCAGGATCGCCCAGACCAGATGGTTGGGGATGTAGACCGGACGGCTGAGCGGTGGTGGTTGATTCAAAGCGAGACTCCATTCCTTGGTGGCCGGCCTTGGTGAATCGGCCGGACCTCCCCCCTGTGGGTGCGTAATCTACCGCAACCGGCGTTGCATGTATGCGTTTACAGTCACGACATGTCGCGTACGCCACTGGACGGTGACGTATGTGGGGGAGGTTGCCGGGCCCGCCTGGCGGGCCGGTTGCGTCAGGCGTGATCGCCGCGCAGGGCCCGCACCTGGGCTTCCAACGCCTGGGCGTTGGCGGTGTGGCCATCCACGGCCGGTGCCGCCACCACTTCGACGGTGGCGCGGAAACGGCGCGGCACGCGCATGCGGCCGAGGCGGCTGTCGCGCCGGCTCCACATGCTCGACCACATCCCGCGCAGGGCCATCGGCACCACCGGCACCGGACGCCGCTCGAGGATCTTCTCGACGCCGGATTTGAACGGTGCCATCGCACCATCCTTGGTCAATGCACCTTCCGGGAAGATGCAGACCAGCTCGCCCTCGGCCAGTGCTGCGTCGATGTCATCGAACGCGCGCTGCATCAACGCCGGGTCTTCGCGCGCACCGGCGATCGGGATCGCCTTGGCGGTACGGAAGATCCAGCGCATCACCGGGATGTTGAAGATCTTGTAGTACATGACGAAGCGCACCGGGCGCGGAATCGTCGCCGACAGGATCAGTGCGTCCATGTAGCTGACATGGTTGCAGACCAGCAGCGCGGCGCCCTCGTCGGGAACGTTCGCTTCGATGCCGTGCGGACGCAGGCGGTACAGGGTGCGCACCATCAGCCAGCTGAGGAAGCGCATCAGGAATTCGGGGACGATGGTGAAGATGTAGATCGCCACCAGTGCGTTGGCGATGGCCAGCGCCAGGAACTGCTGCGGAATGGTCCAGTGCAGCAGCTTGTGCGCGGCCAGTGACAGCAGGGCTGCGCCGACGATGAAGCCGGAATTCTGGATGCTCAGTGCGGCGAACACGCGCGACATCTGCGCCTTCGGTGTGCGGCTCTGGATCAGCGCGAACAGCGGCACCACGAAGATGCCGGTGAACAGGCCGATGCCGATCAGATCGATGACGATGCGGATGCTGCCCGGCTGCTGCAGGAACGTTCCGATGGTCAGTCCGTGCACCGTCGCTTCGCCACTGCGGGCGAAGTACAGGTCGAGCAGGAACGCGGTCATGCCGAACGCGCCCAACGGAACCAGGCCGATCTCCACCGTGCGTGCCGACAGCTTCTCGCACAGCAGCGAGCCGATGCCGGTGCCGACCGAGAACAGGGCCAGCGCAAAGATGTACAGAGTTGGCTCACCGCCGAGGTTGGTCACGGCATAGGCCGGCAGCTGCGAGGTCAGCACGGTGCCGACGAACCAGAACCAGGACACGCCCAGGATTGAATTGCGCACTGCCTTCTGCTGGCGCGCCATGCGCAGCACCGCCAGTGACTCCGGCAGCGGGTTCCAGTTGATCTTCAGGCTAGGGTCGCCGGCATCGACCTTGGGAATCAGGCGCGCGGCGATGTTGCCGCAGATCGCCAGGCCGATGATCGCGCAGGCGGCCACCACCGTGCCGTGGCTGCCGGCCACGGTGAACACCAGGCCGCCGACGATCATGCCGGAGAGGATCGACATCGAGGTGCCCATTTCAACCAGACCGTTGCCGCCGGTCAGCTCTTCGGGCTTGAGCACCGAGGGCAGCACCGAGTACTTCACCGGGCCGAACAGGGTTGACTGCATGCCGGTGCAGAACAAGGCGACCAGCAGCACCGGCAGGCTCTGGGTGAGGAAGCCGGTGGCCGCCAGCGACATGATCACGATCTCCATGGTGGTGGTGATCACGATCAGCCGCGATTTTTCCAGTTTGTCGGCGATCTGCCCGGCCAGTGCCGAGAACAGGAAGTACGGCAGGATGAAGATGGCAGGTGCCAGCGTGGCATACAGCCCCAGTTCTTCCTCCGGCACGGCCATGAACAGCAACATGCTGATGATCGCCTGCCGGTACACGTTGTCGTTGAACGCTCCGAGCGCCTGGACGACGAAGAACGGCAGGAAACGGCGCTGGCGCAGCAGGGCGAACTGGTTGTGACCGGACATGGAGCCTCCTTGACCGGCGCAGCCTAGCATTCCTGCCCGTGTGTCGGGACTGCGGTGGGGCGCATCCACGCATGGCGTGGATCTGCCCAGACCCCATGGCGGTGGGTGCGGACCGTTGGTCCGCACTCGGCCTGAAGGTCTCAGACGATATCGTCGACCACGCCGCCATCCACGCGCAGTGCCGCACCGGACGTGGCCGAAGCCTGCGGCGAGGCCAGGTACACCACCATGTTGGCCACTTCCTCGACCGTGGCAGTGCGCTGGATCACCGAAGACGGCCGGTGTGCCATCACAAACTCGCGGCCGATCTGCTCCAGCGGCTTGCCACTGCGCTGGCGTTCATCTTCGAACATCGCCGCGAAGCCGTCGGACAGGGTCGGGCCGGGCAGCACCGCGTTGACGGTGACGCCACTGCCGGCCACGCGCTTGGCCAGGCCGCGCGACAGCGACAGCTGCGCGGTCTTGCTGACGCCGTAATGGATCATGTCGGCGGGAATGTTGCGTGCCGATTCGGAGGAAATGAACAGCACGCGGCCCCAACCAGCTGCCACCATCGCCGGCAGCAGCGCACGCGACAGGCGCACGCCGGACATCACGTTGGTCTGCCAGTAACGCTCCCAGGTGGCGTCTTCAGTCTCGAAGAAGTCCTCGGGGCCGAAGATGCCGGCGTTGTTGACCAGGATGTCGACCGTGGGCAGGCCGGCCAGCAGCGTGTCGACGCCGGCCGCATCGGAGAGGTCGGCGGCGACGCCGGTCACCTCGGCACCCGGAACGGAGGCGAGCAGGCGCAGGCGGGCACGTTCGACGCTGTCGGTGCTGCGGCCATTGAGAATGACCCGCGCGCCCGCTGCGGCAAGGCCCTGCGCGATCGCCAGGCCGATGCCGGCGGTGGAAGCGGTGACCAGCGCGGTGCGGCCGGCGAGTTCGATCTTCATGGGGGAGTCCAGGAGCAGGGGATCACCCAGTATCCGCGCGGAAACGTGATCGGGATGCAGCGCCAGGCGCAACGCGCTGTTGCGCACGGCACAGTAGATCCACGCCATGCGTGGATGCAGCACCGGTAGCGCCGGGCCATGCCCAGCGGCACGTTGTCAGGTGAGCGTACGCACCGCCTCATTCGCCGCCGCCCGCACCTTCGGCAGCATCCGCAGCACCAGCGCCATCTGCGTGCGGATCAGCTGCAGCTTCGGTGGCATCGCCTCATCGATCTGTTCCAGCTCAGCGGCCACTGCGCGGTCGGCGTCGTTGTCATCTTCCGCGACCTGCTGTCGTGCGGTCAGCGCCGCCGCCAGCTGCTGCAGTGCCTTTCGCACGCGATCACCGGCGGCCAAGGCCAGTGGATCGCCGGCGTAGCTGTCCACCTGGTCGCGGTGCGCACCCAGCGCCGACAAGTGCCCAAGCAGCGTGTTGGAGAGGGCCAGGAAGTGGAAGCCGGCATCCAGGTTGCGGCGCACGTGGCCGGGTTCGCGCAGCATGTTCGACAGTGCGGTGGACAGCGCGGCGTCGGCGTTGTGCATGTCGCGGCGGGCGATGCGGTAGGCCAGGTCATCGCGCATGCCGCTGCGGTACTGGCCCAGCACCGAATCGAGGTAGCGCGCGGCGGTATCCAGCACCCGCGCCAGCACCCGATGCAGCTGGCGGCCCTGCCAGTCGGGCAGGATCAGGAACGCGGCGGCGGCGGCGATCGCGCAGCCCAGCAGCGTATCGACCATGCGCGGCACGATCAGCACGAAGCCATCGCCGATCAGGTTGAAGCAGGTCAGGGCCATCACGGTGATCGCCGCCGATGCCACCAGGTAGCGATCGGTACGGGTGAAGAAGAACAGCAGCGCCGACAGCAGCGCGATCAGCAGCTGCACGTGCAGCTGCGGGAACAGCTGCAGCAGCGCCCAGGTGAGCACGAGGCCGGCCACGGTACCAACGATGCGCTGGGCCAGGCGCTGGCGGGTGGCGCCGAAGTTGGGCCGGCACACGAATACGATCGTCAGCAGCACCCACGAGCCGTTCTGTGCGTTGAACAGCCGGATGGCCGCGAAACCGGCGATCAGTGCCAGCGCCATGCGCAGGCCATGGCGGAACAGCACCGAGCCGGGCGTGAGCTGCTGGCGCAGGCGCACGCCCATCTCGCGCAGGGTGTGCGGGTTGCTGTCGCGCAGGCGCGTATCGACATTGTCGAGGCTGGCCTCGGAGCGTTCGGCGTCCAGCAGGCGGCGCTCGATGCTGCGCAGGTTGTGCACCAGCAGGTCCAGCGAACCCAGCAGGCGCTGCCACTGCGGGCGCTGCTGGTCGCGCAGGTAGGCCAGCGCATCGGCCAGGTCGCGTCCGGCCTGCTGGTTGCTTTCGCCATACACGAACGGACGGCGCAGGCGGATCGCCTCGCCCAGCCGCGCGCAGGCCTGGCCCTGCAGGTCGAGCAGGCGCTGGCAGCGGTACAGCACGTCACTGTGGAAGAAGGCGTCGACCAGGGCGCCGTACGGGTAGTGCGAGGAACTGGCGCGCTCGTGGAAATCCTGCGCCATGTAATACAGGCGCAGGTACAGGCCGGAGTTCACCCCGGGCCTGCCGGAGCGGCCGAAGCGGGCCAGGATCGCCGTTTTGGCCTCGTTCAACGCGCCGACCACGCGCCGGTTCTGCTCGGCCAGATCGAGCTGGCGGCGTTGCAGGTCGGCCTCACGTACCGGCTCGAACAGGGCGGCCTTCAGCTGCAGGTAGCGGCCCAGTTCGATGTAGAGCCGCGCCACGCGCTCACGCACCGGGCGGTTGGCGAACAGTGCGGTCCACAGGATCGACAGCAGTCCGTACCAGACGGCACCCGCCAGCAGGTGGCTGACGGCGTCCAGCGCGCTGTGCAGATCGGTGGCGCCATGCTGCTCCAGGCCGATCATGGTGTAGATGGCCAGCGTTACCGTGGCCTGGGCGATGGATGCGTAGCGCTCGCCGAGCGCGCCGAGCAGGGTCAGGCAGAAGGTGGACAGTGCCAGCGCGCCGATGAAGATCCACGGCCAGGGGAACAGCCAGATCACCGACGCCGCGGCGATGCAGAAGCACAGCAGTGACAGCGCCACGGCCTTGGTCCGGCCCCACCAGTTGTCGTCGGTCTCGGCGATGGCGCTGGCGATGATGCCGAGGAAAACGCCGGGCAGGGCGCTCAGCGCATCCAGCTGCCAGCACACGGCAAGCGCTGCGGTCAGTGCGATGAACACGCGCAGGCCATAACTGGCCTTCTCATGGGCCCACAGGCGGCTGAGGCGGGATTGGCGGGCGGGCATGCAGGCTCGGTGGAAGGGTCTTCCACCATTATTGCGGGTGCGGGGTGAAGGGGACAGCCTGCGCAGGAGTAGTGCCGGCCGCTGGCCGGCAGATTCGCCGTACGGAGAAAGCCGGCCAGCGGCCGGCACCACCCGTAGATCCACGCCATGCGTGGATGGGCCCTTCTAGGCCCGCTGCGCGCGCTTGAGCAGCTTCGCTTCGCGCTTGCGTGCGCGCCGTGCCCGCCAGCGTTCGGCCAGGCAGGAGAAGATCACGTACAGCGCCGGCGTGCTGAGCAGGGTCAGGCTCTGCGAGAACAGCAGGCCGCCGATCATCGCGATGCCCAGCGGGCGCCGCAGCTCGGACCCTTCGCCCAGGCCGATCGCCAGTGGCACCGCCGCCAGGATCGCCACCATCGTGGTCATCATGATCGGGCGGAAGCGCACGATGCTGGCCTCGCGCGCGGCATCGCGCGGTGCCAGGCCATGCTCGCGCTGCGCGACCAGCGCGAAGTCGATCATCATGATCGCGTTCTTCTTGACGATGCCGATCAGCAGCACCAGCGCGATCATCGAGATCACCGACAGCTCGGTGTTGGTACCGAACAGCGCCAGCAGCGCACCCACGCCTGCCGCCGGCAGCGTGGACAGGATGGTGACCGGATGGATCAGGCTCTCGTAGAGCATGCCCAGCACCAGGTACACGGTCAGGATCGCAGCAAACACCAGGATCAGCATGTCGCTGGGGTCGGAGTTGAAGCCGAAGCCGGCGTCATCGGCCAGGCGGATGTCGCCCGGCATGCGCATGCCGGCCACGGTGGCATCGATGATCGCCTTGGCCTCTCCCATGCTCACGTCCGGCGCCAGGTTGTAGCTCAGGTCCATCGTGGTGTACTGGTTTTCATGGGTGATCTGCGATGGCGCCAGGCCCGGCACCTGGGTCGCCACCGCGGTGATCGGCACCATGTCGCCGTTGCGCGCACGCACGTACACCTCGTCCAGCGCCGCTGGCGTGGCCGTCTGCGAGGGCAGGGCGTTGACCACCACGCTGTACTGGTTGATGTCGGAGTAGATGGTGGAGATCTGGCGCTGGCCGAACGCACCGTACAGCGCGCCATCGATGGCGCCGACGGTGATGCCAAGGCGCGCGGCCTTGGCGCGGTCGATCTCGATGTTCTGGCGCAGGCCGGCGTTGTCCACGTCGGTGCCGACGTCGCGCAGCTTCGGGTTCTTCTTCAATTCCGCCTGCAGCTTTGGCAGCCATTCCTGGAGCGATGCCAGGTCGTTGCCCTGCAGCGAGATGCGGTACTGGGCGCCCTGGCTGGAACCGCCGCCATCGTTGCTGGGAAGATCCTGGATCGCACGCAGGCGCAGCTGCAGGTCGGGGTAGCGGTCGGCCTTGGCACTCAACCGTGCCAGTGCGTGCGCGGTGGTTTCGCGACGGCCGTCGCTGCGCGACTTCAGCTCGATGTTGAACTGTGCGCTGGAGCCCTGGCGGCCACTGCCCAGGCGCACGCCCACGGTCTTCACCGCGGGGTCGGCCATCAGCATGTCGGTGATGCGGCGCTGGCGGGCCACCATGTCCTCGAAGGACACGGTGGCGCTGGAGTTGGCGCGACCCCAGATCAGGCCGGTGTCCTGCGGCGGGAACGCGCCCTTCTTCACCGCGCCGAACAGGAAGACGGTGACGCCGATCAGGATCAGCGGAGTCAGTGACATCAGCAGCGCGTGGCGCAGCGAGAAGTCGAGGAACACCGTGTAGATGCGCAGCATGCGTTCATGGCCGGCATCGAGCCAGCGGCCGAAGCGCGACGGCGGCGCAGCGTGATCGTGGGCACTGAGGAAGCGGCTGCACAGCGCCGGGGTCAGCGTCAGCGAGACGATCATCGACACCACGATCGCCGCCACCAGGGTGACGGTGAACTCGCGGAAGAACGCGCCCATCATGCCGCTGGCGAACAGCAGCGGGATGAACACCGCCACCAGCGAGGCGGTGATCGAGACGATGGTGAAGCCGATCTCGCGCGCGCCGGTCAGTGCCGCCTGCATGCGCGGCATGCCCTCGTCGAGGTGGCGCATGATGTTCTCGATCACCACGATCGCATCGTCGACCACGAAGCCGATCGCGATCACCAGCGCCAGCAGGCTCAGGTTGTTCAGGGTGAAGCCCATCACGTACATCACCAGCGCGGCACCGGCCAGCGACAGCGGAACGGTCACCGCAGCGATCAGCGTCGGTGCCAGCCGGCGCAGGAACAGCGCCATGGTCAGCACCACCATGGCCAGGCTGATCAGCAGGGTGATCTGCACTTCATGCAGCGAGGAACGGATGGTCGGCGTACGGTCGAAGTACGGCGTCATCGTGGTGCCCGGCTGCAGGTAGTCGCGCAGGGTCGGGATCTGTGCCTTGACCCGGTCCACCGTCTCCACGATGTTGGCGCCGGCACGAGTGAACACGTACATCACCACCGCCGGCTTGTGGTCGAACCACGCGGCCTGGTAGGCGTCCTGCTGGCCGTCGTAGACGTTGGCGATGTCCTTCAGGCGGATCACCCGGCCATCGCCCTGGGTCTTGACCACCAGGTCGGCGAAGTCGGCGGCGCGTGCCACCGAATCGTTGGCGATGATCGCGGTGGTGGTGTTGCCATCGCTGAGGAAGCCGGTGGGCGAGGTCACGTTGGCCGCGCGCACCGCGTTGCGCAGGTCATCGGCGGTCAGGCCGAGCGCGTTCATCAGGCGCAGGTTGACGTCCACGCGTACCGCCGGCGTCGAGGCACCGGCGATGTCGACCGAGGCGACGCCGCTGATCTGGCGGATGCGCTGCGCCAGCAGCGAGTCGGCGACGTTGTACAGCTCATCGGCCGACTGCGTCTGCGAGGTGAGCGCGATGGCGATCACCGGGTCGTCGTTCGGGTTCGCCTTCTGGTACATCGGCGAGCCCATGCCCGAAGGCAGGTCGGCCTGCGCCGAATTGATCGCGGTCTGCACGTCCAGCGCGGCCGAATCGATGTTGTGGCCGCTCTGGAAGATCATGAACACCAGCGAGCTGCCTTCCGAGCTCGACGAGCGCATGCGGTCGATGCCCGGCAGCTGGCCGAGGTGGCGCTCCAGCGGCGCGGTGACTGTCGAGGCCATGGTCGCCGCATCCGCGCCGGACTGGCTGGCGTGCACGAAGATCACCGGGATCTCGATGTTCGGCAGTGCCGATACGCCCAGGCGCAGGTAGCAGATCAGGCCGACCATGAACAGGCCGATGGCCAGCAGCGCGGTGCCGATCGGGCGGCGGATGAAGGGGCCGGACAGGTTCATCGTGCGGCCCACCGCAGCAGCGGGGCGTGGATCATGCCTGCGGCTCCTGCAGCGAACCGTTGCGCAGTGCGCGCTGCTCGCGGCGGCGCGCCAGCCATTCGGAGAAGCGTTCCATGTACAGGTAGATCACCGGCGTCGTGTACAGCGTGACCAGCTGCGACAGCAGCAGGCCGCCGACGATGGCGATGCCCAGCGGGCGCCGCAGCTCCGAGCCGATGCCGGTGCCCAGCGCCAGCGGCAGTGCGCCGAGCATTGCCGCGGCGGTGGTCATCATGATCGGGCGGAAGCGCAGCAGGCAGGCGCGGCGGATCGCTTCATGCGCGTTGGCACCGGCGCGACGCGCCTCGATCGCGAAGTCCACCATCATGATGCCGTTCTTCTTGACGATGCCGATCAGCAGCACGATGCCGACGATGCCGTCCACCGACAGGCTCAGCCCGCACAGCATCAGCGCCAGCAGCGCGCCGACGCCGGCCGGTGGCAGCGTGGAGATGATCGTGATCGGGTGGATGTAGCTCTCGTAGAGCACGCCGAGCACGATGTAGATCACCACCAGCGAGGCCAGCAGCAGCCACACCACATCGGTCTGGCTGCCGGTGAATTCGGCGGCCTTGCCGATGAACTCGGCATGCAGGTGTGCCGGCATGTCCAGGCTGTCCTTGGTCTCCTGGATCGCACGCACCGCTTCGGACAGCGAATAGCCCGGCGCCACGTTGAACGAGATCGTCACTGCCGGCAGCTGCTGCTGGTGGCTGACCACCAGCGGCGCACTGCTGACCTTGCCTTCGGCCAGCGCCGACAGCGGAATGATGTTGCCGGCGCCGACCGTGATGCCGGTGTTCTGCGCGCCGATGCCGGTGGCGGTGGACGAGTTGGACGAGGTGACCTGGCCGAAGCTGGTGGCATTGGTGCCGGTCAGCGCGCCGGCGCCGTTGGAAGCCACGGCCAGCTGTTCCATCAGCGCGGTGCTGGTACGGAACTCCGGCGCCACTTCCAGCACAACCCGATACTGGTTGAGTTCGGTGAAGATGGTCGAGATCTGGCGCTGGCCGAACGCATCGTAGAGCGTGTCGTCGATGGTCTGCATCGGCACGCCCAGCACGCTGGCCTTGTCGCGGTCGATGTTCAGTTCAAGCGCGCGGCCCTGGTTGGACAGGTTGTTGTCGACGTCGGCCAGTTCCGGGCGCTTGCGCAGCGCTTCGGTCAGGCGCGTGGCCTGGGTCGCCACCGTCGCCGAATCCACGTCCGACAGCGAGTACTGGTACTCGGTGGCCGCCACGCGGGTGTCCAGGGTCACGTCCTGTACCGGCTTCAGGTACAGCGCCACGCCGGGAATACCGGCCACCGCCTTCTGCAGGCGCGGCAGGATCTCATCCAGGCCATCGCGCTCGCCGCGTTCCTTCAGCACGATCGACAGCTGGCCCTGGTTGAGCGTGGGGTTCATGCTGCCGGCACCGATGAATGCCGACACGCCGGTCACATCCGGATCGTGGCGCAGCGCTTCGGCGACCTGCTTGGTGCGCTGCTCCATCTGCGGGAAGGCGATGTTCTGGTCGGCCTGCACCACGCCGGTGATCAGGCCGGTGTCCTGCTCGGGCAGCAGGCCCTTGGGAATCAATACATACAGCAGCACGGTCAGCACCAGTGCGGCGCCGGCCACGGCCAGGGTCAGCCGCTGGTGGCCCAGCACCCAGTCCAGGCTGTGCTCGTACAGGCCCACGGTGCGTGTCCACAGGTTCTGCTTGCCGGCCGCCGCCGCACGCTCGTGCGCGTCCTCGCCCTCGGGCAGGGCGTCGGGCTTGAGCAGGTAGGCGCACATCATCGGGGTCAGCGTCAGCGAGATCAGCATCGACAGCACGACAGCGATGCTCAGCACCCACGCGAACTCGTGGAACAGGCGGCCGGTGACACCGGGCATCAGCAGCAGCGGCAGGAACACCGCCACCAGCGAGACGGTCAGCGACAGCACGGTAAAGCCGATCTGGCGTGCGCCGATCTCGGCCGCTTCCTTGCCACTCTTGCCCTGCTCGATGTAACGCACGATGTTCTCGATCATCACGATCGCATCGTCGACCACGAAGCCGGTGGCCACCACCAGCGCCATCAGTGACAGGTTGTCCAGCGACATGCCGGCAAAGGCCATCACCGCGAAGGTGCCGGCCAGCGACAGCGGTACTGCCACCGACGGGATGATGGTGGCCCACAGCCGGCGCAGGAACACGAAGATCACCGCCACCACCAGGCCGATGGTGAGGATCAGGGTGAACTGCACTTCATGCACCGAGGCGCGGATGGTCTCGGTACGATCGTTGAAGATCTCCAGGTGCACGTCGGCCGGCAGCACGCCCTGCAGCTGCGGCAGGATCGCGCGGATGCGCTCGACAGTCTGCACGATGTTGGCACCGGGCTGGCGACGCACTTCCAGCAGCACCGCCGGCTTGCCATCGGCCCAGGCCGCCAGCTGGTCGTTCTCCACGCCATCGACCACCTCGGCCACGTCGGACAACCGCACCGGGCGGCCGTTCTTGTAGCTGATGATGGTGTCGCGGTACTCGGCAGCGCTGGCCAGCTGGTCGTTGGTACCGATGCTGTAGGACTGGGTCTTGCCGTTCAACGAACCCTTCGGCGCATTGACGTTGGCTTGCGTGAGCGCGCTGCGCAGCTGTTCGAGGGTCAGGCCCATGTTCGACAGCTGCGCCGGGTTGACCTGGATGCGCACGGCCGGGCGCACGTTGCCGGCAATCGAGACCAGGCCCACGCCCTGCACCTGCGACAGGCGCTGGGCCAGGATCGAGTCGGCGTAGTTGTTGACGTCGCGTAGCGGCCGCGTGTCAGAGGTCAGCTTCAGGGTGACGATGGCCGCGTCGGCCGGATTCACCCGGTTGTAGACCGGCTGGTAGGGCAGCGACGAGGGCAGGGTGGCCTGGCGGATCGCCGCCTGCACGTCCTGTGCGGCGATGTCGATGTCGCGGTCCATCGAGAACTGCAGGATGATCGTCGACAACCCGGCCGACGAGTCCGACGTCATCAGCTCCAGCCCGGAAATCTGCCCGAACTGGCGCTCCAGTGGCGTGGTGACCAGCGAGGCCATGGTGGTGGCGTTGGCGCCGGGGTACTGGGTGGTGACCACCAGGCTGGGCGCATCGATTTCCGGCAGCGCCGATACCGGCAGCTTGCGGTAACCGAGGATGCCCAGCAGCAACAGGCCCGCCATCAACAGCGAGGTGGCGATCGGGCGGCGGATGAAGATCGTCGAAAAGCCCACGGACTGATCCTTGCTGGCACTTCAATGTCGGCGCCGGCAGGTCCGCCAGCGCGAGGGAGAACCGTGGCCTGCGCTCAGCGCGGGCCACCACCGCGACGGCCACCGCCGCCGTTCTTCTGTTCGGCGGCCTTCAGTTCGGCTTCGGTCGGTGCGGCCGGGGTCTCGCCCGGCTTCAGCGCGGTGACCTTGCTGCCCGGCTTCAGGCGGAACTGGCCTTCGCTGACCACGCGCTCGCCGCCCTTCAGGCCTTCTGCGATCTGCACCTGGCTGTCGCCCACTTCCACGCCGCTGCGCACGGTCTGCATCTTCACCGTGTTGTCGCCCTGCACGACATAGACGTACTCGCCATCCGGCCCGCGCAGCACGGCCTGGGTCGGAATGACCACACCACCGCCGATGGTGCGCAGCTGCATGCGCACGTTGACGAACTGACCCGGCCACAGGCCGTTGTCGGTGTTGTCGAACAGCGCGCGCGCCTTGAACGTGCCGCTGTCGGCACTGATCAGGTTGTCGACCACATCCAGCTTGCCGTCACCGGACAGCACGTGCGAATCGGCGCGGTCCAGCGCGGCCACCGGCACCGCACCGGCGGCCTGCGCCTGGCGCACGTCGCCGAGCTGGCGTTCGGGCAGGTTGAACAGCACGTGGATCGGATGGACCTGGGTCAGCGTGACCAGCGCGGTGCCGGCGTTGACCACGTTGCCGGCATCGACCGCACGGATGCCGGCGATGCCGGTGATGGGTGCGGTGACCTTGGTGTACTGCAGCTGCACCTGCGCCGAGCGCATGCTGGCATCGTTCGCCGCGACCGCGCTCTCGTACTGTGCCACTTGGTTTCGTTGTGTATCCAGATCGGTCTTGGCGACGAACTGGCGATACTCCGGCGCGTTCGAGCGCTGGTAGTTGGAGCGGGCGGTAGCCAGCAGCGCTTCGTTCTGGCGCTTGGCCGCCGCTGCCTGGTCGAAGCTGGCCTGGGCGGTGCGAGGATCGATCACTGCCAGCACGTCGCCCTTCTTCACTTCCTGGCCTTCGCGGAAGTTCAGGCTCATCAGCTGGCCACCGACCTGCGGGCTGACGGTGACGGTGTTCATTGCCGTCACCGTACCCAGTGCGCTGGCATACACCGGTACGTCCTGGCGCGTGGCCTCGACCACGGTCACAGGCACCGGGCCGGCATCCGGGTCTTCACCGCCCTGGCGCGCTCCCGCCGCCGGCTTTCCAGCCTTGTCCTTGCCCCCGCCGATGACGCGCAGGCCGACCACGGCCAGCACCAGAACCGCCACGACCAGCAGCACGATCTTCCAAACACGTGACATTACGAGGACTCCAAGAGGGCTGGACGGGGCGCGGCCCCGGTTGGCAATGCGCAAAGCATACCTGTGCCACATCACGTTTCCTGCATGACGGATGGGACGGGCGCTAAGACCGGATCCCGCGCGGGAGGTTCCCGTGGCGGCGGTGTTGCCCTACATTCAGCTGGAACCCTCTTGCTGTGGAGATTGCGATGCGCCGTTCGCTGCTGCTGTCCGCCCTGCTGCTGGCCCTGCCGGCCCTTGCCCACGCCCAGGACGGGCAGCGCCCGGAAGTGACCGCCGCCGCACAGCGATTGCAGGCCCGGGTGGTCGAATGGCGCCGTGACTTCCACCAGCACCCGGAACTGTCCAACCGCGAGGTGCGTACCTCGGCCGAGGTCGCCAAGCGCCTGCGTGCGATGGGCCTGAAGCCGAAGACCGGTATCGCCCACCACGGCGTGGTGGCGATCATCGAAGGCGGCAAGCCCGGCCCCAAGATCGCGCTGCGCGCGGACATGGACGCGCTGCCGGTGACCGAGCAGACCGGCCTGCCGTTCGCCTCCAAGGCCACCGACCAGTACCGCGGCCAGACCGTGGGCGTGATGCATGCCTGTGGCCATGACGCGCATACCGCCACCCTGCTGGGCGTGGCTGAAGCGCTGGTGTCGATGAAGAAGGACCTGCCGGGCCAGGTGATGCTGATCTTCCAGCCGGCCGAGGAAGGCGCACCGCCGCCGGAAGAGGGTGGCGCCGCGCTGATGCTGAAGGAAGGCCTGTTCGCCGACTTCAAGCCGGAAGCCGTGTTCGGCCTGCATGTGTTCTCCAGTGTGCAGGCCGGGCAGATCGCGGTGCGCGGTGGCCCGTTGATGGCTGCCTCGGACCGCTTCGGGATCAAGGTGATCGGTCGCCAGACGCACGGTTCGGCGCCGTGGAACGGCGTTGACCCGATCGTGGCCACCGCCGATCTGGTCGGCACCGCGCAGACCATCGTCAGCCGCCGCGCCAACCTGTCCAAGCAACCGGCGGTGCTGACCTTCGGCGCGATCAACGGCGGCATCCGTTACAACATCATTCCCGATGAAGTGGAGATGGTCGGCACCATCCGCACCTTCGACGAGGGCATGCGCCAGCAGATCTTCGCCGACCTGCGCAACGTGGCCGAACACACCGCTGCCGCGCACGGTGCGAAGGCGGTGACCGACATCTACGAATCGGAAGGCAACCCCGCCACGGTGAACGACCCGGCGCTGACCGCGAAGATGCTGCCGAGCCTGCAGGCGGTGGTGGGCAAGGACAACGTGTACGAGCCGCCGCTGCAGATGGGCGCGGAGGACTTCTCGCTGTACGCGAAGGAAGTGCCGGGCATGTTCTTCTTCGTCGGTTCGACCAGCGTGGGCATCGACCCGGCGACGGCGCCGGCGAATCATTCGCCGAAGTTCCTGCTGGATGAGAAGGCGCTGGATGTGGGACTGCGCGCGCTGCTGCAGGTGAGCCTGGATTACCTGCACGGTGCCGGCACGCCTGCGGGGTGAGGGTTTCCGGCAGGGCTTGCAGCCCTGCACCCGCTTGGATCAATGGCAACGTCAACGTCAAAAGCGGGCATTCCGTGGGATGGCGGGGTGGGTCCGGTGGCAGGGGACGCTGCAAGTACGTCCATGTAAGCTCGGTCGCCGCATCCATGCGGCTCACGCCCCTGCCACCGGACCCACCCCGCCTTCGACGGTTTCCCGCGAGCTGTCGGAACGACTTTCCGCTTCTGGTGGGTGTCGACCTTGGTCGACACGGCAGGCGTCAGGAACGTCTGAAGGATCGGTTTCTGATTTTGATTTTTCTGATCTTTCCCGTGGTGGCGGCCGCGTGCAGGGAACTGTCAGGGGCCGGGTGGGTAGGCGGGGCGGGGGTGTCCGCGGCATGGATGCCGCGGCCAAGCCCCCAAGGACGGGTTTACGGCGTCCCCCGACCCGCCTACCCACCCGGCCAAGCCGATAGACCGCCTTTCACGACCAACCAACAAAACCACCACGGAGGGGCTCCGCCGTTGGCCGGCCCGGCCGAAGGCCCGCTTCTGGCGCGATACAATGACGCCCATGAACACCCCACAGGATTCCAGCCTCGGTCGCGAGGTCAGTTACCCGTCGCAGTACGATCCCGGCCTGCTGTTTCCCATTCCGCGCAGCGGCGCCCGCGCCGAGATCGGCCTCGATGACGCCGCGCTGCCGTTCGTCGGCCACGACCGCTGGCATGCCTTCGAGCTGAGCTGGCTCGACCCGCGTGGCAAGCCGCAGGTCGCCGTCGCCACCGTGCAGGTGCCGTGCACCTCGCCGCGGTTGATCGAATCGAAGTCGTTCAAGCTGTACCTCAACTCCCTCAACAGCACCCGCGTCGACAGCGCCGAGGCGCTGCGCGAGCGCCTGGTGGCTGATCTGTCGGCCTGCGCCGGTGCGCCGGTCCAGGTCGAATTCGGCCTGCCGGGCCTGCGTGAGACGCCGCTCGGCGAATCCATCGATGGGCTGGACGTGGCGATCGACTGCTACGGCCCGCCGCAGGCGGACTTCCTCTCGGCCAATGCTGGTGAGGTGGTGGTGGAGACCCTGGTCTCGGCACTGCTGAAGTCCAACTGCCCGGTCACCGGCCAGCCGGACTGGGCGACGGTCAGCCTGCGCTACCGCGGGCCGAAGATGGATCGTGCCGGCCTGCTGCGCTATCTGGTCAGCTACCGCGAACACGCCGAGTTCCACGAGCAGTGCGTTGAGCGGATCTTCAGCGAGGTGTCTGCGCGCTGCCAACCGCAATGGCTGGAAGTGGAGGCCCGCTATACCCGCCGTGGTGGCCTGGACATCAATCCCTGGCGTGCCAGCCCCGGCATCGCGGCTCCGGCTGCGACCTACCGCGAACTGCGGCAGTAACCGCCGGCCAGCGGCCGGCGCTACCTTTGGATCGCAGGCGGTTACGGGTAGTGCCGGCCGCTGGCCGGCAATCGGCCAAGGCCGGATCCCCCTGGCACAGCCGACCAGCGGCCGGCACTACCAGGCACCTTATCTCCCGATTGTTCAGCCGCCCCCCGGGGCGGCTTCACATCTGCACCATCCCCATTTAACAACCGCCATGGCACCGTGCGAGCCATGTAGTCATGCAGACGGGAGTTGTGGATGAGTACCGAGAAGAAAGCCGATTTCTCCGGCGTCAGTGCCAGCGTCGACAGTACCGCCGAGCAGGTGCCGAAGGCGGACTTCTCCGGCGTCAGCGCTTCGGTGGACAGCACCGCCGAGATCGTCAGCGGCGGCACCTACACCGTGCAGAAGGGCGACTCGCTGTCGAAGATCGCCAAGCAGCATCTGGGCGACGCCAACGCCTGGAAGAAGATCTTCGAAGCCAACCGCGATGTGCTTGACGACCCGGACAAGATTTTCCCGGGCCAGACCCTGAAGCTGCCGCCGAAGTAAGCCGGCGATCGAACGCCGTCCGACAATCCCTGGGAGGAACCCCGAATGATCAAGACCACCCCGCTCCAGACCGCCCTGATCGCCGCCCTGCTGGGCAGCGTCGCCCTGGTCGGTTGCAAGAAGAAAGAGGAGTCGACCGACACCAACGCCGCTCCGGTGGCCACGGCTCCGGCCGAGCCGGCAGCGCCGGCGCCGATGACCGGTGCACCGCCGCCGATGGCGGAAGCTGCTGCGGTCAGTGTTTCCACTGTCACCGTGGGCAAGACCGCTGCCGCCGACAAGTCGGTCGCCCCGGCTGCACTGTTCTCGCCGAAGGATGACGTCATCGTCTCGGTCAAGACCGATGGCGCTGCCAACAACGTCAATGTCGGCGCCAAGCTGACCTTCCAGGACGGCCAGGTGGCCGGCGAACAGACCGCGACCCTGAATGCCAGCGGCGCGGAGACCACCAACGTCACATTCAAGAATGCAAAGGGCTGGCCGGCCGGCAAGTACCGCGCCGAGGTCATGGTCGATGGCAAGGCGGCCGGAACGCCGCAGGAGTTCGAGGTCAAGTAAGTCCTGCCGACTCTCTCCCGGCAGGACTCACGATGGACGCAGCCGCGAGGCTGCGTCCTTTTTTATTGGGCGATGGTTGGCTTCATCCACGCACGGCGTGGATCTACTGGCGGCGGCGTTTGCGTGGATCCACGCCATGCGTGGATGGATCACAGCGTTGCCACCGTGCAGTACCGCCGCGTATGGCGCGGCTTTGCCCCGCGCGGCTGAAAACGCGACAATGCAGGGGTTTCCCCGCCGCGCGCCCACCCTGACGGCGACGGGGGAAAGCGACACGGTTGCACGTGGCCCGGCGCTGGCGCCGGCCTTCCCCTGAGCATTGCTACAGAGTCCAAGTCCCCCATGTCCAAGATCCTCTACACGCTGACCGACGAAGCACCGTTCCTGGCGACCCAGTCGCTGCTGCCGATCGTCGACGCCTACACCGCCACTGCCGGCATCGTGGTGGAAACCCGTGACATCTCGCTGTCCGGCCGCATCCTGTCGCAGTTCCCGGAACTGCTCAGCGACGCGCAGAAGGTCAGCGACGACCTGGCCGAGCTGGGCCAGCTGGCGACCACCCCGGACGCCAACATCATCAAGCTGCCGAACATCTCCGCTTCGGTGCCGCAGCTGAAGGCGGCCATCAAGGAACTGCAGGACCAGGGTTACCCGCTGCCGGATTACCCGGAAACCCCGGCTGACGACCAGCAGCGCGACTACAAGGCGCGCTACGACAAGGTCAAGGGCAGTGCGGTGAACCCGGTGCTGCGCGAGGGCAACTCCGACCGCCGCGCACCGCTGTCGGTGAAGAACTACGCGCGCAAGCACCCGCATCGCATGGGTGCCTGGGCGTCGGATTCGAAGTCGCACGTCGCGCACATGGCCGCCGGCGATTTCTACGGCAGCGAGAAGTCGGCCACCCTGGCCAACGCCGGTGCGCTGAAGATCACCTTCCACGGCAAGGACGGCAGCGCCGTCGTGCTGAAGGAAAAGACCGCGGTCAAGGCTGGCGAGATCGTCGATGCCGCCGTCATGAGCCGCAAGGCACTGGCCGCGTTCATCGGTGAGCAGATCGCCGATGCCAAGGCCCAGGGCGTGCTGTTCTCGCTGCACCTGAAGGCGACCATGATGAAGGTCTCCGACCCGATCATGTTCGGCGTGGCGGTCAACGAGTTCTACAAGGACGTGCTGGCCAAGCACGCCGACGTGCTCAAGCAGGCCGGTTTCGACGCCAACAACGGCATCGGTGACCTGGCCGCGCGCCTGCCGTCGCTGCCCGAAGCCACCCGCGCTGCGATCGAAGCCGACCTGGCTGCCGAGTACGCACAGCGTCCGGGCGTGGCCATGGTCAATTCGGACAAGGGCATCACCAACCTGCACGTGCCGAGCGACGTGATCGTCGACGCCTCGATGCCGGCGATGATCCGCGACTCCGGCAAGATGTGGAACGTCGAAGGCAAGCTGCAGGACACCAAGGCGGTCATTCCGGACCGCTGCTACGCCGGCGTGTACCAGGCCGTCATCGACGACTGCAAGGCGCACGGCGCCTTCGACCCGGCCACCATGGGCTCGGTGCCGAACGTCGGCCTGATGGCGCAGAAGGCCGAAGAGTACGGCTCGCACGACAAGACCTTCCAGATCGCCGCCGACGGCGTGGTCAAGGTCACCGACGATGCCGGCACCGTGGTGTTCGAGCACGCCGTGGAAGCCGGTGACATCTGGCGCATGTGCCAGACCAAGGACGCGCCGATCCAGGACTGGGTCAAGCTGGCCGTCGAGCGCGCCCGCCTGAGCAACACCCCGGCCGTGTTCTGGCTGGATGCCGCCCGCGCCCACGACGCGCAGGTCATCGCCAAGGTCGAGACCTACCTGAAGAACCACGACACCGCCGGCCTGGACATCCGCATCCTGCCTCCGGTGGAAGCCACCGCGTTCTCGCTGGACCGCATCCGCAAGGGCGAGGACACCATCTCGGTGACCGGCAACGTGCTGCGCGACTACCTCACCGACCTGTTCCCGATCATGGAGCTGGGCACCAGCGCCAAGATGCTGTCGATCGTGCCGCTGATGGCCGGTGGCGGCCTGTTCGAGACCGGCGCCGGTGGTTCGGCCCCGAAGCACGTTCAGCAGTTCGTGGAAGAGGACTACCTGCGCTGGGATTCGCTGGGTGAGTTCCTGGCCCTGGCTGCGTCGCTGGAGCACCTGGGCAACCGCTACGAGAATGCCGCCGCCCGCGTGCTGGCCAAGGCGCTGGACGAAGCCAACGGCCAGTTCCTGGACAACGACAAGTCGCCGTCGCGCAAGCTGGGTGGCATCGACAACCGTGGCAGCCACTTCTACATCGCGCTGTACTGGGCCCAGGCCCTGGCCGCGCAGGACGAAGATGCTGCACTGAAGGCACGCTTCGCACCGCTGGCCAAGGCGCTGACCGACAACGAGCAGAGGATTGTCGAAGAGCTGATCGCGGTGCAGGGCAAGGCCGTGGACATCGGCGGCTACTACCGCCCGGACGTGGCCAAGGCGAGCAAGGCCATGCGCCCGAGCGCGACCTTCAACGCCGCGCTGGAGCAGCTGCGCGGCTGATCCATCGCCGCTCGGTCGTGACACCGGAACCCGCGCTTCGGCGCGGGTTTCTTTTTGGCTCTGGGGTCAGATCCCTTTTGCCATGCAAAAGGGATCTGACCCCATTCGACCCGCGTCCAGAACCGTGACTTCCGTTGGCTGTCGGAATGCCGTCAAAGGGGCATGAAACTTGCCCGCGATGGCCGTCGCAGAACGGATATGAGTGGATCCGCAGCGGCCCTCGATCTGAGCAGTCGATCACGACGGCTGCCGTTGGCGATGCCCTAGCCTTGGCGACGCGAGGCCACCGGGGAGGTGGCCGCACGGGGAACACGGATGGCACGCGTGCTGGTAGTGGGAACCGACATCCAGGGCGAGCAGGCCCTGCTGCAACGGCTGCGCGTGGCATCGGCCCTGCCGGACGGCCAGATCCGCCGCAGCCAGGACCTGGATGATTGCGACCTGCTGGTCATCCGCGATACGCCGGCGCTGCGCAACGCGGCCCAGCGCATGCGCCAGCAACGCCCGCGACTGCAGTGCTGGATCGAGGATCTGGGGGGCCAGCTGCGCGACGGCGATGGCCACCAGGACATACTTGATGACGGTGCCATCGGCCGTGCATTGCGCGGCATGCAGTTGGCAGCGGAACCCCTGGCAATGCATGCACCCGCACCGATCCGCCTGGCCGATGGTGCGCATGCCATCACCCGCCTGTTGCGCGAGCGGCTGCCGTTGCGACAGGGCCAGGCACTGTTGAGTGATGCGGGCGAGCCTCTGCTGCTGATGGATCTGGAGCACGACCAGGCCGTGCTGCTGCAGGAACCGGCTGCGGCGCTGGTGGAGCGTTTGGCCGATGCCTTCGAACGCCTGCAACTGGATGCGCTGACGCCGGCACGCCTGCAGGCGCTGGCCGGCGAGCGGCCACGCCAACCACTGCGGCCGCTGCTGTGGCAGTGGGCACAGCGCAGCCGCCATTGGCAGGCATTGGACGAACGCCTGCGTGGCGCCTCAGTGAAGCTGCTGCGCTGGCCCGACTTCCGCGTACTGGGCCATGACCACGATGGCTTCCGGCTATGCTCGCTGCTGCTCAAGCGCGCGTGCACGGTTGACGAGTGCGCGATGCTGCTTGAGTTGCCGGCTGCGGCGGTGCGCGATTTCATCCATGCCGCCTACCTGTGCGGCTACGCGCAATTGCAGAGCGCCCCGGTGGCACCGATGCCGACAGTACGTGGCAGCGGCACTGGCACCGACAACGGCCTGCTTGCCCGCCTGTGGCGGCACCTGCGCGGGAGCGAGCGCAATGCGTGAGCACAAGGTGGTCGTGCTGGGCGGCATGGGCAGTGGCAAGTCGACCCTGGTGCGCAGCATCGCGGCCGGGGCGGTGATCGATACCGATGTGGCCAACAGTGACCGCATCGGTGCCGACAAGGCGTCCACCACCGTCGCGCTGGACTATGCCGATATCGATCTGCCCAATGACGAGCGCCTGCGGCTGTACGGCACGCCGGGCCAGCAGTGTTTCGATTTCCTCTGGCCGATCCTGCTGCAGGGCGCCCGCGGCGCCGTGCTGCTGCTGGATGCGCGGCGCGCGGGCGTGGTTGCCGAACTGGAGGATTACCTGCAGGTACTGCGACCGTTCGCATCGTCATTGGCGCTGGTGGTGGCCGTCACCCATCTGGACCAGGCACCGCACGCCGCGCTGGACGACTGGGCCGCACGCGCCAGTCTCGATGATCAACCGCTGCCATTGCTGGCAGTGGATGCCCGCGACCGCGAACAGGGACTGCTGCTGATGGATGTACTGATGAGCGAAATGGAAGCGCATGCACTGGTGGCCGCGCATGGTTGATGGGCAGGTGGCGGTACTGCCCGATGCCGGCCAGCGTGAGCGCCTGCAGCCGCTGCTGCAGGACCTGCGGCAGCGGGTGGAAGGCGTGCGCACGGTGGTGCTGGCCAGTGTCGATGGCTTCGCCCTGGTCAGTGCCGGTGCCGAAGGGCGCGGTGAACGCCTGGCAGCGATGACCAGCGCGATGCTGGCGCTGGCCGCAGCAGTGGGGCGCGAACTGGTGCTGGGTGATCTGCAGACGCTGATGCTGGAGGCCGCGGGTGGCAAGGTGCTGATGCTGGCCATCCAGGCCGAAGGGCGCGCACCGCTGCTGCTGATGGCAGCCTGCGACCAGCGCAGCGTGATCGGCCAGGTGCTGTGGCAGAGCAGGGAATGTGGCCAGGCGATCCTGGCCGAACTCGGCGGATCGTGAGCCCGGCCGCAGGGGAACGAGGGGCTCGAACCAACATCGACAAGGGGTGCGACGTGGCTGGATTGAATGAATCGTTGAACGCACTGATGGGCATCGACGGCGCGCAGGCAGTGGCGCTGGTCGACTACGAAAGCGGCATGCTGCTGGGTGAGGCCGGTGCCGGCATGGACATGGAAGTGGCCGCCGCAGGCAACACCGAAGTGATCCGCGCCAAGATGAAGACCGCCGCATCGCTGAATCTCAACGACAGCATCGAGGACATCCTGATCTCGCTGGGCAAGGCGTACCACATCATGCGCCCGGTGGCGAAGAAGAAGGGCCTGTTCTTCTACATCGTGCTCGACCGTACCAAGTCCAACCTGGCCCTGGCCCGGCGCAAGGTACAGGACGTGGAGGCCGATCTGGCGATCTGAACCGCCGGCTCCTGTGGAGCCGAGCATGGGCTCGGGTCCACAGGAGAACGAAACGTCATGCTCGTCTGTTTCCAGCCGCAGTCACGGTACCGGAAGCAGCAGCGCGGTCACGAACGAAAGCGCCTTGCTGTCCCGCGCTGCAAAGTATGCCGGTGCTTTCTCGGGGAGCCATACTTCATTGAAGTGGCGGCGGAAGTCCTCGTAGAACTCGTTGGGGTACAGCTTGGCCGGCACCGTGCGTCCATCCGGATAGGTGTGGTCATACATGGGCAGTGCATCGGTGTCGACGCCCCGGTGGTCCCTCAGCCACTTGCAGAACAGGCGCCCTTCGGAAATATCCGGCACCAGCGCCTGCGGCAGGGTGTAACCGGCGTCTTCAAGCGGCGCGATCAGGTTCAACGTCAGCTCGTTGAGCATCGAGAAATGGGTGTACGGTACCTTGGCCCGGTTCTGCAGGTAGCGCTCGATATGCGCGGGCATTACCGCGTTGGCGTGGCCCTGCTGCCATTCCACCACCCACTGCGCGACCTTCACCGCGAACTTGCGCGACAGCCACTGGCCCAGGTTGATGGCCAGATAGGGATGGATCCAGGTGCCCTGCATGGTCGGGATGCCGCCGGAGACCACGTGGATGAGTTCGTGCTCGGCCAGCCCGGTCTGGAGGGTGAGCTCCTGCAGGAACTCCTCCGTCGATTTCAGTGCCCGGTAGTCAGACCAGCGCTTGTTCACGGACTGGCACAGCGCGGTGGCGCTGATGTAGCCGTCCCGCGCCCGCTGCGGGATTACATTGCCTTCCTCCATGCGCGGGATCAGGGTCATTTGCTGCATGCGTCACCTCGTGCCGTTGTGAGCCTGGAAGGGTAGGCAACACGGTGGACCGGGGTCTGTAGGAATCGTTGCGTTTTCGTGGGACGCAATGGACCTGCCCCTGCAGAGCCGGACCGGCGCTCGGCTGTGCTTCGGGCAGATTGCGGTGAACCAAGCCGGGCATGGGCCCGGCTCTACACAAGCCGCCCCACGCCAGCGTATGGTGAAGCCGGTCCTACCGGGTAAGCCCTGAATGTCCGAGCCTCACATTGCTGCCGAGCTGGCACCGCGCATCGCGGTGGCCATCCGCGATGGCTTCGAGGATTACCATGCTCGATTCGCGGGCGTGACCGCTCGTGCGCGGCAGCGCTTCGAGCAGCGCGACTGGGCCGGTGCCCGGCAGGATGCGGTCGAGCGCATTGTGCTGTACGACCTGTGCATCGCCGAGCAGATGGATGCACTGCGCCGCCTTGCCGGCGAGGCGATCGGCCAACGTGCGCTCTGGCTGCAGGTGCATGCGCAGTACAGCGCGCTGCTGCTGGGGCTGATCGACGCCGAGCTGTACAAGACCTTCTACAACACGTTGTCGCGGCGCATGTTCGCCACCCGCGGCGTGGATCCGGCGCTGGAGTTCATCGCCTTCGATGTCGAACCCTCCGATGCCATCACCCATCCGGTCGCACGGCATACCTACGCGGTTTCGCCGACGCGGCCGGTGGAGGCGCTGCAGCGGGTGCTCGCCGACTACCGCTTCGGCATTCCCTACGTGCATCAGCTGCGCTGTGCGGCAGCCATTGCGGTGCGCCTTCAGGATGACCTCGCCCATTGGGGGGACACGCCGGTGCGCAGCATCGAGCTGCTCGACACCGTGTTCTACCGCGAGCGCCGCGCCTATCTGGTGGGCCGCGTGTTCGGCGAGCATCGGTTCTCGCCGTGCGTGATTGCGCTGGTCAACGACGAGCGTGGCCTGCGCGCCGATGCAGTGCTGACCCGGCGCCGGGACGTGGCCCACCTGTTCGGCGTGTCACGCAGCTATTTCCAGGCCAACCTGGCCACGGTCGGTGATGCAGTGGTGTTCCTGCGCAGTCTGCTGCCGGGCAAGCCCATCGATGAGATCTACACCGTGCTGGGCCGCGCCAAGCAGGGCAAGACCGAGCGCTACCGCACCTTCTTCCGCCACTTCAACGAGCATCCGCAGGAGCGGCTGGTGCATGCCGAAGGCACGCCGGGCATGGTCATGGCGGTGTTCACCCTGCCCAGCTATCCGCTGGTGTTCAAACTGATCCGCGACCGTTTCGCGTGGCCCAAGGCGATGTCGCGGCAGCAGGTGGAAGAGAAGTACGCACTGGTGTTCAACCTCGATCGTGTCGGCCGCCTGCTCGACGCACAGCCCTATCGCCACCTGCGCTTTCCGCGCGACCGCTTCGCTCCGGCACTGCTGGAGGAACTGCTGCAGCAATGTGCGCAGAGCGTGCGCGTCGATGGCGACGAGGTGGAGATCGCACTGTGCTACGTGCAGCGTCGTTTCCGTCCATTGAACCTGTACCTGCGCGAGCAGGGCGGGGAGGCGGTACGTGCAGCGGTGCTCGACTACGCGCAGGCGATCACCGACATGGCGCGCAACAACATCTTCCCCGGTGACATGCTGCCGAAGAACTTCGGCGTGTCGCGGCACGGCCGGGCCGTGTTCTACGACTATGACGAACTGTGCCTGGTCAGCGACTGCGTGTTCCGCGCCTGGCCGCAGCCGCGCACGCCGGAGGAAGCGCTGGCTGACGAACCCTGGTTCCATGTGGGGCCGCGCGATGTGTTTCCCGAGCGCTTCGGCCCATTCATGGGCCTGCCGGCGCGCGAACTGGCCGCGGTACGCGAGCACTACCGGCATCTGTTTGATCCGGCGTGGTGGCAGGGCCTGCAGGAGCGCTTCGCCCGCGGTGACTATCCGGATACACCGCCCTATGCTGGCGCGCATCGGTTGGCGTAGCCCGGCCGAACTGTCCCGGAGGTGAAGACTGCGCTACGCTCGGCATTCATCACCAAGGATCCGGCAATGATGCGTCCCCCCCTGTTCCTCGCTCTCGCGTTGGCCGTCGGCGCCGGCGCTCCCCTGCTTGCCGGCGATGCCAGCGCACAGACCACGCGTGCGGTGCGTGCCACCGCGGAGATGAGCATGGTGCTCACTGGCCATATCGAGGTCACGCCCGAGGGCGCGGTCAGTTCGCTGGTGCTGGACCAGAAGTCGATGCTGTCTCCGAGCATCGCGTCTTTCGTGGAGGGCACCATCGGTGGCTGGCGCTTCGAACCCACCCTGCGCGATGGCAAGGCGGTGGCCGCACGTGCGCCATTGCGGGTGCGCCTGCGGGGCAAGGCCATGGCCGATGGTGGCTACGAAGTCAGCATGACCAGCGTCAATTTCAGCGAGTACGATGAGAAGGCCACCGATTCGGTGACCCGAGGGCGCATGGCACCCCCGCGTTATCCGGAAGAAGTCTATCGGAGCGGTGGGCAGGGTGAAGTGCTGCTGGTGGTCCGGATCGCGCGTGACGGCACGGTGGCCGATGTCGTTGCCGAGCAGGTGAACATGACCGTGGTCGGACGCGAGCGCACCCTTGCCAAGATGCGCGAGATCCTGGCCAAGGCCGCCGTCAGCAGTGCCCGCAAGTGGACGTTCAAGCCACCGACCACCGGCGAGGCCAGCACCCGCGACAGCTGGACGGTACGCATACCGGTGAATTTCGGCCTGAACGATGATCCCAATGGAGCGGAGCGCTATGGCCGCTGGCGTGCCTTCATTCCCGGCCCGCGGCAGGCCGTGCCGTGGCGGAAGGCAGATGCGATCGAGCAGGCCGGCGGCGACCTGCTGCCCGAGGGCGGCATCTACATGGTGGACGGCGCCAAGCGCGGCCTGCGCCTGCTGACGCCGCTGGAGCAGGGCTGACGATCACTGCGGAGCCGGCCAGCCCGGCTTCGCGTCAATCGGCGTAGGGGTAGACCACCACCCGGTTGCGGCCCTGTTCCTTGGCCAGGTACAGCGCCTTGTCGGCCAGCCGCAGTGCCTGCTCGGCATCGACATGGAAGCTGGGGAAGTGGGCCACGCCCAGCGAGACGGTGATGGTGCCGACCGGTTCAAACGGATGGTCGGCAATGTGCTGGCGCAGGCGCTCGCCGGCCTGGCGTGCCGACTCGGTGCTGATGCCCGGCAACAGCAGCAGGAACTCCTCGCCACCGGCGCGGCAGAGGATGTCGCTGTCGCGTGAGTAGCGGCGCATCTGGTCGGCGATATGGACGATGGCGGCGTCGCCGACATCATGGCCGTGGCTGTCATTGATCGATTTGAAGCGATCGATGTCCAGCGCCAGGATCGCGAACGGAATGCCCTGTACCTGCAGGGCATCCAGTGCCTGCTGCAGGCCGCGGCGGTTGAGCAGGCCGGTCAGCGGATCGGTGCGGCTGGCGCGGTTGAGCGTGCCGATGCGGTCCTGCAGCGCATTGAAGCTGTGTAGTACCGCCTGCTTCAGCTGGGCGACCTCGAAGTACCACGCGCGGATGCCGCTGACGTGGTTGATCGCGTTGCCGGTGTCTTCGCCGCCCTGCACGTTGCGTGCGAGCTGCCACAGCGGCATCGAGATGCGACGGGCGAACCACCAGGTGATCAGCAGCGACAGCAGGCCCAGCGGGATCGCGTTCCAGATTACCGCGGTCATCAACCGCGACAGCGGCTGCAGCGTGGCCTCGGTCGGGCGCTGGGCGATGATGCCCCAGCCGGTGGCCGCCACCGGCGCGTAGCCGGCCAGCATCGACACGCCCAGATTGTTACGCACCTGCTGCGCGCCGCGCTCGCCACGTACCACGGCCTTCACTGCGGGGTTGCCGACCACGTAGTCGCCCACCCGCTTGCCATCGGCGTGGTACAGCAGGCGGCCATGACGGTCGACCACGTACAGGTAGGAACCATCACGGTAGTAGTGCTTGCCCAGCAGCGTGTGCAGTGCGCTGCGCTGGCGCAGGTACAGGGTGCCGCTGACGTAGCCACGGTAGTGGCCCTGGCGATCGAAGATCGGGTGCGACAGCGAGACCAGCAGCTTGCCGGTGGCCGACTGGTACGGGTCGCTGATCATCGGCTGGCGCGCGGCCAGCGCGGCGTTGTTGCCGACGCTGTGCAGCACTTCGCCCTGCAGCTGCAGGGTCTGCGGTGAGGTGGCGATCACCAGGCCGTCGGCGTCCACCACCAGCGAAGAGTTGAAGCTGTTGGTCTGCAGCTGCAGGCGGCTGGCTTCGTCCTGGGCCTGAGCCGGATCGAGGTTGCCCTGGCCGAGCCGGGTGGCGGCGTAGGCCAGTTCCTGCTGGGCAGCCAGCAGGAAGTTCTGGGTCGTCTCGGCCAGCTTGGTGGCGTAGACGCGGTTGGCTTCCAGGGTGTTGCCGACCAGCTGGTCGCGCTGCACCCGGTAGCTGGCCAGCAGGGTGTTGGCCAGCGCGATGATGGCACTGAGCAGGGCCAGGGCGAGGATCAGCTTGCCCAGGTTGAGGCGGGGAGACAGCGTTCGCATGCGTCGACGGATCCGGCAGGAGGCTGGACCCGACCGGTTCTCCGGAAGGGGCGACAGCGGGAATCGGTGGCCACGCCCTCGGGGCCGGGCAGGGCATCGGGCGGATTATCGCCAAAACCGGACGGCGGTGAAGTGAAGTGGGTCGCCCTGCAGGCAAAAAAAAACCTGCCGCAGGCGGCGGCAGGTTTCTTCAAGCGCAGCGTTGGGCTCAGCGCTTCATCGAACCGAAGAACTCGTCGTTGGACTTGGTGTTCTTCATCTTGTCCAGCAGGAACTCCATCGCGGCCATTTCATCCATCGGATGCAGCAGCTTGCGCAGGATCCAGATCTTCTGCAGCAGTTCCGGTTCGATCAGCAGGTCTTCGCGGCGGGTGCCCGAACGGTTGATGTCGATGGCCGGGAACACGCGCTTTTCAGCGATACGGCGGCTCAGGTGCACTTCGCTGTTGCCGGTGCCCTTGAACTCTTCGTAGATCACCTCGTCCATCTTCGAGCCGGTGTCGACCAGCGCGGTGGCGATGATGGTCAGGCTGCCGCCTTCTTCCACGTTGCGCGCGGCACCGAAGAAGCGCTTCGGGCGGTGCAGGGCGTTGGCGTCCACGCCACCGGTCAGCACCTTGCCCGAGCTCGGCACCACGTTGTTGTAGGCGCGGGCCAGGCGGGTGATCGAATCGAGCAGGATCACCACGTCCTTCTTGTGCTCGACCAGGCGCTTGGCGCGCTCGATGACCATTTCGGCCACCTGCACGTGGCGCGCGGCCGGCTCGTCGAAGGTCGAGCTGATGACCTCGCCGCGCACGGTGCGCTGCATTTCGGTCACTTCTTCCGGGCGCTCGTCGATCAGCAGCACGATCAGGTGCACGTCCGGGTGGTTGGTGGTGATGGCCGTGGCGACCTGCTGCATCATCATGGTCTTGCCGGCCTTCGGCTGCGACACGATGAGCGAGCGCTGGCCCTTGCCCTGCGGGGCCATCAGGTCGAGGATGCGGCCGGTGATGTCTTCCGACGAACCGTTGCCACGCTCCAGGGTGAAGCGGCGGCGCGGGAACAGGGCGGTGAGGTTCTCGAACAGCACCTTGTTCTTCGACGCTTCGATCGGCTCACCGTTGATGGTGTCGACGATGTTCAGCGCGAAGTAGCGCTCGCCGTCCTTCGGGAAGCGGATGCGGCCGGAGATGTGGTCGCCGGTGCGCAGGTTGAAGCGGCGGATCTGGCTGGGCGAGATGTAGGTGTCGTCCGGGCCGGCCAGGTAGCTGGCTTCGGCCGCGCGCAGGAAGCCGAAGCCGTCCGGCAGGATTTCCAGCACACCGTCGGCGGCGACGCCGTCACCGTGGCGGGTCAGCACCTTCAGCAGGGCGAAGATCACATCCTGCTTGCGGGCGCGGGCCACGCCTTCGGAGATCTGCAGCTGCTCGGCGATCTCCAGCAGCTTCTGGGCCGGCATGCGCTTGAGGTCGCTCAGCGAATAGACCGGGAAGCCTTCCGGAACGTTGGCATGCGGGCGCGGCACGAAGGGCTGCTGCTCGCCGCCGTCGTTGGGCATGCCGTCGTCGCGGAAGCGGTTGTTGTTGTTGCGGTCGCGGTCGCGGCGGTTGCGGAAGCGGTCACGGCGGTTGCCCTGGCCTTGCCCCTGGCCCTGCTGGCCGTTCTGGTTGTACGGGTTCTGGCCCTGGTTCTGGCCACCCCCCTGGTGGTTCTGCTGCCGCGGCTGGCCGGATTCGCGACCCTCACCACCTTCGCCACCGCCACTGCTGGCAGGGGCCTCGGCGGCGGGCGCGCTCGGTGCGGGGGCGGGGGCCGGGGCCTCGGGCGCGGCGGCCAGCGGCAGGGTCGGCTGCGCCGGAGCGGCGCTGGTTTCGGCGGCTGCCGGGGCGGCGGCCTTGCTCACGCGGGGCTTGCGCACGCGCTTTTCGGCGGGCGCATCGGCGCTGCCGGTTTCGGAAGTGTTATCGGACAAGAGCGTTATTCCTCGCTTGAAGGTGCGAGCGCCCGGCTGGGGCGGCGAACGTTGGGAATGGGTCTGGAAGAAACTGCGTCCAGAGGGTGCGGCACGCGAACGCGGCCGGATGTGCCGACACTATCATCGGCCTGCGGCGCCGTGCAAGGGCTGCCGGGAACAGCATTCATCATGGGCGCGGGGCGCCCGCCGGCAGCCGCGGGCGGCGGCTGCCGGAAAACAGCAGGATCAGGCCAGGGCCTTGTCCAGCAGGCCGGCCAGCTGGGCCTTGCCCACCGCACCGATCTGCTCGCCGACCTTCTCGCCGTCCTTGAACACGACCAGGTACGGGATCGAACGCACGTGGTACTTGGCGGCCAGCGCACGGTTGTGGTCGACGTTGACCTTGGCGATCTTGGCGCGGCCCTGGTAGGCGTCGGCCAGTTCGTCCAGCGCCGGGGCGATCATCTTGCACGGGCCACACCATTCGGCCCAGAAATCGACCAGCACCGGTTCCTTGGAATTCAGCACTGCGCTATCAAAGTCGGCGTCGCCGACATGTACAACCTTGTCGCTCATCTTGGTTTCTCGTCTTGGATTGCACCCGGCCATGCCGGAGGTGGGTGAACTGGGCCATGCCCGGTGGCGCGACCCTCGTCGTTGCCTCGCGGCGCACTGCCGCGGTGCGTTCGGCGGGATGCCTGGACGCTCACGGCCGGCAGTGTACCCCTATCGCAGGGCGGGGACAGGCGCCGGCTGGAACCCAGCGTATCGTGATCGCTTCGAAGCTCGGTATGTGTCGGATTTCACTGTCTTCCCGAAGATGGGGGTGGCAGCGGGCGACACCAGCGGGCCCGGCCGGGTCGTTCAAGTCCCGTGTGGCTGGATGAAGATCGAGCGTCTCTTCGGTTCCTGAGACAGGGCATTCCGGTTTGCTGGCCCGAGTGCGTTAAACTGGGCCATTGTGCGGCGCGCGGACCGGGTGGTCCCAGCCGGCCAACCCGCCGCAGGGGCCGCAGTTTGCGACGGTGCCCCTAGACGATGAAGTGCCAGCCGCCCCACGGGCCGGCGGCCATACCAAGACGGACTCATGAGCGACAAACCGCTGACCGATTTGACCTTCTCCTCCTTCGAGCTGCATCCGGCCCTGCAGGCCGGCCTTGAAGGAGCCGGATTCACCCGCTGCACCCCGATCCAGGCGCTGACCCTGCCGGTCGCGCTGCCCGGCGGTGATGTTGCCGGCCAGGCCCAGACCGGCACCGGCAAGACCCTGGCCTTCCTGGTTGCTGTCGTGAACCGCCTGCTGACGCGTCCGGCGCTGGCCGACCGCAAGCCGGAAGATCCGCGCGCCCTGATCCTCGCCCCGACCCGCGAACTGGCCATCCAGATCCACAAGGATGCGGTGAAGTTCGGTTCCGACCTGGGCCTGCGCTTCGCCCTGGTCTACGGCGGCGTGGATTACGACAAGCAGCGCGAACTGCTGCAGCAGGGCGTGGACGTGATCATCGCCACCCCGGGCCGCCTGATCGATTACGTCAAGCAGCACAAGGTGGTCTCGCTGCACGCCTGCGAGATCTGCGTGCTGGACGAAGCCGACCGCATGTTCGACCTGGGCTTCATCAAGGACATCCGCTTCCTGCTGCGCCGCATGCCGGAGCGCACCACCCGCCAGACCCTGCTGTTCAGTGCCACCCTCAGCCATCGCGTGCTGGAGCTGGCCTACGAGCACATGAACGAGCCGCAGAAGCTGGTGGTCGAAGCCGAGACCATCACCGCTGCCCGCGTGCGCCAGCGCATCTACTTCCCGGCCGACGACGAGAAGATCCCGCTGCTGCTGGGCCTGCTGTCGCGCAGCGAAGGCGCGCGCACCATGGTCTTCGTCAATACCAAGGTGTTCGTCGAGCGCGTCGCCCGTTCGCTGGAGAAGGCCGGCTACCGTGTCGGCGTGCTGTCCGGCGATGTGCCGCAGAAGAAGCGCGAGAGCCTGCTCAACCGCTTCCAGAAGGGCCAGCTGGAAATCCTGGTGGCCACCGACGTGGCTGCGCGCGGCCTGCACATCGACGGCATCAAGTACGTCTACAACTACGACCTGCCGTTCGATGCCGAAGACTACGTGCACCGCATCGGTCGCACCGCGCGCCTGGGTGAAGAGGGCGACGCGATCAGCTTCGCCTGCGAGCGCTACGCCATGGGCCTGCCGGACATCGAGGCCTACATCGAGCAGAAGATTCCGTCCGAGCCGGTCACCAAGGAACTGCTGACGCCGCTGCCGCGCCCGGAACGCCCGGCACCGGCTGCAGGCGAGGAAGGCGAGGACAACGAAAGCGTCGGCCAGATCTTCCGCGAAGCGCGCGAAGCCCGTGCCGCCGAGGAAGAGCGTCGGGGCGGTGGCCGTAGTGGCGGCCGTTCCGGCGGTGGTGGTGGCCGTGGTGGCCGTGACGGTGAGCGCAGCGGCGAACGCCGTTCGCGTGGCCCGCGCAAGCCGCGCGTGGAAGGCGAGCAGGGCGCTGCCGCCCCGGCCGCCGGCGCCGAAGGCGCCACCGCCCAGGCTCCGCGCCCGCCGCGCCCGCCGCGTGCCGAAGGCGCACCGGAAGGTGCGGTGGACGGCGAGCACAAGCCGCGCAAGCGCCGTCGTCGTCGCCACGGCCGTCCGGTCGAGGGTGCCGAGGGCCTGCAGGCCAATGCCGGCAATGGCGCCAGCCCGGTCACCCCGGTGCAGGTGGTGGCCAAGCCGGTGCGTACCGCCGCAGATACCGGCGATTCGTTCCTGACCCGCATCGGCCGCAAGATCCGCCGGATGCTGTCGGGCAACTAAACCGGCGGCACCCGACCGTTGGTCGGGTGGCCTTGAGGTGTGCCGACCAACGGTCGGCACCCACCAGGCCGGACGGTTTTCGCCGGGCATGGCCCGGCGCTACCGATCCGTCGCGCCGGTCCTGCATAATCGGGGCATGAGTGTCCTGCGCTTCGACAATGTCAGCAAACAGTACGCCGGTGGCCACGAGGCACTGACCGATGTCAGCTTCGAGGTCGCGCCGGGCGAGATGCTGTTCGTCACCGGCCATTCCGGTGCGGGCAAAAGCACCCTGCTCAAGTTGATCCACCTGGACGAGCGGCCCAGCCGCGGCGCGGTGGTGTTCGACGAGCGCAACCTGCTGAAGGTGCGTGGGGGCGACATTCCCCGCCACCGCCGCGCGGTCGGTGCGGTCTACCAGGACCACCGACTGCTGATGGACCGCTCGATCGCCGAGAACGTGGCGCTGCCGCTGATCCTGCGCGGCACCCGCCGTGGCGACATCGGCAAGCGCGTGCGCTCGGTGCTGGAACGGATGGGCCTTGGCCATCGCGAGAAGGCACTGCCCTCGCAGCTGTCCGCCGGCGAGCAGCAGCGCGTCGGCATCGCCCGCGCCATCGTCGGCGAACCCAAGCTGCTGGTGGCCGACGAGCCGACCGGCAACCTCGACCCGACCCTGGCGGCGGAGATCATGGCCCTGTTTGCCGAGCTGCCCTCGCGCGGCACCAGCGTGCTGGTGGTCAGCCACGACCTGCCGCTGCTGCGCCGCATGCGCAAGCGCGTGCTGATCCTCGACCACGGCCGGCTGGTGGATGACATCTCGCCGCAGGACCTGGCGGAGTAACGCATGGCGAAGAACGAAAACAGCGAAGCCGCCGCCCCCTCGCGCGTGGGCGTCTGGTTCCAGCACCACGCGCACAGCGTGGTGTTCAGCCTCGGCCGTGCCTTCCGCAAGCCGTGGGCGACCCTGCTGACGGTGATGGTCATGGCGCTGGCGCTGGCCCTGCCGCTGGGCCTGTCGATCGCGCTGGACAACCTCAAGCAGTTCGCCGGCAGCGTGCAGCAGTCGCGCGACATCAACGTGTTCCTGAAGGGCAATGTCGATGGCCCCGGCGCGCTGCGCCTGGCCGGCCAGCTGCGCGACCGCGATGACGTGGCCGAAGTGAACGTGCGCACGCCCGAACAGGGCCTGCAGGAACTGCGCGATGCCGGCCTTGGTGAGGCGATCGATGCACTCAATGACAACCCGCTGCCGTCGCTGCTGGTGATCACCCCCGGCCAGGGCAAGGACGATGCACGCCTGGCACGCGCGCTGGAGAGCCTGCCCGAGGCCGACCTGGTGCAGCACGATGCACTGTGGCGCCAGCGCCTGGATGCCTGGCTGGCGTTCGGTGCTCGGCTGGTGCAGGTGCTGTCGGTGCTGCTCGGCGTCGGTGCCGCGCTGGTGGTCGGCAACACTGTGCGCCTGGACATCCAGGCCCGCCGCGAAGAGATCGGCGTGCTGCAGCTGCTCGGCGCCAGTGATGGCTTCATCCGCCGCCCGTTCCTGTACCTGGGCGCGTGGTACGGCCTGGGGGCCGGTGCGGTGGCGCTGGCCCTGATCGGTGCCGCCGGTGCCGCGCTGCGCGTGCCGCTGGCCGAACTCTCCCGCAGCTATGGCAGCCCGTTCGTGCTGCACGGTCTGGACCTGCTGCATGGCGGACTGGTCCTGCTCGGCACGCTGCTGCTCGGCTGGCTGGGCGCGTGGCTGGTGACCGGCCACTTCCTGCGCCAGACCCGCCCGACCGACACCTGAGACCGGCATGCAACCGCAAGCGCTGAAGCACCTTGATGGGCCCGCCACGCGGGTGATGGTGGTCGATGGCTCGAAGCTGGTGCGCAAGCTGATCGCCGATGTCCTGAAGCGCGACCTGCCGGGCGTGGAGGTGATCGGCTGCGACAGCATCGAGGATGCGCAGCAGGCGCTGGCGCAGGGCCCGGTGGATCTGGTGACCACCTCGCTGACCCTGCGCGATGGCGACGGCCTGGCACTGGCACGGATGGTGCGCGAAGCGGCCGGACAGGCCTACGTGCCGGTCATCGTGGTATCCGGCGATGCCCAGCAGCATCTGGAACAGCGCCGCTTCACCGAGTACGTCACCGACTATTTCGACAAGGCGCTGGGCCACGAGGCGCTTGCGACCTTCATTCGCGGCTACGTGCAGCCACAGACCATTCCCGGCGCGACCATCCTCTACATCGAGGACAGCCGCGTGGTGGCCGAGGCCACCAAGCGCATGCTGGAACGCCAGCAGTTGAATGTGCTGCACGTGGTCAGCGCCGAAGAGGCGTTCACCCTGCTCACCGCCGAGTCGCTGGGCCGCAGCCGCCACCGCATCGACCTGGTGCTGACCGACGTCACCCTGAAGGGCGAGCTGAGCGGCCGCGACGTGGTGCAGCGCGTGCGCGTGGACTTCGGCTACGGCAAGCGCCGCCTGCCGGTGCTGGTGATGACCGGCGACGGCAACCCGCACAACCAGACCGGGCTGCTGCAGTCCGGTGCCAACGACCTGGTGCTGAAGCCGATCGAAGAGCGGCTGCTGGTCACCAAGGTGCTGTTCCAGCTGCGCCTGGCCCGATTGAACGATGGACCCCTGATTCGATGATGGATGAAGTAGCCGGCACCCCGACGATCCAGCTGGAACCGAGCTGGAAGCAGCATGTCGGTGACTACCTGATGCAGCCGCAGATGCGCGAGCTGTCCGCCTTCCTGCGCCAGCGCAAGGCTGGCGGTGCGGCGGTGTTCCCGCCCGGACCGCAGATCTTTGCCGCGTTCGATGCCACGCCGTTCGAGCAGGTGAAGGTGGTGATCCTCGGCCAGGACCCGTACCACGGCCGCGGCCAGGCGCATGGCCTGAGTTTCTCGGTGGCGCCGGGCGTACCTGTGCCACCGTCGCTGCTGAACATCTACAAGGAGATCGAGAGCGATCTCGGTCTCCCGCGCCCGGACCACGGCTGCCTGATTCCGTGGGCACAACGTGGCGTGCTGCTGCTCAATGCCGTGCTGACCGTGGAAGAGGGCAAGGCCGGTGCGCACCAGGGCCGTGGCTGGGAGGGCTTCACCGACCACGTGGTGGACGTGCTCAACCGCGAACGCGAAGGCCTGGTGTTCATGCTCTGGGGGGCCTATGCGCAGCAGAAGGGCAAGGTCATCGATACCCGTCGCCATCGCGTGCTGAAGTCGCCGCACCCGTCACCGTTGTCGGCCCACCGTGGTTTCCTTGGGTGCCGCCATTTCTCGATGGCCAACGAGTACCTGCAGCGTCGGGGCCAGGCCCCGATCGACTGGTCGCTGCCACCGCGTTCGGCGCTCTGAGCGGGCCGGGCAGGGGCCCGACGCCGCCAGTGATGGATCAGTGGCCCGCTGCTGGCGCGAGATCCGCGCGCCGGTAGTAGGCACGCGCGCCTTCGGCGATCACGCTCAACGCCTGCACGGTGCCATCGCCGCCGCGATGGAACAGCAGTTCCGCCCCCGCACTGCCTGCCAGGAAGCGGACGGGCGTCAGCGCCTGCAGCGCGACCGGTGCATCACGCCCGGGCAGGCGCAACTGCAGTCCAGCATCGACCGCCTGCACGTCCAGGGTAGTGACGTCGAACCAATCGGCCAGGCCACTGCGCAGGTCCATGGGCAGGGTGTCATCGAGTACGAAGCGGCCGCTGAAGCGCGGATAGCCATCCACCAGCAATGCGGGATCCAGCGTGCGGATGACCGGCTTGGCGTTGTGGCCGAGTGCATCGGACAGGGCATTGCGGATCTCCCCACGCAGTGCGGGGCCGTTGTCGCCATTGGTCAGGATGACGAATCCATCGCCGCTCTCCGGGTAGCCTTCGATGCCGGCGTGATAGCTGTCATTGCTGCCATTGTGGAAGAAGCGGCGACCGGCACCGGTGCCGGCCAGCTCCGGTCCCAGGCCACGACCGGCCGGCGCCACTTCGCTGACCATCTGCAGGGCCAATGGCTGCGGCAGCCATCCATCCTCCGTGCGGATGCTGCGCAGCAGGGCCGCGACGAACAGGCCCATGTCGTTGGCGCTGGTCCACAGCCCGGATGCCGCCTGTTCCGGAAAGCTCTGCCAGCCGCGTGGCAGGGCCTCCGGCAGGCCCTTGTTGTCGTGCGCATGGGCAACGTTGCCGTAGCTGGAAGGCGAGGGGTTCTGGTACGTGCTGCGGGACATGCCCAGTGGCGCGAACACCTCGCGACGTGCGACGTCGGCGAATGCTCTGCCGGTCAGGTCTTCTATCGCCAGCTGCACCACCGTGTAGCCGCCACCGGAATAGTCGACCTGCTGGCCGGGTGCGTGGATCAGGCGTATCGGTTCATTCTTTGCAGGCGCCAGTCCATCCAGTGTCTGCAGCAAGGTCGGCAAGCGTTCGGCGGGCTGGTAGTCCTGGAAGCCATGCACATTGAAGCCGGCGGTGTGCGAGAGCAGCATGCGCAGGGTGATCGGCGGGTGCAGTCCCTGCGCATCGGCAGGTACATGCCAGCGGCGCAGGCGGGGATCGATGTTCTCCTCCAGCGAGACCTTGCCGGCAGCAACCAGCTTCAGGGTGGTCGCCGCAGCGCCCATCTTGCTGACCGAGCCCACCGAGAACACGGTATCGGCATCCACCGCGTCGCGCGTGCCCGCCTGGCGCAGGCCGTATCCGGCGGCGTACACCACCCGTCCATCGCGGATCACCGCAACGGCGGCACCCGGCACCTTGTAATGGGCAAGGCGTTCCTCGATCGACCATCGCGGCAGCGCCGCGCCCAGCGGGGCCGTGCCGGGGCGCAGGCCATGGGCCATTGCCTGGGCAAAACGCGCAGCGTCTCCAGCGCCGGCGTCGGTGGCCATCACACGGAACGGGGTCAGGCAGACCAGCAGCGAACACAGCAACAGGCGGTTCATCATCGACATCCTTGCAGGAGTGGAAGAGGGTTGGAATCGGCGCAGGCGTTGCCGCGCACGCCTGCCGCGTCCGGTCGTTGCGGGTGGAACGGGTCAGCGCCGCAGTGCAGGAGGCGATGCGGCGGCGACGTCAGCGTCGTTCGCGGCGGGCGCCCTGCGCCAGCAGGTAGTCGCGCACGGCGGTAGTGCCGGCCTGGTTCAGCGGTGTCCGCCAACGCCCCAGCCAGCCATCGGCTTCCACGCCCAGGTTGATGTCGGCGCCGTGCGCAAGCAGGTACTGCACGGTGACCAGGTGGCCTTCGCGCGAGGCATTGATCAGCGGTGTCTCGTCATAGGTGACGACCCGGTTGACGTCGGCACCGGCCTGCACCAGCTGCTCGACGATGGGTTGCAGGCCCAGGGCGGAGGCAACGATCAACGGATTGCCTTCGCCCAGTGCGGCGCGATCAGGGTCGGCCCCCAGCTGCAGCAGGGCGTTGACCATCGCCGGGTCGCGTGCGCGGATGGCCTGGATCAGCGCCGTGCCATCGCCGAGCACGCGCGCATCGAGATCGACGCCCGCTGTCGCCAACGCGCGGACCTGCACGAGGTCATGCGTGCTGGCAGCGCGCAGAAGATCGTGGATGCGCGTTTCGGAGGACGCGGGCGCCGACGGTGGCGCCAGCCGTGGTGAGACGGCCACCGCAGTGGCCGTGCAGCCCAGCAGAAGCGTCAGCCCCAGCATCAGCAGGCTGCGGCGCCGCGGTGCCGGTGGTGCAGTCTCGACGAGCTGGTCGATGCGCTGTGCCAACTGGCTGCGCGCGCCGAACATGCCCAGCGCCAGCGTCGGCGCCTCCTCGCGCAGGGCCTGCAGCTGCTCGACACTGGCCAGCAGCGAACCTGCATAGTCCAGGGGTTCGTGTGCCTGCAGCGCGGCACGTGCATCGCAGGCCATTTCGCGCAGTACCGCCAGGCGTACCTGGGCAACGTGCAGGAGCGGATTCCACCAGAACAGTGCTGTTCCCGCCCGCAGCAGCGTGCTTGTCCACAGGTCGCGTCGCTGCAGGTGTGCAACCTCGTGGCGGACGATGTCGCGCAGCACGCTGTTGTCCAGGCGGGCCAGCAGCGGGCGCGGCAGCAGGATCGTGGGGCGCCACAGGCCGACGACCATCGGCCCGTCGACGGCGCAGGTGGCGATCGTCACGTGGGCGGGCACGATGTCGGCCAGGACCGCGCGCAGTCCGGCGGTTGCCGGTTGCGCCAACCGCCGCAGCCGGCGTGCGTGCAGCATCGCGTCCAGCAGGCGCATGCCCAGCCACAGGGTGCCAAGCAGCCACAGCATTGCAAGCAGTGTCGGCAGGGTCTTCGGCAGCTCAACATAGTAGATGCCGGGCTGTCGTCCGGCTTCGAAGATGGCTTCTTCCGCCGTTGCCCCTTCGCCGGGCATGGGGTGGAACGCGGCTGCGGGCGGTGCCGGTGCGGGCAGGGTGGTCGACCATCCCGGCAGGAAGGCGCTGAGCGGTAGCAGCAGGGCAACTGCCATCGCGGCGGTCAGCAGCCAGGAACGTTGTTCGGCACTGAGGGCCCGCCGCCGTGCGAGCCACAGCGCGGGCAGCAGCACAACTGCAGACAACAGCAACTGTCGAACGCCCAGTGCCATCGCCAGGTCGATGAGGTTCATTCCTTCCTCCCGGCCCTGGCATCGCTGATGCGCTGCTGCAGTGCCTGCAGTTCGTTGCGGTCGATTTCGCGTTCGTCCATCAGGTGCTGCGCAAGCACGTTCGGCGAGCCCTCGAAGAACTGATGCAGCAGATGGTCGAGCGCTTGCCGGCGGGCCTGCTCGCGGCTGAGCGTGGCGTGATAGATGTAGGCGCGACCTTCCTGGCGATGACTGACAAAGCCCTTCCTCGCCAGCACGTTGAACATGGTCAGTACTGTGGTGTACGCGACCGGTTTGTGTTCGCCGAGTACATCGGCCACTTCGCGCACGGACGCTTCGCCCTTGTCCCAGAGGATGTCCAGGATGGCCTGCTCGGCCGGGGTGGGAGTCTGGGAGACGGGGCGGGTCATGCGCATCTACGTATGAATTAGTTGATGCATCGGAGCATGCGGTTGCAGGGCTGTCAACGGGTTTTTTAGTAGTAAAGCATCGGGCCTGCGGCGCTCGGGCCTGAACACTTGGCAACATCCCTGGCCCTGAATGGGGCTCCGGGCCTACCCGTTCAGCTCCGCTTGACCGGAATCGGCCGGATTTCAGTGCGTAATTGATTGAATTCCAAGGGATTGTGAATCCCGAAAAGCGTGCTCGCCACTGTCATCAAATCGCGCTACGGTAGGGCTCTGTTTGGGACCAGTGTTGCATCAATAGGATGCTGGAACTTTTTCCTCCTTTAGCAGTCCAAATCCCGGACTGCTAAGATGGGTGCCTATGAGCCAGAACACCTCTACTGCCCTTGTGGCAAACAATCTCCCGATTCCCAGTGCGCTCGGTTCGCTGGACGCCTACATCGGTGCCGTGCACCAGATCCCGGTGCTGTCGGTCGATGACGAACAGGACCTGGCCCGTCGCTTCCGCGACGGCAACGATCTGGACGCCGCCCGCGAGCTGGTGCATTCGCACCTGCGCTTCGTGGTGCACGTGGCCCGCGGTTACAACGGCTACGGCCTTGCGCTGGGTGACCTGATCCAGGAAGGCAACATCGGCCTGATGAAGGCGGTCAAGCGCTTCGACCCCGAAATGGGCGTGCGCCTGGTGTCCTTCGCCGTGCACTGGATCCGTGCCGAGATGCACGAGTTCATCCTGAAGAACTGGCGCATCGTGAAGGTCGCCACCACCAAGGCGCAGCGCAAGCTGTTCTTCAACCTGCGCAAGTCGAAGACGCGCCTGGGCTGGATGAACGCGGCCGAAGTCAGCGCGGTGGCCAAGGACCTGAACGTGTCCGAGCGCGAGGTCATGGAAATGGAGTCGCGCCTGTCCGGTCGCGATATCGGTTTCGATGCGCCGACCGACGAGGACAACGAGCATGCGCCGCCGTCGCCGGCTGCGTTCCTGGTCGCCAACGACGAAGATCCGTCGATGGCCTACGAACGTGCCGACAGCGAAGACAACCAGATGCAGCTGCTGCGCGAAGGCCTGGCCGAGCTGGATGCCCGTTCGCGCGACATCATCCGTCGCCGCTGGCTGGATGCCGACAGCAAGGTGACGCTGCAGGAGCTGGCTGACGAGTACGGCGTGTCGGCCGAACGCATCCGCCAGGTGGAAGCGAACGCGCTGAAGAAGATGAAGGCGCTGTTCACCGCGTAAGGCGGGGTGGCGTCGCAATTGTGAAAGGCCCGGCAGCAGTGCCGGGCCTTCTTCGTTTGCGGGGCTTAGCCACGCACGGCGTGGTTCTACTCTGACGCCAGAGCGGTGATTGTGCCGACCGGGTCATGTGCTGGATGCTGGTGTTCACGCCGTACCACGCAGTGGCACGGTATGATCATGCCACGCATCTTCCGCACACGAAGTTTCAATCGCAGTATGCGTAGGACCACCCTGTCCGACGCTGCGCTGTACCGGTCGGTACGTGAAATGGAAGCGGGTCTGGTGGATGCTGATCTTGGCGGCGGAATCTTCAAGAAGCGCGTTGCGCTGCCGGGGCGAGGAAAGCGTGGGAGCGTTCGAATCATCGTCGCCACACAGCGAGGCGGGCATTGGTTCTTCCTTTTCGGCTACGAGAAGAATGAACGTGCTGCGATCACGAATGCGGAACGGGACGCTCTGCAGTTGTACGCATCGGAGTTCCTGAGAATGAGTACGGCGCAGCTGAATCGTGCCGTGGAGTACGGGGATCTACAGGAGATCGGCCATGACGAAGACCCCTGAGCGACGGCGCGCGAAAAGTGCGCTTCTTGAAGCGGTGCATGATGCTGCTGTGAGTCTGCACGCGCATGGCTTCATCGATAAACGTCGGTTGAGCAGCTACGAAGCGCTTTGCCTTGAGCCGGTCCCTGAGTACAGCAGTGCCCAGATCCGTGCCCTGCGTACGTCATTGCAGCTCAGTCAGCCGGTCTTTGCGGGGGTTCTCAATACCAGCGTTTCCACCGTACGCAGCTGGGAGCAGGGCGAAAAGAAACCCAGTGGACCGTCACTGAAGTTGCTTAACCTGATTGATCGGAAGGGTCTCGAAGCAGTCCTGTAAAGCAAAGGCCCGGGCATTGCCGGGCCTTTCTGTTTTTCGCGGCGCTCTCATCCACGCATGGCGTGGATCTACCTCACCCCTCGCGTGCGATCGCGCGCCAGCCGATGTCGGTACGGTGGAACTCGTTGGCCCAGCTCACCTTGGCCACGCCCGCGTAGGCATTGGCCTGCGCATCGCGCACGCTGTCGCCGAGCGCGGCCACGCACAGCACGCGGCCGCCGGCACTGACCACCTGGCCCTGTGCATCCAGTGCCGTACCGGCATGGAACACCTTGGCGCTGGCCGGCACATCACCCAGGCCGGAAATCACGTCACCGGTGATCGGCGCTTCCGGGTAGGGCTTGGCGGCCAGCACCACGCCCAGCGACGGGCGCGCGTCCCACTGCGCCTGAACCTGGTCCAGGCGGCCGTCGATGGCCGCTTCCACCAGCTCGATCAGGTCCGACTGCAGGCGCAGCATTACCGGCTGGGTTTCCGGATCGCCGAAGCGCACGTTGAACTCGATCACCTTCGGCGCGCCACTGGCATCGATCATCAGGCCGGCATAGAGGAAGCCGGTGAAGGGGATCCCATCGGCGATCATGCCCTGCACGGTCGGGTTCACCACCTCGCGCATCACGCGGGCGTGCACTTCCGGCGTCACCACCGGCGCCGGCGAGTACGCGCCCATGCCGCCGGTGTTCGGACCGGTGTCGCCGTCGCCGACGCGCTTGTGGTCCTGCGAGGTGGCCATCGGCAGCGCATGCACGCCGTCCACCATCGAAATGAAGCTGGCTTCCTCGCCGTCGAGGAATTCCTCGATCACCACGCGCGCACCGGCATCGCCGAAGGCGTTGCCCGAGAGCATGTCACGCACGGCGTCTTCGGCTTCGGCCTGGGTCATCGCCACGATCACGCCCTTGCCGGCGGCCAGGCCATCGGCCTTGACCACGATCGGTGCACCCTTCTCGCGGATGTAGGCCAGGGCGGCGTCCACGTCGGTGTGCACGGCGTAGAACGCGGTAGGGATGTTGTGGCGGGCCAGGAAGTCCTTGGCGTAAGCCTTGCTGCCTTCCAGCTGCGCGGCGGCGGCGGTCGGCCCGAAGATGCGCAGGCCGGCGGCGCGGAAGCGGTCGACCACACCGGCCACCAGCGGTACTTCCGGGCCGACCACGGTCAGCGCCACGCCTTCGGCCTGGGCCAGCGCCAGCAGGCCGTCGATGTCGGTGACCTTCACCGCTACGTTGCGGCACTTGTCTTCGCTGGCGGTGCCGGCGTTGCCGGGCGCCACGATCACTTCGGTGACACGGGAGGACTGGGCCAGCTTCCATGCCAGGGCGTGTTCGCGGCCGCCAGAGCCGATGACAAGTACGTTCATCACGAGATTCCAGATTGCGTGGGAAGGGAAGGTCGATGTCCCCGGCGGCGCAGGTGCTTCATTCGCAGCCTTCGCGTCGCAGCGATTCGGGGAAGGAATAGGCCCAGGTCTTCGGGTCCAGGGTAAAGCGGTGTTCCTGCTGGACCTGCTTGCTGCCACAGGTGGTGCCGGATTCCTCGATCAGCAGCGGCCAGATGCGCGCGCTGCGGTCGCTGTCGTCGAAACGCAGGGCGAAATCGATGCTGAAGCGGCGGGTGCGGCAGTCCTCGGCGGTGTCCGGGTCGGTGCCGGCGTCCAGGTTGTCGCACTCGTACTGGGCGTCATTGTCGATATGGCTGCGCACGCTGCCGCTGGCCACCAGGCCGTTCGGGCCCGGCAGGATCAGCGACTGCGAGAGCAGCGAGAAGCCCTGCCCGAACCAGCCGTCCTCGACACGGAAGCCATAGAAGTCGCTGCCGGCGCGGATGACGTTGACGGTACCGGGCTGGCCGCCGCTGCCGAAGCGCTCGCCGCTCAGTTCGCTGGTCACATCGAAGCCATCGCCCTTGGGGCGCAGCACGAAGAAGTCGATCGTGCCCGGGTCGATGTGCGCCCCTTCGGACAGTGCGCCGCAGACCGCCAGCAACTGCTGCCAGCTGTCGCCGCTCACCACCGGTTGCTCGGCGCAGACGTGCCAGTCCATCGCGCGGGTTTCGCCGTCGTCGTTCCAGCTGCCGCGCCATTCACCAGAAAGCTTGGCGTTGCTGCCGTAACGCTGGACCAGGAAGGCCTGCAGTCGCGCGGTACGGCTCACGTGCGCCGTCGGCTCGGCAGGGGCCGGCGTGGCGGCCTCCGACGCCGGCGCAGGCGCCGCTGCAGGCTTGCAGCCGGCCAGCGCGGCCGCGCCCGCGAGGGCAAGCACGGCCAGCGCTTTCATCGAAACTGTGGACATCCGTGTCGCTCCAGGATCAGTGGCGGAAGTGGCGCACGCCGGTGAACACCATGGCCAGGCCATGTTCGTCAGCGGCGGCGATCACTTCGGCATCGCGCATCGAACCGCCCGGCTGGATCACCGCCTTGATGCCGGCGGCAGCGGCGGCATCGATGCCATCGCGGAACGGGAAGAACGCATCGGAGGCCATCACCGAGCCCTGGACCACCAGGTTCGCATCGGCGGCCTTGATGCCGGCGATACGGGCCGAGTAGACACGGCTCATCTGGCCGGCGCCGACACCGATGGTGCGGTTGTCCTTGGCATAGACGATCGCATTGGACTTCACGAACTTGGCCACCTTCCAGGCGAACAGCAGGTCGGTGAACTGCTTGTCGGTCGGCGCCAGCTTGCTGACCACCTTCAGTTCGTCGCGGGTCATGCCGCAGTTGTCCGAGGACTGCAGCAACAGGCCCGAGCCGACGCGCTTGCTGTCGAAATTGTTCAGGCCATCACCATGCGGAATGCGCAGCACGCGCACGTTGGCCTTCTTCTGCGCGTACTCCAGCGCGGCCGGCTCGTAGTCCGGGGCGATCAGCACTTCCACGAACTGGCGGTCCAGGATCACCTTGGCAGTGGCAGCGTCGAGCGGCTTGTTGAAGGCGATGATGCCGCCGAAGGCGCTGGTCGGGTCGGTGGCGTAGGCCAGCTCGTAGGCATCGCCGTTGCCGGCACCCACCGCCACGCCGCACGGATTGGCGTGCTTGACGATCACGCAGGCCGGCGCGTCGAACTGGCGCACGCATTCCCACGCCGCATCGGCGTCGGCCAGGTTGTTGTAGCTCAGTTCCTTGCCCTGCAGCTGCTGGAACGTGGCCAGCGTGCCCGGCACCGGGTACAGGTCGCGGTAGAAGGCGCCGCTCTGGTGCGGGTTCTCGCCGTAGCGCAGGTCCATCACCTTCACGAAGGTGGAGTTCATCTGCGCCGGGTACTCGGCGCGGGCCGGCACGGCGGCGTCGGTGGCGGTGACCGCCGACAGGTAGTTGCTGATCGCGGCGTCGTACTGGGCAACGCGGTTGAACGCGGCCACCGAGAACGCGAAGCGGGTGGCGGCCGACAGCTGGCCGTCGTTGGCGTCCAGCGAGGCCAGCAGTTCGGCGTACTGCGACGGGTCGGTGGCCACCGCCACGCGGGCGAAGTTCTTGGCTGCCGAACGCAGCATGGCCGGGCCGCCGATGTCGATGTTCTCGACCGCGTCGGCCAGGGTGCAGTCGGCCTTGGCGGTGACCGATTCGAACGGGTACAGGTTCAGCACCAGCAGGTCGATGGCACCGATGCCGTGCTCAGCCATCACCGCATCATCCAGGCCCGAACGGCCCAGCAGGCCGCCGTGCACCATCGGGTGCAGGGTCTTGACCCGGCCGTCCATCATTTCCGGGAAACCGGTGACGTCGGCCACGTCCTTCACGGCCAGGCCCGCATCGCGGATCGCCTTGGCGGTGCCGCCGGTGGACAGCAGCTCCACGCCGCGTGCCGCCAGCGCAGTGGCCAGCTCGACCAGACCGGTCTTGTCGGAAACGGAGAGGAGGGCCCGGCGGACGGGCAACAGATCAGCAGTCATGGGACAGAATCGGCAGCGGAGCGGGGCCGATATTGTAGGCGGTGGGGGCCGGTGGCGGGCGCTGGAAGGGGTAATTTGCCGTGGCAATCGGCGTAAGGCCGGGTCGGGCACACCGGTCCGGCCCGATCCGGGGGCTGGGCTGCGGACCAGAGCCGGGTTGTCGGAATCTGCCAGCGATGGGGTAGGCTGTGCCCGCACTGCCAAGGATCAGCGGGTACGGATCATGTCGATCTATGCATTGAAAGGACGTTTCCAGGACCTGTTGCGTCCAGTCGTACGCGGTCTGTTCCGCATGGGGATCACTGCCAATTCGGTGACCGTGGCCGCTGCCGTGGTCTCGCTGCTGGTGGCTGTCGCGGTCTGGTGCTGCGCGCCGGCCAAGCCCCTTCTGTACCTGCTGCTGCCACTGTGGATGCTGCTGCGCATGGCGCTCAACGCCGTGGACGGCATGCTGGCCCGCGAGTTCGGCCAGCAGTCGCGGCTGGGCGCCTATCTGAACGAGGTGTGCGATGTGATCGCCGACGCGGCGCTGTACCTGAGCCTGCTCAGTGTGCCGGGCGTGCGCCCGGAAGCGCTGTGGCTGCTGGCCTGGACCGCGGCGCTGAGCGAGTACGCCGGCGTGCTGGGGCTGATGGTCGGGGCCAGCCGTCGCTATGACGGCCCGATGGGCAAGAGCGATCGCGCGTTCGTGATCGGCGTGCTGGGCCTGCTGCTGGCGTTCGGCTGGGGCGGTGCGATGACGGTCAGCGGTGTGGCCGCTGCGATGGCAGTGCTGTGCGGGGTGACGATGGTCAACCGCGTACGTCGGGGATTGCAGGAAGCGGCGGTTTCGCCGAATTAATCAAGCAGATACAAAAAGACAATCAGGAGATTGCATGCGTCAGGCGCAGGAACGGGAATTCCACAGCTTCGACCAGGTACCGCTGTTCTACCGGTACTGGGCGAGCACCACGGCAACCCCGGCCACCAAGGCCATCGTGCTGCTGCACCGTGGCCACGAGCACTCCGGCCGGGTCACTCACCTGGTTGACGAGCTGGACCTGCCCGACACCGCCTTCTTCGCCTGGGATGCGCGCGGCAATGGCCGTTCGCCGGGCGCACGTGGCGATGCACCGGGCTTCCCGGCGCTGGTGCGTGACCTGGACAGCTTCATCGCCCACATCGGTGCCGCGCATGGCATCGCGGTGGAAGACATCGTGGTGATCGCGCAGAGCGTGGGCGCGGTGGTTGCTGCCACGTGGGTGCACGATTACGCACCGCGCCTGCGTGCACTGGTGATGGCCTCGCCCGCGTTCAAGGTGAAGCTGTACGTGCCGTTCGCACGCCCGGGCCTGGCATTGATGCAGAAGCTGCGCGGCAACTTCTTCGTCAACAGCTACGTCAAGCCGCAGTGGCTGACCCATGACCCGGCGCGCGTGGAGAGCTACCGCACCGATCCGCTGATCACCCGGCCGATCTCGGTGCGCGTGCTGCTGGGCCTGTACGAGGCCGCCGACCGCATCGTTGCCGATGCGCAGGCGATCAGCGTGCCGGTGCAGCTGCTGGTGTCCGGTTCGGATTTCGTCGTGCATCGTGGCCCTCAGGACCGCTTCTACGAGCGCCTGTCCAGCCCGATCAAGGAGCGCGTGCACCTCCCGGGCTTCTTCCACGACACGCTGGGCGAGCGTGATCGCGCGCCGGCACTGGCGCGTATCCGCAGCTTCATCCAGGCACGTTTCGCCGAGCCGCTGCGTGAGCTGTCCCGTCGCGATGCGCACCGCCACGGGCCGACCTTCGAAGAATCGGAGATCCTGGCGTGGCCACCGGAACGCAACAGCCTGGCCGACCTGCGCTGGCGCGTGGTGCGTGGCGGCCTGCGTTTCGGCGGGACCTTGTCCGAGGGCATCGCGCTGGGCCTGCAGACCGGTTTCGATTCCGGCAGTACGCTCGACTACATCTATCGCGACCAAGCGCGCGGCAAGGGCCCGCTCGGCCGCATGGTCGACCGCAACTATCTGGATGCGATCGGCTGGCGCGGCATCCGCGTGCGCGGACAGCACCTGCAGGAACTGCTGCGCGATGCCGCCCAGCGCCTGCGCAGGCAGGGTACGCCGGTGCGTGTGCTGGACGTGGCTGCCGGCCATGGCCGGTATGTGCTGGAAGCGCTGGGCCAGGGCGAACAGCGCGCCGACCGCATCGTGCTGCGTGATTTCAGCGATCTGAACGTGACCCAGGGCCAGGCATTGATCGAGCGCCTCGGTGCGGCCGACATCGCGCGCTTCGAGCAGGGCGATGCGTTCGATCCGGCGCAACTGGCCAAGGTCGATCCAGCACCGACACTGGCGGTGGTATCGGGCCTGTACGAACTATTCCCCGACAACGACGCCGTGCTGCGCTCGCTGCAGGGCATTGCCGCAACGGTGCCGGTGGGAGGCTACCTGGCTTACACCGGCCAGCCCTGGCACCCGCAGCTGGAATTCATCGCACGTGCCTTGACCAGCCACCGCGGTGGTGCAGCATGGGTGATGCGTCGTCGTACCCAGCAGGAGATGGATGAGCTGGTGCGCCTGACCGGTTTCGAGAAGGTGGCGCAGCGCATCGACGAATTCGGCATCTTCACCGTGTCGCTGGCACGCAGGACCGCGTGATGGCGACGCTGGCTGCAACGCCGCTGCCCACGGAAGGGCGTCCCTGGCGGCGCGCCCTGGTGTGGCTGGCCCTGCTGGGTCCGTTCTTCTTCGCCAGCTACGGCTTCGCCAACTGGATGGCCGGCCGCCATGCCGAACTGCCGGTAATGGCGTTCGCGTGGGAAACGCACATTCCGTTCGTGCCGTGGACGATCGTGCCGTACTGGTCGATCGACCTGTTCTACGCGGTCTCCTTCTTCCTGTGCCGGCAACGGTTGGAACTGGACCGGCACGCGCTGCGGCTGTTCAGTGCACAGCTGATCGCGGTGACCTGCTTCCTGCTGTGGCCGCTGCGCTTCAGCTTCGAGCGGCCGGAGATCGGCGGCGTGTTCGGTTGGTTGTTCGATGTGCTGCTGGGCTTCGACAAGCCGTTCAACCAGGCACCATCGCTGCACATCGTGCTGCTGATCGTGCTGTGGGTGAAGTTCGCGCAGTACCTGCACGGCGTGTGGCGCTGGGTGCTGCATGCATGGGCGTTGCTGATAGGCATCTCGGTGCTGACCACGTTCCAGCATCATTTCATCGATATCCCGACCGGCCTGCTGGCGGGGTGGCTGTGCGTCTGGCTGTGGCCGGAGCAGGGCACGCCGCCGCTGCGCGCCTGGCGCACCGCGCGTGATGCCAAGCGCTGGCGATTGGCGGCGTTGTACCTGCTGGGGGCGGTGCTGCTGCTGGCGCCGGCGGTGATGCTGCGCGGTGCGGTGTTGTGGCTGCTGTGGCCGGTGGTGTCGTTGCTGCTGGTGGCGCTGGCGTATGCCGGGCTGTGTACGGCGGTGTTCCAGAAGCGCGCCGATGGTCGCCTGACCATGGCGGCACGCTGGCTGCTGGCGCCGTACCTGGGCGCAGCCTGGATCAATTCGCGGCTGTGGACGCGGCGTGCGCCGCAGCCGGTGCCGGTGATGGATGGCGTGTGGCTGGGGCGCATTCCCTGCGCGGCGTTGCCGGCACCCTTGGTGGGCGTGGTCGATGCCTGTGCCGAGCTGTCCTGCCGCGCGCCGGGCGCCGCGTATGCCAGCGTGCCGATGCTGGACCTGGTGGTCCCTGCACCGGAACAGCTGCGCGAGGCGGCCGAGGCCATCGAGCGGCTGCATGCGCAGGGGCCGTTGCTGGTGTGCTGTGCGCTGGGCTATTCGCGCAGCGCCGCCAGCGTCGCCACCTGGCTGCTGCGCAGTGGTCGTGCGGCCGATGCGAACGCGGCAGTGGCGATCGTGCGGGCTGCACGCCCCGGCATCGTGCTGGGCGCGGCGCATCTGCATGCCATCACTGCTGCGGCCGGAGCGCGCACATGAGCACGGTTCCCGATCTGGTAACCATGCAGGTGCTGCTGCGCCAGGGGCGTTGGCCGGCGCTGCTGTCGCTGGGCCTGTTGCTGGTGGCACTGCTGCTGCTCGGCATCGAGCCGGGGCTGGCGATGATCGCTGCCGGCCTGTTGCTGCTCAGTGTTGCCGCGGGCATCGCACAGGCCTATCACGCGTGGAGGGTGGCGCTGGACGCCAGCCTGCTGCAGCTGCTGCGCGATGAGGGCCTGGACGGCGATGCTGCCGCGCGCCGCACCGATCAGCTGCTGCAGGACAGTGGCCTGCGCCGCGCGTCGCCCGATGCGCAACTGCGGGGCTGGGACGCGCGCTGGGCCGGCATGCGCCGCCTGCTGCTGCGCCAGTACCTGCTGACCGCGGTGCAGTTCGCACTGCTGGTGCTGGCCGTGTTGTGGCCGCAGACGTGAACGGGAGGGGCCAATGTTCGCCGAACTGATTGCCCGCGCCTGCAGTGGCGCGATCCATGTGGTGACAGGCGCACGCGCGCTGTGGATCGGTTGCGCGCCGTCCAGCGAGCGCCGCGTGTACTACGGCAACCACGCCAGCCATGGTGACTTCGTGCTGATCTGGTCGTCGATGCCGCCTGCGTTGCGGCGCCAGGTGCGGCCGGTTGCCGCCGCCGAGTACTGGCAGCGCGACGGCCTGCGTCGCTACCTGATCGATGCAGTGTTCAACGGCGTACTGGTCGAGCGCGAGGCCGGCCATCGCCAGCAGGATCCTCTACAGGTGCTGCGTGACGCGGTGGACGAAGACTGCTCGCTGATCCTGTTCCCGGAAGGCACCCGCAACGTGGGCGATGAGCCGTTGCTGCCGTTCAAGAGCGGCATCTATCACCTGGCACGGCAACGCCCGGAGCTGGAATTCGTGCCGGTGTGGATCGACAACCTGAAGCGGGTGATGCCCAAGGGCCGCTTCCTGCCGCTGCCCTTGCTGTGCACGGCCACCTTCGGCACGCCGCTGCGGTTGCAGGCCGACGAGGACAAGGCCGCATTCCTGGCCCGCAGCCGGCAGGCGTTGCTGGACCTGGCGCCGAACGGAGGGCGCGCATGAGTTTCCTGATCGATGTGTCCGGCGACCTGGCAACGCAGAGCGTGGGCCAGCAGACCGGCCTGCTGTTCGCTGGCGTCGGCGCGGTGCTGGTACTGGCCACGCTGGTGGCCGAAACGCTGCGATGGCGCCAGCGCGGCCGGCCCAGCGCGGTGATCGCCAACCTGGTGTCGCGCATCCGCGCGTGGTGGGTGATGGCGATCGTGGTCGGGCTGGCGCTGTTCTTCGGCCGTGCCGGGGTGATCGTGCTGTTCGCGATCATCTCGCTGTTCGCACTGCGCGAGTTCATCACGCTCGCACCGACCCGCTCGGGTGACTACTACGCGCTGCTGGCCGCGTTCTACATCGTGCTGCCGTGGCAGTACTACCTGGTGTGGATCGACTGGTACGGCATGTACACGCTGCTGATTCCGGTCTATGCGTTCCTGTTCCTGCCGATCCTGTCGACCATCGGCGGCGATACCACGCACTACCTGGAGCGCACGGCGAAGGTGCAGTGGGGACTGATGATCTGCGTGTTCTGCATCTCGCACGTACCGCTGCTGCTGAACCTGCACGTGCCGGGCCATGACCCGTCGCGCAACGTGCTGCTGTTTGCTTTCCTGGTGATCGTGGTGCAGTCCTCGGACGTGCTGCAGTACATCTGGGGCAAACTGCTGGGCAAGCATCTGATCGCACCAAAGCTGTCGCCGTCGAAGACGGTGGAAGGCTTCGTCGGCGGCGTGCTGAGTGCCAGCGCGCTGGGCGCGGCGCTGTGGTGGATCACCCCGTTCACGCCGCTGCAGGCGTTTGGCCTGTCGTTGCTGATCAACCTGATGGGGTTCTGGGGCGGCCTGGTGATGTCGGCGATCAAGCGTGACCGAGGCATCAAGGACTGGGGCCACATGATCGAGGGCCATGGCGGCATGCTCGACCGGCTGGATTCGGTGTGCTTCGCCGCGCCGGTGTTCTTCCACGTGGTGCGGTATTACTGGAAGGCGGGCGGGGGCGGTTGATTCTGCCGGGCTTCCATCCACGCATGGCGTGGATCTACGGGTAGTGCCGGCCGCTGGCCGGCAACTGCAACATCCTGCCATCGTTCGTGAGGTTGCCGGCCAGCGGCCGGCACTACCCACGCGCGCTCACGCGCTGATGCCGTATTCCTTCAGCTTCTTGCGCAGGGTGGCGCGGTGGATGCCGAGCATCGCCGCAGCGCGGCTCTGGTTGCCTTCGCAGTGGTTGAGCACTTCCACGAACAGCGGGATCTCCATCTCGCGCAGCACGATCTCGTAGACATCGTCCGCATCGCAGCCATCAAGGTCACGCAGGTAGCGGCGCACGGACTGGGCGACGTGTTCACGCAGCGGTGGCCGGGGAGCGCCACGACTGTTGTCAGGACGAGAAAGGACAGCGTTCAAGGGGGTTCCCGATTCGGTTGGCCCGTGCGCGCGGAGCGCGCGGCCGGACGAGGTGGTGGCGGCCAGTCTAGCGCGAGCGTGCCCGGCCTGCCACGGCCGGTCGCCTTTTCACGGTCAGAGGAAGTCGAAGGTGAATGCGACGGTGGATGCGGCGGGCTCCTGCACACGGAAGGCGACGCGCGCGCTCTGGCCCGGTTCCAGCAGGGCCGCGCCGGGGTTCTCTCCCAGGTACTGCGCAGGCGTGAACACACCACTGCCGATCACCCGGCCATCGGCATCGGACAGTGACAGGCGGAGGTCCGGCCACGCCTGTGCCCAGCGTGCGTCGTTGCGGATGCTGGCCTGGACCTGCAGCACACCGGCCTGCCCGGGCAGCGGCCGGATCTCGCGGCTGGTCATGGTGAAGGCGGTGGGTTCGTGCCAGGCCGGCAGGCTGCAGTGCAGGACGCCGCAGAGCGTGCCCAGCCATGCACGATTGCCGGCGTCGGCGGCCAGCCGCGCACGGTCGGCAAGCACGCTCTGCAGCAGCAGCAGCAGCGCCAGCCCCGCAACCAGCAGCCAGTGCCAGCGGGGTGCCGGCAGGTTGCGGGGGCGCGCGCTGCCAAGGAAACTCGGCGCATCAGCGGCAGCCACCGTTGCCGGCACTGCAACCGGTGCCGGCGCGATGGCCGCAGTTTCATCAACGATGACAGGCGCATCGTCGTGCTGCATCCCTGCCGCCGCCACATGCGCCGCTTCGGCAGGCCCGGTTGGCACCTGCATGGCAGGCAGCGCGTGTTCGTCCGGGTCCTGCGTGCGCGCATCGGTCGCAGGCACGGGCCCACCTTCCGGCGCGGTGTGCAGGAAGGTCGCCAGGGGGCGTCGCGGTGGGTTCGGCTCGGACATGCTCAGGGTGCGGGCTCGGATCCAGCAGTCATTCAACCACGATCAGGCGCGGCGCATGCCGGTGATGCGCATCCAGTCGCCATCCTGGGTGGCCTGCAGGTCATCGAACCATGCGGCATAGCGCTGCAGCAGTTCACCTTCCTGGCCGTGAAGGATGCCGGACAGGGCAATGCGGCCACCGGCAGCGACGCGCGCAGCCAGCAGCTCGGCCAACGCGTCCAGTGCCGAGGCAAGGATGTTGGCGACCACGATCGGGTAGGTGGCGACGGGTTCGTCCTGCGGCAGGTAGACGAGCATGCGCGCCTGCTCGCCGTTGCGCTCGGCATTGTCGGCGGTGGCGACCAGCGCCTGCGGATCGTTGTCCACGCCGATGGCCTCAGCGGCGCCCAGCTTCAGCGCGGCAAGCGCGAGGATGCCGGAGCCGCAGCCGAAGTCGAGCACGCGCTGGCCCTGCAGCAGGCCGTCCACGGCCAGCTGGTCCAGCCAGCGCAGGCAGAGCGCGGTGGTCGGATGGGTGCCCGAGCCGAACGCCAGGCCCGGGTCCAGCCGCACCACGGCGGCGTCGGCAGCCTGTGCCGCCTCCGGCAGTTCATGGTTCCACGGCACGATCCAGGTACGGCTGCCGAAATCCATCGGCTGGAACTGGTCCAGCCAGGCGCGTTCCCAGTCTTCGTCTTCGACCGCGCGGAAGCTGCCGCTGCTCCAGTCCAGCTCCGGGTCGAAGGACTCCAGTGCGGCCAACAGCAGCAGCGCATTGCTGTCGGCCGGGAACAGCGCGCTCGGCACCAGGGTGTCCCACAGCGGGGTCTCACCCACGCCCGGCTCGAGGATGGCCTGTTCGTTGCTGGTATCGGCCTCGGCATCAAGCAGCGTGACGGCCAGTGCGCCGACGTCCTCCAGCGCATTCTCATAGCGGGGCTGGGTAGCTTCGGTGCAACGCAGGGTCAGTTCCAGGAACGGCATGGCGGTGGGGGCAATCGCGGGAAAGGGGGCCATGCTAGACCATCGGAGCGTCTCCGTATTGCCTGGGATGCGGCTCGGAGATGAACGGAACCGATTCAGACAGGGGTGTCGGGTCTTGTTAAACTTGGTGCTTTCCTGTGCGCCGTGAACGCTCACTGCCGCCAATGGCCTTTGCTCCGCCCCTGAAAACCTGGTTGCTCGTGCTGCCGGCGGTGGCCGTGCTGGGCGTGGCCGGGTATCGGGCCAGCGGCCATGCCGGATCGGTACCGGTGGCCGCAGGCGAGCTGCCGACGGCGCAGGTTGCGGCGGGCGATGCCGCGCCCCTGCCGGTCGTGCCGGAAGCGCTGGCGCGTCGCCTTGCGGCGTTCGAGCGCGGCAACGCGCTGCCTTCGGGCCTGCCGCTGGACCTGCGCGCGGACATCGAGGGTGCGACCGATCTGTACGCCTATGCGCAGCGCCTGCGCGTGCAGGCCGACGAAGGCAACCACGAAGCCCGCTGGATGCTCAGCCGGGTCTACGACTACTGCGCGCAGTACGCCATCGATCCGGGCGGTTATCGGTTGGACAACAATGTGCTGGCCGGGCTGGGCCTGACCGCTGCACCGGCGATGGTGCAGGCACGCGAGCGTGTGGCGCAGCGCTGTGGCGGCTTCGTGCCGGGCGACAGGCTGGGGTCTGCGCTGGTGCTGGCGGAGCGTCGCAAGGCGGCCACGCAGGGCAACCTCGCAGCGGAAGCATCGCTGTTTGCCGAAGGCGAACCGCTGCATGACAGCCCCGAGTACCGCCGTGACCTGGTCGAGCGGGTGCGCACATCGCGCGATCCGGAGGCCTTCATGGCCATTGCACCCGGCATGGGCGTGCGCGCGGCGGGGGACCAGGCGCTCACTGGCCTGGTGGCGGGAGAACAGCTCAGTGAACTGGCATGGCGGGTTGCGGCCTGCGAGCTCGGTCTACCGTGTGGTGCCGACAGTGTGCTGGTCAACAGTTTTTGTGCGAATGGAGGGATCTGTTCGCAGGATGGGACGCAGGATTTCCGGGATTTCGTGTATGACGCTGCGGTTTCGCGGCAAGGTGCGGGGAAAATGAAGCAGTGGATCAAGCGATTGGTTGGAAAGAGGGGCGGGCAATGAACTACCGTCGATTCCTGCATGGAGCCAAGTTCTGGTTCTGGGTGGCGCTGTTCGTGGCCTATTCGGCCGGCGCGGTCGGGCTGTTGATGATCGACACCTATGAAGATCGTTACCGGCATCTGTCAAAAGTGGAACTGACCACGGTGAAGGCGCAGGAAGATGTGCGCCGCGTGGGTGCCAGCCAGGTCGCTGCGGTCTATCGCGCGCAGAGCGGCATGCCGTTTGCTTCGTTGCCGGCAGGCAGTACCTTCCAGGTGGTGTGGCCCGATGGGTCCACCGAGACGATGGTGATCGTCGACCCGAGCTCGCCCAATGGTGTTCGCCCGCTGGCGAACTCGCAGATCCCGGCCGAAGTGGGCGGCAAGCGCTGATGCCACACCGGTAGCGCCGGGCCATGCCCGGCGGGTGGATGGTGGCAATGGAAAGCCGCCTGGCATGGCCCGGCGCTACCGCAAGAACGCGAAAAGGGCGGGGATATCCCCGCCCTTTTCATGTCCAGCACCTGCTGCCGATCAGGTCAGTGCGATCGGCTTGTTCTTGCGCTCGGCAAGACGCTTTTCCAGGTAATGGATGTTCTGGCCACCGGCCTGGAAGCCCTTGTCGCGCATGATCCGCTGCTGCAGGGCGATGTTGGTCTTGATGCCGTCGACCACCATCTCGCTCAGCGCCACCCGCATGCGGGCGATGGCGGTTTCGCGGTCCGGGCCGTGCACGATCAGCTTGCCGATCATCGAGTCGTAGTTCGACGGCACGCGGTAGCCACTGTAGATGTGGGTATCCACGCGCACGCCGGGGCCGCCCGGCGGATGGAAGCCGGTGATGGTGCCCGGGCTCGGCACGAAGGTCTCGGCGTCTTCGGCGTTGATGCGGCACTCGATCGCGTGGCCGGTCAGCACCACGTCGCTCTGCTTGATCGACAGCTTCTGGCCGGCGGCGATCTTCAGCTGCTCGGCCACCAGGTCGATGCCGGTGACCATTTCGGTGACCGGATGCTCCACCTGGATGCGGGTGTTCATCTCGATGAAGTAGAAGCGGCCGTCCTCGTACAGGAACTCGAAGGTGCCGGCGCCGCGGTAGCCGATGCGCACGCAGGCTTCGGTGCAGACCTTGCCGATCTGTTCGCGCTGTTCGGCGGTGATGCCCGGTGCCGGGGCTTCTTCCACCACCTTCTGGTGGCGGCGCTGCATCGAGCAGTCACGTTCGCCGAGGTGGATGGCGTTGCCCTGGCCGTCGGCCAGCACCTGGATTTCCACGTGGCGCGGGTTCTCCAGGAACTTCTCCATGTAGACCTCGCCATTGCCGAACGCGGCCTTGGCCTCGCTCTTGGTGGTTTCGATCGAGGTCTTCAACGAGGCTTCGGCATGCACCACGCGCATGCCGCGACCGCCACCGCCACCGGCCGCCTTGATGATGACCGGGTAGCCGATCTCACGGGCGATCTTGGTGTTGGCGACGATGTCATCGCCCAGCGGGCCGCCCGAGCCGGGCACGCACGGCACGCCAGCGGACTTCATCGCGCGGATGGCTTCGACCTTGTCGCCCATCATGCGGATGGTGTCGGCCTTGGGGCCGATGAAGATGAAGCCGGACTCTTCCACGCGTTCGGCGAAGTCGGCGTTCTCCGACAGGAAGCCGTAACCCGGATGGATCGCCTGCGCGTCGGTGACTTCAGCCGCGGCGATCAGCGCCGGAATGTTGAGGTAGCTCTGCGGCGACGGCGCCGGGCCGATGCAGACCGACTCGTCGGCCATGGCCACGTGCTTGAGGTTGCGGTCGACCGTGGAGTGCACGGCCACCGTGCGGATGCCGAGGGTGTGGCACGCGCGCAGGATGCGCAGCGCGATTTCCCCTCGGTTGGCGATGACGACTTTGTCGAGCATGGCGTGCCCCTCAGCCGATCACGAACAGCGGCTGGTCGAATTCCACCGGCTGGCCGTTCTCGCCGAGGATGGCGACGATGGTGCCGGACTTGTCGGCCTCGATCGGGTTGAACATCTTCATTGCTTCGATGATGGCCAGGGTCTCGCCTTCCTTGACCTGCTGGCCGACGGTGACGAAGGCCGGCTTGTCCGGGGCGGACGACGCGTAGAAGGTGCCGACCATCGGCGAGCGCAGCACGTGGCCTTCCGGCAGCGCCGGGCCCGGCTTGGCGGTGCCGCCGGTCGAGGCTTCGGTCGGCGACTGCATCGGCATCGCCTGCGGCGCCGGAGCGGCCGGAGCGGCGTACACCGGGGCGGCGACCGGGGCGGCATAGCCGGCCACCGGGGCGCGCGACAGGCGCACCGACTCTTCGCCTTCCTTGATTTCGATTTCAGCCAGGTTCGACTCTTCCAGCAGGTCGATCAGCTTCTTGATTTTGCGGAGATCCATGGTGGCCTCTTTGCTCTTGATGTCAGTGTGGTGGGGAGCGCAGCGCGCTCGGGTCAAAGCAGTTCGTAGAATTCGCGCAGCTGACGCGTACGATCGCGCGCGAGGGTGGTCAGGCAGCGCATCTGTGCGCCGTTGCGTGCCGTGCCATCGGAATTGAGGGCATAGACCGCGTTGCAGTCGTGGTCGCGCAGCTGCGCCCAGGCGCGCTGCGCCAGCACCAGCTGCTGCTCGGCATCGCCGCAGTAGCTGCAGCTGCCGCCTTTGGCCGGCGTGCGCAGTTGCTTGCGCGCCAGGGCGTACACGGTATTGAGTTCGGCGTCAGCGGCCGCGGCCATGTCCGAGGCGCACAGGTCGCTCTCCATGGTGGTGGTCGGATGCGCGCAGTCGATGCCTTCGTCCTTGCGGTCGAATGCCGCGGCGGTACCGCACAGGCCGGCCCACAGCAGGATGCTGGCAAGCACGTGCGGCAGCACCTTCACGCGACGGCCGCCTGTACGCGCACCAGCGCCGCATCCATCGCATAGCGATAGCTGTCGGCACCGAAACCACACACCACACCCACCGCCTTGTCACTGAAGTAGCTGTGCTGGCGGAACGGTTCGCGGGTATGCGGGTTGGACAGGTGGATCTCGATGAACGGCAGCGCCACCGCCGCCAGCGCGTCACGCAGGGCGACCGAGGTGTGGGTGAAGGCGGCGGGGTTGATCAGGATGAAAGCGGTTCCGTCGTTGCGCGCAGCCTGCACGCGATCTACCAGCACATGCTCGGCATTGGACTGCAGGCTCTCCACGGCGTGCCCGGCGGCGGCTGCCTGCGCGGCCAGCGCCTGGTCGATGTCGGCCAGCGTGGTGTGGCCGTAGACCTCCGGCTCGCGGGTGCCGAGCAGGTTGAGGTTGGGGCCGTGCAGGACCAGCAGCTTCGCCATGGGATCCGGAAGACGGGAAAGGGCGGCAGTCTGGCGGAACCGGCGGATGCTGTCCAGTTCGGCGAAGTTTGCTGCGTTTCAATCGTATGTTTGAAATCTGCCGAAGCGCTTGCGGCCCTATGCGGGGCGGCGGATCAAGGCGCGCTGAACGCCGTGCGGGCGGGGGATGCGTGCACGTAGGCCGACGATGGCGGCAGGCAGGGGCAGGGCTGATGCTGCCATGGGCGGTGATGCGGTAGACCCACGCCATGCGTGGATGAGGGACCGCCGGTCGGTAGATCCACGCCATGCGGGGATGAAGGAAGTTCGGTGCGCAGCAAGCTGCGCACCCACCGAAGGGCAGCCCGAAGTGCGCAGCACGCCACGCACCATCCCCGCCACCCACCCGCTCACGTCTCCAGCGGCACCGTCGGCACCACGTTCGGGAAGACCTCTTCCAATGCCTCCCGCTCGCCCGGCTTGGGTACCGGCCAGTTGTAGGCGTTCACCGGCTGTGCGCGGTTTACCCACAGGGCGTAGTACAGATGGTCGGCGCGGCCATCGCCGGTGTTGGGGTGGATCAGGATGGTCAGCCCCAGGCTGTTGAGCTGCAGCCAGGGCACCAGCACCGGCAGCAGGTCGTTGTTGAAGCCGAAGTAGAACGACGGCGTTACATGCGGGCCGCGCGGCTCCAGGTTCCAGTTGCCCAGTTCCACCGGGAAGCGTTCGGCCGCCCAGCGCCGCAGCAGGGCGGCCTTCTCGAAGCTGTCTTCATCGAAGTAGATATGTGCGTGATAGCTCTTGATGTCGGTATAGGCGCGCGGGCTGGTGGGCAGCGTGGCCTCGCCGGGACGGACGCTGGCTGGCCGCGGGGTGGGTTCGCTGGCCGTGGCCTGGCCCCAGGGACTGCGCCCCTTGGGCGCCGGCGGCACGATGGCACGGAAGCCGGGACGGCCAGGCTCGGTGGTGTTCGCCACAACGTCGCCATGGGGCGATGCCGAGGCTGTCGAGGCGCTGGCCAGGCCTCCGGCGGCCAGCCCGGCCGAGGCGATCAGGCGCCGCCGTGCCGGCGAGAGCAGGTCGGCCCAGTGGGCGTCATCGTCGCCGTCAGCGATGAAGATATGCGGGTCAGGTTGCATGAAGGGCTCCGTGGCGGCATTGGCGTGGGCAAGCAGGCACGCTCGGGCAGTGCGGCCGGTGGCGTCCAATAAGCAGGCAGCATCACCTCATGCATGGCCGGCTTCGACGCCATTGAGTGCGACCGCGCGGCGGGCTACGGTGCAGGTCCACCGCCCCGGAGCCCCGCCATGACCTCGCCCGATGCCGACACACAGCACAAGCGTACGTCTTTCCGCCAGCTGCACGCGCAGGGATGCTTCGTGCTGCCCAATCCGTGGGACGTGGGCAGTGCGCGCTACCTGCAGCGGCAGGGCTTCCTGGCGTTGGCCACCACCAGTGCCGGCTGCGCCTGGAGCGAAGGGCGACCGGATGGCGCGGTGTCGCTGCAGGCCACCCTGGAGCACCTGCGGCTGATGGCGGCGGCGACAGCACTTCCACTGAATGCCGATTTCGGTGATGGCTTCGGCGCCACGCCGCAGGCGGTGGGGGAGGCGGTGGCCGCAGCGATCGATACCGGCATCGCGGCGCTGTCGATCGAGGACGCCAGTGGCGTGGCCGATGCACCGCTGCGCCCGATCGACCAGGCGGTCGAACGCCTGCGTGCGGCGCGTGCGGCCATCGACCGTGCAGGCGGCGAGGTGCTTCTGGTCGGGCGTGCCGAGAACTTCTTCGTGGGCGTGCCCGACCTGCAGGACACGCTGCAGCGCCTGCACGCCTATGCCGAGGCCGGTGCCGATGTGCTGTACGCACCCGGCATCACGACCCCCGAGCAGATCCGTGCGGTGGTTGCCGCAGCAGGAACGAAGCCGGTGAACCTGCTGGTCGGTGGGCCGACGCCGCTGAGCCTGCAGGACATCGCCGCACTCGGCGTGCGCCGGGTCAGCCTGGGGGGGGCGCTGGCGCGCGCCGCGTGGGGAGGTTTGATGCAGGCGACACAGCCGATCGTGCAGGACGGTCGTTTCGATGGCCTGCAGCAGGCGGCCTCGGGCGCGGCGTTGAACGCGTTGTTCCGCTAGCGGACAGCCAGCAGAGCGACGCCATGCGTGGATGGATGCGCCGGAGCGTACCGACGCCCTGCAATTGCGCTACAGGGTTTCCACTCCGCCCTTGGGCAGGATCACGCCCGGCTCCAGTGCCGGCAACAGCTGCCGGAGCATCGCTGGATTGTCGATCAGCCCGGCGCCATCAAGGTAGCGCCACTGCGATGTGCCGACGTGGCGCACGGCAACCATGAACGAGGTGCTGCGGATAGCGGTTTCGCGCACACGCAGCAGTGACTGCCGCGGTACGAAGCAGACTTCCTCGTCACCGGCGGCATAGGTGCGGCCGGGTACACCCGCTTCGTCGCTGATGACGACGACGCCCGCCTTGTGCAATGCCTTGACGGTATCGCGGGTCGACTGGGCGTAGGTCTCATCGCCACCGGCCAGACGTTTCAGGCTGGGATGCGTGCGGGCGATGATCACCTCGGCATCGCCCTGGGCGAATGCGGTCAACATCGCCTGTACGTCCTGGCGCAGGCCGGCCGATTCGGCCGGGGTGAGCTCGCCGGCCAGGGCAGGCGGTGCCGGGGTGGCCAGCAACAGGTACATCAATGAAGCAAGCAGGTATCGGCGCATCGTCGGGTATCTCACAGGCAACCTCGGCACTATACGGGGTGTGAAAACAGCGTCCCACCGGTGGTGCTGGTGTGCCGGGCATTGATACTTACCATTGGTAGGTAATGAATTCTGGAGCGCCCCTGCATGCATAGCCTCATCGTCACCGCCCATCCCGAACCCGGTTCGCTCACCCATGCCATCGCCCGGCGCATCGGGGAGGCCATCGCTGCGAGCGATGCCGGCAACACGGTGGCCCACGCCGACCTGATGGCCGAGGGTTTCGACCCGCGCTTCACCGCGCAGGACCAGGCGCTGTTCCGTGGCACCGGCGTGGTGCCGGCCGATGTGGCCGCCGAGCATGCACGGCTGGACGCCACCGACACGCTGGTGCTGGTCTATCCGCTGTACTGGTGGTCGTTCCCCGCGCTGCTGAAGGGATGGATCGATCGCGTGTTCACCCAGGGCTGGGCCTACCAGGATGGCGCCGATGGCAAGGTGCAGAAGAAGCTGCAGCGCCTGCGCGTGCACCTGGTCGGCGTCGGTGGTGTGGGCGCTGAGATGATCGAACGGCGCGGCTATGGTGCCGCAATGAAGACCCAGATCGACATGGGCATCTTCGACTACTGCGGTGCACGCATGCTGTCATCGCAACTGCTGCTCGACGCCGACAGTGGCGCTGCGCAGGCTCACCTGCAGACTGCGGTGGAAATCGGCCGTAAAATCGGTACTCCAATGGACTGATCGCCGTGTTCCGCCGATGCCTGCCAACGTCGCTCCCACGCGCCGCCGCCTGACCCGAGAGCAACGCGCCCGCCAGCTGCTGGAGGTGGCGTGGACGCTGGTCGGCGAGGAGGGCACCGATGCGTTGACGCTGGGGCGGCTGGCCGAAGCGGCGGGCGTGACCAAGCCGGTGGCCTACGACCACTTCGTGACCCGCAACGGCCTGCTGGCCGCGCTCTACGATGACTACGACGGACGGCAGACGGTGGTCTTCCACGAGCGTATCGGCCGCGCCAGGGCACAGCTGGCTGATCGTGCGGCCGCCATCGCCTCCGGTTACATCGACTGCATCCTCAGCCAGGGCAGTGAAGTGCAGGGCATCCTCGCCGCGCTGGTCGGCGCGCCGGAGCTGCATGAGGTGCGCCGGCGTTACCAGCAGGATTTCATCGACAACTGCGACGCCTGGCTGGGCACGTTCGCCGCTGACGGCTCGGTGCCGCTGGCGGGGCGTTGGGCGATTCTCGGTGCGGCCGAAGCCCTGTCCGAAGCCGTGGTTGCCGGGGCACTGGACAAGCGCGACGCCGAAGCCGAACTGCAGCGCCTGATCGTGGCTACGGTCAAGCGCCGCTGATCGGCTTCAGGCGTCGATGGTGGTGCCGGCCAGCGCAGCGAAACCGTCAGCCAGCAACTCACGTACCCGTGCATCGCGTGCCTCGCGGCTTTCAGAACCCAGGGCCACGGTGATCAGCCGCACCGGCTGCGCACGCCCGGGTACCGGCCGGCACGCGGTCGCCGCCAGGCAGAAGCCTGCAGCCCGGGTATAGCCGGTCTTCAATCCATCCACGCCGTCATCGCCCAGCAGGGCGTTCTGGTTGTTGCGGCTGAAGCTGCCATGTTCGAACGCGCGCTGCGCGGTGATCGCCAGGATCTGCGGATGATCGTTCAACAGGCAGGCGGCCAGCACCGCCATGTCACGCGCACTGGACGCATGGTGCGGCGTGGTGATGCCGGAGACGCTGGCGAACCAGGTGCTGCGCAGGCCGAGCTGGCGTGCGTGTCGGTTCATGCGCTCCAGGAACGCAGTCTGCGATCCGTCCAGGTGGCGCGCGATCGCCAGCGCCGCGTCATTGCCGGAGACGATCATCAACCCTTCCAGCAGGCGCGCGAGCGTGACCGTTTCGCCGGGTACCAGGCCCATGCGCGTTTCATCGTCGGCGACCGCATGCACGTCGTCGCCGGCAATGGTGACTTCGTCGCCCCACGAGCGCCCGCGCTCCTCGACACATTCGTAAGCCGCGTAGGCGGTCATCAGCTTGGTCAGTGAGGCCGGTTGCCTGGTGATGTCCGCGTTGTGCTGGTGAATCACCGCAAAGGTTGCCGCATCGAGGGTGATGGACGACAGCGGTGCACGCGCAGGAGCAGGAGACGGCATGGAAGCGACGATGGCAGTGGGGACTCTGGAGGATAGTGCGCGGCGGCTGCACGAAGCTGAAATATTGCAACGATATAACGTATCGTCATTGGGGGCCGCCGATGGCCCGACGGGACATCCGATGACTGCACGCATTCCATGCCGCTGGCTCCACTCCTCGCTGCTGCTTGTGCTGGCCGGGCTTGGCGGCTGCCAGCCCGCTCTGCGCGCCGAGGCCGTTCCCTCCGGTCAAGTCCGTCCGTACAACGTGATCGTGATGATCAATGACGGCGCGGGTTGGGGTACCTGGGATGCCGCTGCCTACTGGCAGTACGGCAGCCGCGAAGGCGCCCCCTATGCGGATTTCCCGCAGCGCCTGGCGGTGACCACCTTCCCGCTGAACGCCAGCAGCCAGCCGACCGGCGACACCGCGCAGACGCTTGGCTACGACGCCGGCAAGGCATGGGATGCCGAGCCGGTGCCGGCGCAGGACCTCCCCTTTGTCGGCTACCAGTACCTGGCGGCGGTGGCGACCGACAGCGCGGCGGCAGGCACCGCGTTGTCCTCGGGCATCAAGACCTACAACAACGCCATCAACTTCAACAACGATGGCCAACCCGTGGAGTTCAATACGCTGCGCGCCAAGCGCCTGGGCATGGCCACCGGCGTGGTCACCTCGGTGCCGTTCGCGCACGCCACACCCGCCGCATTCGCGGCGCAGAACGTATCGCGCAACAACTACCACGCCATCGCCCACCAGATGCTGGCGCAGGGTCACATGGACCTGGTGATGGGCACCGGCGGCCCGGGCTACAGTGTCGACGGCCGCGCCTGCAACGAAGGCACGGACGCCGCCAAGGCAGAGGGCTGCGCGAATCCATGGGAGTGGGTGTCGCAGCAGGATTGGCAGCAGCTGGAAGCGGGCAGCACCATCGGCGGCAATCCGTCCGGGCCGTGGCGCCTGATCCGCAGCAAGGAAGCGTTCGCCGCGCTCGCGCAGGGACGGCTGCCGGCCGACAGGCCGCTGATCGGTGTACCGCGCGTGGCCAACACACTGCAGCAGGCGCGCCAGCTGCAGGTGCTGGGCAAGGATGCAGCCACGCCTTCGGGAGTGAGGAAGATCGACAGCGTGCCCGATCTGGCGACCATGACCCGCGGCGCGCTGCAGTTCCTGCAGCAGCGTTCGCCCAAGGGGCTGTTCCTGATGGTGGAAGGCGGCGCCACCGACTGGGCGGCGCATACCAGCGCCTGTGGCACCGAATGGCATTACGGCCAGTGCAGTGAGCAGCCGCAGTACGGCCGGCTGATCGAGGAAACCGTGGAGTTCAATGACGCGGTGGCGGCGGTGGTCGACTGGATCGAGCGCAACGGTGGCTGGGAGCGCAACCTGTTGATCGTCACCACCGACCACGACAACAGCATGCCGATGGGCCCGGATGCACAGAACGTCGCTTTCGCGCCGGTACGCAACAACGGCCGTGGCCACATGCCCGGGATCAGCTTCCGTCCCACCGGCAACCATTCCAATGCACTGGTGCCGTTGTGGGCCAAGGGCGCCGGCGCGGAGCTGCTTGGAAAGCGCGTGCGGGGTGTCGATGCTGGTTATCGCCAGCATGTGCGCTGGAACGACGGCAGCTACATCGACAACACCGACGTGGCTGCCGCGGTGCAGGAAGCGCTGCAGCGTTAGGGGCGCGCCGGCTGCTGGCCGGCAGCTGCAGGCTTCCCGGTCGGCGAGGTTGCCGGCCAGCGGCCGGCACTACCGGGAATGCTGCCGGGCGGCGGTGTCGGGGACGGGCTGGCCAGCTGACGTGCCAGCTCGGCGCTGGCCACGTGGCCCTGCAGGAACAACAAGCCGCCGAAGATGTTCATGAGCGTGCCTCCACTTGAGTGGATTGCACGATACGGGCAGCATGGACGGGCAAAAAGCTACATTTCCGCAAGCCTGCCTTGAGAGGAATTCAAGCCTGATGTCCCGCCCACCGCTCCATGCCCTGCAGGGCTTCGTGGCCGCCGCCCGGCTCGGCAACCTGTCGCGCGCGGCGGCGTCGATGAACCTGACCGTCAGCGCGCTCAGCCACCAGATGCGGCAGCTGGAAGAACGGCTCGGGCAGCCACTGCTCATCCGCCAGCCGCGTGGTGTCACCCTCACCCTTGAGGGGCAGCGCCTGCTCGACCAGGTGGGGCCGCACCTGGATGCGATCAATGAAGCCTTCCAGCCCTATGCCGCACGCGCCGAGCACGTGCTGACGATCAGCGCGGTGCCGTCGATGGCGTCGGCGTGGCTGGTGCCGCGCCTGGGTCACTTCGTGGCTGAGCACCCACAGATCGAAATCAACCTGCAGTCGAGTGAACGCCTGATTGATTTCGAGCGGCAGCGCCAGTTCGACGCCGCGCTGCGTCTGGGCAGCGGGCAATGGCCGGGCCTGGTGGTGGAGCCGCTGTTCGACGAGTGGCTGGTGCCGATGGCGAGCCCGGCACTGATCGAACGCATGGGAGGCGTCGACCGTGTGCCGTTGACCCGGTGGCCGCTGCTGGGTGATCCGGACGGGGCATGGGGCGCCTGGTTCGCGTTGAGCGGGCAGAGCCCGCCGTCGCGCTTCGTGGCGGTGCTGGATGATTCGGAGGCGCACCATCGCGCGGCTCTGGATGGCGTGGGCGTGGCCCTCGGCCGGGTGACGCGGGCGCGGCTGCTGCTGGATTCCGGCCAGCTGGTCGCACTGTCCAGCCAGCGCCTGAAGACCGACTGGCCGCATTGGCTGGTGTACCCGCAGCGCTCGGCCCGCCATCGGGGCTTCCTCGCGTTCCGCGACTGGCTGCATGCTCAGGCCGCCGAACACGTACGGCACATGGCAGCGCAGGGACCGACCGGCTAGACAGGTGCACCGGCCTGTCCGGGCGCTGTCATCAGGGCGTGGCCGGCCGCAGCGAAGCTGGGCACCTCCGCTCAACGCTGCCTGCCGCCATGCGCTACCGACTTGCCGTCCTTGATATCGCCGGAACCACCGTTGCCGACCCGGGCCTGGTCGCCCGTGCCTTCGCCGAAGCGATGGCCGCCGCCGGCCACGCCATCGAGGTGGAAGACGTGCGCCCGTTGATGGGCTACCCCAAACCGCAGGCGATCGCGCGGCTGCTGGGGACCGCGCTGGACGACCCGCGCGCGGCATCGATCCATACCGACTTTGTGGCACGCATGCTCGAGTGCTATCGCCATGCGCCGGGCATCGCACCGCTGCCGGGTGCCGAGGCGTTGTTCGACACGCTGCGCACGCACGGCATCCGCATCGGTCTGGATACCGGTTTCTCGCGCGACATCGCCGAGGTGATCATCGAACGACTCGGCTGGCACGATCGCATCGACGCGCTGGTGGCCAGCGATGAGGTGCCGGCGGGCCGCCCGGCGCCGCACATGATCCAGGCACTGATGCAGCGCACCGGTATCAACGATGCTGCGACGGTGGTGAAGGTGGGGGACACCGAAGTCGACATCAACGAAGGGCGCAATGCCGGTGTCGGCCTGAACGTGGCGGTCACCACTGGCGCGTTCACCCGTGCCGAACTGCTGCCGTACGGGCCGGACCACATCATCGATCATCTCGACCGCCTGCCGGCGCTGCTCGGGCTGGCACATTCCGGCACGGTCGCCGCTGCATGAACCGGACATCGCTGTGGGCGCGCCTGCAGGGGCATCCGCTGGCGCTGACCGTGTTCGCCGGCAGTGCCGCGCTGTCCACCTATGCGTGCATGTATGCCTTCCGCAAACCGTTTGCAGCCGCCTCGTTCGACAACCAGCATCTGTTCGGCGCCGACTACAAGGTGTGGCTGGTGGTGGCGCAGGTGCTGGGCTACATGTGCAGCAAGTTCATCGGCGTGCGGGTGATCGGTGAGCTGCGGGCGGAGCGCCGTGCCAGCCTGCTGCTGGGCCTGATAGGCATCTCCTGGCTGGCCCTGCTTGGCTTCGCGCTGGTGCCGGCACCCTGGAACATCCCGTTCCTGTTCCTCAACGGCCTGCCGCTGGGCATGGTCTGGGGCCTGGTGTTCAGCTATCTGGAAGGGCGACGGACCACCGAAGCGATGGGCGCGATCCTTGCCTCCAGCTTCATCATGGCCTCCGGCGTAGTGAAGTCGGTCGGCAAGTGGCTGCTGCTGCAGGGCGTGAGCGAGTTCTGGATGCCATTCCTGTGCGGACTGCTGTTCCTGCCGTTGCTGCTGGTGTCGGTGCGCATGCTCGAACGCATTCCCGCCCCGGATGCCGCCGACCTGCGCGAGCGCTCGCCACGCCTGCCGATGGACCGTGCGCAGCGTCGTGCCTTCGTGCGCCGCTTCCTGCCAGGGCTGGCGCTGATGATCCTGTGTTACGTGTGCCTGACCGTGGTCCGCGATTTCCGCGACAGCTTCGAAGCCGAGCTGTTCCGCGAGCTGGGCTACGGTGGCAGCGCCGGCGTGTTTGCCGCCATCGAAACGCCGGTGGCGTTCGCAGTGCTGGCACTGACCGCCGGCCTGACCTGGTTCCGCAACAACCTCAACGGGCTGATGGCGTTGCACGCGCTGATGTTCATTGGCCTGGCCACTGCAGGACTGAGCACGCTGGCGTTCCGCGAAGGCATGCTGCATCCGCTGGCGTGGCTGGGGCTGGTGGGCTTCGGCCTGTATCTGGCCTACGTACCGTTCAACTGCGTGTTCTTTGAACGCCTGATCGCCACTTTCAAGGTGGCCGGCAACGTCGGCTTCGTGATGTACCTGGCCGATGCCTTCGGCTACCTCGGCAGCGTGCTGGTCCTGCTCGGCCACGAGTTCTCCGGCCTGCAGCTGTCCTGGGTGCGCTTCTTCTCCAGTGCCGTGATCCATCTGTCGCTGCTGGGCGGTGCCTGCCTGCTGTTGTCCCTGCTGTACTTCCACCACAAGGCGCTGCGCCTGGCCCGCATGCCGGCACTCGCCTCCGTCTGAGTCCATCCCCATGAAGAACACAACCGCCCTGGTGGTCGGTGCCGGCATCGTCGGTCTGGCCGTGGCCCGCGCACTGGCCGTGCGTGGCTGCAAGGTCACCGTGCTGGAGCGCCATGAACGCGCTGTCGGTGCCTCCATCCGCAACTTCGGCATGGTCTGGCCGATCGGCGTGCCCAATGGCCCGCTGTATGAGCGCGCGCTGCGCTCACGGCAGATCTGGCAGGAGCTGATCGACACTGCCGGCCTCTGGCACGATCCCAGCGGCTCGTTGCATGTCGCCCATGCCGACGACGAATGGGCCGTGCTGCAGCAGTATGCGGCGGCCAATGCGCAGCTGCGCCCATGCCGCCTGCTGGATCGCAATGCGGCACTGGCGAAGTCGCCGGCACTGGTCGCGCGCGAGCTGCGTGGTGCGCTGTTCAATGCCGATGAACTGGTGGTCGATCCGCGCCAGGCGATCCGCGTGCTGCCGGACGTGCTGCATGAACAGCTCGGTGTGCAGTTCCATTGGCGCACACCGGTGACGGCGGTGGAGAGCGGTCGGGCGTGGTCTGGCAGCCGCCTGTTCGAGGCCGATCAAGTGTTCGTCTGCAGCGGTCCGGAGTTCGAACAGCTGTATCCCGAGCTGTACGCGGCGGCGCCACTGACCCGCTGCAAGCTGCAGATGCTGCGGCTGGCCGCACAGCCGTCCGGGTTCCGCCTGGGCGCTGCCCTCTGTGGCGGCCTGTCGCTGGTGCACTACGCTGGATTCCGCGAGGCCGCCGATGTCGCGCCGTTGCAGGCGCGCTACCAGGCCGAGCATGCCGATCTGATCGAGCTCGGCATCCACGTGATGGCCGCGCAGAACGGCCTGGGTGAAATCACCATTGGTGATTCGCATGCCTATGCACATACGCATGATCCGTTCGACGAGCACACCATCAACCAGAAGGTGCTCGACTACCTGTCCCGTTTCATGCAGGTACCCGACGCACGCATTGCACAGACCTGGCACGGTATCTATCCCAAGCTGCTGGATGGCAGCAGCGAATTCGTCGCCGAGCCGGCACCGGGCGTGACCATCGTCAACGCCATCGGCGGCGGTGGCCTGGGCATGACGCTCAGCTTCGGCCTGGCCGAAGAACTGGTGGACGGCCACTACACGGCACTGCGCCGCGCAGCGTGAGGCGCTGCACGCGGCGGGTGCAATGCCCGCCGCGCTTTTCCTAGAGGTCGCTGCTGACCATCAGCTGCACCCAGTCTCCGGCGAAGCAGGTGATGCCGAACTGCACCGGTTGCCCCTGCGGATCGACATTCAGCGAGTGCACGCACAGCACGGGCCGCCGCGTCGACTGTCCGAGTACACGCGCGACGCCGGCATCGGGCAGGCGAGCCATGACCGTGGTATGCCGGCGCAGGTAGTCGGTCACCCCGAAGGCGGCCAGCGTGCGGGTCACCGACGGCGTGCGAGCGAACACCTCGCCCAGCCCCGGAAAGCGGGCCGCTGGGAAATAGGCTTCGCTGTGGTCCACCGTGCGTCCTTCCACCTGGCTGGAATACACCACCCGATGCACACGTTCGCCGGCGATCAGGCCAAGTGCGCGCGCGACCTGCCGGCTCGGCACCTGCACCCGGCTATCGAGCAGGGTGTAGTGGCTTTCTACGTTCAGGTCATGCATGGCCCGGCCGAAGCGCGTGCGGCGGCTGATCGGGTAGTGGTACGGATGCTCCTGCACGAAGCTGCCGCGGCCGGTTTCCGTGCGCACATGGCCGCGCTCCTCCAGCGCCTCGATCGCACGCCGTACGGTGTGGCGGTTGACCGCGAAGCGCTTGGCCAGGACCTGCGCCGAGGGCAGCTGGTCGCCTTCCACCAGCTGCCGTTCGCGGATCTGCCGCAGCAGCGCCTGCTCGATCTGCTGCCACAGTGGCAGCGCCGAGTCGCGCGGCGTCGGGGCCGGGTCGGTCATGGTCATCAAACCTCCATCTGCGGCTGCTGGACTAGACAGGTGCACTGCACGTGAAGGCATATCAACGCATTGCGGTTGCAACGGCATGACACAGACGGTGGAATCCATGAGCGAACGCATTCTCGACAACCTGAAGCTGGTGCTGACCGACGAGGTCGTGCACGGCCATGTAGTGCTGGATGGGCCTGGCATCCGCGCCGTGGGGCAGGGGCGGGTGGGCCTGCCGGGTGCCGAAGACTGTGGCGGCGACTGGCTGATGCCGGGGTTTGTCGAGCTGCACACCGACAATCTGGAGAAGCACCTGGTGCCGCGCCCTGGCGTGGCATTTCCGGCTGGGGCGGCGGTGCAGGCGCACGATGCACAGCTGCTCGCGGCAGGCATCACTACCGCCTGCGATGCGTTGGCGGTGGGTGACGTGGAAGCCGACAGCGTGCGTGTGCGCACCCTGCAGGCAGCGCATGCAGCGTTGGTCGAGGCGCGCCGCGCCGGCGGCCTGCGCAGCGACCACTACCTGCACCTGCGTGCCGAGTTGCCGTATCCCGGGTTGCTGCCATTGCTGGAGCCCCTGCTGGATGACCCGGCGGTGCGCCTTCTGTCGCTGACCGATCACACCCCGGGGCAGCGCCAGTTCCGCAACCTGCAGCGCTATGCGGCCTACTACGGTTTGCCGACCGATACGAAGACAGGCTACCTGGACGACCTGCTGCAGGCGCGGCGTGCGCAGCAGGCACGCTATCGCCCTGCACACCTGCAACAGGTGTTGCAGTGGGTGCGCAGGCGCGGCCTGTACCTGGCCAGCCACGACGACACGGTGGCTGCGGATGTGGATGAAGCCGTGGCCTGTGGAGCGCGCATCTGCGAGTTCCCGACCACGCTGGAGGCCGCTGCGGCCGCACGTGCGGCCGGCCTGGTGATCGTCGCAGGTGCACCCAACCTGGTGCTGGGCGGCTCGCATTCCGGCAACGTGGCGGCGCTGGATCTGGCCCGCGCCGACTGCCTCGATGTGCTGTCCTCCGACTATGTGCCTGCCAGCCTGCTGCCGGCGTTGGGCGTGCTGTGCGCGCAGCTGGGCTGGAGCCTGCCACGTGCGGTGGCCACGGTCAGCCATGCACCGGCGCAGGCGCTGGGCCTGCAGGATCGCGGTCGCATCGGCGAAGGCCTGCGCGCCGATCTGCTGCGGGTGCGTGGATCCACGCCGGACTACGTGGCCGAGGTCTGGGTGGCCGGCCGTCGCATGCTGGCCCAGTAGCTGCCACGGCACGAACGCCTAGACAGCTGCCCCGACCTGCCTAGTGGATGCCGCCTGCGCTTCACCGCACTGATTGAAAGTGGCCGCCATCGCCGCTCCCGCCGGAGCGGTCCACTTTCCCTTGCCGCCGCCATCGCCATGTCCACACTGCCTTCGCGCCACCCGCTTACCCTGGGCCTGCTCGCCCTGCTGCATGCCCCGCTGGCCGCCCAGGCCGCCACTCCGGCCGCGACCGATACCGTGCCCGCCACCTCTGCCGTCGACCTGGATACCGTCACCGTGATCGGCAGCATCGTCAGTGGCGAGAAGATGGCGCTGGAGGCACAGCGCGAAGCCAGCCACCTGATGAACGTGGTCAGCGCCGACGGCATTGGCAAGCTGCCTGACCACAACGCGGCCGAGGCGGTGCAGCGGGTGCCGGGCGTGTCGATCGAGCGTGACCAGGGCGAAGGCCGCTTCGTCGCTGTGCGCGGCCTGCCGGCACAGTGGAACTCGACCACCCTCAACGGTGACCGTCTGCCGACTGCCGAAGAGGAAACGACCAGCCGTGCCACGGCATTCGATTTCTTTCCGACCGAGCTGATCGAGCGCATCGAAGTGAGCAAGACGCTCACGCCCGATCGTGAGGGCGATGCCATCGGTGGCCAGGTCAACTTCGTCACCCGCACCGCACCGACGCGCCGCACCTTCGCCGCCAGTGTGGCTGGCAACTACAACGACAAGGCCGTCGACACCGGCACCAGCGCCAACGTGCTGTACGGTGACCGCAGTGCCGATGGCCGCTTCGGCTTCCTGGTCAACGGTACCTACTGGAAGCGCCCGTGGGCGACCGACAACTTCGAGCCGCGCCGCAGTGCCGACGGCCTGGGCATCTACCGGCTTGAACTGCGTGACTACACCGGTGAGCGCACCACCCGCGGTGTCAACGGCGGCATGGAGTTCCTGCCGGCCGACGGGCATCGCCTGTACGTGCGTGGCCAGTATGGCGAGCTGAGCGACGATGAAACGCACTACAAGCACCGCTACCGCTTCGACAGGGACCGCGTCGAGCTGCAGAACATCCACAACGAGCTGATCACCGAGTTCAAGACCTTCGAGTTCGGTGGCCAGCACACCTTCGGTCGCGGCCAGGTGGACTGGAAACTGGCCACCGCCGAGAACGACTTCCGCTACGGCTGCATTCCCACCTGTGCCGACAATGCGTACTTCGTGGTCCAGTTCAACCAGGGCAAGGTCGGTTACCAGGGCCTGCAGGACCGTGGCTTGGGCCGCAACTCATACAACACCCTCGATGGCGGCAATGTTGCCGCCGACACCCCCGATACCCATCTGCCGCCGGGCTTCGCGATGGACCCGCGGAGGATGTCGCTGAGCGCGGTCGAGCTGTACCGGGTAGCGATCAGCGAGAAGGACAAGGCGGTTGCGCAGCTGGACTTCACCTTTGACGCGAGCGACACGCTGACCTGGAAGATGGGCGCCAAGTACCGCGACAAGCAGCGCCGCGCGCGCTTCTCCGACGAGTTCTACGCATGGAACACCGCCACCGGCGGCCCGGTGCCGGCCCTGGCGGACTTCCCGTTGATGGACCAGCCGGACCGCAGTGGCTACGACGTCGGCAATGGCCGTGACTACGCCCGCGATTTCTCGCAGGTGGTGCCGATGCAGGCCCTGGCCGAGTGGTACCGGCAGAACAAGCAGCATCTGGTGCTGGTACCGGGCGATTCGGCGCTGGTGGCCAACGGTGCAGCGCTGGGCCGCAACTTCGACGTGGCCGAGAAGCAGTACGCGACCTATGCGATGGCCACCTGGAAGCCGGACGAGCGCTGGGACGTGGTCGGCGGCGTGCGCCTGGAACATACCGCCACCGACGTGCGCGGGCTGGTGCTGGAGCGTGATGCCGATGGCAGCAGCGCGCTGGTGCCCAACCTGGGCCGCAAGCGCTATACCTCGGTGCTGCCGCAGCTCAACGTGCGCTTCTCACCACGCAGCGATCTCAACCTGCGGCTGGGCCTGACCCGCAGCTTTGCGCGGCCGAACTTCGGCGACATCAATCCGGGTGGCTCGTTCATGGAAGCCGATGGCACCCTCACCTCCGGCAACGCCAGCCTGGACCCGACCTATTCGGACAACCTGGACCTGATGGCCGAATGGTATGCCGGTCCGTTGGGCCTGCTGTCCGGCGGCGTGTTCTACAAGAACATCAGCAATCCGGTGTTCCAGAGCAGCAGCACCGGCAGTTTCAACGGCAACCCCAACGTCACCTTCTACCGGCCTGAGAATGGCGAAGACGCCAAGTTGTGGGGGGCCGAGTTCGCCTTCGTGCGCCGCTTCGATTTCCTGCCCGGCCTGTGGAGCAACTTCGGTGTCAACGCCAACCTGACCCTGATGGACTCGCGCATGCGCATTCCGGGTCGTAACGGCAACGTGCCGATCACCGGGCAGGCCGACCGCCTGTACAACGTTACCGTGTACTACGACGATGGCGCGTTCGCAGCCCGTCTGGCCACCAACCACAAGGGGGCCTACATCGAGTCGCATGGAGACAGCAGCATCACCGACGCATGGTACGGCGCCAACACCTCGGTCGACTTCAGCGCTTCCTATACCTTCGATCGCTGGACGGTATTCGCAGAGCTGAGCAATCTCACCAACGAGCCGTTGAAGTACTACCAGGGCAGCCCACAGCGCCCGCTGCAGGTGGAGTACTACGGCCGTCGTGCGCAGATCGGCCTGAAGTACCTGTTCCAGTAAGCCGTACCCACGTTCTGTAGCGTCGAGCTACGCTCGACTGCTTCTGCTCGACTCTACAATCATCGGACTAGGGTGACCGCCTGCCCGGCACGCGCGAACGCTTCTTCCAGCAACGGGCCTGCCTTGATCGCTTCCACTTCCTCGAACAGCGCCTGCAGCCCGTCGGCGGGGCGTGAGGCTGGCGCCGCCACGGCCTGCTGGATCGCGGTGAAACGGTCGGCCAGCACGCGATGGCCGGGATGCGTCTGCGCCCAGGCCACCAGCGGCTGGCGTACGCCGGCGGCGGCATCCAGGCGCTGCTGATCGAACAGGGTGATGGCCGCTGCCGAGGTATCCGCCCGCTCGATCGTGGCGTTGCGCAGTTCACGGCTCAGGAACAGGTCATAGGCCGCGCCACGCCCCACCGCGATGCGCAGCCCCTCGCGGTCGAGGTCGGCCACCTGCTGCGCGGGGCTGTCCTCGCGCACCAGATAGGTGCCTTCGATCTCCACATACGGAGCACTGAAGGCGATGCGGTCGGCGCGTGCCGGATCGATGGCCAGGAAGGCCAGGTCCCATCCGTCTTCGCCTGCCGCGGCGACCACCGCGGCTGCGGCCTCGTGGCAGGTGAAGCGTGCCTGCACCCCCATCCGCTGCGCCAATGCGGTAGCCAGTTCCAGCGAGGGGCCGCGCGGTGAGCGCGCATCGCCCTGTGCCAGCACCGGGTTGCCCAGGTTGATCGCCACGCGCAGGAAACCGTGCGGTGCCAGCGTACTTCGATGGTCGGCCAGGGACATGCAGGACTCCACGGGGCAGGGGAGACCCAGCTTGCCAACAACGGTGTCCGCGTGGCGTGGAGTCAGCCGCGCGCGGCAAAGGTGCCGTGGAAGCCCAGTGGCACCGCATACGGCAGCCAGGCCTGTGCCAGCGGGCCTTCATCCACATGGCGTGCATCCAGCACGGCCAGGCCGCTGCGCTTGTTGACCGGGTCGAGCAGGGTGCCGATCAGCCAGCCGTCATCGGCGTTGCGGCTGCCCGGACGCGGCACGAACACATGCTCTTCGGCCATGATGTCCGGCCCGTAGTTCCACAGCTGGCGGCGCCCGTGGGCGATGTCGAACGCGGCCACGGCGTTGAAGTACGGTGCAGTGGCCGTGCCGTCGATGGTCGGCGCATACAGCCGTGCGCCACGTGTTTTCGTCGAGCGCGGGTCGAACAATGGGAACTCCACCGCGCTGATGCCCAACGTCTCCCAGCGGGCCTGTCCACGACGCAGGTCCAGATGCAGCTCGACCAGGCTGGCGCCACTGTTGGCCGCATGTGCGCCGTCACCGGCCATCGCTTCCTTCATCGGCGAGCGTGCTTCGTTGATGTCGTCATGGCGTACTGCGCGCAGCACGATGCTGCCATCGTGGGTGAACGCGTCGCCGAAGTGGTAGATCGCCGCGAACGAGGCCTCGAACCATTGCGCCTTGTCCGGCGCATCCTTGGCGACCACCGCGATGCGCGCGGGGCGCTGCGGTGCGAACTGCATGCGCTCGAAGAAGCTGCCGCCGGTACCGGTGAAATCGAATGGCATCATCACGAACACCAGGTGCTGGTCGGTCATCGCGAAGGCATGCAGGTAGCCATGCTCGGGTGTTTCGATCACATTGGCGCTGCGTAGCCGGCCGTCCGCACCGATGTGCCAGACCAGCAGGCCATGGCCCCCCATCAGGCTGATCGAGCCGAAGTTCCAGAGGCTGCCGTCGCGATCGGTCAGCGGATGCGCCGAGAAAGGTAGCGCCGCCAGGTCCGGACGCCAGGTGACCGGGCCAATCGTCTGCAGCGAATCGGGGTCCACTTCGAACGCCGAACCGGATTCGCACAGGGCGAACAGGCGGCCATTGATCATCGCCACCGAGGTGTTGGCCACGTTGGCATCATCGTTGTTGCGTACCGCCAGCGCACCGGGAACGCTGGTGCCGGCAGCCGGATACTGGAAGCGGCCGGCCTTCTGTTCACGGGTGAATTTGGGCGTGGCGACCATGCGGCCGTGATGGGTCAGACTGCCATCACCATTGAAGCGCCAGCCATGCACCATGCCGTCGCCGTCGAACCAGTGGTCGTAGCGGAAGCCATCGCGCTCGGCCCAGGCCGGGCCATTGCGGTACAGCGTTCCAGCGAGGCCGACCGGCAGCCGGCCCTGCAGCTGCACGGTGGCCGGGCCCAGGCTCTCGCTGGTAACGCTGCGCCAGCCGAGCAGCCACGGGTGCTCCTGCAGGCCCTGCGCGAAACGGGCCGGGTCACCGGCGAAGGCGGGCGCGCTGCGCAGTGCGGTGGCGCCCAGGGCCAGGCAGGCGCTGCTGCTGAGCAGGGTACGGAGGAAGCGGCGACGGTCCATGCTGGCCTCGGGTCTGGATGCGGGAATCAGCGCAGGGTGATGTCGATGGCAGCACCGGCGGTCGGCACGTCGACGCGCGCCTCGTCGAAGGTCGGCTTGCGCATCACCTGCGGGTTGTTGCTGAAGCCGTAGCCTTCCACCGGCATGCCGACCAGGTTGGTGTCGAGCTTGCCGTTGTCGTTCTCGTCGTGGGTGAGCAGCACGGCGTAACTGCCGGCCGGCATGCCCTTGAACGTGAAGTGGGCGCTGTCGCCGCTGGGCGCCGCCTGCTGGGCCTGCACGGGCCTGGCCTTGCCGTCCCAGGCGGCAGCGCTGTCGACCAGCGCAACGCGCAGGGTGCCGGTCTGCACGCGGACGTCGTGCACGGTCACGGCCAGATCGGCGGCGTGGGCATTGCCGGCCAAGGCCAGGGCAGTCAGGGCGGTGCTGAGCAGGGCGGTGCGGATCATGGCGGTGGCTCCGGAAGTGGGTGGTGTGCTGCGGTGTGGAGCCAGTCTGCGCGGGGCGCGGTGCTGGGTTCAGGGCCAGTGGTCATCGATCCGACGTGCCAGAAGTCACTTTCTGCGCCGGACCCATTGCCGCCGGCGTGCGCGGCGGTCAGCATCTGGCCATGCCCAGCCTGTTCCGCCACCTGTTGCGTCCGCTCAGCCTCGCCGGGCTGGTTACCGTGCTGGTGGTGGGCCTGTCGTTCGGCGTGCACGGCGCCGGTGCCGGCCTCAGCCAGGCGTTGCTTGGCACGTTCCTGCTACTGTTCGTGGTGCACGGATGGGCGGCAATGCCGACCCGCGTGCGTGCATTCGCTGCGGTGCTGCAGACCGTGCTGGCGATCGCGCTGGTTGCCCTGCAGCCGCGCACCGGTACTGCCCCGGTGCTGCTGGTGGTGCTGGTCGCGCAGCTGGCCGAGCATTGGCCACCGCGCTTCGTGCTGGGTATTGCACTGCTGGCCAACCTCGCCATGTATCTCGTGCTGCGCCACAGTGGTTTCACCCAGCCGTTGCTGGTGGTGCTGCTGTATGGCGGTTTCCAGGCATTTGCTGCACTGACCGCACACTACGCGCGCAGCACTGCGTTGGCCCGCGATGATCTGGCCCGCGTCAATGCCGATCTCCTGGCGACACGTGCACTGCTGGCCGACAGTGCACGCGACGCCGAGCGCCTGCGCCTGGCCCGCGAACTGCACGATGTAGCCGGGCACAAGCTCACCGCGATGCGCTTGAACCTGCGCGCCCTTGCGGCCGACCCTGTGCTGGCCGGGCGCGAAGGGTTGGTGCTGGCGGAACAGTTGTCCGGCGAGTTGCTGGCCGACATCCGCCAGGTGGTGCAATCGATGCGCGATGATCGCGGCCTCGATCTGGCTACTGCGCTGCATGCGCTGGCCGCACCCTTCCCACGACCGAAGCTGCAGCTGCAGATCGGCCAGAGCGTGCGCGTGGTTGACCCGCTGATGGCAGAGACCGTGCTGCGGCTGGTGCAGGAAGCCCTGACCAACGCCGCCCGCCACGGCAATGCAGACACCGTGTGGCTGACGATCAGTGAAGAGGATTCCCAATTGCGTATCGATATCCGCGATGACGGCCAACGCGCCGAACGCATCCGCGAAGGCAATGGCATCGCCGGCATGCGCGAGCGCTTGGCGGCGGTACAGGGGCGTTTGGAGCTGGCGCGAACCGCGCAGGGCGGCATGCATCTGACCGCGCGGTTGCCGGCATGAGTGCCGCCATGATCCGGGTGGCGCTGGCCGATGACCAGGCGCTGGTCCGCGCCGGCCTGCGCGCGCTGCTGCAGGGGCTGGGCGTGGACGTGGTGCTGGAGGCCGAGGAGGGCCAGACGCTGCTGGACGCGTTGACTGCCCAGCGCGTGGATGTGGTGCTCAGTGACATCCGCATGCCCGGAATGGACGGCATCGAGGCAGTGCGACAGCTGCGCGCACGCGGTGACGCAACGCCATGGCTGCTGCTGACCACCTTCGATGAAAGTGACCTGCTGCTGCGGGCCAGCGAGGCCGGCGCACAGGGCTTCCTGCTCAAGGACGCCGCACCTGCGGACCTGCGCGAAGCGATCGAGCGCGTCGCCGCGGGTGAAACCCTGCTGCTGCCAGTCAGCACCGAGCCGGTGCGCGCCCGCTACCGCTTCCACGATGAAGCACCGCCCACCGATACCTTCGGGGAACGCGAAGTAGCGATCCTGCGCCTGCTGGCCGGGGGGTACAGCAACAAGGAGATCGCGCGCAGCCTGTTCCTGGCCGAGGGCACGGTGAAGAACTACGTGTCCGCCATACTCGACAAGCTGGGCACCCGCGACCGCACCCGCGCGGTGCTGAAGGCGATTACCCTGCGCATCATCTGAGTGGACCGAGCAAGGAGTGCCAGTGAACCCGATCCTGCATGTGGAAATCCCGGCCAGTGACCTGGACCGTGCCATCGCGTTCTACCAGCATTGGCTGCAGGTGGTCATGGATGAGCCGATCCTGCTGCACGATTGCCGGATGGCGTACCTGCCGTTCTCCGATGAGGCCGAGGGTGCCAGCATGGCGCTGGTGCACGGCGCGGACTACCGGCCCTCCGAGCAGGGCGCGCGCATCTACATCGGCGTGGATGACCTGGATGCCAGCCTCGCGCGCGCGCTGCAGGCAGGTGCCGAACTGCGCTTCGGCCCGGCCGATGCCGGCGACTGGCGCGTGGCCGAGATCCGCGACAGCGAAGGCAACCGGATTGCGTTGCAGGCGCGCGCAGCTCTGTAGAGCCGAGCCCACGCTCGGCTGCCGTTGGCCCAGCCGCTCCAGCTCAGCCGAGCATGGGCTCGGCTCTACAAGAGCGCGGCGCGGGAGCGCTGCAGCCAGTCATTGATGGCCGGGTCCAGCCGCGGGTCGTCCGGCAGCTGCATGCCGAAGCGCTGCTGCAGCACGTCACGCACATCACCCACATCATGCAGCGGGCGCTTGTCCGGCGCCTGCCCGGGGCGGTACTCGGTGTAATTGCCGCTGCCGATGGTACGGCGCCAGTCCGGCCCGGTCAGCGATGCGCGCAGCTGGCCGGGGAAACTGGAATCGGGATGGGTGCACACGTACCAGTTGCCCACCACGTTGTCGATCGGTGCCGGCGCCTGCAGGTCGAACCGATACATCGCCCGCCAGCCATCGTTGGACTCGGCCGACAGCACGAAATCACCCTCGTCGGGCAGGCGCTGCAGCAGATAGCGTTCGTGCGGCGTGGCCTGCGGCTGCGGATCATGCAGGCGCAGCGGCACGGTCGGGGTCAGGCTGCCGAAACCGGCATCCACCAGCCAGTCATCGCCATCCACCTGCACGCGTAGCAGCAGGTGGGTACGCGCGGTCAGTTCGCCGTCCTGTGCGGCCAGCAGCACACGTGCACTCAGTGGCTGCGCATCGAAGCCCAATGCCTGCAGCAGCGCCAGCAATCCGCCATTGAGTTCGAAGCAGTACCCGCCACGCCGGTCGTCAAGCAGCTTGCGTTGCACGCTGTCCAGGTCGATCGGCACCGCATCGCGCAGCAGGCAGCTGAGTGTCTCGAAGGGCAGCAGTGCGTTGTGGCGCTGCTGCAGCAGGGTCAGGCCGGCCAGAGTCCGCGGTGGCGGTGCTTCCAGCTGCAGGCGCTGCAGGTAGCGGGGGGCATCGAGCGTCGTCATGGAGGCACCGGGCGGGGGAGGGGCGTCCACTGTGCTCCCCAAACCGGGGTTGAGGTCAAGCGCGGCGGCCGTGTCATGCCTCCGTCGCCTGCACCCGGTACAAAGGCCGCGTCCACCAGCAACGGGGGGACGCAGGCGAAGAAAGCTCTAAAGTTGTCCTGAAGCCGGCCGATACAGGTGTGCCCTTCCGCCTGGAGTCTGTCATGTCGGCCGTTGTTCCCCACCTCCGGTCCCTGCGCACGCGCCTTGCCACGTTGCGCTCGGCGTCCCCCGGCCTGCTGCTGTGGCTGCAGCCACACCGGCTCAGCGTGGCCAACAAGCTCAAGGCGACCCTGTGGGTCTGTGGCCTGGGCCTGGTGGCGATCGCCGCTGTCTACGCATGGACTGGCCATGCCAACGCCCTGGCTGCGCGCAGCCAGGCCAGCTACCAGCGCGGCAGCGATCTGGCTGCCAGCCTGTCCACGCGGGTGGCCGAAGCGCGTCGCCTGCAGACCCAGTATGCACGCAGTTTCGATGATGCCGACCGCGCGCAGCTGTTGGCCACGCAGAAGGCGTTGCAGACTGATCTGCAGGCGCTGCGCGCGACGCCGATGGATGCTGGCCGGCGCAAGGCCCTGCAGGCGCTGACCGAAGCTGCCGACGCGTTCTCGCAGGGTGTGGCCGCCCTGTTCGAACGGGTCGACGAGATGGGCCGTGGTGATGCCGGCCTCGCCGCGCAGCTGCAGCAGGCCGCTGACACCCTCCAGGCGCAGGTGGATGTGCAGCAGCGGCCCGCGCTGGCGCTGTCCCTGCAGAAGATGCGAAGGCAGGAGGCGCTGCTGCTGCTCGACGGTGATTCCACCCACGCCGACCGCGCCAGCGAGGAAAAGCTGCCGTTCGATCTCGCGCTGGCGGGCCTGCCCGCGGATGAGCAGGACACCCTGCGCACCGGTATGGAGGTGTATCAGGCCGCATTGCTGGGGTATACCGCTGCCCGCGTCGGCCTGGATGTGGAAGCGCAGTCGCTGCTGGATACCGCTGCGGGCGTAGCGCCGGCGCTGGCCGCATTCCAGCAGGCACAGGTGGCGGCGCTGGCCAGGGCGCAGGCGCGGCAGCAGGCCGGCGCGCGCACGATGAGCGTGCTGTTCGCACTGACCCTGCTGCTGGTGGCAGGCGTGCTGATCACCAGCCTGGTGCTGGTGCTGCGTGCGGTGCGCCAGCCGATCCAGGACACCCTGCGTTTCGCCAGCGATATCGCCGACGACCGCCTCGACACCACTCTGCGCGTCTACAACGCCAACGATGAGATCGGCCAGCTGGCCCAGCGCCTGGTCGACATGCAGCAGCGCCTGCGCGCGCGCATCGAGACCGAGCGTGCCGTGGCCCGCGGCAACACCCGCGTGCGCCAGGCACTGGACAGCGCGCAGACCGGGCTGATGGTGATCGATGCGGAAGGGCAGGTCGCCTACGCCAATCCGGCGCTGTTGGAGCAGCTTGAACTCCGGCTTGAAGATCTGGTGGGGAACGATGCGGTACGCCTGCATCCGGCACTGGCCAACCTGGCCGGCGTGCGCCAGCGCGAGGAGCGCGAGATCGGTCATGCCGGCGTCCGCTACCAGCTGATCGCCAATGCCATCACCGACGAAGGGCATTTCCTCGGCGTGGCAGTGGAGTGGCGCAGCCGCGCGCTGGAAACGCTGCTGGAAACCGAAGTGGCAGCACTGGTCGACGCCGCCGTACATGGCGACCTGCACGGTCGCATCGCGCTGGAGGGAAAGCAGGGCTTTGTGCGTACGTTGTCGACCAGCATCAATCGCCTGCTGGCCACGTTCGAGACCAACCTCGGCGATCTGCAGGCACTTCTGGCGGCGCTGGCGCGCGGCGACCTCAGCGTGCGCATGGAAGGTGAGCTGCAGGGCGTGTTCGCACGCATGCGCGACGATGCCAACGCCACCGTCGCGCAACTGGGCCGCATCGTCACCCGCATCCAGCAGGCGACGTCCAGCCTCGACACCGGTGTCGGTGAGATCGTTGCCGGTCACCATGATCTGTCGCAGCGCACCGAACAGCAGGCGGCCAACCTGGAAGAGACGGCAGCGTCGATGCACGAGCTGACCGACACCGTTGGCCGCAATGCCGATGCCGCGGGCCGTGCCGACGTGCTGGTCAAGGGCGCGGCGGCAGTGGCCCAGCGCGGTGGCGAGGCCGTTGGCCAGGTGGTCGCGACCATGCATGGCATCAGCGAGGCCTCGCGGCGGATCGGCGACATCACCCAGCTGATCGATGGCATCGCCTTCCAGACCAACATCCTCGCGCTGAATGCTGCGGTGGAAGCGGCGCGTGCGGGTGAGCAGGGTCGCAGCTTCGCTGTGGTGGCCGCGGAAGTGCGCCTGCTGGCACAACGCAGCGCGGAGGCGGCCAAGCAGATCAAGGGCCTGATCGAGGATTCGGTGGCGCGTGTGGGCCAGGGCAACCAGCAGGCCGAACAGGCCGGCACCACGATGGGCGAGATTGTCGGCAGCGTGCAGCAGCTTGCGGATCTGCTGACAGGTATCCGCAGCGCGTCGCAGGACCAGCATGCCGGCATCGCCCAGGTGAACCAGACCATCGTGCAGATGGAGGCCAGTACCCAGCGCAACGCCAGCCTGGTGGAAGAGGCTGGTGCCTCCACCGCGCAGATGCAGGCGCAGGTACACGCGCTGGCCGAAGCGGTGGGTGCGTTCCGGTTGCAGCCGGTGCCGCTGGCGCGCGCTGCGGCCTGATCCTGCTCCGGTAGTGCCGGCCGCTGGCCGGCACGCCCCTGGTCATGCCGGCCAGCGGCCGGCACTACCCTTGTGACTCAATACACGTCGCGGCGGTAGCGCCCGTTCTCCAGCAGCGTTTCCACAGCTTCATCGCCCAGCGCAGCGCGCAGCACGTGGTCCACGCCTTCGGCCATGCCCTGCAGCGAGCCGCAGACATGAATCACCGCGCCGCGCTGCATCCATCCGCGCAGCGCGTCTGCGGCTGCATGCAGGCGATCCTGCACGTAACCACCTTCGCCATCGCGCGAGAACGCCAGGTCCACCCGCGCGAGATGGCCATCGGCCTGCCACGCTTCGATCTCATCGGCGAACAGGAAGTCGTGCGCGCGCTGGCGTTCGCCGAACAGCAGCCAGTGCCCGTGCTCACCTGCATGCGCGGCTTCGCGCAACAGGCTGCGCAGGCCCGCGATGCCGGTGCCGTTGCCGATCAATACCATGGGTGCACCGGTCACTCGATGGAAACCGGGATTGCGATGCACGCGGGAGGCGATGCTGGCGCCTATTGGCGCATGCAGTGACAGCCAGCCCGAGCCCAGGCCGGTGCGTCCGGCTTCGTCATGGACCAGCCGTACCACCAGTTCCACCACTTCATCATTCGTGGAGGAGGCGATGGAGTATTCGCGCCCGGGCAGCGTTGGCAATCCGGACAACCACAGGCAGGCATCCTGCACCGCCAGCGCGGCGTCGGCCTCGGGCAGCTCGCGTTCACTGGCCAGCGCCAGCAGGGTGCGTGGGTGACCGTCCACCAGCAGCGGCTGCAGCGGATCCAACCCCTGTGCTTTCAGCACCGCGCTGGCGTGCCGCGCGTTGTGCCGGGGCGCGATATGCAGGATGTCGCCCGCCTGCCACTGCACATCGGCCGGTGGCGCAAGACGGATGCGCCAGATGGCACCGCCCATGCTGCCCGGGTTGAGCCGGTCGCGGCCGAGCAGTCGCCATTCATGCATCCGCGTGGCCGCCGGCAGCACGCTGTCATCGGTGACGATGCCGGTCAGCGCGCCCAGCTGCAGCTGCCATTGGCGCAGGGCCGCTACCGAGGCGGCATCGACTTCGATGCGCTCGAACAGCGCACGCGCACCGTTGCTCAGCAGCCAGCCATCGAATTGGCGGCCAAAGCCGCAGTAATGCGGGTATTGGCGGTCACCGAGGGCGAGCAGGCCGAACTGCAGGCCCGACAGATCGGACGCTTGTGCCAGCAGCCGTCGCGCAGCGCCCCGCGCCGCATCCGGAGGTTCGCCATCGCCAAAGGTGCTCAGCACGAACAATGCCTGGGCAGTACGCGCGAGCTGCGTGGCATCGACCCGGGCCAATGGCAGTACCTGCACAGCATGGCCCGCGGCCTGCAGCTGCGCGGCAGCACGCCAGGCCAGCTGTTCGCCCAGCCCGCTCTGGCTGGCATGCACCACCAGCCACGGCGTGCCACCGCCATCGGCAGGCGTTGCTGGCAGCGACTGGCGCAGGCCACGCGCGGCGCGCTGACTACGGCGGCGGTCCAGGTAGAGCATCCAGCCGGTGATGAAGAACAGGCTCATGCCCAAACTGCTGAGCATCACCACGACACGCCCGGGCACGCCGAAGTAGCTGCCCGAGTGCAGCGCGAACACGCTGGTGGCCAGCTGCGCGCCGGCGCCCTGGCGCGCGTAGGGGCGGGCATCGAGCGTGGCACCCGTGCCCGGGTCGAGCTGCAGCAGATCATGCGCGCGGTCATGCTGGCCGCCGCGCTGCGACGGATCACCGGCCATCACGCGTACATTCAGTGCCTGCCCGGGCTTCTCCGGCAGGCGCAGGTCGATGTAGCCGGTGCGCACGCCGGGCAGTGCATACAGCGTGGCTTCGATGCGCTCCAGGTTCAGGGCGGTGTCGGTGGCGACCTTGTGCTTGGCGGCTGGTGCGACGCCCAACAGGGTGTTGGCGGCACTGCGATACCAGTCGAAGGACCACCACAGGCCGGTCAGTGCACTCATCAGGTAGATCAGCAGCACCCAGGTGCCGACCACCGAGTGCAGGCTCCACAGGAAGCCACGGCCGCTGCGTTTCCATTCCACCGCCAGCCAGCTGCGCCAGTGCCACCAGCGTCGCGGCCAGCGCAGATAGAGCCCGGACAGGGTGAAGAACAGCAGGGCGATGGCGCAGCTGCCGGTGATCCATTTACCGCGCTCGCCGGCGGCGAGGTGGCGATGCAGGTCCTCGACGAAATCGAAGAACGCCTGCCCACGCAGGGCGCTGAATCGCTCGCCGCTGTACGGATCGAAGTAGACCCAGTGTTCCTTGCCGCCGGCGAAGCGTGCCACCGAGGGCCGCTGCCCGGTGGCATCCACGCGCAGGCGCTGCAGGGGGCGATCACTGCCGGCCTGCAGCAGCGGCACCAGTTCGCTGAGTTCAAGCGGAAGCTGGCCGTCGGCATGGTGCTTGGCGATCTCGGCGAAGCCGGGATTGGCCGCGCGCAGCAGTTCATCCTCGAAGGACAGCATGGCGCCGCTGAGGCCCATCACGGCCAGTACGGCACCGGCGGTGATGCCCAGCAGCCAGTGCAGTTGGAACAGGACGTTCTTGAACATCGAAGGAGGAGGGCCCGGAAGGCTGCCGCCCGCATCCTGCGCAACAGCAAATGAGAATTAGTCGCGGAATTCTCCGTGGCGCCCCGGCTGCGGTCAAGCAGGGGGTATCGGCCGGGCGGCGCCCGGCACCCGCGGTAGTGCCGGCCGCTGGCCGGCAACCTCAGAAGCAACAGCCGAAGCAAAAGCGGGTTTCCTGTGGGGAGGCGAGGTGGGTCCGGTTGCGGGGGACGCCGCAAATACGTCCCTGTAGGCTCGGTCGCGCCATCCATGGCGCTCACGCCCCCGCAACCGGACCCACCCCGCCTTCGACAGATTTCCGCGATCTGTAGATCCACGCCATGCGTGGATGCTCCTCGTTCAATTGCCGAAGTATTCGATTTCGATGGAAATTCATCCACGCATGGCGTGGATCTACCGTGTCGACCAAGGTCGACACCTACCAACAGCGCCTTGAACTTGTCGAAGGCGGGGCACTGTGGGCGTGCGGGGTGTGAGCCGCATGGATGCGGCGACCAAGCCCCCATGGATGGGTTCACGGCGGCCCCGCACGCCCACAGTGCCTCGCCATCTCACAGGAAGCCCGCTGTAGCTGTTGCTTCGGCTGTTGCTCTGGCCTGAAGCGGGTGCAGGGTGCAACCCTGCCGAACCCTCACTTCACCCAGCCGTCGATCTCGCCGTGGGCGAACGGCCCCAGCTTTGCCTTCACCAGCCGCCCCTGTGCATCGAACAGCACGCTGTAGGGCAGCAGGCCCTGTGTATTGCCCAGCTGCACGCTGGCATCGCGCGGTCCCGGGGTCTCGATCACGATCGGGTAATCCACCGGCACCCGTTGCAGGAAACCGCGCACGTCTTCCGGCGTATCCAGCGCCAGGCCCAGCACCTGCACGCCTGGGTCGCCCTGTGCTGCGGCAAAGCGCGCCAGTTCGGGCATTTCTTCAACGCAGGGCGCGCACCAGCTGGCCCAGACATTGATCAACAGCGGGCGACCGCCAGCGTGCTGGCGCAGGTCCAGCGGCCGGCCTTCAAGATCGGGCAGCGACAGCGCGGGCAGGCTGTCGCCGACCTGCAGGACGGGTGCCGCAGCCGCCACAACAGGTGCCGCTGGCATGGCCTCAGGCGCAGCGGGCGCGGGAGCCAATCGATGCCCGGCCCACAGGCCTAGGCCGGCGGCCAGCACCGCTGTCCACAGCAGCGCTGGCCGTTGCCACTTCATCGTGCGGTGCGCAGCAGCGCTTCCTCCACCACTGCCTGGGTCAGCAGGGTCGGCAGCACGGTCGGCGGCGCGCCGGGGCCGTACACCACGTACAGCGGCACGCCGACGGCCTTGTGCTCTTCCAGGAACGTGGTGATCTGCGGATCGACGTTGGTGTAGTCACCGCGCATGTACACCGCGTTGGTGCGCTTGAGCAGTTCCTTGAACTCCGGCCGCGACAGCACGGCGCGCTCGTTGGCCTTGCAGCTCACGCACCAGTCGGCGGTCATGTTCACGAACACCACGCGGTTGTCGGCGCGCAGGCGGTCCAGCAGCTGCGGCGAGTACTCCACCACGTTGTCGCTGGCGGCCTGTGCGGCGCGTGCCGGTGGTGCCAGCTGGGTCACACCCCAGGCGGGAACCAGTGCACCGATTGCCAGCAGCACGCCGAGCAGGGTGACGGCGCGCGAGCCAGTCCAGCGGTTGCGTTCGAACAGCCACAGGCCGAAGGCGAACAGCAGCAGGCCACCCAGCACCAGCGCCATGCCGTCCACGCCACGCTGCTTGCCCAGCACCCACAGCAGCCACAGCGCGGTGGCATACATCGGGAAGGCCAGCACGTGCTTGAGCGTTTCCATCCATGGGCCCGGCTTGGGCAGACGGCGCGCCAGCGCCGGCACGAAGCCGATCAGCAGGAACGGCAGCGCCAGGCCCAGGCCGAGGAACAGAAACACGGTCATCGCCTTCAGCGGCGGGGCAATGAACGCGTAGGCAATCGCGCCACCCATGAACGGGCCGACGCAGGCACTACCGACCACGCAGGCCAGCGCACCGGTGAAGAAGTCACCGGCCGGGCCACTGCGGCTGGCCAGCGACTGGCCCAGGTTGCCGATGCCACCGCCGAGGGTGAATACGCCGGACAGGCTCAGGCCCACCGCGAACATGATGTAGGCCAGCGCCGCCACCACACCCGGGTGCTGCAGCTGGAAGCCGATGCCGACGGCGTTGCCGATCGCACGCAGGCCGACCATCAACGCACCGATCACCGCGAACGCGACCAGCACGCCCAGCGTGTACCAGAGGGCGTGGCTGCGCGCGCGCTGCGGGCTTTCGCCGCTCTGCGCCAGGCTCAGTACCTTCAGCGAGAGGATCGGCAGCACGCAGGGCATCAGGTTCAGTACCAGGCCACCGGCCAGGGCCAGCAGCAGCACCCACACGAATGACCTGTCCGGATTCGGCGTGGCCGCCGGCGGACGCGTCCGGAGCGCGTTGTCACCGCGCGCATCGGCAGCGAACTCATTACCGCTTCCGGCGCCTGCAACGGCCGGGGTGGCGGCATCCGTATTGGGCACCGTCGGCAGCAGGCGCAGGGGGGCGCCATTGGCGCCTTCGCGTGGCGCTGCAGCCGACGGGCTGATCACCTCGTTGCGCGGCGGTGCCTGGTCGGTGCTGGCGCTGACCTTGCCGGCCGGGATCGACAGCTTCACCCGGCGGGTCATCGGCGGGTAGCAGATACCATCGGTCTGGCAGCCCTGGAAGGTCACCACCAGGGTACTGTCGACCGCGTCAGCGACGGAGCGGCGCAGCGGCAGCGGCACTTCCACCTGGTTGAAGTAGACCGAGACATCGCCGAAGTGTTCGTCGCGATGCGACTGCGCGGCAGGCCAGCGCAGCTTGTCGGCCAGCACCCCGGTACTGCCGTCCAGCTTCACCGAAGTGCGGTCGCGATACAGGTAGTAGCCCGGCGCCGGGCTGAAGCGCAGCAGCAGGGTGTTGCCGTCACTGGCGATGGCGTCGAAGCCGAACGCCTGTTCCGACGGCAGCGGCAGCGCCTGGCTGTTGCTGGCCGCACCCGGCAGGCGCAGGCCGCCGCTGTTGCCGGCACCGGCCAGCGGGTTGTTGAACGGGCTGGCGGCACCGGCACGCGGGGCCGGGGCGGTGGCCTGTGCACCGGCACCGGGCAGGGTGACCTGCACCACGCGCTTCTGCGGCGGGTAGCAGACACCGGCATCGGCGCAGCCCTGGTAGCGTACTTCCAGGCTGATGGTGCCCGCTGCATCGGTCGGCGTGCCGGGCAGGGTGGCCTGCAGGCGCTCGCGATAGGTTTCGACCTCGCCGAAGAAATCGTCGTGGTGCTTGTCGCCCTTGGGCATCTGCAGCGCGCCGGCATTGAAGGCCGGGTCGGCCTTGACGCTGGTGCGATGGCGATACAGGTAATAGCCGGGCGCGATCTTGAACTGCAGTTGCACCTGGCCACGTTCGGGGGCGGTGGCGGTCAGCGCGAACGCCTGGTCCACCGGCAGCAGGTCCTTCTCATCCAGCGCGAACGCTGGCAGCGAGAGCCACAACAGGGCGCACAGGGCGGCGCCACGCGCAAACAGAGTCTTCAATCAGTGTCCTCCCGGGTCTGTGCCCGGATCCAGTCCAGATACGCCGGCAGGCCGGCCCGGGTTTCGACCGCGATGCACTCCGGGAGTTCATACGGATGCAGTTCGACGATCCGGGCAATCGCGTGATCGACGCGGCTTGCGGTGGTCTTCACCAGCAGCTGCAGCTCGGCGTCGGTGGTCACCTCGCCCTGCCAGCGGTAGGTCGACTGCGCGCCATCGAGGCGGGTCACGCACGCGGCCAGGCGCTCGCCGACCAGCGCGTGCGCGATGCGCTCGGCACTGGCCCGGTCCGGGCAGGTGGTCAACAGCAGCAGGACGGGATCGACGGTCGACATGACCGTCGAGTATAGGGCCGCCGCCGGGTCAGGGCCCGGCGGCGGCGATGGACCGCTGCGTTGCGCGGTCAGTTGGCCAGCTGGCAGGTGGCCGGCTTGGCCGAGGTGAACAGGCCAGGGGTTGCCCACTCGGGGTGGTCGATGAACGGGTTGCGGTTGCCCTGGAAGCTGTAGATCACGTCATTGCGCGCACGCTCGGCATCATCCGGCGGATCGGACAGGTGCCAGTCGATCAGGGTCGACAGCAGGCCCATGTAGGCCGGCGAGCTGCTGGTCTTGACGATCCTGCTGCGGTCGTCGGTCAGCTCCAGGTCCGGCTCGGACTGGCCGGTGGCCGCATCCTTGCCGCCCTCGTAGCGGATGGCCATGTACATGACCGCACGCGCCATGTCGCCCTTGCGCTTGCCCCACACCTCGAACGTGCCGGTGTTGCCGTCCGGCGTGCGCACCCAGTTGGAATTGCCCGGATAGCCACCGCTGCCGCCGCCCTGGCCGTTGTTGGCCTCGGTGGCGCGCTCGCCGCAGTTGGCGTCGCACTTGGCGAACGGCTTGTTGCCACGGTCGGCGTTCCACTGTGCATCGGTCAGGTACAGCATGTGGGTGTCGGTGTACGGCGCGTACGGCAGGCCCTTGTCACCGGTGGTGCTGGCGAAGCCCAGCGAGTTCGGCCAGGTGTGTTCGCGGTTGTACTTCAGGCCACTGCCGCTGCCGGCGCGATCGGTCACCTTGGCGTAGCTGCGGTTGCGATACGCGTCGAGGATGCGGTTCGGGTTGTTCGGGTCCTCGTCGGCAATCTCCAGGATGGTCCAGGTGCTGGTGCCCGAGCCGCTGTACGGGTAGGCGGTGTGGCCCTTGATGGTGGCGTGCAGCGAGCAGCGCAGCTGGCTCGGGCTGGACGTGTTCACCTTCGAGTAGTAGCCGGCCGGCACGCCCGGATTGCCCGGGTCGGGATTGCCGCCGGTGCTGGCCACGGTGAAGGCGATGCGGCTGTCGGCGGCCGGGTGCGCGCCCTGCAGGTCGGTGATGCGCGCGGCGCGGATGTCGAAGCGGCAGGCCTCACCGGCCACCAGCGCGGTATTGGTGGACAGCTTCACGCTGCGCCCGCTGGCGGGGAAGGTCAGCGGCACGCTGCCGGAAGTGCCGCAGCTCAGCGCGAAGGCGCCACTGGCCAGGTTCACCGTCTCGCTGAACACCACTTCCAGATCGGCCGCGGCCGGGAAGGTGCTGCTGCCCTGTGCCGGGGTGGTGGTGGACACCGACGGCGGCGTGTTCGGGCCCGGGGTGCCGCCACCACTGAAGGTCTGGCCGTTGTTGCAGCTGCCGAAGGTCTGCCTGGCCGACTCGGCCCAGGTGAAGTGGGCGTACTGGCTGCCGCTGCCGGTCAGCTGCAGCGAGGTGCCCGGCGCCGTGCTGTTGGTCTCGGCCACCGGAATGTTCTGGCTGGTCATGCCGGCGGCAGGGCCACCGGAGGCGGTGATGGCGCCCTCGTAGCTGAGGAACTGGACCACCTTGCCGCTGGCATCGACCAGGGCGATGCCATCGTTCGGGCCGTTCTGGAGGCCGTTGGTCGGGTAGCTGACCACGGCGATGCTGGCGCTGCCGCAGCCCGCGGCGGTACCGGCCGGGACCGGGTTGTTGGCGTAGACCGTGGCGGCCGAAGGATTGCTGCCGTTGTAGAGGTAAAGCCGATAGCCGGACAGGTCCTCTCCGGCGGTGGCGACGACCTCGATCGCTTCGCCGACGTCACCGGCGGCGGTGCTGTCGTCGTAATGCAGTTCGTTGATGAAGACCTCGGCCTGGGCCGGCGCGGCGGCCAGCGCCAGCAGGCAGGCGGCGGCAAGCGGGGACAGCAATCGCATCGACAACTCCTTGTGATTGGGAATGCGCGGCCGAGCCTAAGGCCGATCCAGTGACACTTTGTCGTAAATGAACGTCAGATATCTGACAGTGCGACGCGGATCACCAAAAGTCGAGGGCGCCGAGGACCGAATGGATGCGTTTCACCGGGCTGAACGTCTTCATGCAGGGACGCGCTGTGCGGGCCTGGCCGCACCGAAATTTTTTCCGGGGACGGCCTTGAAAGGCCCGGGGGCAGCTCCATCTCTGTCCTGCTCCCGATTCGTCGGGCTTTTTCGCGAGCGATGCTGGCAGTCACCTGGGGTGAGTGCTAACATCGCCAGACTTTTTCAGACCAATCAATAACTTAAGAGGTCTCTCATGAGCATCAAGCCGCTGCACGACCGCGTTGTGGTCAAGCCGATCGAAGCCGACGAAATCTCCGCCGGTGGCATCGTCATTCCGGATTCGGCCAAGGAAAAGTCCACCAAGGGTGAAGTCGTGGCCGTCGGCCCGGGCAAGCCGCTGGACAACGGCAGCGTGCGTGCGCCGTCGCTGAAGGTTGGCGACAAGGTCATCTACGGCCAGTACGCCGGCAGCTCGTACAAGAGCGAAGGCGTCGAGTACAAGGTCCTGCGCGAAGACGACGTGCTCGCCGTCATCGGCTGAGCCTCGGCGCGACCTGCTTCATCCCCTGATTCCAAACACCCAGCCGCCGGGCATGGCCCGGCGCTACCAATGAGGTAACTGCAATGGCTGCCAAGGATATTCGTTTCGGTGAAGACGCCCGTTCGCGCATGGTGCGCGGCGTCAACGTTCTCGCCAATGCCGTCAAGGCCACCCTGGGCCCGAAGGGCCGCAACGTCGTGCTGGAAAAGAGCTTCGGCGCCCCGACCATCACCAAGGACGGCGTCTCCGTCGCCAAGGAAATCGAACTGGCTGACAAGTTCGAGAACATGGGCGCACAGATGGTGAAGGAAGTCGCTTCGCGCACCAACGACGACGCCGGCGACGGCACCACCACCGCCACCGTGCTGGCCCAGGCCCTGATCCGCGAAGGCGCCAAGGCAGTTGCCGCCGGCATGAACCCGATGGACCTCAAGCGCGGTATCGACAAGGCCGTCGTGGCCGCCGTTGCCGAGCTGAAGAGCATCTCCAAGCCGACCGCCGACGACAAGGCGATTGCCCAGGTTGGTACCATCTCGGCCAACTCGGACGAGTCGATCGGCCAGATCATCGCTGACGCGATGAAGGAAGTCGGCAAGGAAGGCGTGATCACCGTTGAAGAAGGCTCGGGCCTGGACAACGAGCTGGACGTGGTCAAGGGCATGCAGTTCGACCGCGGCTACCTGTCCCCGTACTTCATCAACAACCAGCAGTCGCAGACCGCTGACCTGGATGACCCGTTCATCCTGCTGCACGACAAGAAGATCTCCAACGTCCGTGACCTGCTGCCGGTGCTGGAAGGCGTCGCCAAGGCCGGCAAGCCGCTGCTGATCGTTGCCGAAGAAGTCGAAGGCGAAGCGCTGGCCACCCTGGTGGTCAACACCATCCGTGGCATCGTCAAGGTCGTGGCCGTCAAGGCTCCGGGCTTCGGCGACCGTCGCAAGGCGATGCTGGAAGACATGGCCGTGCTGACCGGTGGCACCGTGATCTCCGAAGAAGTTGGCCTGTCGCTGGAAAAGGCCACCATCAAGGACCTGGGCCGCGCCAAGAAGGTGCAGGTTTCCAAGGAAAACACCACCATCATCGATGGCGTGGGTGACAAGGCTGCCGTCGACGCACGCGTCGGCCAGATCAAGACCCAGATCCAGGACACCTCCTCCGATTACGACCGCGAGAAGCTGCAGGAACGCGTGGCCAAGCTGGCCGGCGGCGTTGCCGTGATCAAGGTCGGTGCTTCGACCGAAATCGAAATGAAGGAAAAGAAGGACCGCGTCGACGACGCCCTGCACGCGACCCGTGCAGCCGTTGAAGAAGGCGTGGTCCCGGGCGGCGGCGTTGCCCTGGTCCGTGCGGTCACCGCACTGGCCGGCCTGAAGGGTGCCAACGAAGACCAGAACCACGGCATCCAGATCGCCCTGCGCGCGATGGAAGCCCCGCTGCGCGAAATCGTTGCCAACGCCGGTGAAGAGCCGTCGGTCATCATCAACAAGGTCAAGGAAGGCACCGGCAGCTTCGGCTACAACGCCGCCACCGGCGAGTTCGGCGACATGCTGCAGTTCGGCATCCTGGACCCGACCAAGGTGACCCGTTCGGCCCTGCAGAACGCGGCCTCGATCGCTGGCCTGATGATCACCACCGAAGCCATGGTTGCCGAAGCTCCGAAGAAGGACGAGCCGGCCATGGGCGGCGCCGGTGGCATGGGCGGCATGGGTGGCATGGGCGGCATGGACTTCTAAGGTCCACGCCCGCGTCGGACGTTGCCGGCCCTGGTCGGCGCGTCTTCCCGATGCAAAGAAGAACCCCGCCGCGAGGCGGGGTTTTTTGTTGCCCGGTTGCCGCCATGGCGCCGCGTCGCTACGCTCGGCGACCATGCCTACCTCGTTCATCGTCGTCGACGACTTCCTCTCTCCGGCCGATGCGCACGGCCTGCGCCAGGCCGGCCTGGGCCTGACCTACCCGGCGCAGGAGGGCGCGTTCCCCGGCCGCAATTCGCTCGAACGGCTGGAGCTGGACGGCCTGTCCGAGGCCGCATCGCGGCTGGTCAACGAACCCCTGCGGCCGGTCAATCCGCTGCAGTCGCACGGCAAGTTCCGGCTGACCCTGGCCAGCGATGTCGGTCGCGCCAAGGTGCACACCGATCATTCGCACTGGTCCGGCATCCTCTACCTCAGCGCTCCGGAGCACTGCGAAGGCGGTACCGAGTTCTTCCGCCACCGCCGCACCAATACCGAGCGCATGGCGTTGAACGCCCACGAGCTGGCTGCGCTGGGCTACGCCAATGGCGGCGACATGCATCGCGACATCATCGAGCGCGACAGCGTCGACGACAGCCAGTGGGAGATGACCATGCGCATCCCGATGCGCTTCAACCGCCTGGTGCTGCTGCGCCCGTGGTTCTGGCATACCGCTGGCCCGGCCTTCGGCGACCGGCCGGAGAATGGGCGGCTGGTCTACCTGATGTTCTTCGAGCAGGCGCGTTGAGGAATGCCATCCACGCATGGCGTGGATCTACCGAGGTAGCCGCGCAGGCGTCATTGCCCCCTCATTCGACGAATGCCTTCGCCGCGCCGTACTCCCACTGCCACGGCACGCCGGTGTCGCCCAGCACGAAGGCCACCAGCGCCGGGAAGGTCGCTTCGGCGCGCACATCGTTGCCCAGGATCACCACGCAGCGCTGCTGCCGCTCCACGCACACCAGCGTGTTGCCCACCGCATCATCGTGGCCGCCCTTGTAGAAGCCCGCGCCTTGCGGGCCACGGAACGTCACCACGCCCAGGCCCGCCGCCAGATCCTTGCGCTGCTGCGCCTTCGGCAGCTCCGGCTGCAGGGTAGGGAACTGGCTGGCGGTGGTGATCGCCAGCTGCGGCCGCACCAGCTCCTTGCGCATCGCCGCTGACAGCCCATCGCCGCGCACGTAGCCAGCGGCGAAACGGGCCATGTCGGCGATGGTGGTATCCATCGAACCGGCCGCACGCACGCGGCTGCGCTCATCGTGCGGCTCGGCGGCGCCCTCCACGGTCCAGCCGTCTGCCAGGTTGGTGGCGAAGTCCTCGCGCCACATCATGCTGGTGCGGGTCATGCCGAAGCGGTCGAACACCCGCTGCTGCATCAACGTGCCCACATCCTCGCCCAGCCGCCCGCGTTCGATCACGAACTGCAGCAGGATCAACCCTTCGCCGGAATAGCCGTAGCGGCTGCCCGGATCGAAGTGGAACTTCAGCCGGCCGTCCGGTTCGAGGAACCCGAAGTTGGCAAAGCCACTGGCGTGGTTGAGCAGCAGGCGAGGGGTGAGCTGGCGCCAGCGTGCATCATCGGCCAGCACGCTGTAGTCGGCGTACTTCTTCGTTTCGAGCGGATAGTCCGGCAGCGGCTTGTCCAGGGCGGTAGCGATGCTGGCATCCAGATCGATACGCGCGTCCTGCGCCAGCTGTGCGACCAGGTGGCCGAAGGCCATCTTGGTCAGTGACGCAGCGTACATCACGGTGTCGGTGCGCAGCGGCTCGCCTGCGGCGTTGCGTTCACCGTAGGCGGCCACATGCACCACCTTGCCGTCATCGATCACCGCCAGCGCCATCCCGCGCGCATGGGCCGCCTGCATCAGCCGCTGTGCTTCGGCATCGATGCGAGTGGGCGAGGGCACGGGTGGCGGCGCGGCCAGCACCGCCAGCGGGAGCAGCGTCAGCAACATCAGGGTGGCACGGCACATGCGTGGAACTCCTGGTGGGGCGCACGGCGATGCTACGCCAGGCTGCCGCTGGCGTCATTGCCAGATGTCAGCTGGCCTGCGGCCGGCGCAGGCAGATCCGGGCCGCGCCGGCACCGATGTCCACCTGGCCGCCGCGCATTGCATCGGCACCGAGGATCAGCGCCGGCCGGGCCTCCAGTCCGATCGCCTTGAACACCGGCAGTTCGCTGATGCGGACCTCCATCGACGGGTGCTGCCAGCCGCTGCCGGTCATGCCGGCCAGGGTGTACAGCCAGGTCGCCTGCTTTCCGCCGCCCAGGCCTGCGGTGCCCTTTTCACGCACCCGCACCCGTGCGTCGCTGCCGTCCGTGCGCAGCCCCAGTGCGCGGGCCGCTTCGGCGTTGAGGACGGTCTGCGCGGCACCGGTGTCGACCACGGCGATGGCGTCCACAGCGGGCGCGCCCAGTGCAAGCGTGATGAAGCCGAACTGCCGCAGGCCGTCAGTACGGCCGGGCAGCGCATTGGGCTGGCAACCCGGTCCTTCCAGGTTCAATCCGCCGGGTGTCCACAGCGCCAGTTGATTGCGGCCGAAGTCCCAACGGGTATCCCAGCGCCCGGTCAGATCGTTGCCGATCAAGCCGTCAATGGCCGGATCATCGTCCTTCGGCAACGACGACAGATCGACCTTCATGGCTTGGGCCTGCAGCTGCCAACTGCCCAGCTGCCAGGACGTGCTGCGCATGCGCTGCAGCCGTGCGGAAGCTGCACTCGCCCCCTGGGCCTGTGATACCTCTGCATCCGCATCCTCCAGGCCATAGCGCCGCACGACGCGGTCATCGACCAGGGTTGCGCCTGCAGCGCTGTCGACCACGAAGCGCAGCGGTTCGGCACGCCCGTCCAGCGACACGGCCACGGCCGGATGACCGCCCTGCATCCACATCGGCAGGATGTGCTCGGGGGCATCGGACGCCAGCGCAGGCAGCGGGGCAGCAAGCAGGAGGAATGGGATGAGGCGCAAGGCAAGTCTCCGCAGTGATCATGGGTGACCATTGGCGCGCAGCGGCGTATCGCGGGAATATCGGCGTTGATACCGTCCTGATACAGACCTGCCTGATACTGCCCGCATGCCTACTCCCGCCCGTGTCATCGTTGTCGATGACGACGCCAGCATCCGTGATGCCATCGCCGATTGCCTGTTGCTGCATGGCTACCAGGTGCGGGTGGCCGCGGACGCGACGGCGCTGGACGTGCTGCTGCAGGTCCAGCGCCCGGACGTGATCATCCTCGACTGGATGATGCCCGGTGAGGATGGTCTGTCGGTGTGCCGCCGGCTGCAGGCACGGGCCATTCCGATCCTGATGCTGTCGGCGATGGGCAGCGCACCGGACAGGGTGATCGGCCTGGAGATGGGCGCGGACGATTACCTGGCCAAGCCGTTCGACCCGCGCGAGCTGCTGGCGCGGGTACGCGCGCTGCTGCGCCGGCAGGACAAGCTGCGCACGCAGGTAGCCAGTGAACTGCGCTTTTCTGGTTGGCGGTTGCTGCCGGAACAACGTCGCCTGCTGGCGCCGGATGGGAACGAGCTGGTGCTCAGCCGTGGTGAATTCAGCCTGTTGCTGGCGCTGGCCGAACGCCCCGGGCGGGTGCTGGGGCGCGAGCAGCTGCTGCAGCTGAGCCGTGGCGAGCCCAGTGACAGCGTCGACCGCGCGGTCGACCTGGCGATCAGCCGGCTGCGCCGCAAGCTCGGGCAGGCCTCACCCGGTGCGGAAGCCCTGGTGCAGACATCGCGTGGCGAAGGCTATCGCTTCGACGCTGAGGTACAGGTGTTGTGAGCAGCCGGTGGCCGACTGCGCGTTGGATCGCAATGCTGGCCCTGGCCAGCCTGCTGCTGGCGACACTGGTCAGCGTAGCCGTGGTTGGCTGGATGCCTCGGCCCGCGCCGCCGCCGATGCGCTTGGACCAGGCCGTGCAGGTGCTGCGAGGGGAGCAGGCGGCAGCGCCACTGGGCCTGCATCTGGCGATGCAGGATTCGCCGCCACAGGGCAGTGCCAGCGACTGGCTCACGCAACTGGCTGCGATGCAGATGGGCGTGCCGGCGGAAAAGGTACGCCTGGTCTGGAGCGGACAGCGCAAGGCGCCCGATGTGCAGGTCATCGAAGGCGGTGCGGTGCTCGATGCCACGGCGCGGGCCGGTGTATTGAAGGCGCAGGCTGCGGTGCTGACCGCGATGCAATGGCCGCCGTTTGAACTGGGCATACGCCAGGCCGATGGCCGCTGGCGGGTGGTCGGTAGCGACCACAGTGATCTGGCGACCTGGCGCCGCCAGGTGGTGCTCGCCCTGCTGGGCGGTGCACTCCTGCTGGCGCCGCTGGCGGCGTGGGCCTCGATCCGCCTGGGACGCCCGCTGCGGCGCTTGGCCGAGGCCGGCGCACGGGTTGACCTGCAGGCCGATACGCCGTTGCCGGATGACGGCCCACGCGAAGTACAGATGCTGGCTTCCGCGATCAGCACCGGTCGCGATCGCTTGCGCGCGCAGGCACAGGACATGACCCACATGCTGGCCGCCGTAGCGCACGACCTGCGCACGCCGTTGACCGGCCTGCGCCTGCGCGCCGAATTCGCACCTGCGCCACAGGCGGCGCGGATGGTGGCGGACATCGAACGCATGGATACGATGATCGAGCAGGTGCTCGATTACGCACGCGGCGAACTGCAACCACTGCAGTTGCGACCGCTGGACCTGGCCGCGTTGCTGGAGGAATGCGTGCACAGTGCCCTGCTGCGCGGCGTCTCGATCTCCATCGAGGGCCCGGACACACTGCCGTGGCGGGGCGACGGGCTCCTGCTGCGGCGGGCAATCGACAACCTCATCGACAACGCAGACCGCTACGCCGGTGCCGTAGACCTGCACGCCGCCATGGCAGGCAATCGCATGCAGCTGGATGTGATGGACCGCGGCCCAGGCATCGCCGAGGACGACCGTGAACGCCTGCTGCAACCTTTCCAGCGCAGCGAGAGCTCGCGCAGCCGCGCCACGGGTGGGACCGGCCTGGGCCTGGCGGTGGCGGCCAACGTCGCACGACGGCATGAGGGCGAGCTTCTGTTGCTGCAGCGTGATGGCGGCGGACTGATCGCACGCCTGCTGCTGGGGCCGGTTTCCTGAAATCACCTGGACAGTGGCGTAATGCCTATTTTTTGAAATATGATTAGGCGCCTAATCATATTGGATGGAGCCATGCTGGAAGCCAAGCACAGTGCCCTGCTGGATGAGGCGCAACGACGCGGCCATACCGGTGTCGCGCAGCTGCGCCTGTGCTTCCAGCTGCTGTCGCTGTCATCGGCCATCGACCGCGACTGCGCCACGCGCCTGGCGCCGCACGGGCTCAGTGAAGGGCGTTTCATCGTGCTTTTCCTGCTGCACGGTGCCGGTGGCACGCTGCCACCGCATGAATTGGCCGAGCGTGCAGGTGTCACCCGCGCCACGGTCAGTGGCCTGATCGATGGCCTGCAGCGCGAAGGGCTGCTGCAGCGACGCAGTGACGCCGAAGACGGCAGGCGCCTTCAGATCGTGCTGACCACACAGGGGAGGCGCCTGGCCGAGACGCTGTTCAACCAGCACACGCAATGGATAGGGGGCTTGTTCAGCGGATTGGGCGCAGAAGAACAGCAGCAGTTGTCACAGCTGCTGCACAAGGTCTGGCAGCACACCGATACAGGTCGTGGGGCATGAGCGGGATCCTGACGGCTGAGCGATTGAATGCGCTCAACACTGGCAGCGTCGCCGCCAGCCATCTGGCCGAATGCCTGGCGGTGGATTTTGGTGCGCTGCTGCAGGCGGTGGTACCCGCAGTTGAACATGACGCGCTGCACCGTATGCGCGATGCTGAAGGCAAGGGCATCACCCAACGCATGGCCCTGGCTGCCCGGTTGCTGCGCGAAAGCGGGCAGGGCGATCCTGCGCAATGGCAGGATCATGCGTCCGATACCGTGCGCGGCTGGGCCTGCTATCTGATCGGCAGCAATGCTCGCGCAACGTTGGCAGGGAAGCTGCAGCAGATGCGCGCGCTGGCCGATGACCCACACTTCGGTGTGCGGGAATGGGCGTGGCTGGCGCTACGCACGGACATCGTTGCCGCGCCGATGCAGGCGCTTGAGTACCTGCAACCGTGGACACAGGAAGCATCGCCGTACCTGCGCCGCTTCGCCTGCGAGGCGCTGCGCCCGCGCGGCGTCTGGGCCACGCATATCGCGCTGTTCAAGCGGCACCCGGAACATGCATTGCCGCTGCTGGAAGCACTGGCCAACGACCCGGAGCGCTACGTGCAGGACTCCGTGGGCAACTGGCTCAACGACGCCGGCAAGACCCGGCCGCACTGGTTGCGCGATCTGTGCGCGCGTTGGCAGCGCGAACACGATGGCGGCGCCAACGCCTACATCCGCAAGCGCGCACTGCGCTCGCTCCGGTAGTGCCGGCCGCTGGCCGGCAACCCCCGAACCCTCAAGGAAGAACCACCATGTCCCACACCTTCATCGAGCTCTACACCGCCACCCCCGCCTGGACCACACTCCCGCCCGAGCAGCGCGCGGCCTTCTTCGCCCGTATCGGTGCCGGCATGCAGCACTTCGATCCGGCCCGTATTACCCCACTGGCGATGGGCCGCATCGCCACGGACGTGCCGCACGGCAGCGGCGAGCAGTTCTATGCGGTCTGGCGCTGCGCCAGCCGCGCGGACGCCGATGCGCTGGTGGCCGGCATTGCCGCCACCGGTTGGCATCAGTACTTCACCACCACCAACGCCTTGGGTGCGGACGAGGGAATGGTCCAGCACCTGGCCGATCTGGCTGCCTTGTAGCGGCACCCCGGACGCGCATGGCACATGCGCCTGTCACCCGGACGCGGTAAACAGGGCATTGCCCATGTCCATCCGCAGGGAAGTTGATCATGCAGAGCACGCTCCAGGTGACGCTGTTCGGCCCGCTTGGCGACAGCCCGGCATTGCAGTTGCCGGGGCTGGAAGGGCCGTCGGTGGCCATCCCGGAAGCGACCCTGCGGCGGTTGGTCTCCGATCTCTATACCGCGCGCTCTCTGCTCAACCCCGAGCAGCTGGACGAGGCCAGGCGGGAGCTGGACCGCGTGCTGGAGCGCTGGGCCGACATCCACGAAGGCCTGCTGCTGGACCTCGAAGTACACGCGAAGTAGATCCGTCATGGCGCTTTTCCACGCTGCCTTGGTCAATGCAATGCAAGGGATCCCGCTTTTCGGATTTCTTGCATGGATGCGCTGCAGCTGAATCAGGATCATGGCCTACCTCTCGTTGAGATCATGATATGCAAGTGTTCCCCGACGGAAACACTCCGCGGCTGGGCTCGGAATCCATTTCGGCCGATGAAGCGAAGGCCTCACTCGAGCGAGACGCCAGCCCGATTGCGAGGATGGCGACTGGGACAATCGAGGCGAAATTCGAGCCAGATCCGAGTCTGGATGGCAGCACGGATCATCTTCTTGACGGACTGATCGAGGCAGCAGGTGACTCAGATGGCGCCATGGTTCTGCGAAGGATGCGCGACAGAATCAAGGGGCCAACGCCCGAGGAAGAGTCGGAGCCTCCGCTTGCATTCAGCAGGATGCCCGGATTCGTGTGGAACGGAGATGCAGTTTCGGATTGGGGAACCGATTGCCTGATCATCGACGGTGACGTCAGCGTAGATGGCACACTGCACCTCAACGATTTGGACGAACTCCGGTGTGTGGTGGTGCTTGGAAGTGTCACCACGCAGAACTTCGTCTGTGGCGGGTGGGTCTTTATCCGTGACAATTTGACGTGCACGCATGCATACGCATCGTCACTCAACGATGGAGGACTTTTTGTCGGCGGCAACATGAAGGTCGCCACCTTCCTTGAGACCGGTCAGTATGTGCATGTGGCTGGAGACTTCGAGGCGATCCATCTGGCGATGGTGCAGAACGAGATTGAGGTGAGGGAAGAGGTGAGCTGCCCTGACTTCGTGCACCGGTCCGACCGTGATCGATTGCCGTCCTGGGTGGATCCTGGGCTGATCGAACAACATGAAGCTGAGACTGAGGACGGGCGGCCCTATCGATACTGGTACCCGAACGGCTATGACGATCGAATCCTCGCGGGCGGTAGTCCTGTGAGAGCCCACGGCTGAACGGACGCGCGTGGACGCTCGGTACCGCCTGAACCGCGCCCCCAGTTGCGGATGAAACATTTTGCACTGCGCAAAAGCTGTGCTATCAATAGAACCCATGAACGCAGCCCCCACCAGCTTTTACTGGTATTACTTTCCGAAGCCACTGGCGGAGGAAGGACTGCGCTCACCCTGAAGAAAGTTTCAGACGCATTCCCGAAAGCCGCCAGCGAACCTGGCGGCTTTTTTCATGCCGCCACGCTGGGGACCCTCAACGTTCCGGAGACCTCCCCCAATGCCCCCGCACACCGACGACCTGCGTATCCGCACCATCGAACCGCTGACACCGCCTGCCCAGCTGCTGGCGATGCTGCCCTGTGACGATGAAGCCTCCGACACCGTCAGCGCCTCGCGCGCGGCCCTGCACCAGATCCTGCACGGCCGTGACGACCGCCTGGCAGTGGTGGTGGGCCCGTGCTCGATCCACGACCCGAAGGCCGCCATCGAGTACGCCCAGCGCCTGAAGCCGCTGCGCGATGCGCTGGCCGGCGAACTGGAAATCGTCATGCGCGTGTACTTCGAGAAGCCGCGCACCACGGTGGGCTGGAAGGGCCTGATCAACGACCCGGACCTGGATGGCAGCTTCAAGATCGACAAGGGCCTGCGCGTTGCTCGTGGCCTGCTGCGCGACATCAACAAGCTCGGCCTGCCGGCCGGTGTCGAGTTCCTTGACGTGATCTCGCCGCAGTACATCGCCGACCTGGTGGCGTGGGGCGCGATCGGTGCACGCACCACCGAAAGCCAGGTGCATCGTGAGCTGGCCTCGGGGCTGTCGTGCCCGGTCGGCTTCAAGAACGGCACCGATGGCAACGTGAAGATCGCTGCTGACGCGGTGGGCGCGGCGTCCAATCCGCATCACTTCCTGTCGGTCACCAAGCAGGGCGGCACCGCCATCGTGTCGACCACCGGCAATCCGGATTGCCATGTGATCCTGCGGGGCGGCAAGCAGCCGAACTACGACGCAGGCAGTGTTGCCGAGGCCTGCCAAGTGCTGGCCAAGGCCAAGCTGCCGGCGCGCCTGATGATCGACGCCAGCCACGCCAACAGCCTGAAGAACCCGGAGAACCAGCCGAAGGTGATCGACGACATCGCCGTTCAGCTGGAAGACGGCGAACAGCGCATCGTTGGCGTGATGATCGAGAGCCATCTGGTCGGTGGCCGCCAGGAACTGGTGGAAGGCCAGCCGCTGGTCTACGGGCAGAGCATCACCGATGGCTGCATCGACTGGGACACCACCGTGACGGTGCTGGAGCGACTGGCCGCGGCCGTGCGCGCCCGTCGCGACGTGAAGGTGTCCGAAGCCGCTTGAGTGCGGCACGTGTGTGGATGGCGGCCAGCGCCTGCGGGGGTGCGGCCGCGATCGGGGTCGGTCGGAGTTGGAGGCCGATCCGTCCGCACCGGCGATGCGCCTGGCGCTGCGTATGTGCGACAGCGCCAGGTACATCGCCGGGGTGGTGACGCGGCTCTCCGGTAGATCCACGCCATGCGTGGATGGCGCTGACCCGTTCACCGTCTCGTGCGCAAGCTTGCCAGCGCCAGGTACATCGCCGGGGTCGTGTACAGCGTCAGCCACTGGCTGACCAGCAACCCGCCCACAATGGCGATACCCAGCGGTTGCCGGAGTTCCCAGCCCTCGCCGTTGGCCAGCATCAGCGGCAACGTGCCCAGCAGCGCCGCCAGCGAGGTCATCAGGATCGGCCGCAGACGCAACCGCGCGGCTTCCATTACTGAATCCTGCGCGCTCAGCCCGCGCCGCTCGCCGGCCAGCGCGAAGTCCACCAGCAGGATGGTGTTCTTCATCACCACGCCCACCAGCAGGAACAGGCCGAGCAGGGCGATCAGGTTCAGTTCGTTGCCGAACAGCCACAACGCCAGCAGCGCGCCGACACCGGCCGAGGGCAGGGTGGACAGGATCACCAGCGGCTGCAGGAAGCTCTCGTAGAGGATGCCCAGCACCAGGTAGACCGCCAGCGTGGCGCCCAGCACCAGCCACAGCTGGCGCGCGCGCAGCTGATCCAGGCCGCCGGCCTCACCGGACAGCTTGCCCTGCACCGAACGTGGCAGCATCAGCTTCGACATCGCACCATCGATCGCCTGCGTGGCCTGTTCCAGCCCCACGCCCGGTGCCAGCGCGAACTCGATCCAGATCGAGGCGAACTGTTCGCTGTGATACACCCGGTCCGGTGCCATGCCATAGCGCCAGCTGGCGATGCTCGACAGCGGAATGCGCCGGCCGTTGCCATCGATCACCTGCAGCTGCGCCAGCGTGCCGGGGTGCTGGGTGTGCTTCGGGTCCAGCTCCATCACCACGCGGTACTGGTTGAGGCTGTCGTACAGCGTGGCCACCTGGCGCTGGCTGAAGGAGTTGTTGAGCATGCTGGCGACGGTGCGCAGGTCCACGCCATGCCGCGCGGCCGCCTCGCGATCGATGTCCAGCACCACCTGGCGCATGCCTGCTTCGCCCTGTGCTTCCACGTCCACCAGTTCGGGCAGGCCACGCAGGGCGGCAGCCACCTTCGGTGCCCATTCGCGCAGGGGCGTGGTATCGGCTGAAAGCAACTGGAACTCGTACTTGCCGCTGCTGCCGGCGCCTTCCAGGCGGATGTCCTGGTCCACCCACAGATAGAGATTGCCGCCGGGCAGCTTGGGCAGCCGCGCGCGCAGGCGGTCGATCACCTGCTGGCTGGAGACTTTGCGCTCGGCCAGCGGCTTCATCTTGATCATGATGAAGGCGTTGTTCACGCCGTTGCTGCCGCCGATGTAGCCGATGATGTCCTCGATGGCCGGGTCGGACAGCAGCAGTTTCCGGTACGCGTCGATCTTCGGCTGCATGGCCTGGAATGACAGGCCGTCGTCACCGCGGGCGAAACCACGCAGCTGTGCAGTGTCCTGCTTGGGCACGATGCCCTTGGGCACCTGCTGGAACAGCCAGGCGTTGAGCGCGATGACCGCAACGAAGGCCAGCAACGGCCAGCGCAACCGGCGCAGGCTGGCCTGCAGGGTGCGCAGGTAAGCGCCGCGCACACGTTCGAACAGCGCATTGCTGCCGCGCTGCCAGCGTGATGGCTGCTGCCCGGCATCGATAAACAATCGCGCGCACAGCATCGGTACCAGGCTCAACGCGACCAGCACGGAGACCGCCATCGCCGCTACCAGGGTCAGCGAGAATTCGCGGAACAGGCGTTCGACGAAGTCATCCAGGAACAGGATGGAGACGAACACCACGGCCAGTGCAATGTTCATCGACAGAAGCGTGGCACCGACTTCCGACGCACCCCGTACCGCAGCCTGCCAGCGGTCCGCCCCGAGTTCGCGATGGCGGGCGATGTTCTCCAGCACCACGATGGCATCGTCCACCACCAGCACGGCGGCCACGATCAGGGCCATCAGCGAGAGCGTGTTGAGCGAGAATCCCATCAGCGCGATCAGCGCCAGCGTACCGAACAGCACCACCGGTATCGCCACGCTGGGCACCAGCGCCGCACGCCAGTGGCCGAGGAAGCCAAGCACCACCAGCACCACCAGTACGATGGCCAGAACCAGCGTCATCTCCGCTTCCTGCAGCGTGGCGCGGATCACCGGCGAGCGGTCCATCACCAGGCGCATGTCAACGCTGGAGGGCAGCAGTGCATGCAACTGTGGCAGCTGCGCCTGGATGGCATCGACGGTGGCGATGATGTTGGCATTGGGCTGGCGGCTGACGATCAGCAGCACGGCGGGGCGGTCGTTGTGGAAGCCGCTGGCGTAGCGGTCCTCCACGCCATCGGCGACGGCGGCGACATCGCCCAGTCGCAGCGTGCGGTCGTCGCTGACCTTCAACGCCAGTTCGCGGTACTGGGTGGCTTGGCGCAGCTGCAGCGGTGCCTCCAGCTGCCATTGCTGGCGCGCGTCCCCCACCGCGCCCAGCGGGCGCACCGCATTGGCACGTGCGATGGCCCGCGCCACGTCCTCCAGTGCCAATCCAGCATGGTTCAGCGCGTTTGGATCCAATGACACGCGTACCGCCGGCAGTGCGCTGCCACCGACCTGGACTTCGCCCACGCCCGGTACCTGCGACAGTTTCTGCGCCAGCACGGTGGAGGCCAGGTCGTACAGCTGCCCGGGCGACAAGATGTCCGAGGTCAGTGCCAATGCCAGGATCGGTGCCTGCGAAGGGTTCACCTTGCGGTACTGCGGCATGCCCGGCATGCCACTGGGCAGCTGCCCACGTGCAAGGTTGATCGCGGCCTGCACTTCACGTGCGGCTTCATCGATATCGCGGCCGAGCACGAACTTCAGTTCGATCTGGGTCTGGCCCTGGGTGCTGGCCGAGTCGATGCGCGAGATGCCGGGCAGGCTGCCGAGCGCACGTTCGAGCGGCGTGGCCACGGTGGCCGCCATCGACTCGGGCGAGGCACCGGGCAGGCTGGCACTGACTTCGATGGCCGGGTAGTCCACCTGTGGCAGCGGTGCCACGGGCAGCAGCCGCAGCGCCAGCAGGCCTGCCAGCACCAGCGCAACCGCCAACAGGATCGTGGCCACCGGCCGCTGCACGCAGGCCTGCGCCAGGCGCTCCACAGGGGTCACGCGCTGGCCTCTTCAGCGACGGTGGTTGCTGCCGCGTGGCCGCGCTGCAGGCGGTCGAAGGCGAGGTAGATCACCGGCGTGGTGAACAGGGTCAGTACCTGGCTGACCAGCAATCCGCCCACCATCACCCAGCCCAACGGTTGCCGCAGTTCGGCACCGGAACCACTGGCTAGCATCAGCGGCACGGCACCGAACAGCGCGGCCAGCGTGGTCATCAGGATCGGCCGGAAGCGCAGCAGTGCCGCCTGGTGGATTGCTTCGCGCGGGGTCATGCCGCGCGTGCGCTGCGCGTCCAGTGCGAAGTCGATCATCATGATCGCGTTCTTCTTCACCAGGCCGATCAGCAGCACGATGCCGATCACCGCGATCAGGTCCAGGCTGCGTCCGCTCACCCACAACGCGGCCAGCGCGCCGACCGTTGCCGAAGGCAGGGTGGAGAGGATGGTGACCGGATGGATGAAGCTCTCGTAGAGCACGCCCAGCACGATGTACATCACCACCACTGCAGCCAGGATCAGCCACAGTGTGGACGACAGCGAACTGCTGAACGCCGCTGCGGCACCCTGCAGGCGCAGCTCGATGCTCTGCGGCAGATCCACGTGTGCGCGTGCGGCGTGCACAGCCTCCACCACTTCGCCCAGCGATGCGCCCGGGGCCGGATTGAATGACAGCGTGGCCGCCGGGAACTGGCCGACATGGTTGCGCAGCAGGGCGGTCGGGCCCAGATCCACGCGTGCCACCGCACCCAGCGGCACGGTCTGCCCGTCGCTGTTGCGCACGCGCAGGCCGCTGATGGCATCGGGCCCGGGTTGGCGCGACGGATCGGCTTCCAGCACCACGCGGTACTGGCTGGCCTGGGTGAAGATGGTGGAGATCTGACGCTGCCCGTAGGCGTCGTACAGCGCATCGGCCACGGCTTCGACGCTGACATTCAGGCGTGCGGCGGCATCGCGGTCGATGTTCACCCGCGCCTGCCGGCCCTGCATCTGCAGGTCGCTGGCCACATCGCGCAATGCCGGCTGCTGGCGCAGCGCCTGCAGCAGCTTCGGCGTCCAGGTTTCCAGCGTCTGCTGCTCCGGCGTGGTCAGGGTGAACTGGTACTGGTTGCGGCTGATGCGGTCTTCGATGCCCAGCTCCTGCACCGGCTGCAGGTACAGGGTGATGCCGGGAATCTTCGATACGCGCTGCTGCAGCCGTTCCATCACCACGGCGGCGCCATCGCGGTCGCCATGCGGTTTCAGTTCGATCAGCAGGCGTCCGGTATTGAGCGTGGCGTTGTTGCCGTCCACGCCGATGTACGAGGACACGCTGGCCACCGCCGGGTCCGCTTCGATGGTGGCGGCCAGCGCCTGCTGGCGCTCGCGCATGGCCTGGAACGAGATGGCCTGCGGCGCTTCGCTGATGCCCTGCACCAGGCCGGCATCCTGCACCGGGAAGAAGCCCTTGGGCACGGCGAAGTACAGCGCCACGGTGAGTGCCAGCGTGGCAACGGTGGCCAGCAGCATCAGCGGCTGGCGCTGCAGCACCCAGCGCAGTTGTCGGTCGTAGAGGGCGATGATGCGGTCGAACACATCGGGCGCATGCGCGGTCTTCGCGTGCGGCTTCAGGAACCGCGCGCACAGCATCGGCGTCAGCGTCAGCGAGACCAGCAGCGAGATGCCGATGGCTACCGCCAGTGTCACTGCGAATTCATGGAACAGCGCGCCCACCAGGTCGGCCATGAACAGCAGCGGGATCAGCACCGCGATCAGTGAAACGGTCAGCGACACCAGGGTGAAGCCGATCTCGGCCGCCCCCTTCAGCGCGCCTTCGCGCGGGCTTTCACCTTCTTCCAGATGGCGGGCAATGTTCTCCAGCATCACGATGGCGTCGTCCACCACGAAGCCGGTAGCGATGGTCAGCGCCATCAGCGTGAGGTTGTTGAGTGAATAGCCGGCCAGCAGCATCACTGCGAAGGTACCGATCAGCGACAGCGGTACCGCGACGCTGGGAATGAGTGTGGCCGGCAGGTTGCGCAGGAATACCCACGTGACCAACACCACCAGGCCGATGGCCAGCACCAGTTCCTTCTGCACGCCGCGCACCGACGCGCGGATCGATTCGGTGCGGTCGCTCAGCACGTTCATCTGCACGCCGGCCGGCAGCGTAGCCTGCAGCTGCGGCAGCAGCGTACGCACCTGTTCGACCACGGCGATCACGTTTGCACCGGGCTGGCGCTGGATGTTCACCAGCACTGCCGGGGTGGTGCCGCTCCACGCCGCCAGCTGGCGGTTCTCGGCGCCATCGGTGATGGTGGCCACGTCGCCCAGCCGCAGCGGCGCGCCGTCGCGCCAGGCCAGCACCAGTGCACGGTACTCATCCACGCTGCGCATCTGGTCATTGGCATCGAGCATCACCGCGCGGATCGGGCCGTCGAAGCTGCCCTTGGGCAGGTTGACGTTGGCCGCGGCGATGGCGGTGCGGATGTGGTCCATGCCCAGGCCGTTGGCGGCCAGTGCCGCCGGATTGACCTGGATACGCACGGCAGGGCGCTGGCCACCGGCCAGGCTGACCAGGCCGACACCGGGCAGCTGCGCCAGGCGCTGCGCGATGCGCGTATCCACCAGGTCATGCACCTGCGGCAGCGACAGGCCCTGCGAGGTCACCGCCAGGGTCAGGATCGGCGTATCGGCCGGATTGACCTTGCGGTAGACCGGCGGCACGGGCAGGTCGCCGGGCAGGAAGCTACCGGCGGCGTTGATCGCGGCCTGCACGTCCTGTTCGGCTACGCCCAGCGACACCTCCAGTCCGAACTGCAGGGTGATCACCGACGCACCGCCGGAACTGGTCGACGACAACTGCTTCAGGCCGGGAATCTGCCCGAGCTGGCGCTCCAGCGGCGCAGTGATCGTGCGTGTGGTCAGTTCCGGGCTGGCACCGGGGTACAGCGTGGTGATCTGGATGATCGGGTAGTCGACCTGTGGCAGTGCAGCCACCGGCAGCAGGCGATAGGCCAGCACGCCGGACAGCAGCAGCGCCACCATCAGCAGCGTGGTGGCGACAGGCCTGAGGATGAACGGACGCGAGAGGTTCATGCGCCGGCCTTGGTCGCGGCCTCCCCGGCGATGATCTCCACCGCCGTGCCGTCTTCCAGTCCGTCGATGCCTTCGATCACCACCTGGTCACCTGCGGCCAAGCCCGAACGCACGGCCACGCGGCCGTCATCGGCAGGGCCGAGCACTACCACGCGCCGCTGCGCCGTGTTGTCCTTGCCGACGACATGCACGTAGTTGCCCTGGCTGCCGAACTGTACGGCGGCATCGGGAATCAGCAGGGCGGGCTGCTCGCCCAGCTGCAGGCGTACGTTGACGAACTGGTTGGGAAACAGCGCCAGATCGTGGTTGTCGAAGTGCGCACGCAGCTTCAGCGTGCCGGTGGTGGTATCGATGCGGTTGTCGAGGCTGGACAGCGAGCCGCGCGCCAGCTGCCGGCGTTCTTCGCGGTCCCAGGTTTCCACCGCCAGCGACGGTTGCGCCTGCACGGCATCGAGCAGTGCAGGCAGCTCGGGTTCGGGCACGGTGAACAGCACGCTGATCGGTGCAGTCTGCGCCAGTGTCACCAGGCCTTCGGCATCGCTGGCGCGTACCAGGTTGCCCACGTCCAACCGCCGCAGCCCGACGCGGCCACTGACCGGCGCGGTGATGCGGGTGTACTGCAGCTGCAGGCGTGCTTCATCAACAGACGCCTGGTCGCTGAGCCGGCGGCCCTGCAGCTGGCGCACTTTGCTCTGCTGGTCGCTCAGTTCCTGCCCGGACACGTAGTTCTGCTTCTGCAGTTCGCGGTAGCGCTGCAGCTGCCGTTCGGCGTTTTCCAGCTCGGCCAGGTTCTGCTGCTGGGTGCCCTGGGCCTGCGCCAGCTTCACTTCATACGGGCGTGGGTCGATCTGCGCCAGCAGGTCGCCGGCGTTCACCTGCTGCCCTTCCTGGAAGTGCAGGCGCAGCAGTTCGCCATCCACGCGGCTGCGCACCACCACGCTGTGCAGCGGGGTGACCGTACCGACCGCCTTCAGGCGCAGCACCAGCGGCTCGGCACTGGCGCGCGCCACGCGTACCGGCACCGTCTTGCCCGGTGCATCGTCGCGGCTGCCGGCGTCGTTCCGGGGCCACAGCCACCACGCCAGAACGGCGACGAGGGCAAGGGCCAGCACCGCCCACAACGAGCGGGCACGGCGGAAGCGGGAATTTTCGGCGACAGACATGGGGCATCCTGCGCCCTGCGCGCGCAGGGACATGCGGGCCCGTCGGCGCGTTCACGGGCACCACGGGCAGCGGGGAGGGAGTGTCTGGCGGGGCCGCGGGCGCGGCGTGGCTGGATGCCGTCGCGCGTGCGACGGGGTGCCAATGGTAGCGGTTTACGCGAACCGTCGCCGCGTGACCTTGGTCATGCAACGCAATCGGTGGTGCCGGCCGCTGGCCGGCAACCTGCTGGAATCTGCGGGCGTATGCAGTGTTGCCGGCCAGCGGCCGGCACCACCGTCAAACCATCAATGCACTTCGTCGTGATAGACGAACTTCGGCATTTCCCAGCGGTAGTGGATTGCCAGCAGGCGCAGGGCGAAGCCGCCGCCGAGGCAGCACAGGATCGCGGTGGCGTCGGCCACGCCCCAGTGCAGCAGCAACAGGTACGCCGCGCCGGTCAGCAGCGCGATGATCGCGTACAGCTCCTTCTGGAAGATCAGCGGTACTTCGTTGCAGAGTATGTCGCGGAGCACGCCACCGAACGCACCGGTCAGCATGCCGGCAATCAGTACGATGGGCGTGGCATGGCCGGCCTCGCGTGCGATCGAGCAGCCGATCAGGGTGAAGGCGATCAGGCCCAGCCCGTCCAGCACCAGGAAGGTGCGGCGGAAGTGGTGCATCCAGCGCGCCACCCAGGTAGCGATCAGCGCCGCGCACACGGTGAAGCCCAGGTACTCGGGATGCTTCACCCAGCCCAGCGGGTAGTGGCCGAGCAGGATGTCGCGCAGCGAACCACCACCAAGGGCGGTGACGCAGGCGATCATGACCACGCCGAAAAGGTCCATGCGGCGGCGGCCGGCGGACAGCGCGCCGGTCATGGCTTCAGCGGAAATGGCGATCAGGTAGATGATGGACAGCAGCATGGGGCAGGCTCCGGGCGCGGTGGGGCCGGCCATGCGCGACTACCGCCACTGCCTGCGCAATGACGGGATGACGATGACCGGTGCCGCTCCCGCTGTCCTTTTGCCTGAGAGTTCAGCGGCGTGGGCCGCGTGCCCCTTCGGCGGATCGTCCCGGGCATGCCCGGTGACCTCTCTCCAGCTCGGCGAGTCGAATGCATGGTTGGTGGGATTCCAGCCCACCGGCCTGAGCGATCATGGGAGCCTGCGCCTTCGGCGGGCGCCAGCGCGGCGCCTCTCTCCTGCATTCGGCCGCCAGTATATCCGCTGCAGTGCAGCACGGCATAATCCCGGCATGGCCCCGTCCCCCCGCCCGTGGTTCCTGTACCTGCTCGAATGCCGCGATGGCAGCTATTACGCAGGTATCAGCACCGACGTGGACGCACGCTTCGCCGCCCACCAGGCGGGCAAGGGCGCGCGCTACACACGGTCGCGGCCGCCACTGCGCGTGCTGGCCGTGCGCGAATACCCGGACCGTTCCGCCGCCTCGCGCGCCGAATGGCAACTCAAGCAGCAGCCGCGCGAACGCAAGCTGGCCTGGCTGCAGGCCCTGGACGCTGGACTTCTGTAGCCGAGCCCGCGCTCGGCTGCTGTTCCGTCTGCCCGTTGCAGGACCCGGGCATGGGCTCGGCTCTACGGTAGGTCCACGCCATGCCTGGATGCGGCTTGCACGTGCCATGATCGCCCAGCCCTCAGCGCCGGAGACCCGGATGTCCACGATCGCCCTGCTGTTCGCCCTTTCCGCAGCCACAAGCCCCGCCGCCGACCCGGCCACCATCGCGGCCATCGAAGCCACCTGCCATGACTACGTCGACGGCCAGCTGGAGGCGGACCCACAGCGCGTCGCCCGGTCCCTGCACCCGGACCTGGCCAAGCGCGCGGTCCTCGGTGATACACCCGATGAGCGCCTTGGACTGCGCCGGATGTCCAAGGAAGAACTGGTCTCACTGACGAAGCAGGGCGCGCTGAAGACCCCGAAGGAGCAATGGGACCGCCGCTGCACGGTACTGGATGTGACCGGCAACGCCGCCTCGGTGCGGCTGGAAACACCGTGGTTCGTCGACTACTTCCACATGGGGCGCTTCGAGCAGCGCTGGGTCATCGTCAACGCGTTGTGGTACCCGAAGCCGAAGGCGCAGTGACCGATGCGTGCGGCGGGCCGGGCGTGGATCGCGCTGTTTCTGCTGTTGACCTTCCTGGCCCTGCTGCCGGGCCTGCTGTATCTGCTGGGATTGGTCGCGGCCGAGGGCCGGCCGCAACCCGTCGATTCCGCGCGGAGCGGCGGCGCGTGTGGTGCTGCGACCTATGCCCACCACGTACCGATGGATCCATGGCGATTCACGGCGCGCCACGTGGGGGTGAATACGAAGGTGAACGTGCCGGATGTCGAGCTCGAAGCCTCCTGGATCGCACGCGTCCACCTCGGCCACCATCCACGCCACAGCATGCTGCGCTGGCACCTGAGCTCGGCAGCACTGACCATCTGGATCACCCGGCACTGGTCGTCACGGCAGATCGCCGGCACGGCGCGGGCCGAAGGGTACTGCCCGCCCCGACCGTTGCATGGGCGCGGATCAGACTGACCGGGCCTGCTGGGACAGGGTGCTCTGGTGATCCAGCTCCTCCTGCCGGGAGCGCGCATCGGTCTGTCGGTGTGCGTCATTCATCGTCTGCAACTGCGCCAATGACGTGTCCACGGGGGTGGCAAATGCCTGCGCGGCCGGCATCTGTGCCCTGAGATGGGCCGGGTCGGACGGATCGCCCTGCACGACGAAGAGCGTTTCCGCCCTGCCATCCTGCGAAGGCGAGGCGCCCAGCACGACATGGTCGATGCGTGTCAGCCCGGCCTCGCGGGCCAGGCAGGTCGAGCTGGCTGCAAGGCGTTGCGCGTTTTCGCCGAAAGGCTGGGCCCGGCTGTCCTCCAGGCGCCGCACCGCCTCCTCGGCCTGTTGCAGCAGCGGGTCGGAAAGCGCGGCACGCCGTCGCTCCGGTTGTGCGGGTTCGACGTGCAGCAGCTGTTCGGGCATCCCGTTGCGCGGGGCGCGGTTGAGGTCGATGGAGCCGTCGGCATTCTGCTGGCGATGCAGTTCCGCACGCGGCACGGTGGACCACTGGCCATCGATGAAAGCGTGGCCGCGACCGTCCCGGTTCCAGATCACCAGATCATCGCCGGAGGCGTACAGGCCGGCGGTGGCCGGCGAGCTGCCGGCCGCCTGCGGGCGGCCCCAGGCATGTGAGCGCCCGTGCTGCAGGGCATCGAGGTAGGCCGGTGCCTCGGTGTTCTGCAGGAACAGGGTCTTGACCACTTCGTAGCGATGCAGGGCCTCGGGGTGTACGCGATCGGCAGCCAGCGCCACCGGGCTGGCCAGCGGGTCGGCGGAGACACCGGCGAACACATCGCGCATCGGATTGCCTGGCCCTGCGGCTCGCAACCGGTTGAAGACCTCGGTGCCCTTCAGGGCGTGCTCCACGCCGCTTTCCAGGTAGTCGGGCTGTTCCCTGCCGCGTACGACGCGGTTGGGAAGCATGCCGTCGATCCGTGTCTTGACGTCATCCACGCTGGCCAGATCGCCGCTGGCAATCGACCGCAGAACGCCAGGATAGCGGCTCAACCCTGCCTGGTTCTCCAGCTTCATCAGCATGGTGGCAAGCTTGGCCTGGTCATCCAGCGACGCATGCTGGTACAGGTCCGTGCCGCGCAGCTGCTGCATCGCGCCGCCAGGATCCCGGCGGCCATCGCCGTGGCGGAGCAGTCGGTCGACCTGGCTGACATCGTGTGCATGCACGAACGCAACGCCGTCGCTGGATGCAAGGAAGGTGTTCAGATGTCCGCGGACGGTCCCATCCAATGCGCGCCCATTCTGTGCCCTGATGCCGTCGCCATCGCGCTGCAGGTCGGAAACCGTCTGCTGCCGCTGGCGTGCATCAAGCTCCAGCGAGGGCTGCTGCTGGCGCGCCCAGCGCTGATAGGCGTCCACCAGCTGGGTCGCCACCTCCGGGTGCTGGCCCAGATCGGTCTGCAGCGTGCCGATGGAAAAACCACTGTTGCCCACCGGCGTCATGACATTGCCGCTGATGTTGCCGGCAAAGGACAGCTGGTAGGCCACGTTGCGGCCGGCGTTGCTGCCCTCGGACGCCACGCCGATGGCGAAGTAGGCCAGTGTGCGCAGCTGCGCATCGCTGAGCTGCGGACGATCCTGCGGTGCGGTGCTCATGGGCTGTTCTCCTTGCCGTTGGCGGTGCGTCCACACATCTTCAGCGCTTCGCGCACGGATGCGATGAGGCCGACGTACTCGTCCGCTGCAGCCGGTGACATCCCGTCTGCAAGTTCGTCATCGCTGCGCGCGGCGTCTTCGGCATAGGGCGACAGTGCGGCCTGGCAGGCCGCGTTGTTTCCCGCGTCATGCTGGGCCGAAGCGATCGCCAGCCTGATGTCGGCGATCGTGCTCAATGGAAGCGTATCCGCGCAGGATGCCTGGAGCGATTCCAGCGTGCTGGCGGTGCCGGCGGCGGAATACGGCGCGGTCTTTGCAGCCGCCTGGCGCAACGCGGCGGCAACGTTGTCCGTCATGCAACGGTCGCTCACCGCAAGGTAGTGGCCCTTGAACCCACCGTTGCTGCCGCAGTAGGCGGCGCAGGCATCGGCCGTGCGCGTACCGACCTCGACGCCCTGGGCGGTAGGTTGCATCGTGAGCAGGCATTGCGCTGCGCCGGGTGCGGGATCCACCGCGACGGACTGCAGATCGTCGCCGAGCGTGCCCGCCAGGCTGCATCCGGCGCCGGAGGATTCAGTCTCCAGATGGAACTGCAGCGACGTGCTGCCAGGGCGTGCCTGCAGCAGCAGCTGTCCCCATCCTCGCTCGGTCGAGTAGGTACCGGGTGACAGGCGCGGAGAGGGCGCTGGCGAGGGGGCGGAGACTTCCGCCTGCGACTGCCCCGCAGGACAGCCCGAGAGCAGGGCGGCTGCGACCACGGCGGGCAACCATTTCAGCAGATCCATGCGGCTTCATTCCATGAGCGACCGGCTTACGCTAGCAGCCCGTGCGTGAAGGCCACCGGGGCCCGGGACCTAGCGCCTCGGCCGTCGGTCGTCCTGGTCATCGCCGAAGATGATGCGCGCACTGCGCTGGTAGCTCCAGTACGCCACGGCCCAGTTCAGCAGTACCACGATGCGGTTGCGGAAACCGATCAGGAAGAACACGTGCGCGGCCAGCCAGAACCACCAGGCCAGGATGCCCGACAGCTGCAGTCTGCCCAGGTGCACGATGGCGGCCATGCGGCCGATGGTGGCCAGATTGCCGTAGTCGGCGTACTTGAACGGACCGGGTTCGGGCTTGCCGTGCAGGCGCGCGCGGATGACCTCGGCCACGTACTTGCCCATCTGCTTGGCCGCGGGCGCCACACCGGGTACCGGCTTGCCGTTGGCCTGGTTCAGCGCGGCCAGGTCGCCGGCCACGAACAGCTCGGGATGACCGGGCAGGGTCAGGTCCGGTTGCACCTGCACGCGTCCGGCGCGGTCCAGCGGCACCTCCAGCGTGCGCGCCAGCGGTGAAGCGGCAACGCCGGCGGCCCAGACCACGGTGCGTGCCGGCACGAACTGATCGCCGAGCTTGAAACCCTGGCTGTCGATGTCGCTCACCGGGGTACCGGTCAGCACTTCCACGCCGAGCTTTTCCAGCTGCCGGCGCGCCTTCAACGAAAGTACTTCCGGGAACGAGGACAGCACGCGTGGGCCTGCTTCGACCAGCCGCACCTTGGCGCTGGCCGGGTCGATGTGGCGGAATTCATTGCGCAGCGTATGCCGCGCGATTTCGGCCAGGGTGCCGGCCAGTTCGACGCCGGTGGGTCCACCGCCAACGATGGCAAAGCTCAGCCACGCCGCTTTCTTTGCCGGGTCCGGTTCGGCCTCGGCACGTTCGAAGGCCAGCAGCAGCTTGCGGCGCAGCGCGATGGCATCGTCCAGCGTCTTCAGGCCGGGCGCATCATCGGCCCATTGGTCGTTGCCGAAGTAGGCGTGGGTGGCGCCGGTGGCCAGCAGCAGGCTGTCGTAGTCCAGCGTGCTGCCATCGGCCATGCGGATCTGCCGGGCCTGCTTGTCGATGGCCACCACTTCGCCCAGGCGGACTTCCACATTGCGCTGGTGGCCGAGGATGTGGCGCAGCGGTGCGGCGATATCCGGCGCGGACAGGCCCGCGGTGGCCACCTGGTACAACAGCGGCTGGAACAGATGATGGTTGCGGCGGTCGACCAGGGTGATGCGCATGCGCTCGCGGGCCAGGGCACGGGTGGCCCAGAGTCCGGCAAAACCGCCGCCGACAACGACCAGGTGGGGAACGCGCTCACGACTCATCGACTCACTCCAGTGGGGGCATTGGGGGAAGCGCCTGGCATCTTCTCACGGCGACCGCCTGTCACGTCAGCGCCCGCGTGGATCGGCGATACTCGGGTTCAGGCAACCGCCCGCGAGGAGTCCATGAGCGAACCGGAAAAGCGCATCGCCCTGTTGATCGACGCCGACAACGCGCCGGCCTCGAAGATCGACGAGGTCCTGGCCGAAGTCGCCCGCTACGGCGTGGCCAACGTGCGCCGCGCCTATGGCAACTGGAAAAGCCCGCGGTTGAAAGGCTGGGAAGCGGTGCTGCACGAATATGCGATCCGCCCGATCCAGCAGTTCGCCTACAGCAAGGGCAAGAATGCCTCGGACATGGCGATGGTGATCGATGCCATGGACCTGCTGTACGCGCGCAACCTCGATGGTTTCGCCATCGTGTCCAGCGATGCCGACTTCACCCCGATGGTGATGCGCCTGCTGACCGATGGCGTGAAGGTCTATGGCTTCGGCGAGAAGAAGACGCCGGAACCCTTCGTCAATGCGTGCTCGAAATTCACCTACCTGGAAGCGCTGGGCCAGACCCATGCCAGCGTGCCGGATACCGAACAGGCATCGAGCGAACAGGCATCGAACGAGTCGGTGGCCAACGACGATGTGCGCCCGCGCAAGAGCGGTGCGGAAATGCGCAGCGACACGCGGCTGGTGAAGATGCTGCGCCGCGCGGTGTCCGCGGCCGAGGGCGAGGATGGCTGGTCGCACCTCGGCCCGGTCGGCAGCCAGATCGGCAACCAGGCGTCGTTCGACCCGCGCAACTACGGCTACGGCAAACTCAGCGATCTGCTGGCAGCGATCGGCCTGTTCGAACTGAAGAAGGATGGCAAGTCCTCCTACGTGCGCGCGCTGCCAAAAAAGAACCGGTAGTGCCGGCCGCTGGCCGGCAGTGCCCGGGTGCCAGATCCAGCATCCGGCACGCACACACCCCACCTGATCAGGCGTATCGTTGCCGCTCGCATTGCCAGCAAGGAAAACCCGCATGTTGAAGATCTGGGGCCGTCGCAATTCCAGCAACGTCCGCAAGGTGTTGTGGTGTGCCGAGGAGATCGGCCTGCCGTACGAGTCCATCGAAGTCGGTGGCAGCCACGGCGGCACGCAGACGCCGGAATACCAGGCGATGAATCCCAACAGCCTGGTGCCGGTGATCGAAGACCACGGCCTGCCGTTGTGGGAGTCCAATGCCATCGTGCGCTACCTGAGCGCGCGCTATGCGCTGGGCACGCTGTACGCTGAAGACCCGATGGAACGCGCCCAGGCCGAGAAGTGGATGGACTGGAGCACCTCGCGGATGGCGCCGCTGTACAGCGACCTGGTCTGGGGCATCATGCGCACCGCGCCAGCCGACCGCGACGAATCGCGGATCAATGCCGCCATCGTGCGTGCCGGGGACTACCTTGCGATGGCTGATGCAACCCTGGCCAGGCAGCCGTGGCTGTCGGGCGATACGTTCGCGATGGGCGACATCCCGCTGGGCTCGCAGATCTACGCGTGGTTCGAACTGCCGATCCAGCGCCCGGAGCTGCCGCACCTGGCTGAATGGTACGCCCGCCTTCGCGAGCGCCCCGCCTACCAGCGCGGCGTGATGTCGCCTCTGACGTAGCGAAAGTGTTCGGGGTCAGAGCCCTTTTCTGCAAAAGGGATCCGACCCCGATAGCCAAAGGGTCGGATCCCACCCGACGGGTGGGCTCTGACCCCTCAGTACAGATCCGTCGGATCCACATCCAGCGACCAGCGCACCTTGCGTGCTTCCGGCAGCGCATACAGCTGCGGAACCAGCTGCGAAAGCACCCCATGCAGTGGTGGCCGCTGCACGGCAGACAGCAGCAGCTGGGTGCGTTGGTAACCGGCGCGCCGCGGCATCGGCGCCGGCATCGGCCCATAGGCTTCGACCACATTCTGTTCGCCCAGCAGTTGCCGCGCCGCCAGCAGGAACGCGTTGGCATGCTCTACCTGCTGCGCTTCGGCGCGCATCAGCGCCAGGTGTGCGAAGGGGGGGAATCCGGCAGCCTGGCGCTGGTTCAGTTCGGCCTGCGCGAACGGGTGGTAGCCGCCGCTCACCAGGGTTTCCAGCAGTGGGTGCCCCGGGTGATGGGTCTGCAGCCAGACCTCGCCGGGATCACGTGCGCGGCCCGCACGGCCCGCCACCTGGATCAGCTGCTGCGCCAGCTTCTCGCTGGCGCGGAAGTCAGCCGAGAACAGGCCCTCGTCGATGCCGACCACCACCACCAGGGTCAGCTTCGGCAGGTCGTGGCCCTTGGCCAGGATCTGCGTGCCGACCAGGATGCCGGGTTGGTCGCCCAGTTTCGCCAGTTGCTGTTCCAGCGCGTCACGTCGCGACGTGGTGCCGCGGTCGATGCGCACCACCGGGAAATCGGCGAAGGCGGCGGTGAGATGCTCTTCCAGGCGTTCGGTACCGATGCCCTGCGGTTGCAGCGCCAGGCTGCCGCAGGCCGGGCATGCCAGCGGCGCCGGTTGCCGCGCGCCGCAGTGATGGCACTGCAGGCGACGGCCGCCGCCGTGCACGGTCATCGGTGCATCGCAGCGGTTGCACGGTGCGGTCCAGCCGCAGTCGTGGCACAGCAGCACCGGCGCGTAGCCACGGCGGTTCTTGAACACCAGCACCTGCTGGCCACGCTGCAGGTGTTCGCCGATGCCGGCCAGCACATCGGCCGAGAGGCCGTCATGCAATGGCCGCTTGCGCACATCAAGGATGCGCACGCGCGGTGGCCGCGCATCACCGGCGCGCTGCTTCAGGCGCAGGTGGGTGTAGCGCCCGGCATAGGCGTTGTGCAGTGTTTCCAATGAAGGCGTAGCGCTGCCCAGCAGCACCGGGATACCCAGCGCCTTGGCCCGCACCAGGGCGAAATCGCGGGCGTGGTAGCGGATGCCGTCCTGCTGCTTGTAGCTGCCGTCATGTTCCTCGTCGACGATCAGCAGGCCGGCCTGCGGCAACGGCGTGAACACCGCCGAGCGGGTGCCGACGATGACCCGCGCTTCGCCGCGGGAGGCCGCTGCCCAGACGCGCGCGCGCTCGTTGTCGTTCAATCCCGAATGCAGTGCATGCACGGCGATGCCGAGGCGGCCGCGGAAGCGTGCCAGGGTCTGCGGGGTCAGGCCGATTTCCGGCACCAGCACCAGCGCCTGCTTGCCTTGCGCCAGGCAGTGGATGATGGCCTGCAGGTAGACCTCGGTCTTGCCGCTGCCAGTTACGCCATCCAGCAGGAACGGCTGGAAACCTTCGGCGGCGTTGATCGACGCCACGGCCTCGGCCTGGTCCGGATTGAGGGTGGGGCCGGGCAGCGGCTGCGCGTGCTGCGGCGCCACGCTCAGCGCCACGCGCTCGGCCAGTTCCCGCTTGGCGAGGCTGCGCGCGGCGGTGCGCCAGTCGTCCATGCGTTCGCCCAGCACGTCTTCATCGACGATGGCGTCGGCCAGCAACTCGGCCAGCTGCCGGGGACGGCTGCCGGCGCGCAGTTTTTCGCGCTGGGCGCGGCCTTCGGCGGTCAGCTGCCAGCCCCAGTGATGGGTGTCGGGCAGGGTGTCGCCATGGCGCAGCGGGCCCGGCAGGGCGGTGCTCAGCACCTCGCCCAGTGGTGCATGGGTGTAGCGCGCCAGCCACTGCAGGCTCTGCCAGAGCTCGCCCTGCAGCAGCGGTTGCGGGTCGCACCAGGCCAGGGCCTGGCGCAGTCCCTGGCCGTCATCGGTCTGGCCGTGGCCGACCACCACGCCGACCAGTTCGCGGTTGCCGAACGGCACCTTGAGGCGACAGCCGACCGCGGCCGTGGGGCCATCGCCCTCCGGCGACAGGTAGTCGAACAGGCGTGGCAGCGGGACGGGCAGGGCGACCTGCAGGGTCGGAATGGGTGAAAGCATCGGGCCAGTGTAACGGGCCATGCGCGCGCGAATGGCAGGGGGCAGAGGCGGCCGGGGAGCCCCCGTTGAATCATAAATGTCACCTAAATATCGGTGTCCATTGGAGATTCAGTCTTATCCACATGTTCTGTGGATAACGTTGTGCGTTACCGGTCGACGGGAACGCAGGAAGCCGATGGCGACGAGCTCACGCTTGGGTTGGTCAAAAAATCGCCACACTTCAAAGTCATTCAAAATCAACAACTTGAGTGTGAAACATTGCTGAAACAGAGTGAATTCAGCTGGATGCCGCAGTTTTCCCCGAGGCGGGCGTGGTGCTGTGCACAACCTGCAGCACGAAGTGCCTTTACGCGCAAGTCCTACGGGTGCCGATGGGCTGCCGCTATCATGCCGGCAGACCTTTGGAGTGACCGATGACGGCTGTGCCCGCCCCTGTTTCCTCGACCGCGGCCGGCGCGCTGTCGGCGTTCCTGCGCGGCGTCGAGCGCCGCGCCCTGGTGGTGGCTGAGCTGCAGTGCGGCGATGCCGCGCGTGCCGAGCAGACCCTGGTGGCGGTGATGCGCGCCTTTGCCGCAGTCGCCAGCGACCTGCCGATGGCGCAGTGGCCGACCCGCTTCTGGACCCTGCTGGGCCAGCGCCAGGCGTTGCGCGAGCCGGTGGGCGGCCAGTGGCTGCCGCCGTTGGCTGCGCTGGGCGAGATGGGGCCGCTGCCGCGCTTGGCACTCCTGCTGCGGGTGGGCGGCAGTCTGGACGAGGGCATCGCCATGCGCGTGCTCGACCAGGACGAAGCGGGCTACCAGCACCTGCTGGCTGATGCCTGCCCCCGCGATGCACACGGCCAGCCCGATGCGTCGGCCTGGCGCCAGCTGGCCGAACAGGTGCAACTGCGCATCCGCGACCTGCCGGCCAAGCGTCTGCAGCAGCTGCAGCAGCCGGCTGCACCAGCGGCCAGCAATGAAGCTCCCTCGACCAGTTGGCGCGCACCGCAGCGCGATGATCGTGCAGCCGCCCACGGCAAGCGGCGGCGCCCCAACGCCAGGCCGCGCTGGCGCGGTCCAGTGATCCTGCTGGTGACGGTGGCGGTGCTGTTGGCCGCGGCGCTGGGCTGGCGCTACTGGCAAGGGCATTCATCCGGTAGCGATGCTCCACTGCCGGAAGGTGTCGTGGGTGAAGCCGGCCCGGTCACGGTGGAAGCTCTTCCGCCGAGCAAGGTCAACGCCACGCCGGATGCGGCCCCGGCCCAGGCCTCCGACGACGCCACGATGCTGGCCGACCGCGACTATCCGCTGGTGGCCGATGCCGATCTGTATGCCTGGACCGCCGCCGGCGGCCCGTTGCCGGTGGATGAATCGCAATCAAGGCCGAGCCGGCCGGAGCCAGCCAGCGCTACGCTGGAAACGGCTGCCGCCGATGAATAAGACCCTGTTCGCCAGCCTGCTGCTGGCCCTGCCGTTGTCGCTGTCCGCCGCGCCGCAGACCTTGAACGTGCCGTTGCCGCCGGCGGTGCCGGCCACGTCATCTGCCGCGCCAGCCCCGGCCGCCGCACCTGCTGCGCCCGCATCGTTTGCCGAGCTCGATGCTCCGCAGCAGCGTCAGCGCCGTGCCGACTACGCAGCCTGGCGCGCCCTGCCGGAGAGCGAGCGGGAGCGCATCCGGCAGGCTGCGGCGCGGTTCAACGCGCTGCCGGCGGACCAGCAGCAGCGTCTGCGCCAGCAGTTCCAGGCGCAGGACCAGGCGTTCCGTGAAGGCTGGCGGCTGGGCCCGCAGCTGGGACTGGAGTTCCCCAAGCTGCACGGCCTGTTCGGCTTCGTGCCACCGGAACAGCGCGAAGCCGCGCTGGCCGTGCTGCGCCAGCTCAGCCCGGCGCAGCTGGCCCAGCTGACCCTGGTCGCGCAGCGCACGCCACCGCAGGAACGCGACAAGGTGCGTGGTGCGTTCCTCGCCGTGCCCGCCGCCGAGCGCGACACCTGGCTCAAGCGCCAGGCCGGCCAGTAAACAAAGGGGACGGAGGGGATTAAGTCGTGTTCGGCACAGTCGGGCTTGAAACGACTTAATCCCCTCCGTCCCCTTTTTCTGTTCGTAACGCGATCGCAACGCATGATGCCGGGGCCTGCCGGAACCCAGCATTCACGCCATGTCATGGGAATGCGCGCGCTGCGCGCGTAAGATGACCGGCCGCAACCCGGTGCCTGTGCCCTTCGCGCGCAACCGTAGTTCGCGTCAAGCACCTTATGTCTACTGCAACCTCCACGCCGCGCTTCAGCAAGGAAGTCGGCGCCACCGGTCTGCTCGCCCTGCCGCTTGTGCTCGGGCATGTATCCACCGGTCTGATCTCCTTCGTTGACAACGTGATTGCCGGCCACCATGCCACCGCGACCCTGGCCGCGGTGACCATCGGCACGGCGCTGCTGTGGCTGCCGATGCTGATCCCGATCGGTACCCTGATCTCGCTTACCGCTTCGGTGTCGCAGCTGCATGGCGCCGGCCGCGAGCGCGAGATCGGCCCGCTGTTCCGCCAGGCACTGTGGCTGGCATTGGGCCTGGGCCTGATCATGTTCACCTTCCTCACGGTGGTGCCGCCGCTGCTGCCGGCCTTCGGCATCGCGCCGGACATCGTGCCGGGTGCCACCGCGTTCCTGCATGCGGTGCGCTGGGGTGGCCCGGCGCTGACCCTGTACTTCTGCATGCGCTACCTCAGTGAAGGCATGCATTGGACGCTGCCGACCATGCTGCTCGGCTTCGGCGGCCTGCTGGTGCTGGCGCCGATGGGCTACGTGCTGGCCAACGGCAAGCTCGGCTTCCCGGAAATGGGTGCCGAGGGCCTGGGCATCGCCTCGGCGGTGATGATGTGGCTGCAGGCGATCGCCTTCGCCACCTACCTGTGGTTCACCAAGCGCTTCGCCCACCTGCAGCTGTTCTCGCACTTCGAAGGACCGCGCTGGTCGGCGATCTGGGATCTGCTGCGCACCGGCCTGCCGATCGGCATCACCGTGCTGATGGAGGGCGGCCTGTTCATCGTCACCGCGCTGCTGATCGGCCGCCTCGGTGCCAATGAAGCGGCCGCGCACCAGATCGCGATCAATGTCGCGCAGCTGTGCTTCATGATTCCGATGGGCGTGGCCGAGGCCACCACCGTGCGCGTCGGCCATGCGGTCGGCCGTGGCGATGGCTTCGGCGTACGGCGTGCGGCCTGGGCCGGCTACGCGATCATCATGGGCACGCAGACGTTGTCGGCGGCAGTACTGCTGTTCGGCCACGATGCCATCGTCGGTGTCTACACCAACGACCTGGCGGTGGCCGGCCTGGCCTCGACGCTGCTGCTGTACGCGGCCACCTTCCAGTTCCCGGATGGCATCCAGGTACTGTCGGCCGGCGCACTGCGCGGCCTGAAGGACACCCGCGTGCCGATGTTCATCGCCATGTTCGCGTACTGGGGCCTGGGCATGCCGCTCGGCGCCGGGCTCGGCCTGGGCCTGGGCATGGGCCCGCAGGGCATGTGGATCGGCCTGATCGTTGGCCTGACCGCCGCCGCCATCCTGATGGGCTGGCGCCTGCGCCGCAGCAGCCTGCGCATCGGCCAGTCCGTACTGTCCTGATCCGCCCCACCCGCCGCGATGACCCGTGGCGGGCGATCCCCTGACTTGTGTCCGATGCCGCATCACGCGGCACCGGCTATGCTGGTACCACGGCAAGAAGCCATCCGGAGCGTTCCATGAATCAACCCGTGCCCCCGCTGCCCCCGGCGCGTCGCAACCCCGTCGCCAGTTTCTTCATCGGGCTGTGGGACGTCATGAACTTCACCCGCCGGTTGATCCTCAACCTGGTGTTCTTCGGCCTGCTGTTCCTGCTGCTGGTGATGTTCGTCATCGCCGCCGGCATGGGCGCCGGTGCCAGCAAGTCGCTGCAGGACCGCACCACCCTGGTGATCGCGCCGGAAGGCCGCCTGGTCGAGCAGTTCAGCGCTGATCCGGTCAGCCGCGCGCTGGCCAAGGCGGTGGGCGACAACGGCGCCGAAGAGATCCAGCTGCGCGACCTGCTGCGGGTGATCGAGTCGGCCAAGGAAGACAAGAAGATCGAGCGCGTGGTGCTGGAACTGGACAAGCTGCAGCCGTCGGGCTTCGCCTCGCTGCGTGAAGTCGCCGCCGCGCTGCAGGACCTGCGCGCGTCCGGCAAGCAGCTGGTGGCCTACAGCGAGAGCATGGGCCAGTCGCAGTACCTGCTGGCCGCACAGGCCGACGAGGTCTACCTGGACCCGATGGGTTCGGTCGTGCTCGAAGGCCTCGGCCGCTACCGCCAGTACTTCCGCACCGGCCTGCAGGACAAGCTGGGCGTGGACGTGCACCTGTTCAAGGTGGGCGAGTACAAGTCCGCCGCCGAGCCGTACGTGCTAGATGCGGCGTCGCCGGCCTCCAAGGAAGCCGACCTGTTCTGGATGAACGATGTGTGGCAGCGCTACCTGGCCGACATCGCCAAGGCCCGTCGCCTGGATCCGGCACAGCTGGCCGCCGGCATCGACACGCTGCCGGAAGGCATCGCCGCCGCCGGTGGCGACCTGGCCAAGTTCGCCCTGCAGCAGAAGCTGGTGACCGCGCTGAAGACCCGCGAGGAGTTCGAGGATCTGATGATCGAGCGCGGCGTGGCCGACGACGATGCCGACGGCGGTTTCCGCAACGTCGACTTCGGTCGTTACCTGGCCCTGCTCGATGCGCGCCGCAACCCGGTGGACTCGCGTCCGCAGGTGGCGGTGGTGGTGGCCGAAGGCGAGATCAGCGGTGGTGACCTGCCAGCCGGCCGCATCGGCGGCGAGTCGACCTCGGCGCTGCTGCGTGCCGCGCGTGACGACGAGAACGTGAAGGCCGTGGTGCTGCGCGTGGATTCGCCGGGCGGTGAAGTGTTCGCCTCCGAGCAGATCCGCCGCGAAGTGGTGGCGCTGCAGGCCGCCGGCAAGCCGGTGGTGGTGTCGATGGGTGACCTGGCCGCCTCCGGTGGCTACTGGATCAGCATGAACGCCGATCGCATCTACGCCGATCCGTCGACCATCACCGGTTCGATCGGCATCTTCGGCATGGTCCCGAACTTCAGCCGTGCGCTGGACAAGATCGGCGTGCATACCGACGGCGTGGGCACCACCCGCTTCGCCGGTGCCTTCGACGTCACCCGCCCGATGGACCCGGCCGTGGGCCAGGTCATCCAGACGGTGATCAACAAGGGCTATGCCGACTTCACCGGTCGCGTCGCCGATGCCCGCAAGAAGCCGGTCGAGGCGGTCGATGAAGTGGCCCGTGGCCGCGTGTGGAGCGGTGCGCAGGCCAAGGAACGTGGCCTGGTCGATGCCTTCGGTGGCCTGAAGGACGCCGTGGCCGATGCCGCCAGCCGTGCCAAGCTGGGCAAGGCTGATGCCTACCGCGTGCGCTACATCGAGAAGGCGGCGACGCCGTTCGCGCAGTTCGTCAGCGGTTTCGCCGGCAGCCGCGCCGGCGCCTGGATGCTGTCCGACTCGGGCATGGCGCGGATGATGCTGGCCCGCGCGATGCCGGAGGTGGATACGCAGCTGCGCTTTGTCGAGAACGCGGCCCGCGAGAAGGGTAATGGCGCGCCGGTGAAGGCGCTGGCGTACTGCTTCTGCGGGTTCTGATCGGAAAGCATCCACGCACGGCGTGGATCTACTGGAAACGCCCGGCTTCGGCCGGGCGTTTTCGTTCATGGGGTCGGACCCCTTTGCATGGCAAAGGGCTCTGACCCCACAGGCCACCCATCATTGCGTCGCGTCGGCCTCGGCCTTGCGTTCGCGTGCGGCGGCCTCTTCCACGGCCTTCCGTGCGTCCTTCGCACGGTCCAGGGGCCCCTGCATTGCACGCGACATCGCTTTGGGCACCGGTGGCTTCTCCGGGTTCGGCGTCGGCGGCCGCTGGCAGGCCACCAGCAGCACGCTGGCCAGCAGGGACGAGGACAGGATCAGGATGCGCATGGCGGCTCTCCGCGGTGGGCGTACGTGCAGTGTCGCATCCTCGGCAGAGGGCCGCCGTGAGCGCGTATCCTTGCCGCATCGAAATGCAGCGGGCGCGGCCCCGGGGAGGACACATGACCCAGCAACGGTGGCGCCTGGACGGGCAGACTGCCCTGATCACCGGCGCCAGCGCCGGTATCGGCCTGGCCATCGCGCACGAACTGGCCGGCTTCGGCGCCGACCTGATGATCGTCGGGCGCGATATCGACATGCTGGAGACCGCGCGCGACGAGCTGCTGGACGTATATCCGCAGATGCAGGTGCACGCGCTGGCCGCCGATGTCTCCGACGACGAGGACCGCCGGCAGATCCTGGACTGGGTGGAAGACCACAGTGATGGCCTGCACATCCTGGTCAACAACGCAGGAGGCAATGTCACCAAGGCGGCCACGGAGTACTCCGAGGATGAATGGCGGAAGATCTTCGAGACCAACCTGTTCTCGGCATTCGAGCTGTCGCGCTACGCGCACCCGCTGCTGGCACGCCACGCATCGTCATCCATCGTCAACGTCGGCAGCGTGTCCGGCCTGACCCATGTGCGCAGCGGCGTGGTCTACGGCATGACCAAGGCCGCGATGCACCAGATGACCCGCAATCTGGCCGTCGAGTGGGCCGAGGATGGCATCCGGGTCAATGCCGTGGCGCCGTGGTACATCCGCACGCGGCGGACCTCCGGTCCGTTGTCGGACCCGGATTACTACGAAGAGGTGATCAACCGCACGCCGATGCGCCGCATTGGCGAGCCGGAGGAAGTGGCTGCCGCGGTAGGCTTCCTGTGCCTGCCGGCAGCCAGCTATGTCACCGGCGAGTGCATCGCGGTGGATGGTGGCTTCCTGCGCTACGGGTTCTGATCATGAGGTGGTAGTGCCGGCCGCTGGCCGGCAACCGCAGGATCTTCAGATGATTGCAGTTGCCGGCCAGCGGCCGGCACTACCGCGTGGCCGTCACCCCGGTACCGGGCAGTTGCTGGTCTCCAGTACACCCTGCAGCCGTTCCCGCTCGCCCCGTGCGGCGTCGCGGTTCTCCGGCGTGGCGAATCGTTCGCGGCCGCGTGCATCGCGGAAGCGCTGCTGCCAACTGCCGCAGCGCTGTACCTCGGGCAGCTCCTCGCAGCGGTCGCGCACGACTTCACAACCTGCGGCATTCATTGGTGTGACCCCGCCCAGGCCCTGTACCGCCATCGGTTCGCAGCGACCGGGTGATGCCTCGTACTCGTACAGATAGCCACCGCCCTGTCCGTCGGTGCACTGGAAGATCGGGGGAAGTGGTGGCTTCGGTGGTCCGTTGTCTGCTTCGGCACGGGTGTCGGCATCACGGCGCAGGGTCGCACTGTCGAGAATCTGGTTGCCACCTTCGCGTTCAACCATTCCCGCTTCCATGATGGTGCGCCCTTCGTCCGCGCGCCTTGGTGCCGCTGCGGCCGCAGGCACTGCAGCGGACCTGGTCGGCACTGCGGCGGGCGTCTCGGTGACAGCAGGTGCTGGCGCCGGGGGCAGCGCGACCACCGCCGGCTGAGCGCTCGCCGGCTCGGGCACGCGCAGCACCTGTTGCTTGCTGCCGGACGGGCAGGGCGTACGCTGCAGGGTCGGTATGTCGCTGTTGCTGGACGTGCAGCGGTACACCACGCCCGCTTCGGCCAGTGCCGTGCCGGGCAACAACGCCAGGGCCAACCAGATCAGTCTGTTCATGCACACAGCGTACAGGCTGCGATGCGGGGCTGCGCTCAGCGCTGGCAGTCGCGTGACAGGCGCGCGTCGATGCCACGCTGTTCGTTGCTGATGGCGGTGCGCTCGCTCTGCAGTGCGCTGTTGTAGCGACGGTCCAGTTCCCAGCGGCGGTCGCGCAGGCGCGCGCAGACCTCCTGTGGTGGCAGCGCGTGGCAGCTGTCGCGCACCAGCACGCTGCCGGCCGGGACCTGCACGCCTACGCCGACTGCGGGCGGCCGGTAACCTGCACCCTCGTTCACGGGCGAACCGATCGGTGTGCCGATGGCCGGGCGCGGACCCGGGTAGGCCGGGCCCCGATGCCCGTGTGGCAGCCAGACACTGGTCCACAACGGCACCCAACGCGGATTGCCCTCGTTGCTGTCGCTGGTATAGCGCTGGCCGTCGTCGCGCACGCATTCGTACAGCGGCTGCGGCGGTTGGATGTAGACGTGGCGGACCTCGCGGTCACGCATCACCGGAGCGTGGTCCGGTGGCGCGGGCGTCGCATCGCTGCGTACCACCCGCGGCGCTGGATCGCGCGGGCGTTGCAGGTCGCGGACTTCCTGGCGACCGCTGTTGCAGGGTGTGTCCTGCAGGGTCACCGCGCCGTTGCTGGCGACGCAGCGGTAGACCCGCACATCTTCGGCCGCCGGTGCCGTCGATGGCAGCAGCAGGCACAGGCCCAAGGCGGTGCGCAGCAGGTTCATGACGGCAGGGTGCGCGATTGTGCTGGGCAGCGCAATCGGTCGCTCAGGAGCGCAGCACGTTGCCGCTCAGCGCGTCGCGGATCGGGGTGGGCTGGGCCAGGCCGCCGGTTTGGCCATCCAGGATGCCGTCGAGCAGGCGCAGCAGGCGTGGATCCAGTTCTTCGCGGCGGCGCGCCGGCGGCTCGCCTGCCAGGTTGGCGCTGGTGGAGACCAGCGGGCCTCCCCAGGCACGGCAGAGTTCGGCCACCAGCGGGTGGGCGCTGATGCGCACGGCGATGCCGCTGTGCTCCCCGGTGACCCACGGCTGGGCACGGGGTCCGGCGGGCAGGATCCAGGTGTTGGCGCCGGGCCAGCTGGCCAGCACCGCGCGTTGGCGTGCGTCCGGCAGCGCCTGCAGGCGCACCCAGCCTTCCAGCTGAGGCAGCTCGGCGGCAACGAGGATCATGCCCTTCTCGATCGGCCGCTGTTTCAACCGCAGCACCATGTGCACTGCCGCCTCATGCGAAGGGTCACAGCCCAGGCCCCAGACCGCTTCGGTCGGGTAGGCGATCACGCCGCCCGCGCGGAGCGTGGCGACAGCAGAGTCCAGGGTGAGTTCTTTCATGGCGGCGACCGGCCCGGCGTGGGGCTTCATTATCCCCCTGCCGCGTGCAGATGGGGTGGTGGCACCCGGTGGTAGTGCCGGCCGCTGGCCGGCACGATCCTCATCCACGCATGGCGTGGATCTACTTCTTGGCTGCGGCCTTCTTCACTACTTTCTTCGCCGCTTTCTTCACCGCCTTCTTGGCGGCCTTCTTCGCTGGCGCCTTCTTGGCCGCTGCCTTCTTCGGCGCGGCTTCCTTCTTCACTGCCGCCTTCTTGGCCGGAGCCTTCTTCGCAGCAGCCTTCTTGGCGCCGAAGCCTTTTCGTACCGGCTTGCCGGTTTCTTCCATCAGCTGCTGCACTTCAGCCAGGGTCAGCGATGCCGGCTCGCGATCCTTGGGGATCTTGCCGTTCATCTTGCCGTCGCTGATGTACGGGCCGAAGCGGCCGTTCAACACCTGGATATCGCTGCCGTCGAACTCCTTGATGATCCGGTTGCGCGCGATCTCTTCCTTCTCTTCGATCAGGAACACGGCGCGGGCCAGGTCGATGGTGTACGGGTCGTCTTCCTTCTTCAGCGAAGCATAGGTACTGCCGCGCTTGGCGAACGGGCCGAAGCGGCCGATGCCGACGCTGACCGGCTCGCCATTGTCCTCACCCAGTGCGCGCGGCATCAGGAACAGCTCCAGCGCGTCTTCCAGGGAGATGGTGTGCATCGACTGGCCGGGGCGCAGCGAAGCGAACTTCGGCTTCTCCTCGGCATCCTCGGCGGTGCTGCCGATGGCGGCATACGGCCCGAAGCGGCCCAGCCGCACGCTGACCGGCTTGCCGGTCTTGGGGTCAGTGCCCAGCTCGCGCGCGCCACTGGCCTCGGCACGATCGACCGATTCCTTCTTGTCTTCGACCAGTTCCTTGAACGGTTCCCAGAAGCGCGACATCAGCGGGATCCACTCTTCTTCGCCACGCGAGACGGCATCGAGCTCGTCTTCAAGCTTGGCGGTGAAGTCGTAATCCACGTACCGGGTGAAGTGGCTGGACAGGAACTTGGACACCGCACGGCCGACGTCGGACGGGCGGAAGCTGCGACCTTCCATTTCCACGTACTTGCGGAACAACAGGGTCTGGATGATCGAGGCGTAGGTCGAGGGACGGCCGATGCCGTACTCTTCCAGGGCCTTCACCAGTGCCGCTTCGGTGTAGCGCGGCGGCGGCTGGGTGAAATGCTGTTCGGCCTGGATGCGTTCCAGCGGCACGCGGTCGCCAGGCTTCATCGCCGGCAGCTTGCGGCCTTCGTCCTCGTCCTCGGCGCTCTTGTTGTCCTTGCCTTCCTCGTACACGGCCAGGAAGCCGGGCACGACCACGGTGGTGCCGCTGGCACGGAACACGTGTTCGCTGCCGGCCGACAGGTCGACGCTGACCGTGTTGAGCGTAGCCGGAATCATCTGGCAGGCCACTGCACGCTTCCAGATCAGTTCGTACAGGCGGCGCTCGTCGTCGGTGAGGAAGCGTGCGACCTGGGCCGGAGTGCGCAGGGCCGAGGTCGGGCGCACCGCTTCGTGCGCTTCCTGGGCGTTCTTCGACTTGGTCTGGTAGGTGTTGGGCTGGTCCGGCAGCGAGGCGATGCCGTAATCACGGGCGATCACATCGCGGATCTCGGCCAGCGCATCCTGCGACAGGTTCACCGAGTCGGTACGCATGTACGAGATCAGGCCGACGGTGCCTTCGTCGCCAATCGCCACGCCTTCATACAGCTTCTGCGCGACCTGCATGGTCTTGCGAGTGGTGAAGCCCAGCTTGCGCGAGGCTTCCTGCTGCAGGGTGGAGGTGGTGAACGGCGGCGCCGGGCGGCGCTTGCGTTCCTTGCTGGCCACGTCGGTGACGTGCAGCGAACCCTGCGCGGCCTGCTGGATGCGCAGGCGCGCCGCTTCAGCGGTGTCGCCATCGGTGATGGTGAACTGCTCGAACTTCTGCCCATCCAGCTTGATCAGCTTGGCGTTGAAGTGCTGCGACGGGTGCGCGCACTCGGCGGCGATCGACCAGTATTCGCGGGCGATGAAGGCTTCGATCTCTTCCTCGCGCTCGACGATCATGCGCAGCGCCGGGCTCTGCACGCGGCCGGCGGACAGGCCGCGCTGGACCTTGCGCCACAGCACCGGTGACAGGTTGAAGCCGACCAGGTAGTCCAGCGCGCGGCGCGCCTGCTGGGCATCAACCAGGTCGCTGGCGATCGCGCGCGGCTGGCTGATGGCTTCCTTGATGGCGCGCGGGGTGATCTCGGTGAACACCACGCGCTGCATCGGCTTGTCCTTGACCAGCCCGCGTTCCTTCAGGATCTCGGCGATATGCCAGCTGATCGCCTCACCCTCGCGATCCGGGTCGGTCGCCAGCAGGATGTCGTCGGCGCCCTTGGCGGCCTTGGCGATCGCATCGACGTGCTTCTCGTTCTTGTCGATCACGTCGTAGTGCATGGCGAACCCGTTGTCCGGGTCGACCGCGCCTTCCTTCGGAATCAGGTCACGCACATGCCCATACGAGGCCAGGACGGTGTAATCCTTGCCGAGGTATTTGTTGATCGTCTTGGCCTTGGCCGGCGATTCGACGATGAGCAGGTGCTTGGGCATGGCAGCAGGGTCTGTGGGGCGAACCGTGAGGAAGGGGCCGCTAGGGTGGAGCAAATGGCCGCATTAGTGAAGCGGCCACGCGCAAATCCATAAACTGAACGCCCGGTAATGTGCCGGGCGTTCAGGTTCACCTTATTAGAGGAATCACGCCCGGCCAGCCCGTGTCAAGCAGCCAGGCGTGAGGATGGCCGTTCAGGAGGCCATCTTGGCGATGAAGCCGACCGCGAACACCAGCAGCGCCAGGCCCACCAGCGACAGCAGGCCGGTCAACACCAGCACCAGCACGGTCACGGTGCCCAGCTCGCGGCGCTGCAGGTGGGGCTGGTCGGTGTAGGCCCAGCGGTCGACCACCAGGGTGTCGCAGATCATGTCATGCAGGCCCTGCTTGCGCTCGGTGAAGGCCGCCATCAGGAAACCGATGCCGAGGGTGAAGCTGCTCAGCAGCATGGCCCAGTAACGACCGAACGCGCGGGCCTTGGTCAGGCGCTCGCCGTTGCCGCGCACGACCTTGATGCCGACCGCCATCTTGCCCAGCGTGGCGCCGCCCTTCGAGGCATGGAACCAGGTGTAGTACGCCATGCCGATGGCGAAGTTGATCAGTGCACTGGCCAGCTGCGCCACGATCTCGATGGCCGACTCGTCACTGCCCACCGCACCCATGCCGGCGCCGAGGATCACGCCGAGGATGACGCCGATGATGCTGCCGGGGATGACCAGCACGAAGTAGTCGATCACGTAGGCTGCCACGCGCTTCCAGAAGCCCGCATAGACGACTTCGCCGCCGACCACCGGCTGCGCATGGGCGCCGGCACCGAGCGCTGCCGGGGCGCTGTAGGGCGAGCTGCTGAGGGCACCGGTGCCGGGCAGCGGCGCGGTACCGTTGTCGATGGCCGCATAGTCGTTGCGCAGATCGAAACCGCCACTGCCTGCGGTGGTACTTGCATCGGCCAGGGTCTGCAGCCCGAGCTCGTCGACCACCTGGCGCAGCGCCGCCCACTGGTCCATGCCTTCGCGCCAGACCAGGGTGTCCAGGTTCAACTGGCCGCGCTGGAAGCGCTGGCGGATCTCCTGCACCGGCAGCGGGCCCTGGCGCTGCTGTCCCTCGGCGTAATACCACTCATCAGTCATTGCATGTTCCCTGTTGGATCGTCCATGGAGGTGCTGGCATGCGCGCGGCTCAGCCGCGGCACGACTGCGGCAGGTACTTGTCGTCGCTTTCGCCGCTGCATTCCCAGCGGCCACTGTCACGGTCGTATTCCAGCCACAGCAGGTCGCCGTCGATGCCCTTGCCGGGTACCGCCAGTGTTGCTTCGATGCCGCAGTGGCCGTTGTTGAAGCGGCCGATGTTCACGGCTGACAGGCCCGCGTGGGCGAAGTCGCCCGGGGCCGGGAAGCCGGCGTCATTGGCGCCCGGGCAGCGGCCTTCGTCATCGGCGAAATGCTGCACCTGGTCTTTCAGCGGCTGCAGCGCGGCCACGGCGCCGGCGACTTTGCTGCGCACGGTGTAATCCTTGTAGGCCGGCAGCGCGATCGCGGCAAGGATGGCCAGGATCGGCACCAGCACCAGCAGCAGGCCACCACCGATGATGGCGGTCAGCGCACAGCCGGACAGTTTCTTTTTCGGTGCAGGCAGGATGGTGGCCGATGCACTGGTGGCGTAGGGCGTGGACGCCGGCAGTACCGGCGGCTGCGGCGGAGGCGGTGCGACAGGTTCCGGTTCAGGCTCGGGTTCGACCGGCGGTGCGGCGGCGTCCAGCGCCGGCACGATCAGGCCGAGTTCGTCCACGACGGTGCGCAACGGCTGCCATTGCGGCAGGCCGTCGCGCCAGACCAGGGTGTCCAGGGTGATCTGGTTGTTGCGGAACAACTCGACCAACTGTTCCGCCGGCAGCGGACCTTGCTGCCGGTTGCCTTCTGCATGGAACCACTCGCTCACGGGGACGCTCCTGAATGCGCTATGCCCCCAAGTGTACGGTCAGTGCAGGGGTTCTGGCTCGTCCATGAACATCTGCGTCTCCATCCAGGCATAGGCTGCTTCGGACCCAGGCTGGTTGAACAGCACCATCAGCACGACCCATTTCAGGTCGTCCAGGTCCAGTTCGTCCTGGTCCAGGGCCATCGCCCGGTCCAGCACCAGTTCGCGCTGGTCGGCGTCGAGGATGCCGTGCTGTTCCAGGTACAGCAGGAAGCCGCGGCATTCCACGTCCAGTTTGTCCAGCTCGGGGCCGTGGTAGACGCGCACGGGGCCATCGACCCGTGCCTGGGCCACGCTCGGCCGCTGCGCGGCCAGGGCGTCGAGCCAGTCGAACGCCTTGTTGATCTCGGTTGGGCTGAAACCGGCCTGGATCAGGCCGTTCTGGAGCGAATCGCGGTCACGGATCAGGTCCGCGTCTTCGCTGAAATAGTGTTCAAACAGGTACAGCAGTACGTCCAGGATGCTCTCTTTCATTGCCCCTCGGCCTGCGTCGCGCGACGCTGTGGAGGTGAAGAAACTAGGGAGTTCGACAGTAGCGGCCGTGTACGCACACCACGATTCCCGCCAGTTCCATGGCCAGCAGCATGGAGGACACCTGGGGCGCCGTCAATCCACAGCGCGTGATCAGTGAATCCATACTGCTTGGGTTGTGGTCCAGGGCCCGCCACAAGCACTGGTAGTCAGGGTCGTCGGCCCAGCGCGCCGGCAGGAGCGCCGGCGGTGCCTGTTCAGTGGGGGTGCCCAGCCGTGATTGCAAGCCCGGCAGCTGTTGGCGAAGGGCAGGGGCCAGCAGTTCCAGCACTTCCTCGGGGCGCTCGACCAGTGCGGCTCCTTCACGGATCAGCCGGTGGCAGCCCGCTGCGCGTGGGTTGAGTACCGAGCCGGGCAGGGCACAGACTTCGCGGCCCGCCTCGGCAGCCAGGCGCGCAGTGATCAGGGCGCCGGAGCGCTGCGCGGCCTCGACCACCACCGTCGCCAGCGCCAGCCCGGCCACCAGCCGGTTGCGCGCAGGGAAGTGGCCCGGGCGTGCCGGTGTTCCCGGCAGGTACTCGCTGAGCACCGCGCCCTCGGCGGCGATCCGCCCCTGCAACCGTTGGTGGCTGTCCGGATAGGCCCGGTCAGGGCCGGTCCCGATCACCGCCACTGTGCAGCCGCCAGCCTCCAATGTGGCCAGGTGGGCGGCCGCGTCGATGCCGGCCGCCAGGCCACTGGTTACGGCCAGTCCGGCCTCGACGAAGCAGCTCGCAAAGCGTGCGGCCAGCGCGCGTCCTCCCGGGGTTGGCGAGCGGCTGCCGACCAGTGCCACCGAAGGGCGCCAGGCCAGGCTGGGATCGCCCGCCACGAACAGCGCCAGCGGCGGGTTCGGGACGTCCCGCAGGGGCGGTGGAAAGGCCGTGTCGGCGAAGGACAGCAGATGGTGGTCGTCGCCTTCCAGCCAGTGCCGTGCCACGGTCCAGGCGCGGGCGTCGGGGCGTTCCAGTGCAGCGCACTGTTCTGGCGTGCAACCGTGCGCGCGCCAGTTCGCAGCCCCCTGCGCGATCGCAATCTCCGCGTTGCCCGCGGCCTGCAGCAGGGCCCGCCGTGGCGCCAGCGCGCCGCCTGCCATCACCAGGCGCAGCAGCGCCTCATCCACCTGTCTGGTCATTCCCCCACTATCGGCCGGATACAACGAAGGCGCCCTAGGGCGCCTTCGCATGTGACCGTCAGGGTTTGCCGGAGACCGCCCCTGCAGGGGCGGCTGCCAGTCGAACATCGCGCGCAGCGCGGGCGTTTTCGAGGATCTGGACGAAGCGCAGTCGACCAACAGTCGACTCTACACAGTCGACTCTACTTCGCATCCGGGTGCAGGGCGTTGTACCCCACGCGTACCGGCTTGACGCCCTGCATCACCAGCGCGTAGCTGACATTGTCGAAGGTGCGGAACACCATGGCATGCGCCGCGTACTCGTCCGGCAGCGAGACCCGGCCGGCGCCGGTGCTGAGCGAATCGTCCGAGCGCGACGAGTTCGGGTACTTCATGCGGTGCGCCACATGGCGGCCCGGGCGCCACAGCGAGAACACGGTTCCATTGTCCACGCCCTGCGTGCGACCAGCCGAAATCGCGATCACGTCGCGGGGGCCGCCGGCGGTGAACATGTCGGTGACGGCCAGCACGCGTACGTCGACGCCCTCGACACCGGCGGCGGGGACATGGGGCACGAACTGCAGGTCGTACGGCTTGGCCTCGATCGGCACCAGGCGGTCGCCGGCACGCACCTCGCGGCCACCCTCGTTCTTGTCCAATACCAGGGTGGACGCCTCGACCTTGCCGCCGGCGACATGGGTGATGGTGCCGGTGGCGACCTGGGACAGCTCATAGCCGAGCACGCCGCGGCGGTGGTTCGGTGCGCTGTAGGCGCGCCACAGGTTGCCGCTGCCCGGGGTGACGTCGCCGTTGGCGGTCAGATCCTCGGTTGGCTTGGGCTGGGCGTAGCGAACGGTCGGGCGGACGACCGCCCAGCGCTGGCCCACCTGGGCGTCGGCCAGGCGCACATAGACGGCGTGGCCGCTGGTGGCACGCAGGCGTTCTTCTTCCAGGCCGGCCACGTAGGGCAGCTGCTCGATGCTGTCGACCACGCTCAGCTGCTTCAGGAACGGCTCGACCTGGGCCAGCGGAATGGCGTCGATCGGGGCCTCCTGGCGCGGGCCGGGCTGGGCTGCCATGGTCACCCGGTCCAGATAGGCCAGGCTCAGGACGTCACCGGGATAGATCAGGTGCGGGTTGGCGATCTGCGGATTGGCCTGCCAGATCTCCGGCCACAGCCACGGCTTCTGCAGGAAACGTGCGGCGATATCCCACAACGTATCCCCTTTTCGGACCACATAGGTGTCCGGGTGCCCGCCATTCACTTCCACGGCGGTAGCATAGGCAGCCACGGTCAGCATCGCCGCGGCGACGACCGTACGAAAACGAAGCAACATAGGTGTGAAGCCCTGATTCCCCAGCAGGTCCGCGCACTATAGTCCAGAAACCGGGGCGCAAGGCAAGCGTTGGAGCTAGAATCTGCGACGTATGCCGGCGTGCCGGCCCCCTATCCGGAAACAGCCATGGCCCTTCTCCCCATTCTCGAGTTCCCCGATCCGCGCCTGCGTACCAAGGCCGCGTTGATCGAAGCCGCCGAAGTCACCTCGCCGGCCTTCCAGGAACTGATCGACAACATGTTCCTGACCATGTACGACGCCCCGGGCATCGGCCTGGCCGCCACCCAGGTGGACGTGCACAAGCGCTTCATGGTCATCGACGTCAGCGAAGAAAAGAATGAACCGCACGTGTTCATCAATCCGGAAATCGTCGCCAAGGACGGGGGCCGGGTGTACCAGGAAGGCTGCCTGTCGGTTCCGGGCATCTTCGCCGACGTCACCCGTGCCGACACCATCACCGTGAAGTACCTGGACCGCAGCGGCCAGGAACAGCAGATGGAAGCCGGCGAAGTGCTGGCCACCTGCATCCAGCACGAGATGGATCACCTGGACGGCAAGCTGTTCATCGACTATCTGTCGCCACTCAAGCGCGAGATGGTGCGCAAGAAGCTGGCCAAGCAGCGCAAGCACGTGGCGTGATCGCCAATCCGGGCCACCCTTCGGGTGGCCCGTGCCTGCGCGGCTCGCGCGGGCTGTACGGCGCCGGCCGACGGCGCCGTTTTCTTTCCTGCACGAATCCATCCTGCAAGTGGGGTAGCCATGAGGATTGTCTTTGCCGGTACGCCGGAATTCGCGGTGTCGTCGCTGCGCGCGGCTGCGCGTCATCATGAGGTCGTGGCGGTCTATACCCAGCCTGATCGCCCGGCCGGCCGTGGCCGTGGCCTGGCGCCTTCGCCGGTCAAGCTCGAAGCCGTGGCCCGTGGCATTCCGGTCTACCAGCCGGAGTCGCTGAAGGACGCGGCCGCCCAGCAGCAGCTGCGTGACCTGCAGCCGGACCTGATGGTGGTGGTGGCCTATGGCCTGATCCTGCCCAAGGCAGTGCTGGCCATCCCGACCCATGGTTGCTGGAACGTGCATGCCTCGCTGCTGCCGCGCTGGCGCGGCGCCGCGCCGATCCAGCGTGCGATCCAGGCCGGTGACGCGAAGACCGGGGTGTGCCTGATGCAGATGGAAGCTGGCCTGGATACCGGCCCGGTGCTGCTGCACCAGGAACTGCCGATCGCCGCCACCGATACCGGCGGCCAGCTGCACGACAAGCTGGCCGAGCTGGGCGCACAGGTGCTGTCCGACGGCCTGGGCCTGCTGCGCGCAGGCATCAAGCCGATCGCGCGGCCGCAGCCGGAACAGGGCGTGACCTACGCGCACAAGCTGGACAAGGCCGAAGCCAGACTGGACTGGGCGCAGGGCGCCGGTGCGCTGGCGCGTACCGTGCGCGCGTTCAATCCGTGGCCGATCGCCGAGGCGACGCTGGCCGGTGAACGGGTGCGCATCCATGGCGCGGTGGCGCTGGAGGCGGACCACGGCCAGGCACCGGGCACCGTGCTGGCCGCCGGCCGCGACGGCATCGACATTGCCTGTGGCCAGGGCACGCTGCGCCTGCGCGTGCTGCAGCGTGAAGGCGGCAAGGCGATCACCGCTGCCGACTACCTCAACGCTCGCCGCGATCTGCGCGTGGGGGCATAAGCGGTGTCCAAGCAGAGCGATTTCTCCGTCGCCAAGGCGGCACCGGGCGCGGCCACGCGCATGCTGGCTGCACGCGTACTGGCACAGGTGTTCACCCGCGGCCGTTCGCTGAAGGCCGAACTAGCCTGGGCACTGCCGAAGCTGGCCGACAGCCGCGACCGCGCGCTGCTGGAAGCCCTGTGTTTTGCTGTGCTGCGCCGTCGCAGCACCTATGACGCGGCCTTGCAGGCCTGGATGCAGAAGCCGCTGTCGGCGCGCGATGCCGACCTGCGCACGTTGCTGATGGTCGGCTTCGCCCAGCTGGACGTGCTCGAACTGCCTGCTCACGCGGCGCTGTCGGCCACGGTCGATGCCGCGCGTGCACTGGGCCGTGAGCGCCAGGCTGGCCTGGTCAACGCGATCCTGCGCCGCGCCCAGCGCGAGGGGTTCCCTGAACAGCCTGCGCGCGATGCCTTCCCGGAATGGTTGGCTGATGCGATCGAACGCGATTGGCCGGCGCAGGCCGAAGCGATCTTCAGCGCCAGCCTGCAACCCGCGCCGTTGTGGCTGCGTGCCAACCGCCAGCACGGTGGTCGCGACAAGGCCCTGGCGACGCTGGCCGAGGCCGGCATAGCTGCTGAAGCCACTGCACTGTGCGCCGATGCGCTGCGCCTGGCGGCCCCCGTTGCCGTGAACCAGCTGCCGGGCTTCGGCGAGGGCGCGCTGTCGGTGCAGGATCTGTCGGCGCAATGCGCGGCCGATGCGCTGGCGCCCGCGACCGGTGCCCGCGTGCTGGATGCCTGCGCGGCCCCCGGCGGCAAGTCGGCGCACCTGCTGGAGCGTGACCCCAGCCTGCGCCTGCTGGCGCTGGACATCGACGCGCGCCGGCTCGCGCGTGCGCGTGACACCTACACCCGCACCGGTGTGGGCGAACATGCGCAGACCCTGGTCGCCGATGCCAGCGATCCCGGCTCGTGGTGGGACGGCGCGCCGTTCGACGCGATCCTGCTGGATGCGCCGTGTTCGGCCACGGGCGTGATCCGCCGCCAGCCGGATGTGATGTTCCACCGTCGCGCCGAGGACATCGATGCACTGGTGGGCGTGCAGGCGCGCCTGCTGGAAGCCTGCTGGTCGATGCTGCGCCCGGGCGGCGTGCTGCTGTATGCCACCTGCTCGATCCTGCGCGCCGAGAACATCGATCAGGTGCGTGCGTTCCTGAAGTGGCATCCGGACGCCGTGGCGCAGCCGCTGGGCGATGCATTCGGCGTGGATTGCGAAGGCGTGGCACGCCAGCGACTGCCCGGTGACAACGATGCTGACGGTTTCTTCTACGCGCGTCTGATAAAAGCAGCCTGACCCCCGCTGCCGTTTCGAGTCCCATGCTGAAAACCCACGCGTCGCGCCAGACGTGGTTGTTCGTGGTGGTGGCCCTGCTGGTGCTGGGGGCCGGTCTCGGTCTCCGCGATCCGTGGCCCTCTGACGAACCACGCTTCGCGCTGGTGGCCAGGCAGATGGTCGACAGCGGTTACTGGTTGTTCCCGCATCGCGGTACCGAGCTGTATTCGGACAAGCCGCCGATGCTGATGTGGTGGCAGGCCTCGCTGTACGGCCTGGTTGGCCACTGGCGCGTGGCCTTCCTGCTGCCCTCGCTGCTGGCCGCACTGGGCACGCTGTGGTGCGTGGTCGACCTGGGGCGCCGGCTGTGGACGCGGCAGGCAGGGCTGTACGCGGGATGGGCACTGCTGTTCGCGCTGCAGTTCACCTTCCAGGCGAAGAAGGCGCAGATCGATCCGCTGCTGGTGCTGTTCATCACCCTGGCCAACTATGGCCTGCTGCGCCACCTGCTGCTGGGCCCGGCCTGGCGCTGGTGGTGGCTGGGCTGGTTCTTTGCCGGTATCGGGGTGATCACCAAGGGCGTGGGCATGCTGGCGCTGCTGATGATCGTGCCGGCAGCCATCGCTGCAGCCCTGCAGTGGCCCCGTGTTTCCCTGCACGCGCGCGATGGCCGCTTCTGGCTGGCACCGCTGGCCTTCCTGCTGGCGGTATCGCTGTGGCTGGCGCCGATGCTGCTGGCCGCGCTGGGCACCGGGTCGGACGAGTACCGCGCCTACATCAACGACATCCTGGTGCGGCAGACGGCCCGCCGCTACACGCAGTCCTGGGACCATCACCAGCCGTGGTGGTACTTCTTCGGCGTGATGCCGTCGATGTGGATCCCGGCGTTCCTGGCGCTGCCATGGGCGATTCCCGCATGGCGCAGGCGCCTGCGCCGACGTGACCCTCGCTACCTGCTGCCGCTGGCCTGGTGGGTACTGGTCGTGCTGTTCTTCTCGATTCCCCAGGGCAAGCGCGATGTCTACATCCTGCCGGCGCTGCCGATGTTCTGCCTGGCGCTGGCACCGCTGCTGCCCGGGCTGCTGAAGCGACGGGATGTGCAGTCGGTACTGGGAGGGTTTGCCGCGTTGCTGGCACTGGGATTGAGCCTGGTCGGGGCGCTCGCCTTGCTGGGTGATCCGCGCTTCGAAGTGAACCTTGCCCATGGACGCGGATTGGCGCCCGGCGCCACCGATGCATTGGCGTGGACGATCCTGGCGATGGGGCTATGGGGTGGCTTGAGCCTGGTGGTGGCTGGCTGGCGTCGAAGCCATCTGGCGCTGGTATCGACCCTGGCCGTGGCCTGGGTGCTTTACGGCCTGTTCGGCTACCCGTTGCTGAATGATTCAAGTTCTGCGCGTGGTCTGATGCGTGACGTCGGCATGCGTCTCGGGCCAGACGCAGAGCTGGGGCTGGTGGCCTGGAAGGAACAGAATCTGCTGATGGCGGACCGCCGCGCGGCGACCTTTGGATTCGAGAACCGCTGGCATGAACAGCTGCAGGCGGCCGTGCGCTGGCAGCGCTTGTCCCCCCGGCATCGCTGGTTGCTGGTGAATGACGATGCCATGCAGGGGTGCATTGATCGTTCGCAGGCGGCGATGGCCGGCATATCCAACCGCCGTCGCTGGTGGCTGGTGCCCGCCGGGGCGGTGTCCGGAGCCTGCGTGCCTGACCTGAAGGAGCGGGAGCGCGAGTACCGGCTGCAGGGGCCACCGGATGCGGACTGAACGAATGAGCGACGAACATGGCCGGCCTGCGTCAACCCGCGGCCTGCTCTGGCCTAGAATGAGGGCCGCTCCCGGCACCGTGCCGGTCTATCGCCATCGACCTGCCGACCGCACCACGTGACTCCGCTTTCCCCGCCTACCTCCCGCACGACCGGCCTCCTGGCCGGCGCCTACGCCGTGGTGCTGGGGGCGTTGCCGACCCTGCTGATGATCACCATGGAGGGCGGCAGTGCGGGGTTCTACCTGGCGATCCTGCTGTCGATCATCCTGCTGGTGATGCCCTCGGCTGCTCCGCGCCTGCTGCCAGGTTCCGCCCGGCGCTATGCGTGGATGGGCATCGGCATGGGCGTGATGCTGGTCGGCGTGCTGATCAGCCTGGGCGTGCATGGCATCTGGAAGGGATCGGAGGTCGAAAAGGCCGCGCGCCTGTTGTCGATGCTGCTGATCCTGTTCGCCGCGTTGCGGGTGCCGCGCAGCATCCTTGCGCGGGCGATGCTTGGCACCCTGCCCGCGGTGTGGGCGGCAGCGGCCATCATTGGCTGGTTGGCGCTGGAGACCGGCGTGCGGCCTGCCACCCAGCAGTTCAATGCGGTGACCTACGGCGACCTGACCCTGTTGTTCGGCGTGCTGAGCCTGATGTCGCTGGGCCTGCCGGTGACCCGTTTCACCCGCATCGAAGCCACGCTGAAGCTGCTGACCGGCATCCTTGGCCTGGTCGCATTCCTGTGGACGCAGACCCGCGGTGGCCTGCTGGCGATTCCCTGCTTCCTGCTGATCGGCCTGCTGGTGATGGGGCGCCGGCTTGGCCGGATGAAGATCCTGCTGGGCCTGGTGCTGGCGGCCGGCGTCGGCATTGTCGCCACCCATGATGGTGCGTTGCGCGATCGCATCGATGCTGGCGTGAGCGAGTATGGCGATTGCAGTGCCGACCACCTGGCCGATACCTCGGTCTGCATCCGCCTTCAGTTGTGGACCGCGGCTGGCTACATGATCCGCGAGCAGCCGGTGTTCGGTGTCGGTGGTGGCGACCGCTTCCGCCAGGAACTTGAACGGCTTTCCGGAGAGGGAAAGGTGTCGGCGATGGTCGCGCGTGATTTTGGCGAGACCCACAACGACCTGCTGTATTTCCTGGCCACCTACGGCGTGCTGGGGGGGCTTGGCCTTGTGCTGGTGTACGTGGCCCCTGCGCTGGTGTTCGTGCCACGCCTGTGGCGTGGCGACGAACGGTCGCGGTTGCATGCCGCGGCAGGGTTGAGCATCTGCGTTGCATTCGCCGTCTTCGGGGTCACCGAAATGATGCTGCGTGACATGCGAACCGCCTCGTTCTATGCCGCCTGGGTTGCCCTGCTGCTGGCCCTGTCCGAGCCGCGCCGGGCAGATCAGGCCGAGGCCAGCGCCGCTTCGTAACTGGCCAGGGTCGCCCCGGCGAAGGTCTGCAGGCCGAACTCGCGCTCTGCATGGCGGCGGGCGGCCATGCCCATCGCCGGCAGCACCTGGCGTTGTTCATACATCGCCTGCACCTGTGCGGCGATGGCGGCCACGTCTCGGGTGGGCACGACCCAGCCATCGACACCCTGCTCGATGTTCTCCGGCAGCCCCGCGTAGTCGCTGACCAGCATCGGCCTGGCGCTGGCCATCATTTCGCGGCAGGCGAAGGAGATCGTTTCGATGTCGTTGGACAGCACGAAGCCGACGTCGCCGGCGGCGATCAGTGGGCGCGTATCGGCCAGCAGGCCGGTGAAATGGACCTGTGCGGCGACGTCACCGAGGGCCTGCACCTGCGCGCGTTGCTGCGCGTTGGGCAGGTGACCGGCGACCGCCATGTGCACATGCGGGCGGATCGCGCCGGGGAGCAGGGCAATGGCCTGCGCCAGGTCGATCCAGCCCTTGTAGTCATCGGTGCCGGCGTTGCTGACCAGCAGCAGTGCATCCGGGTCCTGCGTCCATTGCTGTCGCATCGCCTGGCCGGCGTCGGCCGGCAGCGGTGCGAAGCGGTCCAGGTCCACGCCATTGCGCACCACATCGATCGGGCAGCGTCGGTAGGGCCCCTGCTCCAGCAGGCGCCCGGTGTGCGCAGAAACCGCAATCACGCGGTCGGTGGCCCAGCGTGCCCTGAAGGCATTGCCCAGCGTACGGGTGGGCTTGCTGTTGTGCTTGGTCAGGATGATCGGCGGGCGGCGCATGCCGAGCAGTCCCTGCATCACGAAGCGGTGATCACGAGCCCCGTTGACGTGGACCAGGTCAATGCCCTCGTCCTGCACCAGCCGGCGCAACGCGCGCTGTTCGGCCAGTTGTTGCGGCAGGGTCGGCAGGCCGCTGCCAAAGGCCATGGGCAGCGGGGTGGCGATTCCTTCCTCGGCCACCGTACGCAGCAGGCGGCTGTCGGCGGGGGCTGCGACATGGAGCGTGTGCTGGCCATGCAGGGCTCGCGCCAGGGACACGATGTACGTGGTGTGGCCACCACCGTCGCCGTAGTGGAAGTTGGTGTACAGGATTTTCATGGGGGATCTTCAGGCAACGCGCGACAAGTGTGACACAGCAGGCTCAGGGCCGTTCCATGGGGGCCGGAGGATCGGCCACCGCTTGGCCGTTGCCCAGCATCCACAGCATGATGGTCTTCTGCCGTACGTAGTTGGCACGCACATAGGCATAGACCAGGCCGTGCCAGCCGTCGCGGAAGCCGCCGCGGAACAGGAAGCCACGCCAGAACCGCCAGGCCGGGGCCAGCACCAGCTTGCCCAGCGTGGCGCGCTTGCCACGCGCGAACTCGTGCTCGGCCATCATCCGCGCATATTTCTCGGTCTTGGCCAGCTGTTGCTGCAATGATCGGTAGGGGTAGTGGATGAGATCGCCGCGCAGGGTGCCGACGTTGCCGTCGACGCTGGCCGCCTCGTGGATCTCGCGCCTGCCGCGCCAGCCACCCTGGCGGCGGTCGAACAGGCGCATCACCCGGTCCGGGTAAGCATTGCCGTGGCGCAGGAACCTGCCAAAGTATTCGGACAGGCGGGCGAAACGGTAGCCGGCGTGGCCGGCGAAGCCGCCGTCACGGGCCTGTTCGATGGCCGTACGCAGCTCGGGGCTGATGCGCTCGTCGGCGTCCAGGCACAGTACCCAGTCGTGGCTGGCCTGCTCGACGCAGAACGCCTTCTGGCTGCGGAAGCCCTCGAACACGTGCTGCAGCACGCGGGCACCGGCCGCCTCGGCGATGGCCACGGTGGCATCGGTGGACTGCGAGTCCACCACCACGATCTCGTCGCAGAAGGCCAGCGAGGCCAGGCAGTCGCCGATGCGCCCGGCCTCGTTGAACGCGATAATGCACGCCGAGATGCGAGGCCGTTCGATGGGAGCGGTCGTGGAGGACATGATGGCCGGGTACCTGTTGTTTGCGACGGAGCGCTATGCGCTGCCTATTCTCGCCCCGTTGGCGCAGGCGTTGCACGCGTCCGGGCAGGAGGTTGCGGCCTGGTTCGAGGGCGGCGCGGCCGGCAGCAGCCTGCCGGGGGTGCCCAACGTCGGCCTGAAGCAGGCCCTGGCAATGCGCCCACGGGCGGTGTTCAGTGCGGCCAACTGGGTGCCGACCTTCCTTTCGGGGGCCAAGGTGCAGTTGTTCCATGGCTTCAATGTGGAAAAGCGCGACAGCGCGCGCGGCCACTTCCGGGTGCGCGGCATGTTCGACCTGTACTGCACGCAGGGGCCGGCCACCACGACGCCCTTCCGCGAGATCGCGGCCCTGCAGGGCCACTTCGCGGTGGCCGAGACCGGCTGGCCGAAGCTGGACCCGCTGTTCCGCGATGACGGTGGCGAGAGCACCGCGCTGCGCGCGCCGGCCGGCGATCGCCCGGTGATCCTGTTCGGCTCGACCTTCACCGAGCGGCTGAGTGCGGCCCCGCACCTGCATGCGCAGATCGCCACCGATATCGCCGCCGGTGGACGTTACTGGCTGCTGACCCTGCATCCCAAATGTCCGCCGGAGCTGTTCGAGCGCTACCGCGCGCTGGCCGGTGCCAATGCCCGCTTCATCGAGCCGGAGCAGGTGATGGCCGCGCAGCGTGCCGCCGATGTGCTGGTGTCGGACACCTCGTCGATCGTTTCGGAGTTCATCGTCCAGCACAAGCCGGTGGTGACCTTCCGCAACCGCGTGCCGAAGCCGCACATGATTGATTTCGACGACCCGGCACAGCTGCCGGCGATGCTGCAGCGCGCGTTGCATCCGGACGCCGCGTTGCAGGCGGAAATCGTGCGCTACGCCGATGCCATCCACCCGTACCGTGATGGCCTGTCCAGCGAGCGGGTGATCGCGGCCACCGAGGATTTCCTGTCCGGTGAAATGGGGGCGCTGCGCCGCAAGCCATTCGGCAGCTGGATGCGCGACCTGCAGATCCGCAAGGACCTCGGCTACTGGGGCCCGTCGCAGAGGTAAGCCGAGCATCGGCTCGGCTGTACAGGAGATCCACGCCATGCGTGGATGCACGGCCCCGCACGCGGTAGTGCCGGCCGCTGGCCGGCAACCTTGGAATGTCTGCGGTTGCCGGCCAGCGGCCGGCACCACCTGTATGGCTTACCAGCGCAGCTTGCGCCGCGCCAATGCCACCGCCAGCTGCTCCATCGCCTGCTGTGCCTGTGCCTGCGGCAGATGGTGCAGGGTGAGTGCCACGTCGCCATGCGCACCGGCGGTATCCAGTTGCAGGCTGCTGGTGCCCAGCAGCTTGTCCAGCGGTGAACGCTGCAGGCGCAGGCCCTGCACCTTGTCCAGCTCGGCCCAGCGCCACCAGCGTTTCCACCAGCCGCCGCGCACGGCCACATAATGCTCGTCCAGATACCAGCCCATGCGCGCCATCTGCCGGTGTGCGACCAACAGTGCGACCGGCAGCCAGGCCAGGACGACCAGGCCCCAGGGGCCCCAACGCCAGTGCGCAGCGATTGCCAGCAGCGGTACCAGCAGCAACGCGCCCAGGCACAGCCGCCACCAGCCGCGCTGCGGAATGGACTGCCATTGCGTCGGCGGCCAGTGCAGCTGTGGCAGCAGGTGCTGCACCAGCCGTGTGCAGTGTTCGCGGGTTGCCAGCGGCGCCAGTTCGCGCAGGGCGCGGTCCTCATCACGCGAAGGGCCACCGGCGGCACTGTCGATGCGCAGCTGGCGCAGCCCGAACCAGCGCTGCAGGGTGCCTTCGCGCAGGGTCCAGGCCTGGATGCGCCGACGTGCGACGCTGCTGCGGGTGCGGCTGAGCATCCCGGCCGACACGGTCAGGCGGCGGTCCTGCTCGACGAGGGTGAAGCCGTGGTAACGCAACAGGGTCAGCACCACTGACAGCACGCGCAGCGCCAGCCAGCCCAGCAGCAGGACTGCCGCCACCAGCAGGAAGGCGCCGGTCACGCCGGGATGCAGGTGGCTGGCATAGCCGAAGGCCTCGCGGCCGCCGCGCTGGATGGCATCGTCCATCACCGGCCGCGGCACCGTCTGGAACAGCACGCCGAACGCGGCCACCGCCAGTGCCCAGCCGCGGTTGGAGAGCAGTCCCATGCGCACCACGTCCCAGCTGGACAGTCGCAGCAGCACGTGTTCGCTGTCGACGTCGGCAATGGGCGGCACGTCGACGGCGTCGTTGGCCTGCGGTGCCTGCCCGCGCTGGCGCACCAGTCGTTCCAGCGCCAGTGCCTGGTCCAGCTTCAGTACCCGCATCTCCGCTTCAGGGCGCACACCGCCGGCCGACTCCAGGCGCAGCTCGGCCACGCCGAACAGGCGATGCAGCGGGTTCTGCCGTACTTCCACGTTGTGGATGCGGGCGAACGGGATCTCGCGGCGGTTGCGCGACAGCAGGCCACTGCGCACGGTGATGGCATCGCTGCCGATGTGGTAGCGGTAGCTGAGGTACTGCAGCACCGACACCAGGACCAGCGCGGCAATTGCCGTCAGCGGAATCAGCTGCGCCCACATCGGATCGCGGTCGCCGCGCTGGCCGAATACCAGCAGCGCGACCAGCGGCAGGAAGTAGTGGCGCAGCTGCATCAGCAGCACGAACAGCCACGACCACGGGTGCAGCCGGTGGTCCTCGGTACCGGCGGGCAACGGTGCAGGCAGGGGGGGCGGCAGGCTCACAGGGCGTCGGCGTCCTGGTCGAGCTGGTGGGACAGGGTGTCGCGCAGGCGTTCGGCGTCGGCTTCGTCCAGGCCGCTCACGGTCACCGCGCTCATGCGGGTGCCGGCGGTGTGCACGATCAGCGTGGCCAGGCCGGCACGGCGCTCCAGCGGGCCCCGGCGCAGATCGAGATGCTGCACCCGCGAGAGCGGGATGCGCGTTTCCAGCTGCCACATGAGGTCGCGGCGCAGGCCCAGGCCCTGTGCGTCCAGCCGCCAACGGGTGCGGACCAGACGTCGATGGCCCAGCCATGCACCAAAGGCCACACCCATCAGCAGCCCGGCTGCAGCGGTCCACAGGCTGCCGGGCAGATCGAAGAACCACGCCGCCGCCGCCAGTGGCAGGCCCGGGACGAACAGGCCGCCAAAGGCTCCTTCCAGTGCGGCCAGGCGGGCTGCGCGTTGCGGCAGTACCTGCCAATCAGTGGCGGGTGGTACAGGAATCGAGGCGTCGGTCACGCGGGCTCCGTCAGGCAGCAGGGCGGGCGGTAGCGGCCGTGGCCGCACCGCGCAGACGGTAGCAGGTCGGCTGCGTTACTGGGCAGCCTGGATCAGTGCATCGACATCCAGCAGGTGGCCGGCACGGTCGGCCTTGGTACGCAGGTAGTTCTCGTTCTCGGCAGTGATCTCGCCGGTGACCGGAATGCAGTCCAGCACTTCGATGCCGGCATTGCGCAGGCGCTGTGCCTTGGTCGGGTTGTTGCTGAGCAGCGCCACGCGCGAAATGCCCAGGCCACGCAGCATCGCCACCGCGCTGCCGTAGCGCCGCTCGTCGGCACCGAAGCCCAGCTGCGCATCGGCGTCGATGGTGTCCAGGCCGTCGTGCTGGTATCCATAGGCGCGCATCTTGGCGGCGATGCCGGTGCCGCGGCCTTCCTGGTCCAGGTACAGCAGCACGCCACCGCCCAGCTCCTTCAGCTTGCGCAGGCCGCGCCGCAGCTGGTCGCCACAGTCGCACTTGAGCGAACCGAACAGGTCACCGGTCAGGCAGGACGAATGCACGCGCACCGGCACTACGGCCGTCAGGTCCGGTTCGCCGACGATGATCGCCACCTGGTCGCGCTGGGCCACGCCACCGCGGAAGACTGCGAAGGTGGTCATGCCGACGTCGCGCAGCGGCACCGGCGAACGCGCTACCAGTTCGTAGTCGTGGGCCGCATGTGCTGCGCCTTCGGCCAGGTCGCACAGGGCCACCTCGGCAGCACCGTCGAAGGTGTGGTCATCGGCGTCCAGGCGCACGGCCACCATCGCTGGCAGCAGCAGGCCCAGGCGGGCCAGCTCCACCGCGCCGGCATCGAAGGCGTCGCCCGCGCTCCAGCCTTCCGGCATTGGACCGGGCTCGCGCAGGTAGCCCAGCGAGGGCAGGGCATTGAAGGCCACACCGCTCAGCGGCAGGCGCGCGCCCTGCGGTGCGTCCACGCCGAGCACGCGGGCACGGGTGGCGGTCAGGAACAGATAGTGGCGTTCGCGGGCGGCAGTGGCGAAGGCGGCGAAGCTGCTGGCCGTGGCGCTGTCCAGTGCGATCACCGCCAGGCGCTGGCCCTGGCCATCGTGGAGCAGCACCGGGCGACCGGCACGCAGTTCGGCAACCGCGCGCTCGCAGCGGATCGCGGCCGGATCGCCGAACAGGGAAGAAGCAGCAGACATGGCAGGACCGGGGGAGGCGGACATCGCAGTCTCTATGGGGGCGATGGCGTTGAATTCAACGCGGTGCGGCCGCCGGTCGCAGGGACCGGGAGGCCCTGGGCGGGGGGCCGTCAGTGGGGATGCTCTTCGGTCGCGTAGGGGTCTTCCTCGTCGCTGCCCGGTGGCCGCAGCGTATAGCGCTTGTAGGTCCACTGGTACTGCGCCGGGTCTCGGCGGGCGATGCGTTCGATGCCGGCATTGAGTGCGGTGGCGGCCACCTGCGGGTCCGGATCGGCCACGGCGGGGTCGGTCGGCTCGATGTGCAGGGCGAATTCCATGTCCGGCCCGATGCGTTCGCACCAGCCATAGAGCACGGTGGCGCCCGTGCGCTCGGCCAGCCGGTTGACCAGGGTCATGGTCAGCGCCTGCACGCCAAAGAACGGCACGAACACGCCATCGCCGGCCTTGGGCTGCTGGTCGGGCAGGATGCCGGTGGCGCCGCCGTCCTTGAGCACCTTGAACAGCTGGCGCACGGCCGGGCCTTCGGCGCGCACCTGCTGCACGTTCTGCCCGCCGCGCACCAGCTGCAGGAAGGCATCACTGGCCTCGTCCTCCGGCGGCTTGTAGACGATGGCGATCTGCCCGCGCGAGGCCAGCCACTGGTTCAGCAGCTCCCAGTTGCCGAAGTGCGGGGCCGCCACGATCACACCCTTGCCGCTGGCCAGCGCCGCGTCGTACAGGGCCTCGCCATGGCGCTGCTTCAGGTGCAGTCGCAGGTTGTCGGCCGGCGTCTGGCTCCACAGGCGCAGGGTTTCGATGGCCTGCAGGGCGGTGGAGCGCAGCAGCTCCCGGTGCAGCCGGTCGCGGGCAGCGCCGTCCAGCTCGGGGTAGGCCAGCTCCAGGTTGCGCCGGGTGACACGGCTTTCCCGGGCATTGAGGGCGATCCACGCCCATGCCAGGGCGCGCGCGAACGCCCGCAGCAGCGGCCAGGGCAGGCGGGCGAACAGGGTGGTGGCGCGGTAGACCAGCCGGGCTTTGCGTTGCGGATTCATCGGCGCCAGTTTAGCCAAGGGCGCTGCTATCGTGGCCGGCCCTGTTCATTGGAAGCCCACGATGCTCGTCCTGATCCAGCGTGTCAGCCAGGCCGCCGTCCATGTCGACGATGAGGCCGTGGGGCAGATCGGGCCCGGCCTGCTGGCCCTGGTCGGCATGGAGCCGGGCGATACCGAGGCCCAGCTGCGGCGGATGGCCGAGCGCCTGCTGGGCTACCGGGTATTCGCCGACGAGGCCGGGAAGATGAACCGCTCGCTGCGCGATACCGGCGGCGGCCTGCTGCTGGTCAGCCAGTTCACCCTGGCCGCCGACACCCGTTCGGGCATGCGGCCGAGCTTCACCACGGCCGCGCCGCCGGACGAGGCTGAACGCGGGTTCAATCGTTTTGTCGAGATCTGTCGTGAAAATCACGCGCCAGGGGTGGAAACGGGCCGATTTGGTGCCCATATGGTCGTCAGCCTGGTCAATGACGGTCCCGTGACCTTCCTTCTCCGGCCCTGAGCCTGCGGGACCACCGCCCGGCAGGCGGGGCCCCGGGCTGGTATAATGCTACGTTCCCTATTTCTCCCTAGCCGGTGGCGCGAGCACTACATGGCCAACGAACGTCCTGCCCAATCCGAAATCAAGCAACTGATCAGCAAGGGCCTGGAACAGGGCTACCTGACCTACGCCGAAGTCAATGACCATCTGCCGGACGACATGGTCGACCCGGAACAGATCGAAGACATCATCGGCATGATCAACGGCATGGGCATCGATGTCCATGAAGTTGCGCCGGATGTGGAAACCCTGCTTCTCAATGACGGCAACACCGGCAACCGCGAAGTCGATGACACCGCGGCCGAAGAAGCTGCCGCCGCGCTGAGCGCGCTCGACACCGAAGGTGGCCGTACCACCGACCCGGTGCGTATGTACATGCGCGAAATGGGCACCGTCGAGCTGCTGACCCGCGAAGGCGAAATCGCCATCGCCAAGCGCATCGAGGAAGGCCTTTCGCAGGTCCAGGCTGCACTGGGCCAGTTCCCGGTGTCGGTCGAGTCGCTGCTGACCGACTATGAAGCCCACAAGGAAGGCAAGAAGCGCCTGGCCGAAGTGATCGTCGGCTTCAATGACCTGGCCGACGAAGAACCGGCACCGCCGGCGGCCGCTGCCGATGACAGCGCCGATGCGGACGCCGAGGGCGACGAGGACGAGGACGATGATGTCGAGGGTGGCGAGGAAGAAGCCGCACCGACCGGTCCGGATCCGGAGGAAGTCGCTGCGCGCATGCAGGCGCTGAGCGATGCCTTCAACGCCTTCAAGAAGGCCGCGACCAAGGGCGACAAGAAGAACCTGCCGCGCCTGCGCGAGGAAATGTCGGCGGTGTTCGTCACCCTGAAGCTGCCGCTGCCGCTGACCGATGTGCTGACCAAGCAGCTGCGCGACACCATGGCGTCGATCAAGGCCCATGAGCGTCGCGTGCTGAACCTGGCCACCGTCACTGCGCGCATGCCGCGCAAGGACTTCATCCGTTCCTGGGAAGGCAACCAGACCAACCTGGAGTGGGTGGAAGACGCACTGAAGCGCAAGCAGAAGTGGTCCTCGGCCCTGCGCGAAGTGAAGGACCAGATCATTGCCGAACAGCAGGCGACGATCGACATCGAGACGCTGACCCAGCTGGACCTGGAAGAGCTGAAGGAAATCAGCCGTGCCATGGCCTACGGTGAAGCCAAGGCGCGCAAGGCCAAGAAGGAAATGGTCGAGGCCAACCTGCGCCTGGTGATCTCGATTGCCAAGAAGTACACCAACCGTGGCCTGCAGTTCCTCGACCTGATCCAGGAAGGCAACATCGGCCTGATGAAGGCCGTGGACAAGTTCGAGTACCGCCGCGGTTACAAGTTCTCGACCTACGCCACCTGGTGGATCCGCCAGGCGATCACCCGCTCGATCGCCGACCAGGCACGCACCATCCGTATTCCGGTGCACATGATCGAGACGATCAACAAGTTGAACCGCATTTCCCGCCAGATGCTCCAGCAGTACGGCCGCGAGGCCACGCCGGAGGAGCTGGCCAAGGAAATGGACATGCCGGAAGACAAGATCCGCAAGGTGATGAAGATCGCCAAGGAGCCGATCTCGATGGAAACCCCGATCGGCGACGACGAGGATTCCCATCTGGGCGACTTCATCGAGGACACCAACGTGGAGTCCCCGATCGAGAACACCACCAACATCAACTTGTCTGAAACCGTGCGCGACGTGCTGGCCGGCCTCACCCCGAGGGAAGCCAAGGTGCTGCGCATGCGCTTCGGCATCGACATGAACACCGACCACACGCTGGAAGAGGTCGGCAAGCAGTTCGACGTGACCCGCGAGCGCATCCGCCAGATCGAAGCGAAGGCCCTGCGCAAGCTGCGTCACCCGAGCCGCTCGGAGCAGCTGCGCAGCTTCCTGGATATCGACTGATATCCAGCGGCTGTTGAAGCGTTGAGAGAAACCCCGCCTGTTGCGGGGTTTTTCTTTTTGGGGTGCCTGCGCTTTGCCCGCTCTTCGGTAGAGCCGAGCCATGCTCGGCTGCTGTTCGCGATTGCCGGGTAGCCGAGCGAGCGCAGGCTCTACTACACTGTGACGCTGCGCCGGGCCTATAGCTCAACGGTTAGAGCAGGGGACTCATAATCCCTTGGTTCCAGGTTCGAATCCTGGTGGGCCCACCAATCGACCTCGCACGATCGACTGCGGATTGGTGCCTGCCTGTACATCCCGCCGCTCCGGCTATAGCTGATCCGCACACAAGGATCGAACATGCCTGACACCAACGCAGAGGTGGAAGACTTCACCACCGAGATTGAAGACAGCCGGCATCTGTTTGCCTGGTGTCTGATGCAGCACGGTCAGATTCCCGAAGCGCTGGCAATCGAACACGCACGCCAACGCTATCCCGACCAGGCCTCCGGCCGCGAGTACGAGCACGCACTGCTCTTCCACGACGAGCCCTGGCACTGGGCGATGCTGCATGTGTTGGGCGAAGGGTACTGGCAGCAGAACCCGGAACTGGCGCAGCCGTCGCTGGCGTACGACACCGAGTCGGATGCGTTGTGCCTGGCCCGCGGTGAGGCGGTTCCCTTGCTTGATGAGGACGAGTGTCTTGGTGCGCTTGCGCACGCGCGCCACATGCATGCCTGGACGCTGATCCAGTACGCAGGCGTTGCCGAAGAGCAGGCACGGCGGCAGGCGCTTGAGCACTAGACGTATTACCCCCCGCATCACCGCTGGCGCATGCGTGTCCACGATGCGCGCGCTGCATGGGCCGATGTGATGAGCGTACTGCACATCGAGGAGTACTGGTCACTGCCGGGGCTGCAGACACCGCCACAGGCCTATTGGCATGCGTCGCGTGCGTTCGTTGCCGCCAATGGAATCCGCCTGCCGGATGGTCCGGGAAGTGCCTGAAGCACTTCCCGGACCCTTCATGGTCAACTTTCCAGGAACGTCAGCAGGTCGGCATTGATCCGGTCTGCGTGCGTGGTCGGAATACCGTGCGGTGCACCTTCGTAGGTGATCAGCGTGCCGTTCTTCACCAGCTTCGCGGAAAGGACGCCGGAGTCGGCATACGGCACCACCTGGTCGTCATCGCCGTGGATCACCAGCACCGGAATGGAAATACCCTTCAGGTCTTCAGTGAAATCGGTCTGCGAGAAGGCAACGATGCCATCGTAGTGCGCCTTGGCCGAGCCCTGCATGCCCTGCCGCCACCAGTTCCAGATCACCGCGTCCGAAGGCTTCGCACCGGGTCGGTTGTAGCCGTAGAAGGGGCCCGCCGGTACGTCGTGGTAGAACTGCGCACGGTTGGCCGCCAGCTGGGCCTGGAAATCGTCGAAGACCTCCTTGGGCGTGCCCTGCGGGTTTGCCGCGGTCTTGACCATCAGCGGGGGCACCGAGCTGATCAACACCGCTTTGGAGACATTCTTCTCGCCATGGCGGGCGATGTAGCGCACCACCTGGCCGCCGCCGGTGGAATGGCCCACATGCATGGCGCCCTGGGTGCCCAGCTTCTCGACCACGGCGGCAACATCGTCGGCATAGTGGTCCATGTCATGCCCGTCCCATACCTGGCTGGAGCGGCCGTGACCGCGGCGATCATGCGCGACCACGCGATAGCCCTTGTTGACGAAGAACAGCATCTGCGCGTCCCAATCGTCGGCGGTGAGCGGCCAGCCATGATGGAAATGGATGACCTTGGCGTCGCGCGGACCCCAGTCCTTGTAGAAGATCTCGACGCCGTCTTTGGTGGTAACCGTAGCCATTTCAAGGTTCCTCGCTGTTGGGTTTGGAGAACGTCCTGCGTCGCGGCGACCTGCATCGGTGCAGGAGCAGGGACGCTGACGGTGCGTGTCGCGGGAGTGGCCCCAGGCACGCGATTCCTTCTATGCTGGGGCGGCCATCACTCCGCCCGAATCCATTCTTGGGTAGCGCTGTATCAATTGAAATTGGTGGAGGTGACATTCATGGGTATCGAAACTGACAAGCGGATCGAAGTTGCTCTGCTGATCTACCCGGATTGCCAGATGGCGGCCGTCCACGGCCTGACCGATCTGTTCCGGATCGCGAATGAATGGGCGGCGTATCCTCACGAGGATGACCGGCGGTGCTTCATCCGGGTGACGCATTGGCAATGGAACCCGCAATCGACCCGCATGGAATGTTGCTGGGACAGTGATCCCGGCGATGTGAATGCCCCCGCCTTCGTGATCTCGCCGCCGAGTGTGGCGATGCCTGAGCGCATGTCCGCGATGCCACACGAGGCGCAGTGGCTCAAGGCGCTCCATTCCGGCGGCACGATCATGTGCTCCGTCTGCGCGGGCGCTTTCGTGCTTGCCCAGACCGGCCTGCTTGCACGGCGACGGGTCACGACGCACTGGGCGTTCGCAGGCCTGCTTGCCAGCACCTACACCGACGTCCAGGTGACCACCGAGAACGTCGTCATCGATGACGGCGACGTCATTACGTCAGGCGCGATCCTTGCGTGGAATGATCTGGGCCTGTTGATCGTTGATCGCACGATGGGCTCCAGCGTGATGCTGGCAACAGCCCGCTTCATGCTCAGTGACGGGATCCGGCAGGACCAGCGGCCGTTGCAGGGATTCCTGCCAAAGCTGGATCACGATGACGCAGCGCTGCTGGCTGTCCAGCGAACCATCCTCGCTGAGCCTGGGCTGCGTCATACGGTGAGTACCCTGGCCGAGCGTGCCCACCTGACCGAAAGAACATTCATCCGGCGATTCCAGAAGGCCACTGGACTCAATCCTGCCGACTACATCCGGCAGGTCAGGATGGCCAAGGCCAGGGACGCGCTGCAGCTCGGCGATATCCCTGTTGCACAACTGGCCTCGACATTGGGATACGACGATGTGAGCGCATTCCGCAAGGCATTCCAGAGCATCGTTGGCATGTCCCCTTCGGCCTACCGGAATCATTTCCGGATCAGGCGGCGCGCACAGCAATGAACATCACCCACGCCGCCCGCGCCCATCAAGGCTGTATCGCCCAGCCCCGGTGCAGGCCAGCAGCAGGAACCCACCGGCCAACCCCATATTCTTCAGGAACATGATCTGCTGGGTCGGGTCGGCAACGTTGTGGTGGAAGATGAAGGCGGTGACCAGGCTGAAGCCCGCAAGCACGATCGATACCAGCCGGGTCTGGAAGCCCAGCAGGATGCACAGGCCGCTGCCGATCTCGAAGGCGATGGTCGGCCACAGCAGGATGCCGGGTACCCCCATCGCTTCCATGTAGCCCTGGGTACCGTTGAGGTCGCCGAGCTTGCCGATGCCGGATACCAGGAACAGCGCCATCAGCAGGATGCGCGCAAGCAGGTAGGCGAGCGAATGCGGTGAGTTGCTCACGTCGGGTTCCTCGGAGATGGCTGGCGAAGGCGATCGGAGCCCACCGGCAGTGAAGCCCGTGTCTACGCAGCGGGCAAGGCGCCTTGACAGCGGGCCGCCCGCAGGAGACCTTTCCACCATGACGATCGATATTGAATCGCTCAGCCTTCGGGAGCTGGGCGCCTTGGTGGTTGCCGCTGAACAGCGGAAACAGCTCATTTCCAGCCGCCGTCCGGCCAGCGCGGTGCGGCGGATGTTGAAGGCCGCCGCGGCCGAAGCCGGTTACACCCTCGAAGAACTCTTCGGTGGCGAAGCCTCGGAAACACCTGCGCCCGCCCGCAAACCCGCCCGCCGTAAATCCGGCAGAATCGCGCCCAAGTATCGCGACCCGGAATACAAGCGCCTGACCTGGACCGGTCGCGGGCGCATGCCGCGCTGGTTGGCGTCCAAGGTGTCGATGGGCCACAAGGCCACCGATTTCCTGATTCCTGGCCTGGCCAGGCCGACCGCCGGCAAGACCAGCAGCATCGGCAAGCGGACCGTCATCAAGAAGGGATGAGGCTGCGGCACTGTTACCCTGCCCGGGTCTTTGAACGAAGGAGTGCGGGATGGCACGCGAGGATGGCATGACGATCACGCTGAAAGTCCTGTACACAGCGGCAGGCGCGGCCGTGCTGGTCAGCCTGTTGGCCTGGGCGGTGGAGTGGGGCGGGATGGCCTATGTCTGCCCGTACTGCCGTGTACAACGCACGGTGATCGGTGTGCTGGGCGTGCTGACATTGTTCGCGAGGCCGGGTGGCATCGTCGTACCCTGGCTTGCATTCGCCAGTGGCGGCTTCGCGTTCGTGGTCGCGGCGATGCAGCACTTCAACGGCTGGAAGCGCATTTCCGCCGGTGATTTCAGTTTCAACGCGCAGTGGTACATCGATCCATGGCTGCTGTCAGGCTGCGCGATGCTGATCCTGGTGGCGCAGCTGATGCTGGTGCAGGCCGCCTGCCGGCCCAGGTTGCGCTGAGTGTTTCCACGCATGGCGTGGAACTACCCGTTCTGGAATACCGCCAGCTGCGCCGCGAACGCGCGCTGGTAGGCGGGACGCTGCGTCGCCCGTGCCACATAGGCCAGCAGCAGCGGGTACTCGTCGAGCAGGCCACTGCTCTTCAGGCGCAGCAGCACCGAGACCATCATCAGGTCGCCCACGCTGAACCCGCCGTCCAGCCACGCCGCCGCGCCCAACCACGCGGACAGCTGTGAGAGACGCGTCCGCACGCGCTCGTCCAGCATCACCAACCGCTGTGCATACCAGGGCTGCTCGCGCTCCAGCACCCACGCCATGGAGCGCTCGACGATGGGCGGCTCCACCGTGCTCAGCGCGGCGAACACCCACATGACTGCGCGCATGCGCGCGTCCGGATCGAGGGGCAGCAGGCCAGAGTGCAGCTCGGCCAGGTGCAGGACGATTGCGCCGGATTCGAACAGGACCTGATTGTCCTCCTGCCAGGTGGGAATCTGCCCGAACGGGTTCCGTGCCAGGTGCGCGGGCTGCTTCATCTCGGCGAAGGTCAGCAGCTGCACGTCATAGGGCACGCCCAGCTCCTCCAGCGCCCAGCGTACGCGCATGTCGCGGGCCAGGCCCTGGCCGCGGTCGGGTGAGGTGGCAAAGGCGGTGAGAATGGGGGACATCGCGGTGCTCCTGCAGGCCGGAAGGCCTGCCTCTCCTGTTTCGACGTACCAAGGGGGCGAAAATCGACAGCACCCGATGCTCTCTTCACCTCGCCGAAGCAGTTGCGGTCATGCGTCGATGGAGGGGCATTCGAGGATCGAGAGGCCCCCGGCACCCCGTACACATCTGAACCGGGTCACGGGCGTGTCATCTCCACGCATGGGCGGATGTCCTGCACGAGGAATGCACGTCACGTCGACGTTGTGCAATGTCGTTTCGCTTCAGTCTGGCAGCTCCTTTCCCGGCATATACAGGAGGCCACCGATGAATACGCCTGGCAAGCCGAAACCGACCTGGAAGCAATGGCATGTGCTGCTGGTGATTCTGGCGATAGCGCTGCTGATCAGCCTGATCATCGTCATCGCGCCATGGTGAGGCATGCATTGCACGCTCATTTTCCGTGAACATCGATGATGCCGGCAATGAAGAAGTCAGCACGTGTTCCGGATGGTGACGTGCACATCAATCCGCACTCACCCAGCCGGCACGTGCAGCTGTCCAGAGTGGTGTCCGAAGGCAGCGTGATCGCGCTGCCATTCTCCACCGACTTTCGAGCACACAGGAGCGACGCCATGAGCACCCAGTCCACCATCGAACATCGCCTCAACGACCTGATCGAGATCGCCCGCGATGGCAAGTCCTTCTATGAAGAAGCCGCAACAAAGGTAAAGGATGCCGAACTGTCGGCACTGTTCACCCGCATCGCCGGGGTCAAGGCGCGGATCGTCGCGGCACTGAGTGGTTCGGTTGCCGCCAGCGGTGGCAAGCCGGCCGAGCACGGCACCATGGTCGGCTCGATGCAGCAGTTCTACGGCAAGGTGCGCGCCGCGTTTGGTGATACCAACTACGGTTACGTGGCCGAACTGGAAGAATCCGAAGACCGACTGCTGGGCGCGTTCAAGGATGTGCTGCAGGACAACGATCTGCCGCCGGCGGTGCGCCAGGAAGTGACCCAGCTGCTGCCGGATGTGCAGGAGTGCCACAACGTCATGCGGGCACGCAAGCACGCCATGAAGGCCGCCTGACGCCCAGCGCCGGGCGGCCCATCGCGGCCGTCGAGTTCCGCAGGCGCATCATTGTCCGGGAACCTTCGCAGCCCACCAGGGCTGCGAAGGGCCGGGCGTTCCGCCCAGTTTTCATGGTTATACTTGGCCGAGTCCAGGGAACAGGCACGGCATGACGAAGGGGGCTTCGTCCATCATCAGCGTCAACCGCCAACCGGATGCAGCCGCGTCCGGTCTTCTGCGTGTGCGCGGTTTGCCGTGATGTGTGCCTCGCCGGTCCTTCCGGTGCCTGGTCCTGGTTGTCCCATCGCCATCCATTGCGAACAGGCCCACTGATGATGCGTCGAGTTAATGCACTTTCCGCAATGATGTTCCTGGGCACGTTCGTTGGAAGCGCCGGGGCGCAGTCTTACAGCAAGACCAACGTCATCACCTATCACGATGATCTGTCGAAGTGGGTGCTTGGCCAGGTCCGGACGTCGGTCAACCAGGACACGGGCCGGATCGAGTCCCAGGTGGATTATGACCCGGCCACCGCGAAGCCCCAGCGGATCTATGCCTTCGGCCAGCTCCAGCAGACCATTCACTACAATGGTGATGGTACCGTTCGCGCCGTGGTGGATGGGCGTGGCAATACGGTGAGCCTGTCCGGCTGGAAGCGAGGCATCCCCGGAACCATCCAGTACGCGGATGGTTCGTCCCAGTCTGCCGGCGTGGATGACAATGGCTGGATACGCTGGATCACTGACGGCCGGGGCAACACCACGCGTTACGACTACGACGCGATGGGGCGTATGTCGCTTGTCGACCATCCCGACGGCGATACGGTGGACTGGGCGTCCACCACGACACAGTTTGCCCAGGTGGGCGGCGCCGAGTACGGCATTCCTGCCGGCCATTGGCGGCAGACGGTCAGCACCGGCAATGCGCGCAAGATCACCTACTACGATGCGCTGTGGCGCCCATTGCTGGTGCGCGAGTACGACGCGGGCAACGAGGCCGGCACGCAGCGGGCCTCGGTGATCGCCTATGACACGGAGGGGCGGGTCACCTTCCAGTCCTATCCTGTCGCGGGGGTCGGTGCGGTCCAGGACGCCGGAACTGGCGTCCGTACCACGTACGACGCGTTGGGGCGGGTGGTCCAGGTCAGCCAGGATTCGGAGATCGGCGCGCTGGTCACCAGAACCGAGTACCTGCCGGGGCGGCGCGTGCGCACGACCAATGCCAGGGGTATCCCGACTGTCGTGACCTACACCGGTGCAGATGCCGCGAAGCTTGACTGGCCGGTACGTATCGAACTGGCAGAGGGAGCCATGTTGGACATCCCGCGGGACGTCTTCGGCAAGCCGACGTCGATCACCCGCAGGGCCGGCAATGGCTCGGTGACGTCGACCCGGCGCTATGTCTACGATGCGGCGCAGCGGCTGTGCAAGACGATCGAGCCGGAAACCGGCGCAACCGTATTTGATTACGACGCCGCATCGAACCCGGTTGGAAGCGCGCAGGGCTTGGACCTGTCCGATGCAGGCAACTGCAACCAGGACATTGCCGCGGCGAGCGGGCGCCGGGTGGTGCGTTCCTATGACGCACGCAACCGGCTCGCATCGCTGCAGTTCCCGGACGGCAATGGCAACCAGCGCTGGAGCTACTGGCCCGATGGCAAGGTCAAGCAGGTCACCACGTTGAACGCCGGGGTGGAGACGCACAACAGCTATGCGTACAACCGTCGCGGGCTGCTCATCGGTGAGGTGCAGAGCCCCGCTGATGGCGAAGCGCTGGCGATGGGGTATGCCTACGACGCATTGGGCAACCTTTCCGCGCATCGCTATCCCTCCGGCAACGTGGTCGCGTATGCGCCCAACGCGCTGGGACAGGCCGGGCAGGCGGGTTCCTACGCCGTTGGCGTGGGCTATTACCCCAACGGGGCGATCCGTCAGTTCACCTATGGCAACGGTATTGTCCACACGATGGTGCAGAACGCGCGCCAGTTGCCGGATGTAAGCGAGGACGCGCTTGGTGCAACCCGGATCCTCAGCGATGGCTACGACTACGATGCGGTCGGCAATGTGATGGCAATCACTGACGGTGCCACGGGCCGCAACCAGCGTGGCAACCGTAATCTGGGCTATGACGCGCTGGATCGGCTCGTTTCGGCGTCCTCACCCATGTTCGGCTCGGCGAGCTACAGCTACGACGCCTTGGACAACCTCACGCGCGTGACGATTCTCGGCCGTGACCATCACTACTGCTATGACAACGCCTGGCGTCTGACCAACGTGAAGGTCAACGGTTGCGGAGGGGCGACCGTGGTCGGCCTGGCCTACGATGCGCAGGGCAACCTGCGGGCGAAGAACGGACAGCAGTTCGCCTTCGACTTCGGCAACCGGCTGCGTGCGGCGGCAGGTTCCGAGAGCTACCGTTACGACGCTGACGGACGCCGCACGCAGACGGATTCGTCGCTCGGACGGATCACCTCGATGTACGACCACGCCGGCGTCCTCCGCTACCAGGCGAGCGAGCGCGAGGACAAGCGGACCGATTACATCACGCTGGGCGGGAGCCTGGTCGCCAAGGCGGCGATGCCGATGCGGCATTCGCCGGCGGCGAAGGACTTCGTTGGCTGGTCACCTGTGGCCTCTGCCGTCCGCTACGTCGTCGAGGAAAGCGTGGACGGGGTGACCTGGACCACGGTCTACGAAGGCAACGCGGCGAACTGGACGTCTGCGGCACGCCCTGCCACCAGCTATGCGTATCGCGTGCTTGCCTGTGGCGCCACGGGGAGCTGCACGCCGGTGTCCGATGTCTCGCATGTCCAGCGTCCGCAGGGCGACATCGTGCCCCTGCTGTACCAGCTGCTGCTGGGCTGAGCGTAGCGGACCGCACGTGCCGCAGCGCACCGGAAACCGGTTATTCATGACAGGGGAACGAGCAACATGGATGGAGTACGTGCTGTATCGCGCCTGCGTGGCGCCATCGGCGGCAAGGTGTTGTTGGCGCTGATGGCAGTGCTGGGAACTGTCCTGGCCTCAACGGCAAATGCAGAGCCTTACAATCTGGAAGGCCATCGGATCGTATCCGTCGCAACGGGCTGGGGCGGGGAAGGGTTCTACCTCGTGACGCAGGGTGTGCTTCCTGCGGGCTCGGATTGTGGTGGTGGCAATCGCCTCATTCTTCTCAATGATCATCCGATGCAGAGGGAGATGGTGTCGATGCTGCTCATCGCCTGGCAGAACAAGCTGCGTGTCGGGTTGCGTGTCGACGGCTGCATCTCGGGGACAATGCAGCTGAGGGCCGTGACGCTGCCTGATGTCTGAATCCACAGGGGAACTACATGATGATGAATGACGCGACGCCGGGTCTCCGCAGGAGATTGGGAGCGGGGTTGGCCTTGACGTTGGCCTTGTGCCTGTCTGCACCACTGAAGGCGGAGCCCACCAGCGATCAGATGACGATTCTGTCGCTGCGGCCGTACATGGACGGCCCGGCGGGAATTGTGTACGTGCATGTTTCGAGTACGGCTTTCTGCAATACCGATACTTTTGCAATCGACATGTCCCGGCCCGGTGCAAAGGAAGCCTACGCGGCGGCGTTGGCAGCGCTGACATCGGGGAAGAATGTCCGGCTCGAGGCCTTCAACTCCACCGGGTGCAATGGTTGGGCGACCCGGCTCCAGTCGATCTTCATCCACGCGTGATGCTCCACGGATGGATGCAGGACGCGATGATCCAGGGGTATCGCGCATGGTCCTGGGGCGTGGATAAAAAGGGGGCGGCCCTGAGGCCGCCCCAAACCGTCAAGAGAACACGCGTCTAGAAACGAACCGACCAGCGCACGTTGGCGCTGTGGTCGCGGCTTTCACTGCCGTACTGGCCGCTGTAACCCAGCTCCAGCTGCTGGCGCGGAGTCAGCCACGCCGACAGGCCCAGCTCGGCCACCACGGCACTGTCGGCAATCGGGGCGCCTTCGACCGAGAAGGTGGTGCCGCTGTTGGCGAAGGCAAGGTTGCCCACTTGGCTGCGGTCGCCCGAGGCACGGCGATAGCCCACGCCACCACGCAGATGCAGCCAGCTGTCCTGCTGGAACGATGCCTTCAGGCCCTTGTCGAAGCGCAGGCCAGCGGTGGCGACCGTGGTGCCGGTGTCATCTACCTTGCCGTGCAGGGCGGCTGCACCACCGCGCTCATTGATCTGCTTCAGGTCCACCTCCACGCGTGCGACCTGCAGGTAGGGTTCCAGCCCGGCCTCCGGGCTGCCAAAGCGGTAGCCGGCTTCGATGAAGGCCTGGCGGGTATGCGCGTTGTAGCGTGCGCTCAGGCTGTCGCTGAACCCTGCGAAGTCGACATCGCGGGTGCTCTTCACCTTGTGCTTGCTCCAGGCGACGCCGCCACGGAGGCCGAAGCCGCCCCAGTTGTGACTGGCATATGCACCGAAGTGGGTGTTGTCGATCTTCGACTTGGCACGACGCGCCTGCTGCTTGACGTCGGTGCGGCCGGTGCCAGCCAGCACGCCGACCTGCCAGCCGGAGAACTCGCGGTCGATACCGACCAGCAGGCCATTGCTGTTGGCGTCGGTGCGGGCGGTGTTGCTGTTGCCGTCCAGCTTGCTGTTGCCGCCCAGAGCCTGCACCCAGGCGCCGGTGGCGTCGCCCGCATCGGCTCCCGGCGCGACTGCACCTGCACGGCGGGACATCGCGGCATCGCGTACGTAGCGGCTGCCTTCCACCAGTGCGAGCGGCGTGGCTGCGTGCAGTTCGCCGCTGAGGCCGTCAAGTACGCCGCCGACCTGCTGCGGGAACAGCTGGGTCAGCGGCTTGGGCAAGCCCTGGTTGATTGCCAGCAGGTCCGCCGCAGCGGCCACAGCGCGCTGGTTCGGTGTAGTGGCGGCGCTGGCCAGCGAGGCACCGCGTGCCACGTCGATGCGGGTGCCATTGGCCCCGTAGGCGAGGCTGAACTGCAGGAACGGCGAGAACGCGCTGAAGTCGGTTTTCGCGAACTGGCCGTTGATGCCACCGTCGGCGCGGATGAAGTTGAACTGCTCGCCGAGATAATAGATGCCCGGTTCCGGCAACGCGACCAGGGTACCGCCGAGGGTGGCGGTACCGGTCACGTGCAACTGATCGCTGCGCCCGCCAGGCGCGAGTTCGGCGGCGTAGACGCCGGTCGCGCCCTGCATGTAGTTGCCGTTGATGGTCAGCGTGCCGATCGAATTGCCGGGGGCGATGGTGCCGTCCACTCGGGTGCTGCCCAACGTGCCGATACCCTTCAGCAGGCCGTTGCCACCGACCGTGGTGGTGCCGCCGGTCTGCATGCCATTGAAGGACACCACGCCGCCATTGACGGTCAGGTTCCCGTCCTTCAGCACGCCGCTTGCGCTGACCGTGCTGACGCCACCCGTGGTGGTGAGTGCGGTGGAGACCAGGCTGCCGTTGAGCAGGAACTGGCCGCCTTGCACATCGACCGCGGAGGTGAGGGTGTTGCTGCCGTTCAACTCCAGCGTACCCTCACGCAGCACCGCGCCGTTGAAGCTGTTGTCGCCGCTCAGGCGCAGCCAGCCGATGCCGGATTTGGTCAGCTTGCCGGGGCCGCCGATGTCATTGGTCCAGTCGTCCCAGGCATCGCCTTCCCACACCTTCAGGCCGCCGGCCTTCTGGTTCATCACCACGTTGGTATCCACGCGCAGCGAGCCATAGCCCTCGATGGCCCTGCGCAGGTCAACCATGCCCCAGCCATAGATCGGGTCGACGCCAGCGGCACCGAGATCGCGCGCGGTAGTCAGCAGGACGTCGCGCACCTGGGCGTTGTCCAGATAGGGGAAGCGCTCGATCAACAGGCCGAGTGCGCCGGTGATATGGGGGGCGGCCATGGAAGTGCCGGTCTTCCGGCCGTAGTCGTACGTGGGATTCTGGCTGTCGATGAGAAGGCGGACGTAGTCTGCGGTCTTCTCCAGCCGTCCCTGGATGTCACCGGAAACGATGGTGCTGAGGATTGCCGTTCCCGGTGCGGAAATACACCAGTTGGCGGCAGCGCCACAGATGCTCGAGCCTGCGTTGATCACGTAGTCGGTTTCGCCATTGGCTGCATTGGGCTGGCGAACGTTGGCGACGGCCAGCCAGTAAGGCTCGATCTCCGGCTTCCAGCGCGGCAAGGCCGCGGTGATACCGGCGACGGCGCCGCTGCCATTGCCGGCCGACCAGACCTGGATCAACTGCGAAGCAGGGGCGTTCGCACTGTCCTTGTAGATGCTTCCGTATACGTCGTAGCCGGCACCGATGCGTGCGTACTGGGCATCCAGTGCGGCAACGGTCATGTTCCGGGTGGAGATGCCCCAGCTGTGATTGATGGCACGCACGCCTTGCGCCTGCAGCTGCGCGTACATGTCCAGCCTTGCAGCACCATCGGGGTCCGTCCGTTCCACAGCTTCAGGCAGGTAGCCTCCGCCCGTCTGAGGCTTCCACTCGTAGTAAGTGTCACCAAACACGCGAGCGGTCGTCAGATCGGCACCGAAGGCGACGCCGTGCATCCCTGTGCCATTGCGGTTGGCGCCAATGGTTCCGAGCACATGCGTGCCGTGGTCGGCATAGCGGAAACCCCATTCACGGCCTGCGGCAATGATGGTGGCCTGCAGGGAAGCCGGCACGCCCGCGCCGAGCGTGTAGTAGTTGATTCCCGGTCGATCACCCTGTGTCTGGCTGCACGCACCGGCACCGCCGACGGTTCCCGGTGACGCACAGTTCGGGCCGATGGTGATGCTGGAGGTGTTGCGGCCGGCGAATTCGGGGTGAGCCAGTGCCGAGCCGGTGTCGAACAGCGCCAGGCGCACGCCCTTGCCGGTCAGGCCGCGGGCATACGCGTAGTCGGCGCCCATCGCACCCAGTCCCCAGTCGGCGTTGAATTCATCGCTGCGCCAGCTGGCGGCATCGCCCGGATTGCCGAGCAGGGCGGGCGATGCCGCTGGCGTGGTGGCCGTCGGTGCTGCAGGCGCGCTGACGTCGGGCTGTGCCCAGGCCGCCTGCAGCTGGCGCTGTTGCTGCCATGCGTCGAGCGCTTCGCTGGCCATGGCGGGCGATGCAGCGGCAAGCAACAGGGCGCTGGACACGGCCAGGGCGAGGCGGCTGTGCAGCGGGGAGCGGGAGTGGGACGAACGGCCGTGCAGCGGGTGATTCATCGGGCAACTTCCTTGATGGACGGACAACAAGGCCGTTAACGCCAATCCGTGGCGATATCCCCCATGAATGTGAAAGGAAAATTGTGAACGGGTTAAGTGTGCGTGACAGTGGGCTTCACTTCGTCTCCCCATGTCCTCGCTAACGTGGGCCGGCCTGGGCTCACCAGGCTTATCAAGGAGTGATGGCGATGCGTGTTATCAGGAAGGTGATTGCAGTGGCGGTATTCGCGTTGGCGTGTACCGGTTCGGTGGCGGTGGCTGGGCCAGTCGAGCCCTGTGACCAGCCCTGCTGGCGGGCTTATCAGATGTGCCTGGCCAGTGGCACCGATGCCGGTGAATGCCAACAGGCGTACAACACCTGCGTGGTCGATCTGTGCATGGGCGTGTGAGTCGCGCCGTTTGAGCCGTACGTGGAGCCCCGTCATCGACGGGGCTCTTCTGTTTCAGCGATCGCCTCAGATGGCGATGCGGGCGTCTGGTGGGCTGAGCCCGCTTGCGGGCCATGCACGCAGCAGCGAGGATGGGAAATCGCACCGGAGCCGCTGCACATGGCCGTCAAACGTATTGTCGCCAACATCGCCACGCCTGACCCGGCGCGTGCCGCAGCGTTCTATGGCGGGCTGCTGGGCATGCCGGTGGTGATGGATCATGGCTGGATCGTCACCCATGGCGGGCAGGGCAGTGCGCTGGCGCAGGTGAGCTTTGCCAGCGAAGGGGGTTCCGGCACCGCGGTGCCCGACCTGTCGATTGAAGTGGACGACCTGCAGCAGGTGCTGGAGCGCATGCACGCGGCCGGCATCCCGCTGGAGTATGGCCCGGCCGACGAGCCCTGGGGCGTGCGTCGCTTCTTCGTCCGCGACCCGTTCGGGCGGCTGTTGAACATTCTCGCCCACACCTGAGCGGGGAGCGTTGCTTCAGCGGCGTCTGCCGCCGCGCGCCGGAGCTGCGGGAACACCGACCATGCGCAGGCAATCCGCTTCCACGGCTTCGATGAACGCATCGGCATCCTGTGCCGGCGTGGCGATCAGGTCGTCGGTGGCGCCGTGCACGCCGGCATAGATCAGCGAGGCGGTGACCTGCGGCGCTGGAAGCTGCCACAGTCCAGCGGCGTTGCCCGCCTCGAGGATGCCCAGCAATTGCTGCTGGATCGCATTGCGTTCGGCATTGCCGCGCTGGTGGTGGTGATGGTTGGCGTACACCACATCGTGCAGTGCATGGGTGCGCACGTAGAGCTCGATGTTGGCGCGGATCCAGGCACGCAGGCGTGCCACGCCATCGCCGTCGGGCTGCTGCTGCACGGCCTGGTCGACCTCTTCCATGAACTGCCGCGTGTAGCGCTGCGCCAGCGCCTGCAGGATCTCGGTGCGTGAGGCGAAATAGGTATAGAAGGTGCCCTTGGCCACATCAGCCGCGGCGACGATGTCGCTGATGGTGGTGGCGTCTACCCCCTTTGACAGGAACAGTGCCTGCGCGGCGTCCATCAGTTCTTCCTGACGGGTTTCCGCGGGCTTGGTGCGAGGCCTGGCGACAGCTGGGGTCTGCATGGTGGGCGGTATCCGGGTGTGACGGCCGCCATTCTAGCTGCCTCTTCACACTGACTGACCGTCGGTCATTGACCGACGGTCAGTCAGTCGCTAGGATGCGCGCACATCCTCCCCCCGGGATCCACGCATGAAACGCCTCCAACGGCCCGCCCTGGTGCTGGCGGCCTACCTCGGTACGTTCCTCGCTTCGCTGGACATCAGCATCGTCAACGTGGCACTGCCAACCCTGCAGCAGGCGCTGCAGACCGACATGGCAGGCCTGCAGTGGGTGATCAACGCCTACGCGATCGCACTATCGGCGCTGATGCTGTCAGCCGGTCCGTTGGGGGATCGCTACGGTCATCGGCGGATGTGGCTGCTGAGCGTCGCCACCTTCATTATGGGCTCGCTGCTGTGCGCCTGCGCCAAGGATCTTTCGACCCTGGTCGCCGGACGCGCGGTGCAGGGCGTGGCAGGTGCGCTGTTGATTCCCAGTGCGATGCCGATCCTGAGTCACGCATTTCCCGATCCAGGCCAGCGCGCGCGCGTGATCGGTGGCTGGTCCGCGTTCAGCGCGCTGGCCCTGGTGCTCGGCCCGTTGCTGGGCGGTGCGCTGGTGCAGCGCGCCGGTTGGCCCAGCATCTTCCTGATCAACCTGCCTTTGGGGCTGCTGGCGCTTGCGCTTGGCGCCTGGGGCATTGCCGAACGACGCCACCCGCAGCACGCCGCACTGGATCCGGCCGGGCAGCTGCTCAGCATCGTTGCGCTGGGCGCGCTGTGCTATGGCCTGATCGCGATCGGCGAGCATGGCCTGCTGGCCCCGGTGACGCTTCTGGCGCTGGGCGCCGCAACTGCCGGGCTGATCCTGTTCGGCATCGTCGAGCGGCGGGTGGCACGCCCACTGCTGCCGCTGGACCTGTTTGCCGACCGCCGCTTCGGCATGCTCAACCTGGCCTCCTTCGTGCTGGGCTTCACTGCCTATGCGAGCCTGTTTTTCCTGTCGCTGTTCTTCCAGCAGGCGCAGGGACATGGTGCCGCGCTGGCGGGCTCACAGCTGGCTCCCCAGTTCCTGTTGATGGGTGTTGTCTCGCTGTTGTTCGGTCGTCTGGTCGCCCACCTCGGCCTGCACGCCGCGCTGGTGCTGGGCTACACCCTGGCCGGGGTGGCGCTGTGCGTGATGGCCACGTTCGAACCGGCTACTTCGCGCGCTTATGCCAGCGCCGTGCTGATGCTGCTTGGCATTGGAATGGGGCTGGCAGTGCCGGCGACCGGCATGGCAGTCATGGCCAACGCACCGGCCGAACGCGCAGGTATTGCCTCAGCCACGATGAACGCGCTGCGCCAGGCAGGCATGAGCCTGGGCATCGCGTTGCTGGGCAGCCTGATGGGCCAGCGTGCCGTACAGCAGTTCACCGCTTGTGCGCAGGCCGCAGGGCAGCAGCGGCTTGTTGCGCAGGCGCGTGAACTCGTCCTGCACCCAGGCTCGATGCACGCCACGCCGCAGGTGCTGACGTGGTACCGCAATGCGATGGCCAGCGGGTTCGGTTGGGCGATGGCGGCGGCGGGGGCGCTGGCCCTGCTTGTGGCCCTTGGGCTGTATCGGCAGCGCGCCCCGGCCTGACCGCGCGGGGTCACCGCTGCTGGGGGTGTGGATCCTCTGCACCGTGCTCGATCTGCTGCTGTTGCTGGCGTGCATTGGCGTGGCGTGCGTGCCCACCTTCGCGTCCGATCGCGGCCATGTGCTGCCGGTCGCGGCTGATCGCTTCGCCGCCCTTGCGACCTGCAGCACGCGCTTCGTCAGGGCTGAATTCGTGCGCATTGCCGGAGGCATGTGCCGCGCGCCCGCCCTTGGCGGCGATCGCGCGCTGTTTGTCCTGGTCCATCGAGGCGAAGCCCCGGTTGGAACGGTGATTCTGGTCGGTCATGGGACGTCTCCTGCTGCAGGGTCGGCGCCGTCGTCAACGGCAGCGCCCATGCTTGGCCAACGCGTGCTAAGTCCAGGTCGCCATCCTCGCCGTGGCCTTCACGCCATGTGCGCACGCGGTCGATGACGTGGCCATTCAGGCGAACGCAGCGGGAGTTGCCGTCCTCGAAGAGGCGACACATCGGCGACGGCGCAGTGTCAGCGCCGGCGGGCGTCGCGCAGTCGTTGCGCGAATGGCCGCTGCTCCAGAACCTGCAGAGCCTCGCGCAGCACCTGTTCCAGCGACTGGCCGAGATCCGCATCGAGGCTGCGTGCGGCGCGTGCGGTGGCCTGCCATTGCGCCTGCAGCACCGGCAGTGCCTGCAGTGCATGCGGGCTCAGCTGCAGGATGCGCTCGCGGCTGTCTTCGCCGATGACGGCGTGCAGCCAGCCGTCGCGCACCATCGCGGCCACCGTCTGGCTGAGTGCCGAATGGCTGAGTCCGCAGGCCAGCGCCAGATCCTTGATGCGGCAGGGGCCCTGCGCCATCAGCGTGTGCAGCACGGGGGTGTAGCGCGGCCGGAAGTCCAGCTGCAGGTCGCGATAGGCCTGCTCGACCGCCGGGTCGAGCTGATCGAGCAGGGCGCGCAGCAGGGTGCCCAGGCTGGCATGTTGGAGATCCATGCCCACAATGATATATAAGCGCTTACATATCATCAATGCGGGGGCGGTCATGGTGGTTTCGTGGATGCTGGGCACGCTGCTGGCAGCGTCCTGCCCGGGCCAGGACACAGTGCTGCAGGCGGCGGCTGCGGCAATAGAGGCGCACTACCTGGACGTGGCCGAAGGCGCACGCATCGCCGATGCGGTGCGTGGCTGGTCCACCCAGCAGCGCTATGTGGACAGCTGCACGGACCCGAAGGGCTTCAGTGCGCGCCTGAACCAGGATCTGGACGTGTTCGACGGCCACTTCCATGTGGAACGGGTGGAGGCCGGCGCCGGCCAGGACGATTGGCTGATGGCCTGGCGTGCGGATGCACGCAGCAATGGTGCGGGCGTGCGCGAGGTGCGGGTGCTGGAAGGCAATCTCGGTTACCTGCGCCTGAGCACCTTCTATCCGCTCGATCTGGCAAGGCCCAGGCTGGCGGCAGCGTTCACCCTGCTGGCCGACACCCAGGGTCTGGTGCTGGATCTGCGCCAGAACGGGGGCGGTGATGATGGCAGCGCCGACCTGCTGGTGCGGACCCTGCTGGAGCCAGGTGTCACTGCAGTGCAGGCGCTGGAGCAACGTGGCCGGCGTACCCCGGTGCCGCTGCCGCCAGCGAGCCTTCCGCTGTACCTGAAGCCGCTGGTGATACTGATCGACCGCCGCACCGGCTCGGCGGCCGAGTTCGTCGCGTATTCGCTGCAGGCCCTGGGACGTGCGCGCATCGTCGGCGGCCGCAGTGGTGGTGCCGCACATATGTTCGATGATCCTGTGCTGCTGCCCGATGGCTATCAGATCAGCATTCCGGATCGGCAACCGATCAATCTGCGCACCGGTGGAAACTGGGAACGGACCGGTGTCGCGCCTGACGTGGCAGGCGGCGACGACCCGCTGTTCATCGCGCGCCAACTGCTGGCTCCGCCGAAGTCGTCAAGATGAACGCACGGTTGCGCGGTTGTCCTATCGCAGATGCGCCGTTGCATGCCTAGAATCGAAGCATCCCGGTAGTTCCCGGGCGCTTCGAGTGAATGGACTCAATGAAGATTCTGTTGACCGGCAGTTCCGGGCGGATCGGGCGCGCGATCTTCGGCGCGTTGGCGGCTGCCCATGAAGTGGTTGGTCTGGACCGCAGCCCGTTCGCCACCACGCGCATCATTGCCGATGTCACCGATCATCAAGCCGTCGTGCGCGCGGTGCAGGGCGTCGACGCGGTCATCCATACCGCAGCCCTGCATGCGCCGCACGTTGGCCTGGTACCGGACGCGGTGTTCCAGCAGATCAATGTGGACGCGACTGCGCACCTGCTGCAGGCGGCGCGGGAGGCAGGTGCACGGCGGTTCGTGTTGACCAGTACCACCGCGCTGTACGGCCACGCAGTGGTGGCAGGAGGATGCCGCTGGATCGATGAGGATACCGAGCCGTTGCCGCGAACGATCTATCACCGCAGCAAGCTGCAGGCCGAGGCCCTGGCTGAAGCTGCGGCCGCACCGGACTTCGGCGTGCGCGTGCTGCGGATGGGGCGCTGCTTCCCGGAGCCGCCGGAACGGATGGCGATGTTCCGGTTGCATCGTGGGATCGACGCCCGTGACGTGGCCAGTGCCCATGCCGCGCTGCTGCTGGATGAGGGGCCGGCCTTCGCCCGCTACATCGCCTGCGCAGCGACCCCGTTCCGGCGCGAGGATTGCCTGGAACTGGCCACCCAGCCACGCAACGTACTGGCCCGGCGCGTACCGCAGCTGCTGGCCGAGTTCGAGCGCCGTGGCTGGCCGTTGCCGCTGAGCGTCGACCGCGTCTATGACAGCGCCCGCATTCGCAGGGAGCTGGGATGGCAGCCGCGTTTCGGGCCGGACGCTGTGCTGCAGCAGTACGCCGCAGGCAGCATCGAGGTGTTGCCGCGCGCGGAGTGGATCAAGGATCGGGTGGCCGAATAGGGGACGCCGGGCGGGTTCCTGTCCCGTCCCTGAGTGCATTCAGGAATGTGTCGTGCGGTCGCCTCAACCTCGTTGGCAGGCGGCCGCTAACCCGGTGCGCTTCCTGCGCCGGGCGGGTCCCGGCGGCCGGTGGCCTGCGCGATGGATCGCGCGCCTGCGCGGTGCCCTCGCGGTGCCGGTCGTCCTGAACTGCCTTGCGGACCCCTCCATGCCTTCTTCCCGTTCCGCCGCTGCCCGCCGTCCGGGCAGCATCGCCCACAAGCTGATGCTGGGCACCGCCGTCATCGCGCTGCTGTGCTTCGGCCTGACGGCGTTCCTGATCTATCGCCAGGCCAGTGCCAGCCTGATCGATGCCTCACGCCAGACCATGACCAGCGAGGCCAACGCCGAAGCGCGCCAGGTCGCCGCCGACCTGGGCACGGCGTTCGCCAGCAACGACGCCATGGTCGAAGCCGTGCTCGCCCAGCGTGCGCGGGGGGATGTGCCTGATCGCGCCAGCCTGGCGGCCGTGCTCGGTGAGCAGCTGCGTACCCACCCGGAATGGCTGGGCAAGAGCACCATGTGGGAGGCCGATGCCTTCGATGGCAAGGATGCCGAATTCGCCAATACCGAGATGCACGATGCCAGCGGCCGCTACATGAGCTACTGGGCCTGGCATGACGGCAAGCCACAGCAGTCGACCATGACCGACTACACCGAAGCCGCCGACGGCTCGGCCGACTGGTACGTGGTGCCCAGCCGCGACAAGCTGCCCAAGGTCAGTGAACCCTATGCCTACGACATCGCCGGGCAGCAGGTGCTGATGAGCACGTTGAGCTCGCCGATCATCGAAAACGGCACGTTCCTCGGTGTATTCACCGTCGACTTCTCGCTGGCGGCGCTGCAGAAGCACCTTGCCACGCTGAAGCCGATGGGCGCAGGTCGCGTCGAACTGCTCTCACCGAACGGCGTGGTGCTCGCCTCGGCGAACGCCGCCGAGATCGGCAAGCCGCGCAGCGATGCATTGACCCGCAGCATGCTGGCCGACATCGCCGCCGACCGCAGGTTCGAGGCTTTCACCCCGGACGCGGCCGGCAATGTGCGCGTGTACGTGCCGCTGCGCGTAGGCAATGCCCCGCAGCGCTTCGCACTGGGCGTGGTGATGCCGCATGCGGTGATCGTCGCCGAGGCGCGCCAGCTGCTGTGGCTGACGTTGCTGGTTGGCGTGGTGGCCGCGCTGACCCTCAGCGCAGGCGTCTACGTGCTGCTGCGCCGCCTGGCGATCCGCCCGTTGGCCGAAGCGGTGCGAGTGGCGGGTGACGTTGCCGCCGGCAAGCTCGACAGCACCTTGCCTGCGCGCAGCAACGATGAAGTGGGCCGCCTGCTGGAGGCAATGCAGGGCATGCGCGGACAGCTGCAGGCGGTGATGGCCGCGCAGGCGGAAATGGCGCGCCGCCACGATGCCGGCGAGCTGAGCTACCGCATGGACGCTACTGCCTTCCCCGGCGAGTACGGCCGCATGGTGGCCGACAGCAACCAGCTGGTGGCCTCCAGCAATGCGGTCACCCAGCGCCTGGTCGAGGTGATGCAGCGTTACGCGGTGGGTGACCTCAGCGTGGACATGGAAGCGCTGCCGGGCGAGAAGGCGGTGTTCACCGCTGCAATGGCCACCACCAAGATCAACCTGGCCGCGATCAACGAGCAGATCCAGCAGCTGGCTGCCGCCGCGGCGGCCGGCGACTTCGCCGTACGCGGCGATGCCGGGCGCTTCGACCACGATTTCCGCCGCATGGTGGAGACCCTCAACATCATGATGCAGGTCAGCGATCACAACCTGGCCGAGCTGTCGACGCTGCTTCGCGCGATTGCCGCCGGCGACCTCAGCGCACGCATGCGTGGTGATTTCCATGGCGTGTTCGCGGTGATGCGCGACGATGCCAACAGCACCGTGCAGCAGTTGACCCAGATTGTCGGGCAGATCCAGCAGTCGGCCGCCAGCATCCGCCTGGCGGCGGGAGAGATCGCTGCGGGCAACAGCGATCTCTCGCGTCGTACCGAGCAGCAGGCCGCCAACCTGGAAGAGACTGCCGCCTCGATGGAGGAGCTGACCTCCACCGTGCGACAGAACGCCGACCACGCGCTGCAGGCCAATACCCTCGCCGGTTCCGCCGCTGGCGTTGCCAGCGAGGGCGGGGAGGTGGTCAACCAGGTGGTGCAGACCATGGAGCAGATCGAGGCATCGTCGCAGCGCATCGCCGAGATCATTTCGGTGATCGACGGCATCGCCTTCCAGACCAACATCCTGGCGTTGAACGCGGCGGTGGAAGCGGCGCGGGCAGGGGAGCAGGGCCGTGGCTTCGCTGTGGTCGCCAGCGAGGTGCGCGCGCTGGCGCAACGCTCGGCGGGCGCAGCGAAGGAGATCAAGGAACTGATCGACGCATCGGTGGCGCAGGTCGGTGCCGGTGCGCAGCTGGTGCACGGTGCGGGCCGTACCATGCAGGCCATCGTCGGCCAGGTGGGACGGGTCAACGAGATCATGGCCGAGATCTCGGCCGCGTCGCGCGAACAGTCCGCCGGCATCGAACAGGTCAACCAGACCGTGGTGCAGATGGATGAGACCACCCAGCAGAATGCCGCACTGGTGGAAGAAGCCAGTGCCGCCGCGCGTGCGATGGAAGAACAGGCCGAGCAGCTGGCCGTGGCGGTCTCGCGCTTCCGCCTGCAGGCCGAGCCGATGGCCACGGCACGCCGCGCGGCCTGACGCTGGCCGGAGTGCACATGAAGACGCCCGGCCAAGGCCGGGCGTCGTCGTTTCTGCTCGTCGTTGTGCCGGTCGGGGCCGGCCGCTGCCGCGGTTCTAGAACATGCCTTCGAAGGGGTTCCAGCTGGCGCGGCCCTTCACCTGTTCCAGGTAGTAGCTGTAGTTGGTGCTGGAAGCGACCAGGAAGTTCATGGCGATGAACACGGCACGGGCCACGATGTCGGGCAGGAACAGGGTCACGGCGGCCAGCGCGATGTTGATGCCGATCACCACCAGCGCCTTGCGCCACATGCCCAGGATGAACAGGTAGATGGCGCCGAAGAAGAAGGCGAAGAAGTTGATGTTGACCTTCAGGCGGTCGCCGAAGGACAGCGCCTTCCAGGCCTGCTTGAAGCCTGATTCCTTGGGCGCGCCGTGCTGCTGGAAGAAGTTGAAGCGGAACTGCCACTTCGGGCTGAAGCGGGAGAGGTCGACTGCGTTCATTGACGTACACGTCCTTGTGGGAAAACGATTACATGATACCGGCCGGCCGGTTCAGCTATCCACCCTGCAGCGTCAAAAATGTGACGCTCAGTGCGCTATGGCCCTGCGGCCAGGGGGCGCACCGTCACCCACCCGCCTTGTTTTTAGGATAGGGTGCGCAGTTCCGCTACCGCACCGGCTGAATCCGTGCGGTGGCGGGATGTCCATGGAGGTTGCATGACCACACCTGCTACACCGGAAAACGCACCGGGACCGGTGCTCCTGCCGACACCTGAAGTGGTGCAGGCACAACAGCTGCTCGCACGCCAGCAACTGGCGGTGGCGATGGACCGTGCACGCACGGCCGCTACGCAGAGCGCGGCGCCCGCCGCCGCACTGGAAAGCGAGTAACCCGCAACACCGCCGATCGCGCTGGCCCGTCGCCAGCGCGATCGTGGCGGACGCTCCTGGTCAGAACCGCGCGGTCATGCTGAAGAAGTAGCTGCGCCCGGCCACGAAATAGTCGGTGGAGCCTTCCGCATACAGCTTCTTGTCGGCCAGGTTGCTGACACCGCCACGCAGGGTCAGCACCTCGTTGACGTTCCAGGCCGCGGTCAGGTCATACAGCGTGTAGGCCTTGAGGAAGGTCGTCGCCGTGCCGGTCTGCTTGCCGGTGTACTGCGCCGACAGGCTGCTTGAGAACACCGTGTTGGGCGTCCAGTCCAGCGACGAGTAGCCCGAGAACTCCGGGGTATCGATCAGGTTGCGGCCGGTGGTCAGGTTCTTGGCTTCCTTCATCCAGGTCGCCGAGGTGCGCCAGCGCCAGTGCTCGCCGAAGCGGAAATTGAGGTTGCCTTCCATGCCGCTGGTGCGTGCGCGCTGCACGTTGCTCATGCGCGTCCACCAGATGCCGTTGAACCTGCCCAGCGGTGCGTACTCGATCTTGTTCCTGAAATCGGTATGGAAGTAGGTCAGGCCGGCATCGACCAGGTCGTTGTCGAAGCTGACGCCGATCTCGCGGTTGGTGCTGGTTTCCGGGTCGAGGTCCGGGTTGCCGGCCATGTAGCAGCCGCCGCGGGTATAGCCCAGCGGGATCAGCGAGGTGCAGCCACGGCCACCGGACTGGGTGGCGGCGGTGGCCGAATTCTCGGTCAGGCTGGGCGCGCGGAAGCCCTTGGAAACACCACCTCGGATGGTCCATTGCTCGGCCGGATGCCAGACCAGGTAGGCTCGCGGGCTGACGTGGCCGCCGAACTTCTCATGGTGGTCCAGGCGCGCGCCCAGGGTCAGCGCCAGGGTGCGGTGCAGCTTCAGCTCGTCTTCGACGAACAGGGCCCAGGTATCCACTTCCAGATCGGAGCCGCTGACGGCATTGCCGGCATAGTCGATCGGCGCGCGGCCGATGGTGTCGGTGTTGGTCAGCTCCTGGCGCTTCCATTGGCCACCCACGGCGAACTGGTGTTCAACACCGAGGGTGAATGGTGTGGTCAGGCTGCCTTCGATGATCGTATCGGTCGCCTCGGAGCGGCCGGTGGCGCCGATGTCGTTCTTGTATTCGGTCCAGTACGCGCTGATCTTCGAGTTGCCGAAGCTCCACTTGCCATCGTGGTTGAGCGCCAGCGAGCTGCGCTTGAGTTCGCTGGCACCCCAGGCGCCTTCGTCCTGCTTTTCCAGCGAGGCGTCGATGAAGGCCTGCTGCACGCCATGGCCGGCTTCCAGCGACAGTTCCTGCGCGTCACTCAGTTTCCACTGCAGCAGCGCGTCGACATTGCGGTCCTTCTCGCCGGCGTAGGCGTTGCCGTAGACACCACCGTTGGACTGGTCCGAGTCGCGGCGCATGCTGTTGGCACCGATGCGCAGGCCGAAGCGTTCGCCGAGCGGGCCGGAGAAGGTGGCGCCGATCTGCTGGGTGTCACCGCGCTTGTCATCGCCGGGGCGGGTATAGCTGTGCGTCGCGCTGCCGTTCCATTCATCGCCGATGCGCCGGGTGATGATGTTGATCACGCCGCCCATGGCGTCGGAGCCATACAGCGACGACATCGGCCCGCGCACCACTTCGATGCGCTCGATCTGGTCGGGCGAAATCCAGTTCAGATCCTGGCGGCCCAGGTCCGGCCGGTAGTTGGTCGATGCCGAGCTGCCCATGCGCTTGCCGTCCACCAGCACCAGCGTGTAGTTGGACGGCATGCCGCGCAGCTTGATCTTGGATTGCTCGCCGACGGCGCTGAGGCCGCCGGTCACGCCCGGCACGCGGCTGAGCAGGGTGGCCAGGTCGTGGACCGGCTGGCGCGCGATGTCCTCCCGGCTGATCACGCTGATGCTGGCCGGGGCATCCTTGATCCATTGCTGGTTGCCCGAGGCGGTGACCACCACGGTATCCAGATCCTTGGTGGAGGCATCGGCGCTGGCCTCTGCGGCGGCAAGGCAGGGCAGGGCCAGCAGGCAGGCGGTGGCCAGGGCACTGGCCAGGCGGGTGCGCGGCAGGCGCGCGGAACGGGAACGGAACAGCTGGGACATGACGGCTTCCATCGGATGAGGGGGGGGGCCGGATGGAAGCAACGGGCGCACGCAGACAAGCAGGCAGGCCCCCCTTCCATGGGTCGTAAGGCGCGCGGTTCGGGCCGGCGCAGCTGGGTGGGTCTCGGCCGTACGGAAGACGGTGACCTGCCTGGTTAATGAAATGATAACCGTTCGCGTTTGTTACGATCCAGCACCAGGCGCCACGAAGCGACATCCCGCTGCACGGCCCGCCATCGCCTGCTGTTTGCTGAATGGGGATAAATCCCGGCGTAGACCTTCGCACTCGGCTTACATCCGGCGCCCTAGACTGGGCCGCATTTTCGATTCCGCCCCGTTGGAGATCGTGTGGGTTCCGGTAGTTATAGACAGCGACTGTGCGGCCAAGGGCCGGCACAGCCAGGACAAGTGCGGGCGCCGGGAAGGCGCGCCGGGAACCTTCGCGCATGCAGCCCGGCCGGGACGGCCGGCCATGCCGACCGTGGGGAGTAAGCGGTGATGGGGGGTCAAACCATCCACGCGGAAGCGGATGCGCCCCGGCTCGACGCCGGCTGGGCGCTGCTGCCCGCCGAATCACCGCTGCCGATGCCCGAACAGACCCTGCGCGAAGGCGCGCTGAAGGTCCGTCGGCACCGTACCTCGCCACGCCTGATCGGCCTGCGCCGGTTCTACATCTTCGGCGGCACCCTGGCCATGACCGCCATCGCCACCCGCATGATGTGGCGGGTGCTGTCGGCCAATGGCATCAGCGTGCTGGAAGCCTGCCTGCTGGTGCTGTTCGTCGGCCTGTTCGCCTGGATCGCGCTGTCCTTTGCCAGCGCCGTTGCTGGCTTCCTGACCGCCGTGTTCGACCGCGGCTATCGCCTCGGCATCGACCCGGACAAGCCGCTGCCGACCGTGCACAGCCGCACCGCGCTGCTGATGCCGACCTACAACGAGGATCCGCGCCGACTGCTGGCGGGCCTGCAGGCGATCTACGAATCGGTGGCCGCCACCGGCCAGCTCGAACGCTTCGACTTCTTCGTGCTCAGCGATACCCGGCGCGAGGACATCGCACGTGCCGAGGAGCAGGTATTCGCCGAACTGCGCGACCGCGTGCAGGACGGGCAGACGCGCCTGTTCTACCGCCGCCGTGGCGACAACAGCGGGCGCAAGGCCGGCAACATCGCCGACTGGGTGCGCCGCTTCGGCGGCGCCTACCCGCAGATGCTGATCCTGGACGCCGACAGCCTGATGACCGGCGACAGCATCGTGCGCCTGGTGGCCGGCATGGAACACAACGCCGATGTCGGCCTGATCCAGACCCTGCCATCGGTGATCGGTGGCCGCACCCTGTTCGCCCGCATGCAGCAGTTCGGCGGTCGCGTGTACGGCCCGGTGATCGCCCGTGGCGTGGCCTGGTGGCATGGCGCCGAGAGCAACTACTGGGGCCGCAACGCGATCATCCGCACCCGTGCCTTCGCCGACCACGCCGGCCTGCCGGCGCTGCCGGGGCGCAAGCCGTTCGGCGGCCACGTTCTCAGCCACGACTTCGTCGAAGCGGCGCTGATGCGCCGTGGCGGATGGGCTGCGCACATGGTGCCGTACCTGGGCGGCAGCTATGAAGAAGGCCCGCCGACGCTGACCGACCTGCTGGTGCGCGACCGCCGCTGGTGCCAGGGCAACCTGCAGCATGGCAAGGTGGTCGGCAGCCGCGGCCTGCACTGGATCAGCCGCACGCACATGCTGATCGGCATCGGCCACTACTTCACCGCGCCGATGTGGGCGATGCTGATGCTGATCGGCATCGCCATTCCACTGTTCCAGGAAGGCATCGACTTCAACGCTTTGTTGCACCTGTCGCCCAGCGTGTACTGGCGTGCCCAGGATGAGGAGCAGGTGGTACGCCTGTTCGCCGCCACCATGGCGGTGCTGCTGCTGCCCAAGGTACTGGGCTACCTGGCGATGCTGCTGGACCCGGTCGACCGCCGCGGCTGCGGCGGCGCGATCCGTGCGTTCGTGTCGATGCTGGTGGAGACCGTGCTGGCCGCGCTGATGGCGCCGGTGGTGATGTACGTGCAGTCGCGCGGCGTGGCCGAAGTGCTTTCCGGCCGCGATTCCGGCTGGGACGCACAGCAGCGTGACGATGGTGGCATCTCGTGGATGGCCCTGATCCGCGGCTACGGCGGGCTGGGCGTGTTCGGTGCCTTCATGGGCCTGCTGGCCTGGGCGGTATCGCCGTCGCTGGCGGCGTGGATGGCACCGGTGGTGATCGGCATGGTGCTGGCGGTACCGGTGGTGGCGCTGACGTCTTCGCGCGGCCCGGGCGCCTTCCTGCATCGCCTCGGCCTGCTTGATATTCCCGAGGAGAACATCCCGCCGCCGGTACTGGTACGCGCCGCGCAGCTGCGCCGGGAAGCAGCCGAGCAACCGCCGCTGTACTGATGGCCCTGCACCAGCGGCATAATGCGGCTCGAACTTGAAGGAGCCGCATCATGCTGCAAACGGTGGAACAGGAGACCGGCGCCTCGCCGCAGTGGTCGGTGATCTGGCTGCACGGGCTTGGCGCCGACGGCCACGACTTCGCGCCGATCGTGCCGGAGCTGGTGCGTCCGCACTGGCCGGCGCTGCGCTTTGTGTTCCCGCACGCACCGGTGCGGCCGATCACGATCAACAACGGCGTGCCGATGCGCGGCTGGTACGACATCGTCGGCATGGACTTCCGCTCGCGCGCCGACATGGCCGGCGTGCAGGAGTCGGTGGTGCAGCTGGATGCACTGATCGCACGCGAGATCGAGCGCGGCATCGCGCCGGAGAAGATCTTCCTGGCGGGCTTCTCGCAGGGCGGGGCAATCATCCTCACCGCTGCACTGTCGCGCACCGCGCCGCTGGCCGGCCTGATTGCACTGTCCACCTACCTGCCCGAAGCCGAGAGCGCCCAGCGCGTTGATGGTGCCGTGCAGGTGCCGCTGTTCATGGCCCATGGCAGCAGCGACCCGGTGATTCCGCAGGCGGTGGCCGCACACAGCGCGCAGGCCCTGCAGGCGCTGGGCCTGGAGGTGGAGTGGCACAGCTATCCGATGGCCCACCAGGTCTGCGCCGAAGAGATCCAGGCACTGGGTGACTGGCTGCAGGAACGTCTGGGCGCCGCCTGAGCCATGCCGCCGGCCAGCACATCGCCGTGGATGCCGGAACTGTGCCGCCTGCCGCGGCTGGCGGCGATGCTCGGCCTGGCCGAGCTGGTGGTGGTGGTGCTGGCGTTGGCGCCCGATGGCAGCCGCCACTGGACCTTCGGCGAGCTGCTGTCGGCCAGCGGCTTCGCGCTATGGCTGGCGCTGGCGGTCACCGCCAGCCTGTGCCTGCTGCGGCAGGCACTGTCGAGGCTGCCGCAGGCGCTGGGCGCTGTCGCGGCGCTCGTGCTGGCGACCGTGATCGCGGTGATCTGTGCCGGCATCGTGCATGCGCTGTACGCGGTACTGGGCGACAACTTCGCCCGCGGCATCAGCTTCTGGCGCTTTACCCTCGGCAGTGCGGCAACCACGGCACTGATCGTCGCGCTGGCCCTGCGCTACTTCTATGTGAGCGATCGCTGGGCCGCGCAGGTGCAGGCCAACGCGCGTGCCCAGGCCGACGCGCTGCAGGCGCGGATCCGCCCGCACTTCCTGTTCAACAGCATGAACCTGATCGCCAGCCTGCTGCATCGCGATCCGGCGGTGGCCGAACGCGCGGTGCTGGATCTGTCCGATCTGTTCCGTGCTGCCCTGGGCGCGGGCGAGGGTGACTCCACCCTGCGTGACGAATGCGAGCTGGCCGAGCGTTATCTGTCGATAGAGTCGCTGCGCCTCGGCGAGCGACTGCAGGTGCGCTGGCAACGCGATGAGCCGCTGCCGTGGGACCTGCCACTGCCGAGGCTGGTACTGCAGCCGCTGGTGGAAAACGCAGTGCTGCATGGCATTTCACGCCTGCCCGAGGGCGGCACCATCGAATTGCAGCTGGTGCGCGAAGGCAGTGACCTTCAGATCCGCGTGCGCAATCCCGCGCCCGATCCGCAGACGCCGGGGTTGGCGCTGGCGCGTGGTGCCGGCCATGCCCAGCACAGCATCGGTCATCGGCTTGCCTGGCGCTTCGGCAGCGCCGCGCGGATGACGGCTGGCTGGAGCGAGGGCTACTATGCCTGCCAGGTGACAGTGCCGATCCAGTGAGGGGATGATCGTGAGGGTAGTCATCGCCGATGACGAACCGCTGGCGCGCGAGCGCCTGCGCAGCCTGCTGGCGGCGCAGGACGGCGTGGATGTGGTGGCCGAGGCCGGCAACGGCGAGCAGGCCCTGCATGCGTGCGCGGAGCTGCAGCCGGACCTGGTCCTGCTGGACATCGCGATGCCCGGGCTGGACGGCCTGGAGGCGGCGCGCCATCTGGCCAGCTTCGAGCCGCGGCCTGCGGTGGTGTTCTGCACCGCTTACGACGCGCACGCCTTGTCGGCGTTCGAGGCGGCCGCCATCGATTACCTGATGAAGCCGGTCCGCGCCGAACGCCTGGCCGCAGCGATCGCACGTGCCCGCACCTTCCTGGCCGGCCGCGATGGCCAGCCGCAGGGCAGCGGCGGGCAGCAGGCCCGCAGCATGCTGTGCGCACGCCTGCGTGGCAGCCTGCGGCTGATCCCGCTGGATGACATCCACTACCTGCAGGCCGAAGAGAAGTACGTGGTGGTGCACCATGCGCGTGGCGAAGACCTGATCGAGGAGTCGCTGAAATCGCTGGAGGAGGAGTTCGCCAGCCGTTTCATCCGCATCCATCGCAACTGCCTGGTGGCACGCCACGAGCTGGTGGAGCTGCGCCGTGGTACTGGCGGGCAGGTGCAGGCGGTACTGCGGCATGGCAAGCAGCCGCTGGAAGTCAGCCGCCGCTGCGTGGCGACGCTGAAGCAGGAACTGCGGCATCTGTGAGTGGTTCCGCGCGGCCTGCGGCCGCGACTGCTTACGAGCAACGTCGAAAGCAACAGCAACAGCCGGTTGGTCGGCTCGTTGGTGCTACGTACTGGGTCGGGCCGAGGTGGGGTGGCGGGACACGCTGCAAGTACATCCCTGTAAGCTCGATGGCGCCTTGCTCGTGTGCGCTGTCCTGCGCACACGGCAAGACCGGGGTTGGGCGTCCTGCCCAACCCGCCCGAGGCATGCCTCGGGCCCATGGCGCCAACGGTCCCGCCACCCCGTCCCGGCCCAACCCTCTCGTTGTCCACCGCGACGGACAGCAAAAGCGTTGGTGTTATCGGAGTGGAGAAATGTAGAGTCGAGCCATGCTCGACTCCGAGCGAAGCGACCCGCTCTTGCTCTGCTTTTCTTTTGATCTTCCGTGGCTGACGCACACGGAAACTGTCAAAGGCCGGGGCGGTGGGGTCATGCGGGGTGTCCGCGGCATGGATGCCGCGGCCAAGCCCCCAGGGATGGGTTCACGGCGTCCCCGCATGACCCCACCGCCCCGGCCAAGCACGGCTTCTGCTTTGATAGCACCAGGCACGAGGGGCTCCGCCGTTGGCCGTATCTGCGCCGAAGGCGCGATAATGACCGGATGGAAACCGTCCGCATCGCCACCCGCAAGAGCCCGCTCGCCCTCTGGCAGAGCGAACACGTCGCCGACCGCCTGCGCCAGGCCCACCCCGGCCTGCATGTGGAACTGGTGCCGATGAGCACCCGCGGCGACGAAGTGCTCGACCGCTCGCTCGCCGCCATCGGTGGCAAGGGCCTGTTCCTGAAGGAACTGGAGCTGGCCATGCTGCGTGGCGAGGCCGACTGCGCCGTGCATTCGCTGAAAGATGTGCCGATGGAACTGGATGCGCCGTTCGCGTTGCCGGCGATGCTGACCCGCCACGATCCCGCCGATGGCTTCGTCTCCAATCTGTACGCCTCGCTGGACGCGCTGCCGATCGGGGCACGGGTCGGTACCTCGTCGCTGCGTCGACAGGCCCAGCTGCGCGCGCTGCGACCGGACCTGGAACTGCTGGACCTGCGCGGCAACGTCAACACCCGCCTGGCCAAGCTCGACAACGGTGGCTACGACGCCATCGTGCTGGCGGTAGCCGGGCTGGAGCGGCTGGGCCTGGGCGAGCGCATCGTCGCGCGCCTGCAGCCGCCGCAGTGGTTGCCGGCCCCGGCACAGGGGGCGGTGGCGGTGGAGTGCGACGGTGGCAATACGCGCCTGATGGCGTTGTTCGCCCCGCTTGATGACGCGGCCACGCGTGCCTGCGTGGAGGCCGAGCGGGCAATGAACCGCGCGCTGCATGGCAGCTGCCACGTGCCGGTGGCGGCCATCGCGCAGTGGCAGGGGGATGATCTGCACCTGCAGGGGCTGGTTGGCAGCGCCAGCGACGGCCGTGCCGTGCGTGCTGAGGCGGTGGGCCCTGCCGGTGACCCGGAAGCGCTGGGTCAGCGCGTGGCGAAGATGCTGCTGGATGATGGCGCCAGCGAACTGCTGAACGTCTGAGCCATCAGGTAGTGCCGGCCAGCGGCCGGCACTACCGGAAGAAGAACGGGCGCCCTTGGCGCCCGTTCCGCTTACTTGAATTTGTAGACCACGTTCATCGTGGTCAGCGTATCGGTCTTGCGCTTGTCCTCGGCCACGTCACTGTTGTAACGCGCCTGCCAGCCGGCCTTCAGCGCCAGATGTTCGTTCATGCTCACCGAAACACCGAAGTCGTTCTGGCCGAAGGTGTTGTAGGAACCCGATTCGACCAGCAGGGTGTTGACCAGGTCGGTGTTGTCGGTCAGCGAGTACTTCATGTCGAACAGGCCGCGTCCGATCATGCCGGTGCGGGTGCGGTCGTCCTCGGTGCTGTGGGTGCGGCGCACACCGGGGCCGATCTGCGCGTCGAACGAGAAACGCTCGGTGTTCCACAGGCGGGTGCCGTAACCCAGGCCGAACGAGCTCTGGCGGTCGTAGGTGGCGAAGTCATCGCGCTCGGTACGCACCGTGGCCGTCAGCTGGCGGTGCTCGCCCAGCTGCAGCGCGCTGCCGGCACTGCCGGTGTAGCGGTTGGCGGTGGTGTTGTTGCGGCGGCTGGTGGAGCCGTCGTCGCGGGTCTCGATCACCTTGGAGCTGGAACGCAGGCCGGCCAGGTCCATGCTGTGCACCCAGTCGCCATCGGTGTAGCGCAGGCGCAGGCGGCCGTTGAAGCTTTCGGTGCTGCTGTTGCCGCGTGCCGAAGCGAAGCCGAGCTCGCCGCCACTGCCGCTCCACGGCGAGGACATCGCCGCCAGTTCGGAGGCATCCTGCGCATACGCGAGCGGTGCGCACAGCAGCAGGGGGATCAGCAGGGACACGCGCAGGGACATCGGGGCTTCTCCGAAGCGGTTGACAGCCGGTGATGATACTGGAAGCGTGATGGCGGTCCGAATCGATCCAAACGGTTTCTTCAGCAGACGTTGCCGCGATCGCCTATTCAGGGCAGATCGACGCGCAATGCCGGGTCATTGAAGCGCGAATAGCGCAGTCGCAGCTGGAAGCTGCGGCCATTGCTGCTGCCGCTGCGGACGATCTGCCGCGGCAGGCCCTGCGCGTCCACCCAGTACTCCAGGCGTTCGCCGGGCTGCGCGCCACGCAGGCGGTAGTGACGCGTCTCGACCCCGTCCAGCGACTGGCTGCCCAGGTCTTCGGCCTGCAGGTCGGCGGGCAGGGCATCGGCCGGCAGCGGGTTGCGCCATTGCTCGAGCAGGCCCGGCGGAGTGGGAACCTGGCGGATCGCGTCGTCGGCCTGCAGGAACATGGTGTCGCCGATGATCGTCTGCGGACCGGCCGGGGTCTGCACCCGGAAGCGGTCGGGGGCGACGAAGTCCATGGCGCTGCGCACCGGCTGCGGTGCGCCCAGCACCTCCAGTTCGGCGTGGAAGCTGCGCAGGGCCGAGAAGCGCTGGCTGGCGCCCAGCACCGCCTGCGCCGGATCCGCTGCCGGCACGGGCGCTTCGGTGCTGGCCGGCGCGGGCGCGCGATCACAGGCGGCCAGCAGCAGGCAGGCCAGCAGGGACAGGGCAGGCAACCGGCGCATCGGGTGTTCCAGAGGGGTGGGGGCGACCACGATAGCCCAAACGTCCCACACAAGACCCGCGACTCGGACATAATCGGGGGTATGGACCGATACGAACGCATCACCGCCCTGCATCGTCTGCTCAAGTCCGCACGCTATCCGGTGACGGTGGCGACCCTGCAGGACAAGCTCGGTTGTTCCCGTGCCACCGTCTACCGCGACCTGGCCTTCCTGCGCGATGCGCTGATGGCACCGATCGAGGGCGACGGCGAGGCCGGCTTCCGCTACCAGGCCGACGAGAGTGACCGCTTCGAGCTGCCCGGCTTGTGGCTCAGCTCGGAGGAGCTGCATGCCCTGCTGGCCTCGCAGCACCTGCTGGCGCGGACCGGCGGAGGCGTGCTGTCCTCGGTGCTGGCGCCGCTGCAGCAGCGTATCGAGAGCCTGCTGGCTGCCCAGGCCGGTGTCTCCAACTGGCCGGTGGACCGTGTGCGGGTAATCCCGCACCGCGGCCGCAAGTTCGATGAAGGCAGCTTCCGCAGCGTAGCCTCGGCGGTGCTGGAGCGCCGCCAGCTGGCGTTCGAGTACCGTGCCCGTTCCACCGACGAGCCGACCAAGCGCACCGTCTCGCCGCAGCGCCTGACCCATTACCGCGACAACTGGTACCTGGATGCCTGGGACCATGATCGCGAAGCCCTGCGCAGCTTCGCCGTGGACCGCATCCACAAGGCGCGCGTGGTCGACAGCACTGCCCGCGACGTGGCCGACAGCGAGCTGGACGAGCAGCTGGGTGCCAGCTACGGCATCTTCTCCGGTGCGCCGAAGGGCTGGGCGACCATCCTGTTCAGTGCCAAGGCCGCGCGCTGGGTGGCCGACGAGCACTGGCACTCCAAGCAGCAGGGCCGCTTCCTGGCCGATGGCCGCTATGAACTGAAGGTGCCGTACAGCGTCTCCCGCGAGCTGCTGATGGACGTGCTGCACTACGGCTCGGATGCCGAGATCGTCGAGCCGGTGATGCTGCGCGAGCAGGCCAAGGCGCTGCTCGAGCTGGCCCTGAGCAACTACGAAAAATCCTGACACTCCCCCCGAGAACCCCCCTGCCCATGAAGAAGACCCTGTTGCTGCCCCTGCTTGCCGCTGCGCTGGCCCTGACCGCCTGTGGCAAGTCCGGTGAACCCTCGCAGAAGCTGGTGGTGGCTGCCACGGCCGTGCCGCACGCCGAGATCCTCGAGGTGGTCAAACCGATCCTCAAGCAGGAAGGCGTGGACCTGGACGTGCGCGTGTTCAACGACTATGTGCAGCCCAACGACCAGCTGGTGCAGAAGCAGGTGGACGCCAACTACTTCCAGACCGAACCGTACCTGGATGCCTACAACCGCGACCGCAAGACCGATCTGGTGAAGGTGATCGGGGTGCACATCGAACCGTTCGGTGCGTACTCGCGCAGGATCAAGTCGCTGGCCGAGCTGCGCGAAGGCGCCGACGTGGTGATCCCGAACGACCCGAGCAACAACAGCCGCGCGCTGATCCTGCTGCACAAGGCCGGCGTGATCGCGCTGAAGGACCCGACCAACGCCCTGTCGACCCAGCGCGACATCATCGCCAACCCGAAGAACCTGAAGTTCCGCGAGCTGGACTCGGCGATGCTGCCGCGTGTGCTGGACCAGGTCGATCTGGCCCTGATCAACACCAACTACGCGCTCGATGCCGGCCTCAACCCGACCCAGGACGCACTGGCGATCGAGAGCAAGGATTCGCCATACGTGAACTTCCTGGTCGCACGGCCGGACAACAAGGATGACGCCCGCGTGCAGAAGCTGGCCAAGGCCCTGACCAGCCCGCAGGTGAAGGCTTTCATCGAGACCAAGTACAAGGGCGCGGTGCTGCCGGCGTTCTGACCGGCGCTATGGGCGTTCTGGCCATGCGTTAGTGCCGGCCGCTGGCCGGCAATCTGCAAACGCCGCCAAGGATCATGGGGTTGCCGGCCCGCGGCCGGCACTACCTTCAGTCGACGTGGAAGACGAGGGTGGCCGCCACGGCCTGCTGCCACCCGGCATACAGCTTCTCGCGCCGGGCCACCTCCATCTGTGGCTCGAAGCGCCGGTCCAGGCCCCACTGCGCGGCGATCTGCTCGCGGCTGGACCAGAACCCCACTGCCAGACCGGCCAGGTAGGCCGCGCCCAGCGCAGTGGTCTCGGTCAACCGTGGCCGCAGCAGCGGCACGCCGAGAATGTCGGCCTGGAAGGCGGCCAGGAAGTCGTTGCCGATCGCGCCGCCGTCGGCGCGCAGTTCGGTCAGCGCGATGCCCGCATCGGACTGCATCGCGTCGAGCACATCACGGGTCTGGTACGCCATCGCCTCCAGCGCCGCGCGCACGAAGTGCGCCTTGCGGGTGCCGCGGGTCAGGCCGAACATTGCGCCGCGCACATCGCTGCGCCAATACGGCGCGCCCAGGCCGACGAAGGCGGGCACCAGATAGACGCCGCCGCTGTCGGGCACCTGCGCGGCCAGTGCCTGGCTGTCGCTGGCGCGCTCGATCATGCGCAGGCCGTCGCGCAGCCACTGCACCACCGAACCGGCGATGAAGATCGAACCTTCCAGCGCATATTCCACGCGCCCGTCCAGGCCCCAGGCGATGGTGGTCAGCAGTCCGTTGCGCGAACGCACCGCCTGCGTGCCGGTGTGCATCAGCATGAAGCAGCCGGTGCCATAGGTGTTCTTGACCATGCCCGGCTGGAAGCAGGCCTGGCCGAACAGCGCCGCCTGCTGGTCTCCGGCGATGCCGGCGATCGGAATCGGGTGGTCGAAGAAGAACTGCGGCCGGGTGTGCGCATACACTGCGCTGGAATCGCGCACCTGCGGCAGCATCGCGCGGGGTATGTCCAGCAGCGCCAGCAGATCGTCATCCCAGTCCAGCGTGTGGATGTTGAACAGCAGAGTGCGCGCGGCGTTGCTGTAGTCGGTCACATGCGCCTGGCCGCCACTGAGGTTCCATACCAGCCAGCTGTCGATGGTGCCGAACAGCAGCTCGCCACGCTCGGCGCGTTGCTGCGCACCCTCCACGTGGTCGAGGATCCAGCGCACCTTGGTGGCGGAGAAATAGGCGTCGATCAGCAGGCCGGTGCGTTCGCGGACCAGTGCCTCATGCCCGTCGGACTTCAGCCGCTCGCAGATGGCGTGGCTCTGCCGCGATTGCCAGACGATGGCATTGTGGATCGGCTGGCCGGTGGCGCGGTCCCAGACCACGGTGGTCTCACGCTGGTTGGTGATGCCCAGTGCGGCGATATGACGCGGGTCGATCTGTTCGCGGCTGAGCAGTTCGGTCAGCGTGGCATAGACACTGGTGAGGATCTCCCGCGGGTCGTGCTCGACCCAGCCGGGTTGCGGGAAGATCTGCGCGAACTCGCGCTGCGCACTGCCGACGATGTCGCCAGCACGGTCGAACAGGATCGCGCGCGAACTGGTGGTGCCCTGGTCGATGGCCAGCACGTAGCGGGGCGTCATGCAGCGTCTCCGGTAGCGATGGGGAAATCCTAAAGCATCGGTAGCGCCGGGCCATGCCCGGCGTCTCCGCGAACCGCTGGGCATGGCCCGGCGCTACCGTTGCGACATCCACGCCTGCAGCCGTGCCACCTGCCTGGCGTCCAGCCGCAGGCCCAGCTTGCTGCGTCGCCACAGCACGTCTTCGGCGCTACGCGCCCATTCGTGGTCACGCAGGAAGGCGACCTCGCGCGCGTGCAGGCCCGCACCAAGGTCCTCGCCAAGATCCTCCAGGCTGTGCGCGCCCTGCAGCAGCGCAGCACTGCGGCTGCCGTAGGCCTCGGCCCAACGCTGCGCCGTATCGGAGGGCAGCCACGGTGCCAGTGCCTGCAGGCGGGAATGCGCCTGCGCTGCGTCGCCCCAGTCGCTGCCCGGCAGCGGGTGGCCCGCTGCCGTCCATGCCGGTCCCATCTGCGGCAGAGCCGGGCGCAGCAGGTCCAGCGCTTCTTCGGCCAGTACCCGGTACGTGGTCAGCTTGCCGCCCAGCACGTGCAGTGCAGGCGCCGGGCCGGACTGCAGTTGCAGGCGGTAGTCACGGCTCAGCTTCGCTGCACGCGGGTCCGGATCGGCCAGCAGCGGACGTACCCCTGCGAACTGCCAGACCACGTCCTGCGGGGCGATCGGATCGCGCAGGTAGCGGTTGGCGGCCTCGCACAGGTAAGCCACTTCGGAAGGCAGCACGCTGCACCGGGCCGGGTCGCCGCGGTAGTCGGTGTCGGTGGTGCCGACGAGCAGGTGGTCGTCGGCGAAGGGCAGCAGGAACACCACACGGCCATCGGGTTGCTGAAGCAGGCACGCACTGTCGTCGGGCCAGGGCCGGCGCAGTACGATGTGGCTGCCCTGTACCAGGCGCAGCGCGGGGCCGCCATCGCGCGCCTGCATGCGTTCCAGCAGGCCTCCTGCCCAGGGGCCGGCCGCATTGGCAACGGCGTGGGCGATCACCGTTTGCTGCCGGCCGTCGGTGGCTTCCAGCGTCGCCTGCCAACGGCCCTGCACAGGGCGCAGTTCGATGCAGCGGCTGCGCACATGTACCCGTGCGCCACGTTGGGCGGCGTCCAGAGCATTGAGCAGCACCAGCCGCGCGTCATCGACCTGCGCATCGGCATAGCTGAAGGCCTGCCGCAGATCCGGGGAAAGCCAGGGGCCGAGTGGGTCGCGTTGCAGGTCCAGTGCGCGCGAGGCGGGGAAGGTCGGGCTGCGCCGGCCGAGATGGTCATACAGCCACAGGCCCGCGCGCAGCATCCAGCGCGGTCGCAGGTGGGGTTCCCATGGCAGTACGAAGCGCAACGGACGGACCAGGTGTGGTGCCTGCCGGCGCACCACCTCGCGCTCGCCCAGTGCCTTGCGCACCAGGCCGAACTCACCCTGTTCCAGATAGCGCAGTCCGCCGTGGATCAGCTTGCTGCTGGCGCTTGAGGTGTGTGCGGCCAGGTCGTGCTGCTCGCACAGCAGCACGCGCAGGCCGCGGCCGCTGGCGTCACGGGCAATGCCGGCGCCGTTGATGCCGCCACCGATCACCAGCAGGTCGACTTCGTCCATCGCGCCTCCGCATCCTGATTATGTAGAGCCGAGCCGCGCCACCATTGACCGTGGGCGCCATTGAACGTAGCGCATCGCAATGCGCGCGGAGCCCGCCGCTCGACCCGGGATAGGGGGGCTTGGCTCGACTCTACAGACAGCGGGTGACGGAAACGACGACGGGCCCCGCAGGGCCCGTCGCGTTACATCAACGAAACCGGTGCTGCCTGGATCAGAAGCGGGCGCCGATGCCGAAGCCGACGGTCCACGGGTCCATCTTGGCTTCGCCGATCTTCTCGCCGCCGACCTTCACGTCCGGACGCGAACGCATGTAGCGGGCATCTGCACGGGCGAACCAGGTGGAGTTGATGTTCATGTCCACGCCGACGGTGCCGATCACGCCCTTGGCATCCTTGAGGCGGATGTCGGAGCTGCTGCCGTCAGCCAGCGTTTCATTGCTGAAGCTGGACTGGTAGTAGCCCACGCCCACGAACGGGCGGAACACGTTGTCAGCCTGGCCGAAGTGGTACTGGCCGCTCAGCGCTACCGGCTGCTGCTCGACGTTGCCCAGGCGGGCATTGTTCGGGCCCTTCACCTTGTGGTCGAACTTGTCGGCGGCGCCCCACAGTTCAACGGCCCAGTTGTCGTTGATGTAGTAGCTGAAGCTGACGGTCGGCGCCGGACCGCCATCGACCTTCTTGATGCCGTCGATCGGATCATTCTTCGGCTGCAGCAGCGCGACGCCGCCAACCACGGCAAAATGCTTGCCCGAAGCGGTATCGGTGGAGCTGCTGTCCTGGGCGAAAGCGGCCGGCGCGAAGGCGGCGGAGGTCAGCAGGGCGAGACTCAGGATACGGATGGAGCGCATGGGGGTATCTCCTAGTGTTTCTTGTTTTGGGCCCCCGGTTGCGGGGCGAGCACACCGTAGTCGCCTCAACATGAATCGAATCCGACGCGCGTTAAAAAATAGTTTTCCTTGTTCAGCGATCAGTGCGAAAAGCCTGTTTCCATGGGGTTTTCCGCGTGCGCCGACATTCATGCAGTTGGAGAAGATGTGAGCGAAGCAACGTTGTGCATCGGCCTGCAAGCGCAGGTGAACGTGCAGTGCCGGGTGCTGTTGCTGGGCTCGATGCCGGGCGCGGCGTCATTGCAGGAGCAGCGCTACTACGCCCATCCACGCAATCGCTTCTGGTCGCTGATGGCTGATATCTGCGGGTTTGACGCAGGCCTGCCGTACGCGCAGCGGTTGCAGGCGGTGCAGGCGGCAGGTGTCGGCCTGTGGGATGTGATCGGCCAATGCGAACGTCGCGGCAGCCTGGATGCGCACATCGTGCGCGGCACGGAAGTGCCCAATGCGCTGCCGGCATTGATCGCCTCCCTTCCTGAGCTGGAGCTGATCGGTTGCAATGGCGGTGCATCGATGCTGGCGTTCCAGCGCTGGGTGTTGCCACGGCTGGAGGCCCCACCCCGGCTGCTGGCGCTGCCTTCCACCAGCCCGGCCAATGCGGCCTGGTCGTTGCCGCGCCTGCGCGTGGCCTGGCAGCCGGTGGCCGACGCACTGGCGACATGAAGCGGACATCGTCCGGACAATACGCTACCGACTGGTCGCGGCCACACCCCATGGGCAACAGCCTGTCCCGGCTGCGTGCGTACTGAAAACACCTGTAACGGTTGGCGCTGGCCCCCGCTGGCCGCACAATAGACGTTTCCCTACACCAGATTGCCGGAGTTATCCCCATGGCCGAAATCAAGGAAGCACTTGTCCCCGATATCGGTGACTACAGCGATATCCCGGTAATCGAGGTGCTTGTCGCCGTCGGCGACACGGTCAAGAAGGACCAGGGCCTGGTGACGCTGGAAAGCGACAAGGCCACGATGGAAGTGCCGTCCTCGGTTGCCGGTGTGGTCAAGGAACTGAAGGTCAAGGTTGGCGACAGCCTGTCCGAGGGCAAGGTCGTGGCGCTGATCGAAGTGGCCGAAGGCGAGGCCGCTGCGCCGGCAGCTGCCGCTCCCGCCCCGGCCAAGGCCGCTGCCCCGGCTGCCGCCACCCAGAGTGCGCCGGCCCCGGCCGCTCCGGCTGCCCCGGCCGCCAGCGGCGGTGCGGTGGAAGCGCTGGTGCCTGATATCGGCGATTACTCCGGTATCCCGGTCATCGAAGTGCTGGTCGCCGTGGGCGACACCGTCAAGAAGGACCAGGGCCTGGTGACGCTGGAAAGCGACAAGGCCACCATGGAAGTGCCGTCTTCGGTGGCCGGTGTGGTCAAGGAGATCAAGGTCAAGGTTGGCGACAATCTGTCGCAGGGCAATGTGGTCGCCATCATCGAAGCCGAGGGCGCTGGTGCGCCGGCGCCGACCAAGGCTGCCGCTGCGGCCGCTCCGGCTGCCGCCGAGACCGCCACCAAGGTCGAGCCGGTCGCTGTGCCGGTGCAGCCGGACAAGCTGGCGGCCCGCGAGATTGCCTCGGCCGGTACCCCGAGCAGCCCGCCGGTGCAGTTCAACGCCGATGGCGTGCTGCCGGCCAAGGTGCCATACGCCACCCCGGCGGTGCGTGTGTTCGCCCGCGAACTGGGCGTGGACCTGCTGCAGATCAACGGCACCGAGAAGGGCGGCCGCATCACCAAGGGTGACGTGCAGAAGTTCGTCAAGGCCGCACTCAGCGGTGGCGCGCCGGCTGCCGGCGGTGCTGCTGTCGCTGCCGGTGGTGGCCTGAACCTGCTGCCGTGGCCGAAGGTTGACTTCAGCAAGTTCGGCGAGACCGAAGTGCAGCCGCTGTCGCGCATCAAGAAGATCTCGGGTGCCAACCTGGCCCGCAACTGGGCGATGATCCCGCACGTCACCCAGTTCGAACAGGCCGACATCACCGACCTGGAAGGCCTGCGCGTGGCGCTGAACAAGGAGAACGAGAAGGCCGGCATCAAGCTGACCATGCTCGCCTTCCTGATCAAGGCCAGCGCCGCGGCACTGAAGAAGTTCCCGGAATTCAACGCTTCGCTCGATGCCAGCGGTGAAAACCTGACCCTGAAGAAGTACTTCCACATCGGCTTCGCCGCCGATACGCCGAACGGCCTGGTCGTGCCGGTCATCCGCGACGTGGACAAGAAGGGCGTGGTGCAGATCGCGCAGGAAACCGGCGAACTGGCCAAGAAGGCGCGCGACGGCAAGCTGGGCCCGGCCGACATGAGCGGCGGCTGCTTCTCGATCAGCTCGCTGGGTGGCATCGGTGGCACCGCGTTCACCCCGATCGTCAATGCACCGGAAGTGGCCATCCTCGGCGTCTCCAAGTCGTCCATCCAGCCGGTCTGGAACGGCAAGGAATTCGCACCGAAGCTGATGCTGCCGCTGTCGCTGAGCTACGACCACCGCGTCATCGACGGCGCCCTGGCCGCACGCTTCACCACGTACCTGTCGCAGGTACTGGCCGACATGCGCCGCGTGCTGCTGTAAGGCACTCGCTTCGCCCCCACCGTGCGGCCGCAGCCCCTGGCGCGGCCGCGTGAACAGATGCAGTGACAGCCCGCCGGCCATGCCGGGCGGGCACGAGGAAAACCCACCATGGCCACGATTGAAGTCAAGGTTCCCGACATCGGCGATTACAGCGATGTGCCGGTGATTGAAGTGTTGGTCGCCGTCGGCGACACAGTGAAGAAGGACCAGGGCCTGGTGACCCTGGAATCGGACAAGGCCACCCTGGAAGTGCCGTCCTCGGCTGCTGGCGTGGTCAAGGAAATCAAGGTCAAGCTGGGCGACACCCTGTCCGAAGGTGCCGTGGTCGTGGTGCTGGACGCTGAAGGCGCCGCCGAAGCCCCGGCCAAGGCCGCCGCGCCGGCTCCCGCTGCTGCCGCCCCGGCCAGCAAGCCGCCGGTGACCCCGTCGCACCGCGCCCCGGCTGAACCGGCGGCACCGAAGCCGGCGCTGTCCAGCGGCAAGCCGGCCGACATCGAATGCGAAATGGTCGTGCTGGGCTCGGGCCCGGGCGGCTACACCGCCGCCTTCCGCGCCGCCGATGTCGGCCTGGACACGGTGCTGGTCGAGCGCTACGCCAGCCTCGGCGGCGTCTGCCTCAACGTCGGCTGCATTCCGTCCAAGGCGCTGCTGCATGCCGCAGCGGTCATCGACGAAGTGGCCCACGCCGGTGATTTCGGCGTCGAGTTCGGCAAGCCGACCATCACCCTGGACAAGCTGCGCGAGTACAAGGAAAAGGTCGTCAACCAGCTGACCAAGGGCCTGGCCGGCATGGCCAAGCAGCGCAAGGTGCGCAGCGTGCAGGGCGTCGGCAAGTTCATCTCGGCCAACGAGCTGGAAATCACCGCTGCTGACGGCAGCACCCAGCTGCTGCGCTTCCAGAAGTGCATCATCGCCGCCGGTTCGCAGGCAGTGAAGCTGCCGAACTTCCCGTGGGACGACAAGCGCGTGATGGATTCCACCGACGCGCTGGAGCTGGCCGAAGTGCCGGGCTCGCTGCTGGTTGTCGGTGGCGGCATCATCGGCCTGGAAATGGCCACCGTGTATGGCGCGCTGGGCAGCAAGGTCACCGTGGTCGAGTTCATGGACCAGCTGATGCCGGGCGCCGACAAGGACCTGGTCAAGCCGCTGGCCGACCGCCTGAAGAAGCAGGGCATCGACGTGCACCTGAAGACCAAGGCCTCGGGCGTCACCGCCGATGCCAAGGGCATCACCGTCACCTTCGAAGCCGCCGAGGAAGGCCAGGCGCCGGCGCTGGCGCAGGGCACCTTCGACCGCGTGCTGGTGGCCGTGGGCCGCTCGCCGAACGGCAAGAAGATCGATGCCGAAAAGGCCGGCGTGCAGGTCACCGAGCGTGGCTTCATCCCGGTTGACCGCCAGATGCGTACCAACGTGCCGCACATCTTTGCCATCGGCGACATCGTCGGCAACCCGATGCTGGCCCACAAGGCCACGCACGAAGGCAAGCTGGCCGCCGAAGTGGCTGCCGGCCACAAGAAGGAGTGGGTTGCCCGCGTGATTCCGTCGGTGGCCTACACCAACCCGGAAATCGCCTGGGTCGGCGTGACCGAAACCGAAGCCAAGGCCAAGGGCCTGAAGGTCGGCGTGGCCAAGTTCCCGTGGGCCGCCAGTGGCCGCGCGATCGGCATCGGTCGCACCGAGGGCTTCACCAAGCTGATCTTCGACGAAGAGACCCACCGCATCATTGGTGGCGCGATCGTTGGCGTGCACGCTGGTGACCTGCTGGCCGAGATCGGCCTGGCCATCGAGATGGGTGCGGAGGCCGAAGACATCGGCCATACCATCCATGCGCACCCGACGCTGAGCGAGTCGGTGGCGATGGCGTCGGAAATCTACGACGGCACGATCACCGATCTGTACATGCCGAAGAAGAAGTAAGGCGCCCGCGCCGTTCCAAACGAAAAGCCCTGGCATCTGCCGGGGCTTTTTGTTGAGCTTCGATCACTCTCGTTGCGAGCGTTCGGGCCGCTGTGCGGGTGGCAGGCGTTTGGACAAAGTAAAGGAGGAGGCGACCGCCGCAGGCGGGCAACGGGGGACATTTGTCCAAACGCCCGCCACCCGCACAGCGGCTCGGCTTGCGGACGGTCGAGCCGCAGAGCCACTGCAACAGGCGCATGGATGCTTGACACGCGGAGGGAGCGGGGGCCGTGTGCGAAGTAAAGGAGGAGGCGTCGGCCGCAGGCCGGCGCCGGGGGACATTCGCACACGGCCCCCGCTCCCTCCAGCGCTCGACCAACCCGCTTCTACTCTTCTGACAGGAACCCACAAAAAAGCGCGGCCCCGATGTTCCGGAGGCCGCGCCAGGAGAGAGAGTGCCGTGGAAGGGGCGGGGGATCAGAACACGAAACTGACGCCGGCCACCGGGCCCTTGAACTCCTGCTTCAGGCCGATGGTGCCGTCGCTGCCCTTCTTGTCCGCATCGAGCTTGAACCAGTCGTAGCCGGCGAACACACCGAAGTTCTTGGTGAAGCGGTAATCGACGATGGCGTTGGCGCGGCTCAGGTCACCCTTGTAGTCGTCGAAGCTGCCCCAGCGCGTGTTGAGGTACTGGCCCTGCAGCGTGATCATCCACTTCTCCGACGGAGTGAAGCTCAGGCGCGCGCCGACCACCGGTGCCACACCGTCGGTCTTCTCGTTGAGGAACTGGCCCTCGTAGACGGTGCCCAGGTCGGCGTAGGCCTTGCTGCTCACCTTGGCGTACTCGGCACCGATCTGCAGGCCGAGGTCGAAGGTGTCGGTGTCCACCACCGAGTAGTCATAGACCAGGCTGGCCACCTGGTACTTCAGCTCGCCCTTGACGAAGCTGCCGGACGGCACGTTGACGTCACCGAAGGAAATGTCCTGGCCGAGGGTCTCGCGGCGATCCTTGTCGTACTTGAAGTAGTTGAACAGCAGGCGCTGGCGGTTGCTGATGCGGAACATGCCGTCGATGCGCGGTTCCCACTCCTTGCCGCCCAGCTTGAAGTCCTCGGAGAAGCCGATGTCCTGGCCAGCCACGTTGGTCTTGCCGCGGATCGTATTGTCCGAGTCGATGTTCATCGCACCCAGGCGCAGGGCGAAGCGATCGTCGCCTTCGGCGGCGTGGGCGGCAGAGGCGAACGAGGCGCCGGCGGCGAGCAGGGAGAGGGCGAGCAGGGTGGGTACGGAGCGCATCGAAGAGTCCTTGCAGTGGTTCATCAGAATGAAAGCCACTGTGCCGGACATCGCCGTCCACCATCCGTGAACGTATGGTCCACGCGATGTGCACGGTTCAGCGCTGTCGCCACGATGCAAAAAAGATGGCCCCGGAGCCGGGCTTCGGGGCCATCGTGGGACCTGCGGGGCGAAGCGTCGACGAGGTTGCTGCAGGCAGGTCGAAAGATCGGACCGGCACATTCGGCGAAAGTTCCGCGGCCTGCGACCAAAGTTCAATACTGCGCTGCAACATCATACGGACGTCATTGTCCCCCGGGTGGCACGCAAAAATGTAACCGTTACCGCAACTTGCGGCTTCCCGGGATGAACAGGGAGCGGTTGTCTCGCAAATTGTCCCATTGCTATAATTTGGCGGCTCGATGAGGCCCCCCTGCTGTAGCCGCCTCAGCCCTCCACTTGCAACCACGCGGGACGTCCTGTGCTGAACTCCGTTGATGCGGGTCGGCGACTGATGCTGCGCGCCGCGGTCTACCCGCTGGCCGCAGTGGCTGTCCTGGCCCTGGCCTTCCTGCTGGTAGGTCCGAAATACGCCCTCGGCGCGCTGGCGTCCGGTGTGGCCATTTCGGCCGGTGGCTGGGTGGCGGCACGGATGGCACTGGGCGGCGGGGCACTGGCCGCAGGATCGGCGATGGCTCGCCTGATCATTGCGATCGTGGCCAAGTGGGTCGTGGTTTTCGGCGTCCTGCTGGTGGGGTTCCTGGTCTTCAAGCTGCCTGCATTGGCGCTGTTGGCCGGTATCGCCGTCGGCTTGATGTTCCAGGTCCTGGCGATGGCCAGGCGTTGACAGAATTCAATTAACTGAAGGTTCCGGACACATGGCGGGCGAGGCTCTAACCCCTACCAGCTACATCCAGCATCACCTGCACAACCTGACCGCGCCGGTCGGCAAGGGTGAGGGTATGTTCTGGCATATCCACGTCGATACCTTCCTCACCGCGGTCCTGATGGGCCTGGTGATCGTTGTCGCGTTCTGGCTGGGCACCCGCAAGGCCACCGCCGGCGTGCCGGGCAAGTGGCAGGCCTTCGTGGAAATCTGCCTGGAGTTCGTCGACCGCCAGGCCAAGGACACCTACCACGGCAAGAGCAAGCTGGTCACGCCGATCGCCATCACCATCTTCTTCTGGATTCTGCTGATGAATCTGCTGAAGATGATCCCGGCCGATTTCATCGCCAAGCCGCTGGAATGGGTGGGCGTGCACTACTGGAAGCCGGTGCCGACTGCTGACGTCAATGCCACCCTGGGCATGGCCATCAGCGTGTTCTTCCTGATGCTGTTCTTCGCACTGAAGTCGAAGGGCCTGGGCGGCTTCATCAAGGAATTCCTGACGGCGCCGTTCGGCAAGTGGATGATGCCGTTCAACCTGATCCTCAACATCGTCGAGTGGCTGAGCAAGCCGATCTCGCTGGCGATGCGACTGTTCGGCAACATGTTCGGCGGCGAAATCGTGTTCCTGCTGATCTGGGTGCTGGGTGGTGCCGGTTTCTTCGGTGCCATTGCCGGTGGTGTGTTCGGCCTCGGCTGGATGCTGTTCCACCTGCTGGTGATCCCGCTGCAGGCCTTCATCTTCATGATGCTGTCGATCGTGTACCTGAGCCTGTCGGAAGACGCTCACTGAGTTTCAAGCTTCAACGCGTTTCAACCTTCATCCGTTTCATCACCCTTAGCAACTTAAGTTCCTGGAGATAACCATGTACTTCGCCGTCCTGACCAACTTCGCGCAGATTCAGAGCTCCACCGCCCTTGCCGTCGGCATCATGATCGGCCTGGCCGCGCTGGGCGCCGGTCTGGGTCTGGCCATCATGGCTGGTAAGTTCCTGGAGTCGGCCGCCCGCCAGCCGGAACTGATCCCGGTCCTGCAGGTCCGCATGTTCATCACCGCCGGCCTGATCGACGCCGCGTTCATCATCTCGGTCGCGGTCGGCCTGCTGCTGGCCTTCGCCAACCCGCTGTCGGCTGCCTTCGCTGGCGCCGTCACCAAGGCTCTGGCCGGCTGATACAGCGGTTTGAGACGACCGGGTGCTGATGCACCCGGTTTCGGATGAAGGCCGGATGTGCCGCTTCGGCGGCACGTCCACCCCGAAACCAGCGATCGAGCTAACCATGAATATCAATTTCACCCTTCTTGCGCAGGCGCTCGCCTTCGCTGGTCTGATCTGGATCATCGCGACCAAGATCTGGCCGCCGCTGATGAACGCGATCGAAGAGCGCCAGCAGAAGATTGCTGAAGGCCTCGCTGCTGCCGACCGCAGCCAGAAAGATCTGGCCCAGGCGCAGGAGAAGGTCAACGAAGCGCTGAAGGAAGCACGCACCAAGGCCAACGAGATCATCGATCAGGCCCACGCACGTGCCAACCAGATCGTTGATGCTGCCCGTAACGAAGCGATCACCGAAGCCACCCGTCAGAAGGAACTGGCCCAGGCTGAAATCGACGCCGCCGCCAACCGTGCCCGTGAAGATCTGCGCAAGCAGGTGTCCGCGCTGGCCGTGACCGGTGCCGAAAAGCTGCTCAAGCGCGAAATCGACGCCAACGCCCACAAGGCGCTGCTCGACGAGCTGGCCTCGGAGATCTAAGGATGAGCCAGGCCCTCACGCTTGCCCGCCCGTACGCCCGCGCCGCGTTCGCGACCGCGCGCGACGAAGGCGCGTTTGCGCCGTGGTCGGACGCTCTGGCGTTCTCCGCCCACGTCGCCGCCGATCCGCGCGTGGCGGCCCTGCTCGCCAACCCGGAGCTGGGTCGTGACGACGCCGTCGCCCTGCTGGCGCCGGTGTCCCACGGCGAGACCTACTCGCGCTTCCTGGCCATCCTGGCCGAATCGCATCGTCTGCCGCTGCTGCCGGAAATCTCCGGCATGTTCGACGCCCTGCGCGCCGAAGCCGAGCACGTGGTCAAGGCCACGGTGACCTCGGCTTCCGAGCTGTCGGCCGGAGAGCTGGACGCGATCAAGGTTGCGCTGCGCAAGCGCTTCAACCGCGAGGTCGACGTGACCACCGCGGTCGATGCCTCGCTGATCGGCGGCGCCGTGATCGACGCCGGCGACGTGGTCATCGATGGTTCGCTGAAGGGCAAGCTGGCCCGTCTGCAGACCGCGCTCGCTAACTGAATTCATTTAACGTCCGGCCCCGCTGCCGGCACTAGGACTTGACGATGGCAACCACGCTCAACCCCTCCGAAATCAGCGAACTGATCAAGAACCGCATCGAGAAGGTCAAGCTGGCCGCGGAATCGCGCAACGAAGGCACCGTGACCAGCGTGTCCGACGGCATCGTGCGCATCTTCGGTCTGGCCGACGTGATGCAGGGCGAAATGATCGAACTGCCGAACAACACCTTCGCCCTGGCCCTGAACCTGGAGCGCGACTCGGTCGGCGCCGTGGTCCTGGGTGACTACGAAAACCTGCGCGAAGGCGACGTCGCCAAGACCACCGGCCGCATCCTGGAAGTGCCGGTGGGTCCGGAACTGCTGGGCCGCGTCGTGAACGCGCTGGGCGAGCCGATCGACGGCAAGGGCCCGCTGGGCACCGACCTGACCGCTCCGGTGGAGCGCGTTGCACCGGGCGTGATCTGGCGCAAGTCGGTCGACCAGCCGGTGCAGACCGGTTACAAGTCGGTCGACGCGATGATCCCGATCGGCCGTGGCCAGCGCGAGCTGATCATCGGTGACCGCCAGACCGGCAAGACCGCGATGGCGATCGATGCCGTGATCAACCAGAAGGGCACCGGCATCAAGTGCGTGTACGTTGCGATCGGCCAGAAGGCTTCGACCATCGCCAACATCGTGCGCAAGCTGGAAGAGAACGGCGCGCTGGCCCACACCATCGTGGTGGCCGCGACCGCCTCCGAATCGGCTGCCATGCAGTACATCAGCGCCTACTCGGGCTGCACCATGGGTGAGTACTTCATGGACCGCGGCGAAGACGCGCTGATCGTGTACGACGATCTGTCCAAGCAGGCCGTTGCCTACCGCCAGATCTCGCTGCTGCTGAAGCGCCCGCCGGGCCGTGAAGCCTACCCGGGTGACGTGTTCTACCTGCACTCCCGTCTGCTCGAGCGCGCTGCCCGCGTGTCCGAGGAATACGTCGAGAAGTTCACCGAAGGCAAGGTCACCGGCAAGACCGGTTCGCTGACCGCGCTGCCGATCATCGAAACCCAGGCCGGCGACGTGTCCGCCTTCGTTCCGACCAACGTGATCTCGATCACCGACGGCCAGATCTTCCTGGAAACCGACCTGTTCAACGCCGGCATCCGCCCGGCCGTGAACGCCGGTATCTCGGTGTCGCGCGTCGGTGGCTCGGCCCAGACCAAGATCATCAAGAAGCTGTCGGGCGGCATCCGTATCTCGCTGGCCCAGTACCGCGAGCTGGCTGCGTTCGCGCAGTTCGCCTCGGACCTGGACGAAGCGACCCGCAAGCAGCTGGAGCGCGGCCAGCGCGTCACCGAGCTGATGAAGCAGAAGCAGTACGCGCCGATGTCGATCGCCAACCAGGCGCTGTCGATCTACGCCGTCAACGAGGGTTACCTCGACGACGTGCCGGTCAACAAGCTGCTGGCGTTCGAAGAAGGCCTGCACGCCCACTTCGCCAATACCCAGGGCGAGCTGGTCAGCAAGGTCAACGCCACCGGCGGTTGGGACAACGACATCGAAGGTGCCTTCAAGAAGGGCATCGCCGAGTTCAAGACCACCGGCAGCTGGTAATCGCGGTCCTGTAGAGCGGAGCCGCTGGCTCCGCTGGACCAGATGACAAACGGTTGAACAACGCGGGGCATCAGCCCCGCGCCACGGGAAACAAGAGATGGCAAGCGGACGCGAAATCAAAACCAAGATCAAGAGCGTGCAGAACACCCGCAAGGTGACGCGCGCCCTGGAAATGGTCTCGGCCTCCAAGATCCGCAAGGCGCAGGATCGGATGAAGACCTCGCGTCCGTACGCGCAGGCGATGAAGCAGGTGATCGGTCACCTGGCCCAGGCCAGCACCGACTACCAGCATCCGTTCCTGGTCGAGCGCGAGCAGGTCAAGCGGGTCGGTTTCATCGTGATCTCCTCCGATCGCGGCCTGGCCGGCGGCCTGAACAACAACCTGTTCCGCAAGATGCTGGGCGAAGCCAAGGCATGGCAGGACAAGGGTGCCGAAGTGGACCTGGTGACCATCGGCCAGAAGGCATCGACCTTCTTCCGCCGCGTGAAGGTCAACATGGTCGGCAGCGTGACCCACATCGGCGACGTGCCGAAGCTGGAATCGCTGATCGGTGTGATCAAGGTCATGCTCGACGCCTTCACCGAAGGCAAGGTCGACCGCGTGTACCTGGTCTACAACCGCTTCGTGAACACCATGACGCAGAAGGCCAGCTTCGATCAGCTGCTGCCACTGCCGCCGGCTGAGAAGCAGGTCGCTCACCACGACTGGGATTACCTGTACGAACCCGATGCCGCGACCGTGCTGGAGCACGTGATGACGCGTTACATCGAGTCGCTGGTGTACCAGGCACTGCTGGAAAACGTCGCCTCCGAGCATGCGGCACGCATGGTTGCGATGAAGGCGGCGAGCGACAACGCCAACAAGCTGATCGGCACCCTGCAGCTCGTCTACAACAAGGCGCGCCAGGCAGCGATCACCCAGGAAATCTCCGAAATCGTCGGCGGCGCGGCAGCAGTCTGACCGCGTTCGTTCAAAGCACACATTTAGAGGATGCAGCAATGAGTCAGGGCAAGATCGTTCAGATCATCGGCGCGGTCGTCGACGTCGAATTCCCGCGTGAGTCGGTGCCGAAGGTGTATGACGCACTGAAGGTCGACAACACCGAAATCACCCTCGAAGTCCAGCAGCAGCTGGGCGACGGCGTGGTGCGTACCATCGCCCTCGGTTCCACCGACGGCCTGAAGCGCAACCTGGTTGCCACCAACACCAACCGCGGCATCTCCGTGCCGGTCGGCGCTGGCACCCTGGGCCGCATCATGGACGTGCTCGGCCGTCCGATCGACGAAGCCGGCCCGGTGGCCGCCAGCGACAGCTGGGAAATCCACCGTGCGGCCCCGTCGTACGAAGACCAGTCCCCGGCCACCGAGCTGCTGGAAACCGGCATCAAGGTCATCGACCTGATGTGCCCGTTTGCCAAGGGCGGCAAGGTCGGCCTGTTCGGCGGCGCCGGCGTCGGCAAGACCGTCAACATGATGGAACTGATCAACAACATCGCCAAGGCGCACAGCGGTCTGTCCGTGTTCGCCGGCGTGGGTGAGCGTACCCGTGAGGGCAACGACTTCTACCACGAAATGAAGGACTCCAACGTCCTCGACAAGGTGGCGATGGTGTACGGCCAGATGAACGAGCCGCCGGGCAACCGTCTGCGCGTCGCGCTGACCGGCCTGACCATGGCCGAGTACTTCCGCGACGAGAAGGACGAAAACGGCAAGGGCAAGGACGTCCTGCTGTTCGTCGACAACATCTACCGCTACACCCTGGCCGGTACCGAAGTGTCGGCACTGCTGGGCCGTATGCCGTCCGCCGTGGGTTACCAGCCGACCCTGGCCGAGGAAATGGGCGTCCTGCAGGAGCGCATCACCTCGACCAAGAACGGTTCGATCACCTCGATCCAGGCCGTCTACGTTCCCGCGGACGACCTGACCGACCCGTCGCCGGCGACCACCTTCGCCCACCTGGACTCGACCGTCACCCTGTCGCGTTCGATCGCCTCGCTGGGTATCTACCCGGCCGTCGATCCGCTGGACTCCACCAGCCGCCAGATGGACCCGCTGGTCATCGGCCACGAGCACTACGACACCGCCCAGCGCGTCCAGCAGACCCTGCAGAAGTACAAGGAACTGAAGGACATCATCGCGATCCTGGGCATGGACGAACTGTCCGAAGAGGACAAGCAGGCCGTGTCGCGCGCCCGTAAGATCGAGCGCTTCTTCAGCCAGCCGTTCCACGTGGCCGAAGTGTTCACCGGTTCGCCGGGCAAGTACGTGCCGCTGAAGGACACCATCCGTGGCTTCAAGGCCATCGTCGATGGCGAGTACGACCACCTGCCGGAGCAGGCGTTCTACATGGTCGGCGGCATCGAAGAAGCGGTCGAGAAGGCCAAGAAGATGGCCGAGAAGGCCTGATCCGGGACGGGCGGGAGCGATCCTGCCCGACCTGACGCCGGCGCCGGGCAACCGCCCGCGCCGGTGGACTCCCACGGTGGCATTGCGCCGCCGCGAACAGCGAAGAGATTTGCATGAGCACGATCCGTTGCGACATCGTCAGCGCCGAGCAGGAAATCTTCCGTGGCGAAGCGACCTTGGTCGTGGCCACCGGTGAGCTGGGCGAACTGGGCATCGCGCCCAAGCACGCGCCGCTGATCACCCGCCTGAAGCCGGGCAAGGTGGTGGTGACCACGCCGAACGGCGAGCAGCTGGATTTCGCCATTTCCGGCGGCATCCTGGAAGTGCAGCCGCAGGTGGTGACCGTGCTGGCCGACACCGCGATCCGCGCGCAGGACATCGACGAAGCCTCGGTCCGAAAGGCCAAGGAAGAAGCCGAGCGCATCCTGGCCAACCGCGGTGAAGCCATGGAAGTGGCCGAAGCCCAGCAGAAGCTGGCCGAAGCCGTTGTCCAGCTGCAGGCCCTGGAACGCCTGCGCAAGACCCTCAAGCACTGAGGTTCACGCGCTGCATCCACGAAAACGCCGGCCCTGTGCCGGCGTTTTTGTTTGGGTGGCTGGGTAGAGCCGATTGGGCAGAGCCGACTGGGTTTACACCGTTAGTCGACTATCGCGCGCAGCGCGGCATTCTCGCGACCTGATGGAAGAGCAGTCGACCAACAGTCGACTCTACCGATCCCGATCCCGCCCCCAAATCCGGCATCCCGAATCCCGCCTCGCATCAGCGATACACCACGTAGCGCATCAGCAGGAACGACACGAAGGCCAGCACACCTTCCACCAGCGGCTTGGCCAGCCAGGTGTACTGCAGGCCGAGCGCGTGGTCCACCAGGCTCACCAGCAATGTGCTCGCCACGGTGAGCAGCAGCCACAGCCCGAAGAAGCGGGCAAAGCGCTTCCAGCCCAGCCTGTGTGCGCCCGCCTCGGCAAAGGTGTAGCGGCCGTTGAGCCAGAAGCCCAGCAGCATGGCGGCCAGGCGCCCGGCGACGTTGGCCGGCGCCACTGGCATGCCCAGTGCGGTGGCGGCCACGAACACGAGCCAGTCGAGCAACAGCTGCACGAGCCCGATGACGAGGTAGGCGCTTCCCTGGCGGATGAGGCTCATTGGCATGGAAAAGGGGGAGGGATGCCCATGTTAACGGCGCACGCTCTAGAATCACCGGCAACGAACCACGGACTGCCGTTCCCATGACCCAACCCCTGCACGTCATCATCCTCGCCGCCGGCGCTGGCAAGCGCATGAAGTCGGTGCTGCCGAAGGTGCTGCAGCCGATCGCGGGCCAGCCGATGCTGGCGCACGTGATCGATGCGGCCCGTGAGCTCCAGCCGGCGGCGATCCACGTGGTCCATGGCCACGGCGGCGAAGCCGTGCGCCAGTACTTCGCCGGCCAGCAGGACCTGCAATGGGCTGAACAGGCACAGCAGCTCGGCACCGGCCACGCCGTCGCGCAGGCGATGCCGCAGGTGCCCGATGCTGCACAGGTACTGGTGCTGTACGGCGACGTACCGCTGATCCGTGCGCAGACCCTGCGCGACCTGCTCGCGCAGCCGGGCCGGCTGGCGGTGCTGGTGGCCGAGGTGGATGACCCGACCGGCTATGGTCGCGTGCTGCGCGATGCCGAGGGCAAGGTGGGTGCGATCGTCGAGCAGAAGGATGCCAGCGACGAGCAGTTGCGCGTGCGCATCATCAACACCGGCATCATCGCCGCGGAATCGACCGCGCTGCGCCGCTGGCTGTCGCAGCTGTCGAACAGCAACGCGCAGGGCGAGTACTACCTGACCGACGTATTCGCGTTCGCCGCGCACGAGTACACCCCGGCTGAGATGGCGCTGGTGGCCGACGCACAGGAAGCCGAAGGGGCGAACGATCCGTGGCAGCTGTCGCAGCTGGAGCGTGCATGGCAGCGTCGCGCGGTGCGTGCGCTGTGCGCGCAGGGCGCGCGCGTGCGCGACCCGGCACGGCTCGACATCCGCGGCACCATCACCGTTGGCAGCGACGTGCTGATCGACGTCGATGTCGTGCTCGAGGGCAACGTGGTGCTCGGCGACGGCGTCACCGTCGGTCCCTTCAACCGCCTGAAGGACGTCAACCTCGGGCCGGGCACCGAGGTGCGCGCGCATTGCGATCTGGAAGGCGTGGTCACCGAAGGCGCTGCGCAGATCGGCCCGTTCGCGCGCCTGCGCCCGGGCACTGTGCTGGCCGATGGCGTGCACGTCGGCAACTTCGTCGAGACCAAGAAGGTCACGCTGGGTGTGGGCAGCAAGGCCAATCACCTCACCTATCTGGGCGATGCGGTGATCGGCAGCAAGGTGAACATCGGCGCCGGCACCATCACCTGCAACTACGATGGCGTGAACAAGTCGACCACCACCATCGGCGACAACGCGTTCATCGGCTCCAACAGTTCGCTGGTAGCACCGGTGACCATTGGCGACGGCGCGACCATTGCCGCCGGTTCGGTCATCACCCGCAACGCGCCGGACGGCAAGCTGACACTGGCACGTGCACGACAGGAAACCATCGATGGCTGGAACCGTCCGCTCAAGAAGTCCTGAGCCCCGCCTTCCTCGCGCCGATGAACTCGGTGTGCTGCCCGGCATCGAGCAGCGCGCCGGCGAGGTGTTGAAGGGCCATGAGGCCTATCCGGTGTTCGCCGGGCATGGCCTGGACCTGCCGACACTACAGGACGGCCTTGAGCGCCGGCGGCTGTGGGTGGTGGATGCGGCTGACGGTGGCATCGCCGGTTATCTGCTTGCCGGCGAACTGGCGGGTGAGTTCCACGTTCTGCAGATGGACGTGGATCCTGCGCACGCGCGGCAGGGTCATGGGCGCGCGTTGTTGCGCCATGCATTGGTACAGGCCTGGGCGGAAGGCTATCGTTCGGCTGTGCTGACCACGTTGTCCGACGTGCCGTGGAATGCGGCCTTCTATGCCAGCGAAGGGTTCGTCACCGTGCCGGAGGCGGAGTGGGGTGCCGGACTGCAGTCGGTGATGGCCGAAGAGGCCGCGCTCGGGTTTCCGATGCATCTACGCGTGGCGATGCGGCGATCCATCTCTTCGCTGGATGGCTGAAGGTCGGCCACCGGTCATGGGCGTTACTTTTCCTTGTGCGCAAAGAAAAGTAACCAAAAGAAATGCTCCTCCGGTCGCGAGCCGATGCTGCGCATCGGTGCCCTGCGCTTCTCGGTGAATCAGGGGACGGCGCCGAACTCGCTGCGCTCAGGCATCGGCGCCTCTACGCCCCGGATTCCCCTGCGATGCTCGGCTCGCTCAAGGCGGAACCAACATCCAGAGCCACAGCTGCACCCAGTCGATTCAAACTACGCGCGGATGTCGTTGCCTTTGCTCTTGATGCTCCCGTTCCCCTGGAGCACAGGATGCCGATGCCGCAGCTTGGGCAGGTGCCGACCTTGGTCGGCTTATCCACGCATGGCGTGGATCTACTGACTTGCCGACCAAGCTCGGCGAACAGTGGGAACCGCGTTGGCCCGGTCAACCCACCGGCAGCAGGATCGACACGCACAACCCGCCATCACCGCGATTCTGCAGTGACACGCGTCCGCCGTGCGCCTCCACGATCTCGCGCGTCAGCGCCAGCCCGAGCCCGGTGCCGTTGCGCTTGGTCGAATAGAACGGCATCAGCGCGTTCTGCAGCACCTGCTCGTTCATGCCCTTGCCACGATCCAGCACGTCCAGCCGCAGCCACTGCGGCAGCCGCGTCAGCTGTACCTGCACGTCATCGTTGGGCGGCTCGGCTTCGGCGCAGGCTTCGTGCGCGTTCTTCAGCAGGTTCAACAACGCCTGCCCGAACTGCGCGATGTCGATGCGACTGCTCAGCTCCTCGTCCGGTTCACGTTCCATGCCGAACGGAATCTGCTGGCGCAGGCTGGACAGGAACGGTGCCCAGTGCACGGTCTGCAGCTGCGGCTGTGGCAGCTTGGCAAAGCGCGCGTAGCCGCGGATGAAGCCTTCCAGGTGGCGTGCGCGGTCTTCGATGGTGGTGAAGATCTCCGGCAGCCGGTCGAAGCGCTCGCGCTGCACCAGCACGCCGCCGGAATGGGCGAGCGAAGCGATCGGCGCCAGCGAGTTGTTGAGCTCGTGGCTGATCACCCGGATCACCTTCTTCCAGGTCTGCACTTCCTGGCGGCGCAGTTCGGCGGTCAGCAGCCGCACCAGCAGCAGGTCGTGCGGGCGGCCGTTGAGCTGGAACGCGCGGCGCGAGAGGTGGTAGACCTGCTCATCGTCCTCGTCGCCGTCCTCGCCATCGGCATGTACCGCGAACAAGCTGTCACCGCCACGGGCGATGGCGTCGCGCAGTTCCACCGGCACCTGTTCCAGCACGTCTTCCAGGCGCTGGCCTTCCAGCTTCCAGCCGCCGTGCAGCAGCTTGCGCGCCGCCAGGTTGGAGAACACCACGCGGGCGACGCCATCTCCGCCGGAGGCGATCAGCAGCATCGCCACCGGCGTGTTCTGCACCATGGTGTCCAGCAGCAGCTCACGTTGCACCAGTCCCTGTCGCTGCGCGCGCAGCACGTCGCCCAGTTCGCGGTGGGCCTGCACCAGGTCGCCCAGCTCGTCATTCCCGGGCCAGTGCACACCGAAGTTGTACTCGCCGTCGCGGTAACTGCTGGTGGTGCCCGCCAGGGCACGCATCAGCGAGCGTACCGGCGCCGTGGCACGGCGCAGGGTCCACCACATCAGCGACAGCAGGATCAGCGCCGATACCGTGGTCACCACCCAACCATGGTCCATCCAGTAGGCCAGCAGCCACGGCAGTGCCGCAGCCAGTGCCAACACCGGCAGCAGGCGCAGGAACAGGCGGAAAGTGAAGGAGCGCCGCTTCATTCGCGTGGAATACCGTGGCGGTCCATGCGCCGGTACAGCGCCTGACGGCTCAGGCCGAGCTCGGCGGCAGCCTGGGCGATGACGCCATGGTTGCGGGCCAGTACATCCTCGATGCGTGCGCGGTCGGGATCATTGCCTGCACTGGGTGCCGGTCGCGGTGCGACGGCTGCGCGCGGCAGGTTGAGATCGGCCACTTCGATGCGGTTGCCGGTGGCCAGCAGTTCGGCACGCTGGATCACGTTGCGCAGTTCGCGCACGTTGCCCGGCCACGGGTGCCGCTGCAGTGCTGCTGTGGCGCCGCTGGACAGCGGCTTGCCGGCAGTCAGGAAACGCTCGGCCAGCGGCACGATATCGCCCGGTCGTTCGGCCAGCGGCGGCAGCACCAGTTCCACCGTATTGAGGCGGTAATAGAGATCTTCGCGAAAGGTACCGTCGCGGATCATCGCCGGCAGGTCGGCATTGGTTGCGCTGACCACGCGGACCTTGACCTGGCGTTCGCGGTTGGAGCCCACGCGCTCGAAGCGGCCGGTTTCCAGCACACGCAGCAGCTTCATCTGCCCGCCCAGCGACAGGTTGCCGATCTCATCCAGGAAGAGGGTGCCACCATCGGCCGCTTCGAACTTCCCTTCGCGTGCCTTGTTGGCGCCGGTATACGCACCGGCTTCGGCACCAAACAGCTCGGCTTCGATCAGTTCCGAGGGCAGCGCGCCGCAGTTGACCGCCACGAACGGACCCTTGGCCACCAGTGAATTGGCCTGGATGATCTGCGCGATCTTTTCCTTGCCGGCGCCGTTGGGGCCGGTGATCAGCACCGGCAGTTCCGAGCGTGCGACCTGGCAGGCCAGGGTGACCACACGCTCGCTGGCCGGATCGGCGACTACCGCACCGCACAGATCGTACTTCGCTTCCAGCGCATTGCGCTGGCGCAGTTCACGCGTGCGGCGGCGGTCCAGCTCGCGGCGCGCCTCGGACAGTTCCAGCAGGTTGTTGACCGTGGTCAGCAGCTTGCGATCGTCCCACGGCTTGGCCAGATAGTCGGCGGCACCGGCCTTGACCAGGTCCACGGCGCTGCTCAGATGGGTCCACGCCGTGAGCAGGATCACCGGCAGGTCCGGATGACGCGCGCGGATCTGCGCGAACAGCGCCTCGCCCTCTTCACCGGAGGTGGTGTCCTCGCTGAAATTCATGTCCTGGATGACCAGGTCGACCGGCTGTGATTCGAGCAGCGCCAGCCCGTCGGCGGGCGTCTGCGCCTGCAGGGTATCGATGTCGTGCAGGGAGAACAGCACGTCCAGCGCAGTACCCACGCTGGCGTTGTCGTCGATGATCAGGATCGCAGGCATCAAGCGGTTCTGCAGAAAGGGATGGGCGGCGCCGATGGAGCCGTTCGTGTGCATGTACCGGGAGAGCCCGGCGCCACCCATCAAGCATAGCCAAACCTGCGGCCGTGCAGGAGCGGATGATGTTCAGCGCCCGGGCGGGGCTGGCGGGGGTGGCGGCACGGGTGGTGGCGGGACCTCCAATGCCTGTCGCCATGCGGCGGCGTTGACCGCCACCGTCAGTTCGCGTCTGTCGCGGCGCAGCAACAGATAGGCGGTGGCTGCATTGGAATGGCGCAAGGCCACGGCGAGGTGCTCGACCTGGCGTACCGCCGTGTCGTCCACGCGCAGGATGCGGTCGCCGCTGCGCACGCCGAAGCGCGCTTCGGGGCTGGCGGCGTCCACATGCACCTGTCCCTCGGTCGAGCGCAGCGACAACCGCGCTCCATCCTGGCGCCATTCCAGCGTCTGCGCGCTGCCACCACCGGCCAGCGCCGGCAGTGGCAGGAGCAGCATCAGGCACATCGCGCAGGCACGCATCTCACGCGCCCCGCGTGGCGACCGCCGGTGGAACCGCCGCGGCACGCCGCGCCGGCCCGAACACGGCGATCTGGCCCAGCACCCACAGCAGCAGCGCACCCAGCGGCAGGTAGTACAACGGCATGCGCGGCAGCTCGTACAGGTTCATCAGGGCCAGGTTGATCGCGTAGGCGGCCAGCATGCCCAGCACGATGCCCAGCGTGGCCAGCAGGAAGTTCTCGGTCTGGAAGTAGCGCAGGATCTGCCCGCGGGTCGCGCCCAGCGCACGGCGGATGCCGATCTGCTTGCTGCGCTGCTGCACCCAGAAGCTGGCCAGGCCGATGATGCCCAGCGCGGTGACCACCAGCAGCGAGATGCTGACGGTGATCAGCAGGCCGACCATCGCGCGGTCGTTCTTGAAGAAGTCCTTGCGCTGGTCTTCATAGGTCAGCTTGTCGCGCATCAGGCGGTTCGGGTCGTTGCGCTCCAGCGCGGCAGCACCAGCATCGAGCACTTCCTGGCGGCGTTCGGGCGAGGTACGCAGGATGTAGGTGCCACCGTCGTCGAAGGTGCGGCGGATCGGCAGCAGCATCGAGTTGGTCCAGTTGTCATTCCAGCCATTGGGCGTGCTGAGCGTGTCGACGATGCCGACCACGTGCAGCGACTGCTTGCCCATGTAGTAGGTCTTGCCCAGGGCGCTGCCGTTGGGCTCCATCTTGGCGGCGGTGGCCTGGGTGAGGATGACCGGGATGGCCTTTTCCTTGGCGCCGCCCTTGCTGACGTCTTCGAAGTTCTGGTACTCGTCAGGCAGGAAATCGCGGCCGGCGATCAGGTTGATGCCCATCGTGGCCAGCCCGTTCTCGGACAGGGTGTACATCGAGGCATTGGTGGTCGGCCGTTCCTGGTCGATCACGCGCGAGATGCTGCTGCTGGAGGAGCCGTTGCGGAAGGGGATCTGGTTGATGATGGTGACGTTGCTGACGCCGGGGATCGCACGCAGCGATGCCAGGTCCTCGCGGGTGCGGGCCATGGCGTCAGTCTGCTTGCCGATGCCGCTGACGCGCAGCATCGCCAGTTCGCTCTCGGCGATGCCGCTGGGCATGCTGATCTTTTCCACGCGCTGGCTGACCAGGAACAGCGCGTTGCAGACGATGGCGCAGGTCAGTGCGACTTCCAGCACGATCAGGGCGGCAGCGGTCTTGTGCCGGCGCAGCGTGCTGAGGATGGGGCGGATGTCCATGGGAGTCCTCGTTCGGGTGCTTACTGCGACTTGAGCTGGATGGCCGGGGTGACCTGCATGGCGCGCCAGGCGGGCAGGAAACCGGCGGCGAGGCTGGCGAACAGGGTCAGGCCCAGTGCGAGCAGCAGCATGTTGCCGTCCAGATGGGCCAGCTTGGCGTACTCCACCGGTTGCTGGCGCACCGCGAACAGGCCGAGCAGGGCCAGGCCGATGCCGAGCACGCCACCGACCACGCCGACCGCGCCGGCTTCCACCAGGCACTGCAGGAAGATCTGGCCGCGGCTGGCACCGAGCGCACGGCGCACGCCGATCTCACCGCTGCGGCGCAGGAACTTGGCCAGCAGCAGGCCTACCGTGTTGACCAGGCAGACACCGAGGAAGCCCAGCGCCAGCCACAGCTGCAGGCGCACGTCGCTGGGGACTGCACCATTGAAGTCCAGCCATTCCATCACGGTGCGCAGGCGCACGTTCGGCGGATGCTTGAAGCGGCCGGCCTCGCGCTGCTGGGTCGAATAGTTCTCCAGGTAGCGGCGGTAGTCGCCGGCCTTGGCCGGGTCCATTTCCACCCAGTACTGCAGCCACGCGCACGGTGCATTGAGCGAGTAGCTGTTGCCGTCGGGGTTTTCGCCGAAGCAGTTCATGTTGCCGTTGTTGCCGAGCTTCAGGTCGAACGAGGTGGAGATCGGCAGCAGCAGGTCTTCGTTCTTTCCGTAGCTGCCGGTGGTCAGGTCGTAGAAGTGCGGCTCCGGGCTCCATTCCTTCATCACGCCGACGATGCGGTAACTCTGGCCTTCCATGCGCAGGTCGCGGCCCACGCTGTTGGCACCCTGGTACAGCTTGTCGTTGAGCGCCTTGGAGATGACCACCACGCGTGCGCGGCCTTCATCGTCCTCGCGCGTCCAGGGGCGGCCGTACTGCATGGGCACCTCGAACATCGGGAAGAAGTCGGCCGAGGTCCAGCGGGTGTCGATGCTGAAGGGCTTGAGGGTGCTGTTGTCCGGTTCGATGGTGCCACCGCCGCCGCTCATCAGCGCCTGGCGCTCGCCCTTGGCTTCGCGCAGCAGCGCTTCACCGTCGAAGCGGGTCAGCTGGGTTTCCGGCTCTTCGCCGGCGACATAGGCGCCGGTCGCGGCGTCGAGCTGCACGTAGAACAGGCGGTCGCTCTTGCCGGGAATCGGGTCGCCGGACAACACGTGGAACACGGTCAACGTGGTCATGGAGGCGCCGATGCCGAGCGCGATGGCAACCACCATCAGTGCGGTCAGGACCTTGTTGCGGCGGAAGCTGCGCGCCGCCAATCGGGCGTAGTAGGCGAACATGGTCGGGCCCTCACTCGTTGACGGCGACGATGTGGCGCACCGGCGTGGCCAGCACCGGCTCACGCACCAGGTCGGTCACCTGGCCGTCGACGATGTGCACGTTGCGCTGCGCGCGCGCGGCCAGTTCCGGGTCGTGGGTGACCATCACGATGGTGGTGCCGGCGGCATTGATCTCTTCCAACAGTTCCATCACGCCACGGGCCATCTGCGTATCCAGGTTGCCGGTCGGTTCGTCGGCCAGCAGCAGGCGCGGGCTGCCGGCCAGGGCGCGTGCAATCGCCGCGCGCTGCTGCTGGCCGCCAGAGAGTTCATTCGGGTAGTGCTTCATGCGCGAGCCCAGGCCGACCTGGGTCAGCGCCTTCTCGATGCGCTCGCGGCGCTCGTTGGCGCTCATCTTGCGGTAGCGCAGCGGCACGTCGACGTTGTCGAACAGGTTGAGGTCCGGGATCAGGTTGAAGCCCTGGAAGATGAAGCCGATCTTCTGGTTGCGCAGGCGGCTGCGCGCATCATCGCCCAGCGTGCTCACGTCCTGGCCGTCCAGCATGTAGGTGCCGCTGGTGAAGGTTTCCAGCAGGCCAGCGATGTTGAGGAAGGTGGTCTTGCCGGAACCGGACGGGCCGGTGACGGCGACGAACTCGCCTTCCTTGACCTGCAGTTCCAGCGAGCGCAGTGCGTGGGTTTCCACCTGTTCGGTGCGGAAGACCTTGGCGACCGAACGCATTTCGAGCATGTACATGGGGTGTCCTCTCTCCAGGATTCAGGTATCAGGTATCAGTTGACGGAGACGCGTTCGGCGTCCTTGAACAGGTCGCTGCCGGAGACCACGATGCGGTCGCCCGGTTGCACACCCGATTTGATTTCCACTTCGCCCAGGCTGCTGACGCCCAGTTCCACTGGACGGCGCACGGCGGTGCGGCCATCCATCACGTAGGCCATGCCGTTGCCCTGTTCGACGAACGGGCCGCGCTCGACCTTCAGCACGTTCCTGCGGGTATCGAGCAGCACGCGCACCGACATCCGCTGGCTCTGGCGCAGGCCTTCCGGCTGCGCGCTGGCAAAGCGCACGCGGGCATTGACCTCGCCGTTGACCACTTCCGGCGACACCGCGCTGATCTCACCTGGGAACGGCTGGCCGTTGCCACCGGTCAGCTGTGCCGGCATGCCGATCGCCAGGTCGCGGGCGAAGCTCTCCGGCACCTTGATCTCGACTTCGAACTTGGACAGGTCGACCACGCCCAGCACCGGGGCGTTGGCGGCCAGGTTGGTGGACTGCACCGCCTGCACCTGGCCGACCTGGCCATCGAACGGGGCACGCAGCGTCAGCGCATCGACCTGGCGCTGCACTTCGGCCACCACCGCCTTCTGGCGATCGGCCAGCAGGCGCTTGTTGCGGGCATCCAGGTCGGCGCCCTGGCTCTGCAGGCGCGCATCGGTGGTGGCGTTGGCCAGGGTGATGTCGGCCTTCTTCAGCGAGTCCTTGGCCTTGGCCAGGTCGATCTGCGGCACCGCACCGCCGTCATAGCCGCGCTGGTAGCGCTGCAGGTCGCGATCGGCGGCCTGCCGTTCGATGGTGGCCTGGTCGGTTTCCTTGCGCGACTTGGCGCGGGCCAGGGTGGCGTCCAGCGCGGCACGGCTGGCCTCGGCTTCCAGGCCGGCCAGGGTGGCCTGTTCCTGGGCCAGCTTGCTGCGCAGTTCGGGGCTGTCGATGAGGGCCAGCTCCTGCCCCTTCTTCACCACATCGCCGGCGACCACCTTCAGGTCCACGGTGCCCGCGGAGATGGCATACAGGATCGGGCTGTTGGCGGCGATCACGCGGCCGTCGGCGGCGATGTCGCGGACCAGATCGCCACGCTTCACTTCGGCGATGCGCACGCGGCTGCTGTCGAAGGAGCGGCTGGCATTGGACCAGGCGTGCACGGCCCAGCCGATGCCGGCGAGCAGGGCGATCGTGCCCAGCGCCGGCCAACGGTAACGGAGCCAGTTGGCGCGCGGGGCGCTGGCCGGGGCGGAGGAAACGATCTGGTCCTGGGCGGAAGTGTCGCGGATCATCGGGTGCGTGCCTGACGGTGGTAGCCAGTACCAAGCACGTAGCGTGCCAACTTTAATTCCTTATGGGTCAAGGGGTTGGGCTTTGATGTGAAGTGTCCGGGTGTCCGCGGACACCTTTCCGGACACTTTCATTAAGCGGACAGGAGGGAGAAGCCGGGCACGCAGGCTAGAATGCGACGATCGTCTTCAAGGAAACGCGTGACATGTGTGGAATCGTGGGTGCGATCGCTGATCGCGACGTAGTGCCGGTGCTGATCGAGGGTCTGAAGCGCCTTGAGTACCGTGGTTACGATTCCTCGGGTATCGCGGTGATCGACCATGCCGAGCGGTCGGAGGTGCGTCGCGTGCGTCGTACCGGCCGAGTGTCGGAAATGGCCACGGCGGCCGAGGCCGAGGGCTTCAACGCGGTGCTGGGCATCGGCCATACCCGCTGGGCCACCCACGGGGGTGTCACCGAGGCCAATGCGCATCCGCACATCAGCCAGGGCGTGGCGCTGGTGCACAACGGCATCATCGAGAACCACGAAGAGCAGCGCGAGAAGCTGCGCGCGCTGGGCTACACCTTCGAATCGCAGACCGATACCGAAGTCATCGCACACCTGATCCACCACCACCTGAAGGATGGCGACGACCTGCTGGTGGCGCTGCAGCACACGGTGAAGGAACTGACCGGCGCCTACGCGCTGGCCGTGGTCAGCCGTGCCGAGCCGGAGCGCTTCGTCTGCGCGCGCATGGGCTGCCCGCTGCTGATCGGCCTGGGCGAAGGCGAGAACTTCGTCGCTTCGGATGTCTCGGCGGTGATCTCGGCCACCCGCAAGGTGATCTTCCTGGAAGAGGGCGACACCGCCGAAATCCGCCGCGATGGCGTGCGCATCTTCGACGAGCATGACCAGCCGGTCGAGCGCGACGTGCATCTGTCGGATGTATCGCTGGCATCGCTGGAGCTGGGCCCGTACCGCCACTTCATGCAGAAGGAAATCCACGAGCAGCCGCGCGCTCTGGGCGACACCATCGAGGCGGCGATCGATGCCGGTGGTTTCCCGGCCGAGCTGTTCGGCAAGAACGCCGAAGCCGTGTTGTCGGGCATCGAGGGCGTGCAGATCATCGCCTGCGGTACCAGCTACTACGCCGGCCTGACTGCACGCTACTGGGTCGAGGCCATCGCCGGCCTGCCGTGCAGCGTGGAGATCGCCAGCGAGTACCGTTACCGCGCTGCCTACGCGAATCCGAAGCACCTGATCGTGACCATTTCCCAGTCCGGCGAAACGCTGGATACGATGGAAGCGCTGAAGTACGCCAAGTCGCTGGGCCACAAGCACACGCTGTCGATCTGCAACGTGCCGGAAAGCGCGATCCCGCGCGCCAGCGAACTGGTCTGCTACACCCGTGCCGGTGCCGAGATCGGCGTCGCTTCGACCAAGGCGTTCACCACCCAGCTGGCGGCGCTGTTCCAGCTGACCGTGGTGCTGGGCAAGCTGCATGGCCGCATCGACGCCGCACAGGAAGCGGACTACCTGGAGCAGCTGCGCTTCCTGCCGGGCAGCGTGCAGCATGCGCTGAACATGGAACCGCAGATCGCTGCCTGGGCCGAGCGGTTCGCGCGCAAGAGCAGCGCGCTATTCCTGGGCCGCGGCCTGCACTACCCGATCGCGCTGGAAGGCGCGCTCAAGCTCAAGGAAATCTCCTACATCCACGCCGAGGCCTACCCGGCGGGCGAGCTGAAGCATGGCCCGCTGGCGCTGGTGGACGAGGACATGCCGGTGGTGGTGATCGCGCCGAACGACAGCCTGCTGGAAAAGGTGAAGTCGAACATGCAGGAAGTACGTGCGCGTGGCGGTGAACTGTTCGTGTTCGCCGACCAGGACAGCAACTTCAACGAGTCCGAAGGCGTGCACGTGATTCGTACGCCGCGCCATGCCGGCGTACTCAGCCCGATCGTGCACACCATTCCGGTGCAGTTGCTGGCGTACCACACCGCACTGGCACGTGGCACCGACGTGGACAAGCCGCGCAACCTGGCCAAGAGCGTAACGGTGGAGTAAGGCCCACCGGCCGGGTTGAATGCTGCAAGCGAAGGGGGCCCCTGTGGCCCCCTTTCGTTTGTGCCGCTGGCAGCGGCAAGTGGGACAGCCACAGGGTGTTCTGTCCGCCGTCGGCAGCGATCAATCAATCTTTAACACGCGGCATCGCGTGTATTCAGCGGCGGTTTCAGCCGCGGTGCCATTCTCTGGATCGTCGGTTGGTTCCCACGACGAACTGTCCCATCGATGCCGGTAGTGACTGATGGTCGCAGTCGTAGAATCAAGTTGACCGAGGTCCAGGGTGAGCGGTTGAACCCACCTCGTTCGCGTTGCAGCACGATGCCTGCCGATCCATCTCCCAAGGCCGGCGTGTGCGCCAGACGTGCGCTGAAAGGTCTGTTCCCGGGGAGGGGGCGTATCGGAAGAGCACACTTTTTTGACTTCAGTGACCTGCACCAGGAAACAAGAATGAACGTCCGCGAACTCCTGCAATCCAAGAATGAAGCTGTCATCACCATCGACGCCGAAGACACCATCGGTGCCGCCGCCCACAAGATGAGCGCGAACAAGATCGCTGCGCTGGTGGTGATGAAGGACGATGCCCCGGTCGGCATCATTTCCGAAAAGGACATCGTGCGTACCCTGGCCGACGACGGCCCGCAGGCCGGCCGCCGGGTGATTTCCAGCCTGCCGTCCACCGGCCTGGAAGGCATCGCCCCGGAGGCCACCCTGAAGCAGGCCATGTCGTTGATGACGTACTCGCGGCGCCGTCATCTGATGGTCACCGACGGCACCCGCCTGGTCGGCATCCTCAGCCTGGGCGACATCGTGAAGAACCTGCTGGGTGAGCTGGAGCTGGAAAAGGCCGTGCTGCAGGACATCTACATGGCCGCCCACTGAGGGCCGCACCATCGGAAGCAGCGAGGCCGGGCATTGCCCGGCTTCTTCGTTCACGGTATCGGTGAAATCAGAAAGTGACCTTCACCGAGTCGGCGCTGTAGTTGGCCGGGCCGTGGTAGACCACTTCAATGTTGTTGCCATCGGGATCGAGCACGAACGCACCGTAGTAGCCCGGGTGGTAGGGGCGTTCGCCGGGCGCGCCGTTGTCGGTGCCGCCGGCGGCGATGGCTGCAGTGTGGAAGGCATCGACGGTGGCGCTGTCGCGGGCCTGGAAGGCCAGGTGATGGCGGCCGGTCAGCTGGCCGGCGGCAGCCTTGCTGCTGGCGCTGGAAATGAACAGTTCGTCGGCCCAGAAGAAGTCCGGCCCTTCGCCGCCCAGCGGCACGCCGATGGTGTCGAACACCGCCTGGTAGAAGCGGCGGCTGGCGGCCAAGTCACGCACCACCAGCTGCAGATGGTCGATCAAGCGGCCGCGGTGCAGTTCCATCGTTTCCATACGAACCTCGCAAAAAAGGGGACGGAGGGGATTAAGTCGCTTCCAGCCAATAGTGCCAGAAACGACTTAATCCCCTCCGTCCCCTTTTTGGGTCAGGCGTTGGCGATGATCTCGACCCAGTAGCCGTCCGGGTCCTTGATGAAGGCCAGGTTCTTCATGCGGCCGTCGGTCAGGCGCTTCTGGAAGGTCACGCCGAGATCCTCGAAGCGCTGGCAGGCGGCCTCGATGTCCGGCACCGACACGCAGATGTGGCCGAAGCCGCGCGGGTCGCTGTTGCCATCGTGGTAGACCGCGCCGTGCTGGTTCTCGGTGCCGTGGTTGTGGGTCAGTTCCAGCACGCCCGGCAGGCCGGCCATCCACAGGCGGCGCTGGCTGTCGTCTTCCGGTACCAGCGCGCCGGCCGGCACGTAGGCCAGGAAGTACAGGCTGAACTGGGCCTCCGGGAAGTCGCGCTTGTCGATCAGCTGGTAGCCGAGCACGCGGGTGTAGAAGTCCAGCGAGGCGGTGATGTCCTTCACCCGCAGCATGGTGTGGTTGAACACGAAGCCGGTGGTGTCGGCCGGGGCCTGGGCGGCGACGCCGGGAACATCGCGCAGGGCGGGAATGGTCATGGGGGGGTCCTTCAGACAGGGCCGTTGCCGGCCGGATGGTGCCATTCTAGCGGCCAGCACCTGACGGCACTGCGACGTACAATGGCCGGATCGCACCGTTCCGTCCTGACAACGATTGCCCGCCATGTCGCAGCGTGAATGGGTGGCCGCCGCCATCCGCAAGATCGAAGCCGATTTCAACCGTTCCGCCGATACCCACCTGATCCCGTTGGCGCTGCCAGGGTTCGAGGGCATCGACCTGTACCTGAAGGATGAATCGAGCCATCCCACCGGCAGCCTGAAGCACCGGCTGGCGCGCTCGCTGTTCCTGTATGCGTTGACCAATGGCTGGTTGCGCGAAGGGCGCCCGGTGATCGAAGCATCCAGCGGCTCGACCGCTGTCTCCGAAGCCTATTTCGCGCGGCTGCTCGGGCTGCCGTTCATTGCGGTGATCCCGGCCACGACCTCGCCGGAGAAGATCGCGGCGATCGAATTCCACGGTGGCCGCTGCCATCTGGTCGAGCGTGCCTGCGACCTCAACTGTGATTCGGAAAAGCTGGCCCGTGAAACCGGCGGCCACTTCATGGACCAGTTCACCTATGCGGAGCGCGCCACCGACTGGCGTGCCAACAACAACATCGCCGAATCCATCTTCAAGCAGATGGCCGAGGAGCCCAGCCCGGTTCCGGAATGGATCGTGTGCAGCCCTGGCACCGGCGGTACCGCCGCCACGCTGGGCCGCTATGTCAGCTACCGCCGGCATGACACCCGTATCCTGTGCGCGGACCCGGAAGTGTCGGTGTTCTTCGATGGCTACAAAGCGGCCGTGGCCGGTGAGCCGGATTGGCGCGGCCTGAGCTGCAGCGGTGGCTCACGCGTGGAAGGCATCGGTCGGCCGCGGGTCGAGCCGAGCTTCATCCCGACCAGCGTCGATGCGATGGTGAAGGTGCCCGATGCGCTGAGCCTGGCCGCGATGCGCCATGTCAGCCGCCAGCTGGGGCGCCGCGTTGGTGGCTCCACCGGCACCAACTTCATCGGTGTGCTGCAGGCCGCGCAGTGGATGCGCGAGGCGGGCCACCAGGGCAGCATCGTCAGCATCCTGTGCGACAGCGGCGAGCGCTACGCGCAGAGCTATTACGACCCGTCGTGGTACGCGCGCCAGGGCATCGATGTCGACGGCGCCGATGCGCAACTGGCGGCGGCGGTGGCCGGGCAGGGGCTGCCGGCGTTGCCGTGGTGCAGCCTGGAAGCGTTGTAGCGCGGCAACGCGCGGCCGGATGTGCATCGGCTGGGTTTACACAACTAACTGTCGACTCTACCGGTCACCTCAGTATCCCGCCGCGGTGAACGCATCCAGCACCGCATCACGCAGCGCATCGGGCAGCGCCTCGATGTCCATCGCGCGGTCATCCAGGTGCAGGCCGGGATCGAGGGTACTGGCGCGGCCCTGGGCCAACGCCTGCAGCCACAGCAGTACGCAGATCACGAACTCGCGCTCATGGCCCAGCCGCAACTGGCTGGCGCCGCGTTCGATCACTTCGAACGGGTACCACTCCTGGGCATCGTTGAACGTGCCACCCTGCTGCAGCACCGTCTGCAACTGCTGCAGGTGGCGCGGGGCGTCGTCGCCGGCATCGCACAGCGCGGCGATCCAGGTCAGTTCGGCCGTACTGGCGGACAGCGCCAGCGACCGTGCCGGTGAGGCGGATGCAACTGCAGCCAGACCTTCCATGTGGGGCCTCGTTCGATACGTACCGCTGCGGACTCCCCCGCAGCCAGAGCTTCGAGCCGTGACCGTAAGGCCGACGTGAATATCGGGCCGCGCCCCCTTGTCAGCCTCGCCTGGCAGCGCCATATCTAACGGGCTGCCCGCCTGCCGGGCCCGTATCCTGGAGACCTGCCGTGACCGTTGCCAACCCCCTGCTCGATTTTTCCGGCCTGCCGCGTTTCGAGGCGATCCGCCCGGAGCACGTGGCGCCGGCGCTGGATGTGCTGCTGGCCGAGGCGGAAGCCGCTGTCAGCGCCGCCGAGCAGGTGCAGCCGGTCACCTGGCAGACCTTCGTGGCCCCGCTGGACGATGCCACCGAGCGCCTGTGGCGCGCCTGGGGCCTGGTCGGCCACCTGCAGGGCGTGGTCAACACGCCGGAACTGCGCGAGGCCTACAACAGCAACCTGCCGCGGGTGACCCGCTTTGCCAGTGCACTGGGCCAGAACCTGGCGCTGTATCGCCAGTACCAGGCCCTGGCCGGCAGCCCCGAGGCGGCGACCTTCGATGAGGCCCAGCGCAAGGTGCTGGACAACACCCTGCGCGATTTCCGCCTGGGGGGCGCCGAACTGGAGCCCGAGGCCCAGCAGCGCTTCGCCGCGATCAAGGAGGAACTGTCGGCGCTGTCGGCGAAGTTCTCGCAGAACGTGCTGGACGCTACCGATGCGTGGTCGCTGATCATCGAGGACGAAGCGCGCCTGGCCGGCCTGCCCGATGACGTGAAGGCCGCCGCGCACGCTGCGGCAGAAAAGGATGGGAAAACAGGCTGGAAACTGACCCTGCAGATGCCGTGTTACCTGCCGGTGCAGACCTGGGGCGAGGACCGTGACCTTCGCGAGATCCTGTACCGCGCCAGTGCGCAGCGCGCATCCGAATTCGGCGACGATGCGCTGGACAACGGCGGCAACATCGACCGCATCCTTGCCCTGCGCGCAGCGCTGGCCAACCTGCTCGGCTTCGGTTCGTATGGCGAGTATTCGGTGGCGACCAAGATGGCGCAGGACCCGGCCGAAGTACTCGGCTTCCTGCGTGACCTGGCCGCGCGCGCCAAACCGTTCGCGGCCAAGGACCGCGCCGAGCTGGAGCAGTTCGCGCGCGAGCAGCTGGGCATCGAGCCGTTGCAGGCCTGGGACCTGGCCTTCGCCGCCGATCGCCTGAAGCAGGCGCGCTACAGCTATTCCGAGCAGGAAGTGAAGCAGTACTTCACCGAACCGAAGGTACTGGGCGGCCTGTTCTCGGTGATCGAGCAGCTGTACGGCCTGCGTGTGCAGGAGGACAGGGCACCGGTGTGGCATGACGACGTGCGCTTCTTCCGCCTGGTCGATGCGCAGGGCGCGCTGGTCGGCCAGTTCTATCTGGATCTGTATGCGCGTGAGGGCAAGCGCGGTGGTGCGTGGATGGATGACTGCCGCAACCGCCGCGTGCGCGCCGATGGCAGCGTGCAGACGCCGCTGGTCTACCTGGTGTGCAACTTCGGCCGCGGTGCCAATGGCAAGCCGGCCACCTTCAGCCACAATGAAGTGACCACCCTGTTCCATGAAATGGGCCATGGCCTGCACCAGCTGCTGACCCGCATTGGTGAACTGGGCGTAGCCGGCATCAATGGCGTGGAATGGGATGCAGTGGAACTGCCCAGCCAGTTCATGGAGAACTTCTGCTGGGAATGGGACCACCTTCAGGGCATGACCGCGCACGTGGACAGCGGCGAACCGCTGCCGCGCGCGCTGTACGAGCGCATGCTGGCAGCGCGCAACTTCCACAGCGGCATGGCCACCGTGCGCCAGTTGGAGTTCGGCCTGTTCGACATGCTGCTGCACAGCCAGTTCGAACCAGCGCAGGACAGCGTGCTGGCGCTGCTCGACCGCGTGCGCGCGGAAGTGGCGGTGAATCATCCGCCGGTCTGGAACCGCTTCCCGCACCAGTTCAGCCACATCTTTGCGGGCGGTTACGCCGCTGGTTACTACAGCTACAAGTGGGCCGAGGTACTCAGCGCCGATGCCTACGCCGCGTTCGAGGAGGCGCCGCAGGCGCTGGCGGAAACCGGTGCACGCTTCCGCGATGAGATCCTGTCGCGGGGTGGCAGCCGTCCGGCGGCGGAGAACTTCAAGGCCTTCCGCGGCCGCGCACCGCAGATCGACGCGCTGCTGCGCCATTCGGGCATGGCGTAAACCGCTGTGGTGGGTGCCAACCTTGGTTGGCACCTTCGCAGAAAAAGGGGACGGAGGGGATTAAGTCGTTTGTGCACAAACGACTTAATCCCCTCCGTCCCCTTTTTCTATTCGGCGTAGATCATCTTCCGGGTCATGCCACCGTCGACGATGAAGTCCTGTCCGGTGCTGAAGCCGGACAGCGACGACAGCAGGTACACCGCCAGCGCGCCGATGTCCTCGGGCTGGCCGACCCGGCCGACCGGGTGCTGGGCGTGGTCGATGGCCGAGTAGTCGGGCTCATGGCGGCGCGAGGGCGCCTGCCAGGCCATGGTGCCGATCCAGCCGGGACTGATGCTGTTCACCCGCACCGCCGGGCCGCTGCTGATCGCCAGCGCATGGGTGAAGGCCACCAGCCCGCCCTTGGCCGCGGCGTAGGCTTCGCTATGTGCTTCGGATTGCCAGGCGCGGGTCGAGGCGATGTTGATGATCGCCCCGGCAGCGCTGGCCGACAGCGCCGGCAGCGCGTGCTTGCTGCACAGGAAGGCGCCATGCAGCGACGACAGGCGGCGTTGCCATTCGTCCCAGTCCATGTCCTGCAGCCGCGTGCCGTGCGGCCCGGCGATGCCGGCATTGTTGACCAGTCCGTCGATGTGGCCGAAGCGACGCAGCGCCTCGGCGATGAACGCGCGCACGCTGGCTTCGTCGGTGATGTCCAGGCGCTGGAACGCAGCGTCATCGCCGCGCTGCCATTCGTCCAGGCAGGCCTGCCCGGCCTCCATGTCCAGGTCGCCGATCAGCACGCGGCCACCGGCACCGAGCGCGGCCTGGGCGATGCCGCGGCCGATGCCGTTGGCACCCCCGGTGATCAGCACCACCTTGCCCGACAGCGGCGCGGCCGGCCATGCGGCAATCGGCGGAACGCGGCTCATGACAGGTCGTCGCCACGCAGGCGGCGATGCCAGCCGTCCACGCCGATGCGATCCAGGGTCTGGATGTTGCGCTCGACGATCACGTCCGGGTCCGGATAGACGTCCACCGCGCGCGCCACGCTGTCCTCGCGCAGCAGGTGCAGGGTGGGGAAGGGCGCACGGTTGGTGTAGTTGCTGGCGTCGTCGGCAGCCACGCCCTCGAACTGGTAATCCGGATGGAAGCTGGCCACCTGCAGGATGCCCTGCAGGTCCAGTGCCTCGATCGCTGCATCGGCGTTGTCGAGGAAGTCGTTGTAGTCGAGGAAGTCGGTCAGCACCTGCGGATGCACGATCAGCGTGGTATCGATCTGCTCGGCCGGCGTATCGCGCAGCAGCACCAGCTCCTCGGCCAGCTGTTCAACCAGTGCTTCCGGCGTGGTCGCATCGCTGAGCACGAAACGGACCTGGTCCTTCACGTACACCGCCTTGGCGAACGGGCACAGGTTCAGGCCGATGACGATGCGCTCCAGCCACAGGCGGGTGGCAGCGATCGGGTCATCGGTGGGCAGGTGGGTGTCGGTCATGGCGGGCACGTCGGCTGGCGGGGCGGACATTGTAGGCAGTGTGCCGCCGCCGCGCTGTTCACTGTGCAGGAACTGGACAGTCGCCATGCTGGAAAATCCCGCCGATTCAAGCCCTTGCGGGCGACCGCTGGATGGCCGATTGCCTGCCGCGGACGGCGGGCGTGGAATGGACGCACGACACAGGAGGACACCCATGACTGCATCTTCCCCGTGGCTGCCGGACGCCCTTTGGGCCGGCGCCTTCTTCGATGGTCACTGGCATGCGGCCGCGCAACGGCAGCCGGTGATCGAGCCGGCCACCGGCAACACCCTCGGCGAAATCGGCCTGGCGGACCCCGCGCAGGTGGCGCGCTCGGCGGCGGCCGCTGCACAGGCGCAACAGGCGTGGGCGTCAGCGCCTTACGAGCAGCGCGCTGAGGTTATGCGCAAGGCGGCGCGCCTGGCCGAAGAGAACATCGACACCCTGATCGAGTGGCTGGTACGCGAAAGCGGTTCGACCCGCCTGAAGGCCGGCTTCGAAGCCAAGGTGACCATCAAGGCACTGCATGAAGCTGCGGCGCTGCCGTCGCGCAGCACGGGTGAGATCCTGCCATCCGAACCGGGCAAGCTGAACCTGGCGCGCCGACGCCCGCTGGGCGTGGTCGGGGTCATCTCGCCGTTCAATTTCCCGCTCTACCTGGCGATGCGCGCGGTGGCCCCGGCGATTGCGCTGGGCAACGCCGTGGTCCTCAAGCCGGACCCGCGTACGGCGGTATGTGGCGGCGCGGTGATCGCACGCCTGTTCGAGCAGGCCGGCCTGCCGGCGGGGGTGCTGCACATGCTGCCCGGAGATGGCGCGGCCGGGGCCGCACTGACCAGTGATCCGCACGTGGCGATGATCCAGTTCACCGGTTCCACCGCCGCCGGGCGCAAGGTCGGCGAAGCGGCGGGCAAGCACCTGAAAAAGGTGTCGCTGGAGCTGGGTGGCAAGAATTCGCTGATCATCCTTGATGATGCCGACCTCGACCTGGCGGTGGCCAACACCGCGTGGGGCGTCTATCTGCATCAGGGACAGATCTGCATGGCGACCGGCCGCGTGCTGGTGCATCGGAAGATCCATGATGCATTCCTGCAGAAGCTGGTGGCCAAGGCCAATTCGCTGAAGGTGGGAGATCCGGCACGCGAAGAGGTGGCCATCGGCCCGCTGATCAATGCTGGCCAGCGCGACCACGCCGCACGCGTGGTCGAGCAGGCGGTGCAGGCCGGTGCCTCGCTGGAGGCAGGCGGTACGCACCGTGATCTGTTCTTCGCGCCGACCGTGCTTGGCAACGTCTCTGCCGACAATCCAGCCTTCAACGAAGAGATCTTCGCGCCGGTGGCGGTGGTCGTGCCGTTCGACGATGACGACCAGGCAGTGCAGCTGGCCAACGACAGCGAGTATGGACTGTCGATGGCCATCGTCTCCAGCAACGTCGGCCGCGCGCTGAAACTGGGCGAGCGCCTGCGCACCGGATTGCTGCACATCAACGACCAGACCGTGAACGACGAAGTGATCAATCCCTTCGGCGGCGTCGGTGCATCCGGCAACGGCACCAGTATCGGTGGCCCCGCCAACGGCGAAGAGTTCACCCAGTGGCAGTGGTTGACCGTCAAGGGCGAAGCGCCCGCTTACCCGATCTGATCGAAGGAGCCATCACGATGAACGACAACACCGCAACCCGTGAGATCACCGCTGCCGTGGTGCGCGGCAAAGAGCAGCCCTTCGTCATCGAGCAGGCGCGGTTGCGCGGCCCGCAGGATGACGAGGTGCTGGTGAAGGTGGTGGCGACCGGCCTGTGCCACACCGATCTGATCGTGCGCGATCAGTACTACTCGGTGCCGTTGCCTGCAGTGCTCGGCCACGAAGGTGCCGGCATCGTGGAAGCGGTTGGCCCCAACGTGCGCGACCTCAAGGTGGGCGACCATGTGGTGCTGACCTACGGCGCCTGTGGTCACTGCAATCCGTGCCGCGGCGGTCATGGTGCCTACTGCAAGGACTTCTTCGCGCTGAACTTCGGTGGCGATGATGGCCACGGCCATACCGCGATCACCGATGCGCACGGCCAGCCGCTGCACGACCATTTCTTCGCGCAGTCTTCGTTTGCCACCTTCGCCATCGCGCGCGAGATCAACGCGATCAAGGTGCCCGATGATGCGCCGCTGGAACTGCTGGGCCCGCTGGGCTGCGGCATCCAGACCGGTGCCGGTGCGGTCCTCAATTCGCTGCAGGTGCGTTCGGGCAGCAGCTTCGCCAGCTACGGCGCCGGTGCGGTGGGCCTGAGCGCGGTGATGGCGGCCAAGGTGGCCGGCGCCACCACCATCATCGCCATTGACGTGGTGTCCTCACGTCTGGAGCTGGCGCTGGAACTGGGCGCCACCCACGTGGTCAACAGCCGCGAGACCGATGTGGTCGAGGCCGTGCGCGCGATCACTGGCGGTGGTGCTGATTTCGCACTGGAATCGACTGGTCGCCCGGAGGTACTGTCGGCCGGCATCGAGGCGCTGGGCGGGCTGGGCATGATGGGCGTGGTGGGCGCACCGAAGCTGGGCACCACCGCCAGTTTCGATGTGAACAACCTGCTGCTGGGCGGGCGCAGCATCCGCGGCATCGTCGAAGGTGACAGCGTGCCGCAGGTGTTCATTCCACAGCTGGTCACGCTGTTCCAGCAGGGACGGTTCCCGTTCGACAAGCTGGTGAAGTTCTACCCGCTGGAGCAGATCAACCAGGCGGCCGAGGACAGCACGCGTGGGATTACGTTGAAGCCGATCCTGCGGATTGCGGCGTAACGGCAGGGTGGGTTTTGCAGGGCTGCGCCCTGCACCTGCCGAAGCCGAAGCAACAGCAAAAGCGGGCTATCCGTGGGTTGGCGGGGTGGGTCCGGTTGAGGGGGACGCCGTGAACCCGTCCATGGGGGCTTGGTCGCGGCATCCATGCCGCTCACACCCCCTCAACCGGACCCACCCCGCCTTCGACAGTTTTCTGCAAGCTGTCGATACCGCACGGGGTCGGATCCGTTTTCCACGGGAAAACGGCTCTGACCCCTTGTTGGGTTTCTTGTCTGAATGTCCGATGGAAACGGGAACATTCCGTTGCCGGGACGTAACGCGGCCATGGCGTGCGTGGGTGTACTCTGCTTCCATGATGGCCACGACAGTCGGGCAACAACAGCTGGTCGCCGCGCGCGCTGCGTTCGCGGAAGGCGATACGCAGTCATTGGCGCTGTTGCCATTGCCGCTGCAGCATTCCTGGCAGCGTTCGCGCGCGGCCGGGGTGCAACCAGGGCAGGAGCCCTACTATCCGCCGCTGCAGGGCAATGGCCTGCGCCTGCGCGACCCCGAAGACCGCCGGCTCGCGCGCTGCGTGCAGCCCGAGCTGGAACAGCTGTGGGCGGCGTTTGGCGCGCGGGGCTGGACGATGTTCTGCGCCAACCGCCAGGGCATGGTGATCGCGCAGCAGGCGCACGGCCTGGAGGATGCGCCGCTGCTGCGGCCGATCCAGGTCGGGCGGCAGTTGGGTGAGGCGGAGATCGGCACCACGGCGCCGGCGGTCAGCCTGGCCGATGATGTGCCTGCCCTTGTGCGTGGCAACGAGCATTACCTGCAGCGCTTCGCGCCGGTGTTCTGCCTGAGCGAGCCGCTGCATGACCTGGACGGCCAGGTCTGCGGAGCGATCGATATCACCGGCCTGGGCGAGCGGGATCCGGCGCTGCTGCAGGGCTATTTCCGGCAGGCGGCGCTGGCCAGTGAAAACCGCCTGCTGCAGACGCTCACCGATGTGCACGTGCTGGCCGTGCAGCATGATCCGCGTTGGCTGGCCACGCCCTTGCAGGGCTTGCTGGCGGTGCAGGAAGACGGCCGGCTGCGCGCGGCCAACCGGGTAGCGCGGCGCGTGCTGGGCTTGCCGCGGCGGGGACCGCTGCCGCTGTTGACGATCGATGCGGTGTTTGCCGATGCCAGTGCGGCACAGCGCCGCCGCCTGCTGCAGCCTGGGCCGGCGCATCGGGTGCGGCTGGGCGAGGGCAGTGCGGTCTACCTGCAGCATCTGCGTGCGCCGCGCGCGCTGCGGGTGCGCGCGGTGTCGCCTGCACCCGTGCCTGATGCGCCGCTGCGTGACCAGCAGCGGGAAGCGGCGCGGCGCGCGGCGCGGGCTGCGGAGGGTAATCTCAGCCTGGCCGCCCGCCAGTTGGGTATCTCGCGCACCACGCTGTACAAGCTGCTGCGCGATTAAGCGGGCAGTCCGCCGGGCATGGCCCGGCGCTACCGTTGCAGGCCGGGGGCGCGCCGGGTCATCAGTCGCGCGCCATCCCGGTAGCGCCGGGCCATGCCCGGCGGCGGGTCATCAATCGCGGAAATTGTTGAACTGCAGCGGCAGCTCGAACTTGCCGGCCTTCAGCACGGCGATGGCGTCCTGCAGGTCGTCGCGCTTCTTGCCCTGCACGCGCAGCTTGTCGCCGTTGATCTGGCTTTCCACCTTGAGCTTGGCGTCCTTCAGGGCGGCCGCGATCTTCTTGGCGATCTTCTGCTCGATACCCTGCTTGACGGTGATCTTCTGCCGGGCCTGGGCCAGGTTGGTCTCGATGTCGCCGAACTCCAGGCTGAGCACATCAATGCCGCGTGCGGCCAGGCGTGCGCGGAGGATGTCGTTCATCTGCTTGAGCTGGAATTCGGTCGGCGCGAACTGGTTGATGACATCGCCGTCGCGCTCGAACTTTGCGTCCACGCCCTTGAAGTCGAAGCGGGTGGCCAGTTCACGGTTGGCCTGGTCGATGGCGTTGGTCAGCTCGTGGGTGTCGACTTCGGACACGACGTCGAAGGAAGGCATGGGCGTGGCTCCGCAGAATTCAGTGGTCACCATTCTATCGCGGCGCCCATGCCCGGCGCCCAGCGGGGCGCGCGGTCGGCGATAATGGGCCATGAACGTGCAACGCTCCCCTTCGCGTGCGGTGGCCTGGATGGTCGCTGCGGTCGCCTGTTTCTCGCTGATGGACGCTGGCATGAAGCAGTTGTCGGCCAGCTATCCCACCCTGGAAGTGACCTTCCTGCGCGGCGCGGCCTCGTTGCCGTTCGTGCTGGTCTGGGTGCTGGTCAGTGCCGGCCCGCGCTCGCTGGTGCCGCGGCGTTGGGGCCTGCACCTGCTGCGCGGCGCGCTGGGCATGGCGATGATCGGCTGCTTCGTGTTCGCCCTGCGCGACCTGCCGCTGTCCACCGCCTACACCATCTATTTCGTTGCTCCGCTGTTGATCGCTGCACTCTCGGTGCCGCTGCTCGGTGAACGGGTCGGGCCGCGGCGCTGGGTCGCCATCGGCATCGGCCTGATCGGCGTGCTGGTGGTGCTGCGGCCCGGCGTGGATGGCTTCATCTCGGTGCCGGGGCTGATGGTGCTGGCCGCCGCCACCGCCTATGCCGTGGCCGCGATCACCGTCAGCCTGCTGACCCGCACGGATACTTCGCAGTCGATGGTGGTCTGGTTCCTGGTGATCATGGCGATCGGCGCGGGCCTGCTGGCCCTTCCCGGCTGGGTACCGCTGCAGCTGGCGCATGCGCCGCTGATCGCCGGCATGGGCCTGGCCGGGGCACTGGGCCAGATCGCCCTGACCAAGGCCTTCCAGCTGGGCGAGGCGTCGATGATCGCGCCGTTGGAGTACAGCGGCCTGGTCTGGGTGATCGGTTGGGACCTGGCCTTCTGGGGCCAGCTGCCGGACGGCTACACCTGGGTGGGTGCGGCGATCATCGTGGCCTCAGGCCTGTATCTGCTGCATCGCGAGCGCCTGAACCGGGTACAGCCGCCGAAGCCGCTGGATCATCCCTGAGCCGGTTGGGTCAGGGAATGGGGTCAGAGCCCCTGCGGGGATCCGACCCCGGCCAATGCGTCGGTGCGGGCGTCTTAGAACCAAAAGGAATAACATTCTGGCCCATGGCGCGGGCGCGCGAGCGCCGGCGCTGGTAGGCTGCACGCCCCCTTCCGTCACCCAGCCGGTGAGCCACGCCCGTGATCGAGTTCCAGCGCCTGCACAAATCCTATGCCGTTGCCGGTCGCGAAGTCAGCGCGCTGCAACCGCTGGACCTGACCATCGAAGCCGGTGAGGTCTTCGGCATCATCGGCCATTCCGGCGCCGGCAAGTCGACCCTGATCCGCATGATCAACCGCCTGGAAGAGCCCAGCGGTGGCCGTCTTCTGATCGGCGGTGAGGATGTCACTGCACTGGACGCGGACGGCCTGCGCGCGCTGCGCAGGCGCATCGGCATGATCTTCCAGCACTTCAACCTGCTGTCTTCGCGCACGGTGGCGGGCAACGTCGCCTTCCCGCTGGAGCTGGCCGGCACGCCGAAAGCGGAGATCGATGCGCGTGTGGCCGAGCTGCTGCAGACCGTTGGCCTCGAAACGCACGCGCAGAAGTACCCGGCACAGCTGTCCGGTGGCCAGAAGCAGCGCGTCGGCATCGCCCGCGCGCTGGCAACGCGCCCGCAGATCCTGCTGTGCGACGAGGCGACCAGTGCACTCGACCCGCAGACCACCGCATCGGTGCTTTCGCTGCTGTCGAAGATCAATCGCGAGCTGGGCCTGACCATCGTGCTGATCACCCACGAGATGGATGTGATCCGCCGCGTCTGCGACCGCGTCGCGGTACTCGACGCCGGCCAGATGGTCGAGACCGGGCCGGTCACCCGGGTGTTCCTGCACCCGCAGCACCCGACCACGCGCCGTTTCGTCAGCGAATCGGAGCATGTGGACGAGGGCACGCTGCACCGCGATTTCGATGCCGTCGGGGGCCGCATCGTGCGGCTGACCTTCCTGGGTGGCGACACCTACGAACCGCTGCTCGGCAGCGTCGCGCGCGAGACCGGGGTCGACTACAACATCCTGTCCGGCCGTATCGACCGGATCAAGGACACCCCGTATGGCCAGCTGGTGGTTGCCCTGGTGGGCGGCGACCAGTCCGCCGCGCAGGCCGCGTTCGTGGCCGCCGGCGTGCATGTTGAGGAACTGCGTCGATGATCATCGCTACTGCCGGCGGCTTCTTCCGCCACCTGGATGCGGGCAAGTGGGCGGACATCGGCCAGGCCACCATCGACACGCTGCTGATGCTGCTGGGTTCGCTGCCGCTGACCCTGGCCATCGGCCTGCCCTTGGGCGTGCTGCTGTACCTGTTTGGTGCACCGCAGATGAAGCGCCGTCCATTCGCCTATGGCGTGCTGGCGTTGGTGGTGAACCTGCTGCGTTCAGTGCCTTTCATCATTCTGATGATCGTGCTGATTCCGGTCACCCTGTTCCTGATGGGGACGTCGCTGGGCGTGCGTGGTGCGATCGTGCCGCTGGTGATCGGTGCCGCGCCGTTCTACGCGCGCCTGGTCGAGACCGCACTGCGTGAAGTCGACCGGGGCGTGATCGAGGCGACCCAGGCGATGGGCGCCACCACCTGGCAGCTGGTCACCCGCGTGCTGCTGCCCGAAGCGCGCCCCGGCCTGATTGCCGGTGCGACGGTCACCACCGTCGCGCTGATCGGTTTCACCGCCATGGGCGGCGCGATCGGTTCCGGTGGCCTCGGCGACCTGGCGTTCCGCGATGGCTACCAGCGCTCGCACACCGACGTGGCCTTGGTCACGGTGGTCCTGCTGCTGATCCTGGTACAACTGCTGCAGATGCTCGGCGACCGCCTGGTCGCGCATTACAGCCGCAGATAACAGAATGCCGGGCGGTGCCCGGCATCTCATTCGGGTAGTGCCGGCCGCTGGCCGGCAATCCCACGTGCGGTCAACGCACGTTCGGTACTTCGTAACCCAGCTTGCCAACCTGCTCCGGGTGCTGCGGCACGCGCTTGAGCTTGTCGGTGTTCACGCCGTACTCGTCGCGCAGGCGTTCGGCCAGCTCTTTGTACAGCGCCTTGTCCATGTCCGGCGTGCGCGAGAAGATCCAGGCCATCTCACGGCCGGGGTAGCCGATCAGCGCCCAGGAATAATCCGGCGCCACTTCCAGTACCCGCGAATGGGTCGGCACGACGCGGTAGAACCAGGTACGCCAGCCGTGGTTGCCGCTGTCCGGGTCGACGCTGGCTCGCGCGCGCACTTCCTGCAGTGGTTCGCCGAAGCCATCACGGTAGCGGTAGGTGATGCCGACCTTGTGCGCGTCGCGCAGCTCGTACTCGTTGACGCTGGCGACATGGCCACGTTCGATGAAGTTCGGCACGCGGCCGATCACATACCAGGTGCCCATGAAGCGCTTCAGGTCGATCGGTGCGTCCAGGGCAGCTGCACCAGAGGTGCTGGTATGGGGCGACGGCGGCTCACTGGCGGCCACTGCGGGGCCGGCCAGGGAAAGGGCCAGCAGCGCGGCGCAGAGCGGGCGGATCGAAGTCATGCGGGAGCGGGCTCCAGTGGGCTTGCACGCGCATGGTCGACTGTGTGCACGCGATCCGTCAATGGTGTCGCAACCTGTGAGAAGGCCCTTGCCCAAGCTGTGTTGCATTGTCCACCGGAGAAGCCCCATGAACGCACGTTCCGCTCGTCGCCCTGCAACTGAACGCGTCATCATTGAACGCGCCGATCCACGCCTGCTGCGCAGCGTGCGGCAGGTGGCGCTGGCCGGCCTGGCGCTGGTGCTGGTCTGGCCAGCCGCGCGCGGCAGCAGCGCCTGGCTGGGTTGGTTGCCGATGTGGCTGGTGGGCATGCCGCTGGTGGCCTGGTGGGCGCTGCTGCGCTTCCCGCTGCCGGGACTGTCGTGGCTGCGGCTGGCCCGGCGTACCGGTGGACAGGCCCGTCGTCGCGCCGGCGGGACACCCCGTCGCCGTCGTGGCGCTGCGGCCACGGCCTGACCTTCGACACGGGGGCGGCTGCAGCGATCCATGCTAGCGTTCCACGGCTTATGACTGCCTGGAGCTGCAATGTCTCGACTCGCTTCCGCCTGCCTGTTGGCCGGCATGATGACCGCTGCCTCGGTGGGGACCGCCGTGGCTGCTGAAGACACCGATCGCTACGCCTGGCTGGAGGACGTCACCGGCGACAAGCCGCTGTCCTGGGTCAAGGAACAGAACGCCAAGTCCGAAGCGCGCCTTGCGCAGACCCCGGCCTTCAAGCAGATGGAGACCAGCATCCGCGAGGTGCTCGACTCCGACGCCAAGATTCCCGCCGTGCAGAAGATCGGCGACTACTACTACAACTTCTGGAAGGACCAGCAGCACGAACGCGGCCTGTGGCGGCGCACTACGCTGGCCGAGTACCGCAAGGCCTCGCCGCAGTGGGAAACCGTGCTCGACCTGGATGCGCTGAACAAGGCCGAGGGCGAGAACTGGGTCTGGCACGGTGCCGACTGCCTGCGCCCGGACTACAGCCGCTGCCTGATCGCGCTGTCGCGCGGCGGTGCCGATGCCGACGTCACCCGCGAATTCGATCTGTCCAGCAAGAGCTGGATCAAGGACGGCTTCTTCCGTCCCGAGTCGAAGGGCGGCCTGAACTGGATCGATCGCGATACCGTGTTCGTCTACACCGACTTCGGTGCCGGCTCGATGACCACCTCCGGCTACCCGCGCGTGGCCAAGCTGTGGAAGCGTGGTACGCCGATGGCCTCCGCCAGCGTGGTGTATGAAGGCAAGCCGGAAGACATGTACATCGCGGCGATGCACGATGACACCCCGGGCTTCGAACGCAACCTGGTCAGCCGCACGCTGGCGTTCTACAACAACGAGATCTACCTGCGTGGCGACGATGGCACGCTGACCAAGATCGACGCGCCGAACTCGGCCGAGAAGGGCCTGCACAAGCAGTGGCTGACCCTGGAACTGCGGGATCCGTGGACCGTGGGTGGCAAGACCTATGCGTCCGGTTCGCTGCTGGCGACCCGGCTGGATGACTTCCTGGCCGGCAAGCGCGAATTCGACGTGCTGTTCACCCCGACCGCGACCACCTCGCTGGCCGGAGCCACCTGGACCAAGAGCCATCTGGTGCTGAACGTGCTGGATGACGTCAAGAACCGCCTGTCGGTGCTGACTCCGGGCGCCAATGGCTGGCAGACCAGCCGCTTCGTCGGCGCGCCGGCCTTCGGCACGCTGGGCGTGGGCGCGGTCGACAGCAACGACAGCGACGCGGTGTGGCTGACCGCCACCGACTACCTGACCCCGACCACCCTGGCGCTGGCCGAGATCGGGCAGGCCCCGGAAACGCTGAAGACCATGCCGGCCTTCTTCGATGCCAAGGGCAAGGTGATCGAGCAGCACTTCGCCACCAGCAAGGACGGCACCCGCGTGCCGTACTTCGTGGTGCACGACAAGGCCATGAAGCTGGACGGCTCCAACCCGACCCTGCTGTACGGCTACGGTGGTTTCGAGATCTCGCTGACCCCGGGCTACTCCGGCGGCATGGGCCGCGCCTGGCTGGAGAAGGGCGGCGTGTACGTGGTTGCCAACATCCGTGGCGGCGGCGAGTACGGACCGCGCTGGCACCAGGCGGCGCTGAAGCAGAACCGCCACAAGGCCTATGAAGACATGGCCGCCGTGGCACGCGATCTGGTCAAGCGCAAGATCACCAGCGCCAAGCACCTGGGCGTGCAGGGCGGCAGCAACGGTGGCCTGCTGACCGGCAACATGCTGACCCAGTACCCGGAGCTGTTCGGTGCGGTGGTGGTGCAGGTGCCGCTGCTGGACATGAAGCGCTACAGCCACCTGCTGGCCGGTGCGTCGTGGATGGCCGAGTATGGCAACCCGGACACCAGCGACTGGGAGTTCATCAAGACCTTCTCGCCGTACCACCTGTTCGATGCGAAGAAGAGCTACCCGCCGGTGCTGTTCACCACCTCCACCCGCGATGACCGCGTGCACCCGGGCCATGCCCGCAAGATGGCGGCGAAGATGATCGATGCCGGCAAGGATGTGACCTACTACGAGAACATCGAAGGTGGCCACGGCGGCGCAGCCAACAACGCGCAGGCCGCACACATGTCGGCGCTGGCCTACAGCTTCCTGTGGGAGCGGTTGGGCGGCAAGTAAGCAGAACGGAAAACGCCGCCCACCAGGGCGGCGTTTTTTGTTGGGGCCACGTATCCACGCATGGCGTGGATCTACCCATGAACGCCACGCATGGCGTGGATCTACCAGTAGAGCCACGCCATGCGTGGATGCCGTTCGCGCCAGGCGATCAGGCGCCCCAGCTTTTCAACCCACGCGCAATCCGCTCCACCGCCTCCTGCAATCGCGGCACTTCCTGCGTGTAGGCCAACCGCACGTGCTGGTTCGCACGGTGGAAGCCGAAATCCAGCCCCGGCGTGAATGCCACGTGCTCGGTTTCCAGGAAGTGGGCGCAGAACGCCTGCGCGTCATCGGTGAATGCGCTGACATCGGCGTAAAGGTAGAACGCGCCCTGCGGTTCAACCTCGATGCGGAAGCCCAGTTCACGCAATGCCGGCAACAGGAAGTCGCGGCGCTGGCGGAAGGCTTCGCGACGCTGCTCGAAGATCGCCATCGCTTCCTCGCTGAAACAGGCGAGGGCGGCATGCTGGGCGATGCTCGACGCGCTGATGTACAGGTTCTGCGCCAGCTTCTCCAGATCAGGTACCGCCGCCGGCGGTGCCACCAGCCAGCCCAACCGCCAGCCGGTCATGCCGAAGTACTTGGAGAAACTGTTCAGCACGAACGCGCTGTCATCCACCTGCAGCACGCTGGGCGCATCCAATCCGTAGGTGAGGCCGTGGTAGATCTCGTCCACCACCAGGTGGCCGCCGCGCGCATGCAGGGTCTTCGACAGTGCTGCCAGTTCCTCGGCGGACAACACGGTGCCGGTCGGGTTGGCCGGTGAGGCGACCAGCGCGCCGACGCTGTCGCCATTCCAATGCTGTTCCACCAGCGACGGTGTGAGCTGGTAGGCGGTGTCCGGGCCGACCGGCACCAGCTGTGCGCCGCCTTCAACGAGGCGCAGGAAATGGCGGTTGCACGGATAGCCGGGATCGGCCAGCAGCCAGTGGCGGCCGGGGTCGACCAGCAGGCTGCTGGCCAGCAGCAGCGCGCCGGAGCCGCCGGGGGTGACCAGGATGCGCTCGGGGTCGATATCCAGCCCGTAGTGGCTGCGATAGAAGCCGCTGATCGCCTGGCGCAGGGCCGGCAGGCCACGTGCAGCGGTGTAGCGGGTATGGCCGGCGGCCAGTGCGGCCTGTCCGGCACGCACGATCGGTTCGGCGGTGGTGAAGTCCGGTTCGCCGATCTCCAGATGGATCACGTCGTGGCCGGCCTGTTCCAGCGCCTGCGCGCGGGCCAGCAGGGACATCACGTGGAACGGGGCGATTTCATGGCTGCGCCGGCTGTAGCCCGGCGTGTGGGGCAGGGTGCTCATGCGCCCATGGTACGCCGCGCGTCCAGGTCGTGCCGGCCGCTGGCCGGCACGACCCATGACGATCCGCAGGGTTGCCGGGTCGCCGGGATTGGGGTCAGATCCCTTTTCGGGGAAAGGGATCCGACCCCGTCGGAGACCATTGCATTGATGCGCCAGGAGCCTTATCTCATGAAGTCCACCCTCTGCCTGTTGCTTGCCAGCCTGATGACCACCACCGCTACCGCCGCCACGCCGCCCGTTCCGCCGGATGCCGCCAAGCACCCGCATGTGGTCAAGGCGCCCTTTGGCGCCACCCGCAACGATGACTACTACTGGCTGCGCGACGACAAGCGCGAGAACAAGGACATGCTGGCCTACCTGCAGGCCGAGAATGCCTATGCCGACCAGCTGCTGGCGCCGCTGAAGCCGCTGGAGGACACCCTGTACAAGGAGATCGTCGGCCGCATCAAGCAGGACGATTCCAGCGTGCCGGCGCGTGAGCGCGGCTACTGGTACTACAGCCGCTTCGAGACCGGCCAGGACTACCCGATCCATGCGCGCCGCAAGGGCAGCATGGATGCCGCCGAGGAAGTCCTGCTGGACGTCAACACGATGGCGGCCGGCAAGGGCTACTTCAGTGTCGGCTCGATGGAGGTCAGCCAGGACAACCAGCTGCTGGCATGGGCCGATGATGACGTCGGCCGCCGCCAGTACACGATCCGCTTCAAGGACCTGGCCACCGGGAAGGTGCTGCCCGATGTGATCACCGGCAGCTCCGGCGACCTGGTCTGGGCCGACGACAACCGCACCGTGCTGTATGTCGAGAACGATCCGGAAACCCTGCTGACCGTGCGCGTGAAGAAGCACGTGCTGGGCACCCCGGCCAGCGCCGACACCGTCGTCTACGAAGAGAAGGACGACAGCTTCTACATGGGCATCGGCCGCACCCGCGACGATCGCTTCATCACCATCGGCGTGCACAGCACCGTGTCCTCGGAAGAGCGCTACGCGCCGGCCAGCGACCCGACCACCTTCACCGTGCTGGCGCCGCGCCAGCGCGATGTCGAGTACGACGCCGACCACTACGACGGCCGCTGGGTGATCCGCACCAATGACGGTGCGAAGAACTTCAAGCTGGTCACCGCACCGACCGATGCCACCTCGCGCGCGCAGTGGAAGGACTGGATCGCGCATGACGATGCCGTGTTCATCGAAGGCTTCGAACTGTTCGACAGCTACACCGCCATCGCCGAACGTTCCGAGGGCCTGGAACGCATCCGCCTGCTGTTCAAGGACGGCCGCAGCGATTACGTGAAGGCCGACGAACCGGCGTATTCCATGGGCCTGGGCGACAACACCGAGGCCGACACGCCGTGGCTGCGCTACGTCTACACCTCGATGACCACCCCGACCACGGTGTTCGAACTGAATACCGCCACCGGCGAGCGGCGGCAGCTGAAGGTGCAGCCGGTGATCGGCTATGACGCGTCGAAGTACGAAACCGACCGTGTCTGGATCACCGCGCGCGATGGCGTGAAGGTACCGGTGTCGCTGGTCTACCGCAAGGGCTACCAGAAGGATGGCAAGGGCGCGCTGTTCCAGTACGCCTATGGCAGCTACGGCATGTCGATGGACCCGTATTTCAACCAGACCGCGGTGAGCCTGCTCGACCGCGGCGTGGTGTATGCCATCGCCCACATCCGCGGTGGCCAGGAAATGGGCCGCGACTGGTACGAGAACGGCAAGCTGCTGCACAAGCAGAACACCTTCAACGACTTCATCGACGTCACCCGTGGACTGGTGGCGCAGGGCTGGGCGGCGAAGGATCGCGTCGCCGCGTCCGGTGGCAGCGCCGGTGGCCTGCTGATGGGCGCGGTGGCCAACCAGGCCCCGCAGGATTACCGCGTGATGGTGGCGCAGGTGCCGTTCGTCGACGTGGTCACCACCATGCTCGACCCGACCATTCCGCTGACCACCAACGAGTACGACGAGTGGGGCAACCCCGAACAGAAGCAGTATTACGACTACATGCTGTCCTACTCGCCCTACGACAACGTGAAGCAGCAGGCGTACCCGGCGCTGTTCGTGGGTACCGGCCTGTGGGATTCGCAGGTGCAGTACTGGGAACCGGCCAAGTGGGTGGCCAAGCTGCGTGACGACAACACCGGCCACTACCCGATCCTGTTCCGCACCAACATGGAAGCCGGCCACGGTGGCAAGTCGGGGCGCTTCCAGCGCTACCGCGAGCTGTCCGAGTCGTACGCGTTCGTGCTGCAGCAGCTGGGCATCGTCCAGCCGTAATGACGCAGGGGTGCCGGGCGTTGCCGGGCACCCCGAACCGGTATCCTTGCGGCCATGAGCCAGCCCGAACCCCCTGCACCCCGCGATACCGCCACGCCACCGCGCGTGGTGCGCTTCCGCTGGGCGTGGTGGCTGCTGGCCTACGTCAGTCTGGGCACCGGCATTGTCGGCATCTTCGTGCCGGGCCTGCCTACCACCGTATTCATCCTGATCTCGGCGTGGGCCGCCTCGCGCGGATCCGAACGCCTGCACACCTGGCTGCTGCAGCATCCGCGCTTCGGCCCGGCCATCGCCAACTGGCAGGCGCATGGTGCAGTCAGCCGCTACGGCAAGTGGATGGCCACGATCACCATGGCGGTATGCGCCGGCATCATGCTGTGGTGCGTGCCGATTGCCTGGGTGAAGTGGTTCTCGATCGGCAGCATGACCGTGGTGGCGATCTGGCTGTGGACCCGGCCGCTGCCGCCGCCTGCGGATTGACCGCCTGCGGTGGTGCCGGCCGCTGGCCGGCAACCCGATCCCCTGCACCAACCGCTCAGCCGCCAATGGCTATACTCGGGGCATGAAGATCCCCCATCGAAACGCCATCCTGATTCCGCTGGCAGCGGCTTCGCTGCTGTTCCTCGCCGCCTGCGGCAACAAGGGCCCGCTGGTGCTGCCGCAGAAGCCGGTGCCGGTGGAAGAAACCGTCGAACCGGTTGCCGAGCCCGCTACCGAAGCGACCCCGGTGGAGACCCAGGGCAGCGGCACTCCGGCCACGACCGTGGACCCGGCTGTACCGACCACGCAACCGGCGCCTGCGCCTGCGAAGAAGGTGGGCGGCGGGAATGAGTAAGGCCGGTTCCAAGGCGCTGCGCTTCAGCAAGATGCATGGCGCAGGCAATGATTTCGTAGTGATCGACCTGCGTGACGGCACCGCGCCGCCCACGCCTGAACTGGCCGCGCGCCTGGCCGACCGCCACACCGGCGTCGGCTGCGATCAGATCCTGACCATCGAGGCACCGCGCGCGGAAGGCTCGGTGGCTTCGTACCGCATCTGGAATGCCGACGGTTCCAACTCCGAGCAGTGCGGCAACGGCGCGCGCTGCATCGCGGCCTGGCTGGTGCGCGAAGGCAGTGCGCAGGGTGATCAGTTCGTCATCGACAGCCCGCTGGCCAGCCATGAGGTGAAGGTGCTTGGCGATGGTCAATTCGCGGTGACCATGGGCGTGCCTGCGTTCGAGCCGGCCAACGTGCCGCTGATGGGCTTTGCCCATGCGCGCGAGGAGTACCTGCTGCCGCTGCAGGGCGAAAGCGTACGCTTCGCCGCGGTGTCGATGGGCAATCCGCACGCGGTGATCGAAGTGGGCCTGATCGATGCGGCACCGGTCGAACGCGTCGGTGCGCTGCTGCAGCAGCATGCGTCGTTCCCGCGCTCGGTGAACGTGGGCTTCGCCCAGGTGATGGGCCCGGCGCATGCACGTCTGCGTGTGTTCGAGCGCGGCGTCGGCGAAACCCTGGCCTGCGGCAGCGGCGCCTGTGCCGCAGCAGTGACCCTGATGCAGCGCGGTCGCCTGCAGCGCGATGCGCGCATCAGCCTGCCCGGGGGTGACCTGCGCATCCAGTGGCCGGGCGATGGCCAACCGGTGGTGATGGCCGGCCCGACCGCATTTGTCTTCGAAGGGGAGTGGATCGCATGACCGAAACCGTCGACAAGCTCGGAGCCCATGAAGTCGCTGCCTGGTTGCGGCGACATCCCGGCTTCCTCAAGCAGTTCCCGGACCTGGCCCTGACCCTGGTGGTACCGCGCGACGACGGCCCGACCGCGTCGCTGGCCAGCTACCAGCTGGAAGTGCTGCGCGAGAAGAACCGCGAGCTGGCGCGACGGTTGGCCGATCTGGGCGCCACCGCCCAGGTCAATGAACGCCTGGCAGTGCGCACGCACCAGCTGACCCTGGCGCTGATGAAGCAGGACAACGCGGCCGATACCCTGCGTGCGATGGCTGCCTCGCTGCAGGAAGACTTTGCCGGCGATCTGGTGCGACTGGTGGTGCATGCACCGGTGGCCGGGCTGGAACAGGCCGACTGGCTGCAGGTGATCGCTGCCGATGATGCGCAGCTGGGCCCGTTCCGCGACTGCCTTAAGGACGGCGAGCCGATCTGCGGCCGCCTGCAGCCGGAGAAGAATGCCGTGCTGTATGGCGTGCGCAGCGAGGAGGTGCAGACCACCGCACTGCTGCCGCTGCCGGGCGTGGGCCTGATCGCGGTCGGCAGCCACGATCCGAACCGCTTCTATCCGGGCATGGGCACGCTGTTCCTGCGCATGATGGGCGACGCGCTGGTCACCGGCCTGAAGCGCTTCGCGGGCTGAGCAGGACGCCACGACGATGAGCGCGGTACAGGCCTTCCTGCAACATCTGCAGGTGGAGCGGCGGATGTCGGCGCATACGCTCGACGCCTACCGTCGCGACCTGGACGCGCTGTCGGCCTGGGCGGAGCCGCGTGGTGTAGCGGTGGAGGCACTCGATGCCGACGCGCTGCGCCAGTTTGTTGCCGATGAACATCGCCGTGGCCTGTCCGCGAAGAGCCTGCAGCGCAGGTTGTCGGCGTGCCGTAGCTTCTATGCCTGGCTGCTCAAGCACGGGCGCATCGAGGTCAGTCCGGCGGCGACGCTGAAGGCGCCGCGTGCGCCGCGCCGGTTGCCGCAGGTGCTTGATGCCGACGAAGCCGTGCAGTTGGTCGAGCTGGAACCGGAAGGCGAGCTCGGCCGCCGCGACCGCGCGTTGCTGGAACTGTTCTACTCCTCCGGCCTGCGCCTGAGCGAAGTCTGCGCGCTGACCTGGCGTGATCTGGATTTCGCTAGCGGCCTGGTCAACGTGCTGGGCAAGGGCAATCGCCAACGCCGCGTGCCGTTCGGCCGGCCGGCGCGCGAAGCGCTGCAGGCGTGGCGTACGGAGAGTGGTGGTGGCCCGGCCTCGCCGGTGTTTCCCGGCCGCAACGGGCCGATCAGCCAACGCGCGGTGCAGATCCGCATCCGCCAGCTGGCGCGGCGCCAGGGCCTGTTCAAGCACGTGCATCCGCACATGCTGCGGCACAGCTTCGCCAGCCATATCCTGGAATCGTCCGGCGATCTGCGTGGCGTGCAGGAGCTGCTGGGCCATGCCGACATCGCCACCACCCAGATCTACACCCACCTCGATTTCCAGCACCTGGCCAAGGTCTACGACGCCGCGCATCCGCGCGCGAAGCGCCGCAGCAGGGACGACAAGGCTGAATAGACCGCCCTTGACCTGGATCAGGGCGGGGCAGGGCGCACCAGCGCATCGTGGCCGCAGGCCACGAGGAGCTGCCGACCATGGCAAAGCCCATTCCCCTGCATCCCAAGCATCCCGAGCGCATCTGCTGGGGCTGCGACCGCTACTGCGCCGCTGACGCACTGGCCTGCGGCAACGGCTCCGGCCGCACCCAGCACCCGATCGAGACGCAGGGCGAAGACTGGTACCTCGCCTGGGGGATCGAGCCGAATCCGGATCGGCCATCGCACGCCAAGCGCTGAACGGCAGCCATCCGCACAGGCTTGATCGCACCCGGCGCTGTCCCCATGTCCCGTGAACAGCTATCGGAGGCCGCATGGACCCCAGTCAGAATCCCAATGTTTTCCACGCCACCACCATCGTCTGCGTCCGTCGCGGCGAGCACGTGGCCATTGCCGGCGACGGTCAGGTCACGCTGGGCCACACCGTGATGAAGGGTAATGCGCGCAAGGTGCGCCGCCTTGGCCGTGATGGCCAGGTGCTGGCCGGCTTCGCCGGTGCCGCCGCCGACGCGTTCACCCTGTTCGAGCTGTTCGAGGCCAAGCTGGAAAAGCACGGCCAGCTGCAGCGCGCTGCGGTCGAGCTGGCCAAGGATTGGCGCACCGAGCGCCGCCTGGGCAAGCTCGAGGCCCTGCTGGCAGTGGCCGACAAGGAAACCTCGCTGATCATCAGCGGCACCGGCGATGTGATCGAACCGGAGGACGGCATCATCGCCATCGGCTCGGGTGGTTCCTATGCGCTGTCGGCCGCACGTGCGTTGATGGCGCACACCGAACTGGATGCGCGCACCATCGCCAGCGAAGCGATCGGCATTGCCGGCGATATCTGCATCTACACCAACCGCAACGTGGTGGTCGAGGAGCTGTGAGGGTCGTGCCGGCTGCTGGCCGGCAACCTCATGATCCCCCGCACGCGTGCCTGGTTGCCGGCCAGCGGCCGGCACTACCGACACTGAATCCGTGAGCACATCCATGTCGAAGATCGAAGTTTCCTCCGCCACCATGACCCCGCGCGAGATCGTGCAGGAACTGGACCGGCATATCGTGGGCCAGCACGACGCCAAGCGCGCGGTGGCCATTGCCCTGCGCAACCGCTGGCGCCGCATGCAGCTGGTGCCGGAGCTGCGCAATGAAGTGATGCCGAAGAACATCCTGATGATCGGCCCCACCGGCGTCGGCAAGACCGAGATCGCGCGTCGCCTGGCCACGCTGGCCAACGCGCCGTTCGTGAAGGTCGAAGCGACCCGTTTCACCGAAGTCGGCTACGTCGGCAAGGATGTCGAGCAGATCATCCGTGACCTGGCCGATACCGCAGTGAAGTTGTACCGCGAGCAGGCCAAGGTGCGCGTGCGCACCCAGGCCGAAGAGCGTGCCGAAGACCGCATCCTCGATGCGCTGCTGCCGCGCCGCAGCGGTGGCATCGGTTTCGATCCGGAAGTCGCCCGCAATGAACCGTCGGCACAGGACAACGAGACCCGCATCAAGTTCCGCAAGATGCTGCGCAACGGTGAGCTGGACGAGCGCGAGATCGAGCTCGACCTGGCCGCCAACGTCAGCATGGACATCATGACCCCGCCGGGCATGGAGGAAATGGGCCAGCAGCTGAAGTCGATGTTCGCCAACCTCGGCGGTGGTGCCAAGGCGCACAAGCGCACGCTGACCATCAAGGCCGCGCGTCCGCTGCTGGTGGAAGAAGAGGCCGGCAAGCTGGTCAACGAAGACGATATCCGCACCGCGGCCATCGAAGCCTGCGAGCAGCACGGCATCGTCTTCATCGACGAGATCGACAAGGTCGCCAAGCGCGGCGATAACGTGGGCGGAGGCGACGTCTCCCGCGAAGGCGTGCAGCGCGACCTGCTGCCGCTGGTGGAAGGCTCCAACGTGTCCACCAAGTACGGCACGATCAAGACCGACCACATCCTGTTCATCGCCTCTGGTGCGTTCCACCTGGCCAAGCCCAGCGATCTGATCCCGGAGCTGCAGGGCCGCTTCCCGATCCGCGTCGAGCTGGGCGCGCTGAGCAAGGGCGACTTCGTGCGCATCCTGACCGAGCCGAAGGCCGCGCTGACCAAGCAGTACGAAGCGCTGCTGGCTACCGAAGGCGTCAAGGTCAGCTTCACCGCCGACGCCATCGAGCGCCTGGCCGAGATCGCCTTCCAGGTGAACGAGCGGCAGGAGAACATCGGCGCCCGTCGCCTGCACACCGTGCTGGAACGCCTGCTGGATTCGCTCAGCTACGAGGCACCGGACCGCGATGGTGAGACCCTGGCCATCGACAGTGCTTATGTCGATGCGCACCTGGGCGAGCTGGTGCAGGACCCGGACCTGAGCCGCTACATCCTGTAGTGCCGACGCTGCAAAGCATGAGGCCGCCGAAAGGCGGCCTTTTTGTTGGCGGTCAGTGCGGGTGTAGGGCGCGGTAGACCTGCAGCACCTGGTCGATCACCGCGCTGGTGCGCGCGGCGCTGATGCCGGTCGACGGTGAGCGCCCTTTGCCGCGCAGCTCGTCCACGAGGGTGGCGATCAATGGCTGCTGGATCGACCGCGGGTTCGGGATATCGAATGCCTGCACGCCCGCTTCGGTCTCCAGAACCACCGGAACGTCCTCGAACGTGGCAAAGCGCAGCTGCCCGTGGTCGCCGGTGATCTCGATCTCATCCTGGCGGCGGAAGGCGCAGAAACTCCATTGCGCGATGCCGTGCGCGCCCGCCCCGGTGCGGAAGCACATCGAGACGCTGTCCTCGGCGGGGTAGGCGCCAGTCAACGAACTGGCCAGGCCACGCACTTCGCTCAGTGGCCCCAGCAGATGGTCGAGCAGGTCCAGGGTATGCGAGCCCAGATCGACGAACAGGCCGCCGCCGGCGATCGCCGGGTTGGTCCGCCAGAAGTCCGGCGATGCGGCGTTCGCCGAATGCGGCCGATGCAGGGTGGCGCGCACGCTGCGCGGTGTGCCGATCGTGCCGTTGTCCAGCAGCTGCTTCACCTGGGCGAAGCGGGGCAGGGCGCGGCGGTAATAGGCCACGAACACCGGCACGCCGCTGCTGGCGCTGGCTTCAATGATGCGCTGGCACTCGCCGTGGTCCATGGCCATCGGCTTTTCGATGTAGACCGGCTTGCCTGCGGCTATCGCCTGCAGCGCGTACTGCATGTGCGTCGAGGGTGGCGTGGCGACGTACACCGCGTTCACTTCCGGATCGGCGATGAGCGCATCGGCGTCCGCGTACCAGCGGGGAATGGCATGGCGCCGCGCGTAATCCTCGGCCAACGCCGCATTGCGGCGCATGACCGCTGCCACCCGTGAGCCGGGTGTGCTGGCCAGGGCGGGGCCGCTCTTCTTCTCGGTGACACTGCCGCAGCCGATGAAGCCCCACACCACGTTGTCCAGGATCATGGGTCTGTCCTCAGATGGGTGTGGTGGTGGCGGCAGCAGCGCCACTCACGCTTCCGGCAACGGCTCGGGCACCGTTCCGGGCACGAACACGCCGTCCTTCACGTAGGCGGCCAGGGTCATGTCCAGTGCGAGCATGCCGTCGCGCTTGAGATCCATCAGGTCCGGTTCGACCATCGCCCCGTGCAGCACGCCCAGCACGGTGGCATGCAGCATGCGGGCGGCGATCTTGGGGTCGGCGCCTTCGCGCAGCTGGCCCAGGTCCTGGGCGCGGCGCAGGGCACGCTCCATCCGGTCCAGCGCATCGCGGAATCCGGCCTGCTGCATTTCGGTCAGCACCTTGGTGTCGGCCGAGGCATCGCTGCGCAGCATGATCTCCATGGTCTTGCGCAGGCGTTCGTCCTCGGACAGCTCGATGAACGAGTGGATCATCACCGCGCGCAGGTCGTGCACCGGCGTGTCGCGCTGGTCGGTGGAGGTGCGTTCCAGTTCCTGCATGAAGGGCAGGTGCACCCGTTCGACGATCGCGGCCAGCACCTCGCTCTTGTTCTTGAAGTGCCAGTACACCGCGCCACGGGTATAGCCGGCGCGGGCGCCGATCATCTCCAGCGTGGTACGGGCCACGCCGTGTTCATGGAAGCAGGCTTCGGCGGCGTCAAGGATGCCTTCCCGGGTTGCCTGGGTGTCCTCTTTGGTCTTGCGGGCCATGGGTAGGGTACGAGTGCGGGTGAAACGTGGCTGAATTGTACCGGTTTACAAACAAACAAGCATGTATGTATATTTCGTTCCCATCATTCCCGTCGTGTGCGTGGCAGGCCCGTCCGGCTCCCACTCCACCCGGGTGGGCGCTGTTCGCACGGTCTTCACCTTTGCTGGTGGAGGGTCCGCCGTATCAGCGCTGGCTGAGATCCTTTCCTCCAAGAGCCTTTCCGTCATGTTGCTGAGCCGAATCCGACCCTTTGCACTGTCGCTGGCAATCGCCGCGACCGTGGCTGCCTGCGGCGGCCAACCCCAGGCCCCCGAGCAGGGCCCGGGTGACGTCACCGTAGTCACGCTGAAGTCCGAGACCGTGGGCCTGACCCGCGAACTGCCGGGCCGTACCAATGCCTTCCTGGTTGCTGAAGTGCGTCCGCAGGTCAACGGCATCGTCGCCAAGCGCCTGTTCACCGAAGGCGGCATGGTCAAGGCCGGCGAGCCGCTGTACCAGATCGAAGACGCCAGCTACCGCGCCCAGGCCAACAGCGCCCGCGCCCAGCTGGCCCGTGCCGAAGCCACGGCCAACGCTGCACGCCTGAGCGCCAAGCGCATCACCGAGCTGGCCAAGGTTGATGCGGTAAGCCAGCAGGATCTGGAAAACGCCGTGGCCGCGCAGAAGCAGGCCGAAGCAGACGTCGGCGCCGCCAAGGCATCGCTGGATGCGGCCAACGTCACACTGGGCTATGCCCGCATCGTCGCGCCGATCAGCGGCCGCATCGGCAAGTCCAGCGTCACCCAGGGTGCGCTGGTCAGCGCCGGGCAGGCCAATGCCCTGGCCACCGTGCAGCAGCTGGACCCGATCTATGTGGACCTGACCCAGTCTTCGGCCGAGCTGCTGCAGCTGCGTCGTGAACTGGCCGCTGGCCGCCTGCAGGACAACCAGTCGCTGCCGGTCAGCATCCTGATGGAAGACGGCAGCACCTTCGAGCACAAGGGCACGCTGGAGTTCTCCGAAGTCAGCGTCGATCCGGCTACCGGCAGCTTCGGCCTGCGCGTGAAGGTGGACAACCCGGACGGCCTGCTGATGCCGGGCACCTATGTGCGCGCGGTGATCGGTGGCGGCGTGCGCAGCGATGCGGTGCTGGTGCCGATGGCCGGCATCGCCCGCGATCCGAAGGGTGACACCTCCGCGATGGTGGTCGACAAGGACAACAAGGTCGAAGTGCGCCCGGTCAAGGTCAGCCGCACGGTTGGCGACAAGTGGCTGGTCGAGGACGGCCTGAAGGCCGGCGACAAGGTCATCGTCGAAGGCCTGCAGAAGATCGGCCCCGGCATGCCGGTCAAGGCCACCGAGAAGGGCGCTGCTCCGGCCAAGCCGGCAGCGGCCGCCCAGCCTGCCGCGCCGGCCAGCGACGCGAAGTAAGCGGAGAACCCCATGGCACGCTTTTTCATCGATCGACCCATCTTTGCATGGGTCATCGCCATCATCATCATGCTCGCCGGCGGCCTGGCCCTGTTCAAGCTGCCGGTCTCGATGTACCCCAACGTCGCACCGCCGGCGGTGGAAATCAGCGCCACCTACCCGGGTGCATCGGCCAAGGTGGTCGAGGACTCGGTGACGCAGATCATCGAGCAGAACATGAAGGGCCTTGATGGCCTGATCTACTTCTCCTCCAACAGCTCGTCCAACGGCCAGGCCACCATCACCCTGACCTTCGAGAGCGGCACCAACCCGGATATCGCCCAGGTGCAGGTGCAGAACAAGCTGCAGCTGGCCATGCCGCTGCTGCCGCAGGAAGTGCAGCGGCAGGGCATCAACGTGGCCAAGTCCAGCTCGGGCTTCCTGAACGTCATCGCGTTCGTGTCCGAGAACGGCAGCATGGACGCCAACGACATCGCCGACTATGTCGGTTCCAATGTCGTCGACCGTCTGAGCCGCGTGCCGGGCGTGGGCAACATCCAGGTGTTTGGTGGCAAGTACGCCATGCGTATCTGGCTGGACCCGAACAAGCTGCATACCTATGGCCTGTCGGTCGCGGAAGTGACCGCGGCAATCAAGGCACAGAACGCCCAGGTGGCCATCGGCCAGCTCGGCGGTGCGCCGTCGATCAAGGGCCAGCAGCTCAACGCCACCATCAACGCGCAGTCTCGCCTGCAGACCCCGGAACAGTTCCGCAACATCATCGTGCGCGGTGCGCAGGACGGTGCCGAGCTGCGCCTGGGTGATGTCGCCCGCGTCGAGCTGGGTGCGGAATCGTACGACTTCGTCACCCGCTACAACGGCCAGCCGGCCAGCGGCCTGGCGGTCACCCTGGCCACCGGCGCCAACGCGCTGGATACCGCCGCCTGCGTCGATGCCGCGCTGGAGGACATGAAGAGCTTCTTCCCGGCCGGCCTGAAGGCCGAGATCCCGTACGACACGACCCCGTTCGTGCGCGTGTCGATCAAGGGCGTGGTGCAGACCCTGATCGAAGCGATCGTGCTGGTGTTCGTGGTGATGTACCTGTTCCTGCAGAACTTCCGCGCCACCCTGATCCCGACCATCGCCGTGCCGGTGGTGTTGCTGGGTACCTTCGGTGTGCTGGCGATGCTGGGCTTCTCGGTGAACATGCTGACCATGTTCGCGATGGTGCTGGCCATCGGCCTGCTGGTGGATGATGCCATCGTGGTGGTGGAGAACGTCGAGCGCATCATGTCCGAGGAAGGACTGTCACCGCTTGAAGCGACCCGCAAGTCGATGGGCCAGATCACCGGCGCGCTGGTGGGCATCGGCCTGGTGCTGTCGGCGGTGTTCGTGCCGATGGCCTTCATGAGCGGCTCCACCGGCGTTATCTACCGCCAGTTCTCGGCCACGATCGTTTCGGCGATGGCGCTGTCGGTGCTGGTCGCGATCGTGCTGACCCCGGCGCTGTGCGCGACCATGCTCAAGCCGCTGAAGAAGGGTGAGCACCACGTCGCACACAAGGGCTGGGCCGGTCGTTTCTTCAATGGCTTCAACCGTGGCTTCGACCGCACCAGCGAAAGCTACCAGCGCGGCGTGCGCGGCATCATCCACCGTCCGTGGCGTTTCATGGGCATCGTCGCGGCGCTGTTCGTGCTGATGGGCGTGCTGTTCGTGCGCCTGCCCAGCTCGTTCCTGCCCAACGAAGACCAGGGCGTGCTGATGGCGCTGGTGCAGGCGCCGGTGGGTGCCACCCAGGAACGCACGCTGGAATCGATCGCGGCACTGGAAAACCACTTCCTGCAGAACGAAAAGGATGCGGTGGACTCGGTGTTCTCGGTGCAGGGCTTCAGCTTCGCCGGCATGGGCCAGAACGCCGGCATGGCATTCGTCAAGCTGAAGGACTGGAGCGAGCGTGATGCCGACAACGGCGTGATGCCGATCACCGGGCGCGCGATGGCAGCCCTGGGCCAGATCAAGGATGCCTTCATCTTCGCCTTCCCGCCGCCGGCCATTCCGGAGCTGGGTACTGCCTCGGGTTACACCTTCTTCCTGAAGGACAACAGCGGCCAGGGCCACGAGGCACTGGTGGCCGCGCGCAACCAGCTGCTGGGCCTCGCTGCGGGCAGCAAGAAGCTGGCCAACGTGCGCCCCAACGGCCAGGAGGACACGCCGCAGTTCCGCATCGACATCGACGCGGCCAAGGCGACCTCGCTGGGGCTGTCGATCGACCAGATCAACGGAACGCTGGCTGCAGCATGGGGCAGCTCATACATCGACGACTTCGTCGATCGTGGCCGCGTCAAGCGCGTGTTCGTGCAGGCCGACCAGCCGTTCCGCATGGTCCCGGAGGACTTCGACCTCTGGTCCGTGAAGAACGACAAGGGCGAGATGGTGCCGTTCAGCGCGTTCGCCACCAAGCACTGGGACTACGGTTCGCCGCGTCTTGAGCGCTACAACGGCGTGTCGGCCATGGAAATCCAGGGCGAGCCGGCCCCGGGTGTCGCCTCCGGTGATGCCATGGCCGAGATCGAACAGCTGGCCAAGCAGCTGCCGCAGGGCTTCGGCATCGAGTGGACGGCGATGTCCTACCAGGAGCGCCAGGCCGGCTCGCAGACGCCGCTGCTGTACACGCTGTCGCTGATGATCGTGTTCCTGTGCCTGGCCGCGATGTACGAAAGCTGGAGCGTGCCGACCGCAGTGCTGCTGGCGGCCCCGCTGGGCATCCTCGGCGCGGTGCTGGCCAACACCTTCAAGGGCCTGGAGCGCGACATCTACTTCCAGGTGGCGATGCTGACCACGGTGGGCCTGACCAGCAAGAACGCGATCCTGATCGTCGAGTTCGCCAAGGAGAACCTGGAGAAGGGCGCAGGCCTGATCGAATCGATCATGCATGCCGTGCGCGACCGCCTGCGTCCGATCGTGATGACCTCGCTGGCCTTCGGCATGGGCGTGGTACCGCTGGCGATCTCCACCGGCGCCGGCTCCGGCGCCAAGCAGGCGATCGGCACCGGCGTGCTCGGCGGCATGATCGTCGGCACCGTGCTCGGCGTGTTCTTCGTGCCGCTGTTCTTCGTGGTGGTGCAGCGCGTGTTCAAGCGCAAATCCTCCACGTAAGCGAAATGGTAGTGCCGGCCGCTGGCCGGCATTGCCTCCTGCCATCTGGCAGTACCGATGGAAGTCATTCCCATGAAAAGTGCATCCCTGTTCCTTTCCATTGCCGCCGCGCTCGCGCTGGCTGGCTGCTCCACCCTGGTGCCGAAGAACACCGCTGTTGCTCCGGCGATTCCGGCGCAGTGGCCGGCCGAGGCCGCGCAGGGCGAGGTGGCCGATGTCGCCGCCGTCGGCTGGCGCGACTTCTTCACCGATGCGCGCCTGCAGCAGGTGATCGACCAGTCGCTGCAGAACAACCGCGACCTGCGCGTGGCCGTGCTCAACGTTGAACGCGCGCGCGGCCAGTACCGCGTACAGCGCGCCGACCGCGTGCCCGGCGTGGCCGTCACCGGCCAGATGGATCGCCGTGGCACCGACGCCGGCGTCACCGAGCAGTTCACCGCTGGTGTCGGCGTGGCCGAGTTCGAGCTGGACCTGTTCGGCCGCGTGCGCAACCTCAGCGAAGCGGCGCTGCAGCAGTACTTCGCCGTGGCCGCCAACCGCCGCAACGCGCAGTTGAGCCTGGTGGCCGAGACGGCCACCGCATGGTTGACCTACGGTGCTGATGCGCAGCGGCTGAAGATCGCCGATGCCACGCTGAAGACCTACGAGGATTCGCTGCGCCTGGCCGAGGCCCGCCACGAACGTGGTGGCAGTTCGGCGCTGGAGCTGACCCAGACCCGTACCCTGGTCGAGACCGCACGTACGGACGCTGCACGCCTGCGTGGCCAGCTGGCCCAGGACCGTAATGCGCTGGCGTTGCTGGCCGGTGGCCAGCTGGATCCGGCACTGCTGCCGGACAGCATCGCACCGCAATTGCTTGCACTGGCACCGCCGCCGGCCGGTCTGCCCAGCGACGTGCTGCTGCAGCGCCCGGACATCATGGCCGCCGAACACCAGTTGCTGGCCGCCAACGCCAACATCGGTGCGGCACGCGCAGCGTTCTTCCCGAGCATCTCGCTGACCGGCAGCATCGGCAGTGGCTCGAGCGAACTGTCCAACCTGTTCGACAGCGGAACGCGTGTGTGGAGTTTCCTGCCGAAGATCACCCTGCCGATCTTCCAGGGCGGCAAGCTGCGCGCCAACCTCGCCATCGCCAATGCGGATCGCGATATCGCGCTGGCGCAGTATGAGAAGTCGATCCAGGTGGGTTTCCGCGAAACCGCCGATGCGCTGACATTGAATGTCAGCCTGGATGAGCAGGTGAGTTCACAGCAGCGCCTGGTGGAAGCGGCCGAACAGGCCAACCGCCTGTCGCAGGCCCGCTACGACGCGGGGCTGGACAGCTTCGTCACCCTGCTCGATGCGCGGCGTACCGCCTACAACGCGCAGCAGACCCAGCTGCAGGCGCAGCTGGCGCAGCAGGCCAACCGCATCACCCTGTACAAGGTGCTGGGCGGCGGCTGGCACGAGCGCAGCTGAAGGACAGCCGGCCAGCGGCCGGCTCTACCTTGATGATCGATGGTAGTGCCGGCCGCTGGCCGGCATTGTCATTTCAGGATCTGCTACACCGCTTCATCGTCGCGCCGCGCTGCATGGCAGGCGCGCACCCGCGCCAGCGCGTCGCCGGCTTCGCGCGCCATCTGCTCGTACTCGCGACGGATCTCTTCCAGCCGCTCCTCGTCCAGTTCTTCCAGATCCAACAATTCGTTGTTGGCTTCGGCCGTCGCCCGGATCAGCTCGTCCAGCTTGATCTGCATGGCGGCGGTATCCGCGTTCTGCGTGTGCTGGATCAGGAACACCATCAGGAAGGTGATGATGGTGGTGCCGGTATTGATCACCAGCTGCCAGGTGTCGTTGAAACCGAACACCGGGCCACTGATGCCCCAGATCACCACGATCGCTACCGCGGCCAGGAAGGTCCACGGCGAGCCGGTGGCGGCCGCGGCCTTCTTGGCGATCGTATTGAACAGGTTGCGTGCTTTCATCGTCGTCGTCCCACTCAGGTGACGAGGATGATCGGCAGTGGCTCGTGCAGGGGCCGTGCAGCCGTCAGGCGCGCAGGCGTGGCGCGTCCTGCAGGCGCACCGGGCTGGTCTGGTAGACGTGCTGCCAGCAACGATCAACGAATTCGCGGGCCTGGGCTTCGCTCAGGCGCGGCATGATCTGCAGGGCGTACTGGGTCTGGAACATCTCGTCGCGCTGCGCATTGCTGGCGCGCGGCTGGGTGATCAGCGAATCACAGGCGAACTTGATCCACGGTACGTAGGAGCCGAACGAGTTGTGCGGTAGTGCGCCGTCGGCATGCTGGCGGCGCCAGTGGTCAAGCTCGGCGTCAACGTTGATGACCGGGGGAATGGTGGGGACTTCGGCGTGCATGACAATCCAGTTCGGTTGAGTGGAAAGGGAGTGGGGGTTCATCCGAGTGTGGCCGATGAGGCAGTGGATGCCGCGTCAGCGCGATGTGCAGCTGGCGTTGCGATTGCCTACCAGTTGCGCGTGCTCGACCGCGCCGAGGTCTTCGGCCATGTCGGCCATCGCATTGCACAGGCGCTCATGGTCGAGCGGGTGGCCGCGTACCAGTTCCAGCTGCAGGCTCTGGTAGGCGGTCCAGAACAGCGCGCCACGCTGGTGCAGCGCGTACTGCTGCTGCAGGCGCTTGCGGATGGCGTCGAGGATCGGGTCGGGCGTGGGGCGTACGGCGTGCGCGCACATGGCTGGCTCCGCCGGGGAAAGGAGTCCCGGTAACCCCACCCTAGGCGCGGCGGCCGGGTGGGGTGTTACCGCAGCGTGTGCACGTTGCGCAGCTGACTGTGCACGGGTTCACGGCAATGGCCGCAAATGCCGCCGGCACTAGGGCGTGCCGGCACTGAAGCGTTCATTAAGCGGGTTCAACAGGACACTGCACGGTGCTCATTCACCGATGTCTTCGTTCCAGATCTCCGGATGCTGCGCAATGAAGCCGCCCAGCAGGTCCACGCATTCCTGGTTGTCCAGGTCGATCACGTTGACGCCGTTCTCGCGCAACCAGTCGATGCCGCCCTGGAAGGTGCGCGATTCGCCCACCACCACGGTGCCGATGTTGAACTGGCGCACCAGCCCCGAGCAGTACCAGCACGGGGCCAGGGTGGTGACCATGATGGTGTCCTGGTAACGGCGCTGGCGACCGGCCTTGCGGAACGCATCGGTTTCGCCATGCACCGACGGGTCGCCTTCCTGCACGCGGCGGTTGTGGCCGCAGCCGAGCAGGCGGCCGTCGTTGTGGTACAGCGCCGCGCCGATCGGCACGCCGCCTTCGGCCAGCCCCTGGCGGGCTTCGGCAATGGCGGTCTGCAGCAGGGCCTGGTAGTCGGGCGTGGTGATCATGCGGGGCTCCGGTAAGTCGTGGCCCGCCATGATACGGGCAGGGGGTGCCGCTGGCCCCCGGCGGTGCGATAATCGGGGCCATGAGCGAATCCCCCTACAAAGCCGGTACCACCCATTTCGGGTTCCGCGACGTCGCCGCCAAGGACAAGCAGAAGCTGGTCGGCCAGGTGTTCACCTCGGTCGCGCGCAACTACGACCTGATGAACGACCTGATGAGCCTGGGCGTGCACCGGGCGTGGAAGCGCTACTACGTGGCTACCGCGCAGGTGAAGCCGGGCGACCGCGTGCTCGATCTGGCAGGCGGCACCGGCGACATCGCCGCCCTGCTGAAGGAGCGCGTCGGCGCCGAGGGCTCGGTGGTGCTGGGCGACATCAACGCCGGCATGCTGTCGGTCGGCCGTGACCGCCTGACCAACCGCGGCCTGGTGCTTGGCCTGGACTACGTGCAGTGCAACGCCGAAGCCCTGCCGTTCCCGGACAACAGCTTCGACCTGGTCACCATCGCCTTCGGCCTGCGCAACGTGACCGACAAGGACGCTGGCCTGCGCGAGATGTACCGCGTGCTGAAGGTGGGCGGCCAGGCCCGCGTGCTGGAGTTCTCCGAAGTCACCGCGGACTGGTTCAAGCCGATCTACGACTTCCACTCGTTCAGGATCCTGCCCAAGCTGGGCAAGCTGTTCGCCAACGATTCGGACAGCTACCAGTACCTGGCCGAGAGCATCCGCAAGCACCCGCCGCAGGATGAACTGAAGGCGATGATGGGGCAGGCCGGCTTCGAGCGCTGCCACTACAAGAACCTGACCGGCGGCATCGTTTCGATCCACTCCGGCTACAAGCTGTAAGCCCTGCTCTGGTGGGTGCCAACCTTGGTTGGCACTCGCCCGCTGCGGGTATCTGCTCTGGTAGGTGCCAACCTTGGTTGGCACAGCGCAGGCCGCGAGCGATGAAAGATCCGTGCCAACCAAGGTTGGCACCTACCCAGGGTGCCGCCGCAGGATCGGCCTTGGCCGCCATTACCCCGCACCGCGCAACGCCTGCCGGGCCGGAGGGAGGTACCATTGGGGTTTGATCCCCGTAACGGTCCCGATTCATGCGTAATCCGCTGATGCTCCTTCCGCTGGCCGTGGCCCTGGCCGCCGGCTGCTCCCAGGAGGCGGCCGCGCCCGCCGCCGCCCCGACTGCCGAAAAGGCCCCTGCCGCTCCCGTGAACGCCGAGAACCGCAGCCACGACGAAAGCTCGTACGCCGAGCCGGACAAGGTCGTCATCAAGGACATCGCGCTGGATCTGAAGCTGGACTTCGACCAGAAGCAGATAGGCGGCACCGCCACCTACACCCTGGAATGGAAGCAGAAGGACGCCAAGCAGCTGGTGCTCGACACCCGCGAGCTGACCGTGTCCAAGGTCGAGGCCGTTGCCGCCGATGGCGCGCGCAGCCCGCTGAAGTTCGAGCTGGCCGCCGCTGACAAGGTGTTCGGCAGCAAGCTGACCATCGAGGCCCCGGAACAGCCGGCCAAGGTGGAAGTGACCTACCACACCGCACCGACCGCCTCGGGCCTGCAGTGGCTGGCGCCGTCGATGACCGAGGGCAAGAAGCTGCCCTTCATGTTCAGCCAGTCGCAGGCCATCCATGCCCGCTCCTGGGTGCCGCTGCAGGACACCCCGAGCGTGCGCTTCACCTACAGCGCGCACGTGGTCTCGCGCCCGGACGTGATGGTGCTGATGAGCGCCGACAATGATCCGAAGGCCGCGCGTGATGGTGACTACACCTTCAAGATGCCGCAGCCGATTCCGTCCTACCTGCTGGCCATCGCCGCCGGCGACCTGGTGTTCGAGCCGATCTCCGGCCGCTCCGGCGTCTGGGCCGAGCCGACCATGGTCAACAAGGCCGCCAAGGAATTCGAAGACACCGAGAAGATGATCGGTGCCGCCGAGAAGCTGTACGGCGAATACCGCTGGGGCCGCTACGACATGCTGGTGCTGCCGCCGTCGTTCCCGTTCGGCGGCATGGAAAACCCGCGCCTGACCTTCGCCACCCCGACCGTGATCGTCGGCGACAAGTCGCTGGTCTCGCTGGTTGCCCACGAACTGGCGCACAGCTGGTCGGGCAACCTGGTGACCAATGCCAGCTGGAAGGACATCTGGCTCAACGAAGGCTTCACCACCTACGTCCAGGGCCGCATCACCGAAGCCCTGTACGGCAAGGAGATGGCCGAGATGGAGAAGCAGATCGACCAGACCGACCTGCTGGCCGAAGTGAAGGACATGAGCCCGGCCGATCAGGCACTGGCGCTGCCGCCGCTGAACGAGCGTGACCCCGACGAAGCCCTCAGCCAGGTCGCCTACGTCAAGGGTTCGTGGTTCCTGGAGTTCCTGGAACAGCGCTTCGGCCGCGAGACCTTCGATCCGTTCCTGCGTGGCTGGTTCGATGATCACGCCTTCCAGAGTGCGAACACCGACCAGTTCGTCGAGTACCTGAAGAAGAACCTGCTGCCGAAGAATCCGTCGGCCGTGACCGAGGCCGAACTGAAGGCGTGGCTGGACGAGCCGGGCATCCCGGCGTTCGCGGCCAAGGCGCAGTCGCGCAACTTCAGCAGCGTCGATACCGCGCGCATCGCCTTCGCCAGCGCCGGCACCGTGCCCAGCAGCCAGGTCATCGCCGACTGGAGCACGCAGGAATGGGTGCGCTTCATCGATGGCCTGGGCGCGACCCAGCCGCTGGACAAGCTGGCCACGCTGGACAAGGCCTTCCACTTCACCGGCACCCCGAATGGCGAGATCGCCATGCGCTGGTACCCGTTGGCGATCCGCAGCGGCTACGAGCAGGCCAATGAAGGCGCCGCCGCGTTCATCGAGCGCGTCGGCCGTCGCAAGCTGATCCTGCCGATCTACGCCGAACTGGTGAAGACCCCGAAGGGGCTGGAGCTGGCCAAGCAGGCCTTCGAAAAGGCCAAGCCGGGCTACCACCCGATCACCACCGCCTCGGTGCAGGACATGCTGGCCAAGGCTGAAGCCAAGTAAGCGGTAGTGCGGCCGCTGGCCGGCAACCGGTCACGGCTTCACCAGCAACGGCGGGGAAACCCGCCGTTGCTGTATCCGCTTTTCGCTGCCGATAGAATCGGGATGCACTCGCATAGGACCTCTGCCATGAAACGACTGATCCTGCTCACCGCCTGTACCCTGGCCCTGGCCGCCTGCAGCAATCCCGAGGAGGAGCGCAAGGCGCAGGAAGCCGCCGCGGCGGCCGTGCAGGCGCAGAAGGAGGCCAAGGCCGACGACGTGGCCAAGCAGTACGACATGGCCGTAGCTGCGCAGGACTGGGAGCGCGCGCGCCTGCATGGTGCCTCGCTGCTGGACCAGTACAAGGACACCGCCGCCGCTGAGCGCATCGCGGCCGGTTTCGATGAAGTAAAGGCCAAGGGCGATGCCGCGCGCGACCTGCGCCGCATGCAGGGGCTGTGGCAGTACAACCAGATTCCGGTCGGCAGCAAGGGCAACCAGGTCTCGGCGTCGATCTACAGCAAGGAACGGGTGGATGTGGACGGCAGTGGTGCCAAGCCGGTGCAGCTGGTGTTCCGCGATCACCCTGAGTGGAAGCGGCACGCCTACCTGGTGCTGCAGGCCGGTGATTTCCGCTGTCCGCAATGCACGGTGAAGGTGACCGTGGACGACGGCAAGCCCGTGTCGATGGCGGCCTGGCGCCCGAAGACCGATGAAGCCATTGCGATGTTCATCACCGACCAGAAGGCGCTGTGGAAGCTGGCGCGCAAGGGCAAGTCGATCAGCATCGAGTTCCCGGTCAAGGCCGGCGGCACGCGCACGGCCGTGTTCGAAACCGGCGGTGTCGACGCCAGCCGCATGCCGCAGTGGTGGCAGTGATGATCGCGACGGGCAGCGCAGTGCACGCGTTGTCCGCGATCCGGCACTGGGTGTTCGACATGGACGGCACGCTGACGGTAGCCGTGCATGATTTCGCCGCGATCCGCCGCGCACTGCAGATCGCCGCCGAGGAAGACATCCTCGACCATATCGCGGCGCTGCCGGAGGCACCGGCGCAGGCCAAGCGCGCGTGGCTGCTGGATCACGAGCGCGCGCTGGCCGAGGACGCGCTGCCGGCGCCGGGCGCGGTGAAGCTGCTGCGCGCGCTGGCGGCGGCTGGCTGCCGGCTGGGCATCCTGACCCGCAACGACCACGCGCTGGCGAAGCTGACGCTGGAGGCGATCGGGGTCGGCGAGTTGTTCGACGATGCCGACATCATCGGCCGCGATGAAGCGGTGCCCAAGCCGTCACCGGATGGCCTGCAGCAGCACCAGCGGCGCTGGGGCGTGGCGGCCGCGGACATGGTGATGGTGGGTGACCACGCCTACGACCTGGAGTGCGGCCGCGCTGCGGGCACGCACACCGTGCTGGTCAACCTGCCGGAGAACCCGTGGCCGGACCGTGCCGACTGGCATTTCGCCGATTGCCGAGCGTTGCTGGCGGCCTGGCAGCAGAAGGGGTAGTGCCGGCCGCTGGCCGGCAGTGTCGACCCAGGTCGACACCCACCAGGGCACAGCGTGTCGACCAAGGTCGACACCTACCAACAGCATTCCCAGCAGCGCATCGGGTGGAAAGCCCCCTTGGTGTTCAAGGGGGCGCGCCGAAGGCGCGGGGATAAGGTGGAATGCGCGGGCAGTTCGGTTTACGCGCCCAGCGCGTAACCGAACTGCTGCTTGAACTGCTCGTTGAACTCATCGAAGGTGAAGCGCTGGTTCTGCGTGCCCGGGTGCTCGACCTTCAGCGCGCCCATCAGGTTGCCCATGCGGCCGATGGTCAGCCAGTCGTAGCCCTTCTGGATGCCGTAGATCAGGCCGGCGCGGAAGGCGTCGCCACAGCCGGTCGGGTCGACCACGCGGCGCTCGTGCGCCGGCGGGATGTCGTAGCTCTTTTCCGGGGTGTGGATGACCGCGCCCTTGGGGCCGCGGGTGGTGATGTAGGCCTTGACCCGGCTGACGATCTCCTTCTCGTCCCAGCCGGTGCGCTCCTGCAGCAGGTTCGACTCGTAGTCGTTGACCACCACGTAATCGGCCTGATCGATGAAGGCGCGCAGCTCCGGGCCGTTGAACAGCGGCATGGCCTGGCCCGGGTCGAAGATGAACGGAATGCTGTCTTCGTGGAATTCCTGCGCGTTCTGGATCATGCCTTCGCGGCCGTCCGGGCCGACCAGGCCCAAGGTCACGCCCGGTACGCCACGCACGTGGTTCTCGTAGGAACGCATCATCGCGCCCGGGTGGAAGGCGGTGATCTGGTTGTTGTCGTGGTCGGTGGTGATGAACGCCTGCGGGGTGAACAGCTCGTCGATCACGCGCACGCGCGACAGGTCGATGCCCAGGCCTTCGAAGTACTCGCGGTACGGGCCGAAGTCCGAACCCACGGTGCCCATCGGGATCGGCTGGCCGCCCAGCAGGTGCAGGTTGTAGGCGATGTTGCCGGCACAGCCGCCGAACTCGCGGCGCATGCGGGGGACCAGGAACGACACGTTCAGGATGTGCACCTTGTCCGGCAGGATGTGATTCTTGAACTGGTCCGGGAACACCATGATGGTGTCGAAGGCAAGAGAACCACAGATCAGAGCGGACATCGATGTAAGCCTATGCGGTGAATTTTTGGGATGGGCCGGCCCGGTTCGGCGGGCAAGCAAACGGCGCCCTTGGGCGCCCGACGGCGCAAAGGTTACCCGCTGGTGCCGCTCAGGGCCAGAACCGGGTGAGACCCGATCAGGCCGAAAGCCTGTGAAGACGCGGGTTCAGCTAGTTTTTTCCTTGCTCGGCGGCAGGCGGGTTGCTAGGCTTGTCGGCCTCGATTTCTGCCCATTTTTTCGCCATCCCGCGGCGGGCACGACACCCCTCAGGACTCCTTCCTCAGATGTTCAAGAAACTCCGTGGCATGTTCTCCAACGACCTGTCCATCGACCTGGGCACGGCCAACACCCTCATCTACGTGCGCGGGCAGGGGATCGTGCTGAACGAGCCATCGGTCGTGGCCGTGCGCCAGGATCGTGCCATCGGTGGCACCCGCTCGGTGGCAGCCGTAGGCGCCGAAGCCAAGCAGATGCTTGGCCGTACCCCGGGCCACATCACCACCATCCGCCCGATGAAGGACGGCGTCATCGCCGACTTCACCTATACCGAGGCGATGCTCAAGCACTTCATCAAGAAGGTGCACAAGTCGCGCGTGCTGCGCCCGAGCCCGCGCGTGCTGGTCTGCGTGCCGGCCGGTTCGACCCAGGTCGAGCGCCGCGCGATCAAGGAATCGGCCGAGGAAGCCGGTGCCCGTGACGTGTTCCTGATCGAAGAGCCGATGGCGGCCGCGATCGGCGCTGGCATGCCGGTCACCGAAGCGCGTGGTTCGATGGTCATCGACATCGGCGGCGGCACCACCGAAGTGGCGGTGATCTCGCTCAACGGTATCGTCTACTCGGCGTCGGTCCGCATCGGTGGCGACCGCTTCGACGAGTCGATCACCAACTACGTGCGCCGCAACCACGGCATGCTGATCGGTGAAGCCACCGCCGAGCGCATCAAGGTCGAGCTGGGCTGCGCCTACCCGCAGGCGGAAGTGATCGAGATGGAAATCTCCGGCCGCAACCTCGCCGAGGGTGTGCCGAAGATGATCAAGATCAGCTCCAACGAGGTGCTTGAAGCCCTGCATGAGCCGCTGTCGGGCATCGTCAGCGCGGTCAAGCTGGCGCTGGAGCAGACCCCGCCGGAACTCTGCGCCGACGTCGCCGAGCGCGGCATCGTGCTGACCGGTGGTGGCGCCCTGCTGCGTGACCTGGACCGCCTGATTTCCGAGGAAACCGGCCTGCACGTGCAGGTGGCGGACGATCCGCTGACCTGCGTGGCCCGCGGCGGTGGCCGTGCGCTGGAGCTGGTCGACATGCACGGCAACGAGTTCTTTGCGCCGGAATAAGCCGTCCCGGCCGTTCCTGCCCGCCGCGCCCTTCCGGGGTGCGGCCCGCCGCGATGGCGGGCCGGCACCGGCGGGGCGCCCGCGTGTTTCCCTTCCGCCTTCTGCCAGTTGAATCGTTGCCGTGCCGCCCTACGCCGGACCTCCCGTTGCTTCCCGATCCGGTGATGCTGCCAGCCCGCTGCGTCTGCTGGCTTATCTCGCACTGGCCATCACCCTGATCGTGCTTGACGACCAGGCCGGCTGGCTCGCGCAGCTGCGCGGGCAGGCCAACAGCCTGGTGCAGCCGGTATGGGCACTGGCGGGCCTGCCGGGCAAGCTCGGCAACCAGGTCAAGGACTCGGCGGCCAGCCACGGCCAGCTGGTCAACGAGAACCGTGAACTGCGCAACCAGCTGCTGCTGGCCAACGCGCGCCTGACCCGCCTGCAGACCGCCGCGCTGGACAACGCTCAGCTGCGCGAACTGCTGAACGTGGCCGAGCGCAGTGGCCTGGACGTGCAGCTGGCGCCGATCCTGGACATCGACCTGGATCCGGTGAAGCAGCGCCTGGTGCTCGACGCCGGCAGCCGCGAAGGCGTGCATGTCGGCCAGGCGGTGATCGATGCCGGCGGCCTGATGGGCCAGGTGATCAGCGTCACTGGCGGTACCTCCACCGTGCTGCTGCTGACCGACCCCGACCATGCCGTGCCGGTGACTGTGGCCCGCAACGGCGTGCGGCTGATCGTCTACGGTCGCGGCGACAAGCTGGAACTGCGCGACATCCCGCTCAGCGCCGGCGTGGAAGTGGGCGATGAGATCGTCACCTCCGGCCTCGGTGGTCGCTTCCCGGCCGGCTTCCCGGTCGGCAGCATCACCGGCCTGCGCCCGGACGATACCCACGCCTTCCTGGTCGGCGAACTGAAGCCGGCGGCCCAGCTGGACCGTGGTCGCGACGTGCTGCTGCTGCGCCCGGGTGCAGCAATTCGCTTGCCTGCGGCCAGCGAATTGCAGCCGACTGCACCTTCGGCGCAACCGGCCCGCGCACCCTCCCTTACCCCCGCGCCGTTGGCGCGCCCCCCTCAGCCGACTGCACCTTCGGCGCAACCGGCCCGCGCACCCTCCCTTACCCCCGCGCCGTTGGCGCGCCCCCCTCAGCCGACTGCACCTTCGGCGCAACCGGCCCGCGCATCCTCCCTTACCCCCGCGCCTTCAGCGCGCCCCCCTCAACAAGAGGGGGGCTCTCCACCCGATGCTGGGTCGGCTACGGTAGTGCCGGCCGCTGGCCGGCAACAGCCCTCGTCGCCGACGAGGACTGTTGCCCCCGCATCCTCCCTTAACCCCGCGCCGTCGGCGCGCCCCCTTGAACAACAAGGGGGCTCTACTCCGGCCAGCCCCACGGTAGTGCCGGCCGCTGGCCGGCAACCGACCACGCCGGAGGCCCAGCGATGAGCCGCCTGCGCGACAACCCGTGGGTATTGCCGGCCAGCCTGGTGGTGGCCCTGCTGCTGGGCCTGCTGCCGTTGCCGACGCTGCTGCAGCCGCTGCGACCGTATTGGCTGGCGCTGGTACTGGCGTACTGGGTCATCGAAGCACCCGAGCGCGTCGGCCTGGGCATCGCTTTCGCCAGCGGCGTGGTCGCCGACCTGCTGTACGGCGGCGTGCTCGGCGAACAGGCGCTGCGGCTGGTGATGCTGGCCTTCATCCTGCAACGCTTCCGTGCGCGCATCCGCTTCTTCCCGATGTCACAGCAGATGCTGGCCATCGGCGGCCTGCTGTTCAACGATCGCATCGTCAGCGCGCTGGTGCACATCCTGGTGGGTGAACCCACCCTGCCGTGGTCGTACTGGTGGGCGCCGCTGCTGGGCATGGGCCTGTGGCCGCTGGTGTTCGTGCTGCTGGACGCGGTGCGCTTCGGCAAGCGCGGGCGCTGAGCCATGATCCCGCGCCGCCAGGTCAAGAATCCGCACGCCGAAGCCGAACAGTTCCGCCGCCGTGCGGCGCTGGGTTTCCTGGGCGTGCTGGTCTGCCTGCTGGGCCTGGGCGGCTGGTACTTCAAGCTGCAGGTGCTGGACCACGACGTCTACGCCACGCGTTCGGAAGCCAACCGTATCAAGCCGCGGCCGGTGGTGCCCGGGCGCGGCATGATCTACGACCGCAACGGTCGCCTGCTGGCCGAGAACGTGCCAGCCTTCCGCCTGGATGTGACCCCGGACAAGGTCAAGGACATGGACGCCACCCTGGAAGGGCTGGCGAAGATCATCAGCATCAGCCCGGAAGAGCTGGAAGCGTTCAACAAGTCGCGCAAGGCGCGCCGCAAGTTCCTGCCGGTCACGCTGAAGCTGCGCATGAGCGACGAGGAGATGGCGCGCTTCGCCGTCGACCGTTGGCGCTTCCCCGGCGTCGAGCTGGAGCCTTACCTGACCCGGCGTTATCCGTACGGCGACCTGTTCGCGCACATCATCGGCTATGTCGGCCGCGTCGATGACAAGGATCTGGAAATCCTGGGCGAGGGCAATGCCGCGCTGACCCACATCGGCAAGTCCGGCCTGGAGCGCTATTACGAGCAACAGCTGCGCGGCAAGGTCGGCTACGAACAGGTCGAGACCAACGTGCAGGGCCGTGCGATCCGCACCATCGGCCGCGTCGCCGCGCAGTCCGGTGCCGACCTGCGGCTGTCGATCGACGCCGACCTGCAGCGCGCCATGGTGGCAGCCTTCGGTGACCAGGAAGGCTCGGCGGTGGCGATGGACCCGCGCACTGGCGAAGTGCTGGCGATGGTCAGCCTGCCGTCCTACGACCCCAACCTGTTCGTCAACGGCATTTCCCATGCCGACTTCAAGGCGCTGAACGAGAACCCGTCGCGGCCGCAGTTCAACCGCCTGGTACTCGGTGGCGTCGCGCCCGGTTCCACGTTGAAGCCGCTGATCGGCCTGGCCGGCCTGGATTCCGGCGTGCGCCGCCCGGAAGACAAGGTGTTGTCCACCGGCATGTTCTACCTGCCCGGCACCTCGCGTGGGTGGGGTGACTCGCACCGCGGCGGCCATGGCTGGACCGACCTGCGCAAATCCATCGCGCAGTCGGTCAACACCTACTACTACAAGCTGGCGCTGGACCTGGGCATCGAGCGCTTCGACCACTACATGGAGTACTACGGCTTTGGTCAGCCGACCGGTATCGACCTGACCGGCGAGATCGGCGGCATCCTGCCGTCGCCGGCGTACAAGCGGAAGAGCCGCAAGGAAGCCTGGTACCCGGGCGATACGGTCAACATCAGCATCGGCCAGGGTGACTGGAAGGTCACCCCGCTGCAGCTGGCACGGGGTGTCAGTGGGCTGGCCAACGGGCAGCTGCGCACGCCCCATCTGGTGATCCAGCAGCGCGCGGGGTTCGACCATGACTGGATGGCGACCGACCCGGGTGAGAGCAAACCGGTCAGTCCGAACCCGAACAACCTGCAGGCGGTGCGCGAAGGCATGATGGCCACCATGTTGCCTGGCGGCAGTGCGGCACGCATGGCGGCCGGCGCGCCGTACACGATGGCCGGCAAGACCGGTACCGCGCAGGTCATCAGCCGCAAGGGCACCGCTGCGGTGAATCCGAAGAGCCTGCCGATGCACCTGCGCCACCGCGCGCTGTTCGTCGGTTTCGCGCCGGTCGACCAGCCGGTGATCGCGCTGGCGATCGCGGTGGAGGGCGGCGGCTACGGCGGTGCGGCGGCCGCGCCGATCGCACGCAAGGTGTTCGACGCCTATCTGCTGGGCAAGATGCCTGAAGGCATGCAGCCGCTGGACAGCGAGCGCGGTACCACCGCGATCGGTGCGACCGCATTCGACAATGAAGATGTGGGCGCACGCCAGGCCGGTGATCTTGCTGCGGCACAGTTGGGCGAACACCCGGTGCTGGTCGGCGTGCCCGCACCGGAACCGGCACCTGCACCCGCACCACAGCCGGGGACGCCGGCTGCGGCCGCGTTGCCGGCCATGCCGCGTCCGACCACCGCGGAGCCCGCACGATGAGAGTGTTCCTGCGTTGGGCCGGCGACATGCTGCGCCGCTTCTTCAGCACGCTGGACTGGGTGTTGTGCCTGGCTTTGGGCGCGTTGATGGTGATTGGCCTGGCCACCTTGAAGAGTGCCGGTGGCGATGGCCTGGTGATGGCCCAGGGCGCGCGTTTCGCGGTGGGCATGGCCGCACTGTGGGGCATCTCGCGCGTGCCCATCCTGCGCATCCGCTCGGCCACGCCGATGATCTATGCGATCTCGATGATCCCGCTGCTGGCGGTGTTCGTGCTCGGCACCGGCAAGTATGGCCGGCAGTGGCTGGACCTGAAGTTCTTCTACCTGCAGCCGGCCGAGTTGTTGAAGGTCAGCCTGCCGATGATGGTGGCCTGGTACCTGCACAAGATGCCGCTGCCGCCGCGCTTCAACACCGTGCTGGTGGCCTTGATCATCATCGGCGTGCCGACCGGCCTGGTGATGCTGCAGCCGGACTTCGGTACCGGCGTGCTGATCGCCGCCAGCGGCGTGTTCGTGCTGCTGCTGGCGGGCCTGCCGTGGTGGTGGGTCGGCCTGGGCGTGGGCGGCGTGGCCGCGGTTGCGCCGGTGGCCTGGTTCTGGCTGCTGCGGCCGTACCAGAAGGACCGCATCATGATGTTCCTGGACCCGGAGATGGATGCGCTGGGGGCCGGCTGGAACATCATCCAGTCGAAGATCGCGATCGGTTCCGGCGGCTTCGATGGCAAGGGCTGGGGCGAGGGCTCGCAGTCCCACCTGAACTTCATTCCCGAGCAGACCACCGACTTCGCGTTCTCGGTGCTGAGCGAGGAATTCGGCTGGATCGGCGTGGCCACCGTGCTGGCGCTGTACCTGGTGGTGATCGGGCGTTGCCTGTGGATCGCCAGCCAGTCGCGTGATTCGTACTCGCGCCTGCTGGCCGGCGCCACCGGCCTGGCGTTCTTCGTCTACGTGCTGGTGAACGGCGGGATGATTTCCGGCCTGCTGCCGGTGGTGGGCGTGCCCATGCCGCTGATCAGCTACGGCGGCACTTCGGCCGTATCGCTGCTGGCCGGCTTCGGCCTGGTGATGGCGGTGCGCAGTCACAACCCGGTGCACGGCGGCTACGGGTGAGTCCGGCTGTGGGGTCAGATCCCTTTTCCCACAGGAAAAAGGATCTGACCCCACAGCTCGGCTACGGAGAGCAGAAGCACCCTGACAGCTTCACGCAAGCGCCCGTTGCTACCGTGGCGCGCGTGGAATGGAAACGAATGCTTGGCCGCTGCCGTGAGGCGGTGCGCACGATCGACCTGCCGTTGCTCGTCGCGTTGTTGATCCTGATGGGCGCGGGCCTGGCGGTGCTGCACAGCGTGTCCGGCCCGGTGGCCGGGCAGGCGGCGCGTTTTGCCTGTGGCCTGGTGGCGATGTGGCTGCTGTCGCGCGTTTCGCTGCTGCGACTGCGCGCGTGGACCCCTGCGATCTACGCGCTGTCGATGCTGCCGCTGATGGCGGTGTACGTGATCGGCACCGGCAAGTACGGGCAGCGCTGGCTCAATCTCGGCGTGTTCTACCTGCAGCCGTCCGAGCTGCTCAAGCTCAGCCTGCCGCTGATGATGGCCTGGTACCTGCATCGGCAACCGCTGCCACCGTCGCCGCGCACCGTACTGACCGCCGCCGTGCTGATCGGCGTACCGGCGGTGCTGATCCTGATGCAGCCCAACCTCGGTACCGCCACGCTGGTCACCGCCAGCGGCGTGTTCGCGCTGCTGTTGGCCGGGCTGCACTGGGGCTGGGTGGCGACCGGCGCGACGGGCCTGGCAGTGGCCGCGCCGCTGGCCTGGCTCGGCCTGTTGCGGCAGTACCAGAAGGATCGCGTGCTGACCTTCCTCGACCCGGCGGCGGATCCGCTCGGCACCGGTTGGAACATCCTGCAGTCGCGCATCGCGATCGGCTCCGGTGGCTGGGACGGGCGTGGCTGGGGGCAGGGGACGCAGGCCACGCTGGATTTCCTGCCCGAGTACACCACGGACTTCGCGTTTTCAGTGCTGGCTGAGGAGTTCGGCTGGATCGGCGTGGCCAGCGTGTTCGCGCTGTACCTGTTCGTGGTCGGGCGCTGCCTGTGGATCGCGGTGCATGCGCGGGACACGCACGCGCGGTTGCTGGCCGGCAGTCTGGGGTTGGCGTTCTGCGTCTACGTGCTGGTCAATGGCGGAATGATTTCCGGCCTGCTGCCGGTGGTGGGCATTCCGATGCCCTTGATCAGTTATGGCGGGACCTCGGCGGTCTCGCTGTTGGCCGGCATCGGACTGGTGATGGCGGTACGAGGGCACCGGCCCGTGCACGGGGGATAGGTTTCCAGCCAACGGCGCAGCCCCTCGTGGGTGGGGTCGGTCGCTGAAAGCCGGATTGCTGGGGGCTGGCCGGGTGGGTGGGCAGTGCGGGGACGCCGTGAACCCATCCATGGGGGCTTGGCCGCCGCATCCATGCGGCGGACACCCCGCACTGCCCACCCACCCGGCCGCTGACAGATTCCGTGTTCGTCCACCCACGAAAAAGAAAAAAGAAGATCAAAAGCAAAAGCGGCCTGGCGGATCGCTTCATTGCCTTGTGTAGAGCCAAGCCGTGCTCTGCTCACGAGCAAGCGCAGCGCGCGACCCGCTTTTGATCTTCTTTTCTTCTCCGTGGGTGGCAGGCCACCGAAATCTGTCAGAGGGCGGTCGGGTTGGGTACGCGGGGGTGTCGGCCGCATGGATGCGGCTGCCAAGCCTCCAGGGACGGATTCACGGCGTCCCCCGCGTACCCGACCCGACCGACCCACTCGCAGCTTTTGCTTTCAGCGACCGACCCCACCCACGAGGGGCTGCGCCGTTGGCTGGAAATATCCTGACTCTGCGCAACGTCCCTTGTGAAAGCGTTCTCACAGCAGCCCGCAGTTGCATTGCCACTGACCGAAGTCCATAAAAAATGTAATCCGGTTCACACTTTTACGCTGCGTTGATCCTGATCAATGGACTTGTCGTAATCGGCCTGCACAATGGCGGCCCGTTCGGCACGGCGCGCCGTCAATCGTTGCAGCGCGAGGGGGCGTCGGGCGGGAAGCAGTACTGATCCAACGGGTACAGGGAGCGCGGAGCACTGCCACTGGGGAGCGGCAGCCGCGCGGGTACCGACCGGATCCGGTCGCCGGTTGCGTCTGCGGGGATGGGGACGCAACCGGCAACCTCTATCTGAATGGGGAAGTGCGATCACGACGTCTTCACATTTCCCGCTGAACGCGGGCAAATCGTTGTGATTCATGGTGTTAGGGGTTTTAATTCATCCATGACCTGCTAACCTGCGACGATGATTCGACGCACTCTGGCCTGCATGCTCACCCTCGGCCTGGTCGCCTGCGCGACCCAGCCGAAGTCCCCACCGTCTTCGCCCCAGGCCAGCAGTACGCCGCGCCAGCCCGCCGCCAAGGCCCATGGCCCGGCCGAGGCCGCGCCCGAAGCCGCCGCTGCCACCGCACCGCCGGTCGATCTCACACCGGTGCCGTTCGAGGTCGCGCGGGCCCGCTTCATTGCCGATACCGCCAAGCGCTATGGCCTGAAGCCGGAGCAGATCAGCAGCGTGCTCGACCAGGCGCAGGTGCGCCAGCCGATCATCGCCGCGATGTCGCGCCCGGCCGAACGGGTCAAGCCGTGGAACGAATACCGGCCGATGTTCATCAGCAAGGCCCGCATCGATGGCGGCCGCGCGTTCCTGGCCCAGCATCGCGCCGAACTGGATCGCGTGCAGCAGCGCACCGGCGTGCCGGCCGAAGTGATCGTGGCGATCATTGGCGTGGAAACCAGCTACGGAAAGAATGCCGGCAGCCATCGCGTGCTCGATGCGCTGTACACGCTGGCGTTCTACTACCCGCGCAGCGGCGACCCGGCCAAGCTGGAACGCGAAGTGCGCCGCGAGCTGTTCTTCCGCGACGAACTGGCCAAGCTGTTCGAGCTGGGCCGCGAAGAAAACCTGGACATCACCACGCTCAAGGGCAGTTATGCCGGTGCGATGGGCATGGGCCAGTTCATGCCGTCCAGCTATCTTGATTACGCGGTGGACGGCAACGGCGATGGCCGTCGCGACCTGTTCACCAGCTACGACGATGTGTTCTCGTCCATCGCCAACTACTTCGTGAAGAAGGGCGGCTGGGTGCGCGGCGGACAGGTGGCGGTGCCGGCCACGCTGGCGCCGGGGCGCGAGGAATTCAATCCGACCGAATGGATGCCGACCTGGTCGCTGGCCGACCTGGCGCAGCGCGGCTACCAGCCCAGCGCTGCAGTGCAGCCGGGCGCCACGGCTACGCCGATCACGCTTGAAGGCAGCACCGGCAAGCAGTACTGGCTGGGCTTCCAGAACTACTACGCGATCACCCGCTACAACCTCTCGAAGATGTACGCGATGGCCGTGTTCCAGTTGTCCCAGGCCATCGCCGGACAGGAGCTGCCCCCGGCATGAACATCAGATGGCTGGTCCCAGGCTTGATCGTCCTCGCGCTGGCTGCCTGCAGCAGCGCGCCGAAGAAGCCGGCCACGGCCGGCCATGGTGGCAAGTCGGGCGGCACCCTGGTGCAGGGGCGCGGCTCGCGGCCGGCACACTGTCCGGAAGGCTCGCCCTACGCGGCGGCCAAGGAAGACCTGAGTACCCGCGGCAACTACACCGCCGGTGGCCTGTACAAGCCGGGCGTGCGTGACAGCACGCCAGACTACATTCCGAACGTGGCCTGCATCCCCGAACCGGAAGTGACCGCCGAAGAACGCTCGGCGATCGGCAACAAGACGCCGTACGTGGTGCTGGGCAAGTCGTACAAAGTGCTTGACGACACCCGCAACTATGTCGAGCGCGGCACCGCGTCGTACTACGGCGCCAAGTTCCATGGCCGCCTGACCTCCAACCGCGAGGTCTACGACATGTATCAGTTCACCGCTGCGCACAAGACGCTGCCGCTGCCCAGCTTCGCCCGCGTGACCAACCTCGACAACGGCGAGTCGGTGATCGTGCGCGTCAACGATCGCGGTCCCTTCCATGATGGCCGCGTGGTCGATCTCAGCTATGCCGCCGCTGTGCGCCTGGGCATCACCCAGCGTGGCACCGGCAACGTGGAAGTACGCGCGCTGCAGCCGGGTGAGGGCAACCTGCTGGCGCAGAAGCCGTCGCGCCGCGAGCGCCGTGCCGCCGAAGCAGCAGCCGCAGCAGCCGTGGCCAGTGCGCGCCCGACGCCAGCCGCACGCGCCACCGCCGACAGCGACATCGATCGCCTGGTCAAGCGCCTGCCGGGCGACAGCATGCCTGCGCGTGGCCAGCCGGCCACCACCCAGGGCGTGGCCAGCACGCTGCCGGACGTGGCGGTCAGCAGCCTGCCACCGAGCGCGCCGCCGGCGCGCAGCACGGTGCCCGCTCCGGTTGTCTTGGCCAGCACCACTCCGCGCGCGGTGGCGCCGGCACCGGTGCGCAGCGCATCGACCACGCCGGCCGCACCCAGCCTGTCGCAGCAGGTGGTGGGCGCGGTGATGGTGCAGGTCGCCAGCTTCTCCAACCGCGACAACGCCAACCGCGCGATGGGCCAGCTCAGTGCCGCCGGCATCGTCGGCGCGACCATCAGTGACATCGCCGCCGGTGGCCGTACCCTGTTCCGCCTGCGCGTTCCTGCCAGCGACCATGCCAGTGCTGCGGAACTTGTCGGTCGCATCGCCGGTCTTGGCCTGGGTTCGCCGCAGATCGTCAAGGATTGATCCGCCCGGGCCGGTGCTGCCGGCCCATGCTCCCCCGGCCTTACAATGGCCGTTACGTTCCACCCTCCATTCCCGGCCGTCCCCTGGAGCCTGCTGTCCAATGAATTTCCGTTCCGCCGCCACCGCCCTGGCCGCCACCCTGGTGGTGGGCCTGGCTTCCGCCCAGACGCCGCTGCCGACTCCGGCCACGCCGGCGCCCGCCGCCGCCGCTGCCGCCCCGGCCACCGTCGCCACTCCGCCGGCCCCGGCGCCGAGCGTGTCCAAGGCCTGGGTGCTGATGGATTACGCCACCGGCCAGGTGCTGGCCGGCGAAAACATCAACGAACAGCTGGCTCCGGCCAGCATCACCAAGGTGATGACGTCCTACGTGATCGCCGCTGAGGTCAAGAACGGCAAGGTCCGTGCGGATGACCAGGTGATGATGAGCGAGCGCGCCTGGCGCGAAGGTGGCGCGGGTACCGATGGCAGCTACAGCGGCTTCCCGGTCAACCAGACCGCGCGCCTGGAAGACATGGAAAAGGGCATGGCGATCCAGTCCGGCAATGACGCCGCGATCGCCCTGGCCGAACACGTGGCTGGCAGCGAGGAAGCCTTTGCTTCGCTGATGAACAGCTATGCCGCCAAGATCGGCATGAAGAATTCGCACTTCGTCAACGCCCATGGCCTGACCGCTCCGGGTCACCACAGCAGCGCCTACGATCTGGCACTGCTGGGCCGCGCGATGGTGCGCGATTACCCGGAAACCTACGCGTACAACAAGATCAAGGAATTCCAGGTCGGCAACATCAAGCAGCCGAACCGCAACCTGCTGCTGTGGCGCGATGGCAGCGTGGACGGCATCAAGACCGGTCACACCTCGGAAGCCGGTTACTGCCTGATGAGCTCGGCCCAGCGTGGTGACCAGCGTCTGGTGGCCGTGGTGCTGGGCGGCCAGTCGGAAAAGCAGCGTGCCGATGACAGCCTGGCCCTGCTGAACTGGGGTTTCCGCTTCTTCGAAACCCACCGCCTGTACGAGCCGGGCAAGGCCGTGGCCGAGCACAAGGTCTGGAAGGGCACCACCGACAAGGTGCAGCTGGGCGTGGCCCAGCCGATGCTGGTGAGCGTGCCGCGCGGCCGCTACAACGACCTGAAGCCGAGCATCGATGTGCCCAAGACCCTGGAAGCACCGTTCACCGCTGGCCAGCAGATCGGCACCGTGAAGGTCACCCTGGATGGCAAGGTCATCGCCGAGGCACCACTGGTGGCGGTGGCTGCCGTTGAACAGGCCGGCTTCTTCAAGCGCCTGTGGGACAGCTTCTGGATGTGGTGGGAATCGGAATGATCCACGCCCCGGCGTGGTGAACGAAAAGGCCGGCAAATGCCGGCCTTTTCCGTTTCGGGATGCCGGCTCCGCATGATTCCCGGCCGGATGTGGGTGGTGCCGGCCGCTGGCCGGCTCCTCATGAACCCATCCGGATGTGCCAACAGCCGGCCAGCGGCCGGCACCTACCCGTTTCACCCTCAGCCCCTCGCTTACAGCGATCGGCTGATGGTGAAGCTGCCGAACACGGGTGCTTCGCGCTGGCCGTTGAACTCGCGCGTGCTGTGGTAACGCGCCGCGGCGAACTTCCAGCGTCCGTACATCACGGCCACGCCGTAGCCGCCGTAGGCCACCACATGGCGCTTGTCCACGCTGTGGCTGTTGCGGAACGTGTTGCCATCCAGCGTGATGTCGCGGATCACCCAGGCAGCGTCCGAGGTCGCGAACAGGTGCCAGGACCAGCCATTGGGACGGCCGCCGCGGGTCGGCGCAGTGTTTTCGCCGGCCGGGCGCAACGGCGTGCTGCCGAAGTCGTCCGGCAGCTTCCAGCCGAAGCGCACTTCACCGCCGAGGTTGGCCTTGGTTTCCAGGTTGCCGATCGATCCACCGTAGTGGCTGATCGCGTCCCAACCCCAGCCATCGGCATTGACGCTGGCATCGCCCGGCCAGCGGCGCATGCGCTCATGGGTCAGCATGAACAGGGGCTCGTTGTGCAGCTGGTTGTCCCAGCCCTTGAATTTCTCGTCGCCCAGCACTTCGTGCACGGCATTCTGCACCTGCTTGCCCTGTGCCCACGGGCCAACCACGCCCAGCGTCAGCTGGGTGGTCTGCAGGCGGTCGCCGCTGCGCGCATTGAAACCGAAGTTTGCGATCAGTACGCCGGCGTAAGGACGGTCGTCCTCGATCAGGTCCCTGCGGCTGAAATCGGTCGGGGTGAAGATGCCCTGGCCGATGCTGAAGATCATGTTCTGCTGTTCGAACTTGCCCGGATGCAGCCCTTCCAGGTACTGGTTCACCCAGCGCGCCATGCGTGGCAGGCAGGGGTCGTCGGTGTAATCGACCAGATTGGGCGAGACCAGGGTCAACAGTGCACCATTGGTGTAGCCCTGGTCCTGGTGGCGGCCGCCGAACAGGTCATTGTCGACGCGGAAATTGACCTGCGGCGGGTGGTCGCGCATCGCGTCCGGGCCACATTGTTCGGCCGCCTGGACGGCGAGGGGGAGGGCAGCAGCCAGCAGGCCGGACAGCCCGAGGGCTGCAAGGCGGCGTTGGGAGGGGGGGCTCATGGGAGAAGTTTTTTCTGTCTGTCGTTATATGCTGCGACACGGTACTCGCGCGAACGTGATGGAACGAGCGCGTTCGAATCACTTGTCTGTTCCGAAAACGACATTGTCTCGTGAAGACAATCCTGCACTGTCCTGCGGCGCCCCATGGGGTAACGGCCAATGCTGAACGGTCGTTCAGCTGCAACGCAGCGACTCACCGGTGCACTGTTTGACGTTGATGAATACTCTTGGGTTTGTTGGCCTGCGGCCCGATAATGGGTCCATGGAAATCAAGTCCGACAACCCCGACCACGGCTTCCAGTTCCCCGGCCAGTTCGAGCTCAGCGCCATGGGCCCGGCCAACCGCGGCCTGGAACATGAGCTCCCCCGCCTGCTGCTGGCTGCCGGCATCGATGTCGTCAATGAACGCATCAGCTGGAAGCATTCCTCCAACGGCAAGTACGTGTCCGTCCGCATCGTGTTCAAGGCCGAGAGCCGCGAACAGTACGACCTGGCGCATCAGGCGCTGCGCGACCACCCGGAAGTGAAGTGGACGCTGTAGCCGACAGCTGCCCGGCCGACGCCGCCCCGGAAGACCGTGCCCCGCGTCCGGCGGTGGTCCGTGACCTCGGCCGCCAGGCGTACGAGCCGGTGTGGCGCGCCATGCAGCGCTTCACCGACCAGCGCAGCGACACCGATGCCGACGAACTGTGGGTGGTCGAGCACGACCCGGTGTTCACCCTGGGCCAGGCCGGCAAGGACGAGCATGTGCTGGCGCCGGGCGATATCCCGGTGCTGCATGTGGACCGTGGCGGCCAGGTGACCTATCACGGCCCCGGCCAGCTGGTGGTCTATCCGCTGCTGCGCCTGCCACGGCTGGGCATCGGTGTGCGCGACTACGTGTGCCGCATCGAGCAGGCCATCATCGATACCCTGGCCGAGTGGAACATCGGCGCCGAACGCCGCGAGGGCGCCCCGGGCGTCTACGTCGGTGGCGCCAAGATCGCCGCGCTCGGCATCCGCGTGCGCCGCGGCTGTACCTTCCATGGCCTGGCCTTCAACGTGGCCATGGACCTGGAACCTTTCCACCGTATCAACCCCTGTGGCTATCAGGGGTTGCAGGTGACCTCGGTAGTAGACTTGGGCGGGCCCTCCGGGATGGAGGCCGTCAAGCCGGTGCTGCTGGACCACCTGGCCCGCCAGTTCGGCCTGCTGCTGCAGCCCACGCCCGAACTGCCTGATCTTTCTGCGGCCGCCTGACCGCCCCCCCGGAACTGCCATGACTGAAACCACCGCCCGTTCCATTCCCCTGCAGATCGTGCAGGGCGACTCTCCGTCCGCCGCGCCGTTGCAGGCCGGGGTCAAGCAGCTGGGCGGTGACAAGATCAACCGCTCGCCGGTGCAGTTCGCCGACGCGCCGGTGCTGCGCAAGCCGTCCTGGATCCGCGTGCGCATTCCTTCGGGCAATGCCGTGCAGAACCTGAAGGCCAAGCTGCGCGAAAACCGCCTGGTGACCGTGTGCGAGGAAGCCAGCTGCCCGAACATCCACGAGTGCTTCGGCCACGGCACCGCCACCTTCATGATCCTGGGCGAGGTCTGCACCCGCCGCTGCTCGTTCTGCGACGTGGCCCACGGCCGCCCGAAGCCCCCGGATGCCAACGAGCCGGCCAGCCTCGGCCAGACCGTGGCCGACATGGGCCTTAAGTACGTGGTGGTGACCAGCGTCGACCGCGATGACCTGCGCGACGGTGGTGCCCAGCACTTCGTCGACTGCATCACTGCCATCCGCGAGAAATCGCCGGGCACCCGCATCGAGGTGCTGACCCCGGACTTCCGTGGCAAGGGCCGCATGGAGCGCGCGCTGGAGATCCTGGCCCAGAACCCGCCGGATGTGTTCAACCACAACATCGAGACCGTGCCGGACCTGTATCGCAACGTGCGCCCGGGTGCGGACTACCAGTGGTCGCTGAACCTGCTGAAGAACTTCAAGGCACAGCACCCGGACGTGCCGACCAAGAGCGGCATCATGCTGGGCCTGGGCGAAGAGTTCGAACAGATCAAGGCCACCATGCGCGACCTGCGCGCGCACGACGTGGACATGATCACCATCGGCCAGTACCTGCAGCCGACCGCGCACCACCACCCGGTGCTGAAGTACTGGACCCCCGAGGACTACAAGGCGCTGGAAGACTACGGCTACGAGCTGGGCTTCAGCCACGTGGCCTCCGGCCCGATGGTGCGCTCGTCGTACCACGCCGACGTGCAGGCCAAGGGCGCCGGCGTCCGGTAAGCGGTTGCCGCCGGGCCACGGCCCGGCGCTGCCAATGGGTGCCACCACCAGCATGGTGGGTGCGGACCGTTGGTCCGCACGCCTTCGCCTGCATTCACAATTTGCTACACCGGCCCGGCTAGGCTGGTTTTCCACCGAGCGCGGCCGGGTGACAATCCCGGCAACTTTCGGCACTGTCGTGGTGTCTTAACACCCCGCAGTCTCCCCCTTGGCAAGGCGCCTTCGAGCACGTCAATGAAATTCAAAGCCCCCGCATTCCTGATGGCCCTGGCGCTGGTCGCGCCGTTGGCGTTGGCGGCCAAGGCCGACTCGCCCGCATTGCCCGCGGCGGCCACCGCCGACCAGGTGACCACCTCCAAGCTGGTCTACGGCCTGCTGTCCGACAGCCGCTACGCCTACCGCCCGCGCGCGCTGGACGAGGCCACCTCCAAGGATGTGTTCAAGCGCTATCTGGAAACGCTGGACGGCGGCAAGCAGTACTTCACCCAGGCTGACGTGGCGCGCTTCGCACCGTTCGAGGCCAACATCTCCTCGGCCATCCGTGGCGGCGAGCTGGAGCCGGCGTTCCAGGTGTTCGCCGTCTACAAGCAGCGCGTCGGCGAGCGCGTGGCCTATGCGCGCAAGCTGCTCAAGCAGGAGCCGGATTTCACCACCGACGAGCGCTTCGAGTACGACCGCAAGAAGGTGCCGTGGGCGGCCAGCAGCGCCGAACTGGATGAGCTGTGGCGCAAGTCGGTGAAGAACGACTGGCTGCGCCTGAAGCTGGCCGGCAAGAAGCCGGACGACATCCGCAAGACGCTGGACAAGCGCTATGCAACGCTGGAGAAGTCGGTCAACGAGCTGAAGGGCGAAGACGTCTTCCAGTTCTTCATGAATTCGTACACCAGTGCCGTCGATCCGCACACGGACTACTTCACCCCGCGCACTGCCGAGAACTTCAACCAGGCGATGTCGCTGTCGCTGGAAGGCATCGGCGCGCAGCTGCAGCGCCAGGACGACGTGGTGGTGATCCGCGAGATCATCGCCGGTGGTCCGGCCGCAGTGGACGGCACGCTGAAGCCGGGTGACCGTATCGTCGGCGTCGGCCAGGGCAAGTCCGGCCTGGTCGAGGATGTGATCGGCTGGCGTATCGACGATGTCGTGGCCAAGATCCGTGGCGCCAAGGACACCCAGGTCAAGCTGGAATTCATTCCGGCTGCCGAAGGTGCCGACGGCAAGCACCACACCCTGGTGCTGACCCGCCAGAAGGTGCGCCTGGCCGAGCAGGCCGCCAAGGGCGAGACCATGACCATTCCGGCCGCCAATGGTGAGCCGGCGCGCAAGGTCGGCGTGATCAAGCTGCCGACTTTCTACCAGGACTTCGAAGGCCGTCGCCGCAATGCGGCCGACTACGCTTCGGCCACCCGCGACGTGGCCAAGCTGCTGGCTGGCTTCAAGAACGACAAGCTGGACGGCGTGGTGCTGGATCTGCGCAACAACGGCGGTGGTTCGCTGGATGAAGCCATTGAATTGACCGGCCTGTTCATCGAGCAGGGCCCGGTGGTGCAGGTGCGCGAGTCCGGTGGCCGCGTCACCGTCAACAGCGACCGCAACCAGGGCGTGGCATGGGATGGCCCGCTGGCGGTGCTGATCAACCGCGGTTCGGCTTCGGCTTCGGAAATCTTCGCCGGTGCCATCCAGGACTACGGTCGTGGCCTGGTGATCGGTGAGACCAGCTTCGGCAAGGGCACCGTGCAGAACATCGTCGACCTTGACCGTTGGCCGAGTGGCGAGACCCAGCGCTTCGGCCAGGTCAAGCTGACCATCGCCCAGTTCTTCCGCATCAGCGGCAGCAGCACCCAGCACAAGGGTGTGGTGCCGGACCTGGCCTTCCCGGCCAGCGTCGATGCCACCGAATTCGGTGAAAGCACCTACGACAACGCACTGCCGTGGACCCGCATCGCCGCCGTACCGCACACCCAGTACGGCAACTTCGCGCCGCTGCTGCCGAAGCTGGAAACCCGCCATGACGCGCGGATTGCCGCCGACAAGGAATTCCAGTGGTGGAACGAGGACGTGGAGCAGTTCCGCACCGAGGCCGCGAAGAAGTACATCTCGCTGAACGAGGCCACCCGCCGCGCCGAGCGTGAGCGCCAGGACACCCAGCGCAAGGAGCGCCAGGCGATGCGCAAGGAACTTGGCCTGGCCCTGGACCCGCTGGCCGATGACAGCAACGACGACGGCCTGACCGGCAACGAGCGCGACATCGTCAAGGATGCCGCCCGCGAGAAGGCTGCCGAGAAGCGTCCTGACCCGCTGCTGCGCGAGTCGGCCTCGATCCTGGCCGATGCGGTGAACCTGCTGGCCAATGACCGCCCGCTGTCGGCGCAGGTGCTGCCGCAGTCGACCGGCGCCGGTCGCTGGGCGGACTGAGCCGGTAGCGACATGTGAAACGGAGGGGCCGGCATTGCCGGCCCCTTTCTGTTTGGGGACCTCGTTCACGGTAGCGCCGGGCCATGCCCGGCGAGCGAAGTGCCACAAACGACTTAATCCCCTCCGTCCCCTTTTACGTGCATGAACCGGCAGCAACGGGGTGGCCCGGTCATGCCGGTTTCGACCTGCCGCACACGACTGCGGGACTACCCTTGCCGGTACCGTCCTCGCAGGAGTACCCATGCGGGCCTCCCGTCTTTCTAGCGTTGCCGTGGCGCTCTCCGGCGCCCTGATCCTGTCGGCCTGTGGTGGCCGTGCCGCCGACAGTACCCTGCTGCGCGAATCCTTCGATTCCGGCGATACCTTCTCGCGCACCGTCGATGGTCGCCCGGGGGATGCGTGCGAGGCTGCGCGGCGCACCCTGCTCAGCCAGGGCTATGCCATCGCCCGTTCCGACGCGGCGCAGGTGGAAGGCAGCAAGAATTTCCAGCCGCGTGAAGACGATCACGAGCAGCTGGTGCTGCGTATTTCCTGCGCACCGCGGGGGAACCAGACACTGGTGTTCGTCAGTGCCGTGCAGGATCGCTATGCGTTGAAGAAGAGTCCGACCTCGGCCAGTGTCGGTGTCGGCGCGCTCGGATCTGTATCGCTGCCGTTCGGCAGCAATGACGACTCGCTGGTGAAAGTGGCCAGCAGCACGGTCACCGACGCCGAGTTCTATCGTCGCTTCTTCCAGCGCCTGCAGCAGTACCTTCCGGCGGAGGCAGGCAAGCACGTGCCGCCCGCGGCCACACCCCCGGAGCCGGCACCGGCCAGCACGGACCAGGGTTGATCGTGCGCGGCAGATGGATGGGCGTGGCCCTGCTGCTGCCCGCGCTGGGCGTGACTGCCGCGCCGCTGGACTGTACGGAAGGCCTGCTGCAGCGGTTGGGATGGCGCTTCGAAGTGCGTGCGATGGGTGCACCGCAGGTGCACGGTGGCCCGGTATGCACGCGCGCGTCGCTGGCCGGGGCGCACGCGGCGGGCGATCTGCGCGTGCAATGGCCAGCGGACATGCCCGCTGCAGCGCGCAAGGCGTTGCTGCAGCAGGTGCTGGACGATCCGGCAACCGTCTGCGCCTACGCCTTCGAGCTGGGTGCAGCCACGCAACGTGCCGCTACTGCACTGCAGGGCAACCCAAGATTCCGTTTCTCTGGCCTGCAGCTCGGTTGGATCGGCTTCGGCCTGCACGGCGCACAGGCGCAAGGCTGGCAGCGCACGCGAAGCTTCGGCCGCGGTTTCGTGCCCACTGCGGGCAACAGCCAGGCGCTGCAGGCGTTCTACAGCGGCAATGTGCGCGCCGAATGCGGAGTCGGTCGTCAGGTCGCTCAATTGGCCACCCAGCGCGAACTGTATGGCGACACGGCATTCGATGCTGAATTTGCCGCAGGCGAACTGTCGATCGGCACCTTCCTTGCGTTGCACGTTACCGACAGCATCCTGCTCGGCGCGCATGCAGGTGATTTCCTTGCCGATGGCAAGGCAGTGCGCACGTCGGCGATGGGGCGCCAGGCCTTCGTTGGCGCGCCCGGCTTCATCGAGCACGTGTATGACAAGAGCACGCTGGATGATCTGAGCAACCAGGCCGAGAACTTCGTCGTGGTTTCAGTGGGCGGAGACGCTGCGCAGGCCCTGGCGCTGCACGGCGGCCTGGCCTGGTATGACCAGCGCAATGCCGAGCTGTGGAAACTTGCGCGGGACATCCCGCGTGTTGGCCAGCGCTACTTCGAGCGCCTGCTGTTCGAACGCGACCCGTACCTGCGCGCGCGGCTGGAACCGCGCTACCACGCCACGCTGGCACGCATGGACCAGCTGCTGGACGATCCGTTCTACCAGCAGTTCGTGATCTATGTGCACCCGCGCGGTATACGTCCCATCGGCTACCACATCGCCCGCCTGCTCGACCGCAACCCGCGAACCCCGTTTTCGATCGACCTGGCAGTGCACAATCTGCATACCACGCTCTACCGGCGTTGGCGCGAGGCGCAGCTGCGCCACTGCGCGGCTACCGGCAGGCCAGGCAGCCTGACCCTAGACCCCAACTGAAGGTGAAACAATGGATATTGCAATGATCGGCCTCGGCCGCATGGGCGCCAACATGGCCCAGCGCCTGCATCGCGGCGGCCACCGCGTGGTCGGCTACGACCCGGGCGAAGGTGCCCGCCAGCGCGCCGCCGAGGCCGGCCTGGAGGTGGTGGATTCGCTGGCCGCTGCAGTTGCCGCGCTGCCGGTGCCGCGCGTGGTGTGGCTGATGGTGCCGGCCGGCGAAACCGTCGACCAGACCCTGGGCCAGCTGACCCCGCACCTGGCCGAAGGTGACATCGTCATCGACGGCGGCAACTCCAACTACCAGGACTCGATCCGCCGCGCCAAGGCGCTGGCCGAGGATGACCTGGGCTACGTCGACTGCGGCACCAGTGGTGGCGTGTGGGGCCTGCAGGAAGGCTACAGCCTGATGGTCGGTGGCGAAGCGTCGGTGGTGGAGCAGATCGCACCGCTGCTGCGCACGCTGGCACCGGCCGAAGACCGTGGCTGGGGGCGTGTCGGCCCGTCCGGCGCTGGCCACTTCACCAAGATGGTCCACAACGGCATCGAGTACGGAATGATGCAGGCCTACGCCGAAGGCTTCGCGCTGATGGAGCGCAAGCAGGAAATGGAACTGGACCTGGCCCAGGTGGCCGAAGTCTGGCGCCACGGCAGTGTGGTGCGTTCGTGGCTGCTGGACCTGAGCACCGAAGCGCTCAAGCGCAATCCGTCGCTGGATGGCATCGCCCCGTACGTGGAGGATTCCGGCGAAGGCCGCTGGACCGTGGCCGAAGCGATCGCGCTCGATGTGCCGGCACCGGTGATCACCCTGTCGCTGCTGGAACGCCTGCGTTCGCGCGAATCGAATTCGTTCACCGACCGCCTGCTGTCGGCGATGCGCAACGAGTTCGGTGGCCACGCGATCAAGAAGTCGTAAGCACCGATTGGCGTAGATCCACGCATGGCGTGGATCTACGTGTCGACCAAGGTCGACACCCACCAGGACCCACTCCGCCATCTCGCGGATAGCCGGCTTTTGCTGTTGCCGGCCAGCGGCCGGCACTACCGGGGGGGCAGGGCGCAGCCCTGCCGGTCAACCCAACTGCACTCGCCGCCCCTCGCGGGCACTGTCCATGCCTGCCTGCAGCAGCCGCATCAGCTGCAGTGCCTGCACGGGACTGACCGTGGCTTCGCCGTCGCCATGCATGGCCGCTGCGAACTGCGCATACAACCGCCGGTAGTCACCGGGCAGATTGTCGACGGTGCTGCGCTGCAGGTTGTCCTCGGCATCACAGCGCACCAGCTCGCCATGCCGCGGGTCGATGCCCCAGCCGGGCGCACCGGGTGCAGCACCACGGCGCAGCTGCGCTTCCTGCACATCCAGGCCATGTTTGATCCAGCTGGCCTTGCTGCCATGCACGCTGAAGTGCGGTGTGGGCGCTGCCACCAGGGAGCCGGAATGCACGATCGCGCGATGCCGTGGGTAGTGCAGCACGGCGTGGAAGTAGTCGATGCCGCTGCCGCCGTCGCGCTGCACGGCCAGATCGGCATCGATCGCCTCGGGCCAGCCGAACAGCACCAGCATCTGGTCCAGCAGGTGCGGGCCCAGGTCGTACCACAGGCCACTGCCGGGACCGTCCTGTTCGCGCCAGCGGTCGCGCACCTGTGGACGGTAGCGATCGAAGTGCGCATGGCGCTCGGCAATGTCACCCAGCGTCGCGTCCGCAAGCAGCGCCTGCAGCGTGAGGAAGTCGGCATCGAAGCGCCGGTTCTGGAACACGGTGGCGATGCGTCCGGCATCGCGTGCCGCAGCCAATACCGTTTCCGCTTCGGCCACGTCCAGCGCGAACGGCTTGTCAACCAGCACATGCTTGCCCGCAGCCAGTGCCGCGATTGCCAGCGGCGCATGCTGTTCATTCGGCGTGGCGATTACTACGGCATCCACGGCCGGATCGTCGAACACCTCCTGCGGCGTGGCACGCACGTGCACGTCGCTGAACGCGCGCAGCAACGTGTCGCGCTGCGAACTGACGATGCTGTGCAGCGCCAGGCCGGGTGTGTGCTGGATCAGCGGTGCGTGGAAGACACGGCCGGCGAGGCCGTAGCCGATCAGGGCCAGTTGCAGGTCGGGGCGCATGACAGAGCTCCGGCAGTGGGAAGGGCAGGGTAAACGACGCGGGGTCACGAGCCAAAGCTGAACGGTTGTCGTTGCAGATGCCCCGATTCACAGCGGCATGACCGCAACGCCACGCCTGCTCTACGTCGGTCTGTCCAGACTGGCAGCACATTCCGAAGGAGTACGACACGATGAGCAATACGACCCGCACGCTGATTGCCTCCGCCCTCACGCTGGGCCTGGCGCTGTCCTCCTCGGCCGCATTCGCCAAGGATCCGGCTGCGAAGAGCCCGCCGACGAGTGCGCATCCGGCGACCCATGCTGATCGCCACGATTCCAACGAGCCGGTGACCGATACCTGGATCACCACCAAGGTGAAGGCCGACCTGCTCGCCAGCAGCAACGTTCCGGGTACCGAGATCAAGGTGGAAACCGTGAACGGCGTGGTCAGCCTGAGCGGTGCCGTGGCCACCCAGGCCGAGAAGGACAAGGCGGTCACCACCGCCAAGGGCATCAAGGGCGTGACCCGCGTCGATGCTGCCGCATTGAAGGTCAGCGCTGCGGCCAAGCGCTGAACCCGGTGGGCGCCCCGGCATGGGGCGCCCGCTGCCGTGTAGAGCCGAGCGCATGCTCGGCTGACTTTGGGTACCAGCCGAGCGTGGGCTCGGCTCTGCAGTGGGGTTTCCGTAACCCGTTCAGCCAACCAGTCTGAAACCCCAGACTTGTGACCGCCTGCGCTATATTGCCGGTTCCGCCGCAGCCGGGCTCGTCCCGGACAACGCTACGCGGCCGTGCTGACGAGGAACTATGGCGCTGGTTTTCAGTGACGACATCTGGGACCGTTGGCGGTTGCCGGCCCTGGCGCTGGCCGCTGCCGCGATCATCGTGGTGCCGTGGTTGACTCTGCGCAAACTGCAGCAGGACAACGAACAGGCGATGGCCTGGGTCAACCATACCCAGGCCGTGGGTGTGGCCCTGCAACAGCTGCAGGCCGACGTACGCGATGTCGAGTCGGCGGCGCTGACGCTGTCCAAGGGTGTGGATGCGCCGGGGCTGCGCGAGCGCATGGCCAAGGCCAACGACATCCCTGGACGCCTGGCCGAACTGGGCCGGATGACCCGCGACAATCCTGACCAGCTGATCCGCATCGGTCGTATCGAGTCGATGCTGGAAGGCCGCATGGCACTTGCCCGTGAGCTCGCGAAATCCGAGCCCAACAGTGATCAGCGCGAGCTGGTGCAGGATCTGAGCACGCGCTATCCGATCCGTGGCCTGGTGGAAGAACTGCAGGCCAGCGAGCAGAAACTGCTGACATTGCGAGCCGACCAGGCTGCGCGCCAGCGCAGGCAGACCGAGCTGGTGTCGTGGAGTTCGCTGGTGGTGCAGCTGGCGCTGCTTGGCCTGGTGCTGTGGCTGCTGCAGCGACAGATCGGCCGCCGCCTGCATGCCGAACGACAATCGCTGCGTTCGGCCGCACGTGCGGCCTCGGTGCTGCAGACCGTGCGCGAGCCCATCGTGCTGCTCGACCGCGACCTGCGCGTGCAGCTGCACAACCCGGCCTTCGCCGAGCTGTACGGGCTGCAGGACGAACGTGCCGATGGCCTGCTGCTGGAAACAGTCGGCGACGGCGCCTGGAACGACGCCGTAGTGCGCCAGCGCCTGTCCGACGTGCTGCTGCGTGGCCGCGAGCTGTGGGATTTCGAGCACGAACAGCGCACCGCCGATGGCATGGCGCGTTACATGCTGCTCAATGCGCGGCGCATGCCGTTGCCGGATACCGATGACGAAGTCGTGCTTCTGACCATCAGCGATGTCACGGTGCAGCGTGCCGTGCAGATGCGCGTGGAAGAGCTGAACCGCCAGTTGGAGGGCAAGGTCGCGCAGGTATCCGAGGTCAACAGGGAACTGGAAGCCTTCAGCTATTCGGTCTCGCATGATCTGCGCGCGCCGCTGCGCCACGTGGCCGGATTCTCCGACAAGCTGTCGCGCCATCTGGGCGACGCCGCCGATGACAAGAGCCGCCACTACCTGGAGGTGATCTCCAGCTCAGCGCGGCGCATGGCGGCATTGATCGACGACCTGCTGGTCTACTCGCGGCTGGGCCGGGTGGCGATGCGCCAGCAGGCGGTGGACATGCAGTCACTTGTGGCTGATACCCGCGCCATGCTCGATTCCAACCTGCAGGCCGAGGCCGAGAACAGCGGCCATCTGCACCAGGTGGAGTGGAACATCGCCCCGCTGCCGATCGTGGTCGGCGACGAGAACATGATCCGCCAGGTCTGGCTGAACCTGCTCGGCAATGCGGTGAAGTATTCGGGCAACCGCGAGCCGGCGAAGATCCGCGTGGACTACCAGCCACAGCCTGACGGCGGTCATCAGTTCACGGTCAGCGACAATGGTGCAGGCTTTGACATGGCCTACGCCGGCAAGCTGTTCGGTGTGTTCCAGCGCCTGCACAAGGCCAGTGACTACCCGGGGACCGGCATCGGCCTGGCCAGCGTGCGCCGCGTGCTGACCCGCCATGGCGGCCGTATCTGGGCCGAGGCTGAGCCGGACGTTGGCGCCACCTTCCACTTCTACCTGCCTCCCGCGATCGATGCGGACAAACAAGGGCCTTCTGCATGACCACTCTGCGCACCATTCTTCTCGCCGAAGACAGCCCGGCGGATGCCGAAATGGCGATCGACGCCCTGGAAGAGGCGCGTCTGGCCAACCCCATCGTGCACGTCGAGGATGGCGTGGAAGTGATGGACTACCTGTTGCGCCGTGGTGCCTTCGCCAACCGCGAGGAAGGCCTGCCGGCCGTGCTGCTGCTGGACATCAAGATGCCGCGCATGGATGGCCTGGAAGTACTGCGGCAGATCCGCGAGCACGAAGAGCTCAAGCGCCTGCCGGTGGTGATCCTGTCGTCCTCGCGGGAGGAAAGCGACCTGGCCCGCAGCTGGGACATGGGCGTGAACGCCTATGTGGTCAAGCCGGTGGACGTGGACCAGTTCTTCGGCGCGGTGCAGACCCTGGGCAAGTTCTGGGCGTTGATCAACCAGGCACCGGAACTCGAGTGAGCCCATGCCCCTGACCGGTCCCGCCCTGGGGGCGCTGCGCATCCTGCTGGTGGAGGACTCACCGGAAGATGCCGAGCTGATGTCCGAACAGATGCTCGATGCGGGCCTGGAGGCCCGTTTCGAGCGCGTCGAAAGCGAGGCCGAACTGCGCCAGGCACTGGTCGCGTTCCAGCCGGACATCGTGCTGTCCGACCTGAGCATGCCGGGATTCTCCGGTGACGACGCGCTGCGCATCGTGCGTGAGACCTCACCGGAGGTGCCCTTCATCTTCGTCTCCGGCACCATGGGTGAGGAGAACGCGGTGGCGGCGCTGCAGAAGGGCGCCAACGATTACATCATCAAGCACCTGCCGGCGCGCCTGCCGTCGGCGGTGGCACGTGCGATCCGCGATGCACGCAGCGCGATCGAGCGCGCACGGGTGGAAACCGAACTGATGCGCGCGCAGCGCCTGGAAAGCCTGTCGCTGCTCGCTGCCGGCCTCAGCCACGACCTGCGCAACATCCTGCAGCCGCTGCTGATCATGCCGGACCTGCTGAAGGCGCGCACCGACGATCCGCAGCTGCATCATCTGGCCGATGTCATCGCCGAGTGCGGCCGCCGTGGCCATGAGATGGCCGAATCGATGCTGTCGTTCGTGCGCGGTTCGCGCAAGCCGAGCGAGCGCATCGAGATCGATGGCCTGTTCGATGCGGTGGCGCTGCTGTTGCGCAGCAACGTGCCCGACGCCGTGCGCCTGGAACTGCAGGTGCAGGACGAAGGCCTGGTGGTCGATGCCAACTACACCGAACTCCAGCAGGTGATGCTGAACCTGGCGCTCAATGCGATCCAGGCGATGCCCAATGGCGGCCGCCTGAGCCTCACCGCCAGCCATGCCGGCCAGCGCGATGGCGTGGACTGGATGCATATCCGCGTGGCCGACGAAGGCATCGGCATGGATGCGGATACGTTGTCGCATCTGTTCAATCCGTTCTTCACCACCAAGGCAGATGGCACTGGCCTGGGGCTGATTTCCTGCAAGCGCATCGTTGAAGGCGCCGGCGGCAGCATCCACGTCAGCAGCCAGCCGGGGCAGGGCACCTGCTTCGAACTGCGCCTGCCGATGCACGACGCCGTCGATGGCAGCGAGCCGATCGAACAGCTGGTGGCCTTGGGCAGCGGCCAGTCGATCCTGGTGGTCGATGGCGAAGCCACGCGCCTGTCGCTGCTGGGCAATGCGCTGTCCAGCCAGGGCTACCAGCTGCAGCTGGCGTCCGACGGCCCGGCCGCGCTGCGCTGGATGCAGCAGGAGGCGATGCCTGCGCTGGTGATCGCCGATGCAGGCTCAAAGCTGCTGCCGGCCAGCCAGCTGCTGGGCGAGATGGCCACGCTGGGCTATCGCGGCCCGGCACTGGTGCTGGAGGATCCGGCAGTGCCGGTTGCGGCCGATGCATTCCCGGACGGCGTGGAGGTGCATGTGCTGCACAAGCCACTGCAGATGCAGCAGGTGTTCCGTGCGGTGGCCGAAGCGCTGGGCTGACGTTCCGGTAGTGCCGGCCGCTGGCCGGCATTCATGTGTGGTGGAATCAACGCGGTTGCCGGCCAGCGGCCGGCACTACCGGTCCAAGGTTTCCCAGGGGAACCGCGGCAGGGCGTCCACCGCCTGTTCCAGCCGCCGCGACCAGTTCTGGTGGATGTCGGCATACAGCGCTGAATCCGCACCCAGCCGCAGCTGCTGGCCGATGCGCAGTTCACCATCGCGCAGCAGCGCCAGGTCGATCGGCAGGCCTACCGACAGGTTGGAGCGGATGGTCGAATCCAGCGACACGATTGCCGTCCGCGCCGCGTCCTCCAGGCGTGTGGCCGGGCTGAGGATGCGGTCGAGGATCGGCTTGCCGTACTTGGACTCACCGATCTGCAGATAGGGCGTCTCCGGCGAAGCAGCGATGGCGTTGCCGAGTGGATAGACCATGTACAGACCCGGCCGCTCGCCGGCGATCTGCCCGCCGAAGATCAGCGTGGCCTGGGTGTTGACCCCGTCATGGCCGTGCTCGCTGTGGCTGCTGTGCACCTGGCTGTCCACCAGCAGCTGGCCGACATACTCGGCGGCCTCGAACAGGTGGGTCATGTCGCGCAGGTTGGGCGTGCGCCGTTCACCGGCGTCGCGCCCCAGGCGTGACACCAGCAGCTGGGTGGTGGCCAGGTTGCCGGCCGCCATCAGCACGTAGGCTGCCTGGCCGGGGTACTCGAACACGTGCAGCTTGCGGTGCACGCGCACATCGTCCAGCGAGGCATTGGTCCGGGTGTCGGCAGCGAAGACCAGGCCTTCGTCCACCTCGATTCCAACGCAATAGGTCATGTCGGTGCCCTATCATGTGCGTCCCGGATTGTAGGCAGGCCGCCGTGACGACGGCATGTCCACGCCCCCATCGCTGCCACCTGAACCGCATGACGACCGTGCTCCTGAGCCTGGGCAGCAATGTCCAGCCCCGCCGCTACCTCCACGCCGCGGTGACGGCCCTGCGCGAGCGCTTCGGCGCGCTGCAGGTGTCGCCCGCCTACCGTACCGCCGCGGTCGGCTTCGATGGCCCGGCCTTCCTCAACAATGCGGTAGCGATCGAGACCGACCTGCCGCTGCAGGAGCTGGACGACTGGCTGCATGCGCTGGAAGACGCGCACGGCCGCGACCGCAGCGGGCCGCGCTTTTCCGACCGGACCCTGGACATCGACGTGGTGTTCTACGGCGACCTGGTGGTGGAAGGTCCCGGCCACCTGCGCATCCCGCGCCCGGAACTGAAGCATGCCTTCGTGCTGAAGCCGCTGGCCGACATCGCGCCGGACTTCATCGACCCGGTCAGTGGGCAGGACCTGGCCACGCTGTGGCGCGCGCACAAGCAGTTTGGCGAGGCGTTCGAGGTGGTGGACCTGGCATGAGGGAGGTTGCCGGCCAGCGGCCGGCACTACCTCAACTTACCGTGCGTCCACCATCCACGCGCAATGTGTGGCCGGTGACGAAGCTGGCCTCGGCCACCAGCCAATACACCGCTTCGGCGATTTCCTCCACGGTACCGATCCGCGCCAGCGGCGTGCGCGCCAGCAGCGCCTCGCGGGCGAAATCGTCCTTGCCCTGTTCCGGCCACAGGATCGCACCCGGCGCCACCGCATTGACCCGCACCTTCGGCGCCAGCTCCAGCGCCAGCGAGCGCGTGGCCATCTCCAGTGCGGCCTTGGCCATGGTGTAGGCGATGTGGTCGCGCATTGGATCGGTGCCGTGCAGGTCGGTCAGGTTGACGATGCAGCCCTGCTGGCGGCGCAGGTAGGGCGCCGCCGCCTGTGACAGCAGCAGTGGCGCGCGCGCATTGACCGCATACAGCTCGTCCATCGCCTCGGCGGTGACCTGGCCGAGCGGGGTGGGGAAGAAGTTGGACGCGTTGTTGACCAGCGCGTCCAGGCGGCCGAAATGGGTGACCGCTTGTTCCACCAGGTCGGACAGGGCGTCGGCGTCACGCAGGTCGGCCTGCAGCGCCAGCACGCTGCCGGGGCGCACGTTGTCGAAATCGAACGCGGCCTGCTGCAGCTCGGCGCTGGAGGTGTTGGCGTGCAGCACCACCGACCAGCCGCAGGCGTGGAACTGGCGGGCGATGGCCGCACCGATCCGGCGCGCGCTGCCGGTGATCAGGACCACGGGGTGGGTATCGCTCATCGAGGGTCCTCCAAGGCTCGGCTATCCTGTGCACCATTGTCACCGCATTCGAAGACGCCATGCAGCCCACCTTCCCCCTGCCCGAAGCCGATGCCCTGGCCCACAGCGACCAGCTGGCCGCCGCCCTGCGCGCCGAAATCCTTGCGCAGGGCGGGGCGATGCCCTTCTCGCGCTTCATGGAGCTGTGCCTGTATACCCCTGGCTGGGGTTATTACAGCGCCGGCGCCAGCAAGTTCGGTGGCAGTGGCGACTTCACGACCGCGCCCGAGCTCGGCAGCCTGTTCGCCGGCAGCGTGGCCAATGCGCTGGCACCGGTGTTCGCCCAGCTGGGTGCGCAGGCGCGGATGCTGGAGCTGGGCGGCGGCACGGGCGCCTTCGCCGAGGCGGTGCTGCTGCGCCTGGCCGAGCTGGACGCGCTGCCGTCGCGCTACGCCATCCTTGAACCCAGTGCCGACCTGCGCGAGCGCCAGCAGCAGCGCCTGCAGCAGAGCCTGCCAGCAGAGCTGGCGGCGCGCGTGGACTGGGTCGATCGCCCGTTCGAGGAGGACTGGGAGGGCGTGGTGTTTGCCAACGAGGTGATTGACGCGCTGCCGACTCCACGCTTCCTGATCCGCGATGGCGAGGTCTACGAGGAAACCGTCGAGCTTGATGGCGAAGGCAATTTCATCCGCGGCGCGCAGCCGGCCGACATCCTGCTCAATGGCGCGGTGCGCCACATCGAGCGTTATCTGGAGAAACCTTTCGCCGAGGGCTACCGTTCCGAAGTGCTGCCGCAGCTGCCGTACTGGCTGCAGGCGGTGGCCGGTGGCCTGCAGCGTGGCGCGATGCTGTTCGTCGACTACGGCTACAACCGCGGCGAGTTCTACCAGCACGATCGCGACGACGGTACCGTGCGTGCCTTCTACCGCCACCACGTGCACAACGACGTGCATCGCTGGCCAGGCCTGCAGGACATCACCGCATCGGTGGATTTCACCGCGATGGCCGAGGCGGGCATGCACGGTGGTTTCGAGCTGGCCGGTTACTGCAGCCAGGCCAGTTTCCTGCTCGGCAACGGCCTGGACCAGGTGCTGCTGCTGGCCGAGGAACGCACCGATGAAGTGGGGCGTATCCAGCTGCGCGACCAGGTGAAGAAGCTGACCCTGCCGACCGAAATGGGTGAGCGCTTCCAGGCCATCGGGCTGCAACGTGGCGTCGACTTCGAGCCGGCCTTCGAGCTGGGTGACCTGAGCTGGCGCCTGTGAGTGGAGCGCTGCCGCTGACCAAGCCGCTGCGGCGGCCGCGGCTGTGGACCGTGCTGTGGGTGCTGGCGGTGCTGCTGGTGGTCGTGGTCTGCCTGATTCCACCGCCGCCGATTCCGCTGCCGGAAAACAGCGACAAGGGCGAGCACTTCCTCGCCTATTTCATCCTGGCCGGCAGCGCAGTGCAGCTGTTCCGCCGCGGGCGTCCGCTGCTGTGGGTGGGCGTGGGGCTGGTGTTGATGGGCATTGGCATCGAATTCGCCCAGGGCGCGTTGACCAGCAACCGTACCGCCGACCCGATGGATGCGATTGCCAACACCATTGGCGTGCTGGCCGGCATGGCCACGGCCCTGACACCGTTGCGCGACCTGCTGCTGCGCTGGCGCGGGTAGAGGCGTGCCAACCAAGGTTGGCACCCACCCGTAGATCCACGCCATGCGTGGATGGACTGCCCGAGGTGCCGACCAAGGTCGGCACCCACCAGGACAGACCTGCGGTCATTTCCCCAGCGTGACCTCGTCCAGCACCCACATCGCCGGACGCGTGTCGCCGGTAAAGTTGATGCACAGGTCACCGGTGCCCTGCGTGCCCTTCGGCAGCGTGGCCTTCAGCGTCACGAAGCCATCGGCATCCGGCGTGGCCGGCAACGGCACTTCCGCCAGCACCTTGCCGCTGCAGTCGCCACGACGCACGAGCATCTCGCCGTGCGCCCGCTTGGCCTTCTCGAAGCGACGCTTGGGTTCGTCGTGGGCCAGCTGGAAGTAGTATGGAATGCGGCCGGCACGCACTTCCACACTGCCGATGCCGTCCAGCTGCGCCTGCGGCCAGCGCCAGCACGGCTGGAAGATGTCGACGTTGAACACCGCACGGTTGCCTTCGCGTGGGCCATCGTCTTCCAGGCGCAGCACCAGGCCCTTCTTGCCCACGCAGCTGAGCAGCTCATCGCTGCTGCGGCTCAGCAGCGACTGCGCGGTGAATGCGGCGATGGTCGGCTTCGCGGCCAGCATCTGCCCCTGGTAGAACGCGGCGGCCTGCACGGTGGTCGGCAGTTGCCCGGTCAGCGGCTGCTGGTACAGCGGCGACTGCGCGCTCACCGGTTGGCCATCGGTGCTGTAGCGCACTTCATAACCCAGCGGATTGGCCAGCGACACCGTCACCGTGTTGTCCGCGCGATTGTCGGTGTAGTCCACGCCCACTTCGAACGGCGTCTGCGCATAGGCCAGGCCCCAGGCACGGTAGCGCTGCAGCTGCGCCGGCAGGCGCGCGAGGAAATCGCGGAAGTCACGATGTTCCGTCGTGCTCCAGCCGGTCTCGGCCACGGCGGCCAGGCGCGGGAACAGGTTGTGCTGCAGGCGCGCATAGCTGCGCGTGTGCTCGGTGAACATGTTGGCCTGCAGGCCGAGGATGTGCCCACGCTTGTCGGCGGCCAGCTCGGCCGGCACCGGTTCGAAGTTGTACAGCTTGCCGAGATTGACCTGGGTCGGACGGCCCGGCGGCTCGTTCGGCGAGGCGGTCTGCAGGTAGTCCAGGTACAGGTAACCCACCGGCGACATGATCACGTCATGCCCGGCACTGGCCGCAGCCAGGCCGCCTTCGGTGCCCTGCCAGGACATCACCGTGGCCTGCGGCGGCAGGCCCCCTTCGAGGATTTCGTCCCAACCGATCAGGCGCCGGTCGTGCTCCTCCAGGAAGGTTTCCAGGCGCTTGATGATGTGGCTCTGCATGGCCATTTCATTCTTGATGCCCAGCACACGCATGCGCTGCTGCACCTGCTTCGAGGCTTCCCACTGGTCCTTGACCGCCTCGTCGCCACCGACATGCACGTACCTGGCCGGGAACAGGTCGATCACTTCTTCCAGCACGTTCTCGAGGAAGGTGACGGTGCTGTCTTCCACATTGAACAGGTTGGGGAACACGCCCCATTCGCTGATCGGCTTCAGCGGCGTATCGATGCTGCCCAGTTCCGGATACGCAGCAATCGCGGCAGTCGCATGGCCCGGCACATCGATTTCCGGGATCACCTGGATATGCAGCTTGGCGGCGTAGGCGATCACCTCGCGGATCTGGTCCTGCGTGTAGAAGCCGCAGTACGGATGTTCCTGGCCACTGACCGGATCGATGCCGCCGTCACCTGCAGGCAGGCGGCAGCTGCCCACTTCGGTCAGCTTCGGATAGCGCTTGATCTCCATGCGCCAGCCCTGGTCATCGGTCAGGTGCCAATGGAAGGTGTTGAGCTTGTGCGCAGCCATCGCATCGAGCACGCGCTTGATCTCGTCCAGGCTCTGGAAGTGACGGGCGGAGTCGAGCATGAAGCCGCGCCAGCTGAAACGCGGTGCGTCCTGGATCTGCACCGCAGGCAGCACGCCGTTGCTGCCGCCGGTGGCGAGCTGGGCGAGGGTGGTCGCGCCATAGAACAGGCCGGTTTCGTTGCCTGCCTGCACCACCACGCCCTGCGCGGTGCTTTCCAGCGTGTAGCCCTCACCGCTGTCGCGGAAGGTCGGGACGATCTCGAAACGGATGCCGCCGCTCCTGGGTGCGGCCTTGCCCTTGGCCAGTGCCAGGCGTGGCCCGCCGCTGCGGGCCAGCAGGTCGGCGAACTGGCTGGCGACGCGCTGCGCTGCTTCGCCTTCTGCGTACAGCACGGTGTCGGCGCGGACGGTGATGCCGCTGCCCTGGCCGCGCTGCACGGTGGCCGGGGCCGGAATCAGCATCAGGCTGCCGGCGCGCAGCTGCGGGCCGGGCGCTTCAGCGGCGGGAGTGGGATCGGCGGCGAGTGCCGGCAGTACCGGCAACAGGGCGAGCAGGCTGCCCAGCAGCACTGCGCTGCGCATCCGGGCGCGGGAAGGCTTGACCATCGGTACGACTCCTTGGAACGGTGCGATGAACGCTATACATGAAAAACGCCGGGCCCGGAATGACCCAGGCCCGGCGTGCGTGCACGACTCGGCGATGTTGCCGCCGCTGGATCAGTACTTGAAGCGGAAGTTGAGGTAGTACTGGCGACCGTTGCTGTAGAACGAGGTCGGGATGGCCGCGGTCTGGTAGTACTTGTAGGTCGGGTTGTTGAGGTTCAGCGCATCGAAGCTGACGCTCAGCCAGTCGGTGGCCTTGTAGCTCAGCGACGCCGACAGCGTGCCGAAGTCATCCTGGTAGTACGGGTTGGCACCGGACAGGCCGATCAGGAACGACGAGCGGCGGGTGTAGCTGAGGCGGGCACCGAAGGTGTCGTTCTCGAAGTAGGCACCCACGTTGTAGGTGTTCTTCGAGGTGCCCAGCAGGTTGTCGGTGCCGTCGGCCCAGGTGTGCGAGGTGCTGCCATCGGCGTAGGTGTAGTTGGCGTTGACGCCGAAGTACTCGCCGATCGGCTGCTCATACGCCACTTCGAAGCCGCGCACCTTGCCGTCGGCATTCTTCGGACGCGAGATGTTGTACTCCTCGAGGCGGTTGGTCAGCTCGCTGAACAGCATCTGCTTCTCGGTGCTGAAGGCCACATAGTCCTTCAGGCGCATCGAGTACGCACCCACCGACAGCATGCCGCGCGGCATGAAGTACCACTCCAGGTTGGCGTCGAAGTTGGTCGACACCACCGGCTTCAGCTTCGGGTTGCCGCCGCCACCGGTGCGGTTCAGGTCCGAACCGTAGGAGGAGGCGCCCAGCGCCGAGAAGTCCGGCAGGGTCTGGGTCTGCGAGGCTGCCAGGCGCAGCACCAGGTCGTCACGCAGGTCGTACTTGAAGTTGGCGCTCGGCAGCACGCGGTTGTGCTTGTTCTCGAAGGCTTCGCGGGTCCAGGCACCGAACAGGCTCTTCACGTCCGGCACGGTCGAGCCGATGGCCGCCGCGTAGGTGTCGATGTCCTGCTTGATGTTGACATAGCGCAGGCCGACGTTGCCGCTCCAGCGATCACCGCTGAAGTTGCCCTGCACGTAGGCGGCGAAGTTCTTCTCGGATACCTTCCACTCGGCGCCGTAGTTGTGGCGGCCGGTCGGGCCGTCATTGCCGGCCAGCCAGGTGGAGTTGTTGGTCACCGCATCCTTCAGTGCACCCGGGGTGAAGTACCACAGGTCGCGCGGGAAGCTGCCACCGATGCCGTTGGCGAAGCCGCCCGGGAAGTTGGCGGTCGCACCGTTCTTCAGCGCATCCCAGATCGCGCCCGGGGTTGCGCCTTCCGGCGACTGGGCCTCGCGCTTGTGGTCACCGAAGCGGGCACCGAAGTCGATCGAGTTCAGCACGCCAGCGTCGGCGAAGTACTGGTTGAAATCGAGGGTGGCCCACTTTTCCTTGTCGATCGCGGTGACCTGCTGGTTGCCCCAGGTGCCGAAGTCGGTCACACCGCTCGGGCCGATGTTGCCACCGACGTTCCAGTCGATCGGCGAGCCGTTGCCGTGGGTTGCCCAGGTGGCGCCGCCACCACGGGCCAGGTTGACTTCGGCGATGTACTGGCGCGGCGTTTCGCCGGTGCCCTTGGTGCTGCCAGCCTGGAACTTCATGCCCAGGTTGTCGCTGATCTGCCAGTCGGCATCGAAGGTGATGTAGTTGGTCTTGGCCTTCGACTCGCGGTAGATCATGTCGTACACCGCGTAGTCGCGGTCGGCCTGGCCGGCGAAGGTGGCGTTGGACAGCACGCCATCCTTGACGACGTAACCCGGATTCGGGGCCTGGCCCGGAATCAGGATCTTGTTGCCATTGGCATCTTCAACGGTGCGGTCGTTGAGGATGCGGCCGCCCCACAGCATGAAGTTGCGGTTGTAGTTGTTCGCCTTCAGTTCCGAGCTGAAGCCTTCCAGGCCCAGGGTCAGGTTGTCCATCGGCTTGAACTGCAGCGACACCAGGCCGCCCTTGCGCTCGCGGGTCTGTTCGAACAGGGTCGAGCCGAGCAGGCCCGGCGCGTACACGCCGGCCAGGTCCGGGTTGGACTTGGCCACGGTGCCATTCGGATCGATCTGGAAGAAGCCGCCCGGGATTTCCTGCGCTTCGCGGCGCAGCTCGCGCTTCTGGCTGAAGGCCTGCACCATCACGCCGAAGTTGCCTTCGTCGTTCTTGTAGTTGAACAGGGCCGACAGCTGCGGGTCATTTGACTTGGCCTGGTCCGAACGCACCATGCCGATCGAGCCTTCCGCGGTGAGCTGCTTGGAGAACTCCAGCGGCTTGCGGGTGAGGATGTTGACGGTACCGGTGGTGCCGCCGTCCTGCAGCTTGGCCTGCGAGGACTTGTTCACTTCCACCGAGCGCACCAGCTCCGACGGCAGCAGCGAGTAGCTGACGCTGCGGCCGACGTTGTTGCCCTGGCTGAGCACGAACCAGTCGGCCGAGCCGACGGTGTGGCCATTGATCAGGGTCTGGGTCAGGCTCGGGCTGGTACCGCGCAGGCTGACACGGTCGGCTTCGTCGAAGCCGCCTTCGTCGGCGCTGGACGAGCTGATGTTCACGCCCGGCAGGCGCTGCAGGGTGTCGGCGACGTTGTGCGCGGGCAGCTTGCCCACGTCTTCGGCGGTGACCACTTCCACGCGCGCATTGGCTTCGCGCTTGGTGTCCAGCGATTTTTCCATCGACCCACGGATGCCGGTGACCTGCACGGTATCCAGGTCGGTGGCGGTCTGGGCGGCCTGCTGCGCATGCGCACTGAAGGCGATGCAGCTGACGATGGCGGCCGAAAGCAGGGTCTTGCGGGTGTTCATGATGTCTCTCCTCATCACTCGATTGGATGCCGGCGGCGGTGTTCGGTTACGGTTGCGAAGACATGCGCGGGGCGGCGGCGAAGTCCCGTGCGTTGGCGTGCCACGTACTGCGTGCTGCGATTGCGTTGAAGCCTGTTGCGGTGTCAGGCGGCCGACTGCTGCTGCAGGTACCAGCTGGCAGCGCCGACCACGCCCAGCTGGCCGTGTTCGACGACCTTCACCGGGATGCGTGCCAGTGCTTCGCCCATCGGCCCCTTCTGCAGGTAGCGTTCGACGAAGGTGCTGGCGTGCAGGTATTCGCGGATCTGCGGCAGGATGCCGCCGGCCAGGTAGACGCCACCATGGGCGCCATAGAACAGGGCCATGTCGCCGATGGTGCTGCCGAGCAGCCCGCAGAACACATCCAGCGCCTGGCGCGCATGCGCATCGGTATCTGCCATGGCCGCGGCGGTGACTGCATCGGGGCTGGCCAGCGTCGGCACCTGACCCTGCAGCGCACACACCGCGCGGTACAGGTTCATCAGGCCGGGGCCGGAGATCGCATGCTCGATCGACACATGGGCGCGGTCGCGCTGCATGTGGCGGACGATGGCCATTTCCAGTTCGGTGCTTGCGGCGAGGGTCGGCTGGCCGGCTTCCGTGGGCAGTACCACCGGGCCGTGCGCGGTGGGGATCCACAGCGCGGCACCGAGGCCGGTGCCGGGGCCTACCACCAGGGTCGGGCCGCGCGCAGCGGTCTCCGGCCCGCACAGGTGCAGCACGCCACTGGCGTCCACCTGTGCGGCGGCGTAGGCCACTGCCTCGAAATCGTTGACGATGTAGACCCGCTGCAGGCCGACATCGGCTTCCACCTGGCGCGCGGACAGCGGCCACGGCAGGTTGGCGGTGATCACCGTGCCGTCCTCGCGGGCATAGCCGGCGCTTGCGACCACGCAATGCGTGGGCCGCGGGCCTTCACCCAGGAAGTCGGACAGGATCGCGCTGAGGCCGCCGTGGTCGGCGTTGCGGTACTTGCGGTATTCCAGCACCTGCACCGGATGGGCGGCATCACCGCTGGCCTGGACCCGGGCCACGCGCACATGGGTGCCACCGACGTCGGCGGCCAGGAATGTCGGCGCGACTCGGGACAGGACATGGGCCGGGGCGGGGTGGCTGGCGGTCACGCGGGCTCCTGCTGCAGGTGAGGCCGGCCCCGGGTTCGGGGGCGGCGATTGGGGCGGAGTCTGTAACCCCGCTGACAACGATGTCAACGAGTTCGTGACACTTTCGTTGCTGCGTCGCAACGAATGCGGCGTGCAGTAAACGTTTACATGACGTGAGCATGGGTTTCACGCGGGAACCGTTGCTGCACGGGGCTCAAGGGCTGTGGCGCATTCAGCACGACGCGTTGCGATCGGGTTGCGCAGTGCAGCACGAGGCTCATGCGGCCTTGCATGGAAGTTGACAAACCGCCGTTGTCCACCGAAAGAATGTGACAACGTTGTTCCCAGCCACTCTCCGACGCCGCGTTCTGCGGCCGTCGCCGCAGGAGCCCTTCCCGATGTCCGCCGTCTCCGCTGCAAGCGCGCGCCCGAACGTGGCCACCTCCATCGCCATCGTCGGCGTGCTGTTCTTCCTGATCGGCTTCTTCACCTGGCTCAACGGCCCGCTGATCACCTTCGTCAAGCTCGCCTTCGAACTCAGCGAGGTTGGTGCCTTCCTGGTGCTGATGGTGTTCTACCTGTCCTACTTCTTCCTGGCCCTGCCGTCGTCGTGGATCCTGCGCCGCACCGGCATGAAGAAGGGCCTGAGCCTGAGCCTGCTGGTGATGGCCGGGGGTGCCGCGTTGTTCGGCGAATTCGCCACCCAGCGCTGGTACCCCGGCGCACTGGGCGGCCTGTTCGTGATCGGCAGCGGCCTGGCCCTGCTGCAGACGGCCATCAACCCGTACATCTCCATCCTGGGGCCGATCGAAACGGCGGCGCGGCGCATCGCGCTGATGGGCATCTGCAACAAGATCGCCGGCATCCTGGCGCCGATCCTGATCGGCACGGTGGTGCTGCATGGCATTGGCGATCTGGACGTGCAGGTGCAGGCGGCCGATGCCGCGACCAAGGCCGTGCTGCTGAACCAGTTCGCCGCCAAGATCCACGCCCCGTACCTGGCCATGGCGGCGCTGCTGGTGGTGCTGGCGGTGGCGATCCTGTTCTCGCCGCTGCCGGAAATCAAATCGTCCGAAGCCAACGCCACGCCGGTGGCCGCCGGTGCGGTCGAGCGCCGCAGCATCTTCCAGTTCCCGCACCTGTGGCTGGGCGTGCTGTGCCTGTTCGTGTACGTGGGCGTGGAAGTGATGGCCGGTGATGCCATCGGCACCTATGGGCATGGCTTCAACCTGCCGCTGGACGAGACCAAGATGTTCACCGCATTCACCCTGGGCGCGATGCTGGTCGGTTACGTGGTCGGCCTGCTGGTGATTCCGCGGGTGGTATCGCAGTCGCGCTACCTGACCCTGTCGGCGGTGCTGGGCGTGGTGTTCTGCCTGGGCGCGTGGGCAACGCACGGCTATGTGTCGGTGGCCTTCGTGGCCCTGCTGGGCTTTGCCAACGCCATGATGTGGCCGGCCATCTTCCCGCTGGCCATCCGCGGCCTGGGGCGCTTCACCGAAACCGGTTCGGCCCTGCTGGTGATGGGTATTGCCGGTGGCGCGATCATTCCGCAGCTGTTCGCCCTGCTCAAGCAGCACATCGATTTCCAGCTCACCTTCGTGCTGCTGATGGTGCCCTGCTACCTGTACATCCTGTTCTATTCGGTGATCGGCCATCGCGCCGGCCTGCCGCAGGACAAGGCCTGATCGGCGATGATGGACGGCAGCCAACCCCAGGGAAAACCCATGCGCAGAGCGACCATCAAGGACGTTGCGGAGAAGGCCAAGGTCTCGCTGAAGACGGTCTCGCGGGTGATCAACAACGAGCCCTCGGTGATGCAGGCCACCCGTGCGCGGGTGCTGCGTGCCATCGCCGAACTCGACTACGAGCCCGATCCGTCCGCGCGCAACCTGCGCAGCGGCACCACTTTCGTGATCGGGCTGGTCTACGACAACCCCAACCCGTACCACATCATCGGCGTGCAGAACGGCGTGCTGGCTGCGTGCCGCGAGACGGGTTTCGGCCTGCAGATCCATCCCTGCGATTCCAGTTCGCCACTGCTGGCCGATGAACTGGCCGACTGGGTGCAGCGCTCGCGTCTGGCCGGGCTGGTGCTGACCGCGCCGATGTCCGAACGCCGCGACCTGATCCAGGCGCTGACCGCGCGCGGCATCAAGCTGGTGCGCATCATCGCCGCCACCGAAGACCCGGCCGACGGTGCCTGCGTGTTCGTGGACGACCGCGAGGCCGCCTACGAGATCACCGAGCACCTGATCCAGCTGGGTCATCAGCGCATCGGCTTCCTCTGGGGCGGCAGCTCGCACCGATCTTCGGGTGAACGCTACGCCGGTTACGAAGCCGCGCTGAAGGGCTACGGCATGACCGTGGACAAGCACCTGGTAGTGCAGGGCGACTACACCTTCGACGATGGTTTCCGCGGCGCGCGCCGCCTGCTGGCGCTGCGCGAGCCGCCCACCGCCATCTTCGGTTCCAACGACGAGATCGCTGCCGGCGTACTGGCCGCTGCCAAGTCGGCCGGCATGAACGTGCCGTACGACCTGTCCATTGCCGGTTTCGAGGACAGCCCGTTCTCGCGCCAGTCGTGGCCGCCGCTGACCACCGCCAAGCAGGCCACCGAGGACATCGCCCGCCACGCCGCGCGCCTGCTGATCGCGCAGCTGCGCAGCGACGCCTACGACGATGCGCCGGCACCGCTGCACAACCAGGGCTTCGTGCCGCAGCTGGTGGTGCGCGGTTCGACCGCGCCGATGCGCCCGGCCGGCGCACGCCCCCTTCCTTCCGATCCTGCCTGAGCCTGCCATGTCGCTGTCAGACCCCACTGCCACCCTGATGTTCGCCGAGGCCGCTGAAGCGGCCGACGTGGTTGCCCGCCAGTTCTCGCGCAACCACGCCACCATGGAAACCCTGGCCGCCAGCCTGCGTGCTGCGCCGCCGCCGTTCGTGGTCACCTGCGCACGCGGCAGCTCGGACCACGCCGCTACCTACGGCAAGTACCTGCTGGAAACCCAGCTGGGCCTGGTGGTCGCGTCGGCCTCGCCGTCGGTGGGGTCAGTCTATGCCGCGCCACTGCAGCTGCGCGGCGCACTGTTCATCGTCATCTCGCAGTCGGGCAAGAGCCCGGACCTGCTGCGCAATGCCGAGGCGGCCAAGGCCGCCGGTGCGCGCGTGATCGCACTGGTCAACGTCGAGGACTCACCGCTGGCGCAGCTGGCCGACACGGTCATCCCGCTGCATGCCGGTGCCGAGAAGAGCGTGGCAGCGACCAAGAGCTACCTGGCCTCGCTGGCTGCGCTGCTGCAGCTGGCTGCGTACTGGAAGCAGGACAGCAGCCTGCGCAGCGCCCTGGACCTGCTGCCCGATGCCATGCGTGAGGCGTGGCAGTGCGACTGGAGCGCGGTGACCGAGGGCCTGGTCGAGGCCACCAACCTGTTCGTGCTCGGCCGTGGCCTGGGCCTGGGTGCGGCGCAGGAAGCGGCGCTGAAGTTCAAGGAAACCTGCAGCCTGCATGCAGAGGCCTACAGCTCGGCCGAAGTGAAGCACGGCCCGATGGCGCTGGTTGACCGTGGTTTCCCGGTGCTGGCCTTTGCCCAGCCCGATGAGACCGGCGCCGGCACCCGTGCGGTGGTGGAGGAATTCACCTCGCGTGGCGCGCAGGTTTGGCTGGCCGGTGCAGGTGGCAACCTGCCGGTGGCTGCTGCGCCGCACCCGCTGTGCGCACCGCTGCTGACCGTGCAGAGTTTCTACCGTGCGATCAACGCGCTGGCGCTGCGTCGTGGCTTCAACCCGGACCTGCCGCCGCACCTGAACAAGGTGACGGAGACCGTGTAATGGCGACCGTGCTGCGCAATGCCCGCATCCTGGCGGGCGACGACTTCCGCGATGATCTGGCGCTGGTGATCGAGAACGGGCAGATCACCGCCCTGTTGCCCGACGCTGCACCGCGGCTTGGCCAGGCTGATCAGCAGGTGGACCTGGAAGGCGGTTGGCTGCTGCCCGGCTTCATCGACGTGCAGGTCAATGGTGGTGGTGGCGCACTGTTCAACAACACGCCGGACGTAGCGGCACTGCGCACCATCGCGCAGGCCCACCGCCGTTTCGGCACCACGGCGATGCTGCCGACCCTGATCAGTGATGACCTGGCAGTGATGCGCGACGCAATCGCGGCGATGCGCGAGGCGATCACGCAGGGTGTACCGGGCGTGATCGGCATCCACCTGGAAGGCCCGTACATCGCGCCGGCGCGCAAGGGCACGCACGATGCCAGCAAGTTCCGCGTGCCGGATGAAGAAGAAATCGCGCTGGCGGCATCGCTGGACAACGGTGTGACCGTGCTGACGCTGGCGCCCGAACGCGTGCCGCTGGAGACCATCCGTGCGCTGGTCGAGCGTGGCGTGATTGTTGCTGCCGGGCACACCGCAGGTACCTACGAAGAGATCCGTGCCGGACTGGATGCCGGTGTGCGTGGCTTCACCCACCTGTACAACGCGATGTCGCCGCTGCAGGGGCGTGAGCCCGGCGCGGTGGGTGCCGCGCTGGAAGACCGCGACAGCTGGATCGGCATCATCGTCGATGGCGTGCACGTGCATCCGGCCAGCCTGCGCGTGGCGTTGGCGGCCAAGCCGCGCGGCCGCCTGCTGCTGGTGACCGACGCAATGCCGCCGGTCGGCGCCGACGATCCCAGTTACGTGCTGTATGGCGAAACCATCACCGCCATCGACGGCGTGGTGCGCAATGCCGCCGGTTCGCTGGCGGGTTCGGCGCTGGACATGGCCACTGCGGTGCGCAACACCGTGCAGCTGCTTGGCCAGCCACTGGCCGAAGCCGCGCGCATGGCATCGACGTACCCGGCGCAGTTCCTCAACGTCGATGATCGCCTGGGCCACATCGCCGAGGGCTACCAGGCAGACCTGGTGCTGCTGGATGACGCCCTGCAGGTGCGCGGCACCTGGATTGCCGGGCAGTACGAGGCCGCCTGATGAACAGTTCGCCGCCACGCCGGCTGGGCTCGATCGATGCCCTGCGCGGCATCACCGTGGCGGCGATGCTGCTGGTCAACAATCCGGGCGACTGGAGCGCGGTGTTCGCGCCGCTGCGTCATTCGGACTGGCATGGCTGCACGCCCACCGATCTGGTGTTCCCGTTCTTCCTGTTCCTGGTCGGCGTGTCGATGGCCTTCAGCGTGGCGCCGCGCGCGCTGGACGCGGCGGCGCGACCTGCACTGGCGCGCGGCGTTCTGGAGCGCGCGCTGCGCATCCTGGTGGCCGGTGCGCTGCTGCACCTGCTGATCTGGTGGGCACTGGATACGCATCACTTCCGCATCTGGGGCGTGCTGCAGCGGATTGCGGTATGCGCGGCGCTGGTGGGTGTTCTGGCGGTGTGTGCGCGGCCGCGCGTGCAGGCGGGCGTGCTGGTCACGTTGCTGGTGGGGTACACGGTGCTGCTGCTGGGCATCGGTGAGCTGGCGCCGTGGACCAACCCGGCCAGCCGTCTGGATACCGCGCTGTTCGCACCGTGGATCTATCAATGGCATGCCGATACCGGGCTCGGCCATGATCCCGAAGGGCTGCTGAGCACGCTGGGTGCGCTGGCCAGCACCGTGCTTGGCCTGCTGGCCGGTGGCCTGCTGCGCAGCGGACGTGCCGGGGCGCTGGCCGGGCTGGGTGTGGCGACCGCTGTGCTGGGCCTGCTGTTGACCGTGGTGCTGCCGTTGAACAAGCAGCTGTGGACGCCCAGTTACGTGCTGTGGACCGGCGGCCTTGCGGCGCTGGCGCTGTGGCTGGGCCACGTGCTGATCGACCAGAAGGGGTGGCCGGCACTCGGCAGGCGCTTCGGGGTCAATGCGATCACCGCGTACCTGGGGGCATCGGTGATGTCGGTGGTACTGATGGCGACCGGTGTTTGGGGGTGGGTCTGGCAGCAGCTGGCCACCGCGATGCCGCAGGCGCTGGAGCTGGCGTCGATGCTGCAGGCGCTGGCGTTCGTCGCGCTGTGGTGGGGCGTGGCGTGGTGGCTGGATTGGCGGAAGATCTATCTGAAGATCTGACGGCGCCTCATCCACGCATGGCGTGGAACTACTGGTGATGCGCTTCATTGCCTCGTGACGTGGATCAATCGGGCGGGGTGCGATGGATCAGTAGATCCACGCCATGCGTGGATGCTTTGCGCGTGATTCTCGAATACCGGAAAAAATGAACGATTTCAGCCACATCACATCGGCGTGAGGGCTGGGCGATTTCACATCTGAACTGTGATTTCCCGCACGCAAGTTCACCTATCGAAACGGTTCACCACACGGCAGACTGCAAGCGCAGTGCCGCACATACGCAGTTCCTGATTTCCCGTCCAGGAGTGCCCGATGTCCCGTGCCGTTCCGCGTGCGTTCCGTCCGCGCCGCCTTGCCGTTTCCGTGCTGCAGGCCCTGACCGTCCCGTCCATCATGCTGCTGACCGCCGGCGCGGCCTGGGCTGGCTGTGACACCGTCGCTCCCGTTGCGGGCCAGACGGTCACCTGTGATGCCAACGCGCCGAATCCTCAGACGGTGCCGATCACCGCCACGAGTGCGGCCGGCATCACCGTCAACGTCGCCAGCGGCGCGCAGCTGCAGCAGAGCGGCGGCGCCGGTGCCATCGCCCTGGTCGGTGCTGGTGGGCACCTGCTGTCCAACCTGGGAGCGATCAGTTCGGTCGGCGGCGTGGCCGTGCAGCTCGGTGGCGGCAGCCGTGTCGAGAACACCGGCAGCATCAGTACCGGCAACAACATCGCCCTGCAGTTCGTGGGTGCGGGCGACAGCGTGCTGGTCAACCGCGGCACGATCAGCGGGCGCACCGGCGTGCAGTCCGGTGCCGGCAATGATCGCCTGGAGATGCAGGCCGGCAGCATCTCCGGCGGCGTATTGCAGGGCGATGGAAACGATGTACTGCTGCTCAGTGATGGCACGATCGACAGTGTCGACCAGGGCGGCGGCGATGACCAGATGACCGTCACCGGCGGCACCGTCACCGGTGTGGTGGTGCAGGGCAGCGGTCGCGATGATTTCGTCATGAGTGGCGGCACGATCGGCGCGCTGCAGCAGGGCGACAACATCGATACGTTCCGCATGAGTGGCGGCCGCATCATCGGCGCGTTCGAGGATGGCGACCAGGCCTGGATGACCGCTGGCCGCATCGGCCGCGTCAACATGAAGCTGGACAAGAATCTGTGGGACCAGTCCGGTGGTACGGTTGACGGCAACGTGGTGACCGGCTTCGACACCGATACCATCATCATCTCGGGCACGGCCTACATCGGCGGCAACATCAGCGTCAGTGGGGGGCAGCGACAGCGTGACCATCACCGATGGCACCGTGCGCGGGCAGGTACTGCTCAGTACCGGCAACGATACATTCAACTGGAGTGGCGGCGGCATCGTCTACGGCGCGATCGACATGGGGCCGGACAACGACGTGGCCAACCTCAGCAGCCTCAACCAGGGCAACCTCGGTGCCGTGCCGCTGTTCGACGGTGGCAGCGGCGTGGACCAGCTCAATCTCAACAACGTCAAAACCGCTGGCGTCAGCCGCTTCCAGAACTGGGAAACGATCAACCTGGCCAACAGCACCGAGCTGACCTTCGATGGCGATCTGGTGCTGGGTGACAGCGCATCCGGCACCGGCATGCTTACCGTGGATGACACCAGTACCCTCTACGCAGGCAGCGGTGGGCATGCGATTCGTCCTTTCAACAGCGTCGCACTGGTGGAGGTGGTCAACGGCGGGCGCATCGATCTGACCGGCACCGGCGCCGGCGACGTGTTCACCGTGCGTGGCAACTACCGCGGTGACGGGGGTGGCCTGTACCTGCGCACCGTTCTGGGTGCGGATAATTCCACCAGCGACCGCCTGGTGATCGATGGCGGTACCGCCACCGGCACCACCGGCATCGGCGTGCTCAATGCTGGCGGCAGCGGTGCTGCCACGCTGGCCGACGGCATCCTGGTGGTGCAGGCCTTGAACGGCGCGAGTACGGCACCCGGTGCGTTCTCGTTGTTCGCGCCGGTAGCAGCCGGCGCCTACGAGTACTTCCTGTTCAAGGGCGGTGTCAGTGCCGGCACCGGCGAGAACTGGTACCTGCGTTCGACTCTTGTGGCCGGACCGACGCCGGCGCCAAACGGAAGCGGTATCAATGGCGTGCCGCCGCCGCCGCCGCCGACGCCCCCCGTCGCACCGCCGCCGCCGATCACCCCGGCACCGCCGCCGCCGCCTGAAGGCGCCACCGATCCAGACCTGACTGCCGGCGAGACCGCGCCACCGCCGCCTCCACCGGAGCCCGCCCCGGTGGCACCGCCCAGTGACCCTGCCGTGCCGGACGTGCCGGTGGCCGGCGGCGCACTGCCCGGCACTGGCACGCCGCCGACACCCGGTGCGCGTCCGGCCGAAGGCGCGGTGGTGCCGCTGTACCGCGTGGAAACCGCGGCCTACGCTGTGGTGCCACCGTTGCTGCGCGAGACCTCGCTGGCCAGCCTCGGTACCTTCCACGAGCGGCAGGGCGAGCAGCGCCTGCTGTACAACCAGGGTGCGTTCCGCACCGCCTGGGGCCGTCTGGTGGGGCAGAGCAGCGAGATCCATTGGAAGGGGGATGCGCAGCCCGGCTTCGATGGCGATGTGATGGGCCTGCAGGCTGGCCTGGATGTGTGGGCAGCGGCCAGCGACAGCCACCGCAACCAGATCGGCGTATTCGTCGGCCGCACCCGCGCGCAGGGCAGGACCACGGGCCTGGCGCTGGGCTGGGAGAACGTGCAGGTGGGCCAGAACCGGCTGGATGACAAGCACGTGGGCCTGTATTGGACGTTCACCGACAGCCGCGGTGGCTACATCGACGCCGTGGCGATGCAGAGTCGCTACGATGGCCGGGTAAGCTCGTCCCGTGGTCTCGGCTTCGGCGTGAGCGGCGACGGCACCAGTGTGTCGGTGGAGGCCGGCAAGCCGCTGCTGCACTTCGGTCAGTCCGCATGGTGGCTGGAACCGCAGCTGCAGGTGATCTGGCAACGCACCTCGCTGGATGACCGCCGCGATGAGGTCTCGAGCGTGCGCTTCGACAATGACAACGCCTGGACCGGCCGCATCGGCCTGCGTCTGGCCGGTGATTACCAGCTGGCCGACAACGGCTGGCAGCCGTATTTCAAGCTCAACTACTGGCATGGTCGTTCCGGCGAAGACCGCATCCGTTTCGACGACGACGTGATCATCAATTCGCAGCGTTCGCGCGCGCTGGAAGCCGGTGTGGGTGTGGTCGGCCGTTTCAACCGCACCATCAGTGCGTACGCGGTGGCTGACTACACCCGTGAACTGGGTAGCGACCGCAACGAGAAGCGACGCATCATCGAAGGCAACATCGGCCTGCGCGCGGACTGGTAGCGCGCGGTACGGGGGTCATGACCCGCTCTGGTGGGTGTCGATCTTGGTCGGCACGAATCTTCCCGTGGTCATGACCCTGTAGAGCCGAGCCATGCTCGGCTGCTTTGATCGTGTCCCATGCAGCCGAGCATGGGCTCGGCTCTACAACGGCTATCCGCGCAATGGCGGGCATGATTCGCCACGGTTATGCTGTGGACCTGACCCAACGACAAGGAAACGTCGCATGCGGATGTGCAAGGGAGTGTGTGGGATTGGTGCGCTGACGCTGTCCCTTCTGGCAGCCAATGCAACAGCCGCCACCGCGTCCACCACCGAAATACCTTCGCCGGAAGCGCAGGTACAGATCCTGGATCTGCTCGAGCATGAAGCCTTGTATCGGGACAAAGTGGACTGGCCTGGCACCCGCACACGACTGCAATCGGTGCAGGGTGACCCCGTGAAGCGGCTGGCGTTGCTGCGCGAAGCCATTGCGGTCAGCACGGGCAATCATGGCGTATGGACGACGACCCAGCGCCAGAGCGAATCCCTTGCGCGCGCGCAGCAGGTCGGCGCCGCTGCCGTGGAAAAGGCCAAGGCCGCCGATGCGGTGGATGCGCGCATCGGCTGGCTGGTCATCGAGGGATATGCCTCCACGCCCGGCGCGACGCCACAGGAAGCGTTCCGTCAGAACATCCAGCGCGCCGCGCGGTGGCAGCAGGTCATCCGCGGCAAGGACGACGGCATGCGCTGTGGCTGGATCGTCGACCTGCGTGACAACAGCGGTGGCAACATGTGGCCGATGCTGCTGGGCATGGCACCGCTGCTGCGCACCTCGGTGGTGAACAACGAAGATGTGGGGTCGTTCGAAACCGCACAGGGGCCGGAGCGCTGGACGTTGACCGCGACCGCCGTGCAGCGTGCAGGCAAGCCGGTGCTGGACTTCGGCCAGACCGGCTATGTGCTGCGGCAGCCTGGCGCGCCGGTGGCGGTGCTGTTCGGACCGCGTACCGGCAGTTCGGGCGAGGCCTCGGCACTGGCGTGGCGTGGCCGCGCGCAGACGCGCAGCTTCGGCCAGCCGACGGCAGGGGTCTCGACTGGCAACAACGTGCGCACACTGGCCGATGGCAGCCGCCTGTTGTTGACCACCACCGTGATGCGCGACCGCAATGATCGTGGTGATGGGTTGAAGATCGAGCCCGACCAGCGCATCGAGGGCGATGCCGCCACTTTGGCCGCCGCCCAAGCCTGGCTGCTGGCCCAACCCGCCTGCACGGGCAACTGATCCATGATCCTGATCGGCCAGCAGGAGCGGGTGGTGGTGGTCGGCCCAGCCGAAGCCCACCACTGCCTGCACTGCCAGACGGAAACCGACTTCGCCCCCCAGCTGCGCTACAAGATGGCGCGCATCGACCTGCTGTTCGGCTTCACCCACCAGCGCCGCTACGAGCTGGCCTGCACCCAATGCGAACACGGCTGGGTGCTGGACACCGAGTCCATGGACCAGCAGCTGGGTGGGGTGCCGATTCCATGGCGGCACCGCTTCGGCCTGCCGCTGATGCTGATGGGGGTGGCGGGGCTGGCGTCCGCCGGGTGGATGTGGCGGCACGGATACATCGGTTGAGGACTGGGCCTGTTAAAGTCTGCCCTGCAATCACGTACCGGAACCGACCATGGACCACGACACCCCGTTCGACCCCCTCAACGACCTCGAGGTGCGCCTGCTGCAGGCACAGGACGGCACGCTGACCGCGTCGCAGTTCCTCGACGGCCTGCTGACCTCGACGGCGTTCGTGCTGCTGGACAAGGCCATCGGCGAAGACGGTGCCTGGGACGAGAGCATCTCGCCGCTGGTGCTGACCAGCGAAAGCGGCGAGCCGATGTTCGCGGTGTTCACCGCGCCCGAGCGCGCCGGCCTGTGGCACGAGCAGCTGCCGCAGTTCGCCCATGCCATGCCGATCGCGGTGCACGCGCTGCTGGCCGGTATCGGCGACGGCGTCGGCCTGGTGCTGAACCCGGGCCTGGACGTGGGCATGGAGATGATTCCCGATGCCGTGGCCCAGCTGAAGCAGCGTGCGGCGGCGATCACCCGCGGCATGGCGCACTGAGCCAGGAACCACGTTCGGCAAGGGGCGCATGAGGCTGCAATGCTCTGCACGAAACGGGCAGGGCAGGCGAGCGGCAGGGAAAGTGGGCACGTGCGGACCCAGGGGGCATCCCCCGCTCATGGGGGAGGCAGTTCAGGATGGACCTGCTGGAGAACGGAATGGTGGCTTCGAAGCTGCGGCTGGCGTTGTTCGCATCGACTTCACTGATGTACAGCGCCATTGCCGGCGCACAGGTCGTCACCTACGTCCATACCGACGCCCTCGGGTCGGTTGTCGCTGAAACCAACGGGGCGGGCGCCGTCATCACACGCTATGACTACGAACCCTACGGAGCCGCGATCGGTGAAGGGGTGGCCGATGGTCCCGGCTATACAGGGCATGTAAGCGACGCGGCCACCGGGTTGAGCTACATGCAGCAGCGGTACATGGACCCACAGCTGGGAGTATTCCTGTCGGTGGACCCGGTGACGGCATATGGACAGCCGGTCGGGCAGTTCAACCGCTACCACTACGCCAACGGAAATCCCTACCGGTTCACGGATCCGGATGGACGATGCCCGGAAGGGGCCGGCCGGTCCACGTGCATCGATGCCAGGCGTTTCGACCAGAGCCGATCAAGTGGCCTGGACATCCAGCTTTCGGCGCAGACGGAGAAGACCGCTCTGGCCAACACCGATTCGGTGAGAGTCGGTAGTGGCAACCGGGAGAAGGCTGTCACCATCGAGGCAAGCAGCAACGGTACCGAGTCGATCCGGGTGGATCCATCAATGGCGACGTCCTCGGATGCTTCCGGGTTCTATGCGGAACTGACGCCGACCGCCGATACCGTGGCTGTGATGCACGGCCATCTGGAGCAGAGTGGCCTGGTGGATCGGCTGACACCAGGAGATTCCGGTCCCCTCGTGAGCCCGGGAGTTCCCAACATCACGGTGGACAGCACGGGTTCGCGGGTCGGTGTGCGTGAGCTGGTCGACGGCAAGGTGCAATTCCGGATGATTCAGGGCCGCATGACGCCGACCGAGCAGCGGCTCATCCAGCAGAACATCACCAAGCAGCAGGAGCTGTTCTACCTGCCAGGAAGTGGGCGATGAAGTGGTTCCTGCCTGGCGTCTTCCTGTTGTTCGCAACCGTGGCCGGGTGTGCAACTTCCGGGCAGGCACCTTCCCCCAACCCGGCGGCGCTGCTGCCAAGCAAGGCCATCAAGGGAAGTGCGGAGCTGGATGGGTCCCAGGTGGAGCTTCGCGGCTACCTGGTGGCACAGTTCGAGGATCGTGGCATCTGGGACAGCAAAGCGGAGTACCGCCGGTACAACAGTGAAGCAAGCTGTGTGTCGCTTTTGATCCCCAAGCGCATGATTGACCAGGTTGAACGACGCTCTGGTGCCTACGCGACCATCAGGGGGAAACTGATCGGGGACCTGCGATCCCGAGGGACCGTGCTGCTGGGTGGATGCAATGTTGTGGCAATTGAAGTCCAGGAGTTGGGTGAGAACTGACTCCTGTGGCGGCAACCTGGGGTTGCCGGCCAGCGGCCGGCACTACCCATGACGCTCCACGCGCGCCCGGTACGGCCGTTGAGAATCAGCGGGCGGCGGCAATCGCCTTCACCCGTGCCTTGGCCAGGGCTTCGCCGATGGCCGGGCCCTTCAGATGGGTGGTATCCAGATCCCGCGCCTGTACTGACAGTGCCGCCTGGTGCAGGCGCTTGAGCGTCTCGCCCTGCGGGTAGTCGGCGTCCTCGAAGCCGAGGCGGCCACGCTTGTCAGCTTCGCAGCAAAGCGCGATACGCGCCACGCGTTCGGGGCGGCGCAACGCATCGCAGCGGCCAAGCAGTTCCAGCACCGTGGTGTCGCGCAGTTCGTCGATGCGATGCACGTTCAAGTGCTCGCGACAGACCGCTTCGGCCAGCTGCTGGTGCTCGGTGGGAACCTTCAGCCGTGCGCACAGTGCCTTCAGCGGCTTCACGCCACGCTGCTCGTGCATGATGTGGCGCGGCCATTCTTCCGGCGGCGTCAGGCCCTTGCCGAGATCGTGGGTGAGCGCGGCGAAACCGACCAGGTCATCGCCCGGTGCGAGCTTCGCTGCGATGTCGCTGACCATTTCCTGATGGATGCCGGTGTCGATCTCCGGATGGAACTCGGCGCGCTGCGGCACGCCGTACAGCGCTTCCAGCTCGGGCAGGATCGGGCCCAGTGCCTGTGCATCATGCAGCGTGCGCAGGAATGCCGAAGGTTGCGCACTGGCCAGCACCTTGCGCAGTTCCTGCCACACCCGCTCCGGCACCAGTGCATCCAGTTCGCCACTGGCGGCGATCTCGCGCATCAGGTCCATGGTTTCCGGCGCGACGGTGAAGCCCAGCGGCGCAAAGCGCGCCATGAAGCGGGCCGCGCGCAGCACGCGCAGCGGGTCTTCGACGAAAGCGGGACCGACGTGGCGCAGCACACGCTGTTCAAGATCACGCACGCCGCCGTAGGGGTCCACCAGATGGCCGGTGTCTTCGTCGCAGGCAATGGCGTTGATGGTGAAGTCGCGGCGCTGCAGGTCGTCTTCCAGCGTTACTGCCGGATCGGCATCGACCACGAAGCCACGATAGCCGCGGCCGGACTTGCGCTCGGTGCGCGCCAGTGCGTATTCCTCACCGGTTTCCGGGTGCAGGAACACCGGGAAATCACGACCCACGGCGGTGTAGCCCAGCGCTTCCATCTGCGCGGGCGTGGCGCCGACCACGACCCAGTCGCGGTCACCGGCAGGGCGCTGCAGCAGGCGGTCGCGCACGGCGCCGCCAACAAGATAGATCTTCATGGGGGGATGATCGCACGGTAGTGCCGGCCGCTGGCCGGCAACCCCGGAACATTGGCCGATGCCGGCCAGCGGCCGGCACTACCGCAGTGTGATCAATCCCCGCCCTGGTCGGCATTGGCGGCGCAGCTGAAGCTCTTGCGCTTGTCGACCAGGCGGCCCATCAGGCGGTCGCTCAACGGCAGGGCATCACCATTGAGGCGCCAGTCGTAGATCACGCTGAAGGCCAGCACGCGGGCCACGTACTCGCGGGTTTCCTTGTAGCTGATGGTCTCGATCCACAGGTCCGGGTCAAAGCCCGGGCGCTGGCCCTGCCAACGCGCGGTCGGGGTCGGGCCGGCGTTGTACGCGGCGATGGTCACGTACGGCAGGCCGTCGTACTTGTTCATCAGCTGGCGCAGGTAGGCGGTGCCGATGGCGATGTTGGTGTCCGGGTCGTACAGGCTGTCGGCGCCGCCGTAGCCGGTCAGGCCGATCGACCTGGCAACGCCGGCACCGGTGGCCGGCAGCACCTGCATCAAACCCATGGCATTGGCAGGCGAGCGCGCGCGCGGGGTGAAGGTGCTTTCAGCGCGGATCTCCGCGGCCACCCAGGCCGGGTCGATCGCATTGCGTGCTGATTCACGGCGGATGGTGGCGTCGTGGTGCAGCGGGAAGCGCAGGTCGTACAGGCGTTGCTCCTGCGGTTGCTTGCCCAGTGCGAACACGGCGCGATCAAACCAGCCGTTGTCCTGCGCCACGCGCACGGCGAGGCGGCGCTGGGTGTCATCGAAGCGCGACAGCGCGCTGTTCCATTCGGCCACGGCCCAGCCGGTGCGGTCGATCTGGTAAAGCGCCATCGCGCGCTGGATGGCCGGGTCACGCGCGATCACCGCCTGTGCCTGCGCACTGTCGTTCGGCTTCCACGGACACAGCGTGTAGCCCTGCTGCAGTTTGTCGGCGGCCAGGAAGCCGTGGAAGGTGGGCGCACGCGCGGCGTCGCGGAACAACGGCTGTGCCTGCGATGCCTGACCGGTCTTCTCCAGCATGCGGCCTTCGAAATAGGCCCAGCGCGAATCGCTGCGCTGCTTGCTGCCCATCTTGCGGATCGCGGTCAGTGCCGCCGGCCAGTCGCCGCGCGACATTGCTTCGCGAACACGCCATTCGTGCAGGCGTTCGTCATAGGCCGATTCGGGCACCGCATTGAGACGGCGCGCTGAATCCGGCAGGTAGGAGGCCACGGTCCACAGGGCGATCTGGTACAGCACCTGGCCCTGCTGGGCGGCGCTCAGGCCGAGGGCCTGTGCGTACTGCGGCAGCTGTTGTTCGGTGGCGCCCGGATCGGCTTTGGCCAGTTTTTCCAGGCCATCGGTGGCGATGCGCCGGCTGCGCTCGTTGCGTGGCCAGTTCAATGCGCCGGTGTTGGGCTTGTCGACGAAGGCGGCGTAACTGTTGGCCTGCGCCAGGTCCGCGGCGGGCAGGCCGCGTGCAGCGCTGCGCATCACCGCCGGCTGCTGTGCGTCGGCGGCGGCATCGATGCGCTCCCAGCGCAGCGCATCGCTCAGGCCGCCCTGTGCCTGCAGCACGGCGAACACCGCGTCGCAGCCGTCCGGCAGCGACTTGCCGTTCTTGCGCCACAGGTCCTGTGCTTCGCTGATCCACTGCGGATCGACCTTGCCGGTGACCTGGCGTGCGGTCAACTGCGCACAGCGCAGCCCGACGTTGTCGGTGGGGGCCCAGTTGGCCAGCAGGGTCGGCCAGTCCTGGCGGCGCGCAACCGAAGGCAGCCACACGCTGCGGAAGGTGGTGGCCACGGCCTGGCCGTCGTAGCGCTTGAGGAAGGCCTGGGCCTGCGCGGTATCGACCGTGTCGATGTTGCGGCGCAGGTTGGCGTACTCCAGCCAGCCATAGGCCGGGTGGCGACTGAGCGCACCAGCCTGGCCGGGATCGAACTGGCCGCGTTCGGCAGCAGCGATCGCGGCTTTCAGCTGCGCGTTCTGGGCGTCGAGGGACTGGGCGTTGGCGCAGCCGATCAGCAGCGTGGTGGCCAAGGGCAGCAGGGACAGGGCAGTGGGAGTGCGTCGGGTCATGGCGATCAGCATAGCGGGGGCTGGCTGAATTCAGTTTCGCATTGTGTGCACGCCCTGGGGTGGCATTGGCGTGCCTGATCGACGTGGTCCGGGCGGGGCAGCGATACCAGGCCCGCACGACGTTCGTGCGATGATCCCGGCAATGTGCGGGCTGCCACTGACGGGCCGCTCTTCCTGCGATGGAGCGCGGTATGCGATACGAATCCAGTCCGGCGAATGTGCTGATCGCCAACATCAACCTGGCACCGTTGGTGGATGTACTGCTGGTGCTGCTGGCGCTGGTGATCATCACGCTGCCGATGGCCAGCACGGCTGTCATACAGCCGTTCCAGCAACGTACCGCCTGCCCACCCGGCCTGGGACAGTCGACGCCCGTCCCGATTGATCTGCGTATCGACGCCGTCGGTGGCCTGTTCTGGAGCGATCGGCCACTGGATGATGCAGCCCTGCGGCAGGTGCTTGCCCGGGCCCGGCAGCTGCCTGAGGCGCGGCAACCGTCGGTGCGCCTGGTTACCGCCGATGGCACCGATTACGGCGACCTGATCCGGGTGCTGCGGATTGTCAATCAGCACGGCCTGCGTGTGGTTGCGCTGAACGACCCGCCGCGGTAACTGGATCCTCTCTGGCATTCGGCGAGCGCTGTCGTAGTCACCATGGTGCGCATGGTTTCGAACAGTACCGTCCGGTCTGAATATTCCGTTATCTGACGCAATCAGTCGTCAACTGCGTCAAATCCGCGTGAAAGAGTGTCGATCATCACGCCGTGGTTTTTACTGTTTGTTTACAAAGGAGACGCTGCCGCCATGCAGGGGGGAGCGCGGCAGTCCATGTCCCGACATTCCTTTGGAGAGAGAGCGAATGATTCACCTGCATCACCGCCCGTTGGCGGTTGCCGTCGCGCTGTGCGTGACGGCCCTGGCACCGTTGGGTGCCGCTGCGCAATCCACCACCAACCTCGATGCGGTGGAAGTCACCGGTACCCGCATCAAGCGCGCTGAAGTCGAAGGCCAGGTGCCGATCCAGACACTGACCCGTGGTGACATCGAGCGCACTGGCCTGACCTCGATCGGCGAGGTGCTGCAGCAGCTCACCGGTTCCGGCTCCGCGCTCAACGCCAAGTTCAACTCGTCCGGCAACTTCGGTTTCCCGCCCGATGGCAGCGGCGTGGGCGCCGGCTCGGCGCAGGTCGATCTGCGCCACCTGGGTGCCAAGCGCGTGCTGGTGCTGGTCGATGGCATCCGCTGGGTCAATGAGTCATCGGCGTCTGGCGTGGGCTCGGCTACCGACCTCAACACCATTCCGCTGGCCATCGTCGAGCGCATCGAGGTACTGGAGGACGGCGCGTCGTCGCTGTACGGCTCCGATGCCATCGCCGGTGTGGTCAACATCATCACCCGCCGCGATTTCGATGGCGGCCAGGTGACGCTGAACTACGGTGAGTACAGCAAGGGCGACGGCACGCAGAAGGGCGTGGACCTGGCCTGGGGCAAGAGCGGCGATCGCTTCAGCCTGTTCCTGGGCGCCAGCTGGACCAAGCAGGACCCGGTGTTCGCCAAGGACCGCGAGCAGTCGCGCTTCCCGATTCCCGGTACCGGCCTGGCGTTTGGCAGCGGTGGCATTCCGCAGGGCCGCTTCGCCTTCGTCGACCCGAACACCGGCGCGTCGCAGAACATCGTGCCCAACACCGGCGTGAGCAATCCGCGCTACGACGGCAGTGCCGGCTGCAACCGCACGGATGATTACCACTGCTTCACCACCGCCGATCGCTTCAACTTCGCCGAATACAACATGGTGCTGACGCCGTCGGAGCGCAAAGGCCTGTTCGGCCAGTTCCGCTTCGACATCACCGACAACGTGCAGTGGTACATCAAGGCGCTGGGCAACCGCCGCGAGTCGACCAACCAGGCCGGCCCCGAGCCGCTGTTCTTCGGCCCCGATGGCGCCACCGGCAATCCGCTGGCCGACAACATCGTGGTCTCGCGCCTGAACCCCTACAACCCGTTCGGCTTCGATCTGGTCTCCGGCGGCAACATGAGCCTGATCGGCCGGCGTCCGGTGGAAGGCGGTGCGCGCGTGTTCAAGCAGGAAGTGGACACCACCTACTTCGCCACCGGCCTGGTTGGTGACTTCCATGCCGCCGACCGCAGCTGGTACTGGGACGTCAACGGCATGTACAGCAAGAACAAGGCCGAACAGACCAACTACGGCAGCTATGACATCTACAAGGTGAACATGGCGCTGGGCGATCCGGCGGTGTGCGCCGCCACGGCCGGCTGCGTGCCATTGAACATCTTCGGTGGCGTCGGTTCGATCACCCCGGACATGCTGAAGTGGATCCAGCCGGTGGTGCGCGATCGCAGCCAGAACGAGCTGAGCCTGTTCACCGCCAACCTGTCCAGCGAGCTGTTCTCGCTGCCGGCCGGCCCGGTGTCCTTCGCCACCGGCTTCGAGTACCGCAAGTACAAGGGCTCCTACCAGCCCGATCCGTTGACGGTGATCGGCCACTACAACGGCGTGCCGTCACAGCCCACCTCCGGTTCCTACGACGTCAACGAGGCCTACCTGGAGTTGAGCGTGCCGATCTTCGCCGACTCCTCGTTCGGCAAGAAACTGGACCTGAGCCTGGCCGGTCGTTATTCGGACTACTCCACCTTCGGTGGCGAGTTCACGCCCAAGTACGGCCTGCGCTGGCAGGTGACCGATGACTTCGTGCTGCGCACCACCTACGCCGAGGGCTTCCGTGCACCGTCGATCGGTGAACTGTACGGCTCGGCCGCACGTGCCGACCTGCAGCTGTTCGATCCGTGCTCGGTGGGTCTGGGTGGTACGCCGCCACGTGGCAGCGCCGCCAACTGTGCCGCGCTGGGCGTGCCGGCCGGCTTCCAGCAGGCCAACTCGCAGATCTCGGTGACCACCGGCGGCAACCGCGAGCTGGACCCGGAACGTTCGCGCAGCTTCAGTGCTGGCTTCGTGTGGAGCCCGTGGTTCGGCAACAACGCCTCATGGTCGGAGCGCTTCGATGTGGAAGTGACCTTCTACCGCCACGCCATCGACGGTGCGATCCAGGCGATCAATGCACAGACCCAGCTGGACCTGTGCGTGGATACGCTGGACCCGATCTACTGCAACGGCATCACCCGCGCCAGCACCGGTGCGGTCAGCAGTTTCAACAACCGGCTGACCAACCTGGGCTCGATCAAGACCGATGGCTGGGACGTGGATCTGTTCTGGACGTTGCCGCAGACCTCCATCGGCCAGTTCAAGCTGGCGTGGAAGAACACCTTCGTCGGCCGTTACGAGGCTACGGGTGCGGCCGGGCAGAAGCAGCCGCAGAAGCCGGGCGTGGAAGTGGCCGACAGCTCGATTCCGGAGTGGACCAGCAACGCCAGCATCGGCTGGACGCTGGACCGCTGGAGCGCCAACTGGACGGTGCGGCATATCTCCGAGCTGACCGAGAACTGCGGCGATGCCGCGGCCTTCCCGGTGTGCAGCAACCAGGCTGCGGGCACCAACACGCTGTCGGCCACCACCTTCCATGACATGCAGGTGGGCTACAAGATCGACTGGATGAAGGGGCTGCAGCTGACGGCCGGCCTGAACAACGTGTTCGACAAGGATCCGCCGATCTGCCTGTCGTGCTCGTTGAACGGCTACGACGCTTCGACCTACGACATCCCGCGTGGCCGTTACTGGTACCTGCGCGCGGACCTGCGCTTCTGATGAAGGGCCGGTGCCGGGAATGTCCCGGCACCGGCCATCAGGGATCAATCAGGAGTGTCCTGTTCCGGATCGTCCTGCTCAAGGGCCGCGTGGCGGAAGGCCGTGCGCGCCCAACCCAGCCCGACCACGATCATCATCGGCCCGACCGCGAAGGCGGGCAGTGACGGGATGCGGAACTGCGACTGGCGCTCGATCAGCAGGTTGTACAGGATCCAGGCAACCAGCAGCAGGCCGATCCCCGCGCACAACAGTCCGAACAGCACCTGTGGAACGCCCATTGCCAGGCCCAGCGCGCGCTCGGTGCGGGTGGGGGCGGGGATGGCACGCAGTTCCCGGCCCAGATCGAACCAGAACAGGATCGCTGCGGGCAGGCCGATCAGCAGAAGCAGGATGAAGTAGCCATTGCCGGTGGCGACCATCAACGGCAGCGAAGAGAACAGGGCCACGAGCGAGAGACCGAGTTTCGTGCGGGTGCGCATGGCCGGTCGTCCTTGAGGGGGAAGGCGCGAGGTATCCGTGTGCGCGACGCTACACCTGCAAGGGCAGCGCGGCAACGGGGGCGCCGAGCGCCCCCGTTGTAGCCTCGAGCCGTGCTCGACTCCACAGAAGCCGGTTACATCAGAACGCCCAGGTGAACGTCAGCGAGCCGTTGCGGCCATCGCCGTACGCACCGTAGCCGGTGATCTGCGAGTAGTACTTCTTGTCCAGCAGGTTGTTGAGGTTGGCTTGCACGCTGAACTCCGGCGAGATGCGGTAGCGCACGAAGGCGCTGACCAGTGCGTAACCTTCCTGCTCGAAGCGGCCGACTACCGGTGCGGCGTAATAGATGCGGTTCTGCCAGTTGGCACCGCCACCGACAGTCAGTTCCTGCAGCGACTGCGGGGTGTAGCTGGTGAACAGCTTCAATGCGGTCTGCGGCAGGTTGGTGTTGATGTCGGCGCCGTTGATGTCCTTGGCCACATAGCGCGAAGCACCGAAGGTCGCGTTCCAGCCCGGTGCCAGTTCGCCGTTCACTTCGAATTCGAAGCCACGGCTGACGGTGCCGCGTGCGGCGATCGAGGCGAACTCACCCGGACGGCCGATGATCGGCTCGCTGGTGACCTGCGCGACGTTGTCCTGCTCGATGCGGAACACCGCCAGCGAGGCGTTCAGTCGGTTGTCGAACCAGGCACCCTTGACGCCCACCTCGTAGCTCTTGCCGTCGACCGGGTCGAGATAACGGTCGTTGCGGTCACGGGCGGTCTGCGGCTGGAAGATCTCGGTGTAGCTGGCGTACGCGGAGTAGGTGTCGTTGATGTCATACACCAGGCCGGCGTATGGGGTGGTCACCTTGTGTTCGCGGTCGTCGTTCTCGCCTTCGCTCTTCCAGTTGGTGTAGCGCGCACCGAGGATCAGCTTCAGCGGATCAGCCAGCGACAGACGGGTGGCGGCATAGCCGGCCTTCTGGGTGATGGTGCCCTGGCTGGCCAGCGCCAGCGGGTTCCAGTTCGGCTGGGCAATGTTGCCGGTCCAGTCGAGATAGGAGCTGAAGGGATTCCAGCCGGTGCCGGGGCCGCCCATCTGGAAATCACCGTAGTTGGCGAATTCGCGCTTGTTGTAGCTCAGGCCGGCCATGAACTGGTGCTCGCGGCCGAACAGCTGGAACGGGCCGTCGACGTAGCCATCGATGCCATCGACCTTGCGCTCGGTGTTGTAGAAGCCGGCCATCGGCGTGACGCCGGTGCCCGTGGCCTTGTCGAACGCGGTGTAGGACGGATAGAACAGCTTGTCGTCGGCCTTGGTGCGGTCATGGGTGGCGCCGATCCTGAACTTCCAGCCGTTGCTGAAGGCATGCTGCAGGGTGGCGAACGCACGCTTGCTGGTGGTGTCCCAGTAGGTCCAGTCCGGCGACGGATTGAACGAGGTCGGGTAATTCGTCGGGCTGCCATCGGCGTACCACATCGGGAATCCACCCCAGGTCGCACCATTGGCGCGCTTCTGCTGGTAGTCGTAGCCCACGCTCAACTGGGTGTCCGGGGTCAGGTCGGCGTCGATGACCGCATAGCCCAGCGTCTTGCGCTGGTTGTAGCGGTCCATCTGGCCGTCGGTGTCCAGGTAGCTGCCGATCACGCGGCCGCGCACGGTGCCGCTGGCGTTCAGCGCGCTGCCCACGTCAACGGTGGTGCGGGTACGGCCCCAGCTGCCGACGTTCACCGACACGCTGCCCGCCAGTTCGGCACTGTCGGCATGCTTGCGGATCAGGTTCACCGATGCGGACGGATTGCCGGCACCACTGAGCAGGCCGGTGGCACCACGCACCACTTCCACGCGGTCGTACAGCGCCAGGTCCAGGCCGGAATCACCATAGCTCCAGTTCTGCACCATCTGCGTGGGCAGGCCATCGAACTGGTAGGCATCGATGTAGAAGCCGCGCGCGTAGAACTCCGTGCGCTCGCTGTCGGACTGGGTGCTGGTCACGCCGGTGGTGTTGGCCAGCACGTCGATGATGTCGTCCAGGTTCTGATCTTCGATGCGCTGGTGGCTGATGATGCTGATCGACTGCGGGATCTCGCGCGGGGCCAGGTCGAAGCGGGTACCGGCCGAGGTGCGGCGCACCGAATAGCCTTCGGCGCGTTCACCCTTCACCACCACCTTGTCGAGGGTGGTCGGATCGGCGGCGGTTTCGGCGAAGGCGGCCGGGGCCACGGCGCAGAGAACGGCGAGCACGGCAACGGACAGCCGTTGCGGCTGCGGGGTACGGACGGCGGAACGGGTCATGGGGGTCCTGGGCGAGCACGCGCGATCAGCCGGCATCCAGGAGGCGAGGCGCTACGGGTAGGGAGAGGGCGGGCAGGCCGTCCTGGCGCTACCGGAAACGAAAGAAATGGTAATACGAACTATTCCTATTTACAAATCATGAACGAATCGACCCGGTGATCCGGCTGCGGGTTGGGTCAGCGCAGCAGCGGGAGTGGATCGCGCGCGCCGTCGGTGCCGTAGATGCCCCAGTGCAGGTGCGGCGGCGTGCCCTTGGCGTTGCCGCTGTCGCCGACGTGGCCGAGAAGGTCGCCAGCCTGGACCACCTGGCCACGCGCCAGGCCCTCGGCCCAGTCGTCCAGGTGGGCGTAGTAGTAGCGTTCGCGGGAGGGCCCGATCACCCAGACCTGGCGCCCGCCGAGCCCGCGTTCGCTGACATCCGCGATGACACCGGCCGTGGCGCTGCGCACCGGCGTGCCACGCCTGGCGAAGATGTCGATGCCAGCGTGCGAGCGGTCACGGCCGCGTGGTGCGCCGAAGGTATCGGCGATCTGCCTGGGCCTGATGCCTTCCACCGGCACCGGCAGCTCGGTGGCCGGCGGCATCCGCGAGAGTGCCCACAGCATCTTCGGTGCGGCCACCCACGGGCTGTTCCACAGCGTCATCGCCGCAACGAGGGCAATGGCCAGCCACAGGCCGCGCAGCATCCAGCGGCGCAGGCGGTGGGCGGGGGACGGCGTTGTGCTCATGGTTTTCGATTGTAGGGTCGAGCCATGCTCGACTGCTGTCGCCTTGCGGTCCCACAGCCGTCGAGCATGGCTCGACGCTACAGCACCGGCAGCAGCGGCACCTCGAAACTCCGCTTCAACGTCCCCAGTGCCACCGATGTGCGGAAGCGCTCGATGTTGTCATCGCCACCGAACAAGCGCTCGGTGATCGCCTCGTACTCATCCATCGACGCGGCCGAAAGCAGCAGCAGGAAATCGCCATCGCCGGTGATCGAGTAGCACTGCTGCACGGCGGGGTCCTCCTGCACGCGGCGCTTGAACGGCGCAACGCGTTCGCGCTGCTCGCTGACCACGCGCACCTCGACGATGATGGTCAGCGGTCGCCCGACCTTGGCGGCGGCGACCACTGCCACATTGGCCGCGATTACGCCGCTGTCCTGCAGTCGCTTGATGCGGCGTTGCACGGCCGGGGTGGACAAGTGCACGGCCTCGGCGATTTCGCGCTGCGGCAGGGTGTTGTCCCGCTGCAGCAGGTCGAGGATGGCGCGGTCGAAGCTGTCGAGCACGGGGGCGGTGGCCATGGCGAGCAGAAGTTGCACGAACAGGCTGTCAATTGAGCCAAGTGCTCGGCGCCGGCGCAATAGACTTCGCATATGCAGACCTCACGACTCGCGCCGATGTTGCCAGCGCTGGCGGTGCTCGGCTCGGTCACCTCGCTGGCCATCGGCACCTCCTACGCAAAACACCTGTTCCCACTGATCGGCGCCCAGGGCACCAGTGCGCTGCGCGTGGGCTTTTCAGCGCTGTTGCTGCTGCTGTTCTGGCGGCCATGGCGCTGGAAGACCAGCCGCGTGGATGCCATCACCATCCTGCGCTACGGGCTCACCCTGGGCCTGATGAACCTGCTGTTCTACATGGCCCTGCGCACGATTCCCTTCGGCATCGCGGTGGCCATCGAGTTCACCGGGCCGCTGACGGTGGCGATGCTGTCATCACGACGTCCGATCGATTTCCTCTGGGTGGGCTGCGCGGCGGTGGGGCTGCTGTTGCTGCTGCCGATCGGCGGCGGGCCGGCACTGGACCCGGCCGGTGTGCTGTACGCGATGGGCGCGGCGGCCTGCTGGGGCCTGTACATCGTGTTCGGCAAGCGTGCCGGTCATCTGCATGCCGGGCACTCGGTCTCGCTGGGGTTGCTGGCGGCGTCACTGGCGGTGGTGCCGGTGGGCGTGGTGCATGCCGGTGCCGCGCTGCTCGACCCGAAGATCCTGGCCGCCGGGCTGCTGGTGGCGCTGGTGTCCAGCGCGATCCCGATGTCACTGGAGATGATGGCGCTCAAGCGCCTGCCGAAGGAGACCTTCGGCATCCTGATCAGCATGGAACCGGCGGTGGCCGCGCTGTGGGCGATGCTGCTGCTGCACGAACACCTGCACGGGCTGCAGTGGCTGGCGATCGGCTGCACGGTGCTGGCCTCGGTGGGCAGCACGATGACGGCAAGGCGGTTGAAGGTACCGGCCGCCGCCTGAAAAAGGGGACGGAGGGGATTAAGTCGTTTATGCATAAACGACTTAATCCCCTCCGTCCCCTTTTGGGTTCAGCGCAGGGCGTCGGCCGGGACGTCGATCTGCATCGCCAGGGCGAGGTGATCGGAGAACGCGGCCGGTACGGCTTCCACAGTGCGGGTCTGCAGCCCGCTGCTGACCAGGATGTGGTCGATGGCGCGGTCCGGGCGCCAGCTGGGGAAGGTCGGCACGATGCAACCGGGCGGCTGCAGCCGTGTCTTCTGGTACAGCACCTGCATTTCCGGGCGCTCGGCCAGGCAGTTGAAGTCGCCCATCAGCACCGCGTTGGGGTGGTCGGACAACAGCTCGGCGATGAAGCCCAGCTGCGACATCCGCGAGCCCGCGCCCAGCGACAGATGCGCCACTGCCACCGCCAGACCATCAGCACCATCGCCGAACTTGGCCAGCAGCACGCCGCGCCCGCCGATGCGGCCGGGCAGGGCGTGGTCCTGCACTTCCACCGGTTCCAGCTTGCTCAGCAGCCCGTTGGCGCTGGAGGCGACCCCGCCCATGCGCCGGTTCGGCTGGTGGCTCCAGTAATTGAAGCCGGCGCGCTGGGCCAGGTAGTGGGTCTGGTTGGTGAAGCCCGAGCGCAGGCTGCCGGGGTCGGCCTCCTGCAGGCCGACGATGTCATGTTCGCGCGCCAGGGTGGCGATCGCGTCCAGGCTGCTGCGCTTGCGACCCGCCGGCAGCGCATGTGACCAGCTGCGGGTCACATAGTCGCTGTAGCGGCGGGTACTTGAGCCAGCCTGGATGTTGGCCGTCAGCAAGCGCAGGGTCCGTGTACGGGGGGAATTCACGGCCGGGAAACGCTTCTCTTGGATCAGTGGGCCTGGGCCGCACCGCGTTCGCGGGCGATCAGGTGGTCGGCGATGCGCAGCATGTCCGGGAAGCTCTTGCCCTTCACCAGGTACTTGCCGTTGACGATGATCGACGGGGTGCCGCTGATCTGGCTGCGCTGCGCGAACTGCTTGGCCGAGTTGGTCTTGGCATTCACCGCGAAGCTGCCCATGGTGGCGGCGAACTGCTTCGGATCCACGCCGTAGGCACCGTAGAACTTGGCGATGTCGTCCACCGAGTCACGGCCACGCTCGCCCTTCAGGGTCTTCTGCGAGTGGATGGCGGCGTAGAGCGCTTCGTGGGTCTTCTCCTGCACGCCGAGCGTCTGTGCGGCGTAGAAAGCACGGGCGTAGTCATCCCAGGTGCCGCCGAACATGGCCGGCACGTAGACGAAGTTCACATCGCTCGGCAGGCCGGCCTTCCACGGGCCAACCAGCGGCTGGAACGCGGCGCAGGCCGGGCAGACGTAGCCGAAGATCTCGGTCACTTCGATCTTGCCGGCGGCCGGCTGGAACGGCTGCCCGTTCGGGATCACCTGGTAGTCGGCGCCTTCCACCGGGGCCGGGCCGGTCAGCGCGGCGGTGGTCGGAGCCGGTGCGGCGGCAGCCGGCGCCGCTTCGGCCGGGGCCTTCTCGCCTTCGGCAGCCGCCGGAGCGGTGCCTTCGGTACCCGCGGCCGGAGCGGCCGGCTCGGTGGTTGCCGGAGCTGCCGCCGGTTCAGCCGGGGCAGCGGTGGTGTTGGTGCTGCCGTCGTCGGCCTTGCAGGCGGCCAGGATCGGCAGCAGCGCTGCGAGGGCGAGGGCGTAACGGATCTTCATGGAAACGTCTCCAGCATCTGGAAAGGTGGGGCCGGCGTCAGGCGCCGGCCAAGGGGAAATGATGACACGCGGCGGCGACAGCGCCGTGTCGGTGGTGGGTGTTGGTTCAGCGGCCGCGCGCTGCGCGGGCCTGGGCGATCAGCGCCGAGGCGATGCGCAGCTGGTCGTCGAAGCTGTTGCCGCGCACCAGGTACTGGCCATTGATGATGATGGCCGGGGTACCCGGCACCTTGGTGCGCTGGGCAAAGGCGCGGGCGGCATCGACCTTCTTCTGCACGGCGTCGCCGCGCAGGGCCTGCAGATAGCGGTCCGGGGTCACGCCATAGGCCTTGTAGAAGGTGGCGAGCTCATCGGCCGAGACGTTCTGCATCGGCAGCGAGCCATCCTGGTGCAGTGCCTTGAAGACCGCCGCGTGGCTGCGCTTGGCCACGCCGACTTCGTCGGCGGCGTAGTACGCCAGTGCCCAGGCGTCCCATGCACCACCGAAGGCGGCCGGGACCGGGGTGAAGCGCACGTCGGCCGGCAGCTTGGCCGCCCACGCCGCCAGCTGTGGCTCGAAGTGGGCGCAGTGCGGGCAGGTGTAGCCGAAGACCTCGACCACCTCGATCTTGCCGGCCAGCGGCTGGAACGGGCCCGGTTGGGCGATGCGCTCGTAGTCTTTGCCCTCGACCAGCGGGGCATTGGCGGGGGTAGCGGCGCAGGCTGCCAGCGGCAGCAGCACCAGCACGGACAACAGCAGGCGGAAAATCAACCTCATCGACACGCATCTCCGTTGAAAAAAGCAACGCCGGCGCGGTCGCCGGCGTGAAGGAAACATACCGCAGGCGCGGGCCGTGGTGGCGGCCCGGGCCGACCAGTGGCGGTCAGGGGGCGGCAGCCGGTTGTGCCGACGGTGTGGTAGTGGCCACATCGTCGGCCTTGTTGTGCAGGCCCTGCAGGTAGCTCGACAGCGCCTGCACCTCCTGCTCGCTCAGCTTCTGCGCGACCGTCGCCATGATCTGGAAGTGGGCCTTGTCGGTCTCGTTGGTCTGCCCGGCCTGGTACTCCTGCAGGCGGCGCGCGACATAGCTCGCGTGCTGACCGCCGATGTGCGGATAGGCCGGGCCCGGATTGCCGGCACCGCTGGGGCCGTGGCAGGCCATGCAGGCCGGCAGGCCGCGCTTGGCGTCGCCGCCGCGGTACAACTGCTGGCCGATCTCGTAGAACTTCATGCCCTTGTACGGGCCGTCCGTGACCGCCGTGTCGTCGGCGATACCGGCGGTGGCCTTCTGCGTGGCGAAGAACGCGCCGATATCGCGCATGTCCTGCGGCGTGAGGTTCTGCACGAACGGCACCATCGCCACCGCCGCGCCGGAACTGCGCTGGCCGTTGGCGATCAGGGCCATCTGCTGGGCCACGTAGCGTTCGCTCTGGCCGGCGATGGACGGATACATCTCGACCGTGGAATTGCCGTCGGCGCCGTGGCAGGCCGCACAGGCCGAAGCCTTGGTCTGGCCGGCCTTGGCATCGCCCCAATGGGTCTTGCTGAAGTCCACCTCCAGCGAGGCGGTGTTGATCGGCCCGTTGTCGGGCAGCGGGGTCAACGTGGTCTGCGCGAACGCAGCAGCGGCAACGACTACGGCAGTGGCAAGGGCGGATACGGCAAGAACGCGAGCGTGGCGCATGCTAAAGCTCCGTATGGACCGGGCCGGGCGGTGGCCGCCGGCATCGCCCGGATTATCAACGGCGTTTCCGCGCACGGTCAACGCAGCAGTGCAGCAAAATGCCCGCAACGGCCGCCGGCACGGGCGCGCGGCGCCGCAACATGCGATCCTAGGCACATGTCATTGCTCATCGAACGCGCCCGTTACCACCTTTCGGCCCACAACGTGCGGCAGCTGCCGCCCGATGAAGGGGCCGAAGTGGCCTTTGCCGGCCGCTCCAACGCCGGCAAGTCCAGTGCGCTCAACGCGCTGACCCGCCAGAACGCGCTGGCCCGTGTCTCCAAGACGCCCGGCCGCACCCAGCAGCTGGTGTTCTTCCAGATCACCCCGGAAGCCCATCTGGTCGACCTGCCCGGTTACGGCTACGCCAAGGTGCCGCTGGACCTGCAGGCGCACTGGCAGGCCTTCATCGACCGGTATTTCCGTACCCGCGAGGCCCTGAAGGGGCTGGTGGTGGTGATGGACATCCGCCACCCGCTGAAGGACTACGACCGGCAGATGCTGTCCTATGCCGTACAGCGCGGCATGCCGGCGCACGCCCTGCTGACCAAGGCCGACAAGCTCAGCCGCAGCCAGCAGATGCAGACCCTGCAGAAGGTACGCAAGGAACTGCATTCGGCCTATGGCGACAGCGTCAGCGTGCAGGTGTTCTCCGGCGAGGACCGCACCGGCGTGGACGAAGCCCGCGGCGTGATCGGCGGCTGGCTGGGCCTGGCGTAAGGCGTTTCCGGTCGCCCGGCTGGCAGCCGGGCGCTACCGACCCAATCGGGTGGGTGCCGACCTTGGTCGGCACACCCTCACAACGGCGAATACTCTGCCGGTACCCACGCATAGGCCTTGCCCTCGCCACGCACATGGCCCAGGCCGGGGAACGGCAGATGCGCACCGGCCACCCACCAGCCGTTGGCGGTGGCCTGCTGCAGCAGCCCGCGACGGCTGGCGATGGCCGCCCTTCGGTCCGAATCCGCCTCGAACGCCGCTTCCGGATGCGCGAACTGCACCGCATGGAAGTGCAGCACATCACCCCACACCAGCAGTGACTGGCCCTGGCTGTCGAACCGGTAGGAGACATGGCCGGGGGTGTGGCCATGGGTGTCCATCGCCACCGCGCCACCGGGCAGGGCATCGCCAGGGCTGAAGGTGCGCAGGTGGCCGCTGGCCTGGTACGGCGCCACCGCGTTGCGTGCCAGCGGGAAGGCGAAGCGCACGCCCTTCGGCGCGGTGGCTTCGCTGGCCGGGTTGAGCCAGTAATCGGCATCGGCCTTGGACAGCCACACCGTGGCATTCGGATAGGCCGGTTTGCCCTGCGCGTCGAGTACGCCGCACAGATGGTCCGGATGGGCGTGGGTCAGCAGCACCTCGTCCACCTCGGCCGGGTCCACGCCGGAGGCGCGCAGATTGCCCAGCACCTGGCCCAGGCCGGGGCCGAAGCACTGCGCGGTACCGGTATCGACCAGGGTCAGATGGTTGCCCTGGCGCACCAGGAAGGCGTTGATCGCGGTCTGCAGGCCCTTCTTGTCTTCGGGCACGTAGCGGCCTTCCAGCAGGCGGCTGACCAGTGTCGGCGGCACGTCCACCACTTCCTGCCGGCCCAGCGCGACCACGCCGTCGAACAGGGCGGTGACCTGCAGTGCACCGATGCGCTGGTGATAGACACCAGGCACCTGCTGGGTGGGGGCGGGCGAAGTGGCCTCGGCCAGCGCGGCCAGTGGCAGGGACGACAGGGCCAGCAGCAGGGCGCCGCGCAGCGGCAGGTAACGCAGGGTCATGGTGGTTCTCGGTGGACGACGGGCGGTTCCGTTGCCGCATAGCGTGCCGTGGCCGATGTGCGCGCGGCGCTCAAACCACTACGCCGAATGCTCAGGGAAGGGGTGTTGTCTGCAGGGCTGCGCCCTGCACCCGCAGAGGCAACGGCAACAGCCGAAGCAACAGCAACAGCGGGAGCGGGCTGTCCGTGGGATGGCGGGGTGGGTCCGCTTGCGGGAGACGCCGTAAACCCGTCCCTGGGGGCTTGGCCGCGGCATCCATGCCGCGGACACTCCCGCAACCGGACCCACCCCGCCTTCGACAGTTGGCCGCGATCTGTTGGAAATGCTCTTGGGGTCAGATCCGCTTTCCGTAGGAAAACGGATCTGACCCCAGAAATTCATTCGATCTCTGACAGATGTGTCGACCAAGGTCGACACCTACCAACAGCCGCGAAGATCTGTCAGAGGTGGGGCGGTGTGGGTGGGCAGGACCGTTGGCGCCATGGATGGCGCCATCGAGCCCCCAGGGAAGGGTTTACGGCGTGTCCTGCCCACCCACACCGCCCCGCCATCCCACGGATAGCCCGCTGTTGCTGTTGCTGTTGCTTCGGCTGTTGCCGTTGCCGTTGCCGTTGCCTCTGCGGGTGCAGGGCGCAGCCCTGCCGAACACTCTCAGATGTCTGTGGGAGCCAGTCCGTACTGCTCGGCGAAGCGCTTGCTGAAACTCGCCGCAGACCGGTAGCCTGCGCGCGCTGCCACGGTCTTCAGCGGCAGGTCGGTGGTGTAGAGCAGCTGCATGCCATGCGCCAGCCGCGCCTCGGTGAGCAGCTGGCGCAGGCTGGTGTCCTCGGCAGCGAGACGACGGCGCAGGGTTGCTCCGCTCAGTGCGAACTGCTCTTCCACATCGCGTGATTGCCAATCGCGGGCCGGTTCGGCGGCGATGCGGTCGCGGATCTGTTCGCCCAGGCTCGGCGCCTGCGGCAGCAGAAGATTGCCGTGGCCCTGCCGGCACAGGGTCAGCACCAGCGAGGTCAGGGCCAATCGTGCTTCACTGTAACGGCCGTCCTGCAGCGATTGCCGCCACTGGCGCAGCACTGTGCCATGGTCGATCAACGGCAGTCGCGCCATCGCCTGGCCCGGGGCGGGAAGCTCCTCGCTCCACAGCGTGCGTGCGGCTGCCAGCACTTCGGCACACAGCGGCACGATGGCGCTGAGGTAACGGCCGCTGCGTGGGTCGGGGCTGTTGACCACATCGATGCGGCAACGCTGGGTCAGCAGCAGGATATCGCCGGGAACGAACTCCAGAGACTGGTGTGCGGTACGCACCTGCTTGCGGCCTTCCAGCAGGATCGCGAACTGCGGTTGCGGAATCTCCACCGAGCTGGCGCCATGCTCGCGACGGGCGGTGATGCACGCATAACCTTCGGCGCGTGCGCAGCCGGCCAGGCTGGCCATCTCGGCCAGCAGTGCGGTGGCCGGGGGCAGCATGGCGGTCATATCACGTGTGCGCCGAGCAGGCGACCGACACCGGCGGCGGCGGCCATCGCCAACGCGCCCCAGAACATCACCCGGATCGCGCCGCGTACCGGCGGTGCGCCGCCGGCCTGGGCCGCCATCGCGCCGGTCAGGCACAGGCCGAGCAGGGTGCTGGCGGTGGTCATCATCGCGACCTTGTCGACCGGTGCGAGCAGCGCGGTCAGCACCGGCAGTGCCGCACCGCAGGTGAAGGCGCCGGCCGAGGCCAGCGCTGCCTGCAGAGGGCGGGCGCGCAGGGTATCGGTGATGCCCAGCTCGTCGCGGGCGTGGGCGCCCAGTGCGTCGTGGGCGGTGAGCTGTTCGGCCACCTGCCGTGCCAGCGCCGGCTCCAGGCCACGGTGGCGGTAGATCGCAGCCAGCTCTTCCAGCTCGCTGTGAGGATCTTCGTGCAGTTCGCGCTTTTCCATCGCCAGGTCGGCGTCTTCGGTGTCGGCCTGGGTCTGCACCGAGACATACTCGCCGGCAGCCATCGACATCGCGCCGGCCACGGTGCCCGCCACGCCGGTGGCCAGGATGGTCGCAGCCGAGGCGCCGCTGGCAGCCACGCCGACCACCAGGCCTGCCACCGAGACGATGCCGTCGTTGGCGCCCAGCACGGCGGCGCGCAGCCAGCCGACGCGCTCGGAGCGGTGCAGTTCGGGGTGTCGTGAATGGCGGCTCATGACCTTGAGTGTACGAGGGTCAAGAGGGCGTCGGTAGGATGCTGAAACCCGTCACCGTCGCATGACGCAACGGGGTGCCACGCTATAGTGCGCCCTTGCGATGGAAGGCCCCGGGCCCCACATCCCCTGCCACTGTCCAGCGAGCCTTCCCCTTGTCGAGCCCCAGTCACGTCGCCGATACCCCCATTACCGACCGCTCGCAGCTGGTGGAGGTGATCGCCTCCGGCGAAAAGCCCCGCGCGCAGTGGCGCATTGGTACCGAGCACGAGAAGTTCGGATTCCGCCTGGATGACCTGCGGCCGCCGACCTTCGAGGGCGAGCGTGGCATCGAAGCGCTGCTCAACGGCCTGGTCCGCTTCGGCTGGGAGCCGGTGCAGGAGAACGGCAACACCATCGCCCTGCTGCGCGATGGGGCCTCGGTGACGCTGGAACCGGCCGGTCAGTTGGAACTGTCCGGAGCGGCGCTGGAGACCATCCACCAGACCTGCGTGGAGACTGGCACCCACCTCAATGAAGTGGCGCAGGTGGCCGGCGAACTGCAGCTGGGTTTCCTCGGCATGGGCTTCCAGCCGAAGTGGAAGCGCGATGAGATGCCGTGGATGCCGAAGGGCCGCTACAAGATCATGCGCTCGTACATGCCCAAGGTCGGCTCGCTCGGCCTGGACATGATGACCCGCACCTGCACGGTGCAGGTGAACCTGGACTACGCCACCGAAGCGGACATGGTGAAGAAGTTCCGCGTATCGCTGGCACTGCAGCCGATCGCCACCGCGCTGTTCGCCGATTCGCCGTTCACCGAAGGCAAGCCGAACGGCTACCTGAGCTACCGCTCGCACATCTGGACCGACACCGATGCTGACCGCACCGGCATGCTCGACTTCGTGTTCGAGGATGGCTTCGGTTACGAGCGCTATGTCGATTACCTGCTCGATGTGCCGATGTATTTCTCCTACCGCGATGGCATCTACCACGATGCCAGCGGGCAGAGCTTCCGCGATTTCATGCAGGCCAAGCTGCCGGTGCTGCCGGGTGCGCTGCCGACGCTGCGCGACTGGTCGGACCACATGACCACCGCGTTCCCGGAAGTGCGTTTGAAGAAGTACCTGGAAATGCGCGGCGCCGACGGCGGCCCGTGGAGCCGCCTGTGTGCGCTGCCGGCGTTCTGGGTGGGCCTGCTGTACGACGACACCGCGCTGGATGCCGCCTGGGACCTGGTGCGTGATTTCACCCTGGCCGAGCGCCATGCACTGCGCGACGGCGTGCCGAAGCATGCGATGAATCTGCCGTTCCGCACTGGCAGCGTGCGCGACCTGGCCCGCGAGGCCGTGAAGATTTCCGTCGAAGGCCTCAAGCGCCGCGCGGCGCGCAATGCCGACGGCCAGGACGAGAGCAAGTTCCTGGACGTGCTGCAGGAGATCGTCGAGTCCGGCCTGACCCCGGCCGAGCGCAAGCTGGCGCTGTTCCATGGCCGCTGGCACGGCGACGTCGATCCGGTGTTCCGCGAGTTCGCGTACTGAGTGGATTGTTCTGGACGCCGGGCATGGCCTGGCGTTACCGATGAGGGCTGCGTGCCGGGTCATGCCCGGCGTTGATGTCAGCCCGGCTTGCCGTCGCGCCGAGGGCTCAGGTAGATCCAGCCCAGCCGCGCCACCCATGGGGCCAGTGCCAGCAGCCAACCGATGGCGGCGGCGAAATGCCATGCATAGGCATCGGGCATCAGCTCGGCGAGGATGCGCATGATCGCCACCGCCTGCAGCGCGACGAACGCGAACCAGGCCACTGCCGGCATCACCAGCGGCCGCCCGGAATGGCCCTGGGTGACCCGGGTCACCATCGCCACCAGCAGGCTGCCGAACAGGCCCACGGCGAGGGCATGCAGCGGCGCGCGGCCGAGCAGCTGCGGATGGCCGAACAGATGACCGATGTCCTGCAGCAGATACAGCGCGAAGCTGATCGGCAGCCACGCCAGCGCCAGGAACAGGGTGGCAAGCAGGCCAGGCATCGGCCCGCGCGGCCACCAGTGCCATAGCGCCTGCAACGAAAGCACCAGCAGCGGTGCATCGGCAAGCCACAGCGCGTTATCGATCTGCAACGCGCTCAACAGCAGGCGCAACATCAGCAGGGTCCACATCGCGGCCAGCCAGCGCAGCGGCCGCCACGCCACATAGCCGTCCACCACGTTGTTGGCGAAGAACGGGATCATCCGATGCGCGACGGTGAGGTAGACCGGCAGCAGCAGGCCGAAGGTGCCGAGTGCCACAGTGACCGGCATCAGCGTGGCGTGGCCGCGCACCACCGCCATGAACATCAGCAGCCCCAGCCAGCCCAGCAGCAGTGCCGCATAGCAGGCGCGCGCATGCCAGTTACGGTTGGGGCCGGCGGCCTGGAGCACGCGTCCCAGCACGATCAACCCGGCGCTCCAGCCGGCCATTGCCAGCAGCAGGCCAGGCCACAGCCCGGCTGTCCACCCGCAGGCGGCGGCAATCAGCAGCGCCTGCCCGCCAAACAGCCCGATACCGACCGGCGCATAACGGCTGCGTGGCAGCTCGGGTTGCCCCATCCAGCGCGGGAACACAGTGAGCAGGAAGCCGAAGATGAAACTGGGCAGCACCAGATACTGCATCAGCAGCGCGTGCAGCCAGGCCGGTGGCAGCGGCGGTGGCTGCGGTGTCCACAACCCGCGCAATGCGCCCAGCCACAAGGCCCACCACAGCATCGCCAGCAGCAGGTTGCTGGCACCGATGAAGAACAGCAGCCGGTGCGGCGCACGCATCAGCATCGAAGGGGAGGGCAGGCGGGCCATGCAGCGAGTCTGCGCCCCCGCGCTGGCCGCTTCCTTGACCTTCGTCATGCCCAGCGCACGACCAAAAAGAAACCCCGGCAGTGCCGGGGTTCTTCGTTCACCGCCGCCGATCGATCAGGCGGCGTTCTTCATCGTCGCCATGTCGATCACGAAGCGGTAGCGCACATCGTTCTTCGCCATGCGTTCCCAGGCTTCGTTGACGTTCTTGATGTCGATCATCTCGACGTCGCTGACGATGCCGTGCTCGGCACAGAAGTCCATCATTTCCTGGGTTTCGGCCATGCCGCCGATCGCCGAGCCGGTCAGGTGCTTGCGGCCGAAGATCACGCTGCCGCCGGTCAACGGCGGGTCCAGCTCGGTCAGCACGCCAACCAGGCACATGGTGGCCTCGCGCTTGAGCAGGCCCATGTACGGGTTGGTGTCATGGCCGACCGGGATGGTGTTGAGCAGGAAGTCGAAGCTGCCGGCGTGCGCCTTCATCTGCGCGGCATCGCGCGAGACCAGCACGTCATCGGCGCCCAGGCGCTTGGCGTCGGCACCCTTTTCCGGCGTGGTGGTGATCATCACCACGTGCGCGCCGAGCGCCTTGGCGAACTTCACGCCCATGTGGCCGAGGCCACCCAGGCCGATCACGCCGACCTTCTGGCCCGGGCCGACCTTCCAGTGGCGCAGCGGCGACCAGGTGGTGATGCCGGCGCACAGCAGCGGGGCGGCGGCCTTCAGGTCCAGCGTTTCGGACACCTTCACCACGAAGCGCTGTTCGACCACTACGTGGTCGGAATAGCCGCCGTAGGTCGGCGCACCGCTTTCGCGTTCACGGCCGTTGTAGGTCCAGGTCGCGCCTTCGGCGCAGTACTGCTCCAGGTCGTGCTCGCAGGCGTCGCAGTGGCGGCAGGAGTCGACCATGCAGCCCACGCCGGCGTGGTCGCCAACCTTGAAGCGGGTGACGTTGCTGCCGACCTCGGTCACGCGGCCGATGATCTCGTGGCCCGGCACCATCGGGTAGATCGAGCCACCCCAGTCGTCGCGGGCCTGGTGCAGGTCGGAGTGGCAGATGCCGCTGTAGAGGATCTCGATGCGCACATCGTCCGGGCCGACCGCGCGGCGTTCGAACTCGTACGGAATCAGCGGGTCGGTATGTGAATGGGCGGCGTAACCACGGGCGAGGGACATGGGGAATCCTTGGCAGGGTTTGTCGAAAGGCGCTTTACAATACGCCCCGTACCCAGCGGCAAAAAGCGCGGATATCGGCATGATTCATCAAGTGGAACTGCACAATCATGGCCACTGACAATCTTACCCACCTGGCCGCGTTCGCTGCGGTCGCCCGTCACCGCAGCTTCCGCCGTGCCGGCGCCGAGCTGGCACTGTCGACCTCGGCGGTGAGCTATGCGATCCGCGCGCTGGAAGAACGGTTGGGCGTGGGCCTGTTCCATCGCACCACCCGCAGCGTGGCCCTGACCGAGGCCGGGCAGCGCCTGCTGGAACGCCTGCAGCCCGCGCTGGGCCAGGTGCATGACGCGCTGGAGGAGATGAACCAGTTCCGCGCCGCGCCGGCGGGCCTGCTGCGCATCAATGCCACCCGTGCGGCGGTAGCGACACAGCTGGGACCACGGCTGGCGCGCTTCCTGCACACCCATCCCGACGTGCGGGTGGAGCTGACCGAGAACGACGGCCTGGTCGACATCGTCGCCGAGGGTTACGACGCCGGCGTGCGCCTGCACGAGTTCGTGCCCGAGGACATGGTGGCAGTGCCGATGGGACCGCCGCTGCGCGGGCTGATTGTCGGATCGCCGGACTACCTGCGCCGACGTCCGGCCCCGCAGCATCCGCGTGACCTGGCCATGCATGAGTGCATCCGCTTCCGCTTCGCCAGCGGGCATCTGTACAAGTGGCAGTTCGAGCGCGCTGGGCAGGCGCTGGAAATCGACGTGCCGGGGCGGCTGACGCTGGGTGAGCAGGGCACCGTGGTCGGCGCGGTGCTCGATGGCATCGGCCTGGCCTATGTGCTGGAAGATACGGCGCGGCCGTACATCGAATCCGGGCAGATGGTGGCGGTGCTGGAAGACTGGAGCGAACCGTTCGCCGGGTTTGCACTGTACTACCCGAAGCAGCGGCAGATGCCGGGCGCGCTGCGCGCGTTCGTGGATATGCTGCGCGAGTGAATTGCTGCGGGCGTGCCGACCAACGGTCGGCACCCACCGGGATGGCGTCCACCAGGACCAGACCAGTAGATCCACGCCATGCGTGGATGCCTCTCCAGGAATCTCCGCGCAATACGTGGGGGGCGATAAATACTCGGACTTCTACGACAGTTCAGAGGTCGCGGAGAGGCTGTCCACCATCTTCCGATACATTGCCGTGAGCTGGACGGTCTGGCGGCGGCTTACTTCTGTCTGAAGTCCTGTCAGAAGATAGTCCTTCCAGCGTGCGTCCAGCATCGTTGAGAAATGGCGGAACAGCCGCCATTCGTCATCTACGTTTGGTACCCCGCACTTCGACAGGTGGTTCACCACCGCGCTCAGATCGTCGTTGGGATGGCACCTGTCCGGTCTTCCAATTCCAGGATGTGCTGAGTTGCGATTGCAGAGAGCATGAAAGTAGATGTAGGTAAAATGGCGCACGGGCTCGCGGATATCCCAGCTCCACAGCTCGCCTTCAAAACAGTTCGCACGGATGTAGTCCATCACGGACATGCGCTGCTGATGTAGATTCTGGATTTCTGCGACGTGATCACAGGTATGTCGTTCGCTTGCGAAGCCTCTGAGAATGCACCAGTGGAGAAAGAAGGCGGTAGCCTGATCCCAATATTCCCACCTGTCTGAATTGGCATTCTGCTCTGGACGATCATTTCCAGCCGCAGCGTAACCTGGCAAGGAGTAGCGGTGCATCTGTGCAAGCTTGATCTGCCAGCGCCGAGGCGTGCTGGGGAGGGCAAGCACGCAGTCTGGACGAGTTGTGAGCATCGCGGCCGTTCTCTTGGGCATATCCTCGACAATGAGTTGAGGAGCCGCCTCAACCAAATCCTCAGCGAGGGAGGTCGGAGACAACTGCAAAGGCAGGTTGTCTACTGTTGCCGGATCAAACCAGATCGAGTCTACCCAGCAGACGAAGTGGCGGCCCGATTTCCGGGGTGGATAGTATTCGGGTGCGAGAACCTCGTGACTCCAGCTGATTTCCAGGCCCGTGGGGCGGTGAGACATCTCGCCAACAGAGTTGGAGTACGCGAAGGAGGTTGGTTTTGGTGCCTTCGCTCCGATGCGTTCGGCAATGGAAAGGACCGGATCGCTATCGATTCGTTGTCCCAGGAGATTGCAGAGTTCGGAAAAAAGAAATCGCATGTGACCGCGCCAAAGAGATCGACCACGGATAATCCCTGCAGTCTTTCCAGCAGGCCATACAAGAAATTGCAAAGAGCCCTGCGAGGCCGCTTCGCCTGAATGCGTGGCACACAGCTGCGGCTTACTGGTTGACTACGGCGCCTGCAACACCGGCCCCAACAACGCCATGCACTCACCCAGATGCACGTCCACCGGCGCATCCTCGGCCACCACACCGATCACGCGTTCGCGCAGTGGCTCGGCCACGGCCATCGCCAGCAGCAGCCGCGCCAGGCGCACCGGGTCTCCCTCGCGCAGCAGCCCGCGCTGTTGCTGGCGCGCCAGCCAGTCAGCCAGCAGCGCACGGCCGCGTTCGATGCCGTTGTCCAGATAGGCCTGCAGCAGCGCCTGCTTGCCGGGGAAATCGGTGGCCAGCAGCCGGAACACCTGCACGGCCTGCGCCGACAGCGCCTGTGCACACACCGCCTGCAGGATGTCCTGCAGCAACGGCAACACCTCATCGGCGTCGTGCGCATCGCGCTGCAGCTGCGGCGCGAAGCCGTCGGTCCACTCGCGCACCGCCAACCCGACCAGTTCCTCGCGGTTGCTGGCGTGGCGGTACACGGTCTTCTTCGCCACCCCGGCGTGCGCCGCCACCGCTTCGATGGTGGTGGCCTCGTAACCCTGCGCCAGCAGCAGCTCCAGCGTGGCCTGCAGCACGGCGTGGCGCACTTCGGCTTCCGGTCGCGCAGGGCGGCCGCGGCGGCGGGTTGGTGGAGGTGGCTCGGGCAGGGTGGTGCTGTTCATTGCGCCCATCTTAGCGCATCCGGACAATTGCGAAACGAATAGCGTTTCCGTATTGTCGGGTCTCCCGACACCGCAGGAGACCCCGATGGATACCGCTGTGAACGCCCGCGCCTGGCTGGACCACCACGATCTGCTCGACCCGGCACCGATGCGCCTGGAGACCGGTATCCAGCGCCGCGAAGACGGCACCCTGACGGTGGCGGTGCGCACCGATCTGCATGGCTGCAAGGGCCGCATGCTGGACTGGTGGTTCACCTTCTTCGAGACCACCCAGCACATCCGCTGGTGGCATCCGGTCGATCATGTCGAGCACCGCGGCTGGGACGCGGCCTGGCAGCGCGGACGCAGCTACCACGGTGCCAGCATCCATGCGGTGGAATCGCTGGCCGACATTCCGCCGGTGGCGGCGCGTCTGAAGTTCCATGACCCGCGCACGTTGCTGGTGCCCGAGCGCCTGCAGGCGGCACAGGATGCAGGCGATGTATCGGCGGTGATCGCCGCGCGCATCGGCTTCGGCGACCATGTCCGCCTGGATGCAAACGCTGATCCCTGCGACGGGCAGATGCTGCACGTGGCGCGTGATACGCCGTTTGGCTGTGTGCTGCGCAGCCGCTTCGTGCTCGGCCTGGACAGCGTCGATCCACGCTGCGATGCCGGCGATGCGGTCGGCCTGGGCCTGCTCAAGCATTGCTACACGGAGTTCAGTTTCCTCTCGCGCCTGCTGCCGTCGCTGTACTACGGCGAGCGCGCCAACGGCGAAGCGGTGCCGTTGCCGTGGTGAACGTGGCGCCGGTCATTCGACCAGCGCGTCGTAGCCTTCAGCGCTGAACTGGATCAGGCAGAAGCCGTGGCCGAACGGATCGGCCAGCACGGCGATGTGCCCCCAGCGACGCTCGCGCACGGACTGCTCGAGCGTCGCCCCGGCCGCAACCGCTCGTACCAGCGCCGCTTCGATGTCATTCACCACCCAGTCCAGGTGCAGCGGCGTCCAATGGCGCTCGTAGTCGCGCACGTCGCCGTCTTCGGTGGCGGCGCTGCCGGCCTCGTTCTGCAGCAGGTACAGCGGCGCTGGCCCACCGAGCAGTTCCACCGCGCCCGGGCCGAGACGGCGGCCGATGCGCAGGCCGAAGGCTCGGATGTAGAAGTCTTCGGCAACGGCGAGATCGGGGACATCGAGGTTGACGATGAACGCTGCGGTGGGCGTATCCATGGTCAGATCCGGTGGATGCGGGTGGGCAGTGTACGCCCGCATCGGCGCACGGCGTGGCTCTACTGTGCGCTCGGGTAATCGAGGTAGCCCGCCTCACCGCCACCGTAATAGGTGCTGCGGTCGGGCGTGGCCAGCGCGACGTCGCGCTGAAGGCGTTCGACCAGATCCGGGTTGGCGATGAACGGCTGGCCGAACGCGGCCAGGTCGATGGTGCCCGCGTCGACCAGCTGCTGGGCGCGTTCGCGGGTCATGCCACCGGCCAGGATCACGGTGCCACCGTAGGCCTGCTTGAACTGTTGCAGGAACGCCTCGCCCAGCGCCGGCTGCCCCGCCTGCTGGTTGTCATTGAGGTGCACGTAGGCCAGCCCGCGCTTGCCCAGTTCCTCGGCAAGGTACAGATAGGTGGCTTCGTTGCCGGAATAGAACGGCATGTCAAAGGTGAGGTTGTTCGGTGCCAGGCGCACGCCGATGCGATGCGCACCGATGCGTTCGGCCATGGCATCGACCGTCTCCAGGATCAGCCGCGCGCGATTGGGCAGCGAGCCGCCGTAGCGATCATCGCGTTCGTTGATGAGCGGGTTGAGGAACTGCTCGAACAGGTAGCCGTTGGCCGCATGCAGCTCGATGCCGTCGAAGCCGGCGCTGATCGCGTTGTCGGCGCCCCGTGCGAAGTCGGCAATGATGCCGGGGATCTCGTCGGTGGCCAGTGCACGTGCCGGGGTGGGATCGGCGTGGCCGCGGCTGCCGTCTTCCAGATAGACGAACGAGGTGTTCTTTGGTGCGCTGGCCACCGGGCGCGTGCCGGCGCTGACCGGTTGCCCACCATCGGGCTGCAGTGAGGCATGCGACATGCGGCCGACGTGCCAGAGCTGGGCAAAGATCGTGCCCTGAGCGGCATGCACCGCCTCGGTGACCAGTGTCCACCCGGCCACCTGCTCGGCCGACCAGATACCCGGCACGTCGATGTAACCCTGGCCCTGCGGCGAGACCGGGGTGCCTTCGCTGATGATCAGGCCGGCGCTGGCACGCTGCCGGTAGTACTGGGCGGTCAGTTCGTTGGCCACGACGCCGGGGTTGCGGGCGCGGGTCATCGGGGCCATCGCGATGCGGTTGCGCAGGGCGGTTCCTGACAGGTCGAACGGGCGGAAGAGGGCGGCAGTCATATCGGTCATCTCGGTGCGGGGGAGGCGCCAGCGGCGCGATGGACACAGGATGGTGTTGACATGCGAATGCATAAAGCGCTTCGATTTCCCATCGAGCGGGACTATTTGTCCCTAATGGAGCGTGAAAGATGTTGCCACTGGAATCCTTGAACGGCCTGGTGACCTTCGTTACCACGGCCCGCTCGGGCAGCTTCACCGAAGCCGCCGACGCACTGGGCATCTCGCGTTCGGCGGTGGGCAAGGCCATCGCGCGGTTGGAAACGCGGCTGGGTGTGCGCCTGTTCCACCGCACCACGCGGCGCATCGCGCTGACCAGCGACGGCGAGGCGTACTACGCCTCCTGCGCTGCGGCGCTGGAAGAGATTTCCGCGGCCGAGGCCTGTCTGGGGTCGGCCGGACTGCCCAGCGGGCGGCTGCGCATCGACATGCCGTCCTCGTTCGGGCGGCTGGTGGTGCTGCCGGTGCTGCTGCGGCTGTGCCGGCAGTACCCGGACCTGCAGTTGACGATGACCTTCACCGATCACTTCATCGATCCCGTTGAGGAAGGCATCGACCTGCTGATCCGCTTCGGTGGGCTGCACCAGGCCGAGCATCTGGTGGCACGCCGGCTGGGGCGCCAGCGGCTGGTCACCTGTGCATCGCCGGCGTACCTGCACGCACATGGCACCCCGCACACCGTTGAGGAACTGGCACAGCACCGCAGCATCGTCGGCTTCCGCCACGGCCAGCCGGTGGCGTGGCGGATCGGCAGCGATGATGCGGAAGGAACCTTCATTCCGAATGCGGCCTACCAGCTCAACGACGGTGACGCGGTGATCGACGCGGCCATCGCCGGGCTGGGCATCTGCCAGATGCCCATCTCACTGGTGCGCCGTCATCTGGAATCCGGCGCGCTGCAGTCGGTGCTGGACGCAGACATGCAGCGGCATATCGACATCCATGCGCTGTGGCCACCGACCCGCCACCTGCGGCCGAAGGTGCGCTATGTGGTGGATGAACTTGCGCGGCTGGCGGCTCAGGGCATGTTCGACTGATGCCCCGGGATTGAGCCCGGAAATCGGGTGTGTATACTATCCCCCAGTATAGTTCCGAGGTGGCTTCGCCATGCCGCACTCCCCCGAGGAGAAAAAGAAGGTCCTGGCCCGCGTGCGCCGCATCCGCGGCCAGTGCGATGCGCTGGACCGCGCGCTGGAAGCCGGTGCCGACTGCGGGCCGGTGCTGCAGCAGATCGCCGCCATCCGTGGCGCGGTCAACGGCCTGATGTCCGAGGTGATGGAAGCCCATCTGCGCGAGGAGTTCGGGCAACCCGCAGCCTCCGACGAACAACGCGCCGAACGCGTGCGCGACATGAGCGCGTTGATCCGCTCGTACCTGAAGTAAACGTTGGCGCAACGTTGCGCCGCGCATCCTGTTTCACTTGTTTTCCTGGAGAATCCACCATGAAGTCCCGTGCCGCCGTCGCCTTTGGTCCCGGCCAGTCGCTGCAGATCGTCGAGATCGACGTCGCCCCGCCGAAGAAGGGCGAGGTGCTGGTGAAGATCACCCATACCGGTGTCTGCCACACCGATGCGTTCACCCTGTCCGGCGATGATCCGGAAGGCCTGTTCCCGGTGGTGCTCGGCCATGAAGGCGCCGGCATCGTAGTGGAAGTGGGCGAGGGCGTGACCAGCGTGAAGCCGGGCGACCACGTGATTCCGCTGTACACCGCCGAATGCGGCGAGTGCCTGTTCTGCAAGAGCGGCAAGACCAACCTGTGCGTGTCGGTGCGCGCCACCCAGGGCAAGGGCGTGATGCCCGATGGCACCAGCCGCTTCAGCTACAACGGCGAGCCGCTGTACCACTACATGGGCTGCTCGACCTTCAGCGAGTACACCGTGGTGGCCGAGGTCTCACTGGCCAAGATCAATCCGGACGCGAACCCGGAGCACGTCTGCCTGCTCGGTTGCGGCGTCACCACCGGCATCGGCGCGGTACACAACACCGCCAAGGTGCAGGAAGGCGACAGCGTGGCCGTGTTCGGCCTGGGCGGCATCGGCCTGGCGGTGATCCAGGGCGCGCGTCAGGCCAAGGCCGGCCGCATCATCGCGGTGGACACCAATCCGTCCAAGTTCGAGCTGGCGCGCGAATTCGGTGCCACCGACTGCATCAACCCGAAGGACTACGACAAGCCGATCCAGCAGGTCATCGTCGAGATGACCACCTGGGGCGTGGACCACAGCTTCGAGTGCATCGGCAACGTCAACGTGATGCGCGCGGCGTTGGAATGCGCGCACCGTGGCTGGGGCCAGAGCGTGGTGATCGGCGTGGCCGGTTCGGGCCAGGAGATCTCCACCCGTCCGTTCCAGCTGGTGACCGGGCGCAAGTGGATGGGCACCGCCTTCGGTGGCGTGAAGGGTCGCAGCCAACTGCCGGGCATGGTGGAAGACGCGATGAAGGGCGACATCGAACTGGCCCCGTTCGTCACCCACACCATGGACCTGGACAAGATCAACGAAGCCTTCGACCTGATGCATGAAGGCAAGTCGATCCGTTCGGTGGTCCATTACTGAGCCACGTCGTGGGCTGGCTGGATGCCCTGCGCCGGCCGCGTGCGGAAGACCCGCGCGCGGCCCTGGTGGCCCCGATCGAGCAGGCGTTGCGTGCGCTGGGCTGGGTAGTGGGCGAGGTGGGGCCACCGCGTGCGGTGACCTCGGCCTTCGGCAGCGACGATGGCATGCCATTCGAGCAGTGGCTTGCGCAGGTATTCCTGCCGCGCCTCTACGAGGCGCGCGCGGTCGGGCAGTGGCCGCCGCGCAGCGATGTGGCCGTGGCGGCCTGGCGCAATCTTGATGGCCAGCCTGACGTCGAGTCGTTGCTGCGCCTGCTGGCGCAGCTGGATGAACGGATCAACAAAGGCATCCACGCCGCGCGTGGATAAGCCGACCAAGGTCGGCATCTACCAGAAGCACGCGTGCGCTGACGCGCCGCGCAGGAGAGCACCATGGAACGCATTGAACACCGCGCCTGTTCCGGCGGCTGGCAGGACGTCTACCGCCATCATTCCACCACGCTGGGCTGCGACATGCAGTTCGCCGTGTACCTGCCGCCGCAGGCGGAAACGCAGACGTTGCCGGTGCTGTACTGGCTGAGCGGCCTGACCTGCACCGAGCAGAATTTCATCACCAAGGCCGGTGCGCAGCGCTATGCGGCCGAGCACGGCGTGATCATCGTTGCGCCTGATACCAGCCCGCGCGGCGATGACGTGGCTGATGCCGAGGGCTATGACCTGGGCAAGGGGGCGGGGTTCTACCTCAATGCCACCCGTGCACCGTGGGCGAAGCACTACCGCATGCACGACTACGTGGCACAGGAGCTGCCGGCACTGATCGAGGCGCATTTCCCGGTCACCGATGCGCGTGGCATCAGCGGCCACTCGATGGGCGGCCATGGTGCGCTGGTGATCGCACTGCGCAACCCGGGGCGCTACCGCAGCGTGTCGGCGTTCTCACCGATCGTCGCGCCCAGCCATGTACCGTGGGGGCAGAAGGCGTTCCACGCGTATCTGGGGGACAACCCGGTCGACTGGGCGCAGTGGGATGCCTGCGCGCTGCTGACGACCGCCAGCGAGCGCCTGCCGCTGCTGGTCGACCAGGGTGATGCCGATGAATTCCTGCAGGCCCAGCTGCAACCCGAGCGCCTGCAGCAGGCCTGCGATGCCGCCAACCACCCGCTGACCCTGCGCCTGCAGCCGGGTTACGACCACAGCTACTATTTCATCGCCAGCTTCATCGGCGAGCACGTCGCGCACCACGCCCGCGCCCTGCACGGCTGAAGGCTTTCCGGTAGTGCCGGCCGCTGGCCGGCAACCTGCAGCCCTGTGATTCCCTGGGATTGCCGGCCAGCGGCCGGCGCTACCATGGCGGTGCACGCGGAGTGTCGTCTTGCAGCAGTGGATCACGCCGCTGTGGCGCGGGCGGGGCTATCGTGCGCCCATACGGCCTTGCTGATCGGGGGATGCATGCCGGTAGTGCTGGCGCTGCTGTATGTGCTGTGCCACGGCCTGGTCCTGGCCATGTGGCCGGGGCCCGTCGGTGCGGGTTCGTTCGTGTTCCTGACCGGCGCCCCGCTGCTGGCCGCTGCCGCCTGCCTGTGGCGGGCCCGCCGCGATGGCGCCGCGCTTGGGTGGCGCGCCACCGCGCTGGCCCTGCTGCTGTGGGGCGGAGGCATGGCCTTCAACATGGTCGATGCGCTGGGCGCGGGCCGTGCCGATGTCACGCCGCAGGTCAGTCTGTTCCTGTATGTGCTTTACGGTGTGCCGCTGGTGTTCATCCTGGCCCGCGCACGCCGCGAACGGCTGAGCATCAGCCTGATCGACGCGGCCATGGCCGCGCTGCTGGGTGTGCTGTTCTTCGTGCACGCGCAATCGTTCGCCGCCCGCATCGATGTTGATGACCACGCGATGGCCAACATGCAGCGCATGTTCGACATCCAGAACCTGTGCATTGCGGCGTTCGCTGTGGTGCGCTGGCTGGTCGGCGACGTTCCGGAGCGGCGCAACTTCTTCCGTGCGCTGGCGATGTACGCCGTCGTGTACCTGCTGGTGGCGTACTACATCAACCACTACACCGAGGAGCAGTCGTTCGGTGCCTACAACGACCTGCTGATCGATCTGCCGTTCCTGCTGCTGGCACTGCTGGCGCTGAGCCGGGCGCCTGCGCCGAGCTTCGTGCTGCATCCACGGCTGGCACGCACGGTGCAGGCGGCCGGCCCGATGATCCTGCCGCTGCTGCTGCTGGTGGTCGGGACGCTGGTGGTCGACCACGCGCGACCATTGGCGGTCACCGGCTTCGTGGTGGCAACGCTGGGCTTCGGCGTGCGCAGCATCCTGCTGCAGGTGGACCTGATGGAACGGCAGGCAGCGCTGGACCAGCTGGCACGGCAGGATGGCCTGACCGGCGTGGCCAACCGGCGCGAGTTCGATGCGCTGCTGCTGGCGGAATGGAACCGTGCGCGGCGCAGCGGCAGCGAGCTGGGCCTGCTGTTGCTGGACATCGACCATTTCAAGGTCTTCAACGACCGCCACGGACATCCGGCCGGGGACCGCTGCCTGCAGGCCGTGGCCACGGTCCTGAAGATCAGTGCCGGCCGCGCTGGTGACAGTGTCGCCCGCTATGGCGGCGAGGAATTCGCAGTGATCGTGCCTGGAAGCCCGCTGTCGGGTGTGCTGGCGCTGGCCGAGCGCCTGCGCGAGGCGGTGGCGGCGCTGCCACTGCCGGAAGGGTCGGTCAGTATCAGCATCGGCGTCGGCTACCTGCATCCGCCGGCGCTGGCCAGTGCCGATCAGTTGCTGGCGGATGCCGATGCCGGCCTGTATGCCGCCAAACGGGCTGGTCGCAACCAGGTGATCCTGCATGCACACGTGCTCGACGACGAAGGCAGTTCGCACGGCAGGATGGATTGCTGAGCGCGCCAGGTGCCCGGTCCCTGTGCGTGATTGCACATGGGCGGTGTGGCCGGGTCATCGTTGCCGCAGCCAGCCGGTGGGATCGAGCAGCCTCAGCCCGACAGGTGACAATGATCGCTGTCGCAACGGCAGTTTCGCTGCCTGCACAGCGACAGCACAGCGTGCCAGCTGCTGCCGCAGTGGTGCCAGCGTGTCGTCTTCGCGGGGCCGTGCATGCCGCCACTGGGCGATGCGCAGCAGGCAGACCAGCAGGTCCAGTTCGCTGGCGGCAATGAAGGGAGAGCCGGCGGGCAGCAGGTCGATCGGTGCCGCGGGCGCGGCCAGCAGTGGCAGCAGGTTGATGAACGCGTCGCAGCCTTCAGGATCAAGGCCGAGGCCGCTCAGCTGTGCGAGTCCATCGGCCACGAGATCGGGGTCACGCAGCTGGCGTATCGCCGCCAGCAGCGCCTGCTCGCCACGGCCGAACTGGCGGCCGAAGGCACGGTAGCTGACCCGGGTGGGAAACAAGGGGGAACGGGAGGCCATGGCAGCTAGGGTTGTGGGTCGCGGGTTTCCACCAGCACGGGGCAGGGGGCGTGATCGATGGTCCATTGCCCGATCGAGGGTTCGAACAGGCGTTCCAGCCGGGACAGGTGGCGGTGGCCGATCACGATCAGGTCGCACTTCAGCCGCCTGGCCTGGTCGCTGATGACTTCGCCGGGGTCGCCGGAGGGGATCTGCGCGATGGCATCGACGCCGCGCTCGCGCAGTTCGGCCAGGGCTTCGGCCAGCACCGCCTCGGCGCGGGAGCGCTGGCGGGCGGCTTCCGGGTACTCGATGCGGTCGGCTTCGCTGGCATCGGCGGCCAGCGCGAATTCGGGATCGAGCACGCACAGCAGGTGCAGGCGGCTGCGGGGGCCGGCAATGGCCGCGGCCAGGTCCAGCACGCGCGCGTGCTGGGGGCCACCGTCCAGGGCGACCAGCAGGGTATTGAACATGGATGTCTCCTTTGCAGGCCGGGGATGGTCGCCGATGTCATCGCGCGCACCCATGCCGTGCGCGGCAGTCAATGAATGCGTCAGACGCAATCCATGGAGGCCAGGAGTGCCGTAGAGTCATCCGGCTTACTGGAGAATGCTCCACTGGAGACTGTCATGCCCCTGCCGGACCTGAACCTGTTGCTGGCACTGGATGTGCTGATCGACGAATGCAGCGTGGCTGCCGCCGCGCGGCGGATGAACCTGAGCGCGCCAGCGATGAGCCGTACCCTGGGCCGGATCCGCACCGCCCTGGGTGACCCGGTGCTGGTGCGTGCCGGCCGCGGGCTGGCGCCCACGCCCCGCGCCCTGCAGTTGCGTGAGCAGGTCCGCGACGTGATCGAGCAGGCCCACCGCGTCTTCAATGCCGGTCGCGAGATCGACCTGCGCACCCTGGAGCGTACCTTCAATGTCCGCGCCAATGATGTCTTCATCGGCGGATTCGGCGGACGCCTGCGTGAACTGTTCCGCCAGCAGGCGCCGCGCGCGGTGCTGCGCTTCGTGCCCGAAGGCGATACCGACGACGATGCGATGGCGCAGGGCCGGATCGACCTGTACATCAGCACCGCCGGCAAGCACGCGCCCGACACCAAGGTGCAGAACCTGTTCAGTACCTCGTTCATGGGCGCCGCGCGCGAGGACCATCCCCTGTTCGACGAGGAGATCAGTGCCGAGCGCTTTGCCGCGTGCGACCACATCGCGGTGTCGCGCCGTGGCCTGCCACGTGGGCCGATCGACGATGACCTGGCTACGCTCGGCCTGCAGCGCCGCGTGGCGCTGATCAGCCCGACCTTCCATGGTGCGATCTTCGCGGCGGCCGAATCGGACCTGATCCTGCCGCAGATGCCAAGCGTGATGCTGGAGCGGATCGTCAGCATGCGCCTGCCGTTGCGCCTGTTCCCGCTACCGATCCCGGTGCGTACCGCGGCCATCGTGCAGGCCTGGCATCCGCGGCTGGACAACGATGCCGCGCACCAGTGGCTGCGCCGCTCGATCAAGACCATGTGCGAGCGCGCCGAGGACGCTCACCGCTGACATCGGCAGGCGTGCGCCGGACGCACGCCTGGGATGCCGGCGACGCCATTTTTCACAGGGTACCGGCTCCCTAGACTGCGCTCCCCGGAGTTTCACTGAGCGCATTCCAATGACCCTCAACATGCCGTGCACTGCACGGATCGGTGCCCGGCGATGAGTACGCCGGCTGCCGCTGTCCCGGTCGCCGCAGCCCCCCGTCCTGCCGCCGCCCCCGGGCTCGACCGCCGCGTCCTGGTCGGCCTGTGTGGCGTGCTGCTGGCGGTGCTGGTGTCGGGCTTCAACGAGAACATCACCAAGGTCGCCCTGGCCGACATCCGTGGCGCGATGGGTTTCAGCGTCGATGACGGCAGCTGGATCGTCGCCCTCTACAGCGCGATGTCGGTCAGCGCGATGGCCTTCGCCCCGTGGTGCGCCGCCACCTTCTCGCTGCGCCGCTTCGCATTGGCGATGATCGGCGGCTTCATGGTGCTGGGCGTGCTGTGCCCGCTTGCCCCTAACCTGCAGGTGTTCCTGCTGCTGCGCGCATTGCAGGGCCTGTGCGGTGGTGCACTGCCGCCGCTGCTGATGAGTGTGGCCCTGCGCTTCCTGCCGCCCGGCATCAAGCTGTATGGCCTGGCGGGCTACGCGTTGACCGCTACCTTCGGCCCGAGCATGGGCACGCCACTGGCTGCATTCTGGGTCGAGCAGGTGGGCTGGCACTGGGCGTTCTGGCAGATCGTGCCGTATTGCCTGGCTGCCATGGCGATGGTCGGCTGGGGCCTGCCGCAGGACCCGCTGCGACTCGAACGCTTCGCCCAGTTCGATACGGTTGGCCTGCTGCTGGGCCTGCCAGCGCTGGTGCTGCTGGTGCTGGGCCTGGTGCAGGGCCCACGCCTGAACTGGTTCGACTCGCCGATGATCATGATGATGATCGGTGGCGGTGCCGGCCTGATGGTGCTGTTCATGATCAATGAATGGTTCCACCCCTTGCCGTTCTTCAAGCTGCAGCTGCTGGCCAACCGCAACCTCAGCTACTCGCTGGTGACGCTGGGCGGCGTGCTGTTCGTGCTGCTGGCGGTGATCTCCATCCCGTCCGGCTTCCTTGCCAGCGTGCAGGGCTACCGGCCGCTGCAGACGGCTCCGATGCTGCTGTGGGTGGCACTGCCACAGGTGATCGCGCTGCCGATGGTGGCGGCCCTGTTGAACATCCGCGCGGTGGACTGCCGCTGGGTGCAGGCCACCGGCCTGGCGATGCTGGCGCTGGCCTGCTGGCTGGGCTCGCACCTGGACGTGGCCTGGATCCGCGACAACTTCCTGTGGGTGCAGCTGCTGCAGGTGTTTGCCCAGCCGATGGCGGTGCTGCCGCTGCTGATGCTGGCCACCGGCGGCCTGGCGCCACAGGACGGCCCGTTCGCCTCGGCGTGGTTCAACACGGTCAAGGGTTTCGCTGCAGTACTCGCCAGCGGCGTACTGGATGCCGTCGCCCAGGGCCGCCGTCATTTCCATTCCACCGTGCTGGTCGACCGCCTTGGCGAGCAACCGTGGCTGGCCGATGGCCCGCAGCTGGGCGCGCGCCTGCATGCACAGGTACAGGCGCTGACCTCGGCCGACCTGTACTGGGTGGTCGCACTGGTGGCGCTGGCCTTCATTCCCCTCATTGCCTGGATGCCCACCCGCATCCATCCGCCACGTGCCGTGGCCTGAACCTTTCGCAGGAATTCCCTCATGACGATCAATCGAACCACTCTCAACACCGGCCTGGGCCTGGGCGTGCTGGCCCTGGCCATCGGCGCCTGGCTGCTGCTGCGCGATGGCGGCCACCAGACCACCAACAATGCGTACGTGGTGGCTGACTACACCCTGGTGGCGCCGAAGATTCCTGGCTTCGTCAGTGCCGTGGAAGTAGAAGACAACCAGTCGGTGAAGGCCGGCGACGTGCTCGCCCGCATCGACGACCGCGACTACCAGGTCGCCCTGCAGGCGGCCCGTGCCGACCTCGCCAATGCCCGTGCACAGCTGGCCAATGCGCAGGCCGCACTGGCCCAGCAGGACTCGCTGATCGAGCAGGCCAGGGCCAGCGTCGATGTCAGCCGTTCCGAACTGACCCTGGCCAGTGCCGACCAGCAGCGCTACCGCGAACTGGCCCGTGACGGCGCCGGTACCGTGCAGAACGCGCAGCAGGCGCAGTCGAAGCAGGCCGTGGCCAGTGCGCATCTGCAGCAGGGCCAGGCCGCGCTGTCGACCGCACGCCAGCGCACCGACATCCTCAGCGCGGGCGTGCAGGCCGCGCAGGCGGCGGTGCAGCGTGCAGAAGCGGCGCAGGCGCGCGCCGAACTGGATCTGTCGCACACCGTGCTGCGCGCGCCGATCGATGGCATGGTCGGTCGCCGCGCAGTGCGCGTGGGTGCCTACCTGACCCCGGGCACCCCGGTGGCCGCGGTGGTGCCGCTGAAGCGTGCCTTCGTGGTCGCCAACTTCCAGGAAACGCAGATGACCCGCATGCAGGCCGGCCAGCAGGTCGAACTGAAGGTGGACGTGTTCCCGGGCAAGCCGCTGCGCGGGCACATCGACAGCATTGCACCGGCCACCGGCGTCACCTTTGCTGCCGTCGCACCGGAGAACGCCACCGGCAACTTCACCAAGGTGGTGCAGCGCATTCCGGTGAAGATCGTGCTGGAGCCGGGCCAGCCGCTGCTGGACCAGCTGCGTGCCGGCATGTCGGTGGAAGCCAGTGTCGATCTGGGCAGCCGCGCGCGCGCGCAGAGCGCGCAGCACAGTCCGGGCCACAAGAGCGGGGAGGGTGCATGAGCGCAGTCACTGTATTCCGCACCTTCGTTGCGGCGACCCTGTGTACGGCCCTGGCTGCCTGCACGATGGGTCCGGACTTCGTACGCCCGCAGGCGGAACTGCCCAGCCATTGGCAGGGTGAGGCTGTCGCCGGCAACGCCATCGACCAGGACGCGGCCTGGTGGGCCGGTTTCGACGATCCGCTGCTGGGCCAGCTGGCCAGCCAGGTGCTGGCGGCCAACCTGGACCTGCAGCTGGCGGCCAACCGCGTGCAGCAGAGCCGCGCTGCACGCGGCATCACCGCCGCCGACCGTCTGCCCAGCGTCAGCGCAACCGCCAGCGGCGCACGCGCACGCAACAGCGAGGTGGGCTTGAACGATCCATCCGGCAACGGCGGTCGTGATGACTACGGGCTGTTCCAGGCCGGTATCGGCCTGAGCTGGGAGCTGGACCTGTGGGGCCGCGTGCGCCGGCAGGTGGAAGCGGCCGACGCGCGCGTGCAGATGGCCGAGGAGGATGCACATGCAGTGCGCATCGCGCTGCTGGCGGAAACCGCGCGTGATTACCTGCAGCTGCGTGCGTCGCGGCAGCTGCTGGCGATTACCGAGGACAACCTCAGTATCGCCCTCGACATCAAGCGCCTGACCGAAGCGCGCCAACGCCAAGGCGTGGCCAGCACGCTGCAGGTGTCCAGCGCGTCCGCGCAGGTGGCATCGCTGCAGGCACGCATCGCGCCACTGCGGCATCGTGAATCGCAGCTGCGCAATGCACTGGCGTTCCTGCTGGCGCAGCCTCCGCAGGCACTGGATGCGCAGCTGCAGAATGCACGCCGCGACTGGCCTGCACTGCCGGCCGTTGCGGTGGGGCTGCCCAGCGAACTGGCCGGGCGTCGCCCGGACATCCGTCGTGCCGAAGCGGCGTTGCATGCCGCAACGGCCGGCATCGGCGTGGCCAAGGCCAGTTTCCTGCCGCGCATCACCTTGAACGGCGACGCGGGCTTCCAGGCCAAGCAGCTCGATGATCTGGATGGTTGGAACGCACATCGCTTCAGCATCGGGCCGTCGATCAGCCTGCCGATCTTCCAGGGCGGCAGGCTGAAGGCAAACCTCGCGTTGAGCAAGCTGCAGCAGCAACAGTCGTCCCTGCAGTTCCAGCGCACGGTGCTGCAGGCATGGCATGAAGTGGACGATGCCATCGATGGCTACGCCGCCGAACAGCAGCGCACCGTGCAGCTGCACGTGGCGGTGGATGAGAGCGAGACCGCACTGGGGGCGGCGCGCCGGCAGTACCAGGCCGGCGTGGTCGACATGCTGGACGTGCTGACCACCCAGCGCATTGCGCTGGACAACCAGGCTGCGCTGGCCAACAGCCAGGCCACGGCTGCGATCGCTCGGGTGGAGCTGTACCGCGCGTTGGGCGGCGGCTGGTAGTGCCGGCCGCTGGCCGGCATTTTCATGGCGCGTGTGGATGCCGGCCAGCGGCCGGCACTACCTCGTGTCCCAGTAGTTGCCAACCTTGGTTGGCGGCCTTTTTTGAAGCGCCAACCAAGGTTGGCATCTACCAGAGCAGGGCCTCAACGCACGTCGCGCAGTTCCCAATGGTGGCCGGCCAGCAGGCGCAGGCGCTGCTTGAACACGTCACTGTCGATGCGGGTGGTGGCGACCAGGTTGATGCGCAGGTCCTTCTGCTCGCCGGTCACGGTGGCGTCCGGATCGGTCACGCCCCACTGCGGTTCCACCGCATCCGGGTCGGGCTGCTTGGCCTTCCAGCGCTCGAACAGCGTGCCGCTGCGCAGAGCGTCCTGCAGCTCTTCGGCGAAGCCGGCGGCGCCCTGCGAATGGAAGGACAGGTCAGGGTCATTGCCACGGGCCTTGGACGGGTCGGGCAGGCTGATGTGGTACTGCGCAGGCATGGAGTTCTCCTTGAAGTGAGGCAAGACTGGCACAGCCGCGGTGGAATCGATGTGCAGATTCGCGCCGTGATGGGGCCTCACTCGAACCGATGCGGCCCATCGGCGAAGCCCACGGTGACCGCGCCTTTGCCGACGTTGACCATGCCGGTCAGGCTCATCACCGATTCGTACACGGTCACGCCATGGGTGGCGCAGACCTCTTTCAGCTGTGCGTAGCCGGGCAGGGTGCGCAGCTCTTCCAGCTCACCGCCGTAGCTGACGCACACCGTCGGTGTCATCAGCCCGGCACGCACGCGCTGGCCGACGACCGCGAACAGCTTCTGCACGGCATTGTCGAATCCCTTGATCTTGGCGACTGGCCCGGTCTCGCCGCGGTAGCCATGCAGCACCGGCTTGATGTCCAGCGCGCTGCCCAGGGCGGCGCTGAGCAGGCCGACACTGCGGTCGCCCTTGTGCCGCGCACGCGCGCGCATGTAGTACAGGTCACGGGTGACCATGTAGCCGTGCACGTTGCTGGCCAGTTCCTCCAGCCGCTCGCGGATCTGCTGCACGCTGGCATTGCTGTCGCGCAGGCGCACGGCTTCCACCGCGGTCACCGCCTGGGCAGCGAACAGGTTCTGGGTGTCGAGCACGCGCAGCGCGAACGGCGAGTTGTAGCCCGCTGCCTGACGCACCGGCTTGTAGTCGTTGAGGATGGCGAAGCTGGCCTGCAGCGCGTTGTCATGGATCGGGCTGCGGGTCTTGGTGATGGTCATGCAGAACACGTGGTCGTAATCGATCACCAGCTGCTGCAGGAACAGGTCGCGGATCTGGTTGACGCTGAACGGGATGGTTTCCGCTTCAGCACCATGCTCGGCCACGTGCGCGTGCAGGAAGCTCAGCGTGGCCTGCTCATCGCGGTGATCGGCCAGCACGGCTTCGCCGATGCGGACGGTGATCGGCAGCAGCACGATGTTGTGCTCGGCAATGAAGTCCTGCGGCAGGTCGCAGGCCGAGTCGACGACGATTCCGATGCGCATCCGCGGCTCCCCCTCCAGGGCGGTTGTAGGTTCGGAAATGTGAAAACTATCTCAAAACCTGGGCGGGCGCGCGAGGGAAACGCGCCCCGTCCTGTTCAGCGATTGCGCTGCACCGCCACCGGCAGGCTGTCCAGGCGTTGCCATTCGGGCTGCAGCAGCAGGGCCGGATCAGCCAGTACGGCCGCCATCAGGGGATGGGCGTCGTTGCCCCAGAACAGTTCCTGGTCGATGGCCAGGGTCGGGACCCCGAACACGCCCGCGCTGATGGCGGCCTCCGTGTTGCGCCGCAGCTGCTCCTTCACCGCCGGATCGGCAATGGCAGCCGCGACATCCGCGATGCCCAGCTGCGCCCCCGGTTCGCGCAGGGCCTCGGCGCTGTCACCGGCATGGCCATCGCGCCAGATCCAGTCGAACAGCAGGTCCACTGCCTGTGCGCTGGCCCCGGCGGCCAGGCACAGGCGCAGCGCCGATAACGGATTGAACGGATGGCCGGGCGGGAAGCGCATCGGGGTGCCCTCGGCCTGCGCGGTCCACTGCAGGTGGCGATACGCAAAGCGGCGTTTGGCGGGGATTTCCGCCGGCCCCAGGTTGCCCAGGTGATGCAGCACCGCACCGAAGGCGATCGGCACGGTCTGGATCTGCGCGAACTGCGGCAACTGCTTCAGCTTCTGCCAGTGGAGGTAGGAGTAGGGCGAGACGAAGTCGAAGTACCAGCGCAGTGTCGCCATCGGTGTGTCCTCGTGTGTGGTCAGGGCTGCGCGTTGCGCTGCAGGTAGCGGTCGCGCAGGTCGGTCTGGCGCGAGCGCATCGGCATCGCACGGCCGCCCAGCCAGACCTGTTCGGCATAGTGCGCCACGTCCAGCGGATCACCTTCCCACAGCACCAGATCGGCGCGCTTGCCCGGCTCGATGCTGCCGATCTGGTCGGCCACCCCGAATGCCTGTGCGGGCACCCGGGTCAGCCCGGCCAGGCCATCGGCCCACGGCAGGCCGTTGGCCACCGCGTTGCCGGCCAGCTGGCGCATCTTGCGCGCGTTGTGGGTGGCGTCGCCGCGCTGCACGAAGGAAACCGCCACGCCGGCACGCTGCAGGCGCGCGGCGTTTTCCAGGGTGGCACCGAGCTGGTCGAAGCTGGCCGGCAGGTTGGCCAGCACGTCAACGAACACCGGCACCTGTGCGGCGGCAAGCTCCGGCGCGACCTGCCAGGCTTCGCCGGCACCGGCAATCGCGATCTTCACCTTCTCGCGCGCGGCCCAGCGCAGCAGCTGGCGGATGTCCGATGCACGATCGACCTCCACCACGATGCGGCCCTGGCCGGCCAGGTAGCGGCTGAGCGTGCGGCGCCCGGCCGGGGTCAACAGCGCGTGCGGCGAATCCGCAGCAACCTGGCCGCGTGCTTCGTCGACCATCTGCTGCAGCAGCATCCATTGCGCGGCGCGCGAATGCCCGGTCAGCTCCGATGCCGCCGAGCCCAGGCGCAGGAACAGTGCGCGCGGGCCGATCGGGTCGACGCTGCCGTCCAGCCGCATCACACCGCCCTGGCCGGCCACGAAGCCGCCACCGGTGGCGGCGCCAAGTGCGGTGAAGCCGAAGCCCTCCAGCCGCGTCACCGGAATCAGCACCGAGGCCGGGTTGTAGGCCAGGGTGACGTCGAACTCCGGGCGCAACGGCTGCTCGCCGAGCTTCAGCGAACTGTCCACCGTGCTCGATTCACCCGAGACCTCTTCGATGCCGGTCTCGGTGATGCCCCCGAACAGGGCCGGGGTCAGCGGCCGGCCGTTGGCTTCGACCACGGTCGCTCCGGCCGGTGCGGACAGGCCGGTGCCGACTGCGCGGATGACGCCGCCCTGGACCAGCACATCGGCGTTCTGCAGGCTGCCGCGCGTGCTGGCCGTATGCACCGTCGCGTTGCGTACCAGCAGGTCCTGCGCAGATGCCGTGGTTGCCAGCAACAACAATGCCACCACGGTAGCGCCGGGCCATGCCCGGCGACGCTCGTTCAACACGCTCATCAGCGCACCTCCTGGCCAAGCTGGAAATCGGAACGCGGTGTGCTCGCCGGCACGCCGCGGTCGTACAGCCTGCGGCCATCAATGAAGACCTGCTCGGCCAGCGCATAGGAACTGAAGGGGTTGCCGTTCCACACCACGACGTCGGCCATCTTGCCGGCCTCCAGGGTGCCTGTCTGGCCCTCGATGCCCAGCGCCCTGGCGGCGTTGGCGGTCATCCAGGTGATGGCATGCTCGGGCGTGATCTCCGGCATGCGCGCGCGGCGCGCCGAGGCCATCACCTTGGCCGCTTCCTGGTTGAGGCGCTGGATGCCCTCGGGGGAATCGGAATGGACGATGGCACAGCTGTTCTTTGGCCGGTCAACCAGCGCGATGTTCTCCTGGATGCCGTCGAAGGCTTCCATCTTGAAGCCCCACCAGTCGGCCCACAGCGCGCCGCAGACGCCGTCGGCGGCCAGCCGGTCGGCCAGCTTGTAGGCCTCCACGCCGTGGTGGAAGGCGGCTACCTTGAAACCGAACTCCTTGGCCAGGTCGAGCATGGTGGCCATTTCGTCGGCGCGGTAGCAGTGGATGTGCACGCGGATGTCGCCTTCGATGGCGCCGGCCAGCGTGTCCAGCTTGAGATCGCGCTTGCCGCCGGCATCCCCGGCGCTGTCGCCCTTGTCGCTGCCGAACCAGCCCTTGCGCTTGGCCGGCTTGGGCTTGTTCTTGGCGATGTAGTCGGCGGCATCGATGAAGGCGGCCCGGTAGCCGGCCACGTTGCCCATGCGCGTGGCCGGGGCCACGCCCTTGCCTTCGCCGTAGACCCGCTTGGGGTTCTCGCCGCAGGCCATCTTCAGGCCCCACGGTGCGCCGGGGAACTTCATCGCCTGGTAGGTGATGGCCGGAACGTTCTTCAGGGTCACGCCGCGGCCGCCGACCAGGTTGGCCGAGCCGGGCAGCACCTGCATGCTGGTCACGCCGCCGGCCAGCGCGGTGGCGAAGCCCGGGTCCTGCGGCCACACCGAGTGCTCGGCCCAGACATTGGCGGTGACCGGTGCGGTGACCTCGTTGCCGTCGCTGTGCGCGCCAACGCCCGGGCTGGGGTAGACACCCAGATGCGAATGCACGTCGATCAGACCGGGGGTGACCCACTTGCCCTGTGCATCAAGGCGGGTGACGCCGGCATCGGCCTGCAGCTGGCGGCCAACGGCGACGATGCGGCCGTCGCGCAGCAGCACGTCGGCGTTGTCCAGGCGCTGGCCGGTACCGGTCAGCACCGTGGCGTTCTGGATCAGCACCGGCGCATCAGGATGGGCCTGGTAGGTGCTGGGGTAGGGATCGGCGACGAAGCGCGAGGCGCCCACCGCCGGAGCCGTACTCAATGAAAGCAGTGCCAGGGCCACCCCGGCGCGCAACAACGTCGATGCCATGCAGTTCCCCTTGCAGCCTGGTCCAACCGCCGACGCTAGCCCGGTGGTGGCGGGCTTGCCAAGTGACCTTCTTCACAGGCCTGCCGACGGTGGCTCGACGGCACCGGCCGGGTGGCTGAAAATACCCGGTCCCCCCGCCGTACCGGACCGCCCATGAAGAGCAAGCAGGAAATCGTCGACAACTGGCTGCCCCGGTATACCGGCGTGCCCCTGGACCAGTTCGGCCAGCACATCCTGCTGACCAACTTCGGCGGCTACCTGCACACCTTTTCCGAACTGACCGGTGCGCCCGTCATCGGCCTGGACCGGCCGATGGCCAGCGCTACGATCGACGGCATCACCATGATCAACTTCGGCATGGGCAGCCCCAATGCCGCGATCATCATGGACCTGCTGTCGGCGGTGATGCCCAAGGCGGTGCTGTTCCTGGGCAAGTGCGGTGGCCTCAAGCGCAAGAACCAGCTGGGCGACCTGGTGCTGCCGATCGCTGCGATCCGGGGCGAGGGTACCTCGGGCGATTACCTGCCGCCGGAAGTCCCGGCGTTGCCGGCGTTCGCGCTGCAGCGTGCGGTCTCGACCATGATCCGCGACCTCGGCCACGACTACTGGACCGGCACCGTCTACACCACCAACCGCCGGGTATGGGAACACGACGAGGCCTTCAAGGAGCGGCTGCGGGCGATGCGCTGCATGGCCATCGACATGGAAACGGCCACGGTGTTCGCCGCCGGCTTCGCCAACCACATCCCCAGTGGTGCGCTGCTGCTGGTCTCGGACCAGCCGATGATCCCCGATGGGGTCAAGACCGAGGCCTCCGATGCCAAGGTCAGCTCCCAGTTCGTGGAAAACCATATCCAGATCGGTATCGAGGCGCTTAAGCTTATCCGGCGCAACGGCAAGTCGGTCCGCCACCTGCGCTTCGACGAATGATGATGATGGCCTGGCGCGGCGCGCCGGCCCTGGGGAGTAGGTGATGGACGTTGCCGCGCAAGTGGTGGAATTCTGGAAAGAAGCGGGCCCTGCGAAGTGGTTCGCCCGCGACGATGCGTTCGACGCGCAGTTCCGCCAGTTGTTCCTGGACGAGCATTTCGCCGCGGCTTCGCGCGCGCGCGAGCATTGGCTGGGCAGCGCCGAAGGCGCACTGGCGCTGATGCTGCTGCTGGACCAGTTCCCGCGCAACTGCTTCCGTGGGACCGCCCATTCCTACGCCACCGATGGCCTGGCCCGGCACTACGCCATGCGCGCCATCGAGGAAGGCCTGGACCTGCAGCTGGTACCAAAGCTGCGCGCCTTCATCTACCTGCCGTTCGAGCACTCCGAGGATCCGATGGACCAGGACCGTTCGGTGGCGATGTTCGACGTGCTGGGTGACAAGGAGTACCTGCAGTACGCCGAACTGCACCGCGACATCATCCGCCGCTTCGCGCGTTTCCCGCATCGCAATGCCGTGCTCGGTCGTTTCCCCACGGCGGAAGAGCTGGATTACCTGGCCGAAGGCGGGTTCGCCGGCTAAGAAAAAGGGGACGGAGGGGATTAAGTCGTTTATGGCACAAACGACTTAATCCCCTCCGTCCCCTTTTTCAGGGCCGATCAGTACTTCGGCACGCCGTTGTCGACGTCTTCGGACCAGGCATTGATGCCGCCGGTGACGTTGAACACCTTGGTGAAGCCCAGAGCACGGAACTGCTCGGCAGCCTGTGCGCTGCGGCCGCCGTGGTGGCACATGAAGGCCAGAGCGGTGTCCTTCGGCAGGGCTTCCAGCTCAGCGCGGCCGGTGCCGTCGAAGCTCTTGAACGGCACGCCGACGGCGGCGATGGCGCGCTCGTCGGCCGGGCGCACGTCCACCAGGGTGATGTTGCCGGCACGTACCAGGTCGTCGGCATCACGCACGCTGATTTCCTGCACCGGCTTCGGCGCGTTCGGGTTGTCGATCGCCAGGCCCTTGCCGCGGATGTCGTCCACCCAGTCGATGGTGATGCCGTTGGCGCGACGGGCGCTGGACAGATCAAACTGCACGCGCAGGCCATTGGATTCGGCAGCGATCGCGCCTTCGTCATGCGGGGCCAGCTGGAAGTTCGGCTGGAAGCCGGCGTCGATGGTCAGCTGCAGAGCAGCGCCCGGAGCATCGGCCAGCGCGCCCTTGAGCATTTCCACAGCGGCGGGGGTGACGGTGATGCTCGGCGGGGTGCGGTCCGGTGCGGCCAGGCCCAGCACGCTGCTCAGCTCGCCGCTGGCGGCCATCTGCAGCACGATGTCGCTGCCGCCGACCAGTTCGCCGTCGATGTACAGCTGCGGGATGGTCGGCCAGTCGCCGTAGGCCTTGATGCCTTCACGGATTTCCTGGTCGGCCAGCACGTTGACGTGGGCGAACTCGACACCGAGGTCCTGCAGGGCGCCCACGGCCTTGGCCGAGAAACCACACTGCGGCATCGACGGCTGGCCCTTCATGAACAGCACGACGCGGTTGGCGTTGAGGATGGATTCGATGCGCGAACGCAGGGCGGGATCGAGGGACATGGACGTCGGGGTTCCGGGAATTCGAATCATCAATTCTAACCCCCATGGCATCATGGGGGATGAGCAACGCAGGAACATTGCATCGCATCCCGGCCCGCCCCTGGCGCTGGCTGCCTTGGCTGGTGGCGTCGCAGCTGGCCGTGATCCTGGTCTGGGTACAGGCTGGGTGGCACTGGGGGCTGCCGCTGATGGTGGCCAGCCATGCGCTGTTCATGGTGCCGGTGTTCCTGCCCAACAGCCGTTTCTACGCGCCGGTACTGAGCCGGGTGCCGGACGCTGGCAACAGTGTCTGGCTCACGATCGATGACGGCCCCGGCCCGGAAACCCGTGCCGTGCTCGACCTGCTGGACCGCCACCACGCGCGTGCGACCTTCTTCCTGGTGGGGGACCGTGCGCTGGCGCAGCCGGAACTGGTGGCCGAGATCCTGCGCCGTGGCCACGACCTGGGCAATCACAGTCTCAGCCACCCGCAGGCCCGCTTCTGGCGCCTGGGCCCAGCGGCGATGCGGGCCGAGATCGAAGGCTGCCAGCATGCATTGCAGGCCCTGAGCGGGCATCCGGTGCGCTGGTACCGCTCGGTGGTGGGCATGACCAACCCGTTCGTGGCGCCGGTGTTGAAGGCGCTGGGCCTGGTGCGCGTGGGCTGGAGTGCCCGCGGTTACGACGGCGTCGGCTGCACGCCGGAGGGCGTGCTGGCGCGGCTGTTGCCCGACCTGCAGCCAGGAGCCATCGTGCTGCTGCATGAGGGCGCCGCCCACGGCCACAATCTGGCGATCATCGAGCGCGTGCTGCAGGCGCTGGACGAGCGCGGCTTGAAGGCGCAGCTGCCTACCGGCTGACACGTATGGGGTAGCGCCGGGCCGTGCCCGGCGAATGCCACAGGCGGCGCTGCGCTCGCAGGGCATGGCCCGGTGCTACCGGTTCCGGTGCGCCACCAGCAGCCAGCTGTTGAAGGGGGTACGCCCGTGCAGCGGCCGAGGGGCGGTCACCTGCAATCCCGCTTCGGCAAGCGTCGTCTGCAGCACCTCCGGATCGGGGTAGTGGCGCGGCCGCGTGCCCATCCAGCCGACCAGCCAGGCCAGCCGGTCCGCCACCCGCGTGGTGCGGTCGCGGCCATCGCCGGTAGCCAGCGGCGTGCGCAGCAGCAGGCAGCCGCCGGGGGCCACCCGCGCACTGGCTGCCTGCAGCAGTGCCTGCTGCGGGCCCGCGTCCAGGTATTGCAGCACGTCCAGCAGCAGGACGTGCCCGGTCTGCGCCGGCAGTGGTGCCTGCACGTCCACGCAGTCGAAGCGCACGTCATGCAGCTCGACGGCGGCACGCTGCGCGCGGGCGATCTTGCCCGCATCCACGTCCACGCCCAGGTAGCGCTGGGTGCCGCCGCGCTGGCGCAGTACATGGGCGAACAGGCCCAGCCCGCAGCCGAGGTCCAGCACCGGCTGCCCGTCATCAGGCAGATGCTGCAGCACGCCGTCGTACAGCGGATCGCTGCCGAGCTTGCCGCGGGTGTAGTAGTAGTCGCGGCGGCTGCCCCAGGCCTGCGCGGGGCGGAACGCTTCGGCGATCAAGCGGGCCTGCGGGGCCGTCAGGGGAGTACAGGGCAGGGGCGGGCCGTTCCGTGGCGTGCCATCCATCGCTTCAGTCCGTGCCGCCAAGCAGATGCGCGGCAACCGGCAGCGCGCGCGCGCTCCACAGCGCATACATCCGCGCTGAAGGATGCAGGCCGTCCTCGGCGATCATCGTCGGGTCTTCGCCCTGCGCGCGGCTGATGTCGGTGATGTCGACGAAGGCCACGCCGTGCCGGGTACTGATCAGCTCGGCGGCGGCATTGAACTCGTCGGTCTCGATCTCGATCGCGGCCAAGTCACGTCCACTGCCGGCACCGAACGGGGTGGCGCCCCAATCGGGGAAGGACAGCACCAGCACGCGGCCGGCATCACTGCCCGCAAAGCCGATCGCCCGCTGCAGAAGCGCCTGGAACTGGCTGCGGTATTCGTCCAGCGGACGCCCGCGGTACTGGTTGTTGACGCCGATCAGCAGGCTGACGAAATCGAACGGTCCCTGCGGCGCGGCTGCGTCGATGCCTGCATCGAGTTCGTCGGTGGTCCAGCCGGTGGTGGCGATGGTCTGCGGATCGGACAGCTCAATGCCCTGCGCACGCAGCGCGGCGGCCAGCTGGTGCGGCCAGCGGCCTTCGACTGCAACCGCTTCACCGATTGTGTATGAATCGCCCAGCGCCAGGTAGGACAACGCCACGGCTCAGGCCACCGAACGGCGCGGCTTCAGCGGCACGACCTTGGTCGCATCCTCGGCACGGCGCGCCAGCACACGGTCGATACGGGCGAACACATCGCGCATCACCGAGGCTTCCGGCATCAGGGTCACGCGGAAATGATGGCGGTAGGGCACGTTGAAGCTCGAGCCAGGCACCACCAGCACGCCTTCGTCGTTCATCAGGTCCAGCGCGAAATTGTGGTCGTCGAAGCCCTTGGCAGCAGCGCCGACCACGGCCGGGAACGCGTACAGCGCGCCGGCCGGCGCGACCAGCGACAGGTGCTCGCTGGCTTCGCAGGCCTCGATCACCGCGCGGCGGGTTTCATACAGGCGGCCGCCTGGCGCGCACAGCTCGGAGATGGTGTCCGGGCCGTTCACCGCAGCCTCGATGGCGTACTGGCCCGGCACGTTGGCGCACAGGCGCAGCGCGCCCAACAGGTCCAGTGCGGCGCGGAAGTCACCCAGGCGGGCATCGTCGCCGCTGAGGTGGGCCCAGCCCACGCGCCAGCCGCAGGCGCGGTGCACCTTGCTCAGGCCGCTGAAGGTCAGGCACGGATGGTCGCCGGCCAGCGGCGCGACCGGCTGGAACACCGCGTCGTCGTACAGGATCTGGTCGTAGATCTCATCGACCAGCAGCAGCAGGTTGTGGCGGCGCGCGATCTCCACCACACGCTCCAGCAGCTCGCGCGGGTAGCTGGCGCCGCTGGGGTTGTTCGGATTGATCAGCACGATGGCGCGGGTGCGTGAGGACACCAGCGTCTCGATCTCGCTCGGGTCCGGCTGGAAGCCGTTCTCCGGTGCGCAGCGGTAGTACACCGGACGGCCATCGTTGAGGATGGTCGAGGCCGACCACAGCGGGTAGTCGGGCGAGGGCACCAGCACTTCGTCGCCGGGATTGAGCAGCGCACGCAGTGACAGGTCGATCAGCTCGCTGACGCCGTTGCCGAGGAAGACGCGGTCCGGGTGCGCATCGGGCGCGCCACGGCGGGCGTAGTAGCTGGCGATGGCTTCACGTGCCACCGGCAGGCCCTGCTGGTGCGTGTACGGGTCGGTGCGGCCCATGTCGTCGGCGATTGCGCGCTGCAGGTGCTCGGGCGCGCGGAAACCGAACGCGCCCGGATTGCCGATGTTGAGCTTGATCAGCTTGCGGCCCTGCGCCTCCAGCTCCCGGGCTCGCCGCGCCAGTTCTCCGCGGATTTCGTAGCGCACTTCGGAAAGGCGCTCGCGGATGGCCAGGGGCTTGGGCGAGTTGGTGGACATGGGGGCTGGGCCGTCAAAAGGCATGGGGCTTCCATCCTACCGGAATTGCTGCAATGCATGGCAAGGGCTCCGGGCCCGTCATTGCTGGGCTGGCAGGGCGCCGTCACAGGTAGAATGGCGGCGATGACCCAGACCCCCGATTTCATCGCCCTGCAGACCATCGGCTGGCCCTGGCCGGGCCCGGCGCAGCAGGCCGACTGGCAGGCCGCGATGGCCGCGCACCCGCAGGCCCGCCCGGCACGGGTGATCGAACAGCACCGTACCCACTACGTGGTGGCCGATGGCCCGGACGCCTCGATCAAGGCCGAGTCGCTGCCGGAATGGCAGCGCCCGCGCTTCCCCAGCCATGAACGGCCGGCGGTGGGTGACTGGGTGCTGCTCGATGGCATCCGCATCGTCGCGCTGCTGCCGCGGCGTACCGCGATCAAGCGCGGTGCGGCCGGCGAGCATTACCACCAGCAGGTGATCGCGGCCAACATCGATACGGTGTTCATCGTCTGTGGCCTGGATGCCGACTTCAATCCGCGCCGCATCGAGCGTTACCTGCTGCTGGTCGGCGGTGGCGGTGCCGAACCGGTGGTGGTGCTGACCAAGGCGGACCAGACCGAGTACAGCGAAGACGCGCTGGCGGTGCTGGAAGAGCTGGAGATGCAGGGCATTGCCCTGCATGCGATCAACGGCCTGGATGCCGACAGCGTGGCGGTGCTGCAACCGTGGCTGGGCCCGGGCCGCACGGTGGTGCTGGTCGGTTCCTCCGGTGCCGGCAAGTCCACGCTGACCAACACCCTGCTGGGCGAGCAGCGGATGAAGACCAACGCGGTGCGCGCCAACGATTCGCGCGGACGCCACACCACCACGCACCGCGCGCTGATGCCGCTGCCGACCGGCGCCTGCCTGATCGACACCCCCGGCATGCGCGAGCTGAAGCCGACCGGTGAAGAGACGCTGTCCGAAGGCGGCTTCGCCGATATCGAGGCTTTGGCCGCACAGTGCCGTTTCAACGACTGCAAGCACCAGCAGGAACCGGGCTGTGCCGTACGTGCGGCGATCGACGCAGGTGAGATCGAAGAGAGCCGGCTGCTGAACTACTTCAAGCTGAAGGAAGAAGTGGCCGCCGCCGCCGCCAAGCTGGCGGTCCGCCAGGCCGAGACCGCGCAGGAGCGTGGCGGCAAGAAGGGCAAGGGCCAGCAGTTCCGCCCGGCCGGAAAGCCGCGCCGGCGCTGATCGGTATCGCGGGGTCGGATCCCATTGCACCGCAATGGGCTCTGACCCCTGCAATGAACCCGCGTCTGCCTGCTTCGGGTGGGTGCCAACTGCCCGCTTCTGGTAGGTGCCAACCTTGGTTGGCACGAATCTGTCCAAAGCCCGCCTTCGGCGGATGCCAACCCAGGTTGGCACCTACCAAAGCAAGGGCAGGGCGCTATAGTCCGCGCATGGAACCGACCGCGACGCTGGACCGTGACGTGGCCCACCATGCAGCGCTCGATGCGCGCCTGGTCGAGGCCGTGGGAGGCATCCGCCTGCTGGGCCTGACCAGTTGGCCGGCAACGCTGCAGGCGCCGTTCCTGGAAAGCGTGGCGCGAGGCCAGCCGGTGCTGCCGAAGGTGGATTACCCACGGCTGGACTTCAGCGAAGAACGCCGCGCGCTGGCCGCGATCGCCGCCGACTGCGATGACACTCATCCGCTGGGCCACTACGTGCGGCAGTCGGCGCAGAGCTGGGACCTGGCCGCACAGCTGCTGGAAGGGTTGGGAACGGCTGCGGTCGATAGCTGTTCGGTGCAGCTGTTCGGCGCTCCCGAGCAGCCGCTGCCGGGCAATGGCCCAAGCACGCGCGAAGCCGCGCGCCACTTCATCCAGATTGCCGCCGAACTGGACCACGAACTGCTGGCGCCGGAAGAGCAGGTGCCGGTCTCGGCCATTGCCCTGCAGCTGCAGCTGCAGAACGACCTGGATGCTTTCTTCGAATCGCGCATCATCCAGGTGCAGCTCGACCCGGACCTGGTTTCCAAAGCGGCTGCCGGCCCGACCCGCATCCGCCTGCGCACCAGTGCGCGCTTCAGTGCCTACGACCGCGCGCAGCTGTTCCACCACGAAGCGCTGGTGCATTCGCTGACCGCATTGAACGGCCGCGAACAACCGGTGCTGCCCAGCCTGGCGTTGTCCTCGCCGCGGGTGACCGCCACCCAGGAAGGATTGGCAACGTTTGCCGAGCAGATCACCGGCAGCATCGACATCGAGCGCCTCAAGCGCATCAGCCTGCGTACCGAAGCGATTGCGATGGCACGCGAAGGCGCCGATTTCATCGAGGTGTTCCGCTACTTCTGCGACGCAGGGCAGAACGCCGAAGAGAGCTTCGCTTCGGCACAGCGCGTGTTCCGTGGGGTACCGCCGAGTGGTGGCCTCGCCTTCACCAAGGACACGGTGTACCTGCGCGGGCTGGTGTCGGTGCACACCTTCTTCCGCCACATGCTGGCCGAGGATCGGCTGCAGGTCTGCCGCTGGTTGTTTGCCGGCAAGATGAGCCTGACCGATGCGATCGCGTTCGCGCCACTGTTCGAAGCGGGTGTGCTGAAGCCGCCGCGCTGGCTGCCGCACTGGGTGAGCAGGGCGAACGGCCTGGCCGGGATGCTGGCGTTCTCGCTGTTCGCCAACCGGATACGGATGGACCAGCTGGCGCCGGAATGAAATGCGCTGGCGGATTGTGGCGTATTGATTGATATCGGGGAGAGCGGGAGGCTTGCGTTGGCCAGGACACGCCGCAAGTACGTCCCTGTAGGCTCGGCCACGGCATCCATGCCGTGGACGGTCCTGTCCAGCGCAAGCCCCCCGCTCCAGACAATTTCCCGCGAGACGGCCAGCAGTCCACCAGAGGGATTGCGCTTGAAGAGCTTGAAAAGCAAAGAGCCGGGCAATGCCCGGCTCTTTGCTTTTGCTCTTGCTTTCCATTGCCTCCGCGCCGGCGCAGGGAATTGTCGAGCGAGGTGGGACGGGCCGAGGCAGGACCGTGAGGCGCATGGATGCGCCGACCGAGCCTACATGGACGTACTTGCGGCGTGTCCCGCCTCGGCCCGTCCCACCTCGCCCCGCTGCGGTACTGATGCGCCGCAGCGCCCGCTTCTGACTTAGAACTCCGCCGCCACCGTCATGAACAGCTGCCGCGGCGCGCTCGCATGGATCGCATACCGCGTGCCCTTCGGATCGGTCGGCGCAAACGAGCTCAGCTGGCCGGCGTAGCGCTTGTTGGTGAGGTTGGTCGCGTTCAACGACACCCGCACGTTGCGCAGGCCCAGGCCCGGGCCGAAATCGTAGCCCGCACCGGCGTCGAAGGTGGTCACGCCCGGCACCGACTGGTCGTTGGTGTAGGTGTAGTAGCGCTTGCCGGTGTACTTGGCACGCAGGCTGGCGAAGAAGCCATCGCGGTTCCAGCTGATCTCACTGGAGGCCATGCGCTGCGGCGTATCCACCGTGATCTTGCCGGCCACCGGAACGATGGCGCCGCCCGAGGTGTAGTCATCCTCGTAGGTGGTCTTGTTCCAGGACAGCGCGTTGTACCACTGCAGGCCGTCGATCGGCTTGAGGATGAAGGTCAGCTCCGCACCGTGGCTCTTCACCGAACCGACGTTGATGAAGCGCGTCACGCACTCCGGGCGCGTACCGACTTCGATGCTGGAACAGGGGTTCAGCGACAGCAGGCGGTTGTCGAACTTCACGTTGTAGGCCGCGATCGACGCCTGGTACTTCTCGCCGAAGGTGCGGAAGCCGGCTTCCAGGCTCTTGGACTTCTCCGGCTCAAGACCGGCGCTGGCCGCGAACGATTCCGGCGACACCTGCAACGGGCCACCGCTGCCGCCACCGACGAAGGCAGCGATGTTCTCGGCGTAGGAGGCGAACAGCTCGTTGTTGGCGTTGAGCTTGAAGCCCAGGCCCACCTGCGGCAGCACCGACTTCTTGGCGGTCAGCGTGCCCGAGGCAATGCTGGTTTCCACGCCCGGCTGGGCGGTGGCGCGCATACGGGTGTTGGGGCTCTTGATGCCCACATCCACGGTCAGGCGCTGGTCCAGGAAGCGCATGCGGTCCTGCACGTAGAACTGGCGCGTGCGGATGTCGAAGTCCTGGTTGAACAGCAGGCGGTCCGGGTTCTTCAGGTACAGGTCGTCCAGGAACGGGCCGCTGATGTAGTAGAAGTTGCGCGACACGTTGTGGTCGTTCTGCTCGTACCACAGGCCGGCTTCCAGTTCGTGGATGCCCACCGTCCACGACAATGCGGCGGTCAGGCCATCGCGGTTGATCGTGTAGTTGGTGCTGCGGATCGAGATCGGCAGCATCTTGTCGGTGCCCGGGTAGGACGGCTGGCCCGGTGCCCACCAGTGGCCCTGGCCACGGTTGTCATGATGGTAGGCCAGCAACTTCAGGCGGCCCTGCTCACCGAGGCGCAGGTCGGCATCGACCGAGTACAGGTTGTCGTCACGCAGTGCGCGGCTCTGGTAGTAGGCATCGTCGATGCTGCGGACATTGCCGCTGTACTTGCACTTCGAAGCATTGAAGGTGCCGGGCGCGCAGTACGCGGCGGCCACGGCGCGGTCCCAGTCCGGTGCGTAGATGTTCCAGTCATAGCCCATGCCACGTGCCAGCATGTCCTTGGACAGGTAGGCGTAGTTGGCCTGGCTGGCCCGCGAGGTGGCCACGAACGCACCGAAGCGGTGGTCGCCGACATTCCACACCGCCTTGGCATTGAACTGGCGGGTGGTCTGGTTCTGGTACGGCGCGGCCCACATGTCCTGGTCCTGGTGCACGCCGGACACATAGGCCGAGAAGCCGTTGATGTCGCCGGTGTCCACGCGCAGGTAGCCACGGCGCTGGCTGTTGTCGCCGACGGTGACGCTGGCGCGGCCACCGAATTCGGTGGACGGGTCCATCGAGAAGTACTGGATGGTGCCGCCCAGGTTGCTGGTCGAGGCCACGCCCAGCGAACCGATGCCCTGTGACAGCTCTGCACCGGCCAGGTTCTCGGCGATGATCGCGCGGGAGACGCTCAGGCCGTTGTAGTTGCCGTAGCTGTTGTCGCCCAGCGGGATGCCGTCCAGCGTGTAGCCCAGGCGGCTCTTGTCGAAGCCGCGCAGGCTGATGGTCTGCGATTCCTCGTTGGCGCCGAAGGCGTCGTTGGACTGCACCGACACGCCCGGCAGGCGGTCGAGGATCTTCTGGCCGCTGGTGCCCGGCGGCAGCACCTGCTTGTCGACGGCGGTGATGCGCTGCACCTGGCGGGTCTCGCCCTGGCCGATCACGGAGACGGTATCCAGCGTCTGCGCGCTCAGCGCGGCATCGGTGCTGGCGGTGGTACCGGTATCGGCGGCGGTGGCGGCGTGGGCGCTGGCGGCGGCGGAGAGCGCGATCGCCACGGCGATCGTCAGGTGTCGGGTCTGCATGGTGGTCCGTTGCATTGGGGGTGGTCACCGGCACGCGTGCGCGGTGCATGGCCACTATGCGAACGGAACATGAAACCTTCTTTACGAAAAACCAACGAACGGTGCAGGGCCGTGGTGCGTGTCCTGCAACATGTTCGTCATGGCGGTATGCGGGTGGGAATCAGAAGCGCTCACCGGGCCAGCTGAATTTGAGCTGGTCCATGCAGTCACGATCATGTTCGGAGAATGAGAACCCGATCTGGATGCCGTTCACTACCGTGCCGAACACCGTCGACTCGTCCAGACTATGCCCTGACGGGACGGAAAGGACGTTGAAGTCGGGGTAGCGACGACCCATCTGCTTTCGCGAGATGCAGGCGCCGCCCAGCGACAGCGTGATGCCTTTGATGATTCGCCCCGACGCATCGGTGTAGATCTGGCCAGAAGGCCCCTTGATCCTCCCAGCGACCACGAATGGCGCCAGATCGATGGTGGCGCTGTCGCCCCGGCCCATTCTTGCTTCCGAACGCGAGCCGGCCGGAGCCAGGGGTGATAGCTGCGCGACAAGGTCAGAGCGTGACAGCTGCAAGGACCAGCGCTCCACGAGCCGCCAGGTTGCATCCGCCTCTTCCGCAGTGGCAGCGGACGTGGCTGCTGTTGCAGAACCGGCAACCAACAGGCTCAGGATCAGAAGAAGTTCAGGGACGGGCTGCGATCGCTTCATCGTAGATTCTTCCGTAGAAGTCGTTGTAGTTCTCGCCGGTGGTTGAAGTTACGTTGTTGTCGCAGAACAGCTTACCTACCTGCCGGTCCAGGTCTTCACCGCCGGCATCGGCCTGTGCGATGAGGCCAGGACCGTTGGACGCAGCTACGCCGATGTCGTAGTACCCCAGGCTGGTCACCAGAAGCTCACTGCGCGCGGTGAGGTTGTTGAGTACCGCTTTCCCCTCCATGGTGCAGAAGTGCTGGATGAACGCACCTCGGGTGCTCAAGGCGATACCTTCGAAATACAGTGCGTGTCCCACTTCATGGGCAATGGCTGCGATCCGGAAGTAATAGCCTGCAATGTCGGAGGAATCGCAGTCGAAGGACTGGATGTAGATCCGGATGGGATCGCGATTGGTATAGGACGCGGGAGCCCAGGCGAAGGTCCACTCCGGATGGCCGGTGATCTGCGCGTCGAGCGTGGGCGCGCCTGGGATCAGCCAGTCGGGGCAGCCCAGGCCCGTGATCACCCGCATAGGCGGGGGCTCCGCGCGGGTCGGTGTCGCCAGCAGCGTAGTGGCGACCACGAGAAGCGCAATCAGCAATGCACGCATGCCAACCTCCTTGATCCGCGATTGCAGCCGTTCATCCATCGGGCTCGGCGAGCGCTGGCAGGTATAGCACCGGTTCTGCCGATGTATCGGGAAGTGCGTCTCAGAAATGCAGAAACAAAAAGGGGCCGGATCACCTTCACAACTGAAGGTGATCCGGCCCCGCGCACTCCGTGGGGGAGGCGGTCCACGCGTTGCGTGGAGACGGGCTCAACCCATGTACAGGCCACCGTTGACGGCGTAGTCGGCACCGGTCACATACGAGGCTTCATCCGACGCCAGCCACGCGCACAGGCCGGCCACTTCCTCGGGGCGGCCCAGGCGGCGCACCGGCACCGAGGCGGCCAGCCGGTCCAGCACATCCGGCGGGAAGCTGCTGATCGCCTGGCTGGCGATGTAGCCCGGCGACAGCGTGTTGACGGTGACCCCGCGCGACGCAACTTCGGCAGCCAACGCACGACTGAAGCCATGCATCGCGGCCTTGGCGGTGGCGTAGTTCACCTGGCCGATCTGGCCCTTGTGGGCACTGACCGAACCGATGTTGATGATGCGGCCCCAGCCCCGCGTGGCCATGCCGTCGACCACCTGCTTGGTCAGGTTGAACAGCGCATTGAGGTTGGAGGCGATCACCGCGTTCCAGTCCTCCACAGTCATCTGCCGGAACAGCAGGTCGCGGCTGCCACCGGAGTTGTTGACCAGCACGTCCACTTCACCGACTTCGGCGCGCACCTTGGCGAACGCGGCGCTGGTCGAGGCCCAGTCGGTCGCGTTGCCTTCGGAGGCGATGAAGTCGAAGCCCTGTTCGCGCTGCTCGCGCAGCCAGTTGGCCTTGCGCGGCGAGTTCGGCGCGCAGCCGGCAACCACGGTGTGACCACTGCGGGCCAGGCTCTGGCAGATGGCAGTACCGACACTGCCCATGCCGCTGGTGACGTAAGCGATTCGAAGCGTCATTGCAGAAGGCTCCTTGGTAGAGGGTCAGGCGGCGAGCGGGTACAGGCCGAACAGCAGGCTGCCGACCATCAGCAGCATGGAGATGGCGATGGCCCACTTCAGGGTGAACTTCTGGTGGTCGGCGAATTCGACCTTGGCCAGGCCCACCAGCAGGTAGGTGGACGGCACCAGCGGGCTGAGCAGGTGCACCGGCTGGCCGGCCAGCGAGGCGCGTGCCATTTCCACCGGGGTGATGCCGTAGTTGCCGGCAGCCTCGGACAGGATCGGCAGCACGCCGAAGTAGAACGCGTCGTTGGACATGAAGAAGGTGAACGGCATCGACGCCACCGCCGTGATCACCGCCAGGTACGGGCCCCACGATTCCGGAATGACGGCCAGGAAGCTGTGCGACATCGCTTCGACCATGCCGGTGTTGTTGAGGATGCCGGTGAAGATGCCTGCGGCGAAGATCAGCGACACCACCGACAGCACATTGCCGGCATGGTTGACCACGCGGCGGCGCTGCTCGGCCAGGTTCGGGTAGTTGATCACCAGGGCGATGGCGAAGCCGACCATGAACAGCACCGGCATCGGCAGCACGCCGATGATCAGCGCGGTCATCAGTGCCACGGTCAGGGCGAGGTTCACCCACAGCAGCTTCGGGCGCTTGATGTCTTCGGCGTCTTCCACGGTCGGCAGCGGGTTGCTGTCATCGGACACGCTGTTGTCCATCCAGCTGCCGCCCTTGGGCAGGGTCACCACGCCGAGGCGACGGCGTTCCTTCAGGCCCAGGTACCAGGCCAGCAGCAGCACGCCGGCACAGGCGATCACCATCGACGGGATCAGCGGCACGAACACGTCGGCCGGATCGACGTGCAGCGCGGTGGCCGCGCGTGCGGTCGGGCCGCCCCACGGGGTCAGGTTCATCACGCCGCCGGCAAGGATGGTCACGCAGGTCATGTTCAGCGCGTTCATGCCCAGCCGCTGGTACAGCGGCAGCATCGCCGAGACAGTGATCATGTAGGTGGTCGAACCATCACCATCGAGCGAGATCAGCATTGCCAGGACGGCGGTGCCGAGCACGATCTTCATCGGATCGCCCTTGACGAAGCGCAGGATCACCCGCACCAGCGGATCGAACAGGCCGGCGTCGATCATCACCCCGAAGTAGAGGATGGCGAACATCAGCATCACGCCGGTGGGCGCGATCTTCTTGATGCCCTCCAGCATCATCTCGTCGATGTTGGCACCGAAGCCGCCGATCAGCGCGAACAGGATGGGGATGGTGATCAGGGCGACCAGTGGCGACAGGCGCTTGCTCATGATCAAGTACATGAACGTAATGACCATGCCAAAGCCGAGGATGCTCAGCATCATCTGCGGACTCCTTGCGAAAACAGGACGTGGGGAAGTGGAAGGGGCCCGGGCGGCATGCCCGGGGTATCAGGCCTAGAAGTCGTACTGCAGGCGCCCGGTGACCGCGCGCGTGCGGTCCACCGTGACCCCGGCGAGGCGGTCGCGGTTGCGGCTTTCGATCACGTTGAGCATGAAGCGCAGGTTGTCGCGCAGGTACCAGTTGCCACCCAGCGTCCACGCTTCGGTGCTGCCGCGGCGCAGGTCCGGCGCGCCATCGAGGTGTTGTGCACCCCACATCTGGTCGTAGCGCAGCGCCACTTCGAAGGCACCGGCCTTGTGCCGGATGTCCTTCACCCGCGCGAAGCGGCCGGTCTTGCGGTCGTAGGCGCGGCTTTCGCCGGTCACGAACCAGCTGAGCATGCCGTAGGCAGCCATCACGTCGCCACGCTGGGCGCCGTCATCGAAGGTGGCGCCACTGAACTCGCCCTGCCACGACAGCGGGCCGCGCACCTGCGCGTATTCCAGCGACCACTTGTTGACGTCGGTATCGCGGCCGGCGGAGAAGTCGACCAGGGTCAGGCGGCTCTCGTCGGACAGGTGGCCGGCCGGGCGCGGGCGGATGCGCAGGCCGGGCACGCCGTTGGCGCCGGGGTTGTCGTAGGCCTCGCGGGCCAGCGACAGGCCCAGGTGCAGCACGTCACCGTCGCTGGGGGAGGGTGCCCAGGTGACGCGGCCGCCGGCGGCGCGACCCTTCACCTGCCAGGCGTCGATGCTCTCCAGGCTGTAGATGCTGGCCGCCCAGGTGAAGTCACCCGGGTTGGCCTGCCACGACGCACCCAGGCGGTACAGCGGTGCCAGCGTGGTGCCGGCATTGCCGCGCTCCAGGAAACTGCCATAGTTGGAGCTGGTGCGGTCATCCAGCGAGAAGTACTGCTTGAACTGGCCGACGGTCAGCTTGCCGGCCTTGCCGAAGCTGCGTGCCAGGTACACGTCCTTGGCCTCGACGCGGTCGCCGGAGAAATCGGCTTCCAGCTTGTAGTCGACCACGAAGAACTTGCCGGACACGTCAACCCACGCACGGCGGATCTCGGTGTCGTCCTTGTTCGGCGTGCCGCGGTTGTCGTTGTCGAAGGTGGCGAAGTCCAGGTGCAGGCGGCCCCCGAGCGAGGCCGTGACCGGACGATCGTCTTCGGCGGCAAAGGCCGGCGCCGACAGGGCAGCCAGCGCCATCATGGCGGCAGGACGCCGCCAGGCAAACGTGAATTCCACAAACCCTCCCAGGTGCGCGCCAGGCGCGCGGCAATCGTGGGCACCGGACGGTGCGCGGCCGCAGTCTGGGTCGGGCAAGCTGTCATCGTCCTGTCAACGGATTGTGCAGTGCAGCGTAAATCGGCTCGCCGCTGCCTCCGGGCGGGGCCCGGCGAGCGCGGCAGCGGCATGCGGTAGCATTCGTTTCCCCTCCCAACCCCGTGCCCATGCGCCTGCTGCTGGTCGAAGACAACCCGGATCTGGCCGATGCGATCATCCGCCGCATGCGCCGCAGTGGGCACGCCGTGGACTGGCAGGCCGATGGTCTGGCGGCGGCCAGCGTGCTGCGCTACCAGAGCTTCGACCTGGTGGTGCTGGATATCGGCCTGCCCAAGCTCGATGGCCTGCGCGTGCTGGCGGGCATGCGCGAGCGCGGCGACAGCACACCGGTACTGATGCTCACCGCGCGCGATGGCATTGAAGACCGCGTGCAGGCGCTGGATGTCGGCGCCGACGACTACCTGGGCAAGCCCTTTGACTTCCGCGAGTTCGAAGCGCGCTGCCGCGTGCTGCTGCGGCGTACACGTGGCCAGGCGAGCGAGGTGGTGCAGGTCGGTGGTTTCCAGTTCGACAACGCGGCGCACCGGGTCACGCTCGACGGCGAACCGATCGAGCTGCCCAATCGTGAATACCGCCTTCTGGAGATCCTGGTCGGCCGTATGGGCCAGGTTGTGGGCAAGGACGAGATCGGCAACGGCCTGTTCGGCTTCGACGACGAAGCCGGTCCGAATGCCATCGAGCTGTACGTCGGTCGCCTGCGGAAGAAACTGGCGGGCGCACCGCTGCGCATCACCACCGTGCGCGGCGTCGGCTACCTGCTGGAAGCCAGTGATGGCGGTGCCGACGCAGATGGCTGACGCGCGTACCGCGAGTGCCGCGCCGGGCTCGCTGCGGCGCACGCTGCTGCTCTACCTTGGCGCGTTGCTGGCGGTGTTCGCGGTGGCCCTGCTGTTTGCGGCGCGCGGGTATGGCCAGCGCGCTGCAAACCGTTCCTATGACCACCTGCTGGTCTCCTCGGCGCTGTCCATTGCCGATTCGATCGCCCTGGTCGATGGCCAGTGGCAGGTTGACCTGCCTTATGCCGCGCTGGACCTGCTGGCGATGGCCCCGGAAGATCGCGTGTTCTACCGGGTGGCCGACAGTCGCGGCAACCTGATCACCGGTTATGGCGATCTGCCGCCGCCGCCGCGTCGGCCCGGCACGCAACCGCAGCTGTTTGATGCGGCGTACAGCGGCGAGACGGTGCGCTTCGTGGTGGTCGGCCGCAGTTTCGCCGCCGCCTCGGCGCAGGGGGAAGTACAGGTGCAGGTCGGCCAGACCCGGCGTGCCCGCGAAGCGGTGGCGCAGGACATGGTCAACCGTGCGCTGCTGGCGATTGGCGTTCTGTCCGGCCTGCTGCTGGCGCTGGTGGCGTTCGGCGTGCACCGCGCGTTCCGCCCGCTGGTGCGGGTGGAGCGCGAGCTGTCGCGGCGCGAGCCGTCCGACCTGAAGCCGCTGGACGCCCGCGTGCCGCGCGAGATGGACCAGATGGTGGCGGCGTTGAACCGCTTCATGGAACGCCTGTCCAGCAGCAACGAGACCTTGCGCGCGTTCATGGCCGAGGCCGCCCACCAGATGCGTACGCCGTTGGCTGCCCTGCGCGCGCAGGCACAGCTGGCGCTGGATGATGACGATCCGGAAGACATGCGGCGCAGCCTGCAGGCGATCGAGCGCAATGCCACCCATATGAGCCGCCTGCTCAACCAGCTGCTCAGCGATGCCAGCGTGATCCATCGTTCGCACCTGCAGCGCTTTGCGGCGGTGGACCTGGCCGAAACCGTGCACCAGGCCTTGCATGAAGCCCTGCCGCAGGCCGGCCCGGCACCGCGCGTGCAGCTGGCGATGACCGCCGAGCCGGTGCAGGTGCACGGCGACGCGCTGCTGCTGCGCGAGGCGATCAAGAACCTGGTCGACAACGCATTGAAGTATGGCGGCGACGGCCCGTTGCAGATCGCGTTGACCGTGGAAGGCGGGCAGGCCGTGCTGACCATCGCCGACCATGGCGCCGGCATCGCGGCCGCCGATGCCGAGCGCGTCTTCGAACGCTTCGCACGTGGCGACGGTGCACCGTCTGGAGGCGCCGGGCTGGGGCTGGCCATCGTCAAGCGCGTGGTCGACAGCCACGGCGGCCGTATCGACCTGAGCAACCGCCCGCAGGGTGGGTTGATCGCCACCATCCGCCTGCCCCGGAGTACGCCATGATCCGCCTGTTCGCCGCTGCCGTTGCCCTGATGCTGGCCCTGCCGGTACTGGCCGCGCCCGGCGACGTGCGCCGTTTCCCTGCGAAGGGGGCCGTGACGGCGCAGCTGCGCATCCACGGCACCACCGATATCGAAGTATTCGCGGTGGTGATCGCCGATTACCAGCGCCTGCATCCCGGTACCGAAGTGGTGTACGAGGACATCATCACCCAGGATCTGTATGCGCGTTACCTGCATGACCGCGCCGGGCCGGCATCGCCGGACCTGCTGATCTCCAGTGGCATGGACCTGCAGACCAAGCTGGTCAACGATGGCCACGCGCTGCCGCATCGTTCGGCGCAGACCGCCGCGCTGCCGGCCTGGGCGCAGTGGCGCAACGAGGCCTTCGGCATCAGCTACGAGCCGGTGGTGATGGTCTATAACACCCGCGCGATGGCCGTGGCGAAGGTGCCGCACACGCGCCGCCAGCTGCTCGATCGCTTGCGCGCCGAAGGTGCGCCGCTGCGCGGGAGGGTTGGCACCTATGACATCGAACGCAGCAGCGTCGGCTACCTGCTGGCCACCCAGGACGCACAGCGCGGCAGTATCGCCGGTGCGTTGCTGGGTGCGCTCGGTGACAACGACGTGGTGCGCGAGGAACGCACCGGCGTACTGCTGGACAAGGTGGCCAGCGGCCAGCTGTCGCTGGTCTACAACGTGCTCGGCTCCTATGCGCAGGCACGCGTCGATGCCGGCGCGCCGCTGGCCATCGTCGAGCCCGAGGACTACACGCTGGTGGTGCTGCGTACAGCGATGATCCCGCGCACCGGCCCACACCCGGAAGAAGCCCGGCGCTTCCTCGATTACCTGCTGTCACCGCGTGGCCAGCAGGTGCTGTCGCGCGAGGCACGACTGATGCCGATCGTGACCGGCAACGCACGTGGCGAAGATGCACCGGGCCGCAGCCGCCGCCCGATCCAGCTGGGCCCGGGCCTGCTGGTGTACCTGGACGCGCTCAAGCGCCGCCAGTTCCTCGATGCCTGGCGCAGCAGCGTGGAGCCGGCGGGGCGCTGAGGCTCCGGCCTGCACGTACAATGGCCCCATGAGCGAATACACCATCCTGATCGCCGATGACCACCCGCTGTTGCGTTCGGCGGTGGTGCAGTCCTTGCGGCAGAGCCTGCCGCTGGCGCAGGTGCGCGAGGTCGCCAGCGCCGATGCGCTTGCCGCCGCGCTCGACGCGCATCCGGATGTGGACCTGGTGCTGCTCGACCTGACCATGCCCGGCGCGCACGGTTTTTCCGCGCTGCTGCACGTGCGCGGCTCGCATCCGGACATTCCGGTGGTGATTCTCTCCTCCAATGACCACCCGCGGGTGATCCGTCGTGCCCAGCAGTTTGGCGCCGCTGGCTTCATCCCGAAGTCGGCCCCGGCCGAGACCATCGGCGAGGCGGTGCAGGCGGTGCTGGATGGCGGCCTGTGGTTCCCGGCGATGGCCGCCGAACGCTCCGAGGCCGACGCACTGCTGGCCAGCCGCCTGGCCCAGCTGACCCCGCAGCAGTTCCGCGTGCTGCTGTGCCTGGCCGATGGCCTGCTCAACAAGCAGATTGCCTACACGCTGGGGCTGGCCGAGAACACGGTGAAGGTGCATGTCACCGCGATCCTGAAAAAGCTCGAATGCCACAGCCGCACCCAGGCCGCAGTGCTGGTGAAGGCGCTGGAGCCTGAGGGCGACGCCGGCATCGGGTTGTAGTTTCCAGCCAACGGCGCAGCCCCTCGTGGGTGGACACGTAGAGCAGTTCATGGGTGAGGTCGGGCAGGTGGACTGCGCAGGGGCCGCTGCAAGTACGTCCATGTAAGCTCGGTCGCCGCTTGCTCGCGTGCGCAGGACAGCGCACACGAGCAAGCGGCTGCCAAGCCTCCAGGGAAGGATTCACGGCGTCCCCCGCGCACCCAACCCGACCGGCCCACCCACGGCTTCTGCTTTCCACGACCAACCAGACACCACCCACGAGGGGCTGCGCCGTTGGCTGGAATCACCCGCGATGGCGGATCAGCAGCTGACTCATCAGCGCCCGCAGCGCCGGCGGCTTCACCGGCTTGGCCATCATCCCCCAGCCGCGTTCGGTGGCCATCTCGCGCAATCCCGCATCGCGCTCGGCGGTGACCAGCACCACAGGTGGGCGCGCCTGCCACAACTCGGCCAGCGTCTCGTACAGCACCGGGCCATGGTGATCGCCCATGCGCACATCCAGCAGCACCAGCTCCGGCACGGTCGTGGTGCCGGCCAACAGCAACGCGGCCTGTGGGCCATCGGCCAGCATCACCTCGCAGCCCCAGCGTTCCAGCAGCGCGCGGCTGGCCGCGCAGACGTGCGGATCGTCGTCGATCACCCACACCCGGCGCCCGCGCAGCGGGTTGTCCGCCGCCGGTTCCTGCACCAGCACCGGCACAGGAGCAGTAGCGGGAATCGCGCTGGCTTCGCCGAACGGCACGCCCACCGCGAACACGCTGCCCTGGCCCAGCTGCGAGCGCAGGCGGATCGGGTGGCCGAGCAGCCGACCGATGCGGTCGACGATCGCCAGGCCAAGGCCGGCGCCACGTTGCTGGCCGTCGTGCAGGCGGCGGAATTCCTCGAAAATCTCGCCCTGCAGCGCATCGGGAATGCCGGGGCCCTGGTCGTGCACTTCGATCCACAGCAGGCCTCCGCGGCGGCGGCAGCCGAGCAGCACGCGGCCACGTTCGCTGTAGCGCAGTGCGTTGGACAGGAAGTTCTGCAGGATGCGCCGCAGCAGCGCTTCATCGCTGACCACCACCGCAGCGGTATCGACCCAGTCGACCACCAGCCCGCGTGACTGTGCGGCGATGCCGAACTCGCGCGCCAGCGTCTGCAGCAGCGGGCCCAGCCGGAACGCCTGCACACGGGTCGGCAGGCTGCCCGATTCCAGGCGCGCGATATCCAGCAGGCTGTTGAGGATCGCGTCCTGCGCGGCCAGTGCAGCGTCGATGTGGTCGCTGGTCTGCTGCTGTGCCGGGTCGCTCAGCTTGCCGCGCAGTACCGAGACGAACATGCGCGCCGCATTGAGTGGCTGCAGCAGGTCGTGCACGGCCGAGGCAACGAAGCGGGTCTTGTAGCGGTTGGCCTGCTCGGCCTCGCGGCGGGCTTCGTCCAGGTCGCGGGTGCGTTCGGCGATGCGGTGTTCCAGCGCGTCGGCCAGCGAGCGTAGTTCGCGTGCCGCGTTCTTGTAGCTGGTGATGTCGGCATAGCTGGTGACGAAGCCGCCATCGGGCAAGGGGTTGCCACGGATCTCCAGCACCGTGCCGTCGTCCTTCTCGCTCTCGCGCATGTGCGGGCGGCCGCTGCGCAGGTGGTTCAGGCGGCGCTCGATGGCCTCGTCCACCGGGCCGGGACCGAGCAGGCCACGGCGTGCGTTGAAGCGGAACAGTTCCTCGATCGGCCGACCCACGCGGACCAGGTCCAGCGGGAAACGGAACAGCTCCAGGTAGCGCGAATTCCACGCGACCAGGCGCAGTTCCCGGTCAATCACCACCACGCCCTGCGGCAGGTGTTCGAGGCTGCGGCTGAGGCCGCTGTCGGCGTCGGTGGCGGCCTGCAGCAGGCCATCCTGTGCGGTGCGCAGTTCCTGGGCATGCTGCTTGAGCAGGGTTTCCAGTTCGCGGCGGCTGCGCAGGCGGTGCTTGGCCAGGCGCCGGCGCTGCTGCACGAACAGCACCAGGAAGCCTAGTGCCAGCCATGCGGCACCGCCGGTGAGTGCGGCCGCGCGCCCCGCAGATGTGGCTGCACTGGCATCGTGCAGCAGATGCAGGTTCCAGCCTTCGGCAGGCAGCGCCAGGCTCTGCCACAGCATGGGCTGCGGCAACGCCGGGTCCAGCAGGCGCACCATGCGGCCGCCGTCGGCCAGCACGTCCTCGGTACGCGCACGCAGTGGCTGCAGCGCGCGGTCGGCGTACTGCCGGGCATCGAGCATCTCGCGGCGCTCGTCGGCGCCCAACGGGCGCAGCAGGCGGTAGCGCCAGTTGTCTCGGTTGGCCAGGAACACCACGTCGTGGTCGTCACTGGCCAGCACCACATCCGGGCTGCTCAGCCATTCCTGTTCCAGCGCCGACAGCTCGACCTTGATCACCACCACGCCCAGCCGCTGGCCACCTTCCTCGATGGCCTGCGACAGGTAATAGCCGGGCACGCCGGTGGTCATGCCGATGCCGTAGAAGCGACCACGGCCCTTGGCCAGCGCCTGCCGGTAATACGGGCGGTAGCTGTAGTTCTCGCCGACATTGGTGGTCGGCTGGTCCCAGTTGCTGGCCGCGACCGCCACACCGTCGTGGCCGACCAGGGTCAGGGTCGAGGCACGGGTGACTTCATTGGCGCGTTGCAGCTTGAGGTTCAGCCGCTGCCGTTCGGTGGGCGAGGGTGGCACACGCAGCGCGTGCAGAAGATCCGGATCCAGCGCCAGTACCTGCGGCAACGTGCCGAAGCGGTCGATGCGCTGCTGCAGGCCCTGGCCATGCAACTGCAGCTGGCGTTGTACCTGGCTGCTTTCCTCGCCCAGGGCGCGCCGCCATGCGTAGTGGCCGGCGGCCACGGCACACAGCACAGTGCCACCGACCATCACCAGGATGGTCAGCAACAGCATCCGGTGGCGGCTGAGCCAGTACATGGCGGCAGTCTACGCAGGGCCGGCGGGCGTGGTGTACACGCCCGCCGGGTTCTGACACGTGGAAGGGATCAGAAGTGCATCTGCGCGCGCAGTTCGAAGATTTCCGGGGTGCTGTGCACGCCACGGCGGCTGGCATCGACCTTGACGTAGTTGGCCTGGAACTTGAAGTGGCTGGTCAGGTACCAGTTCGCACCCAGGGTGAGGTCGTGCTGGCGGCCACCAAGGATGCTGCCATCGTCGAGGTCCATGCGGCTGTAACGGGCCACCAGTTCCACCGCGCCGTAGTCGTGCGCGGGCTTGATGTTGGCCACGGCACCTGCGTTGTACGGGCGCGATTCGCCGGTCAGCACCCAGCTGGCCATCGCGTACTGGCCGCTGCCGGTGTAATCCGGCAGGCCCTTGCGGGTGATGGTGGCCTGCAGGGCTTTGGCCTGCAGCGAGAACGGCCCGCGGATCCAGATGCCTTCCAGGCCGGTACGGCGGATCTGGTCAGCGGTGACCAGCGCGCCGGAGTCGACGTAGCGGATGTCGGTCAGGCCGGCTTCCGGGCGTGCGCGCAGGCGTGCGCTGGCCTCGTGGTGCACGTCACGGCCATCGCTGTAGCCGCGCGGATTTTCCTGCGAATAGGCCAGGCCCAGGTGGATCACGTCACCCGGCGCCTTTACCGGAGTCCACACCGCACGCACGGCCTGGGTGGTGCCGGGGTTGTCACCCTGCAGGTCCTTGCCGCCATAGGCGCCGGCCTGCAGCAGGTACTGCGGGCGCTCCAGCACCCATTCCACACCCGTGCGGCGGCCGGCGTAGAAGGCCTGCACGGGCAGCGCGGTTTCCAGGAAGCTGCCCGCGCGCGACGAGGTGTTGGCGTCCAGGCCGACCGGGGTCTTCATGTAGCCGAAGCGGAAGCGGCCGATGTCGCGGCCGAAGAAAGCCTTGCTCTCGAAGCGCACGAATACGTCCAGCCAGGTGTCGGACTGGAAGTCGTAGTAGACCATCGCGTCGTAGACGCCCTTCTTCTTCAACGTCGCGCCGAACTCCTTGCGGCGCACGGCGTCGTCGTCCTCAAGGCCGCTGCCCGAGGAGAAATCGTTGTAGTCGTAGGCGATGTTGGCGGTAGCGGCCAACTCGGTGCCGTCGCCGAAGGCGTACTTGGTCGGCCAGTTGTCGAAATCGGCAGCCGAAGCGAAGGCGGGAAGCATGGCCAGCGACAGGGCCAGCAAGGTGGGAATCGGGCGCATGTTGGGTGCGGCTCTCTCAGATTGCGTGTGGACAGGACAACAACGGCCGCAAGGGCCGGAACTTTCGCAATGACGCGCCCAGCCGTTCAGCTCGGGCCACCGGCCTCCCCGTGATCGGGCGGTGCGGCGCCAGTGTAGGCACCACGGCCACCTGAACCGGGGGGCTAGTACCAATAGGTTATCTGCGCCGGCGTGCCCGGCGCGTACAAAGGCGTCCATTGGTCGCACCCCCTGCGCGTGCAGCACAGGGCCTGCGAGCAGTTTCCACGGTAACGGTTCCCGCGCTGTCCCGGGGCCGTACGTGCCTGAAAACGCCCCTTCCGGAGTCCGCCATGCACATCCCGACCGCAGCCCCGGTGCCTGCAAAGCCGTTGCCGATCTATCGCCAGCTGTATTTCCAGGTGATCGTGGCGATCGTCCTGGGCGCCATCCTCGGCCACTACGAACCGCTGATCGGCGAGAAGATGAAGCCGCTCGGCGATGCCTTCATCAACCTGGTGAAGATGATCATCGCGCCGGTGATCTTCCTGACCATCGTCACCGGCATCGCCGGCATGACCCACCTGCGCACGGTGGGCCGCGTGTTTGCCAAGGCGATGGCGTACTTCCTGTTCTTCTCCACGCTGGCGCTGATCGTCGGCATGATCGTGGCGCACGTGGTGCAGCCCGGCGCCGGCATGAACATCAACCCGGCCGAGCTGGACCAGACCGCGGTGCACAGCTACGTCGAGAAGTCGCACGACCTGACCCTGGTCGGCTTCCTGATGGACATCATTCCGAAGACGCTGGTGAGCGCCTTCGTCGACGGCAACATCCTGCAGGTGCTGTTCATCGCGGTGCTGTTCGGCATCGCGCTGGCATCGGTGGGCGAGAAGGGCAAGCCGATCCTGAACTTCCTGGAGGCGCTGGTCGCCCCGGTGTTCAAGCTGGTGCACATCCTGATGAAGGCCGCCCCGATCGGTGCCTTCGGCGCGATCGCCTTCACCATCGGCAAGTACGGTGTCGGTTCGCTGGTCAACCTGGCCTGGCTGGTGGGCTCGTTCTACCTCACCGCGTTCCTGTTCGTGGCGGTGATCCTGGGCCTGGTCTGCCGACTGTGTGGCTTCTCGGTGTTCAAGCTGGCGCGCTACCTGAAGGCCGAGCTGCTGCTGGTGCTGGGCACGTCCTCGTCAGAGTCGGCGCTGCCGTCGCTGATGGAGAAGATGGAACGCGCCGGCTGCAGCAAGTCGGTGGTGGGCCTGGTGGTCCCGACCGGCTACTCGTTCAACCTGGACGGCACCAACATCTACATGACCCTGGCGGCACTGTTCATTGCCCAGGCCACCAACACCGAACTGACCCTGGGCCACCAGATCGCCCTGCTGCTGGTCGCCATGCTCAGCTCCAAGGGCGCGGCTGGCGTCACCGGCGCAGGCTTCATCACCCTGGCCGCCACCCTGGCCGTGGTGCCGGAGGTACCGGTGGCCGGCATGGCACTGATCCTGGGCGTGGACCGCTTCATGAGCGAATGCCGCTCGCTGACCAACTTCATCGGCAATGCGGTGGCCACCGTGGTGGTCTCGCGCTGGGAAGGCGCGCTGGACCGCAATCGCCTGCAGCTGGCGCTGGACGGCCGCGAAAGCGAACTGCCTCCGCCGGTGGACGTGCTGCCCGAGGCGCTGCCGGCCAAGGGCTGATCCAGGTGTGTGGTACCGCGGGGCCGATCACGATGGTGGTACGGCCCCGCGGCGTTTCAGGGCGTCCCATGGCTGTCATCGGGGGCGCCGATGCTGGTATCCCGATACCGTCGCATACGGCACGGAATTGTGCGGTCGCAGCATGCCTGCGACAGGATAGCGACAGGTCCAGACGCTCCAACGGGGGTATCATCCCCTGTCCCTTCTGCCCATTCATGTAACCCACATCGATGTCCAACGAAGATTTCAAACAGGCCGCCCTCGATTACCACCGGATGTCTCCGCCCGGCAAGATCAAGGTTTCCGCTACCAAGCCCATGCTGACCCAGCGCGACCTGTCGCTGGCGTATTCGCCGGGCGTGGCGTACGCCTGTGAAGCGATCAAGGCCGACCCGCAGCAGGCCAGCGAGCTGACCGCCCGCGGCAACCTGGTGGCGGTGATCTCCAACGGCACCGCGGTGCTGGGCCTGGGCAACATCGGCGCACTGGCCGGCAAGCCGGTGATGGAAGGCAAGGGCGTGCTGTTCCAGAAGTTCGCCGGCATCGATGTGTTCGACATCGAGGTGGATGAGACCGACCCGGACAAGCTGGTCGACATCATCGCCTCGCTGGAGCCGACCTTCGGCGGCATCAACCTGGAAGACATCAAGGCCCCGGAGTGCTTCGTCGTCGAGCGCAAGCTGCGCGAGCGCATGAAGATCCCGGTGTTCCATGACGACCAGCACGGCACGGCGATCATCGTCGGCGCAGCGGTGCTCAACGCCATGGCGATCACCGGCAAGAAGATCGAAGAGGTGAAGCTGGCGACCACGGGCATGGGCGCGGCCGGTATTTCCTGTGTGAACATGCTGGTGCAGCTGGGCCTGAAGCCGGAGAACATCCTGGCCTTCGACCGCGAGGGCGTGATCCACACCGGTCGTACCGACCTGGATCCGGAAAAGCAGCGCTATGCGCGCGATACGGACAAGCGCACCCTGGCCGAGATCGTCGACGGCGCGGACATCTTCCTGGGCCTGTCGGCCCCGGGCATCCTGACCGCCGACATGGTCAAGACCATGGCGCCGGATCCGGTGATCTTCGCGCTGGCCAACCCGACCCCGGAAATCATGCCGGAGGTGGCGCGCGCCGCCCGTCCGGACGCGATCATCGGCACCGGCCGTTCGGACTACCCGAACCAGGTCAACAACGTGCTGTGCTTCCCGTACCTGTTCCGTGGTGCGCTGGACGTGGGCGCGACCGCGATCAACGAGGAAATGAAGATCGCCTGCGTGCGCGCCATCGCCGCGCTGGCGCGCCGTGCCGCCACCGACATGGGCTCGGCCTACGGCGGCGAGACCCCGAGCTTCGGCCGTGAATACCTGATCCCGCGCCCGTTCGACCGCCGCCTGCTGGTGGAGCTGTCGGCCGCCGTGGCCCAGGCCGCGATGGACTCGGGCGTGGCCTCGCGCCCGATCGAGGACATGGGTGCCTACCGCGACAAGCTGGCCCAGTTCGTCTACCGCACCAGCCTGATGATGAAGCCGGTCTACGACCGCGCGCGCAGCGACAAGCAACGCGTGGTGTACGCCGAAGGCGAAGAAGAAGTGGTGCTGCAGGCCGTGCAGAACGTGGTCGATGACGGCTTGGCGCACCCGATCCTGATCGGCCGCCCGGAAGTGATCGAGTCGCGCATCGAGCGCCTGGGCCTGCGCCTGAAGATCGGCGAGAACGTTGAAGTCACCAACATCAACGACGACCCGCGCTTCAACGAGTACTGGCAGTACTACCACGGCCTGACCGGCCGTCGTGGCGTGACCGTGGCCGCGGCGAAGAACCTGATGCGTTCGCGCCCGACCCTGATCGCGGCGGTGATGGTGGCCCGTGGCGAAGCTGATGCGATGCTGACCGGCATTGTCGGCCGCTTCCACAAGAAGCTGGGCTACGTGCGCAGCGTGCTGCCGCTGGAGCCGAAGGTCACCTCGACCTCGGCGATGACCGGCGTGATCAACCAGCAGGGCGTGTTCTTCTTCGTGGACACCCACGTGCAGGAAGACCCGACCGCCGAGCAGCTGTGCGAAGCGACCCTGCAGGCGGCCTACCGCATGAAGCTGTTCGGCATCGAGCCGAAGGTGGCCCTGCTGTCGCACTCCAACTTCGGCAGCCACGATTCCAAGGACGCGCTGAAGATGCGCCAGGTGCGCGAGCTGCTGCTCAAGCGCAACCCGCGTCTGAACGTGGATGGCGAAATGCAGGGCGACACCGCATGGGATGAAGCGCTGCGCCAGAAGCTGCTGCCGGGCTCGACCCTGCAGGGCCGCGCCAACCTGTTCGTGCTGCCGAACCTGGAAGCGGCCAACATCGCCTACAACCTGGTGCGCGTGTTCACCGATGGCGTGGCGATCGGCCCGATCCTGATGGGCGTGAACAAGCCGGTGCATATCCTGACCACCAGCGCGACCTCGCGCCGGATCCTGAACATGACCGCCATTGCGGCGGTGGATGCGCAGATCCGCAAGCAGCTGGAAGCGGAAAAGAAGGCATAAGCCTTCTTTCCAGCGACAGCTGCAGAAACGCGCCCCACGGGGCGCGTTTCTGTTTCCGCGCAGCGGAAACGGGTAGTGCCGGCCGCTGGCCGGCAACCCCAGTCATGTCCAGATACACACGGCGGCCGGCTCTACCGCCGGCCTGTGCCACACGCGCTACGCAACCCGGTCATGTCCCTGCAACGCCGTTGCGGCCCAATACGCCCACGCGGCCTGGCCGTGGGAAGGGACCGGACCGGCCTTCCCACCCTGGGCCCGACCAACTTTCCATGGGTGAGGGTGTCATGCGCAATCGAGTGACGCGGCGGTACTTCCAGCAGCTGTTCGCGCTGTACGCCGGTTTCGTGCAGTCGCGCTGAGGCGGCGATGCGGTAGCGCCGGGCAATGCCCGGCCAATGCGTGGTGCGTGGGCGTCAGTGCCGCTTGCCGCGGCGCGCTGGTGCCGGCGGCGGTGCATCCGAACGCGGCTTGGCATACTGCGTCCACAGTGCCGGCAATGCCTTGCCGGTGTGCTTCTGCCACAGCGCTGGCGTATAGCGGCCCTCGCGCAGGGCCTTGTCCAGCGCCAGCACCAGGCCGGGATGCTCGGCCTCGGCCCACTTCAGGAACGCACCGGTCACCCGGTAGCCGCTGTCGACGTTCTGGCCCTTCTCGACCTTGACCGGCAATGCCCAGCCGGCGGCGGTGTTGTCCATGCCGTAGCGGTCGCGCGCGTAGTCGGCGATGCCTTCCACCAGCCAGCCCGGCACCCGTGCATCGCCGTAGCAGGGATAGCCCTGCACGATGTGCATCGCCTCATGGGTGACCAGGTCGATGTCGTTCGGGTGCTGCGCCAGCCAACCTGGATTGATGGTGATCGTCGCTGCCTGGTCCTTGTCGCCGACGAAGGCGATGCCGGTGTAGGCCGGATCGATCACGATGCGCACCATCGACGGCGCGGCCGGATGGAAGTCCGCGCGTTCGCGCAGGTAGGCGAAGAAGAACGTATCGATCACGCGCTTGCGCTGCGGCGCGGCCAGCGCGCCACGCGCGTCCTGGTAATTCAGCGTCACGCCGTCGCGGGTCAGCTGCGTATCGAACGCCTGGGTCTGGCCGAAACTTGAGAAGGACAGGGCAACAAGGGCCAGAGGCAGAAGACGGAAGCGCATGCCGCTCATTGTACGGTGCCGGCCGCCAGCAGTTCGATCTCCGCCAGCGGCAGTCGTGCCGGTGCCGCCAGGCGCAGGCGGTACTCGCTGTAGCGACCGGGTTTGGCGATGCGGAACGGACGGGTCTGCCGGGCGGATTCGAAGTCTTCGCCGCTGCGCTGGTCGAGCACGGCCCAGCTGCCGCTGCCGTTGCGCGCCTCCAGCGTCCACTCCCCGCCCTGGATACGGCCGTCCCCGCAGGTCAGCGTGTACATCGTCGGGGTGCCCTCGGCCAGGCCGGTCAGCGCGATGGTTGCGCCGCCTCCCAGGCCCACTGTCGTGCCGGCATCGTCATCGAGCAGCGCGGGCAGGGCACGGCCATCGGCCAACGTCGCCTTCGCGCCACTGCCGAGCAGGTCGTGCAGCAGCTGCGGTCGCTGGCCGCGCGCGGTCAACGAGCGCGGCACATCATCCACGCCACTGCCCCAGCGCGAGGGACGGGGTCCCATCACGAAGTCGAGAGTCGCGCCCTTGGCGATCAGCTCGTGCGGCACCCAGGTCTTGGTCCACGGGGTACCGTTGATCTTCAGCGACTGCACGTAGACGTTCTCGCGCGAGTTGTTGGCCGCATTCACGGTCAGCACCGCGCCACCCTGCAGCTCCACCCGTGCATGCTCGAATGCCGGCGAGCCGATCACGTACTCCGGGGCGCCCATGCGCAGCGGGTACAGGCCCAGCGAGGCCAGTACGTACCAGGCCGAGGTCTCGCCGTTGTCCTCGTCGCCCGGGTAGCCCTGGCCGATCTCACTGCCCACATACAGCCGCGACAGGATCTCGCGTACGTGCTGCTGGGTCTTCCATGGCTGCCCGGCGTACAGGTACATCCACGGGATGTGGTGCGCCGGCTGGTTGCTGTGCGCGTACATGCCCATGCGCACATCGCGTGCTTCGGTCATTTCATGGATGGTGCCGCCGTAGGAACCGGCCAGTGCCGGGTCCGCGGTTTCCGGTGTGGCGAAGAAGGTATCCAGCTTCGCCGCCAGCTTTTCGCGGCCACCGTACAGCGCCGCCAGGCCCTCGCCATCGTGGGCGGCGGTGAAGGCGAAAGTCCAGCCATTGGATTCGGTGTAGTCGTGGCCCCACACACGCGGGTCGTAGGCCTTGGCGTCCACGCGCCAGCGACCATCGGCACGACGGCCCTGGAAGAAGCCGGCGACCGGATCGAACATCGTCGCGTAACTGGCGGCGCGATGGCGGAAGTAGTCGGCCTCGGTGCTGTAGCGCTCGCGTGCGGCCGGTGTGGTCGCGCGCTTGGCCAGCGCATCGGCCATGTTGGCGATGCCGAAATCATTGAGCGCACCTTCCATCGTCCATGACATGCCCTCATGCACGTCGGCGCTGGCGTAGCCACGGAAGGTCGAACGGTCCATGCCCTTGCGGCCGACATGACGGTCGGGCGGGACCACGGTCGCGTTCTTCAGCGCGGCCGCGTAGGCCTCTGCCGGATCGAAGCCGCCGATGCCTTTCAGCCATGCATCTGCAAATGCCACGTCCGAGCTGGTACCGACCATCAGGTCAGCGTAACCCGGCGACGACCAGCGCGCGATCCAGCCGCCAGCGCGGTACTGCTCGATGAAGCCCTGCACCATCTGCCCGGCATCGTCGGGCGTGAACAGCGCATAGGCCGGCCAGGTGGTGCGGAAGGTGTCCCAGAAGCCATTGTTGACGAACACTTTGCCGTCGCGCACGGCGGCAAAGGTGCGGGTCGCGCTGCCATCGGTGTTGTCATCGCTGGCGCTGGCCTGGTTGGCGTAACGCCAGTCGGGTATGGCCGCGCTGCCCACGTTCTCGTGGCCGGAGTTGGGGTACAGGTACAGCCTGTACAGGCTGGAGTACAACGTGGTCTTCTGATCGTCGCTGGCATCGCCGATGTCGAAGCGGGCCAGGCGCGCATCCCACGCATCCTGTGCGCGGCCGGCCACGCTCTCCAGCGTATCGGTGGCGGCGATCTCCAGCGCAAGGTTGTGTCGTGCCTGCTCCACCGAGATCAGCGAGGTAGCGATGCGCATGGTCACCCGCCGGTCGCTGCCTGCATCGAACTTGATGTAACCGGTCGGGCGGCCGGTGTTGAGGCGCCCACTGCCGCGCCAAGGCTTGTCGAAGCTGGCCACCACGTACATGCGGCTGGCGCCGTTGGACAGGCCGCTGCGCGTGTCGGTGTAGCCGGACAGCGTCTGCGTGGCGGCGTCCAGAGTCAGGCCACCGCGTGCATCGACATTGTCGAACAGCAGGTTGGCGTCGCCGCCCTCGGGGAAATCGAAGCGGAACAGCGCGGCATGGTCGGTCGGCGCGATCGATGCCGCGACGCCGTTGTCGAAGCGCACATCGTAGCGATACGGGCGGGCGCTCTCGTAGCTGCGGTCGAACGACAGCGCACGCTTGCGGCGGTCGGCCTCCGGCACACCACGGCTGGCCGAGGGCATCACCTGGAAGGTCTGGCGGTCGCCCATCCACGGGCTGGGCTGGTGGCTCAACGCAAGCGCCTGCAGCTGCGGGCGGTTCTGTGCGTCGTTCTGTTCGTTCCAGCGGTAAAGCCAGTTCAGTGCGCCGGCATCGGTCACCGGGGTCCAGAAATTGAAGCCGTGCGGCACCGCCGTGGCCGGGAAATTGTTGCCGCGCGAGAAGGTGCCGTTGGCCTGGGTGCCACGGGTGGTCAGCACCCAGTCGGAGACGCGCTGCGGCTGTGGTCGCGGCTGAGCATCCAGGCGCACGTCGTCGATCCAGCCGGACACCGGCGCACCTTCGGCACTGGCCACCTCCAGTTCGATCGCCACCACGCGGCGGCCCTTCAGCGCGGGCACGTCGCCCAGTCGCACCGCCTTGCGTGCCCACTGCTGCGGATACAGCGTCTTCGACTCGCCCTGTGCGTGCGCGCCAAGGGCCACGCCGTGCTGGTCACGTGCCGCACCGGCCGAAACGCGGTTGCCATCGTCCAGCCGCAGATCCAGTGAGACATAGGTCGAGGCCACGCTGTCCTTGCCGACGATTTCCGGCAGCACCAGCCACGACAGGGTGGTGTCGGCCTCGATCGGCAGGTCGGTCTTGAACAGTTCGCGCCGCGCGCTGCTGCCTTCGCTGCTGTAGCGCAGTGCATGCAGGCCGCTGTAGCCCGCATTGCGCTTGGCGGCGTAAGGCGCCGCGGGGCCGTTGCCGATCGTGACCTGCAGTGCACCCGCGGCCTGCGAAGGGGCGGGTTCGCCGGGCTCGAACGAGGTCTGCAGTCCCTGTGCCAGCACCGGCATCGCAGTAGTCGCACAGGCCAGGGCCAGGGCGAGTGGAAGCAGGGCGCGGCGTGGATCGGACAGGGTCATGCAGGAGTCTCCCGGAAGGGCAGGCGGCGGGCAGAACCCGCATCGGCGGACACCACGGGCAGCATCGCTCCGCCCGCCGCGATGGCAGTGGAAGAGGCGATGCTGGTCCGGTGGGGGCGGGCCATGCGATCGGGTCGGATTGGGGCAGGCCGATTCACGACCTGGCCCGATCCTGCAACAGCCGTGGCAACCTGACAAGTGCCATTTAGTTCGATCCAAATGCGGCAAATATCGCGGTCGGCAGGATTCCGGTACAAACCCGCACGGGCGACCGGGGCTTCCACGCAGGCAGACCGCCCCGGGTGCCGTGCAACACCACGCGGAATCGGCCCGCGGCGCCCAAAGACCTGTTGCGGCGCCATGTCAGGGCAGCCCGGATGCTAGAATCACAGGCCTCGCAACCCGTTCATCGACATCCGCCATGAGCCATACCGCCACCGCGCCCGCCAACGCCGAGAAGCGCTACACCGTGCACCGCAGCGATCTTCCGCTGAGCTGCCCGACCCCGGAAATGGCGCTGTGGAACTCGCATCCGCGCGTGTACCTGCCGATCGAAGACGAGCCCAACGGCGAAGCGCAGTGCCCGTACTGCGGTTCCGTGTTCGTGCTGGCCGACTAAGCGGTCGCCCCCTCGATGCGCCGATTGACCGTGGTGCAGTTGCTGCCGGCGCTGCACTCCGGTGGTGTCGAGCGCTCGACCCTGGAAATCGCTGCGGCCCTGGTGGCCGCCGGCCATCGCGCGCTGGTGGTTTCCGCCGGTGGCCGCCTGGTGCAGCCGCTGCTCGATAGCGGTGCCGAGCACCTCACCCTGGACATCGGCCGCAAGTCGCTGCTGACCCTGCGCCATCTGCCGACCCTGCGCCGCTTGTTCGCCGAGGTTGGCGCGGACATCGTGCATGCCCGCTCGCGCCTGCCGGCATGGCTGGGCCTGTACGCGATCCGCGCCCTGCCTGCCACGCAGCGCCCGCACTGGGTGACCACCGTGCACGGGCTGAATTCGCCCAGCCGCTACAGCGCAGTGATGACCAGCGGCGAACGCGTGATCTGCGTGTCCAACACCGTGCGCGATTACGTGCAGCGGCACTACCCGACCGTGCCCGAACAGGCGCTGCAGGTGATTCCGCGAGGCGTCGATGTGGCCCAGTTCCCGCGCGTGGCGCGTGCCGATCGCCGTCCGCGGTTGGCGCTTGCGGCAGATTACCCGTGGCTGGCGCAGGTTGAAGGCCCATTGCTGCTGTTGCCGGGGCGGGGCACCCGCCTGAAGGGCCATGCCCACGCATTGCAGCTGCTGGCGGATGTGCGCGCCGCTGGCGTGCCGGCACAGTTGTGGATGCTGGGTACCGATGAACCCGGCCGTGAAGCCTACGTGGCCGACCTGCGCCGGCAGGCGGCCGCGCTCGGCGTGGCCGGGGCCGTGCACATCAGCACACCGACCGCGCGCATCGCCCAGGCCTACGCGGCCAGCGACCTGGTGCTGCAGCTGTCGGACAAGCCCGAAGCGTTCGGCCGCACCGTGGTCGAGGCGCTGTCGGTGGGCCGCCCGGTGCTGGGCTGGGACCATGGTGGCGTCGGTGAGCTGCTTCGGCAGCTGCAACCCGCAGGTGCCGTGCCGCTCGGCGACGCGCGCGCATTGGGTGAACGTGCGCTGGCCCTGCTGGCCCAGCCCCCGTCCTTGCCGACCCGCATCCCGTTTACCCTGCAGGCCATGCAGCGCGATACCCTCCGCCTCTATGCCGACCTCGCCGGCTGACCCTGCCGTCATCGCGCGTGACGACCGCGCCGGACGCTGGGCGCCCTGGTGGGTGCTGGCGTACGTGGCGATGTGGCCGTTGCCGGGCATCGCCGAAACCGTGTTGGGCCTGGGCGCGCTGTACGCCGCGGCGCGCATGGTGATGCGCCGCCTGCAACGCCGCCCGCATCTGTTGAGCACGGCGGCCTGGGCACTGACGTCGATCCTGTTCCTCGGCTACTGGCTGCCGCAGGCATTTTCCGCATTCGATGCGATCGATCCGGCGGCCTCGTGGACCAAAGCTGCTGCGGGCCTGCGCTATCTGCCCTTCATGTGGCTGGTGGCGATCGCGGTGGCCACGCCGGAGCGGCGGCGGCTGACCTTCGCAGGGCTGGCGCTGATCACCGGCGCATGGACCCTGGATGCGCTGGTGCAGGCCGTGGCCGGCACCAGCCCATGGTTCTGGTCACTGGAACACCTGAAGCTGGCGGTCAGTGGCCACGCCCTGTGCCCGGCCGATGAGGCCGCACTGGCCGACCGCCTCAGCGGCGCACTGGGACCGTGCAACCTGAAGTTCGGCCAGGTGCTGGCCAGCCTGTCGCCGTTCCTGCTGCTGCCTGTCGCGCGGCGCTTTGGCAATGTGGGCTGGCTGCTGGCTGCCGCAGCGCTGGGCAGCGTGTTGCTGCTGGCCGGTTCGCGCGCCTCGTGGATCACCTTCGCGCTGGTGCTGGCCTACAGCGGTGTGCGCCAGTTCGGCTGGAAACGGCTGGCCGCGCTGGCGCTGGTGGCGGTGCTCGGCGCCGGCGCGCTGACCGCCAGCGTGCCGCAGCTGCGCGAGCGCTTCGCGCGTACGGCCATGGCCCTGGATGGGGGCGAGCGTGGTGTCGACGAGGCCCTGTCAGGGCGCGCGCGGATCTGGGAAGCTGCCGCCTGCATGATTGAAGAGCACCCGATCAATGGCGTGGGTGCGCGTGGTTTCCGCGACGCTTATCCCGCTTGCGTGGCGGAGGATGGGCCGGCGGTGTGGGGCAATGCCCCGGCGTTGCATGCCCACCAGATCGTGCTGGAAATCCTCGCAGAGACCGGAGTGATGGGCCTGTTGCTGTGGCTGGCGGCCGTGGCCCAGGCCTGGCGTGCATGGCGCTACGCGCCGGCGATTGCCCGCGAACGCGCGCGTCCGGCGATGCTGGCGCTGGCGGTGACCGTGTTCCCGCTGAACACCCATCTGGCGTTCTATTCGGCCTTCTGGGGTGGCCTGACCGTATTGCTGGCCGCGCTGTTCGCCGGCAGCCTGCTGGCCCGCGACGCGGACGACACGCCGTCCGTGGCGTGATCGTCCATCCACGCATGGCGTGGCTCTACTGCACGTACCGAACAAACGTCCCCATGGTGGATCCACGCCATGGCGTGCATGGGGCGGTCACCGAACGAATGTCGCCGTAGTAGATCCACGCCATGCGTGGATGGGGCTTTACCGACGCAAACACGCGCCAACCTCCACTAGTCGTGCCTCCGTGTGTATCGCAGGCTGAGGCCATGGCCAGCCCAAGACTCCGCTACGGTCGTTACTCCTGCACCGGTAACGTCTATTCATTGACTACGGTAACCCTCGATCGTGAACCCTTCTTTGCCGATGCTTCCAACGTAGCGATTCTGGTTGATGCGCTGCGCTTCGTAGAGCGCAGGGGCTTCAGCCACAGTCTCGCCTGGGTGGTGATGCCCGACCATCTACACTGGCTGATGGAACTGCGCAGTGGAACCTTGGCCGAGTGCATGTCCCTTCTGAAGTCACGCAGCAGCAGGCTGCTGAACCGGCGGCTGGAGCGGCAGGGCGCGCTGTGGCAGCACGGCTATCACGACCATGCAGTGCGGACCGACGAATCACTTCACGAGAAGGCGATGTACATCCTGGCCAATCCGGTCCGTGCGGGCTTGGCGTGCGTGGTGGGGGAGTACCCGTACGCCTGGTGCCGCTGGCCGTTGTGAATCCCGGCACGGGATCGAAGAGCATCCACGCATGGCGTGGATCTACTTCAGAATGTCCCGCGCCATCAAATCCACGTCATACGCGGATGAAGCCGCACAGGGCAGTAAATCCACGCCAAGCGTGGATGAAGCCATCCCGCCCACCGTTACTTGTAAAAATCGCTCCGGCCACCCGGCTGCCGCTTGAATCGGCGATGGATCCACAGGTACTGGTCGGGCGCTTCGCGCACCATCTCTTCGATGGCCTGGTTGACCCGCGTGGTATCGGCTTCCACGTCCTCGCTGGGGAAATTCTCCAGCGGCGCGCCGATCTTCAGGAAGTACGTCCCGCCTTCGCGGCGATGGAAATACGGGATCACTGCGCAGCCGGTCATCCGCGCCAGCTGGTGGGTAGCGGTGATGGTCGAGGCGGTATGGCCGAAGAACGGTACGAACACGGTGTCCTTGCCGCGCATGTCCTGGTCGGGTGCATACCAGAGGAAGCCCCCCTTTTTCAGGTGGCGCACGGTAGCGCGGATGTCCTCATTGGCGAACATGGCCTTGGCATAGCGCAGGCGGCCGAACTTCACCGCCCACTCGTACACCGGGTTCTTGTGCTTGCGGTACATGCCTGAGAGATCAACGTAGTCGCACAGCAGGCGCCCACACATTTCCAGGGTCATGAAGTGGCCGGACACCAGCAGCACGCCACGACCTTCCGCCTGCATCTGCCGCAGATGTTCCAGTCCTTCGATCTGCACCTGCGGGCGGATGCTGTCGATGCTTCCCCACCAGGCGCGGATGCACTCGAACACACCCACGCCCAGGGCATCGAAACTGTCGCGCACCAGGCGCTGGCGCCAGGCCTCGTCCTTCTCGGGGAAGCACAGCTGCAGGTTGACCTCGGCGGCGCGGCGACGGCTGCCCAGCAGGCGCCAGGTGATCCAGCCGACGCCCCGGCCCAGCGCACGCTGCAGCATCCACGGCAGGCGGGCGATGGCGAAGGCGCCCAGCATGGCGGCGAACATCGGCCAGTTGCGGGGATCGCGCAGCGACGGGCGGACGGCGGTGGTGGCATCGGACATTGGGTCATTCTACCAAGGCGGCCGCGTGTCTTTCCCGGGGGGCTCCCGTATCCTTGCCGAATGCGTAAAGACCCTGTCGAATGGATCCTGCGCGGCCTGTACTCGGTCGTGCTCTACATCCTGCTGCCGATCACCGTGTACCACCTGGTCTGGCGCGGCTTCCGGGTACGTGAATACTTCCGGCGCTGGGACGAGCGCTATGCCTCCTATCCGCAGCCCACCGGCCAACCGCGGGTCTGGCTGCACGCGGTCTCGGTGGGCGAAGTCAATGCCGCTGCGCCGCTGGTGAACGCGCTGCGCAAGGAGCGCCCGGACATCCGCTGGGTCATCACCACCATCACCCCGACCGGCTCCGAACGCGTGCGTGCGCTGTGGGGCGATGCACTGGACCACGTCTACCTGCCGTATGACGTGCCCGGCAGCGTCAACCGCTTCCTCGGCCACTTCCAGCCCAGCCTGGCGCTGATCCTGGAAACCGAACTGTGGCCGAACATGCTGTTCGGCTGCCGTGACCGTGGCATTCCGGTCTACATCCTCAACGCGCGCCTTTCGGCACGTTCGCTGCGGGGCTACCGGCTGCTGGCGGCGTTGATCCGCCGCGCGCTGCGCACGGTCACCTGCGTGGCCGCGCAGTCGCAGGACGATGCCGAGCGTTTCGTGCAGCTGGGCGCCGCGCCGGAGCAGGTGCAGGCGCTGGGCAACCTGAAGTTCGACATCACTACGCCGGACGTGCAGGGCTTCGTCGAGCAGTTCCATGCACGCGTGCCGGCCCGGCGGCCGGTGTGGATCGCCGCCAGTACCCATGATGGTGAAGAACAGGCGGTGATCGATCTGCACCGTCGCCTGCGCCAGCAGCACCCCGACCTGTTGCTGCTGTGGGCGCCGCGGCATCCCGAGCGCTTCCCGAAGGTGGAGGCGCTGGCGCGGGAGCAGGGCTGGAACGTGGCAACCCGGCGCGCGAAGCAGTGGCCGGAGGTTGAAACCGATGTGTTCGTCATCGATACCCTGGGCGAGCTGATGCCGTTCTATGCCTGCGCGCAGGTGGCGTTTGTCGGTGGCAGCCTGCAGCCGATCGGTGGCCACAACCTGCTGGAGCCGGCGGCGATGGGCACCGCTGCGGTGACAGGGCCGCACCTGCACAACTTCTCGGAAATTTCCCGGCGCATGCGCGAGGCCGGCGCGCTGTTGATCGGCGAAGACGTGCAGGCGGTCGGTGAACTGCTGCAGCACCTGCTCGAAGACCCGCAGGCACGCGAGGACATGGCGCGGGCAGGCTGCACGCTGATCAGCAATGGACGCGGTGCCCTGCAGCGTACGCTGGCGCTGGTCGGACCGCACCTGCCGCCGCCCTGCCGCTGAGTTCGAGGGGCCGGCGCGCGCGACGCGACTGTCGTGAAAGACCGCGTCAATTCTGCTTAGCGACCAGGAACCTGTCGTAGCGGGACCGGAGCTTCCTTGCCAACGTGCCTGCCGTCACATCGTGGTGCGCAGGGCGCGTATTCCGATACCGCCTCCCGGAACAGAGTGTCAGTCTGCTGTCGACCGCGCTTGGGCGGATATCAAGGGAACTTGCGATGGACAGCGACAGCAGCCCCGACGACATCGATGAGCCCGGGTACGGCGATCGCCTTGTGGTGGTGGCACTGACCCTGCTGCTGGGAGGCAGTGTGGTCGCGCTGGTTGGCCAGCACACGGCAGCCCAGGCAGGCCCGGCCATCGTCCTGAGCCTGCTGCTGGCCGCGCTGGGCACGGGGCCGCTGCTGTACTGCCTGCACGCCCTGAACCAGCAATGGCCCACCGCCGATGGCCTGCATGGCGTGTTGCGGGACCGTTGGGGAGGCGTGCCGGCCGTTCTGCTCGGTAGCGCGCTGCTGCTGGAACTGGCGGTGACTGCCGCGGGCGTGGCGCAGTCCATCGCCAGCCATCTGCATGCGCTGCTGGCCGGTTGTGGAATCGAGACCGGCAACGGGATGCCGGATCAACTGATGGCTGCTGCCAGCCTGCTGCTGCTTGCCGTGGTCGGATTGCTGCGGCCACACCGTGTGGTGCTGGTTGCCTGCGTGCTGCTGACGGTGAAGATCGGCATCGGCCTGCTGTTGCTGGTGCTTGCAGCCCGCCATGTGCATTACGCGTACTGGATTCCATGGCTGCCGCCGGCAACGGCACCCTATCGCTTCGGGATCGGCGGTGTACTGGCGGCGAGCGTGCCGCTGTTCGGTGTGTTCGCCACCGTTGGCCTGGCGCTGGGATTTCCTGGCATCCGCAGGCAGGCCAGGGCACGGCCGCCGCTGCTGCTGGCGTGCGTGCTGCTGGCCATGGTGCTGCTGATCGTACTGGCCGCGTTGCAGGCTGGCCTGGTTGAATTTCCGGCCTTGGCCAGCACGCGCCCTCTGTCGGTGGCGCTGCAGCATCACCCTCAGCTGGACTGGATGATGCCCTTGCTGCCGCTTGCGGGAGTGGCCGGGTTGGCGGCGCTCGTTCTGGTGTTGCTGATGTTGGCTGCGCGGCTGGCGATACAGCTGTGGCCGACGGCAGGTGACGAATCCCAGGGCTTCCGGGAGAGGCTGGTGCCGGTCGTCGTCGTCCTGTCGGCGGCACTGCTGGCGTTGTGGGCGCCAATGGGCAGCCTGCCGGTTTTGCCTGGCCCGGCAAGCCTGTTGATGATGGGCGCCGTGTGCCTGGCCGTGCTGCACGGAGGGGCACCACGATCACGCGCCCTGCCAGTGCTGGCACCCGTCGCCATCGCCCTGTGTCTGCTGGCCGCCGTCGAACGGATGCGGGTCTGGCCCGGCTGACGGTCGGTGGATGCATGCTTCCGTATGCGCGACCAATAAAAAAGCCACCCCTGCGGGTGGCTTCTTCGTGACCGGCAGGCTGACGACTCAGTGCGTGGTCGTTGCCGGGTTGCCCGCGTCCTGGGTCAGCAGGCGGTTCACGTCCTGCAGCTCGGCCACGTCCAGCGCACCCAGCGACTGGCTCAACAGCAGGCGGTTCTGCAGGAAGGTGTAGCGGGCCTGGGCGTAGTCCAGCTGCGCCGAGAACAGGATGCGCTGGTTCTGGATCACGTCCAGCACGGTACGGGTACCGACTTCCAGGCCGACCTGCGACGCGTCGTACGCACTCTGCGCCGAGACCACCGCCAGGCGGCGGGCTTCCACTTCGCTGATGCCCTGCACCAGGGTCTGGTAGGCATTGCGGGTGTTGCGGTCCAGGGCACGCTTCTGCTGCTCGTAGCCGTCCTGGGCGATGTCACGCTGGGCCAGCGCCTGGCGCACGTTGGACTGGGTGGCACCGCCAGCGAAGATCGGCACGCTCAGGGTCAGGCCGATGCTGTTGGTGCGCGCGTCCGGCGACAGCGAGCCGGCACCGGTGCTGTCACCCCAGGTGGCGCTCTTGCCCCAGCTGCCGCCCAGCGACAGGGTGGGGTAGTGGCCGCCACGGGCGGCCTGCACACCGGCTTCGGCGGCACTGACCTTCAGTTCCTGGGCCTTCAGCGCGGGGTTGCCGGTCGTGGCCTGGTGTACCAGCTCATCGATGTTGCCGCGGTTGGCGGGCACTTCCGGGCGGAAGTCCGCCGGCAGGCCACGCAGGTTGACCACCGGCTGGCCGGTCAGTTCGGTCAGTGCCTGGTAGTTGTCGGCCAGGGTGTTCTGCGCAACGATGGTGTTGGCGCGCGCCTGGTCGTACTGGGCGCGGGCTTCGTGCACGTCGGTGATCGGCGCCAGGCCCACTTCCAGGCGCTTGTCGGCGAAGTCGAACTGCTTCTTCGCGGCCGCTTCATTGGTCTGTGCAGCGTTCAGCGATTCGATCGCCACCAGCACGTTGAAGTAGGCCGCCGAGGTGCGCACGATCAGGCTGTCATTGGCCGAATCGAGGGTGAAGTCCGCTGCCTTGCTCAGCTCACGCTGCGAGCGCAGGTTGTTGATCTGGGTCCAGTTGAACAGCGTCTGGCTGCCATTGATCGTGTAGTTGCGGCGCTTGCTGGTGATCGTGCCGGAGTTGGCATCATGGTCAGCTTCGCTGCGCGAGCGGTTCAGCGTGGCAGTACCGTCGATCTGCGGCAGCAGAGCGGCGCGCGCCTGCACGGCGCCTTCCTTGTCGACCAGCCGGGTCGATTCGGCGGCGGACAGCTGCGGATCGCCGTTGCGCGCCATCTCGTAGACCTGCAGCAGGTCGGCGGCATGGGCGGACAACGGCAGCAGGGCAGTGGCCAGCGCAACAGCGAGGGATCGGCGGATCATTGCGGCTTCCTTGGACTCAGAGGTGGAACTGGGGTGCCGGGGCGGCACCGCGCAGGTAATCAATATCGGTCTCGAACAGGGACTCGGTGCTGCCGTCGGCCTTGACCAGCAGGGCCTCCATCGCCGGCGAGCGGCCGTGGATCACGAACAGGCGACCGCCCGGACGCAGCCACGAGGCGAACTGTGACGGCACCACGTCGACCGCACCAGTGACACAGATCACGTCAAAGCGGCGTTCGGTCTGCCAGGACAGGGCGTCAGCCACTTCCACGCGGACGTTGGTGCCCAGGCCGGAAGCGTCCAGGCGGGCACGCGCGGCGGCGGCCAGTTCCGGATCGATCTCCAGGCTCAGCACGTCGCGCGCCAGCGCGCCGATGCAGGCGGCCAGGAAGCCGCTGCCGGTGCCGATTTCCAGCACTTCGTCACCCGGCTGCAGATCCAGTGCCTGCAGGGTACGGCCCTCGATGACCGGCTTCATCATCTTCTGGCCATGGCCGATCGGCAGTTCGACGTCGGCGTAGGCCAGTGCCCGGTGTGCATCGGCGACAAAGGCCTCGCGCGGCAGGCGGGCCAGGACGTCGAGCACCTTGATGTCCAGCACGTCCCAGGGACGGATCTGCTGTTCCACCATCAGTTCGCGGGCGTGGGCGTAATCAATCGTCATGAGGTTCAAATCCAGCGCAGTGGGCCGGCCATTTTACCGGTGCCGGAGGCCGGCGGCGCGCCCAGAGCATCAGCTGCCGGGTGGCCGGGGTCGCAGTGCCGGAAGTCATCGCGACCTCCGGTTCGTTCAGTTTTGGTTATTCAGCCGTCCCGGCCCCTCGCGGCGCATAGGCGCGCAGGAAGAAGTCGATGCTGGCGGTCACATGGGCAAGAGGGTCGCACTCCACCGGTGACAGTGGCATGCCGCACATCATATGCATGTGCACCTCGCCCTTCACCAGGGTCAGGAACTGCTGGCCGGCCAGGTAATAGTCGGGGATGTGCAGCTCGCCGCGTTCGCCGCGCGCGCGCAGGAAATCGGCCAGGGCCTCGCAGGTACGTTCCGGGCCGGCCTGCCAGAACAGCTCGCGCAGGCGTTCGTCGGTCTCCGGCGCCATCATCATGCGCTGGATCGAGATCGCCGCGTCGGAGGTGATCAGCTCGAAGAAGGCCAGGCCGATGCCGATCAGCTGGTCGCGCAGCGGGCCGTCCGCGTCGGCCACGAACAGCGCGTCGGGCAGCATTTCAATGCACTTGGACTGCACGGCCTCGGAGAACAGGGTCTCCTTGTCGCCGAAGTGGCTGTACACAGTCAGCTTCGAGACGCCCGCCTGAGCAGCGATGGTGTCCATGCTCACGCCGGTATAGCCCTGTTCGATGAACAGTACCTTGGCTGCTTCAAGGATCGCCGCGCGCTTGCCCAGATCCTTGGGGCGCCCGGGTCCGGCGGCCTTGGCAGCGGGCTTGGCCGACGGCTTGCGGGAAGTGGGAGAACTCATCGCGACAATACTAGACCAAGCGGTTCGATATTTATACTATACCGGCCGGTTTATTAAATTGGGCCGGTAGTCGCGGCTCCCCCCTTAGTTGCAACCCTGCGTTTTCAGGACGTTGACCGATGAAGATCGTGCGCTGGATGGGCGGTATGGTGTGGGTGGCTGCGCTGGCAGCCTGTTCGGGACAGGAACAGGCGCCACAGGCGGCCGTACCGGTATTGGTGGTTCACCCTGGCGAACAGGCCGGGCAGGCCCCGGCGGCGTTCCCGGGCACGGTGCGTGCCCGGCAGGAAAGCCCGCTGTCGTTCCGCGTTGGTGGCAACCTGGTCAAGCGCCATGTCGATGCCGGTCAGCGGGTGAAGAAGGGCGACGTGCTGGCCGAGCTGGATGCAGCCGACTTCGCACTGCAGGCCCGCGCTTCGCAGGCGCAGCTGGCCGCGGCGGGAGCCGATCTGGTGCGTGCGCGCGACGACCTCAAGCGCTACCAGGTGCTGGCCGACCAGCAACTGGTCAGCCGTTCGCAGCTGGACCAGCAGTCCGCCGCCTTCAAGGCGGCGCAGGGCCAGGCCAACGCCGCCCGCGCCAACCTCGATGTGCTGCGTAACCAGGCTGACTACGCGCAGCTGCGCGCACCGGCTGACGGCGTGATCGCCAGCCGCGAGGCCGAGGCCGGGCAGGTGGTGTCCGCCGGACAGACCATCTTCAACCTGGCCGCCGACGGTGGCCGCGAAGTGCTGATCGACCTGCCTGAAGCCACCATCCGCGACTACGCGGTCGGCCAGCCGGTCGAGGTGGAACTGTGGAACCGCCCTGGCCAGCGCCTGCCGGGCACGATCCGCGAGATCGCTGCCGCCGCCGATCTGCAGGCACGCACCTATGCCACCCGGGTCAGCCTGGCCGCCGATGCGCTGGCCGATGTCGAACTGGGCCAGAGCGCACGCGTCTACAGCAGTGCCGGCCGCCACGGCACCCTGCAGCTGCCGCTGGGCGCGCTGCAGCGTGGTGCCAACGGTGCCGCCAGCGTGTGGGTGGTCGATCCGGCCAACAGTACGCTGAAGGCTGCGTCGGTCACCACCGGTGCCTATGGCAGCGAATCGGTGCCGGTGCTGTCCGGTGTCGGTGCCGGTGACTGGGTGGTTGCCGCCGGTGGCCATCTGCTGCGCGCCGGCCAGCCGGTGATCGCGGTGGACCGGCAGAACCGCCCGGTGCTGAAGCCGGCCGCGCCGGCGGCTGCCGCCAAGGCCAAGGAGTAAGCCGGTGCGCCGCTTCAATCTTTCCGAGTGGGCGCTGGCCAATCGCCCGCTGGTGCTGTTTGCGATGCTCGCCTTCGCCCTGATCGGCGCATGGTCGTACAAGCATCTGGGTCAGTCCGAGGACCCGCCGTTCACCTTCAAGGCGATGGTGGTGCGCACGCTGTGGCCGGGTGCCACCGCCGAGCAGGTCTCGCGGCAGGTGACCGAGCCGATCGAGAAGGCGCTGATGAACACCGGCGAGTACGAGTTCATCCGCTCGTATTCGCGCCCGGGCGAATCGCAGGTGATCTTCATGGCCCGCGACAGCCTGCGTTCCAAGCAGATTCCGGATCTGTGGTACCAGGTGCGCAAGCGCGTGGGCGACATCCGCGCGACGCTGCCGCGCGAGATCGTTGGTCCGTTCTTCAACGACGAGTTCGGTGACACCTACGGCAACATCTATGCGTTGACCGGCAAGGGCTTCGACTATGCGGTGATGCGTGATTACGCCGACCGCATCCAGCTGGAACTGCAGCGCGTGCCCGACGTCGGCAAGATCGACCTGGTCGGCCTGCAGGACGAGAAGGTGTGGATCGAACTGTCCAACACGCGCCTGGCCACGCTGGGGGTGTCGATGCAGCAGGTGCAGCAGGCGCTGGCCGACCAGAACGCGGTGACCGGCACCAGCTTCTTCGAGACCGCCACCGATCGCGTGCAGCTGCGCGTGACCGGCCAGTTCAATGATATCGAAGCGATCCGCCAGTTCCCGATCCGCGCCGGTGACCGCACCGTGCACCTGGGCGACATCGCCGAGGTCAAGCGCGGTTTCGCCGATCCGGCGTCGCCGAAGATGCGCTTCATGGGCGAAGAGGCCATCGGCCTGGCTGTTGCCATGAAGGACGGCGGTGACATCCTCAAGCTGGGCGCGAACTTGGATGCCGAGTTCGAGCGCCTGCAGAAGACCCTGCCGGCCGGCATGCAGCTGCGCAAGGTGTCCGACCAGCCGCAGTCGGTGGAAGAGTCGGTTGGCGAGTTCGTGCAGGTGCTGACCGAAGCGGTGGTGATCGTGCTGCTGGTCAGCTTCTTCTCGCTGGGCCTGCGCACCGGCCTGGTGGTGGGCGTGACCATTCCGCTGGTGCTGGCGATGACCTTCTTCGTCATGCACTACTTCGACATCGGCCTGCACAAGATCTCGCTGGGTGCACTGGTGCTGGCGCTGGGCCTGCTGGTGGACGATGCGATCATCGCGGTGGAGATGATGGCCACCAAGATGGAGCAGGGTTACGACCGCCTGCGCGCGGCCAGCTTTGCCTGGGAATCGACTGCGTTCCCGATGTTGACCGGTACGTTGATCACCGCGGCCGGCTTCCTGCCGATCGCCACGGCGGCATCGAGCACCGGTGAATACACCCGTTCGCTGTTCCAGGTGGTGACCATCGCACTGGTGGTGTCGTGGATCGCGGCGGTGCTGTTCATTCCGTACCTGGGCGACAAGATGCTGCCGGACCTGTTCAATCCGCAGCCGCCGAAGCCGGGCAGCCTGTCCGCGCGCTGGCACGCCAAGCGCCAGCAGTGGGCCGACCGTTATCCGGCGCTGGCCAACCTGATCGCGCCGCCGCAGCACGGACATGACCACGATCCGTACCAGCGCCCGTTCTACCGCAGCTTCCGTCGCTTCCTCGATGGCTGCCTGCGCCACCGCTGGTGGGTGATTGCCGCGACCATCGCCCTGTTCGTGTTCTCGCTGATGATGTTCCGCTTCGTGCCGCAGCAGTTCTTCCCGGATTCGACCCGGCCGGAACTGATGGTGGACATCGAGCTGGCCGAGGGCGCGTCGCTGCGCTCGACCCAGGCCCAGGCCGAGAAGCTGGAGAAGCTGCTGTCCAGCCGCGAGGGCATCGCCAACTACGTGTCCTACGTGGGCACCGGTTCGCCGCGCTTCTACCTGCCGCTGGACCAGCAGCTGCCGGCGACCAACTTCGCCCAGTTCGTGGTGCTGGCCAAGGACATCAAATCGCGCGAAAGCACCCGTGACTGGCTGCTGCACGAAGTGATTCCGAAGTTCCCGGACGTGCAGATGCGCGTGACCCGCCTGGAGAACGGCCCGCCGGTCGGCTATCCGGTGCAGATGCGCATCTCCGGCGAGCACATCGAGAAGGTGCAGGCGATCGCGCGCCAGGTCGAAGCCAAGGTGCGTGAGAACCCGCACGTGATGAACGTCAACCTGGACTGGAGCGAGCCGAGCAAGGTGGTGCGGCTGGTGATCGACCAGGAGCGCGCCCGCGCGCTGGGTGTGAGCAGTGCCCAGGTCAGTCAGTTCCTGTCCAGTTCGCTGGCCGGGCAGTCGGTGAGCGTGTACCGCGAAGGCAACCGCCAGATCGAGATGCTGCTGCGCGGGCCGGCCGACGAGCGCAACCAGCTGGAGCTGCTGTCCAGCCTGTCGATGCCGACCGCCAATGGTGGCAGCATCACGCTGTCGCAGGTGGCGACGATGGAGTATGGCTTCGAGGACGGCATCATCTGGCACCGCAACCGCCTGCCGACGGTGACCGTGCGTGCCGACATCAGCGATGGCCTGCAGCCGCTGGACGTGGTGCATCAGATCCTGCCGACGCTGGACGGCATCCGTGCCGAGCTGCCGAACGGTTACCTGCTGGAAACAGGCGGTACCGTGGAGGATTCGGCACGTGGCCAGAACTCGATCAAGGCCGGCATGCCGCTGTTCCTGGTGGTGGTGGCCACGCTGCTGATGCTGCAGCTGCGCAGCTTCTCGCGTGCGGCGATGGTGCTGGTGACCGCGCCGCTGGGCATCATCGGTGCGACCCTGTTCCTGCTGCTGTTCCGCGCGCCGTTCGGCTTCGTTGCGCTGCTGGGCACGATCGCACTGGCCGGCATGATCATGCGCAATTCGGTGATCCTGATCGACCAGATCCAGCAGGACATCGATGCCGGGCATGACCGCTGGCACTCGATCATCGATGCGACGGTGCGCCGCTTCCGCCCGATCGTTCTGACCGCGCTGGCGGCCGTGCTGGCGATGATTCCGCTGTCGCGCAGCGCATTCTATGGCTCGATGGCGATCTCGATCATGGGCGGCCTGATCGTGGGCACGGTGCTGACCCTGGTGTTCCTGCCGGCGCTGTACGCGGCGTGGTTCCGGGTGAAGCCGGACGAATCCGGGGCGTGATGCCCCGGGTTTTCCGGCCACCGGGCTGAGCCCCCTCTGCGGTGGGTTCAGATGCGGCATCGCCTGTTGGGCCAGGTGGGTGGGCTGTTCGGGGGACGCAGCAAGTACGTCCATGTAAGCTTGGCAGCCGCATCCATGCGGCTGACACCCCCGCCCAGCACACCCACCCGGCCCCTGACAGTTTCCTGCAGCCTCCACCGCAGGAAGAGAAAGAAGAAGAGCGAAAAGCAACAGCAACAGCAATAGCCGCGTGCTGATGGTTGGGGTCGGAACCGTTTTCCATTGGAAAACAGATCCGACCCCTTCGTTTTTTCCGATACACCTCATCCACACATGGCATGGATCCACCCACCGTCACCGGGAAACAGTCGGAGGCGGGGCGGGGGCAGGTGGCGGGACCGTCCACGGCATGGATGCCGTGGCCGAGCCTACAGGGACGTACTTGCGGCGTGTCCCGCCACCTGCCCCCGCCCCGCCAACCAAGCAACAACCCAGAGCCGCTCTGGCTTTTGCAGTTGCAGTTGCAGTTGCAGTCGCCTCTGCGGGCGCCGGGCAGCCGCCCGGCCGATCACCCCCGCAACTGCAGGCCGGTCCGTAGCACCGGCAGCAGCCATTCGATGAACACCTGCACGCGCAGCGCACGATGTTGCCGATGCGGTTGCAACAGGGTCACCGGCAGCGGTTGCGCGACGTGCTGCGGCATCACTTCCACCAATGCACCAGACTGCAGCTCGGCCTGCACGTCGTAGCGCGGAATCTGCAGAAGCCCCAGTCCAGCGACACAGCACGCGATCGACGCCTCGGCGCTGTTCACGCGCACCCAGCCGGGCATCGGCAGCGTGCGCAGCTGGCCGCCATCCTGCCATTCCCATGGTTCCACCCGTGCCGTGGTCGGCGACGCGTAGTTCACGGCTCGGTGCTGCGGCAGGTCGGCAGGATGCTCCGGCACACCGTGCTCGCGTAGATAGGCCGGCGCGGCAACGTTGACGAAGTCGAGCTGGCCCAGCGTGCGCGCCACCAGGCTGGAATCGCCCAGCTGGCCGACCCGCAACACCGCATCGCAACCGTCTTCGATCAGGTTCACCGCGCGGTCGGTCATGCCAAGGTCGACTTCCACCTGCGGATACTGCGCGAAGAACCCAGGCAGCGCCGGAGCGATGATGCGACGGCCGATGCGGCTGGGTACATCGATCCTCAGCAGGCCCATCGGCTGCGCGTCGTCCTGGCGGAACAGGGTTTCGGCGTCTTCGACTTCGGCGATCAGGCGCAGGCAGCGGGCATGGAACACGTCGCCATCATGGGTGGTGGACACCCGGCGGGTCGAGCGCTGCAGCAGGCGGGTGCCGAGCCGCTGTTCCAGCTCCGCGATCGCCGCCGAGACGGTGGAGCGGGGCAGGCCGAGCTGGTCGGCGGCGCGGGTGAAGCTGGCGCACTCCACGACCCGGGTGAAGATGCGGAAGCGATCGATCCGGTCCATTGTTCGCTTGCTCTGGAAAGTTAAGTCAATGTGGCGGGCTTTATCCGCGTTTTCTGCACGATATCGTCGTCAGGGCAGGGTTGCCACCCCGGGCAGCCCTCTCCAGAGACCGAAGCCATGACCGACCATTCCCTCAAGGGCAAGACCGTGCTGATCGCCGGTGGCGCCAAGAACCTGGGTGGGCTGATTGCCCGCGACTTCGCCAGCCAGGGCGCCAAAGCCATCGTCGTCCACTACAACAGCGCCGCCACCCAGGCCGACGCAGAAGCGACCGTCGCCGCGGTGCAGGCCGCGGGCAGCAAGGCCGTTGCCCTGCAGGGCGACCTGACGTCGGCCGCAGCGATGGAGCGCTTGTTCGCCGATGCCGTGGCAGCGGTCGGCCGTCCCGACATCGCCATCAACACGGTGGGCAAGGTACTGAAGAAGCCGCTGCTGGACATCAGCGAAGCGGAGTACGACGAGATGAGCGCGGTCAACGCCAAGGCGGCGTTCTTCTTCCTCAAGGAAGCCGGCCGCCACGTCAACGACGGCGGCCGCATCTGCACCCTGGTCACCTCACTGCTGGGCGCGTTCACGCCGTTCTATTCCAGCTATGCCGGCACCAAGGCGCCGGTCGAGCATTTCACCCGCGCGGCGTCGAAGGAGTTCGGCGAACGCGGCATCTCGGTGACTGCGATCGGGCCCGGCCCGATGGACACGCCGTTCTTCTATCCGGCCGAGAGTGCCGACGCGCAGGCGTATCACAAGACGGCTGCGGCGCTGTCGCCTTTCACCCGTACCGGCCTGACCGACATCGCAGACATCGTGCCGTGGATCCGCTTCCTGGTCACCGACGGCTGGTGGATGACTGGCCAGACGATCCTGGTCAATGGTGGGTACACCACCAAATAATCCAGCCACGCGTGGCGTAGCTCTACTGCGGTGGTGGGTGCCAACCCTGGTTGGCACGGATGGCTGCATCCACGCATGGCGTGGATCTACCGCGCGAGATTCGAACGATCCACGCATGGCGTGGATCTACAGTAGAGCCACCCCATGGGTGGCTGCGCGCAATGTCCGAAGGAAAGGCCGCCACGCATGGCGTGGCGCTACCGGATCAGTTGAGTTTGGCCAGCACCGCGTCGGTGGCGGCGGCGGTGCTGACGGCCTGGCCCTTGGCCGCGAGGTCGGCGGTGAACACGCCGTCATCCAGCACCGCATGCACAGCGGCTTCCACCGCGGCGGCCTCGTCTTCCAGGCCCAGCGAATGGCGCAGCAGCATGGCGGCGCTGAAGATCGTCGCGTAGGGGTTGGCGATGCCCTTGCCGGCGATGTCCGGGGCCGAACCGTGGATCGGCTCGTAGATGCCGACCGCGCCGGGTTCGCCCAGCGAGGCCGATGGCAGCAGGCCCAGCGAGCCGGCCAGCATCGAGGCTTCATCGGTGAGGATGTCGCCGAACATGTTCTCGGTCACGATCACATCGTATTCGCGCGGCTTGGCCAGCAGGTGCATGGCCATCGAATCAACCAGCTGGTGCTCCAGCGCAACGTCCGGGAACTCCTCGCGGCCGATGCGCGCGGCCACGTCACGCCACAGGCGCGAGGTCTCCAGCACGTTGGCCTTGTCCACCGAGGTGACCTTGCCGCGGCGCTGCTGGGCCAGGCGGAAGGCACTGCGCAGCACGCGCTCGATCTCGGCCACGGTGTAGCGGCACAGGTCGCTGGCGCTGTCGGCGTCGCGGGTCTTGTCGCCGAAGTAGATGCCGCCGGTCAGTTCGCGCACCACCACGAAGTCCACGCCCTGCAGCAGCTCGGCCTTGATCGGCGAAGCGTGCAGTGCGGCTTCATGGGTACGCACCGGACGCAGGTTGGCGTACAGGCCCAGCGCCTTGCGGATCGCCAGCAGGCCCTGTTCCGGGCGCACCTTGGCATTGGGGTCGGACCACTTCGGGCCGCCAACCGCGCCCAGCAGTACGGCGTTGGCGGCCTGGCAGGCGGTCAACGTGGTGGCGGGCAGCGGATCGCCATGACGGTCGATGGCGACGCCACCAATGTCGTGCTCGCTGAAGGTGAAGGTGTGGTTGAAGCGTTCGGCGACGGCCTTCAGGACGGCCACTGCCGCGGCGGCCACTTCCGGGCCGATGCCATCACCGGGCAGGACAACAATTTCAGCGTGCATGCTCACTCTCGTAACGTTCGATTTCAGGGACACGGCCCAACAGATACCCCAACTGGTCGACACCTTCCAGCAGGCAGGTCTGCGAGAAGCCATCCAGCGGGAAGGAATAGACGCGGCCGTCAGGCGCGCGCAGCTCGCGCGCGGCGACGTCGATGGTCAGTTCATCGTCCGGGCGCTGCATCAGCGCCTGCACATCGGCCTCGTCCAGCACGATCGGCAGCAGGCCGTTCTTCAGCGAGTTGCCGCGGAAGATGTCGGCGATCTCGCTGCTGACGATGGCGCGCAGGCCCAGATCGGTCAGCGCCCACGGCGCATGTTCGCGCGAGGAGCCGCAGCCGAAGTTGCGGCCTGCCAGCAGGATGCTGCGGCCGGCGTTGTGCGGCTGGTTGAAGGCGAAGTCGGCCACCGGCGAACCGTCGGCCTGCCAGCGCCAGTCATTGAACGCGTTGCGGCCCAGGCCGGCGCGCTCGGTGGTGGACAGGAACCGCGCCGGGATGATCTGGTCGGTGTCGATGTTGGTCTGGCGCAGCACCACGCTGGCCGAGGTCAGGGTACGGAAACCGGCCATCACGCCACCTCCTGTGCGAACAGTTCGCGGGTATCGGCAACGTGCCCGTTCACGGCGGCCCACGCGGCGCTCATCGGCGAGGCCAGCAACGTGCGCGAACCGGGGCCCTGGCGGCCTTCAAAATTGCGGTTGCTGGTGCTTACGGCCAGCTGGCCGGGTGCAACCAGGTCACCGTTCATGGCGATGCACATCGAGCAGCCCGGTTCGCGCCACTCGGCACCGGCCGCGCGCACGATCTCGTGGATGCCTTCGGCCTCGGCCTCGCGCTTGACGATCTCCGAGCCCGGCACTACCAGCATGCGCACCCGCTCGGCGACGCGACGACCGCGCAGTACCTGCGCCACTTCGCGCATGTCGCTCAGGCGGCCGTTGGTGCACGAGCCGACGAACACCACGTCCACCGGGGTACCGGCCAGCGCTTTGCCCGACTGGAAGTGCATGTAGTCCAGGCCCTTCTGTGCGGCCGCATCGTTGGCTGCGGGGATCGGCGCATCCACCGCGATGGCGGTACCCGGATGCGTGCCCCAGGTCAGGGTCGGGCGGATGTCGGCGGCGTCGATGTGCACTTCGCTGTCGAAGCGTGCGCCGTCATCGCTGCGCAGCTGCTGCCAGCGTGCGACGGCGGCGTCGAAGTCGGCGCCCTTGGGGCCACGCGGCGTGCGGGCAACGAAGTCGAAGGTGACCTGGTCCGGCGCCACCATGCCGGCACGTGCGCCGGCTTCGATCGACATGTTGCACAGGGTCATGCGCTGTTCCATGTCCATCGCTTCGATGGTGCTGCCACGGAACTCGATGACGTGGCCGGTGCCACCGTTGACGCCGATCACGCCGATGATGTGCAGCACCACGTCCTTGGCGCCGACGCCAGGCGCCAGCAGACCATCAACGGTGATCGCGAATGTCTTCGCCTTGCGCTGCAGCAGGCACTGCGTGGCCAGCACGTGGCCGACTTCGCTGGTGCCGATGCCGAAGGCCAGCGAACCGAACGCACCGTGGGTGGAGGTATGGCTGTCGCCGCAGACGATGGTCATGCCCGGCTGTGTGAAGCCCTGTTCCGGCGCGATCACGTGGACGATGCCGCGGTTGTCCGAAGCCATGTCGAACAGCTCGATGCCGTGCTCGGCGCAGTTGCGTGCCAGCGTGGCGACCTGTGCCTCGGAGGCGGCGCTGGCATAGGGCAGCGTGCCGTCGGCTGCGGCCGGCAGGGTCGGCGTGGAGTGATCCATCGTCGCCTTGGTGCGGTCCGGGCGGCGCGGCGACAGACCGCGTTCGCGCAGCTCGGTGAACGCCTGCGGCGAGGTGACCTCGTGGATCAGGTGCAGGTCGATGTACAGCACGGCGGGCGCGCTGTCGGATTCGGGAACCACCACGTGGGCGTCCCACAGTTTGTCGTACAGGGTGCGGGGTGCGGAAGTCATGCGTATGCCTGGCAGAAGTACGAAATAGCGAACATCAGTAAAGAAAGCGGAACGGTCAAGTCAGCGACGGCGGGCGAGCACGCGCAGCCGCACGTAGTCGGCCAGTGGCTGACTGGCGGCATTGCGCGGCAGCTCGGCCAGCAGTGCCGTGGCGGCCTCGCGCACGGTGGCGCGTGCCTCGGCCGGCAGGTCATCCAGCAGCGGTGCGGCGAATACCCGCAGCCAGCCGGCCACACCGGTCGGCAGTGCGGTCGGGCGCGGCGTGCACTCGATCAGTTGAACCTGGAAGCCATGCTGGCGCAGGCGGTCGGCGTAGGCATCGGCCGTCGGGAAGTACCACTGGAACGCGCTGGCGCCGTGGCCATGAGCCACGCGTGCGGCCTGTACCGCCGCGATGATCGTGGCCACGTTGCCATGGCCGCCGAACTCGGCGACGAAACGGCCGCCGGGGCGCAGGGCACGGCGCACGCCTTCCAGCACGCGGTCCGGAGTCGTCATCCAATGCAATGCCGCATTGCTGAACACCGCATCGAACGCGCTGTCGAACGACAGCGCGTGGCCGTCCATCACCTGCGCGTCGACACCGCGCGCACGGGCGGCGATCACCAGCTCCGGCGAGGCATCCACGCCGTGGATGCGCGCACCGCTCAGCGCCAGCTCGGTGCTGAGTACGCCATCGCCACAACCCAGATCGAGGATGCGCTCACCGGCGCGCGGATCGAGCAGGCGCGCCACCGCGCCGCCGAGCAGCGGCACGAAGCCGGCATCGATCGCATAGTCCTGGGCGTTCCACTGCTGGCCAGCGGCGCTGGCCGGGGTGGGGGTGTCGAAGGCGCTCATGGCAGGTTCCTCAGGCGGTGGCGGGGGTGGGAACGTCGGTGCTGCTGTGGGCGGCGGCCTGGCGTTGGCGCAGCAGGCGGTTGGCGACATCCAGCCAGGCCAGCGCGGACGCTTCGATGATGTCCTTGCTGGTGCCGGTGCCGTCGTACTCCACGCCCTCGTGGCGCACGCTCAGGTTGGCTTCGCCACGTGCATCGGCGCCGATGCCGACGCTGTGCACGTGGTAGCTGTCCAGCATCAGCTGCACGCCGGTGGCGGCCGACAGCGCGCCGAACAGCGCATCGACCGGGCCGTCGCCCTGCGCGGTCTCGGCCACGCGGTTGCCGTCCGGATCGGACAGTTCGACCAGCGCGTTGGCGCGGCTGCCAACATCACTGATGGTCATCGACGCCAGGCGGTAGCCCTGTGCGTTGGAGCCGCCCTGCATCAGCGTCTGCAGGTCGGCATCGGTGACCACGCGCTGCTGCTCGCACAGGCCCTTGAACTGCTCGAACACCAGCTTCAGTTCGTCTTCGTCCAGCCAGAAGCCCAGCGCACGCAGGCGCGCTTCAACAGCGGCGCGGCCACTGTGGCGGCCCAGCACCATCTGCGAATCTTCCCAGCCCACGTCTTCCGGACGCATGATTTCGTAGGTGCCGCGGTGGCGCAGCATGCCGTGCTGGTGGATGCCCGATTCATGGGCGAAGGCATTGGCGCCGACGATCGCCTTGTTGCGCTGTACCGGCATGCCGACCAGGCGCTGCAGCAGCTGCGAGGTGCCGACGATGCGCGGAGTGTTGATCGCGGTGTCCTGCTCGTAGAAGGCCTGGCGCACCTTCAGCACCATGGCGATTTCTTCCAGCGAGCAGTTGCCGGCGCGTTCACCGATGCCGTTGATGGTGCACTCGACCTGGCGCGCGCCGCCTTCGATGGCGGCCAGCGAGTTGGCCACGGCCAGGCCCAGGTCGTTGTGGCAGTGCGCGCTGAAGATCACGTTGGCGGCATTGGGCACGTCGGCGACGCCGGCGATGACCTGCTGGAACATCGCGCGGATTTCCTCCGGCGTGGTGAAGCCGACGGTATCGGGCAGGTTGATGGTGGTGGCGCCAGCGGCGATCGCCACGCGCGATACTTCGATCAGATAATCCAGCTCGGTGCGGGTGGCATCCTCGGCCGAGAATTCGACATCGTCGATGTAGGAACGGGCCAGCGCTACGTGCTTGCGTACCGACTCCAGGACCTGCTCGCGGGTCATCCGCAGCTTGTGCTCGCGGTGCAGCGGGCTGGTCGACAGGAACACGTGCAGACGCGGGTTGACCGCGGCTTCCAGAGCGCGTGCGGAAGTTTCGATGTCGGCCTGCAGGCAGCGTGACAGCACCGCCAGGCTCAGGCTCGGGCGGCGCAGTTCGCGGCCGATCAGTGCCATCGCCTCGCGGTCGGACTGCGAGCTGGCCGGGAAGCCGGTCTCGATGATGTCCACGCCCAGTTCGTCCAGCGCACGCGCCATCACCAGCTTCTGCGGCGGGCTCATGCTGCAGCCGGGGGACTGCTCGCCGTCACGCAGGGTGGTGTCGAAGATGCGGATGCGCGGGGTGGTAATTCGTTCGATGGTGGTCACAGGGAAATCTCCTCGACAGCGGGCGTTGCGGCTTGCAGGTGGGAAGGGGAAGAGGTGGGGGAGGGCGGCGCGCTGGCCTTGGCGGGCGAGCGGGGTGTTTCGCTGCGCCTTCGCCGTGGCTTGCGCGGCGGGCGCGGTCGGATGTCGGTCAGCAGGCCGGCCAGGACGCCGGCATCGATGTTTCCGCCGGAGACCACCGCGCACTTGCGGCGGCCCGCGACGCGGCGGCCAGCAGCCAGCGCCAGCGCACCGGCGCCCTCGGCGATGATGTGTTCTTCCAGTGCCAGCCGGACCAGGGTTTCGCGCAGTTCGGCTTCGCGCACGATCACCACATCGTCCAGCAGCGAGGTACACAGGCGGCGGGTCAGGAAGCCGGGAATCTTCACCCGCACGCCGTCGGCCAGCGAGGCGACGGGGGCGATCTCGCGCACGTCGCCGCGGATCGCGCGTGCCATCGAATCAACGCCTTCCACCTGCGCGCCGACTACGCGTACGCCCTGTGATTTCAGTGCCAGTGCAACGCCGGAGGCCAGGCCGCCGCCACCGATCGGCACGATCACCACGTCCGGCGCGTGCGCGGCCAGCTCGATGCCGACCGTGCCCTGGCCGGCAATCACATCGGCATCGTCGAACGCGGACAGGAAGCGGTAGCCATGGCGTTGCGCCAGTTCGACCGCGAAGGCGTAGGCCTCGTCATAGCTGGTGCCGTGCTGGCGCACGGTCGCACCCCAATGAGCGACGCCTGCGATCTTGGTGGCCGGGGCACCGTGCGGCATCACGGTGATGGCCGGCACATCCAGACGATAGGCCGCCCACGCCACGCCCTGGGCGTGGTTGCCGGCCGAGGCGCAGATCACTGGCCGGGTGTCACCGCGCTCGCGACCGGCCAGCAGCGCGTTCAATGCGCCGCGTACCTTGTAGGAGCCGGTGCGCTGCAGGTTCTCCAGCTTCAGCCAGGTGCCGAAGCGCTCGGCATGGTGCAGCGGGGTGGGCGGCAGGAAGCGGCGCAGGCGGGCCTGCGCTGCCAGGACATCGGCAACGCTTACGTCACCGACATCGCTTTCCTGGCTGGTGTCAGCGGCCGGCATGGGCCACCCGCGGGGTGCGGGCGACCGCCGCATGCGGGCACGGGCGACGAAGAAGACGCCTCCGTACCGGCACCGTGGTCGCTACGGTACGGGTGTTCATGGGGCTACTCCTTCCACGGCGGTGACCTGCACGGACACGCAGTCGTAGATCTTCTCGATCTGCCGGCACAGCGTTTCCGCCGGGCGCTGGCCGTCCACCACCAGCTGCAGGTGCCAGCGGCCATCGTCGGCGGCCACCGGCGCGCCGCTGATCGCGCGCGGCGCGAAGCCGCGGCGTTCGGCCATGCCGATCACGCGCAGCAGCGCGCCTTCGGCCGGGTGCAGCACCAGGTCAAGCCGGTATTGCATTGGGGGTCTCCTGGCGGGCATGGGCGGGGTTGCTTTCCAGCATCGTGCTGTTGGCAGTGTTCGGCGGCACCAGCGGCCACACGTTGGCGCGTGCATCGATGGCCACGTGCAGCAGCGCCGGGCCCGGTTCGGCCAGCAGCGCGGCCAGGCCGCCTTCCACGTCGTCGCGGTTGTCGATGCGGGTGGCGGCGATGCCGAACACCTGCGCCAGTGCCACGAAGTCCGGGTTGTCGGACAGATCGATCTCGCTGTAGCGCTCGGCGAAGAACAGCTCCTGCCACTGCCGCACCATGCCCAGCGAACTGTTGTCCAGCAGCACGATCTTCACCGGCAGGCGGCAGCGGGCGATGGTGGCCAGCTCCTGCACGTTCATCATGAAGCTGCCGTCGCCGGACACCAGCACCACCGTGCGCTCCGGGCAGGCGAACTGCGCGCCCATCGCTGCCGGCAAGCCGAAGCCCATGGTGCCCAGCGCGCCACTGGTCAGGTGGTTGCGGGGGTGGTTGAAGCGGCAATGCTGCGCCACCCACATCTGGTGCTGGCCGACATCGCAGGCGATCACCGCATCGGCCGGGGCCAGCTCGCTCAGGCGCTTCAGCAGCGCCGGTGCGTAGATGTGCTGGCCTGGTGCGTCGTAGCGGGCCGCGAAGCGATCGCGGTGCTGCGCACAGCGCTTGCGCCATGCGTCCTGATGGGCCTTGGGGGAGGGGAAGGCCGCACGCAGGGCGCGGATGGCGTGACCGACATTGCCGGGCACGGCGACATCGGCACTGCGCAGCTTGGAGATCTCGTACGCGTCCGCATCGATGTGGACGACGCGGGCGAACGGTGCGAACTCGGCCAGCTTGCCGGTGGCACGGTCATCGAAACGCGCACCCAGCACCAGCAGCAGGTCACTTTCCTGCACCGCCATGTTGGCCGCGCGGGTGCCGTGCATGCCCAGCATGCCCAGCGACTGCGGATGACTGGCCGGCAGTGCACCCAGGCCGCGCAGGGTCATCACGGTGGGAATCGCGCTGGCTTCGACGAAGTCGCGCAGGTCCTGCACGGCGTCACCCAGCGCGATGCCGCCACCGGCGTAGACCACCGGCTTCTCGGCTGCCGCCAGCGCGGCGATGGCCTCGGCGATGGCCGCGTCGGCCGGCGCCGGCGGCGGTTCGATGCTGCTCGGCACATGCACCGGCAGATGGCTGGCATCGGCCAGCTGCACGTCCTTGGGCAGGTCGATCAGCACCGGGCCGGGGCGGCCTTCGCGGGCAATACGGAAGGCATCGGCCACCACGCGCGGCAGGTCATCGACGCTGCGCACCAGCCAGCTGTGCTTGACGATCGGCATCGTCAGGCCGAACACATCCAGCTCCTGGAAGGCATCGGTGCCCAGCAGCGACGTGCCGACCTGGCCGGTGATGCAGACCATCGGCACCGAATCCAGCATCGCGTCGGCGATGCCGGTGACCAGGTTCGAAGCGCCCGGGCCGGAGGTGGCCACGCAGACGCCGACCTGGCCGCTGGCGCGGGCGAAGCCATTGGCAGCCAACGCCGCACCCTGCTCATGGCGTACCAGAATGTGCTTCAGCGACGAGTCCACCAGCGCGTCGTAGAACGGCATGATGGTGCCGCCGGGATAGCCGAACAGCGTGCGGACGCCCTCGGCCTCCAGCGCCTCGGTCAGCCAGCGCGCGCCGTTGGGCGGCGTGCTGCGGTGTGTGGGAGAGTTCATGGGGGAACCTTGCAGAGCGGGTGGGGGTGCCGCGTTGTTACGCGGCTTGACCTTGCAACCAGACCATCTTGGCGCGCAGTTCCTTGCCTACCTTCTCGATCGGGTGTTCCAGGTCGGCCTGCTTGAACCTGTTGTAGTTCGGCAGGCCCGCTTCGTACTCGGCCACCCAGTTCTTGGTGAAGGTGCCGTCCTGGATGTCCTTCAGCACTTCCTTCATGCGCGCCTTGGTGCCGGCATCGATCACGCGCGGGCCGCTGACGTAGTCACCGTACTGCGCGGTCTCGGAGATGAACTCCAACATGCGCGAGATGCCGCCTTCATAGAACAGGTCGACGATCAGCTTCAGCTCGTGCAGTACTTCGTAGTAGGCGATCTCCGGCTGGTATCCGGCTTCGACCAGGGTCTCGAAACCGGCCTGCACCAGCGCCGAGGCACCGCCGCACAGCACGGCCTGCTCGCCGAACAGATCGGTCTCGGTCTCTTCCTTGAAGGTGGTCTGGATCAGGTTGGCGCGGGCACCGCCCAGGCCACCGGCATAGGCCAGCGCGTACTCGGCAGCCTTGCCGCTCTTGTCCTGGTACACGGCCCAGATGCACGGCACGCCACGGCCGATCTCGTACTCGCGGCGCACCAGCGCACCCGGGCCCTTGGGCGCGACCAGCACCACGTCCAGGTCTTCGCGCGGCTTGATCATGTCGAAGTGCACGTTCAGGCCATGCGCGAACAACAGCACCGCCCCCTGTTTCATGTTTGCAGCCAGCACGTCGTCGTAGAGCTTCTTCTGCACCATGTCCGGGGTCAGCACGGCGACCAGGTCTGCATCCTTTACTGCATCGGCCGGCGCTTTCACGGTGAAGCCGTCGGCCTGTGCCTTGACCTCGGTCGGGCCGCCCGGACGCAGGCCTACCACCACGTCGAAGCCGGATTCGCGCAGGTTCAGTGCGTGGGCGCGGCCCTGGCTGCCGTAGCCGATGACGGCGATCTTGGTCTGGGGCAGGTCGTTGGTGCTCATGGGGGAGGTTCCTTGCGGTGGGAAGAAAAAAGAACGGCCGGTCGTCGAGGTGACGTGCCGGCCGGTCAGGGGAAAGCGGTGGGGGAGGTGCCATGCATCGCACGCGAACATCCGCCACGAGGCGTCGTGGTGGTGTGGGTCCGGGTTTTGAAGTTGGCGGTGTGCATGGTGGTTGCGTCTGAAACCAGGTCCTGAAATGAAAAAACCCGCACCGGGGCGGGTGCGGGTTTTTGATGAGTTCCGGTGTGTTTGTTGCTTACACGCTGGCTCGTCCCGCACCTGTTGGTTGGGTAATAAGTACGAGCACAAGAATCGAACGCAGCGAGGCGGCGCCGGTGTCGGCGGCTTCAATGTGGGTTCGCGGTGGCGTGTTGTGATGCAACATGTGATCGAGAGAAACACAGCCATTTCGGCGGTGTCAACCCTGGCGACGGATTTTTTATCGGTTTCCGCTGCATCCAGCGCAATCGCTTGCGGCACAAGGATGGTTGCTGCTGAAATTGTTTTGGTGAACCGGAATTCAGTCTTTTCGGTGGGTCTTTTGCGCGGGAATGAGGGGCTGTTGTGTCCGCGCTCGCAGGAATCTGTCGACAGCCGCCCCCCGCCCGCTCCCGCCGGGATCTCAAGGCGCCCATGACCTCTGCCCGATACCGCGTGAAGGCCACAGCGGTGAAGATCGGGGAACCACCCTTCCATCGGAACCCGACCGTGTCCCGACGCCTTGCCCGTTCCCTGCTTGCCGCCGCCGTGCTGGCCACCGTGCCCGCGCTGTCCCTTGCCGCCGACCGTATCACCGGCCATACCTTCGCTACCCGTTCGGAGGTGATCGCTCCACATGCGATGGCCGCTACCTCGCAGCCACTGGCCACCCAGGTAGCGCTGGACGTGATGAAGAGTGGTGGTTCGGCGGTGGACGCGGCCATTGCCGCCAACGCCGCGCTCGGTCTGATGGAGCCCACTGGCAACGGCATCGGCGGCGACCTGTTCGCCATCGTCTGGGACCCGAAGACACAGAAGCTCTATGGCTACAACGGCTCGGGCCGCTCGCCGAAATCGCTCACCCTGGCCGAGTTCCAGCGCCGTGGCCTGAAGGAGATCCCAGCCACCGGCCCGCTGCCGGTCTCCGTGCCAGGCGCGGTCGATGGCTGGTTCGCCCTGCATGATCGCTTCGGCCGCAAGCCGATGGCCGACAATCTGGCGCCGGCCATCCGCTACGCACGCGAGGGCCACCCGGTGGCCGAAGTGATCGCCTACTACTGGGACCGCTCGGTGCCGAAGCTGTCGCAGTACCCGGGCTTCAAGGAGCAGTTCACGATCAACGGCCACGCCCCGCGCAAGGGCGAGATGTGGAAGAACCCGAACCTGGCCAGCACCCTGCAGAAGATCGCCGACGGCGGCCGTGATGCTTTCTACAAGGGCGAGATCGCCCACACCATCGGCGACTACTTCAAGGCCAACGGCGGCTACCTGAGTTACCAGGACCTGGCCGACCACCGCGGTGAATGGGTCGAGCCGGTCAGCAGCAACTACCGTGGCTACGACGTGTGGGAACTGCCGCCGAACAGCCAGGGCATTGCCGCGCTGCAGATCCTCAACGTGCTGGAAGGCTACGACTTCTCGAAGATCCCGTTCGGCTCCCCGGAGCATGTGCACCTGTTCGTTGAAGCGAAGAAACTGGCCTTCGCCGACCGTGCGCGCTTCTACGCCGACATGGCGTTCCAGCCGGCACCGGTGCAGAAGCTGATCTCCAAGGAGTACGCGGCGCAGCGTCGCGCGCTGATTTCGATGGACAAGGCGTTGAAGGAAGTGCAGCCGGGCACGCCCAAGCAGCTGGAGGAGGGCGACACGATCTACATGACCGTGGCCGACGCCGACGGCATGATGGTGTCGCTGATCCAGTCCAACTACCGCGGCATGGGCAGTGGCATGGCGCCGCCGGGGCTGGGCTTCATCCTGCAGGATCGTGGCGAGATGTTCGTGCTGCAGAAGAACCATCCCAACGGCTACGCGCCGGGCAAGCGCCCGTTCCAGACCATCATTCCGGCCTTCATCACCAAGGGCGGCAAGCCGTATGCCAGCTTCGGCGTGATGGGGGGCGCGATGCAGCCGCAGGGCCACGCGCAGATCGTGATGAACCTGGTGGACTTCGGGATGAACCTGCAGGAAGCCGGCGATGCACCGCGCATCCAGCATGAAGGCTCAACCGAACCGACCGGCCAGGCCACGGCGATGACCGACGGTGGTGAAGTGAATCTGGAAACCGGCTTCCCGTACGAGACGGTGCGCGCGCTGATGCGCAAGGGGCATCGCATCGTGTTTGCCGACGGCCCGTATGGCGGCTACCAGGCAATCATGCGTGATCCTGAGACCGGGGTTTATTACGGTGCTTCGGAGAGTCGCAAGGATGGGCAGGCGGCGGGGTATTGAGGTTTCCCGGCCATCGGGCTGAGCCCCCTCTGCGGTGATGGCAGTGATATGAGGCTTGGCCGGGCGGGTGGGCTGGTCGGGGGACGCCGTGAATCCGTCCCTGCAGGCTTGGCAGCCGCTTGCTCGTGTGCGCTGTCCTGCGCACACGGCAAGACCGGGGTTGGGCGTCCCGCCCAACCCGCCCGAGGCATGCCTCGGGCCCATGCGGCTGACACCCCAGCCCACCCGCCCGGCCCCTGACAGTTTCCTGCGGCCGCCACCGCAGGAAGAGAAAGAAGAAGATCAAAAGCAAAGACAACAGCAACAGCAACAGCCGCGCGCTGTGGGTTGGGGTCAGATCCGTTTTCCGAAGGAAAGCGGATCCGACCCCTTCTTGTTTTCCGATACACCTCATCCACGCATAGCGTGGAAAACCCACCGTCACACGGAAACTGTCGGGGGTGGGGCGGCGTGGGCTGGCAGGACCGTTGGCGCCATGGATGGCGCCATCGAGCCCCCAGGAATGGGTTTACGGCGTGTCCTGCCAGCCCACACCGCCCCGCCAAACCAGCAGCAACCCAGAGCCGCTTTTGAAGTTGTTGTTGCCGTTGCTTGAAAAAAGCGGTGCAGCCGCAGGCTGCAAAACAACCCTCAATCCCGATCCTGCGCGCGTGCGGCCTCCGCCTGGGTCTCCTCCTGCGCCGCCATCTCGCGCGCGATCCACGCATCGATCATGTGCCGCTGGCGCTGCGCCTGACGTCGCTCACGCGTGTACTCCTGGTCCAGAACCCGGTACAGCGACACCATCACCAGCACCATCAGCAACGCGAACGGCAATGCTGCGATCGTGATCATGCCCTGCAGCGCGTCCAGTCCACCGGCCAGCAGCAACGCCGCTGCGATCAACGCCACCGCAATGCCCCAGGCCAGCTTGCGCTTCAGCGGTGGGTCGCCGGCCTCGTCGGTGGACATGCTGGCCAGCACCAGTACCGCCGAATCGGCCGAGGTTACGAAGAAGATCATCAGCAGTACCAGCGCGATGCACGACAGCAACAGCGGTAGCGGCATGCTGTCGAACAGTGTGAACAGCACCGTCTCGTAGCCATTGCCCAGCGCCTGCACCAGATCGGCGTGGCCGAAGATCTGTGCCCATAGCGCGGTGCCGCCGAACACCGCGAACCAGAAGAAGCCCAGCAGCGTCGGCGCGAGCACTACGCCGATCACGAATTCGCGCACGCTGCGGCCACGCGAGATGCGCGCGATGAACGATCCCACGAACGGTGCCCACGAGATCCACCAGGCCCAGTAGAAGATCGTCCAGTCCGCCACCCAGGTGCTACCGGAAAAAGGCGACATGCGCAGGCTCATCGTCACCAGCTGGTTGAGGTAGGAGCCCAGCGTGGTGGTGAACGTATCGAAGATGAAGCCGGTCGGCCCAAGCACCAGCAGGATGGCTGCCAGCAACGCAGCCAATGCCAGGTTGAAGTTGGACAGCCATTTCACCCCGCGTTCCACGCCACTGGCGGTGGAGGCCATGTACAGCACGAAGGCGACGGCAATGATGGTCATCTGCACCGCGACGGTGGCCTGCACGCTGAAGACGCGTTCGATACCTGCCGCGATCTGGATGGTGCCGAAGCCGAGCGTGGTGGCGACACCAATCGCCGTGGCAACTACGGCAGCGATGTTGACTACCCGACCGATCCAGCCGCGATGGTGACGGCCGATGATCGGTTGCAGCATGTCGCTGACCAGGCCGCGCCCGTTGCGGTTGAACTGGAACCAGGCCATCGCCAGGCCGATCAGCGCATAGATCGCCCACGGATGCAGGCCCCAGTGGAAGAACGCATAGCGCATCGAGGCGCGCGCGGCGTCCATGCTTTGCGGCGCCAGGCCCTCGGGCGGCTTGCTGAAATGCGAGATCGGTTCGGCCGCACCCCAGAACACCAGGCCGATGCCCATGCCGGCAGCGAACAGCATCGACATCCAGCTGGCGCGGGAGAATTCCGGCTCGGCATCTTCACCACCGATGCGCAGGTTGCCGAAGCGACCGAATGCCAAGTACATCAGGAAAGTCAGCGCCAGGAACACGACCAGAAGATAGAGCCAGCCGACACTGCGGACGACATCGGCGAGTACCGACTGCACCACCGTATTGAAGGGGCCCGGTGCAACACCGGCAAGCAGCACCAGAAGCAGAACCAGTGCGATGGAAACGCGAAACACCATGAAGGAGCTTCTCCGATCAAGGGATTGAGGGGAGCGAGCAGAGCTTGCTGCGAGGGGCCGGCGACATGCAGCACAGACCGGGCAGGAGCCGCGAAGGCGGCGAGATAAGCATCGTTCGCGACGACACGATGCGCGTGCACGTTACTGAACGCGATGTCACGGTTCTGTTAACGAATAGCGATTGGGGTCAGATCCGCTTTCCGCAGGAAAGCGGATCTGACCCCGGGAGCAACTCCGGAGGCGGGCGGTCTATGCTCTAATGCGCAGCAAGAAGCGGGGGTACCGGGCCATGTGGCCACGGTTGAGACAGTCCCTTGGAACCTGATCCGGCTCATACCGGCGTAGGGAAGCTTTGCAGTGCAGCCGTGCCCGGACTCCGCCCAAGGACCGTCCGTGCGCGGGCGCAGTGCGCCGCCGCTTCGTCCCTGACCTTCCTGGACGATGCCCGATGAACGCACAGCTCTCCGCCCTGCAGCAACAGGCCCAGCAACTCTCTGAATCCGTGACCCGGCCGATTCCCGGTTCGCGCAAGATCCATGTGCCTGGTTCGCGCCCGGATCTCCTGGTACCGATGCGCGAGATCGCGCTGACCCGCACGCCGACGCTGTTCGGCGGCGAGGAGAATGCGCCGGTAACGGTCTATGACACGTCCGGCCCCTACACCGATCCTGACGTGCATATCGATCTTTCCGCAGGCCTGCCGGCGCTGCGCCGTGGCTGGGTGGAAGAACGGGGGGATACCGAACAGCTCGACGGCCTCAGCTCTTCGTTCGGCCGCGACCGCGAACATGACCCGAAGCTCGATGCGGTGCGTTTCCCCGCACGCAGCCTGCCACGCCGCGCACGTACTGGTGCAAATGTCACCCAGATGCACTACGCGCGGCGCGGCATCATCACGCCGGAAATGGAATTCGTCGCCATCCGCGAGAATCAGCGCCTGGACGCGATCCGCGATGCCGGACTGCTGCAGCAGCACCCGGGCGAAGCGTTCGGTGCTTCGATCCAGAAGATCATCACCCCCGAGTTCGTGCGCGACGAGATTGCCCGTGGTCGTGCGGTGCTGCCCAACAACATCAACCATCCGGAAAGCGAGCCGATGATCATCGGCCGTAACTTCCTCACCAAGATCAACGCCAACATCGGCAACAGCGCCGTGTCTTCCGGCATCGCCGAGGAAGTGGAGAAGCTGGTGTGGGCGATCCGCTGGGGCGGCGACACGGTGATGGATCTGTCCACTGGCAAGCACATCCACGAAACCCGTGAATGGATCATCCGCAACTCGCCGGTGGCGATCGGTACCGTGCCGATCTATCAGGCGCTGGAAAAGGTCGATGGCCGTGCCGAGGCACTGACCTGGGAAATCTTCCGCGACACGCTGATCGAGCAGGCCGAGCAGGGCGTGGACTACTTCACCATCCATGCCGGCGTGCTGCTGCGTTACGTGCCGCTCACCGCCAGGCGCGTTACCGGCATCGTCAGCCGCGGTGGCTCGATCATGGCCAAGTGGTGCCTGGCGCACCACAAGGAGAACTTCCTCTACACGCATTTCGAAGAGATCTGCGAAATCATGAAGGCCTATGACGTGACCTTCTCGCTGGGCGACGGCCTGCGCCCGGGCTGCATTGCCGATGCCAACGACGCGGCACAGTTCGGCGAGCTGGAGACGCTGGGCGAACTGACGAAGATCGCCTGGAAGCACGACGTGCAGACCATGATCGAAGGCCCCGGCCACGTGCCGATGCAGCTGATCAAGGAGAACATGGACAAGCAGCTGCGCGAGTGCGGCGAAGCGCCGTTCTACACGCTGGGTCCGCTGACGACCGACATCGCGCCGGGCTACGACCACATCACCAGCGCGATCGGTGCGGCGATGATCGGCTGGTTCGGTACCGCCATGCTCTGCTACGTGACGCCGAAGGAGCACCTTGGACTGCCCAACCGCCAGGACGTGCGCGACGGCATCATGGCTTACCGCATTGCCGCGCACGCGGCCGACCTGGCCAAGGGGCACCCGGGCGCGCAGGTGCGCGACAACGCGCTGAGCAAGGCGCGCTTCGAGTTCCGCTGGGAGGACCAGTTCCATCTCGGGCTGGATCCGGAGAAGGCCAAGGAATTCCACGACGAGACGCTGCCGAAGGACGCGCACAAGCTGGCCCATTTCTGCTCGATGTGCGGCCCGCACTTCTGTTCGATGAAGATCACCCAGGACGTACGTGACTACGCAGAGGCCGGCATGAAGGAGAAGTCGCAGGAGTTCCGTGCTGCCGGTGCCGAGGTCTACCGCCAGGGATGATGCTGCACCGGTAGCGCCCGGCGGTTCTCCTGGACGGCGCCGCGGTCCAGGAGAACCGCCGGGCGTGGCCCGGCGCGACCCGTTATGCTCCGGCCACTGCCCAGCGGAAAGGACGCCATGCCTGTTGCCTTGACCACCCGCTGGCTGGCAATCGCCCGCCGCCACCCCTCGGCATGGCTGCTGGGGGCCCAGCTGCTGGCGGTCCTGCTGTATCCCGCGCTGGATGACACCGCCGCTGGCCGGGCGGCGCTGGGCATGTTCGGCATGGCGGTGCTCGGCCTGGCGCTGTGGGTGGTCCAGCGCAGCCCGTTGGGAACCTGGCTGGCATTGCTGCTGGCCATTCCCTCGGTGGTGTTCTCGCTGGCTGGGGCGCTTCTGGACCGCAGCGCGCTGCTGACCACGGCACAGCTGCTGGAAAGCCTGCTGTACTTCTATACGGCGGGGGCATTGATCGCCTACATGCTGCAGGACCATCGAGTGACCCGCGACGAGCTGTTCGCGGCCGGGGCAACCTTCACCCTGCTGGCCTGGGCGTTCGCCTTTGCGTTCGCGGTGTGCCAGCAGTGGTATCCAGGCAGTTTCCAGGGTACGACCGCGGGCCCCGAGCGCAGTTGGATGGAGCTGCTTTATCTGAGCTTCAGCTTGTTGTCCGGTGTTGGATTGAGCGACGTCGTGCCGCTGCACCCGCAGGCACGGGCCCTGGTGATGCTCGAACAGTTCGCAGGCGTCATGTATATCGGCCTGGTGGTGTCGCGTCTGGTCGGATTGACCATGCTTCGGCGCATGTGAAAATGAACGCCAGATAAAAATTTCGCGCCCAAAAGGGCGCGAATAGTGATGCAGATTATGTGAATGCGTCGGCGAGAGAGAGCCTGAGTGTCGACCCCGTCATAGGCGGGGTAACCGGCTTAGGCTAATATCCGGGGGCGTTATTGTTTTTGCGGTATGCGCCGATGCTTTGTGCGGAATCTGGCTTTTCGATGACCCTGTCCAGGGACGGTGGGGACGGTATTGCTGGTGAGCCCTGCCCAGGTCCCGTCCCTACTGTATAGCGGAAAATGAACAGCAGCGAACTCACGCCCATCGAGGCCGACCGCGTGCAGGTCGGCGACTGCGTCATTACCTTGTCCTCGCGTGAGGTCGAGGTCGAAGGCGCGCGCCGTCCGCGGAGGCTGACGCCGAAAGCGCTGGGCGTGCTGCGCGTGTTGATGCGGCAGCCGGGGCGCGTGGTTACCCGTGAAGAGCTGTTTGCCGAGGTCTGGCCCGATACGTTGCCGACCAATGACGTGCTGACCCAGGCCGTCACCCAGCTGCGCAAGGCGTTCGCCAACGACGACGACAACAGCCAGGCCTACATCGAAACCATCGCCAAGAGCGGTTATCGGCTGCTGGTGCCGGTGCAGGCGCTGGACGACTTCGAGCCGGTGGCGGAAGTGGAAGCGGTAGCCGTTGCGGACGCGATGCCGTCGCCGGACGGTACCGGCACGATTCCGGCGATGGCCGTGCCGGCAGCGCCTTCACGCCGGCGCGGCTGGCGCCAGCTGCGCCGCCAGCTGTTGTGGGTGCTGGGTGTGATGATGCTGGCCGCGCTGCTGGTCATGGCCACATTGCTGCTCCGGCGTGGGCCGGAGCCGAGCTCACCGGTGGATGCCGCCGTCGAGAACGGCGTGCGGGTGATCGGCAGCCCGCAGCGTCCCTACCGCCTGATCACCGCCACCAGTGGTTTTGAAACCTATCCCACGCTTTCGCCGGATGGCTCCCAGGTTGCCTACGAAGGCGCCAACGAGGACGGCGCCGGTGGTGGCGCGATCAAGGTGCAGACCTCGGGCAATGCGCCGGCCCGGCAGCTGGCGCTGCCGCCGAAGGGAGCCAGTGACCGCTTCCCGAGCTGGTCACCGGACGGGCGCGAGATCGCTTTTGCCCGCTTTGGAGCCGACGGCGGTTGCCAGGTGCTGATCGCCAGCGCGACCGGCGGCGGTGTGCGCCAGGCGACCCGCTGCGACGGAACCGAACTGCTCAGCTTCGACTGGACTCCGGATGGCCGCGGCCTGGTCTTTGGCAGCATGGTGGGCCGCTATGCCCATCGCGGCATCCGTGTGCTCGACCTGGCCAGCGGCCAGTGGCGGGCGTTGGACTATGCGGTCGACCAGGATGATTTTGACTACGCGCCACGCTACTCGCCCGACGGCAAGTGGCTGGTGTTCGTGCGCAATCCGCAGATGGGCGACCTGTGGCGGATGCCGGCCGGGGGCGGCGAGCTGGAGCAGTTGACCAACGAATCGGCCGAACAGCGTGGCTGGGCCTGGCTGGGCGATGGTCGCAGCATCGTGTTCGGCCGGCGCGTGGACAGCGAGGTGCGGCTGTACTACCTGGACGTCGAGCGCCGCACCCTGCGTGATGCCGGCCTCGACGACGCACAATGGCCTGCGGTGTCACGCCACGGCGACGTGCTGGCCTTCGTTCACCGCCGTGCCCAGTTCGGCGTGTTCAAGGTGCCGATGGCCGGCGGCAGCGCCGAGCGGCTGTTCGCGTCCAGCGGGCGTGACGGGCAGCCGATGGCGGCGCCCGACGGTCGCCAGCTGGTCTTCACATCCGATCGTTCCGGCAGTTTCGCGCTGTGGTGGGCGGACATGCAGCGGCCCGATTCACTGCGGCCGATCGAGGGCCTGCGTCCGGAGGGGCGGCAGGCGCCGGACTGGTCGGCCGACAGCCGCCAGTTGCTGGTGGTCGGGCGTGATGAGCATGGGCGCACCGTGGTCTACGAGATCGCGCCGCGCGACGAGCACCTGCAACCGTTGCCGGTTCCGGTCGATCAGCCCCTGCAGGCCCTGTACGGGGCAACCCCGGAACAGTTGCTGGTGGTCGAGCGCGATGCAGAGCAGCGCACCCGATTGAGCCTGTTCGATCGCAGCGTAACCCCCTGGCGCCGCCTGGCCAGCATCGATGGCGTCTCCCAGGCACGTTTCGATCGGGGTGATGGCCGCGTGCTGTTCACACGCCTGGCGTCCGGCGGTTTGTGGTCGGTGGATGCGGCACTGTCCCCGGCCAGCGTGCAGCAGGTCAGTGAAGACCGGCCCAGCCGATGGCGCTATCGCACCTGGACGGTGGCAGGCACCGGTGGCATCGGGTATCTCGGCAATTCGACCGCGTGCGGTACGACCTTGATCCATATCCAGGCCGGGACCGAAGCCCCCGAGCGCTGCCTGGATCGGCAGCGGCTCAGCGCGGGCAACGGCATCAGTGCCAGCGCCGATGGCCGGGATCTGTACGTCGCCCTGGCGGTCAGCGATGGCGCTGACATCGGCGTCATGCAGCTGCCCCGGTCGGCGCCAGCCCTGTTCCCGGCATTTCTCAAGTCGTTGATCCTGAAGAAAAATATCTCTTCGTGATTTCTTTGTGGAGTTCTCGCCGCGAATTCGTGGCGATCTCGGCGGATTTTCCTGACGGGCTGACACCTGATTAGGCAAAACGGAAGCCTGTATCAGGCAAACCCGTGGTGCCCCATGCGTCAACTCTCGCTGGCCGATCGTGGCCAAACCGTCTCCCTCGACAAGGCGCTCGATGATCTCGCGCCGACCTGCATGGGCGTGGCCCGGCTCGGCAGCCTGCAGACGGCAGGGTCAAGCTTCACGGTCTGGCTGCAGGTCCGGGGCAGCTCCTGGGTGGAAGCCAAGGAAGGGCGTTTCCGCCTGCGCCATGGCGAGTGGATCGCCTTCGAGAAGGAGTCGCGCCCGCTGGTGCAGGCCGGCCGTAACGGACTGTGCGTGGGCCTCAGCCTGAATGCGGAGGCGATGCGGGTGCTGTCCGAGATGGCCGATTGCGGCCTGTATGCCGGTCGTGGTCGCATGAGCCGCGGCGACGCCCGAGTTGCCCTGCGCCTGTGGCGCGATGCGCTCGACAGCGGCCTGCCCGCGCAGGCGCTGCGGCCGCTGCTGTTGCATCTGGCCGGCCTGCAGCGTGATCTGGCCGACAACGTACAGCGCTGCCCCGGTCGCTCACGCAGCCGCAAGCGCCAGGTGTTCGGCCGCATGCAGCGTGCCCGCCTCTATCTGGAGGGCAACAGCCACAGGGTGGTGCGGATCGGCGAACTCGCCGAACTGACCAACTTCTCCAGCTGGTACCTCTCCAAGACCTTCCAGAGCCTTTATGAAGAGAGCCCCCAGTCGCTTTCGGCACGGTTGCGCCTGGAGCGGGCCGCCGATCTGCTGCGCGACACCGACATGATGGTGGGCGAGGTCGCCGCAGCCAGCGGATTCGACAACTGCTGCAGCTTCGCCCGGGCCTTCCGTGCCCGTTATGGGCAGTCTGCTTCCCGGTTCAGGGAAAACGGCGGCTTGCTCCCGCCACACTCTGCAAAGTCTACGGTTGGGTCGCGCAAATACAGCATCGCAACGCAATCGTAACGTGCTGGAGCGTTTTAACACGCTACTAACACGTACCTTGGAGAGATTGATGAACGTTCGCACCCCTGCCGTGCGGCTGGGCCTGCTGCCCGCCGGCATCGCGCTGGCGCTGGCACCGGCATTTGCTTCCGCACAGGAAGCCAGTGCCCCGACCACCCTTGATCGCCTGGAAGTCACCGGCTCCCGCATCCGCTCGGTGGATGTGGAAACCTCCCAGCCGGTCCTCACCGTAAGCCATGAGGACATCCAGCGTTCGGGCCTGGTCAGCGTCGGCGACCTGCTGCAGAACCTGTCCGTGGCAGGCACCCAGACCTTCAGCAAGGCGGCCGTGCTGGCGTCCAACCCGGAACAGGGCGGCCAGTACGTCAGCCTGTACAACCTGGGTGAGCAGCGCACGCTGGTGCTGGTCAACGGCAAGCGCTGGAGCACCAGCCTGGCCGGCTTCACCGACATGTCGACCATCCCGACCTCGCTGATCGAGCGCATTGAAGTCCTGAAGGACGGCGCCTCGGCGATCTACGGTTCCGACGCCATCTCCGGCGTGGTCAACATCATCCTGCGCAAGAACTTCGACGGCGCCGAGGCCAGTGCCTATTACGGCCAGAACAGCCACGGCGACGGTTCCAAGACCCAGTACAGCCTGACCCTGGGTGCCACCGGCGAGCGCTCCTCGATCGTGTTCGGCGCGAACTACATCAAGGAAGATCCGGTGTGGGCCAAGGATCGTGGCCTGACCCAGTACTCCTATGGCCAGGGCCACAAGGAAGACGGTCTGAGCCCGGCGGGCCCGTGGGGCCGCTTCACCGATCCGCGTGCCGAAGGCACCGCCGGTGCTGGTGAATACAACAAGGCTGGCAAGTGGGTCCCGAACACCTGGGTGGTCAACCACACCGGTTCGTGGGACACCCCGGTCGGCGTTGGCCAGCCGTCGAACAACTTCAACAACTACCACCTGATTGGTCTGGACGACTACTACAACGCCTCGCAGCAGATGATGCTGAACCAGGGCGCTGAGTCGAAGACCATGTTCACCTCGGCCAGCTACGACATCAACGACAACCTGCGTCTGAAGTCGACGGCGATGTACTCCGAGCGTGACTCCAAGCGCCAGATCGCCGGCTACCCGCTGACCGGCACCTCGCAGCCGCAGTTCCCGGTGGCGATCAGCAAGGACAGCATCTACAACCCGCTGGGCAACTGGGCCAACCCGGGCGCCGGCGTTGACATCGGTGGCTGGGGCCGTCGTATCTTCGAACTGCCGCGCATCACCCAGAACAACGTCAAGTCGCTGCACTTCGACGCGGCCCTGGAAGGCAACTTCGACTTCAACAACCGTCCGTTCGACTGGGATGTGGGCATCAACTACAACCAGTTCGATGTGACCCAGACCAGCTCGGGCAACATCAACCTGCTGGCACTGAAGAACGCCCTCGGCCCGTCGTTCATCAACGCCAACGGCGTCGCCCAGTGCGGCACCGCTGCCAACCCGATCGCGCTGGGCACCAGCCCGGGCAGCTGCGTCCCGTTCGACCTGCTGGGCGGCGCCAGCGCCGCGACCCCGGATGCGCTGAAGTACATCAACACCCTGCTGAACTCGACCGGCCAGAGCAAGAGCAAGCAGTACTTCGCCAACATCACCGGTTCGCTGTTCGACATGCCGGGCAATGCGGGCGAGTTCGCCTTCGCTGCCGGTTACGAGCATCGTGAAGTGTCGGGCTACGACCACCCGGACGCGCTGTCCTCCTCGGGTTACACCACCGAGCTGGCCGCCCAGCCGACCGAAGGCAAGTACAAGACCAACGAGTTCTACCTGGAACTGATGGTGCCGCTGCTGCGTGACCTGCCGGGTGCCAAGGAGCTGTCGCTGGATATCGCCAGCCGCTACTCGGACTACGACAAGTTCGGCAACACGGTCAACAGCAAGTTCAGCGTGACCTGGAAGCCGATCGACGACCTGCTGGTGCGTGCGACCTACGGCGAGGGCTTCCGTGCCCCGACCCTGGACGACACCTTCGGCGGTGGTTCGCAGACCTTCGACAAGTTCACCGATCCGTGTGATGCCGTGTTCGGCCAGCGCAGCAACCCGGCCGTTGCCGCCCGTTGCGGTGCTGAAGGCCTGGCGTCCGACTTCCGTCAGACCGACGCTGCTGGTCGTCCGATCAGTGCCCGTGACACCCAGGGCAACAACCCGTTCAACTCGGGCGTGGGCAACGACAAGCTGCAGCCGGAAACCAGCAAGACCCGCACCGCGGGCCTGGTGTGGAGCCCGAGCTTCGTCAGCGGCCTGAACGTCTCGCTGGACTGGTACAAGATCACCGTGGACAACGTGATCACCGCGCTGTCGGCGAACTACGTGCTGAACCAGTGCTACCAGAACGGTGTGCAGGCCTTCTGTGACCAGTACAGCCGTGGCGACGTTGCCAATGGCCAGCAGGTCACCGGCCTGAGCCGCGGCAATGCCAACCTGGGTTCGCTGGAAACCGAAGGCTACAACTTCGGCGTCCGCTACCGTATGCCGGAATACAGCTTCGGTACCCTGTCGTTCAACCTGGACACCAACTACCTGACCAGCTTCCGTCAGCAGGCCACCAAGGGCGCTGCATGGGATGACTACGCAGGCTACTGGAACTACCCGCGTGTCCGCGGCACCCTGGCAACCACCTGGACCAAGGGCGACCTGTCGGCCACCTGGACCATGCGTTACTACGGCGGCTTCCGCGACTTCTGCTACGACCAGGAAAATGGCCTGGAGTGCAACCAGCCGGATTACTACACCGAGAACGGTGGCTGGACCGGCGGCCTGGGTGCCAACAAGAAGGGCGCGATCGTCTATCACGACATCTCGGCCACCTGGCAGGCCCCGTGGAACGGCAGCGTGACCGTCGGTGCCCGCAACGTGTTCGGCAAGACCCCGCCGATCACCTACGCGGTGACCAACGCCAGTGCCGTGCAGCTGGACCCGATGCTGGATTACGACCGCTTCCTGTTCATCCAGTACAACCAGCGCTTCTGATCCATCGAAGCCTGAAGGCAATACGAGGAGGGCGGGCCGCAAGGCCCGCCCTCTTTGCGTTTGGCAGGGCCGGGTCGGGAAACTCTGAATCGGGCGGTTCAGCGACAGAGGTCACGCTTGTCGCAACTGGACCGCTGGTACGTTCACAGAGGTCCATTCCGGACCAAGGAGAGCGCGAAATGAAGAACGCGATGCCACGGATGTTCGCTGCGGCGGTTCTCGCCGTCCTGAGCCTGGCCGGCAGTGTGTCGGCCGGTCCGCTGGTGTGTGCCAATGGCCGCTATTGCGCGGAGGTGCGCAGCAACTGCATCAAGGCCGGTGAGGATGCGGCGTACTGCCAGTTCCTGTTCGAGCGCTGCGTGTACGACCACTGCGCGCAGCCCTGATGCAACGAAGGCGCGTCCCTGCGGGCGCGCCTTCATCGCATGCATTGCCGGTGGAACTCAGGCTTCGCTGGGCGTGAGCCCCATCAGGCTGTTGGCATGCTCGCGCCACTGCGGCAGTTTGTTGAGCACGCCCGCGCGCTGCAGGTAGTCCTCGTCCACCGGATCGCCATTGACCAGCGCCAGGGCCACGTGCACGGCGCCGGTCACCCAGAAGCTGCGCGTGTTCGCACGCTGCGGCTGCAGGTGGAACGCCACCGCCTCGATGATCGGCATCGGCAGGCCCCACAGGCCCAGCAGGTAGGCGCCGGCTTCGGCATGGCCCGGGCGGGCATCTCCGGCCAGCGACGGCTCGGTGCGTTCGTTGCGTACGCCGGGCAGCAGCAGGCCGATATCGGCCAGCAGTGCCGCGGTTGCGCCCAGTTCGGCACTGGATTCGGGCAGCAGGCGTGCGGCCAGCCGCGAGGCGAGCAGGGCGCGCTGCTGCAGCGAGTTGCGTTCGGCGGTCGACAGCGTCGGTGCCGAGAACACTTCGCTGGCCAGGACCAGGTCGCGCAGTGTTGCCAGGCCCAATCGGGTCACCGCGGTGCGCAGGTCGGCGATGGTGCGACCCTGGCTGAAGAACGCCGAATTCGACAACTGCAGCACCTTGGCGGCGATGGCAGGATCGGCGGCCACCAGCTTGGCGACGTCGGCGCTGTCGGCATCGTCGTCATGCTCCAGCGCCTGGGTCAGGCTCAGGTACAGATGCGGCGGCGACGGCAGTTTCTCGATGCGGCCGATGGCATCGCGCAGGCGCGGGCTGTCCAGCACTTCGCGCAGCTCTTCCAGGCTGGTCAGCGCTTCCAGCAGCACTTCCGGTGCCAGCGGCAACGGCAGGAAACGGTGGGCAACACCAATGAGGCGCGCCGGTGGTGGCCGGTTGCCATGCTGGGCGTCCACCAGCGCGATGCGGATGGTTTCCGGACGCAGCGTCCGGATCTGCCCCAGCAGCGTGGTGGCATTGAGGTCCGGCAGCTGCGGGCAGACAATCACCGCGTCCACGCCCTGCGTGGCCACCGCGGTCATCGCGGTCTGGCCATCGGTGGCGGTCAGCGGCTGCCAGTCTTCCCCAAGATCGGCAATGAATTCGGTCAGCTCAGCCGGCAGGCTGGCTGCATCCCCTACAAGCAGAATACGCACGACACATTCCCCTGGCTGTCTCGACGGTGGATGTCGATGACGTGTGAAGTGACGCAATTTACCTAATACCACGGCAAGAGTGATGTGCCGTCATCATGAAACGTGACCCGCATCGCTCCGGCAGGGCATGCCGGAGCGATCCGGTTCAGGCTCAGGCCTTGCTGTCGAGATGGCGCTGGTGCGCCTCGATCAGAATCTGCTTGGCCTCAGCGGCGCCGCCCCAACCGTCGAGCTTGACCCACTTGCCCTTCTCCAGGTCCTTGTAGTGCTCGAAGAAGTGGCCGATGCGCTCCAGCCAGTGGCTGGACACCTGGGCGATGTCTTCGACGTGGGCGTAGCCACTGAAGATCTTCGACACCGGCACGGCCAGGATCTTCTCGTCGCTGCCCGCTTCATCGCTCATCTTCAGCACGCCGACCGGACGGCAGCGCACGACCGAGCCCGGCACCAGCGGCAGCGGCAGCACCACCAGCACGTCGGCCGGATCGCCGTCGCCACACAGGGTGCTCGGCACGTAGCCGTAATTGCACGGGTAACGCATCGGGGTGGACAGGATGCGGTCGACGAAGATCGCGCCGGTTTCCTTGTCCACTTCGTACTTCACCGGCTCCGAGTCCTTCGGAATCTCGATGATGACGTTGATTTCTTCCGGCGGGTTCTTGCCGGGCGAGACGAGTTCCAGACCCATGGTCGTGCTCCAGGTGGGGGATATAGACGGATAGCCCCCCATTTTATGCCTTTGCCGGGCGCTGTGCAGGGGAGGGGGCTGACCGCAGGGCGGGGCAGGGGTTCATGGATGCGAACGTGACTGATTCTCATTAACGGAGTAGCATGCGCGACGCCTTCCGCCTGTTGTCCCGGTTCCGCGCATGTCCTCCAATGCTGCCTCCCTCACTGAACTGCTGATCCGCGAGCGCCCTGCGCTGCTGCGTCGGGTACAGCGCATCCTTGGGGGCGACAACGGCGCCGAGGACGTGATCCAGGCCGTGTGGTTCAAGGCCCGCGGGGTTGACGACAGCCAGGCCATCGACAACCCGCGCGCCTATCTGTACCGGCTGGCCGCCAACCTGGCCACCGACCACGGCCGCGAATCGACCCGGCGCAACCGCCTGCTGGCCGACCATTACCTGTGGGGACCGGACGAGGTGATCTCGACCGAGGAACAGGCGATGGCCCAGGACGAGCTGCAGCGGGTGCTCGACGCGGCGGGACACCTGCCGGAGCCGACCCGCACCATCTTCCGGCTCAACCGCCTGCAGGGCCTGACCCAGGCCGAGATCGCACGCCGCCTGGGCGTGTCGGTGACCACCGTCGAGAACCACGTGCGCACCGCCTTGCAACGCCTGGCCTGGGCGCGCAGCGGCCGATGATCGCCCCGGCTTGGGGCTGGCCCGCGCTGAAACGTCTTGATCACTGGACCGTAGATGCGGTCTAGTTCCCCCGCCCGCGCTTGAATGCGCCTGTCTGCCAGCCGATGAGCCCGCCGAACATGCTGCCCGCCGCCAATGACGATGCCCTGGCCGAACAGGCCCGGGGCTGGATCGCGTGGCTGGCCGCAGGCGATATCAGCGATGTGCGCATGGATGAGTTCGAACACTGGCTGCAACAGCCTGGGCACCGTCGCGCCTTCGAGCACGAGCGCGCGCTGTGGCGCAGTGTCGGGCCGCGGCCGCAGTCTGCGCGCACCGAGCGACGGCGTCCGAAGCGGTTGCGATGGGCAATGGCCGCTGCGGCAGCACTGGTGATGCTGGTGGCATGGCCGGAAGCCTGGCTGCGCCTGCGGGCCGATCACCGTAGTACGCATGTGGTGCAGGACGTACGGCTGCCCGATGGCAGCCGGGCGGTGCTGGATGCGGACAGCGCGATCGCCGTGCGGTTCGATGCGGATGCACGCCAGATCGAGCTGCTGCGCGGGCGCGCCTGGTTCGAGGTCAGCCCGGATGCTCAGCGGGGTTTCAGCGTGCGCGCGGGCAATGGCGTGGTCGAGGATATCTCGACCGCGTTCTCCGTCGCACGCGACAGCGACCAGGTGGAAACCGAGGTCGGACAGGGCAGGGTGCGCGTGGCCAGCCCGGTTGACGGTGGCTGGACGTACCTGCAGGCGGGCCAGCGTGCCCACTATGGCGAACACAGTGGCGTGACGCGCCTGCGGGATGTGGCCGCCGACAGCGTCGGCGCGTGGCGGCAGGGCGAACTGCTGCTGGAGCAGGCCAGTGTTGCCGATGCCGTGCGGTGGGTGGGGCGTTACCGCGCCGGCCCGACCTTCGTGCGCGGCGATCTGTCGCGGCTGCCGGCGGTCAGTGCGGCGCTGCGCATCGATCGCCCGGAACAGGCACTGGACGCGCTGGCGGCAACCGCAGGCCTTCAGGTCACCCGCCTGCCGCTCGGCGTCGCCATCGTCCAGTAGATCCACGCCATGCGTGGATGATCATTGCGGCGATCCCGATGTGCCGGCCAACGGTCGGCACCCACCGCTACAACCAGGCGGCCAACGATCGGCAACTGCCGCGACTGGAAATCCACCTTGGGACTGTCGCGCGCCCAACCGTCTTACCCCGCGAACGTACCCGCCGCCGCCACGTACGTCGCCGTGTCCGCCTGTGTTGCGGATGACGCCGCGCCTGCGGCACCGATTACCTGACAGGTTCCCCATGTTCGACTCCCACCGCCCGGGCCGCGCGCTGCGCCCGTCCCGCCTGTGCATCGCCCTGCTGGCCGCCGGCCTGGCCGGCGCCGCCCCGTCCGTGCTGGCACAGAGCGCCACCGGCAACCACGCCGCCGTGCAGCGCTTCGACATTCCGGCACAGCCGCTGGACGAAGCGCTGCGCAGCTTCATGCGCCAGTCCGGCGTACAGGTCGTGTACCCGGCCACCCTCGCCCAGGGAGTAACCTCGCGCGCAGTCAACGGCAGCCTGTCGGCCAACGAGGCGCTGCAGCTGCTGCTGCAGGGCAGCGGGCTGGCGATGCGCCGGGTCAGTGCCGACGCGGTCACCCTGGAAGCGGCAACGCCGGTACAGGCCGACGGCGGCGTGATCGTCACCGATACGCTCAGCGTGGCCGGCGACCGTGTCGACGGCGGCGCAGGCAGCGACGAAGCGCGACTGCTCGACAGCTACCGCAGCGCGGGATCCACTACGACGATCAACCGCACGCAGCTGGAGCGTTTCCGCGGCACCTCCAACGGCGACATCGTCAAGGGCGTGGCCGGTGTCACCGCCGGTGACCCGCGCGTGGGCAATGGGTTCGACGTCAACATCCGTGGTATCCAGGGCCAGGGCCGCGTGCCGGTGATCATCGATGGTGGCCAGTCCAGCATGGATACCTACCGTGGTTATGCCGGCCAGTCGCAGCGCACCTACCTCGATCCGGACCTGATCTCCAGCCTGACCATCACCAAGGGTCCGAGCCTGCAGGCCAATGCGTCCGGTGGCATCGGCGGCGTGGTTGAGATGGAGACGCTGAAGATCGGTGACGTGCTGCGCGAGGGGCGCGACTTCGGCGTGCGCGTGCGTGGTGGCCTGGCCAATGCCAGCGCCAACAACCTGCCGGCTTACAGTGCCGCGCCGCGCACCGATCGCAACGCCACCGGCAGCCAGTTCTTCAACGTGGCCGGCGCCGGTCACTGGGACCGCTTCGACCTGGTTGCCGCCTATGCCTACCGCGATAATGGCAACTACTTTTCCGGCAAGCACGGCTATGATGATTTCCCGCAGACCCGTCGTACGCTGGCACCGCTGAATCCGCCGCGCACTGAGGTGTTCAATACCTCGTCGCGTTCGAAGTCGGCGCTGCTCAAGGGCACCTGGCGCATCGATGACGCGCAGACGCTGGAAGCCGGCTACCGCCGCTACGAAGGCACCGCCGGCGAGATCATGGCCTCGCAGATCATCCGCGTCGAACGGGACCGCATTCCGCAATGGGATCCGGGCCACGTCGACATGGACAGCTACACCCTGCGCTATCGTTTCAATCCGGACAGCGAGCTGATCGACCTGCGCGTCAATGCCGCGTACACCGATACCGACAGCGTGATGTACAACAGCCTGACCGGCATCACCCCGTGGTACTTTGACCGCCGCACCGAGTGGTATGACGCCCCGAGCTTCAGCGGCGACCCCGGTTACAAGGATGCGTATCGCAACCCGCTGCGGCAGAAGCGCCTGAACCTGGATGCCAGCAACACGTCCAGGTTCGACACCCGTGCCGGCGCGTTCACGCTGGACTACGGCCTGTCCTACAGCGATGAAGACATTGCACCGGGCAGCTCCGGCCCGGTCATGCACGATGACCTGGTCAACAACCGCTTCCTGCGCAATGCCGAGCGCAAGGAATACAGTGCCGTGGCGTCGCTGAAGTGGCAGCCCGACGAACACTGGGAGCTGCTGGCCGGTGGCCGCTGGAACCGGGTGGATGTGCACGACCGCAACCGCCTGGCCACGCCGGATGCCTACGAGGTGCAGGGCCAGTACCGCTATACCGAGCTGCTCAACGGCAACCCGGCGCTGCCGTCGTGGCGAGCCAAGCGCATCGCGCTGCTGAACTGGTATCCGGACGCCAACGGCAATTTCACCCAGGCCTCGCTGCTGGCGTCGCCGTACAAGAAGGGCACGGTGGGCGACATCGCGGGCTGGAACTTCTACGACGCCGGCAAGCCGCAGGATCTGGAAGTGCCGGTCAGCTGGACCTGGTCGCAGCCGATCCGCCGTCGCGACACCGCGTTCTCGCCGACCGCCAGCGTCGCCTACCGCTTCAGCGAAGACACCATGGTCTACGTGAAGTACGCCGAAGGCACCAAGCTGCCGAGCCTGTTCGAGACCACGCTGGGCCTGTTCACCGCCGCCAAGCCGGTGGGCGAGCTGAAGCCGGAGCGCGCGCGCAGCTGGGAAATCGGTGCCAGCACCATCCGCTACGACCTGTTCACTGCCGGTGACCGCCTGGCGCTGAAGCTGGCGTACTTCGATACCCGCATCGACGACCTGATTACCCGTGACTACCGCACGCTGTCGGCGGGCCTGATCCGTAACGTCGACCAGTTCAAGGTCTCGGGCATGGAGTTCCAGTCCAGCTATGACAGCGGCAAGGTGTTCGCCGATCTGTCCGCGCACTACTACTTCAAGGCCAAGACCTGCGCGCCGGACATCGCCGCCGAGCGTCGCGCCTATGGTGCACAGCGCAGGAACGGCGAGCTGGCCAACACGCCCGACTGCGTGGACGGCGGCTTCGAGGGCTCGTACACCAATACCCAGAACCCACCGCGCTACATGGTCAACCTGACCCTGGGCTCGCGCCTGTTCGACGAGCGCCTGACCTTCGGCACCCGCGTGGTCCACAACGCCGGCCCGATCAGCAAGCTGGACAAGGACTGGAACGTGGGCCTGTCGGCGATCCAGCAGCTGTACCGGCCAACCACGCTGGTGGATCTCTTTGCCAGCTGGAGCTTCAACGACCAGTGGTCGGTGGAAGCGGGCGTGGACAACCTGACCGACCGCTACTATCTGGATCCGCTCGCCCTGGGCGTGATGCCGGCCCCGGGCCGCACCGCGCGCCTGGCGTTGACCTGGAAGTACTGATCGCGCATCCACGCGTGACGTGGTTCTACCGGACAACGGGTAGCGCCGGGTCACGCCCGGCGGATCGCGCAGATGAAACGACAGCGCCGGGCCATGCCCGGCGTCTGTTTACAGCCCGGTCGAAGCCTTCACCGCATCTTCGTGCAGCGACTCGTTCAGCTCGTCCACCACGGTGCTCCATGCCGCATCGGCCTGCAGCGATTCAGACAGGAACTGGCGCTGGGCATCGTTCCAGTAGGGCGCCTCGACCACTTCGACATCGGTGGCCAGCTGGTGCTCGCGGATGAAGCGGGCGATGCCCTCGGCGCTGGCGTCCAGGCCCAGCTGCAGGAACAGGTTGGTCATGCGCGGTTCGGTGGTGATCATCGTCGGTTCCGGGTGGAAAAAGGGGATGGCCCATTATCGGTGCACACGGGCTTGGGGAAAGCCCCGTGGCAGACGTCTACAGCAGGACGACCCCCTTGGCATTCCCCCATGAACGCACACATCGCTCCCGAAGACAGCCGCAGCCTGCGGCTCAAGGCCGCTACCCGCGACAGCCACGGTGCCCTGGACAAGCGCATCATGGCCGGCGATATCTTCGCCGACCGCAGCAATTTCGCCCGTTTCCTGCGCGTGCAGTATCGCTTCCACCGCAGCATCGATGCGCTGTATGCCAACCCTGCGCTGGACGCACTGCTGCCCGATCTCGGTGAGCGCCGGCGCCTTGGACAGGTCGCACGCGACCTGCAGGACCTGGAGCAGACCCTGCCAGGCGCGGACATCGACGCGCTGCCCTCGGACCTGGCACTGCCGGCTGCGTTGGGCTGGCTGTACGTGGCTGAAGGCTCCAACCTGGGCGGCACCATTCTGTACAAGATGGCTGCCAAGCTCGGCCTGGACCGTGATTTCGGCGCCCGCCACCTGGCCGCGCATCCGGATGGCGCGGCGCGCCACTGGCGTGAGTTCACCGCTGCGCTGGACGCGGTACCGCTGAGTACCGAGCAGGAGCAGCAGGTGATCGATGCGGCCGACGCCGCGTTCCGCAGCGTGCACGGCCACGTCGAAGTGGAATTCGCATGATGCACGGCGCGCGCCTACAGGTGCAGCGCTGATGCGCTGGCTCTGGTTCGCGCTGGGTTGGCTGATGGTCGGCCTGGGGGTGATCGGCGCGTTGTTGCCGGTGATGCCGACCACCATCTTCCTGATCCTGGCCGTGGGCTGCTTCGCGCGCAGCTCACCGAAGTTCGAGCAGCGCCTGCTGGCGCATCCGCGCTATGGCCCGTCGCTGCGGCTGTGGCGTGAGCAGGGTGCGGTGTCGCGCAAGGGCAAGGCGTTCGCCAGTGCCGGCATGGCGGTGGGCTTCGCGCTGTTCTGCTGGGGCGCGCATCCGTCGTGGCGCCTGCTGTTGGGCGTGGGCCTGTTCTTCGCGGTCAGCGCCGGCTATGTGCTCAGCCGTCCGGCTCCGCGCATGGAGCCCACGCCACTGGTGGAAGTGGACGACGCCAATGATCCGCGCGCGGCCCGTCGTCGCGCAGCGCCCTCTGATGCTGATGGAAACCGAGACGATGCTGCCTGCTGACCTGGCCCCTGTGGCCGCCCCCGCATTGACCCCGTGGGGCATGTACCTGGCCGCCGAGGTGGTGGTGAAAGCCGTGATGATCGCGCTGGCACTGGCGTCGCTGGCCACCTGGACCGTGCTGCTGGCCAAGGGCTGGGAGCTGGCCCGACAGGCCCGGCAGCTGCGTGCGGCGCGCGCGCTGTTGCTGCAGTCCGCACAGTTGCCGGCGCAGAGCGAAGAGGCATGCCTGCAGCAGGGCACCGCACGGGCGATGCTGGACGCCGCACGCACCGAACTGCGGCTGTCGCAGGCGTTGGACAGCGGCGAGGGCATCAAGGAGCGCGTGGCCTCCCGCCTTGACCGCATCGAACTGGAAACCGCACGCGTTCAGCGGCGCGGTATCGGCGTGCTCGCCAGCATCGGTGCGGTGGCGCCGTTCGTCGGGCTGTTCGGCACGGTGTGGGGCATCATGAACAGCTTCATTGGCATTGCCCACAGCAACACCACCAACCTGGCGGTGGTCGCACCCGGCATCGCCGAGGCCTTGCTGGCCACCGCGCTCGGCCTGGTCGCGGCGATTCCGGCGGTACTGGTCTACAACCACTTCAGCCGCGTGCTGGCCGGCCTGCGGGGTCTGCTCGGCGATCTGTCGGCGGCCGTGCAGCAGCTGGTCTCGCGCGATCTTGATCGTGCCGTGCCGCGTACCGCAGCGGCACCGCTGCGTGCGGTGCACTGAGGCGTAACGATGGCGATCAGGACCGCGTCCGACCGCGACGATGCGCCCGAAGAAGCGCACGAGATCAATGTCACGCCCTTCATCGACGTGATGCTGGTGCTACTGATCATCTTCATGGTGGCCGCACCGTTGGCCACCGTATCAGTGCCAGTGCAGCTACCGGCCAGCAGCGCCAGCGCTACGCCGCCGGAACAGGCACCGGTGTATGTGACCGTGCAGGCCGATCTGTCGCTGCGCGTTGGCGAACAGTCCGTGGCGCGCGACGGACTGGCCGCTGCATTGCAGGCCGCCACCCGCAGTGACACCGCGCAGCGTATCTTCCTGCGCGCCGATACCCGTGTGCCCTACGGCGAACTGATGGCCACGCTGGATGCATTGCGTGCGGCGGGTTACCTGAAGGTGGCGCTGGTCGGCCTGGAGCAGGGCGCACGATGAGTGGACTGCGGCGCTGGGCGACCAGCCTGGCGATCGTGCTGCTGGTGCACGCGCTGTTGATCGGCGCGGCCTGCTGGTGGGCGACGCGCGCACCGGTGCTGGCTGCGACGGCGCCGCCGGCCGCGCTGATGCTGGAACTTGCGCCGATGGCACAGGCACCGCCGGTGCCGCCGCGCGAGGTCGCCACCGGTCCGCTGCAGCAGCAACAGCAGCGGCAGGCGCCGAAGCCGGCCCTGCGCGAGCAACCGAAGGCGCCGGTGCAGCCGCAGGGTGACCTGCCACTGCCGCGTACACCGGAGCCGACGCCCTCGCCGGACACCGCCGACGCCAACGTCGCGCAGACCAGCGCACCGCCGCAGGTGGCCGCCGACGCGGCCGCGCGCTACACCGCACCGCAGACCACGGCGGGTGAGCGCAGTCGTGCCGAGGCAACCTGGGAAGGACGCCTGCTCGGGCATCTGCAGAAGCATCGGCGCTATCCGCGCCAGGCCGAGCGGCTGCGCCAGCAGGGCGTGGTCTACGTGCGCTTCGCAGTAGCCCGCGATGGCACGGTCTCGGGTTTGAAACTGGGCCGCAGCAGTGGCTTCGCGCTGCTCGACCAGGAGACGCTGGATACCGTGCAGCGTGCCAGCCCGGTCCCGGCGCCGCCGGCCGAAGTGGCCGGCGACCCGGTGGAAGTGATGGTGCCGGTGTCGTTCTTCCTGCGCGGGCGGTGACCGGGCCAGGCCCGTCATCCACGCATGGCGTGGATCTACAGCAGCGGCACCAGCAGCAGCGCCACGATGTTGATGATCTTGATCAGCGGATTGATCGCTGGGCCGGCGGTGTCCTTGTACGGGTCACCGACGGTATCGCCGGTCACCGCGGCCTTGTGCGCCTCGCTGCCCTTGCCGCCGAAGTGGCCGTCCTCGATGTACTTCTTGGCGTTGTCCCAGGCACCGCCGCCGGTGGTCATCGAGATGGCCACGAACAGGCCGGTCACGATGGTGCCGATCAGCAGCCCGCCGAGCGCGCGTGGCCCCAGCAGCAGACCGACCACCACCGGCACGGCGACCGGCAGCAGCGAAGGCACGATCATTTCGCGGATCGCCGAGCGGGTCAGCATGTCCACCGCCTTGTCGTACTGCGGCTTCCCTGTGCCTTGCATGATGCCGGGGATCTCGCGGAACTGGCGACGCACTTCTTCCACCACCGCACCGGCGGCGCGGCCGACCGCTTCCATCGCCATCGCACCGAACAGGTAGGGAATCAGGCCGCCGATCAGCAGGCCGATGATCACCGTGTGGTCACTGAGGTCGAAGCGGAATTCCTGGCCGGGGTTGGCGGCCTGCAGGTTGTGGGTGTAGTCGGCAAACAGCACCAGCGCCGCCAGCGCCGCCGAGCCGATCGCATAGCCCTTGGTCACCGCCTTGGTGGTGTTGCCCACCGCATCCAGTGGATCGGTGATGTCGCGGATCTCCGAGGGCAGCTCGGCCATTTCGGCGATGCCGCCGGCGTTGTCGGTGATCGGTCCATAGGCATCCAGGGCGACGATCATGCCGGCCATCGACAGCATCGCGGTGGCGGCGATGGCGATGCCGTACAGGCCACCCAGCGCGAACGCCCCCCAGATCGCCGCACACACCGCCACCACCGGCAGCGCGGTGGATTTCATCGAGATGCCGAGGCCGGCGATGATGTTGGTGCCGTGGCCGGTGGTCGACGCCTGCGCCACGTGCTGCACCGGCTTGTACTGGGTGCCGGTGTAGTACTCGGTGATCCACACGATCAGGCCGGTCAGCACCAGGCCGATCAAGGCGCAGCCATACAGCGCCATCGGCCCGTGCACGTTGTCGGACATCAACCCGGTGGTGATCGGGTAGAAGGCAATGGCGGCCAGCACGCCGGAGACGATCACGCCCTTGTACAGCGCGCCCATGATCGAGCCGCCTGGCTTCACCTTGACGAACAGCGCACCGATGATCGAGGCGATGATCGAAACGCCGCCCAGCACCAGCGGATACAGCACGGCGTTGGCGCCTGCCTCGGCCAGCATCAGGCTGCCCAGCAGCATGGTGGCGATGACGGTGACTGCATAGGTCTCGAACAGGTCGGCGGCCATGCCGGCGCAGTCGCCGACGTTGTCACCGACGTTGTCGGCGATCACCGCCGGATTGCGCGGATCGTCTTCGGGAATGCCGGCTTCCACCTTGCCGACCAGATCGGCGCCGACGTCGGCACCCTTGGTGAAGATGCCGCCGCCCAACCGCGCGAAGATCGAGATCAGCGAGGAGCCGAAGGCCAGGCCGACCAGCGCGTGCAGCGCCTGTTCCATCGGCAGGCCCATCCGCAGCAGCAATGCGTAGTAACCGGCCACACCCAGCAGGCCCAGGCCGACCACCAGCATGCCGGTGATGGCGCCGCCGCGGAAGGCGACGTCCATTGCGGCGCTGATGCCGTGGCGTGCAGCTTCGGCAGTGCGTACGTTGGCGCGTACCGACACGTTCATGCCGATGTAGCCGGCCGCGCCGGACAGCACCGCGCCGACCGCGAAGCCGATCGCGGTGTACCAGCTGAGGAACACACCGACCAGCACGAACAGCACCACACCGGCCACGCCGATGGTCAGGTACTGGCGGTTGAGATAGGCACGCGCACCTTCCTGGATCGCGGTGGCGATCGCGATCATGCGTTCATTGCCGGTGGGTTGGCGCAGGATCCAGCGCGCCGAGACGATTCCGAACAGGATCGCGAGAATGGCGCAGCCCAGCGCCAATGACAGCCCGTGACGTTCCAGCATTAGACCCCTCCGCAGAATGGATGTAGGCATCCAGTGGCGATGAACGGCACCACGAGGGGGACGACGGGCTGCAGCCTGGAACCAACCCGTACCGACCTTGGTGGTCGTCCGACGTATGGCGGTGTTCAGCATTCCCTGGTACCCGCAGTATGCGTGCACCCGCGGCTGGATGGTAGCGCCGGGCCGCGCCCGCCGGGCGTCGCCGCTGCTCGACCCACGCGCCTTTGCACCCCGTTAAGCCAATCTCTGCAAGCCTGCGCGCAGTCCTGAAGGAGATTCCCCATGCGCTTGTCCCTGTTGATGCTCGCCGCCCTTGCCCCGGCGCTGCCGGCCTTCGCGGCGGAAACCCCGGAACTGCAGCGTGCCGTGGGTGCACCGCAGGCGGTAGGCGCGGTGCATACGCTGCGGCAGATCCCCGAGGCCTGTGCGCGCCTGGAAGGTGCATTCACCGGGCAGGCGGCCGAGCCGTATCGCTTCTCTGCGGTGCGTACGAGCGAACAATGCCAGCCGCGCGCGCGCTTCGTCGACTACGCCAAGGCGCAGCCAAGTGCCGGCAAGGGCTGGAAGCTCAATGATGTGATCCGCGTGCCCAGTGCTGCGTGCCCGGCACAGCAGGCGGTGGTGCGCGTGTGGCGGCTGCCGTCGAGCAACAAGGTCGAGCTGGACGGGCAGGGCCAGTCGCGCATCTACCTGGAAGAGGCGAAGAAGCAGGCCGCTGCCGGCCAGATTCCGCAGGTGACCATGTTCGCCGCGCAGCTGCAGATGGAAGGCAAGGCCTGCAATTGAAATTGCGTGGGCGGTGTACCCAAGCGGTCATCCACGGGTAGTGCCGGCCGCTGGCCGGCAACCCTGCAATCATCACTCCGCCAGCGTCGCCCCACGCGCCACCAGCAGCTCGCGCAGGGCCTTGCGGTGGCAGTGCGCCTCATCCTCGCAATAGCACCCCACGCTGATGTCACTGTGCTGCGACATCGCAGCCAGCAGGTCCAGCGCGTGGGCGGCATCGGGCGTCTTCATCTCGGTCGTGTAGTGGCGGAAGAATGAATTCCAGTCGGCGGCCGTTCTCGCCTCGTGCGCCTGCTTCACCAGTGCCGCGCTGGGCGACAGTGTCGGGAACCAGACGTCATACCAGTCCTGCCGGGCGAACTCGCTGCGCGGCACACCGCGCGGTGGCCGCCGCACGGTACCGATGCGCAGGCCCTCGCCGGGAGCGCGCGGCGAACCCAGTCGAACAACACGCAGTGCCATGATGCTCCTCCACAAAAAGGGGACGGAGGGGATTAAGTCGTATCCGACCCACTACTGACGCTGTTGGAGATGACGGAGGGGCGTATGCGACTTAATCCCCTCCGTCCCTTTTTCCGGGTCAGCCCTCGAAGCGTGGCAGCTTCTGCTTCACCGCCACGTTCTTCAGCGTGACGTATTTCGGCAGGCCGTCGGCGCCGTAGGGCAGCGGCGCTTCACCCTTGATCAGCGGCGACAGGTAGGCGCGCGCCTTGGCGGTGATGCCGAAGCCATCGCGGCGGATGAAGCCGGCCGGCATCTTCTTCTCGTGGTTGGCGATCTTCGACAGCGGCGCCGCTTCGATCTTCCAGCGGTACGGTGCGTCGCTGCTGCGCACGATCACCGGCATCACGCCGTTCTGGCCCTTCAGCGCCAGCTGCACGGCAGCCTTGCCGACCGCCTGCGCCTGCTCCCAGTCGGTCTTGCTGGCCAGGTGGCGGGCCGAGCGCTGCAGGTAGTCGGGCAGTGCCCAGTGCACCTTCAGGCCCAGCTGGTCCTTGACCCGTCCGGCCAGGTGCGCGGCCACGCCACCCAGCTGCGAGTGGCCGAACGAGTCCTTGCCGCCGCCGGCGTCGGCAACGAAGCGGCCATCGGCGGTGGCGATGCCTTCCGACGCCACCACTACGCAGTAGCCGACGCGCTCGACCACCGCCTTCACCTTGGCCAGGAACGCGGCCTCGTCGTAGGCGCGCTCGGGCAGCAGGATGATGTGCGGCGCTTCGTCATCACCGTTGCCAGCCAGGCCAGCGGCGGCGGCCAGCCAGCCGGCGTGGCGGCCCATCGCCTCGTAGATGAAGACGCGGGTGGAGGTTTCGGCCATCGCCGCCACGTCCAGTGCTGCCTCGCGCACCGACACCGCGGTGTACTTGGCCGCCGAGCCGAAGCCGGGGCAGGTGTCGGTCACCGCCAGGTCGTTGTCGATGGTCTTGGGCACGCCGATGCAGGTCAGGTCGTAGCCGGAGGCCTTGGCCAGCTGCGAGACCTTCAGCGCGGTATCGGCCGAGTCGTTGCCGCCGTTGTAGAGGAACCAGCGCACGTCGTGGGCACGCAGCACTTCCAGTAGGCGGTCGTAGCGGGCACGGTCGGCGTCCAGCGATTTCAGCTTGACCCGGCACGAGCCGAAGGCGCCGCCCGGGGTATGGGCGAGGGCGCGGATCGCCGCAGCGCTCTCCTTGCTGGTGTCGATCAGCTCTTCGCGCAGCGCGCCGAGGATGCCGTTGCGCGCGGCCAGGACCTTGATGCCCTTGGCCCGGGCCTGCTCGATCACCGCCGCCGCCGTGGCGTTGATGACTGCGGTGACACCACCGGATTGGGCGTAGAGGAGAGTACCGTTGCGCATGCGTCTACCTGCTCGGGGGAAAGGACATTGCAGGGACATTACCCGGATGCGGTAAAGTGGCGCTATTGCGGTGCAGCGATACCGGTCCGTCCGGGGCGCGAACCTTCTTTGTTTTCAACACGTTGGAGTCAGGTCAATGCGATTGGTTCTGTTGGGACCGCCCGGTTCGGGCAAGGGGACACAGGCGACGCGCCTGAAGGAAAAGCTGGGGATCGCCCACATTTCGACCGGTGACATGCTGCGCGCGGAAATCGCCGCGGGCACGGAGCTGGGCAAGCAGGCCAAGACGGTGATGGATGCCGGCAACCTGGTGTCGGACGACATCCTGCTGGGCATGCTGGAGTCGCGCCTGACCCAGGCCGATGTCGCCAAGGGCTTCATCCTCGATGGCTACCCGCGCAATGTGGCCCAGGCCAACGCGATGGACGGCCTGCTGGCCAAGATCGGCCAGCCGCTGGATGCCGTGGTGCAGCTGGACGTGGCCACCGAGCTGCTGGTCGACCGCATCGCCGGTCGCGCCAAGGAGCAGGGTCGTGCCGACGACAATCCGGAAGCGGTGCGCCAGCGCCTGCAGGTCTACAACGACCAGACCGCCCCGGTGGTCGACTTCTACGCCGGCCGTGGCACCCTGGCCCGCGTCGACGGCGTCGGTGAACTGGACGAGATCGAAGCCCGCATCCTGGCGGCGATCAAGGCCTGATCCGGTGGGGCCGGCCTGCCGCCAGCCCTTCGGGCGCAAAAAACACAGGCCTGGTCCGCGAGGATCAGGCCTGTGTCGTTTCATAGGCGCCAGCAGAGGGCTTGCTCAGGGCCCCGCAGCATGAGCTCCCTTGGGGATGGCCTCTTGGGGAGTAGGACCGGTTCGGGTACTGCGGCTGGCAGTTCGAATTGTGTCCGGGTTCACAGAACATCGCTATCGGGAATTCCCTGACAGAAGATTGGAGTTTTCTCACATCCGGTGTAGGACTTGTCTTACCCGGGGGCGGACATTGGCCCTATACAGCCGTCATCGGTCACAATCCCCGGTCATGAGCAGCGTACATATCCTTGCAATCGCCGGCACCTTCATGGGCGGCGTGGCCGCCCTGGCGCGGGAACTCGGCCATACGGTCAGTGGCAGCGACCAGGCCATCTACCCGCCGATGTCGACCCAGCTGGAACAGCTGGGCATCACCCTGGACCAGGGCTATCGCGCCGACAGCGTGCCGGCCGGAACCGATGAAGTGGTGATCGGCAACGCGCTCTCGCGCGGCAATGCGGCCGTGGAGGCCGTGCTCGACGCCGGCCAGCGCTACATTTCGGGTGCGCAGTGGCTGTCCGAACAGGTACTGCCGGGCCGCGACACCCTGGCCGTGGCCGGCACCCATGGCAAGACCACCACCACCACCATCCTCACCTGGCTGCTGGAAAGCGCCGGGCGCTCCCCGGGTTTCCTGATCGGCGGCGTGGCCGAGGATTTCGGCGTTTCCGCGCGCCTGGGCCAGGGCCGCGAATTCGTGGTCGAGGCCGATGAGTACGACACCGCCTTCTTCGACAAGCGCAGCAAGTTCGTGCACTACCGGCCGCTGGTGGCCATCCTCAACAACCTTGAATACGACCACGCCGACATTTTCCCGGATGTGGCCGCGATCCAGCGCCAGTTCCACCATCTGGTGCGCACCGTGCCGGCGCGTGGCCGCCTGATCGTCAACGGCGAGGATCAGCACCTGGCCGAGGTGCTGGCGATGGGCTGCTGGACCCCGGTCGAGCGCTTCGGTTTCGACCCGTCCCTGGAATGGCATGCGGAACTGCTGGCTGCCGATGGCAGCGCGTTCCGTGTGCACCATCGCGGGCAGGCGCTGGGCGATGTGCAGTGGTCATTGCTTGGCCGTCACAACGTGCTCAACGGCCTGGCCGCGCTGGCCGCTGCACATGCAGTGGGCGTGGCGCCGTCCGAGGTGATCCCGGCGCTGGCGCGTTTCCGCAGCGTCAAGCGCCGCATGGAAGTGATCGGCAGCCACGACGGCATCACCGTCTACGACGATTTCGCCCATCATCCGACCGCGATTGCCACCACGCTGGAAGGCCTGCGTGCCAAGGTGGGCGATGCGCGCATCGTGGTTGCAATGGAGCCGCGCAGCAATTCGATGCGTCTGGGCGCCCATGCGCAGGCGCTGGCGCCCTCGCTGGCGCTGGCCGACGAAGTGGTGTTCCTGCACCGCCCGGAACTGGCCTGGGATGCCGCCGCTGTGATCGCCGCGGTGCGTGGTGAAGCGCACGCGGTGCCGGATACCGCCGCGCTGCTGGCGCAGCTGCAGGCCAGCGCGCGCAGCGGCGACCACGTGGTGTTCATGTCCAATGGTGGCTTCGACGGCGCACCGCGCCGCTTCCTTGCCGCGCTGCAGGCCCGATGAGCAGCGATACGTTACTGCCACTGTTTCCGCTGCACACCACGCTGGTGCCGGGTGCAGCGGTGGGCCTGCGCGTGTTCGAGCGGCGCTACCTTGATCTGGTGCGCGACAGCGGCCGTAGTGGCGAAGGCTTTGGTGTCTGCCTGATCCTCGACGGCCAGGAAGTGGGGGCACCGGCAACACCGGCGGCCTACGGCGTGCAGGTGCGCATCGAAGACTTCGATGTCGGCGCCGACGGCGTGCTGCAGCTGCGCCTGCGCGGCACCCGCCGCTTCCATGTCGAGCGCACCCGCGTGCGCGACAATGGCCTGGTGGTGGCCGATGTGCGCTGGTGCGAGGAAGACCCCGATGACGAACTGCGGCCGCAGCATGCACTGCTGGCCACGGTGCTGGGGCACATCATCGAGCAGGCCGGTGAGGCCTATGCGCCGGCCAATCCGGCGCTGCTGGACCAGGCCAGCTGGGTCGGCTGGCGGCTGGCCGAGCTGCTGCCGCTGAGCGAGCAGCAACGTTTGCAGCTGCTGCAGCTGGATGACCCGCACCAGCGGTTGCAGCAGTTGCTGGGCTGGATGCCGTAGAAGCCATCCACGCATGGCGTGGATCTACACCGCCGGGCATGGCCCGGCGCTACCCGTCCGCGTTCCGGTAGCGCCGGGCCATGCCCGGCGGATCCATCACGGCTGCGTCTTCAACCGCAGCACCGGCAACCCGGTTTCGCTGTGCACATCCTCGCGCTGCGGCAGGTCCTGCACGGCTTCCTTCACGGCATTCAATGCCGGGTCGACACCGCGCAGCGGGTGCCACATGCCGATCCATTCGAAGTGGCGCTCGTAACGCAGGGTCTGTGCACTGCCCAGCCACAGCGGCGTGTTGCCCGGCTGCAGTTGCGCGGGTGCCGGCCACAGTCGCAGCACGTAGCGCTCATCCGGCTTTGCACCCTGGCGCACCATCAGCAGTGCTTCCACGCGGGTGTCCAGCGTGGCTGGCAGCACCGGCAGTTCGTCGGCGCCGGTGTTCTTGTCCAGCATCAGCAGCGCCTGCTGCCAGCCGGCCTGTTCCTGCCGCTTCCAGCCGCGCGCTTCCAGCTGTGCCTGCAGTGGCGCCAGCGGCCCGGCCACCTGCACGTCCAGCGGCCAGCGCTGATCATCGTCGAATTCGTTGCGGCGTGCCGGCAACTGCGCCCAGTCGTGCTGCCACCAGGCCTGCATGTCCATCGCCTGCGGGGCCGGCAGGGTCGGTTCGAAGCGTTCCAGCTTCACCGGAATGTGGCGTGGCGCGTACCACATCGCCGCCACGGCGAAGACGCCGTAGAACAGCCAGGCGACCGGCTTCACCCAGAACGAGCGGTTGAAGCGGCGGCGGTAGGCGATGCCCAGTACCAGCAGCCAGAACGTGCCGAACAGCATGCCGCCGATCACGTCGCTCAGCCAATGCGCGCCCAGGTACAGGCGCGAGAAGCCGATCAGGCTGACCACGATGCCCGAGACCAGGTACGGCCAGACGCGGGTGCGGCCGGGCATCTCGCGTGCGATCAGCACCGCGAAGAAGCCGAAGGTGATGGTGGCCATGGTCACCGACACCGACGGGAAGCCGAAGCCACTGCTGGCATCGACCGGCCGCACCACATCCACGGTGGCGCCGAGCAGCATGGTCAACGCCAGGCCGAAGGCCAGGGCCGCCAACCAGTGCGCGGCGGCCATCCAGCGCCGGCGCCAGATCAGGTAGCCCATCGCCGCGGCCGTGGCCGGCAACAGCACCTGCCAGGCGCCGAGCGAGGCCAGGGCCGCCATCGGGTAGTCGGCCAGAGGATTACGCAGCGCCAGCATGGCCTGGTGCACCAGCAGGTCGATGGCCAGCGGCTCGCCGTGTGCGACTACCACGGTCAGCAGCGCGAACCAGCCCCAGCCCAGCAAGAGCAGCATCAACGCCAGCATCGCCAGCGGCACCGATTCGCGGCGCTTCGGGTCCAGCACGCCGACGGTGTAGCGGCCCAGCGTCGGGTGGCGGTTGGACCAGTCCAGCAGGCGTGCCAGCCAGTTGTCCATGCGTGCGGCCGACCAGCGGTAGCCGTACAGCACGATGGCCCAGACCAGGCCAAGGATCACCGCGAGCAGGCCGACCACCACCACCAGTCGACCGGCCACGGCAGCCACCGCGTCATACGCTTCGCCGAGGATCCAGCCGGGGGCCAGGAACAGCACTGCCCAGGAAATGCTGGCGATGCCGCTGGCCTGCACATAGCGGCTGGCGGGCATCTTCATCATGCCGGCGATGGCCGGCACGAATGGGCGGATCGCGCCAACGTAGCGCGCCACCAGGATGCTCTTGAATGCATTGCGGCGGAACAGGTTCTCGCCACGGTCGAGCAGCTGCGGATAGCGGCTGAACGGCCAGATGCCGCGCAGTCGATCGCCCCAGCGACGGCCGATCCAGTAGCTGATGCCATCGCCGGCAAACGCACCCAATGCCGCAGCCGCCACCGCGTACGGCCCGGAGATCTGGCCCAGGCCAATGAACACGCCCACCGCGAACAGCAGCGGCAGGGCCGGCACGATGGCGCCGAGAATGATCGCCGCATCGCAGAAGGCGATGAGGAAGATAACGGCACCCGCCAGCACGGGGTGAGCGGCAATCCACGCGAGGGTGGCGTCGATCCATGAAGAGTCCATTGCCCGATTATAGGGGCGTGAAGGTGACTGGTTCCCAGCCGCTTCGTGACCGTTTGCAACCGGCGCCATCGCCTAGAATGGGGGCATGCCGCATATGCCAGACGCTCCCCACCATGCTTTGAAGGCCGACAGTTTCGGTCAGATCCTTCTGGTTGAAGGGCCCGACGGCCGGTTCGTACGCCGCGATCTGGGCGCCACGCCGCTGTGGCTGCGGTTGCCCGCGTGGTGGCTTGCACGTCGCGAGGCGCGCGCGCTGCGCCATATCCATGGCATGGCCGATGTGCCGCAGCTGCTGGCCTGGGATGGCCGCCACCTCGACCGCAGCTTCATGGCCGGCGATGCCATGTACCAGCGTCCGCCGCGCGGCGACCTGGCCTGGTTCCGTTCCGCACGGCGCCTGCTGCAGCAGCTGCACCGCCGTGGCGTGGCCCACAACGATCTGGCCAAGGAGGCCAACTGGCTGGTCACCGAGGATGGCCGCCCGGCGCTGATCGACTTCCAGCTGGCGGTGATCGGCAACCCGCGCTCTCGCTGGATGCGGCTGCTGGCCCGCGAGGACCTGCGCCACCTGCTCAAGCACAAGCGCATGTACTGCCGTGAATCGCTCACTCCGGTGGAAAAGCGCGTGCTCAAGCGTACCTCGTGGGTGCGCGAGCTGTGGTTCGCCACCGGCAAGCCGGTCTACCGCTTCATCACCCGCCGCATCCTGCACTGGGAAGACAACGAGGGGCAGGGATCGAAGCCGTGAGTGCATCGCAGGTGATGAGCGCCCCGCCCAGCGCGGGCAGCGTGCTGCTTGCTCAGCTGCCCGGTGCGGAGTTCGTGCACGCCTGCCAGGCCACCACCCGGCGCGACGGGCGTACCGCACTGCAGGCCTACCGCGACATGGCGGCGACCATTCCCGGCTGGTTCGATGGCCTGATGGCACTGCGCAACCACGGCATGCGCCTGCTGGGCATGAAACATCTGGGTTCGTTGCGGGCGGTGCAGGACACTGTCGATCCGGCTCCCGGCCAGCGGCTGGGCATCTTCACCCTGCAGTCGCTGGATGACGATGCCATCGTGCTGGAAGACGATGATCGCCACCTGCGCGTACAGCTGGCCCTGCAATGGCAGGGCGACGTGCTGGAAGTGGCGACGGTGGTGCACACGCACAACGCGTTCGGGCGCCTCTACATGCTGCCGGTCGCGCCCGTGCACAGGTTGATCGTGCCGCATCTGCTGCAGAAGCAGGTGCAGGCGTACCGGTGACGCGACACTGCGTCCGCCGGGCGTGGCCCGGTGACACGCGGCGTTTCCGGGCTACGGCGTTGCCGGTACCACCTGCTGGCCGATGAAGTTGCGCTTGGCATCGAAGTCATAGGCGATCTGCAGCTGGCCCACGTCCGGGCAGGCGTGGCAGTCGCGCAGCGGTGTGCGGTACAGCAGGCGGATGCCGCCACCCTCCAGCGGTGTCGCTCCGGCCGACTGCGCAGGCGCGAACGGCGTGGCCTGCGGATTGGCTTTCAGCAGCTCCTGCACGACCGGGTCGGCACGCAGTGTGTCGTCCAGCTGCACGGCGTCCACATCGATGCGCTTGCCGCCGGCGTCGACCAGGCGGGTGCCTTCGTTCGTGTTGGCGCGGAAGGGATACTCGACCGTGGCAATGCCCAGCCCCTCGTTCTCATGCCAAGCGGTGACATACGCCAGTTCCCCGGCGCTGGACAGTTGCTCGGCGGCCGTGATCGCCTCGGCGCTTGCTCCCCCCGCACGCATCGCATCGCGCAGGCAGTCGCGGGTGGCGGCAGTCTCGCCCTGGCGGCATGCGTTCAGATCGCCATCCCAGACCACGGCTTCGCTCCAGCGCATCTTTCCGTCGGCGGCGGCCTTCTCCGCGCTGGGCGCGTCACCGGCGGGCGGCTCCTTGCCGGGTTCCGGCGAACGGCCCTGGCAGGCAGTCAGCAGAACAAGCCCCAGGGCAGGCAGCAACAGGCGGGAACGGCGCATGGCGTGGACCTCGTGCGTTGTCTGGAGGCCCGAGTATCGTCAAGGCCGGGTGAACTCCGCGTCGGCGCGGCATACTAGCGGCTCATTGCATACGCTGGAGTGTGGAACGTGGGCAGTCTGCAGGGCAAAACCCTTTTCATCACCGGTGCCTCGCGTGGCATCGGCCTGGCCATCGCACTGCGTGCTGCGCGCGACGGCGCCAACGTGGCCATCGCGGCCAAGTCGTCGGTGCCGAATCCGAAGCTGCCGGGCACCATCCACAGCGCTGCCGAGGCGGTAACGGCGGCCGGCGGCCAGGGCCTGGCGCTGAAGTGTGACATCCGCGAGGAAGAGCAGGTACAGGCCGCAGTTGCCGCCACGGTCGATACCTTCGGTGGCATCGACATCCTGATCAACAACGCCAGCGCGATCTGGTTGCGCGGCACGCTGGATACGCCGATGAAGCGTTTCGACCTGATGCAGCAGGTCAACTCACGCGGCAGCTTCCTGTGCACGCAGGCCTGCCTGCCGTACCTGCTGCAGGCGCCGAACCCGCACATCCTCACCCTGGCACCACCACCGAGCCTGGAGCCGAAGTGGTGGGCACCGCACACCGGCTACACGCTGGCAAAGATGGGCATGAGCTTCGTCACCCTGGGCCTGGCTGCGGAGTTCGGTCCGCAGGGTGTGGCGGTGAACGCGCTGTGGCCGCGCACGGTGATCGCCACCGATGCGATCAACATGATTCCGGGCGTGGATGCGGCCGGTTGCCGCACGCCACAGATCATGGCCGACGCCGCGCATGCGGTGCTGGTGCGCGAAGCGGCCGGCTTCCATGGCCAGTTCCTGATCGATGATGAAGTGCTGGCGCAGGCCGGCGTCACCGATCTTTCGGGCTACGCGGTGGATCCGTCGCGGCCGTTGCTGCCGGACCTGTTCCTGGATTGAGGCGCGGGCATCCACGTGTGACCGCCCACGGGTAGCGCCGGGCCATGCCCGGCGAACCCCTCAATGGTTGAACGCATCCGGCAGTTCGCCGCCGCACTTGCGGCAGTGCCGTGCATCCGGCTCGTGGCCTTCCAGCCCGCAATGCGGGCAGCCGCGCGCATCACGGCGCGCGGCCAGCTCGGCTTCGCGCATGGTGCTGGCCAGTTCGGCGGTGTAGATGCCGGTGGGCACGGCGATGATGCTGTAGCCGATCAGGATCAGTACCGAGGTGACGAAGCGGCCGAGCACGGTCTGCGGCACGATGTCGCCGAAGCCGACCGTGGCCATGGTCACCACCGCCCAGTACATGCTGGCCGGGATATTGGTGAAGCCGTGTTCGGGGCCCTCGATCACGTACATCAGCGCACCGGCGATGATGGTGATGGTGATCACCGTGAACAGGAACACCAGCACCTTGCGCCGGCTGCGCCACAGCGACGTCATCAGGACGCCGCTTTCCTCGATGTAGCGGGTCAGCTTGAGGATGCGGAACACGCGCAGGATGCGCAGCGCGCGCACCACCAGCAGGCTCTGCGCGCCGGGGATGAACAACGACAGGTAGGCGGGCAGGATCGACAGCAGGTCGATGATGCCCCAGATGCTCACCGCGTAACGCAGCGGGCGCTTGACCACCGCCAGCCGCAACAGGTACTCGGCGGTGAAGATGATCGTGAAGCCCCATTCCAGGATGTACAGGCCGGTGGACCATTCGGCATGCAGGTGCTGCACGCTGTCGATCATCACCACCAGGATGCTGGCGACGATCGCCACCACCAGGAGCAGGTCGAAATTGCGCGAGGGTCGCGAGTCGTGGCGGTAGATGATGTCGAACCACCGACGGCGCCAGCCGGTCTCGGTGGCGGGGTTCAGCTGGGGGGCGGAAAACGGTCGCATGGGCGCATTGTGCCGCAGGGGTTCCGGCGCGAGAATGGGGATTCCTGAACCCTGCCGACTGCCATGACCGCCGCTACCGATCCGCTGATCTCCCTTTCGCACTATTACCTGCCGGTCTACAAGCCCCGCCAGGTGGTACTGGAGCGAGGCCAGGGCGCCCGCGTGTGGGACAGCCAGGGCCGTGAGTTCATCGACCTGGCCGCCGGCATCGCCGTGTGCGGGCTGGGCCACAACGATCCGGACCTGGTGGCCGCGCTGGTCGAGCAGGCCGGCAAGCTCTGGCACACCAGCAACGTGTTCTACAGCGCGCCGCCGCTGCACCTGGCCGAGGAGCTGGTGAAGGCCAGCCGCTTCGCCGAGCGCGTGTTCCTGTGCAACTCCGGCGCCGAAGCCAACGAAGTGGCGATCAAGATGGTCCGCAAGTGGGCCTCCAGCCAAGGGCGCCCGGCCGACAAGCGGGTGATCATCACCTTCCGTGGCAGCTTCCATGGCCGCACCATGGGTGCGGTGACCGCCACTGCCCAGCCGAAGTACCAGGAAGGCTACGAGCCGCTGCCCGGTGGCTTCCGCTACATCGATTTCAACGATGAGGTGCAGCTGGAAACCGCGATGGCCGCCGGCGACGTCGCCGCGGTGATGCTGGAGCCGATCCAGGGCGAGGGCGGCGTGATGCCGGCCAAGTCCGGTTTCCTCAAGCGCGTGCGTGAGCTGTGCGACCAGCACAACGCGCTGCTGGTGCTGGATGAGATCCAGGCCGGCATGGGCCGCACCGGCACCCTGTTCGCGCATTGGCAGGACGACGTGGTGCCGGACATGGTCACCCTGGCCAAGGCACTCGGCGGCGGCTTCCCGATCGGCGCGATGCTGGCCGGCCCGAAGGTGGCCGAGACCATGCAGTTCGGCGCGCATGGCACCACCTTCGGCGGCAACCCGCTGGCTGCTGCGGTGGCCCGCGTGGCACTGCGCAAGCTGGCCTCGGCGGAGATCGCCGCCAATGTCAGCCGCCAGTCGAAGGCGCTGCGCGATGGCTTCGCGCGCATCAACGAAGAATTCGGCGTGTTCAGCGACGTGCGTGGCCGTGGCCTGATGCTGGGCGCAGTGCTGAGCAAGGACTTTGCCGGCCAGGCTGGCGCGATCCTCGACCACGCTGCCGAGCAGGGCCTGCTGACCTTGCAGGCCGGCCCGGACGTGCTGCGTTTCGTGCCGTCGTTGAACATCACCGACGAAGAAGTGGCCGAAGGCCTCAAGCGCCTGCGTGCGGCGATTGCTGCGTTCATCGCAGCGCGCTGAAGCCATGGCAGTGGGGTCGGATCCCTCTCCTGCGGAGAGGGCTCTGACCCCGATCAGCTCACCGCGTAACGCTTCAACACCTTGCCCAGTCCACGGCCATCGCGCACGGTTTCCGCATGCAGGCCGGCGGCGCGTGCACCGCGCACGTTGGCGAACAGGTCATCGACGAACAGCGTGTGTGCAGGCGCTGCATCGAGCATCTCCAGCGTGCGCAGGAACACCTCCGGTGCCGGTTTGCGCAGGCCGAAATCGGCGCTGCAGAACACGCGACCCAGCAGGGCAGGGAACAGCTCCGGCAGCAGGGCAGGCAAGGCCTGCTTCATCAGTGCGCCATTGTTGGTCAGCACCGCCATCGGCAGCTGCAGGGCCTGCAGCCGTTGCAATACGGCTGGCTGCGGATGGCTGGCGGCCCGTCGCGCCGCGGTCCATGTAGCCACGTCGACAGTCGTGCCCAGCAGCTCCCCCAATCGCGCCAGATAGGCCGGGCCATCCAGCGCGCCATTGTCATGCGCGGCTTCCAGCCCGCTGTCGTACAGCGCAGCCTGCACGGCCTGCGTCGGAACCCCCAGCGCCCGCGCCAGGTGCAGCACACGCTGCGCGCGCTGGTACTGCACCAGCACGCCATCCACATCCAGCAGCAACAGATCGATCCGCATCGGCCGAGCATGCCATCGTGGCCGATGTGCGGAAACCCTGGAGGACGCGTGCGACAGACGGTCGCAGACACGGCTGCAGGTGCCTGCCTAGAATGGCGCTTGAACCTGCAGGAGACGCAACGATGAAGGCTTGGATGGTGGCAGTGGGACTGGGCGCGCTGATGCTGGCGCCGTCGGCGATGGCACGGGTGTGCGCGGTGAGCATCGACAGCACCGACCAGATGAGCTTCAGCAGCCGCGAGATCAAGGTCGCCGCCGACTGCTCCGCCGTGGACCTGACCCTGCGTCACACCGGCAAGCTGGCCGCCACTGCCATGGGCCACAACTGGGTGCTGACCCGCAGTGCCGATTACCAGCCGGTGGCGATGGCGGGCATGCGCATGACCCTGGCCGACAGCTACCTGCCGAAGGCTGACAAGCGCGTGCTGGCACACACCAAGGTGATCGGCGGTGGCGAGACCACGCGCGTGCGCTTCTCCACCCAGGGCCTGCAGAAGGGCGGCGACTACACCTTCTTCTGCTCGTTCCCCGGCCACTTCGCGATGATGAAGGGCAAGTTCGTCTTCGGTTGAAAAAAGGGGACGGAGGGGATTAAGTCGTTTGTGCACAAACGACTTAATCCCCTCCGTCCCCTTTTTGCGATCAGCCCTTGGCGGCCTTGAACGCCACGCGGGCGGCGGCCAGCGTCGCTTCGATCACCGCATCGTCGTGCGCGCTGGACAGGAAGCCGGCCTCGTACGCCGACGGTGCCAGGAACACGCCCTGGTCCAGCATGGCGTGGAAGAAGCGGTTGAATGCCGGGATGTCGCAGGCGGTGGCCTGCGCATAGGTCTCCACCTTCTCACTGGTGAAGAACAGCCCGAACATCGCACCCACGCAGGTGGTGGTCACGGCCACGCCCGCGTCGGCGGCGGCCGCTTCCAGGCCGGCGCACAAGCGCGCGGTGCGCTCGGCGAGGTCGGCATGGAAACCCGGCTGCTGGATCAGCTCCAGCATTGCCAGGCCGGCGGCCATCGCCACCGGATTGCCGCTCAGCGTGCCGGCCTGGTAGATCGGGCCGGCCGGTGCGATCTGCTGCATCAGCTCGCGGCGACCGCCGTAGGCACCCACCGGCATGCCGCCGCCGATGATCTTGCCGAAGGTGGTCAGGTCCGGGGTGATGCCGTAGTGCGCCTGTGCACCACCGAGGGCGACGCGGAAGCCAGTCATCACTTCGTCGAAGATCAGCAGCGCGCCATGCTTCGTGCACAGTTCGCGCAGATGCTGCAGATAACCGTCGCGCGGCGGAATGCAGTTGGCGTTGCCGACCACCGGTTCGATGATCAGGCCGGCGATGTCGTCACCCTGCTGCTCGAACAGCGCAGTGGCGGCTTCGAAGTCGTTGTAGGGCAGGGTCAGGGTCAGTTCGCTCAGGCCGGCTGGCACGCCCGGCGAGGTCGGTACGCCCAGGGTCAGCATGCCGCTGCCTGCCTTGACCAGGAACGAGTCACCGTGGCCGTGGTAGCAGCCCTCGAACTTGACGATGCGGTTGCGGCCGGTCGCACCGCGGGCCAGGCGGATCGCGGACAGCGTGGCCTCGGTGCCGGAGTTGACCATGCGCACCATCTCGCACGACGGCACCAGGCGGGTGATGGTTTCGGCCATGGTCACTTCCGCCGCGCACGGCGCACCGAACGACAGGCCGTTGTCGATCGCCTTCTTCACCGCCTGGCGTACCGCCGTGTGGTTGTGGCCGACGATCATCGGGCCCCACGAACCGACGTAATCGATATAGCGGTTGCCGTCGACGTCGTACAGGTAGGCGCCGTCGGCGCGCTCGACGAAGAACGGTTCGCCGCCAACCGACTTGAACGCACGTACCGGCGAATTGACGCCGCCCGGCAGCAGCTGCTGGGCACGGGAGAACAGGGCGTGGGACTGGTCGTGGTTCATGGGGCTTTCCTGGGCATTACGCGAACTGGGCGAGGTAGGCGCGCTGGGTCGCGACCGGGTCTGGTGCGGCATAGATACCGCTGACCACGGCCACCAGATCGGCGCCGGCGTCGATGATGGGACCGACATTGTCCGGCGTCAGCCCGCCGATCGCCACCCGCGGCACGCCCAGTGCGGCGCTTTGCCGCAGCAGGTCGGTATGGGCGCGGCTGCTGGTGACCTTGGTGGTGGTCGGGAAGAAGGCGCCGAAAGCCACGTAGCTGGCGCCTGCCGCCACGGCCTTCTCGGCATTGGCCAGCTGGTCGTAGCAGGAGGCGCCGATGATGGCGTCAGGGCCGAGCAGGGCGCGCGCGCTGGGGATGTCACCGTCGGTGCCGCCGAGGTGCACGCCGGCTGCGCCCACCGCATGGGCCAGCGCGGGGGCATCGTTGATGATCAGCGGTACGCCGTAGTGTGCGCACAGCGCCTGCAGCGCGATCGCCTGCTCCTGCCGCAGTGCATCGCTGGCGGTCTTGTTGCGGTACTGCAGCCAGGTGGCGCCGGCGGCCAGCAGCGGCGCGGTACGGGCCAGCAGGCGTGCGGTATCGGGCTCATCCGGGGTGATCAGGTAGACGCCGCGGGGCGCCGGGGAAGCAGAAGTCATCGATGGCTACCGGTGCGTGGGCCGCAATGGGACAATGGCGGCCCGTGAATCCAGCCCCGATTATCCGATGAGCGACGCCACCCCCACCACCCTGCGAACCTGGATGTGCGTGGTCTGCGGCTTTCTTTACAGCGAAGCGGAAGGCTTGCCGGAAGAGGGTATTGAGCCCGGGACGCGCTGGGAGGACATTCCCGAGACCTGGACCTGCCCCGACTGTGGCGTGACCAAGGCCGATTTCGAGATGGTCGAGGTCGATTGATTGGTGGGCCACCCGGCCCATCCGGTGGGTGTGGACCGTTGGTCCACACACCCACACCCTCAATGCAGCCGCGGTACCGGCCCGCCGAGGTCGATCAGCTTCTCACGCAGCCACTGCGCATCGCTGGCTTCCGGGTTGCGCTTCAGATACTGCCCCAGGTCGTGACGGGCACCGGCCAGGTACTCCAGCTGCAGGTACGCAAGGCCGCGGTCGCGCAGGGCGTCGTCCTGTTCGGGTGCCAGCTTCAACAGGCGGTCGGCGCTGCGCGCGGCACGGTCCCATTCACCGGCTTCGGCGTAGACACCATGCAGGTTGCGCAGCATGCGCATGAGGATGGCGCGTGCCGGGGCCGGGTCGAGGATCTGCGCCAGCACCTGGTCGTCGGGCATCTGCCCACCCAGGTGTGACTTGGCCCGCTCGCGCAGTTCGTCCACGTCCAACGGGCGGCCACCGTTGAACGGGTCCATCACCAGCACGCCGTCGTCCACTGGCAGGCGCACCAGGAAGTGGCCGGGGAAGGACACGCCATCCAGCGGGATCCCCAGCCGGCGCGCGACTTCCATCTGCACCAGCGCCAACGAGATCGGGTTGCCCAGGCGGCGCTCGAACACCTGGTTGAGGTAGCTGTTGCGCGGGTCGTAATACTCGTCGTGGTCGCCGCTGTAGCCCAGCTCGTCGAACAGGTGGCGGTTGATCGCCGCCATCTTCAATGGGCTGTTGTCGATGCTCTCCACTTCCGAGCGGAGGTGATCCACATGGCTCTGGATCAGCGCGTCGTAGGTGGACGGCTGCAGATCGGGGTATTCATCGCGCGCGATCAGCAGCGCGGTCGGCAACAAGGGCAGCGCCTCGTCTTCGAGGTCGGCCAGTGCATCCCAGTCGGGGAGTGTGATCCGGTCCTGCATGACCACAGACTGGCGTCATTCGCAGGCGGTTTCAAGCAGTGTCGCGTGAAAAATTCAGTGGTCAGATCCCTTTAGCTTGCGAAAGGGATCTGACCCCGGTCGGGTTGGATTGCCGGCCAGCGGCCGGCACTACCCTTATTTTTCGATGCCCGGGCCGAAGGTCAGCGCGGTGCCGTCCTTCAGCTTGAGCTTCTCGGCCTGGCCTGCATTGAGCTCCAGCACGTACCGGGCCGGACCACCGCTGGGATACGGCGGGCACATGTCGCCGGCCGAGCACGGCGGAACGTCGCGCTGCTGGCTGACCAGCCTGCGCTCGCTGTCGAAGTACAGGATGTCCAGCGCGATCCTGGTGTTCTTCATCCAGTACGCCTGCATTTCCTCGCGGTCGTGGATGAACAGCATGCCGTGGTCGGCGGCCATCTGGTCGCGGAACATCAACCCGCGCGCGCGGGTTTCATCGTTGGTGGCCAGCTCGACCTGGTAGCGGGCGCCATCCAGTTCGACCCAGTGGCGGGCCGCATCGGTGGCGCAGCCGGCCAGGGCCAGCAGCGGGAGCATCAGCAGCGAACGCAACAGCGACATCGTCAGGATCCTTCGAAAGGGTCAGAGCACGACCGGCGGCTCGCCACCGACGATCACCACATCGGCACGGCGGCGCGCGAACAGGCCGACGCAGACCACGCCCGGCAGCTGGTTGAGCTCGCGCTCCAGCTTTTCCGGATCGGTGATCTGCAGGTTGTGGATGTCCAGGATCTGGTTGCCGTTGTCGGTGACCACGCCTTCGCGCCAGGTCGGCTGGCCGCCGGTCATGTCGCGGATCTGGCGGGCGACCAGGCTGCGTGCCATCGGGATCACTTCCACCGGCAGCGGGAATTTGCCCAGCACCGGCACCTGCTTGCTCGGGTCGACGATGCAGATGAAGCGCTCGCTGGCCTCGGCGATGATCTTCTCGCGGGTCAGCGCGGCGCCGCCGCCCTTGATCAGGCACTTGTTGGCGTCGCACTCATCGGCGCCGTCCACGTACAGCGACAGGTTGCCGCTGTGGTTCAGCTCGATCACTTCGATGCCGTGCTGCTTCAGGCGCGCGGTGCTCTGCTCGGAGCTGGACACGGCGCCCTTGATGCGGTGCTGGATGCGGGCCAGGGCATCGATGAAATAGGCCACGGTGGAACCGGTGCCGACACCGACGATCATGCCGTCTTCAACGTACTCGATGGCTTTCTCGGCGGCCAGGCGCTTGGCTTCGGACATGGGAGAACTCTCAGGCAGGGAATCAGGATTTCTTTTCCAGCGACAGCAGCAGCTTCCACTGCGCGGCGGTCACCGGGAACACCGACAGGCGGTTGCCCTTGGCAACCAGCGGGAAGCCCTCGCCGAGTTCTTCGGCGTGCAGCTTGATCTCGTCCAGCGCGATCACCTGCTTGAGCTTGCGGTCGAAGCCCACGTCCACCAGCATCCAGCGCGGGTTCTCGCGCGTGCTCTTGGGGTCGTGGTAGTCGGATGTCGGGTCGAACTGGGTGTCGTCGGGGTAGGCCGGGCTGGCCACGGTGGCCAGGCCAACGATGCCCGGCACCTTGGTATTGGAATGGTAGAACAGGATGCCGTCACCCACCTGCATGCCATCGCGCATGAAATTGCGCGCCTGGTAGTTGCGCACCCCGTTCCAGGGTTCGACCTTGACCTTGGCCAGGTCATCGATGGAGAAGGCGTCCGGTTCGGACTTCATCAGCCAGTAGCGCTTGCGGGCGGTCATGCGTTCACGGGGGCAGCGGAGGGGAACAAGGTGCCGTCTTCGGTGCAGATCGCATCCACCGGCACGTCCCACGACGCCACCGGCAAGGACTCGACCTGCTGCACCGCGAACGCAGCACCGACCAGCCAGGGCGGCGCCGGCCGGTCGTGGCGGAAGGCGAAGCTGCGATCATACCAGCCGCCCCCCATGCCCAGCCGCCGGCACTGCGTGTCGAAACCCACCAGCGGGGTCACCACCAGCGCCATCTGCGCCGGTTCCAGGGTGTCTTCCAGCGCCACGTCCGGCTCGGGAATGCCGTAGCGGTTGCTGGTCAGCGGCTGCCCGGGCCGCCACGGTGCGAAGCGCAGCACGTCGCCGGCCAGCACCGGCAGGCAGTAGGTGAGTCCTTCGGGCAGCTGCAGCTGCCAGCGGTGCAGGGCGATTTCGCCATCCAGCGCCCAGTAGCCGGCCACGGCGCCTTCGCGCGGGGCGAACGGCAGGGTCAGCAGGGCATCGGCAAGCGATTCGGCGGCGGCGATGCGCTCAGCGGCGGAAAGGTCGCGGCGGCGTTGCCGCAGGTCGTGGCGCAGGGCCTGGCGCGGGTCGGTCATGGCAGCGTGCGGCAAGGATCAGCCGTCATTGTGCCGGAAAGAACAAGGGCGACGCCCGAAGACGCCGCCCTTGCTGGAATATTGCATTCTCCGCAATGTCGATGCATGCGAAACGACCTTGAACCCGGGGGCTCAAGTGGGAACGCTGGAGAACCATCGGGCTTCCCGCTACAAGGCGGACCTGCACTCCCGGCGCTGTCGCGCTCCCGGTGTCGTTCTTAAGGGACAAGGCGAATGTTTGCACATGCCGTCGAGTACCGCAGAGAACGCGTGGCCATTATAGCCAGCGCGCAGGATCTGGATAGGCCGTTCGTCGGCAACAGTCCGTGCCAATTCAGATACGCGAAAAGGGGACGGAGGGAATTAAGGCGTTTCCAGCACGGAAGGGGCGAATGCGCCTTGATTCCCTCCGTCCCCTTTTTCTATGGGGTGCCGTCGATCGCGCGGTCCAGGCGCCGGTTCAGGTCGGCCAGCGTCTGCTGCAGCGCCACGGCCTGGCGGGCATTCTCGTCGCGCAGCAGCTGCAGTTCGTGAGCCAGGTTCAGCGCGGCCAGCACGGCGACGCGGTCGACGGCGGCCATGCGGTTGCTGCCGCGGATCTCGCGCATGCGCGCATCCAGCAGGCGCGCGGCGGCCATCAGGCTGTCGCGTTCGTCGCCGCCGACGCCCACGGTGTATTCACGATCGAGGATGCGGACACTGACCGGTTCGGCGCTCATGTGTGCTGCTCCAGGGATTTGAGCCGGCTGATCATTGCTTCCACCCGCGAGCGTGCCTGCTCATTCTTGGCCAGCAGCGTCGAGCGCTCGGCCACCAGCTGTTCCTGCTGGTGGCGCAGGCTGCGGTTCTCCTCGGCCAGGCGCTGGTTGCGTTCAAGCAACGCTTCCACGCGGGCGGCGAAGTCCTGCAGCTGGGCAAGGGGATCGGCGGGTTCCATGCGGGCACGATAGGCAAGCCGGGTAAGGGCGGTCAAGCGTTGTCGCAGCAAGGCTGGACGGCTGCGGAGAGGATGCCGTCGGGTTGCTACACTACCGGGTCTCACGGGCGCGCGCGTGCGCGTCCCGGGTTTCCTTATCCGAACGAGCCGCACGATGACCGAACTTCCCTCCGTCGACGACGTTACCCGCGCCAGCCACGAACTGGGCCTGGGCGCCACCGCTGCCGAGCTGCATGGCGCGCTGTGCGGCTGGCTGGCCGCTGGCGGCGCCGCCGGCAACGACTGGCCGGCGCGCGTGCTGGCCGACGACAACCTGCCGCCGGTGGCCGACGACAGCGTGCTGGCGCAGCTGCTGCAGGTCACCATCAAGCAGCTGGAAGACCGCGACTTCGCCTTCGAACTGCTGCTGACCGACACCGACGACGTGTCCGCGCAGGCCGACGCCGTGTTCAGCTGGACCCGCTCGTTCCTGGGCGGCTTCGGCCTGGGCAGCGGCGGCCGCCGCCCGGCCCTGTCCGAGGAAGGCGAAGAAGCGCTGACCGACATGGCCAGCCTGGCCCGCGCCTCCAGCGAGGATTTCGAGGCCGGTGGCGATGATGATGACGAAGCCCTGTCGGAGATCGAGGAATTCATCCGCGTGGCGGTGCTGCTGCTGCACGGCGACGTGGTGCTGGCCTCGCGCCATCGGCAGCGCCTGAACTGATGGACATCAAGCAGCGCACCGGCATCGCGGCCGGCGAATACAAGCGTCGCCGCCGCCAGCTGATGGACATGGCCGGCGAGGACGCGATCCTGGTGCTGCCGGCCGCGGCCGAGAAGGTGCGCAGCCTCGATACCCATTATCCGTTCCGGCAGGATTCGGACTTCCAGTACCTCAGCGGCTTCCCGGAGCCGGAAGCGGTGCTGGTGCTGATCCCGGGCCGCCGCCACGGCGAGGCCATCCTGTTCTGCCGCGAGCGGGATGCCGAACGCGAGGCCTGGGACGGCAGCCGTGCCGGCCAGGAAGGCGCGGTAGCGCAGTTCGGCATGGACGATGCCTACCCCATCGACGATCTGGACGACATCCTGCCGGGCCTGCTGGAAGGGCGCTCGCGCGTCTACTACCACTTCGGCCGCGATGCCGACTTCGACCTGAAACTGATCGGCTGGGTCAACCGCGTGCGTTCGCAGGTGCGCCATGGTGCGCAGCCACCGCATGAGTTCCTGGAACTGGGCCACCTGCTGCACGAGCAGCGCCTGTTCAAGTCCGGCGCGGAAGTCGCGTTGATGCACCGCGCCGCACAGATCAGCGTGCGTGCGCACCTGGCCGCGATGCATGCAGCGAAGGCGGGCATCCACGAGTACGAACTGCAGGCCGAGCTGGAGCGCGTGTTCCGCGCCAACGATGCCGTGCCAGCGTACTGCAGCATCGTCGGCGCCGGCCGCAACGGCTGCATCCTGCATTACCGCGACAACAACGCGCGTTCGCGCGATGGCGAGCTGGTGCTGATCGATGCCGGTGCCGAGTTCCGCGGCTACGCCAGCGACATCACCCGCACCTTCCCGGTGAATGGCCGCTTCAGCGCCGAGCAGCGTGCGCTGCACGATCTGGTTGGCGACGCGCAGGCCGCTGCACTGGCCCAGGCCAGGCCGGGCGTGCCGTACGAGGCCGGTCACCTCGCGGCGGTGCAGACCCTGACCGAGGGCCTGCTGCGCCTGGGCCTGCTGAAGGGCACGCTGGAAAAGAACCTGGCCGAGGGCCTGTACCAGCGCTTCTACCGGCACAAGACCGGGCACTGGATCGGGCTGGACGTGCATGACGTGGGCGATTACCGCCTGGCGGGCGATTCGCGCCTGCTGGAGCCGGGCATGGCGTTCACCATCGAGCCGGGGCTGTACATCGGCGTGGACGACACGACGGTGGAACCGCGCTGGCGTGGTATCGGCATCCGTACCGAGGATGATGTGCTGATCACCGACGATGGGCATCGGGTGCTGACCGAAGGCCTGGCGCGCAGCGCCGACGAGATCGAAGCGGTGATGGCGGGGTAAGGGGGGTTCTGCAGGGCTTGCAGCCCTGCACCTGCTGCGCGCCAGAGCAACAGCAACAGCGGGCATTCCGTGGGATGGCGGGGCACTGTGGGTTTGCGGGGACGCCGTAAACCCCCAGTCCGGCCCAGCCGCTGGCGGCTGTGCGTTCGGGCGCTTGCGAAGCAGTGCTCCGCAAGCAAAGCGCCCTCACCCATGGGGGCTTGGTCGCGGCATCCATGCCGCTCACACCCCGCAAACCCACAGTACCCCGCCTTCGACAGGTTCACGCGGCTGTTGGTGGGTGCCGATCGTTGATCGGCACATCTGTCAGATATCGAATGAATCATCCACGCATGGCGTGGATCTACTGGCAATTGCGGCTGTTGGTAGGTGTCGACCTTGGTCGACACAGAGCGAGCGCAGCGAGCGACCCGCTTCTGCTTTTCTTTTTTCTTTTCCGTGGTTGGACGCGCGCAGGAAACTGTCAGAGGTGGGGCGGGGTGGGTTCGCGGGGGTGTCCGCGGCATGGATGCCGCGGCCAAGCCCCCAGGGACGGGGTCACGGCGTCCCCCGCGAACCCACCCCGCCCCACCAAGCGCGGCTTCTGAATTCAGCGGCCACCCACGAGGGGCTCAGCCGTTCGCCGCAGCAAACTCCGGCCGCGTCAGGTTGTCAGCCTCGCCATCAGTGCACAGCACTTCGTCTTCGATGCGGATGCCGCCATACGGACGGAAGAAGTCCACGCGGTCCCAGTTGATTGCATCGCCATGGCCGGCATCCTTCACTTCGTTCAGCAGCATGTCGATGAAGTACAGGCCGGGCTCGATGGTCACCACCATGCCCGGTTCCAGCACGCGGGTCAGGCGCAGGTACGGGTGGCCGGCCGGGCGCTCGATGCGGCCGCCTTCGTCGCTGGCCGCGAAGCCGGCCACGTCGTGCACCTGCAGACCGATCAGGTGGCCGATGCCGTGCGGGAAGAACGCGGCGCTGACGCCGGTTTCCAGCGCGGTCTGCGGCGAGACCTTGATGACGCCGAAGTCCTTCAGCACGCCCATCAGCGACAGGTGCGCATCCACGTGCAGCTGCTTGTAGTCGAAGCCCGGGCGTACTGCGGCGCACATCTGCTGCTGGGCGGCATCGACGGCGGCGATCATCGCGGCGAATTCGTCGTGGCCGTGCGCAGCGTACGTGCGGGTGATGTCGCTGGCGTAGCCGTGCGCGCTGGCGCCGGCATCGATCAGGAAGCTGCGCAGCGGCTGCGGTGCCTTGCGGCCCAGCTCGGTGTAATGCAGCACGGCGGCATGTTCGTTCAGGGCCACGATGTTGCCGTAGGGCAGTTCGTTGGCATCCTGGCCGACGGCCTGGCAGTACGCCATGTGGATGCTGAATTCGTCGGCGCCATTGCGGAACGCGGCTTCGGCGGCGCGGTGGCCGCGCACGCCCAGCACCTGCGCCTGGCGCATCAGTGCGATTTCATACGGTGTCTTGCTGCCGCGGTGCCATTCCAGGTAGTTCACCACCGGCGCCGGGTTGTTCGGCACGTAGTTGCCCAGCGCGCTCTGCGGCTCGCCGAGGATGGCGCAGCGCGACGGGTCGGCCGGCAGCAGGGCCAGCGCCTCTTCGGGCTTGCGGATGATGTGGATGTCGAAGTGCTCCACCCACCAGCCGCTGGGCGCGTCCGGCACCACGTGCCAGTAATCGAAGGGCTGGTGGAAGATCACCGCCGGGCGCTTGCCCGGGGTGAACACGATCCAGCTGTTGGGCACGCGGGTGAGCGGCAGCCACGCCTTGAACTGAGGATTTACCGCGTACGGGTAGTCCCGATCGTCGAACACCTGGTAATGCAGGGTGCCGCTGGGCACCACCAGGTGGTCGAAGCCGCCGCGGGCCAGCGCCTGTTCGGCGCGTCGGCACAGCACGGCCAGGTGGTCGGAATACAGGACGCCGGGGTCTTGCTGGATCATTGCGGTGGCTCGACACGGAAAACGGCCCTAGATTCTGCCGCATACCGCAAGAAACCGCTGTGCTGGAACCGGCACTCAGGCCGTCGAAACCGACCCCTCGTCGCTGTCCTCACCCACCCACTGCCGCAGCAGCTGCCGATGTTCGCGTGACAGGGTAAGGAAGCGGAAGCCGGTCCAGCTCTGCCCGGGGGCGTGCGCAGGCTCGCTCCACAGCAGGTGCACGCCCACGTCGATGGCCTCCTGGCGGCCGTCGCCCATCGGCAATGGGAAACGCAGCTGGTACAGCGCGTCCTCGCGCAATGGCGTGCTGGCCAGCATCAGCATGCCGGTTTCGGACACGTTGCCAAGGCGACCCACCACGCAGTCGCGCATCTGGTCGGTGACCGGTACCAGGTCCGAGACCTGCCGGCGTGGTGCGCGACGGGTGTCCTGGGGCGGTTGGGTGTTCATGCGGATGTCTCCCCGGCGTGGCCGTCGGCCAGTGCGCGCAGTGCGTCGAGGCTGGCCTGCCAGGCACGATCAACCAGTCGCCCCTTGTCTTCGGTGACCAGCTGCGCGCGGCCCGCGCTGAGCTGCCGGGCCAGCGTATCCAGGTCGGTATCGGCGATCTTCTGTCCGCGCGGATTGACGAACAGGGCATGGCCGGTCAGCAGGCTGTACCAGGACAGGCGCTGGCGGCGCAGCGTGCCATCGCCATTGTCGATGTCGAACCAGCTGCCGAACGGCAGCGCGGACAGCAGCTGGTAGGCGGCTTCCTCGGCGGCGTTGCGTGGGCTGGACGGTGCTGTGGTGGTAGGCCCGGCCTGCTCTCCCAGCCGTGCGCGCGCCTTCAGGCGCGCACTGAGTTCGGTGCGCGAGGTGCTGTCATCCTCGCCGCCGGGTGTCGCCAGCCTGCGCGCGACCGCGGCGGCTTCCTCGGCGTGGTAGCCCACCTGTACCAGCGCGGCTTCCACGTCGCTGGCGAGTGCGGCATCGGTGCCACCGGGGGCGTCCACGGCCTGCGCGGTCACCGCTGCAATGCGCTGGGTCTGTTGCAGGCGTTCCTGCCATTGCGGTGAATCATCGCCGTGGCGCAGGCGGGTCAGGGTGAGGGCATCGGCCCATGCCTGGCGCAGCAGCGTCTGCACGAAGCGCGGCGGTGCCTGCGCATCGCAGCACTGGTCAATCTGCGCATTGGCCTGGCGCCGGGCGAGTTCCAGGCGTTCCTTGCCGCGCGCGGCTTCGACGTGGCGGCGCTCAGCCAGCTCGGCGCGGTGAACCGCCGCACGCTGGTGCTGCTGCACGTCCTCGCTGGCGGTGGCGAAGGCTTCCGGGGTACGGACGTCCTGGCCCAGCAGGCCCTGCACACTCTGCGCCATGCGCTGCAGCAGCTGCGGATCGACATCATCATCGCCCAGCCAGCTGGCGCCGGCTTCGGCGACCTGGTTGAGCAGTTCGCGGGCGGGGTGCTCGTCACGCACGAAGAAGCCGGGGTCGGCCATGGCGGCGCGCGCCAGTGGCACCTGCAGGCGTGCCAGCAGGGCCGCCGGCACCGGGTCTGGGCGTTGCTGCTGCTGCACCTGCTGCATCAGCAGGCGCAGCAGGTCGAGGTTGTCACGGTCATGGCTGCCGAGCTGCGCCTGTACGCCATGCTCGCTGCGGAGCTGGGCGACAACGGCCGCCTGCAGATCGGCAACGCCGGTGGCGGCGCTGGACTGGGCCTGCAGTCGCGCGAGTACGGCATCCACGGCGGCGCTGGGCACGGCAACGCTCTGCGCGGGCGCTGCGCCGGCCTGCCGGGCCTGCTGCAGCAGTTCATGCAGGGCGCTGCCGGCGGAGGTGGTCATCCCGGGGATGGCCGAGCCGACGGTACCACTGTCGCTGATAGCATCCTGCAGCAGGTTCGACCACGAGCCGGAGGGGGCCGCCCCGTTCCAGCCGGTCAGCGGCGCTGCAGTACGTTTGGCGGGCTGCGTCGCGCGGCCCCCCCCCACCGACTGGGTGATGATGCGCCGCGTGCTCGCCGAGCGTGCCAGGTAAGGGGTGTAGACCAGCCCGGGCAGGACGCCCTGCTGGGACAGCAGGGCATTGGCGCGGTCGAGTACATCGCCCAGGCGCTCCAGTACCTGGCGTTCGAAGCTGCGGTACAGCGCCAGCTGCACTTCGGTGCTGAGACTGTCCTGTTCGGCCAGCCTGCGCACCATTGCACACAAGGACTGCGGTGCAAGGGGCAGGGCGTCGGTCTCGAATGCCGGCGCAGCGGCGAGTACGCCCAACCGCTGGCCCAGCAGGTTCAGCGAGTTGGTTGAACGCAGGGTTTCGCGCCGCACCATCTCGGTCAGCAGCAGATCGCGGTCGACATCGTGTTCGGCGACCAGGGACAGGCCCAGCATGCCGGGCAGCGGTGGTGGCGTGGAAAGCGCCGGCGGCGCCGCCGCAGGGTCACGCAGGCGTGACAGGGATTCGGCGACTGCATCGAGCATGCGATCGGGGAAATGGCCGGCGAAGGCATGCAGCTGGCCGCGCTGGGCCATCAGGTCCGCCTGCTGCATGGGATTGCGCGCGCGATCCGCGTCGTGCAGCAGCGCTTGTTCCAGCGCTTCAACGGTCAGGATCAGAGGCGCGGCCAGGGTCTGCCGGCAGAGGCCGATCAACGCGCCCAGCAGTTCGCGTACCCGCGGCGGCAGGTCGGCCGCAGCCAGGCGGGCCTTGTCGGCAGGGGTTGGGGAAAAGACAGCTGACATCTGCGAGCGGTACCCGGATTCCCGCGGATCGATCTGGTGAATCTACCGTGTCGGCCGATGTCGGCGCTACTTTAGGCTGAACGTGAAATGCATCTGCAGGGCATGGCCCCGATGCGCGGTAGTGCCGGCCGCTGGCCGGCAACGCGATCCGCACCGGATTGCCGGCCAGCGGCCGGCACTACCCCTTGCGGCGGAAGGCTTATTCCTCCAGGAACAGGCTCACCACGTCGTTGGTGAAGCGGCGGCCCAGCTCGGTCGGCTGCACATGGCCATCGGCCAGCTGCAGCCAGCCGCACTGGACGGCCTCGGCCAGGGGAGCGTCCAGCACGCTGCGCGGCAGCCCGGTGCGCGATTCGAAATCGCGCAGGCTGAAACCTTCGTGCAGGCGCAGCAGGTTCAGCATGTATTCGAACGGCAGGCGTTCGGCTGCGATCACGTCGTCGCCACCGAACGAGGCCGGAGTACCTGCGCTGTCCAGGTAGGCCTGCGGGTGCTTCAGCTTCCAGCGGCGCAGCACGTGTTCCTCGGCGCCCGAGCTGATCTTGCCGTGCGCGCCGGCACCGATGCCCAGGTAATCGCCGAAACGCCAGTAGTTCAGGTTGTGCGCACTCTGCCGGCCGGGGCGCGCATAGGCGCTGACTTCGTACTGGCCGAAACCGGCCTGCGCCAGCAGGGCCTGGCAGTGTTCCTGCATGTCCCAGGCGTTGTCTTCATCGGGAATGCCCTGCGGCGGCCGCGCGAAGAACACCGTGTTCGGTTCCAGGGTCAGCTGGTAATGCGAGATGTGCGCCGGCTGCAGCGCGAAGGCGCGCTCCAGGTCAGCCTCGGCGCCGGCCAGAGTCTGTTCCGGCAGCGCGTACATCAGGTCGATGTTGAAGTTGTCGTAACCCGCGTCCTGCGCCATCTTCACCGCGCGCTCGGCTTCGCCACTGTCGTGGATGCGGCCCAGGCGCTTGAGCATCGCGTCGTCGAAGCTCTGGATGCCGAAGCTGAGGCGGTTCACGCCGGCCGCGCGATAGCGGTCGAAGCGGCCATGCTCGGCGGTGCCCGGGTTGGTTTCCAGGGTGATCTCGGCATTGGGCGCGAAACGCAGGCGCGCGCTGGCCTGCTGCAGGAAGCGGTCGATCGCTTCCGGCGGGAACAGGCTGGGCGTCCCGCCACCGAAGAACACGCTGTGCACCACCCGCCCCCAGACCAGCGGCAGGTCTTGGTCCAGGTCGCGCAGCAGTGCATCGATGTAGGCATCGAACGGCAGCTCGCCCTTGGCCTGGTGCGAATTGAAATCGCAGTACGGGCATTTGCGCACGCACCACGGCAGGTGCACGTACAACGACAGCGGAGGCGGCACCAGCCGCGGCGGGCTGTCGTGGTCGGCGGAGCAGGCTTCGCCGGGCAGGTGGTTGCAGTGGTCGTGGTCGTGGGCGTGCGGCATGGGCTTCTTCGGTAATGCCGGCTGCTGGCCGGCTTCCCTGGTTCGATCGGGTGGCGTCAGTACAGCGTCGCCAGCTGCTGCTTGAGCTGCTGCAGGGCAATGGCGCGGTGGCTGATGGTGTTCTTCAGCGCCGGCTCCATTTCCGCGGCGGTCAGGCCGTGGGTGGTATCCAGGAATACCGGGTTGTAGCCGAAACCATTGGTGCCACGCAGTTCGCGGATGATCTGTCCTTCCCAGCGGCCTTCACAGATCAGCGGCTGCGGGTCGGTGGCGTGGCGCAGCAGCACGATCACCGCATAGAAGCGGGCGCTGCGCTGGCCATCGGGAATGTCGGCCATCGCGTCCAGCAGCTTGGCATTGTTGGCCGCAGCATTGGTCGGATGGCCGGCGTAGCGCGCGCTGTACAGGCCGGGCGCACCGCCGAGGGCATCGACGATCAGGCCCGAATCATCGGCCAGCGCCGGCAGGCCGGTCGCCTCGCAGGCCGCGCGTGCCTTCAGCAGCGCGTTCTCGACGAAGGTCAGGCCGGTCTCTTCCACGTCGCCCAGGCCCAGCTCGGCGGCCGAGGTGATCTGCAGCGGCAGATCGGCAAGGATCTCCTGCATCTCCACCAGCTTGCCGGCGTTGTGGCTGGCCAGTACCAGTTTCTTCATTGGCGGGGCTCCAGCAGGTCCCAGGTGTTGCCATACAGGTCGCGGAACACCGCGACCGTTGCATAGGGTTCTTCGCGTGGCGCTTCCAGGAACTCGACGCCGGCGGCCAGCATCGCCGCGTGGTCGCGGTGGAAGTCGTCGGTGTTGAGGAAGAAGCCGACGCGGCCACCGGTCTGGTTGCCGACACGGCTGCGCTGTTCCTCGTCGCTGGCGCGGGCCAGCAGCAGGGCGGCAGCGCTGCCATCGGTCGGCCCGACCACCACCCAGCGCTTGTGGCCCTGGTCGATGTCCTCCAACAGTGCGAAGCCGAGCTTACCGGTGTACCAGGCAATGGCTTCGTCATAGTCGGCCACCACCAGGGTGGTCAGGGCGATGCGGCGGTTCATGCCGACAGCGCCGCCTGCTGTGCGGCCAGCAGTTCGCTCACGCCCTTTTCGGCCAGGCCCAGCAGCGCGTCCAGCTCATCGCGACGGAAGGCGTGGCCTTCGGCGGTGCCCTGCAGCTCGATGAAGCCACCACCGTCGTTCATCACCACGTTCATGTCAGTGTCGCAGTCGCTGTCTTCGGCGTAGTCCAGGTCCAGTACCGGCGTGCCGCGGTACACGCCCACAGACACAGCGGCCACCGCGCCAAGGATCGGGTTGCGCTTGATGTCGCCACGCTTCATCAGCACGTTCACCGCATCGACCAGGGCCACGTAGGCGCCGGTGATGGCAGCGGTGCGGGTGCCGCCGTCGGCCTGCAGCACGTCGCAGTCGAGGGTGATGGTGCGCTCGCCCAGCGCGTTGCGGTCCACGCACGCGCGCAGGCTGCGGCCGATCAGGCGCTGGATCTCCAGTGTGCGGCCACCCTGCTTGCCACGGGCCGCTTCACGGTCGCTGCGGGTGTGGGTGGCGCGCGGCAGCATGCCGTACTCGGCGGTGACCCAGCCTTCGCCCTTGCCGCGCAGGAAGCCCGGCACGCGGTTCTCGACGCTGGCGGTGCACAGCACACGGGTTTCACCGAAGCACACCAGCACCGAACCTTCGGCATGGCGGGTGAAGCCGCGTTGGATGACGACCGGGCGGAGCTGGTCGGGCTGGCGGCCGCTGGGGCGGGAATCGGACATGGTGCGGGTTCCGTAATGGCGAGGGAGTACGCCGCCACGCCCGCGGCCTTCACGGGGCGGGCAAGGGGGCTCTGGTGAGGGCGCTAGGGTACCATTCCCCCTTTGCACGCACCGGACACAATCCATGATTCGAAGCATGACCGCCTACGCCGGCGGCGAGCGGGTCACCCCGTGGGGCACGCTGGGCTGCGAGCTGCGCTCGGTCAACCACCGCTTCCTGGAGGTCGGCACCCGCCTGCCCGAGGAACTGCGGGCGCTGGAACCGCAGCTGCGCGAGCGCATTGCCGTGCGCCTGAGCCGCGGCAAGCTGGATCTGGTGCTGCGCCTGCGTGCGCCGGAAGCGGCGGCCAACCTGCAGGTGGACGAGGCCCTGCTGGGCCAGCTGGGCCGCCTGGCGCACCGCCTGACCTCCGATTTCCCCAATCTGCAGGTCAGCTTCACCGACCTGCTGCAGCTGCCGGGCGTGACCCGTGGCGAGGCCACCGACGCCGCCGCCCTGCAGGTCGAGGCACTGGCGCTGCTGGACCAGGTGTTGGATGGCTTCGTCGAGGCCCGTGAGCGCGAAGGCGGCAAGTTGTCCGCGGCCATCAGCGAGCGCGTGGACGGCATCGAACGCATCGCCACCGAAGTCCGGACGCTGATTCCGGCCATTCGCGACGGTCAGCGCGCCAAGCTGGCCGCACGCCTGGCTGACCTGCCGCACCCGGTCGACCCGGGTCGTGCCGAGCAGGAACTGGTGTTGTGGCTGCAGAAGCTGGACGTGGATGAAGAACTGGACCGTCTTGGCAGCCACATCGTCGAGATCCGCCGCGTGCTCAAGCAGCGCGAGCCGGTCGGCCGCCGCCTGGACTTCCTGCTGCAGGAGTTCAACCGCGAAGCCAATACGCTGGGCTCGAAGTCGGTGGACAGCCGCACGTCCAATGCCGCGGTGGAGCTGAAGGTGCTGATCGACCAGATCCGCGAACAGGTGCAGAACATCGAGTGATGCTGCAGGGGGCGCCTTCGGGCGCCCTCATCGTTTCAGCGCACGCTGACGCCCGGCGTCGCGTCGTTCAGCCGCCCCACCACCGTGGCCTGGGTAAAGCCCGCATCGCGGAAGCAGGCCAGCACCGCGTCCACCGCCTCCGGTGTGCACGAGACCAGCAACCCACCGCTGGTCTGCGGGTCGGTCAGCAGTGGCTGCCAATGCGCAGCCAGGCCTTCGGCGAACTGCACCTGGGCGCCATACGAGGTCCAGTTGCGGTGGGAGGCACCGGTCACGCAGCCGCGCTGCAAAAGTTCCAGGGCCTGAGGCAGCAGCGGCACCCGTGCGCTCTCCACTTCGGCGGCAACGCCACTGGCGCGGCACACTTCCAGCAGGTGGCCGAGCAGGCCGAAGCCGGTGACGTCGGTCATCGCATGCACGCCGTCCAGCGTGGCCAGGGGCACGCCCACGGTGTTCAGGCGGGTGGTTGAATCCAGCATCTGCTGGTAGCCGTCGGCATCCAGCACTTCCTTCTTCAATGCCGACGAATACACGCCTACGCCTAATGGCTTGCCCAGCACCAGCACGTCGCCGGCGCGGGCATCGGCATTGCGCTTGAGCTGCTGCGGGTCGAGAACGCCGATCGCGGCAAGGCCATAGATCGGTTCTACCGAATCGATGCTGTGGCCACCGGCCACCACGATGCCTGCATCGGCGCAGGCACGCTCGCCGCCCTGCAGGATGCGGCGGATGGTGTCCTGCGGCAGCGTGTTGATCGGCATGCCGACGATGGCCAGCGCGAACAATGGCCGGGCGCCCATCGCGTACAGGTCCGACAACGCGTTGGTGGCGGCGATGCGGCCGAAGTCGAACGGATCGTCGACAATCGGCATGAAAAAATCAGTGGTGGCGACGATGGCCTGGTGATCATCGAGGCGGTACACCGCGGCGTCGTCGCTGGTCTCGCGGCCGACCAGCAGCTCAGCCGGTGCCGGAAGCGCTGGCACGCCGCGCAGCAGTTCGCTCAGCACGCCCGGCGCGATCTTGCAGCCGCAGCCGCCGCCATGCGCGAGAGACGTCAGTCGTTGCGGGGCAGCGGCCGTTGAAGGAGCGGGGGACTGCGCGTGCGTGGCCATGCCGACATCTCCTGCGGAAACACGAATGGCGGAAGGCAGCAGGAGTCGAACCTACCAGGGAGCGATCGACGCCCCCTGCTGGGTTTGAAGCCCAGCCGCATGCCCGGATGCGCATGCCTTCCGAAAGTACGGCGGTGCCGGTGGGCTCAGTCGCGGGCTGCGTTCCACTGCAGGTCGCCACGCGGCCGATGCTGGTCACCGACGCGTCGAGTGTAGCCAACGCGATTGAAGAACTCCAAGATCTGGATGCTGCGTTTGCGGCCCAGGCCGATGGCATCGCGAAAGGCCGCCGCATCCACCGTGCCGCTGGCCTGTGACAGCTGCGCGACGATCGCGGCCAGCTCGGCAATGCGGGCCGGTGCATAGAACAGGTCTGGTACCACCTGGAACAGTTCACCGCGCGCCGCGGCGCGACGCAGGACGGCTCGGACCTCGTCTTCGGCCAGTCCGATGTCGGTGGCCAGAGTGCGCACCCACGGTGGATCGAAGCCACCGGCGTGCAGCTGCGGCAGCACGCGTTCCAGCAGCAGGCGTTCGCGTTCCGGCGGCGCATGGTCATGGCCGGGCAGGCGCCACCAGGCACCCACGCGTTGCACGCTGCCGTCGTCCAGCAGGTCCTGAAGAAGCGCGTTCCACAAACCCACTGCAAGCGAGGGCAGGGTGCTGCGCTGCAGGCGCCCGCTGTCGACACCGGGTTCGTCCGGGCGTCGCTCATGCCAGCTGCGCAGCGATGTGATCGCCTGTTCGCGCAGCGCCCGCCAGTGCGAGGCGAGGATGATCACCGTGTCTTCGCGGGTGACGATGCGCTGTGCGCCTGCAGGCAGATTGATCTGGTCGGCGGCGCGCCGGCAGTAGCGTTGCAGCGCGGCCATGGCAATGCCGAAGGACGCCTGCTGCAACAGCGGGCCGATTCCCGCACCCGCGGCCAGTTGCTCCAGTGCTCCCAGCCACGCGAGCCGTGCAGGGCTGCGCCGGCGCCGCTGTGGCGGGTCCGGATCGAGTACGAGGCCACCGCCCAGCGTGTGGGTCGCCGCTGAATCGCGGGCGATGAAGCGATCCCCACACATCGCACAGACCGGTGCATCGAACACCAGTTGCACCAACTGCCCATTGCCGTGATCGTCGTCTTCCAGCAGCACCACATGGGCCTGCTGGTGCATCGTGCCCCAGTGGATATGCAGCGGCGCCCAGTCGCGCAATGGTGCGGCCAACGCGGAAAGCCGCAGGCGCACATCAACGCGGGTGGTGGCCAGCAGTGCGCGAGGGTCGGCGATCCAGTCGCCGCGGTGAATGTCGTCGCGGGCGATTGCCGCCAGGTTCAACGCGCAGCGTTGCCCGGCCATTGCGTGGTCGCTGGCCTGGTTCTGCGCGTGGATGCTGCGTATTCGCACTTCCGTGGCGGCCGGCATCAGCTGCAGATGCTCACCCACCGCGGCGATGCCCCCGTGCACTGCGCCGGTCACCAGCGTGCCGTGGCCTGCCAATGAGAACACGCGGTCCACCGGCATGCGGAACAGTTCGCAGCGCAGTTCGGCCTGGCGCGTGCTGGCGTCATCCGCCGCCCACGCGTGCAGCTGGGTTCGCAGTGCGCTGATGCCGGCATCGCCGGGCGCGGTGCTGTTGCAGGCGAACAGAGGGGAATTCTGCAGCGGTGTCGCGGCCAGCAGCGCAGCGATCTCGATCTCGACCCGGGCGATGCGCGCCGCATCCACACGGTCGATCTTGGTCAGGGCCACCGCACCACGGTTCACGCCCAGCAGTTGCAGGATGGCCAGATGCTCGCGGGTCTGCGGCATCACACCGTCGTCGGCGGCGATTACCAGCAGGGCGACATCGATACCTGTGGCGCCGGCCACCATCGTGTGCACGAAGCGCTCATGGCCCGGCACGTCGACGAAGCCCAGTGTTGTCGCCGGACGGTCGTCGTGCGTGCTTTCCACCGGGACATAGGCATAGCCCAATTCGATGGAGATGCCGCGCGTACGCTCTTCCTGCAGGCGATCGGTTTCGATGCCGGTCAGTGCGCGCAGCAGGCTTGTCTTGCCATGGTCGATATGCCCGGCGGTGCCGACGATCATGCCTGCAGCGCGCTCCATTGGGCGAGGAAGGCCGCTTCGTCCCCGGGTTCCAGGCAGCGCAGGTCCAGCCACAGTGCGTCTTCGGCGATTCGGCCCAGCACTGGTCGGGGCAGCTGGCGCAGTCGCTTGGCCAGGCGGTCCAGCCCACCGCGCCGCGCGGCCGTGATGCGCAGTCCGGCGCTTGCCAGCTGCGCCTGTGGCTGCGCGCCGCTGCCGATCTGGCTATGCATCAATGCCCGTTCAAGGGTGTAGGCGGCTGCCAGCACGGACCGCATCGGTTGCAGCAGGCGCTCGGCCTGCGCATCGATGTCATCCTGCGTGCGCGACAGCGTGCGCAGGGTCGGCAGGCGTTGTGCCAGCAGCTCCGGTTCGCGGTACAGGGCCAGCACCGCTTCCAGTGCAGCCAGTCCCATCTTGTCCATGCGCAGTGCGCGCTTGAGCGGGTTGCGGTTGATCCGCGCGATCAGGTCGGCGCGGCCGGCGATGATGCCGGCCTGCGGGCCACCCAGCAGCTTGTCGCCGCTGAACGAAACCAGATCGGCGCCGGCCGTCAATGTTTCCTGCACGGTGGGCTCGTGCGGCAGGCCGAACGTGGCCAGATCGCACAGGCTGCCACTGCCCAGGTCCACCACCAGCGGCAGGCCATGCTCGTGCGCGATCGCGGCCATCGCCGTGGTGTCGACCTTGGCAGTGAATCCGGTGATCGCGTAGTTGCTGGCGTGCACCTCCATCAGCAGCGCTGTGCACGCGCCGATGGCGTTGGTGAAGTCGGCCGGATGGGTGCGGTTGGTGGTACCCACTTCCAGCAGCCGCGCGCCCGCGCTGCGCATCACATCCGGGATGCGGAAAGCGCCGCCGATCTCCACCAGCTCGCCGCGGGAGACGACCACCTCGCGGCGGTTGGCCAGGCTGTTGAGCAGCAGCAGGACCGCTGCCGCATTGTTGTTGACCACGGTTGCGGCTTCGGCACCGGTCAGCTCGCAGATCAGTGCCTGTACCCGCGCATCGCGGTCGCCGCGACGACCACGGGCGATGTCGAATTCCAGATCGACCGGCGCGGTCATCACGCGGGTGACTGCCTGCACCGCGGCCTCGGGCAACAGGGCACGGCCCAGGTTGGTGTGCAGCACGGTGCCGGTCAGGTTGAACATCGGCTGCAGGCCCAGCCGTGCATCGGCCGCCAGTGTGGCGTTGAGTGCCGCGACCAGTGCCGGGCCATCAATGGCTTCCTGCAGCTGCGCGGTCGACAGCTGCCCGGCGCTGATACGGTCACGCAGCACCTGCAGGTGCGAACGCAGCAGCTGGGTGATGCGGCTGCGGCCGTGGCCTTCGATCAGTGCCGCCAGTGCAGGCAGGCGCAGCAATCGGTCCAGCGAGGGCAGGGCGGCGGCCGATGCCGGGGTGGGGGGCGAGGCTGTCATCGCCTCAATCGCCGTCGGATTGCCACAGCAGCGGATTCTGGCTGGCACGCGCATAGCCTTCCTCGGCCAGCAGCAGATCCAGCGACAGCGTGCCGAGGTCATCGGCCACCGGTTCCAGTGACGGGTCCTTTTCCAGATACAGGATCTTGCGGTAGCTGTGGCAGTGGTCGCAGGTCTCGGCGCGTACCGCGCTCTCGCGCACCGCCTCGCCGCTGTCGCCGTCCACATCGGCCAGGGCGCGATAGGCGATATCCTTGCCGGCGGCACCACACTGGCTGCACTGCACGCGCACGTAGTGCCACTGGCAGGCGCACAGCGAGCACGACAGGTAGCGGTAGGAGGCATAGGGCGGACGCGCCTGCACCACGCTGGTCACCGGCAACGTGCCGCACAGCGGGCACAGCCCTGGCGCATCGGCCAGCGGCTTCAGGTCGGTGGGGCGGAAGCTGGCTGCGAGCACTGCCCAGTAAACCTGCAGTGCGTTCATCACCAGCAGCGCAGCGACCGCATCCACCGACGGCGCGTCATCGCGCTCCAGCACGGCATGGGCCTGTGCATCCAGCCAGGCATCGTCGGCCGCGGCGACGCGTTGCAGCTCCTGGCGGGTTTCCACCGGCAGCCCGGCTTCGTCGGCACAGTGCTGGCACAGCGTGCGCAGCCAGTCGCGCCAACGCCCGTCCAACTGAAGCGTGTTGGCCGGCCGCAACGGCATGCCGGCACCGACCGCCGCACTCGACTGCTGCGCGCGCGCCTGCGACTGCAGTGCCTCGCGCTGTTGCGGTGTCAGCTCATCCAGCAGCGCCTGCTGTGCATCGGCCAACGCCGCCAGCAGCTGCAGGTAACCGCCGATGGCACTGTGCGCAGCCAGGCTGCGCAGGCGCGTGGCGCGCTCAGCGAACAGGGACGTGACATCGGGCAGGATGATGCGCGGCACATCGCGCGAGGCGAGCGTCTCGATCTCACCGGGTTCAAGGATGCGTTGCGCCATGCAGGGCCAGCCAGAAGAACCAGCCTCCATCCTCGCCGTTGTCGGCGCTGGCGTCCAGCCTGTTCAAGCAACGCGGTCGAGCATGGCTCGACTCTACAAAAACTGGTTTCTGTCGTTGCCGTGTTCATCGTGTCGACCAAGGTCGACACCCACCAACAGCAACGCAGAACCCCGCAATCCCACGGATAGCCGCTGCTGCTGTTGCCTTGGCTTGAAGCGGGTGCAGGGCCGCAGGCCCTGCCGCTAACCCTCTTCCCGACGTCCGCGCAGGATGTCCCGGAACCACTGCCGGTGATGCTTGTACGCCCACCCATAGGTCACCTTGCCCTGGGTCATCGCCCGCACCGAGCCCTTGATCCAGATCGCTGCATAGATGTGCACCACGATCGCGCACACCAGCACCCAGCCGAACAGCGCATGGGCCAGCACCGAGAAGCGGATCACCCCGATCGGGAAGAAGTGGCTGAAGTACTGCCGCCAGATCACGAAGCCGGTCAGCAGCAGCGCCGACAGGCAACCGATGATGGCCCAGAACAGCAGCTTCTGGCCGGCATTGAAGCGGCCCACCGGCGGCAGCTTCTCATCCTCGTTGCGCAGCACATCGCGCATGCCACGCATCCACTTTCCATCGTCGGCGGTCGGCAGATTGTCACGCCACATGCGGAACGCCAGCAGCGCAAAGCCCACCACCATGGCCAGGCCGATGAACGGATGCAGGATGCGCGTCCACGGTCCACCACCGAACAGCTGCGTCAACGGGAACAGGGCAGGGTGGAACAATGCCAGCCCGGACAGCGCGGTCAGCACGAAGCAGATCGCCACGATCCAGTGATTGATGCGGGTCGGCGCGCGGTAGCGGATGATCTGGCGCGGGTGCGGGGCGTACTTCATGGCCGCTGCTCCTCTTCGATCTTCTTCGCCTCGTGTTCGGCTTCCTCTTCTTCCTCGTCATTGACCGTGTTGCGGCCGATGCCGATGTAGTGCAGGAAGCCGGCGAAGGCGGTGGCGGCGATGGCCAGCACGCCCAGCGGCTTGGCCACGCCCTTCCAGACTTCCACCATCGGGCTGATGCGCGGGTCCTTGGGCAGGTCGGCGTACAGCTCGGGCTTGTCCACGTGCTGCAGCACGTACATCACGTGGGTGCCACCCACGCCCTGCGGGTCGTACAGGCCGGCGTTCTCGTAGCCGCGCGATTTCAGGTCTTCCACCCGTCCGGCCGCGTGCTCGGTCATCGCCTGTTTGCTGCCGAAGGTGATCGCGCCGGTCGGGCAGGTCTTCACGCAGGCCGGTTCCTGGCCTACCGCCACCCGGTCCGAACACAGCGTGCACTTGTAGGCCTTGTGGTCCTTCTTGGAGATGCGCGGCACGTCGAACGGGCAACCGGTCACGCAGTAGCCGCAGCCGATGCAGTTCTCTTCCTGGAAGTCGACGATGCCGTTGGCGTACTGGATGATCGCGCCGGGTGACGGACAGGCCTTCAGGCAGCCCGGATCGCTGCAGTGCATGCAGCCTTCCTTGCGGATCAGCCACTCCAGCTTGCCCTTCTCGTCCTCGTACTCGCGGAACTTCATCACCGTCCACGACTGTTCGCTCAGGTCGGGCGGGTTGTCATAGCTGCCGACGCAGCTGCCCACTTCGTCGCGCAGGTCGTTCCACTCCATGCAGGCGACCTGGCAGGCCTTGCAGCCGATGCACTTGCTCACATCGATCAGCTTGGCGACCTGGCCGGTGTGCGCACCACGCGCCTCCGGCGAGGGCGTGGTGGTGGCCGAGCGGCGGATGATGTCCAGGGATTGCAGTGACATGGCGTGTCTCCTACACCTTCTCGACCTTGACCAGGATGCACTTCGATTCCGGCGTCTGCGAGTTGCCGTCACCGATGGCGTTGGTCAGCGTGTTGGCGATGTATCCGGGCTTGGCCGCACCGAGGAAGCCCCAGTGGATCGGCACGCCCACCTGGTGCACGGTCCGGCCATCGATCTGCAGGGCCTTGATGCGCTTGGTCACCATGGCCACCGCTTCGATGTGGCCGCGCTTGGAACTGACCCGCACGCGGCTGCCGTTGTTGATGCCCAGCTCGTCGGCCAACGCCGCGCCGATCTCGACGAACTGCTCGGGCTGGATGATGGCGTTGAGCTTGCCGTGCTTGGTCCAGAAGTGGAAATGCTCGGTCAGGCGGTAGGTGGTGGCCACATGCGGGAACTCGTCCGGCGAACCGATCTGTGCACGGTCGCTGGCGAACACGCGCGCGGCCGGGTTGTTCAGCGTCAGTGCCTGGCCGGGGCTGAGCGGGTTGCTGCGCAGCGGTGTATCGAACGGTTCGTAGTGCTCCGGGAACGGTCCCTCGGCCATGCCGGCCTTGGCGAAGAAGCGGGCGATGCCCTCCGGGTTCATGATGAACGGGCCCATGCCGCCGGCCGGATCCTCGTCGGCCTTGAAGTCGGGCACGTCCACGCTGCCCCAGTTCTTGCCGTTCCATGCCAGCAGCGTGCGTCGCGGATCGAACGGCTGGCCGGCCACGTCGCACGAGGCGCGGTTGTACATCACGCGGCGGTTGGCCGGCCACGCCCAGGCCCAGCCCAGCGTGTTGCCGATGCCGGTGGGGTCGCTGTTGTCACGCCGCGCCATCATGTTGCCGGTCGGGCCCCAGGCACCGATGTAGATCCAGCAGCCGGAGGAGGTGCTGCCGTCGTCGCGCAGATCGCCGAATGCGGCCAGCTGTTCGCCGGCCTTGCGTACCAGCTTGGTCGGATCCTTCGGATCGAACACGTCGACCAGTGCCTTGCCGTTGTATTCCATCGCCAGTTCTTCCGGCGTCGGCAGTTCCGGGTTGGAATACTTCCAGGCCAGGTCGCGCACCGGCTCCCACCATGCACCGCCGTCCTTCTCGTACATCGCTTTGATGCGATGGAACAGCTCGGACATGATCTCGATGTCGCTGCGCGCTTCGCCTGGCGGATTGGCACCCTTCCAGTGCCACTGCAGCCAGCGCGAGGAGTTCACGACTGCGCCGTTCTCCTCGGCGAAGGAGGTCGTCGGCAGGCGGAACACTTCGGTCTGGATCGTGCCCGGATCGACGTCGTTCAGCGCACCGTGGTTCTGCCAGAAGGCGATGGTCTCGGTTTCCAGCGGGTCCATGCTGACCATGAACTTCAGCTTGGAGAACGCACTGATCAGCTTGCCCTTGTTCGGCGCCGAGGCCAGCGGATTGAAGCCCTGGCAGATGTAGCCGTGGATCTTGCCCTCGTTCATCAGCTCGTACGCCTGCAGCATGTCGTACGGCTTGTCGAGCTTGGGCAGGTGGTCGAAGCACCAGTTGTTGTCGGCGGTGGCGGCATCGCCCCACCACGACTTCATCAGGCTGACGTGGAACTTCGGGTAGTTCTGCCAGAACGACATCTGGTTGGCGCGCAGCGGCTTCTGCGTGCGCTTGGCAATGTAGGCGTCGTAGTCCTGCTCGTCCTGCTTCGGCAACGTCAGGTAGCCGGGCAGCAGGTCGGACATCAGGCCGATGTCGGTCAGGCCCTGGATGTTGGAATGCCCGCGCAGCGCGTTCATGCCACCACCGGCCACGCCGATGTTGCCCAGCAGCAGCTGCACCATGGTGCCGGCACGCACGTTCTGCGCACCGATCGAGTGCTGCGTCCAGCCCAGCGCGTACAGGATGGTCATCGCCTTGTCCTTGCCGGCGGTGGACGCGATCATGTCCCAGACCTGTCGGATGCTGTCGGCGGGCGTGCCGCAGATGCGTTCGACCATCTCCACGGTGTAGCGCGCGTAGTGCTGCTTGAGCAGGTTGTAGACGCAGCGCGGGTCCTTCAGCGTCGGGTCGCTGCGCACGAAGCCATCGTCACCGTAGGCGTAGTCCCAGCTGGAGCGGTCGTAGCTGCGCTTCTCTTCGTTGTAGCCCGAATACAGGCCGTCCTTGAAGGCGAATTCGTCCTTCACCAGGAACGACATGTCGGTGTAGTTCAGCACGTACTCGTGCTGGATGCGGTCCTCGGTCAACAGGTAGTTGATCAGGCCGCCCAGGAACACGATGTCGGTGCCGGTGCGGATCGGCGCGTACACGTCGGCCACCGCGGCCGAGCGGTTGAAGCGCGGATCGACCACGATCAGGCGTGCCTTGTTGTGTGCCTTGGCCTCGGTCACCCATTTGAACCCGCACGGGTGCGCCTCGGCGGCATTGCCACCCATGATCAGGATCAGGTCGGCATTCTTGATGTCGACCCAGTGATTCGTCATCGCACCACGGCCTAGCGTCGGGGCAAGACCTGCCACCGTCGGGCCGTGTCAGACACGTGCCTGGTTGTCGAATGCCAGCATGCCCAGGGAGCGCACGACCTTGTGGGTCAGCACCGCGGTTTCATTGCTGGTGGCCGAGGCCGCCAGCATGCCGGTGGTCAGCCAGCGGTTGACCGTCTGCCCGGCTTCGTTCTTCTGCACGAAGTTGGCGTCGCGGTCCTCCTTCATCAGCCGCGCGATGCGGTCCAGCGCATCATCCCAGCTCAGCCGCTTCCACTCGTTCGAGCCCGGCGCGCGGTACTCGGGATAGAGCAGGCGCGATTTGCTGTGGATGATGTCGGCCAGGCCGGCACCCTTCGGGCACAGCGTGCCGCGGTTGACCGGATGGTCCGGGTCGCCCTCGATATGGAAGATGCTCGGCTCGGCGTTCTTGGCGCCATCGCCGAGGCTGTACATCAGGATGCCGCAGGCCACCGAACAGTAGGTACAGGTGTTGCGGGTCTCGGTCGCGCGGGTCAGCTTGTACTGCCTGACCTCCGCGAGCGCGATGCCGGGCGCGAAGCCCATCAATGCCAGGCTGGAGCCGACCAGGGTTGTCCCGGTCACTTTCAGGAACTGGCGGCGGCTCATCGATGGCATGCCGTTCTCCTGGGATGGCGGGGAGGCGCAGGCCTCCGGGCTGTCGTTGGGTACGGCCCGGTTATAGCACAGGCCCCCGCACGTCCATGTGGCACAAGGCCCGGCGCCTGCCGGGCGGGCGCGCAACGGGGCCGCTCTGGTAAAGTTGCGTGCCCGTACCCCGGGGAAGCGTCTGCCGGGCCTGGTTCCAGGATGTTCCGCGCAGCCCCCGCCGTCCTGGCGCGATCCTCCGCGCCGGATCTGGAACACCGAGGAAAAATTTTGCGAAATCAAGCCGTTGGATCCGCCGCATGAGCGCCCCGTCGAAGCCGTCGGACGCCGTTGCGCGCGGCACGCTGTACATCGTTGCCGCCCCGTCCGGCGCCGGCAAGAGCAGCATCGTCAATGCGACCCTGGCGCGTGACCCGCAGATCGCCCTGTCGATCTCCTTCACCTCGCGCGCGATGCGCCCCGGTGAAGTGAACGGCCAGCACTACCATTTCGTCTCTGCGGAGAAGTTCGAGGAAATGATCGCCGCCGGCGACTTCTTCGAGCATGCCTGGGTGCACGGAGACTGGAAGGGCACCGCCCGCCAGTCGGTGGAGCCGCAGCTGGCTGCCGGCCAGGACGTGCTGCTGGAAATCGACTGGCAGGGGGCGCAGCAGGTGCGCCAGCTGGTGCCGGGCACGGTCACCGTGTTCATCCTGCCGCCGTCCAAGCAGGCCCTGCAGGACCGCATGCGCAAGCGCGGCCAGGACAGCGAGGCGGTCATCGCCCAGCGCCTGGGCGCGGCCCGCGATGAAATGCTGCACTTCAACGAGTTCGACTACGTCATCGTCAACGAGGTGTTCGACACCGCCGTGGACGAGCTGTGCGCCATCTTCACCGCCAGCCGCCTGCGCCGGGAGGCCCAGAAGGTCCGCCATGCCGGCCTGATCCAGGCCCTGTTGACCCCCGATCCGGGCGCAACTGACTGATTCCAAAAGAATCGGGTGGGGGTTGGCTTGATTTTGTCCAGCCCCTGCCAGTACACTCCGTCCCCTTTCCCTCATTCGACTGAGCGGCCGACCGGTCGCCGGGAGCCCGTATGGCCCGCATCACCGTAGAAGATTGCCTGGAAGTCGTTAACAACCGTTTCGAACTGGTCATGATGGCTTCCAAGCGTGCCCGCCAGCTCGCCAACGGCGTGCAGGCCACGCTGGACAACAGCGAGACCGAGGACAAGCCGACCGTGCTGGCGCTGCGCGAAATCGCCGCCCGCAAGATCGACAACGCGCTGATCGACGAAGTCGAGAAGGCCGAGCGTGAGCGCGCCGAGCGCGAAGCGCTGGAGTGGGCCGCCGCCGAAGTGGTCGCCGACGAAGACATGTCCAAGAACGACGATTGATCGCATCGATCAACGTCATTGCTGGATCGCCGAACAGCCCGCCCCGTGCGGGCTGTTTCGCATTCAGGATTTGCCGTAAACGTCGCGCTGGAATAGGCTTCGGGCATGAACCCAGGCCCCACTGCCAAGGTCGCCGCAGCCCCCGCTGCCGCCGTACCCGACTACGTCCTCCAGCTTGAACGCGCCGCTCATTACCTGCCGCCGGAACAGCTGCCGCTGCTGCGCCGTGCCTGGGAAGTCGGAGCCTCCGCGCACGCTGGGCAGACGCGCAAGTCGGGCGAGCCCTATATCACCCATCCGGTGGCCGTGGCCCAGGTGCTGGCCGAGCTCGGCCTGGACGTGGAAGCGCTGATCGCCGCGATCCTGCACGACACCATCGAAGACACCCCGCTGACCCGTGAGGCGCTGGCCGCCGAGTTCGGCGAAGCCGTGGCCGAACTGGTCGACGGCGTGACCAAGCTGGACAAGCTGAAGTTCCGCGACCGCCAGGAAGCGGCGGCCGAGAGCTTCCGCAAGATGCTGCTGGCGATGTCGCGCGATCTGCGCGTGATCATGATCAAGCTGGCCGACCGCCTGCACAACATGCGCACGCTGGGCGCGCAGAGCCGCGAAGCACGCGGCCGCATCGCCCGCGAGACGCTGGAGATCTACGCGCCCATCGCCCAGCGCCTGGGCATGAGCCTGGTCAAGAGCGAGCTGCAGAACCTGGGGTTCAAGGCGCTGTACCCGTGGCGCCACGCCATCATTGAAAAGCACATCCGCAGCCAGCCGGTGGTACGCCGCGAGGCGATGGCGCAGGTGGAAGTGCAGCTGTCGCAGCGCCTGGCCAAGGAGGGGATCGAGCATCGGCTGATCAGCCGCATCAAGACCCCGTGGAGCATCTACAACAAGATGCGCGACGAGAACAAATCCTTCGACCAGGTGATGGACGTGTTCGGCTTCCGCCTGGTCGTGCGCAGCGTGCCCAGCTGCTACCACGCGCTGGGCTCGGTGCACGCCACCTTCAAGCCGCTCGATGGCCGTTTCCGCGACTTCATCGCCATTCCCAAGGCCAACGGTTACCAGTCGCTGCACACGGTGCTGTTCGGGCCGTATGGTTCGCCGATCGAAGTGCAGATCCGTACCGAGGAAATGGACCTGATCGCCGAACGCGGCGTGGCCGCGCACTGGACCTACAAGTTCGGCGGCGATTCGCCCAACAGCGCGCAGAGCCGCGCGCACGCCTGGATCGTCGAGCTGATCGACTCGCAGCGCGCCGCCGGTTCCTCGCTGGAGTTCCTCGACAACGTCAAGGTCGACCTGTTCCCGGACGAGGTCTACCTGTTCACCCCGAAGGGCAAGATCCTGGCCCTGCCACGCAACTCCACTGCACTCGATTTCGCCTACGCCGTGCATACCGACGTGGGCAACATGGCCGTGGCCTCGCGCGTGGACAAGAAACTGGTGCCGCTGCGCACCAAGCTGGTGTCGGGGCAGTCGGTGGAGATCATCACCGCACGCTCGGCCACGCCGAAACCGCAGTGGCTGGAATTCGTGGTCACCAGCAAGGCGCGCACCGCCATCCGCCACCAGCTCAAGCAGCTGGAGCACGAAGATGCCGTGCAGCTGGGCCACCGCATGCTCGACCGTGCGCTGGAGGCGATGGATTCCTCGCTGGAGCGGCTGCCGAAGGGGCGCCTGGATGCATTCCTGGCCGAACACCGTTTCCCGCGCCTGGAGGCGCTGCTGGCCGAGGTCGCCCTGGGCAACTGGATGCCGACCCAGGCGGCGCAGGCGCTGATGGCCTACGCCGAACTGCGCGGCGGCCCGCATTCACGCCACCATTCGCAGGAAAAGATCCTGATCAACGGCAGCGAGCGCGGCGTGGTCACCTTCGCCGGCTGTTGCCAGCCGATTCCCGGCGACGAGATCATGGGCTACCACACCGCCGGCAAGGGCATCGTGGTGCACCGCATGGACTGCCCGAACCTGGCCGAGCTGCGCAAGTCGCCCGAGCGCTGGGTGCCGATCGGCTGGGACACCACCGTGTCCGGCGACTACGACACCTCGCTGGTGGTGGAAGTGGAGAACGGCACCGGCGTGCTGGCGCAGCTGGCTGCCGCCATCGCGCAGAGTCACTCCAACATCGAGCGCGTGGACTACCTGGACCGTGACTTCAACGCCGCCGTGCTGGCGTTCAACATCCAGGTGCGCGACCGCAACCACCTGGCCGAAGTGATGCGCCGCCTGCGCCGCCTGTCGGTCGTGCAGTCGGTACGCCGCCAGTAGGTCCACGCCATGCGTGGATGACGTTCCGCGCACACGACGCACGGGGTCGGATCCGTTTCCCGCCGGGAAACGGATCCGACCCCAGCCGATGCCGCGCCCAGCCGGTACAATCACCGCTCTGTTTTCCCCCAAGCACCGGAGCGACCCATGTCCCGCCAGATCATCAACACCGAAAAGGCTCCCGCCGCCATCGGCCCGTACTCGCAGGCCGTGCGCGCCGGCAACACCGTGTACTTCTCCGGCCAGATCCCGCTCGACCCGGCTACCGGCGATGTCGTCGGCGCTGGTGACGTCGAAGCGCAGGCCCGCCGCGCCTTCGACAACCTCAAGGCCGTGGCCGAAGCCGCTGGCGGTTCGCTGGACAAGGTCGTGCGCCTGGGCCTGTACCTGACCGACCTGGGCGAGTTCGCCAAGGTCAACGCGGTCATGCAGGACTACTTCCAGGCCCCGTACCCGGCCCGTTCCACCATCGAAGTCTCCGGCCTGCCGAAGGGCGCCAACTTCGAGGTCGACGCGGTGATGGTCATCGACTGACCGCTACGTGGCACGCAAGGCGGCGGTCACTCCGGTACTGTCACCGTCCGGCGAAGCATCCCTGGCGATGCTCGCGGGCGTCGGTCCGGCTGTGGCCGCCAAACTGCAGGCGCGTGGCCTGGCCACCCTGCAGGATCTCTGGCTTCACCTGCCGCTGCGCTATGAAGACCGGACCCGGCTGACCCGCATCGAAGACCTGCGTTCGGGTGTACCGGCGCAGGTGGAAGTGCGGGTGGTCGCGGTCGAACGCGGCATGCGCTACCGGCCGATGCTGAAAGTGGCGGTGGAGGACGAGGGGCAGGGCACCCTGGTGCTGCGCTTCTTCCATTTCCGCCAGCAGCAGGTCGGCCAGTTCGCGGTCGGCAACCGGTTGCGCTGCTTCGGCACGCCCAAGCCAGGCCACCTCGGCCTGGAGATCGTCCATCCCAGCTACCAGGTGCTGGGCCGCAACGACGACCCCGAACTCGGCGACCGCCTCGACCCGGTGTATCCCACCGTCGAAGGCGTGGGCCCGATGACCATGCGCAAGCTGATCGGCCAGGCCCTGGATCGCCTGCCCGAGGAAAGCACCCTGGAACTGCTGCCCAGCGGCTGGCTCGATGGCCTCGGCCTGCCGTCGCTGCGCAGCGCGCTGTTGACCGTGCATCGGCCACCGCCGGATGCCGATCTGGCCGCGCTGGCCACCGGCACCCACCCGGCGCAGCGCCGCCTGGCGATGGAAGAGCTGCTGGCCCACCACCTCAGCCTGCGTCGCCAGCGCATCGCGTTGCAGGCGCACCATGCGCCGCCGCTGGGCGGTCCTGGCAAGCTGGCCAAGGCGCTGCTGAAGCAGCTGCCATTCGCACTGACCGGTGCGCAGGCGCGCGTGTTCAAGCAGATCCGTGAGGATCTCGCACGGCCCAGCCCGATGCTGCGCTTGGTGCAGGGCGATGTCGGCTCGGGCAAGACCGTGGTCGCCGCGCTGGCGGCGATGCTGGCGGTGGAGCAGGGCAAGCAGGTCGCATTGGCCGCTCCCACCGAACTGCTGGCCGAGCAGCACCTCAACAACCTGCGCGGCTGGCTGGAACCGCTCGGTGTGCGCATCGCCTGGCTGGCCGGCAAGGTCACCGGCAAGGCGCGCGCCAAGGTGATGGAACAGGTCGCCAATGGCGAAGCGCAGGTGGTGGTCGGCACCCACGCGCTGATGCAGGAGGCGGTGGTGTTCCAGGACCTGGCCCTGGCCATCGTCGACGAGCAGCACCGCTTCGGCGTGCACCAGCGTCTGGCCCTGCGTGACAAGGGCGCGGGCGGCAACAGCGTCCCGCACCAGCTGGTGATGACCGCCACACCGATTCCACGCACGCTGGCGATGTCCGAATACGCGGACCTGGATGTCTCTGCCATCGACGAACTGCCGCCCGGCCGCACGCCGGTGCAGACCGTGGCCCTCAACAACGATCGCCGCCCGGAGCTGATCGAGCGCATCGCGCTGGCCTGCCAGGAAGGGCGGCAGGTGTACTGGGTGTGCACGCTCATCGAGGAAAGCGAAGAGCTGGATGCAACGCCCGCGCAGGCCACCTACGAATCGCTGCAGGCGCTGCTGCCCGGCGTTCGCGTGGGGTTGGTGCATGGCCGCCTGAAAGCCGCCGAGAAGCTGGCGACGATGGTGGCGTTCAAGGCCGGCGACATCGACCTGCTGGTGGCAACCACGGTGATTGAAGTGGGCGTGGATGTGCCGAACGCCTCGCTGATGGTGATCGAGAACGCCGAGCGCCTCGGATTGGCCCAGCTGCACCAGCTGCGCGGCCGCGTCGGCCGTGGTTCGGCGGTGTCGCGCTGCGTGCTGCTGTACCAGGCGCCGCTCTCGCAGATGGCACGCGAGCGGTTGCAGACCATGCGTGAAACCAACGATGGCTTCGTCATCGCCGAAAAGGATCTGGAGCTGCGTGGTCCCGGCGAACTGCTGGGTACGCGGCAGACCGGCCTGGCCGGTTTCCGCATCGCCGACCTGGCCCGCGACGCCGGCCTGCTGCCCGGCGTGCATGACCTCGCCGAGCGCCTGCTGGACCAGCAACCCGCGCTGGCCGACCGCGTGGTGCAGCGCTGGATCGGCACCGCCGTGCGTTACGCCTCGGCGTAATGCCACCTTGATGGGTGTGGACCTTGGTCGACACCCACCAACAGCCGTGGAAATCTGTCGAAGGCGGGGTGGGTCCGGTTGCGGGGGTGTCCGCGGCATGGATGCCGCGGCCAAGCCCCCAAGGACGGGTTTACGGCGTCCCCCGCAATCGGACCCACCCCGCATCCCCCAGGAAACCAGCTTTTGCCGTTGCTCTGGCGTTTGCCGTTGATTCTGCGGGTGCAGGGCGCAGCCCTGCCAGAACCCCCGTACTTGCAACGGTCATCATCCCGGTCCACACTTCGTTGCCGATCTGAAGACGGCAACGATGACCCACAAGATCCCCCTGTTGATCGACACCGACCCCGGTGTGGACGACGCCCTGGCCCTGCTGATGGCCTTTGCCGATGAACGGCATGACGTGGTCGCCCTGACCATCGCCGCCGGCAATGTCGGCCTGCAGTACACCGTCCGCAATGCCCTCAAGCTCTGCGACATCGTCGGCCGCGCCGACGTACCGGTGTTTGCCGGCAGCCCGGATCCGCTGCTGCATCCTTCCGTCGACGCTGCCCACGTGCATGGCCGTGACGGCTACGGCGACGTGGACCTGCCGCCGCCGAGCCGCCAGGCTGAAGCCGAGCACGCTGCACTGGCCATCCTGCGCCTGTCGCATGAGCACGCCGGCGAACTGATGCTGGTGATGCTCGGCCCGCTGACCAACCTGGCCCTGGCACTGAAGCTGGACCCGACCCTGCCCCAGCGCATCAAGCGCATCGTGGTGATGGGAGGCGCAGTCACCTGCCACGGCAACATCACCCCGGCGGCCGAGTTCAACATCGCCTTCGACCCTGAAGCGGCGCACGTGGTGTTCACCTCGTTCAAGCACCTGCTGGTGTCGGACTGGGAGGCAACCGTCGCCCATGGCCTGCCGCTGGAAGATGCCGAGACGTGGCTGCAGGCCGACTCCGATCGCGCCCGCTTCTACGAGCTGATTTCGCGCAAGACCCGCGCGCTGTCTGAAGACGCCAAAGGCGGCCGCTGGTACACCGCCGATGCGGTGGCCATGGCCTGGGCACTGAACCCGGAAGGGCAGCTGCAGGTCGAGTCGCGGCCGCTGAACGTGGAACTGAACGGCACGTTCAGCCGCGGTGCCACCATCGTCGACTGGAACCGCCAGACCGGCCAGCCGGACAACTGCGATCTGCTGATGGCCTACGACCAGCAGCGTTTCGAGGCCCTGGTACGCCAGGCCCTGGGCGCGGACTGAAGTCAATTGCCCGGCACCGGTTGCCCCGGGCGGCAACCGGTGCTTATAATGCCGCTCTTGACCACCAGCCCATTTACGGTGTGAGCCCATGAAGGCCGATATCCATCCGAACTACCGCGACGTCGTCTTCCATGACGTCACCTCCGATTTCAAGATCCTGACCCGCTCGACCATGGCGACGAAGGAAACCATCAAGTGGGAAGACGGCAACGACTACCCGCTGGTGAAGGTTGAAATTTCCTCGGCTTCGCACCCGTTCTACACGGGCAAGCACAAGGTCATCGACACCTCGGGCCGTATCGACAAGTTCCAGAAGCGCTACGCGCGCTGATCTGTCGATCCTGCTTCGAACCGACGGCCGCGCTCTGCGCGGCCGTTTGTTTTTCCCCAACGCCTGCCCAACGGGCGTTTGGATGGGCGGAACACTGCGTTCGTGTGACAGCGCTTTTGCCGATCCGGGCCGCTCAACGGCCGGCGTCTGGCCGCCTGTCGTATACGACTTCCGTCTAGCACCCGACAAATGCTGCTGTGCGATAATGACCTGATCCCCGGCACAGGCCGAGGACGTCATTCACGTGCCTGACCAATGCGCTTGGGCAGGCGCCTTCCCATGAAGGAGCGCACACAGTGTCCGATCTTGATCAGGTCACGCTCAACGCCGGCGATAAGTCGGTCGTTCTGCCCGTCATCAAACCCACCCTTGGCAACGACTGCGTCGACATCGCGAAGCTGACCAAGGAAACGGGGTATTTCACCTACGATTCCGGCTTCACCGCGACGGCCAGCTGCAAGTCCGCCATCACCTACATCGACGGCGACAAGGGCGTGCTGCTGTACCGCGGCTACCCGATCGAACAGTTGTCGGAAAAGTCGAGCTACGTCGAAGTGGCCTACCTGCTGATCAACGGCGAGCGCCCGAGCGCCGAGCAGCTGAAGGCCTTCACCGATGAGCTGGCTGCCGAAGCCAACGTCGACGATTCGATCAACACCCTGATCGGCAGCTTCGCCAAGGACGCCCACCCGATGGCCATCCTGGCTGCTGCGATCGCGCAGCTGTCGGCCATCTACCACGACTCGCTGGACCTGTCCGACGCCGAACAGCGCCGCCAGGCCGCCGTGCGCCTGATCGCCAAGGTGCCGACCCTGTCGGCGCTGATCTACCGCCACGGCAAGGGCCTGCCGGCCAACAAGCCGGACACCTCGCTGGACTACGTCAGCCGCTTCCTGAAGCAGACCTTCGAGTCGGCGGACGGCCAGTACGACCTGAACCCGGACGTGGTCAAGGCGCTGGACCTGCTGTTCATCCTGCACGCCGACCACGAGCAGAACGCCTCGACCTCGACCGTGCGCCTGGTCGGTTCGACCGGTGCCAACCCGTACGCGTCGGTCGCCGCTGGCGTCACCGCGCTGTGGGGTCCGGCCCACGGCGGTGCCAACGAAGCCGTGCTGAAGATGCTGGAAGAGATCGGCAGCGCCGACAACGTCGAGTCCGCCGTGGTCAAGGCCAAGGACAAGACCTCGGGCTTCCGCCTGATGGGCTTCGGCCACCGCGTCTACAAGAACTTCGACCCGCGCGCCAAGGTCATCGGCGAGATGACCAGCAAGGTGCTCAAGCAGCTGGGCGTGCAGGATCCGCTGCTGGACGTGGCCGTGAAGCTGGAACAGGCCGCGCTGCAGGACGAGTACTTCGTCGCCCGCAAGCTGTACCCGAACGTCGATTTCTACAGCGGCATCATCTACAAGGCGCTGCAGATCCCGACCGAAATGTTCACCGTCATGTTCGCCCTGGGCCGTACCTCCGGCTGGGTGTCGCATTGGCTGGAACAGCAGGTTGACCCGGAAATGAAGATCGGCCGTCCGCGCCAGGTCTACACCGGCAGCGACGTGCGCGACTACCAGGGCTGATCGCCCGCGTAGGTTGTGCTGGGAACGCCCCGCATCCGCGGGGCGTTTTTTTTGCCGCCACCCTGGTGGGTGCCAACCTTGGTTGGCACGCTTCTGTAGAGTCGAGCCATGCTCGGCTGCTCTTGCTACACCTCTGAATACTGGCTCGGCGAACTCCCCAGCACACGCCGGAATGCCGCAGAAAACGCACTCGGGCTTGCGTATCCCAGGTCCAGTGCCACGCGCGTCACCGCCTGCCCTTGCCCCAGTCGTTCGATGGCCACCAGCAGGCACACCTGCTGCCGCCACTCGGCAAAACTCACCCCGGTATCCGCGCGGAACATCCGCGTGAACGTGCGACGGCTCATGCCCGCTTCCGCAGCCACCTCATCAAGCCCAATGGCGAGCGAAGGCGCATCGAACAGCGCCCGGCAGATACGTGCGAGGCGTGCATCGGCAGGCAATGGCGCATGCAGGGAAAGCGTCGGCATCGACGCGATCTCCGCCACCAGTAGTTGCATCAGCTTGCCCGCACGCCCGTCCTCGTCGTAGAGCGGCGGCAGGTCCACTGCATCCTCCAGCAGCTGCCGCAGCAAGGGAGAGACCGCATACACGCTGCAGTGCATTGGCAGTGCCACGGCGGCGGCCGCCTCGATGGAAAGGAAGGCATTGAGCATCGTTACCGGCCCGCGCATCGTCATCTCGTGGGCCAGCCCCGCCGGTACCCAACAGGCGCGCTGCGGAGGCACCAGCCAGCGTCCCTGCGGTGTCGTCACGCTGATGGTGCCGCGGGCCGCAAACGCGAACTGACCGCGTCGGTGGGCATGCCGGGGAAACGTGGACGCGGCCGCGTAGTTGTTCGAGGTGACCACAACATCGCGCGGCAGGTCTTCGTAGGGATCGAGCAGCGAATTGCGCATGGCCCGGATTCTATAGCGGTTGACCCGCCATCGACGGCGGGCCGCACTTGCCCTGCCTAGCATCAGTGCTCCTTCTGACTGTGGCGATTCTTCATGGCCAACACTTTTCATCGCGTGGGGCGGGGGCCTCACTTCGTCCTGGTCCTGCATGGCTGGTTCGGCGACGCGCATGCGTTCGAGCCGATCGAGCCGTGGCTGTCGCGCGATCACTTCAGCTACGTCTTCATGGATTGCCGTGGCTACGGAGGCATGCGCGATGCGACGGGTCAGTTCAGCATCGACGAGATCGCGCATGATGCGTTGGCGCTCGCCGATGCGCTGCGGATCGGCACCTTCAGCCTGGTCGGGCATTCCATGGGAGGCATGGCGATCGAACGCATCGCCGTGCTCGCGCCACAGCGTGTGCGATCCATGCTGGCCATCGCACCCGTTCCCTGCGGTGGTATTGCCTATGACGCGGCCACGCGCCACCTGCTGGAGGGTGCTGCCGACAGCCTGGCCAACCGGCGGACCATCATCGACCGCAGCACCGGTGGGCGGCTGCCTGCCGCCTGGTTGGACTGGAAGGCCGACTACTCAATGGAGCACTCCACGCCCGGCGCATTTGCTGCCTATCTTTCCGCGTGGGCAGATACGGATTTCAGCGATGAGATCATCGGCGAACATCGGTTGAAGGTGGTGGTGGGCGGGAAGGATCCAACGTTCAACCGATCACTGATGGAGAAGACCTATCTGTGCCGCTATCGCCACGCAACGCTGGAGGTCATCGAAAGTGCAGGGCACTACCCGATGAATGAGACACCCTTGGCATTGGTGGCGGCCATGGAGTCGTTCCTGTTGTCATTGCCCGGGAGGTAGCGTCGACCGGCAGTTGAATCGCGCGCAATGCGAACAGCAGTCGAGCGCGAATCATGTTCTCCGCCCGGCGACAGGTTCCGCGCGCATGGCGATGCGTTCATCTGGAGCGCGTCCACGGATTCTTCGGCGCGGTTCGACCCTGCATAGGCAAGGCAATGAGGTTTATTGCATTTAATCAGTGAGGGAATTTGCATAACTCTCAAACATTGAGCGTCTTCAAGGTTTCTCCTTAGCGTTCAATGTTTTAGGAAAGCTTGAATGGTCTGCATGGCAATGGGTTCCTAACATTCTCTCCGTTGCCCGCAACCACCTCTGCGGGCGGCGCCGCTCTTCCTCTTTCCAGGGGGAGGGCGGCTTTCATTTTCCCTGTCCGAGAGAGACTCCCCATGAACGCCATTCTCAAGAAGGCCGCGCTCGCTGCTGCGCTGGCCACTGCTTCCCTGTCCGCCAACGCCGCCGAAGCGAACATCTCCGTCTGGGCCCAGGTTGATACGTCGCTGGCCCTGCTGAAGGACGATGGCACGGCGTTGCCGGATGTCGTCAACCTGGTGCACAACCCGGCCAGCGGCCTGTCGCCCTGGAGCCAGCAGGTGCGCATCTACACCAATGACATTGCCAAGGATGTCGAGGTGCGGCTGGTGAATGCCGCATCGCTGATCGCCACCGATGCCGCCGGCGCCGCGCCGTCCGTGCCGCTGACGGTCACCCTGAATCGCCAGGAGCTGACCCTGGTCAACACCAAGTTCCCGGCAGCGGACCTGTACAGCGGTGGCGTTCCGGGTGGTTCGGTCGCGATGCCGCTGGTCGTCGCCCAGGCGACCCGTGCGCCGATCACCGTGGCCGGCAAGTATGAAGGCATGGTCAGCATTGCAATGGCGCAGACGACCACTTCGCCGTAACACCCCGGGCCGGCCCGATCACCGGGCCGGCCGCTTCCGGCAGCATCCCCATGAAAACACCTGCACCCGCCGTCACCCGGCTGGCGATCGCGCTCGCCTTGTCATTGCCCACACCGTGGGTGATGGCGCGTGGCGTGCCACCCGGTTTCGAGGATCTGGTCGAAGGTCAGACCGAACAACTCGACATCAGCCTGTTCGGTCGTTCGACCGGGCTCATGCCGGTGCGCGTCACTTTGGAACACGTGCAGCTGGAAGACCCCACCGCGGTGCTGGCCGCTCTGCAGCTGTCCGCAGAAGCGCAGCAGGCGCTGCTGGCAGCAGCCTCGCAGCCACTCCCCCGCAACAGCCATCTGGCCTGCCGTTTCGGCGCGGGCAGCGCGGGCTGCGGCTATCTGGAGCCGCCGCAGGATCCTGCCGCCGTGCGGGCCCTGTATGACGAAGGCGAGGGCACGGTGCGGCTGTTCGTCGCGCGCCAGTGGATCAACGGTGAGCCGGCCGCATCCCGCTTCCACAGCGTCAGCGCCAATGCCGAAAACGCCTTCCTGCACCAGCAGTCCATCAACCTCAGCGGTGGTCGCGGCATGCAGGCGCTGTCGGCGCAGGGCATGGGCATGCTGGGCATGTTCGAGCGTGGCCACCTGGCGGCAGAGTGGAACTACAGCCAGCAGCGCTATCGCAACCAGCGCATGCGCGATGACTTCCAGCTCGACAACGCCTATTACCGGCACGACCTGGGCCCGCAGCACTACCTGCAGCTGGGCCGCATGGACCGCCGCAATCTTTCCAGCCCGCTGGGCGGCACCTTCAGCTTTGGCATGCTGCCGCTGGACCGCTTCCAGGGCCTGCGCCTGGGCACCACCCAGGCCTATGTGGATGCCGATGCCGCCGTGCAGGCCACCCCGCTCACCGTGCTGCTGGCACGCGATGCGCGCGTGGATGCCTTCGACGGCAACCGTCTGCTGCAGACCTACTACCTGCAGGCCGGCATCAACCAGCTCGATACCCGCCGCTTCCCGTTCGGCAGCTACACCGTCAGCCTGCGTATCCATGAAGACGGCGTGCTGGTGCGCAGCGAGGAAGCACCGTTCGACAAGGGCGGCGACTGGACCGACAGCAGCGTGCAGTGGTTCCTGCAGGGCGGGCGCCGGCAGGAGCGCCGGTCAGCACGCCACAACGATGAACTGGCGGCGATGGCCGGCCTGCGCATTCCTCTGGGCCGCAACGTTGCGGCCACCGCCGGCGTGGCCGACATCGGTGGCTACAGCTATGGCGAACTGCGCGTGGACCTGCGCCGCGTGTTCGCCACGCAGGAGGTCCGCGCCAGCTTCAGTGGCATGCAGGGCAGCGATGGCAGCAACGGGCAGCAGCACCAGCTGTCGTACCGGCGTGGCGCGTCCTGGAACGTCTACCACCAGCGCCTGCGCGGCAACGCCTGCAACTTCGAAGACGACGCGCGTGACCGGCTGGGCTGCGCCGATTCGCTCAGCGCGTCGGTAGCGCTGCCGCTGGCCGGTGGCAGCGCCTACGTTGGCTATACCCGCCGGCAGACCTGGCGGCCGGGGCTGGACCTGCCTGGCGCCGTGGATGATCCACTGGCCGGGCTGGATCCGCTGCTGCCACCGCTGCTGCCGGCGCCGACCCGGCAGCCGCAGCTCAGCCGCACCTGGCAGGCCAGCTACGGCCGCACCCAGCGCTGGAACGAATTCAGCGTGGCCGCGCGCGTGGGCCTGTGGCAGCAGGATACCGATGGCAGCCTGCGCAGCGGGCGCGACCGCGGTGTGTATCTCAACCTGAGCCTGACCCGCCTGCAGCGCAGCGAGCGCGGTTCGTCGCAGCGGCGCTACAGCGCCGACCTCCGCCAGCCTGAACACGCACGGCCGGATATCAACTACGGCGTCAGCCAGAGCCTGCGCCAGGAATACGACAACCAGTACCGCGAAATCTCTGCCGAACTGCGCGGCAACAACAGCGACCGCTACAGCGCCAGCCTCGCGGCGCAGCTGCAGAACGCCATCGGCCACACCGGTGCCACCGTGGTGGGGTACCAGCAGCGTGGCCGCAACGAAATGGCCTACAGCGCCACGCACAGTTCGGGCCTGGCGCTGGGCGCCCGAGGCCTCTACTGGGGCGGCGGCCTGGGGGCTGAATCCGGGCTGGCCGTGCAGGTGGATGACACCGACGATCTGGACCTGAGTGGGGTGGCCGCCGAACTGCAGGTTGGCGGCCTGCGCCGGCAGAAGCTGGCCCTGGGCGAGCGCCGCCTGCTGCCGCTGTCGGCCTACCAGTCGCACCGCGCCGAAGTGCAGGACGCCAGCACCATGGACAGCATTGCTGCGATCCGGGTGACCGGCGTGGGCGGTTCGCGCCCGCTGTTCCTGCCGCCGGGCAAGCTGCTGCGCATGCCGATTCCGATCGAGGTGACCTACACCTTCATCGGCAACGCACAGGACATTGCCGGGCTGCCGCTGGGCGGCGCCCGCATCCTCAACGCACCGGTGCCGGGCACCGGTAGCAACGGCGGCTTCGTCGCCGATTTTCCGCGTCGCGAACGCACGCTCTACCTGCTGCAGGACGACCGCCTGCTGCACTGCCCGCTGCAGGTGCGCGAGCGGCGCAGCGTGGTGCTGCTGGTCGGCACCGTGCAGTGCGAGCCGCTTGCCGTGGCCCAGCTGCCAGCAGAGATCCGCCAGCAGGCACGGGTGACCCGCCTGCTGCAGGAACAGGCGCTGATTGCCGCGACGCCCCAGACCGCTGCTGCAGGAGGAACGCCATGAGGCGGGGTGTTGTGTGGGTGTGGGTGGTGCTGGCCGGCGTGCTGCTGGTGCCGGGCGCGTGGGCGCAACGGCCGCCGGAGACGCATCCGTCGAGCGCACGGCAGGACATCGTGATGAGCTGGGACCGTTCGGCGATGCCGGGAGATATCGAGTTGTGGGCGCCGCGGACGGTGTTGGCTTACGAGTCCACATCAGCGGAAGGAGCGTACGCGACCGCGCACTTGGTGTGTGATTCCGACGCTGACTCCAGTAAAGGACGCTGTCCCATGCGCGGAAACGATGCTGCGATGTCTGGGTATGGGGATGTCGTAGTTCGATTCAACGAGAAGCGTTCAGGGATGGTCACGGATCTGGCGGCGCGTGGAAGATTGCAGCGGCCCATGACAGGTCAGGCCTGCGGTGCGGACTACTGGTATGCCGTGAATAGGCCGATCTGGTCAGCACGCTTGGATCGTTGCGGTCCCGACTCACCTGCTGGAATCGGTGCCGAGCTGGTGATCCCGGCTTCAGAGGTCGCCCGGCTTGTTGCAGGTCGATGGGTGGGTGAGCTGGTGCTAAATCTGGTGGGCGAAATTGATGGCCTTGCGCTCGCCAGCTATACGTTCAAAATCGACTTCACTATCACCGACTACGACGCGGTCTCCATCTACTTCCCGGAGTTCCCGCAGACCACGCCCAACGTCGATCTGAATCTCAGCTACGACCCACTCGCCCAGACCGTGGGCGGGCGCAAGCCGTTGGAGATGTGCCTCTACGACGGCCTCGGCTCACAGAGTGAGTACCTGGGCCTGACTGTCACCGACACCAGCGGGCGCTCCCCCGGGCCACTGGGGTACTCGCTGTGGCATGACGATGGCGGCAGCAGTGATGACCAGCGGCTGGACTACATGATCGAACTGGAACATGCCGGCGTGCGTCGCCGCATGGCCAACGGCGTGGAAGAACAACTGCGCGGCATCGACACCGCAAAGCTGCGGCTGGTGCTGCTGCCAGGCATGACCCAGCCGGTGTTCTGCGTCCCCACCCCCTTGCTGCTGACCACACCACGCGTGCCGATCACCGAACAGCGCGCCGGTGGCTACGAGGGCCAGTTGAAGGTCGAGCTGCGCCTGCCCACTACGCGTCCCTGATCCTGGAGACCCTGATGAAACCGATCACGTTCGGACTACTGTCGATCGCCCTTGCGGCGGCCGTTCCCGCCCATGCCAACCTCACCGTGCACCCCATGCGTGCATCGGTGGACGTGAAGAAGGGCACCAACATCCGTGTCTATTCGCAGTCCACCCAGCCGCAGTACGTGCAGGCATCAATCCGCCGCATCGACAACGCCGCGCAGGCCGACGAGAACGAGGTGGAGATCGAGCCGGCCGAGGCGGCCATCGCCATCACCCCGGGCAAGTTTGCTTTGGCCGGGGGCGGCAATCGCCTGATCCGCGTCATTCCGCTGCAACCGGTCACCCAGGAAACCGCCTACCGCGTCTACTTCGAGGGCGTGCGCGGCCCGGACGAAACACCACTCGAACCCAGCGGGCAGGGCGCGCAGGCCAACGTCGGCGTCAGCCTGGTGTGGGGCGCGCTGGTGAACGTGCTGCCGGATGACGGCACCGTCGGCTTCCGCCTGGACGGCAACCAGCTGCGCAACACCGGAACCCTGCGCCTGGGCATCACCAGCATCGCCGAATGCCAGGGCAGCCGCTGCACTGCGCATGACGTGTCGCGAAGCCTGTACCCCGGCAGCGCATTGGACCTGCCGTTCGTTCCCGTTGCGGGAAGCACCCTGCAACTGCGCTATCGCCTCACCCGCGATGGCTATCGCGAACACCTGCAGACCTTCGCCCCCTGATCTCCGACACCCGCCGTGGCTGCAGCGCCACGGCGTTCCCTTCGTTTGTCCTGTTAAGGAGTTTCCATGAACAAGATCTATCGTAGATTGTGGTCGACTGCCCGTCAGTGCTGGGTAGTTGCGAGTGAGCTGAGTGCCACCAAAGGCAAGCGCAATGGAGCGCAACTCTGCCTGATGGCGGCCGTTCTCTGTGCGTCGTCGCCGGTCGGTGCGGCCGTCTTCAATGAGAGCTGCTCACCCCTGATAGCGGATTACTACACCTGTACGCCCTCCTATGGGCACGACGACAGTCGCATCTACACTCTGGTTGGAAGCAATACCCGCAACTCGATGATCACAGGTAATGGAACTGAAATCGACGGTCGCTTCTCAACTGGATTCGGCCATCGCAGCAAGGTTCTGGGTGACCGCGCGACGGCACTGGGTTACTACGCAAGGGCCTACCAGGGCTACAGTACCGCTTTGGGGTCCTGGGCGATGGCAGACGGTATCGGGGCCATCGTGATCGGCAACGATGCATCAGGATCGGGGCGGAATGCCGTCGTCGTCGGTAGCGGTGCGAACGTTGCCACGGGCGCAGGTCTGGGTGGCATCGCCATCGGCGGCAACGCGCGTGCCGGTACGGCAGGATGGAGTGGTGCGATCGCACTGGGGGCGAGTGCCGACGCAACGCACGACGGTGTCGCGTTGGGTCACCATGCGACTGCCAGCGCAAGCGGCGCCGTGGCGCTGGGCCGTGGCTCAGTCGCCAACGAAGGAAACAGCGTCTCCGTTGGCAGCGCATCCACCCAACGCCGCATCGTCAACGTCGCCGATGCGCGCTTGTCCGATACCAGTACCGATGCGGTCACCGGCAAGCAGCTGCACAAGACCAACGCCGATCTGGGCGTGGTGCGTACCACCGCCAACGCCGCCAGGACCACCGCCGACCAGGCGCTGGCCAACACCCGTCTGGTGACACAGACCTCGGCCAGCAGTGCCATCCGCCTGGGTAGTGACAACACCGGAACGGTCATCAACGTGGCCAACAAGAACGGCACCAAGCGCGTGGTGCAGAACATCGCCAATGGCGTGGTCAGCGCCACCAGTACCGATGCAGTGACCGGCCAGCAGCTGCATGCGACCCAGCAGACGGCGAACGCTGCCAGCGCGACTGCTACTGCCGCGCAGACGGCAGCGACCGCGGCCAAGTCCACCGCGGATGCGGTCAATGCGACCGTCCGCGCGCGGGCGCTTTCGCTGGGGGAGGGCGCCTCGGCTGAAACCAACAGCTATGGCATCAGTACCGCAGTGGGCCACAACGCCAAGGCATACAACGGCCAGGGTGTCGCCCTTGGCTTCGACGCTCTGGCCGGTGTCGACCAGGAGGGCGCCAAGGTGGCTGGCGCCAATGGCGGTGTTTCCATCGGCGCCCGTACGCGTAGCGGCAATGGTGCGGTCGCCGTGGGGCTGCAGGCCAATGCCGCTGCAGATCGAAGCGTGGCAGTCGGTCACCAGGCATCTGCCCAGGGGCAGTACGCAGCGTCTCTTGGCTTCCAGAGCAATGCCACGGGTGCGCAGGCGGTCGCGGTAGGGCGTGGCAGCATCGCCGCCGGCGCCCAGGCGGCATCGCTCGGCAATCTGGCCAATGCGTCCGCGGCCGGCGCGACAGCACTGGGTGACCGTGCCGTAGCTTCCCACGCGGGTTCGGTGGCGTTGGGCAATGGCGCCCAGACTGCGGGAAACAACCAGATTTCGGTCGGCAACGCTACGCTCAAGCGCAAGATCGTCAATGTGGCGGACGCTACGTTGGGCGATAGCAGTTCCGAGGCTGTGACCGGCCGCCAGCTCAACACCACCAACAGCAACGTCACCACCGCACAGAACACCGCCAACGCGGCACAGACCACCGCCGGTAACGCGAAGACCACTGCTGATAACGCTCTGGCGCAGGCAACCACGCTGGGCGGCCTGGTGGGGCAGGTATCGGCTACCGGCAATGTGCGGCTGGGTGCCGAAAACACCGGCACCGTGCTGGACGTGCGCAACAAGGCCAATGCCAACCGCAAGATCAGTGGCGTTGCCGATGCAGTGCTGAGTACAACGAGTACCGAGGCTGTGACGGGCCGCCAGCTCACTACCACCAACAACAACGTCACCACGGCGCAGAACACCGCCAACGCGGCGCAGACCACGGCCGGTGCCGCGAAGACCGCCGCGGATTATGCCCTGGCGCAGGCGAATGCCCTGGGTGGGCTGGTGGGGCAGGTGTCCGCGACCGGTAACGTGCGGCTGGGTGCCGAAAATACCGGTAGCGTGTTGGACGTGCGAAACAAGGCCAATGCGAACAGGAAGATCAGCGGCGTTGCCGATGCGGCCCTGAACGGCACCAGCACCGAGGCCGTGACCGGCCGGCAGCTCAACACCACCAACAGCAACGTTACCGCCGCACAGAACACCGCCAACACGGCGCAGACCACTGCGGGTGCTGCCAGGACTGCTGCTGACAACGCACTGGCACAGGCCACCACCCTGGGTGGGCTGGTGGGGCAGGTGTCTGCCACCGGAAACGTACGACTGGGTGCCGAGAACAGCGGCACCGTGCTGGATGTTGCCAACAAGGCCGGTGCGAAGCGCCGTATCAGCAATGTCACCGATGGCGTCCTCAGCGCCACCAGCTCCGATGCCGTGAGCGGTCAGCAGCTGTTTGCCACCAACGAGACAGCGAAGGCGCAGGGTCTGGCGCTCTCGTCACATGCCACGCAGCTCACTGCACATGCGGGTCGCATTGATGACAACCGTGATGGCCTGGACCGCCTTCGCGAAGAGTTTGAAGCCTTCAATCCGGATCTGGACGGCGTGGTGAAGTTCAGCGACGACCGCAGTCTGGTGGAGATGGGCGGTGCGCGGGTGACGGGGATTGCTGATGGGGATATCAGTTCTTCGGCTAGTACGGATGCTGTCAATGGTGGGCAGATTTTCTCGACGAATAGTCGCGTGGAGAAGATTGAAGATACGGTGAGAATGGTTGCAGTGGGTACTGAGCAGGCCACGCAGTCAGCACGTGCAGGCGACTTCAGTGTCGCCTTCGGCAACTCTGCAAATGCGACGCCGAGCGGGGAGGGCGGGACTGCCGTCGGAAGTTTCACAAACGCCCTGGGTAGAAACTCTGTTGCACTGGGGCGGGCAGCGTACGTGAGCACATTGGCGGATAGTGGTTTTGCACTTGGTGCAGGATCATTCGTTGAGGAGGAATTTGGTGTTGCGATTGGTGCATCTTCAAGTATTGAAGTTGGCGCGCTCAATGCAGTGGCTATAGGCGCATACTCAGTTGCAGCTGAGTCGAATACGGTTTCCTTTGGTGACGGATCAATGAAGCGTCGCTTGGTCAATGTTGGCCGAGGAACTGGAGTTCATGATGCAACCACCATTGCACAGCTCAACGAATCCCTGGCTACCCTTGGCGGTGGTGCAGGCATGGACGCGAACGGCAACGTGATCGCTCCGACCTACACCATGCAGGGCGGCACCCAGCGCACGGTTGCGGATGCGCTGAATGTACTGGATGGCACCACCACCAAGACCGGTACCCGAGTGGGCGTGATCGAGAACCAGCTTCGTTCGATGTTCGACGACACGGCATCTGCACGTACGGGTGGCGTTGGTCAGCTGACCCTTGCTGGCGCACACGGTATGGTCCTGACCAACCTGGCTGATGGTCGATTGGCTCCGGGCAGCCGGGATGCAGTTACCGGCAGCCAGCTGTATGCGGCGAAGCAGGATATCGCACGTAACCGAAACGGCCTTGAGGAACTCCAGGGCAAGGCAAACGCATCAGTACTGGCCGCTCTGGTGTCTGAGAGCTCGGCTCTGACTGATATCAGTTTTGGGGGGGGCTCGATTGACTGATGTTGCGCAAGGGCAGGTTTCCAGTACAAGCTCGGATGCTGTAACTGGTTCACAGCTCTTTGCAACCAATGAGCGCGTATCCGATCTTGAAAAGTCTTCAGGGGGAGTCGCCGTTAGCTCCAAGTATGAAAGCAATTCTCATGCGAAGATCGGTGATCGCGCGGTAGCAGTTGGCGAGTACGCCTCAGCGAGCGTGAATGGTGCAGGTGGCACGGCCGTTGGACACTTTGCTCAGGCTTATGCAGAAAATTCAGTGGCTCTCGGTCAGTCTTCATCGGTGGCAGGCGGAAATGAAGGCGGGGTAGCAATCGGCTCAAGGGCAAGGGCGGACGGTTCCCGAAGCATGGCAATAGGGGATCGAGCTTGGGTCTTCGCTGGTGCGGAGAACTCCGTAGCTATTGGTGCAGGTTCTGAAGCGCTGCGCTCCAATGAGTTTTCGATTGGTAGCCGTACCAATTTGCGCAGGTTGACGAACGTTGCAAGTGGCGTAGCTTCTTATGACGCGGCTACAGCAGGTCAGTTGCGCGATTCTCTGGCATTGTTTGGTGGTGGCGCTACGCTGGACAAGCAAGGGAATGTTGTCTCCCCCTCCTTTAAGGTCCAAGGCGGCGCTCATACGAATGTAGGCGATGCTCTGAGTATGCTCGACGGCGCCGTCACGTCCACCGGTTCGCGCATGGATCGCGTGGAAGGCCAGTTGCGCTCGGTGTTCCAGGACACGCCCACCAGCCGCACCGACGGCATCGGTCAGCTGACGCTGGCCGGTGCACAGGGCATGGTCATTTCCAACGTGGCCAACGGCCTGATCGCGGCGGGCAGCCGTGATGCGGTCAATGGTGGCCAGCTGCATGCCATGCAGCAGCAGCTCAACGGCCGCGTGGATGGGCTGGAAAGCCGTCTGGATGGGCAGCCGCAGGGGCGTTCGCAGCGCCTGGCATCGACCGAAGTGCCGGTGACCCTGCCGCCTGCCACCGAGGAATCGCCGGTGGCCGAAGCCGGTGGTGCACCGAAGGTTGCCTCCAACGAGGGTGGCGGCCAGCCGGCGGGTTCCCCGAAGAAGAAGGACGAGCCGGCACCGAAGGCGCAGGTTGATACCGCCGAGCTGGAGAAGATGCTGGCGCGTGCCAACGAGTACACCGATGGCGCCATCAGCAGCGTCGAACGCCGCCTGGACAAGATGGACAAGCGCTTCAACCGGATGGCGGCGATGGGCAGCGCGCAGAGCGCAATGGCGATGAACACCGCGGGCCTGAACACCTACAACCGCCTGGGCGCGGGCGTGGGCTACAGCGAGGGTGAATCGGCCATGGCGGTCGGCTACCAGCGTGTGCTCAATGACAAGGGCTCGGCCACCTTCAGCCTCAACGGCGCGTTCACCAACAGTGGCGAACGCACCGTCGGCGTCGGTGTGGGTATCGGCTGGTAAGCAGTGCAGCCCCGGCGTGGTGCGCGTAAAGACCCCCGCCGCGCCGGGGCCCTTGCCGAGGAGATGGCAATGTACCGATGGGCAAGTCGATTCATCAGCTACCGCACGTTCTATCTGTGGCGTGCGCGGTATTACTACTACACCCGGCGCGTGGATGTCTTGCTGTTGTCCAACGTGCTGTGCTTTGCGGTTGTGGTGTTCGTGCTCTGGTACTACTGGAAGTTCAGTACGGTGCCACCCCCGCGGCTGCATCCGCAGGCGGCAGCCTTGCGGGTGGAAGGCATCACCAATGAGGCGATCCTCCGCATCGCGATGGTGCGCCGCGCCGGCAGCCCGCCGGGCCAGGACTTCACCTCCGGGGAGGACATCCGCGCCAGTACACTGCGCACGATGCGGGTGCGGCAGGTACTGGATGGCGAGGTTGCATGGCGGTTGAAGGCCACGCTGCTGGCGGACATCGCCGATTACATCGAGGCGACCAATGGCTGTGTGCCGTATCAATGCGCGCGGGTGCAGGCGCACATCAGCCTGCTGCGCGAGGCCGCAGCGGAAAACAGGGGCGTCAACCGGGCGCTGCAGCCCATCCTGGATGGCCCACCTGATCGGGTACCCAGTCTCGAAGGCGTCGAACGCCAGCGGGTGAAGAGCGGCTGGTCGGATTCGTTCAGCGACATCTACCACCAGGCATGGTTGTTGAACGATCTTCGGACCATGCACGCGCGGATGATGGCGGAGTATCCCAGGCGTGCGCCCGCCCCCTGGTTGCCGGAGTGGCTGTTGGGCTCCGGGCCCACAACCGGCAGCGGAATGCCGCTGTAGGGCATTGGCCATCGGGAGGGTGGGCGGCGGGTCCCCCTGGAAGTGATGAGGGAAGGGCGAATCTGCAACTTGTTGCATGGCATTGGCCCCGCCCTGTACGGACACTGCGCACCCTCCTTTTTTCAACCGGGCTCCCCGCCATGCATGTCCCTGCCCGCCATTCAGCTTCACGGCCTCTTCCCCGCAATCTGCTGGCCATGGCGATCTTCGCCTGTGTGCTGCCTGCTCCCGCCTTTGCCAGCACGCCGCTGCCGCAGTTGATTGCCGATGGCAGCGCGCACGACGCTGCAGGCAGCTACGAGACGAGTGAGGCAGGGGCGGCGGGTCATGCGCTGTTCGCACTCAACGGCGGTCGCATCGACGCGGCCGCGCCAGTGTCGGTCATTACCCGCGGGCAGGGCGCCGCAGCCCTGCGCGCTGAATCCGATGGCCTGATCCGGCTGCACGGCGGAGCAGTCAGCACGCAGCACGGGCGCGTGTCCGACGCCATTTCGGTGGCGTCGGGCGGGCGGGTGGAGCTGCTGCGCGCCGCCGATGGAACCGGTGTGCGGGTGTCCACTCTCGGCCTTGGCAGTGCCGCTGCCCGGGTCGATGGCGGATCGCTGCTGATGCAGGGTGCGCACCTCAGCACCACGGGCAATTCGGCCATGGCGGTGATCGCTGCCGGCGGTGCACGGGTGCAGGTGGACGACAGTGAGCTCACCGTGGCCGGCGCCGGTTCCGAGGCCCTGCGTATCGGGCAGCGCGCCACTGCTGAGGTGACCCGATCGGTGCTGCGCGCCAACGGTTGGGGCAGTGCCGCAGCGGCCGTGGCCGGTGGCGGCAGCCTGCGTCTGCAGGGCAGCTCGCTCATTGCCGGACCCTCTGCGAAAGGCCTGCTGGTGGAACGCGGTGGCACCGCGGTGCTGGTTGATACCCATATCGACGCAGTTGGTGATCCGATCGGTGTCGTGCCGATGGCCGAAGTCGATGGCGGCACGCTGCACTGGCGCGGGGGGGAACTGATCGCATCTTCGGAACGCAGTAGCGGCATCGCGCTGCGGGGCGACAGCGTTGCCGAACTCGAGAACCTGCGTATCGAGACCGGTTTCCATGCAGTTTCTGCCACGGACGGCGATGACGCGAGATTGGATGGCGTGGACATCTACACCCATGGTGGCATTGCTGCGGCGGTTCACCTGGGCGGTGCGGCCAACTTCGCGATGTACGGTGGCAGTATCGGCACGTCCGCTGACCGCGCGGTGGCACTGGACAACCGTGCAGGCAACGCCCGCCTGTTCGATGTGCGATTGACTACGCTTGGGCAGTCCTCGCACGGCCTGTACGCATCGATGGATACAGGCCGTGGCCAGCCGTCCATCCAGGCCGATGGGGTCGCCATCCAGACCCGTGGCGCAGGCGGCATCGGTGCGGTGGCGCGGCTGGGTGGCCAGGTGGCGTTGTCTGGTGGCTCCATCGTCACGTCCGGCGAAAAAAGCTATGGCGTGCTGACCGGCGGTGCCGGCCGCATGTCCCTGTCTGGCACCGATGTGACCACGACCGGCCGTGGTGCCTGGGCGGCGGTGATCAATGACAACGGCGTACTGGACATTGACGGTGGGTCGTTGCTGGCCGAGCGCCATGGTGCGCTGTGGGTGCGCAGCGCCCGCCAGTTCACCGCGCGCAACGGCGCACGACTGGCCGGCGGCAATGGTGTGCTGGCGCAGGTCGACGCCGCATTCGCTGCACCGTTTACGTTCGAATTCAGTGGCGATGTGGACGCGGTGGGTGACATCGTCATCACCCCGGAAGACCTTGCTGCAGGCATTCCGGTCGCCGTGGACCTGCGGCTGGATCTTGCCGGTCGATCACGGTGGCAGGGAAGCAGTACCGTGCTTGGGCAGGCGAGGTTGTCCGGGCAGAGCCAATGGACGCTGACCGGTGATTCGCGGGTCGGATCGCTGTCGCTTGATCGCAGTGCGGTGCAGCTCTCCCAGGGGTATGCCGGTCGCTTCCACCGGCTTGTCGTGGGCGGTGACCTGGATACGCATGGCAGTCTGCTGGTGTTCAATGCGGCGCTGGGCGGCGACGCGTCCGCGACCGACTTCCTGCACGTGCTGGGCAGCACCCGCGGCGATGCGGCGGTCCAGGTCAACAACGTGGGCGGGCTGGGCGCACAGACGCAGAACGGTATCCAGCTGATCCAGGTGGAAGGCAGCTCGGACGCGCACTATTCGCTGTCCGGGCGTGCCGTTGCGGGCCGCTACGAGTATTTCCTGCACAAAGGCGGCATTGCCGACCCTGCCGACGGTGGCTGGTACCTGCGTTCGGCGCTGGCCACCGTGCCCGACCCCTGCGAGAGCGATCCGCAGGGTACAGGCTGCTCGGTGAAGCCGCCGCCGGAACTCTGCAGTGAAGGCCTGGATGGGTCGTCGTGCGAAGACGGCCCGGGTGTAACGCCTGATCCCTGCGAGGTGATTGAAGGCGATGGGTGCGCTGGGTTGCAGCCACGCATCCTGCGTCCGGAGGCGGGTACCTATCTGGCCAACCGCTTCGCCATGGACCGGCTGTTGCAGCACGGCGCACAGGACCGAGGCGTTCGTACAGGCGACGGTGTGCAGGGCTGGATCCGCACGCAGGCCGCGCAGGTGCGGCTGCCTGGCGTGGACAACCAGTTGTCCCTGCGGTCGCAGCATTCCGTGCTGCAGCTGGGCGCCGACGTGGGTGTATTCGATGCAGCGCGCACCCGTTTGGGCGTGATGCTGACTGCTGCACGTGCCAGAACCCAGGCGCGGTCGGTGTTGACCGATTACCAGGCGCAGGGCGACGTGCAGGGCGCCGCCGTGGGTATCTACGCGAACTGGGCATCCGAGGCGGCCTATGTGGATGCGTGGACACAGCGCGGTCGGTTCCGCAACGGTGTCGGTGGCGATGCACTGGCGCGTGAGCGCTATCGCAGCCATCTGTGGCAGTCCTCGCTGGAAGCGGGCTACCGCTTCGGTGTGGGCCGCGTGGGTTCCACCGCAGTAAGCCTGCAGCCCGAACTGCAGTTGGTCCACAGCCGTTCGCAGATGGGCACGCATGTGGAGCACACCGGTACCGAAGTGCGCCTGCTGCAGTCCAACCGGCTGTCTGGTCGATTGGGGCTGCGCCTGCAGGCCGAGTCGCGCATGGAGTCGGGTGCAACCGTCAACCCGTACCTGGCGGCCAACTGGTACCGCCAGGGCACCGCACCGCAGGTTGCGTTCGATGGCGAAGCGATGGGCGCAGGCGTTGCGCGCGATCGCTATGAAGTCAGCGCCGGCGCGCGCATTGCCTTCCGCTCCGGACTGAACGCCTGGGGCGGCTTCGGCCTGATGCGGGGCGACCAGGGCTACAGGGAAGCCAATGCACAGCTTCGCGTCGCCTATGACTGGTAATCGTGCACCAGGGGTCAGCCGCCGATGTAGGCGGTGATCTCGGCCTCGGCCAGCAGTTGCCGCAACTGGCTGATCGAGGCGCGCCGCATCGGCTTTTCATCCACCGGCGACAGCGGCGCCTGTCGCAACGCGTCGTAGGGCAGCACAGCCAGGTCGAAGGTCAGTTCCTCGGCACTGAATACCCAGACCGGTACGTCCAGGATGCGCTCGCGGTCCAGGCGCAGGCGTCGCGTGCGCGACTCGGCCGGAATGCGGTGGTCTTCCAGGAAGCGGTGTACGGCTTCCGGGTCGTCGCTGTGCAGGTGCAGCTGCACGGGGCTGTTGGCATCGGCGGTGCCCTCCAGCACCGGGCCGGCCAGGCGCGGGGAGAAGCCGTGCAGGAACTCCAGCGCACGCATTGCGGCCTCGCGGCGGCGCTGCAGTTCGTTGTCGTGCTGGGGCCCGGAGAACAGCCGCTGGTACTCGCGCAGGGCGTCTTCGATCTCGGTATTGCGGGGCAGGGAGGCATCGTCGTGGATGCCGAGCCGGCTGGCGGCCTTCAACTTGGCCTGGTGGTAGTCGCGGATGCCGCCTTCGGCCATCAGGCGGGCGGCTTCGTGGGCGAGGCGGTGGCGCCGCTCGCGGGTCTGGCTGGCAGCATGCTGACGGGCGCGATGCATGCGATGACTCCCTGTTGCGACCTGGCTACAGACTAGCGCACGGATGTGACATCTGCGTGGGTATTTCGGATGTTGCTGCTCTGGTAGGTGCCGACCTTGGTCGGCACAGAGCGCCAACCAAGGTTGGCCGCTACCACGGCAAAAGGGTGCCGTTGATCCTGTAGAGCCGAGCCCATGCTCGGCTGCTCTACCGAGGGCGCCCGGAGCCGAGCATGGCTCGGCTCTACAAAGGCGGCGCCAACCAAGGTTGGCCGCTACCAGAGCCGCGGCGGTGCCAACCCACAGTTGGCACCCACCTGATCCTTCCTCAGAAGATATCGAACGCGGCGGCGTCGGCCTGCGGCGTATTGAGGTTCAGGTCGTAGTCGGTCAGGCGGTCCATGTCTTCCACCTTCACCCACTCGGTCGCGCCGTTGAGGGTGGCCTGGACCATGCCGCTGGGCGGGTCGTTCTGCGCGATCGGGGTGTCCTTCAGCGCGGTACGCATGTAGTCGATCCAGATCGGCAGGGCGGCCTTGCCACCGTATTCGCGGTAACCCAGCGAGCGGAAGTCGTCGCGGCCCACCCACACGGTGGTCACGTACGGGCCGCCGAAGCCGGAGAACCAGGCGTCGCGGTGGTCGTTGGTGGAGCCGGTCTTGCCGCCCACGTCCTCGCGGCCGAGCACCTTGGCCTGGGCACCGGTACCGCGCTGGACCACGTCGCGCATCATCGACACCAGCTGGTAGGCGGTGCGGGCGTCGATCGCGCGCGGGGCGGTGCGGGCATCGGGATTGACCGGCGCGGCCGGGGTTTCGGTCCTGGCTTCGGCCTTGGCCGCAGCAGCCGGGTCCACCTTCGGGGCCGGAGCGCCGAAGTTGAAACCGTCCACCACCTGGTTGACAGGCTGGTCGCTGCTGCCGGCGCAGTCGCGGCAGGCCAGCGCCGGGTTCTCCTTGAACACCAGGTTGCCGTCGCGGTCATTGACCTGGTCGATCAGCCAGGTATCCACGCGCGAGCCGCCATTGGCGAACACGGCGTAGCCACGGGCCACCGACAGCGGGGTGAGCGAAGCGGTACCCAGCGACATCGACAGGTTGGGCGGCAGTTCCGATTCGGCGAAGCCAAACTCGCTGATGTACTTGCGCGCATAGTCCACACCCATGCCATCAAGCAGGCGCACCGAGACCAGGTTGCGCGACTGCACCAGCGCTTCGCGCAGGCGCATCGGGCCGCGGAAGCCACCGCCGTCGTTCTGCGGGGCCCAGGTCTTGCCGCGGCGGTCGCGGAACACGACCGGGGCGTCGAGCACGATCGACGCCGGGTTGTAGCCCTTGTCGAAGGCGGCCGCATAGACGAACGGCTTGAAGCTCGAACCCGGCTGGCGGCGGGCCTGGGTGGCGCGGTTGAACTTGTTGCCGGAGAAGCTGAAGCCACCGACCAGCGCCTTCAGCGCGCCGTTGTGGGCATCCAGCGAGACCAGCGCGGACTGGCCGCGCGGAATCTGGTCCAGCAGCCATTCGCCTTCCTTGGCACCGGCGCGCACGCGCACGATGTCGCCGCGCTGTACCAGCTTGCCCGGGGTCTTGTTGGTCCACTTGGCGGCACCGGCCGGCAGCACGATCTCGCTGCGGTTGGCCAGCACCACGGTGGCGCTGCCATCGGCGCCGGTGCCGGCGACGATCGCCGGCAGCAGGCCGGCCTGGCCGTACATGCCGCGCAGGTGCTCGGCCAGGGCGGCGGTGTCTTCGCCGGCACCCACCTGCACCTGCTTCTCCACGCCGTGCCAGCCGTGGCGGTGGTCGTACAGCAGCAGGCCGTCGCGCACCGACTGGTTGGCGGCGGTCTGCAGGGTGGAGTCGATCGTGGTGGTGACGTGGTAACCCTTATTGACCACATCCCCGCCGAAGCGGGCGATCATTTCCTGGCGCACCAGCTCGGCCACGTACGGGGCATCGACCTGCACCGGCGGCTCATGCGCGGTGGCATGCATCGGCACGGCCTTGGCCGCATCGGCCTCGGCCTGGCTGACGAACTTCAGGTCGGCCATGCGCTGCAGCACATAGTTGTCGCGGCGCTGGCGGGCACGTTCCGGGTTGGAGATCGGGTTGCCCGAGGACGGGAACTTGGGGATGCCGGCCAGCGAGGCCATCTCGTCCAGGTCCAGCTCGTTCAGCTTCTTGCCGTAGTAGAACTCGGCGGCGGCGGCCACGCCGTAGGCGCGGTTGCCGAAGAAACTCTTGTTCAGGTACAGCTCGAAGATCTCGTCCTTGCTCAGCTCGGACTCGATCTTGCGGGCCAGCAGGATCTCGGCCAGCTTGCGGGTGTAGCTGTACTCGGAGCTGAGGAAGAACTGGCGGGCCACCTGCTGGGTGATGGTGGAGCCACCCGGCACGCGCTTGTCGCTGGTGGTGGCCAGCAGCCACACCGCGCGGCCGATGCCCATGTAGTCCACGCCACCATGCTCGTAGAAGCGGGCATCCTCGGTGGCCAGGAACGCCTGCTTCAGGCGCTCGGGCACATCCTTCATGGTGATCGGGGTGCGCCGGGTCTCGCCGAACACCGCCATCAGCTTGCCGTCGGCAGCATAGACGTACATCGGCTCCTGCATTTCCACGTCGCGCAGGGTCTGCACGTCGGGAAGCTTGGAGGACACAGCGTAGTACAGACCGCCCACGGCGGCCGCGCCGATCAGCGCCAGGACCAGGACAATCAGGAAGATCCAGCGCAGCCAGCGGCGGAGTCGAGTCATCGGGTTCAGATTCCGATTGCGAATTTCGTGGTCGCAGAGTATAGATTACGCAAGGTGGCGGCTGGGGTCGGCACCGGGGAGCGCAAGGGGAACAGTCAGGGGCTGCATCGTGAATCCGTGAGGAACTTCACAGCAGGGCCGTTGCCATTTGCTAAGAATACGTTATTAATGCTCGGGCGCAGGTCTTGCGTCCAAGTGCCCGTCGGCAGGGGAGAAACCGTGGGGCTCATCCCAAAAAGTCAGTCGCCGCTTGTAGGCGTCGACATCAGTTCGACTGCGGTAAAGCTTTTGCAGCTGTCCCGCAGCGGCAATCGTTTTCGTGTGGAACATTACGCTGTGGAACCTCTTCCGCCGAATGCGGTGGTAGAGAAGAACATCGTGGAAGTGGAGGCCGTGGGTGAGGCCATCCGCCGTGCGATGAACCGTTCAGGCAGCAAGGCCAAGCTGGCCGCTGCCGCCGTCGCCGGGTCCGCGGTGATCACCAAGGTGATCCCGATGCCGGCCGAGCTCGACGAGAACGACATGGAAGCCCAGATCGAGCTGGAAGCGGTCAATTACATTCCGTACCCGATCGAGGAAGTGAACCTGGACTTCGAGGTGATCGGGGCGATCCCGAACAACCCGGAGATGGTCCAGGTGCTGCTGGCCGCGTCGCGTTCGGAGAACGTGGAACTGCGCCAGTCCGCGCTGGAACTGGGTGGGCTGCAGGCCAAGGTGATGGACGTGGAGGCCTTCGCGGTCGAGAACGCCTACGCCCTGGTCGCCAGTGAGCTGCCGGTGTCCAGCGATGGCGTGGTCGCGCTGGTCGACATCGGCGCCACCATGACCACCCTCAATGTCCTGCGCGGTGGCCGCAGCCTGTACAGCCGCGAACAGGTGTTCGGTGGCAAGCAGCTGACCGACGAGATCATGCGCCGCTACGGCCTGAGCTACGAGGAAGCCGGCCTGGCCAAGCGCCAGGGTGGCTTGCCGGAAAGCTACGAGATGGAAGTGCTGGAGCCGTTCAAGGAAGCCACGGTCCAGCAGATCAGCCGCCTGCTGCAGTTCTTCTATGCGGGCAGTGAGTTCAATCGCGTCGACCACATCGTGCTGGCCGGCGGTTGCGCCGTACTGGGTGGCCTGCCGGAGATGGTCGAAGAACAGCTGGGCGTGCCGACCGTGGTCGCCAATCCGCTGGCACAGATGACCCTGGGCCCGAAGGTGAACGCGCATGCGCTGGCCCAGGATGCCCCCGCGCTGATGATCGCCACCGGTCTGGCGCTGAGGAGCTTCGACTGATGGCACGCATCAATCTATTGCCCTGGCGCGCCGAGCGGCGCAAGCAACGCCAGCGCGAGTTCTACGCAATGCTGGGCATGGCCGCTGTCGGTGGCCTGCTGTTGTCGCTGATGATCTGGTTCTACTACGACCGCCAGGTGAGTGGCCAGATGGACCGCAACGCCTATCTGGAAGCCGAGATCGAGAAGGTCAAGGAACAGAACAAGGAGATCGATCGCCTCGATGCGCAGAAGGATCGCCTGCTGGCCCGCAAGAAGGTGATCGAGGAACTGCAGGCCAAGCGCTCGCAGATGGTCCACCTGTTCGATGCGTTGGTGCGCACGATTCCTGACGGCGTGGTGCTGACCGCCCTGCAGCAGGAAGGGGACATGCTCACCCTTGAGGGACGCACCCAGTCCAATGCACGTGTGTCGGCTTACATGCGCAACCTGGAAACCTCCGGCTGGATGACCAACCCGGAGCTGTCGATCATCCAGGCCAGTGCCGGGGACAAGAGTGCAGCCGGTCCGGTCTCGGACATCAAGGCGCTGCCGTACATGTTCAAGGTCACGGTGAAGCTGCCTGCACAGAGTGAAGAGACCGGTACCCCCGGTTTGAACGCCGATGGCAGCGTGGCGGCCGCGCCGGCTGCGACGCCCGCCGTGGCGCCGCTTGCCGCCGGCCCCGATGCGGCGGCCCCGGCCGCTGCTCCAGCACCGGCCACGGCCCCGGCCCAACCGGCAGCAGCGCCCGCCAGCGCTCCGGCCACCGCACCGGCGCCTGCACCGGCGCCTGCACCGGCCAAGCCGAACCAGCCCGCCGCACCGGCACCGGTCGCCAGGCCTGAGGGCAGCCGCCTGGCGCAGCCGCCGCAGGCCTCTTACGCCCCGCTGCAGGGGGATCGCGCATGAGCCAGAAAATCGATCTGAAGAACCTGGATTTCAACGACATCGGCAACTGGCCGCAGAAGGCCAAGATCGTCTTCTGTTCGTTGCTGGCCCTGGTCATCATGTTCGTTGCGTGGATGCTGCTGATCAGCGGCAAGCGCGATGAACTGGCCAGCCTGGAGTCGAAGGAAAGCGATCTGCGTACCGAGTTCTCCAAGCAGCAGGAACGCGCGGTGAACCTGGGGCCGCTGAAGCAGCAGCTGGCGCAGATGGAGCAGGTCCTGCAGCAGATGCTGCGGCAGCTGCCCAGCAAGACTGAAATGCCGGACCTGATCATCGACATTTCGCAGACCGCGCTGTCCAGCGGCCTGACCAGCCAGCTGTTCGAACCGGAACAGGAGCAGGTCAAGGAGTTCTACGCCGAGAAGCCGATCAAGCTGAAGATGGTGGGCAGCTACCACCAGTTCGGTGCGTTCGTCAGTGGCGTGGCCTCGCTGCCGCGCGTGGTGATCCTGACCATGCACGACATCAACCTGAAGCCGGCGGACAAGGCTGGCGGTGGTTCGCGTGCCGGTGCGCTGGAGTTGTCCGGCACGGTCAAGACCTACCGGTATCTCGACGAGACCGAGGTGCAGGAACAGCAGAAGGCTGAAGCCGGCAAGGAGGGCAGCAAGTGATCCGTTCCTTCTTTGCACGTTGCGGGATGGTCGCTGCCGTGTTGCTGCTGGCTGCCTGCGGCCGTGGCGTGACCAGCACGCCGGGCGACGCGCCGAATCTCGAGAAGTGGGTGGAAGGTGAACGTGCCCGGCCGGCGCAGCCGCTGGAACCGTTGCCTGTGATGCAGCAGTTCGAGACCTTCGAGTACTCCGCGCAGGGCCTGCGTGATCCGTTCACCGATGCATGGACCAATCCGCAGGGGAATGGCGGACTGCGGCCGGATCCGAACCGGCGCAAGGAGCCCCTGGAGGGCTTCCCGCTGGACGCACTGGACATGGTCGGTACCATCGGCACCGGCGGCGGCACCGTCGCGCTGGTGATGGGGCCGGACAAGGTGACCTACCGGGTGCGCCCGGGCGGTTACCTGGGGCAGAGCGACGGGCGGGTCACTGCGGTCTTCGAAGACCGTGTGGAGCTGATCGAACTGGTGCCGGATGGCGCGGGTGGCTGGCTGGAACGGCCAGCAACGCTCTCGCTTGAAGATCAATGATCGTTTACTGGGGATAGCACGATGACCTTTCACCAAGCCAAGGGGCTGCGTCCCAACCGGCGCTCTACCTTGAACCGTGTCAGCGCGTTGGGAGTCGCGCTGATGCTGGCCTGCGCTCCGGCGCTGGCCGCCGCACCGGCGGAGAAGCCGGTGGGCACCACCGTCGCACCGGCCGCGGCACCGGCCGGCCTGTCGGTGGCCAAGATCGATTTCAAGCGCGGCGATGATGGCGCGGGCCGCCTGATCGTGCAGTTTGACGGCCAGGGCGCGATCCCGGACCTGCGCACGCAGGGCAACAGCGTGGTGGTCGACGTGGGCAATGCCCGCCTGCCGGCCAACCTGCAGAAGCCGTTGAACGTCGTCGACTTCGCCACGCCGGTGCAGCGCATCGACGCCAAGCCGTCCGGCGCCGGCACCCAGCTGGTGCTGAGCACCGGCGGTGCGGTGGAGTCGCTGGCCTACCAGAGCGGCAACGAATACGTGGTGGAGATCAGCGCGCGGCAGGCTCCGGCCGCCGTCGGTGCAGTGACCGCCGGCAGCGTCACCCAGGCCGCAAAGGCCGTCGGCCAGCGTGGCTTCACCGGCAAGCCGGTGACCTTCAACTTCCAGGACGTGCCAGTGCGCACCGTGCTGCAGTTGATCGCCGAAGAGTCCAACCTCAACGTGGTGGCCTCCGACTCGGTGCAGGGCAATGTGACCCTGCGCCTGGTCAACGTGCCGTGGGACCAGGCACTGGACATCGTGCTGCGTGCCAAGGGCCTGGACAAGCGACGCGATGGCAGCGTGATCTGGGTCGGACCGCAGGCAGAGCTGGCCAAGTTCGAGCAGGAGAAGGAAGACGCGCGCATCGCCATCGAGAACCGCGAAGACCTGGTGACCGATTACGTCCAGATCAACTACCACAGCGCCACCCAGATCTTCAAAGCCCTGACCGAAGCCAAGGGCATCGGCGGTGGTGGCGGTGGTGGTGCAGGTGGCGGTGGTGGTGGGTCGTCGCAGGAGGAGAGTGGCTTCCTGTCCGGCCGTGGCCGCATCGTTGCCGACGAGCGCACCAACACGCTGATGATCAGCGACATTCCGAAAAAGATCGCGCGCATGCGTGAGCTGATCAACGTGATCGACCGCCCGGTCGACCAGGTGCTGATCGAAAGCCGCATCGTGATCGCTACCGATACGTTCGCGCGTGAGCTGGGTGCGCGGTTCGGCATCAGTGGCAGCCGCGACAACGCCTACTTCAGTGGCAATCTGGAGGCCAATCGCGATACCCGCAAGTCGCAGGTCGAAGCCGATGCGGCCAACGCCAAGGCCTACCGCGACTGGCTGGCCGGTGGCAGTACGGGCCCGGCGCCGGTGCCGGTCGGCTCGGCAATCACCCGTGGCCTGAACTGGGCCATGCCGGCAGCGTCCACCAACCCGGCGGGCTCGCTGGCGCTGTCGATCCTCAATGCCGGCTACCTGCTGGACGTGGAGCTGTCGGCCATGCAGGAGGAGTCGCGTGGTGAAGTGATCTCCAACCCGCGCGTGGTCACCACCAACCAGCGCGAGGCCCTGATCAAGCAGGGTAAGGAAATCGGCTATGTGACCATCAGCGCCGGTGCGGGCGGTGTCGCTACGCCGAACGTGCAGTTCAAGGAAGTGGTGCTGGAACTGAAGGTCACCCCGACCATCACCAACGACAACCGCGTGTTCCTCAACATGCAGGTGAAGAAGGACGAAGTGGACCGGCTGATCCAGCTGGAAGGCTATGGCACCGTGCCGTCGATCAACCGCCGCGAAGTGAACACCGCAGTGCTGGTCGAGGACGGGCAGACCGTGGTCATCGGTGGTGTGTACGAGTTCACCGACCGCAACAGCATCAGCAAGGTTCCGTTCCTGGGCGATGTACCGTTCCTGGGCAACCTGTTCAAGAAGCGTGGCCGCAGCAAGGACAAGGCCGAGCTGCTGGTGTTCGTCACCCCGAAGGTGCTGCGCGTGGCCAAGCAGAACTGAGCCAGCACACCCGGGACTTGAAGAAGGGCCGCCATGTGCGGCCCTTCCTCGTTCATGCCGGCCGCCATCCGCGAATGATCCGGTAGATCCGCGCCATGCGTGGATGAGATGCCCGTTCAGCCGTTCTTGATGCCAATCGCAAGGCACCCTGCGATGATGTCGGGAACCCGTGCCGTCCCGCGCCGGTCAAAGGCCCCCATGAACCTGCCACCGCCGATGCCCGAAACCGTCTCGCCGCCGCCCGCGCCGGCCACCTCCCGCCTGCATGGCGCCTTCAACCAGCTGCGCGACGCACTGTCGGCCGAAATCGTCGGCCAGGCGGCCTTGGTCGAACGCCTGTTGATCGCGTTGCTGGCCGACGGGCACCTGCTGGTGGAGGGCGCCCCGGGCCTGGCCAAGACCACGGCCATCCGCGCGCTGGCCTCGCGCCTGGAGGCGGATTTCGCCCGCGTGCAGTTCACCCCCGACCTGCTGCCGGCCGACCTGACCGGTACCGAGATCTGGCGCCCGCAGGAAGGCCGCTTCGAATTCGTGCCCGGCCCGATCTTCCATCCGATCCTGCTGGCCGATGAAATCAACCGTGCGCCGGCCAAGGTGCAGTCGGCGCTGCTGGAAGCGATGGGCGAGCGCCAGGTCACCGTTGGCCGCCACACCTACGCTTTGCCGCCGCTGTTCCTGGTGATGGCCACGCAGAACCCGATCGAGCAGGAAGGTACCTTCCCGCTGCCGGAAGCGCAGCTGGACCGTTTCCTGATGCACGTACGCATCGGCTACCCGGACCAGGCGGCCGAATCGGAGATCCTGCGGCTCGCCCGCGAGCGTGCCCGTGGCGCACTGGGCGAGGCGGCACCGGCACCCGAGAAGCTGCCGATGCAGGATGTGTTCGACGCCCGCCGCGAAGTGCTGGACCTGCATATGGCACCGGCATTGGAACGCTATCTGGTCGAACTTGTGCTGGCCTCGCGTGATCCGTCGCGCTATGACGCCGGCCTCGGGCGCCGCATCGCCTGGGGCGCAAGCCCGCGTGGCTCCATTGCGTTGGAACGCTGCGCACGTGCACGCGCCTGGTTGGCCGGCCGCGACTTCGTTACCCCCGACGATGTGCGTGCGGTCGCCGCCGACGTGCTGCGCCATCGCGTGCTGCCCAGCTACGAAGCCACCGCCGAAGGCTGGGATGGCGAGCGCCTGGTGCAGGAGCTGCTGGCCCGGGTGCCGGCACCCTGAGCCTGCGCATGACCGATCCATCCCTGGAAGCCGCATCCACCGTCAGTGATGGCGACGGACTGCGCCCGCACCTGTCCGAACTGGTGGCCCTGCGCCGGCTGGCACAGCGGCCGCCGCCGCCGCGCCGTGGCCGCGCCGGCAATGCCGGGCAGGCGCCGTCGCCGCTGCGTGGCCGTGGCATGGAGTACGCCGAGTCACGCGAGTACGTGGCCGGTGATGATGCCCGGCATATCGACTGGCGGGTGACCGCGCGGACCGGGCGTGCCCATACCAAGCTTTTCCAGGCCGAACGCGAGCGGGTCAGCCTGATCGTGGCCGATACTTCGCCAGCGCTGTACTTCGGCACCCGCGTCCGATTCAAGTCGGTGCAGGCGGCCCGCGCGGGCGCCGTCGCTGCGTGGTCGGCGCAGCGTCGCGGTGATCGCGTGGGTGCCCTGCGTGGCAGCGACCGCGAAGCGCCGATTGCACCTGCGGGTGGCCCGCGTGGCGTACTGCGCGTGCTCGACGCACTCACCCGCTGGTACGCGCAGCCGCCCGCCGACGATCTTGGCCTGGAACGCGCGCTGGACCATGCCGCCCGCGTGCTGCGCCCCGGGGCGCGCATGCTGGTGCTGGCCGATCCGCAGCAGGCCGCCCAGATTCCCGTCGTACGCTGGAGCGCGCTGGCCCAGCACCATGACCTCAGCCTGGTGTTGCTGGTCGATCCCCTCGAGCTGCAACCGCCCTCGGCTGCCCTGCAGTTCCAGGCCGCGCAGCAGCGCATTGGCCTTGATCTGCGTCGCAGCGAAGTGCAGTCGCACTGGCACGCGCACTTCGTCGAACCGCTGCAGGAGCTGCGCCGCCAGCTTGGCGCACGCCGCGTTGACGTGCAGGTGTTGTCCACCGATGTGCCCAGCGACGCCTGGTTGGCACCGTCGGTGACCGAGGTGCCGGCATGAGCGCCAACCTGCCGCTGCGCGATGTGCAGCTGCCGCCGGCGCCATCGTGGTGGCCGCCGGCCCCCGGCTACCTGATGATCGGCGGCGCAGTGCTGCTGGTGATCCTGGCGCTGGCCCTGCTGTGGTGGAAACGCCGCCGCCGTCGCCAACGCTGGTTGCAGGCGTTCGACCAGGAGCTGGCCACCACCACCGATGGCACCGCGGAACTGGCGGTGATCGCCGGCCTGCTGCGTCGCGCTGCGCGTCAGGCACAGCCGGGCAGTGAATCCCTGCACGACGATGCCTGGTGGCAGCGCGTGGATCCGAAGGGCACGCTGCCCGACGCGCGCCGCAGCCTGTTGGCCGAAGGTGCCTATCGTCCCCGCGTGGACGCCAGCGAAGTGGCGGCCGTGCGCAGCTGGGCCCGCGAGCGCTACCTGGCCATGCTGCTGGAGCGGCGCCGATGAGCCTGCTGGCAAGTTACTGGCCGTGGCCGGACCTGCAGCTGGCGTGGCCGCTGGCCCTGCTGGCGCTGCCGTTGCCGTTGCTGATGCGCTGGTGGAAGCGCCGCGCCGACCCGGGTGCGGCACTGCGCGTGCCGTACGCGGCGAGTGAACTGGAAGCGCTGTCCGGTGGTGGCCGTGTCGATGTGTCGTGGCTGCGCACGCTGCTGCTGTGGCTGGGCTGGTGCGCACTGTGCATTGCGCTCGCGCGCCCGCAGCAGCTGGGTGAGGCCATCACGCCGCCGCAGCAGGGGCGGCAGATGATGCTGGCGATGGATGTATCCGGCAGCATGGGCGAGGGCGACATGGTACTGGGCGGGCAGGCAGTGGATCGCCTCACCGCGGCCAAGGCCGTGCTGGCCGATTTCCTGGATCGTCGCGCCGGTGATCGCATCGGCCTGCTGATCTTTGGCGACCGCGCCTATACGCTCACGCCGCTCACTGCGGACCTGGCCAGCGTGCGCGACCAGCTGCGCGACAGCGTGGTCGGCCTGGCCGGTCGCGAGACGGCCATCGGTGATGCCATTGGCCTGGCGGTGAAGCGCCTGCGCAGCCAGCCCGAAGGGCAGCGTGTACTGATCCTGCTCACCGACGGCGTCAGCAATGCCGGCGTGCTCGAACCGCTGCGTGCGGCCGAAGTCGCGCAGGCCGAAGGGGTGCGCATCCACACCGTCGCGTTTGGTGGCGATGGCAGCATGCGCTTCCTCGGCATTCCGATTTCCGCTGACCAGGACCCGGTCGACGAGGCCACGTTGAAGAAGATTGCCAGCCTGACTGGTGGCCAGTTCTTCCGCGCACGCGATACCGCGCAGCTGGCCGGCATCTACGCCGAACTGGATCGGCTGGAGCCGATCGCCGCGAAGGGACCGAGCCTGCGCCCGCGCGAGGAACGCTATGCATGGCCGCTGGGCCTGGCGTTGCTGCTGGGCGCATTGGCCTGGGTGTGGCCGGAGCGTCGTCGATGATCGCGTTCGCTTCCCATCTTCCGGACTGGAGCGCGCTGCACTTCCTGCGCCCCGAATGGTTGTGGGCATTGCTGGCGCTGCCGGTGATTCTCGCCGTGGCGCTGTACCGGCAGCGGCGCAGCGATGCATGGCGGCAGGCGGTGGATGCACATCTGTTGCCGCATCTGCTGGCGGCTGGTACGCGCCGTCGCATGCGTCTGCCATTGGCGGTGCTGCTGGGCTGGACGCTCGCATCACTGGCAATGGCCGGACCGAGCTGGCGGCAGCAGGCACAACCGATGTTCCAGCCCAGCGCACCGCTGCTGGTCGTGCTGGATCTGTCCAGCCGCATCACTGCCACCGACCTGCCGCCGTCGCGCCTGCTGCAGGCACGGGCCAAGGTCGGCGAGCTCCTGCGCGCACGCAAGGGCGGGCAGGTCGGTCTGGTGGTGTACGCAGAAGATGCCTACACCGTGGCGCCGCTGACCGATGACGGCAGCAACGTCGCGCTGTATCTGGATGCCTTGTCGCCGGATGTGATGCCGCGTGATGGCCAGCGTGCCGACCGTGGCATCGACTGGGCCACGCGGCTGATGCGGCAGATCGCTGCACCGCAGGGACAGATCCTGCTGGTCACCGATCAAGCTGATGGTGAAGCTGCGTTGGCGGCCGCGCAGGCACGTGGTCTCGGCCTGCAGGTGTCGGTGCTGGGGCTCGGCACATCGGCGGGTGCGGCGTACCGTGACGGCAGTGGGCAGATCCGCAAGGCCGCACTGGATGAGGGTAGCCTGCGTGCCGTTGCCACGGCAGGTGGCGGTCGCTATGCGCGCATTGCCGCCGATGACAGTGACCTGCGTGCGCTGGGCGTGCTCGATGCACGCGAGGGTGCGGCCGCGCAACGGCCGGGCGAAGGCAAGCAATGGCGTGACGAGGGCTTCTGGCTGTTGCCGCCGCTGATGCTGCTGGCGCTGCTTGCCTTCCGCCGCCGCGCAGTGCTGGCAACGGTGCTGGCGGTGGGCCTGTTGCCGTGGATGAGTGATGTGCAGGCGCAGGCACCTGCCGCGCCCGCTTCGCCGCCGCTGCAGGGCACCCTGTGGAAGCGGGCCGACCAGCTGCAGCACCAGCGCCTGGACGACGGCGTGCAGGCCTATCGCAAGGGCGACTTCGCCACTGCGCGCAAGCAGTTCGAGGGCATCGACAGTGATGCCGGTTGGTACAACCTGGCCAACACGCTGGCGCGCCAGGGCAGCTATGATGAGGCCATCGCCGCCTACGACCGCGCGTTGGCGTTGCATCCCGGCATGCCCGATGCGGTGGCCAACCGCGCGGTGGTCGATGCCGCGCGCAAGCGCAGGCAGTCGGGGGGGCAGGGGCAGGACCAGCAGAAGCCGCGGCAGAACGGGCAGCAGAAGCAGCAGAACAATTCACAGGGCCAGCAGAACCCGCAGGGCCAGCAACCGCAGCAGGGCCAGAAGGATCCGGGGCAGGGCCAACCGCAGCAGGGCCAGCAGGGCCAGCCCAGGGCGGGTGACGACAACGCGCAGTCGACGCCTCAGTCCGGCGAGCGCGGCCGCGATGGACAGCAGGCGCCACCACAGGTGGAGGATGCCAAGGCGCAGGCCCAGGCTGATGAGCAGCAGCGCCAGCGCATGCAGCAGGCAATGCAGCAGGCACGCCAGGGCAAGGGCGAACAGGATGGCAAACCCGTGCCAGGTAGCGACGGCACCACTCCGCGCCAACGCGAGGAGCAACAGGCGGTGGAGGCGTGGATGCGGCGCGTGCCGGATGATCCGGGTGCATTGCTGCGGGCCAAGTTCCAGCTGGAAAACGAACGCAGGAAGAGGGAAGGGCGATGACGCGGGCGATCAACATGCACGGGCACTGGCCCCGACAGGTACTGGCGGCGCTGCTGCTGTGGCTGCCGCTGCTGGCCTGGGCGCAGCCGCGCGCGTGGCTGGACCGCGACCGCATCGCGATGGGTGACACGGTCATGCTCAATGTCGAGAGCGACCAGGGCGCCCCTGACTTCACACCGTTGCGCACCGACTTCGACCTCAGCGGGCAGACCAGCAGCCGCCAGGTGGAGTGGAGCAACGGCAGCATGCAGCAGCGCAATCTGTATGGCGTGGCACTCACGCCACGGCGTAGCGGTGCACTGGTGGTGCCGGGCCTGCAGGTGGGCAGCGTCCGTACCGCGCCGCTGACCCTGCAGGTGGATGCCGCCGCCGTGGCCGGCCCCGACAGCAATGCAATGGCCTTCATCGAAACCGTTGTCGATGACGAGACGCCGTACGTGCAGCAGAGCGTAGGCGTGGTGGTGCGGCTGTATTTCGCCTCGCAGCTGGCGTCCGGCGAGCTGGTGCTGGATACACCTGCCGGGGCGTCGCTGCAGCGTGTAGGCGATGACCGCACCGATGTTCGCCAGGTCAACGGCCGCCGTTACAACGTGGTCGAGCGCCGCTTCCTGCTGATCCCGGAGCGCAGCGGCGCCCTGCGCCTCGCAGGTGCGCGCTTCAACGGGCGCAGCGCCGGTGGCTTCTTCGATGATTTCTTCGGTGGTGGGGATGGCCGCATGAATGCCACCGGTGCCGATCGCACGCTGCAGGTGCAGGCACAACCGGCACAGGCGCCGCAGCCATGGCTTCCGCTGCAGAGCCTTCTGCTGCGCTACACCAGTGCGCCGACCAGCGCCCGTACCGGTGAGGCCGCCAATGTGGTGGTCGAGGCGATTGCCGAAGGGGCAACCCGCGCACAGTTCACCGACCTGCCGGTGCCGGACCTGGGCACCCATGCGCAGGTATTCGCCGAACCTGCGCAGTACGAAGAATCGTTCAATGGCAGCACGCCGCGGCTGAAGATCACCCGCCGCTATTCGATCGTGCCGCGCCAGCCGGGTTCGCTGGTGGTGCCGGGGCCGCGCCTGCCGTGGTGGGACGTGCGCAATGGCAAGGCAGAGGAAGCGAAGCTGCCGGACCTGACGCTGACGGTTGCGGCGGGCAATGGCGCTGGCAACGGCTCGCCGGCACCGCTGCCGCCAATCGACACCGACGCCGCGCTGCCCGGCAGCGATGGAAAGGACAGCCGCATCGCCGCGACCGATCCGCGCGCCGGTGGCCTGGCCGAACGTCCGTGGCCGTGGATGGGCGCGACCATCGGCCTGGCGCTGCTGTGGCTGTTGACCCTGTTGTGGGGCTGGCAGCGTGGCCGTCGCCCGCGCGTGGCGGCGCCTGAGGTGGGCAGGGGTGCTGTGCCGACCGTGGCGAGCGGACGTGCCGGTTTGGCCGAACTGCGCCGCACGCTGGATGGCGAAGGGTTCGAGCAGGTGGAGGCGCAGCTGTGCGCGATGGCCGGCGTCGAACGCATCGAGCAGGTCATTGCACGGTTGGATGACCCGACCCAGCGCCAGGTGCTGCAGGATCTGCAGCAGGCCCGATGGGGCGGCCAGGGTGATCTGGCGCCGCTGCGCACGCGCCTGCGCGAGGTCTTCCGTGACGGACCGCACTGGTCGGCGACGGCGATCACCGCTGACACTGGCCTGGCGCCGCTGTATCCGCCGCGGCGAACCTGAACCGGCGCCGCTTGCGCGCTTTGTTAGAGTGCATTCATTTTTCGAGGAAACCCGCGTATGACAGCAGCTGCTGCCGACAAGAAGAAGTTGCCCCTGCATTGGAAGATGGGCATCGGCTTTGCGATCGGCCTGGTCCTGGGACTGATCGTGCACGCCCTGGGTGGCAGCGTCGATGGTCTGCAGGCCGGTGCCAAGTGGGTAATGGACTACGTCACCACCCCGGCGTCGGGCCTGTTCCTCAACCTGATCTTCATGCTGATCGTGCCGCTGATCTTCTCGGCGCTGATCATGGGCGTGTCGGAAATGGGCGACATCCGCGCCCTCGGGCGCATCGGCTGGAAGACCCTGGCGTATACCGTGCTGCTGTCCGGCATTGCCGTGGGCATCGGCCTGGTGCTGGTCAACCTGCTCAAGCCGGGCGCCGGCGTGGATCCGCAGGTCGCCGCGATGATGCTGTCGGAGAACGCCGAGCGCAGCAAGGAAATCGTTGCTGGCATCCACGGCACGCCGAAGGGCATGGACATGCTGCTGTCGATCGTGCCGAGCAACGTGCTGCAGGCCGCGTCTGACAATGGCGCGATCCTGTCGCTGATGTTCTTCGCGCTGATGTTCGGCATCGGCATGGTGCTGACCGACAACGAGAAGGTGGCCCCGCTGCGCCGCGCCATCGAGGGCGTGTTCGAAATCTCGATGACCCTGATCAACCTGGTCATCCGCCTGGCCCCGTATGCGGTGGCCTGCTTCATGTTCAACCTGGCGGCACTGTTCGGCTTCGAGCTGATCATCCGCCTGGGTGCCTACGTAGGCGTGGTGGTGCTGGCACTGGGCCTGCACATGGTCGTGACCTACGGTACCGCCGTGTGGCTGTCCGGCCGTTCGCCGCTGTCGTTCTTCCGCGATACCCAGGAAGCGACGGTGATGGCGTTCTCCACCGCCTCCAGCAACGCCACCCTGCCGACCGCGCTGCGCGTGGCCGACCAGATGGGCCTACCGCAGCGCGTGTCGCGCTTCGTGCTGACCGTGGGCGCCACCGCCAACCAGAACGGCACCGCGCTGTTCGAGGGCGTGACGGTGATCTTCCTGGCCCAGTTCTTCGGCGTGGACCTGAGCATCGGCCAGCAGATCATGGTGATGGCGGTCTGCATCCTCGGTGGCATCGGTACCGCCGGCGTGCCGTCGGGCTCGCTGCCGGTGGTGGCGATGATCTGTGCGATGGTCGGCGTGAACCCGCTGGGCATCGGCCTGATCCTGGGCGTGAACCACTTCCTGGACATGTGCCGTACCGCGCTGAACGTGACCGGCGACCTGGCCCTGACCACCCTGGTGGCCAAGGGCGAGTCCCACGACGGCCCGGCGCTGACCCCGCACCAGGACTGAGTCCAACGCCACCGCTGGCGACCTGATCGGGGTCGGATTCCTTTCCGCAGTGAAAGGGCTCCGACCCCGTTTCACATGCGGAATCCGGCGGAGATCACGACGCTGCCGGCCAGCGGCCGGCACGACCGGGCACGATGTACCGACCCCCGGCCCGGCGACTATGGGACAATAGGCCGCCCGCACGTCCGCGGCCGCCTCCCGATTCCGACAGAACCATGACGCAGCCTACCCGTCGCCAGTTGGCCAACGCCATCCGCTTCCTTGCCGCCGATGCGGTTGAAACCGCAAAGTCCGGCCACCCCGGCATGCCCATGGGCATGGCCGACATTGCCGAAGTCCTCTGGAACGACTATCTCCGCCATAACCCGAGCAATCCGCACTGGTTCAACCGCGACCGTTTCGTGCTGTCCAACGGCCACGGTTCGATGCTGCAGTACGCGCTGCTGCACCTGAGCGGTTACGACCTGCCGATCGAACAGCTGAAGCTGTTCCGCCAGCTGGGCAGCCACACCGCTGGCCACCCGGAACGCCACGAGACCCCGGGCGTGGAAACCACCACCGGCCCGCTGGGCCAGGGTTTCGCCAATGCCGTGGGCTTCGCCCTGGCCGAGAAGCTGCTGGCACAGCGCTTCAACCGCCCGGAACTGGAAGTGGTCGACCACCGCACCTGGGTGTTCATGGGTGATGGCTGCCTGATGGAAGGCGTCTCGCATGAAGCCGCGTCGCTGGCCGGCACCTGGGGCCTGCACAAGCTGGTCTGCTTCTGGGACAACAACCACATCTCCATCGACGGCAACGTCGAGGGCTGGTTCACCGACAACACCCCGGAGCGTTTCGAGGCCTATGGCTGGAACGTGGTCCGTGACGTCGATGGCCACGACCCGGAAAGCATCAAGGCCGGCATCGAGGCCGCGCTGTCGCAGAGCGACAAGCCGACCCTGATCTGCTGCCGCACCACCATTGGTTTTGGTTCGCCGAACAAGGCGGGCAAGGAATCCAGCCACGGCGCCCCGCTGGGCAAGGACGAACTGGAAGCCACCCGCAAGCAGCTGGGCTGGGAATACGGTCCGTTCGAGATCCCGCAGGCGATCTACGACGGCTGGCGCGCCAATGGCGCCGGCACGCTGCGCCAGGCCGAGTGGGAACAGCTGTTCGACAAGTACGCCAGCCAGTACCCGGGCGAAGCCGCCGAACTGACCCGCCGCTCGCACGGCGAACTGCCGGCCGACTTCGTTGCCAAGGCCGATGCCTACATCGCCCAGGTGGCCGCTGAAGGCCCGACGATCGCCTCGCGCAAGGCCTCGCAGCTGGCCATCGAAGCCTACGCCCCGCTGCTGCCGGAAATCGTCGGTGGCTCGGCCGACCTGGCGCACTCCAACCTGACCCTGTGGAAGGGCAGCAAGTCGGTCGCCAGCGACGACGCCAACGCCAACTATGTGTATTACGGCGTGCGCGAGTTCGGCATGACCGCGATCGCCAATGGCCTGGCCCTGCACGGTGGCTTCATTCCGTTCGATGCCACCTTCCTGGTGTTCAGCGATTACGCCCGCAACGGCGTGCGCATGAGCGCGCTGATCCCGGCCCACGCCATCCACGTCTACACCCACGACTCGATCGGCCTGGGCGAAGACGGCCCGACCCACCAGCCGGTGGAGCACCTGGCCTCGCTGCGCTACATCCCGAACAACGACGTGTGGCGCCCGTGCGACGCCGTTGAATCGGCAGTGAGCTGGAAGGCCGCGATCACCCGCCAGGACGGCCCGAGCTGCCTGGTGTTCAGCCGCCAGAACCTGCCGCACCAGCCGCGCGACGCCGAGCAGATCGCCCAGATCGAGCGTGGCGGTTACGTGCTGGCCGATGCTGCCGGTACCCCGGACGTGATCCTGATCGCCACCGGTTCGGAAGTCTCGCTGGCCACCGAAGCCAAGGCCCAGCTGGACGCGGCCGGCCTCAAGACCCGCGTGGTCTCGATGCCGTCCACCGACGTGTTCCTGCGCCAGGATGCGGCCTACCGTGAATCGGTGCTGCCGAACGCTGTGCGCAAGCGCGTGGCCGTGGAAGCCGGCGTCACCGGTTTCTGGCGCCAGTTCGTTGGCCTGGACGGTGCAGTGATCGGTATCGACACCTTCGGCGCCTCGGCCCCGGCCGACCAGCTGTACAAGCACTTCGGCATCACCACCGCCCACGTGGTGGAAGCTGCCAAGGCGCTGTAAGCCGCTTCGCGACGTAACGAAGGGGAGGCCGGCGCACGCCGGCCTTTTCTTTGCCGCAAGAAAAAGGGGACGGAGGGGATTAAGTCGTTTGTGCACAAACGACTTAATCCCCTCCGTCCCCTTTTCTCAGGCGGTGCGGGCCAGCGCCAGGCGCAGCAGTCGCGCGTCCAGGCGCTCGGCGAAATCCTTCGGCGCCTGCAGGCCCATGCGCTGCAGGTACACCGCATCGCCGTCGCCGGCCGGCTGGCGCAGCGCGGCCCAGACCGTGCTCAGCTTGTCGCTACGGGTCTGCGTGTTGGCCTTCAGCCAACCCAGCGCCTTCACCAGCACCTGTTCGATCTCGTTGAAGTCGCTGCCCAGCGGATAGTCGGGCAGGCTGCCATCGACACGGAACGGTGCCAGTGCGGCGGCCAATGCCTGCGGGGTGTTCCGCTGCAGGCGCTGCGGGTCGGGCTGGGACGCCGCCAGCAGCTTGCGCGAGGCCTGTGCCTGCTGCAGCAGGCCGCCCTGGAACGGAGCCTCGGTGATTGCGGTCATCGCATGCACGCAGTCCTCGTCGGTCAGCCCACGCAGATCGGCGATGCCGTACTCGTTGAGGTAGATGTCGCGCAGGTGGCGCGGGATGGTGGTGTGCCCGTAGTTCCAGCGTACGTTGGATTCGCGCTGGCCCTTGTCGTCGCGGGCGGCGCGGAACATCAACACGCTGCGCGCTTCCGGCAGGGCATGTGCCATCGCCACGAAGTTGTACTGGCCGCCCACACCGGACACCACGCGTCCGTCGTCCAGCGCATCCGAGACTGCCGCGCCCAGCGCGGTGGCCATCATGCAGGAGTTGAAGAAGCGCGCGTGCCGGCGCTGCAGGCGTTCCAGCGTCTCGTTGCCGCCGTACAGCTGGTTGATCTCGCTGATGCGGCGCATGCCGATCGCACGGCATTCGTCGTCCGGCAGCGTGCGCAGCCATTCGTAGAATTCCGGCGAACCCAGGTAGAACGCGCCGTGCAGGTACTCGCCCTCGGCCGCCAGGGTGGCGTGGTCGATGGACAACGTGCTGCCGTTCTCGATGCGCTGCATCAGCGCCAGGTCGTCATGCACCTTGCGCTTGATCACCCCGGTCTGCACCAGCCGCCGGAAGCCCTCGTTGAGCATCTCGCTACAGCCATACAGGCCCACCTCGAACGGATCCACGCCACCGATCTCCTGCACCAGCGGGTGGCTGGCCAGCTGCGGATCCAGCGCATGCAGCACGCGGCGGTAGCGTGCGTTGTCGGTGTGGCGCAGCACCAGCGCATGGCTGAGTGCATCGGCCAGCGTACCGATGCCGATCTGCAGGGTGCCGCCATCGCGTACCAGGGTGCTGGCATACAGGCCGATGGCGTAGTCGGCATCGCCGACCGGCTGCCGCGGCAGCCCGAACAGCGCCGGATACGGCGGCGGCGGGGTGATCACCAGATCGAAGAACGACACATCGACCGTGGCCGAGCCCCCCATGTAAGGCAGCTGCGGATCGATCTCGGCGATCAGCAACGGGCGCGGCAGGCCGCGAGCGGTCATCGCATCCAGCGTGTCCTGGGTGATGTCGTTGTTGCACGACAGCGACAGCCGGCGATCGTTCGGTCGCATCGCCACCTTCTGCACGATCACCTGCGGCGCGCGCTGCGCGACCGCATCGGCGGCGTGGGTGTAGTTCAGGCTGGTATAGCTGGATTGCGCCTGCCGCGAACCGAGCAGGGCGCCGGACTGCATGTAGAACTCTTCCACCTGCACATGTGCCGGCAGCGCGTCGCGCGCGATCGCATCGGCATAGGCCAGGCGCGGGAAATCATCGCCGAAGTGGCGCTGCGCGAACGGCGCCATGAAGCGCGCTTCCAGGCCGTTGCCGCGCGCCTTCGGCGGGTTCAGCGACAGCGCGGTATACAGCTGCAGCGGTCGCGACGGATCGTGCTCGACGCGTGCATAGAGGGCATTGAGCAGCCGATGCGGCTTGCCCAGTGCCAGCGGTGCCCCGATCCGCAGCGGCCCGTCCACGCGCGCAAACAACCAGTCGACGGCGGCGTCCAGGTCGGTGAGGTGTTCGGTCATGCGCGGCGGTCCTGCGTGTGGGGAGTGCTGGCATTACAGCATGTCGGGCTTGAACCGCCGTCGACGCGAGACTTCGGCGCCGGACACCATGAACTGTCCATCGCCCCGGTAATGCACCGTGCGCGGCAGCTTCGGTCGTGGCGCCACGTGTGCGCGCACGATTTCCCAGATGAACAGGCTGTTCGACGCCACCTGGCTGTCGTCGTACAAGCGGCATTCGAAGCACGAATGGCATTGCCCCACCAGCGGCGCGCCGACCTCGCGTGCGGGCAGCGCGTCGAGCCCGAACCGGGCGAACTTGTCGACCTCGCGACCGCTGCAGTTGCCGATGTCCACGACCGTATCGAGCAGCGCCACGCCGGGTACGTTGATCACGCACTCGCCACTGCCGACGGCCAGTGCATGGCTGTGGTTCTCGTCCCACAGGTAGGTGGCGACCAATGACGGCGAGAAGCCCATCACCATGTGCCAGCCCATCGTCATCAGGTTGCGCTGGCCGCACCAGGCGGTGCTGACCAGCACGATCGGCCCGGGTTCGAGGAAGCGGCGGGCCTGCTCGATCGGGAAATCCTTCTTGGGCAGCGCTTTCATCCGGGGCCTGGGGCGGGAGGAATCGATGCTGGCGCAGCCGGGATGAACCTGGAGTCGAGGGGCTTGACAGACAATTCGATTACGCGCGTAATCGGGTTGTCGATTACGGATGTAAACCATGACCCCGATCAGCGAAGCCGAAGCCGTTGTGATGGAGGTGCTGTGGCAGCAGGCACCACGTAGTGCCGATGACGTGGTGGCCGCGCTGGCCCATCGCGACTGGGCCGAGCCGACCATCAAGACCCTGCTCAACCGTCTGCTGACCAAGGGTGCGATTGCCGCCGAGCGCGATGGACGGCGCTACCTGTATCGGCCGCTGCTGCAGCGGCAGGCCTGGGTGGAGGCGCAGAGCCAGGACTTCATCGGCCGCGTCTTCGAGGGCCGCGTCGCGCCACTGGTGGCGCACTTCAGCGAGCGTGGGCAGCTGAGCGCGCAGGACATTGCCGAACTGAAGAAGCTGATCCAGGAGCTGGACCATGACTGAGCTGCTCGACGGACTCTGGCGGGCCAGCCTGTGGCTGGCGGCAGGCGTGCTGCTGCTGGCGGCGCTGCGACCGCTGCTGGTGAGCCTGGGCGGCGCCGGGCTGGCCTATCGCAGCTGGTGGCTGCTGCCGTTGCTGCTGGTGACCTTGCTGCTGCCATTGCCACAGGCTGCACTGTTGCAGCACGTGCCGACAGTGCCGCTGAAAGTGGTGCCGGGGGCGGTGGATGGACTGACCGGGCAGTCGCTGCCGTGGGCCCTGCTGTTGCTGTTGGCCTGGGCGCTGGGCACGGGCATCTGCCTGCTGCGCGACCTGCGTGCGCAGCGCCGTTTCGAACGCAGCATGGGCTCACTGCGTGCGCGTGCCGATGGCAGCTGGCAGGCCAGCGGCGATCCCGGGCTGCCGGCGCTGGTCGGCCTGTGGCGGCCGCGCATCATTGTCGGCCCGGCATTCGATCAGCAGTTCACCGCACAGGAGCAGAACCTGATCCTGCAGCACGAGCGCAGTCATCGCCGCCATGGCGATCACTGGGCCAACGGCGCGTTGCTGCTGGTCCGCGCGGTGTTCTGGTTCCACCCGCTGTTGCCGTGGGCCGCACGCCGCTTCCTGCGCGACCAGGAGCTGGCCTGCGATGCCCGCACCATCGGCCCGCAGCCTGCGCTGCGCGGCCTCTACGCCAGCACGCTGCTGAAGGCGCAGCTGGTTCACCCGGTTGCGCCAGCGGTCTGCCATTGGCGCAGCCAACCCGTGTTGAAGGAGCGTATCGCCATGTTGAAGCAGTCCAAGCGGAAGGCATTGCCGTGGGTGTCCGGGCAGGTGCTGGTGGTCGGGTTGTGCGTGGGCATGGGCGCGGTGGCGTGGGCCAGCCAGGGCGGTGCGGCCGGTGGCACCCGGATCGGTGTCGAGCCGTTCGAACATGCGCAGGAAGACGCGGCCAAGGCGGGGCTGGACCGTCCCATCCAGGTGGACAAGATGCCGCCACCGTCCTATCCGAAGTCCGCCTTCGAGCAGCGCCAGGTAGGCGTGGTCAATCTGCGTATCGAAGTGGACGCACAGGGCCATCCGACCGATGTGCAGGTGCTCAGTGCGACCAATCCGGGGGTGTTCGACGCCGTCTCCATCGCCGCCGCGCGCAGCTGGACCTATCGCCCCGCGGTGAAGAACGGCAAGCCGGTGGCCGGTGCTGTACGCATTCCGATCACCTACGCCATGGATGACACCGAGGACGCGAAGTGAAATCCGCGCCGCTGCTGATGATGGCGGCGCTGCTGGTGGGGTGTGCAACCCAGGATCGCCTGACCACCGTCGATACCCGCAGCGAGAATGTCGGTCACCAGCGCCTGCGGTCCGATGCGGGAGGAGGCGCCGGGCAGATCCAGCCCTACACGCTGGCCGCCAGTGAAGGCTACCGCATGCCGCAGCTGCATACGGCACCGGACCCGGTCGTGGGCGAGCGCGATCCACGCACCTCGCTGCCGCCGACCACGGTCTGCCTGCAGGTGGTGGTGGATGCGCAGGGCAGCGTTGAGCGCAGCATGCCGCTGACCGAACGCAGCGAATGCAGTGCGGGTGGGTCGCCGGAGAATGCGCCCTTGCTGCAGGCCGCGCAGGAGGCGGTTGCGATGTGGAAGTACTCGTCCGCCGCTGTCTGCCACTTCGCACCGGGCCAGGTACCGGCTGATCGCGGCGACTGCCGCAGTGCCGAACGGGTCGAACCGGTGGCCGTCACCCTGCAGTACGCCTTCACCTTCGAGGTCGTGAAGGGCCGGCAGACGGTCCGCACGCAGGGAAAATGATCGCGCGTGATGCCGGGTAGCGCCGGGCCATGCCCGGCCAGTACAGCGGCGCGTATATCAGGCGCCGCCCTGGATGTTGGCCTTCACCGCCGGCTGCATCAGCGCCGGTTCGGCCAGCGTGGCATCGCGGGCCTGGCGCACGCTGACGAACTCCGCCTCGGCCACGCCGTCATGTACGTGGATGTTGTGCGCGCGCTGTTCGCCGATGGTGGTTTCGTTGGCGAAATCACGACCGCCCGGACCGTAGTCGTGGCAGACGAACACGCGGGTCGCATCGGGCAGGGCCAGCAGGCGCTGGATCGAGCGATACAGTTGCGCGGCATCACCACCCGGGAAGTCGCAGCGGGCGGTGCCGCCGTCGGGCATGAACAGCGAGTCGCCGGTGAACAGCGCGTCGCCGATCAGGTAGGCGACGCTGTCGCTGGTATGGCCGGGCACGGCGATCACCCGTCCATCCAGTCCACCAAGGGCGAAGGTTTCGCCATCGCTGAACAGGTGGTCGAAGATTTCATCCGCAGCAGGAAGCTGCAGGCCATAGCGCGGTGCAAACGTTGCCTGTACTGCACGGATGCCATCGCCGATGGCCAGCGTGGCCTGCGGGAAGCGCTGCTTGAGCCGGCGCCCCGCCGACACATGGTCGGCATGGGCGTGGGTTTCCAGCAGCCAGCGCAGCTGCAGGCCCTGTTGCTCGACAGCCTGCAACGCGGCATGCAGCGGTGCGTCGCTGCTGGCGTCGGTATCCGGGTCGTAGTCCAGCACCGGGTCGATCAGCGCTGCCTCGCCGCTGGCCGGGTCGCTGACCAGGTAGCTGAAGGTGTTGCTGTCACGGTGGAAGAACGACTGCACCTGGACTGACATTGGAACGCTCCTCAGCGCGTGCCGAGCACGCGGTTCAGCAACTGCGCCAGGTTTTCACCGGCCAGTCGCAGCTGCGCTTCGGCCAGCGGCCGATAGCGCTCGGTGTATTCATCACCGATCTTACGCGAGGCCGGATAAACGCCAGCCTGCATGGAAATGCGACAGCTGGCCTCGGCCCACGTCTGCGGGTTGGACTGGCGCGCCAGCTTCGGCGCGCGCTGGCTCTGCAGCAGTGGCAGATAGCCGGCGTCGTCCAGCTTGCGGGTATTGAGCATGCCGCTGTCCCACAGCGAGTGCAGGTTCGTACCACGGTTGCCGAACTGCAGCTGGAAATCGTTGCCGCCCTTGTCGTGGGCATAGCCGGCATGCATCGGCTGGTGGATGTCGCCCACCAGGTGCACGACGAACTTCAGCGCCTGCAGGCGCTCACCGTCGGTCAGGCTGCGGTCGCCGAGGATGGCGCTCTGTGCCTTCAGGGCCTCGACGATGCAGTTGCCGTTCCTGCAGTGCTTCGGTGCTTCGTAATGGCAGTTGTCTTCGGCGATGTTGACGTAGTGCCAGCCGGCCGAACGACGGCCGAGGCCCGGGTCCTTGGCACGCAGCTGGTCGGCCCACGGCGCGATGCTGGCCAGGGTGGCGTCCGGTTCGGTGGCCAGCAGGCGGTCCACTTCGGCACGGGCAGTGGGGTTGAGGCGGGCGTCGGCGACTTCGGCAACAAGGCGGTGGCCTTGCGCGCCCCAGGCGTGGGCGGGGACGGAGACGGACAGCAGGGCCGGCGCCAGGGCGGCGGCGAGGAACAGGGAGTGCAGGGCTTTCATGCACACATTCTAGCGGGGTAGTTGGATTGAAGAGCGGCGCGTTCCTGTTCCGAAGTGGGAGCGCAGTGGGAGGGGCGGCGGGACACGCCGTGAATCCGTCCCTGGAGGCTCGATGGCGCCATCCATGGCGCCAACGGTCCCGCCGCCCCTCCCACTGCGTTCCCCTCCAAACATGGCCGCGGAGACGGATGCAAACGTCAAAGGCAAGATCAAAAACAAATGCAGGATCAATGTCTGCATCCTGCAATTGCAGGCAACCTTTACGCTTCGGATGTACAGGTTCTGCTCTTGCCTCTGCTTGAGCTGGCACGCGCGCGCAGATAGGAAGGGTGGAGAGGGTGAGGTGATCGGGACCGTTCGCCGCATGGATGCGGCGATCGAGCCTACAGGGACGTATTTACGGCGTGTCCCGATCACCTCACCCTCTCCGCCCAATTCCAGAAGCCGGTGCTTCTCGCACAAAAAAAAGCCCCGGCAATCACCGGGGCAACATGCTGCGAGGGTGTTGCGTGTAGCGGGGGAGCGGGGGCGAAGCCCCCGCGCTCAACACACGCTTAGAACTTGAAGACGTACGAAGCGCCGTAGACCAGCGGATCGATGTTGACCGTGCCGATCTTCTCGCCGTTCAACTTCACCTTGCTGTCGATGTCGATCCAGCGCATGTCCACGCGCAGGGCGCCCTTCTCGCCGATCGCGAAGTCGATGCCCGCATGCGCGGCCAGGCCCCACGAGTCCTGCAGCTTCAGCTTGCTGCCGGCCAGCGCACCGGTGGTGTCTTCGCTGAAGAAGGTCGTGTAGTTCACGCCGGCGCCGACGAACGGCGAGACCTTGCCCTTGCTGTTGAAGTGGTACTGCAGGGTCACCACCGGCGGCAGCTGCTTGGTGCTGCCCACGCGGCCCAGGCCGTTGATGTTGATGTCGTGCTTGAACGGCAGCGCGGCCAGCACTTCAATGCCCAGGTTGTCGGCGATGAAGTACTCGCCGGTGATGGTCGGCTTGACGTCATTGTCGACGTCGACCTTCAGGGTGTGGCCCGCCAGCCAGCCGTTGTTCGACTTCGGCGCCACCTGGTGGATGCCGGCCGAGACGGTCCAGTCGCCCTTGGACTGGGCCATGGCCGGGGCGGCGGCGAGGGACAGGGCGGCGGCCAGGCCGGCCACGATCAGGGGGGAGGTCTTGCGCATGGGGGTGATCTCATTGCTGGGTGGATGGCGACAGTCTCGACCTCACGCCGCGCTAACGCTTTGATCCGGATCAAATCCTGTCCGCCGGCCCTCTGGCTGGGGGGCTGGCCCACGGTGGCCAGCCCCGGTTTGCTAGACTTGTGGGCCCTATCCATCCCGCCGCACCCGTCGCGGCCGCAGGAGCTTGAGAACATGGCAATCAAGGTTGGTATCAACGGTTTCGGTCGCATCGGGCGTAACGTCCTGCGCTCGGCGGTGCTGAACTTCGGCGACGACATCGAAATCGTGGCCATCAACGATCTGCTGGAGCCGGACTACCTGGCGTACATGCTCAAGTACGACTCCGTGCACGGTCGCTTCAAGGCCGACGTGGCGGTGCAGGGCAACGACCTGCTGGTCAACGGCAAGAAGATCCGCCTGACCCAGGAACGCGACCCGGCCAACCTGAAGTGGGACGAAGTCGGTGCCGACGTGGTGCTGGAAGCCACTGGCCTGTTCCTGACCAAGGAAACCGCGCAGAAGCACATCGATGCCGGCGCCAAGAAGGTCATCATGTCGGCCCCGTCGAAGGACGACACGCCGATGTTCGTGTACGGCGTGAACGACAAGACCTACGCCGGCCAGGCGATCATCTCCAACGCCTCGTGCACCACCAACTGCCTGGCTCCGCTGGCCAAGGTCATCAATGACAAGTGGGGCATCAAGCGCGGCCTGATGACCACCGTGCATGCGGCCACCGCCACCCAGAAGACCGTCGATGGCCCGTCCAACAAGGACTGGCGCGGTGGCCGCGGCATCCTGGAAAACATCATTCCGTCGTCCACCGGTGCGGCCAAGGCCGTCGGCGTGGTCATTCCGGAACTGAACAAGAAGCTGACCGGCATGAGCTTCCGCGTCCCGACCTCGGACGTGTCGGTGGTCGACCTGACCGTCGAGCTGGAAAAGGAAGCCACCTACGCCGAGATCTGCGCCGAAGTGAAGGCACAGAGCGAAGGCCCGCTGAAGGGCATCCTGGGCTACACCGAAGACAAGGTGGTGGCCACTGATTTCCGCGGCGAGACCTGCACTTCGGTGTTCGATGCCGACGCCGGCATCGCCCTGGACGGCACCTTCGTCAAGCTGGTGACCTGGTACGACAACGAGTGGGGCTACTCGAACAAGTGCCTGGAAATGGCCAAGGTCATCGCCGCCAAGTAAGGCTGGCGAAGATCGCACACGGACCCCGGCCTGGCCGGGGTTCGTCGTTTATGGGGCCAGCCCTGTCGTAGCATGGGGCGGTCGACCGCTGCCGCTGGGGCGCGGGATTGCAATGGAAGCATGCAATGGAAGCATTGATAGCCCTGGTGGTACTGGTCCTGCTGGCCATCCCGCTGCTGCTGGTGGTGGCGCTGGTGATGATCGCCGGCCTGCGCCGTCGTGTGGCCGCGCTGGAAAGCACGCTGGCGGCTGCACCTGTCTCCCGGCCGGCCACTGTGGCCACCGCCACCGAAGCGGCGCCTGCTCGGCCGGTGGTGACACCTTCGGCCAGCGCCGATCCTCCGTTCCTGCGGCCGGTCGCGGCGGCGACACCACAACCGCCGCAGCCGTCAGTGCCTGAAGCCCCGCCTGCCGAGACGCCTGCGCCCCGTCCGGTCACGCCGCCGCCGGTACCGTTGGCGCCACCGCTGCCGGCCGAACCGGCGCCGCCAAACGTGATCGAACGCGGCATCGGTGCGGTCAAGCGCTGGTTCACCGAGGGCAACGTGCCGGTCAAGATCGGCATGCTGGTGCTGCTGGCCGGTGTTGCCGCGCTGCTGAAGTACGTCAGTGACCAGGGCTGGCTGGTGCTGCCGATCGAGCTGCGCCTGGCCGGGGTCACCGTGGGCGCGCTGGGCCTGCTGGCCTTCGGCTGGCACCAGCGCGAACGCAGGCGCATGTTCGCGCTTGCGCTGCAGGGCGGTGCCATCGGCGTGCTGCTGCTGACCATCTTCGCCGCCTTCAAGCGATTCGAGCTGGTCACCCCGGGCTTTGCCTTCGTCAGCTCGATCGCGCTGGTGGCAGGCCTGTGCGTGCTGGCGGTGGTACAGAACTCGCGCACCCTGGCGGTGCTGGGCATCCTGGCCGGCTTCATGGCGCCGTTGTGGCTGTCCACCGGCAGCGGCAACCACGTGGGGTTGTTCAGCTACTACGCGGTCCTCAACGCCGGCATTTTCACCATCGCCTGGTTCCGCCCGTGGCGCGCGCTGAACCTGCTGGGTTTCGCCTTCACGTTCGGCATCGGTACGTTCTGGGGCGTGCTGCAGTACGCCCCGGACAAATTCAGCAGTACCGAGCCGTTCCTGCTGTTGTTCTTCGCTTTCTACCTGCTGATCCCGCTGCTGTACGCACGCCGGCAGCCGGCCGGCCGCCGCGACCTGGTCGATGGCAGCCTGGTGTTCGGTACGCCGCTGGTCGCGTTCTCGCTGCAGGCCGGCATGCTGCATGAGCAGCCGATGACGCTGGCCCTGTGTGCGCTGGGCCTGGCCGCGATCTACGCCGTGCTGGCGTGGGCGTTGATCCGACGTGCGTCGTACACCGTGCTGGCGCAGTCGCACGCGGTGCTGGCGGTGGGCTTTGCCACGCTGGCGGTGCCGCTGGCCCTGTCGGCACGCGCCACCGGCGCGGTGTTCGCGCTGGAAGGTGCCGGCCTGGCCTGGTTGGGCCTGCGCCAGAAGCGCTGGCTGCCGCAGGTGTCTGGCGCGTTGCTGCAGATGGGCGCCGCGTTCGCCTTCGTGGCCGGCGCCGATCATTGGCTTGAAGATGCCCGCTTCCTGCTCAACCCGACCGCCATCGGCGCGCTGCTGCTGGCGCTGGCAGGTTTCGCCTCCGCCTGGAGCTACCAGCGCCGGCCGCGCCATGAGGTCGCACTGGTCTACTACCTGTGGGGCCTGCTGTGGTGGCTGGGCGGCCTGGTGCACGAGATCACCCGCTTCTTCCCGTACCGCATCGAAGTGGACGCGCTGCTGGTACTGGCTGCGGTCACCGCGTGGCTGGCCGCCGAAATGCAGCGCCACCAGCCAGCGCGTGCACTGGGCGTGACCGCGCTGGCGATGCTGGCGCTGGGCTTCCCGCTGGCGCTGATGCAGAGCGACGCGCACCACCAGCCGTTTGCCGGCTACGGTGCGTTGGCATGGGCGGTGTTCGCGGTACTGGGCGTGCGCACGCTGCTGTGCCTGCGCCAGGGCGGTGACAGCGTGGCGCGCATCGCGCAGTTCCTGTGGTGGCTGCTGTGGCCATCGCTGCTCTCGCTGCTGGCCCTTTGGGGCGGCGGCGAGGCCGGTCTGGCGCAGGGGTGGACGCTGCTGCTGGTCACATTGCCGTGGCTGCTGCTGGCGTCGCTGTCGCTGTGGCGCTGGAGTGCGCTGCGCTGGCCGCTGGGTGAAGCGTTCGACCGCGTGCGCACGCCGCTGCAGTGCGTGCTGTTCGGCCTGCTGTCGATCGGCTGGCTGCTGGGCCAGCTGTTGCCGGGCGATGCTTCCCCGCTGCTGTGGCTGCCGGTGCTGAACCCGGCCGAGCTTGGACAGTGGCTGAGCCTGTTGCTGCTCGCGCGCTGGCTGTACAGCGACCAGGCGCCGAAGGCACTGTTGGGTACCCGCATGCCACTGCTGTCACTGGCAACGTTCGTTGCGTTGACCAGCGTGGTGCTGCATGGCGTGCATCAGTGGGGCGGCCTGTCGTGGAACGCATCGATGATGCGCTTCAGCCTGGCGCAGACCAGCCTGACCGTGCTGTGGAGCGTGCTCGGCGTGATCGCGTGGGTCTGGGGTTCGCGCCGCGGCCAGCGCGTGTTGTGGATGGTCGGTGCCGTGCTGATGGGCGTGGTGCTGGCCAAACTGGTCATTGTCGATCGCCAGCACCTGGGCAACCTGCTGGGAATCGCATCGTTCATCGCCTACGGCCTGTTGTGCACCGTCGTGGGTTATCTGGCACCGGCACCGCCCAGCGCGGCGCCGAGCGTGGAGGAAAAGCAATGAAGACGTGGAGCAGGGCCATGCTGCCGGCGATGTTCGGCCTGCTGGCCGCCGTCGCGGCGCAGGCCGCCGATTACCGCACGCAGTACGCCGAACAGTGGCCGCTGACGTTGTCCAGCGCGCAGTCCGGTGCCTATCGCGTCGTGCTGGAGCCGGCGATCTACCGTCGCGCCGGTACCGCGGACCTGAGCGATCTGCAGGTGTTCAACGCGGCTGGCCAATCGTTGCCGTCTGCACTGCTGGCGCCCGATCAACCGCTGGCGCAGCCGCCGGTACAGCGTGAACTGCCCTGGTTCGCACTGCCGCCGCTGGCCGAAGCACAGCGCAACGATCTGCAATTGCTGACCGAGCGCGATACCGATGGCCGCGTGCGTCGCGTCGAGGCACGCGTGAGTGGCGGTGCCGTGGCGAACGGGCAGGGAGGCTGGCTGATCGACGCCAGCGTGCTCGGCCAGCAGCCATTGGCGGCCCTGGTGCTGGATTGGGCCGACAGTGGCCAGCCGCTGCAGGCACAGGTGCAGCTGGATGCCAGCGACGACCTGCAGCACTGGCGTCCGATCGGGCGCGATATCCCGCTGGTCGACCTGCAGCGCGCTGGCAAGCGCCTGCTGCAGCGCCGCCTGCAGGTGGACGGCGAGGCCCGCTACCTGCGCGTGCTGGCGCAGGGCGATGCACGCCTGCCGACGCTGCGCAGCGTACTGGCCGAGTTGCCGCCGGCGCCGGCGACGCTGCCGTGGGAGTGGCTGTCGCTGGAGCCGACCTCGAAGGGCAAGGGCGAATACACCTTCGAGATGGATGGCCGTTTCCCGGTGGCCCGCGCGGATGTGGCCAGCACCGACAACAGCCTGGTGCAGTGGACGTTGTTCAGCCGCGACGACGAAAGTGCGGAGTGGCAGCGCCGCAGTGCGCCGTGGATTGCTTACCAGCTGCAGCAGGGCGCACAGGGCCCGCGGCAGCAGTCGGCTGCGCAGACACTGGGCGGCGTGCATCGCGACCGCTACTGGAAGTTGGTCGCGAACCCTGCCGAAACCGCGACTGCGCCGTCCCTGCGCCTGGGCTACCAGCCGGAAGTACTGGTGTTCCTGAGCCAGGGCGCGGCGCCCTATGCACTGGCGGTGGGCAGCAGCACTGCACGCAGGATGGAGGCGCCGATCGGTGTGCTGATCGAGGAGCTGCGCCAGCGCAATGACCCGTCATGGCAACCCACGCTGGCGCGCCTGGAAGGCAGCCCGGAGCCGCTGGCGGGAGACGTGGCACTGCAGCCGCAGCGCGACTGGAAGGCGTGGTTGCTGTGGGCACTGCTGGGGCTGGGGGTGCTGGTGGTGGGTGGCCTGGCGGTCAGCCTGCTTCGGCAGAAGCCTGCGCCTTCGGCGTAGTTTACGGCGAACGGCGGAGCCCCTCGTGGGTGGTCGTTCTTCGAGCAAAAGCCGCGCTTGGCCGGGCGGGTGGGTTGTCTGGGGGACGCCGTGAATACGTCCCTGTAGGCTCGGTCGCCGCATCCATGCGGCTCACGCCCCCAGCCAACCCACCCGCCCGGCCACGGACAGTTTCCGTGTGCGTCCACCCACGTAGAAAAAAAGAAAAGCAAAAGCGGGTCGCGCGCTTCGCGCACCCCTTCTTTCTTCAACCGACACCACACACTGCTCTTGCGTTTGCCATCCGCTCTATCTCATGAACCTGTCGAGGCCGGGGCGGTGCGGGTTGGCAGGGGTGTCAGCCGCATGGATGCGGCTGCCAAGCCTCCACGGACGGATTCACGGCGTCCCCTGCCAGCCCGCACCGCCCCGGCCCACCCAGAGCATCACAAGGCGCCAGCGCTTTGGCTGTTGCTGTTGCTCTGCGCCTCTGCCTGCCGCAGGCATCGGCCCTCCCTCCACCCGCACCCGATACAATGACCGCCTGCCGCATCCCGGCATCCCGTCCCTGAGCCAAAGAGTTGCCCATGTCCATCGTCCGCATGACCGACCTCGACCTCTCCGGCAAGCGCGTGCTGATCCGCCAGGATCTGAACGTGCCGATCGAGAATGGCCGCATCACTTCCGAACAGCGCATCACCGCTTCGCTGCCGACGCTCAAGCGCGCGCTGGAGCAGGGCGCGGCGGTGATGGTCACCTCGCACCTAGGTCGCCCGAAGGAAGGCGTGTGGACCGAAGCCGACTCACTCGCACCGGTGGCGGCGCGCCTGTCCGAGCTGCTCGGCCGCGAGGTTCCGCTGGTGCGCGACTGGATCGACGGCGTCGACGTGCAGCCGGGCCAGCTGGTGCTGCTGGAAAACTGCCGCATGAACGTCGGCGAGGGCAAGGACGATGAGGCCCTGTCGAAGAAGTACGCCGCGCTGTGCGACGTGTTCGTGATGGATGCGTTTGGTACCGCGCATCGCGCCCAGGCCTCCACCCACGGCGTCATCCGCTTCGCCCCGGTGGCTGCCGGTGGCCCGCTGCTGATGGCCGAGCTGGATGCACTGGCACAGGCGCTGGACGCACCGGCCAAGCCGTTGCTGGCCATTGTTGCCGGCAGCAAGGTCAGCACCAAGCTGGAACTGCTGGCCAACCTGGTCGTCAAGGTCGATCAGCTGATCGTCGGTGGCGGCATCGCCAACACCTTCATCGCTGCCGCTGGCTACAACGTCGGCAAGTCGCTGTGCGAGCCGGATCTGCTGGACACCGCCAGGAAGATCGTGGCCGATGCCAAGGCGCGTGGCGCCGACATTCCACTGCCGGTGGACGTGGTCACCGCCAAGCAGTTCCTGCCCGACGCCGTCGCCGAAGTGAAGGCGGTCGATGCCGTTGCCGAAGACGATCTGATCCTGGATATCGGCCCGCAGACCGCCGCGCAGTACGCGCAGCTGATCGAGAAGGCCGGCACCGTGGTCTGGAACGGCCCGGTCGGTGTGTTCGAGTTCGAAGCCTTCAGCAAGGGCACCGAAGCACTGGCCCGCGCGATTGCCAGCTCGCCGGCCTTCTCCATCGCGGGCGGCGGCGACACTCTGGCGGCGGTCGACAAGTTCGATATCGCCAAGGACGTCAGCTACATCTCCACCGGTGGCGGCGCGTTCCTGGAGTTCCTGGAAGGCAAGACCCTGCCTGCAGTGGCGGCGCTCGACGCGCGCGGCGCATGAGTGCCGGCCACGGCAAGGATGTCCTGTTCTTCGACCTGGACGGCACGCTGATCGATTCGCAGGTGGGCATCACCGCCTGCATCGCCTACGCGCTGCAGAAGATGGACCATCCGGTGCCGGCGCAGGAAACGCTGCTGGGCTGGATCGGTCCGTCGCTGCGCACCACCTTCGCGCCGCTGTTCGGTGAACCGGCGCGGGTGGAGCAGGCGGTGGGCTATTACCGCGAGCGCTTCGACGCCGAAGGTTGGCGCGAGCACACGGTGTACCCGCAGATTGAAGACACGTTGCGTACGCTGCATGGTCGTGGCCACCGCCTGGCGGTGGTCACTGCCAAGAACGAGCCGCACGCGCGCCGCATCCTCGCCCACCTGCCTTTTGGTGGATTGTTCGAGGAGATCGTCGGTTCGACTCTGGACGGTTCGCGCAGCCACAAGCCGGAACTGGTCGGGGAGGCGCTGCGCCGCCTGCAGGTGCAGCCCGTGCAGTGCTGGATGGTCGGCGACCGCCGCATGGACATCGAGGGCGCTCGCCACCATGGTCTGCGAAGCGTGGGCGTGCTGTGGGGCTTTGGTGGTGAAGCGGAACTCACTGAAGCCGGTGCGGGCCAGCTGGCACGCGAGCCGGCACAGCTGACGACGCTGTTGGCCTGACACACCTTTGACCGGTGGCGCCGGGCCATGCCCGGCGGCTTTGCCCAACGCCCGCCGGGCATGGCCCGGCGCTACCGGGGGCCCTGCGCCAGCGTATGTCCGGACCATGTCCGTTCCATGACCCGCGGAGTCAGGCAGCACAAGGCTGTAACCGTATACATGCGGCGTGAAGGATGTGCTAATTTCCGTTCTTTATCGGGAGAGGCCCATTCACCATGTTCGAGCGTCAGCGTCGCACCAAGATCCTTGCCACCCTCGGCCCGGCCACTGATCCGCCGGGCGTGCTGGAGGATCTGTTCCGCGCCGGCGTCAACGTGGTGCGCCTCAACTTCAGCCACGGTGACCCCTCCGGCCAGGCCAAGCGTGCTGCCGAAGTGCGTGCCGCCGCCGCCCGCGTGGGTGTGGAAGTGGGCATCCTGGCCGACCTGCCAGGCCCGAAGATCCGCATCGAGCGCTTCGCCGAAGGCAAGGTGCAACTGAAGGCGGGCAACCGCTTCGACCTGATCGCCAGCACCAACGCCGGCCCGGGTGATGCCACCCAGGTCGGTGTCAGTTACCTCGGCCTGCCGCAGGATGTCGGCCCGGGTGATGTGCTGCTGCTCGACGATGGCCTGATGCAGCTGCAGGTGGTCGAGGTGCAGGGCGAACGCATCATCAACACCGTGCTCAACGACGGCGTACTGTCCGACCGCAAGGGCCTGAACAAGCAGGGCGGCGGCCTGTCGCTGGGCGCGCTGACCGAGCGTGACAAGGAGCTGATCGGCATCGTCGCCAAGATCGGCGTCGACTTCATCGCCGTGTCGTTCTGCCGCAACGCGCAGGACATGAACGACGCGCGTGATATCGCCCGCTCGCATGGCTGTGACGCTGCGCTGGTGTCGAAGATCGAGCGCACCGAGGCCATCGAGAACCTGGAAGAAATCGTCGAGGCCAGCGACGTGGTGATGGTGGCCCGTGGCGACCTCGGCGTGGAAATCGGCGATGCCGAACTGCCGGGCCTGCAGAAGAAGATCATCAAGGCCTCGCTGGCGCAGAACAAGGTGGTGATCACCGCCACGCAGATGCTGCAGTCGATGGTGGAAAGCCCGATCCCGACCCGTGCTGAAGTGCTGGACGTGGCCAACTCGGTCATCGATGGCACCGATGCGGTGATGCTGTCGGCCGAGACCGCTGCCGGTGCCTGGCCGGTCAAGGCCGTCGAAGCGATGGCGCGCATCTGCCTGGGGGCCGAGCGCCAGTTCCAGACCGAGACCGACTTCAACGCTTCGCCGCGCAACCTGGAACGTGCCGACCAGGCCATTGCCATGGCCACCATGTTCCTGTCCCAGCACGTGGGCGTGCGCGCGATCGTGGCGATGACCGAATCCGGTGGCACTGCGCGTTACCTGTCGCGTTTCCGTGCCAAGGCGCCGGTGTTCGCGGTCACCCGCCATGACGGTGCACGCCGGCAGATGGCGCTGATGCGCGATGTCTATCCGATCAATTTCGACAGCCGCGGCCTGACCCCGCGCGAAGCCGCGCGTGGCAGCATCCGCCTGCTGGTCGAAGCCGAATTGCTGCAGGCCGGCGACCGCGTCGTGTTCACCAGCGGCGAGCATATGGAAACCCTGGGCGCGACCAACACCCTGCGCCTGCTGGAAGTGGGCGACGACGGCCGCGCCATCGGCCTGGGCGATCTGTAAGCCTTGACGGTATCGGGTCGGCGCTGCCGATCCGGGGTCAGAGCCCCTGCAGGGATCTGACCCTCACGCCGGCCCAGAGGCAGATCCCCGCAGGGGCTCTGACCCCCAACGGCAGGACATTCTTTGTCCTGTGCAGACTTGGAATCGTTTCCATCCTGACCTCGACACCGGGGCAACGGGCAGCGGGGCTATACTTACGTTTTTCCCGCACCCGCCACAGGAAATACATGAGCATCGAACAGCTGGCCGAAACCGCCCAGGCCATGGTCGCCCCGGGCAAGGGCATCATCGCGATCGACGAATCCACCGCTACCATCGCCAAGCGTTTCGCCGGCGTCGGTATCGAGAACACCGAGGAGAACCGTCGTGCCTACCGCGAGCTGCTGCTGACCACGCCGAAGCTCAACGAGCACATTTCCGGCGCCATCCTGTACGACGAAACCATCCGCCAGTCGACCAGGGACGGCGTGCCGTTCGCCAAGTACATGGCCGACCACGGCATGATTCCGGGCATCAAGGTGGACAAGGGTGCGCACCCGCTGGCCGGCTGCCCGGGCGAACTGGTCACCGAAGGCCTGGACGGCCTGCGCGAGCGCCTGCAGGAGTACTACAAGCTGGGTGCGCGCTTCGCCAAGTGGCGTGCGGTCATCAACATCGGCGAGAGCATTCCGTCGGGCACCTGCATCGAGTCCAACGCTCACGCGCTGGCCCGTTATGCCGCCCTGTGCCAGGAATGCGGCCTGGTGCCGATGGTCGAGCCGGAAGTGATCATGGACGGCGACCACGACATCGAGACCTGCTACGAAGTCACCGAAGCCACCCTGCGTTCGCTGTTCGACGCGCTGTACCAGCAGAACGTGCTGCTGGAAGGCACCATCCTGAAGGCGTCGATGGTCATCTCCGGCAAGAACTGCGATGAGCAGGCCGACGTCGAGGAAGTGGCCGAGTCGACCGTGATGTGCCTGAAGAGCACCGTGCCGGCGATCCTGCCGGGCGTGGTGTTCCTGTCCGGTGGCCAGAGCGACGAACAGTCGACCGAGCACCTGAACGCGATGAACCAGCTGGGCAACCTGCCGTGGCCGCTGAGCTTCTCCTACGGCCGCGCCATGCAGCAGGCCGCGCTGAAGCTGTGGGCCAAGGACATGAAGGGCAACTACGCCGCTGCCCAGAAGACCGTGTACGAGCGCGCCAAGGACAACGGCCTGGCCGCGCTGGGCAAGTGGAACGGTTGATCCGTCCCATCGCTGGATGAACAGGGCAACGCCGGCATCACGCCGGCGTTTGCTTTTACGGGTATCGTTTCCGGCCCCGCGCGCCCGGCCGGCACGCGGGAACTACATGGAAGGCCAAGGAGAAACAACATGCGTTTGGCAGCACTCACACTGACCGTAGCCGCGGTCCTGGTCGCCGGCGGTTGCAACCGCATCGGCAGCAGTGGTGACGCAGGCAAGGCCGCGTCGCTCGATTTCGACAAGCCGGTGTCCGGCGAGATCACCTCGCGCAGCGGCATCAACTTCAACGACGGCAGCCATCACCAGCTCTACCAGATCAAGCTGGAAGACAGGGAACTGGTCGGCCTGAAGCTGACCGGTGCCCTCAGCGGCTCGATCGCCGTGTTCAACAACGGCAGCCTGGTGTCCACCAGCAACACCGGTTACGAACGCGAAGGCGACGTCTCGCTGGCGTTCCGTGCCAATGGCGGCGGCACCTACCAGGTGGCGGTCAATGCCGATGGCCCGACCGCCTTTGGTCCGTATCGCCTGCGCGCCGAGAAGCTGAAACCCTACGACGGCAAGCCGTTGGCGGGCAGTGGCGAAATCGTGGACATGCTGGCCAGTGACTCGCAGGACTACACCCTGCAGGTGGACAAGGCCGGCCTGTACGAAATCCGCCTGGTGTCGGATGTCTTCGATCCGGTGCTGAAGCTGTCGGGCCAGGGCGTTGAAGCCGAGAACGACGATGGCAACGACAGCACCAACTCGCGGCTGACCCTGTCGCTGAAGCCGGGCAAGTACACCCTGACCGCGCGCGGCCTCGGCAGCGGCGTCAATGGCATGTTCACCCTGTCGGCCAACCGCATCGAACTGCCGGGGAATCTGGTCGAGCGCGATGGTACCGCCCTGCCGAAGTCGGGCAGCGTGTACACCATGCTGGACAACGACGGCCGTCGCCGCTTCCTGCTGACCCTGGATCGTCCCGCCGACGTGCGCCTGGATGCGATCTCCAGCCAGGTCGATACCGTGCTGCGCGTGGTCGGCGGGGATGTCGAGCTGACCAACGACGACGGTGGCAATGGCACCAATGCGCGGCTGGAAGAAACGCTGCCGGCCGGCCACTACACCGTCGACGTGTCCGGCCTGAACAATGGCGCAGGCATGGTGGAAGTGCGCGTGCAGGTTGAGGGCGCCAGTGCCGACGGTGCTGCCGCGTCGGCTGCACGCGCCGCAGCCGACGCGGCAGCCGCCGTGGCCGATGACGCTGCTGCGGTGGAAGCTGCCAGTCGTTGAGTGTGATCCACGCCGTGCGTGGATGACATCGACGGTGCAACGGAAAAGGCCGGGCAATGCCCGGCCTTTTCCTTTCCATGCTGCGTCGCGTTTCAATGCGCGGCGGCAAGGCCTGCATCGCCGAGCGGCGGCAGCAGCGTGCCGCGTGGCTCGCTTTCCGTGCTCTGTCCGGCGGTGGCCAGCGCCTGCTGGTAGGCCTTGGCAGTGGCCGTGTTGAACGCGACCAGCACGATGCGCATCGGTTGCACGTGGCTGCGCTGCCATGCCAGCGTTTCCGTCACCGCGATCTGTGCAGCCTGGTACAGCGGATAGCCATACACGCCGCAACTGATGGCCGGGAACGCGATCGACTGTACGCCCAGCGACTCGGCAAGCTGCAGCGATTTCCAGTAGCAGTTGGCCAGCAGTGCCGGTTCGTCGCGCTGGCCGTCATGCCAGACCGGACCGACCGTGTGCAGTACGTGGCGTGCCGGCAGCGCATGGGCACCGGTGGCGCGCACTTCGCCGGTCGGGCAACGCACGCCCGGGCGCAGCTCCGGCAACTGCTCGCATTCGGCCAGCAATGCGGGGCCGGCTGCACGATGGATCGCGCCGTCGACACCGCCGCCACCGAGCAGTGTTTCGTTGGCCGCGTTGACGATCGCATCCACCGCCAGGGTCGTGATGTCGCCCTGCCAAACTTCGATCTTCATGCGTCCGTCTCCTGCCTGTGAGGTGATCCGCGCAGCATCTGCGCCGGCTGTTCCCACGGTAGGGGACAGGGCATCGATACTGCGTCATGACCGTCTCACGCGCTGCGATCCGACGGCCTTCACGCACGATGGCGGGCGACGCCTTCACGCAGGCTGAAGCAGAAGGGGGTCAGAGCCCTTTCCCGACGGGAAAGGGCTCTGACCCTGTGCATCACGGCAGGCCGGCCAGCCACTCGTCGTCGGAGCCTTCATTCACATCGGCAAACAGCGGCGTGGAGAAGTAGCGCTCACCGGTGTCCGGAAGCATGGCCAGAATCACTGAACCCGGTTCGGCGCGTGCGGCCACGTCCAGTGCGCTGGCCACGGTAGCGCCGGCGGAGATGCCGACGAAGATGCCTTCCTCCGCCGCCAGCCGGCGCGCGGTGGCGATGGCGCGGTCATCATCAACCGACACCAGTTCATCCACCACATCGCGGTTGAGCACGTCGGGCACGAAATCCGGGGTCCAGCCCTGGATCTTGTGCGGCTTCCAGTCATCGCCCTTCAGCAGTGCGGCGCCGGCCGGCTCGGTGGCGATGATGCGGGTCTGCGGGCGCGCGACCTTCAGTACTTCGCCCACGCCGGTGAGCGTGCCACCGGTGCCCCAGCCGCTGACGAAGTAGTCCAGCCGCTTGCCGGCAAAGTCGCGCAGGATCTCGGCGGCGGTGGTATTGCGGTGATACGCCGGATTGGCCGGATTGGCGAACTGGCTGGCCAGGAACCAGCCGTGCTGCTCGGCCAGTTCGCGCGCCTTGCGCACCATGCCGCTGCCGCGTTCGGCGGCCGGGGTCAGGATCACCTTCGCGCCATACGCGCGCATCAGCTTGCGACGCTCCACCGAGAAGGTCTCGACCATGGTCGCCACGAACTTGTAACCACGTGCCGCGGCGACCATCGCCAGCGCCACGCCGGTGTTGCCCGAGGTGGCCTCCACGATCGTGTCGCCCGGCTTGAGCAGGCCGCGCGCTTCGGCGTCGAGGATGATCGCCAGCGCCAGGCGGTCTTTCACCGAGCCGCCCGGGTTGAACGACTCGACCTTGGCGTAGAGGCTGACCTGCGGCGGCGCCAGGCGCTGCAGCTTGACGATGGGGGTGTTGCCGACGGTATCGAGGATGGAGTCGTACAGGGCCATGGAAGCGCTCCGGGAACGGGGCCGCGCCGGACGCCGGCGGGCGAAAGGGGGAGGGCTGGCTGTTCAGGCCAGCGGCTGCCGGCTGACCGTAGCGCCGGCATATGACGCCCGGAAATGACCAGATACCTTTCTTAAACAACCTTTGGTTATAAGCTGGTGACGGCAATTGACCCTAGAGTGGACCTCCGCCCCACGCCGCCCGCCTCCCATGACGCTGACCCAGCTGCGCTACCTGGTTGCCATCGCCGACGCCGAGCTGAACATCACGCTGGCCGCCTCGCGCGTGCACGCCACCCAGCCCGGCCTGTCCAAGCAGCTCAAGCAGCTGGAGGACGAGCTCGGCTTCCTGCTGTTCGTGCGCAAGGGCCGCAGTCTGGAGTCGGTCACCCCGGCCGGCACCGAGGTCATCGCCCGCGCCCGCGCGGTGCTGGCCGAGGCCAACAACATCCGCACCTACGCGGCCAACCAGCGCCGCGAGAGCCAGGGCCAGCTGATCCTGACCACCACCCACACCCAGGCGCGCTTCGTGCTGCCGCCGGCGGTGGCGGCGATCAAGCAGGCCTACCCGCAGGTGAGCGTGCACCTGCAGCGGGCCGGTGAAGCCGACGCACTGGACCGCCTGAACCAGGGCGATGCCGATATCGCGATCATCAGTACCGCCGGTGGCGAACCCACCGATGGCATCGCGGTGCCGCTGTTCCGCTGGCGCCGGCTGGTGGTGGTGCCCAAGGGCCATCCACTGGATCGCGCCGGTCGTGCGCCGGACCTGGCCGCGCTGGCCCGCCAACCGTTGATCAGCTATGAATCCTCGACACGGCCGAACTCGTCGCTGCAGCGCGCCTTTGCCGCAAATGGGCTGGTGCCGGACCTGGCACTGACCGCGCTCGATGCCGACCTGATCAAGACCTACGTGCGTACGGGTCTGGGCGTGGGGCTGCTGGCCGAGATGGCGGTCAGTTCCAACGACGAAGACCTGAGATCGTGGCCTGCTCCGGATCCGATCAGCGAGTGCATCGCCTGGGCGGTGCTGCCGCGCGACCGCGTGCTGCGCGATTACGCGCTGGAGCTGGTGCACGTACTGGCACCGCAGATCGATCCGCGTGACCTGCGGCGGGTGCTGGATGGCAACCAGGCGGCCGCGTGGCCGGTGCCACCGACCTGGGAGTCACTGACCCAGACCATCACGGTGTGAGGGTGGGTCGGGCAGGGCTGCGCCCTGCACCCGCAGAATCAACGGCAACGTCAACGGCAAAAGCTTGCATTCCGTGGGATGGCGGGGCGGTGTCGGAGTGCGGGGACGCCGTGAACCCGTCCCTGGGGGCTTGGCAGCCGCATCCATGCGGCTGACACCCCGCACTCCGACACCGCCCCACCTCTGACAGATTCCGATGGCTGTTGGTAGGTGTCGACCTTGGTCGACACGGTAGATCCACGCCATGCGTGGATGCTTCTGGATTCCAATTCGAAATATTCGATTCCGATGGAGATTCATCCACGCATGGCGTGGATCTACTGCAGATCGCAGAGATCTGTCGAAGGCGGGGTGGGTCCGGTTGCGGGGGCGTGAGCCGCATGGATGCGGCGACCGAGCTTACATGGACGTACTTGCAGCGCCCCCCGCAACCGGACCCACCCCGCCTACCCACAGGAAGCCCGCTTCTGCTTCGGCTGTTGCTGTTGCTGTTGCTCCAGCTCGCAGCGGGTGCAGGGCGCAGCCCTGCCGATAACCCCCCCCCTTCCTGCGACCGTTCGTCGCACGGGCAACCCTGGACCCGGCTCTACACTAGCGGGGTGACCCGCCTGTCCCGCCCGCAACGCCTTCTGCTCCAGCTAGCCATCCTGGCGACGCTGCTGATGGTGCTTGCGCCACTGGTCAGCCGCGCGCTGCAGGCGCACCCGATGGACCACGCTGCAATGGCGGGCATGGACCACGCCGCGATGGGCCATGACATGCACGGCATGGCCATGGCCGGGCACGATCTACACGGGGCCACGCGGGCAGCGCCTGACCGCCCGGCCGACCCCCACGCCATGCATGGCGAAGCCTGCGAATACTGCGTACTGGCCATGCGCATGCTGCCATGGCTGGCGGTGCTGGTGCTGCTGTTGCCGCTGCTGTGGCGGCCGCGCCTGGTGTTCCCGTGGTCACAGCAGGTGCTGCCGGCACTGCGCTGGCCGGCGCACGCCGCACGTGGGCCACCGCCCCCCTCCATCGTCCGCTGATATCCCCATGAATCTGCCGCACGACGCCTGACCGGGCGCCGTGCGCGCGTGCGTACTTTGGAGCTGTTCCGATGAAAATGACTTCCCGCCCCGCGGGTGCCCGTGCGCGCCTGCCGGTTGCCCTTGGCCTGGCCGTGGCCGCGTCACTGGCCCACGCTGCGCCCGCCGACGAGGCGCGCACCCTCGACACGATGGTGGTCACCGCCGCCGCACCGTCCTCGCCGCTGCACTGGGTGACCGATCCGCGCCTGCCGCGGCAGCCGGTGCCGGCCAGCGACGGTGCCGATTACCTGAAGACCGTCCCCGGCTTCTCCGCCATCCGCAATGGCGGCACCAACGGCGACCCGGTGCTGCGCGGCATGTTCGGTTCGCGGCTGAACATCCTCAGCAACGATGGCAACCTGATCGGTGCCTGCCCGTCGCGCATGGACAATCCGTTGTCCTACATCGCGCCGGAGAGCTTCGATCGGTTGACCATCATCAAGGGCCCGCAGAGCGTGCGCTGGGGCGCAGGCGCCTCGGCCGGCACCGTGCGTTTCGAGCGCGATACGCCGCGCTTCGAGGAACCGGGCCTGCGTGCTGATGCCAGTGCGCTGGTTGGCTCGCGCAACCGCAACGACCAGGTGCTGGACCTGACCCTGGGCAACCCGACCGGCTATGTGCGCGCCAGCGGCAACCGGTCCGAAGCCGATGACTACAAGGACGGCCACGGCGATGTGGTGCCGTCGAAGTGGCGCAAGTGGAACGGTGACGTGGCCATTGGCTGGACGCCGGATGCCGACACGCTGCTGGAGATCTCCGCCGGGGCCGGTGATGCGATCGCGCGCTATGCCGGGCGTGGCATGGACGGTGCCGCGTTCGAACGCACCAGTTACGCGGCACGATTCGAGAAGCGCAACCTGCCGGGCGCGTGGGACACGGTGCAGGCCAACGTGTACTACAACGAAGCCGACCACGTGATGGACAACTACACGCTGCGCACGCCGAATCCCAACAGCATGATGCCGATGCCGATGGCGTCGAACGTGGACCGCCGTACCCAGGGCGGCCGGGTCAGTTCCGAGTGGCGCTGGCAGGACGTGCAGCTGGTGGCGGGGGTGGATGGCGAAGACAGCCGCCATCGTGGACGCATGGGCATGGGGCGTGACACCTACAGGCAGGCCGACTGGCAGACCGATGCCAACTTCCGTCGCTATGGCGTGTTCACCGAACTGACCCTGGGCGCCGGCACCGACCAGCGCTGGATCAGTGGCCTGCGCATCGATCGCGCCAGCGTGCGCGATGAGCGGCAGTCGATCCGCGGGATGATGGGGAACATGCCCAATCCGACCGCAGGCCAGCGTCGCAAGGAGTGGCTCGGCAGTGGTTTCCTGCGTTACGAGCAGGACCTGGCCGACGGCCTGACCTGGTATGCCGGTCTCGGCCACAGCCAGCGCATGCCCGATTACTGGGAGCTGTTCTCGCCCGATCACGGTCCGGCCGGTGCATCGAACGCCTTCGCCGGCATCCAGCCCGAGCACACCACCCAGCTCGACGTCGGCCTGCAGTACAAGGGCCCACGCGTGCAGGCCTGGGTCTCAGCCTACGCCGGGCAGATCCAGGACTACATCCTGTTCACCTATCACGGCAGCGGCATGATGGGCATGAGCCAGGCCAGCAACATCGATGCGCGCATCGCCGGTGCCGAGGCGGGGCTGGAAGTAAGCCTGGCCGAACAGTGGAAGCTGGGGGGCACGCTTGCCTACGCGTGGGGCGAGAACCGCGACCAGCAGCGTCCGCTGCCGCAGATGCCGCCGCTGGAAGCGCGCCTGAGTGCGAACTGGGAAGGCCAGCGCTGGAGTGCCGGGGCACTGCTGCGTGCGGTCACTCACCAGCACCGCGTGGCCGACGGTCAGGGCAACGTGGTGGCCCAGGACCTCGGGCCGAGTGCCGGTTTCGCCACGTTCGCGCTCAACGCCGCGTACCGTTTCAGTTCGCAGCTGCAGCTCAGCGCGGGCGTCGACAACCTGTTCGACCGCGCCTACAGCGAGCACCTGAACCTGGCCGGCAGTGCCGATTTCGGCTTTCCGGCCGACCCGGTGCGCATCAATGAGCCCGGGCGCAGCCTGTGGATGAAGGTGAACTACCGGTATTGACCAACGTGCGGAACGGTAGCGCCGGGCCATGCCCGGCGTTGCTGCCGGACAAAAAAACGGGGCCGGATCCCCGCCAGGATCCGCCCCCTGCCCAACGCCCTCCGTCGGGCAGCTTCGACTCTACGATGGCGGCACCGGCGATGGGTAGCTGGATACACCCCGACACACGCCGACACTGCCAGGGGCAGCCTTGCACGGAACGGGTTCAAGGCGCTATCACGGCTTCGGTTCCACGCCGGTAAACGCTTGGCACATACCGCTTTTGCGGGCCCTTGCCTACACTCGGCGGCCGTGGATCAATCAGGACCGTTCATGTTGGCTCGTATCGCTTCGACCCTGGCCCTTGGCCTCAGCCTGGCCGTGCTGGCCGGGTGCGCGGGCAAACAGGAGGCCGCCGCCCGTCGGCAGGGCGAAGCGGTGCCGGTCACCGCGCAGGTCGTGCAGTCCACGCAGTGGAACGACACCCTGCAGGCACTGGGCACGGCCAAGGCGCGCGAGTCGATCAGCGTCACCGCCAAGGTCAGCGAAATCGTCGAGAAGGTGCATTTCGAAAGCGGCCAGCACATTGCCGCCGGTGCACCGATCGTGACCCTGCGCGGGCAGGCCCAGGAAGCGGCGCTGGTGCAGGCGCAGGCCACCTTCCACGAAGCCGACCAGCTGTACAAGCGGCAGCGCGAACTGGCCACGCAGCGGCTGGTGTCCAGCGCCACGCTGGATACGCAGAAGTCGATCCGCGATGCCGCCGAGGCGCGGGTGACGCAGATGCAGTCGGACATCGGTGACCGTCGTGTGCGCGCGCCGTTCGCCGGCGTGCTTGGCATCCGCCAGGTCAGCCCGGGCACGCTGCTGACGCCGACCACGGTGATCGCCACGCTCGACGACATCGAGCACATGCACATCGATTTCCAGGTGCCGGAAGTGGAACTGGCCGCACTGGGCGTCGGTGACAAGGTCAGCGCCACCAGCGTGGCGTGGCCGGGCCGCAGCTTCGAAGGCGTGGTCAGCACCATCGATGCACGTATCGATCCGGCCACCCGTGCGGTGACCGTGCGTGCCGACTTCGCCAACGGCGACCACGCACTGCGCCCGGGCATGCTGCTGGACGTGCGCCTGTTCCGTCCCGAGCGCCCGGCGCTGGTGGTGCCGGAAATCGCCGTGGTGCAGGTGGGCCGCGATACCTTCGTGTACCGCATCAAGAACGACGACAGCGTCGAGCGCGTGGACGTGGTGACCGGTGCGCGCCGTGCCGGCGTGGTCGAGATCAAGCAGGGCCTGGACGCCGGCCAGCGCATCGTGGTCGATGGTACCGGCAAGCTGCGCCCGGGCCTGAAGGTCGCGGCCAAGGATGCGGCACCGGCCAGCGGTGCGAAGCCGGCTGATGCGCCGGCTCCGGTCGCGGCCGAGGGCCACGGCGGATGAAGCTGTCCGACATCTCCATCCAGCGGCCGGTGTTCGCCGTGGTGATGAGCCTGCTGCTGCTGGTGCTGGGCGTGATGTCCTTTACCCGCCTGACCCTGCGCGAACTGCCCGCCATCGATCCACCGATCGTGTCGGTGTCGGTGGACTACACCGGCGCCTCGGCGGCCGTCATCGAAAGCCGCATCACCCAGGTGCTGGAAGATGCGCTGGCCGGCATCGAAGGCATCGATACCATCAACGCGCGCAGCACCAACGGCCGTTCGCAGGTCAGCATCGAGTTCACCTCCAACCGCGATATCGAAGCGGCGGCCAACGACGTGCGCGATGCGGTCAGTCGCGTCGCCGACCGCATGCCGGAAGAAGCGCGGCCGCCGGAAATCGCCAAGGTCGAGAGCGATGCCGACCCGATCATCTGGTTCAACATGGTCTCCTCGACCATGGACACGCTGGAACTGAGCGATTACGCCGACCGCTACGTGGTTGATCGCTTTTCCAGCCTCGATGGCGTGGCCCAGGTCCGCATCGGCGGCCGCCAGCGCTATGCGATGCGCATCTGGCTGGACCGTGACCAGCTGGCCGCGCGCGGGCTGACCACCGGCGATGTGGAAACCGCACTGCGCAACGAGAATGTGGAATTGCCGGCCGGCCGCATCGAGTCGACCGACCGCGATTTCACCCTGCGCGTGGAGCGCAACTACGTCAAGCCGGAAGACTTTGCGACCATCCCGCTGGGCAAGGGGCGCGACGGCTACGTGGTGCGCATGGGCGACGTGGCGAAGATCGAACTGGCCTCGGCCGAGCGTCGCGCGTACTACCGCAGCAACGGTGAGCCGGGCATCGGTCTGGGCATCGTCAAGACCTCCACCGCCAACTCGCTGGACGTGGCGCGTATCGCGCGCGCTGAAGCCGAACGCGTTGCGCTGTCGCTGCCCAAGGGCACGCAGATCTTCGTGGCGTTCGACAACACCACCTTCATCGAAGCTGCCGTGGACCGCGTCTACGCCACGCTGGTGGAGGCGATGATCCTGGTGCTGGCGGTGATCTGGCTGTTCCTCGGCAGCTTCCGCGCCGCACTGATTCCGGCGGTGACGGTGCCGGTCTGCCTGGTGGCTGCGTTCATCGCACTGTATGCGTTCGATTTTTCGATCAACCTGCTGACCCTGCTTGCCCTGGTGCTGTGCATCGGCCTGGTGGTGGACGACGCGATCGTGGTGGTGGAGAACGTGCAGCGCCGCATCGACCTGGGCAAGCCCCCGCTGGTGGCCTCCAAGCGTGGTACCACGCAGGTTGCCTTCGCGGTGATCGCCACCACCGCCGTGCTGGTGGCGGTGTTCCTGCCGGTCGGTTTCCTGGAAGGCAATACCGGCCGCCTGTTCCGCGAACTGGCGGTGGCGCTGGCGGCAGCGGTGGCGTTGTCCGCGTTCGTGGCGCTGACGCTGACGCCGATGATGGCCTCCAAGCTGCTCAAGCCACACACTGGGCAGGCACCGCGCGGCCTGCATGGCTTCATCAACCGCAACCTGGAACGCCTGGCCTCGGGCTATGGCCGCGTGCTCGACCACCATGTCGACCGCACCTGGATCTATCTGCTGGTGATGGTGGCCGCGCTGGCCGCCAGCTGGGGCCTGCTGAAACTGCTGCCATCGGAGCTGGCGCCAGCCGAAGACCGCGGTTCGTTCCAGATCATGATCGACGGCCCGGAAGGCGCCGGCTACGACTACACCGTGCAGCAGGTACAGCAGGTGGAAGCGCTGCTGGCCCCGCACGTCGGTCCGGACAAGCCGATTGTGCGCGCCAACCCGCGCGTACCCGGCGGGTGGGGCGCCAGCGAGGAAATGCACACTGGCCGCGTCAGCATCTTCCTGCAGCCGTGGCGCCAGCGCAGCGAGGGCACGCCGGAAGTGGCCAATGAGCTGCAGAAAGAACTGGACACCATGCGCGGCGTACGCGTTCGCACGCAGGTGGGCGGTGGCCTGGTGCGCAGCGGCGGCCAGCCGTTCCAGATCGTGCTGGGCGGCCCGGAATATGCCGAGATCGCGCAGTGGCGCGACCGCATCCTGCTGCGCATGGCTGACAATCCCGGCCTGGTCGGCCCGGATTCGGACTACAAGGAAACCCGGCCACAGATGCGGGTGAACATTGACCGCCAGCGTGCGGCCGATCTCGGCGTGCCGGTCACCGCGATCGGTTCGGCGCTGGAAACCATGATGGGCTCGCGCCGCGTCACTACATTCGTCGACAACGGCGAGGAGTACGACGTGCTGGTGCAGGCCGGTCGCGATGGCCGTGCCAGCCCGGCCGACCTGGCCGCGATCCGCGTGCGTGCCACCTCCGGCGAGCTGGTGCCGCTGTCCAACCTGGTCACGCTCAGTGAAGTGGCCGAGGCGGGCACGCTGAACCGCTTCAACCGCCTGCGCTCGATCACCATCACCGCCGGCCTGGCGCCGGGCTATCCGCTGGGCGAGGCCATCGCCTGGGCGCAGAACGTGGCCCGCGAAGAGCTGCCGCAGTACGCTCAGGTGAACTGGAAGGGCGAATCGCGCGAATATCAGAGTGCCGGTGGCGCAGTGCTGCTGACCTTCGCCATGGCCCTGCTGGTGGTGTACCTGGTGCTGGCCGCGCAGTTTGAAAGCTTCATCCACCCGCTCACCATCATGCTGACAGTGCCGCTGGGCGTGCTCGGCGCGCTGGTCGGCTTGTGGGTGAGCGGGGGCACGGTGAATCTTTTCAGCCAGATCGGCATCGTCATGCTGGTGGGCCTGGCGGCAAAGAACGGCATCCTCATCGTCGAATTCGCCAACCAGCTGCGCGATGACGGGCGCACGGTACGCGAGGCGATCATCGAATCGGCGATGGTGCGCCTGCGCCCGATCCTGATGACCTCGATCGCCACCGTGGTCGGCGCGATCCCGTTGGTGGTGGCCGGTGGCCCCGGCTCGGCCAGCCGTGGCACCATCGGCATCGTGATCATCTTCGGCGTGACTCTTTCGACGTTCCTGTCGCTGTTCGTGGTGCCGGCGTTCTACGCGCGGCTGGCCCCGTACACGCGTTCGCCGGAAGCGGTGAAGCGCGAGCTGGAGAAGCAGGAAGCGGAATCGCCCTCGGTGGGCGGGCATGCCTGACCGGCCCGCCGACGGGGTCGGATCCCTTTCCCAAAGGGAAAGGGCGCTGACCCCACTTCGAGGCGACGGCTTCCAGCTGCGCCCCTGGCGCCCGGATGATCTGGAATCCCTGTTGCGCCACGCCAACGACCCCGACGTGTCGCGCGGCCTGCGCGACCGCTTCCCGTACCCGTACACGCGCGCCGACGGCGAGGCCTTCCTCGCCGGTCGCGTGCTCACGCCGGGTACCCTGAATCTGGCCATCGAGATCGATGGCCAGGCCTGCGGCAGCGTCGGCGCCCAGCAGGGCAGTGCCGAGCGCGGTCATATGGCTGAACTCGGCTACTGGCTGGGGCAGGCCTACTGGGGCCAGGGCCTGATGACCCGCGTGGTCGGCCTGTTCGCGCCGTGGGTGATGGATGAGCTGCGCCTGTTCAGGCTGCAGGCCGGGGTAGTCGACTTCAACCTCGGCTCGGCGCGGGTGCTGGAGAAGAACGGCTTCCAGGAAGAGGGCGTGGACCGCTGCGCGGTCTACAAGCGCGGCGAACTGCACGACCTGCGCCGTTTCGCCCGGGTGCGCACCCAGCTGCCCTGAACGGCCCGGGGGCAGATCCCTTTTCCAGTGGAAAAGGGATCTGCCCCCTTCTCCGACCCCTTCTCCGCTCTCCGGGTATGGCCCGGCGCGACCAATGGCGCTACCGCAGCGGCCTTCGATCAGGGAGAATCGGTGCGTCCCCTCCAGCCGACGGGACGTCCTTACAACCCGCCGACTGGAGAGAGCGCGCGTGGAAGCTACCGTACATTTCATCAACAGCATCATCTGGAGCAAGGCACTGATCTTCATGTGCCTGGCCGCCGGCCTGTTCTTCAGCCTGCGCACCCGCTTCATGCAGATCCGGGGTTTCGTCGAGATGTGCCGCCTCACCGTCAGGGGTGAGAAATCCGACGCCGGTGTGTCCTCGTTCCAGGCCCTGGCCATGTCGATGGCCGGCCGCATGGGCATCGGCAACATCGCCGGCGTGGCCACCGCCATCGCCTTCGGCGGCCCTGGCGCGATCTTCTGGATGTGGGTGATGGGCTTCCTCGGCGCGTCCACCTCGTACGTGGAATGCACCCTGGCGCAGATCTACAAGACCAAGGACGCCGAGGGCCGCTACCGTGGTGGTCCGGCCTACTACATCGAAAAGGCGATGGGCCTGAAGTGGTACGCGCTGGCGTTCGCCATCGCCACGATCATCGCTGCCGGCTTCCTGATGCCGGGCGTGCAGGCCAATGCCATCGCCGACAGCATCATCAACGCCTGCCGTGGCACTGCCCTGTGCGGTCCGCTCGATGGCCAGGCCTTCGGCATGGAGTCGGTGCAGGCGCTGAAGCTGGGCATCGGCATCGTCGTGGCCCTGCTGCTGGGCGTGGTGATCTTTGGTGGCGTCAAGCGCATCGCCAACTTCGCTGAAGTGGTGGTCCCGTTCATGGCCGCCGGTTTCATCCTGATGGCCATCGTCATCATGATCATCAACTACGATCGCGTGCCGGAAATGTTCGGCATCATCTTCAAGAGCGCCTTCGGCACCCACGCCGCATTCGGCGCGATGATGGGCCTGGCGGTGGAGTGGGGCATCAAGCGCGGCATCTACGCCAATGAAGCCGGCCAGGGTTCGGGCCCGCACGCGGCGGCCGCTTCGGAGGTCTCGCACCCGGCCAAGCAGGGTTACGTGCAGGCCTTCGCCATCTACTTCGACACCATGATGGTGTGCACCGCCACCGCGTTCCTGATCCTGGCCAGCGGCACCTACAACGTGTACTCGCCGGTGCCCGGCGCCGCGCCGATCTTCCAGGGCCTGGCCGGCATTCCGGAAGGCGCGGGCTACGCCCAGGCCGGCGTGGAAGCGGTGCTGCCGGGCTGGGGTTCGGCATTCGTCTCGATCGCCATCTTCTTCTTCGCCTTCACCACCATCATGGCGTACTACTACATGGCCGAGACCAACCTCAGCTATGTGAACCACAACAAGAAGCGCCCGCTGACCGTGCTGCTGCTGCGCCTGGGCATCATCGGCATGGTGGTGTTCGGTGCGTTCCACAATGCCACCCTGGCCTGGGCGCTGGGTGACATCGGCGTGGGCCTGATGGCCTGGCTGAACATCATTGCCATCCTCATCATCCAGAAGCCGGCCATGCTGGCCCTGCGTGATTACGAACGACAGAAGAAGCTCGGCCTCGATCCGATCTTCGACCCCGATGCCCTGGGCATCAAGAACGCCGATTTCTGGCGTCAACGCAAGCTGGAGTTGTCCCGTAGTGAATGATCCCTGGAAGAATGCCCGCCGCCCGTCGTCGCGACCGCCGCGGGCCACCCCGCTGCCTCCGCGTGAGGGCGGCACCCCGCCGCCGCCGGGGCGCGGCAACGACGAACTGCGCCTGTATGGCTGGAACGCCGTGCAGGCGCTGTTCGCCAAGCGCCCGCAGGCGCTGCGCAAGCTGTACCTGGTGGACGCGCTGATTCCGCGCATGCAGCCGGTGCTGAAGTGGTGCGTGGCCAACCGCGTGGGCTATCGCGTCGTCGAGGAAGGCGACCTCAACAAGCTGGCTGCCACGACCCATCACGAAGGCCTGGTGGCCGAAGTGCTGCGTGCGCCGGTCGTGCCGCTGGCACAGTGGCTGGCCGATCTGGAGCAGGGCCCGGCGCTGGCGTTGTGGCTGGATGGTGTCGGCAACCCGCACAACTTCGGTGCGATCCTGCGCTCGGCCGCGCACTTCGGCGTCAAGGCGCTGCTGCTGCCGGCCGGCAGCACGCTGGCGCTGTCCGGTGCTGCCGCACGCGTGGCCGAAGGCGGTGCGGAATCGGTGCCGCTGGTGCAGCTGCCGGAGACTGCAGAGGCGATGGCGCAGCTGCGCAGTGCCGGTTTCGGTCTGGCCGCAACCCTGGTCGAAGGCGGTGATGACGTGTTCCGCGCGTCCCTGCCGGAGCGGCTGGTGTACGTGATGGGCGCCGAAGGCGAAGGCATGGACCGCAACCTGGCAGGGCAGTGCGACCTGCAGGTCTCGATTCCCGGCAGCGGCGCGGTGGAAAGCCTGAACGTGGCCTCGGCCACGGCCGTGCTGCTGGCGCAGTGGGTGTGCCGCCGCAACACTTGATGCCGACTGTCGAGTACGCGGTCCCCGGAACCCGGCCACACGGCCGGGTTTCTTTTTGTCCTGCGATGGCGCTGCGGTTTTTGGCTGCACATTTTTAGAACTTGTCACATGGTCGGGCGGCTTCCTGCACCGCACGGTGGATCTTCATCCAACGTCGAACAGGAGTGGTTCCCATGTATTGCATCCAACGCAGCACACTGCGTACCGGCCTGGTGCTGGCCCTTGCCTCGCTCGCTGCGCCCGCGCTGCAGGCCGCAGAGCGCAGCCTTGATGGGGTCAACTTCACTGGCCCGCTGATCACCCCCAATCCAGCCGGCTTGCCGCAGGGCAACTGGTACATCGAACCGTACCTGGTGCGGGTCGACAGCCGTGATCACTACGACAACGGCGGCAATCGTCGCCGCAGCACCGAGCGCAATGGCGCGTGGGCGACGGTGGTGCCGATCATCTACGGTTTCAGTGACCGGGTAATGGGGCAGATGAATCTCAGTGCCTCGCGCTCGGAGTCCGGCAGCACGCGCAGCAGTGGCTTCCGCGCTGGTGACACCACCGCACGCCTGCAATACCTGCTGCAGGCGCCGAATGCGGATGGCACGCGTCCGGCCATCTCGGTCGCGCTGGTGCAGCGCTTCAGCACCGGCAGCCATGACCGCATCACCGGCAATCCGCTCGATGCGCAGGGCGACGGTGTGCAGCGCACCACCGCCGCAGTGGGCGTGCAGCAGGTGGTCTGGCTGGGCAACGACCGCCCGCTGCGCTGGCGCGCTCAGCTCAGCGCCGGGCCGGCGCCGTCGCGCACGGCGATCTCCGGAGCCAGCGTCTACGGCACCGATGACAGCTTCCAGGGGCACATCTCCCGTGGTTCGGTGCTGGGCCTGTCGGTGGGTGCCGAATACAGCTTCAATTCGCGCTGGGTGGGCGTGATGGAAGTGGCCGCCAGCCGTGAGGCCGCCCAGCGCATGAGTGGTTTCGCGCGCAACGCCAGCGGTGACTTCGAGCGCATCGACGAGCATCGCCCGGCCAGCCGCAGCGTCACCCTGGCGCCGGCCGTGGAATACCACTTCAGCCCGACGCTGGGCCTGATCGCCGGTGTGGAGTTCAGCGTGGCTGGCCGCAACACCAGCCATATCGTCAGCCCCCAGATTGCCCTGGGCATGTTCTTCTGAGGGCCCGCCGATGAACATCGAATCCATCGTCAACACGATCCTCGGCGTCGTCTGGAGCCCCTACCTGGTAGTGCTGTGCCTGCTCACCGGGCTGTACTTCAGTGTGCGCACGCGCTTCATCCAGCTGCGTGCATTGCCGGACATGCTGCGCCTGATGTTCCGCCATGAGCGCTCCGATGCCGGCGTGTCGCCGTTCCAGGCGTTGTCCATTTCGCTGTCCAGCCGCGTGGGCGTCGGCAACATCGCCGGCGTCGCCATGGCCATCGCCTTCGGCGGCCCCGGCGCGATCTTCTGGATGTGGATCGTCGCCTTCCTTGGCGCATCCAGTGCCTTCATCGAATCCACGCTCGCACAGATCTACAAGGACCGCGACGGCAAGGGGCAGTACCGGGGCGGCCCGGCGTACTACATCGAAAAAGGCCTCGGCCAACGCTGGTATGCAGTGCTGTTCGCACTGGTGACGGTGCTGGCGGGCGCGATGCTGGCTGGCACCCAGTCCAATGCGATCACCAGCGCGGTGAACGAAGCCTGGGACGTACCGGTGATGACCACCACCGCGGTTCTGCTGGTGGTGCTGGGCGCCATCCTCATCGGCGGTGTACGGCGCATTGCGCGCGTGGCCGAATGGGTGGTGCCGCTGATGGCCGTGGCCTACCTGCTGGTCGCGGCGCTGGTGATGGTGCTCAACGCGGACAAGGTGCCGGAGGTGATCATGCTGGTGCTGCGCAGTGCATTCGGCGTGGACGCAGCGTTCGGCGCGATGATCGGTACCGCCATCCAGTGGGGCGTGCGTCGCGGCGTGCTGTCCAACGAGGCCGGCATGGGCAGTGGTGCGCATCCGGCCGCCGCCGCGGAAGTCTCGCATCCGGTCAAGCAGGGCCTGGTGCAGTCGTTCTCGGTCTACATCGACACGATGGTGGTGTGCAGTGCCACCGCCTTCTTGATCCTGTCCACCGGCCTGTACAACGTCTACGACCCGGCGGTGAACGGCATTCCGGATGAGGCGCGCCTGCTGCTGGGCAATCTGCCGGGCGTCGAGGCCGGTCCCCGCTTCGTGCAGTATGCGGTGGAATCCGCGCTGCCGGGCTTCGGCCGTTCGTTCGTAGCGCTGGCGATCCTGCCGTTCGCGTTCACCACCATCCTCGCGCTGTACTACATGGCCGAGACCAACGTCAGCTATCTGTGCCGCGACCGTCCGGCGCCGTGGGTGATCGGTGGATTCCAGTTGATGTTCCTGGCGGCTGCCGGCTACTCGGCGGTGAACAGTGCAACGGTGGCCTGGTCGCTGGGCGACATCGGCGTCGGCCTGATGAGCTGGTTGAACATCATCGCCATCCTGCTGTTGCAAAGGCCTGCCCTGGCCGTTCTTCGCGATTACGAGGCGCAGAAGCGCAAGCAGCGTGATCCGCTGTTCAAGCCGCAGACGATCGGGGTAAGCAACACCCGGGTCTGGGAGAGCTGATACGATCAGGGGTCAGAGCCCTCGCCCTTGGCGAGGGCTCTGACCCCCTGTGTCACCGCATCATTCGTTCGGCGGCGTGGTCGCCTTGGCCTCGCTGCCGAAGCTGCCATCGGCTTCCGCCGCCAGGTACGCGAACACGGTGTATGCGGCCACGTTCTGCGCCAGCGCCTTCGGGTCGATCTTGTCCAGCGTGTCGTCGGCGGTGTGGTGCAGGTGGAAGTAGTCCGATCCGTCCTGCGCCAGCCACGCCCACGCACCGCCCTTGGCGGCCAGCGGGCCGACGTCCGGGCCCGGGCCCCCCTTGTCGGCCTGGTACTCGATCCCCAGCGGCTTCATCACTTCGGCAATCTGCTTGGTCGCTTCGCGCGAGCCTTCAGGGTTCGGCGAACCGGTATTGAAGGCATAGATGCGGCCGGCACCGAAGTCACTCTCGGCAGCCAGCTGGTGCAGGGCCACGTCCTTGGCATGCGCCTCGGCGTAGGCCTTGCCGCCATACAGGCCCTGCTCCTCGTTGGCGAAGGCGATCACGCGGATGGTGCGCTTCGGCGCCTGCTTGAGCAGGCCGATCAGGTGGCCCGCAGCCATGGTGATGCCCACGCCCGCGCCGTCATCCACCGCGCCGGTGCCCAGGTCCCAGGAATCCAGGTGACCGCCGATCACCACCACTTCCTTCGGCAGGCTGCGGCCGGTGATCTCGCCGATCACGTTGTACGAGGTGGCGGTGCCATCCCAGCCGCAGTCCAGCGCCACCTTCACTGTGGTGCTGCCACGGGCCAGCAGGCGGGCCAGCTGGTCGGCATCGGGCACCGACAGCGCGGCTGACGGCACCGGGGTCAGGCCATCGTCAAAACGGGTGATGCCGGTGTGTGGCACGCGGTGCGAATCGGTACCGGCCGAGCGCATCAGGAAACCAACCGCGCCCTTGCGGATCGCCTCGGACGGGCCCTTGCTGCGGATCGCGCCGCCACGGCCATAGTCGCGGCCATCGCGGAACGGCAGCATCTGGTAATCGACGAAGGCGATCTTGCCCTTCAGCGAACCGGCGGGCGCGGCCTGCAGGGCGGCCAGGTCGGCGAAGCGCACCACCTCGGCTTCCACCGTGCCGCCCGGGCTGCCGCCCAGCGCCGTGATCTGCAGCGGCTGCGGGTTCCTGCCGGTCACGGCAGCATGTTCACTGCGGCGCTCCCACTTCGGGAAGGTCACCGGTTCCTTCCACACCTTGTCGAAGCCCAGTGCCTTGAACTTGGCCTCAGCCCAGGCCACGGCGCGGGCGTCGGCTTCGCTGCCGGCGATGCGCGGGCCGATCTCGGTGGTGAGCGACTCGACCACCTTCCAGCCGGTGTCGTCGGCCAGCGCCTGGTCGCGCAGCTGCGCAGCGGTGGCCAGAGACGCCGGGGGCAGGGTAGTGGTGTGCGGCGCCGCAAAGGCCGGAGCGGCCAGCAGGGCGAGGGAGGATGCGATGGCAAGGACGCGGCGACGCATGGGCAACTCCGGAAGGGACCAAGCCTTGGAGCTTAACAGTCGTTCAGGCCCGCGCATGGGCGGGAGGTCATGGCTGCCGCGGATGCTGTTTTCCGCCAGATGCAGCAAAGCGAAAGCCCCGCCGGAGCGGGGCTTTCGTGTGCTTCTGTAGAGCCGAGCCTATGCTCGGCTGCCTTTTGCAGATCAGCCGAGCGTGGGCTCGGCTCTACAGATGGGAGGGACGCCAGTCGGCGCCCGATCCCCTTATTTCTTCAGGCTGTCGCGGATCTCGCGCAGCAGCACCACTTCCTCGGCCGGTGCGGCCGGTGCGGCTTCCTGCTTGCGCGACAGGCGGTTGATCGCCTTGACCACGATGAAGATGGCGAAGGCCACGATCACGAACTGGATGATGGTATTGATGAAGTCGCCGTAGCCAACCACCACGGCCGGAATCTCCTTGCCATCCGGACCCAGGTGGGCCGGCGACAGGGTCCAGGCCAGGCTGGAGAAGTCCACGCGGCCGATCAGGTAGCCCAGCGGCGGCATGATGATCTTCTCGACCAGCGCGGTCACGATCTTGCCGAAGGCCGCGCCGATCACCACGCCGACGGCGAGGTCGATGACGTTGCCGCGCATCGCGAATTCCTTGAACTCGGTGAGCATTCCCATTGTTGTTTTTCTCCGGTGGGGGAAGTGGACAGCGCGCAGGGTAGCGCAGGTGGTGTCAGCCGGCGATCACGCCGTGGCGCTCGGCCACGTTCTCCAGGCGCGCGCTGAAGCGGTCGCCCGGCTTGAGTGCTGCCACGCCGGACGGGGTACCCATGAACACCAGGTCGCCGGCACGCAGCTGCCACAGCTTGGACAGCTCATGCAGGATCTCCGGCACGTTCCAGATCATCTGGTCCAGCAGCGCCTGCTGGCGCACTTCACCATTGACCTCCAGCGACAGGTTCAGCGCGGCCAGGTCGCCGACTTCCTCTGCGTGGACGATTTCGCTGATCGGCGCGGAGGCATCGAAGCCCTTGGCGGCATCCCACGGGTGGCCCTTGTCCTTGGCCGCAGCCTGCAGGTCGCGGCGGGTCAGGTCCAGGCCGACGGCGTAGCCGTAGACCAGTGCTTCGGCATCGGCCACGGCCAGCTCGCCTGCGGGCGCATCACGGCCGATCGCCACCACCAGCTCCACTTCGTGGTGCAGATTGGCGGTCGCCGGCGGGTAGGGGATGGCGTCGTCATGGCCGACCACGATCGCATCGGCCGGCTTGCTGAAGAACATCGGGCGGCCACGGTCATCGGCCGCCGGCACCGCCGCGCCCATTTCGCGGGCGTGGTCGGCGAAATTGCGGCCGACGCAGTAGATGCGGTGCACGGGGAAACTGCCGCCACCGGCTACCGGTACACGCGGCAGGGCTACGGCAGGGATCACATCGGAGACATCGGACATGCGGGCATCCAGGAAGGGCGTGCCCGCAGTCTAGAACGCATGGCGCCCGCCGTCAGCGGGCGCGGAGCACGTGGATCAGCGCGAGGCCGGCAGCACCGGCTTGCGCACTACGCGGTACTCGCCTTCGACCACCGTCGGATCGACAGGACGGGCAACGCCCGGCTTGCGCGAGGCCAGCAGCTTCCACGCCAGGCCGACCAGGATCATCGCTGCACCGACGAACACGCCGATGAACACCATCGCCGCCAGGATCGCCAGGCCAAGCAGGCCCACGGCAACGCGCACCAACGGATGGCGCGGCTTGCGCGGCGCGAACAGGGTGCGGAACTGGTTGAAGGCGGATGCGCGATTGAACATGGCGGCTCGATAGGCTGGGATCAGCGAAACCAGAGTATCGGGACGTGCCACTGTCATTGAGTGAAAAACTCGTTAAATATAGCCTGTGCTTATTACGGATCAATGACTTGTGTTCATGTCGCAGCCAGTCACCTGAGCAGGCATGCGACAATTCCGGTTTACCGTCCGAGCCTTCGCCATGTCTACCGCCGCTGCCCTGATCGCCCTTGAAGCCATTGCCGATGGCGCGTTTGCCGAGGTCGAAGCAGTGGTCGATGGCGATGCCGAGTCGCTGGTGCTGTACCGCGACGGCGGGCAGGTCCGTGCCTTCCTGAACATCTGCCCGCACGCCGGCCGCCGCCTGGACTGGGCCCCTGGCCAGTTCCTGAAGAGCCGCGAGGGCCACCTGGTCTGCGCCGCGCATGGCGCCTCGTTCGCGCTGGACAGCGGCGACTGCATCGCCGGTCCCTGCAAGGGCGACCGCCTGCGTGCGGTACCGGTGGACGTGCGCGACGGGCAGGTTTACCTGGCTTGAGGCAACCGGCGTGCGAACCAAGGTTCGCACCCACAGGATCAATGGGTATCCAGAGATTCATCTATGCATGGCGTGGATCTACTGTGTCGACCAAGGTCGACACCTACCAACAGCAGCACGGAACGCCGTTCTGGCAGATCGCGGCAATCTGTCGAAGGCGGGGTGGGTCCGGTTGCGGGGGTGTCCGCGGCATGGATGCCGCGGCCAAGCCCCCATGGACGGGTTCACGGCGTCCCCCGCAACCGGACCCACCCCGCCATCCCACGGAATGCACGCTGTTGCTGTTGCTTCGGCTTCTGCGGGTGCAGGGCGCAGCCCTGCCAACAAACCCCAACCCTCAGAACATCAGGTTGATCATCAGCACCACCACGCAGGTGTAGATCAGCGACAGCGGGCCGCCGACCCGCCACATCTCGCGCGGGGTGTAGTTGGCCGGGCCGATGATCATCGAGATCACCGGGTTGGAGGCCGTCATCAGGTTGTTGGATGCCGACAACGCCACGATCAGCGCGAACGCGGTCGGGTTGCCACCTGCCGCCAACGCCAGGTTCACCGCAATGGGCACCATTACGATGGTCGCGCCCACATGGCTGATCACCAGCGAGAACGCCGTGGTCAGCAGTGCCAGCGCCACCTCCAGCACCCACACCGGAATGCCGGTGGGCAGCTTGTCGATGGTATGGCCGGCCACCCATGCCGCCGCACCACTGGAGTCCATTGCCCAGCCGAGCGGAATCAGCCCGGCCATCATGAATACCGTTTTCCAGTTGATCGAGGCGTAGGCCTCGTCCATGCGCAGCACGCCGGTCAGCAGCATGCCGGCCACGCCGGTCATCAGCGTCAGCGCCACCGGCAGCTTGCTGGTCAGCGCGATCAGGATGGTCAGCGCGAAGATCGCCATGGCGATCTTGAACTTGTGCGGGCGCTGCTCACCGGTGGGATAGTCGGTGACCACCACGAAGTCACGGCTGCGCGCGGCCTGCGCCAGGTCGGTCCAGATGCTGTGGAAGACCAGCATGTCGCCGGCGCGCAGCTGCACATCGCGCACGTCCTCGCGGATCACCTGCTTGTCGCGGTTGATCGCCAGCAGGCTGATGCCGCGCTCCTTGCGCAGGCGCAGATCGGCCGCGCTCTTGCCGATCACGTTTGATGTCGGCGGCACCACCGCCTCGGAAATACCGGCGCGGCTGGGGTTGAACAGGTCGCCCAGGTGCTTCAGGCGCGAGGACATGCGCAGGAACTGGTTCTGTGCGAAGTCGTTGATCTGGTCACGCGGCCCCATCGCACCGAGCACGCTGCCGACCCAGATGCGCATCTCCGCCGGCGGCGCCAGGCGGGTGTCGTTGCCGGTCTTCAGGGCAAGCAGCAGCGGCGCATCGTGCAGGTTCTCGGCCTCGCCCAGGGTCATGCCGACCAGCGGGCTTTCAGCACTGACCACCAGCTCGAACACATCACCTTCGATGCCGTAGGTTTTGGCGAAGTAGCTCTCGGTGCGTGCCGGCGTGACGCCGTCGTTGACCAGGCTTTCTTCTTCAACCAGCTTGCGGTCGCCGTAGTAGCGGAAGTACAGCAGCGAGGCGATCAGCAGGGCCACACCGATCGGCAGCGGCGCGAACATGCGCAGCGGCTCGATGGTGGCCAGGCCCGAGGGCAGGTTGTTGTTGGCCGAAGCCAGCAGGTCGTTCAGCAGGATCAGCGGCGAGTTGCCGACCATGGTCAGCGCGCCACCCATCACGATCGCTGCCGAGATCGGCAGCAGCAGGCGCTGCAGGGTCAGGCCGGTGCGCGCTGCCAATCGCGAGGCGACCGGCAGGTACAGCGCCATCACCGACGGGTTCTGCATGAAAGAGGAGTTCAGGCCGGCAATGGCCGTGGTCATCATCAGCAGCCGCTGCTCCACGCCGTGGCCGCGCCGCAGCAGCCAGGCCGCCAGCCGGTTCAACGCCCCGGTGCGGTCCAGGCCCGCACCGAGGATGGTGGTGGCGATGATGCTCATCACCGCGTTACCGGAGAAACCGCCGAAGATCTCCTCCGGCGCGATCAGGCCGGTGACGCCGAGCACCACCAGCACCACCAGCGCGACCACGTCGGCGCGGATGCGCTCGAACAGGAACATCGCCATCGTGAAGCCGACCAGCCCGAGCACGAGCTTCATGTCGTTGGTCAGCGTCAGCGCGGTATCCATGTGGGGCGCGGCGTCCTCAGGCGATGATCAGGTGCGGTCGTACAGCAGGTCCCAGACGCCGTGGCCGAGCTTCTGGCCGCGGGTCTCGAAGTGGGTCTGCGGGCGCCAGTCCGGGCGCGGCACGCTGCCCCGCGGGCCGGCACGGTTGACCAGGCCGGCGGTGACATCGAGCACGTCCCACATCTGTTCGGCGTAGTCTTCCCAGTCGGTCGCGCAGTGCAGGCGGCCACCCGGGCGCAGCTTGCGCACCAGCAGGTCGGCGAACGCCGGTTGCAGCAGGCGGCGCTTGTTGTGGCGCTTCTTGTGCCATGGGTCCGGGAAGTAGATGCGCACTTCATCCAGCGCGCCATCGGCGATCTCGTTCTGCAGCACCTCCACGGCATCGTGGTGGTACAGGCGCACGTGGTCGGCGTTGTCCTCGGCCAGCGCGTTCAGCAGGCGGCCCACGCCCGGGGCGTGCACCTCGATGCCGATGTAGTCGCGCGACGGATCGTGCTGGGCGGCGAAGCGCAGCGCGGCACCGTTGCCGAAGCCGATTTCCAGCACCTTGTGCGCCGGGCGGCCGAAAGTGGCGTCCAGGTCACGCGGCTGGCCGTTGTAGTCGATGCCGAAGCGCGGCCAGCGTTCGTCGAACGCGCGCTGCTGGGCGGGAGTGAAACGGCCCTGGCGCAACACGAAGCTGCGCACCTCGCGGCGGCCCTCGCTGACGGTGAAGGGCTTGGGCGGGGCCTTGGAACCGGCGCTGTCAAATGGATTGGTCATCAGCCGATCAGCCCATCCACCGGAGAAGAGGCGCTGGCGTAGCGCTTGCGCGGGATGCGTCCGGCCAGGAAGGCTTCGCGGCCGGCCTCGACGGCCTTGCGCATGGCGCTGGCCATCAGCACCGGATGGCGCGCACCGGCGATGGCGGTGTTCATCAGCACGCCGTCGCAGCCCAGTTCCATCGCGATGGCGGCATCGGAAGCGGTGCCCACGCCGGCGTCGACGATGATCGGCACCTTGGCGTCTTCGATGATCTGCAGCAGGTTGTACTTGTTCTGGATGCCCAGGCCCGAACCGATCGGCGCGGCCAGCGGCATCACCGCGGCGCAGCCGATCTCCTCCAGGCGCTTGGCCAGGATCGGGTCGTCGGAGGTGTAGACCATCACCTCGAAGCCGTCCTTGACCAGCTGTTCGGCGGCCTTGAGGGTCTGCACCACGTCCGGGTACAGCGACTTCTGGTCGCCCAGCACTTCCAGCTTGGTCAGGTTGTGGCCGTCCAGCAGCTCACGGGCCAGCCGGCAGGTGCGCACGGCATCTTCGGCGGTGTAGCAGCCGGCGGTGTTGGGCAGGATGGTGTAGCGGTCCGGCGGCAGCACGTCGAGCAGGTTCGGCTCGCCCGGGTTCTGCCCGATGTTGGTGCGGCGGATCGCCACGGTGACGATCTGGGCGCCTGCAGCCTCGGTGGCCAGGCGGGTTTCTTCCAGATCCTTGAACTTGCCGGTGCCGGTCAGCAGCCGCGAGCCATAGGTCTTGCCGGCGATCACCAGCGAATCGGGGGAGACATGAACGTTCATGGCGCGATTATCGCCTATCCGCCTGAAGATGGGATCACGCAGAGGGTGGGGAAGAGTGGGGTCAGATCCCTTTGCCATCGGCAAAGGGATCTGACCCCCTGGGTACACGGACAGCTTCAGCCCCCGCCCAGCGCGTGCACGATCTCGACCACATCACCCTCGGCCAGTACATGTTCGCCGTGGCGGCTGCGGCTGACGATCTCGCCGTTGACCTCCACTGCCACCCGGCGCTGCAGCAACTGCTCGGCCTCGAGCAGGTCGTGGAGGGTCGCCGAAGCGGGCAGGGTGCGGGGTTCGCCATTGAGCTGGATGTTCATCGCCGCATTGTCGCCGATGGCCTGCGCGGATCGGAACCCTTGCAAATTTCATTGATCGCCAGCCCCGGCACAGCATGGTCCAGCGCCCTCAGGCGACAATCCATGCGGCGGCGCAGCGTGAGCAAAACGCAGCGCAGTGAAACCATTCACCGTGCGCCGGCGTACGTCCGCCGGGTCCCCAACGATTTCCCCACAGGAGTTTCCTACATGCAGCTCAGCAAACACCCGATCCGCTCCCTGATGGCGGCCGCGATCGCGCTGGCCGCGCTTCCGGCCATGGCAGGCGAATCCCCATACTCCAAGGCCGTGTTCTTCGGTGACAGCCTCACCGATGCCGGTTATTTCCGCCCGTTGCTCGATCCGGGCGTGCAGCCGGTCACCGGCCAGTTCACCACCAACCCGGGCTGGGTGTGGTCGCAGCAGGTCGCCAATTACTACGGCCTCAACGGCGGTGCCAACGGCAACGGCCAGAAGGGTGACAACTATGCTGTCGGTGGCGCCCGCGTATCGGTCGACGAAGCGGGTGGCCTGGGTGCCATTCCGTCGCTGAAGTCGCAGGCTGCTCGTTACCTTGCCGCAAATGGCGGCAAGGCTGACGCAAACGCCCTGTATACCGTCTGGGGCGGTGCCAACGACCTGTTCGCCGCCGCGGGTAATCCGGCGCAGGCACAGGCCATCATCGGCGCGGCCGTCACCGACCAGATCGCTCTGGTCGGCGCGCTGAAGCAGGCTGGTGCACAGTACGTGCTGGTGCCGAACCTGCCGAACGTCGGCCTGACCCCGGCCTTCCGCGGCCCGAACGCGGCCACCGCCACCGCGCTTTCGGCCGGCTACAACAAGGCCCTGTACGGTGGCCTGAAGCAGGCCGGCATCGAGTTCATCCCGCTCGATACCTTCACCGTGCTGGGCGAAGTGGCAGCCAACCCGGCGATGTACGGCTTCACCAACGTCACCAGCACCGCCTGCAGGATCGATCCGAACAACTCCACTGCAAGCATCATCGGCTGCAATCCGACCAGCTATGTCAGCCCGGATGCGGCCAACACCTATCTGTTCGCCGATGGCGTGCACCCGACCACGGCGGGCCACCAGCTGCTGGGCCAGTACGCGGTCTCGGTGCTGGAGGCCCCGCGCCTGCAGCAGGTGCTGAGCCACTCGGCGCAGACCATCGGTCGTTCGCGTGCCGATCAGGTCAGCATGCACCTGGGTGGTCGTCCGGCCGACGGCCTGTCCTGGTGGGGGGGGCGTGCGCGGTGACCTGCAGCGCTACGACCACGCGGATCTGTACGACGGCCTGGCGCCGGCCGGCCTGTTCGGCATTGACTGGGCGCGCGACGGCATGGTGTTCGGCGGCTTCGCCGGCTTCGGCCGCCTCAACGCCGACTTCGGCAACAGCCGTGGCGACTTCACCCAGAAGGACACCACCGCCGGTCTGTTCGCCGGTTGGTACGGCGATCGCATCTGGGTGAATGGCCAGGTCAGCTACACCTGGCTGTCGTATGACGTGAACCGCAAGGTCCAGCTTGGCCCGGCCACCCGCGAGCACGGTGGTTCGCCGGACGGCAGCAACCTGACCGCCGCCCTGAACGCCGGTTACGAGTTCGGCACCGAAGGCGGCTTCCGCCACGGCCCGATCGCTTCGGTGATCTGGCAGAAGGTGAAGATCGATGGCTACACCGAAAGCGCTGCGGCCGGCACCCTGGCCACCGCGCTGGGTTACGACCGCCAGAACGTTGATTCTACCGTTGGCCGCATCGGCTGGCAGGCCCGCTTCGATGGCGGCACCCTCAAGCCGTACGCGCAGCTGACCTACGACCATGAGTTCGAAGACACCAAGCAGGCCAGCGCATGGCTGCAGACCCTGCCGGAACTGGGCAGCTACCGTGTGCCGGGCCTGAAGTTCGACAAGGACTACGCGACCGTCGTGCTGGGTGCCCGCACCGAACTGTTCGGGCTGCAGAGCAACTTCGGCCTGAGCGCTTCAGCCGGGCAGAAGCGTGCCCAGGACGCTACGCTGTTCGCCAACTTCAGCGGCACCTTCTAAGCAGCAACCGCCGGGGTCGGAGCCCTTTCGGCAAGGAAAGGGCTCCGGCGCCGCGCGGATGCGGCGGTCACCATTGCGCTGCACCGGCCCCACCGCATAGACTTTCACCTCCAATGCGGGCGTAGCTCAATGGTAGAGCTGTAGCTTCCCAAGCTACTGACGTGGGTTCGATTCCCATCGCCCGCTCCATGTTTCCAGCGGTCTGCGCCAGGCAGACGCTCCGCGATATCCGAACCCCGCTTTTCCGCGCATGGATCCGGTCGAGATGGTCGGTGAATGCCAGGGCTGGACGTTCGCTTCGCAAACACCCCTTGGCCGGATCGGCCGTGTCCTCACGCGCGCTGGCGCGGGGCCTGCATGACAGGAATTCCCCTGCTGCAGCCGCAGCTGCTGTGGCCTCCTCGGCTTGGTCGGGTCGCAGGGTTCAGTTGATGCTTGGCTTCGGAATGCTAAAAGATCGTTAGCTGTTGACGCCCATCATCCATTGCCCGGAGCGTGAATGATCGCTGCACTTGTGCCCATCAGGCGATGCTTTGATTTTTCCGGACGATCCGACCGGAGGGAGTTCTGGTCGTATTCGCTGCTTGCCGGGTTCGTGATGGCGGTGAGCTACAGCGTGATGGATCGCGGTTACTGGCTGGTCGGCTACCTGTCGTTCGATTGGGAAACGTCCGAGATCCTGTGGAAGCTGGGATGGGTCATGACCGTCTGCGCTGTCATCGTCTTCCTGCCTCCGATGCTGGCCCTGACCGTGCGGAGATTGCACGATATCGACGAGTCAGGCTGGTACACCGTGATCGCGTTCATTCCGTTGGGGGTGTTCGTCCTCTTTCCGGTCATGCTGCTTCCCGGGAGCGAGGAAGAGAATCGATTCGGTGCAGTTCCGGGGATGCAGGATGATTGAACCGGCATCGGCCGCAATCGATCAGAGCGGCCATGCAGACGTGGACGGTTCGCAGCTGCGCCCCTCTCATCCGCATGCCGGTTGATCGAAGCGCCGTCCGGCGCTACACCCAGTGGGTGCCGTTCCTGGCCTTGATCGCCGTCTGCGTGGCCTGGTGGTCACCTTGGGGCGTGATTGTCGGCCTTGCCGTGTGCCTTGCGCTGGGGGGCGCGCTGCAGCGAATCGATCTGGTCGGCGATGCCGTGGGCGGTTCACGCCTGCGCTCGCGATCGATGACGCCCTTTGCCGACCGGCCGCCCGCACATGATGTGCTGTTGGATTGGGGCGAGCTGGGCATGGGCGGGCCGGCGTACAGCACGCAGATGCTGCGCGATGGCGCCATCGTCGAAGGCGTATCCACCGGCGGCAGCCGTGATGCCAGCGGTGAATGGCAGGACCTTCCGGGAGGCGCGCTGCGCCTGGCCAGCGGATACGTTGATCGATGCGAAGCGGTGCTCGTCTACGACGAGCGCCGCAAGGCGGTGCACGTGCTTGCGGCTGCTCCCAGCCTGTTCCGGCAGCAGCTGAGCGAGCGCCGGCAGTCCGAGGGGGACGCCGGGGCGGAGTCGTGGCTGCGCAGCCAGTCCGGCGGCGTGACCCAGCTGCATCCCTGCCGCGGCCTATGGCTGGAGCACGGACATCCGGCGCTGGCCGCCGGAGTGCCGCAGGAGCTGAGGTACCTCCTGCCTGATGCCCGGGTCCTGCGCGCGGTCCCACTGCTTCCCGATGATCTGCGCGTGACCGCGCATCCGGCCCTGTTCGCGTGCATCTGCCCGTACTCCCTTTACCTTGACGAGGCCTGCAGTGGTCGCCACGTCTGTGATCTGGAGACGGTGATCGCGAGTCCGTCGGGACGCTGCGTGGTGGTGGCCGGCAGTGTGCTTGATGAAAACCTGCGACCCATCGAGGGCGTGTGGCTTGCCTGCTGGCAGGGGCGCTGGCAGGCCTTTGCCCGCCATGCCATGGGAGGCTTCGGCAAGGCCCGGAGCGTGGCCTGGATCAATGTGATCGACGTTGACGATGACGGCACACTCCAGTGCGAAGCCTACGAGGAGCGCTGGGAGTTCGATGCCGTGCATCGGTACCCCACGCCCCACACAGCCTTGGAGTTGCCCGTGGAATGGCGTGAAACCGGGTTGGCGCTGCGCGCCCGTGATGGGCGTTTCAGGCTGCGCCTTCCCTCGCGCTGATCAGGCCTCGGCGGCGCGCGCGCTCGTTTCCCGCAGCGACAGCGCATATTCCTCGGTGAACAGCCCCGACAATGCCTGGCGCTGCTCCGCATCGATCTCGCGCGAGGCGTTGGTCGTGTAGTCGAAATGCACCATCACGCAGTGCCCGCTGGCCACCAGGGCCTCGAACTGGAACGCCTGCTGCACGATCGACAGCGACGAGCGGCCGATGCTCTCGATCCGGGTCTCGATGCGCACTTCGTGCCCCGCCTGTATCTGCTGCAGGAAGTCGATCTCGTAGCGGCGCAGGATCAGCGCCAGATCGCGCATGCTGGCCTCGCGGCTGAAATGCCGGAAGATCTCCTGGCGACCTTCCTCGAACCAGACGGGCAGGGCGGTGTTGGTGACGTGGCCGAGTACATCCACTTCGGAGAAGCGCGGAAGGATCGTCAGTGGCATGGAGTCTCCGGGGCATGGCGGGTGGAGTCTCCGGCGACGGCGCTGCCATCGCCGGAGACGGTACGGCGGCCAGCGGCTGTCAGTCAGAGTAGAAGCCGTTGCCGAGGGTGCCGGGCAGGCCGGGTTCCGGCCATGGCATCAGCGATGTGCAGGCGTCATACAGCGTGCAGAAATCCTGCCGCAGTTGCGCAGGCACCCAGCTGCCGTAGGAAACGTCGGTCGAGTCGCCCTGGCACGCGTAAGAGACATCGATCCAGCGGGTATTGGCATGAGACGCAACGCCCTGGTGCTGGGTCCTGCCGGTGCAGTAGCGCAGGCCTTGGCCGATCAGGGTGTTGTTGGCATCGAAGTAGAGCCGGGAGACTGCATGGGTCGGCGCAGCCTGCACATCTGCGGCGCCTCCCACCAGGCCAAACAGCAACAACAGCGGAATTCCCATTCGCATCTGTGGTTCTCCTTGGTTTGCATGGGCCGGCAGTGTCTGTCCTGTAGCCGGCAGGGCATCTTCGCACAGCCCTGCCAGGCACGCAGAATCGCCTGCCCGCGCGACATCATCCACCCGCCACACGCCCGCGCTATGCTGCGCGCCTGCCGCCCGATCCTGCCGCGATGAAGCTCGCCATCCTGTCCCGCAACAGCTCCCTGTATTCCACCCGTCGGCTGGTCGAGGCGGCACGCGCGCGCGGCCATACTGTGCGCATCCTCGACCCGCTGCGCTGCTACATGCGCATTGCCGCCGATGGCTTCTCGATGCACTACAAGGGCCGGCCGATGACCGGCGTGGACATGGTCATCCCGCGCATCGGTGCCTCGATCACCCGCTACGGCACCGCCGTGCTGCGGCAGTTCGAGCTGATGGGCGCGCGCACACCCAATCCCTCCGACGCGATCCTGCGTTCGCGCGACAAGCTGCGCGCGCACCAGCTGCTGGCGGCCAAGGGCATCGACATGCCGGTCACCGTGTTCGGCGACAACCCCGACGACACCGTCGACCTGCTGTCCATGCTCGGTCCGCCCCCGCACGTGGTGAAGCTCAACGAAGGCACCCAGGGCCGCGGCGTGATCCTCACCGAGAAGGCCAGCGCCTCGCGCGGCATTGTCGAGGCCCTGCGCGGGTTGTACGCCAACTTCCTGATGCAGGAGTTCATCGGCGAAGCCAAGGGAGCCGATCTGCGCTGCTTCGTGGTCGGTGATCAGGTGGTGGCCTCGATGCAGCGACAGGCGCCGGAAGGGGACTTCCGCTCCAACCTGCATGCCGGTGGCACCGCCGTGGCCGCCAAGGCCAGCCGCGCCGAGCAGCAGGTCGCTGTGCGTTCGGCCAAGGCGCTGGGCCTTTCGGTGTGCGGGGTGGACCTGATCCGCTCCGCACGTGGCCCGCTGGTGCTGGAGGTCAACTCCACGCCGGGGCTGGAAGGGATCGAGGCCGCCTGCGGGGTGGACGTGGCCACGCGCATCATCGAACACGTCGAGAAGCTTAAAAAGCCCTGAGTATTCAATGATTTGAGATTCTCACGGACGGATGAGGCGGGCTTTAACAAGCCTTTAATCGGCCCGCGCGTAGGCTTCAGCGAACCGCAGCTCTGCCTCTCAGCAGGATCGGTATCGGGATACAACTTCAGACCCAGGCGGGGGCACCGCCTGGGTCTTTTTTATGCCTGCCCGGTGTCCCTTGTGGAGGCAGCGTGACGGCCGTAGAGTGGCCCCCATCGTTCCTGGATGGATCGGAGGCTGGCGATGTACCGCATCACGATGATCGCGTTGTTGCTGGGCCTGGCCGGATCTGCTGCGGCCAAGCCGGAGACATCCGTTGTGCAGATGGACCGGCAGTCGCCGGTGGCCGAGCAGGTGCGCCAGGTCGAAAAGGCCCTGGATGATGGCGATTACAGCGAGATTTCCGCTGATGACCGCAGCGAGGTACGCCAGGCACTGGCCCGGATCACCGCGCGGATGGGCGCCCACCAGAGCCTGCAGGAACTGCCACCGCAGGTGCAGGGGGAGGTCTTCAACGACCAGGAGCGCATCAATACCCTGCTCACCCGCGCCCACGAGGACAGCCGGCAGATCTGCCAGCACACGCGCAGCACCGGCAGCAACATGCCCAAAAGCCGCTGCCTGACGGTGGCCGAGCGCCGCCGGATCGAGGAAAAGGGCAAGGCGCTGTTGAACGACCAGCGCACCTTCAACAACTTCAACCCTGCCAGCTCGCGGTAGGGCTTCCGCGGCCCCGACCATTGGCACTTGCTGGCGTGAAGGTGGTGCGAATAGAGTCGGGATTCGCCACAGACAAGGATTTGTTTGCCATGAAACAGGCTTTGATGTCGGCCGTCCTGTTGTCAGGACTCGCCCTGGTCAGTACCGCATCGGCATCCCGGGGCAAGGAGGTGTTCGTGCCCGGTCAGCCGCTGCAGCAGCAGATCGCGCGTATCGAGGTGGAGCTCAAGGACGGCGAAACCTATTCGGAACTCAAGCAGGACGAGCGCACCCGCGTCAACGACGCCCTGGCACGCATGCGGGCAGCGGTGGAGCAGTACCCGGCGCGCGATTCCATGCCTGAACCGGTGCAAACCCAAGTCTTCAACGATCAGCAGGTCGTGAACACGGTTTTGACACAGGCGCGTGAAGATAGTCGTCTAATATGCCAACGTGAAAAGCCCATCGGTTCCAATCGGACCACGACGCAGTGCATGACCGTTGCCGAGCGTGCTCGGCAGAAGGAACGGGCACAGCAGGATATGAGGCAGGTCATGCGCGCCGGCAGTACAGTCAATTAGAGGTGACAGTGAGAATCCTGGTAATCGAAGACAACAGCGACATTGCGGCCAACCTGGGCGACTATCTGGAGGACCGGGGGCATACGGTGGACTTCGCGGCTGACGGGGTCACCGGCCTGCATCTGGCCGTGGTGCACGAGTTCGACGCGATCGTGCTGGATCTCAACCTGCCAGGCATGGACGGCATCGAAGTCTGCCGCAAGCTGCGCAATGAAGCGCGCAAGCAGACCCCGGTGCTGATGCTGACGGCCCGCGATTCGCTGGACAACAAGCTGGCCGGCTTCGATTCCGGTGCCGATGACTACCTGATCAAGCCGTTCGCGCTGCAGGAAGTGGAAGTGCGTCTGAACGCCCTGTCGCGCCGCGGCAAGGGCGTGCAGACCCGCGTGCTGGAAACCGGCGATCTGGAGTACAACCTGGACACGCTGGAAGTTCGCCGCCAGGGCAAGCTGCTGCAGCTCAACCCGACCGCACTGAAGATCCTGCAGGCGCTGATGGAAGCGGCGCCGGCGGTGGTGACCCGCCAGGAACTGGAAACCCGCGTGTGGGGCGAGGAACTGCCCGACTCGGATTCGCTGCGCGTGCATATCCATGGCCTGCGTGCGGTGGTCGACAAGCCGTTTGAAGTGCCGCTGATCCAGACCCGCCATGGCATCGGATACCGCATCGCCACCCCGGAAGCCTGATTCCGTGGCAGCCAAGGGGGAGCGCCGGCGCACGCCATACAGGCGGCGCCTGCGCAGCCGCATCATCGTCTCGTTCGTGTTGTTGGGCTTCTGCCTGACAACACTGTTCGCGTTCGCCACCAACTGGGCCCGCCTGCGCGTGGAAAACCAGCTGGTGGAAGAGCTGATGAACCGCAACATCGACGAGTACGCGCGGCGCTACTACGAACACCCGGGCCACAACCCGGACGCGCCGGTGCTGCAGATCCGTGCGTATGCCTATTCCAAGGACAAGTTCGACCGGGTGCGCGAAGAACGCGCGCAGTGGGCGGGCTTCTCCGATGGCATCCACAGCGTCAGCGGCGACGAACACGGCGAACCCTATTCCTACAAGCTGGCCGTGCGGAAGACGCCCGACGCCTGGTTCTTCCTCGCCTATGACATGACCGACAGCGTGCGCGGTGGCAAGCAGCTCAACCGCGCGCTGGTGTTGTCGGTGCTGGTGTTCAGCGTACTGTCGCTGGTGCTGGGCTGGTGGTCGGCATCGAAGGTGATGAAGCCAGTGTCGGACCTGGCCGCGCGGCTGCGTGCGTACCGTGGCGGTACCAGTGATCCCGAGCCCTTGGCGCCGCGCTTTCCCGATGACGAGGTGGGGCAGCTGGCACAGGCGCTGGACGACTATTCCTCGCGGCTGACCGAAGTGGTGCAGCGCGACCGAGAGTTCAATGCAGACGTCAGCCATGAACTGCGCACGCCGCTGGCGGTGATCCGCGGTGCCACCGAGCTGCTGCTGACCCGGCCCGGCCTGGACGAGAAGGTGCTGCAGCGCCTGCAGCGCATCCAGCGTGCCGAGCAGCAGTGCAGCGACCTGATCGGTGCGCTGCTGCTGCTGTCGCGCAACGAGCGAGGGCAGGGCACCAGCAACGTGGCCCGCGTGGCCGAGCAGCTGCTGGATGCGCACCGCGCGCAGCTGGGCGGCAAGCCGCTGGAGCTGCTGCTGGAAGGCGAGCGCAACCTGGTGATCGATGCGCCCGAAGCGGCGCTGTCGGTGGCACTGGGCAACCTGATCGGCAACGCGGTGAAGTACTCGCAGGACGGCGAGGTACGCGTGTTCGTCGGCACCAATTCGGTGTCGGTAACCGACAGCGGCCCGGGCCTGAGCGAGGAAGATGCGGCCAAGCTGTTCCAGCGCGGCTACCGCGGCACGCACGCCGGCCATTCGCAGGGTGGCGGCATCGGCCTGTCGATCGTCAGCCGTCTGTGCGACCTGTACGGCTGGCAGGTGAGCGTGCGCCCCGGTGGCGAGCGCGGCGTGATCGCCACGCTGACGTTCTCGCCGAAACCCTTGTAAGGCGAAGTGGAGCCGAGCAGGGGCCCGGCTCTACAGTAGATCCACGCCATGCGTGGATGGGCTCCGGTAGTGCCGGTCGCTGGCCGGCAACCAGGCATCACCCCCCGGCCAACCCCAGATACCGCGCATGCAGCTGTTCCACCTGCACCTGCAGGTCCTCCGGCTGCCCATCATTGACCACCACGTCATCGGCCAGTGCCAGCCGCTGCGCACGACTGGCCTGCGCAGCAATCATCTGGTCGGCCAGCGCGGCGTCGATGCCATCGCGCTGCATCAGCCGGGCGTGCTGCACGGCTTCCGGCGCATCCACCAGCAGTACCCGGTCCAGCCAGGGGTATGCCTTTCGGCCACCGACCTCGGTCAGCAGCGGAATGGCGGCAATCGCATAAGGGCTTTCAGCCTGCTCGCACTGCTGTTGCATCAGCAGACGGATGGCCGGGTGGGTGATGGCTTCCAGCGCCGTCCGCTCGGCCGGGTCGGCAAAGACGTGGGCGCGCAGGCGTCCCCGGTCCAGGTTGCCATCGGCCAGCAGCATGTCGGCGCCGAAGCGCTCGGCGATGCGGGCCAGCGCCGGGCTGCCCGCAGCCACCACGGCCCGGGCGGCCAGATCGGCGTCGGCCACCACGATGCCCAGCGCCTCGAAGCGCCGGGTCACTTCGCTCTTGCCGGCGGCGATGCCGCCGGTCAGGCCAACCACGTAGCGGCTCATGGGGACTCCCCTCAGCGCAGCCCGCTCATCACCATGTACTGCTCCACCAGCGGCGCACCCCACATGAAGTACAGCCAGCCGGCAATGGCCAGGTAGGGGCCGAACGGAATCGGCGTGGCGCGGTCACGGCCCCGGCTGTACAGCCAGATCGAGCCGATGATGGCGCCCAGCACCGAGGACAGCAGGATGATCGGCAGGATGCCCTTCAGGCCACACCAGGCGCCCAGTGCCGCCAGCAGCTTGAAATCGCCGTGGCCCATGCCTTCCTTGCCGGTCAGCTGCTTGAACAGCCACCAGACCGTCCACAGCGACAGGTAGCCCACCGCTGCACCCACCAGGGCGGGCTTGGCCGGCATGTAGAGGTTGTCGATGCTGCCTATCAGCCCCAGCCACATCAGTGGCAGGGTGAGCTGGTCGGGCAGCAGCTGGGTGCGCAGGTCGATGCCGGACAGCGCGATCAGGAAGCAGGTCAGCACGATGGCGCCGAAACCCTGCCAGCCGAAGCCGAACTGCCAGACGCAGGCCACCACCAGCAGCGAGGTCATCGCCTCCACCAGCGGGTACTGCAGCGAGATCGGCGCCTTGCAGTGGCGGCACTTGCCGCCCTGGATGATCCAGCTGAACAGGGGGATGTTCTCGTACCAGCTCAGCTTGTGCTTGCAGTGCGGGCAGTGCGACGGCTCGACCACGATCCCCGGTGGGGGCGGCTCATAGAAGTCCGGTTCCTCCAGGACTTCGCGCGCATCGCGCTTCCACTGCCATTCCAGCCGCTTGGGCAGGCGCAGGATGACGACGTTCAGGAAACTGCCCAGCAGCAGTCCGAAGGCGGCCGCGGCGGGGTAGCCGAGGCCAGGATGCTGGTCGAGAAAAGCCATGTATGTGTTATCCGACGACGGCGCCGAGTTTGAAGATGGGAAGGTACATGGCAATCACCATGCCGCCCACAATGGTACCAATGAACACCATGATCATCGGTTCCAGCAGGCTGCTCAGGGCATCCACCGAATTGTTGACCTCCTGCTCATAGTACTCGGCCACCTTGAACAGCATGGCATCCAGCGCGCCGGCCTCTTCGCCGATGCCGGTCATCTGGATGACCATGTGCGGGAACAGGTTGGTCTGCTTCATCGACATGTTCACCGGGTAACCCACCGAGACGTCGTCGCGCATGCGCAGCACCGCCTCTTCGTACACGGTATTGCCGGTGGCGCCGGCCACGATGCCCAGCGCCTCCACCAGCGGCACGCCGGCCTTGAAGGTCACCGCGGTGGTGCGCGAGAAGCGGGCGATGGCGCTGTTGTGCATGATCTGCCCGATCACCGGCACCTTCAGCACGAACCGGTCCATCGCATGCTGCATCTTCGGCGAGCGCTTGTAGGACATGACCAGAGCGACTGCCGTACCGATCGCGACCAGCAGCATCAGCCACCACCACGACACCATGAATCTCGAGAGGTTCACCACCATCTGGGTGAAGGCGGGCAGCTCGGCGCCGAAGCTCTTGAACACGTCCTTGAACTGCGGCACCACGAACACCAGCATGATGCCGCTGACCAGCATCGCCACCACCACCACCATGATCGGGTAGAACAGCGCTTTCTTGATCTTGCCCTTCAGCGCTTCGATGTTTTCCTTGTAGGTGGCCACCGTGTCCAGCACGGTTTCCAGCACGCCGGCGCCTTCGCCGGCCCGCACCAGGTTGCGGTACAGCTCATCGAACTGCACCGGGTGCTTGCTGATGGCTTCATGCATCGAAGAGCCGCCCTCGATGTCGGTGCGGATGGTGTCCACCAGCTTCTTCATCCGCGGGTTCTTGTGCCCGCTGGCGATGATGTCCAACGACGATACGATCGGCACGCCGGATTTCATCATCGTGGCCATCTGCCGGCTGAAGAAGGCGATGTCCTTGGGCTTGATCGGGCTGCCGGCGGCGCCGAACAGCGGCTTCGACTTGGGCTTGACCTGGCCCGGGTTGATGCCCTGGCGGCGCAGCTCGGCGCGCAGCAGGTTGGCGTTCTTGGCCAGCTGCTCGCCCTTCATCTTCACGCCCCGCTTGTCGGTCCCCTCCCAGACAAACGGCTGCAGTTCCATGGTGGCACGCGCCACCGGCTCTTTCTTGATCGCACTGCGACTGACAGACATGTTGGCTCCCCAAGACCCGCCATCCCCAGGCGGGTAACTAGCCATTGATGGTAGCGGGTTCAAGGCCGGATGGGCAGTTGGCAGGCGGCCCAGCGTGCGATTTCGTGCCGGGTGCCGACCAAAGGTGACGTACTGCGTCACATTGCCGCGTCCATCGCAGATTCGGATGCGGGGGGTTCCCATCCGCGAAATTGCTGCCATCATGGGCGCGGGGAAATCCAGGGGGAGGCGTGCCGGGGTTGGCACGCAACCTGCGTTGATCCACCCGCAGGGCGCGGGGCCCGCTCAACCGGCGCTGGCCGGTCCGATCCCGTGCACTGAACTCAACCACCACTATCTTGGGGATGTACCAATGAAGAACCAGAAGGGCTTCACCCTTATCGAACTGATGATCGTCGTCGCGATCATCGCCATCCTGGCCGCCATCGCGCTGCCGGCCTACCAGGACTACACCTCGAAGTCGAAGGTCACCGCTGCGCTGGCCGACCTGGCCTCGCACAAGACCCAGTTCGAGATGGAAATCAGCAGTGGTCGTACTCCGACCGCTGCGACCGCCGGCTTCCAGGCTGAAGAGACCGGTAGCTGCTCGGAAGTTGCTGTTGCCAAGACTGGCATGACCTGCACCATCCGTGATCCGGGCCGCATTGGCACCAGCTCCACCATCGCTCTCAAGTACGATGAAGCGACGGTTGATGCCACCTCGGGCGCAATCACGAAGGCTGGTGGTTTCAGCTGCGTCACCGTGTCGGTTGACAAGAAGTTCCGTCCCGCTGGCTGCACTGGTACCTAATACTCTTGACATGACAGGCATAGGAGTTAGCTGCTCCTGTAGTTGTCATCAGAGTTGACACAGGGCCCGCTTCGGCGGGCCTTGTGCTGACTGGAGTACGAGTCCCGGTCGGCACGCAGCAATGGGGATTGCTGGATCAAACAGGGGGAGTCATGAACACGCAAAAGGGCTTCACGCTCATAGAGCTGATGATCGTGGTGGCCATCATCGCCATTCTGGCGGCCATCGCGACGGTGGCGTTCCAGCCGTACATCATCCGCACCCAGCTGACCGCTGCACTGGCAGACATCAGCCCGGGCAAGATGCTGGTTGAAACGGTCGTCTATGAAAACCGCTCGGCCAGCCTGGTCACCCCTGAGTTCATCGGCGGTGCCCAGAACGCCCACTGCTCGAACGTCGAAGCCGAACTCAGCGACTCCGGTGTCGGCCACATCAGCTGCACGTTGAAGGGCCACAGCGCGCTGGAAGGCAAGGACCTGATCCTGCGCCGCTCGGCCGAGGGCATCTGGAGCTGCGATGGCAGCGCGTTCGAAGCGCGCTATCGCCCGACCGGCTGCTGATCACACTTCAGCGCGTCAATGGGATGCTGGCCGCCCCTTGACGGGGCTATCATCCCCGGGGGAGTCAGGATCGTGCCTGCCGGGCCGGGAGTGCCGGGCAAGGCAGTGTTGCTCATGGATTGGCGATGCCGGTGGCCGTTGGGTCGCGGCGGGTTCTGCTGCCCCGTGCGGTGTCCGTGCAAGGTGTACGGCATGGCATGACCCCATGAGCCAAGGATTCATATGAACGCTGTCACCACCGCCAATCTTGTCGGCATCACCGGCCTGGCCCGTCGCCTGGTGCAGGACGGGGCCCTGGACGAGGCCACCGCCCGCGACGCCATGGCCAAGGCCGCGGCCGCCCGCCAGCCACTGCCCACGTGGTTCGCGCAGAACAAGCTGGTCAATGCCTCGCAGCTGGCCGCCGCCAACGCGGTCGAGTTCGGCATGCCGCTGTTCGACGTGTCCACCTTCGACGCCAGCCAGAACGCGATGAGCCTGGTCAGCGAGGAGCTGCTGCGCAAGCACAACGTGCTGCCGTTGTTCAAGCGCGGTGGCAGGCTGTTCGTCGGCACCAGCAACCCGACCCACTCGCTGGACGAGATCAAGTTCCACACCAACCTGGTGGTCGAGCCTATCCTGGTCGACGAGGACCAGATCCGCCGCACGCTGGAACAGTGGCACGCCAGCCATGACACCCTCGGCGACGCCCTGGGTGGCGATGACGATGGCATGGGCAACCTGGACGTGGCGGCCGGCGACGAGGATCTCGGCGCTACCGGCGGCGATTCCGGCATCGACGCCAAGGGCGACGACACCCCGGTGGTGAAGTTCGTCAACAAGGTGCTGGTCGATGCGATCCGCAAGGGTGCCTCGGACATCCACTTCGAGCCCTACGAAGACGATTACCGCGTGCGCCTGCGCATCGATGGCCTGCTGAAGATGGTCGCGCGCGCACCGGTGAAGTTGAACCAGCGCATCGCCGCCCGCCTGAAGGTGATGGCACAGCTGGACATCGCCGAGAAGCGCGTCCCGCAGGACGGCCGCATCAAGCTCAACCTGTCCAAGACCAAGCAGATCGACTTCCGCGTCAGCACGCTGCCGACCCTGTTCGGCGAGAAGGTGGTGCTGCGTATCCTCGATGGCAGCGCGGCCAAGCTGGGCATCGACAAGCTGGGCTACGAGCCGGACCAGCAGAAGCTGTTCCTGGATGCCATCCACAAGCCCTACGGCATGGTGCTGGTGACCGGCCCGACCGGTTCGGGCAAGACCGTGTCGCTGTATACCGCGCTGGGCATCCTCAACGACGAGACGCGCAACATCTCCACCGCCGAAGACCCGGTGGAAATCCGCCTGCCCGGCGTCAACCAGGTGCAGCAGAACAACAAGCGCGGCATGACCTTCGCCGCGGCGCTGCGCTCGTTCCTGCGACAGGACCCGGACATCATCATGGTCGGCGAAATCCGCGACCTGGAAACGGCGGAGATCGCGATCAAGGCCGCGCAGACCGGCCACATGGTGCTGTCCACGCTGCATACCAACGATGCGCCGCAGACCATCGCGCGCCTGATGAACATGGGCATCGCGCCGTACAACATCACCAGCTCGGTGACGCTGGTGATCGCCCAGCGCCTGGCGCGCCGCCTGTGCGGCAACTGCAAGCGTCCGTCCAACCTGCCCGAACATGCGCTGCTGGCCGAAGGCTTCACCCAGGCGCAGTTGGATGCGGGCATCGAGTTGTACGAGGCCGTGGGCTGCGATGAATGCACCGAGGGCTACAAGGGCCGGACCGGCGTCTACCAGGTCATGCCGATGACCGATGAGATCGCCACCATCGTGCTGGCCGGTGGCAATGCGCTGCAGATTGCCGAGGCGGCGCAGCAGATCGGGGTGAATGACCTGCGCCAGTCGGCATTGAAGAAGGCCGCGGCGGGCATCACCAGCCTGGCCGAGATCAACCGCGTCACCAAGGATTGAGGTAGATCCACGCCATGCGTGGATGGCGCGATGCATGAGGTTGCCGGCCAGCGGCCGGCACTACCACGTTGGTGGGTAGATCCACGCCATGCGTGGATGGCACGGCGGCGCAACGCCAACCAGGGTTGGCGCCTACCAGGGCCGTTCGGCCCTTACTCCATCCCCAGCTTCTTCAGCTTGTAGCGCAGCGCACGGAAGGTGATGCCCAGCTGCGCGGCGGTACGGGTCTTGTTCCAGCGGTTCTCTTCCAGCGCACGCTGGATGGCGCTGCGCTCGAGCTGCTCGATGTAGGAAGGCAGGGCAGCGCTGCCCGGCTGCAGGTCGGCCACCGCTTCGGCGGGCGCGGCACTGCCGGGTGCACGCGGCGCGTGCTGCGGCAGGCGCAGGTCATCGGCGCCGATGCAGTCTTCCTCGGCCAGGGCCAAAGCACGCTCCAGGATGTTTTCCAGCTCGCGCACATTGCCCGGGAACGCATACTGCGCCAGTGCTTCCAGCGCCGACGGCGCCAGCAGCGGGGTGGCGCGGCCGTGGCTGCGGGCCAATCGGGCCAGCACGGCCGCGGCCAGTTCAGGCAGGTCCTGACGGCGCTCGCGCAGCGGCGGCACCTTCAGTTCGATCACGTTGATGCGGTAGTACAGGTCGTGGCGGAAGCGCCCGTCCTCGACCAGCTCGGCCAGATCCTTGTGGGTGGCCGAGAGAATGCGGACATCCACCGGCTCCTCGTTGGCCGCGCCCACCGCGCGCACCGACTTTTCTTGGATCGCGCGCAGCAGCTTCACCTGCATCTGCAGTGGCAGTTCAGCCACTTCGTCCAGGAACAGGGTGCCGCCATGCGCAGCCTGGAACAGGCCGGGCTTGTCGGCGTGCGCGCCGCTGAAACTGCCCTTGCGATGGCCGAAGAATTCGCTCTCCATCAGCTCGCCGGGAATGGCGCCGCAGTTGACCGGCACGAACGGGCCGGCCGCGCGCGCGCCCTGGGCATGGATGGTGCGTGCGACCAGCTCCTTGCCAACGCCCGACTCGCCGAGGATGTAGACCGGCGCCTGGCTGCGCGCGACCTTGCCGATGGTGGTGCGCAGCACATCCATGGCCTGTGAGTGGCCAAGCAGGCGCCCGCCCTGTTCGGCGTTGGGGCTCGGTGCCGGGCGCTCGGCGTTGTTGAGTTCCAGCGCGTGCTTGACCAGTCCGCGCAGCACCGAGATGTCCACCGGCTTGCTGACGAAATCGAACGCGCCGGCCTTCAGCGCCTCCACGGCGAGATCCATGCTGCCGAATGCGGTGATCATTGCGACCGGCGTGCGCGGGTAGTGCTGGGCGATCTCGCTGACCAGCTCGATACCGTTGCCATCCGGCAGGCGCATGTCGGTGATGCACAGGTCGTACGGATTGCTGGCCAGCAGCTCACGTGCCTCGGCCAGGTTGGCGGCGGTACTGATGCGCAGCCCCATGCGGCCGAGGGTCAGCACCAGCAGTTCGCGGATGTCGCGTTCGTCGTCGACGACGAGGGCGCTGCGGGTTTCATTCATGGGCGTGAAAGATAAACGAGGGGGCTGGAAGCGACAAATGTTTGACGCACAGAATGGGAATCAGCTGGGCAGCAGCGTATGTGGACCGGGCAGCACCAGGCGGAAGCAGGAGCCACCGGCGGGTACCGCGATGTAGTCCAGGCGGGCCTGGTTGGCCCTGCACAGCTCGCGCGCGATGTACAGGCCCAGTCCGGTGCCATGCTCGGACGTGGTGAAGAAGGGCCGGAACAGCTGCGCGGCCACGCTCTCGGGGATGCCCGGGCCGCGGTCCATCACATCGATCACCGCGCTGCGTTCGTGCTGGGCCACGCGCAGCCGCACCCGTGCCGGTTGCTGGCCGATGCGGCCGTACTTCAGCGCGTTGTGCACCAGCACGGTCAGCACCTGGTAGAGATGCTTGGTGTCGACCTGGGCCATCACCGAAGTGTCGCTGATGATCGGTTCGATGCTGTCGGTCTCCAGGGTCTGGCCCTGCTTGTACTCCAGCACGAAGCGGCGCACGAAGGCGACCAGGTCCACGTTCTCGGGCGTGGCACGCTCGCGCCGGGCCAGGCCCAGCACGCTTTCGACGATGCCGTTGGTGCGCTGGCACTGCTGGCGGATGATCTGCAGCAGGCGGCGGTCGCTCTCGTTGAAGCCGGTACCTTCCTCGAGCAGCTGCACCGCATAGTTGATCGCCGCCAGCGGGTTGCGGATCTCGTGGGCGAGGCTGGCCGAGAAGCGGCCCATGGCAGAAAGGGTGAGCGATTCGGCGCGGCGCGAGACCACGCTGGAATCGTCCAGGAACACCAGGGCCAGCTCGCTGCCGGCCAGCAGGCGGGCGAAGCGCGGCTGCACTTCCGGCTGGTCGGGGTTGAGCTGCAGCGGCAGTTCGTCCTGTGCCCAGCCATTGCGCCAGCGCTGCAGCCGGCGCGCCAGTTCCGGTGCGGCGCTGGCCAGGTCCAGGCGTCCACTTTCGCCGTTGCCGTCGTTGTCGCCCAGCAGCATCGAGGCGGCTTCGTTGGCCAGGGTGATGCGGTTGTCGGCGTCCACCACCAGCACGCCGGTGCGCATGCGGCGGATGATCAGTTCGTTGATCTGGAACAGGTTGGCCACTTCGTCGCCGCGCTGGTTGGCCAGTTGCTGGTTGCGGCGGGCGCGGTTGCCTACCTGGTAGCTGATGAAGGCCAGTGCCAGGTAGCTGGTGGCGAACATCGCCAGTTCGGCCAGGGTGCGGGTAGGGTCGCCGCCTTCCAGCAGCTTCCAGGTGTACTCGACGCCGGTGGCCAGGCTGGCGGCCAGCGCCAGGCCCAGCCCCAGGCTGAGCGGCAGCAGGGTGGCGGCGGCGGCGATGTTGAACAGCAGCGACATCGAGATGCCGGCACTGGCGCCGGGCAGGGCGTGCGACAGCAGGGTGGCGGCCACGATATCCACCAGCACGCCGCTGACCACGATCGGACGCAGCCAGCGTTCGTTGCGGCCGAGTGCCAGGGCCAGCAGCGACAGGGCCAGGTAGATGACCGCAACGACGTCGGCCAGCCGCGGGTGATGGGCTTCGCCGACCATGGCCGACAAGGGGCTGTAGAGCAGGGCGGCAATGACCGTAGCGATCAGCACCCTGTACAGCGCGAAGAAATACAGTTCACGCCGCGGAATCGATTCGATGCGGTCGATCAATGAAGCACTGGGTGACACGCCGGAACTCCCCTTCTGGCTGCCTGGGTCTGGATTCTGCGGCGGGCCTGGCCGGCGCCCCCTGAAGCCGGGCCGGCACGTCGCGTTTGCGAAGGGCAGTATAGGGCCCCCGGCCGGGTGCCGCCGAAGTGACCCGGATCGCGCATTTGGCCCGGTGCGGACACCGGTGGCCAGCCCCGGCCCGGGCGCAACTGCCTGAATGGCGGTGGAAATCTGCCCGCGCCTGGCGTTTTGTACAGACTTCTTTGCGCCCCGGCGCTGGCTCGGCCACAATAGTGGGCCCGCCGCGGTCCATGCCGGCGCCCCGCCGGGGCCCTGAGGAATTGCGTGCGGTCGTTCCTATTCCCACGGTGACGCATGAATTTCCACGAATACCAGTCAAAACAACTGCTTGCCGAGTACGGCATCCCGGTCCCGGCCGGCAAGGTCGCTGCGACCCCGGACGAAGCGGTTGCCGCTGCCAACTCCCTGGGCCAGGGCCCCTGGATGGTCAAGGCGCAGATCCACGCTGGCGGCCGCGGCAAGGCTGGCGGCGTCAAGTTCTGCAAGACCACCGACGACGTGAAGGCCGCTGCGGCCAAGATGCTCGGCACCAAGATGGCCACCTACCAGACCGCAGGCGTTGAACTGCCGGTCAACCTGGTGCTGGTGACCACCGCCGGCGAGATCGTCAAGGAACTGTACCTGTCGGTGCTGGTCGACCGTGGCACCAAGACCATCACCTACATCGCCTCTTCGGAAGGCGGCGTGGAGATCGAGCAGGTCGCTGCTGAAACCCCGGAGCTGATCCACTCGCTGAACGTCGACTTCGTCGAAGGCGTGCAGGGTTACCACGGCCGTGATTTCGGCTTCAAGCTGGGCCTGACCGCCAAGCAGGCCGGCCAGTTCGCCAGCATCATGGTGAACCTGTACCGCCTGTTCAACGAAAAGGACCTGGCGCTGGTTGAAATCAACCCGCTGGCCATCCTGGACGACGGCAACCTGTACGCGCTGGACGGCAAGTTCGACAGCGACGACAACGCCGCGTTCCGCCAGAAGGCCCTGGTCGCCATGCGCGACAAGACCCAGGAAGATCCGACCGAAGTGATCGCTTCGGAGCTGGACATCAACTACGTCACCATGGACGGCAACATCGGCTGCATGGTGAACGGCGCCGGCCTGGCCATGGCCACCATGGACGTCATCAAGCTCAACGGCGGCGAGCCGGCGAACTTCCTGGACGTGGGCGGCGGTGCGAACAAGCAGCGCGTCATCGAAGCCTTCAAGCTGATCCTGTCCTCGGACAAGGTCGAAGGCATCTTCGTCAACATCTTCGGCGGCATCGTCCGCTGCGACATGATTGCCGAAGGCATCATCGCCGCCGTGAAGGAAGTGGGCGTCAAGGTTCCGGTCGTGGTGCGCCTGGAAGGCACCAACGTGGAAGAAGGCAAGCAGCTGCTGCGTGACAGCGGCATGGCCATCATCCCGGCTGACAACATCAACGATGGCGCCAAGAAGATCGTTGAAGCTGTCAAGAACGCCGCCTGATACCGACACCAAGGAATTCCAATGTCTGTTTTGATCAACAAGAACACCAAGGTGATCGTGCAGGGCTTCACCGGCCAGCAGGGCACCTTCCACGCCACTCAGATGATCGAGTACGGCACCCAGGTTGTCGGCGGCGTGACCCCGGGCAAGGGTGGCACCACCCATATCGACCTGCCGGTCTTCAACACCGTTGCCGACGCCGTGCAGAGCACCGGCGCCAACGCTTCGGTCATCTACGTGCCGCCGCCGTACGCGGCTGACGCGATCCTGGAAGCCGCTGCTGCCGGCATCAAGGTCATCGTCTGCATCACCGAAGGCATCCCGGTGCTGGACATGCTGCGCGTCAAGAACGTGCTGACCCGCTCGCATCCGGACACCGTGCTGATCGGGCCGAACTGCCCGGGCGTCATCACCCCGGGTGAGTGCAAGATCGGCATCATGCCGGGCCACATCCACCAGCCGGGCAAGATCGGCATCGTGTCGCGTTCGGGCACCCTGACCTATGAAGCGGTCAAGCAGACCACCGAAGTCGGCCTGGGCCAGTCCACCTGCATCGGCATCGGTGGTGACCCGATCAACGGCCTGAACTTCGTCGACTGCCTGAAGCTGTTCAACGAAGACCCGCAGACCGAAGGCATCATCATGGTTGGCGAAATCGGCGGTGACGCGGAAGAAGCCGGCGCCGAGTACATCAAGAACCACGTGAAGAAGCCGGTCGTCGGCTTCATCGCCGGTGCGTCGGCTCCGGCCGGCAAGCGCATGGGCCACGCCGGTGCGATCGCCTCGGGCGGCAAGGGCACTGCAGAAGGCAAGTTCGCTGCAATGGAAGCCGCTGGCGTTGTGACCGTGCGTTCGCCGGGCGACCTGGGCGCTGCCATCGCCAAGCTGGTGAAATAAGATCGACTGCCTCAGGCAGACGATGCTGTAGAGCCGGCCGCTGGCCGGCTGCTTGAAACAGAAAGGCCGCCTCCGGGCGGCCTTTCTGCGTGTGGGATGGGGTCAGATCCCTTTTGCTTCGCAAAAGGGATCTGACCCGGGCGTTACAATGGGCGCATTGCAACCACAGGCTGGACCCCCATGGCTTCGATCCGCATCGCGATGGCGCAGTTCGACTTCCCGGTCGGCGATGTCGCCGGCAACACCGAGCGCATCATCGAGATGATCGGCCAGGCGCGCGATGAGTACGGCGCCGAGCTGGTGATGTTCCCCGAGCTGGCGGTGAGCGGCTATCCGCCGGAAGACCTGCTGCTGCGCCCGGGCTTCCTGTACGAGTGCGAGCAGGCAATGACGCGCATCGCCGCAGCCTGCCGCGGCATCACCGCGGTGGTCGGCTGGCCGCAGGCGGCCGGCGCGGTGGTCTACAACGCCGCCAGCGTGCTGCGCGATGGCCTGGTGGAGCAGACCTACCGCAAGCGCGAGCTGCCCAACTACGCGGTGTTCGACGAGCGTCGCTACTTCGATGTCGATCCGGATGGCGGCAGCTGCGTGTTCGAGGTCAATGGCGTGCCGGTTGGCCTGCTGATCTGCGAGGACCTGTGGTTCGCCGAGCCGCTGGCCGACACGGTGCGCGCCGGCGCGCAGCTGGTGGTGGTGCCGAATGCGTCGCCGTACGAGCGGGGCAAGCATGCCCAGCGCGATGCGGTGCTGGCTGCACGCACCCGTGAGAGTGGGGCGGCGATCGCCTACCTCAACGTGGTCGGTGGCCAGGATGCGCTGGTGTTCGATGGCGCCTCGGTGGTGGCCGATGGTGACGGTACCGTGCACCCGGCTGCTGCCGCCTTCGTCGACCAGTGGCTGGTGGTGGAGTACGACGGTGAAACCCGCCGCTTCATGCCGCACGTGTGGATGGACGATGGCGACGAGAGCATGGACGCGCTGGCATGGCGCGCTGTCACCCGTGGCATCCAGGACTACTGCCGCAAGAACGGCTTCAGGAAGGTGTGGCTGGGCCTCTCCGGTGGCATCGATTCGGCGCTGGTACTGGCCATGGCGGTGGACGCGATGGGCGCCGAGAACGTCACCGCGGTGCGCCTGCCGTCGCGCTACACCGCAGGCCTGTCCAACGACCTGGCCGCCGAGCAATGCCAGGCACTGGGCGTGAAGCTGGAGGCGGTCTCGATCGAGCCGGCGTTCAAGGGCCTGATGGAATCGCTGGCACCGATATTCGAGGGCACCACCCCGGACGTGACCGAGGAGAACCTGCAGTCGCGCAGCCGTGGCGTGATCCTGATGGCACTGGCCAACAAGTTCGGCGGCCTGTTGCTGACCACCGGCAACAAGAGCGAGTACGCGGTGGGCTACGCCACCATCTACGGCGACATGTGTGGTGGCTATGCGCCGTTGAAGGACCTGTACAAGACCGAGGTGTTCGGGCTGTCCAAGTGGCGCAACACCGTGGGCGGGGCGCCGGTGATCCCGCCGGCGGTGATCAGCCGCCCGCCGTCGGCCGAACTGCGCGAGAACCAGCTGGACCAGGACTCGCTGCCGGCCTACGACGTGCTTGACGGCATCCTGTACCGCTACATCGACCAGGAGCAGTCGCGCACGGAGATCGTTGCCGCCGGTTACGACGCGGCCGTGGTTGACCGCGTGCTGCACCTGGTGCGCATCAGCGAATGGAAGCGGCACCAGGCCGCGCCCGGCCCGAAGGTGTCGCGCCGGGCATTCGGCCGCGAACGTCGCTACCCGATCAGCAACGGCTACAAGGGCTGAGGCAGCGGTTGGCGGGTAGTGCCGGCCGCTGGCCGGCAACCCGACGTAGCGTGCATCCCCGCATGGCGTGGTTCTACGGGACGTCGCCCATCAGCTGTTCGAGTGTGGCGGTTTCGGTGGCTTCGTCGAACTGGCTGTCCCCCAGCCGGGCTCGCACAAACGCCAGGCCATCCGCCGCCGCCGCATCCAGCGTGCCACGGTGGTCAACCGGGTACTGGCGGAACGCTACCGGTTCGCCGCGCAGTGCGAGGCCGGCGGCGTACAGCAGGGTGGTCAGATAGGGCACATCCTGGTCGCGGGTGCCGTGGGCCAGCATCAGCGGTTGGGTGAACCCCTGGCGTGGCACGCCAAGGTAGTCGTGCAACAGCGCCCAGATGCCCGGTACCGAGGTCAACGGCGCGCTGAACATCTCGCCGGTGACCGCACCCTCCAGCTGCGCCGCCAGGTCGGTCAGGCAGTGCTGTCGGGCCAGGGCGATGCGTGCACGCCCCTGTGCGCTCAGCACGCGGTCGATCTGCGGTGCCACCTGCAGCAATCCATCAAGCAGATAGGCATGGTAGGCATTGACCGCGCCCGGGTTGGCGGTGCGGCTGTCGGGGCGCATCACCAGTGCGGTCATCTCCACGGCCGTGGGCGTGCCTGCAGTGAAGCTGCCCTTGTACTGCAGGCCGGGGCCGGAATAGGTGGCAGCCTGGTGGCCGGCGCTGAGCGCCGCGGCACCACCCTGCGAGTAGCCTACCGAGACCCAGCGAGGTGAAAGACGACCGCCCAGGAACTGGTGGCTGGCCTTGACCATGTCGATGCTGTTGCGTGCGGCGGTGCGCACATGAAGGTAGGCGTGGCTGCCTGGGCTGCCCAGGCCCTGGTAGTCGGCCGCGGCGACGGCATAGCCCTGGGCGAGGAAGGTGTCCAGGAAGCGCCCATCGCGTTCGGCGTGGGTCGGGCCAGAATGGGAAGGGGCGCAGTGATCGGCGATGCCCTGGGTGCCATGCGCCCAGGAAACGACCGGCCAGCCGCCCGTCGGTGCCGTGCCTGCAGGCAGGTACAGCAGGCCGGTGCCCTGCGCCAGTCGGCCGTGATGATCGGGAGTGCGGTAGCTGAGCAGATACGCCTGGGAGGCCTTTGACGGCACCCAGGCGGCACGATAGGGCGCTGCGGTGATCAGCTCCCCCGGCTCTGCGGCCTGGGCGGCGGTGGACAGGCCCAGCAGGGCACTGGCGAAGGCGGCCAGCAACGGGCGGGCGCGGGAAACGGATGGGGACATGTGGACTCCAGACAGGCGGAAATGGCCGTGCGCCGGAGTGTGGAGGGCGTTGCCCGTGCGGTCTGGGAACGGCATCGCAACGGCAGGGAATTCGTAGTATTCCTAGCGCCAGTGCGCGGCTGCCTTGGGCGCGCGAACCATCCACGCATGGCGTGGATCTGCCAACAAGGAAAGGGCCCCTTTCGGGGCCCTCTCTTATTTCTTTTCCAGTCGCGCGTTGCGCTGGCCGGTGCTGGCGGACTTTTCACCAGCGAACGGGTTCAGCTTGCGGATCATCCACGGGTACTTCGGCCACTTGCCTTCCAGCCACGGGTGGTCCGGCTGGTTCAGCTGCAGGACGCGGCGGGCGTCGTCGGCCAGGGTCTTGTTGCCCAGGTGGGTGTAGGAATCGGCCAGGACGGCGACGGCGTCGTACTGGAACGCGCTCTGCGGATAGGTTTCCAGCAGGTAGTTGGCGCGGCCGGCGGCCGAGACCCAGGCGCCGCGGCGCATGTAGTACAGGGCGTTGTCCAGCTCATGCTGGGCGAACACGTCACGCAGCTCCAGCATGCGCTGGCGCGCATCTGCGGCGTAGCGGCTGTTCGGGTAGCGGTCGACCACGATGTTGAAGTCCGAATACGCCTGGTGCGGCGTGGACAGGTCGCGGCGGCTGGCGTCCAACGACCATACGCGGCGCAGGAAAACCGTACTGCGGTTGGAGTTGGCCAGGCCGCGCAGGTAGTACAGGTACGCGATGTTGCGGTGGGTCGGGTAGGTACGGATGAAGCGGTCGATGCTGGACACCGCATCGTCGTGCTTGCCGGCCTTGTACTGCGCGTAGGCGGTTTCGATCATCGCCTGTTCGGTATACGGGCCGTACGGATACTGGGCCACGAGGCGGCGGAAGCTGGTTTCAGCCCCGCTCCAGTTGCCACCCTGCATCAGCTTGTGGCTCTTCTCGTACAACTGTTCGACCGGCGTCCCTTCATCGGGGCGATCGCCCTTCTTGGCGCCACGGTGGCAGCCGGTGGCGGCGATGACCAGCACCAGCAGCAGGGCGGTGAGGCGGACGGGCGCGGAGAGCATGGAGGAGCGTCGGATCATGAGGTCGAGGCGGGACGCGGCTGGAATACGAAGGGTCGATGATAGCCTAGTGTCCTGTCCAGCGACTGAAACCGGCCGCCGGGACCCCAAAATTTCAAAGAATGCCCCCTGCCATGTCTGAACAACCCTCTGAATCGGCCCGCCAGGCCATCGTCCCCGACACCGCTGCCGGCCGCCGTTTCGACGCCGTGGTGGCCGAAATGTTCCCCGAATACTCGCGGTCGCGCCTGACCGAGTGGATCAAGGCCGGTGAGGTCCTGCTGGACGGCGCCCAGGTGCGCCCGCGCGATCCGCTGCGCGGCGGCGAGGTGGTGACCCTCAACGTGGTGCTGGAAACCCAGACCGATGCCCAGCCGGAGGACATCCCGCTGGACGTGCTGTTCGAGGACGAGCACCTGCTGGTGATCAACAAGCCGGTCGGCCTGGTGGTGCACCCGGGCGCGGGCAACCACAGCGGCACCCTGGTCAATGCCCTGCTGTTCCGCGATCCGTCGGTGGCGGTGCTGCCGCGCGCGGGCATCGTGCACCGCCTGGACAAGGACACCAGCGGCGTGATGGTGGTGGCCAAGACCCTGGAAGCGCAGACCGCGCTGGTCGAGCAGCTGGCCGCGCGCGACGTGCACCGCCAGTACCTGGCCATCGTGATGGGCGCGCTGGTGGCCGGCGGTACCGCCGATGCCCCGATCGACCGCCATCCGCGCGACCGCCTGAAGATGGCGGTGCGCGAGGACGGCAAGGAGGCGATCACCCATTACCGACTGCGCGAGCGCTTCCGTGCGCACACCGCGCTGGAGTGCCGCCTGGAAACCGGGCGCACCCACCAGATCCGCGTGCACATGGCGCATGTGCGCCATCCGATCATCGGTGACCCGCTGTACGGCGGTGCGCTGAAGCTTCCCAAGGGTGCCAGCGATGAGCTGGTGGCCGCGCTGCGTGGCTTCAAGCGCCAGGCCCTGCATGCCGAGACCCTGGAGTTCACGCACCCGATCACCGGTGAGCCGGTGCGCAACACCGCGCCGGTGCCGGAGGACATGCTGCACCTGATGAAGGTGCTGCGCGAAGACAGCGAAGCCTTCGCTGCGCGCGAGCGGGACCGCTGGTAATGGACGCCGCGCTGCCGCTGCTCTGGGCCGATTGGCCGGCGCCTGCCGGCGTTCATGCGCTGATTACGCGCCGGCATGGCGCGGGCATCTCGCCGGCGCCGTTCGCGCAGTTCAACCTGGGCAACCGGCACGCGGCCGATGGTGATGCCCCGGCCAACGTCGAGCACAACCGCCAGCTGCTGCAGCAGGGGCTGGCGTTGCCCTCGGCACCGCACTGGCTGCGCCAGGTACACAGCAGCACCGTGCTGCGCTTCAACGCGCCGCCGGTGCCGGGTGCCGCCGAGCCGGTGGCCGACGCCGCGGTGACCTCGGTGCCCGGCGTGGTGCTGGCGATCCTGACCGCCGACTGCCTGCCGGTGGTGTTCGCCGCCGCCGATGGCAGCGAAGTGGGCGCGGCGCATGCCGGCTGGCGTGGCCTGGCCGACGGCATGCTGGAGGCCACCGTGGCCGCCATGCAGACGACGCCCGGGCAGTTGCGCGCATGGCTGGGGCCGGCTGCCGGGCCGGCCGATTACGAGATCGGTGAAGAGGTCTACCACGCCTTCGTCGGACACGATCCGGCTGCCGGGGTGGCCTTCGTGGCGACCCGCGCCGGGCACTGGAAGGTGGATCTGTTCGCGCTGGCGCGGCAGCGCCTGCAGGCCGCGGGCATGGACCCGGCGCAGGTATACGGCGGCACGGTCTCGACCATGGCCGATCCGGACCTGTACTCGCACCGGCGCGATCGTCGCACCGGGCGCATGGCGACGCTGGCCTGGATCGCACCCTGAGGACGCCCCTGTTCGCACGGGTGCTGGGGCCGGCCTTCGCCACCCTGGCCGCCCCGGTGCAGGCGCTGCATGCCGCGCCGTTGCCCTGCCGTTATGCAGGGCAGGCGCGGATTGTGCGGGGACGGCATTGGCTGGTGCCGCTGCTGGCCGCAGTGGCACGGTTGCCGAAGAGCGGCGACGCGCTGCCGACCGAGGTAGCGTTCAGCGCGCACGGGCAGGGCGAACAATGGGCGCGACGCTTCGGACGCTGGCCGATGGCGTCGCGGTTGTGGGAGCACGAAGGGCATCTGCACGAGCAGCTGGGTGCGGTGCGTTTCGCGTTCGACCTGCAGGCCCGCGACGGCGGCATCGACTGGTCGGTGCGGCGGGTCTGGGCGTTCGGGTTGCTGCCGCTGCCGACGCGCTGGTTTGGCGGTGTGCGTTGCCGCGAAGCCTGGCAGGGACAGCGTTACACTTTCCTGGTCGATGTGACCTTGCCCTGGGCCGGAGCCCTGATCCGCTATGAAGGCTGGCTCGAACCGCAGTGAGGTTGTCACCGAGACCGGCCGCGCAGTGATCGTGTTCGATGGCGTGTGCGCGCTGTGCAATCGATGGGTGCGCTTCCTGCTGCGTTTCGACCGCAAGGGGCGCTACCGCTTCGCCGCAATGCAGGGCACACAGGGCGGCGCGCTGCTGCGCGCGCACGGGCTGGATCCGCAGGACCCGGCGTCGTTCCTGCTGCTGGACGCACAGGGCGCGTGGACCGATACCGATGCGATCCTGCGCGTACTGGCGGGGCTGGGCGGTGCCTGGCGCCTGAGCGGCGTGCTGCGCGTGCTGCCGCGCAGCTGGCGGGACGCGGCGTATCGCGTGCTGGCGCGTAACCGCTACCGCTGGTTCGGGCGGCATGATGCCTGTTACCTGCCCGCACCGGAGCAGGCCGCGCGATTCCTGGATTGAAGAAAAAAGGGGACGGAGGGGATTAAGTCGCTTGTGCACAAACGACTTAATCCCCTCCGTCCCCTTTTTCCTCAGCCTTCCAAAGCGTCCAGATAGCTGCGCCGCCAGTGGTTGATGTCGTAGGTGCGCAGGTGCCCCATCATCGCGTGCCAGCGTTCCTTGCGCCTGCGCAGCGACATCGTCGCGGCCGTGGCGATGGCATCGGCCACGCCGTCCAGATCGTGCGGGTTCACCAGCAGCGCCTGCTTCAGTTCGTCGGCGGCGCCGGCCAGCAGCGACAACACCAAGACGCCGGGATCTTCCGGGTCCTGCGAGGCCACGTATTCCTTGGCCACCAGGTTCATGCCATCACGCAGCGGGGTCACCAGTCCCACTGCCGCCGCCCGGTAGAAGCCGGTGAGGGTGGCGTGGGTGAAGTTCTGGTTGACGTAGCGCAGCGGTGTCCAGTCCGGCTCGGCGTGGCCACCGTTGATGTGGCCGGCGATCTGTTCCAGTTGGCTGCGCAGTTGCCGGTACTCGGTCACATCACCGCGCGAGACCGGGGCGATCTGCAGGTAGGTCAGCGAACCCCGCTGGTCGGGATGGCGCTCCAGATAGCGCTCGAAGCCAAGGAAGCGTTCGGGCAGGCCCTTGGAATAGTCCAGGCGGTCCACGCCGATCGCCAGCTGGCGGTCCCGCAGGCTGTTGCGCAGGTTCTTTACGGCGGCCTTGGTGGCGGCGGTGCCGGCCTGGCGTGCGATCAGCTCGGTGTCGATGCCGATCGGGAAGGCCGCCGCGCGGAAGCGGCGTCCACCTGGCGCTTCCAGTTCACCATTGTCGAGCACGCGGCCACCGCCAAACAGGCGCAGGTAGGTCTGGAAGCGATCGGCGTCGCGCTGGGTCTGGAAGCCGACCAGGTCATAGGCATACAGCGCGGAGAACAGCCGCAGGTGGTCGGGCATCGCCTGCAGCAGGTCGGCCGATGGCATCGGGATGTGCAGGAAGAAGCCGATGCGGCAGCCGATGCCCCGTTCGCGCAGCAGCGCACCGAGTGGAATCAGGTGGTAGTCGTGGATCCAGACGATGTCGTCCTCGCGCAGCAGCGGCGCGAGCTTGTCGGCGAACAGCGCGTTGACCTTGTGGTAGGTCTCGCGGGTGCCGCGGTCGTAGTCGACCAGGTCCAGGCGGAAGTGCAGCAGCGGCCACAGAGTGCGGTTGGCGAAGCCGTTGTAGTAACCATCGACTTCGCGCTTGCTCAGGTCGAGGGTGACGAATTCGATGTCGCCGTCCTTCTGTGTGTGCAGCGTGCCGCTGCCGTCGCGCACGCTCTTGCCGCTCCAGCCGAACCACATGCCGCCACGTTCCTTCAACGCGGCCAGCAGGCCCACCGCCAGGCCACCGGCGCGGTTCTCGCCCGGCACGGCCACGCGGTTTGAAACCACGACCAGACGACTCACGATGCCTCCTGCCAGGACCGCGACAGGCGCATCGCGGCGGTGATCAGGCCGACGTGCGAATAGGTCTGCGGGAAATTGCCCCAGGCCTCGCCGCTGTCGAAGGCCAGATCCTCCGACAGCAGGCCCAGGTGGTTGCGCTGCTTCAGCAGCAGCTCGAACATCCCGCGTGCTTCGTCCATGCGCCCGATCGCTGCCAGCGCGTCGATGTACCAGAAGGTGCAGATGGTGAAGCTGGTTTCCGGTTCGCCGAAGTCATCCGGTGCAACGTAGCGGTACAGCGAATTGCCATGCTTGAGGTCGCGGCCGATGGCATCCACGGTGGCGACAAAGCGCGCGTCCAGCGCGTCGATGAAGCCGATGTCGGCCAGCAGCAGCAACGAGGCATCCAGCCGATGGCCGCCGAAGGTGTCGGTGAAGTGGCCCAGCTCTTCGCTCCAGGATTCGGCCATGATGCGCGCGTGGATGGTGTCGGCGCGTTCGCGCCAGTAATGTGCGCGGTCGTCGCGCTTCAGGCGCACGGCAATCTTGCACAGGCGGTCGCAGGCGGCCCAGCACATCGCGCTGGTGTAGGTGTGCACTTCGGTGCGGCCGCGGAATTCCCACAGGCCGGCATCGGGTACGTCGTGCAGGGCGAACGCCTGTTCGCCCAAGGGTTCCAGACGGGCGAAGGTGTGTGCGTCGCCCGGGTCCTGCAGGCGCCGGTCGAAGAACAGCTGCGTGGACGCCAGCACCACGCTGCCGTAGACATCGTGCTGGCGCTGCACCCAGGCCAGGTTGCCGCGCCGTACCGGGCCCATGCCGCGATAGCCGGACAGGCTGGGTACTTCGTCTTCGTCCAGCTTGGCTTCGAAGCCGATGCCATACAGCGGCTGCAACGTGCCGTCGGTAGTGGCCAGGTTGAAAATGTAGCCGAGGAACTGCTCCATCGTGCGTGTTGCGCCGAGGCGGTTCAGCGCACGCACCACGAACGCCGCATCACGCAGCCAACAGTAACGGTAGTCCCAGTTGCGCACGCTGCCGGGGGCTTCCGGAATGGAGGTGGTCATTGCCGCAATGATCGCGCCGCTGTCCTCGTACTGGCACAACTTCAGGGTGATCGCACTGCGGATCACCGCGTCCTGCCATTCCAGCGGAATGGACAGGTAGCGCACCCACTCACGCCAGTAATCGCGGGTGCGCTGGAAGGCTTCCTGCACGTAGCCGCTGATGGAGCGGTTGAGCGATTCGTCCACGCCAAGGATCAGGTGGATGGGATGGTTGAGCACGAACGGCAGACCATCGCGCACGAAGCGCACCGGTACGTCGGTGGTCAGCCGCAGCACGTGCTCGGGCAGGATCCAGCGCACGTGGTTGCTGCCCCAGGTGGATTCCGGCACGCGCGCCCCCCAGTCGGCCAGCGGTCGCGCACGCACGGTGATGCGTGGGCTGCCGGCCAGTGGGCGGACCTGGCGGATCAGGCTGACCGGGCGGTAGAAGCGATCGTTCTGGCGCCAGCGGGGGGCGAAATCGAGGATTTCCAGTGCGCCGCCATGCGTGTCACGCAGCACGGTGCGCAGGATCGCGGTGTTGGTGAGGTACTCCTGCTCGCTGTCGGCAAAGTCCTCCAGCTCGATGGCGAAGTCGCCGCCGGTCTGCTGGTTGGGGCCGAGCAGGGCGCAGAAGGTGGGGTCGCCGTCGAAGGTGGGCAGGCAGCTCCAGACAACGCGGGCATGTTTGTCGACCAGGGCGCCGAAGCTGCCGTTGCCGACCACGCCCAGATCAAGATCGGGTTGGGTCATCACGCGGTACATCTCGGTTGCGGCCGTGGGGGTGGCCGGGTCAATAGGCATTCTCACGCAGCCAGGCGTGCACGCTGCGTATGTCGGGCAGTGCGAACACCGCCGCGCTGGGTTCCCGCTCGCCCACCAGTACGCTCCAGCCATGCTGGCCGTTGGCAGCATCGAAGCCGAATTCATCGGTGAGGTCATCGCCGATGAATACCGGCAGGCGGCCGCGGAAGGGCAGGTACTGCATCATCCTCCGCACTGCGCGGCCCTTGTCGGTGCCTACGGGGACGAACTCGACGACATGGTCGCCGGGTTGCAGGCGATAGCTGGTACGCCCGCGCACGTGCCGGTCGGCGAACGCGCGGACATCGCTGGCGGCGTGCGGCGCACCGCGCCAGTGCAGGGCCAGACCGACGCCCTTGTCCTCCACCAGCACGCCCGGATGGCCATGGGCGAAGCGCATTGCCTGCTGGTGCAGCGCGTGCAGCCATTCGGCGGTGTCGTCGTCGTGCTCGTCGCGCAGTACGCGACCATCCTGGCCACGCAGTTCGTGGCCGTGAAGGCCGGCGGCAGGCAGTTGCAGGGGGGCGAACAGCTTGTCCAGCTGCTCAAGCGGGCGACCACTGACCAGTGCCACGGCACCTTCCAGGCGGTCGCTGATGCGGCCGATGGCTTCACGCACATCCGGCAGCAGCTGCACGGCATCCGGGCGTGCAGCAAATTCGATCAGGGTGCCATCGACATCGAGGAACAACGCACAGGCGTCGTCCAGCAAGGGCGGTGGCGGACGCAGGGGGAGCGGTTCAGCCATGACGCCCAGCTTGCCAGCGTGGGCGTGTACGTGGGGTCGAGGGCAGGCTACGAATCAGGGCAGTGCCGGCCGCTGGCCGGCAACCTCATGGTCCATGGATGCACCCCGAGGTTGCCGGCCAGCGGCCGGCACTACCGTGTCGTGCGGACCAACGGTCCGTACCTACCCGGAGCGATCAGAACGTATAGCGGACGCGACCGTAGTAGTACGCGCCGTTGCTGCCGATCGGCGACAGCACGTCATACGGCAGGTTGCCGAAGTAGTGGATATCGCTGTTGGATCGATCCGGGTAGTTGTCGGTCAGGTTCTGGCCGCCGATGGCCACGCTCCACTGCGGGGTGATGCGGTACTCCACTTCCGCATCCAGCTGCCACTCGGCCTGGTAGGTCTGGCGTGGAATGTAGCCGTCACCGAAGTTGAACACGCGGGTGGCACTGCCGTAGCGGTTCACGCGGGTGCTCAGCGACCAGTGATCGTTGCTCCATGCGGCGGAGAAGCTGCCACGCGTGCGCGGCGTGGCATCGGTGAGCGTGTTGGTCTCTTCGATGCCGAACAGCACGTAGTCCGGGTTCAGTGCGCGCAGCTGCGCCGGTGTGGCCAGCACGTTCTTCAGCGTGGTCTTGGTGTAGGCGTAGGTGCCGGTCAGCAGCAGCTGGCCATCGCCAAGCGACTGGCGCCAGTTGCTCACCAGTTCGGCGCCGCGGGTGCGGGTGTCGGCGGCGTTGACGAAGAAGCTGGCGCTCTGCAGGCCGGTGACGCCGTAGTTGGCGGCCACGTAGTCGGTCAGCGCATCACCGGTGATGCTCTCGGACAGCGCGATGCGATCGTCGATGTCGATCTGGAAGAAGTCCAGCGACAGGTCGAAATGCTCGCCGATGCGGCTGGTGAAGCCCAGCGAGGTGTTGAGCGACTTCTCCGGCTTCAGGTCACGGGCGCCGAGCCCACGCGCGATCGGATTGTTGACCGAGAGCAGGCGGCCCTGCACCAGCTGGCCGCCGGCGTTGTAGCCGGTGGAGGTGGATTCGTAACCGATCTGTGCCAGCGACGGCGCACGGAAATTGTTGGAGATGGCGCCGCGCAACGCGAACGCCGGGGTGAATTCGTAGCGCAGGCCGAGCTTGCCGGTCAGTTCACCGCCGAAATCGTCGTTGTGCTCGTAGCGCGCGGCCAGATCGGTGGAGAACTTTTCGCCGAACTGGCTGGACAGGCTGGCATAGGCGCTGGCCACATCGCGCGACAGGGTGGCTGCATCCTGTGGGGTCAGGCCGCCACCGGCCTGCGAACCGGTCGGGCGGTCGGTGAACGGGCCGGCGGCGTAGCTGGCCGGGTCACCGGGACGGGTCTGGTAGCGCTCGTGGCGCGCTTCCACGCCCAGGCCCAGAGTGTGGCTGATGCTCTCGCTCTGGGTGAACACGCGGCTCAGGTCGAAGTTGCCCACGGTCTGTGCATACTCGTAATCGGCGGTCTTGAAACGGGTCGGGCTGGTCGGGCCCAGCGACGCGTTGAGCGAATCACGCAGGCGGTAGGTGAAGTCGTTCTGGCCGTAATCCAGGCTGCCGTCGTAGCTCCATTCGCCCCACTGGCCGCGCACCCCGGCCACGGCCTGCACGTCGCGGTTCTCGCCTTCGGAGATCGGCCGGTAACCGTTCGGATAGACCTGCTTCCAGTTGGCGTCGCCGTCGGGGTAGCGGAAGTAGTTCGCACCCTCGGTGTCACGCTGGTTGAAGGTACCGAACGCGTAGAACGTCGAGGTCTGGCCGACCGGGATCTCGGTGTTCAGCCACAGGTTGATGTCCTTGCTCTTGCCATCGCCCAGCACGTAGTTGCGCTTGCCCTGCAGTGCCAGGTTGCCTGGGGTCTGGTCCCACGGCGGAATCTGGTCGAAGCCGGCGCGGTTGGTGCCGTTGCGGTGCTTGTATTCCAGGCCGACGCGCAGGAAGCCGCCGTCCTCGCCCAGCGAGGTGCCGACCTTGGCGCTGATGTTGCCGGTCTGGCCGTCGGTGAGGGTGCGGCCGATCGGCTTGAGGTCGGTGTGGTTGGCGCCGTAGCTGGCCTCGATCTCGCCACCGTCGCCGCCGTTGTCGAGGATCACGTTGATCACGCCGGCCACGGCGTCCGATCCGTACAGCGCGCCGGCGCCGTCGCGCAGCACTTCGATGCGCTTGATCGCGCTGACCGGGATCGAATTGAAATCGACCGGCGTGGTGCCCTTGCCGATCTTGCTGTCGGTGTTGACCAGCGCGGTGTGGTGGCGGCGCTTGCCATTGACCAGCACCAGCACCTGGTCCGGTGACAGGCCACGCAGCTGTGCCGCGCGCACATGGTCGGCACCGCCGGAGTTGGACTGGCGCGGGAAGTTGAACGACGGCAGCAACGCCTGCAGCGCGCTGCCCAGTTCACCGTTGACCACGCCAGCCTTGCGGATGTCCTCGGCGGTGAGCACATCCACCGGCGAGGTGGATTCAAGCACGGTGCGGTCGGCGGCACGGGTGCCGGTGACGATCACGGTGTCCAGGTTGGTGGCGTCCTGGGCCAGGGCCGGGATGGCGGCGGAGGAAAGCGCGAGGGCGATGGCGAGGCCGAGCGGCGACGCGGGCAGGCGGGCGGACATGGGGGCTCCAGCAACAACGACGACGGGGAAGGGGGAGATAATTTCACTTACATCCATCCGGATGAAGCGATATATTATCTTCGCGTGATGGCCGGTGCAGATGCAAGCCCCTGCCGGTCCGGCATGAGCTGATGCCTTGCTGGCATCAGCACGCCGGGCCGGTGGCGCTGTACGCTGCCGGCTCGCCCTGTCCCCCTTCCCCGGAGCTGTACCGATGAAACACCTTGGCCTCGTCTTTGCCGTGCTGCTGGCCACCAGCGGCTGTGCCAGCCTGTCCTCGCAGGCGCCCAGCGCCTATGCCACGGCCACTACTGCCGAACTGAAGGGCGATGCCGCACGCCCGTCCGCCGGCCACGGCTGGGTGCGCAGCGAGCTGTATTTCGGCGTGGGCGAAGAGCAGGGCGCCGGCAACCGTCCGCAGGCCGACACCATCAGCGAGGCGCAATGGCGCACGTTCCTGGACAAGGAAGTGACTCCGCGCTTCCCGGATGGCCTGACCGTGTTCGATGCCTATGGCCAATGGCTGTTCCGCGGCGATGCCGCGCCCAACCGCCTGCGCACCAAGGTGCTGGTGGTGCTGCACGAGGACACCCCGCAGCGCCGCGCCGATATCGAAGCGATCCGCCTGGCGTGGAAGCAGCAGACCAAGCATCAATCGGTGCTGTGGTCGCGGCAGCCGGTCGAGGTATCGTTCTGAGTTGAAGGTGCCGCCGCGGTGCCGCAGGGAGCGATGATGAAACACAGGGAATGCGTGCTGGGCCTGGTGCTGACGGGATTGCTGGCACCGTCGGCGCAGGCAAGTGGCGACGACGGCGAAACACTGCGGTTCCAGGTGGCCGCTCACGTGCAGGCGCACGCCGATCCCCAGCAGGACGGAAGCATCGCGGTGCAGCTGTCGCCGTCGGGCAAGCGCCAGGTGCTGGCGGGCGCTGCGGATGCCGACGGCAATTCGCGGTGGGATCTGGAGGACGTCGATTTCGATGGCTATCCGGAACTGGTCGCGCGCGCCTCGGTGGGCATGGTCAATGAAGCGGTGACGGTATACCGCTTCGATCCGGCCAGCGCGGAGTTCCGCGCGCTGCAGGCCGAAACCCACGGCAAGGACAGCTGCGGTGACCTGATGGGGTTGAGCGTGGACGTTGCCACCCGCACCCTCACCAGCAGTTGCCGCAGCGGCCCGATGTGGTACGCCGACCAGTACCGGTTCGCAGGCGCAAAGCTCTACCTTTACCGCAGCGAGAATGTGCTGATGCTGGGCGATACGGTGAACGCCGCGCTGCAGTGGGAACAGGCCGATGAACAGGGCCCGCTGGCGGTCTGGCGCACCTACGATCCTGCCGGTCGTGTGCTGGAGAGCGCGATCGCCGATGGCCTGGGCGCACCGCCGGATGGGCCGTTGCGGGGGCAGCAGGCCACCGTGGTGCCAGCACGCCTGTTCCTGTTCGACCGACCCGGCGCGACCAGCACCAAGCGCTATCTGGTGCAGGGCGACCGCGTGGAAATGCTGGATGAACAGGACGGCTGGGTGAAACTGCGCTACCGCAACGCGAAGCAGGGCGCGGTGGAAGGTTGGATCAACGTCAACGATTGAGAAAAGGGGACGGAGGGAATTAAGTCGTTTGTGGCACATACGACTTAATTCCCTCCGTCCCCTTTTTTTGCGGAGACATCACTTCATCGGGTCTAGCCTCGGACGTCCCCCGTTCGAGGATGTATCCGATGAGCAAGCGCGTGGCCGAAATCGTGGTGGACGCCCTGCAGCAGGCTGGCGTTCGACGTTGTTACGGCATCGTGGGCGATACGCTCAACCATGTGACCGATGCGATGCATGGCAGCGAGATCGCGTGGGTGCATGTGCGCCATGAAGAAGTGGCAGCGTTCGCTGCCGGCGCCGATTCCCTGGTCAGTGGCGAACTGACCGCCTGCGCCGGCTCCTGCGGCCCCGGCAGCCTGCATTTCATCAACGGCGTGTTCGAGAGCAACCGCAATCGTGCGCCGATGGTGCTGATCGCCAGCCAGGTGGTGACCAGCGAGCTGGGCATGGAATTCCCGCAGGAAGTGGATTTCAAGGCGGTGTACGCCAGTTGCTCGGTGTTCTGCGAGCAGGTGCACAGCGCCGAGCAGGCGCGACGCGTGGTGACCCTGGCCTGCCAGGCGGCGATCAGCCGCCGTGGCGTGGCGGTGGTGATCCTGCCGGCCGACATCAGCCAGGCCGAGGTGAAGCACGATGTGCCGTTCTCGGTGCACTATACCCAGCCGGTGCTGCGCCCGTCGGATGCCGAGTTGCAGCGTATCGCTGAACTGCTGGGGCAGGGCAAGCGCATCGGCATCTACGCCGGCGCCGGCTGCCAGGGCGCGCACGCGCAGCTGCTGGAACTGGCCCGGCGTCTGCAGGCGCCGGTCGCGCACACCTCGCGCGCCAAGGATTTCGTCGAGCCGGACAACCCGTACAACATGGGCATGACCGGCATCTTCGGCATCGAGTCCGGCTTCCACACGCTGATGGAATGCGACACGCTGTTGCTGCTCGGCGCCGACTTCGCCTGGGGCCAGTTCTACCCGGACAAGGCGACGATCATCCAGGTCGACCGCGATGGCAGCCACCTCGGCCGCCGCCACCCGGTGAACCTCGGCGTGGTCGGTGACATCGCACCGACGCTGGATGCGCTGCTGCCGATGCTGCCGCCACGCGAGGACAGCAGTTTCCTGGACGAGTGCATCGAACGTCGCGACAAGGCGCTGAAGAAGCGCGAGCAGGAAGAGCAGCCCGGTGAGGGCGAGCTGATCCATCCGCAGCACCTGACCGCATTGCTGTCGAAGTATGCGACCGACGATGCACTGTTCACCGCCGACGGCGGCTCGCCGATGGTGTGGGTGCTGCGGCATATCCGCGTCAACGGCCGCCGCCGCACGCTGACCAGCCTGCTGCACGGCACGATGGCCAACGCGATGCCGCAGGCACTGGGCCTGCAGAAAGCGTTCCCGGGCCGGCAGGTGATCTCGCTGTCCGGCGATGGTGGCCTGGCGATGCTGCTGGGCGACCTGTTGACCGCGGTACAGGAGAACCTGCCGATCAAGGTGGTGGTGTTCAACAACGGCTCGCTGAACTTCGTCGAGCTGGAGCAGAAGGTGGAAGGCTTGTTGGACAACTACACCGACCTGAAGAACCCGGATTTTGGCCGCCTTGCCGAAGTGATCGGCTTCCACGGCCGCACCGTGACCCGCAGCGAGGATCTGGAGGAAGCGGTACAGGATTTCCTGGCGCAGCGCGGCCCGGCGTTGCTGGACGTGCATACCAGCCGCGCCGAGCTGGTGATGCCGCCGCAGATCGAAGCCAAGCAGGTGGCCGGTACGGCGCTGTATGCCGCCAAGGCGGTGCTGAACGGCCGCTTCGACGACGTGAAGCATCTGCTGGTGGACAACTTCCTGAAGAAGTAGGGGGATGGTCGATGCAGGGCTGCGCCCTGCACCCGCCGAAACCACGGCAACCGCCGAAGCAAGGTCAAGAGCAGGTTTGCCGTGGGTAGGCGGGGTGGGTCCGGTTGCGGGGGACGCCGTAAATACGTCCCTGTAGGCTCGGTCGCGCCATCCATGGCGCTCACGCCCCCGCATCCGGACCCACCCCGCCTTCGACAGTTTCCTGCAATCTGCCGGAACGGCATATTGCACTGGTGGGTGTCGACCTTGGTCGACACGGTGGATCCACGCCATGCGTGGATGAACGAAAGAATGATCGGAATGATCTTCTGTAGAGCCGAGCCATGCTCGGCTAAGAAGCTTCGCGTACAGCGGCCGAGCGTGGGCTCGGCGCTACAACGAGAGCCTGCCTTTGCTTTTGATCTTTTGATTCTCTTCCGTGGCTGGCACGCGCAGGAAATTGTCAGGGGCCGGTCGGGTAGGTGGCGCGGGGGTGTCCGCGGCAGGGATGCCGCGGCCAAGCCCCCAGGGATGGGTTTACGGCGTCCCCGCGCCATCTACCCGACCGGCCTAACCCAGGAAATCGCCGTCCGCGACCAACCCAGCCACGAGGGGCCCGCCGTTGGCTGGAACCCATCATTCCACGACGGAATTGGCGCCCGGGCCCGGCTGGGCCTACCATCGGCGGTCCCCACCCCCGCCGCCCCTTCCATGTCCGCTCCCGCTTCCGCCGCACCGCGTCGCTGGTTCGTCGCCGGTGACTTCAACGGTTTCTTCGGCCTGGTCGTCGACAACCTGTCCATTCTCGGCTTCATCGCCATGGCGCTGGTCGGGATCTTCCAGTTCCCCGCCGACGTGGTATTCGGCCGCATGTTCCCCGGCACCGCCTTCGGCGTGCTGGTCGGCAACCTGCTGTACACCCTGATGGCGCGCCGGCTGGCCGCGCGTACCGGCCGCGACGATGTCACCGCCATGCCGCTCGGCCTGGATGCACCGACCAGCATCGGCATGGCACTGCTGGTGCTCGGCCCGGCCTTCATCGCGTTCAAGCAGCAGGGCATGGACCCGCACGCTGCGGGCATCGCCACCTGGCAGCTGGGCATGGCCGCGCTGGTCATCATGGGCGTGCTCAAGTTCGTGCTGTCGTTCTTCGGCGAAGCGGTCACCCGTGCGCTGCCGCGTGCGGCGCTGCTGGGCTCCATTGCCGGCATCGCGCTGGTGCTGATGGGCCTGTTGCCGTTGCTGGAAACGCTGCGTTCGCCGCTGGTCGGCTTCACCACGCTGGGCCTGCTGCTGTACGTGCTGATCGCCAAGGGCAAGCTGCCGGTGCGAGGGCCGGGCGTGCTGCTGGCGTTCGTGTTCGGCACCGTGCTGTATTACGGCCTTGGCCTGGCCGGCTTGGGCGCGCCGGGCTTCCACGTGCCGGAGTGGGTGCCGCCGCAGGTGGTGCTGCCGCTGCCGACACTGGGCTTCCTTGATGGCCTGCCCACGGCGATGACCTACCTGCCGCTGCTGCTGCCGTTCGGCCTGCTGATGGTGGTCGGTGGCATCAACGTCTCTGAAAGCGCACGTGCGGCCGGTGATGACTACCGTACCCGTGACATCCTGCTGGTGGAAGCGGTGGCGACGCTGGTGGCCGGTGTCTGTGGCGGTGTTGCGCAGACCACGCCGTACATCGGCCAGCCCGCGTACAAGCACATGGGCGCGCGCAGTGGCTATACGCTGCTGACCGGCCTGTTCGTCGGCATCGGTGGCATGCTGGGCATCATCTCGGGGCTGGTGCAGTGGCTGCCGCTGGCGGTGCTGGCACCGATCATCGTGTACGTGGCCATCGACATCACCACCCAGGCCTTCCAGGCCACGCCGCGCCACCATACCGGTGCGATGGTGTTCGGCTTCCTGCCGTCGGTGGCCTATCTGCTGGCGATCAAGGCACCTGGCTGGATCGCGCCGGACCAGCTGCCGCAGCTGCTGACCAAGCTCGACGGGCATGGCCTGCCGGAGCTGGCGGTGATCTTCACCCTCGGCAATGGCTTCATCATCACCTCGATGCTGTGGATCTCGGCGGTGGCGGCAATGGTCGATGGGCGCCTGCGCCGCGCCTGCGGTTTCCTGCTGGTGGCGGCGGTGCTGACCCTGTTCGGCCTGATCCACTCGGTGGACCCGCGCGGCGGCATCTACCTGCCGTGGGACCTGGAAGGGTTGGCGCGCACCATCAGCTGGCAGTTCGCGGGGGCCTACGTGGCATTGGCGTTGCTGCTGGGGTTGCTTTCGCTGCAGAAGCAGCCGGTGCGGCCGCTGGGTGAAAACAGCTGACCCCACGGTGGTGCCGGCCGCTGGCCGGCAACGCGGTGGGCTGTAGACGTATCGTGTGGTTGCCGGTCAGCGGCCGGCACTACCGCTCTCCATCCAGTTCCGGGTAGTGGCGGAAGATGCCATGGGTGTTGAACGGCAACCGCCGTTCCGAGGCCAGGTAGGCGGCGATGTTCGGCCGCTTCGCCACCCGCTCCTGCAGCGCGCGCAGCAGGGGCAGGGTCGGTGCCAGTGCCTGCATGCGGCGCGGGAACATGTAGTCCAGCCCGCTCAGCAGCTGGAACAGCGACAGATCCACATACGAATGCTCGCGCAGTGCATGGCGGCCGCCGTTGGCCGCCAGCACCTGCTCGAAGTAGCCGAGGTACTTCGGCAACCGTTCGCTGCGCAGCGAGACTGCACGCGCCTTGGCCTCGGTCTTCTGCTCCTCGTAGTACTTCGAGGCCGCAATGGGGTGGTGGGTGTCATGCACCTCGGCTACCAGGTCGGCGATGGTCAGCTGCAGTTGCAGTGCCTGCATCCGTCGCGACGCCGCCTGCGGTACCAGATCCAGCGTCGGGCCGAGGAAATCGAGAATGGCCGCGACCTGTGCGATCACCTGTCGTCCCGCCTTCAGGAACGGTGGCGCGAATGGTTGTGCGCCTTCGCTGCTACCGTCCAGGAACGGCTGCATCACCGCGTCGCCGTGCACCCGTGCCATGTCGATGTAGTTGGCACCTGCATCTTCCAGCGCCAGCCGCACGAACTCGCCACGGCCCTGGATGCCGGTCCAGTAGTACAACGCGTACTGCATGGCAGTGCCTCCTCAGAACAAGGCTCACAGCCTCGCGCGCGGCATGCAAAGCAAGTGTGAGCGCGGCCTTGCTGCAGGTCTCAACCCGAACGGCAGCGGAACAGGCGGGGAACCGGCTGCAATTGGTGGGGTCACACCTTCTCCATGCGTGTGAAACGAGGTGCTGCATCATGCAGAGTGGAAAGGCGGTATGGCCCTGGGTGTTGGGAGTGGTAGTCATTGGTGGTGCGGGCGGTTGGCTGTTCCGCGATCAGCTGAAGAGCCTGGCAGACGGTGTTTCGGTGCTGGTGCAATCAAGCCCTGCCAGTACCAGCGCACCGCCACAACCGCAGGCGGCCGCAGAGCCCGCGCCAGCACCCCCGCCGATCAGGCATCCGCTGGATACCGAAGCCGCCGCCGATCCCGCGCTGCCGAAACTGGCCGACAGCGATAGCGCGGCCTGGGGTGCATTGAGCCAGCTGTTCCAGGGCGAGGGCCCACTGACCCTGCTGCTGCGAGATCACCTGATCCAGCGCCTGGTCACCCAGGTCGACAACCTGGACAAGCCCAGCGTGCCACCCACCGCACTGGCCGCGAGGCCACTGCCGGGCAGCCTGCAGGTCGAGCCCGGCGAGGGTGGCGAACGCATCGCCGCCAGCAACGCCGCGCGCTATGCGCCCTATGTGCAGGCCTTCACCGCGCTGGCCCCGGCGACGACGGCCACTGCCTACAAGCGCTTCTATCCGCTGATCCAGCAGGCCTATGTGGACCTGGGCCGACCCGACGGATATTTCAATGATCGCCTGGTCGCGGTGATCGATCACCTGCTGGAGACCCCGGAACTGGCCCAGGCGCCGCTGGTGGAACGCGATGAGCGCGGCCGCTACCGCTTCGTCGATTCGACCCTGCAGTCGCGGTCCATCGGCCAGAAGGTCCTGCTACGGATGGACGCAGCCCAGGCGCGGGCGGTCAAGCAGCAGCTGCGCGCTTTCCGTACCGCGATCAGCCGCTGAACCCGCCCACCGCGCATGACTGATCCGGATCAACGCGCCGACCACACCCGCTCCGGCATGCTGGCCGCAGGCTGACTGGCCTCGGGGTGCAGTCGCAGCCACCCTTGAAACGGGGTGGGGCAGCCGCATCTTTCCAGCATCGCCGGCGCGGGCCGGCCCTGATGACCGATGAGGATTCGCAATGCGGATGGACAAGCTCACCTCGCGTTTCCAGCAGGCGCTGGCAGACGCACAGTCGCTGGCCGTGGGCCGCGACAACAGCATCATCGAACCGGTTCACCTGTTCAGCGCGCTGCTGGACCAACAGGGCGGCAGCACGCGCCCGCTGCTGGCCCAGGCGGGTGTGAACGTGCCGGTCCTGCGCGAGCGCCTGACCGAGGCGCTGGATGCACTGCCGAAGGTGTCCGGCCAGGCCGGCAACGTTTCGATGGGCAACGACCTCGGCCGCCTGCTCAATCACACTGACAAGCTGGCCCAGCAGAACGGCGATGCCTTCATTGCCAGCGAGTGGTTCGTGCTGGCCGCGCTGGAGGACAGCGGCACGCTGGGCATGGCGCTGCGCGCCGCCGGTGCCGACAAGACCCGCCTGCAGGCCGCCATCGACACGCTGCGCGGTGGCGAGAACGTGCAGTCGGAAAACGCTGAAGAACAGCGGCAGGCGCTGGAGAAGTACACCATCGACCTGACCGCGCGTGCCGAGAGCGGCAAGCTCGACCCGGTGATCGGCCGTGACGAGGAAATCCGCCGCACCATCCAGGTGCTGCAGCGCCGGACCAAGAACAACCCGGTGCTGATCGGCGAACCCGGCGTGGGCAAGACCGCGATCGTGGAAGGGTTGGCCCAGCGCATCATCAACGACGAAGTGCCCGAGGGCCTGCGTGGCAAGCGCGTGCTGTCGCTGGACATGGGCGCGCTGATTGCCGGCGCCAAGTTCCGCGGTGAATTCGAGGAGCGCCTGAAGGGCGTGCTCAACGACCTGGCCAAGAGCGAAGGGCAGATCATCCTGTTCATCGACGAGCTGCACACCATGGTCGGTGCAGGCAAGGCCGACGGCGCGATGGATGCCGGCAACATGCTCAAGCCGGCGCTGGCACGTGGCGAGCTGCATTGCGTGGGCGCCACCACGCTGGATGAGTACCGCAAGTACATCGAAAAGGATGCTGCGCTGGAGCGCCGCTTCCAGAAGGTGTTCGTGGGCGAACCGTCGGTGGAGGACACCATCGCGATCCTGCGCGGGCTGAAGGAGAAGTACGCCGTGCACCACGGCGTGGAGATCACCGACCCGGCCATCGTGGCGGCGGCCACGCTGTCCAATCGCTACATCACCGACCGCCAGCTGCCGGACAAGGCCATCGATCTGATGGACGAGGCGGCCTCGCGCCTGCGCATGGAGATCGACTCCAAGCCGGAGGAACTGGATCGCCTGGAGCGTCGGGTGATCCAGCTGAAGATCCAGCGCGAGATGCTGAAGAAGGAAAAGGACGAGGCCTCGCGGCAGCGCCTGGCCGACCTGGAGAACGACATCGATGCGCTGGAGCGCGAGTTCTCCGACCTCAATGAAATCTGGAAGTCGGAGAAGGCCGCGCTGCAAGGCGCGACGAAGATCAAGGAGCAGGTCGAGCAGGCCAAGCTGGAACTGGAAGCCGCGCAGCGCCGCCAGGATTTCGCGCGCATGAGCGAGATCCAGTACGGCCTGCTGCCGCAGCTGGAAAAGCAGCTGGCCGCTGCCCAGGAAGCCGAGCACAAGGACTTCAAGCTGGTGCAGGACCGCGTGACCGATGAGGAAATCGCCGAGGTCGTCTCGCGCTGGACCGGCATTCCGGTCAACAAGATGCTCGAAGGCGAGCGCGACAAGCTGCTGCGCATGGAAGAGGTGCTGCACAACCGCGTGGTCGGCCAGGAGGAAGCGATCAAGGTCGTCTCCGATGCGGTGCGCCGCTCGCGTGCGGGCCTGTCCGACCCCAATCGGCCGGGCGGTTCGTTCCTGTTCCTCGGCCCGACCGGTGTTGGCAAGACCGAGCTGTGCAAGTCGCTGGCCGAATTCCTGTTCGACAGTGCCGACGCGATGATCCGCATCGACATGAGCGAGTTCATGGAGAAGCACAGCGTCGCCCGCCTGATCGGTGCGCCCCCGGGCTACGTGGGCTACGAGGAAGGTGGCTACCTGACCGAGGCGGTGCGTCGTCGCCCGTATTCGCTGATCCTGCTCGACGAGGTAGAGAAGGCGCATCCGGATGTGTTCAACATTTTGCTGCAGGTGCTGGACGATGGCCGCCTGACCGATGGCCAGGGCCGCACCGTGGACTTCCGCAACACCGTCATCGTGATGACCTCGAACCTGGGCTCGCACCAGATCCAGGACATGAGCGCCGACGACAGCCCGGAGGCCTACACGCAGATGAAGGCGGCGGTGATGGGCGTGGTGCAGGCGCACTTCCGCCCGGAGTTCATCAACCGCCTGGACGACATCGTGGTGTTCCATCCGCTGGACAAGCAGCAGATCAAGCAGATCGCGCGCATCCAGATGCGCGGCCTGGAAAAGCGCCTGGCCGAACGTGGCTTGAAGCTGCTGGTGTCCGATGCAGCGTTCGACCTGCTTGGCAATGTCGGTTTCGATCCGGTGTATGGCGCGCGTCCGTTGAAGCGTGCGATCCAGGCACAGCTGGAAAATCCGCTGGCGCAGAAGATCCTGTCCGGGGCCTTCGTCAACGGCGACACCATCGAAGTCGGCAACGACGGCGGCCATCTGGTATTCGCCAAGGCGTGATTCACACGGGGCGCTGCCTGACCGCAGCGCCCCGTTTCCTCCGTCAGCGCCGGGCCATGCCCGGCGACTTCTCAGAAGCGGTGCGTGTACCCGCTCATCAACCCGAACTGGTTGGGCTTCTGCACGATCGGGCTGTCGGCCGCATCGCCGAGCAGGCGCGTGCCTTCGGCCGAGATGTACCAGTTGCCATTGCGGCCCACGCGGTGGCTCCACTTCAGACCGAGACCGGCGCTGACCAGGCCAGCCTTCGGCTTGTGCTGGGCAAAGCCGGTGCGCGCCGCCTGTTCCGGGCTGACGCCGTACCAGGTCTGCATGTAACCGCGGTTGCCGTAGTCGGTGGAAACACTGCCGCTGACTACGCCACCGGCCAGGTCGAACAGCGGCATGCTCAGGTTCAGGTGGATCTGCTGGGTGGACAGGCCGTTCTCAGCCTTGTCCTCGTCCTTGCGGGTGAACTGCCAGGAACCGCTCAGCACGGCCTCGCCCAGCGTATAACCAACGGAGAGGCCGACCAGGGGACGGGTACGGATATCACCCATGCCGCGCAGGAAGTCCGAGCCACCGAGGGCCGAGTCCTTGTCGCGGCGGCTGCCGCTGGCACCGATGTAGGCGCGCACGTGCGTATGTTGGCCGATGCCCGTGCCCCAGCCGATGCCACTGGTGCCCAGGAACCAGCCACCGGGTGACATGGCATCGAAGGAAAGCATGGGCGACGCCTGGTACTCCTTGCTGCCGCTGTAGCGTGGGGTCGCACCGGCACCGGCGGCGACTTCGAAAGTCCAGTGGTCATCCTTGGCGTGGGCGATCGGCGCGGCAAACAGCGGCAGCAGGGCCAGGCAGAGCAGGGACGGAGTACGGCGAAGCTGGGACATGGAATCTCTCGACAATGGGAGGAAAGCAGCACGCGCATCTGGCGAGTGCTGCAGGGTTGCCAGCGTGGCGATATGCCGGCGACCGATCCTTCCGCAGTTGTGCGGGAGTTGTAATCAACTGTAATGGCGCCCTTGGGCGTTCAGCTGGCAGCCAGCGGCCAGTGCATTTCCAGGCGCGCGCCGCCCAGCGTGGCGCAGCTGATGCGCAGTTCGCCATTGTGGCGGGCGGCGATGCGGCTGACGATGGCCAGGCCCAGTCCGAAGCCGCCGGTGTCGCGGCTGCGGCTGTCGTCCAGGCGGGTGAACGGGCGCATCACCTTTTCGCGATCGGCTTCGGCGATGCCGGGGCCGTCGTCATCCACGCGCAGGCAGGCGCGGCCGCCGACACCCACCAGCGAGACTTCCACCTGCGAACGCGCGTGGCGCAGCGCATTGCCCACCAGATTGCTCAGTGCCAGTTGCAGCAGGCGCGGCTCGGCATCCACCCGTGGCAACGCACTGGGCTGGACGCGCAGGACTACGCCGGCACGTTCGGCATCACGGCGCACATCGGCCAGGCAGGCCTGCAGCCAATCGTTGGCTTCGATGCGCTGCATCGGCTCGCCTTCGCTGGGATGCTCCAGGCGTTCATAGGCCAGCAGTTCGCTGACCAGCCGGTTGAGTTCGGCCAGGTCGCCGTGCAGGCCCTGCGCCAGCCGTGCACGGCGTTCGCGATCGTCGCTGTCCTGCATCAGGTCCAGGCCGAAGGCCACGCGCGCGATCGGCGTGCGCAGTTCATGCGAGATCGCATGGGTCAGGTCACGTTGGCGCTGCACCAGTTCGGCCACGCGTGCGGCCATGCGGTTGGAATGGTCGACGATGACCCGGATCTGCGAGCGTGGCGAGACCTGTGCGCGCGCCTGCAGATCACCGGCACCGATGCGGTCGGCGTGCAGGCGCAATGCTTCGAGGTCGCGCCAGAGCAGGCGCACCCAGGCATACAGGCTGGCGCCCACCAGCAACAGGATGCTGAGATAGACGGCGATGGTCATGTACGTCGTCATCTGCACCGCGCCAGGCAGGCGCAGATGCAGCCAACGGCCGTCGAGGCCCTCGATCGGCAGCAGGACCTGCTGGTACTGGTCGCGCGTGATGAAGCCATCGGCCTGCACGGCCGCCTGTTCCTGTGGGTCGAGCGTGGGAGGACTGTCGAGCAGGGTCAGGGCGATGCCGTAGTGGGGCTGCCAGTGCTGCAGGCGCACACGCTGCTGCCCGGTGTCCAGGCCGGCCAGGCCACTGCGCAGGGCGTATACCTGTCCGCGCACCTGCTGGACGAAGACGCGATCCTGCATGGGCGTGTAGATGCCGTCCAGGATGCGGTTGAAGAAGAACACCGAGATCAGGAAGCAGGCACCGGTAACGAACCACAACCACAGGAACAGCCGCTTCATGCCGTCCAGGCCGACGGGTTGAACTGGTAGCCACGGCCCCACACGGTCTTGATCCGCCGCGGTTCGCGCGCATCGTCGCCGAGCTTGCGGCGCAGCTTGCCGATGCTGACATCGACGCTGCGGTCCAGACCGTCGAAGCCGATGCCGCGCACCGCCTGCAGGATCTGGTCACGCGACAGGATCTGCCCCGGCTGGCTGGCCAGCAGCCACAGGATCTCGAATTCGGTGGTGCCCAGTTCCACCGGCTGCGCGTGCAGGTGCACCTCACGCTGCATGCGGTCGATCAGCAGTTCACCATGCATCAGCCGGCAGGGCGTGCCGGTGTTGCTGCTGCCGTGGCGGCGCCGCAGCAGGGCGCGCAGGCGGGCCAGCAGCAGTCGCGGTTCGATCGGCTTGTGCACGTAATCGTCGGCGCCCGATTCAAGGCCCAGCACCTGTTCGATGTCGTCCTCGCAGGCGGTCAGCATCAGGATCGGTACATCGGAGAAGCTGCGGATCTGCCGGCACACGTCGATGCCGCCGAGGCCGGGCAGCATCAGGTCCAGCACCACCAGTTCCGGCGCGTGCTGGCGGCAGGCCGCACCGGCGAGGTCGCCACGCGCGACGTGCTGCACGGCGAAGCCATGTTCGTGGAGGTAATCGCTGACCAGCTCGGCCAGGCGACGGTCGTCTTCCACCAGCAGGACCTGGGTCGGTGTGCCGCTGGCGGTGGGTGTCCAAGGGGATGGCTGCATACGCGTTGGGCTTCCGTGCCCGGGCAGGAGCGCCCGGCGGCGAAGCCTAGCAACGGCCCATGACGGCTGCCTGAATCGCGGCCAACCTGATAACCGGCGGTACTGGCGTCATCGCCAGCGGCTTTCAGCGGCCGGCCCCGGCTGGCCTATGGTGGCGGTTTCCCCGGATGGAGCCTGGTGCAATGAGCGACCCGCAGTGGCAACTGGAAACCCTGGCCGTGCACGGCGGCTACCGTCCCGATCCGACCACCCGCGCGGTGGCGGTGCCGATCTACCAGACGGTGGCATACGCCTTCGATGACACCCAGCATGGCGCCGATCTGTTCGACCTGAAGGTGCCGGGCAACATCTACACGCGCATCATGAACCCCACCACCGACGTGCTGGAGCAGCGCCTGGCCGCCCTGGAAGGTGGCATCGGCGCGCTCGCGCTGGCCTCGGGGCAGGCCGCGATCACCTATGCCATCCAGACCATCGCCGAGGCTGGCGACAACATCGTTGCCTCCAGCGCGCTGTATGGCGGCAGCCTCAACCTGCTGGCGCACACGCTGCCGCAGTACGGCATCCAGGCGCGCTTCGCCGATCCCGCCGATCCGTCCGCCTTCGCCGACCTGATCGACGAGCGCACCAAGGCCGTGTTCGTCGAATCGATCGGCAACCCGCGCGGCAACGTCACCGACATCGCTGCGATTGCCGAGGTCGCACATGCCGCTGGCGTGCCGCTGATCGTGGACAACACCGTGGCCACACCCTTCCTGCTGCGCCCGTTCGAGCACGGCGCCGACATCGTGGTGCATTCGCTGACCAAGTACCTGGGCGGCCACGGCACCAGTCTTGGTGGCGCGATCATCGATTCCGGCCGCTTCGACTGGGCGGCGCAGCCCAAACGTTTCGCGCGCCTCAACCAGCCCGATCCCAGCTACCACGGCGTGGTCTATACCGACGCACTGGGACCGGCGGCCTACATCGGCCGCGCGCGGGTGGTGCCGCTGCGCAATACCGGCGCCGCGTTGTCGCCGTTCAACGCCTTCCTGATCCTGCAGGGCATCGAGACCCTGGCCCTGCGCATGGAGCGCATCAACGCCAATGCACTGGCCGTCGCGCAGTACCTGAAGGCGCACGACAAGGTGGCATGGGTGCGCTACGCCGGACTGGCCGACGACCCGGAGCATGCTGCCGCCCAGCGCTACCTCGGTGGCCACGGCTCGGGCGTGCTGACCTTCGGCCTGCCAGGCGGCCGCGAAGCCGGCGCACGCTTCCTCGATGCGTTGAAGCTGTTCACCCGGCTGGTGAACCTGGGTGACGCCAAATCGCTGGCCACCCATCCGGCGTCCACCACCCATCGCCAGCTGGACGCAGCTGAACTGGCCCGGGCCGGCGTCAGCGAAGACACCGTGCGGCTGTCGATCGGCATCGAGCACATCGGCGACCTGCGCGCGGACCTGGAACAGGCCCTGGCCGGCGCCTGATAGCCACACGCTTGGTCGTCATCGCCACAGGCGATCACCACCGGCGCCGCGATGCGCTACGGTGGAACTGCCTCTCCAAGGCGTGGCAACGTGGCGATCCAGATCCCCGGTCGATGCGGGTCGACCGGGGATTTTTTTGTAGTAGATCCACGCCATGCGTGGATGAACGTCATCGAACATCATCCACGCATGGCGTGGATCTACTGTGTCGACCAAGGTCGACACCTACCAGAGCAGGACGCCACCTCGCCATCCCACGGATAGTCAGCTTTTGCTTTTGCCGGCGCCCTGGCAGGTGCAGGGCTGCAAGCCCTGCCGCACACCCCTCACACCACCGGAATGCTGTGCTGCCCCAGATTCCGGTACGGCGGCGTCGACATGATCATCTCCGCCAGCGAATAGGCCAGCTCGCGCTCGGCCATCACCGTGCCATCGGCACCGTGTTCCAGCAGGTGCTTCACTTCCGCATCGCTGTGCGCACGCGCCAGCAGGGTCAGGTCCGGATTGATCGCCCGCAGCTTGGCCAGCGCCTCACCGGCCTCCAGCGGCTGTGGAATGGCCAGCACCGCAATCTTCGCGCGCTCCGGATGGGCCTCGGCCAGCACCCGGTCGGCGGCGGCACTGCCTCGGATCGCCGCAATGCCATTGGCATGCGCACGCTCCACGTGGTCCTTGTTGTCATCGATCACCAGCACCGGCACGCCGCGATCACGCAACACCTGCGCCAGTTCGCTGCCGACCCGGCCGTAGCCGATCACGGTGGCGTGGTCACGCAGGTCGCGCGAGGGGCCGATGGCCTCTTCCGGCTCGGCCGGTTGCGGCTGCTGTTCCTGCTTGGCCTGCCAACGATCGAGCAGGCCGAACACCAGCGGGTTGAGCATGATCGACACCAGCGCACCGGCCAGCACCAGTGACTGGCCTTCCTTCGGCAGGATCTGCAGCGCCACGCCGAGGCCGGCGATGATGAAGGCGAACTCGCCGATCTGCGCCAGGCTGGCCGAGATGGTCAATGCGGTGCTGGTCGGGTGGCCGAACGCACGGACGATGAAGAACGCAGCGGCCGACTTGCCGAACATGATGATCAGCACGGTGGCCAGCACCTGCCAGGGATGCTGGACGAGGATGTTGGGGTCGAACAGCATGCCGACCGAGACGAAGAACAGCACTGCGAACGCATCACGCAGCGGCAGCGAATCATGCGCGGCCTTGTGGCTCAGCTCCGATTCGTTGAGCAGCATGCCGGCGAAGAACGCGCCCAGCGCGAACGAGACGCCGAACAACATGGCCGAGCCGAACGCCACGCCCAGCGCGATCGCCAGCACCGAGAGGGTGAACAGTTCGCGCGAACCGGTGCCGGCGATACGCTCCAGGATCCACGGGATGACCCGGCGGCCGACCACCAGCATCACCGCCACGAACAGGCCCAGCTGCACGAAGGTCCAGCCGATGTCGGCCAGCACGCTGCCCAGCGAGTGCGATTCCTTGGCCGCGTCGGGGCCGAACACGCCGGCCATCACCGGCATCATCACCAGCGCCAGCACACAGGCCAGGTCTTCGACGATCAGCCAGCCGACCGCGATCTTGCCGCGCATCGTCTCCAGCAGGCGGCGTTCCTCCATCGCCCGCAGCAGCACCACGGTACTGGCCGTGGCCAGCGAGAAACCGAAGATGACCCCGTGCAAGGCGGGCCAGCCCATCAGCGAGGCCACGCCCCAGCCGAGCAGGGTGGCCACCGCGATCTGGCCGATGGCACCGGGGATGGCGATGGCCTTGACCGCCATCAGGTCCTTCAATGAGAAGTGCAGGCCGACGCCGAACATCAGCAGCATCACGCCCAGCTCGGCCAGCTGGTTGGCCAGCGCCTGGTCGGCGACGAAGCCGGGGGTGAACGGGCCGACGCAGATGCCAGCAACCAGGTAACCGACCAGGGGAGACAAGCGCAGCTTGTTGGCCAGCGCGCCGAAGATGAAGGCGAGCCCCAGGCCAACGGCCACGATGTTGATCAGGTCGGTGTCATGGTGCATCGGCACTCGCAGGCAATCGGGGGGATGCCCCGATTTTCACCGATGAGGCCAGATACGGCAAACCCGCCGGCCACGTGCCGTGGCCGGCGGGTTTGCCCACGCATTTCTCCTCTACCCCCGCCTTCGGCGCGCCCCTTCAACAAGAAGGGGCTCTCCTCCAGATGCGGCGAGGGGATGCCGGCCAGCGGCCGGCACTACCAGAGCTGCGCCGGGCATGGCCCGGCGCTACCGCTACCCCTTACCAGGTGTACTTGACCCGCCCGTACACATACGCGCCGTTGAAGCCGAACGGCGAGTAGTTGCTGTACGGCAGCATGCCGAACGTGGAGTTCTGCAGGTCTTCGGTGCGGTCCGGGTACTTGTCCAGCAGATTGTCGGCGCCCACGGTCAGGGTCCAGTTGCTGCTCGGCTTGTAGCTGGCCGAGGCATCCACCACCCAGGCATCGCCGTAGGTCTGGTCACGCAGCGCGGTGGCCGAGTTGCGCACGGTGAACTTGCCGTAACGGGTTGCCGCCAGCCCCAGTTCCCAATGATCCGAACGCCAGGTGCCGCTCAGGATCGCCTTGTCGCGCGGGTAGCTGTCCTCGATGCGCCCGATCTCGTCGCGGCCGATCAGCGACTGGGTCAGGCCCAGCGTGCCGAACACCGCCGGGGTGCCACCGACGCGGCGCACTTCGGTGTCGTTGTAGCTGTAGGCCGCGGTCAGTTCCAGGCTGCTGGCCGTGAACGGCACGGTGTAGCTGGACACGAAGTCAACGCCGCGGGTGCGCGTATCCAGGCCGTTGGTGAAGTACGAGAACGCGGTCACCTGCGGCAGGCCGAGGCTGGACAGCAGCGCGCTGCTGGCGGCGTTGGTGGTGATGCTGGACGACAGCGCGATGCGGTTGTCGATGTCGATCTGGTAGGCATCGACGGTGATGTACAGGCGATCCACCGGCTGCAGCACCAGGCCCAGGCTGTAGGAAGTGGACGTCTCGGCCTTCAGCGGCGAAGCGCCCAGCGCCTGTGCGGCTGCGCTGGTAGTCGGGAAGGTGCCGCGTTCAACGAACACGCCGTTGGTGAACTGGCTGGTGACGGCCTGGTAGCCCTGCTGCGCCAGCGACGGCGCACGGAAGCCGCTGGAGGCGGTTGCCCGCAGCGCGACCTTGTCGGTGAACGCATAGCGCGCCGACAGCTTGCCGGAGAAGCGGTCGCCGAAGTCCGAGTAGTCCTCGTAGCGGCCGGTGATGCCGGCCGAGAATTTCTCGGTCAGATCCGCTTCCAGGCCGGCGTAGACGGCGTAGTTGTGGCGGTCGGCATGCACTTCATTGGTCGGGGTGAAGCCGCCGAAGCCCTGTGCGCCGCTGCCGGTGTACGAGTTCAGCTCGCCCGGCTTCTGGTCCCACTTCTCCTTGCGGTACTCACCGCCGAAGGACAGCGTGACCGGGTAGGCCAGGCCCCAGTCCAGCGACTTGGTCAGGTCAGCGTTGAAGATGTCCTGCTGGTACTTCAGTGTGCCGTCGTAGAACGAGCGCGGGCTGGTCGCACCCAGGCTGTAGTTGATGCTGTTGCGGGTGTGGAAGTCCAGGGTGTTCTCGCCGTGGTTCAGGCTCAGGTCCCAGGTCCAGCCGTTGTCGGTGTTGCCCTTGACCCCGGCCACCAGCGAGCGGTCCTTGGAGTACTGGTTGATCTCCGGCACGAAGCCATCGGGGTAGGTCTGCGCCAGCAGCGCGGTCTGGTTCAGATGGTTGCGCGAGCGGTAGAACGCGAACGAGGTGATGTCGCGGTTGCTCAGCAGCGCGCTGGCGTAGCCGGTCACGTGGTCGCTGAAGTCGAAGCTGGCGTTGACCGAAGCGGCGGTAGCGTCCACACGCGGGTCGCCGACGATGAAGGTGGTCTGGCCGACGCTGGGGTAGTTGCCGGTGTTCGGCGTGGTGCCACGGTAGGGACCGGCGCGGTTGCTCTCATCCTGCTGGCTGATCTGGCCGGCCACGTGCACGCGGCCGCGGCCGTTGCCGAACTCGACGCCGGTATCGCCGGAAAGCTGGTACTTGTTGCCGTCACCGGCCGAGTACTGGCCGTAGTCCACCGCCAGGCTGCCACCACTGCCGCTGCCCTTGAGCACGATGTTGATGACGCCGGCGATGGCATCCGAGCCGTATTGCGCCGACGCGCCGTCGCGCAGCACTTCCACGCGCTCGATGGCGGCGATCGGGATGGCGTTGATGTCCACCGCCGACGAGCCACGGCCGATGCTGCCGTTGACGTTGATCATCGCCGAGGTATGACGGCGCTTGCCGTTGACCAGCACCAGCACCTGGTCCGGCGACAGGCCGCGCAGCTGTGCCGGGCGCACGCCGCTGGTGCCGTCGGTCAGGGCCGGGCGCGGGAAGTTCAGCGAGGGCAGGGCGCGCGACAGCGCCGTGGCCAGTTCGCTGGTGCCGGTGGACTGCAGGGCTTCGGGGGTGATGATGTCGATCGGCGACTGCGATTCGGCGACCGTGCGGTCGGCCACGCGGGTGCCGGTGACGATCACCGTGTCCAGGGTGTTGGCGGCGGTACCGGCCTGTTGGGCAGCGGCAACGAACGGAGAGCCACCGAGTGCGACAGCGACGGCGGCGGCGATCAGGCTGGTCTTGCGGGTCATCGGGATGGGGCTCCGGTTGGCGGGGGGCGGCACCGGAATCGACATCACGGACGTGAGGCGGACGGCGGTTGTTGCGGTGCGCAAAGCAGGAATTAACGGGATATTCAGTGCCTGTCAAATGGTTGCAACAGGAAAAAACGTTGCAGCAGCAACCATTTAGCGGCAGGGGGCAGCGGCGGGAGGTGGGGCCCGGGGGCTGCGCGGGGCCGACGAGGGAGAGAGTTGGCCTGCCGCCGCGCATCCCGGGGCGCGTCAAGTATTCGTTAACGCTAGAATTGCGTCGCAGGAACAGTGCTCACCAGCACATTCCATTCGGTTATATGGACCCCTCCCCCGATGATCTCCCTTCGTAATTTCGCCTTGCGCCGCGGCGAGCGGCTGCTGTTGTCCAATGTCGACCTGACCCTGCACGCCGGTTACCGGGTGGGTGTGGTCGGCCGCAATGGTGCTGGCAAGTCCAGCCTGTTCGCGGCGGTGAAGGGCGAGCTGGAGGCGGACAAGGGCGACGTCGACCTGCCCGGCAAGGTGCGCATCGCCAGCGTTGCCCAGGAAACCCCGTCGCTGCCCGACCCGGCGCTGAGCTTCGTGCTCGGCGGCGACATCGAGGTGGCCGCAGTGCTGGCCGCCGAGGCCGAGGCGACCGCCCGTGAGGACTGGGAGGCCGTGGCCGAGGCGCACACCAAGATGGCCGAGCTCAATGCCTACGACGCCGAAGCGCGCGCCGGCAAGCTGCTGCATGGCCTCGGTTTCCCGGCTGAGACCCACCATCGCGCGGTGTCTTCGTTCTCCGGCGGCTGGCGCGTGCGCCTGAACCTGGCGCGCGCGCTGATGATGCCCAGCGACCTGCTGCTGCTCGACGAACCGACCAACCACCTCGATCTGGACGCCGTGTACTGGCTGGAACAGTGGCTGCTGAAGTACCCGGGCACCCTGCTGCTGATCTCGCATGACCGCGAGTTCCTCGACAACGTGGCCACCCACACCCTGCACCTGCACGGTGGTGGCGCCAAGCTCTATCCGGGCGGTTACACCGATTTCGAGCGCCAGCGCGCCGAACAGCTGCGCCAGCAGCAGATCGCGCACGAGAAGGAGCAGGCCGAGCGCGCTCACCTGCAGAGCTTCATCGACCGCTTCAAGGCGCAGGCCAGCAAGGCGGCGCAGGCGCAGAGCCGCATGAAGCGCCTGGCCAAGCTGGCCGGTACCGAAGCGGTGCGTGCCGAGCGCGAGTTCCGCATCGAGTTCGCGCCGCCGGCCAAGCTGCCGTTCTCGCTGATCCGCCTGAACCACGTCGAGGCCGGCTACGGCAAGGACGCGGTGATCCTGCACAACGTCGGCTTCGGCCTGGAAGCGGGCCAGCGTATCGGCCTGCTCGGCCCGAACGGTGCCGGTAAGACCACCTTGGTGAAGACCCTGGTGGGCGAACTGGCGCCGATCGTTGGCGAGCGCATGGCGCATCCGGACCTGAAGATCGGCTATTTCGCCCAGCACACGGTGGAGTCGCTGCACGAGGGCCAGTCGCCGATGGAACACTTCCGCGAGATCGCCCCGGATGCGCCGAACCAGTCGTTCCGCGACTTCCTCGGCAAGTGGAATTTCCCGGGTGACCGCGCGTTCGAGCCGGTCGATGGCTTCTCCGGTGGCGAGCGCGCGCGCCTGGCGCTGGCGCTGATCGCCTGGCAGCAGCCGAACGTGCTGCTGCTGGACGAACCGACCAACCACCTTGACCTGGAAATGCGCGAAGCGCTGGCCGAAGCACTGGCCACCTTCGAGGGCGCGATCGTGATGGTCTCGCATGATCGCCATCTGATCGGCCTGGTCTGTGATACCTACTGGCGTGTGGCCGATGGCGTGGTCGAGCCGTTCGACGGCGACCTGGATGCCTACGCCGCGTGGCTGCGCACCCGCCCGCAGGCGCAGGGCACCAAGGCGCGCATGGAACAGGTGGAAGAGCCGGTGGTGGTCAAGACCGCGCCGGTGGCGCAGGTGGTGCAGAAGAAGCCGGTGAACCCGCACAAGCTGGCCGCCGCCGAAGCCAAGGTGGCCGAGCTGGAAGGCGTACTGGCCGAACTGGACCGCCAGCTGGCTGACCCGGCCAACTACGCCGACGCCACCCGCATGGCGGTGATCGGCCGTGACCGCGAAACCGCCGCTGCGGAGCTGGAGAAGGCCGAAGCGGCGTGGATGGAACTGCTGGAGTCCTGATCACGCAAAAAAAGGGGACGGAGGGGATTAAGTCGTTTGTGCCATAAACGACTTAATCCCCTCCGTCCCCTTTTTTTGTTACGCGCCCTGCGCCTGCAGCCATTCGCGGAACCGCTTCGCAGGCTCACGCTCGGCGCGCGAGCGTAAACGCGTCAACCAGTAGCACCCCAGCTCCAGCGTGGTGCCGAATGGCTGCAGCAGGCGTCCCTCGGCCAGCTCCTGTTCGAACATGCGCAGCGGCAGCAACGCCACACCGGCGCCACCGGCGGCGGCCATCGCGACCGTCAACGAGGAATCGAATACCGGCCCGCGTGCCTCCACGCCGCTGACCCCTGCCGCCTGCAGCCAGCGCGGCCATTCGTCGCTGCGGTAGGAGCGCAGCAATGGTAGAGCGCCCAGGTCGCGTGGCTGCTTCAGCCGCCGCGCCAATGCCGGCGCGCACAGCGGCGCAAACGGCGCATCGAGGATCGCCGTGCATGCCTGGCCCTGCCAGTCACCATCGCCGAAGCGGATCGCCAGGTCCAGCCCTTCGCCGGCCAGGTCGATGCGGTTGTTGTGGGTCTGCAGGCGCAGCTCGATATCCGGGTGCGCGGCCTCGAACGCGGCCAGCCGTGGCAGCAGCCAACCGGTGGCGAAGGTGCCGACCACGCCCAGCGTCAGCACCTCGCGGGACGGGCCACCGGTGTAGCGCGCGATGCTGGCAGAGATGCGCTCGAATGATTCGTTGAGCACGGGATACAGCGCCGCACCTTCATCGGTGAGCGCCACGCCACGCGGCAGCCGATGGAACAGGCGGATGCCCAGCCGGTCCTCCAGTCCACGGATCTGGTGGCTCAGTGCGGCCTGGCTGACACACAGCTCCAGCGCGGCACGGGTGAAGTTCTGGTGGCGGGCGGCGGCCTCGAAGGCGCGCAGCGCGTTCAGTGGCAGGGTAGGGTGCAACATCGCGCAGTCGTGAGCTGGAGTGATGGCTGATCCTAACGCTTCAACGATACATTTCGGAAAATTAAGGGGTTGAATGCGTCAGGCATTAATTGAGCTAATGTCTAACGCAGATTTTTTGCGCTGGTCGCCCCCGATCAAGGCTTCAATAATCGAGCGGTCCCCAGGAGAACCCGCATGCTCGCCCGTCGCCGATTCCTGCAGTTCAGTGGTGCTGCCGTGGCTTCCTCGCTTGCTCTGCCGCTGCTGGCACGTGCTGCGGGCAAGACCGCCGCCAACGCACCCACCGATGCCGCCATCACCGCCGCCACTGACTTCGCCGCGCTGGAAAAGGCCTGCGCCGGACGCCTCGGCGTGACCCTGCTGGACACTGCCAGCGGCCGCCGCATCGGTCATCGTCAGGACGAGCGCTTCCCGATGTGCAGCACCTTCAAAAGTGTGCTGGCGGCCACCGTGCTCAGCCAGGCCGAACGCATGCCGGCATTGCTGGACAGGCGGGTGCCGGTGCGCGACGCCGATCTGCTCTCGCACGCACCGGTCACCCGCCGCCATGCCGGCAAGGACCTGACCGTGCGCGACCTGTGCCGGGCGACCCTGATCACCAGTGACAACACTGCAGCCAACCTGCTGTTCGGCGTAGTCGGTGGCCCGCCCGCGGTGACCGCGTTCCTGCGCGCCAGCGGCGATACGGTGAGCCGCAGTGATCGGCTGGAGCCGGAGCTGAACAGTTTCGCCAAGGGCGATCCACGCGATACCACCACGCCGGCGGCGATGGCCACGACCCTGCAGCGCGTGGTGCTGGGCGAGGTGCTGCAACCGGCTTCGCGGCAGCAGCTGGCCGACTGGCTGATCGACAACGAAACCGGCGACGCCTGCCTGCGCGCGGGCCTCGGCAAGCGCTGGCGCGTTGGCGACAAGACCGGCAGCAATGGCGAGGACGCGCGCAACGATATTGCAGTGCTGTGGCCCGTGGCCGGGGGCACGCCCTGGGTGCTGACCGCCTATCTGCAGGCGGGTGCGATCAGCTACGAGCAACGCGCTACCGTGCTGGCACAGGTGGGCCGCATCGCCGATCGACTGATCGGATGAGGTAACCGGGAGTCATCCAGAAACGGCTTGCCGGATCGGTTCGGCGCGCGCATCCTGCGCGCGTTCGAACCCCACGGAAGACCCCGATGAGCCATGAATTGATCTACCTGCTGCTGATCTTCGCGCTGCTGGTGATCCCGCGCGCGCTGCAGCGCTTCAGCCTGCCCGCGCCACTGACCTGCCTGCTGTTCGGCATCATCGGCATGCTCTGGCTGGGCGATCAGGCCCATGATGCGGTGATCGGCCTGCTGGCCACGCTGGGTATTTCCTCGCTGTTCCTGTTCGCCGGCCTGGAAGTGGACCTGCAGGCGCTGCGCCGTGGCATGTGGCCGCTGCTGGCGCACCTGGTGATCCGCACTGCAACGTTGTTCGGCGTGGGCTGGCTGGCCTGGCGTTACGCAGGGCTGCCGTGGCAGGCCGCGGGCCTGTTGGCGCTGGCGCTGCTGACGCCCTCCACCGGTTTCATCATGGACTCGCTGTCGCGACTGGGCCTCAGCGAGGATGAGCGGTTCTGGGTGACCAGCAAGGCCATTGCCGGCGAACTGCTGGCGCTGGCGGCGTTGTTCATCGTGCTGCAGGCCGGTGACCCAGGCCACATGGCGCTGTCCAGCCTGGCCCTGCTGGCGATGATGATCGGCCTGCCGCTGCTGTTCATCGCGCTGGGACGCTGGGTGGCGCCGCACGCGCCGGGTTCCGAATTCTCGCTGCTGGTGATGGTGGGCATGGTGGCGGCCTACATCACCTATCTGCTGGGCGTGTATTACCTGGTCGGCGCGTTCATCGCCGGCCTGGTCGCGCGCCTGCTGCACCAGCGCATGCCGCTGCTGGCCTCGCACGAGAACCTGCATGCGCTGCGCCTGTTCGCCTCGTTCTTCGTGCCGTTCTACTTCTTCAACGCCGGCACCAAGGTGCCCGCCGAAGCGTTGAGCTTCGAGGCGCTGGGGCTGGGCATCGTGATCACCCTGGTGGTGCTGCCGCTGCGCATCGGCGTGGTCTGGCTGCAGCGCCGGGTGATGTTCGGCGAGAGCTTCCGCAGCAGCCTGCGGGTCTCGCTGGCGCTGGCGCCGACGCTGATCTTCACCCTGGTGCTGGCGGCGATCATGCGCGAGCGTTTCCAGATCCCGGCGGTGCTGTTCGGTGCGCTGCTGCTCTACGCTGCGCTGACCACGCTGCTGCCGTCGCTGGTGTTCCGTACCCCGTTCGATGTCGATCCGGTCGAGCAGGAACCTGCGGGTGAAGGCGAAGCCGCGCCGGTGGCGGTCACCGAAACGCTGCCGGCGGCGCCTGCCCTCGATCGCTGAGCGGATGCTGCGCGTGCGGTTTGCGCACTTCGGCCATGGCCGTTAGGGTTGGGGCATGAGACCGATTGCCGTTGCCGCTACCGCCGCCCTCCTGCTCAGCCTCGCTGCGTGCACGCAGCGCTCCGATACGGTCGCCCATGATCTGGCGACCGCACCGGCCGATGCCTTCATGGCCGCGATCGCCGCCCACTGTGGCCAGGCCTACGCCGGCAAGGTGGTGGAGGACACGCCGGCACCGACCGGCAAGGACCCGTTCGCCGGGCAGCGCCTGGTGATGCATGTGCGCGGCTGCGCCGATCCGGCGCATGAGCTGCGCATCCCGTTCCATGTCGGTGATGACCACTCGCGGACCTGGGTGCTGACCCGCACGCCGAACGGGCTGCGCCTGAAGCACGACCATCGCCATGAAGGCGGCAGCCCCGACGCGATCACCCTGTACGGTGGCGACAGCACGCCGCCGGGAACTGGCGAGCGTCAGCAGTTCCCGGCCGATGCGGATTCGGTGGCGATGTTCCGCCGTGCCGACATGCTGGCTTCCACGCACAACACCTGGGCGATGGAGATCGATCCGGACCAGACGTTCGTCTACGAGCTGACGCGCCCGGAGGGCCGTCGGTTCCGTGTGCAGTTCGACCTGAACAAGCCGGTCGACCTGCCGCCGGCGCCGTGGGGCGACGAGAAGGCACCCGCACCCTGATCCCGGGTTCGGATCCGTCCTGCGGAGGGCTCCGAACCCGGAAAAATCCCCAGTAGATCCACGCCATGCGTGGATGCGGGATGCCTGATGGGGTCAGAGCCCTGGCCGCTGGCCAGGGATCCGACCTCATGCTCACCGCGTGCCGAAACGCGCCCGGCAGCCGTTGCTCACCCACACCTGGCCACGCGAGTAACCCCAGCTGCGGCCTTCCTGGCAGGCGCTGCCCGACAACTGCTGCTGCAGCACCGGCCGGCCTTGGCGGTCATCCCAGTCGCAGGTCTGCGAACGGTTGTTGTTGCTGCTGCAGGTGACCGAATAGTTGCTGTTGCCACCGCCCCAGCCACCGCCACCGCCGCCCCAGCCGCGGGCCTCGGCGAATTCGGCGCGGCAGCCATTGCTGACCCACAGCGCGCCGTTGCGCACACCCCAGGTACGGCCCTCGTCGCAAGGACTGCCGGACAACTGGCGGACCAGGCGGGCATTGCGCCAGCCGACCGGGCAGCTGCGCTCGCGATTGTTCTGGCTTTCGCAGCGGATGGTCTCGCCGGGTCGACCGTTGTTGCCGCCCCAGCCACCGCCATTGCCGCCGCCCCAGCCACCACGGGCCTCGACGAACTCGGCGCGGCAGCCGTTGGTGACCCAGATGCTGCCATTGCGGCTGCCCCAGGAGCGCCCTTCCTCGCAGGGGCTGCCAGACAACTGGCGGACCAGCTGCGCGCCGCGCCAGCCGGTGTTGCAGACCCGTTCGCGGTTGCTCTGGCTTTCGCAGCGGATCACCCCGTTCTGCGCAGCGGCGGACGGGGCGGGCAGGGCAAGGGTGCCCAGGGCACCCAGGCTGAGGGTTACGGCCAGGCTGGCCAGGGACAGCGGTTTCATGGCGGCATCCCATACGGTGGCAGGTGCCCGACTATAGGGAGGGGGGCGATCAAGCCGGTGTGACTGGCCGGATTTGCCCCGGCCGGGGCCTCGGCCGCAGAATACGAGGCTTTCCGGCCCCCATCCGGTGCCGGCGTTCTCCAGCGGAGCTTCCCCCCATGCGTACCCACTTCTGCGGCCTGGTCGACGAGACCCTGATTGGCCAGACTGTCACCCTCGCCGGCTGGACCGACGTGGCCCGTAACCAGGGCGGCGTCTGCTTCATCGATCTCCGGGATCATGAGGGCATCGTGCAGGTGACGGTGGAGGTCGACAACGCCGAGGTGTTCGCCGTGGCCGCGTCGCTGGGCTACGAGGATGTGCTGCAGGTGGAAGGCGTCGTGCGTGCCCGCCACGCGGTGAACGACAAGATGCGCACCGGCAAGGTGGAAGTGATCGCCACCGCCATCACCGTGCTGAACAAGGCCGCGCCGCTGCCGTTCCACGCCCACGAGAACCCGGGCGAAGAAACCCGCCTGAAGTACCGCTACCTGGATCTGCGCCGTCCGGAAATGCAGCGCATGCAGCGCACCCGCATCAAGCTGGTGCAGGCCCTGCGCCGCCACCTGGACGAGAAGGGTTTCCAGGACATCGAGACCCCGATCCTGACCAAGGCCACCCCGGAAGGCGCGCGCGACTTCCTGGTGCCGGCGCGCATGCATCCGGGTGAGTTCTACGCCCTGCCGCAGAGCCCGCAGCTGTTCAAGCAGATCCTCATGGTGGCCGGCTTCGACCGCTACTACCAGATCGCGCGCTGCTTCCGTGACGAGGCCCTGCGTGCCGACCGCCAGCTGGAGTTCACCCAGCTGGACATGGAATTCGCCTTCGTCCGCGAGCAGGACGTGCAGGACTTCGTCGAGTCGATGATCCGCGCGATCTTCAAGGAAGTGGTCGATGTCGAGCTGGCCGCCACCTTCCCGCGCATGACCTGGGCCGAGGCGATGCGTCGCTACGGTTCGGACAAGCCGGACCTGCGCATCGCGCTGGAACTGGTCGACGTGGCCGAGCTGGTCAAGGACAGTGAGTTCCCGGTGTTCACCGGCCCGGCCAATGATGCCGAAGGCCGCGTCGCCGCGCTGCGCATCCCGGGCGGTGCGTCGCTGAGCCGCAAGCAGATCGACGAGTACGCCGCGCATGCCGCCAAGTACGGCGCCAAAGGCCTGGCCTACATCAAGATCGCCGACAACGGCGAAGTCAGCTCGCCGATCCAGAAGTTCTTCAGCGAGGAATCCTTCGCTGCGCTGGTGGCCCACGTCGGCGCCGGCAACGGCGACATCGTGTTCTTCGGCGCCGGTGGCTACAACAAGGTCTCCGACTTCATGGGCGCGCTGCGCCTGAAGGCCGGCAAGGACTTCGGCCTGGTCGCCGATGGCTGGGCGCCGCTGTGGGTCACCGACTTCCCGATGTTCGAGTGGGACGAGGAAGAGCAGCGCTACGTCGCCCTGCATCACCCCTTCACCGCACCGGCCGTGGACGACATCGCCGACCTGCGCGCCAATGCCCGTACCGCCGTTTCGCGCGGCTACGACATGGTGCTCAACGGCAATGAGATCGGCGGCGGTTCGATCCGTATCCACCGTCCGGACATGCAGAGCGCGGTGTTCGAGCTGCTCGGCATCGGCGCCGAAGAGGCCCGCGCCAAGTTCGGCTTCCTGCTCGACGCGCTGAACTACGGCGCGCCGCCGCACGGTGGCATCGCCTTCGGCATCGACCGCATCGCCGCGCTGATGGCCGGCACCGAGTCGATCCGCGACGTCATCCCGTTCCCGAAGACCACCGGTGCACAGGATCTGATGACCGACGCGCCGTCGCCGATCGTCGACGCGCAGCTGGCCGAAGTGCACATCCAGGTTCGCCCCAAGACCAACTGATCAGGAGATCCAGGCAATGACCGAGTTCGCGTTTTCGCTGGAGTGGGAAAAGCTGGGCAATGAAGGCGCCGAGGCCAATCTGGTCACCGAGCGTGCACGCGTGTTCGGTGGTTGGCTGGTCCGCGTCGGTACCAACCCGGCGGCGATGGCCCTGACCTTCGTCGCCGATGGCGAAGGCCGCTGGGACGGTGAAGACTTCGGCGTCGAGGATTACGAGGACGACGAAGAGGAAGAGTACGACGAGGACGAGGAAGGCGAGGAAGAAGAGGACGAAGAGGAATACGAGGAAGAGGACGAGGAAGACGAAGAAGCGGAATCTTCGGAAAAGGCTTGACCGCCCCTTCGCGCTGACGTCAACTTCCTGCATGTATTCGATCCGCCGCGCCACTGTGGACGACGCGCCGACCCTGTCGGCGCTGGCCGCCCGCACGTTCACCGAAACCTTCGGCCATCTGTATCCGCCGCAGGACCTTCAGGCCTTCCTTGAGGAGGCCTATACGGTCGAGCGCCAGCGCGTGATCCTGGCCCACCCGGACTACGCGGTGTGGCTGCTGGAGCTGGACGGGGAGGCGGTCGGCCATGCCGCCGCCGGCCCCTGTGGCCTGCCGCATGCGGACGTGAAGCCCGGTGACGGCGAACTCAAGCGCCTGTACCTGGTCAAGACCCAGCAGAGCTGTGGCTGGGGCAGCCGCCTGCTGGAAACCGCGCTGGCCTGGCTGGAACACGAAGGCCCACGCACCCTGTGGCTGGGCGTGTGGTCGGAAAACTTCGGCGCACAGCGCTTCTACGCCCGCTACGGTTTCGAGAAGGCCGGCGAATACCTGTTCCCGGTGGGCGACACGAACGATCTCGAATTCATCCTGCGCCGCACACCGCGCGCGGCCTGATGTTCACCGCCGCTTGCTGCGCGCGCGTGTTCAATCACCCTACGTTCCTGCCCCGCTGACTGCCAGGCTGTTTGCATGACTCCCCCCGTATTGCTGCTGCATGGCATCTGGAATGCCCGCGCCTGGGTCGGGCCGCTGGCCTGGCGCCTGCGCGCGCGCGGCTTCCAGGTGCACGCGTTCGGCTATTCCTCGGTGTTCGGTGGCCCGGACGTGGCGGTGCCGCAGCTGCTGGAGCGGCTGGCCGACGCCGGCCCGCTGTCGCTGGTCGGCCACAGCCTGGGTGGGCTGCTGGCGCTGGAAGCGCTGCGGCGCAATCCTCAGCTGCCGGTGCAGCGTGTGGTCTGTCTCGGCTCGCCGCTGCGCGGCAGTGGCACTGCGCGCTCGTTGTCCGATCATGGCTGGGGCCTGGCGCTGGGTCGCAGCAGCGAGCTGCTGCTGGACGGCCTGCCGGACTGGCAGGGCAAGGCCGAGGTCGGCCTGATTGCCGGTTCGGTACCGCATGGACTGGGCAGTCTGCTGGGCGCGATGGACGACGCCTCCGATGGTACCGTGGCCCTGGCCGAAACCCGCCTGCCGGGCCTGGCCGACCATTGCGTGGTGCGTACCAGCCACAGCGGCCTGGTGGTATCGCCCGATGCCGCGCGGCAGACCGCGCATTTCCTGCGCCACGGCCAGTTCGACCACAGCCGCGATGCCGCCGCCGCGTGAGGCGGTTCGCCGGGCATGGCCCGGCGCTACCGGCCTGTCTGGGTGGGTACGAACCGTCCTGCCCTGGTGGGTGCGAACCGTCCTGCCCTGGTGGGTGCGAACCTTGGTTCGCACGCTGTTCGCCCGGCAATGCCCGGCGGCAGTAGATCCACGCCATGCGGGGATGGTGCCTTCCCGACACCACTTCAGCCCTAGACACGGTTGCCGCCCCCGATCAGGTAGAATCCGCGCCTTGATCCTGAAGCAGCCAGACGGTAGCACCCATGGGTAGAGGCCCCTCCATCGAAGCCCGCAAGAACGCGTCCGACGCGAAGCGCGGCAAGATTTTCACCAAGATCATCCGTGAGATCGGCGTTGCCGCGCGCGGCGGTGGAGGCGACCCCAACAACAACCCGCGCCTGCGCGTGGCGATGGACAAGGGCCTGGCCGTGAACATGTCCAAGGACGTGATCGAACGCGCCATCAAGAAGGCCACCGGTGAACTGGAAGGCGTCGATTACGAGGAAATCCGCTACGAGGGCTACGCCCCGGGTGGCGTGGCCGTGATCGTCGACTGCCTGACCGACAACCGCGTGCGCACCGTGGCCGATGTCCGCCATGCGTTCAGCAAGTGCGGCGGCAACATGGGCACCGAAGGCTCGGTGGCCTTCATGTTCAAGCGCCTGGGCGTGCTCAGCTTCGCCCCGGGCGCCGACGAGGAAGCCATCACCGAAGCGGCCATCGAGGCCGGCGCCGATGACATCGTGGTCTATCCGGACGATGGCTCGATCGATGTGGTCACCAGCCCTGACGCGTTCAACGCGGTCAAGGATGCAATGACCGCTGCGGGCCATGTCGCCGACCACGCCGAGATCACCTTCCGCGCCGACAACGACATCAAGGTCGAAGGCGACGTCGCCCTTCAGGTCAAGAAGCTGCTGGACATGCTGGAAGACCTGGACGACGTGCAGGACGTGTACTCCAACGCCGAACTCGGCGCCGACGCCTACGCCTGAGCCGTCTTTGACGGCCTGGGCGCGGGCCGTTGAACGGTCACCGCGGACAGTCATGAGCCCATACGCCTGCCAGCGCATTCCGTTCCGCCCCGCCAGGAGCGCAGCATGACCCGCATCCTCGGCATCGACCCCGGTTCGCAGCGGACCGGGGTGGGCATCATTGATGTCGATGCCACCGGCCGCGTCAGCCACGTGCATCACCAGCCGCTGGTGCTGCTGGGCGCCGACGACTTCCCGCAGCGCATGAAGCTGCTGGTGCTGGGCCTGGCCGACCTGTGCCGCGAATACGAGCCACAGGAAGTGGCCATCGAACGCGTGTTCATGGCGCGCAACCCCGATTCGGCGCTGAAGCTGGGCCAGGCCCGTGGCGCGGCGATCTCGGCCGTGGTGCTGCGCGACCTGCCGGTGCACGAGTACGCGGCCAGCGAGATCAAGCTGGCGGTGGTCGGGCGCGGTGGTGCCGAAAAGCAACAGGTTCAACACATGGTCGGGCTCATGCTCAACCTGAAAACCAAGCTGCAGGCCGACGCGGCCGACGCGTTGGCGGTGGCGATCACCCATGCCCACGTAAGGGCGACGGCCAACCGCCTGGGGCTCAGTGCCCGCCAGGCGTGGGGCCGCAAATGAGGAGCTGCACGCAATGATCGGTCGACTGCGCGGCATCGTCGCCTACAAGGCGCCGCCGTGGCTGGTGGTGGACGTGAACGGAGTGGGCTACGAGCTGGAGGCGCCGATGAGCACCTTCTATGACCTGCCCGAGCTCGGCCGCGAGGTCACCCTGTACACCCATTACTCGCAGAAGGAAGACAGCGTCTCGTTGTATGGCTTCCTGCGCGAAGGCGAGCGGCGCCTGTTCCGCGACGTGCAGAAGGTCAGTGGCATCGGCGCGAAGATCGCGCTGGCCGTGCTGTCCGGCGTCACCGTCGAGGAGTTTGCGCGCATGGTCCAGGCCGGTGACATCACCGCGCTGACCCGCATCCCGGGCATCGGCAAGAAGACCGCCGAGCGCATGGTGCTGGAACTGCGCGACCGCGCCGCCCAGTTCGGTGCCGGCGGCGCGCTGCCCACCGGCAGCGGCCCGGCCCCGGCCGACCCGCTGTCCGACGCCACCGTGGCGCTGCAGCAGCTGGGCTACAAGCCGGCTGAAGCCGCCCGCATGGCCCGGGACGCCTTCAATGAAGGCGACGAAGTGGCCACCGTGATCCGCAAGGCGCTGCAGTCGGCGCTGCGCTGATCCGCATTCCTTTCCTACAACGAACCGCCTGAGCTTCGCCAGGAGTCCCATGTCCAGCAGTCAAACCCCGCACGCAGCTGCCCCCGGCGGCCACGGTCACGCTCCTCCAGCCGGAGGCATGGCGCTGATCATCGGTGCGATCGGCGTGGTCTTCGGCGATATCGGTACCAGCCCGCTGTACACCCTGAAGGAGGCCTTCTCGCCGCACTACGGGCTCAACAGCGACCACGACACCGTGCTGGGCGTGCTTTCGCTGGCATTCTGGGCGCTGAACATCGTGGTCACGCTGAAGTACGTGACCATCATCATGCGCGCCGACAATGACGGCGAGGGCGGCATCATGGCGCTGATGGCGCTGACCCAGCGCACGCTGCGCAACGGGTCGCGCTCGGCCTACGTGGTGGGCATCCTCGGCATCTTCGGCGCCTCGCTGTTCTTCGGCGACGGCGTGATCACTCCGGCCATTTCAGTGCTGGGTGCGGTCGAGGGCCTGGAGGTGGCAGCCCCCGGCCTGCATGCCTTCATCGTGCCGATCACGGTGGTGGTGCTGCTGATGGTGTTTGCCGCGCAGCGCTTCGGTACCGAGAAGATCGGCAAGGCGTTCGGCCCGATCACCTCGGTCTGGTTCATCTCGCTTGCGGCAATCGGCATCTACAACATCGTCGACGCGCCGGAAGTGCTCAAGGCCTTCAACCCGTGGTGGGCGATCCGCTTCTTCATGGAGCACAGCTGGCACGGCATCTTCATCCTCGGTGCGGTGGTGCTGGCGGTGACCGGCGGCGAAGCGCTGTACGCCGACATGGGCCACTTCGGTGCCAAGCCGATCCGCCATGCCTGGTACTTCTTCGTGCTGCCGTGCCTGGTGCTGAACTACCTGGGGCAGGGCGCGCTGGTGCTCAATCATCCCGAGGCGCTGAAGAATCCATTCTTCGAGGCCGTGCCGTCGTGGGCGCTGTACCCGATGATCATCCTGGCCACGATGGCGGCGGTGATCGCCTCGCAGTCGGTGATCACCGGCGCGTTCTCGGTCTCGCGCCAGGCCATGCAGCTGGGCTACATCCCGCGCATGCGCATCAAGCACACCTCGCACGACACCATCGGCCAGATCTACATCCCGGGCATCAACTGGGGCATTGCGGTGATGGTGATCGGCCTGGTGCTGGCCTTCCGCAGCTCGTCCAACCTGGCCGTGGCCTACGGCATCTCGGTGTCGGCCACCATGCTGATCGATACCCTGCTGCTGGCCCTGGTGGCCCGCTCGCTGTGGCCGAAGGCACGCGCCTGGCTGCTGCCGCTGTGCGTGGTGTTCTTCATCATCGACCTCGGCTTTGTCATCGCCAACGGCGCCAAGCTGCTGCAGGGTGCCTGGTTCCCGGTGGTGCTGGGCATCTTCCTGTTCACCATGATGCGCACCTGGCGCCGTGGCCGCGAACTGCTGCGCGATGAGATCCGCAAGGACGGCATCCGCCTGGATACCTTCCTGCCGGGCCTGATGCTGGCACCGCCGGTGCGCGTGCCGGGCACCGCAGTGTTCCTCACCGCCGACCCGACCGTGGCCCCGCATGCGCTGATGCACAACCTCAAGCACAACAAGGTGCTGCACGAGCGCAACGTGTTCCTGCACGTGGTCACGCTGCCGGTGCCGTACGCGCCGGAGGGGCAGCGATTGAAGATCGAATCGGTGGGCGACGAGTTCTACCGGGTCTACGTGCGCTTCGGCTTCATGGAGACCCCGGACGTGCCGCTGGCGCTGATGCGCTCGTGCGACCACGGCGGCATCTACTTCGACCCGATGGACACCACCTTCTTCGCCAGCCGCGAGACCATCGTGGCCACCGCCAATCGCGGCATGCCGATCTGGCGCGACAAGCTGTTCGCGCTGATGCATCGCAACGCGGCCCCGGCCACGGGCTTCTTCCGCATCCCGGGCAACCGCCTCGTCGAACTCGGTGCGCAGGTGGAGATTTAATCTCCACCTGCGCTACGTCCCACGATTTGCTGCGCAAACCGCGGGCCCCGCGCGCATTCCACCTTATCCCCGCGCCTGTCGGCGTGCCCCCTTGAAACGCAGGCGCCTTTGGCGCCGGCGTTCCGCGCATTCCACCTTATCCCCCCGCCTATCGGCGCGCCCCCTTGAACAACAAGGGGGCTCCGCTTGCGGAGGCACCGCGCGCCAGAAGCTGAGCCAACTCTCCCCCTCTGTTCAATCCACGCATGGCGTGGATCTACCGTGTCGACCAAGGTCGACACCCACCAAGAGCAGGCACAGGCCACGCCATCCAGACAGATCGCAGAAACCTGTCGAAGGCGGGGTGGGTCCGGTTGCGGGGGCGTGAGCCGCATGGATGCGGCGACCGAGCTTACATGGACGTACTTGCAGCGTCCCCCGCAACCGGACCCACCCCGCCATTCCCCAGGAAGCCCGCTACGGCTGTTGCTCTGGATGTTGCCGTTGCCTCTGCGGGTGCCGGGCGCAGCCCGGCCGAAACCCGTACTTTTGCCGCATAATCAGCACATGACCGACGACCGCATCATCGGCGCCGGCGCCACCCGCGAGGATGACGCCGCCGACGCCAGCATCCGCCCCAAGCGCCTTGCCGATTACCTCGGCCAGGTGCCGGTGCGCGAGCAGATGGAAATCTACATCCAGGCGGCCAAGGGGCGTGGCGACGCGCTCGACCACGTGCTGATCTTCGGCCCGCCGGGCCTGGGCAAGACCACCCTCAGCCACGTCATTGCCAACGAACTGGGCGTGGCCCTGCGCGTGACTTCCGGCCCGGTGATCGAAAAGGCCGGCGACCTGGCCGCGCTGCTGACCAACCTGCAGCCGCACGACGTGCTGTTCATCGACGAGATCCATCGCCTGTCGCCGGTGGTCGAGGAAGTGCTGTACCCAGCCATGGAAGACTTCCAGATCGACATCATGATCGGCGAGGGCCCCGCGGCGCGCTCGATCAAGATCGACCTGCCGCCGTTCACCCTGATCGGCGCCACCACCCGCGCCGGCCTGCTGACCGCGCCGCTGCGCGACCGCTTCGGCATCGTCCAGCGCCTGGAGTTCTACAGCGTCGAGGAACTGACCCGGATCGTGCGCCGCTCCGCCAGCATCCTCGGCATCGACTGCACCGCCGATGGGGCAGGGGAGATCGCGCGCCGCGCGCGTGGTACGCCGCGTATCGCCAACCGCCTGCTGCGACGCGTGCGCGACTACGCGCAGGTCAAGGCCGGTGGCCACATCGACGAGCCCGTGGCCCAGGCTGCGATGAAGATGCTCAAGGTCGACCCGGAAGGCTTCGACGAGCTCGACCGGCGCCTGCTGAAAACAATGGTGGACTACTTCGATGGTGGCCCGGTCGGCATCGAATCGCTGGCCGCGGCGCTGTCCGAAGAGCGCGGCACGCTGGAAGACGTGGTCGAACCCTACCTGATCCAGCAGGGCTTCCTGGTGCGCACCGCGCGTGGCCGCATGGCCACCCACAAGGCCTACCGGCACATGGGCCTGAAACCCAAGAACCCGCCGCAGGACCTGTTCGCCGAGGTTCCCGATGTCGGTTGAGCCGCGATTCAGTTGGCCGACACGCATTTACTGGGAAGATACCGATGCCGGTGGCGTGGTCTACCACGCCCGGTACGTGGCCTTCATGGAACGGGCCCGGACCGAATGGATGCGCGCGCTGGGCTACGGCCAGGAGCGCATGCGCATCGAGCACGGCATGATCTTCGCGGTGCGCTCGATGCAGATGGATTTCATCAGGCCGGCACGGCTGGATGACATCCTGCAGGTGAGCGCCCGCCTGGTCCAGCTGAAGAAGGCCAGCATGGTCTTCGAGCAGCAGATCCTGCGCGACGGCGAACTGCTGCTGTCGGCCCAGGTCCGCATCGCCGCACTGGAAGCGGCCAGTTTCCGCCCGCGTGGCATGGACGAGGCCGTCCTTGCCATGCTGCAACCCCACCTCCACCCCGAATCCGAACTTTGAGGAACAACGGATGATCGCAACGCTCCTGGCCCTGCAGGCCACGGTCACCGAGGCACTGCCGGCCGACGTCAGCAACGCCGCGACCCAGACCCTTGCCCAGGCCACCACCGGCGGCGGCATCAACTACCTCGAGCTGATGGCCAAGGCCAGCCTGCCGGTGAAGATCATCGTGCTGCTGCTGCTGGTCGGCTCGTTCGTCAGCTGGGTGATCATTTTCCGCAAGGCCCGCGTGTTCAAGCAGGCCACCCGTGAAGCCGACGAGTTCGAGAACCGCTTCTGGTCCGGTGCCGACCTGGGCAAGCTGTACAGCTCGGCCACCGACCGCAGCCGCAATGTCGGCGGCCTGGAAGCCATCTTCGAAGCCGGTTTCCGCGAATACACCCGCCTGCGCGACAAGCGCCGGCTGGACGGCCGCGCGCAGCTGGAAGGCGCACAGCGTGCCATGCGCACCACCTACACCCGCGAAGTGGACCAGCTCGAGCGCAACCTGGAACTGTTGGCCAACATCGGCTCGACCGCCCCGTACGTGGGCCTGGTCGGCACCGTGTTCGGCATCATGGTGACCATGCACGACATGATCAGCAGCGGCGCACAGGCCGGCATCGCCGCCGTTGCCCCGGGCATCTCCGAAGCGCTGTTCGCCACCGCCATCGGCCTGTTCGTGGCCATCCCGGCAGTGTGGGCCTACAACCGCTTCACCACCCGCGTTGAGCGCATGTCGGTGCGGTTCGAGACCTTTGCCGAAGAGTTCAGCTCCATCCTGCAGCGCCAGAGCGCTGGCGACGAGTAAGCGCCTGACCCGGGAGTCCAAGCCATGTCCGCTGCCATCGGTCGCCGCAAGCGCCGCAAGCTGAAATCGGAAATCAACGTCGTTCCCTACATCGACGTCATGCTGGTGCTGCTGATCATCTTCATGGTCACTGCACCGCTGCTCACGCTGAGCTTCGACGTCGACCTGCCGCAGTCCAACGCCAAGGCGCTGGAGAGCAAGCAGGACCCGGTGATCGTCTCGGTACGCCAGGACGGCCAGCTCAGCCTGAAGCTGCCCGACGCCAAGGACCCGACCGCCGTGTCGGCCGAGGAACTGGAAGGCCGCCTGGCCGGCATCGCCGCCCAGGACAAGGGCGTGCGCGTGATCGTCGCCGCCGACCGTGCCGTGGCCTATGAAAAGGTCATCGCCGCGATGGATGTGATCAAGCGCGCCAAGGTAGACAAGGTAGGCCTGGCCACCGATGCACGCTGACGCCCTGCCACCTCCACAGCAGCGCGAACCTGGTTGGGGCCTGCCCCTGGCGCTGGCGTTGCTGGTGCACCTGCTGGTCGCGCTGGTCTTCATCGTGGCCTGGTTCTGGTCACCCGAGCGCAACACCGACGCCGCCGCGGGTGATCCGTCGGTCGAGGCCAGCCTGGCGCTGTCTGCGTCGGAGGCTTCTGCCGCGCGCCAGGCCCTGCGCCAGTCGGAAAAGCTGGAAGACCTGCCGCCGCCGGTGGCCGAGCCGGTCCCGGTGCCGGAAGACACCATCCCGCCGCCGCAGCCGATCCCCGAGCCGCGCCCGCAGGACGCCCCCACGCCGCAGCAGCAACAGGCGCAGGAGCGCGTCGCGCAGCCGGACACCAAGGATCAGGAAGCGGTGAGCGCGCTGGCCATCTCGCAGGAGAAGGCCAAGCAGGAACAGGAAGCCAAGCGCCGCCAGGAGCAGATCGACCTGACCGAACGCAAGCGCCAGGAAGAGGCGGAGCAGAAGCTGCGCCTGGCCAAGCAGCAGGAAGCGGACGAGAAGAAGAAGCAGGCCGAGCAGGAGCGCGTGGCCGCTGACAAGGCCGAGGCCGAGAAGCAGAAGAAGATCGCCGAGATCCGTGCCCGCCGCGAGCAGGCCGAGAAGGAAGCCAAGCTGGCCGAGCAGAAGCTGCGCCAGGTGGCCGCCGCGCGCAATGCCGCCGGCAGTGCCGCTGCCGGTTCCAGCGGTGCCTCCCAACCGGCTGCCGGTGGTGGTGGCAACAGCGACGATCTGACTGCCAAGTACGTTGCGGCGATCCAGGCCAAGGTGCGTGATACCTGGACCCGCCCGGACAGCGTGCCGCTGGGGCAGAGGTGCCAGGTGACCATCACCCAGATCCCGGGTGGACAGGTGCTGCAGGCCAAGGTCGGTGCAAATTGCCCCTATGACGAGGCCGGCAAGCGCTCGATCGAGGCCGCTGTGCTCAACGCCCAGCCGCTGCCGTACCGGGGCTTCGAGTCGGTGTTCAACCGCACGCTCAATCTGACCTTTACCGCTCAGGATTGATCGGGCGAGGCAGGGCGGTCATCAGGCCGCCCACGCCAACGGATGTCGCGCTTGCCTCTGGTGGGCCCGGTTCCGGCCGGGCAGTCTGTGGACTGCTGTCGAACACCGCCCCGCAGGGCGGCGTGACGGGGCAGGCGGGCGCGATGTTAGCCACGACGTTAACGGTGCGTGAGAGGACGGGCTGGAACTGACCCGGAATTCACGTACCCTTGGTTCATGATTGCGAAGCGGTTCACTTCCGCTTTGTTATCCCTCGTTCCGGTTTCCCCCTTATTGAGCGCTCCATGAAAAAGATGCCTCGCTGGCTTGCCGTGTTTGCGGCCCTGTTGCTGCCCTTTGCTGCCGTCGCGCAGCAGAAGGGGCTGGATATCGACATCATCGGCGGCAATGCCTCCGCGTTGCCGATCACCATCGTGCCGATGCCCTACCAGGGTTCGGCGGCTGCACCGCAGACCGACGTCGCTGGCGTGGTCCGTGCCGACCTGGAGCGTTCGGGCCAGTTCCGCACGCTGCCCGAAGCGCAGATCGTCGAGAAGCCGGTGCGCGGCGGTGACATCCAGTTCGCCACCTGGCGTGCGCTGAAGCAGAACTACATCGTGGTCGGCCGCGTGCTCGACGCCGGTGCTGGCGCCTACCGCGTCGAGTACGAACTGTTCGACGTACCCAAGGGCGAGCGCCTGCTGGGCCTGGCGATGACCGCCCGTGGCAACGCCATGCGCGACGTTGCCCACCAGATGGCCGACGCCATCTACGAGAAGATCACCGGTGTGCGCGGCGCCTTCTGGACCCGCATCGCCTACGTGACCGCCAGCGGCAAGGGCGACGCCATGCGCTATGCGCTGATGGTGGCCGACTCCGACGGCTACAACCCGCAGACCATCGTGCGTTCGGCCGAGCCGCTGCTGTCGCCGTCGTGGAGCCCGGATGGCAGCAAGCTGGCCTACGTCAGCTTCGAGCGTGGCAATTCGGCCATCTACATCCAGAACATCGGCACCGGCGCGCGTGAGCTGGTCACCAGCTTCCGCGGCATCAACAGCGCCCCGGCGTTTTCGCCGGACGGCCGCAAGCTGGCCCTGACCCTGTCGCGTTCGGGCAACCCGGAAATCTACGTGATGGACCTGGGCAGCAAGCAGCTGACCCAGCTGACCAACCACTTCGCCATCGATACCGAGCCGACCTGGGCGCCGGACGGCAGCGCGGTGTACTTCACCTCCGACCGTGGCGGCCGTCCGCAGGTCTACAAGGTCGGCGCAGGCGGCGGCAGCGCCGAGCGCGTGACCTTCCAGGGCAACTACAATGCCAAGCCCTCGGTGTCCTACGACGGCAAGAAGATCGCCGTCGCCCAGGGTTCGGGCAACAGCTACAAGATCGCGATGATGGACAGCTCGCTGGGTTCGCCGCGCTGGAGCACGCTGTCCCCGGGTTCGCTGGATGAATCGCCGAGCTTTGCGCCCAACGCAAGCATGGTGTTGTACGCCGCCCGCGAAGGTGGCCGTGGTGTGTTGTATGCCGTCTCGGCCGATGCGCGGGTCCGCCAGCGCCTGGTCCTGGCCGATGGTGATGTGCGCGAACCGGCATGGTCCCCATACCGTACCCAGCGCTAAAAGAGTGTTAATATTTTCGTTGTCTTGAACCCCTCATCGGCCTAGGAGCCACAAAGGTATCGCCATGAACAAGTCCACCCGCGTTCTGCTTGTTTCCCTGCTGTCTGTGGCCGTCCTGGCCGGTTGCTCGAAGAAGGTGAAGGAAGAGCCGGCAGCCCCGGTCGACACCGGCACCTCGACCACCACCCCGACCGGTCCGTCGACCTCCGGCCTGTACGGCCCGGGCGACCTGGACACCGACGCTTGCCTGCGCCAGCGCGTTGTCTACTTCGACCTGGACAAGGAAGACGTGAAGCCGGAATTCCAGGCCATCATGGCTTGCCACGCCAAGTACCTGCGTGACCGTCCGTCCTCGCGCATCACCCTGCAGGGTCACACCGACGAGCGCGGTTCGCGCGCGTACAACCAGGCCCTGGGCGAGCGTCGTGGCAACGGCGTCAACTCGGCCCTGCAGGCCAACGGTGGCTCGGCTTCGCAGCTGACCGTCGTGTCCTACGGTGAAGAGCGTCCGGTCTGCACCGAGTCGAACGAGTCCTGCTGGTCGCAGAACCGTCGCGTCGAAATCGTCTACACCGCGCAGTAATCCATGCGCATTGGCATCAAACTGATGCTGGTCGTTGCGGCAGCCCTCGTGGCTGCCGCACCGGCGCATGCACAGCGACAGAGCCTGGCTGACCGTGTCGGCGCGCTCGAGCAGCAGATGTACAACAACAGTGCCAACCAGGACCTGTTGAACCAGATCAACCAGCTGCGGCAGCAGGTCACCAGCCTGCAGGCCTCGATCGAGCAGTTGCAGCACGACAACGCCCAGCTCAAGCAGTCCGCCCAGGACCAGTACCTGGATCTGGACAGCCGCCTGAACCGGTTGGAAGGGGGCAATGCCGCCCCAGCCCTGCCGCCCGTTCCGGCGAGCGCGCCGAAGGCCGCACCGGCCCCGGCAAAACCCGCAGCGGCGGCCACTTCCGAGCGGCCGCCTTCGGTCCATGGTGATGCCGGCAGCCTTGCCGCCACCGGCGACGAGCGCACCTCCTACAACGTTGCCTTCGATTCGCTGAAGGCCGGCAAGTACGATGATTCGGCGCAGCTGTTCCTGAGCTTCCTGCAGCTGTATCCGAACGGCGTCTACGCGCCGAACGCGCTGTACTGGCTGGGCGAGAGCTACTACGCCACCCGCAATTTCCCGATGGCCGAGACCCAGTTCCGTGAACTGCTCGCGCGCTATCCGACCCACGACAAGGCCGCTGGCGGCCTGCTCAAGGTTGGCCTCTCGCAGTATGGCGAGGGCAAGGTCGACCAGGCCCAGCAGACGCTGGAGACCGTCGTGGCGCAGTACCCGGGCTCGGACGCCGCGCGCACCGCCCAGGACCGGCTGCAGTCCATCCGCCTGGGCAAGCAGATCCGCTGATCCGCTGACCGGGCGTACAATAGCTGCCCTGTAGAGCCGAGCCCATGCTCGGCTGCTTTCGTTTCCGGACCGGCAAACCCGTCCGGTTGCTGTTGTAGGGCCGTGCCATGCTCGGCTGCTTTCGTTACCGGCCACGGTAGCCCACCCGCCACGTGTCCCCCCAAGAAGTGCCCGCCATGACCGCCGTTACCCCGTCCAACGCCGTCGCCACCCCCAGCGACATCGTGCAGTCGCCGCTGCCGCGCCTGAAGATCACCGAGATCTTTACCTCGCTGCAGGGCGAAGCCGATACCGCCGGCTGGCCGACCGTGTTCGTGCGCCTGACCGGCTGCCCGCTGCGCTGCCAGTACTGCGATACGGCCTACGCTTTCCATGGCGGCACCTGGTGGGACATCGACGACATCGTGGCCGAGGTGCTGGCGCAGGGCGTGCGTCACGTCTGCGTGACCGGCGGCGAGCCGCTGGCGCAGAAGCGCTGCCTGGTGCTGCTGCAGAAGCTGTGCGATGCCGGCATGGACGTCTCGCTGGAGACCTCCGGCGCGCTGGACGTCAGCGCGGTGGACCCGCGCGTATCGCGCGTGGTCGACATCAAGACCCCGGGCTCGGCCGAAGTGGCGCGCAACCGCTGGGACAACCTGCCGCTGCTGACCGCCCGGGACCAGATCAAGTTCGTCATCTGCAGCCGCGAGGATTACGACTGGGCCAAGGCCCTGCTGGCCGAACACGAGCTGGTGAAGCGTTGCACCGTGTTCTTCTCGCCCAGCAAGGGCGAGATCACTGCGCGGCAGCTGGCAGACTGGATCGTCGAAGACCGGCTGCCGGTGCGCTTCCAGATGCAGTTGCATAAAATCCTGTGGAACGACGAGCCGGGCCGATGAGCCCAGGCAACGTTCCCTGATGTAACTCCGGCGCGGGACAGCGTGCTGGCTTTCCCCTCCCAACCGGATGTTTTACCCATGAAGAAGGCAGTCGTGCTTCTCTCCGGCGGCATGGATTCAGCCGCCGTCATCGCCATGGCCCAGGAACAGGGCTTCGCCGTGCATGCCCTGAGCGTGCGCTATGGCCAGCGCCACACCTCCGAACTGGACGCCGCCGCCCGCGTGGCCAAGGCCCAGGGCGTGGTCGCGCACAAGACCGTGGACGTGGACCTGCGCAGCATCGGCGGCTCGGCACTGACCGACGACATCGACGTGCCCGAGGCCGGTGGTGCCGGCATCCCGGTCACCTACGTGCCGGCGCGCAACACCATCATGCTGTCGCTGGTCCTGGGCTGGGCCGAAGTGCTCGGCGCCAACGACATCTTCTGCGGCGTCAACGCGGTGGACTACTCCGGCTACCCGGACTGCCGCCCCGAGTTCGTGGCCGCGTTCCAGGCGCTGGCCAACCTGGCCACCAAATCGGGCGTGGAAGGCGCGGGCATCAAGGTGCATGCCCCGCTGCAGTTCCTCAGCAAGGGCCAGATCGTCAGCGAAGGCGTGCGCCTGGGCGTGGACTTCGGCCTGACCGTGTCCTGCTACAACGCCGACGCCAACGGCGCCGCCTGCGGCCATTGCGATGCCTGCCGCCTGCGCGCACAGGGCTTCGCCGAGGCCGGCGTGGCCGACCCCACGCTGTACGCCTGATTGCACGGTAGAGCCGGCCGCTGGCCGGCTTCCCTGGTGGATGTGAACTTCCCTCGGTGGGTGCCAACCTTGGTTGGCACTGTGCGCCGGGCACGGCCCGGCGCTACCGCCGCTGCAACCACCCCGACGCTTCAATAAACGCCCGCACTGCAGCCGGATCTGTGTAATCCAATTCGATCATCCGCGCGATCCCCACCTTCTCATCGACCTGCTGCCGCATATATTCCTGCGCGATGCGATAGCCGGCGTAGTACCCCACATCACTCACCCCGAACGCGTTGCGGGCGCTGTTGTACAGCCAGTTGTCCAGATCCTCGCCGTCCATTTCAGCGACGAAACGCGCGCGGATCTCCACCTCGTGCGCGGGCCCGTAGGTGTACAGCGGCAATGCCGGCCGACGCCCGCTCAACCGTTCGGCCACATACTCGGCCACACCCTCGCGTACCGCGTACTGGGCCACGCTGCCGGTGGTCTCGCGCTGCTGCGTATGCACGTACTCGTGCAGGTTGTTCTGCGCGTTGTTCGCGCCGGGACGGCTGTCGTAGAAGATCCGCAGGCGCTCGCGCATCTTCTCCGGCAGCTCGCTCACGTCCACGCGCTCATCGCCCAGCGCCATCTCCGCGCCGATCAGCACCTTGTCGCCCAGCGTGGTACCACCGGTACGCAGCACGCCCACCGCGTAGGTGATGGTGGCCGGGCGCAGGGCAGGGTAGAGCGCACGGAACGCGGCCAGATCGCGCTTCAGCGTGGCATTGGCCTGCTGCGCGTTGGCGGTGAGCGGGCGTACCGAGGTCCAGAAGCGCGGCCACGCCTGCATGGCCTCGGCGTACTCGCGGGCGGTGTAGTTGCGCACCTGCATCAGCGCATGCAGGCCGGGGCTGCCTGGATCGATGTAGCGCTGCTGGACCAGCGCCACCCGGCGCTCGGCATCGGGCTCGGCGCGCACCGCGTCGTAGGTGGCCCAGAAGCGGGCGATGTCGTCGGTGACGACCTGGGAGGGGGCGGCCAGGGCTGCGCAGGGCAGCAGCAGGGCGGCAATGAGGCAGAAGGGCAGGCGCATCCGCGGCTCCGGGTAGGAATCACAGCTGGGATGCGTCGGAGGCCCGGAAGGTTTAAGAGGGCTCACCAGATCGGGTAGTGCCGGCCGCTGGCCGGCAACCTCGACGCACCAGGGTTTCACCCGGCCCGGCAAAGTAGGGTAGAATGCCCACCCCGCCGAAAGGCTGGGGCAGTGCAATGGGCCGTTAGCTCAGTCGGTAGAGCAGAAGACTTTTAATCTTTTGGTCGAAGGTTCGAATCCTTCACGGCCCACCATTGCATCCAATGACCCAGGTCATTCAGAAAGGCACCGTCAAGCGGTGCCTTTTTTGTTGCTTGCGCCAACCCCTACTTGGCCTTGGCACCCTGCGCTCGCGCCGCCTCGCGCTCCGCCGCTGCCTGTGCGGCAGAGGCTGCGGCGTTGGCGGCCCGCTCGGCCGCGGTACGATCCGCATCGAACCGCGCCTGCCGCTGGACGCTGTAGGTGCGCTCCAGTTCCAGCGAGGCAAGGAAACTGTCGGGGTGCTTCGCGGCACAGGCCTGCTGCACAAGCTGCACAGCGCGATCGGACAGGCCAGGCTGAATGTTGCTGAGCAGGCAATCGGCGTACGGTACGGATGCAGCGGGGCCAGCAGCCAGCGCGGCAACGATCACGACATTCAACATGCAAACCTCCTTGTAGGTTTCGATGGGACTCGGGGTCGGTCCGGCCCCAGTATGGGCCGGTTCGTGGCACGGGTGTATCTACTCCGGCCGCACATCCCGGCACACCAGCTCCGCCAGGCTGCGGCAGGCGAAGAACAGCCCCTCGACCACGCCCTCATCCAGATGGCGTTCCGGTGTTGCCATCGATCGACAACGGTTGGCTGCGTGCAGCATTTCCGCCACGGTCAGCATGCCGATGGCGGCCCGTTCCACCCGCGACAGGGCAACCCCGCGCCCTGCGGAAAGGCTGGTTTCAGGCCAGGGCAAGTCATCGGCGCCTTCGCCCGCGCGGATGCGTCTGAGGCAGCCCAGGAAGCTGCTCAGTTCGGGCGAAGGGTTGTCGTCGTCATCGTTGACGCTGGCGGAATCTGAAGCATAGGACGGACGCTGGTTCATGTCGGCTTCCTCGGCGCTGGGGTGGGAATGCCACCGCGTAGGACGGGTGGCAGGCGATGCGTGGCTGCAAGCCGGGATGACAGTAAGCAGTTAACCGGCGGGTCCGAAAACCCCCACGCACCGCCCGCCATGAAGGCCGACGGATCACCCGCCGGCACGGTCCAGGGACAGTGTCGGCGGGTGAGCGCAAACAACATGCTTACAGTCATCACGGGCTTGCAGGCCCGGTGCCACCCGTTGTCGGTGGCGCTGCATGGTGTTTACGCACGCGCTTGGATTTCAATGAGGATTCTCCGAAGAGAAATGCAGTACCCAGGCGCGCGACGATGGTGGCGCAGGCACATCTGATGCAGCAAGCGACAGCGCGCGACGTGTTCATGCTTGCGCCGGGCTTACCGCGGTGGAAAATGTCGAGAACAGCTGGTGGCGGCGACGATGCCGTGATGTATCACGTGGAAAGTTGGCGTGATTTTCGCCTGCAGTGGTGGCACGACCAGCGAGTCATGCCCTCAAATGTCGGTGCATTTGCGACGACCGAGGTGTTGGCGTCCGCGCCTGGGTGAGGTGTTGTAGAGCCGAGCCATGCTCGGCTGCGGTTCGCGCCAATGCCGAGCCGAGCGTGGGCTCGGCTCTACAGTGGTCCATCCACGCATGGCGTGGATCTACGCATCTGGCAGGGGTGTTGAGCGTGCCGAAGCCGCCAATGCCTGCGGCAGGGCGGTATCCTCGGTCTCTTTCCCAGGATGGGTTTTCCCCATGCGCCTCATCGTGCTGTCGCTGTTGTTGTCCGCCATCACCGCCGCACCCTTGATGGCGGCCGAACCGGCGCTGTCCGCACAATCAGCTGCCGCAACCCCGCTGGTGATCGGCGAGACCTTCACCATCGCGTCGAAGGCGCTGGGCGAGACCCGCCGCATCAATGTCTACCGCCCGCAGCCGTGGGGCCTGGACCCGAAGGCGCCGCTGCCGGTGCTCTACATGCCCGACGGTGGCATCGGCGAGGATTTCCTGCATGTGGCGGGGCTGGTGCAGGTGCTGAGCGGCAATGGCAGCATGCGTCCGTTCCTGCTGGTCGGCATCGAGAACACCGAGCGCCGCCGCGACATGACCGGCCCCAGCAAGGATCCGCAGGACCAGAAGATCGCGCCGCGCATCGGTGGTTCGGCGGCCTACCGCACGTTCCTGCGCGATGAACTGATGCCGCAGGTACGCCAGCGCTACCCGATCACCGACGAGCGCGCGCTGATCGGCGAATCGTTGGCCGGCCTGTTCGTGGTCGAGACGCTGCTGCAGGAGCCGTCGCTGTTCAACAGCTACATCGCGCTGGACCCCAGCCTGTGGTGGAACCGGGGCACGATGCTGGCCGGTGCCGCCAAGCAGCTGCCGGCGTTGACGCATGCGCAGCCGCGCGTGTTCCTGGCCAGTAGCGGCCAGCCGGAACTGGCCAAATCCACGGCACAGCTGGCTACGCTGCTGGAACAGGCCTCGCCGTCGCCGCTGGTGAAGTACCTTCCGCTGCCGGAAGAAACCCACGCCACGATCTATCATCCGGCCGCGTTGCAGGCGCTGCGCACGCTGTTCCCGGCACCGCCGCCGGCCTCGCCCTGACCGCACTGGCAGCGGGTTGCGCAGCATGCAAGGATGCGGCAGCGGCGCCATCGGGTGCGCCGCCCGCAACGGGAGCGTGTAGATGCAGCGTGTGCGTGGATGGAGTGTGGCGGCCTGCCTGGCCGTGAGTGGCTGTGCGATGTCGGTGGCACCGCCGGCAGCGCAGAATGAAGCGAAGGAAAGTGCGGTCGCCGCCACGCCGGGCGTGGTACTGCCGGATACCGAGGCATTGCGCGTGCACGATCCAATCGGCCGTGATTATCCGGTCTGGGTGGCGTTGCCGGCCGACTACGCCGCGCATCCGGAAAAGCACTACCCGGTGCTGTACGTGACCGATGCGCTTTACAGCTTCCCGCTGGTGCGCAGCGTGCGCAACATGGTGGGGCAGAAGGGCGTCAACCTGGAGGATTTCATCCTGGTCGGGCTGCCGCCGCAGGAGGGCCTGACCTCCAAGCAGAGCCGCTCGCGCGATTACACGCCCAGCGACCCGGCGCGTACCGATCCGCGTGACTACAGTGATGACGTCAGCTATGGCGGCGCGGCGCACTACCGCGATTTCCTCGCCGAGCAGGTGCTGCCGATGATCGACGCGCGCTATCGCACCGATCCGGCGCGGCGCGCCTATGCGGGTCATTCCTACGGAGGCCTGTTCGGCGCCTATGTGCTGACCACGCGCCCGGACATGTTCCGCACCTACATCCTGTCCAGCCCGTCGCTGTGGTTCGACAACCATCTTGTGCCGCGCCTGCAGGCCGAGGCAACGACGCCCGCGCAGCCGACCACGGTGGTGCTGTCAGTCGGCAGCTTCGAGACGGTCAAGCCCGAACCGCGCTATTTCACCCGCAACGACATGCTGCGCCACAACGCCGAATTCGCCGAGCAGCTGCGCGGCAGCGGGCGATCGTTGAAGGTGGAGAACATGGTGATCGATGACGAGGACCACTTCACCGTGTATCCGGACATGATCACCCGCGCGCTGTTGAAGGTGTTTCCGGGTACCGGACCGTACAGCAGCGGTTGATGGCGGGCGGCATCCACGCATGGCGTGGATGCGCGTGGATCAATGCCTCACGCCGCCTGTGCGTCCGGTCCGGTCAACACGCCCACATCGGCATGCCGGAAGCACAGCCGGATGGCATCGAGCAGCTCGCTCATGTTGTAGGGCTTGGGCAGGAAATGGATGCCATCGCGCAGCTGCGGCAGCACCTGGTGCTGGTCCATGCCCGACGTCACCAGGATCGGCAGCTGGGGATACAGGCCGCGGACCCGGTTGGCGGCTTCAATGCCGCTGATCGGGCCCAGATTGACGTCGGTGAACAGCAGATCGAAACGCTCGCCAGCGGCGAGCAGGCCCAGCGCTGCTTCGGCGGAGCTCACGCCCACTACGTGGCAGGCCTGGCTTTCCAGCGCAAGACGGCTCAGCTCGCGGGTTTCCTCGGCGTCCTCGATCAGAAGGACGCAGGGTTCGACGTGGCGCTTGGACAACAACATGACGCTACAGCTCCGGAAAGCAGCAATGAAAAGGCGCGCAAGTATGCGCAAGCCGGGGGTGATCCCGGCGTGCACGCCAGGCTAAGTGGGCGTTACAGCCGATGCTGGCGCCGGCGGCGCACCTGCCAGGCCAGCACCGCCACTGCCAGCAGCGCGGTGCCGATGCGCAGGCTGGTGGCCTGCCAGCCGAGCGCGACGGCGTCATCGAGGCTGAACACATTCCACGCCAGGTTCATCGAGATGTGCAGGGACAGACCGCACCACAGGGTGTCGCCATCCAGATGGTCCAGCCAGGCGAAGACGAAGCCGCCCAGTGCGATCACCGCGCCGACGAACAGGGCGGTGCCTCCGCCGTCGAAGCCGCCGAAGCCCAGCCAGTGCACCCAGCCGAACAGCAGCGCCTGCGGCAGTGCGAGCAGGGGCCACGGGCCACGCACGATCTTCACCAGCAGGATGAAACCCAGGCCGCGGAACAGTACTTCCTCGGCCAGTGGGAACAGGATGGTGAGCATTGCCGCGTCGAGGGCGGTCAGTGCGGTGTTGGGCGTTCCCAACAGCGCCAGGCCCAGCCAGCACGGCAGGCTGGCCAGCAGCACCCACCCCGGGCCGCTCCAGCCGTTGCCGCGCAGCCCGAGACTGGCCATCAGGCCTGTGCCGCGGGGATGCAGCAGCGCAGCCAGCAGCAGCGCCATCAGCACGGCCAGCGCGTTGTCGAGCAGGCTGCCGCCATAGGGGATGAGCAGCGCAGGAATCGGTGCACCGACGGACGCGGCGATATCGCGCAGGTTCAGGCCAAGGCCAACGCCCAGCAGCACCAGCAACAGGCGCACCGGGTTGGGCAGGCGGGACAGCATGGTCATGCGCGCACTCCCTGCGGGACAAGGCCGCAGTGTCGGGCCGGCCGCTTCCGCCGGCACGCGCCGGAAGTCCCTGTGCCATCGGTCATGCGTTGCCGCACAGTCATCACCGGGCAGGTACAGTCGACGCCAGACTGACAGGAGCAATGCCGATGCTGTGCCCCGTATGCAAGACCCAGCCCCTGCAGATGGCCGAGCGCCACGGCATCGAGATCGATTACTGCCCGGGCTGCCGCGGCGTGTGGCTGGATCGTGGCGAGCTGGACAAGATCATCGAGCGCGCCGGTGCTGGTGCTGCGGTACCAGCGCCGGCCCCGGTGCAGTCGCAGCCGGCCGCCGCGCCCCCCCCCGGTGATGCATCGCGATACCCGCCACCTTGGCCAGCGCTACGAGGACAACCGTGGCCAGCAGTACGGCCACGGCTACAAGAAAAAGAAGAAGGACAGCTTCCTGTCGGAGTTGTTCGATTTCTGATTTGTAGCGTCCAGCCACGCTCGACTGGATGTTGCAGGCCATGGTCGAGCATGGCTCGACGCTACAGGGATGCGGTCACGGTCGGCGCAGGATGAGCTCGCGGTCGTGGGTGTCGCCGACGATGAAGTCGTACTCGCCGACCTTGCTGCAGCCATAGCGCGCGTAGAAGCGCTGCGCGCCGAAGTTCTCTTCCCACACGCCCACCCACAGAGTGCGGTGGTGCGGGTGGTCCAGCCACTCCATGAACGCATCCATCAGGCGTGCGCCATGGCCGCCGTTCTGGTGTGCAGCCAGGATGTAGAACCGCTTCAGTTCGATGTCGCCCTCGCGTGCATCCGTGTGCGGCAGGGTGTTGGCACCGGCGGCCAGATAACCGACCACGTTGTCGCGGTCCATCAGCAGCCAGATCGCACTGCGCGGGTCGGACAGTTCGGCGCGCTGCGGTTCGCTGCTGTAGTGCGCCTGCAGGAAATCCAGCAGCTCCTGCGCCGGGTACGAGTCGCCCCAGGTTTCGTTGTAGGTGGTGATGGCGATGGCCGACAGTGCGTCGACATCGGCGAGGGTGGCGCGGCGGATCTGCAACGACATGGCGGGGCCTGCAATGGAACGGGCCGCAGTGTAGCCGGCCCCGGCGGTTGCCGGGGCTGGCGGTTGCTCACAATCCGCTGATCAGAACCACATGCGGACGCCGGCGACCCAACGCGTGTCGCGCGCGTGGTCACCGGCATAGTCGGCGGTGTCGCCGAAACTGCGTTCGTGGCTGATGCCGATGTACGGCGCGAAGCGGCGGCTGAACTCATAGCGCAGTCGCAGCCCGGCTTCGACCTTGTTCAGGCCGCGGCCGATGCCGTACGCCGGTTCATCCTTGGCCGCCACCGTGGCTTCCAGCAGCGGCTGCAGGATCAAACGGTTGGTCAGCAGCACGTCGTACTCGACTTCGGCGGTGGCCAGAACCTGGCCACCGGAACCCATGTACAGCGTGGCCGAGCTTTCGAACTTGTACGGCGCCAGGCCCTGGATGCCAATGGCCGCCCACGTGCGCGAGTCGGCTGGCCGGAAGTCCTGGCGTACACCGACCAGCACGTCCCACCACGGCGACACGCTACGGCCGTACAGAGCCTCCAACGATGACGATTCGGTGCGGCCACGGCTGCGTTCACCATCGGTGCGCAGCCACAGGCGGTTGATGTTGCCACCGATCCAACCCGTGGCTTCCCAGGCCTGGCCGTTGCTGGTCTTGCCATCCCAATGCTCAAGCCGGTCGATCAGCAGCAGGCTGTTGATCTCCGGTGCATGCTCCATCGCACCATGCGCGATCGGCGGGAATGCGGCAGCGCGGTCGGCATCGGTGGGAATCGGGATCGGCTCGCGCGGTTTGGTGGTCGCGGGCGTGCCGTGGCCCATTGCCGCATGATCCATCCTGGAGTGATCCATCCTGGAATGGTCCATCGCCGCTGGCTGCGTTGTGCCATGGTCCATCTTCGAGTGGTCCATGCCGGCGTGATCTGCCGCGTCCATGTCCATCTTCGAATGATCCATCTTCGAATGATCGACCGGTTCGGCCGGGGTTTTCGCGGACTTCGTGGCCTTCGCGGGCGGATCCATCGCGCCCATGTCATGCCCGGTGTGCGACTGCGCGAACACCGGCAATGCGGCGGCCAGGCCCAGCGCCAGCAGGCTGGGGGAAAGGAGTGAGCGGCTCATTCTTCGATCCTCACTTCGCGCATCATGCCCGCTTCCATGTGGTACAGCAGATGGCAGTGGTAGGCCCAGCGGCCGAGGGCATCGGCGCGCACGCGATAGCTGCGGCGCGTGCCGGGCGGCATGTCGATGGTGTGCTTGCGCAGCTGGAATTCGCTCTGCGCGTTTTCCAGATCGCTCCACACGCCGTGCAGGTGGATCGGGTGCTGCATCATGGTGTCGTTGACCAGCACGATGCGCATGCGCTCGCCGTAGTTCAGCCGCAGCGGTTCGGCGCTGGCAAACGGAATGCCATCGAACGACCAGGAGAATTTCTCCATGTGGCCGGTCAGGTGCAGCTCGATCTCGCGGCTCGGCTCGCGGCCATCCGGGTCCTCGAACAGGCTGCGCATCGCGCCGTAGGTCAGCACTTGGCGGCCGTTGTCGCGCAGGCCGATGCCGGGGTCGTCCAGTTTCGGTTCTGTGGCCGAGCTCTGCATGTCCACCAGCGGGTTGTTACGCTCGCTGGCCGGATGCTTCGGTGCCTTGGCGGTATCGCCGCCGGCGGGCGCGCCGTGGCCCATGCTGGCGCCACAGCCGCCTTCCATGCCCTTCATCGCGGCCATGTTGTGACCGCCGTGGCCACCACCGCCCATGTCGTGGCCCGACATGCCGTGGCCCATGTCGGCCATGGTCAGCAGCACGCGTGGGTCGCGCTCGGGAATCGGCGCCTGCAAGCCATGACGTACGGCCAGTGTGCCCGCGGCGTAGCCGGTGCGGCCCATGTCCTGGCAGAAGATCGTGAAGGCGTCCTGGCCGGTGGGTTCCACCAGCACGTCGTAGGTTTCGGCGGGAGCGATGCGGAATTCGTCGATGCTGACCGGGTGGATGTACTGGCCGTCAGCGGCGACCACGGTCATCTTCAAACCGGGGATGCGCACGTCGAAGTAGGTCATCGACCCGCCATTGATGAAGCGCAGCAGCACTTTTTCGCCACTGCGGAACAGGCCGGTCCAGTTGCCGGCCGGGGCGGTGCCGTTCATCAGGTAGGTATAGGTGTTTGCGTTGACGTCGGACAGGTCGGTCGGCGTCATCCGCATCCGACCCCACATGCCGCGGTCGGACAGCGCCGCCGACCAGCCGTCGCGCTTCGCGTCGCGCAGGAAGTCCGGCAGCGTACGCATGTAGTAGTTGTCGTAGGCCGCCAGCTTCTTCATGCGCCGGAACAGCGCGCCGGGATCCATGTCGGTCCAGTCGGACAGCATGATCACGTGCTCGCGGTCGTGGTGGTACGGCGCCGGTTCGGCCGGGTCGATGATCAGCGCGCCGTACAGGCCGGCCTGCTCCTGGAACATCGAGTGGCTGTGGTACCAGTAGGTGCCCGACTGCTTCAGCTGGAAGTGGTAGTGGTAGGTCTCGCCGGGGCCGATGCCGTTGAAGCTCAGGCCCGGCACGCCGTCCATGTTGGCCGGCAGCAGGATGCCGTGCCAGTGGATCGAGGTCGGATGGCGTTCCAGCGTGTTGCGCACGAACAGGTCCACGGTCTGGCCTTCGCGCCAGCGCAGGATCGGGGCCGGCAGCGAGCCGTTGACGGTGATTGCCGGGCGGGTGCGGCCGGTGAAATTGGCCAGCGATTCGCCGATGGCCAGTTCGACGCGGGTGTCGGTGAGGACGGCGGGGGCGCCGGCCAGCCTTGGGGCGGCAGTAGCGGCGGCGAGCGCGCGCTGCGGCACGCCGACGGCAGCGATGCCGGCGACCACGCCACCGGCGGCAAGACCCTGTACGAACAGGCGTCGCGACGGCATGGGCACAGCGCCCGGACCGGGGGGATTGCGGGTATTCATGGTGGAGACTCCAGACACGGAAAGACGCCGGCAGGTCGCCGGCTTCGGTGCGCAGGGCGCACAGTGCGTGGGGAATCAGCCGATGGGAGGGCGTGAGATGGGCGGCAGCGGCGGCGACGGGCGACCGGTGGCCGGCATCGGCTGTGGTGCCAGCGACAACGCCGGGCCCGCCAGGTACGGCAACGGCTGCACCACCAGCAGCGGGTGCTGGGCGCAACTGCGCACGCAGTCCTTGATCTGGCAGTGGGCGTCGTGGGCCGGGGCCTTGGCCTGCGGGGCCTCGTCGGCCTGCATGGCGGCGTGGTGGTGGCAGTCGGCATCGCCGCCTCCAACCGTGGCGGCCATGGCATGGGCCATCCGCCCCATTTCCTCATGACCGCTGGCCATGGCCGCGTTCAGCCCGTTGAGCAACAGGCTGAGCATGAGCACGACACGGAGCAGGGTCGAGGCCAGGGACATGGCGCTAATCTAGCCGCAAGCGGGCGTGGATGCACTTCCGGCTGAATGGCCGGTTCAAGGTTGGAGCACGACCAGGGTGGCGCCGGGCCACGCCCGGCGAGCGCGAAGCGCGGCCAATCAGCGGGTCGCCGGACACGGCCAGGCGCTACCCCTCTTCGCGCACGATCTCGACCAGGCGCGGGCCGTAGCGGCTCAGCTTGGTGCCACCGATGCCGCCGACCCGGGCCAGTTCGTCCAGGCTGGTCGGGCGCTGCTCGGCGATGTTGCGCAGGGTACTGTCGTGGAAGATCACGAAGGCAGGCACGTTCTGTTCGCGCGCCAGTTCGGCACGCAGGCCGCGCAGGGCATTGAACAGGGCCAGGTCCTGCGGCAGCACCGACAGGCCGGTGCGCTGCGCGCTGCGTTCGCGTCCGCTGGTGCTGCTGGCCGGGTCGCGGCGCATGCTGATCTGGCGGCGGCCGGTCAGCACGTCGCGGCTGGCATCGGTCAGGCGCAGGCCACCGTGGCCCTCGCTGTCCACTTCCAGCAGGCTGGCGGCGACCAGCTGGCGGAACACGCTGCGCCAGGTGCGCGCATCCAGATCGCGGCCGATGGCGTAGGTGCTGAGCTTGTCGTGGCCCTGCTGCTTCACCTTCTCGTTCTCGCTGCCGCGCAGGACGTCGATCAGGTGGCCGACGCCGAAGCGCTGGCCGCTGCGGTAAACGCAGCTCAGCGCCTTCTGCGCCGGAATGGTCGCGTCCCACGAGGCCGGCGGTGTCAGGCAGTTGTCGCAGTTGCCGCAGGGCTGGGGATAGGTCTCGCCGAAACCGGCCAGCAGCACCTGGCGGCGGCACTGCATGGATTCGCAGTAGCCCAGCAGGTGATCGAGCTTGCCCCGCTCCAGCTGCTTGCGTTCTTCGCCGGCCTCGGATTGTTCGATCATCTGCTTGAGCAGGACCACGTCGCCCAGGCCGTAGCACAGCCATGCCTCGGCGGCCTCGCCATCGCGACCGGCGCGGCCGGTTTCCTGGTAGTAGCCTTCCATCGACTTGGGCAGGTCGGTATGCGCCACGAAGCGCACGTCCGGCTTGTCGATGCCCATGCCGAAGGCGATGGTGGCGCACATCACGATACCGTCCTCGCGCAGGAAGCGGCGCTGATTGTTCGCGCGCACGTCCGGCGGCAGGCCGGCGTGGTAGGGCAGGGCATTGAACCCCTGGCCGCACAGGAATTCGGCGGTCTCCTCGACCTTGCGCCGTGACATGCAGTAGACGATGCCGGCCTCGCCACGGTGGCCGCGCAGGAAATCGGTCAGCTGCTTGCGAGCGTTGTCCTTCTGCACCACGGTGTAGCGGATGTTGGGACGGTCGAAAGAGCTGACGAAGTGGCGCGCTTCCTGCAGATCGAGACGCTCGGCGATCTCGCGCTGGGTCGGTGGGTCGGCGGTCGCGGTCAGCGCGATCCGCGGGATCTGCGGCCAACGCTCATGCAGCACGGTCAGCTGGCGGTATTCGGGGCGGAAGTCATGGCCCCACTGCGACACGCAGTGTGCTTCGTCGATGGCGAACAGGGCGATCCGGCTGCGCGACAACAGCGACAGGAAGCGACCGGTCAGCAGCCGCTCGGGGGCTACATAGAGCATGTCCAGCTCACCGGCGAGCAGTTCGCGCTCGACGCGGCCGGCGGTCTCGGCATCCAGGGTTGAATTCAGGTACTCGGCACGCACGCCGAGCTGGCGCAGTGCTTCGACCTGGTCCTGCATCAGCGCGATCAGCGGCGAGATGACGATGCCACATCCGTCACGCAGCAGGGCCGGGACCTGGTAGCACAGCGACTTGCCGCCGCCGGTGGGCATCAGCACCAGGGCATCGTGACCGGCAGCCACATGCTCCACGATGTCCTGCTGCGGACCACGGAAATCGTCGTAACCAAAGACGCGTTGGAGCAGGTCGTGCGCGGGACGGGAAGCCATCCGGTTAGTTTACCCCGGTGGGGGAGTCGGCAGGGCTGCGCCCTGCACCCGCCGAATCAACGGCAACGTCAACGTCAAAAGCGGGCTATCCGTGGGTTGGCGGGGCGGTGTCGGAGTGCGGGGACGCCGTGAACCCGTCCCTGGGGGCTTGGCAGCCGCATCCATGCGGCTGACACCCCGCACTCCGACACCGCCCCGCCTTCGACAGTTGGCCGGCGGCTCGTAGATCCACGCCATGCGTGGATGAAATCTGTCAGATATCGACAAACAAAATGGGGTCGGATCCGTTTTCCGCAGGAAAACGGATCCGACCCCCAGCTCTGGCCCGACAGATCGCGGAAGCCTGTCTAAGGGCGGGGTGGGTCCGGTTGCGGGAGTGTCAGCCGCATGGATGCGGCTGCCAAGCCCCCAAGGGGGAGGGCGCTTTGCTTGCGAAGCACTGCTTCGCAAGCGCCCGAACGCACAGCCGCCAGCGGCTGGGCCGGACCGCGGAGCGGGGTTTACGGCGTCTCCCGCAATCGGACCCACCCCGCCAACCCACAGGAAACCAGCTCTTGCTCTTGCTCTGGCAGTTGCTGTTGCTTCGGCCTCTGCGGGTGCAGGGCGCAGCCCTGCCGAACACCCCCATCCCTTACTGCAGCAGGGAGCGCAGCATCCAGGCGTACTTCTCGTGCGTCTGCAGACGCTGGGTCATCAGATCCTCGGTCGGAGCGTCGTCACCCTTGGCCGCCACCCCCAGCACTTCACGTGCCGTACGGCAGACCGCTTCGTTGGCGACCACCAACTGGCGTACCATTTCACGCCAGTCCGCACTGTCGGTCAGGCCCGGTTCCTCGGCGATCGAGGTCAGCGCAGCGAATTCCCGGTAGGAGCCCGGGGCATTGAAGCCCAGCGCGCGGATGCGCTCGGCCACGTCGTCCAGTGCCGCCCACTGCTCGGTGTACTGCGTCTCGAACATGGTGTGCAGCGAGTTGAACATCGACCCGGTCACGTTCCAGTGGAAGTTGTGCGTCTTCAGGTAGAGCGTGAACGCATCGGCCTGGAAGCGCGACAGACCGTCGGCGATCTTCTTGCGGTCGCCCTGGGTGATCCCGATATCGATGTTCGGTGCCGACGGTGCCGCCGCTGCAAGCTTCTGCTTGCCGGTCTTGGCCTTGGTCGTGCTCTTGGTCTTCGCCATGGGGTTCCTCCTTGTGGAATCGTTGGCCTTCACAATAAACCGGTCGCGATGACTGGTCGCTTTCAAAGTTTTGAACGAACCGATTGATGAACTCTATCGATAAAAATCCATCGCCCCGCCTGCGCCAACAGCGCGCCGCCATCGACGGCGCCATGAGCCGCGACCGGGGCCGTTTGCTGGGGATGCTCTCGCGTTGCCAGGCCAAGCCACAGGATGCGGCGCTGGCCGCCACCTTCGAGCAGGCCTTGCAGGCGTCGGTGCAGCGCCGGCAGGTGCGGGCGCAACAGCAGCCGTCCATTACTCTGGACCCGCAGCTGCCGATTGCGCGTGAAGCCGACGCCATCATCGGGCTGATCCGCGACCATCAGGTGGTGGTGATTGCCGGTGAAACCGGCTCGGGCAAGACCACCCAGCTGCCGAAACTGTGCCTGGCCGCAGGCCGTGGCCAGGCCGGCATGATCGGCTGCACCCAACCGCGACGGATTGCCGCACGTGCGGTGGCCAGCCGCGTGGCGCAGGAACTGCAGAGCGAACTGGGCCAGCTGGTGGGCTACCAGGTGCGCTTCAACGACAAGGTCAGCGACGACAGCCGCATCAAGTTCATGACCGACGGCATCCTGCTGGCGGAAATCGCCAGTGACCGCTGGCTGTCGAACTACGACACGATCATCGTCGACGAGGCGCACGAACGCAGCCTCAACATCGATTTCCTGCTGGGCTACCTGAAGCAGCTGCTGCGCAAGCGCCCGGACCTGAAGCTGATCGTCACCTCGGCCACCATCGATACCGAACGCTTCGCCCAGCATTTCGACAATGCGCCGGTGATCAGCGTCGAAGGCCGTACCTACCCGGTGGAAGTGCGCTACCGCGCGCTGGAAGGCGAGGGCGAAGACCAGGGCGAACGCACCGTCAACGATGCCATCGTGTCGGCCATCGACGAGATCACCCGCCTGGATTCACGTGGCGACGTGCTGATCTTCCTGCCGGGCGAACGCGAGATCCGCGATGCGCACCAATCGCTGGAACGGCGCAAGTACCGCAACACCGAGGTGCTGCCGCTGTACGCGCGCCTGTCCAACCAGGACCAGGACCGGGTATTCAATCCCGGACCGAACCGGCGCATCGTGCTGGCCACCAACGTGGCGGAAACCTCGCTGACGGTGCCGCGCATCCGTTACGTGGTCGATCCGGGCTTCGCCCGCGTCAAGCGCTACAGCCCGCGCAACAAGCTGGACCGCCTGCACATCGAGCCGATCTCGCAGGCCAGCGCCAACCAGCGCAAGGGCCGCTGCGGTCGTATCGCCGAGGGCATCTGCTACCGCCTGTACGCCGAAGCCGATTTCCAGGCGCGGCCGGAGTTCACCGATCCGGAGATCCGCCGCTCCAGCCTGGCCGGGGTGATCCTGCGCATGCTGCAGCTGGGCCTGGGCCGCATCGAGGAATTCCCGTTCCTGGAAGCCCCGGACGAGCGTGCGGTGGCCGATGGCTGGCAGCAACTGACCGAACTGGGCGCGATCGACGCCGAACGGCGCATGACGACCATCGGCAAGCAGATGGCCCGCCTGCCGGTGGACGTGAAGCTGGCGCGCATGCTGGTGGCCGCGCAGGCCGCCGGCTGCCTGCGGCCGATGCTGGTGATCGCCTCGTTCCTGGGCATCCAGGACCCACGCGAACGCCCGCCCGAAGCGCGTGGTGCGGCCGACAGCGCGCATGCGCAGTTTGCCGATGGGCGTTCGGAATTCGTCGGCGTGCTGCGCCTGTGGGATGGCTACCGGCAGGCCCATGAAGACCTGACCCAGTCCAAGCTGCGCGACTGGTGCGGCCGCCACTTCCTCGGTTTCCTGCGCATGCGCGAGTGGCGTGAGCTGCACCGGCAGCTGCGGTTGCTGTGCGAAGAACTGGGCTGGAAGGAAGAGGCTGTCGATGCGTCGATGGCACCCTTGCTGGCCGGCAGCAGTGCGCCGGCCCCGGCGCGTGATGACGCAGCCGCGGTAAAGGCTACCCGCGGCCAGCTGCACCGCGCTGCACGCCTGGCCCGCGAAGGCAAAGCGGAGGCTGCACCCGCACCGGTGGCGGTGCGCGCGCAGAAGGAACAGGCGCCCGCCGGTGGCGGCTTCAGCGAACGTGCACGCGCTGCCGCCTACCAGACCCTGCACCGGGCGCTGGTGGCGGGCCTGCCGACGCAGATCGGCCACCGCACCGAGAAGGGCGATTTCCAGGCACCACGCCAGCGCCGCTTCCTGCCGTTCCCGGGTTCGGCGCTGTCCAAGCGGCCGCCGCCGTGGTTGCTGGTGGCCAACCTGCTGGACACGCAGAAGGTGTGGGGCATGACCCTGGCCGCCATCGAGCCGGACTGGGTGATCGCCGAGCTGCCGCACCTGCTGCTGCGCAAGCACTTCGACCCGCACTGGTCGCGCGCGCAGGGACAGGTGCTGGCGTCCGAGCAGATCAGCCTGTTCGGCCTGGTGCTGGCACCGAAGAAGCCGGTGCACTACGGCCGCATCGAGCCCGTTGAAGCGCACGACATCTTCGTGCGCCAGGCGCTGGTGACCGGCGAGATCAACACCCGCGCCAGCTTCGTGGCCGACAACCAGAAGGTGCTGGACCTGGCCCGCGAGGAAGAGGCCAAGCTGCGCCGTGCCGGCATCGTTGCCGACGAAGACTGGCAGGCACGCTGGTACCTGGACCGGGTGCCGCCGCAGATCCATTCGGCCGCGGGCCTGGATACCTGGTGGAAGGGACTGGCGCCGGAACAGCGCAAGACCCTGCACTGGTCGCTGGCAGACCTGCTGCCCGGCGAGGGCAGCGAGCAGGAGCGCTACCCGAAGTACCTGGCGCTGGGCCAGGCGCGCTTGCCGCTGCACTACCGCTTCGAGCCGGGCGCCGACGATGACGGCGTGACCCTGGATGTGCCGCTGCACCTGCTCAATGCACTGGACCCGGTGCAGCTGGGCTGGCTGGCACCTGGCTTCGTCGCCGACAAGGCGTCGGCGCTGATCCGCAGCCTGCCCAAGGCAATGCGCCGCAACTACGTGCCGGCCCCGGATTTCGGACGCGCGTTCTTCGAGGCGTTCCCGCAGCCCAGCGCCGATGCCATCACTGGCGAGCTGGCGCGTTTCCTGTCACGCGCAACCGGCGCCACGGTGACCGCGCTCGATTTCGAGCCGGGTTCGATCGAACCGCACCTGCACATGAACCTGCGCCTGCGCGACGAACAGGGCAAGGTGCTGGCCACTTCGCGCGATCTGGAAGCGCTGCGCGCGAAATTTGGTGGCCGTGCCGGCGATGCCTTCGCAGCGCGTGCCGGGCGCGAAATGGCGGCTGACGGCCTGCGCACGTTCCCGGCCACGCCGATTCCGCTGCAGGTACCCGGTGAAGCCGGCGTTCCGGCCTATCCGGCGCTGCTGGACGAGGGCGACAGCGTGGCGCTGCGCATCTTCGCCGATCGGCAGCAGGCACAGGAGGCACACCCGCTGGGCGTGCGCCGGCTGCTGGAGATTGCCCTGGCCGAGAAGGTCAAGCAGGCGCGCAAGCAGTTGCCGGTGGGCGCCAAGACCGGCCTGCTGTATGCCGCGATCGAATCGCAGGAACGCCTGCGTGGAGACCTGGTGGATGCGGCGATGAACGCGGTGCTGGCCGAAGGCCTGGAAGACATCCGCGATGCGGCAGCCTTCGAGCAACGCCGCGAGCATGCGGCCAAGACCCTGTTCGGCGAGGCGATGTCGCGGCTGAAACTGGCCGAGTCCATCCTGGCGCTGGTGGCGGAACTGAAGCCGATGCTGGAGGCGCCGTTGATGGGCTGGGCGCGCGGCAACCTGGACGACATGGAAGCGCAGCTGGCCGGGCTGATCCACCCCGGCTTCCTGCGCGATACGCCGGCCGATGCCCTTGCCCAGTACCCGCGTTACCTGAAGGCGATGATCCTGCGCACCGAGCGCGCCAAGCGTGATCCGCCGCGTGATCAGGTGCGCATGCTGGAACTGCACCCATTCCTGGAAGCGCTGGAGGTGGGCGAGCAGCAGGGCCTGCGCGATCGCCCGCAATGGCAGGCGCTGCGCTGGGATCTGGAAGAGCTGCGGGTGTCGCTGTTCGCGCAGGAGCTGGGCGCGCGCACCGGCATCTCCGCGAAGAAGCTGGCGCAGCGGGTGACCGCATTGCGCCAGGCCTCGTAACCCCCGGCCCGACCCCGCCGGACAATGACCGGCGGGGTGCGGTGGAATGTCATCCACGCGTGGCGTGGATCTACTACTTGGAGCGGCGCACCTTGGGCTGGCTGTTCACGCCGTCCACCTTCATGTACCACACGCCCATCACGCCAGGCTTGATGCTGACCTTGGGCGATTGCTTGCGCACACCGACCACGCTGGTGCTGTCGGTCTGCTCCCATTCCTGGCCATTGTCCAGCACGTAGACACGGCCCTTGCCGAAGCCACGGAACTCGCCCTGCAGTACGCCGGTAATCGGCTCGCTGCTGCCGAAACCGAAGAACCCACGGTTCTTCACGATCACTTCCTGGCGGCCCTGTTCGCGGGCTTCTTCGCGCACCGCCGCTACCGCCTGGGTCGTCGCTGCTTCGACCTTGCCCTGCAGCCAGCGGTTGAGCGTGGCCAGTTCCTGCGCGCTCAGCTTGTCCAGGCCGGCCGCCTTGAACTCGGTCGGCGACATCTGCTGCTGCAGGTCACCGTCCACCACGCGCTGGGCCAGCGCAGGTGCCGACAGGGACAGCAGCAGTGCGGCGCAGGCCAACAGCCGTGGGCGGAAACGCGGGGCGATCGAGGGCATGGCGGAACTCTCCTGGGTTTGCCCGCGAGTGTAGCGGCATGTCTTCATGCCGGGTGATGGTGGCCGCGGTGATTGTCCCTGAACGGCGCCGGCGCTAGTGTAGGAACCTCTGTCTTGCCTGCTCGATGCTGTGAACCGCGCTTCTGTCCCCGGCCTGGATGCCTTGTTGAACCGTCCCTCCGCAGCGGTGCTGCCCGCTCCGCTGCGCCAGGCCCTGCGCGAGCACTGGGAAGCACCGGACTGCGACCACCAGATGCGCGCCAGCTGGTCGGTGCTGGGCGATACCCTCGATGCGTTGTCGATGCTCTCGGCCGACGAAGGCGCGGTGGTCGCCGCGCTGTTGTTCGACCTTCCCGGCCTGCGCGCCAGCCTGGACCAGCTGCCGCTGGGCAACCACAAGGCGGCGGTGATCGGCCTGCTCGACGGCCAGGACGCCGCCGATCCGGTCTGGGCGCTGCATGCTGGCCGGGAGGCCGGGCGCAACAGCGAGGGCCTGCGCCGCCTGCTGCTGGCGATCATCCGCGACCTGCGCGTGGTGCCGATCCTGCTGGCCCGGCAGCTTGCGAAAATGCGCGCTGCCGACAAGCTGGACGACGAACAGCGCCGGGCGCTGGCACAGCTGACCCGCGACATCCACGCGCCGCTGGCCAACCGGTTGGGCATCTGGCAGCTGAAGTGGGAGCTGGAGGATCTGGCGTTCCGCCACCTGGAGCCGGAAACCTATCGCCGCATCGCGCGTGAAGTGGACGAAACCCGCGTGGCGCGCGAGCGTTACGTGCAGAACGTGAAGAAGCAGCTGTCGCGCGAGCTGGCCGCACAGGGCATCCATGCCGAAGTAAGTGGCCGCCCCAAGCACATCTACAGCATCTGGCGGAAGATGCAGAAGAAGCGGCTGGCGTTCGACCAGCTGTACGACATCCGCGCGGTGCGGGTGATGGTCGACGACGTGGCCGCCTGCTACGCCGCGCTGGGTGTGGTACATGCGCTGTGGGCGCCGGTGCCGAGCGAGTTCGACGATTACATCGCACGCCCGAAGGCCAACGACTACCGTTCGCTGCACACCGCCGTGGTCGGCCCGGAAGGGCGCACGATCGAAGTGCAGATCCGCACCCACGAGATGCATTCGCAGGCCGAGCTGGGCGTGGCCGCGCACTGGAAGTACAAGGAAGGCGGCAAGGGCGCGGAAAAGTCGTTCGATCGCAAGATCACCTGGATGCGCCAGCTGCTGGAGCAGGCACAGGACGGGCAGGGCAATGAGCTGGCCGGCGCACTCGACGCCGAGCTGACCGAGGACCGGGTCTATGCGCTCAGCCCGAAGGACGAGGTGCTGGACCTGCCACAGGGAGCCACGCCGCTTGATTTCGCCTACCAGGTACACACGATGGTGGGCCACCGCTGCCGTGGCGCCAAGGTCAATGGCCGCATCGTGCCGCTGACCTATCGCCTGCGCAGCGGCGATCGCGTCGAGATCCTCACCGGCAAGGAAGCCGACCCCCGCCGCGACTGGCTGATGCCGGCGCTGGGCTTCCTGGCCAGCAACCGCTCGCGCGAAAAGGTGCGCAGCTGGTTCCACAAGCTGGACCGCGCGCGCAACGTGCAGGCCGGGCGCGAACTGCTCGAGCGCGAGCTGAAGCGCCTGGGCCTGCAGCATTCGGATCTGGTGGTGGCGGCGAAGAAGTTCCACGCCGACAGCGTTGATGACCTCTACATCCAGGTGGCGCTGGGCGATACCGGCCCGAACCAGGTCAGCCGAACCCTGCTGGAAGCAGAACGCGCGGCCAGCCAGCCGGCCCCTGCGCCGACGCTTCCGCGCCCGACCGCCCGCCGCGAGAACCTGGGCAAGTCCAAGTTCACGGTGCAGGGCGTGGGCAACCTACTGGTGCAGCTGGCGCGCTGCTGCCAGCCGGTGGCCGGCGAACCGATCGTCGGCTACCTCACCCGTAGCCGCGGTGTCACCGTGCACCGGGCAGACTGTGCCGCGCTGGCCCGGCTGGCGGCCACCAGCCCGCAGCGCATCCTGCCGGTGGAATGGGGCCAGGCCGGGGGCGGCTACGAGGTGGACGTGGTGGTCGATGCGGTCGACCGACGCTGGCTGCTGAAGGACATCACCAACCTGATCGCCCAGGAAGACGCCTACGTGCTGGACATCCACAGTGACAACGTGCGCAACAGTGGCCGTGCCCATCTGCGCCTGCGGCTGAAGGTCAGCGACTACGACCAGCTGTCGAACCTGCTGGGCAAGCTGGACGCGCTGCCGGGCGTGAGCGAGGCACGTCGCCTCGGCTGAGCTTCACGCTGCCCCGGCTACCCTGCACGCATGGAACGCGAGCCCCCGCATCGCCCGCATGGCGCTGAACATCCTGCGCTGGATCGCGTCCGTCGCGAAGGCCGCTGGTGGTGGCTGCAGGCACGTCATGCGCGGCGGGTCTGGCGCTGGGCGCTGGTCGCGGCGCTGGCGGTGTTCGTGCTGCTGGTGCTGCTGCGCAAGCCGCTGGCCGACTGGTTCTGGGATGAGCCGCAGATCGAACAGCTGCTGGTCGAAGGTGATCGTGCGCTCGCCGCCGGCCGGCTGAGTGCGGCCGACGGCAGTGGTGCGCGGGAGCGCTACCAGGCGGTGCTGGCACTGGATGGTGATCGGCCGCAGGCCCGCCAGGGCCTTGCACGAACCGCAGCGGCGGCCCTGCAGCAGGCCCGCGACAAGCTGCAGCGCGACGATCTTGACGGCAGCGCGCAGTCACTGGCGCTGGCCCGCGAGCTGCAGGTGCCGCAGGGCGACGCCGACGCCGTGGCCCGGCAACTGCAGGCGCGGCGTAGCGCCGGCGCCGGTATAGGCGCGTTGCTGGCCCAGGCTCGCAACGCGTTCGCGGCCGGCCGGCTGGACGATGGCGACAGCAGTGCGTTGCCGCTGTTCCAGCGTATCCTGGCACTGCAGCCGGACAACCTGCCTGCTCTGGAGGGGCGCGAGGACGCACTGAGCGATCTGCTGCAGCACGCGCGCACGCTGGCCGGACGCGGGGAACTGGCTGAATCCGCTGCGACGTTGCAGCGCGCGCGCCTGTTCGACGCAGGCCACGCCGATCTGCCCGCCAGCCAGGAGGCACTGGCACGGGCGGTCGACGAGCGCTTGCGGCAGGCACAGCGCGCACTGAAACGACAGCAGCTGGAAGGTGCCGCAAAGGGGTTCCTGGCCGTGCTGGCGGTGGCGCCGGATGATCCCACTGCCCAGCGGGGCCGTGAGCAGGTGCTGCAGGCGGTGCTGGCGCGAAGCCAGGTCCAGGCCGACGATTTCCAGTTCGAGGCGGCGCAGCGTGATGCCGTGCTGGCGGAAGCGCTGGGCGCTTCGCAGGCGGCACAACAGCAACTGGCGCAGCGCCTGCAGCGTGCACGGCAGGCCCGTGGGGCACTGCAGCAGCCCGCGGTGGGCAACGCGCAGCGTGAACGCGAGCTGCGCGATCACCTGCGCCGGATCGAACGCGCCGAGCGCGCAGGGCAATGGATCAGCCCGCCGGGGCACAGCGCATTCGATGCCCTGCGCGAAGCACAGGCGCTGGCACCGCGCGATGCACGGGTGAAGGCCGCTGCCGCGCGCCTGCTGCCCGCCAGTCGCAGTTGCTTCGACGACAACCTGCGGCAGAACCGGGTGCAGGCTGCAGGTGCCTGCCTGCAGGCCTGGCAGACGCTGGCCCCCACCGCGGGTGGCCTGCCTGCGGCCCGCCAGCGCCTCGCGCAGCGTTGGCTTGCGATCGGCAGCGAGCGATTGGGCAACGGTGATGTCGCCTTTGCTGAACGTGCGCTCCAGCAGGCGGGCGAGCTTGGCGTTGGCACTTCCAGCAGTGAGTACCAGCAGTTGCGGCAGCGGCTGCGTGACATCGGGGTGTCGTCGCCCTGAGCCCGCCGCTGCCGGAGGGGCCGCTATAGTAGCCACCCCTCGCAACATCCCCACGGAGTGCCGATGACCGTCCTCGTTTCCGGAGCCACCAGCCAGATCGGCCGGTTCCTGCTGCCGCGCCTGGTGCAGGCGCATGGGCGTGTACAGGCGGTGAGCCGGCGACCGCAACCGGCACAGGACGGCGTGCATTGGCTGTGTGGGGATCTGGCGGCTGCGCTGGACAGCGTGCCGTCTCCGGAGTGGCAGGCCATTGCCAGCTTTGGCCCCCTTGAAGCATTGGCACAATGGTTGTCGCGGCAGACGGCGGCCCCGGCGCGGCAGGTCATCGCCACCAGTTCGATGAGCGTGCTGAGCAAGCAGCATTCCGAGCAGGCCGACGAACAGGACGTTGTGGCGATGCTGCAGCGGGGCGAGGCGGGCCTGATTGCGCAGGCCGAACGTCTTGGCATGGGGTGGACGATCCTGCGGCCAACCCTGATCTATGGGGCCGGCATCGACCGCAGCATCACCCCGATCGTGCAGCGTGCGCTGCGTCTGCGCCTGTTTCCGATACCGCTGGTGGGAGGCCTGCGTCAACCGGTGCATGCCGACGATATCGCCCGCACCGTGGTGGCCTGCATCGCCACCGGCGCAGCGTCGGCGCGGGTGCTGGAAATCGGCGGCGGCGAGCGCCTGCCGTACCACGCGATGTTCCGCCGCGTGCACGCCAGCCTGGCACAGCCAACATTGGCGCTGCCGTTGCCGGGCGGTGCACTGCGAGGCCTGGCTGCGGTGCTGCCGCGAGCGCGTGGTCCGGTGTCACGCCTGCAGCAGGATCTGATTGCGGACAACGGCCCGCTGCAGGCGCTGCTGGGCGTACATCCGCGGCCGTTCCAGCCTGACGCGGACACGTGGCGACCGATGAGCGCGGCCCAGGCCCTGCAGCGGATCGCTGCGCATCCCGGCAACGGCTAGCCAGCCACCGTATCCATCCGCCTGGGGGGCTCTGCTACCATCCCCCGGCCCTTGTTTCCGCGAGTACGTTCGATGCCTGACGCGCCATCCCGATCGGCCCCTGCCGAGCGCATTGGCGTCGCGCTGTGCACCTACAACGGTGCGCGCTACCTGCAGGCCCAGCTGGACAGCATCCTCGACCAGGATCTTCCGGTGAACGAAATCATGATCGGCGATGACGGTTCCAGCGACCAGACGCCGCAGCTGCTGCAGGCCTTCGTGCCGCGCGCACAGGCGCTTGGCATCCGTGTCGAGATCGTCCAGCACGCGCGCAATCTCGGCTATGTGCGCAATTTCGCCGACGCACTGATGCGTTGCCAGGCCGACATCCTGTTCCTGTGCGACCAGGATGATGTCTGGCATCCGGGGCGTGTCCGCAGCTACGTGGAGCGCTTCCACGCCGATCAGGGCCTGTTGCTGCTGCACAGCGATGCGCGGTTGGTGGACGCGCAGGGCGCGCCGCTGGGCCAGCGGCTGCTGGAGGTACTGGTGGTCCATCCGGCTGAAGTCGAGCTGGAACGCTCGGGCCTTGCGATCGACGCGATCCTGCTGCGCAACTTCATCACCGGTGCCACCTGTGCGCTGCGCCGTGGCCTGCTGGCCGAATCGCTGCCGGTCCCGCCGGGCTGGAGCCACGACGAATGGCTGGCGGTCCACGCATCGCTGCGTGGAGGATTGGACATGCTGGCCGAACCGACCATCGACTACCGGCAGCATGGCAACAACCAGATCGGTGCCAGTCGCCGCGGTTTCCTGCAACGCCTGCGCCATCTCGATCTGTTCGATTCGCAGGCACGCCAGCGCACGGCCCGGCGCCTGCTCGCCCTGGCCGATCTGCTGGGGCAGCGTGGCGTGGTGGTGGCGCCGGAGCGCTTCCAGGGACTCCACGCGCTCGCCTGGCGCATGGCGTGGTCGCGACTGCAGCTGTATCGCCGCGTGGATGTGCCGGCAGGCTGGATCGTCCATGATGCGCCGCGGTTGATCGCACGCCTGGCCAACGTCTGCCTGGCGGGGGGCGGCTGGAAAGGGGGCTGGGCAGCGCTTGCGGGCGCCTGGGCCGGGTGGCGGGCGCCGCGCGCTGCTTGAACTGCAGTGAAACCGCGGGCCATCGCCTGCCAGCCACCGCGGCGCCTGCGTTAGACTCGCCAGACCCTACCTGCCTGCATCCCCGTGCCCCGACGCTACGATTCCGACGACATCGACGATTTCGACGACGACGACCAGCAGGACGACAGCCCGCTGTGGCGGCGTCGCCTGATCACCTGGAGCATGGCTGCGGTCGCGTTGGGATTGGGCTTCCTGATCCCTTATACGCTGTACCTGAACCAACAGGTGACCCAGCGCTTCGGCGAACTTCGCTGGCAGATTCCGACCCGCGTGTACGCACGCCCGCTGGTGCTCACGCCGGGCAAGGCGATGGACGCGGCGACCCTGAAGACCGAGCTCGCCGCATCCGCCTACCGCGATGACGGGCAGGGCAAGGAGCCGGCCACCTATGCGGTGAACGGCGGGCGTTTCGTCATTTCCAGCCGTGGCTACAACGACGTGGATGGCCGCGTCGCACCGCGCCGGCTGGAACTGTCGCTGGCCGACGGTGCGGTCGCCTCGCTGCGTGACGCCGACAACCGCAAGGCGCTGAAGGCTGCGCGCCTGGACCCGGCACGTATTGCCACCCTGTACGGGCAGAAGCAGGAAGAACGCCGCCTGATCCGCATGGACGAGGCGCCGGACCTGCTGGTGACCGGCCTGCAGGCGGTGGAGGACAAGGACTTCAATCGTCACCACGGCATCGATCTGTCCGGCATTGCTCGCGCGGTGTGGGTGACGATCCGCTCCGGTGGCCAGAGCCGCCAGGGTGCTTCCACGTTGACCCAGCAGCTGGCCCGCAGCGGTCTGCTCGGGATCGGCAAGGAACAGACGGTCACCCGCAAGTTCAACGAAGTGCTGTACGCGCTGATCATGGAAGCGCGCTACGACAAGCGCACCATCTTCGAGGCCTATCTCAACCAGGTGTACCTGGGCCAGCGCGGCAGCCAGGCCATCCACGGCATGTCTTCCGGCGCCGAGTTCTGGTTCGGCCGTGACCTGCAGTCGCTGGAAACCGAGCAGATCGCGCTGCTGATCGGCCTGGTCAAGGGCCCGTCCTTCTACGACCCGCGGCGCAACCCGGAACGCGCGCTGGATCGCCGCAATTTCGTACTGGGCAAGCTGCACGAGGCGACGCTGATCGACGATGCCGAGTACCAGCGCGCGCTGAAGGCGCCGCTGGGCGTGCCCAAGACGCCGGGCCTGGTGGCAGCCAACCGCTTCCCGGCCTATGTGGACCTGGTTCGCCGCCAGCTCGGCCATGACTATCCGGAATCGGCGCTGCAGGGCGCCGGCCTGAGCGTGATGACCGGCATGTCGCCGTCCGCGCAGGCCTATGCCGAAGGCGCGGTGACCCGCACCATCAAGTCGCTGGAAAGCAAGCGCCGTCCCGAACTGCAGGCCGGCATGGTGCTGACCGACGTGCACAACGGTGACGTGCTGGCGGTGATCGGCAGCCGCGAGGTTTCCGAAGTCGGCTTCAACCGCGCGATCGAAGCACAGCGCCCGGTCGGCTCGCTGCTGAAGCCGTTCGTCTACCTGCTGGCGCTGGCGCAGCCGGATCGTTACTCGCTGGCCAGCTGGGTCGATGATTCACCGGTGACCGTGCAGCTCGGCCGCGGCCGCAACTGGAACCCCGGCAACGCGGACAACCGCAGCCACGGTACGGTGCGCCTGATCGATGCGTTGGCGCATTCCTACAACCAGGCCACGGTGCGCGTGGGCATGCAGGTCGGTCCCGAGCGCGTGACCCAGCTGATCCATGTGCTGGCCGGCATCAAGGCAGAGGCCAACCCTGCAGTGATCCTCGGCTCGACCGACCAGAGCCCGTACGCGATGGCGCAGCTGTACCAGTTCCTGGCGTCCGGTGGCGAGATCCAGCCGCTGCACGCGGTGCGTGGCGTGCTCGATCCGCAGGGCAAGCTGCTCAAACGTTACGACAAGACCCCGGCACCGGCGCAGGAGGGCGACTCGATTGCCGCCAACCTGATCAGTGTCGGCCTGCAGCAGGTGGTTGCCAGCGGCACCGCGCAGCGCTTGAACGCCGATGGCCTGGGCCGCCTGCAGCCCGCCGGCAAGACCGGTACCACCAACGATGGTCGCGACAGCTGGTATGCCGGTTACACGGGTGATCACCTGGCGGTGATCTGGATCGGCAACGACCAGAACGAGCAGGCCGGCCTGTACGGTGCCACCGGCGCGATGCGGGTCTGGTCGGGCATCTTCCAGCGCCTTCCCAGTGCGCCGCTGCGGGTCAGCAACAAGGGCCTGGATTGGCAGTCGGTGGCCGCCACCGGCCTCAACACGACTGATGAGGGCTGCCCGGGAGCGCGCCGCTTCCCGTTCGTGGTCGGCTATGCGCCGGCCTATGCTCCGTGTGCGCCGGCGGTGTCGCCGGACGGGCAGGGCGAGGCTGAAGGCGAGGGTGGTGGCTGGCGCAGCTGGTTCGGCCTGGACCGCAAGCCGGAACCGCCTGCCGAACCTGCTGCGGCGCCCGCCGCCACTCCTCCCCCGAGCCGATGATGCCGATGAACATGCGATCCCTGCTGCAGCCCCTGGCCCTGACCGGCCTCAGCCTGGCCCTGGCCGCCTGCGTGAGCAGTGCACCGCCGGTGATCAAACCGGTCGACACCACTACGCCGGCACAGCGCCTGGCGGCGGTGGATGCGGCCGCAGGTCCTGACGACAAGGAGCTGTCGGTGCAGCCGCTGCGTGATTCGCAGGTGGAAGACCTGCGGGTGACCGCGCTGGCGCAACGCCAGGCCAACGATCTGGCCGGTGCCGCCAGCAGCCTGGACCATGCGCTGGAGATCGTCGCTGGTGATCCGGCGGTGCTGCAGGAGCGTGCCGAGCTGGCGCTGCTGCAGGGGCAGTGGGCGCAGGCGGAGACGTTCGCACGCAAGGCGGTCGACCTGGGCTCGAAGACAGGGCCGCTGTGCCGCCGGCACTGGGCGACGATCGAGCAGTCGCGCCTGGCGCGGGGCGAGAAGGAGAATGCGGTGTCGGCGCATGCGCAGCTGGAAGGCTGCACGGTGCCTGGGATCAAGCGGTACTAGGTTTCCTGCCAACGGCGCAGCCCCTCGTGGCTGGCTGTTTGGCCGCGTGAAGCAAAAGCCGCGCTTGGCCGGGCGGGGTGGGTTCGCGGGGGACGCCGTGAACCCATCCATGGGGGCTTGGCCGCGGCATCCATGCCGCGGACACCCCCGCGAACCCACCCCGCCCGACCTCTGACAATTTCCGTGTGCGGCCAGCCACGGAAAAGAAAAAGAAAATCAAAAGCGGGTCGCGCGCTGCGCGCGCTCGCAGTAGTCCATCTTCTTTTCCCGTTCCTGCCACAGCTTCTGAGCTGCCAGTCGAGCAGGCTCGACGCTACGGAGCGCGTCCCTCCGTCACCGGGAAACTGTCGAAGGCGGGTCGGGAGGGGCAGGCAGGACCGTTGGCGCCATGGATGGCGCCATCGAGCCCCCAGGGATGGGTTTACGGCGTGTCCTGCCTGCCCCTCCCGACCCGCCCAGCACGTAGAAACCCAGAGCCATGAACCAAGCTGTTGCCGTTGCTTTTGCTGGTGCTCTGGCTTGAAACGGGTGCCGGGCAGCGCCCGGCCGGGTATCCTTTCCCTCTGATGTCCGACCTTGTCCATGCCAGCCGCGAAGCCCTCAGCGACGGCGGCGCGCTCGCCTCGCATCTGGACGCCTTCGTCCCGCGCCCGGCCCAGCTGCGCCTGACCGAAGCCATCGCCGACGCGATGCAGCAGCGCGATCTGCTGCTGGCCGAGGCCGGTACCGGCACCGGCAAGACCTTCGCCTATCTGGTGCCGGTGCTGCTGTCCGGGTTGCGCACCATCATTTCCACCGGTACCCGCGCGCTTCAGGACCAGCTCTACCACCGTGACCTGCCGCGCGTGCGCCAGGCGCTCGGTGTCGGCCTGCGCAGTGCGCTGCTGAAGGGACGCGCGAACTACCTGTGCCGTTATCGCCTGCAGCAGGCGCGGGGCGAGCCGCGGTTCTCCAGCCCTGAACAGGCGGCGCAGTTCCAGCGCATCCTGGCCTGGTCCGGTCGTTCCGAGTTCGGTGACATCGCCGAACTGGAAGGCGTGGCCGATGATTCGCCGCTGCTGCCGATGGTCACCTCCACCGTCGACAACTGCCTGGGTACCGACTGCCCGTTCTGGGATGACTGCTTCGTGGTGCGTGCGCGGCAGCGTGCGCAGGCCGCCGATGTGGTCGTGGTCAACCATCACCTGCTGCTGGCCGATCTGGCCCTGAAGCAGGACGGTTTCGGTGAACTGCTGCCGGGGGCCCAGGCCTTCGTCATCGACGAGGCACACCAGTTGCCCGAGCTGGCCGCGCAGTTCTTCGGCGAAGGTTTCGGCATGCGCCCGTGGCAGGAACTGGGCCGCGACTGCCTGGCCGAAGCGCGTGGCGTGGGAGGCGCGCAGTCGGCGCTGCAGGAACCGGTCGATCAGTTGCAGCAGTCGCTGTTGGCGCTGCGCTTGGCGATGGAGGGACTGCCGTCGCGTGGCACGCAATGGCGCGCGCTGGCGATGCCACAGGTGCGCGACGGATTCGATACGGTGATGGCGGGGTTGGTGACCCTGGAGCGGGCACTGCAGCCGCTGCGCGAAGCGGCAGCGGGCCTGGATGCCTGCCACGCGCGCGCGCGCGAGGCTGTCTCGCGACTCAGCCGCTGGCTGGGCGATGATGAGCCCACGCTCGACTTCGATACCGATCCAGCGGACACAGCCAGTGCCGCTGATGTGCTCTGGTACGAGCTCACGCCACGTGGTTTCCGCTGCCAGCGCACGCCGATGGATGTCTCTGGCCCGTTGCGTGAGCATCGCGAGCGCAGTCGCGCGGCATGGATCTTCACCTCGGCGACACTGACCGTGGGCGGTGGCTTCGACCACATCGCCACCCGCCTGGGCCTGGACGACCCGCATACGCTGGTCCAGCCGAGTCCATTCAATTGGCCCGAGCAGGCGCTGTGCTACCTGCCCGAAGGCCTGCCCGATCCGGCCGCACGTGGCTTCGGCACTGCGCTGATCCAGACCCTGCGGCCGGTGTTGCAGGCCTCGCACGGCAGGGCATTCCTGTTGTTCGCCTCGCACCGTGCATTGCGCGAGGCCGCCGAGGCACTGCGTGATGGGCCATGGCCGTTGTTCGTGCAGGGCGAGGCGCCGCGCGCGACGCTGCTGCAGCGCTTCCGCGAATCGGGCAATGGCGTGCTGCTGGGGTCGGCCAGTTTCCGCGAGGGCGTGGACGTGGTGGGTGAGGCGCTGAGCGTGGTGATGATCGACAAACTGCCGTTCGCGGCACCGGACGATCCGGTGTACGAGGCACGGCTGGAGGCGATCCGCAGCCAAGGCGGCAATCCGTTTCGCGATGAGCAGCTGCCGCAGGCGGTGATTGCGCTGAAACAGGGCGTCGGCCGCCTGATCCGCAGCGAGAGCGACCGTGGTGTGTTGGTGTTGTGCGACCCGCGCCTGCTCAACCGTGGCTATGGTCGGGTCTTCCTCGATTCACTGCCGCCGTTCCGCCGTACCCGCAGCCTGGCCGATGTGCAGGCCTTCTTTACGCCACAATGGGCGCCCGTGGCCGATGATGCGGCTGCCCCGGCCGCTGTTGCGACCGGCCCCGAGCCGGCGCCCGGTGCCACGTTCCCCCTGTTCTGACCCGATCCGATGAAACTGCTCGCCTTTGAAACCGCCACCGAAGCCTGTTCCGTTGCCCTGCATGTCGATGGGCAGGTGCTGGAACGCTTCGAGATCGCCCCGCGCCGGCATGCCGAACTGAGCCTGCCGTGGGCCGAGGCGCTGCTGGCCGACGCCGGCATCAGCCGCCGCCAGCTGGACGGCATTGCGCTCAGCCGCGGCCCCGGTGCGTTCACTGGCGTGCGCCTGGCGATCGCCATTGCCCAGGGCATCGCACTGGCTCTGGACCGCCCGCTGTTGCCGGTCTCGACGCTGCAGGTGCTGGCGCTGCGGGCACCGGCAGAAGAAACGCAGATCCTGTCGGCGATCGATGCACGGATGGGCGAGCTGTATGTCGCGCGCTTCGAGCGTGTGGACGGCCTGCCGGTGGCTCGTGATGCCGAACGCGTGTGCGCACCCGCTGCGGTTGCGCTGCCGGGAGGGATGTCGGCCTACGGTGTCGGCACCGGTTTCGGTGCAGCAGAGGGGGCACTGGTGGCCCAGCTGGGCAACGGCCTGCGCGGCTTTGATGCGACGGCGCTGCCGCGGGCATCGGATGTACTGGCACTGGCGGTGCCGGCGTTCGCTCGCGGCGAAGCCATTGCACCGGAGAAGGTCGAGCCGGCGTACCTGCGTGACAACGTGGCACTGACCCTGGCCGAGCAGCAGGCCGCGCGCGAGGCGAAGGCGAAGGCCAACGGCTGAGCCCCTCGTGGCGGAGGGCGAAAGCACAAGCCGTGGTTTGGCCGGGCGGGTGGGCTGCGCAGGGGGCGCTGCAAGTACGTCCATGTAAGCTCGGTCGCCGCATCCATGCGGCTCACGCCCCTGCGCAGCCCACCCGCCCGGCCTCTGACAGTTTCCGTGTGCGTCCGCCACGGAAAATCAAGAAAAGAAAATTCAAAGTCAAAAGCGGGTCGCTTCGCTCGCATCCACGCGTGGCGTGGATGTGTGTCGACCAAGGTCGACACCTACCAAAAGCGATGATGCGCCGCGATCTGTCGGAGGTGGGGCGGTGTCGGGTGGCGGGGTATCCGCGGCATGGATGCCGCGGCTAAGCCTACAGGGACGTACTTGCGGCGTCCCCGCCGCCCGACACCGCCCCGCCAAGCCCAGCATCCTGACCGCTGCTGTTGACGTTGATTTTGACGTTGCTCCAGCCTTGCAGCGGGTCCCGGGCCGCAGGCCCGGGCAACAAACCCCTACCGGTCGTCGTGCAGGGTGCCGCCCGGCAGGAACACCCACGTACGGGTAACCTGCAGGATGTCGATCTCATCCTCGGTCTTCGGCAACGGCGGGAACGGCTGCGCCAGCTTCACCACCCGCAGCGCCGCCTCATCCAGCAACGGCGTCCCGCTTGAACGCAGGATCCGGCTGTTCTCCACGCTGCCATCGCGGCGCACGCCCACGCTGATCACCACCTGGCCGCCGAGGCGGCGCTGCCGGGCCTCGTCCGGATAGTTCAGGTTGCCCACCTTCTCGGCACGGTCGACCCAGGCGCGCAGGTAATTGGCGTAGGCATACTCGCGCGTGCTGGCCGACACGAACTTGCGGTTCGGACGCTTGGCGTACTGCGCCGAGCGCAGATGCACTTCGGCAGCCAGCCGCGCCATCTCCACATCGCGCTGCTCGCGTGCGCTCAACGGCGCATCCGGTTCGGGCTGATCCGGCGTGGGGCGGGACTGTGCCTGCGCCACCACCTCTTCGCCATTGCGGCTGCTGACCACCCGTGCCTGTGGCGGTGGAACCGGCGCGGCCGATTGCTGCTGCTGTGGAACCGGGCTGATTCCGGACTGGGCCTGCGGCACGATGCCGGCCTGGTTGTCGCGCGGACGCTGCGCGCGGTCGTGCTCGCCACCCCCTTCCTGGTTGGCCGCAGCCAGGAAATCGGCCTGTTTCGGGGTCAGCGCGGTGCGGGTCTGGCTGAAGATCACTTCCAGCGTCGGCACCAGCGGCGCATCGCCCTTCACGGCGAAGCCCACGCCCAGGATCAGCAGGGCGTGGACCAGCACCGACAGCGCGATGGTTGCCCCCAGCCGTTGCGCTTCGCGCGGCGGCGGGGGCAGTACGGCAGGTGCGGACGGCATCAGCGCAGGCCGGCCTCGAGTGCGTCGAACAGGGTGCCGGCAATGTTCAGGCCGTACTGCGCATCCAGTTCGCGCACGCAGGTCGGGCTGGTCACGTTGACCTCGGTCAGGTAATCGCCGATCACGTCCAGGCCGACGAAGCGCATGCCGCGGCGCTTCATTTCCGGGCCGACCTGGGCGGCGATCCAGCGGTCGCGCTCGCTCAGCGGGCGGCCTTCGCCACGCCCGCCGGCGGCGAGGTTGCCGCGGAATTCATCACCCTGCGGGATGCGCGCCAGGCAGTAGTCGACCGGCTCGCCATCGACCAGCAGGATGCGCTTGTCGCCGGCGGTGATGTCCGGGATGAATTTCTGCGCCAGTGCCATCCTGCGGCCGCCGTCGGTCAGGGTTTCCAGGATGACGTTCAGGTTCGGGTCGCCCTGGCCGCTGCGGAAGATCGAGCGGCCACCCATGCCGTCCAGCGGCTTCAGCACGGCCTGGCCATGCGCCAGCGCGAAGGCCTTCAATGCCTTGGCGTCGCGGCTGACCAGGGTCGGCGGGCAGCACTGCGGGAACAGCAGGGCGGCCAGCTTCTCGTTGTAGTCGCGCAGGCCCTGCGGGTTGTTGACCACGCAGGCGCCGGCCGCTGCGGCCACGTCCAGCACCTGGGTGTCATAGATGTATTCGGCGTCGACCGGCGGGTCCTTGCGCATCAGCACGATCTGGCCGGGGCCGAATTCGGTGCGGCTGAACGCGCCCAGCTCGTACCAGCCGGCCGGGTCGTCGCGCACCTGCAATGGCGCGGTCTGGGCCACCGCCACGCCGCCCTCCAGGGCCAGGCCGCCCGGGCGCACGTAGTGCAGGGCATGGCCGCGGCGCTGGGCTTCCAGCAGCATGGCGAAGGTGGTGTCCTTGGCGATCTTGATGTGGGCGATGGGATCCATCACCACGATGACGTTCAACGGCATGGGCGCACCTGTCAGGCAAGGCGTTGATGGTAGCGGCAACGCCGGTCGCGTGCCTCCCCGCCGTACTGCAACGCAGCGTCCGCCCGGCGCTCGCGCAGTCATTGCGAAACCCGTCACGTTCAGGAGGGTGCCATGCCCCGCGCCATGGGGCGGCCTTGAAGCGGGCGCGGAAAGTGCGATATAGATACGCTTTCGTAGCGGCCCCCGCCAGAGATCGGGCCGTGCGCTTGGGGATAGGCAATGACTGAAAACACGACTGCGGGCGGGGAACTCGCAGGACTCCGGGTGATGGTCATCGATGATTCGAAGACCATCCGCAGGACTGCGGAAACGCTGCTCAAGCGCGAAGGCTGCGAGGTGGTGACCGCCACCGACGGCTTTGAAGCGCTTGCGAAGATCGCAGACCAGCAACCGCAGATCATCTTCGTCGACATCATGATGCCGCGCCTGGACGGGTACCAGACCTGTGCGCTGATCAAGGGCAACCAGCTGTTCAAGGCGACCCCGGTCATCATGCTCTCGTCCAAGGATGGCCTGTTCGACAAGGCGCGGGGACGCATCGTCGGCTCGGAGCAATACCTGACGAAGCCTTTCACGCGTGAAGAACTGCTGGGTGCCATCCGCACATACGTCAACGCCTGACCAGGGGGGAAAGGCACAATGGCTCGTATCGTTCTGATCGAGGATTCACCGACCGACCGCGCGGTGTTCACCCAGTGGCTGCGCCGTGCCGGCCACGAGGTGCTGGAAGCGGACAACGCCGAGGATGGACTGCAGCTGGTCCGCGACCAGGTGCCGCAGCTGGTGCTGATGGACGTGGTCCTGCCCGGCATGAGCGGCTTCCAGGCCACCCGCGCGATGGCCCGTGATGCGGCGATCAAGCACATCCCGGTGATCATCGTCAGCACCAAGGCGATGGAAACCGACAAGGCATGGGGCTTGCGCCAGGGCGCGGCCGACTACATCGTCAAGCCGCCGCGCGAGGATGAACTGATCGCGCGGATCAACGAACTGGTGGCCTGATGCGCTCGCCCTTCGACATTCTTGAAGCCTACGAACGGCGCAGCCTGGCCCATGCGGTGCAGCTGCCCGAGCGGCAGTTCGCCCAGGACCTCTGGCGTGGCGTGGGGTACCGCGTAGGCCAGCGCCGGCTGGTGTCCGATTTCCGTGAAGTGGTGGAAATCGTGCCGATGCCGCCGGTGACTCCGGTGCCGTGCGCGCAGCCGTGGCTGCTGGGCGTGGGCAACCTGCGCGGCAACCTGTTCCCGGTGGTCGACCTGAAGTACTTCCTGGAAGGCACGCGTACCGTGCAGCAGGAAGGCCAGCGCGTGCTGATCATGCGCCAGGCCGGCGGCGACGTCGCCCTGACCATCGATGAACTGTTCGGCCAGCGCAGCTTCGAACTGGACCAGCAGATCGCGGCCGGTACGTTGGCCGAAGGGCGTTACGGCCACTTCGTCGATCGCGCCTTCCACGCCGACGGCCACGACTGGGGTGTGTTCTCCCTCTCGCTGCTGTCGCGTACCCCTGAATTCCGGCAAGCCGCGGCCTGAGGCCGGGCATCGCCCCCTGCATTGAAGATCGAGGTTGAACGATGAGTACTGCTTCGGACGCCACCAAGACCGGCAAGCTGCGGCTGGGCGGCAGCAACCTCTGGCTGTTCCTGCTGCTGGCATCGATGATCCTGTTCGGCGTCAACACCGGCGTCGCCACCTGGCAGGGCAGTCGCCTGGCCGATGCCGGCTCCAAGGCCGCCGACCTGCAGGTGCTGTCGCAGCAGCTGGCCAACCAGGGCCGTGACGCGGTGGGCGGCAACGCGCAGGCGTTCACCGCCTTCAAGGCGACCCGCAACGCGATCGAACAGAACGTGTCGACCCTGCAGGGGCGCTACGGCAAGGAGCCGGGCGTGTCCGGCGCGATCACCACGCTGGGTGAAACCTGGGCGCCGCTGGGCAAACAGGCCGGGCAGCTGGTCGCCAGCGAGCCGGCGGTGTTGGCACTGGCCGGCAACGCCAACAACTTCACCGGCGCGGTGCCGGGCCTGCAGGCCCAGCTGAACGAACTGGTGCGTGCGATGTCCGCCTCCGGCGCACCGTCGGCGCAGGTGTACAGCGCGCTGCAGCAGGTGGTGGTGGCCGGTTCGATGGCTCGCCGCGTGACCGAAATGCGTGCCGGTGGCAGCGCCGCTGCCACCTCGGGCGATGCACTGGCCCGCGACATCACCGTGTTCTCGCAGGTGCTCGACGGCCTGCGCAATGGCAACGAAGAACTGGGCATCACTGCCGTGCGCGGTGCCGCCGCCGTGGCCGCGCTGGAGCAGTCGCAGCAGAAGTGGCAGGCGATGAAGCAGGACGCCGACGCGATCCTGGCCAGCTCGCGCCAGCTGTTCGCCGCGCAGTCGGCCGCCACCGCGCTGGGCCAGGGCTCGGCGCACATGCTGGACGACAGCCGCAAGCTGTTCGAGGCGTTTTCCTCGTTCGGCTCGGTGTCCGATACCCGCCTGTTCCCGAACTTCTGGATCGGCGTGGTCTCCGGTGCGCTGTCGCTGATCGCGATCATCGGCTTCGTCTCCACCAACGTGCGCAGCCGCTCGCGCGAGCAGGAACTGCGCTACCAGACCCAGGTGGAGTTCAACAGTCGCAACCAGCAGGCGATCATGCGGCTGCTGGACGAAATCTCCTCGCTGGGTGAGGGCGACCTGACGGTGAAGGCCTCGGTGACCGAGGACATGACCGGCGCCATCGCCGACGCAATCAATTACGCGGTCGACGAGCTGCGCCACCTGGTGACCACCATCAACGACACCTCGGCCAAGGTCGCGCTGTCCACCCAGGAGACCCAGGCCACTGCCATGCAGCTGGCAGAGGCGGCGGGCCACCAGGCCAACCAGATCACCTCGGCGTCGGACCGCATCGGCGAAATCGCGGCGAGCATCGAGCAGGTGTCGCGCAACTCGGCCGAATCGGCCGACGTGGCACAGCGTTCGGTGGTGATCGCCGCCGAGGGTGCAGGCGTGGTGCGCGAGACCATCCAGGGCATGGACCAGATCCGCGACCAGATCCAGGAAACCTCCAAACGCATCAAGCGCCTGGGCGAGTCGTCGCAGGAAATCGGCTCGATCGTGGAACTGATCAACGACATTTCCGAGCAGACCAACATCCTGGCGTTGAACGCGGCGGTGCAGGCGGCTTCGGCCGGTGAAGCGGGCCGCGGTTTCGCGGTCGTGGCCGACGAAGTGCAGCGCCTGGCAGAACGTACCTCCGGCGCGACCCGACGCATCGAGAACCTGGTGCAGGCCATTCAGGCCGATACCAACGAAGCGGTCACCTCGATGGAGCAGACCACCGCCGAAGTGGTATCCGGTGCACGCCTGGCCGAGGACGCCGGCACCGCGCTGACCGAAATCGAGCGCGTGTCCAATGCACTGAACACCCTCATCAAGAACATCTCCATCGCCGCCCAGCAGCAGTCGGCCGCGGCCTCGGACATCACCCGCACCATGGGCGTGATCCGGCAGATCACCGGCCAGACCTCGCAGGGTGCCGGGCAGACCGCCGAATCGATCGGCCACCTCGCGCAGCTGGCGGCCGACCTGCGTCGTTCGGTCGCCGACTTCAAGCTGCCGGCGTGACGCGGGCAGGGCGGCGAGCAAGGAACCAGTCGATGAAGCATTTCCATTCCCCACGCCAGAACTCGCGCGGCTTCCGCGCGGCGGCGAACGGAGCGCGTCCATGAGCAGTCTGCGCGATGCGATGAGCCACGCAGCGCTGGGCTGGGTCAAGCCGGAGCTGGACGAGACCCTGCGTCAGGTGCGCAACGAGGTCGAGTACTACGCGGAAGACCCGACCGATGCCAGCCGCATGCGCATCTGCGCCGGCTACCTGCACCAGGTGCAGGGCACCCTGCGCATGGTCGAGCTGTACGCCCCGGCGATGGTGGCCGAGGAGCTTGAACAGCTGGCCCATGCCATCGGCGCCGGTGGCGTGGCCGACCGCGATGAAGCCTGCGCGACCCTGATGCGCGGCAGCGTGCTGCTGCCCGACTACCTGGAGCGCCTGCAGAACGGCCATCGCGACATTCCGATCGTGTTGATGCCGTTGCTCAACGAGATCCGCGCCGCGCGTGGCGAGGAAGGCGTGCATGACAGCGTGCTGCTGGCGTTCGCGCCGGACAGCGTCACCGCCACCGAGGCCGAACTGGACCACGCGCGTGGCAGCCTGAGCGGGCGCAACCGCGAACTGCTCGACACCGTTGGCAGCGCGGTGAAGGAAGAACTGCTGCGCATCAAGGATGCACTGGACCTGCACCTGCGTACCGGAGGTGCGCCGGAACAGCTGCAGATCCAGGCCAATGAACTGGGCGCGGTGGCCGATACGCTGGGCATGATGGGCCTGGGCGTGGCCCGCGGCGTGGTCGTGCAGCAGCGTGATGCACTGCGTGGCGTGGTGGAAGGCCGCCAGCAGATCGACGAGAACCTGCTGCTGGATATTGCCGGTGCGCTGCTCTACGTGGATGCCTCGCTGGATGACCAGGTCGCCCATCTGGGTGCCGACGGCAGTGGCGAGGACGATCCGAGCGCAGTGGAGAACCGGCGCACGGTAGAGGTGCTGGCGCATGAGGCCATCGCCAACTTCGCCGCCGCCCGCGAGCATTTCGTCGCTTTCATCGAAACCGGCTGGCACCATGCCGAGCTGCAGGACGTGCCGCGCCTGCTGGGCGATGTCTCCGGCGCGCTGCGCATGCTGGATCTTGGCACGGCTGCCGATTACCTGCGCGGTGTGCAGCAGTACATCGAAGCCGAGCTGATCGGTCGCCAGCGCGTGCCCAGTGGCCGTCAGCTGGACACCCTGGCCGACGCCATGGCCAGCCTGGAGTACTACCTGGAAGCCCTGCGCGACCGCCGTCCGGGCCGCGAGGACATCCTCGACATCACCCGCAGCAGCCTTGAGGCGCTGCGCTACTGGCCACTGCCGGACCGCGATGCGGCCGAGGCGGCAACGTTTACGCCGCAGTCCATCGAGCGCGAGCCGGTTCCGCTGCTGGCCACGGCATTGCAGCCGGAGCCCATTGAGATCCCGGTACAGTCTGCTGCGCCGGCACCCGGTGAGGTGCCGGTACCGCTGCCGGACTTCACCTTCGATCCGCCACCGGCCACGCCTTCGCCGGCGGCGGTGGACAACAGCTTGATGTTCGGTGGGCTGGGGTCCGTCGCCGCCGCGCCGCTGTCGCTGCATGACGAGGCGGATGCACCGCTGGTCTTTGCCGCTTCCAGCGCGCCGGCGCCCGAAGTCCCGCAATGGGATCTGGCACCGTTCCATCCGGAGGCCGATCCGCTCGCTCCAGTGGACGATGAGCGCAGTCCGACGTTTGCCAGCTTCGATCCGGTCAGTTTCGAACAGGCCGATGCAGGGCAGGGGGCCGCCACGCAGTGGACGCTGTCGGAGGCGACGCTGCCGGTGCAGTCCGATGCGACGACTGGCCTGGACGTCGAGGACGCCGCCGACACGACGCTGTCCATCGAGACCGGCACGCATGCCGCACCGGTGTTCGACCCGGTGGCCGCCGAACATGATGCGGTTTCTGCAAGCGACGACGTCGTGTTCCGTTTTGATGCCGATGCGCTGGACAATGCCGACGACGTGCTGTCGCTGCATGCGATGGAGACATTGTCGCTGGAGGACGCTGCCGGGCCGCATCCGTCGCTGGAGAGCGTCGATGCCACCGCCCCTGCGGTGGTGGAAGAAAACCCTGTTGCCGCAGAACCGGACATCACCCCGGTGGATATGCCGGTGGAAACGCCCGCACCGCTTGGCGATGTACCGGCACCGGCAGTGTCGATGATCGACATCGACACCATTGCGCCGATTGATTTCAGCGAAGCCGACGCGCAGTTCTTTGCCGAGCTGAGCGCTGCCGCCGCGGACTTCAATCCGCAGGCGGCCCGGACGCCGGCCGATGCGGAAGCGCCGCTCGCCGGGGGCGACGCGGAAGGTACAGAAGCCGGCTTCGAAGCGGGTTTCGACGACGATGCCGAGAACATCGACGAGGACATCCGCGAGGTGTTCCTGGAAGAGTTCGACGACGAACTGGCCAACCTCGGTACGTTGCTGCCGGCATGGCGCCTGCAGCCGGACAACATGGACCGTCTGCGTCCTATCCGCCGCATCTTCCACACGCTCAAGGGCAGTGGCCGACTGGTCGGTGCACGCACCCTGGGCGAATTCGCGTGGAAGATCGAGGGCATGCTCAACCGCGTGCTCGACGGCAGCCGCGCGGCGACGCCAGCCGTGCTGGCCATGGTCGACAACGCACATGCCGCGCTGCCGCAGCTGAACGCCGCACTGCGTCATGGCCAGCGCATCAGCGTGGACCTGCAGGCGATGCAGGCCATTGCCGATCGCGTCGGCGCGGGTGAGGAAACCTATTACGTACCGCTGCCGGTTGCGGCCGCGCCCGCCGCACCGGTGGTCGAAGCCGATGGCGAGGACGAGATCAGCCGCATCCTCGAGGCCGAAGCAATGGCGTCGGTACAGGCTGAAGCCGATGCGGACCCGGCGCCTGAAGCCTTGGGCACGCAGGCCAACATCGACAGCGTGCTGCGCGAGATCCTGGAAGCCGAAGTGGAAGTCCACCAGGCGACCCTGCAGGACTGGCTGCGCTCGGCGCAGCAGGCGCCGCAGCCGGTCAGCGACGCGCTGCTGCGCGCGGTGCACACCATGAACGGCGCCTTCGCAATGACCGAAGTGCCGGAAATCACGGCCGTTACCGGCGGTGCCGAGTCCTACATCAAGCGCGCGCTGGCTGCAGACGTGGTGCCGGGGGACGAGGGCGTGGCTGCGCTGGATGCGACCGCGCAGGCGATCACCGCGACCATGGAAGCGCTGCAGGCCGAACAGCCGCGCATCACGCCGCAGGAAGCGCTGGTGCAGCGCCTGCAGGCGCTGGCCGGTGAACTGCCGGAAGCGCGCTGGCCGATGGTTGGGCTGGAGGACGACGACGAGGATCTGGCGCTGGAGACCGGTCCTGCGTTCGAAGCTGCCGCGCCTGGGGTCGAACCTGCCGGACCTGAGCCGGAACCGCTTGCGGTCGACGCGCAGGCCGCCGGGACCGCGGGCGTGATCGGCACAGGCCTCGATGTCGGCGAATTGACCGGCAGTGATGATCTTTCGCGATACTTCGATGCCGGATGGCCATCGGTACCGGGTGAAGGCGAAGCCACCACCGAAGGCACCGGATCGATTGAATCGATCCAGCCGGTCCAGAGCGAGCCGGTTGTTGCGACGACCGACCTGGACGTCGCAACGACGCCGGTCGCGGAGGCCGATCTGACCGCCGCGGACGACCTGTCGCCCTACCTGGATGCCCGCGCGCTGCCGGTGGATGACCGCGACGCCGATGAGATGCCGGCGTCCGTGGAGATTGACGCAATCGACCTGAATACGTCGATGTCCGCTGACCTGGGCGATGCCGACGCCAGCCTTGACGACGGCGCTGCTGCACTGCCACTCGACAGCGAGCTGTCGAGCCTGCAGGATGAAATGGCTGCGCCGGGTTTTGCAGAACCGGTCACGCTTGCAGCCGCGCTCGAGGCCGGCCTGCACGTGATCGACGAAGAGCAGACCCTGGACGACGACGGGCAATGGCCCGTGCTCGGCCTCCAGGCCAGCGAACTCGCGCCGGGCGAGGCGGAAGCCTTTGCCGAGGATGCGGACGTCGGCGGGGAGGCGGCGGTCGGCGAAGGAGAGAGCGCCGATCAGCCGTCCCCGGCGACGGTGAACGAGGTGAGCGCTGCCGAAGCACTGCAGGCCACCGCCGAGCCGGTACGGTTCTTCGAACTGGAAGATGCACCGGGCCAAGGCACGGCCCACGCCGATGCCGAACCTGCCGAGGCCGACGCTGTGGAGCGTGCACCGCTCCACGAAGAAGCCTCCACTCCGGAAGAAACCGCGGACGGCGCCGATGCGCTCGACTTCAGTGTGTACGACCGCGAGCTGGTCGACATCTTCGTCGAGGAAGGCAAGGATCTGCTCGATCATTGCGATGGCCTGATCAGCGAACTGCGCGATGCGCCGCAGGATCGAGAGGTACTGGCCGGCCTGCAGCGTGACCTGCACACCCTGAAGGGTGGCGCACGCATGGCGGGCATCAATGCCATCGGCGACCTTGGCCACAGCATCGAATCCCTGCTGGAAGCCGTGGCGGCCGGCCGCACCGAGATCGAACGCCGCGACGTGCAGCTGCTGGAGCGCGGCTTCGACCGCCTGCACCAGCTGCTCACCCGGACCGGTGCCCACCGCGTGGTGGAACCTGCACAGGACCTGGTGGAGGTCTTCGAGGTCCGCACCACCACCGATATCGCGGCAGCCGCTGCGGCCGCGCGTGCGGCCAGCGAGGCCGAGACCGTGCCGGCGCAGGCTGCGGGCCCGCTGACGCCGCCGGCCGATGCTCCGCTGTCGGCACCGCTGCCGGCCGAAGGCGTGGCCTACGAAGACCCGTTGGCCCGTCCGCAGCAGGAACAGGTGCGCGTGCGCGCCGACCTGCTCGACCGACTGGTCAACCACGCCGGTGAAGTGGCGATCTACCGCTCGCGTCTGGAACAGCAGCTCGGTGCCTTCCGTGGCGCGATGGGTGAACTGGAGCGCACCAATGCGCGTCTTCGCGACCAGCTGCGCCGCCTCGATCTGGAAACCGAGGCGCAGATCGTCGCCCGCTACCAGCGCGAGCAGGACCAGGCTGACCAGAAGTTCGATCCACTGGAACTGGACCGTTTCTCCACCCTGCAGCAGCTCAGCCGTGCGCTGAACGAGTCCGCCGCCGACCTTGGTGGCCTGCAGGGCGTGCTGGACGATCTGTCGCGCCAGTACGACTCCCTGCTGCAGCAGCAGTCCCGCGTAAGTTCGGAACTGCAGGACGGCCTGATGCGCGCGCGCATGGTGCCGTTCGATGGCCTGGTGCCGCGCCTGCGCCGCGTGGTCCGCCAGTCCGGCATGGATACCGGCAAGCAGGTCCACCTGACCCTGGAAGGCACTCACGGCGAACTGGACCGCAACGTCCTCGATCGCATGGTCGCGCCGCTGGAGCACATGCTGCGCAACTCCGTGGCCCATGGCCTGGAAGCGCCGGAACAGCGTCGCGCCGCTGGCAAGCCGGAGGAGGGCGAGATCGCCATCCGCCTGCACCGCGAAGGCTCGGAAATCGTGCTGGAAGTGGCCGACGACGGCGCCGGCCTGGACCGCGAAGCGATCCGCCGCCGCGCCATCGACCGTGGCCTGCTGGCTGCCGATGCGCAGCCGAACGAGCAGGAACTGGACAACCTGATCTTCGCCTCCGGTTTCACCACTGCCGACCAGGTCAGCCAGCTGGCAGGCCGAGGCGTGGGCATGGACGTGGTGCGCAACGAAGTGCGCCAGCTCGGTGGTTCGGTCGACATCCAGTCGGTGCGTGGCCAGGGCGTGCGCTTCACCCTGCGCCTGCCGCAGACGCTGGCCGTCACCCAGGCGGTGTTCGTGCAGATCGGCGAAACCACCTTTGCGGTGCCGGTCGCCTCGGTCAGTGGCATCGGCCGCCTGTCGCGCGAGCGTTTCGAAGCGGCCGACAGCAGCTATCGCTACAGCGGCGAGGACTATCCGCTGTACGACCTCGGCAGCCTGGTCGGGCAGGCTCCGGCGCGTGCCGATGGCCAGGACCAGGCGCCGTTGCTGCTGGTCCGTGCCGGTGACCTGCGTGCCGCCGTGGCGATCGACCAGGTGCTGGGCAACCGCGAAATCGTGGTCAAGCCGGTCGGCCTGCAGATTGCTTCGGTGCCGGGCATCTACGGCGCCACCATCACCGGCGATGGCCGCGTGGTGGTGATCCTGGACGTGGCGCCGCTGGTGCGCCGCTTCCTCGCCAACCCGACGCTGCCGGTGCTGGCCAACGCGCCGCGCCAGGAGCGCCAGGTGCCGCTGGTGATGGTGGTGGACGATTCGCTGACCATGCGCAAGGTCACCGGGCGCATCCTCGAACGCCACAACTTCGAGGTCAGCGTCGCCCGCGACGGTGTGGAAGCACTGGAGCGCCTGGAAGAACGCGTGCCCGACCTGATGCTGCTGGACATCGAGATGCCGCGCATGGATGGCTACGAGCTCGCCACCGCGATGCGCGCCGACCCGCGCTACAAGGACGTGCCGATCGTGATGATCACCTCGCGCAGCGGCGACAAGCACCGCCAGCGCGCCTTCGAGATCGGCGTGCAGCGCTACCTGGGCAAGCCGTACCAGGAGCTGGACCTGATGCGTAACGTGTACGACCTGCTGGGGATCGCCCGTGTCCGTGAGTGAAGCCCAGGCGGCCCCGGCCGTCGCCCTGCTGGCCCGTCCCGGCGCGGCGCGCGAGCGCCTGCGCGAGGCGTTGTCGCATGCCGATGTGCAGCTGGTGCTGGAAGACGACCCGAACGGCCTGGAACCGCAGCTGCTGCAGGACGCGCGTCCACAGTTCGTGGTGATCGCGCTGGAGGCGGCCATCGAGGATGCTCTGGAGCGGCTTGAAGCGGTGCTGTCCGCACCGGGCCTGACCCTGGTCTTCGACGAGGCCGAACTGGCGGCGCGCCGTGATGGTTGGGAGGCACAGCGCTGGGGCCGCCACCTGGCCGCCAAGCTGCACGGTCACCAGCAGGTGCTGCCGCCGGGTGCGGAAGACGAACCCGCCCTGCAGCTGGAACCGGGTCACCCGGCACCGCCGCCGGCACCACGGGAAGAAGCGCTTCTGCCGCATCTGGACCAGGCATTGAGCTGGGCCGACGAGGTACCGGCGGACAGCCTGTACGCGCCACCGGCGCACCTGCACGAACCGATCGCGCTGGAGCAGGCACTGGCCGCGCTGCAGCCGGTCGTGCCGGAGCCGCTGGATGCAGCGCCGATGCAGCCGGTTGCCCCGCCGGCCGCAGCGGCCCCGCCGCCGGTCTCCTTCGACCACACCGCGTGGTCGCTGGTCGAGGACGTAGCAGACGTATCCGCAGCCACCGGCCACAGCGCCGCGGTGGAAGCAACGCTGCCATCCTTCGATACCGATCACCTCAGCCTGGTGGACCTGGATGCTGCGGCGCCCGCGGGCGCACGTGCCGGTTCGCTGCTGGTGCTGGCCGGCATTGGTGGCCCGGATGCGCTGCGCCGTCTGCTCGGTGCGCTGCCGTCGTCGCTGAGCGTGCCGGTGCTGGTGCACATGCGCCTGGATGGCGGCCGTTATGGCAACCTGGTCAAGCAGATGGCACGCGTGTCGCCGTTGCCGGTGCAGCTGGCCGAAGCCGGCCAGCGGGCCGTCCCCGGTGAAGTACACGTGCTGGCCGATGACATCGGCGTATGCGTGACAGCCGACGGCCTGCATTTCCTCAGCGATGCGCAGGGTATCTCGCTGGCCGCGCTGCCGGCGGAACACACCGCGCTGGTGCTGCTCAGCGGTGCCGACCTGGCCCACGTCGGGCCGGCACTGGACCTTGCTGCGGCGGGTGCCTGGGTGGCCGGCCAGGTCGGGGAAGGCTGCTACGACCCGGCCGCGGCGACCGCCGTGGTGGCTGCCGGCATGGTGGCCGGCGAACCGCAGGACCTGGCGCAGGCCATCGCCGCGCGCTGGGGCGAGCAGGACGACAACGGAGACGCACCATGAGCTATGCCAGCAATGACGAAATCCGCGGCGTCCTGATCCAGGCTGGCAACGAGCGCGTGCTGCTGCCCAATGCCACCGTGGCCGAAATGATGTCGCGGGTGCCGGTGCAGCCGGTCTCCGATGCACCGCGCTGGCTGGTCGGCGAGATCGGCTGGCACGGCTGGCAGGTGCCGCTGGTGTCGTTCGCGCGGCTTTCCGGGCTGGGCGAGGAAGCGGTGGGCGGCCACAACAAAGTGGTGGTGCTGAAGGTCCTGAGCGGCAACGCACAGCGCCCGTACTACGCGCTGCTTACGCAGAATTTCCCGCAGTTGATCTCGGTGCCGCGCGATGGCCTGCTGGCCGATGCTTCCGAGGAAACCCTGCCGCAGATCGTGCACATGCGCGTGTTGCTGGGTGAGCAGAGCGCATTGCTGCCAAACCTGGACGCGCTGGAAGCCGCACTGGATTCGCTGGCGGCCTGATCGGGAATCGGCCGGTCGGATTCCCGGTAGTGCCGGCCGCTGGCCGGCAACCGCATGATTCCGTGGATGCCGGCCAGCGGCCGGCACTACCACCCATCAGCCTTACCCCAGATCCCCCAGCCGCGCCTGCAATGCCGCGATCGCGGCCAGGCCGGCCGTCTCCGTGCGCAGGATGCGCGGGCCCAGCTGCAGCCCCTGGAAGCCGGCCGCCGCCAGTTGATCGCGGTCGCGCGGCGACCACCCGCCTTCCGGGCCGATCGCGATCACGATGCCGCCCGTCGGCGCAGCGTCCAGTGTCGACAGGCGATGGGCGCCCAGGGGGTCCAGCGTCAGCCGCAGCGTATCGGCCGGCAGCGTCGCCGCAGCCTGCGCCAGTGACAACGGCGATCCCACCTGGGGAATGCGCGCGCGCCCGGACTGGCCGCAGGCCGAGGTCACCACGTTGTTCCAGTGCGCTACGCGCTTCTCCGCGCGCGCGGCATCCAGCTTCACTTCGGTGCGCTCGGCATTCACCGGAACGATGGCGCTCACGCCCAACTCGGTGGCCTTCTGCAGGATCAGGTCCATCTTCTCGCCACGCGCGATGCCTTGCAGCAGGGTGATCGCCAACGGTGATTCATTGTCGATGGCCTGCACTGCATCGATGCGCACCTGCACCTCGCGCTTGCCGGCCGCGGTCAGGGTGGCGCTGTAGTCGTGGCCATCGCCGTTGAACAGCACGCAGGTATCACCCTCGCGCAGGCGCATCACCCGCACCAGATGGTTGGCCGTCTCTTCCGGCAGGGTCACGGTCTGGCCGCTGTGCAGCGCCAGGTCGATGGGGCAGCGGGTCACGCGCATGCAATCGCCTCGTCAATCGCCGCCAGCGTGGTATGTGCCAGCAGCTCCAGTTGTTCGTCGTCCACGCAGTAGGGCGGCATCCAGTACAGCACGTCGCCCAGTGGACGCAGCACCACGCCACGCTTCAGCGCAGCCTTGTAGGCATGCAGGCCCAGTCGCAGCGCCGGGTCGAACGGGGTCCGCCTGTTGCCATCGCGTGACAGTTCGAAGGCCACCACCATGCCGGCCTGACGCACATCGGCCACATGCGGGTGATCGGCGAATGGCGCTGCCAGCGTGCCCATCACCGAGGCGATGCCACGGTTGCGGGCGATCACATCGTCGTCGCGGAAGATGTCCAGCGTCGCAAGCGCAGCCGCACAGGCCAGCGGGTTGCCGGTGTAGCTGTGCGAATGCAGGAAGGCGCGCTCGCGCGAGTCATCAAGGAAGGCGTCGTACAGCGCCTGCGTGGCCAGCACCGCGGCCAGTGGCAGGAAGCCACCGGTCAGGCCCTTGGACAGGCACATCAGGTCCGGCATCACCCCAGCCTGCTCGCAGGCGAACAGGGTGCCGGTGCGGCCGAAGCCGGTGGCGATCTCATCGGCAATCATGAATGCGCCGTGCGCATCACACAGTTCGCGCACACGCTGCAGGTAGACCGGGTCATGCATGCGCATGCCGCCGGCGCACTGCAGGCGTGGCTCCAGGATCACCGCGCAGATCTCGCCCGGATGCTGGTCGAACACGGTGGCCGGGCCATCGGCGGCCTGGCGTGCACGATCAGCCGCACTCTGCCCCGGCTCGGCCAGGTAGGCATCGGGCGAGGGCGCGAACAGGCCTTCGGCCAGAAGCGGTGCGTAGACGCGGCGGTACAACGGGATGTCCGCCATCGCCAGTGCGCCAAGGGTCTCGCCGTGGTAGCCGTTCTCCAGCGCGATGAAACGCGTGCGCCGTGGCTCGCCGCGGTTCTGGAAATACTGGAAGGCCATCTTCAGCGCGACTTCCACGCCGGCCGAGCCGTTGTCGGCGTAGAACACCTTGGCCAGCGGTTCGCGGCCGGGCTGGCGTGGCGCCAGCGCCAGCAGGCGCTCGGCCAGGGTGATTGCCGGCTCGTGGCCGAAGCCAGCCAGCATCACCTGTTCCAGCTGCCCGGCCTGCGCCGCGATGGCGCCGCCGATGCGCGGCTCGGCATGGCCGAACAGATTGGTCCACCAGCTGCTGACGGCGTCCAGGTAGCGGTTGCCGTCGTGGTCGATCAGCCATGCGCCTTCACCACGGGCGATCGGTACCAGCGGCAGGGTATGCGGGTGCTCACGCATCTGCGTGCACGGGTGCCACAGCACCTGCAGGTCGCGTTGCCGCCAGTGCTGGGCCAGCGGGGAGGGGGTTGGGTCTGCTAGCATTTCGGGCTCATGAACATGTTGCTGCCTGCACATTCTATCGGCCCCGGCGCTGGCGCCGGCCGCCGCGGAGATTCCGCATGAACGATGACCGTGCCGGCCGTCGCTTGCCGATCATCCATCGGATCACCGATGAGGAGAACGGCCCCTTCCAGCGCCAGCACCTGGACCTGGAGTTTTCCAACGGTGAACGCCGCCGCTTCGAACGCCTGGTCAGCCGTGGCCATGGTGCGGTGGTGGTGGTGCCGATGCTGGACGACGAGACCGTGCTGCTGGTACGTGAATACGCGGCCGGCATGCACCGTTACGAGCTGGGCCTGGTCAAGGGCCGGATCGACGCCGGCGAGACTCCCGAGGAGGCGGCCGACCGCGAGTTGAAGGAAGAGGCCGGCTATGGCGCGCGCCAGGTCGACGTGCTGCGCGCGATGACCCTGGCCCCCACCTACATGAGCCATCAGTCGTGGCTGGTGGTGGCACGCGACCTGTATCCGGAAAAGCTGGCCGGCGACGAGCCGGAAGAACTGGAAGTGGTGCCGTGGAAGCTGGCCGAACTGGACCGGCTGATGCTGCGCGAGGACTTCTCCGAGGGACGCTCGCTGGCGGCGCTGTTCATCGCGCGCCAGTGGCTGCAGGGAACGCGATGATCAAACTGACCACGGACCTGCGCGAGACCGCCATCGCCATCGCCCAGGAAGCCGGACAGGCCATCATGCAGGTGTATGCCGATGGCTTCGAGGTGCAGATCAAGGATGACAACAGCCCGGTTACCGCCGCCGACCTGGCCGCCAACCTCGTGATCGAGCAGGGCCTGCAGCAGCTGACCCCGGACCTGCCGATCCTGTCGGAGGAATCTGCGCAGGTGGGGTGGGAGCAGCGGCGCCATTGGGGTGCGTACTGGCTGGTCGACCCGCTGGACGGCACCCGCGAGTTCGTCAAGCGCAATGGCGAGTTCAGCGTCAACATCGCCCTGATCTACCAGGGCGCACCGGCGTTCGGCGTGGTGCTGGCGCCGGTCACCGGCATCGTCTGGCACGCCATGCGTGGCGAGCTGGCCTATCGCCGGCAGGGCCTGCACGACACCGTGCTGCGCACCCGCACGCCGGCCACCGCCCCGCTGCGCGTCGCCGCCAGCCGTTCGCACCGCTCGCCGGAAACCGAGGCGCTGCTGGCGCGCATGGGCCGCATCGAGACCATCGCACAGGGCTCGTCGCTGAAATTCTGCCGGATCGCCGAAGGCGGCCTGGATGTCTATCCGCGGCTGGGCCCGACCTCCGAATGGGATACCGCTGCCGGCCAATGCGTGCTGCATGCCGCCGGCGGCGCCGTGCTGTCGGCCGCGACCGGCAAGCCGTTCCGCTACAACCGCCGCGAAACCCTGTTGAACGGCGATTTCATTGCCCTTGGTGATACCAGCCTGCCATGGCGCGACTGGTTGTCCGACTGACCCTGGAGGCCGCATGAGCGCGCACGACACCCGCACCACCGGCAGCGCCGCCACCCATGAGCTGGAGCGCCTGCTGGCCATCATGGCGCGCCTGCGCGACCCGCAGGGCGGCTGCCCGTGGGACCTGGAGCAGAACTTCGCAACCATCGCGCCATACACCATCGAGGAAGCCTACGAGGTGGCCGATGCGATCGACCGTGGCGACCTCGACGACCTGTGCGACGAGCTGGGCGACCTGCTGCTGCAGGTGGTGTTCCATGCGCGCATGGCCGAAGAGCAGGGCAGCTTCGCCTTCGCAGACGTGGCCCGCGCGATCAGCGACAAGATGCAGCGCCGCCACCCGCACGTGTTCGCCGAGGTCAGCGTTGACGATGCCGATGGGGTGATGCGCAACTGGGAGGCGATCAAACGCGCCGAGCGCGCCGCCAAGGGCGAGCAGGACACCTCCGCGCTGGCCGGCATCTCGCGCGGCCTGCCGGAATGGCAGCGGGCAGTGAAGCTGCAGTCGCGCGCGGCCAAGGTCGGCTTCGACTGGCCAGGCCCGCTGCCGGTGCTGGACAAGGCGGCCGAGGAACTGCAGGAACTGCGCGAAGAGTTCGAGCGCGGCGACATCGCCGGCAACAAGGCGCGCCTGCAGGAAGAGCTGGGTGATCTGCTGTTCGTCTGCGCCAATCTCGCCCGTCACGCCGATATCGACCTGGGTGCCGCGCTGCGCGGGGCCAACCACAAGTTCGAACGTCGTTTCCGTGCGATGGAAGTGCAGGCCGACGCGCAGGGTGAAACGCTGGCCGCGATGGACCTGGATGCGCAGGAAGCGCTGTGGCAGCACGCCAAGGCGGCGGAAAAGGCGTGAAGACACTCGGCCTGTTCCTGCTGACCGCGCTGGCCGAGATCGTCGGCTGCTACCTGCCGTGGCTATGGCTGCGCAAGGGCGCCAGCATCTGGTTGCTGCTGCCGGCGGCCGCCAGCCTGGCGCTGTTCGCCTGGCTGCTGACCCTGCACCCGACCGCCAGCGGCCGGGTCTATGCGGCCTACGGTGGCGTCTACATCGGCACCGCGCTGTTCTGGCTGTGGCTGGTCGATGGCATCCGCCCCAGTCGCTGGGACATGCTGGGCGCGGCCCTGTGCCTGGCCGGCATGGCAGTGATCATGTTCGGGCCGCGCACCTCATCAGTGTAGAGCCGAGCCATGCTCGGCTGCTCTTCCTTCCGACCGCGCTGGCGCGCGCAAGCCGGGCATGGCTCGGCTCTGCAAGGGCAGCGATCCCTTCCCGGAAGGTGCATGATGGGGGCGCCCCCTGGTCCCCGGAGCACGCGCATGTCCCGCTTCGCCAGCTTCCGCGAGTTCTATCCGTTCTACCTCAGCGAGCACCGCCACCCGGTGTCGCGCCGCCTGCACTTCATCGGCAGCTGCGGGGTGCTGCTGCTGGTTGCGGCGGCGATCCTGCGCGGGCAAGCCATCCTCGTGCTGGCCGCCCTGTTCTGCGGTTACGGCTTCGCCTGGGTCGGTCATTTCTTTTTCGAGAAGAACCGTCCGGCGACATTCCAGCATCCGCTGTACTCGTTCATGGGCGACTGGGTGATGTTCGCCGACATCCTGCGCCGGCGCGTGCCCTGGTAGTTCCACTGTGCATGCGGCCTTCACGCGCTATGCTGGGGCCTGGGCGTCATAGATAAGGAAAGCGCGATGTTCCCGACCATGTTCTTTACCGTGGTACTGGCCTTCGTGGCCGTGGTGGTCCTGTTCAAGGCGGTGCGGATGGTGCCGCAGGGATACGAATGGACCGTCGAGCGCTTCGGGCGCTACACGCACACCATGACCCCCGGCCTGCACTTCCTGATCCCGATCGTGTACGGGGTCGGGCGCAAGGTGAACATGATGGAGCAGGTGCTGGATGTACCCAGCCAGGAAGTGATCACCAAGGACAATGCCGCCGTGCGCGTGGATGGCGTGGTGTTCTTCCAGGTCCTGGATGCTGCCAAGGCGGCCTATGAGGTGGCCAATCTGGAAGTGGCGATGATCGCCCTGGTGCAGACCAACATCCGTACCGTGATCGGCTCGATGGACCTGGACGAATCGCTGAGCCAGCGCGAGGTGATCAACGCCCAGCTGCTGAGCGTGGTCGACCATGCCACCAACCCGTGGGGCGTGAAGGTCAACCGCATCGAGATCCGCGACATCCAGCCGCCGCGTGACCTGCTGGATGCGATGGCGCGGCAGATGAAGGCCGAGCGCGAGAAGCGCGCCCAGATCCTTGAAGCCGAGGGTTCAAGGCAGTCGGAGATCCTGCGCGCCGATGGCGAGAAGCAGGCCACCGTGCTGGAGGCCGAAGGCCGCCGCGAAGCTGCGTTCCGCGACGCCGAGGCGCGCGAGCGCCTGGCCGAAGCCGAAGCGATGGCGACCAAGGTGGTGTCGGCGGCGATCGCAGAGGGGGACGTGCAGGCGATCAACTACTTCGTTGCCCAGAAGTACGTGGAAGCATTCAGGGAGCTGGCCAGTTCGCCAAACCAGAAGCTGGTGCTGATGCCGATGGAGGCAAGCGGCGTGATCGGCTCGATTGCCGGCGTGGCCGAACTGGCCAAGCAGGCGTTGGCCAGCCAGGACAACAAGGCCGCCGGCAAGCGGCCGCCGCCGATTGGAGGTTGACATGCGCTGGGAGGTCGTAGGCTGGGGCGCGCTGGCACTGCTGCTGTTTGCCGCAGAGGCGTTGGCGCCCGGGGCGTTCATGCTGTGGATCGGCATCGGCGCGGCGGCTGTGTTCGTGCTGGTGGCCGTGTTCAGCGGCATTCCATTGCTGTGGCAGGTCGTTGCCTTCGTCGTGCTGAGCGTGGTCTCGATCCAGTGCTACCGGCGCTGGGGCAAGGCAAGGGCGCGGCCCAGCGATGCACCGTTGCTCAACCGTCGCGCCGAGCAACTGGTCGGACGGGTGGTGCCGTTGCAGCAGGGTATCGTTGGTGGGCAGGGCCGGGTCAGCATCGATGATGCGTACTGGCAGGTCAGTGGGCCGGAACTGCAGGCCGGCAGCCTGGTGCGGGTGGTGGCGGTGCAGGGCAGCACGCTGCAGGTCGAGCCGGCAGACCGCCCCGTGTAGAGCCGCGCCCACGCTCGGCTCCCACACGAAGAGCCGCCGAGCCTGGGCACGGCACTGGAACTCCGCCGCTGCGCTGCGGCACGCCTGCGGGCGACCGATCTGGGATAATGGGGATTCTTGTTTCCTCTGCTGCCGGACCCGGTCATGACCCAGAAGACGCTGCTCAACGATACCCACCGCGCCCTTGGCGCCAAGATGGTCGATTTCGGGGGTTGGGACATGCCCATCCACTACGGCTCGCAGCTGGACGAGCACCACCTGGTGCGTCGCGAGTCGGGTGTGTTCGACGTCAGCCATATGACCGTGGTCGACCTGCGCGGTGACCAGGTCAAGCCGTTCCTGCGCCGCCTGCTGGCCAACTCGGTCGACAAGCTGAAGGTGCCGGGCAAGGCGCTGTACTCGTGCATGCTGAATCCGCGCGGCGGCGTCATCGACGATCTGATCGTCTACTACCTGGGCGACGATTTCTTCCGCATGGTGGTCAACGCCTCCACCCGCGAGAAGGACCTGGCGTGGCTGCGCGAGCAGGCCGCGCCGTTCGGCGTCAGCGTCGAGCAGCGCCCGGACCTGGCCATCCTCGCCGTGCAGGGCCCGCAGGCGCGCGACATCGTGATCGGCCTGGCCCGCGAAGCCGACCGTGCCGCGTTGACCAAGCTGGGTCGCTTCGCCGCCTTGCAGGTGCAGTCCGACGACGGCGTCGAGCTGTTCGTCGCCCGCACCGGCTACACCGGTGAAGACGGTTTCGAGATCCTGCTGCCGCAGGATGCCGTGGTCGCCTTCTGGAATCGCCTGTTGGCGGCAGGCGTGAAGCCGGCCGGCCTCGGCGCGCGTGACACGCTGCGCCTGGAAGCCGGCATGAACCTGTACGGCCAGGACATGGACGAAGAGATCAGCCCGTATGAAGCGGCGCTGGCCTGGACCGTGTCGCTGGACGAAGGCCGCGACTTCATCGGCCGCGACGTGCTGGAAGCGCAGAAGGCTGCCGGCACCGCGCGTCAGATGATCGGCCTGGTGATGGACGAGAAGGGCGTGCTGCGCCACGGCCAGGCGGTGACCACCGCGGGCGGCCAGGGCGAGATCCTGTCCGGCACTTTCTCGCCGACCCTGGCCAAGGGCATCGCCTTCGCCCGCGTACCGGCCGGTGAACTCGGCGAGGTCACCGTCGACATCCGCGGCCGGCAAGTGCCGGTGCGCGTGGTCAAGTTCCCGTTCGTGCGCGAAGGCCAGGCCCAGCCCGGCGTGCTCGCCGACGCCTGATCCGAACATGCCGGTCGTCACTGACAGCAGTGGCGGCCGGTTGGTTACACTAGCCCCGTTTTTTCCACCCCTGCATATCTCTGGAGCAGTCCCATGAGCGAGATCCCCGGCGACCTCAAGTTCCTCAAGTCCCACGAGTGGGCCCGTGTCGAAGGCAATGGCCGTGTCACCGTCGGTATTTCCGACCACGCCCAGGGCCTGCTGGGTGACCTGGTCTACGTCGAACTGCCGGAAGTCGGCGCCGACGCCAAGGCCGGCGAACAGATCGCCGTCGTCGAGTCGGTGAAGGCCGCCTCGGACGTCTACAGCCCGATCAGCGGCAAGGTTGTCGAGGTCAACTCGGCCCTGTCCGACAAGCCGGAAACCATCAATGAAGATGCCTACGGCGAAGGCTGGATGTTCGTGGTCGAACTGACCAACGCCGAAGAGCTCAACGAACTGCTGGACCCGGATGCGTATGCCGAAGCCCTGGAAAACGACGACCACTGAGTCGTCGTTTCCGGGTTCTGGAACGGCCACCTTCGGGTGGCCGTTTTTGTTTTGGCGAGCACGTCGGCTCATGACGCAGGGTTTGCTGCGCGCCCTCGACGCGGCATCAGCAGACCCGCGAACGGTACCGAGGGGTGTGCGCAGTTTTGCGCAAATCCGCGTTTCCACCCCGCGCCGGCGCGTCCGGATGTGAAAACTTTTTGCCCCCCGTTGCGGTGCCGTTGTGCTGGCGTTGGTGCGGGCGGCGGCCGCTGCAGGCGATGCGTGCATGCAGTGGCCGCCAACATGCATGCATCTGCGCAGAGTGCTTATTTCAAGTGCTTTTTGTTCAAGGCGTGCGTTGTTGTCGTTGCAGGCAACGTGCGTGCGTGGTGCTTTGGTGGTCGTCGAAGGCGGAGCGTGGCGACCGTGCAGACAACACCGTGGATGGCGCGGATGTGAAAATTTTTCGCGGGGGTTGTTGACAGTAAAAAAACCGTGATTAGGTTTCGCCTCAGCAGACCTTGCCTGCCCAACCGAGTGCGCAGAATCAATCGTCCGATGCGAAGCAGCCCCTTCAAGACCACCGCGACCCTGATGACGGTGGACATGGCCCCGCTTCCCCCGGAGAAATGCAAGGCACCTCCCGTTCCGATGCCCGCTCCGCCGATCGAGGCGGGCATTGCCGTATCCGTAACGGCGCGCCTGACGCGCCGGCGGTCCCCGCACGCAGCATCCGCGGGTTTGATCCACCTGGGCGTTTCAACTCCCTATCACTGACGAGGAGCCATCCCATGGCAACCAAGAAAGCTGCGAAGAAGAAGCCCGCCGCCAAGAAAGCGGTGAAGAAGGTCGCGAAGAAGGCCGCTGCCAAGAAGGCAGTGAAGAAGGTCGCGAAGAAGGCGACCGCCAAGAAGGCAGTGAAGAAGGCTGCGAAGAAGGTCGCCAAGAAGACCACTGCGAAGAAGGCAGTGAAGAAGGCGGCAAAGAAGGTAGCCAAGAAGTCCACTGCCAAGAAGGCCGTCAAGAAGACCGCGAAGAAGGCCGTCAAGAAGGTAGCCAAGAAGGCCACCAAGAAGACTGCCAAGAAGGCAACGGCCCGCAAGCCTGCCAAGAAGGTCGCGAAGAAGGCGACTGCCAAGAAGGCCGTCAAGAAGACCGCCAAGAAGGCAGTAAAGAAGACCGCGAAGAAGGCCACCAAGAAGGCTGCCCCGAAGAAGGCAGCGAAGAAGGTTGCCAAGCGCAAGCCGGCCGCCCGCAAGAAGAAGGCCGCTCCGGTCGCTCTGCCGGCAACCCCGGCGCCGCTGATCTAAGTACTTCCCGATAGCCGCATCCTGAAACCCCCTTCCCTGGCTGCCCAGCGGGGAGGGGGTTTTTTTATGGGGCCATTTGCAGCGTCGAGCCATGCTCGACTGTCTTTCTGATAGTTGACGCTAGCGGTGCGGCGTCGGTGGAAAGCGCTCCACCAGGAAATCGATGAAGCTGCGCAGGCGGGTCGAGTGGTAGCGGTCGTGGGCATAGACCACGTGCATCGGCCGGCCGGTCTGGCCATGCTCCGGGAACAGCTGCACCAGGCGCCCGGCGTTGACGTCGGCAGCCAGCAGCAGTGCCGATTGCAGCACGATGCCCAGCCCATGCAGCGCCGCCGTACGCAGCGCTTCGCCGTTGTTGATCTGCAGGCGGCCTGTGGGCACATGGTCGAGCCCGCCAGCATCGGCCTGCAGCCACTGCGCCAGTGCGCTGGGTTCGAAGGACAGGCATTGGTGCCGGGAAAGTGCCTGCAGGTCCGAAGGCGTACCGTGCCGGGCGAGGTATCCGGGCGAGGCGCACATCATCAATCGATAGGGTGTCAGCGCACGCGCGACCAGCGCGCTGCTGTCAGCCAGCGTACCGATTCGCAGGGCGGCTTCGAAACCTTCCTCGGCGAGATTGACGACGCGGTCGGTCAGCACCGCGTCGACACGCACGTCGGGATAGTGCGCCATGTAATCGGCCAACGCCGGCAGCAGTGCATGCGTGCCGAAGATCACCGGCGCGCTGATGCGCAGCGTGCCTGCCGGTGCCAGGTGCTGGTGCTGGGCCTGCGCATCGGTTTCCTCCACCAGCCGCAGGATCTCCCGGCAGCGGGCGTAGTAGTCCTCGCCGAACGGCGTCATGTGCTGGCGCCGGGTGGTACGACTGAGCAACTGCATGCCGAGCCGCGCCTCCAATGCACGCAGGTGCTTGCCGGCCATCGTCGCGGAGATGTCCAGTGCTGCCGCCGCAGCGCTGAGGCTGCCCTTGTCCACGATCAGCACGTAGACCTGCATGCTTTCCAGCAGGTTCATCTGACACTCCGGGTGTTGAATGCTGAAACCTGTGCGGAGTTTATCAATCAGGGGTGATCAAACAGCATGCACCGCACGGGCCGGATCCACCGGCCGCGCTGACAGGAGAACACCATGGATTTGAACCTTGAGGGACGCACCGCGCTGGTCACCGGGGCGGGCAGTGGCATCGGTGCCGCTGTCGCCAGGCAACTGGCCGCGCAGGGCGTGCGTGTCGCCATCTCGTCACGGCGGCAGGCACTGCTGCAGGCGCTGGCGGCGGAGATCGAAGCGGCGGGCGCACCCGCGCCGATCATCCTGCTGGGCGATGTCACCGACGCTGGGGACGTGCGCCGCATCGCCGACGCCGCATTGGCGGCGTTGCAGCGGGTGGACATCCTGGTCAATGCGGCTGGCGGCTCGCGGCCAACGACCGTTGATGCAGCCGATACGATCTGGGAGGAGGCATTGGCCCTGAACTTCTCTGCCGCACGACGGCTGACCCAGGCACTGCTGCCGGCGATGCAGGCGCAGGGATGGGGGCGGGTGATCAACTTCAGCGGTTCGATGGAGCCGCGCGCGGTGAACGCGGCCACGGCGGCAAAGGCCGCGCTGCATCTGTGGGGCAAGGGGCTGGCCTCCGAAGTGGCCGGGCAGGGCATCACGGTGAATGCAATCGCGCCTGGACGGATCAACAGCCCGCAGATCCTCGACCGCCTGCATCCCACCGAGGAAAGCCGACGCGAATTCATTGCGCGCAACATTCCGCTCGGGCGCTTCGGCGAGCCGGAGGAGGTGGCGCCGCTGGTGGCCTTCCTGGCTTCGCCGCTGGCCGGCTATATCACCGGTGCGGTGATTCCGGTGGATGGCGGCATGCACTACTTCGCGCACTAGCGCTGCGGCGCTGTAGAGCCGAGCCCATGCTCGGCTCCACAGGTCCGGCGGAGTCGAGCATGGCTCAGCCCTGCGAAAACAACAGAAAGGGCGACCCATGGGCCGCCCTTCATGCTTACGGTCGAGCCCGCCTGATCAGCGCGGCGACGCCACCGCGCGGTTGCTCGAGGCACCCTTGCCCTTGCGCTTGTCCTGCTGCGCCGGGCTTGCGCCTTCGGCCATCAGGTTGTCGCTGCCGAAGTCGGTGTCCACATCCAGCCAGCGCTGTGCCGGCAGGCCGAGCGCGGAATCGAGCACGGTCGGCAGCAGGCCGCTGGGCAGGCCGCTTTCGCCATTCCACATGATGGCGATGCCGAGATCGCGTTCCGGCACCAATGCCACCAGGCCGCGGTAGCCCTGCACGGCGCCGGCATGGAACACCACGTCGTGGCCGGCATAGTCGAAGGTGCGCCAGCCCAGTGCGTAGCCGGCCGAATGCAGGCGCTCGCGGCGCCAGCCCGAACGCATCTCACCGGGGGTGTTGATCAGACTGGAGTGCAGGGTGGCCAGCAGCGGCGCCGGCAGCACGTCAGGGCGGTGCCCGGTGTGGGCGAGCAGCCACTGCGCCATGTCGCTGGCGCTGGCATTGACGCCGGCAGCCGGGGCGACGCGGTAGTAGGTCGGCTTCGGCGTCAGCGACACCCAGCCATTGCGGCTGCGCACGTGCGGACGCGCCCAGCGCGAGCTGGCCTGGATGCCGGCCAGGCCCAGGCTGGCATCGTTCATGCCCAGCGGCTTGAAGATGCGGCGCTCGACCGACTGCTCGTAGAAGCTGCCGGAAGCGGCGTAGACAACGTCGCCGATCAGGCTGAAGGCCACGTTCTGGTAAGCGTAGCAGTCGCCCGGCAGGCACTTCAGGCTGGTGTTGGCCAGCTTCTGGGTCAACGAGTAGTACTCGGCGTTGCCTTCGATATCGCGGTCGTAGGCGTTGTACGGCAGGCCGACGCGGTGGCTGAGCACATCGGCCACGGTCAGGCGGTCGGTGGCTTCGGGCGAGTTGAGGCGGAAGCCCGGCACGTAATCGGTGACCTTGCTGTCCCAGCGCAGCGTGCCATCGTTGACCAGCAGGCCGGCCATGGTGCCGGCGAAGGCCTTGGACAGCGATGCCAGGCGGAACACGGTGTGCGCATCGACGGGCAGCGGATTGTTGACGTCAGTGACGCCATAGCCACGCGCGCTGAGGATGCGGCCGCCCTGCACGATGGCCACGGCCATGCCTGGCACGCGCTCGCCATAGGTGAGCTGCTGCGCCATCGATTCGATGTTGGCGACGTTGAAGCCTGCGGCGGGCGCCTGCACCTGCGGCACCAGGCCGGTGCGGTAGGCCGCCGGCTGGGTGTGGGCGACGGCGGAGGCCGCAGTGGACTCGATGTTGGCCGGCATCGGCGGCAACGGTGGCGGGGTCTGCGCGGTGGTGGACAAGGCAACAGGCATCAACATGCCCAGCAAACCGGTGGCCGCCGAACGGATCGGACGACGCAGGCTGTTCTTTTTCATCGTTGGGACCCGTGCGCGACTGCTGATGGCGATTCTAGCGCCGCTTTTCCCTTGTGCACAAACAAAGCGAAGATGAATGCGCATCTCGTTGAAAAAGTTGGAATTTTGACGCCTCAAAAGCGTGTATCGGAACGTGTCATCCCGGCTCGGTCACGGCGCTGCATTGCAGCCTTCAAACGGCCACCTGCTGGCGATGTTGCAGTGCTTTGGATAACGTACGCGCTTCACCGCCCCCGGAGCCTGCCATGCCGCTGTCCAACCGCCGTCTTCAGGCGAGGGACACCGCGTGAGTGCGGTACGGGGGAAAGGGCCGCTGCAGGGCCTGATGGCGGCGCTGCGCGATTCACCAGCGCTGTGGTGGTCGTTCCTGTACTTCTTCTGCCTGCTGAGCGGCTACTACGTGCTGCGCCCGGTGCGCGAGGCGATGGCGGCTTCGGCGGACCTGGAAACAGTGTTCCCGCCCGTGCTGATCGCCTGGTTCGCCAGCCACGGCATCGCGCTGAAGGACTTCGTGCTGCAGTTCCTGTTCTCCTGCGTGTTCGTGATCATGCTGGTGCTGCAGCCGGTCTATGGCTGGCTGGTCAGCCGCTTCCCGCGACGGGTGTTCCTGCCGGCGGTGTATGGCTTCTTCATCGTCACCCTGCTGGGCTTCTACGTACTGTTCGATAGCGGTGTGCCAGGCCGCGGCATGGCGTTCTTTTTCTGGATCACCGTCTTCAACCTGTTCGCGGTGGCGGTGTTCTGGAGCTTCATGGCCGATGTGTTTTCCAACGCACAGGCCCGTGCTTTCTACGGCTACATCGGCGCGGCTGGCACCATCGGTGCCTTCCTCGGCCCGATCATCACCAGTGCGCTGGTGCAGCGCGTGGGCATCGCCAACCTGATGCTGGTCTCGGCAGGTTTTCTCGCCATCTGCCTGTTGAGCATCTGGCGCCTGCGGCACTGGGCGGTGCTGCGCGAGCGCGAACAGCAACTGGTCGACGGTGAAAAGCCGATGGGCGGCAGCGTGCTGGACGGCCTGAAACTGATCGTGCGTGAGCCGTTGCTGCGCTGGCTGGCGATCATGGTGGTGTTCGGTGTGGGCGTGGGCACCCTGCTGTACAACCAGCAGGCCAGCATCGTGCGTGCGGCGTTCAACGATGCAGGCGCTGCCACGGCCTTCTTCTCGCGTATCGACCTGGCAGTGAACGCACTGGCGCTGCTGATGCAGCTGGGCCTGACCCGCTGGCTGCTGTCGCGGCATGGCATCGCGCCGGCCCTGTTGATCCCTGGATTTGCGATCCTGATCGGCTTCTCGGTGCTTGCCGCTTCACCCATGCCGTTGATGGTGGCGGTGGTGCAGGTGATGACCCGCGCCAGCGAGTTCGCACTGGCCAAGCCGGCCCGCGAAACCATCTACACCCGCGTGGACCGGCAGTGGCGCTACAAGGCCGGCGCGGCCATCGATACGGTGGTCTACCGCGGCGCGGACCTGAGCTTTGCGTGGGTGCACAAGGGCCTGTCCCTGTTCGGCTCGCATGTGGTGTTCATCGGCGGCATGCTGGTGGCCGCGTGCATGACCGCCGCCGCGTTCGGCGTGCTGCGCGAAGAAAAGAAACTGCCGCGCGACCGCTGATCCCACCCAGTCATTTCGAGGAGAGAAACGATGTCGCTGATCGCGCTGCTGCTGACCGTGCTGGTCGCGGTGCTGCACCTGTACTTCCTGGTGCTGGAGATGTTCCTGTGGACGCGCCCGCTGGGCCTGAAGACCTTCCGCAACACGCCGGAGAAGGCAGAGACCACGCGCGTGCTGGCGGCGAACCAGGGCCTGTACAACGGCTTCCTGGCGGCGGGCATCGGGGTGGGGCTGGTGATCGACCAGCCGGTGCTGCTGACGTTCTCGCTGGCCTGCGTGGTGGTGGCGGGGTGTTACGGCGCGTACAGCGTGAGCCGGCGCATTTTCATGATCCAGGCGGTGCCGGCGATCCTGGCGTTGGTGTTTCGCGCGCTGGCGTGATTTCCAGCCAACGGCGCAGCCCCTCGTGGGGTGGTCGCGAAATGCTTGTCATGGGGTTGGCCGGGCGGGTTGGGTTCGCGGGGGACGCCGCAAGTACGTCCGTGTAGGCTTGGCCGCGGCATCCATGCCGCGGACACCCCCGCGAACCCAACCCGCCCGGCCCCTGACAGTTTCCGTGCGCGGCCAGCCCACGGAGAAGAAAAAGAAGATCAAGAGCAACAGCGGGTCGCTGCGCTCGTGGATTCTGCGTGCATGAAAAAAGCGGCCAGTGGGCCGCTTTTGCTTTTGCTTCTGCTCTTCCTTTTTTTCTTGCGTGGGTGGACGCCGCAGAAATCTGTCAGAGGCTGGGGGTGGTGAGTTCGCGGGGGTGTCCGCGGCATGGATGCCGCGGCCAAGCCCCCAGGGACGGGTTCACGGCGTCCCCCGCGAACTCACCGCCCCCAGCCAAACCAAGGCTTTCCGCGATCAACCGTCCACCCACGAGGGGCTGCGCCGTTCGCGGGAACGCTACTTCGCCGGCGACATCCACATGTCGATGACCGCGCTGAACACCTCCGTCCCCGCGTGGTCGCGCACGCTCACCGTCACCGGCAGCGCATAGCCACGCTCCGCCGCCACGATCGGCTGCGCCGGCAGCGCCACTGCCTGCAGCGTGCCGCGCGCCTTGGCCAGGTACTGCACCTGCATGCCCTTCGGAATCCAGCGCATGCCCTTCGGCAGCGAGGCGTCGACCATCAGCCCGGCGGTGAGTTCGGCCAGGTTGCACATCGCGATCGCGTGCACCGTGCCGATGTGGTTGCGCACCCTGCGGCGGTCGGCCAGCGTGCCTTCGCAGCGACCGTGTTCCAGGCGGGTGATGCGCGGTGCGATGCTGGCGAAGTAGGGCGCCTTGAAGCACACCGCGCGTGAGAACAGCCAGGTGCCGGCAGGCCAGCGTTGCAGCCGGTGGTAGAGCGAGAGCAGGGGCGTGGACATGGTCGGTGTTCCGGTCGGCGGATAAAGCGACGGCGGGCCAAGGCCCGCCGTCGAGGCAACGCGTGTCGCGGGCGATCAGGCCGCCTGCGAATGCGGGTCCTTGTGCTGGCGGTCGTAGTAGCTGGCCGCGCGCAGTTCGTGGGTGTCGAAGTCGTCCACGGTGATCGTGTCCAGGGTCAGCGTGCGCAGTTCTTCCAGCAGGCTGCGCTCGTCCTGGGTGATCACGCCTTCGGCCACGGCCTCGTCCAGCTGCGCCTTGAAGTCCAGCGCCTCGATGCCCTTGCTCTTCAGCGCCTTCAGGAACTTGCGCTCCACCGGCTCGGCCATGATCGCCTTGCTCAGGTAGCTGTTGATGCGGCCACCCGGGTTGTTCTCGCACGGGGTCAGGAACACGCCGCTGGCCAGGCGGTCGCGCGCTTCGTTCGGCGCCATCAGCAGGGCGGCGACGCGACGGCTCAGGCGATCACCCGGGGCCTCGGCACGACGGCCGAGCGGGAAGATCAGTGCCCACATCAGCCAGCCGATCGGACGGATCGGGAAGTTGCGCAGCGCGGCCGACAGCGATTCCTCGATCTTGTGCACGCTGTCATGGAAGGCCCAGGCCAGCAGCGGCTGGTCGGCCTGCGGTGCGCCTTCGTCGTGGTAGCGCTTGAGCATGGCGCTGGTCATGTAGACATGGCTCAGCACGTCGCCCAGGCGGCCGGACAGCGACTCCTTGAACTTCAGCTTGCCGCCGAGGGTCATCATCGAGATGTCGGCCATCAGCGCCAGGTTGGCCGAATAACGGTCCAGCTTGCGGAAGTAACGGCGGGTGTAGGCGTCGCCCGGTGCGGCACCGAAGCGCGCGCCGGTCAGGCCGAACCAGAACGAACGCACGGCATTGGAGAGGCCGAAACGGATGTGGCCGAACAGGCTGCGGTCGAACTCCTGCAGGCCGGCACGGGTATCCGGATCCTGTGCCGCCTTCATTTCCTTCAGCACCCACGGGTGGCAGAGGATCGCACCCTGGCCGAAGATCAGCAGGCTGCGGGTCATGATGTTGGCGCCTTCCACGGTGATCGCGATCGGCGCGGCCTGCCAGCTGCGGCCGGCGAAGTTGCGCGGGCCCAGGATGATGCCCTTGCCGCCGATCACGTCCATCATGTCCGAGATCACTTCACGGCTCATGTTGGTGCAGTGGTACTTGGCAATCGCCGACGGCACCGACGGCACGTCACCACGATCGACCGCTGCGGCGGTGGCCTGCGACAGCGCGCTGATCTTGTAGGCCTTGCCGCCGATGCGGGCCAGCGCTTCTTCCACGCCTTCGAAGCGACCGACCGACAGGCCGAACTGCTTGCGGATGCGTGCATAGGCGCCGGTCACGGCAGCACCGGCCTTGGCGCCGCCGCTGGCGGTGGAGGGCAGGGTGATCGAGCGACCCACGGCCAGGCACTCGTTGAGCATGTTCCAGCCCTTGCCGGCCATGGCTGCGCCACCGATCAGCTGGGTCAGCGGAATGAACACGTCCTTGCCGCGGATCGGGCCGTTCTGGAACGTCGAGTTCAGCGGGAAGTGGCGACGGCCGATTTCAACGCCGGCGGTGTCACGCGGCAGCAGGCCCAGGGTGATGCCGATGTCGCGGGTATCGCCGATCAGGCCATCCGGGTCGTACATGCGGAACGCCAGGCCGATCAGCGAAGCGACCGGGGCCAGGGTGATGTAGCGCTTGTCGAAGGTCAGCTTGACGCCGAGCACCTGCTCGCCGTTCCACTCGCCCTTGCAGACGATGCCGTAGTCCGGGATCGAGGTGGCGTCGGAGCCGGCGAACGGACCAGTCAGGCCGAAGCAGGGCACTTCGCGGCCATCGGCCAGGCGCGGCAGGTACTGGTCCTTCTGTTCCTGGGTGCCGTAATGCACCAGCAGTTCACCCGGGCCCAGCGAATTCGGCACGCCGACGGTGGAGCTGACCACCGAGGACACCGACGCCAGCTTCTGGATCACCTTGTGGTGGGCCAGCGCGGAGAAGCCCAGGCCGCCGTATTCCTTCGGAATGATCATGCCGAAGAACTTGTTCTTCTTGATGAAGGCCCACAGTTCCGGCGGCAGGTCGGCATGGACGTGGGTGATTTCCCAGTCGTTGACCATCGTGCACAGCTCTTCCACCGGGCCATCGAGGAAGGCCTGTTCTTCGGCGGTCAGCTGCGGCTTGGGGTAGTTGAGCAGGATGTTCCAGTCCGGATCACCGGTGAACAGTTCGCCCTCGAAGCCGACCGAGCCGGTTTCCAGCGCGATGCGCTCGGTCTGCGACAGCGGCGGCAGCACCTTGCGGAACACCTTCATCATCGGGCCGGTCAGCAGCGGCTTGCGGATGAACGGCAGCAGCAGCGGCACGGTGATGACGGCCAACACGGCGGCAGCCACGATCGTGGCGGTCTGGTTGACATAGGGGATGAACCAGCAGGCGACCAGCAGGGCCACGCTGATCAGCGTCCAGGTAACCAGCCGCATGCGGTGGTAGGCGACGAACGCGCCTGCCAGCAGCAGGGCGAGGAAGGGAAGAACGATGCTCATGAGCGTGCTCCGGTGACGTGCTCGTTTGTGGCGGACGAAGCCGCAGCATCCGCTGCGGGCAACACGTCCAGATAGTCCAACACAGTAGCGGTAAAGGCGTCGTTGTCATCGCCGGCGACCATGTGCGTGGCCTGCGGCAGCTGCACATGGCGCGCGTGCGGCGCCAACGCCAGGAATTCGGCCACGGTCTGTGGCGTGACCAGGTCGCTGCGGCCGCCGCTGACCAGCAGCAGCGGGCACTTCACCTGGCGTGCGGCCTCGGCCAGTGCGTCCTGGTGCTGTTCGCTGTCGCGGGCCAGTTCGGCCACCAGGCGCGGGTCCCAGTGCCAGCGCCAGCGCCCGTGGCCGTCCTCGCGCAGCAGTGCGCGCAGCGACTGCTCGGATTTGCGCGGACGGTGCGGCATGTAGGCCGAGATCACATCGGCGGCCTGGGTAAGCGAGCCGAAGCCATCGGGATGGGCGGTCATGAAGGCGAGGATGCGTTCAACACCGGCGGTATCCCAGCGCGGGGTGATGTCCACCAGCACCATCGCCGAGAACAGGCCCGGCCAGCGCGATTCGGCCAGCAGGCCGAACAGGCCGCCCATCGAGGCTGCGACCAGCACCGGCGGGCGCGGCTGTTCCCCGGCCAGCACGATGAGGTCATCAGCGAACTGTTCGCCGTGATAGGGCAGTTCGGCGGCATTCCAGTCCGAATCGCCATGGCCACGAGCGTCGTAGGCCAGCGTCTGCAGTCCCGCCGCAGACAGGGCCCGTGCGGTGGCGTTCCAGGCATGCCGGGTCTGGCCGAAGCCATGCGCGAACAACACCCGGCCACGGCGGCCATGGTCGCTGGCAGTCGCGGCCAGGCGCGCGCCATGGGCGGCCTCCAGGCGAAGATCATGGAACGCAGCGGGAGTAGGGGACGTAACCATACTTGCTAGTATGGATCGCTTGTGAGGGAAGTCAATACTGCACGGTATGGTGCGCTGCGGCAGGTGCCCTGGCGGGCGCCGCGACGGTTTCGGCCGCAACCGCGTACTGCAACGAACCCCGGCGTATGGTTAAATCAGCCCATGAATCAACCTGACGCTTCCGCCGGCGAACCGCGCGCCGGCCGCAACAGCCGCCTGAGTGCCGAAGACTGGGCCCAGGCAGCTCTCGATCTGATTGCTGAACAAGGTGTGGGTGCCGTCGCGGTGGAACCGTTGGCGCGGCGCCTGGGTGTGACCAAGGGCAGCTTCTACTGGCACTTCCCCTCGCGTGATGCACTGCTGCAGGCGGCGCTGGAACGCTGGGAACTGTTCGAACAGGAACAGGTGTTCGGCAGCCTGGAGGATGTGCCGGATCCGCGCGTGCGCCTGCGCCAGCTGTTCCAGATGGTGGCGCACGAAGTGCAGCCGCACATCATCTACAGCGAACTGCTGAAGGCGCTGGACCACCCGATGGTGCGCCCTGTGATCGACCGCGTGTCGCAGCGCCGGCTCGACTACCTGGTTGCTTCGTTCCGCCAGGCCGGGCTCAGCTCCACCGATGCACGCCATCGCGCGCGCCTGGCCTATGCAGCCTACGTCGGCTTCCTGCAGCTTTCGCTGCAGCTGCAGCAACCCAAGCAGGCCCGCGAGGATTTCGAGGCCTATGTCGAGCATCTGATCGAGACGCTCATTCCCAGCTGAATGGGAAAATGACGCCCTGCAAGTGCCGAATGCGCCTTGCAGGGCGACTTCAATGCGCCAACGTATGTCGTAGTGAGATCGGTTTCACGCGATTTGGGCGTTTTCTTAACGACTCTTTAATTCCAGATCAAGTGTGGCTACTATCGGGTCACCAGCCGTTTTTTGTGCCTCCCTTTTGGGGTACGTCGGTTGGACTCAGCACACAACCCAAGATCCATGGAGAGAGAGCCCATGAAGTTGAACAGCAACAAGCTGCGCGATGCTGTGTGCGTTGCGCTGGCCGCCAGCGCCGCATCCGTTGCCGGTATCGGTGTGGCGTCTGCCCAGACCGCCACCAACCTGGACCGCATCGAGGTCACCGGTTCGCGCATCCGTACCGTCGACGTCGAAACCGCCCAGCCGGTCCTGACCCTCAACCGCGCCGACATCGAGAAGCAGGGCTTCTCGTCGGTCGCTGACATCCTGCAGAACATCAGCGCCGTGGGTACGCCGCCGATCAGCCGTGCCCAGCCGCTGTCCTCGGGCGAAGCCGTCGGCGGCACCTACATCAGCCTGCGTGACCTGGGCGCCACCCGCACCCTGGTGCTGCTGAACGGCAAGCGCCTGGGCATCACCACCGGTGGCCTGCAGGACATCTCTACCGTGCCGGTCTCGGCCATCGAGCGCATCGAAGTGCTGAAGGACGGCGCTTCGTCGATCTACGGTTCCGATGCCATCGCCGGCGTCATCAACATCATCACCCGTACCAACTTCGAAGGCGCCACCGGCAGCGTCTACTACGGCCAGTACAGTGAAGGCGACGGTGCCACCCGCACCATGGACTTCACCATGGGCGTGAAGGGTGAGCGCGGTTCGCTGACCATCGGTGCCGAGTACGCCAAGGAAGACAAGGTGCGGGCGGCGGATCGTCCGTACGGTGCGTTCCCGCGCAGCGCCAACCACCCGGACTTCGGCTGGACCACCGTCGGCGAGTTCGGCGGCTTCGTCAGCCGTCCGGCCGATGGCCTGCCGGGCGTCACCTATCCGGCCGCCAGTGCATCCAACCCGAACCGCGAAGTGCGCGTGATCCTGCGTGAGGGTGGCAACGCGAACAACAAGGCCGACTACATCGCGCAGAACGTCAACAGCTTCTCCACCCAGGACAAGACCAACACCAACCTGCAGACCGACCTGCGTACCCCGCAGGAACGCCGTGCAGTGTTCGTCGATGGCATCTACGACCTGACCGACAACGTGCGCCTGCGCACCAACATGCTGTACAGCTTCCGCGATTCGAACCGCCAGATCGCCGGCTATCCGTACGGCGCACTGGCCTTTGGTTCGCCGATTTCGGCCAACAGTGTGTTCAATCCGCTAGGCGCCGACATCGCCAACTGGTGGCGTCGTACTTCGGAAGTGCCGCGCAACACCCGTGCGGAGCTGACCACCTTCCGCTTCAGCGGCGGCCTGGAAGGCAGCTTCGAGTTCTCTGACCGCCTGTTCGACTGGGATGTCGGCTACCTGTACAACAACAACAAGCTGGTCCAGACCAGCACCGGCGATCTCAACCTGACCGCGCTGCGTGCGGCGGTGGGTCCGTCGTTCATCAACAGCAGCGGCGTGGCGCAGTGCGGTACCGTGGCCAACCCGATCGGGCTGAACCAGTGCGTGCCGTACAACCCGTTCCTGCATGCCGGCATCCAGAGCAATGGTGCCAATGGCGCATTGACTGGCAATACCGCCCTGCAGAACCTGCTGTTCCCGTCCGCGCACTCCACCGCCGAGACCACCACCAAGGTCGTCACCGCCAACCTGGCCGGCAGCCTGTTCACCCTGCCGGCCGGCGACCTGGGCTTCGCCGTGGGTATCGAACACCGCAAGGAAACGGGCAGCTTCAGCCCGGACGCGCTGGTGCAGTCGGGCAACACCTCCGGCCTGGCCAACTTCCCCACCGGTGGTGGCTACAAGGTTGACGAAGTCTATGCCGAGTTCAACGTGCCGATCCTGGCCGACCTGCCGGGCGCCCGCGAGCTGAGCCTCAACGCGGCCACCCGTCATTCGGACTACGACACCTTCGGCACCACGCTGAACAGCAAGTTCGGCTTCAAGTGGAAGCCGATCGACTCGCTGCTGATCCGCGGTACCTGGGCGGAAGGTTTCCGTGCCCCGACCATCGCCGACCTGTACAGCGGCGGTTCGCAGTCGTTCGACTTCTTCACCGATCCGTGCGACTCGGTCTACGGTGCGGCGCGCACCAACGCTGCGGTGCGTGCCCGTTGCGCCGCCGCTCTGCCGGCCGGCGTCAACGTCAACAACTTCCGCCAGCAGCAGCAGGGCTTCACCCCGACCACCGCTGCATCGTCGCAGACCCCGCTGGCCTTCGTCTCCGGCTCCAACGACCAGCTGACCCCGGAAACCTCGACGTCCAAGACCCTGGGCTTCGTCTGGAGCCCGGGTTTCATCCAGAACTTCAACATGTCGCTGGACTGGTGGGAAATCCGCGTCGAGAACACCATCATCTCCGACACGGCCAACCTGATCCTCAACGACTGCTACGTCAACGACATCGCGGCGCGCTGCTCGGCGTTCACGCGTGACCCGGTGACCGGCATCGTCAACAACCTCAAGCGCACCGGCATCAACGCTGGCTACCGCGAGGTGGAAGGCTTCGACCTGGATGTCAGCTACCGCCTGCCGACCGATCGTTTCGGCAACTTCAGCGCGCAGTGGACCAGCACCTACACCTCGCGTGATGACCTGGTCACCACCAAGAACGCGGTCACCCACCCGAACCCCCGCACCGGCGTGGGCTGGGCTGGCTACGCCTTCCGCGTGCGTTCCAACCTGAACCTGGGTTGGGAAATGGGTGACTTCGGCGCCAGCTGGACCGTCCGTTACTTCTCCGGCATGAAGGAAGCGTGCCTGAGTGCCGTGACGTTCCCGGAAGAGTGCAACCTGCCGAACTACGCTTCGCCGAACAACCAGGGCGTGGCGGTGGGCAGCGCGACCAACCAGCGTGGCGCGACCGTGTTCAACGACGTCCAGCTGCGCTGGAACGCACCGTGGAATGCGACCGTGGCCGTGGGTGCCAACAACGTGTTCGGCCGCGTGGGCCCGACCATGTACAGCCAGCCGAGCGCGAACGTCTCCTACTACGGTGGCTTCGACATCGGTCGCTTCCTGTACATGAAGTACACCCAGCGCTTCTGATCGCGGCGTAATCCGTACGTGTGACATGGCCACGCCCCGAAAGGGGCGTGGCTTTTTTCATGGGCGCGAAGGCGATGCATGCCTGGCGCACGAGCGGAAGCTGCGCGCAGCGCGACGCTGGTGGCGGTGGCACCATGGAAAAAGGGAGGGCGTTCGGCAGCGTTGCCGCTGCGACGAGACCAGGGCCTTTAGAGGTCCTGCTCGTAGCGCACGTACGGCACGGTGCCGTCGTCGTTGCTTTCGTTGCGTGGCGAGAACGGATTCTTGCCGCGGCTGATCACGTTCTCGGCGCCCACGGTGAGCTGGCCGGACCACGGCGTGCGCCAGGTCAGGCCGATGCCCAGGCCTTCCCACTTGCCGGGCTTGCCCGGCACGTCGATGACGCGGCCGATGATGCTGCCGGTGAAATTGCCGTAGCCGGCGCCGATGCTCAGGCTCTTGCTGTCCCAGCGGTCGGCGATGGCCGGCGAAGCGTCGGCCAGCGGTACCAGGCGGGCCTTGGCGTAGGTGCCGGCGATGGAAACGAAGCCTTCGCGGCCGATGTTCTTCTGCGCGAACACGGTCAGGTCATTCTGCTCGGCGCGCAGCGAAGGGGTCTTGTTCGGGCCTGCCAGCCATGCCGGCAGGGTTTCACGGCCGGTTCCGGCGGTGATGCCGAGGCGGCTGCTGCCACGGTTCAACGCGGCGGTGCCGGTGAAGCGCCGGCTGTTGAGGTCGTCCTCGTCGCCGAGGCTGGCCAGCATGCAGTGACTGGCCAGGCCGCTCATGCTGGTCCCGCTGCTGCTGCAGAGCAGGCCCAGCGAATCGCCGGAGGACAGGCCAAAGGCCGCATCCAGCGAGTTGCGGCCGAAATGCCAGCGCGCCCCGGCAGCCTGTTCACCGGTCGGCTCCAGGTACAGCAGGGCCTCGACCTTGCCGCTGCCCTTGTTCCATACCGGCAGCACGGTGCGGGTGTCCTTGCTCTGCGCATGCACGCCCGTGATCGCGCCAAGGGCGATCATCATGGCCAGCGGTAGACGCAGGAAGGTACGCATCGAACCAGTTCAGACAGGAAAGGACAACGGAAGTTCCCGCAGATACGGGAACTTGATCGTAGGGTGTTTATGAATTCTTAACAAGCCTTGATCCCCCCAGATGCAAGACAAGCTGTTTACTGAAGCCGTTCAGGTGCCGGCACGGTCCCCTCGGCACCGTGGAACAGTATGCCGAACTCCGTCAACGGAAAGTGATACTCCCGCCCGCAGAATTCGCAACGGACCTCGACGGCGCCGGTGTCTGCAGCCGCGGCACGGGCCTCGTCCTCACCCAGCGACTGCAACATCGACGCGACCCGCTCACGCGAGCACGAACAGGCGAAGGACAGCGGCTTTTCGCCCATCAGCGCCGGCTTCTCCTCGTGGAACAGGCGGTGCAGCAGCTGCTCGGCCGGGGTGGCCAGCAGTTCGGCCTTGCCCAGGGTCTCGAACAGGGCGCTGGCGCGTGCCCAGCCGTCCTCGTCGCCCTCGTCGCCCGGCAGCTTCTGCAGCAGCAGGCCGGCGGCGCCATTGCGGTCGGCGGCCAGCAGCAGGCGGGTCGGCAGCTGCTCGGACTGGCGGAAGTAGTCCTCGAAGGCTTCGTCCAGTTCCGGTGCGGTCAGTCCGACCAGGCTCTGGTAGCGCTGTGGTTCACGCGGGTCCAGGCCCGGGTTCTCGATGGTGATCGCGAGCAGGGCGTCATCGCCAAGGCTGGACAGGTCGCGCGGCGCGTCGGCGCCTTCGCTGAGCTGGGCGATGCCGCGCAGGGTACCGGCGGCGGTGCACTCGGCGAACAGGGTGCGCAGGGCGGTGCTGCTGCGCAGCTGGATCGACAGGCGTCCGTCGATCTTGGTGTGGCCGGTGAACAGCGCCGAAGCCACGCAGGCCTCGCCGAGCAGCTCGGCGGCGGTATCCGGGTACTCGGCGTGGGACAGGATTTCCTGCCAGGTGGCCTGCAGGCGCACGTGGACGCCACGGACGCCAGCGTCGGGGAGCAGGAAGCGGATCAGGGAATCGGGGTTGGCGGTCATCGGCTCACATCGCGCGTAAACGGGGGCGGTTGCCGGATAATGCGCCGACAACCAGATAGAAGAAGGATGCACCAGTAATGGGGGCAGGGGGAGAGCAGCACAAGGTGGAAGCCGTCGCAGAAGGCCCGCGCCGCAGGCGCTGGCGCTGGAAACGGCTGCTGTGGCTGCCGGTGCTGCTGGCGGCTTTCAGCTGCCTGCAGGTCCTGGTGCTGCGGTTCATCGACCCGCCGGTGTCCACGGTGATGCTGTGGCGCCATGCAGAGGCGCTGGGCGAGGCGGACTGGTCCTATCGTCTGCATTACCAGTGGCGCGACCTTGACCAGATGGCGCCGAGCCTGCCGATCTCGCTGGTGGCGGCCGAGGACCAGCGCTTCCCCGACCACAACGGCTTCGACCTGCAGGCGATCGAGAAGGCGCGCGACCACAATGCCAAGGGCGGGCGCCTGCGCGGTGCCAGCACGATCAGCCAGCAGGTGGCCAAGAACCTGTTCCTGTGGCAGGGGCGCAGCTGGGTGCGCAAGGGCCTGGAAGTCTGGTACACGGTGCTGATCGAAGCGCTGTGGCCGAAGGAACGCATCCTGGAGATGTACGCCAACATTGCCGAGTTCGGCGACGGTGTCTATGGCGCGCAGGCGGCAGCGCAGACGTTCTGGGGCAAGGATGCGGCACGGCTGAGTCCGGCCGAGAGCGCGCGGCTGGCAGCGGTGCTGCCGGCGCCACGGCGCTACAACGCCGCAAAGCCCGGGCCGTACGTGCAGCGGCGCGCCGCCTGGATCCAGCGCCAGGCACGGCAGCTGGGTGGGGCCGCGTACCTGTCGGAAGAGTGAGCGCGCGCCGCCTGATCTGTGGGCGGCGGCAACGTACAATCCGGGCATGACCCGCGAACGGCTCACTTTCGTCATCGCCGCCTACAACGAGGCCCTGGCACTGCCGGTGCTGCATCCGCGGTTGTGCACGGTGCTCGATGCGCTGCCCGACATCGACGGCCACATCCTGTACGTGGACGACGGCAGCCATGACGGGACCTGGGAGGTGATCGCCCGCCTGGCCCAGGCCGACGCGCGGGTCTCCGCGCTCAAGCTGTCGCGCAATTTCGGCAAGGAAGCGGCATTGACCGCTGGTCTGGACCTGGTGCGCGAAGGTGCGGCGATGATCCTCGACGCCGATGGCCAGGATCCGCCTGAACTGGTGCCGCAGTTCATCGCGCGCTGGCGCGAGGGCCATGACAACGTCTATGGCACGCGCCTGGCGCGCGATGGCGAGGCCTGGATCAAGCGCGCCACGGCGGCGATCTTCTACCGCGTGATGGGGCGCCTTTCGCGTACGCCGATCCCGGCCGACACCGGGGATTTCCGCCTGCTGTCGCCACGCGCGCTGAGTGCGCTCCGCGAGATGCGTGAGCGCCACCGTTTCATGAAGGGGCTTTTCAGCTGGGTGGGCTTCAAGCGCGTGGCGGTGCCCTATCACCGCCACGCACGCGTGGCCGGCACCAGCAAGTTCAGCCTGTGGCGGCTGTGGAACTTCGCCCTGGAAGGCATTACCGGGTTCTCGACCGTGCCACTGCGTGCGGCGACCTACCTGGGGCTGGCAACCGCGGCGGTGGCCTTCGTGTTCGGGCTGTGGGTGATCGTCAAGGCCGCACTTTACGGCGACCGGGTGGCGGGCTGGCCGACGATGATGGCGGTGATCCTGTTCCTGGGCGGGGTGCAGTTGATCGCGCTGGGCCTGATCGGCGAGTACCTGGGACGGCTGTACGAAGAGTCCAAGCAGCGGCCGTTGTACCTGGTTGACGCGTGGCTAGCATCGTCCGTGGCAGACTCGGCCCTGCAACCCACCCTCGGAGGGCAGGCGGATGACCACGGTACGGCAACTGTTGGACGGCAAGTCTCCTGAAGTACATGCGGTCGCGCCGGATGCGGCGGTGATCGATGCGATCCGGTTGATGGCGGAAAAGGGCATCGGTGCGGTGCTGGTGATGGACGGCCCGAGGCTGGTCGGAATCCTTTCCGAGCGTGATTACGCGCGCAAGATCGTGCTGCGTGATCGTTCTTCGCGCGATACGGCGGTGGCGGAGATCATGACGGCGCAGGTGGTGACGGTGTCGCCGGGCGAGCAGGTGGAGCATTGCCTGCAGCTGGTGACCGACTACCGCATCCGCCACCTGCCGGTAGTGGAGGGCGCCCAGGTGCTGGGGGTGATCTCGATCGGTGACCTGGTGAAGTCGGTGATCGATGCGCAGCGGCGCGAACTGGATCAGCTGCAGCAGTACATCGTGGCCGGGTGAGGGTGTCGCTGGCGGGCCTGCGGCCCGCCGGCCCGCTTTTCGAAGCCAGAGCCAAAGGCCAAAGCCAAAGCAGCGCCTTCCTGATGCGGGGGGAGGCGGAGGGCATGGCCGTGCAGGACGCGCCGTAAACCCATCCATGGGGGCTCGATGGCGCCATCCATGGCGCCAACGGTCCTGCACGGCCATGCCCTCCGCCTCTGGACTCGTCCCGCGAGTGCGGTGGGTTGCAGCGGCGGTTGACTGCCTTTGGTAGCTGCCAACCTTGGTTGGCAACAGCTTTTGAATTTGCTTTTTTCTTTTGACTTTGAATTTCCGCTCTCGTTCCGCGCGCGCAGAAAACTATCGGGAGGGGGGCGGGTGACGCAGGCAGGACCGTTGGCGCCATGGGCCCGAGGCATGCCTAGGGCGGGTTGGGCAGGACGCCCAACCCTGGTCTTGCCGTGTGCGCAGGACAGCGCACACGAGCAAGGTGCCATCGAGCCTACAGGGACGTACTTGCGGCGTGTCCTGCCTGCGTCACCCGTCCCCCTCTAGCCGCGATCAATGCAGGCGCCGCGAACAACGCTGTAAACCTACTTCGCATACTGCCCACCGCAGTCGGCATCCTTGCCCGGCCCCAGCTCGATCGTTGCCAGCAATGCCGCCGGCGGGGCAATGCTGCCCAGCGCCAATGCCACTGCGCCTCGAATGCCCAGCGCCTTGAAGTCCGGGCGGAACGACGGGGCTTTGAAGGTGCCGGCGATGTGCAGTGGCGAGCGCAGCACCAGGATGCTCTTGTCCTTGGGGCGTGGCTTCAACAGCAGGTCCAGGGTCTCATCGCGCAGGCTGACCGTGCCTTCGCCGATGAGGATCGTATCGGTGGTATCCACCGCCAGTGCCTGGCTGGTCATCAGGCCGTCGCGCACGCCGAAGTCGGCGAAGGCGCAGCGCAGGGGAATCTGCTTGTCGCCGGTCACCAGGAATTTCAGCGACTCGGTGATGTCCAGGCCGGCCAGTTCCATCACCAGGTTGCCGACATGGCCACGGCCCATCGCCAGGCCGACCTTGCCGCTGCTGCTGCCGAGCATGGCGGCGATCGAGTTGCCGCGGCCGCTCAGGTCCACTTCGCCGCCGATGCCGCCCTTGGCCTGCTCGGCCAACTTCGCGTCCGGGAACAGTTGGCCCAGCTGCACGCCGCGCACGCTGGCCTTCAACGCGGTGCGGATCTGCGCTTGGCGTGCATCCATGTGGATCGTGCTGCGGATATCGCCGCCGGCCACGCCGAAGTTCAGCGGGTCCAGCCGCAGCACGCCGTCATCCAGCAGCAGGTGCGCGTCCATGTCGTCCAGCGGCAACGAGGGTGCGTTGATGCGGTGCGCCTTCCAGCGCACGTCGGCGTCCATCGCGCGCAGCTTGCCCAGGTTGTAGGGCGTGTCGGGCAATACCCGGCTGCTGGCGGCGACACGGGTGGCCTGCGCCTTCTGTTCCGCATTCGCGGTTTCGCCGCCGCCGGTCTTCGGCGGCGCTCCGATGAAGCCGGCCAGGTCATCGAAGTCCAGGCGCTTGGACTCCAGCGTTGCGGTCAGCCTTGGACGGTCGCGTCCCACCTCGAACTGCAGGTCGCCACCGAGGTCGCTGTCGCCGACCTTGCCGGTGAAGGCGTCGTAGTGCCAGATGTTGTGGTCGCGCTTGAGCCGGCCGTTCAACGCATAGGGCGGCGACGGCGGAATGGCAATGCCAAGCAGCGGGTACAGGTCCGACAGGTCCTGTCCGCTGAGCGCGAACTGCAGGTCGAACACCCGCAGCTGGAATGGATTGGTCAGCGTGCCACTGGCCACCGCGTGGGTAGCGCCGGCACGACCGTCGAGGTGGATGCGGAACGGGTGGTCGCTGTCGGTCAGCTCCAGCGGTGATTCGGTTCCGCCCTGCAGCGTGAACGGGTTGCCCTGCCAATGGCCCTTGCCCTGCACCAGCAGCGGCGGCGAGGCATCGGCCTGTTTCGGCTGGCCGCTGCGCACGCCCACACGGATGTCGGTGCGGCCCAGTGCATCGAGGAACTGCAGCCGACCGTCGTCGATGCGCAGGCGTTTGAGCTGTGGGCCTGTGCCGCCAGCGCTGTCACCGAGGAAGTCCCAGTTGCCCGGTTCGCCCTTGCGCGGCGCGGTTTCCAGCAGCACGTCCGGTCGGGTCAGGCGCACTTCCGGCAGCTGCACGCTGCCACGCAGCAGGGGCCACACCCGCACGTCGATCTCGACGCGGTCGGCCGTGGCCATGTTCGGCTGCTTGGCCCAACCGGCGTTGGCGAAGGTGATCGCATCTGCACGGATCGTGCTGGTGCGGCCGAGGTCGACATCCAGGTGGCCGATGTGCAGCGCACGGCCGGTGCGTGCCTGCACCGCGCGCTCGACCGGCCCCTTGAACCAGTTCCAGTCCCACAGCGCGATCAGCACCAGCAGCGCGGCCAGCAGGAAAATCAGTACGGCCAGCCAGCGCCGGCCGCGCGGGCCCGGGGGGGCGCAGCCAGCGCGAAGTACGAGGCGCGGCAGGGGACGTGGCAGCATTCACGCCGCCATGGTTGCCCCCTCATCGTGGACGGGGCGCGAAGCGTCCATGTGCATCATGTGCACATGCGGTGCGCTGGTCCGTGTTACAGCACCTGCATGGTCACCGCGACGAAGTGGCAGACGCTGCCGCCGATCACGAACAGGTGCCAGATCGCGTGCGAATAGGGGATCGATTCGCGGTGATAGAAGTAGGTGCCCAGCGTGTACGACAGGCCGCCGGCCAGCAGCCAGCCCAGGGTCCAGCCGTCGATCGAGGCCAGCATCGGCTTGATCGCCACGATCACCAGCCAGCCCATGGCGATGTAGATGCCGGTGGAAAGCGCCTTGAAGCGGCCGGTGTAGAACAGCTTGAACACCACCCCGGCCAGGGCCAGGGTCCAGATTGCGGCGAACAGGCCCCAACCCCACGGGCCGCGCAGGCCGATCAGGGTGAACGGGGTATAGGTGCCGGCGATCAGTACGTAGATCGCGCAGTGGTCGAACACCTTCAGCCGGCCCTTGGCGACCGGGTGCTGGATGGCGTGGTACAGGGTGGAAGCGGTGTACAGCAGCAGAAGCGCAATGCCGAACACGATCGCGCCCGCCAGCTGCCAGCCATCGCTGTAGATGGCGGCCAGGGTGATCAGTACTGCACCGGCGCCCAGGGCGAGCACAGCACCGAGGCCGTGGGTCAGGGCGCTGGCGATTTCTTCGCGGATCGAAGCAACGGAAGTCGTGGACATGGCGTAGGCATCGTTCGCGGGGAGGGGGACCCGCACCCCCCTATCATCGCCGCGATGGGCGGTGTGTGCACGCCCGTCACCGTATGGTCGGTGAATTCCTCTGTTGCGGGGATGAACCGCCTGCGACTGCCGGGGTCAGAGCCCTTTCCTGCCGGAAAGGGATCCGACCCCGTGTCATCAGCCTGCCGAAACGGTATGCGCCGCTTCGCGGGTGGCCGAGAAGCGCACGTCCGGTGAGCGTTCCTGCGCCAGCTGCAGGTTGACCCGGGTCGGGGCCAGGTAGACCAGGTGGCCGGCTGCATCCAGTGCCAGGTTCAGCGCATTCTTCTCGCGGAACTCTTCCAGCTTCTTCTCGTTGCTGCAGTGGACCCAACGCGCGGTGGTCACGCTGACCGGCTCGAAGGTGGCTTCCACACCGTACTCGTCCTTCAGGCGATAGGCCGCCACGTCGAACTGCAGCACGCCGACGGCACCGAGGATCAGGTCGTTGCTGGTCAGCGGGCGGAAGAACTGGGTTGCGCCCTCTTCGGACAGCTGGGCCAGGCCCTTCTGCAGCTGCTTGAGCTTGAGCGGATCGCGCAGGCGCGCGCGACGGAACAGTTCCGGGGCGAAGTTCGGAATGCCGGTGAAGGTGACCGCTTCACCCTCGGTGAAGGTATCGCCGATGGAAATGGTGCCGTGGTTGTGGATGCCGATCACATCGCCCGGCCAGGCTTCGGCGGCGATTTCACGATCGCTGGCCATGAAGGTCAGGGCGTTGGCCAGCTTCATTTCCTTGCCGGTGCGCACGTGGAAGGTCTTCATGCCGGCGCTGAAACGGCCCGAGCAGACGCGCATGAACGCCACGCGGTCACGGTGCTGCGGGTCCATGTTGGCCTGGATCTTGAACACGAAGCCGGTCAGCTTGTTCTCTTCCGGGGCGATCTCTCGGCCGGTGGTGGAGCGTGCCTGCGGCGACGGTGCATGCTCGACGAAGAAGTCCAGCAGCGGCTGCACGCCGAAGTTGTTCACGCCCGAGCCGAAGAACACCGGGGTCTGCTTGCCGGCGCGGTAGGCCTCCAGGTCGAACGGGTGGCTGGCGCCCTGCACCAGTTCCAGTTCGTCACGCAGGTCGGCCAGCATCTGTGCACCGATCTTCTCGGCCAGGCCGGGGGCATCGATGGACGGGAAGATGGTCGAGTCCTGGCGGGTGAAGTTGCGGCCCGGCTCGTACAGGTGTACTTCCCCGGTCAGCAGGTGGACCACGCCCTTCAGGCGCTGGCCCATGCCGATCGGCCAGGTCACCGGCGCGCACTGGATGCCGAGCACGGTTTCCACTTCATCCAGCAGCTCGATCGGGTCCTTGCCCTCGCGGTCGAGCTTGTTGATGAAGGTCATGATCGGGGTGTCGCGCAGGCGGCACACTTCCATCAGCTTGATGGTGCGCTCTTCCACGCCCTTGGCCACGTCGATCACCATCAGCGCCGAGTCCACCGCGGTCAGCACGCGGTAGGTGTCCTCACCGAAGTCGGCGTGGCCGGGGGTGTCGAGCAGGTTGACGATCTTGCCTTCGTACGGGAACTGCATCACCGAGGAGGTGACGGAGATGCCGCGCTCCTTTTCCAGCGCCATCCAGTCGGAGGTGGCGTGGCGGGCAGCCTTGCGGCCCTTCACCGAACCGGCCATCTGGATCGCGCCGCCGAACAGCAGCAGCTTTTCGGTCAGCGTGGTCTTGCCGGCGTCAGGGTGGGAGATGATGGCGAAGGTGCGGCGACGCGACGCTTCGTTGGCGACTTCGGACATGGCAGTGGCGCCCGCCCGGGGCGCTTTTCAAAGAGATAAGCGCCCGATTATACCGGCCGGGGCCGGTCAGCGCCCGGTGCCACCGTCGGCCTCGCCCTGGCGGGCGAACTGCAGCTGGCCCTGGCCGGTGAAGATGCGCACCGGTACCGAGCGCAGGCCCATGCCGCGGTTGACCTGTACCACGAAGTGCAGATGTGGGGCGCTGCTGTAGCCACTGTTGCCGGACAGGCCGAGGGGTTGCCCGGCTCCCACCGCCTGGCCACGGCGCACGCGCATGCCGCCCGCCTGCAGGTGGCCGTACAGGGCCATGCTGCCGTCACTGTGCAGCACGCGGATGAAATTGGCGCGGGCACCATCGCGTTCGCGGTCCTGGCCGTTGCCACGGAAGCCATCCTGGATCTGCATCACCGTGCCCTCGCGTGCGGCCAGCACCAACGTACCTTCAGGCAGCGCGAAGTCGACCGCATCGCGGTTCTCCTCGTCGTCGTGGCTGAACCGGCCCTGCGGCGCTTGATCCACGCGCGGGCGCGCATCATCGAAGGGCAGGCGGTAGGCCACATCCTCGGCCTGTGCGGCGGGGTTGCCCGGTACCGACTGCAGGCGCAGGTCCAGCATCCGGCCGTTGACCGGCGCGGGGAGGTGACCGACCACCAGGCTGCTGTCGCCCTGTATCAGTGACTGCACCGGCAAGCCGTCGACCGGGTGCCCGGGGGCCGCGCGCAGTTCGATCTGCAGCGGCCCGGCCAGGGTGTTGTCGATCCGGGCCTGCCACTGTTCGCCGATCGGCTGCAGGCGCAGCTGGGCCATCGGAAGGGCCTCCTTCGCGGCCCCGGCCCCCGCGTCGGCGCTGGAGGTGGTGGACGCCTTCGGCAGCATTCCCCAGCCCTGGCGCCAGTCGCTGGCGCCGGCGGAAGTACTGGCCAGCAGCGGCAGGAGCAGGCAGGTCAAGGGCAGGCGTGGCATCAGCGGATTCAGAAAAATGGACCGCCGGGACTGTACCCGATCCTGAACGGAGCGACCGCGACGCCTCTCGCATACCTGACCTGAAAATATTCATCGCTTTATCCGCATGAAGGGATTGACAGTGCCCGGAAGGGCTGGCATCGTGGCGTCACCATCGAGACCGGCAGAGGGACAGGCCCTTTGAAGCCGGGGCAGCCCGCGGATGCGAAAGCGTCCGCGTAGGTGCCAAATCCTGCGGGGACCGTGGCGTCCACCGAAAGATGGTTCGAACCATGCACTGCACGTGCATCTCGAACGCGAGCCCCGCGAAGGCTCGATGGCCGATTCCCCAACCGGATCCCGCCATGAGCTTCGCCGCCAGTACCGCCGTTCGCCCCGAACCCTTTGTCCCCGTCAGCGTGCCGGTCGAAGACCACGTGCATGCCGAGCGCGGTGAGTTCGCCGCGGTGCTGTCGATGCGTCATGCCGGCCCCAGCCCGGTGCGCCTGCGCTATGAGTGGGTCGGTCCGGCCAACGCGCCGGTTGTGGTACTGGCCGGCGGCATTTCCGCGCATCGCCATGTGGCCTCCAACACACAGTTCAGCGAGAAGGGCTGGGCCGAAGACCTGGTCGGCAGTGGTCGCACCCTGGATCCGCAGCAGCTGCGCGTGCTGGCGTTCGACTTCATCGGGGCCGATGGTGCGCTGGACGTGCCGATCGATACCGCCGACCAGGCCGATGCGTTGGCATTGCTGCTGGATCATCTGGGTATCCGCACGCTGAAGGCCTTCGTTGGCTATTCGTATGGCGCGCTGGTCGGCCAACAGTTCGCGATCCGTCATCGCGCCCGCGTGCGCCAGCTTGTGCTGGCCAGCGGTGCGCATCGCCCGCACCCGTATGCAGCGGCCTGGCGCGCACTGCAGCGCCGCGCCGTCGCCCTTGGCCAACTGCAGTGCGGCGAAGACCACGGCCTGGCGCTGGCACGGCAGTTCGCCATGCTCAGCTACCGCACCCCGGAAGAATTCGGCGAGCGCTTCGACGCCGCACCGGAAGTGATCAACGGCCGCGTGCGCGTCGCCGCCGAAGACTATCTCGACGCCGCCGGCGCGCAGTACGTCGCGCGCACACCGGTGACCGCCTATCTGCGCCTGTCCGAATCGATCGACCTGCACCGCGTCGACCCCGCCGCCATCCTGCCGCCGACCGTGGTGGTGGCCGTGGAAGGTGACCGCCTGGTGCCGCTGGCCGACCTGGTCGGCCTGGTCGAAGGGCTGGGCCCCCGCGGCAGCCTGCGCGTGCTGCGCTCGCCCTACGGCCACGACGCCTTCCTCAAAGAAACCGATCGCATCGACGCGATCCTCGCCACCGCCTTCCGCACCTCTGGAGAGTCCGCATGAGCCTGCACGCCAACGAGCCGTCCTGTAGCCGCACCACTGCCGCCGTCCGTGCCGGCATCGATCGGGACACCGCGCATGGCGCGGTCACGCCGCCGATCGTGCTGTCGTCGAACTTCAGCTTTGAAGGCTTCGGCAACAAGCGCCAGTACGACTACACGCGCAGTGGCAACCCGACCCGCGACCTGCTGGGTGAAGCGCTGGCCGAGCTGGAAGGCGGCGCCGGCGGCGTGATCACCGCCACCGGCATGGGCGCGATCAACCTGGTGCTGAACGCACTGCTGCAGCCGGGTGACACCCTGGTGGTGCCACACGATGCCTATGGCGGCAGCTGGCGCCTGTTCAATGCGTTGGCAAAGAAGGGCCACTTCGAGCTGGTCACCGCCGACCTGACCGATCCGCGCGCGCTGGCCCAGGCGCTGGCCACCCAGCCGAAGCTGCTGCTGGTGGAAACCCCGTCCAATCCACTCCTGCGCATCACCGACCTGCGCTTTGTCATCGATGCCGCGCACAAGGCCGGTGCCCTCGTGGTGGTCGACAACACGTTCCTGTCGCCGGCGCTGCAGCAGCCGTTGTCGTTCGGTGCGGACCTGGTGCTGCATTCCACCACCAAGTACATCAACGGCCACAGCGATGTGGTGGGTGGTGCGGTGGTCGCGCGCGATCCGGCATTGCACGAGCAGCTGGTATGGTGGGGCAACGCGCTGGGCCTGACCGGTTCCCCGTTCGATGCCTTCCTGACCCTGCGCGGCCTGCGCACGCTGGATGCGCGCCTGCGCGTGCACCAGGAGAACACCACTTCGATCGTTGCATTGCTGGACCAGCATCCGGCGGTCGGCCGCGTCTATTATCCGGGTCTGGCCGATCACCCGGGCCACGCCATCGCCGCCCGCCAGCAGAGTGGTTTCGGCGCGATGCTTTCGTTCGAACTGGCCGACTGCGAAGGTGATGATCCGCATGCCGCAGTGCGTGCCTTTGTCGATGGCCTGCACTGTTTCACCCTGGCCGAATCGCTGGGCGGCGTCGAAAGCCTGATCGCGCATCCGGCCACCATGACCCATGCGGCGATGACCGCCGAAGCGCGTGCCGCCGCCGGCATCAGCGAAGGCCTGCTGCGCCTGTCGGTCGGCATCGAGGCCGAGCGTGACCTGCTGGCCGATCTCGGCGCCGCGCTGCAGCGCGCCGAAGTGGTGATTGATGCGGCTGCGCGCCGCAAACAGGTGGTGGATGCATGAGCGCGCTCGCCGCTGAAATTCCTGCGCTGGCCGTGGGACGCCTGGCGCTGCTCGGCACCGGCACGGTCGGCTCGGCCTTCGTGCAGCGTTACCAGGCATTGCGGGCGCGTGGGCTGGAACTGCCCAGCGTGCAGTGGCTGGCCAATTCACGCACTGCGCTGGAAATCGATCGTGACCTGGCGTTGCCGCTGGAGCTGGCGCGGCGTGCGCCGCGTGATGGCCAGAATTCGCCGCCATGGGCCAGCACCGAAGGTCTCGAGCGCGGCGATGTGGTGGTCGATGCCACCGCCAGCGAGGATGTGGCTGCGCGTCACGTGCAGTGGCTGGCGCGCGGCGTGCACGTGGTAACCGCCAACAAGCTGGGCCGTGGTGCGCAGCTGGCACGCGCGCAGGCCATTGCGGAAAGCTGTGCCGACAGTGGCGCACGCTATGGCGACAGCGCGACGGTCGGCGCCGGCCTGCCGCTTTTGAGCAGCCTGCGTGCGCTGGTGGCCGGTGGCGATCACATCCATGCCATCGAAGGTGTGCTGTCCGGCTCGCTGGCCTGGCTGTTCCATCGTTATGACGGCCAGTCGCCGTTCTCGGCGGCGGTGCGCGAGGCGCTGGCTGCCGGCTACACAGAGCCCGATCCGCGCCTGGACCTTTCCGGCGAGGACGTGCGGCGCAAGCTGCTGATCCTGGCCCGCAGCAGCGGGCTGGCGCTGGATGCCGCGCAGGTGCAGGTGGATTCGCTGGTGCCTGAAGCGCTCGCAGCACTGCCACTGGAAGATGCCGTGGCGGCGTTGGAACAACTGGATGCGCCGCTGCAGGCGCGCTGGCAGCAGGCGCGCGACAACGGCCGCGTGCTGCGTTTCGTTGGCCGTGTTGATGGCGATGGCGCGCAGGTGGGCCTGCGTGAGCTGCCTGTGGATCACCCGCTGGCGCAGGGTGCGGGCACCGACAATCGCGTGGCGATCCACAGTGATCGCTACTGTCGCCAGCCGCTGTTGATCCAGGGGCCGGGTGCGGGGGCGGAAGTCACCGCTGCCGCGTTGCTGGATGATGTGTTGCGGATCGTGGGTTGATGGATCGCCGGGCATGGCCCGGCGTTATCAGGATCGGCACGGGTAGCGCCGGGCCATGCCCGGCGGACAGGGAACCTCAACGCCCCTTCAGTGCCTTCAACAACGCCGCATTGAACTGCTTCGGGTCCTGCACCTGCGGCGAATGCCCCAGGTCGGCGAACTCGACCAGGTTCGAGCCGGGAATCGCTGCGGCCGCAGCCTTGCCAAGCACCGGGTAGTTGCCCAGCGTCGCCTTCACCTGCGGCGGCGCCAGGTCGCGGCCGATCGCGGTGCGGTCCTTCTGGCCGATGAACAACGTGGTCGGCACCTGCACATTCTTGAGTTCGTAGACCACCGGCTGGTTGAACACCATGTCCGAGGCCAGCGCCTGGCTCCAGGCAACGGCCTGCTTGCCCGGGCCTTCGTACATGCCCGACTGCATGCGTGCCCACGGCTCGTAGGCCGGCTTCCATTTGCCGTCGTAGTACACCTCCAGCTGGTAGCGCCGGATGCTGTCATAGCTGATGTTCATTTCGCCGGCATACCAGGCATCCACGCTGCGCCATGGCACGCCAAGTGCCTTCCAGTCTTCCAGCCCGATCGGGTTGACCAGCGACAGGCTGCGCAGGTCCTGCGGGTACATCAGCGCGTAGCGCACCGCCAACATGCCGCCCATGGAGTGGCCTACCAGGTGTACCGGCACATCACCCAGCTGCAGTTGCTGCAGCAACGCATGGGTGTTGGCGGCCAGCTGCGCGAACGAGTACTGGTAGCGCTCGGGCTTGCTGGACTTGCAGAAGCCCACCTGGTCCGGGGCAATCACCCGGTAGCCGGCTGCGATCAGTGGCTTGATCGATTCCTTCCAGGTGGCCGCACAGAAATTCTTGCCATGCAGAAGCACCACGACGCCGACCGGTGTCTTCTTCGGCGCGATGTCCAGGTAGGCCATTTCCAGCGGCTGCCGCTGCGATTCCAGCGCGAAGGTCTTTACCGGATAGCCGTAATCGAAGCCCTCAAGCCGCGGCCCGTAAGTGGGCGCGGCCAGGGCGGGCAGCGGAAGGCAGGCAAGCAGGGCGGCAGCGATCACGCGCATGGGGCAGTCCTGGGTAGGGGAGCCCCGAGCCTAACCGGAACGCAGTGACGGTGTCGTCCGATGTAGAGCCGAGCATGGGCCCGGCTCGACACCTCAGCACTCGATGACGTTCACCGCCAGCCCACCGCGGCTGGTTTCCTTGTACTTGTCCTGCATGTCACGGCCGGTATCGCGCATGGTCTTGATGACCTTGTCCAGCGACACCTTGTGCTTGCCGTCGCCACGCATCGCCATGCGCGAGGCGTTGATGGCCTTCACCGCGCCCATCGCATTGCGTTCGATGCAGGGGATCTGCACCAGGCCACCGATCGGGTCGCAGGTCAGGCCAAGGTTGTGTTCCATGCCGATTTCCGCGGCGTTCTCGATCTGGCTGGGATTGCCACCCAGCGCCGCGACCAGGCCGCCGGCCGCCATCGAGCAGGCCACGCCCACTTCACCCTGGCAGCCCACTTCGGCGCCGGAGATCGAGGCGTTTTCCTTGTACAGGATGCCGATCGCTGCCGAGGTCAGCAGGAAGTCGAATACGCGCTGTTCGTTGGCACCCGGGCAGAAGCGATCGAAGTAGTGCAGCACCGCCGGCAGCACGCCGGCCGCACCGTTGGTCGGCGCGGTGACCACGCGGCCACCGGCCGCGTTTTCCTCGTTCACCGCCAGCGCGTACAGATTGACCCAGTCCAGCGTGGTCAGCGGATCGCGCATCGCCGCTTCCGGCTTCGACGACAGCTCGCGGTACAGCGCCGGTGCACGGCGGCCCACCTTCAGGCCACCCGGCAGCACGCCCTCCTCGCGGATGCCGCGGGTGACGCATGACTGCATCGCGCTCCAGATCTCGCGCAGGTTGGCGCGGATCTCGTCTTCGCTGCGCCAGCACTTTTCGTTCTCGAACATCAGCTGGGCAATGCTCAGGCCGCTGCGTGCGGTCTGTGCCAGCAGTTCGTCGCCGCTCTTGAACGGGTAGGGCAGCGGGGTTTCATCGGGCACGATGCGGTCATCGGCCGCGTCGTCCTGGTTGACCACGAAGCCGCCACCGACCGAGTAGTAATCGCGGGTGGCGATCACTTCGTCGTCGGCGTTGTACGCGGTGAAACGCATGCCGTTGGTGTGGTACGGCAGCTTCTGGCGCTTGTTCATGCCGAGGTCGCGCTTCTCGTCGAAGGCGATCTCATGCTGGCCCATCAGCTGGATGCGCTTGCTGCTGCGGATGCGCTCCAGCGTGGCCGGGATGATGTCCGGGTCGATCAGGTTCGGCCGCTGGCCTTCCAGGCCCAGCAGGATCGCCTTGTCGGTGCCATGGCCGCGGCCGGTCAAGGCCAGCGAGCCATAGACATCGGCGCGGATGCGCGCGACCTCGTGCAGGCGGCCCGGGTCGAGCAGCCAGCGATGGATGAATCGCTCGGCGGCCTTCATCGGCCCGACGGTGTGCGAGGAGCTCGGGCCAATGCCGATCTTGAAAACGTCGAACGTGCTGACAGCCATGGTTGCCGTACTGCGGGTACCGGAGGAGATCGCTATTCTAGCGGTTCATGCCGCACTTCCATGGCTGCGGCGCAGCATTTCGGCAGAGGGAGCAAAACCGGTGTTGACCCTGTTCCAGCGCGACGACTGCCATCTGTGCGACATGGCCCTGGCCGAGCTGGCCAAGGCGCGGGCGCCGGAATTCGAATCGGTGTTCCTGGACGATCAGCCGGCGCTGGAAGCGCGCTACGGCGCACGGGTGCCGGTGCTGCGTGACGAGACCGGCGGTCGTGAGCTGGACTGGCCGTTCGACGCGGCCACGGTTCAGGCCTGGCTGGCCGTCGATCGGTAGTGCCGGCCGCTGGCCGGCAACCCCGCCATGCCCGGTGATGCCGGCCAGCGGCCGGCACTACCAGAGGCGATTTATTTCGCGTCGAACTTCACGATCGTGCTGATCGCGGTTTCGTCCGGGATGGTCTTGGTGTCGGCCCAGTCGCCGCCGCCGACGCCGAAGTCCAGGCGCTTGACCGTGGCCTTGCCGGTCAGCACCGGCTGGGTGCCCGGCTTCCAGGTGAAGGTGAGGGTGACCGGCTTGCTGACGCCTCGCAGTTCCAGTGTGCCATCGGCGGCGAACTGGTCATTGCCCACCGCGCGGAAGCCCTTGGCGGTGTAGCGTGCGGTGGCGAACTTGCCAACATTGAAGAAGTCGGCGGTCTGCAGGGTCGAGTCACGGTCGCTGTTGCCGCTCTTGGCACCGGCCAGCGGGATCACCACGTCCAGCGAACCGGCGGCCGGATTGGCCGGGTCGAAGCTGAGCTTGGTGGCAAAGCCCGGGAAGCTGCCGGTGAACACTTCGCCGTCGTACTTGGTGGCGAACACCAGGATCGAGCCGGCGCCGGGGGCCTGCGCGTAGTCGGCGGCGAGCACCGGGGCGGTGGCCAGCATGCCGGCCAGGGCGGCGGCCACGGCGGCCGGAGTGGTCAGTTTCAGGTTCATCGGTCAGTCCTTCTGAGGGGAGGCAAGCCAGCCGCGCGGCAACATGCGGGACAAGGTCGCATCGCGCTGGAACAGGTGGTGGTAGAAGGCAGCGCCGGCATGGGCCAGCACCACCGCGATCAACAGCCAGAAGCCGTATTCGTGGATGGCATGCGATACCGCGACAACCTGCGGGTCGGGACCGCTCAGCTTGGGCACGTCGACCAGACCGAACCAGCGGAACGGGCGCAGGCCGCTGGCCGAGTCGTACAGCCAGCCCGACAGCGGGATGGCGAACATCAGCACATACAGCAGCACGTGGGTGGCGCTGGCGATGCGTTCCTGCCAGCTGGGCACGCCCGGCACCGGCTTGGGCGCGCCGGCATACAGGCGCCAGCCGAGGCGGAACAGTACCAGCGCAAGCACGGTGATGCCGATCGATTTGTGCGCGGTGTAGACCCAGAAGTACTTGGGCGTCTTGGGCAGTTCACCCATGGTCAGGCCGACCACGCCGAGGGCGAGGATCAGCAGTGCGATCAACCAATGCAGGATCTGGCTGACACTCCCCCAGGCGGCGGGGGTGTTCTTGGCGGTCATGAAGGGTCCTCTAGGGGGCCGTCTTGGGGTCGGAGTGCGGAACGGGAGCGGGAGTTCCCGGGGCGTCGCTGCGGTCGAGGGTGGCTTCAGCCTCGATCCTCAGCTGTACTGCATCACCGATGACGCCCGGCCAGGCGGTGATGCCGAACGCACGCCGGCTCAGTGTGGTGCTGGCGGAGAAGCCGGCGGTGCGTCGGAACGGGGGGAGCGGGTAGCGCTTGATGGCGTTGAGGGTCACATCCAGCGTGATTTCCTGGCTGACCCCACGCAGGGTCAGCGTGCCGATCACGTGGGCGCGCTTGGCATCGATCGGTTCGACCCGGTTGGAGACGAAGTGTGCCTTTGGGAAACGCTCGCCATCCAGAAGGCTGCGGGCCAGCGTGGCCTGGTTCCATTTGGCGTCACCAAGGTCCAACCGCGAGACTGGGACTTCGACATCCAGGGTGGCACCGCGCCAGTTGTCGGGATCGAACTGCAGGCGGCCCTCGCTGCCGGACACCGTACCCATGGCCTGCGAATAGCCGGCGTGGTCGATGCTGAACAGCACCCGCGTGTGCACCGGATCGAGGCGGTAGGTGTCTGCGTCCGCCCAGGCGGGGGCGGTGGCGAGCAGCATCGGCAGCAGGGCCAGGCAGGGACGCATCGATGGCGGGCTCCGGAAGGGGGACGCTGTGATCATACGCACAGGCCCCTGCCAACGATGCGTGCATGGCTGCAACAGTTCGTGGTGGTCCTGCCCCGGCAACAGGCTGTTGCAGCCATGACCCCGGCCCTGTGTGACAATCGGGACAGGACAGGGGGTTCAGGATGACGAGCAGCTGGCGCCTGTGGTGCCTGGGCATCGCGGCAACGGGGCTGCTGCTGTTGGCGTCTGCCACGGCGGCTGCGGCCCTGGACATGGCTGAAACACCACGCCTGCGGCGCTTCGGTGCCGCCGAAGGCATGCCTTCGCGCATGGTGCTGGCGCTGGCCGAGGACCGCCAGGGCCATGTATGGGCTGCGACCGATGGCGGGCTGGTGCGCTACGACGGCAGCTCGCTGCGGGTCTGGGAGCATGATCCGGAACAGCCCGGTTCGTTGCCCGGCAACGAGATCGAGACCCTGCTGGTCGATCCGCTGGACCGCGTGTGGGTGGGCATCAACGGCAAGGGCGTGGCCCGCCTGGATGCCGACCGCGAACGGTTCAAGACCTTTGATGCGGTCAATGGCCCCTGCCTGGGCCAGTTCTGGACGCTGGCCTACGCCGGGGATGCGTTGTGGATCGGCACCAGCGGCCAGGGCATCTGCCGGTTCGGGGAGGACGGCAGCCTGCGCTTCTTCAAACACGACCCCGCCCGCGCCGACGGCCTGCCCAGCAATACCATCTACAGCAGCCTGGTCGATGCACAAGGGCGCCTGTGGATCGGTACCGAGGCCGGGGTGGCACGCTGGAATGGCCGCGATTTCGAACCCGTGGCACCGCGCGAGCTGGGCACATTGAGCGTACTGCGGATGAGCCGCGATCCGGATGGCTCGATCTGGATCGGCAGCCAGAACGACGGCCTGTACCGCATCGATGCGCAGGACCGGGTCAGCCGTCCGCGCTGGAGCGACAGCGCCAGCCTGCGCTCGGCGCTGGTTCTGGCCGATCGCCAGGGCGGCTACTGGGCGGGCACGTCCGACGGCCTGCTGCGTGGCGACGCCAGTGCGCTGTTGCGGCTCGACGGCGACCGTGGCAGTGGTTTCCTTACCGCACAGAGCGGTGTGCTGGACCTGCTGCAGGACCATGAGGGTGGATTGTGGGTGGCGCTGCTGACCCAGGGCCTGGCGTACCTGCCACCGGAGTGGCGCCGCTTCTCGATCTGGAACCAGCTCGATGGCAAGCCGCTGGACAGCCAGTACCTGCTGGGTGCGGCCAGTGACGGCCAGAACTACTACGTGGGTTCGGCACACGGCGTGTACCAGCTGGATGCGCACGGCACATTGCGCCTGCTGGCCAGCGACCGTGAGATCGGCAGCGGTGCGGTCTGGTCGGTACTGCCGCGGCCGGACGGGCGCCTGTGGCTGGGGCGTGCCGGTCGCATCACCGTGTATGACCCGGCCAGCCGCGCGCTGCACGATTGGCATATCGATGGAGGCGCCGACCTGCGCCAGCGCATCGACCTGATGCGGCAGGCACCCGATGGCACGGTCTGGCTTTCGGTGATGAATCTGGGCCTGCAGCTGCGTAGTGCAGATGGCCGGGTGCTGCGCAGCTATCCGCTCGACGATTTCCGCAAGTCGGCCGATTCACCCATCGAGCAGATCCGCTTCGATCCCCATGGCAAGGCATGGGTGATGGGCGAAATGGGCATCTGGCGTGAGCAGGCCGGTCGCTTCGAAGCGGTGCCGGGTGTCTCGCGCGGGCTGATCTTCGATCTGGTGTGGGTTGATCCGCAGCAGCTGTGGCTGGCCCGCCAGGGCGCGTTGGAGCGCTATCAGTGGGATGGCATGAGCCTGCACCTGATCCAGCGCATTGATGGAAGTGCCGGTGTGCCGCCGGTCAGCATGGGCGGCCTGGCATTGGCCGACAATGGCCGGGTGTGGGCGACCACGCCGCGCGGCCTGCTGCGTTGGGACCCGAAAGCACGACGCCTGCAGTTGTTCAACGAACGCGATGGCCTGTCCGATGCCGAGTTCACCAGCCGGCCGCCGGCGGTGAATGAAGATGGCCGCGTGCTGGCCGTGGCCCAGACCGGTCTTGTCGCTTTCGATGTGAATGCCGACGACGTGGTGCTGCCCGGGTCGTCGCTGGTGATTGCCGAGGTACGCGTGCGCCGCGATGACGCGCGCGGCTGGCAGCCGTTGCCGAACGCCGGCACCCTGCTGCTGGGACCGGATGATCGCGACCTGCAGATCGATGCACGATTGCTGTCGTATGCCAACCCACAGGGCAACCGCTACCGTTTCCGGGTACGCGGGTATGACCAGAACTGGGTGGAGCAGGGCGGCGACGGCCAGCGCACGCTGTCGCGACTTCCCACCGGCAGCTACGTCATCGAAGTACAGGCGGCCACCGCCAATGGTGCATGGACGCCTTCGCAGCAGCTGCAGGTGAAGGTGCTGCCACCATGGTGGCGCAGCGGCATGGCGATCTTCGGCTACATCCTGATCGGTTCGCTGCTGCTGCTCGTCCTGGTCTGGTCGATCCGTGCGCGCCTGCGCCGTCGCCAGCAATGGCAGTTGACTGTGCACAAGCAGGAGCTGGCCGAACAGGCCTCGCAGGCCAAGAGCCGGTTCCTGGCCACGCTGGGGCATGAAGTGCGCACGCCGATGACCGGTGTGCTTGGCATGAGCGAGTTGCTGCTGGCCACGTCGCTGGACCCGGTGCAGCGCAGCTATGCCGGCTCCATCCAGCAGGCCGGTAGCCATCTGCTGCGGTTGGTCAACGATGCCCTGGACCTCGCACGCATCGAGGCGGGCCGGCTGGAGCTGGATCTGCGCCCATTCGATCTGGCCGGCCTGCTCGACCAGGTGCAGGCGCTGATGCAGCCCATGGCGAAACAGCGCAAGCTGGATTTCCAGCGTGGCGACGATCCGCCCGGCCCGATCAGCGTCAGTGGCGACGAGATGCGCGTGCGGCAGATCCTGCTCAACCTGCTGGGCAATGCCATCAAGTTCACCGAACGCGGCCATGTCGGCCTGGCCGTGCACCTGGAAGAGAACGGCGGCGGTCTCTGTTTCGAAGTGCACGACAGTGGCCCGGGTATCAATGCCGAGCAGCAGGAGCGGCTGTTCCACCGATTCGAGCAGGCGGAGGGGCCGCGCACGGCCTCGCGTTATGGCGGCAGCGGGCTGGGCCTGGCGATCTGCCAGGAGCTGGCCGTGGCGATGGGCGGGCGCATCGAAGTGGACAGCCAGCCAGGCAAGGGCGCGCGCTTCCGGGTACGGTTGCCGCTGCCCTGGACCCGGCAGGCAGCCGCCACGGGCGAAGTGCCGGCACTGCCGGCACTGCCGGTACTGCCGCCATTGCGCATCCTGCTGGTGGAGGACGATGCCACCGTGGCCGAGGTCATCGCCGGCCTGCTGCGCAGCCGCGGCCATGACGTGGTGCATGTGCTGCATGGCCTGGGGGCTTTGTCGGAGATCGCTACCGATGGCTTTGATGTGGGCCTGCTCGATCTCGATCTGCCGGCGCTGGACGGCACTGCGATCGCCCGCCAGCTGCGCACCCTGGGCTATGAGCTGCCACTGGTGGCGGTGACCGCCCGCTCCGACGCCTATGCCGAATCGCAGGTGCTCGCTGCCGGTTTCGATGGTTTCCTGCGCAAGCCGGTCACCGGCGACATGCTGGTGGCAGCGATCATCCAGGCTCGCGCCAAACGACAGACCACAACTTGAAAACGTCGGCGCCGGGCGTGAACGGCGCGACTTTCGGTTTACCATGCCGACGCCCGCGGCGCGGGAATCATCAGGGCAGCGTGAGGAGGCAATCGGTGGTGTATCTGCGGGTGGCGATGCTGCTGCTGATCCTCCTGTGCGGCCTGTCACCCGCTGCCGCGCAGCCGGTGCCACCGAGCCCGCGCCAGGTGACGGTGTTCGACGGCCTGCCGTCCAATACCGTCAACCGCATGGCTGAAGACCGCTACGGCTACCTCTGGATCGCCACCAACGACGGCCTGGCCCGTTACGATGGGCGCAACTACCGGATCTGGCGTTCGGAGGATGGCCTGCGCGACAACCGCATCTGGACGGTCCTGGTCGATGCGCGCAACCAGCTCTGGATCGGGACCGAGAACGCGGGCCTGGTACGGATGTCGGCCGACCGCCGCCAGCTGCATTTCTACGATCGCAGCAGCCAGCCGTTGATGGGGACCAATACGGTCTGGAGCCTGGCGACCACGCCGGACGGTGCGATCTGGTTCGGGACCCACGAAGGTGGGCTGTACCGGCTGGACAGCCAGGACCGCCTGCAGCGTTTCCTGCCGGAGGCCAACAATCCACGCAGCCTGCCTGCCGCCTCGGTGCCGTATCTGGCTACCCTGGCCGATGGCAGCCTGTGGGTCGGCACCAAGCATGGCGTGGCGCGCTGGACGGGCACCGACTTCGAGCGGGTCGGCACGGATGTCATTCCCAGCCTGTTGATCAACGGGTTGACCAGCGAACCCGATGGCAGCCTGTGGATCAGTACGATGGCCGGTGCCACGGTGCGTCGCCCCGACGGGCGTTTTGAATCGCCGCCATGGAAACTGCCGCCAGGCGAGCAGGTGCTCGGCATGATGCTGCGCGATGAGCAGGGCGGGCATTGGCTGGATACCCGTACCGGGCTGGGCCGGGCCGTGGATGGGCAGTACCAGACCGTTCCGCTGTACAGCGCCGTTGCGCGCGGGCCGGTGCGCCCGAACTGGACGGGCGCCTACGAGGACCGCGAAGGCGGCATCTGGTTGGCCAGTACCAATGCCGGCCTGTGGCACCTGCTGCCACGCTGGTGGCAGTTCTCGGTGCTGTCGCGATTGGAGGATGACGCCGGTTCGCTGCGCAATGCCTTCGTGCTGGGCACCAGCCCTTCCAGCAATGGCGGCATCTGGACGGTTGGCAGCCACGGGGCGCTGGACCGGTTCGATCCCAGGACCGGCAGGATCGAGCAGCACCGCACCTGGGTCAATGGCATGTACTGGCTGTCCTCGGTACGCGAGGATCGCCGTGGCCAGGTCTGGATCGGCTCGACCGATGCGTTGCTGCGCTATGACCCGAAGCGGCGTGACCTGCGTCGCTGGGGCCGTGATGCCGGGGCCGACGCAACCATGGAAGGGGTCATCGAGTCGATGATGACCTGCGACGGCGACAGCCTGTGGTTGATGTTGCCTGCAGGCCTGCAGCAGCGTGACCTTGACGGTCGCCTGCGCCGCCAGCTGGACAACGGCCAGCGCGGCCTGCAGCAGGGCCAGCTCAACCTCGATGTGGAATGCGGGCCGCAGGACCACATCTGGCTGGCCAGCAGCCGCGGCCTGCTGCAGTGGCTGCCGGAAAGCGAGCGCTTCCAGCCGGTGCCGGGTGCGCCGGCGACGGCGATCCATGCGTTGCACGTTGGGCGCGATGGCCAGGTCTGGTTGTCGGAGGATGGCCGCCTGTCGCGCTACCGCTGGAGCCAGGGGCGGCTTGAACGGCAGGCTGTGGTCGGCGCGGAGCAGGGTTACCCGGCGATTTCCGCGTCCGGGCTGGTGGTGGACGCACAGGGGGTGGCCTGGGCCACCAGTGCCCGCGGCCTGGTGCGGGTTGGCGCCGATGGGCAGAGCGTGCGCCTGTACGGCGTGCACGACGGCCTGCCCAGCCAGGAGTTCCGCGAGCACACGTTGACGATGTCCGGCGATGGCCATCTGGTGGCCGGCACCCCGGCCGGCGTGGTGGTGTTCGACCCGGAACAGGTGCGACCCTCGGTGCGGCGTGCACCGTTGGTGATCGAGCGGGTCGAAGTCCGCCGCAACGAGCAGGTACTCGACCTGACCCACGACACGCCCTTGCAGATTGCCGATGGTGACCGTGACCTGCGCATCGTCGCGCGACTGTTGTCGTTCGCCGATTCGGCTTCCAACAGCTACCGCTACCGCCTGGCCGGCTACGACCCCGATTGGGTGGAAGTGGGACCGGCCGGTGAGCGCCTGTTCTCGCGCCTGCCGCCGGGCAGCTACCGTCTGGAAGTACAGGCGCGCTCCGCAGACCATGTCTGGTCTCGGGTGCAGAGCCTGGAATTCCGCGTACAGCCACCGTGGTGGCGCAGCCTGTCCGGGCTGCTGGTACTGGCCTCGATCGCGCTTTTGCTGACCAGTTGGTTTGCCTGGTTGTATCGCCGCCGCCTGCAGCGGCGCCATGCCTATCAGCTGGCGCTGCACAAACAGGAACTGGCCGAACAGGCCTCGGCGGCCAAAACCCGCTTCCTGGCCAATCTCGGCCACGAAATCCGCACGCCGATGACCGGCGTGCTCGGCATGAGCGAACTGCTGCTGGCCTCACCTCTGGACCCGCAGCAGCGCGGCTACACACAGTCGATCCGGCACGCCGGCGAACACCTGCTTCACCTGGTCAACGATGCCTTGGACCTGGCACGTATCGAGTCCGGACGGCTGGAACTGCAGTCCAAGCCGTTCGCGCTGAGCTGCCTGCTGCAGGACCTGGCCGCGCTGATGGGACCACTGGCAGCGCAGAAGGGCCTGCGCTTCACCCTCGACAACCAGCTTCCGTCGGGCTTGCAGGCGACCGGCGATGCGATGCGGGTAAGGCAGATCCTGCTCAACCTGCTCTCCAACGCGGTCAAGTTCACCAGCCGCGGAACCATCACCCTGCATGCGCGCAGCGATGGCGAGCTGCACGCGCTGCATTTCGAAGTGCGCGACACCGGGCCGGGCATCAGCCAGGAACAGCAGCAGCGCCTGTTCCGTCGTTTCGAGCAGGCCGACGGTGCCCGCACCGCTGCGCAGTACGGTGGCAGTGGCCTGGGCCTGGCCATCTGCCGTGAACTGGCGCAGGCGATGCAGGGGCGTATCCAGGTGGAGAGCCAGCTCGGCCGCGGCACGTGTTTTGGCGTGACCCTGCCGTTGCCGCTGGTGGTCGATGCCAGCGCAGAGGCCGAGGGCGAAGCGCACCGCGAGGATGTGGCCAACATGCCGCCGTTGCGCGTGTTGCTGGTCGAGGATGATGCAACCGTGGCGGATGTGGTGCGCGGGTTGCTGAGTGCGCGCGGGCACGAGGTCGTGCATGCGGGGCATGCGCTGGCGGCACTGCGCGAGGTCAGCGCCGGTGATTTCGACGTCGGCCTGCTGGATCTTGACCTGCCGGGCCTGAGTGGCTTCGAGCTGGCCCAGCACCTGCGCAACCAGGGCTACATGCTGCCGCTGCTGGCAGTGACCGCGCGGACGGATCCGGACCTGCAGCAGCAGGTGGAGGCGGCTGGCATCGGCGGTTTCCTGCGCAAGCCGGTGACCGGTGAGCTGCTGGTGGAAGCGATCGCCAGGGTCATGGGCAGGTAGGGTTTATTGCAGGGCTTGCAGCCCTGCACCTGCAGAATCAACGTCAACGCAACGTCAAAAGCCTGCATTCCGTGGGATGGCGGGGTGGGTCCGGTAGCGGGGGACGCTGCAAGTACGTCCATGTAAGCTCGGTCGCCGCATCCATGCGGCTCACGCCCCCGCAACCGGACCCACCCCGCCTTCGACAGAATCCTGCGATCTGCAGTAGATCCACGCCATGCGTGGATGCGTTTCGATCTCAATTCGAAATATTCGATTTCGATGGAGATTCATCCACGCATGGCGTGGATCTACTGGCCACCGGGAAACTGTCGACGGCGGGGTGCTGTGGGTTTGCGGGGTGTGAGCCGCATGGATGCGGCGACCAAGCCCCCATGGACGGGTTCACGGCGGCCCCGCAAACCCACAGTACCCCGCCATCCCACGGAATGCCTGCTTTTGCCGTTGCTGTTGCCTTGGCTTGAAGCCTCTGCAGGTGCAGGGCCGCAGGCCCTGCCGAACCACCCTCACTCCGCGACGTGCTCGACCTGCCGCGGTTCGGGCTTGGTATCGGGCAGCTGCCAGAAGATCATCGTCGAGGTCAGGGTGATCGCGCCGACGCACAGGAACGTGGCATGCAATGCCGCGGTCGCGTCGGTGCTGTCCAGATGATTGCCGAACGCGGCCAGCAGGCTGCCGGCCGCAGCAGCACCGAAGCCGGCCGCGAGCATCATCACCATCGACAACAGGCTGTTGCCGGAACTGGCGAACTCGCGGTCCAGGTCACGCAGGGTCACGGTGTTCATCACGGTGAACTGCAGCGAATTGACCGCGCCGAAGAACGCCAGCTGCAGCAGGCGCCAGGCCAGGTGCTGGCCGGGTGTCATCAGGATGAAGCTGGCCATGGCCAGGCCTACCAGCACGGTGTTGACCATCAGCACGCGACGGTAGCCGTAGCGCTCCACCAGTTTCACTGCCAGTTTCTTCGAGACCATGCCAGCGGCGGCCACCGGCACCATCATCAGGCCGGCGTTCATCGGGCCCAGGCCGAGGCCGACCTGCAGCAGCAGCGGGATCAGCATCGGCATGGCGCTGCTGCCGATGCGCGAGAACAGGTTGCCGAGAATGCCGATGCGGTAGCTGGGTACGCGGAACAGCGCCAGCGAGAACAACGGTGCCGTCGAATTGGCAGCGTGCAGCCAGTAACCCACCAGTGCCGCCAGGCCTGCAACGGTCATCAGCATCACCAGTGCATGTGGCGTACCGAGCCCGGAGATGCCGTCCAGCGCCAGTGACAGCACCACCATCGCGAAGGCCAGCATGATGTAGCCACGCAGGTCGAAACGGGTGCGATGGCTGGCGTAGTGGTCGGGCATGATCTTCATCGCGGCGATGAAACCGATCACGCCGATCGGCAGGTTGATCAGGAACACCCAGTGCCATGAGGCGATCTCCACCAGCCAGCCGCCCAGCGTGGGACCGATCAGCGGGCCGACCAGGGCCGGGATGGCGATGAAGCTCATCGCGCGCAGGAAATCCTCGCGCGGCACCGAACGCATCACCGCCAGCCGGCCGACCGGCAGCAGCATGGCACCGCCGATGCCCTGCAGCACGCGCGCACCGACCAGCTGGTGCAGGTGCTGGGCCAGCGCGCAGGCCAACGAGCCGAGGGTGAACAGGATGATCGCCACCAGGAAGGTACGGCGGGTGCCGTAGCGGTCGGCGATCCAGCCGGAGGCGGGGATGAAGGTGGCCACTGCCAGCGCGTAGCTGAACACCACCGACTGCATCTGCAGCGGGCTTTCACCCAGGCTGGCCGCCATCGCCGGCAACGCCGTGTTGACGATGGTCGAGTCCAGCATCTGCATGAAGATCGCCAAGGACACCAGCCACAGCAGGGGGCGCTGGCGGTTGTAGGTCGATGGCGATGTGGACATGGGGTGCGGCCGGTGCAGCGTGGGGGCTGCCATGATCGCGCACTGCGGGTCACGGCGCGATCAACATCGCGCCGCAACCGTATGCCGAATGCTCAGCGCTGGCTGTGCGCGTGCACCGCGTCGACCAGCACCTGCACGTGGGCCGGGTCCATGTCCGGCGACATGCCGTGGCCGAGGTTGAATACATGGCCCTCGCGCGAACCGCCATTTCCCGCGGCATAGGTGTCGAGCACGCGTGCTGCAGCGGCGGCGATCGCATCCGGCGAGGCGTACAGCGTGGTCGGGTCGAGGTTGCCCTGCAGGGCAACGCGACCACCGGTGCGGCGCATGGCCTCGTCCAGGTCCAGTGTCCAGTCCAGGCCGAGCGCATCGGCGCCGGTCTGCGACAGTGCTTCCAGGTGCAGGCCGGTACCCTTGCCGAACAGGATCAGCGGCGTGCGCTCGCTGCCTTCGCCACGCTCCAGGCCCTGCGCAATCCGCTGCAGGTAACGCAGCGAGAACTCGCGGTACATCGACGGCGACAGCACGCCACCCCAGGTGTCGAACACCTGCAGCGCCTGCGCACCGGCCGCGCGCTGCGCGCCGAGGTAGGCAATCACCGCGTCGGTGGTGACCTCCAGCAGGCGGTGCAGGGCCTGCGGGTGGTTCAGTGCCATCGCCTTGATGCGCGCGAAGTCCTTGCTGCCGCCGCCTTCCACCATGTAGCAGGCCAGCGTCCACGGGCTGCCGGAGAAGCCGATCAGCGGTACCTGGCCGTCCAGCTCGCGGCGGATCAGGCGCACCGCGTCCATCACGTAGCCCAGGTCCTGTTCCATGTCCGGCACCGCCAGCTTGGCGATGGCCGCTTCATCTCGTACCGGGTGGCGGAACTTGGGGCCTTCGCCTTCGACGAAGTACAGCTCCAGGCCCATCGCATCGGGAATGGTGAGGATGTCCGAGAACAGAATGGCCGCGTCCAAGGGGAACCGGCGCAGCGGCTGCAGGGTGACTTCGCAGGCGATCTCCGGATTCTTGGCCATGGCCAGGAAGCTGCCGGCCTTGGCCCGGGTCGCACGGTATTCCGGCAGGTAGCGGCCGGCCTGGCGCATCAGCCAGACGGGGGTGCAGTCCACCGGTTCGCGGCGCAGGGCGCGCAGCAGGCGATCGTTGCGGAGAGGGCTGGTCACGATGGGCATTCCTTGGACGAAAGTTGGCAGCGGCGTCAGTCGCCGTGCGAAAGGATCTGGAAGCCGCGATGCAGTTCGGCATCGCGGGCCTTCTCGAAGGCATGGCGGGCTTCGTCGGTCTGCAGGAACAGCTCGCGCCGCAGCTGCGACCGGCTGCCGACGCGGCCGCTCTCGCGCAGCAGCTCCCAGCCGCCGAGCAGGTCCGGCTGCAGGCTCAGGCGCAGGAAGCGCGGTGCCTGCGCACCGGCGTCGGGATGTTGCAGGTAGACGTGCATGGGCCGATTGTAGCGGGGCCAGGGTGACCCCGGCCGCAACGCGGTAGTGCCGGCCGCTGGCCGGTAACCTCGTGAATCGTCCCCGGTAGCGCCGGGCCATGCCCGGCGAGCGAGGAAAGGTCAGCCCGCGCCCAGCACCTTCAGCACGGCTGCTTCATCCACGTCCGGCACCACTTCGGCCCGGCCCATGCCGCGCCACAGCACCAGGCGCAGGCGGCCGGCGACGTTCTTCTTGTCCAGCCGCATGCGGCCCAGCAGGGCCTGCGGGTCGAGTCCGGCCGGGATCGCCACCGGCAGCTGCAGCTTTTCCAGCAGCGCCTGCAGGCGCGCGCGGTCGGCATCATCGGCCAGGCCGAGGTCGGTGGACAGCTTCGCGGCCAGTACCATGCCCACCGCCACGGCCTCGCCATGGTTCAGCGCATCGCGGCCCGGAGCCGAGTAGCCCTGCTCGGTCTCGATGGCATGACCGAAGGTGTGGCCCAGGTTGAGCAGGGCACGCTCGCCCTTCTCGAACGGATCGCGTTCGACGATCGCAGCCTTGTGCCGGCAGCTGCGTGCGATGGCTTCGGAGAGCACGTTGTCTTCGCCGGCGACCAGTGCATCGGCATGCTGCTGCAGCCATTCGAAGAACACCGCGTCGCCCAGCGCGCCGTACTTCACCACTTCGGCCAGGCCGGCACGCAGCTCGCGCGGCGGCAGGGTAGCCAGCACGCGGGTATCGGCAATGACCGCACGCGGCGGATGGAATGCGCCGACCAGGTTCTTGCCGGCCGGAATGTCGACCGCGGTCTTGCCGCCCACCGACGAATCGACCATCGCCAACAGGGTGGTTGGCAGCTGCACGCAGTCCACGCCGCGCATCCAGCAGGCCGCGGCGAAACCGGCCAGATCACCGACCACGCCACCGCCGAGGGCGAACACGCAGGCATCGCGGGTGGCGCCGAGCGCGGCCAGTGCTTCGATCGCGCGGCCGAATTCGGCCAGGGTCTTGGAGGCTTCGCCCGCGGCCAGCACGTGCTCGCCGACGATCAGGTCGGGGCGTGCGGCCAACAGCGTCTGCTTCACGGCATCCAGATAGCGCGGGGCCACTTCGCTGTCGCTGAGCAGCAGCACATGGCGACCGCGCACATGTGAGGCAAGCGCGGCGCCGTCAGCCTGGGCACCGGCGCCGATGGTGATGGTGTAGGGGCGGTCGCCGCCAACGGCGACCTGCAGCAGGGCGGGGGAAGTCATGCAGTCAGGTCCTGGCGCTGCCATTGCGTGGCCAGCTTCACCACCAGGTGGGCGGTTGCGTCGGCAGCGGTGTACGGGTCGGTATCAAGGGTGAGGTCGGCCAGTTCGCGGTACAGCGGGTCGCGGTGCGCGGCCAGATCGTGCAGCACCTGCTCGCGGTCCGGGCGCTGCAGCAGCGGCCGGCCCTTGTCGCGGGCCAGGCGCTCCAGCTGAGCAGCCACGCTGACCCGCAGGTAGACCACGAAGCCGCGTCGTGCGATCAGCGCACGGTTGTCCGGATCCAGCACCGCGCCGCCACCGGTGGAGACCAGCTGGCCGCGGCCTTCCAGCACACGCGCAAGCGCCTCGCGTTCATGGCTGCGGAAGCCGGCTTCGCCGGAGTGCTCGAAGAGGGTCGGGATGCTTGCGCCGGCGGCATCGACGATGGCCTGGTCGACATCGACGAAGTCCAGCGTGAAGCGCTCGGCCAGGCGGCGGCCGATGCAGGTTTTGCCGGCGCCCATCGGGCCGATCAGGATCAGGTTCGGAGCAGGATTCATGCCCCGTGATGCTAACACCTCCGTGTCCCGACCTTTACGTTCTTCACGTCAGGGTAGGCGTTCCTGCGGGGTCTCCCGCGCCAGCCGGAGTACAGGCCATGACGGTCGCCAAGGTCATCGAAATCACCGCCTCCTCGCCGAAAAGCGTGGAGGACGCCGTGCGCAGCGGGCTGAAGAAGGTCTCCGAGACGGTCAAGGGCATCCAGGGCGCCTGGGTGAACGAGACCAAGGTGGTCACCAATGGCAGTGGCGAGATCACCGAATGGCGGGTCAATCTGCGGGTGACCTTCCTGGTGGAATAGGCGCGCTCAGCGCACGTCCTGCACCTGGCGCTGGCCGTCCAGCACCACCACGTGGTCGGCCAGGGCGGGCAGGGCATGCAGCGCCTGGCGGCTGACCCGCTCGTAGTACTGCACGAAGCGCTCCAGCTGTGGCCGGCTCATGCCGTGCCGGCCCGGCTGCGCGGCCTGCAGGTTCTGCTCCTGCTGCCAGCGCCAGCGCGGCACCACTGAGAAATCCGGTGGCTGCAGGAACCACAGGCGGTCGCAGCGCTGCCACAGTGCCGGGTAGTCGCGAGCCAGCGCCTGGTTGCACCAGCGCCGCCAGCGGCCATCGGCGTCGGCGTCGCGTTCCAGCGCGTTCAACGGGCTGTCCAGCGCGTCGTCATCCTGTGCGGGCGTGCCCAGGAACCAGCCTTCGAAGACCAGCAGGTCCAGCGGTTGCTGCAGCTGCGGCCATTGCGCTTCGGGCAGCCGTTCATCGGCCAGCTTGTCGAAGCGCGGCATCGCGAAAGGCTGGCGTGCGGCCACGGCGTCCAGCACTGCGTGGGCCAGCGGCAGATCATGGGTGCCCGGCGGGCCGCGGGTGATCAGCAGAGGGTGCATCTGGCGGGCCAGCCGCTGGCGCTGTGCGCGGGTCAGGTAGACATCATCGATCGACAGCGTGGCCGCGTTCAGGCCGCGTGACTGGGCGCGCGCCACCACTTGCGCGGCCAGCGTCGATTTGCCGCTCCCCTGCAGGCCGCTGATCGCCAATACTGGAACCGCTGCACCGCTGCCCAGTGCATCGTCCAGCACCTGTTCGGCCAATGTTTCGGGGAATCCTTTCACCTGGGGCATATACGCAGCAGCGGCCATGCAGCCACAATAGCCCAATCCGTGTGAGAAGAACGCAATCATGAGCGACCTGTACGCCGAAGCCCTGTCCACGTTTGCCGGCCTGTTCGACGAGGCCAAACAGAGCCGCGAGGTCGAGCCGAACGCGATGACCGTGGCCACCGCTGATACGCAGGGCCGTCCCTCGGCACGTACCGTGCTGCTGAAGGCGTTCGACGAGCGTGGTTTCGTCTTCTACACCCACCTGGACAGCCACAAGGGCCAGGAACTGCAGGCCAATCCGCAGGCCGCGCTGTTGTTCCTGTGGCGCAGCCTGCGCGAAGCCGGCATCCAGGTGCGCATCGAAGGCCGTGTCGAGCAGGTTGCCGACGCCGAAGCCGACGCCTATTTCGCCAGCCGCCCGCGCATGAGCCAGATCGGCGCCTGGGCCTCGCAGCAGTCGAAGACGCTGGCAACGCGCGAAGAGTTCGACGCGCGCGTTGCCGAGGTCGAAGCCCGCTTCGAAGGCAAGGACGTGCCGCGCCCGGACGGCTGGAGCGGCCTGCGCGTGGTGCCTGACCGCATCGAGTTCTGGTACGGCGCGCAGTTCCGCCTGCACGAGCGCTGGTGCTACGAAGCCGGTGCCGAAGGGCGCTGGAGCAAGCGGCTTCTGTACCCGTAAGGTCGCATGATGAAGCACCTGCCGCTGTACCGCGTGGTGGTGTTCGTGCCGCCTGCAGCGCTGGACGTGGTGAAGCAGGGCATCCTCGCGGTGGACGCGCTGGCGGCGGGTGACTACGAGCACGGCATGTGGTGGTCGGCGCCGGGGTTCGAGCAGTTCCGTCCGTGCGCGGGCGCGACGCCCGTGCAGGGAGAGGTGGGCCGCACTGAGGTGGTCGGCAGCGTGCGGCTGGAATTCTGCCTGCCGCGCGATCCGCAGCGGCTGCAGCGCATCTTCGAACAGGGCATCGTGCCGCATCACCCGTGGCAGTTGCCGGTGGTGCAGGTGGAGGAGATCGAGCTGCTGCTGGCCGACGGGCGGCTGTTGTAGAGCCGAGCCATGCTCGGCTGCTGTTGCTCTGGCGCGTAAAGCAGTCGAGCATGGCTCGACCCTACAAGAGCGGATTGTCGCATTCGGACCCATGCGCTTCATCTGCGGGCAACCAGCCAACCGGCACACTCCAACGAATGTCTTCGACTTTCGGAGTTGCCATGCCCTCCTGGCGTTGCCTGTTTGCGGTGCCGCCGCCGCGCCGCGGCGTGGAAGCACTCCTGCTGCTGCTCGCGCGCATCGTCGCCGGTGTGATGTTCTGCGTGTCCGGCTGGAACAAGGTGTTCACCGACGCAGGCCGTGAGCGCATGGTGCATACGCTGGTCGATGCCGGCATCCCGTTCCCGGTGTTCAGTGCGCCGGTACTCGGCGCGATTGAGTGGATCGCCGGTGGTCTGCTGGTGCTGGGCCTGCTCAGTCGACCCTCGGCGTTGCTGCTGGCAGGTATCTGCGCGGTGGCTGCACTGACTGATGGCATCGCGCGCATTCCGGCCGGGCTGAGCGTGCCGGATTGGCTGAGCTGGTTCTTCTACCTGAGTGAAGTGCCGCTGGGTGTGCTGCTGTTGTGGATTGCCGCAGTAGGAAGTGGGCGGTTCGCGATCGAAGTGCGCTGGGCGCGCTGATGGCACACACCCTGTAGAGCCGAGCCCATGCTCGGCTGCTTCTGCGGGAAGATCAGCCGAGCATGAGCCCGGCTCTACAGGCCGTCAGCGCGCAGCCAGCGCCACAGCGTGGTGCGTGAGACGCCAAGCACCTGCGCCATGCCCTCGCGATCATTGCGGTGTTCCTGCATCAATGCTTCCAACTGCGCACGCGGCGGGCGCTTGCCGCTGCTTTCCAGCGGGAGTGCCTTCGCACCTTCGCTTGCCAGTTCAGGCGCCAGCTGCAGCAGCCGCGCAGCATCAATCAGCCCTTCACTGGGCTGCCAGTGGATGCGCAGGCGATCCACCAGATTTCGCAGCTCGCGCACATTGCCCGGCCATTCGGCGGCGGTCAGCACGGCCAATGCTTCTTCATCCAGCGGCGCATCGACGCCCCGCAGCTGGCGGAAGAAATGCTGTGCCAACAGTGGGATGTCACCGCGCCGGGCGCGCAGCGAGGGCAGGGCAATGCGCAGCGCGGCCAGGCGGTAATACAGGTCGCGCCGGAAGCTGCCGGCTGCCGCGCGCTGCTCCAGCGATTGCAGGGTGGCGGCGACCACGCGCAGGTCCACCGGGGTCGGTTCGGTGGCGCCCACGCGCAGCACTTCACGTTCTTCCAGCACCCGCAGCAGGCGGGTCTGCAGCGGCAGCGGCAGTTCGCCGATTTCATCCAGGAACAGGGTGCCGCCGTCTGCGGCCTCGACCAGGCCGACGCGGCCACCACGGCGTGCGCCGGTGAAGGCGCCATCGCTGTAACCGAACAGCTCCGCTTCCAGCAGTGATTCGCTGATGGCGCCGCAGTTCAGCGCGACGAAGCGCCCACGACGGCCGCTGCCGGCGTGCAGCTGCCGCGCGACCAGTTCCTTGCCGGTGCCGGTCTCGCCGGTGACCAGCACGGTGCTGTCATGCGGCGCATACAGCGCGATCTGCGCGCGCACCTGGGCCATCGCCTCGCTGTCGCCGAGCAATTCATGTGTGTCGGCACGTGCTGCCGGGCGCCGGCGCGGGGCGGCTCGGTTGCCGCTGGAGCGGGCAAGGGTCTGGGTCAGCTCCAGCGCATGTTCAAACGCTTGCCGCACCGAGTCGGCCGAGTACAGCAGCACGCCGGGCAGGCCGGCCTGTTCGGCGTGGTCGATGGCCATGCCGGTGCCGACGATCACTTCGATGCCGTTGGCGCGCAGGTCGGCAATGCAGTCGCGTGCGTCCTCGCGGGTGACGAAGCGGCGATGCTCGATATCCAGGCCGAAACTCTGCTGGAAGTTGCTGAACACCGGCACGTCGCTGGCGTGGGTGACCAGGCCGATGCGGCTGGCGATGCGCCGCGCACGCGCCAGCGCCTCCATCAGGTCGAAGCCGTTGGCCTGGATCGGCACCAGCGGCAGTTCCAGCCGGCTGCGCAGCCAGGCGGCGTTGGAGCCGCCGGCGATGACCACGTCGCAGTGCTCGCGGCGCAGGCGTTGGCCGATCACATCCACCGCTTCCTCGAAACCGAGGTTGATCTGCTCGATGCGCGCGCGGCGATCGAATTCGGGAATGACATCGCCGAGCAGGCCGGTCAGGCGCGAGACGCTGACCGTCCAGATCACCGGGCGACCGGGGTCGGCGTCGGCGTGGCGCAGGGGTGAGCGGGGCAGGTACATGGCGGCGGGAGGTCGGCGGGATGTTTCATGATACATCCGTTTCAATGTTTCATATGTTTCACTTTTGCATGGCGGTCATCCCCGTGAAATCAACGGCTTGCAGCTTGGCATGGTGCTTGCGCCTACCTATCCGTTCTCCAACCTGGATTGCCGCATGACCGCTTCCACTCCCTTCTCAGCCGGTGCCCGTTTCCGTGAGGCGCTGGCTGCCGAATCGCCGCTGCAGGTGATCGGCGCGATCAACGCCAACCACGCCCTGCTGGCCAAGCGCGCCGGCTTCCGCGCGATCTACCTGTCAGGCGGCGGTGTTGCCGCCGGCTCGCTGGGTCTGCCGGACCTGGGTATCAACACCCTGGAAGACGTGCTGGTGGACGTGCGCCGCATCACCGATGTCTGCGACCTGCCGCTGATGGTCGACATCGACACCGGCTTCGGTCCGAGCGCGTTCAACATCGCGCGCACTGTGAAGTCGCTGATCAAGGCCGGCGCAGCCGCCTGCCACATCGAAGACCAGGTCGGCGCCAAGCGCTGCGGTCACCGCCCGGGCAAGGAAATCGTTTCGCAGGGTGAAATGGTCGACCGCGTGAAGGCCGCTGCCGATGCCAAGACCGATCCGGACTTCTTCCTGATCGCGCGTACCGACGCCATCCAGGTGGACGGCGTGGACAAGGCCATCGAGCGCGCCATCGCCTGCGTCGAGGCCGGTGCCGACGGCATTTTTGCCGAGGCGGCCTACGACCTGGACACCTACCGTCGCTTCGTCGACGCGGTGAAGGTGCCGGTGCTGGCCAACATCACCGAGTTCGGTGCCACCCCGCTGTTCAGCCGCGATGAACTGGCCTCGGCCGGCGTCGCCATCCAGCTGTTCCCGCTGTCTGCCTTCCGCGCCGCCAACAAGGCTGCCGAGAACGTCTACCAGGCGGTGCGCCGCGATGGTCATCAGCGCAACGTGGTGGAGACCATGCAGACCCGCGAAGAACTCTACGACCGCATCGGCTACCACGCCTTCGAGCAGCAGCTCGATGCACTGTTCGCCGCCAAGAAATAAGCAGTACCCTGCACCATCAGTTTTCGGAGGGAAAACATGAACGATACGACCGCAACCCCGACCTTCAAGCCGAAGAAGTCCGTCGCCCTGTCCGGCACCGCTGCCGGCAACACCGCGCTGTGCAGCGTGGGCCGCAGTGGCAACGACCTGCACTACCGTGGCTACGACATCCTGGACCTGGCCAACACCAGCGAGTTCGAGGAAATCGCCTACCTGCTGGTGCATGGCAAGCTGCCGACCCGCGCCGAGCTGGTTTCGTACAAGGCCAAGCTGAAGTCGCTGCGTGGCATCCCGGCTGCGGTGAAGGCGGCGCTGGAAGAGCTGCCGCCGTCGGCGCACCCGATGGACGTGATGCGCACCGGCGTGTCCGTGCTCGGCTGCGTGGCACCGGAGAAGGACGACCACAACCATCCGGGTGCACGCGACATCGCCGACAAGCTGATGGCCAGCCTCGGTTCGATGCTGCTGTACTGGTACCACTGGAGCCACAACGGCCGCGCCATCGACGTGGAAACCGACGATGATTCGATCGGTGGCCACTTCCTGCACCTGCTGCACGGCGAGAAGCCGCAGGAGTCGTGGGTGAAGGCGATGCACACCTCGCTGATCCTGTACGCGGAACACGAGTTCAACGCCTCGACCTTCACCTGCCGCGTCATCGCCGGTACCGGCAGCGACATGTACAGCGCGATCTGCGGTGGCATCGGTGCGCTGCGTGGCCCGAAGCACGGTGGCGCCAACGAAGTGGCGTTCGAGGTGCAGAAGCGCTACGACAACCCCGATGAGGCCGAGGAAGACATCAAGGCGCGCGTCGAGCGCAAGGAAGTGGTGATCGGTTTCGGCCACCCGGTCTACACCGTCTCCGATCCGCGCAACAAGGTGATCAAGGACGTGGCCCGCGAGCTGTCCGAAGAGCAGTCGAGCATGAAGATGTACGACATCGCCGAGCGCCTGGAATCGGTGATGTGGGACATCAAGAAGATGTTCCCGAACCTGGACTGGTTCAGCGCCGTCAGCTACCACATGATGGGCGTGCCGACCGCGATGTTCACCCCCCTGTTCGTGATCGCCCGCACCGCGGGCTGGAGCGCGCACATCGTCGAGCAGCGCATCGACGGCAAGATCATCCGCCCGAGCGCCAACTACATCGGTCCGGAAGATCGCGACTTCGTCGCCATCGACAAGCGCGCCTGATCTACCTGCTGCACCCATCCGGCCGGCCGCGTGCCGGCCGGATGCTTTCGCCGCCGCACCGCCGGCACCCGGCCCGCCCCAAGTACTCCGCCAGCCCATGAATACCGATTACCGCAAGAACCTCCCCGGCAGCGCGCTGGACTATTTCGACGCGCGCGCCGCCGTCGATGCCATCCAGCCCGGCGCCTATGCCACCCTGCCGTACACCTCGCGCGTGCTGGCCGAGAACCTGGTGCGCCGCTGCGATCCGGCCACGCTCAGCGACTCGCTGAAGCAGCTGATCGAGCGCCGTCGCGACCTCGATTTCCCGTGGTTCCCGGCGCGCGTGGTCTGTCACGACATCCTCGGCCAGACCGCGCTGGTGGACCTGGCCGGCCTGCGTGATGCGATCGCTGACAAGGGCGGCGACCCGGCCAAGGTCAATCCGGTGGTGCCGGTGCAGCTGATCGTCGATCATTCGCTGGCGGTGGAGTGCGGTGGTTTCGATCCGCAGGCGTTCGAGAAGAACCGCGCCATCGAGGACCGTCGCAATGAGGACCGCTTCCACTTCATCGACTGGACCAAGCTGGCCTTCGAGAACGTGGACGTGATTCCGCCGGGCAACGGCATCATGCACCAGATCAATCTGGAGAAGATGTCGCCGGTGGTCTACGTACAGGACGGCGTCGCCTTCCCCGATACCTGCGTGGGCACCGACAGCCATACCCCGCACGTGGATGCGCTGGGCGTGATCGCGATTGGTGTTGGCGGCCTGGAGGCAGAGAACGTGATGCTCGGCCGTGCCTCGTGGATGCGCCTGCCCGACACCGTCGGCGTCGAACTGAGCGGCCGCCCGCAGCCGGGCATCACCGCCACCGACGTGGTGCTGGCCTTGACCGAGTTCCTGCGCAAGGAACGTGTGGTCGGTGCCTGGCTTGAATTCTTCGGCGAGGGTGCTGCGGCACTGACCATCGGTGACCGCGCCACCATCTCCAACATGTGCCCGGAATATGGCGCCACCGCCGCCATGTTCTACATCGACGCACAGACCACCGATTACCTGCGCCTGACCGGCCGCGAGGAATCGCAGGTGGCGCTGGTTGAGAACTACGCGCGCACCACCGGCCTGTGGGCCGATGACCTGGCCACCGCGCAGTACGAGCGCGTGCTGCGCTTCGACCTGTCCAGCGTGGTGCGCAACATGGCCGGCCCGTCCAACCCGCACAAGCGCGTGGCCACCGCCGAGCTGGCCGAGCGCGGCATCGCCGACGAAGCCAAGCTGGAAGCGGGCAAGGCCGAGCAGGCGCAGGGCCTGATGCCCGATGGCGCCGTGATCATTGCCGCCATCACCAGCTGCACCAATACCTCCAACCCGCGCAACGTGATTGCTGCCGCACTGCTGGCGCGCAACGCCAACGCGCGTGGCCTGCAGCGCAAGCCGTGGGTGAAGTCGTCGCTGGCGCCGGGCTCGAAGGCCGTGCAGCTGTACCTGGAAGAATCCGGCCTGCTGCCGGACCTGGAGCAGCTCGGCTTCGGCATCGTCGCCTTCGCCTGCACCACCTGCAACGGTATGAGTGGTGCGCTGGACCCGCAGATCCAGCAGGAAATCATCGACCGTGACCTGTATGCCACGGCCGTGCTGTCGGGCAACCGTAACTTCGATGGCCGCATCCATCCGTATGCGAAGCAGGCCTTCCTGGCCTCGCCGCCGCTGGTGATCGCCTACGCCATCGCCGGCACCGTCCGCTTCGATATCGAGAAGGACGTGCTGGGCGTGGATGCCGATGGCAACGAGGTGCGCCTTAAGGACATCTGGCCGAGCGACGCCGAGATCGACGCGGTGGTGAAAGCCTCGGTGAAGCCCGAGCAGTTCCGCAAGGTCTACAACCCGATGTTCAACGTGCGCGTGGAGCATGGCGCCGCGGTCAGCCCGCTGTACGACTGGCGCCCGCAGAGCACCTACATCCGCCGCCCGCCGTACTGGGAGGGTGCACTGGCCGGTGAGCGTACGCTGGCAGGGATGCGCGCGCTGGCGGTGCTGCCGGACAACATCACCACCGACCACCTGTCGCCGTCCAACGCGATCATGGCCTCCAGCGCCGCCGGCGAATACCTGGCGAAGATGGGTCTGCCGGAAGAGGACTTCAATTCCTACGCGACCCACCGCGGTGACCACCTGACCGCGCAGCGCGCCACGTTCGCCAACCCGAAGCTGTTCAACGAGATGGTGCGCAACGACGACGGCAGCGTGAAGCAGGGTTCGCTGGCGCGCGTGGAGCCGGAAGGCAAGGTGATGCGCATGTGGGAGGCGATCGAGACCTACATGGACCGCAAGCAGCCGCTGATCATCATCGCCGGTGCCGACTACGGCCAAGGCAGCTCGCGTGACTGGGCCGCCAAGGGCGTGCGCCTGGCCGGCGTGGAAGCGATTGTGGCCGAGGGCTTCGAACGCATCCACCGCACCAACCTGATCGGCATGGGCGTGCTGCCGCTGGAGTTCAAGCCCGGCACCACCCGCCTGACCCTGGGCATCGACGGCACCGAGACCTTTGACGTGATCGGCGAGCGCACCCCGCGTGCCGAGCTGACCCTGGTCATCCACCGCCGCGACGGCCAGGACGTGATCGTGCCGGTCACCTGTCGCCTGGACAGCGACGAGGAAGTGGCGATCTATGAGGCCGGCGGCGTGCTGCAGCGCTTCGCCCAGGACTTCCTGGAAGGGGCCAAGGTGGCGTGATGCCGGGCTGAATGCCTGCCCCCGGAGACCGGGGGCGGGCTTGTCCGACACCAGGGCAGGGCGCACACTGACTTGGCAAAAACTGCCAAAGGAGAGTTTCATGGCCACCATGAACATTTCGCTGACCGACCCGCTCAAGCAGTTCGTGGACGAGGAAGTGCGCGAAGGCGGCTACTCCAGCACGTCGGACTATGTGCGCGACCTGATCCGCCAGCGACAGCGCAGCAAGGCCGAAGAACTGCTCAAGCAGCTGATTGCCGAGGGGCTGGCTTCTGGTCCTTCGGCACCTCTGGCGCCGGATCACTTTGACAAGCTCCGTGAGCGTGCACGGAACCGCAAGTGAAACCTTCGCACTGGTCCCCTGCAGCGGTTCGAGATCTTGACCAGGCAGCAGCTTGGTATGCAGATCAGGGCGGAGAAGTGCTGGAAATCGGCTTCATCGATGCGGTGGAATCCGTCGTCAAGCTGATCGAGGCCCACCCAGGTGCTGGTTCCGCACTGCATGCGGATCTATTGCCCTCGCTGCCAACGCCATTGCGTTTTCATCCGGTTCGTCGCTTCGACGGCTACCTGGTCTACTACGTGGAGCTACCTGCGCACGTTTCCATCGTGCGCATCTGGAACGCTTCGCGGGGCATGGAAGCACTGTTCGAAGACGAGGAGCTCAACCCCGATATTGGTTCGTCGCATCCAGGATACTGATCCATGACCTTCCTCCCGCAACTCCGTATTCCCGCCACCTACATGCGCGGTGGCACCAGCAAGGGCGTGTTCTTCCGCCTGCAGGACCTGCCCGAAGCCGCGCAGCTGCCGGGTGCCGCACGCGATGCGCTGCTGATGCGCGTGATCGGCTCGCCCGATCCGTATGGCAAGCAGACCGATGGCATGGGCGGTGCAACGTCCAGCACCAGCAAGTGCGTGATCATCTCCACCGCTTCTGTGCCGGACCACGATGTGGACTACCTGTACGGTCAGGTCTCGATCGATACCGCATTCGTCGACTGGAGCGGAAACTGCGGCAATCTCAGCACTGCGGTGGGTCCGTTCGCGATCGCCAACGGGCTGATCGATCCCGTCCGCGTGCCACGCGATGGCCTGTGCACCGTGCGCATCTGGCAGGCCAATATCGGCAAGACCATCATCGCCCACGTGCCGATGCGCGATGGCGAAGTGCAGGAAATCGGCGATTTCGAATTGGACGGCGTCACCTTCCCGGCGGCCGAGATCCAGCTCGAATTCATCGATCCGTCCGATGACGGCGATGCGGGCGCGATGTTCCCCACCGGCAACCTGGTCGATACCCTGGATGTGCCGGGCGTGGGCAGCTTCGAGGTGACCATGATCACCGCCGGCATTCCGACCATCTTCCTCAACGCCGCCGACCTGGGCTACACCGGCACCGAGCTGCAGCCGGCGATCAACGAGGACAAGGGAGCACTGGAGCGCTTCGAGAAGATCCGCGCCTACGGCGCCTTGCGCATGGGGCTGATCAAGAGCCTGGAAGACGCGGCGACCCGCCAGCACACGCCGAAGGTGGCCTTCGTGGCACCGGCACAGGACTACGTGTCGTCCAGTGGCAAGGCGATTCCGGCGTCGGCCATCGACCTGCACGCGCGTGCGTTGTCGATGGGCAAACTGCACCACGCGATGATGGGTACCGCCGCCGTAGCGATCGGCACTGCAGCGGCGATTCCGGGCACCCTGGTCAATCGTGCGGCTGGTGGTGGCGAACGCGAAGCGGTGACCTTCGGTCATCCCTCCGGCACGCTGCGCGTCGGCGCGCAGGCTGGCCTCGTTGACAGCCAGTGGACGGTGACCAAGGCCATCATGAGCCGCAGCGCCCGCGTATTGATGGAAGGCAAGGTGCGCGTGCCGGCCGAGTGACGCGTTGGTAAACGCCAACCAAGGTTGGCGACTACCGAACCGCGGAGACCGATTGCTTTGGTAGATGCCAACCTTGGTTGGCATGGTGCACGGGCAACCGTGTACCCCGACCAGGAGACCTGCGATGTCTGACAGCCACACCCCATCCAACGAGCATGCAGCGTGGGATGCGCTGCTGGTGGATATCGTCGATTACGTGCGTGATGCCCGCATCGACTCGCCGCTGGCCTTCCAGACCGCACACCACTGCCTGCTCGACACGCTGGGCTGCGGGCTGGAAGCACTGTCCTTCCCGGCCTGCAGCAAGCTGCTCGGTCCACTGGTGCCGGGCATCAGCGTGGTCAACGGCGCGCGTGTACCGGGTACGCACTACGTGCTGGACCCGGTGCAGGCGGCCTTCAACCTCGGCGCGATGGTGCGCTGGCTGGATTTCAACGACACCTGGCTGGCCGCCGAGTGGGGCCATCCTTCAGACAATCTTGGCGGCATCCTGGCCGTGTGCGATTGGCTGGGGCGCAACGCGCAGGCCCTGCGCCGCCCGCCGCCGACCCTGCACGACGTGCTGCTGGCGATGATCAAGGCGCACGAGATCCAGGGCGTGCTGGCGCTGCAGAATTCCTTCAACCGGGTCGGGCTGGACCATGTGGTGCTGGTCAAGGTCGCCACCACCGCGGTGGTCTCGCAGCTGCTCGGGCTGGACCGCGAGCGCATGCTCAATGCGCTGTCACTGGCCTGGGTCGACGGCCAGGCGTTGCGGACCTACCGGCACGCGCCCAACACCGGCTCGCGCAAGAGCTGGGCGGCGGGCGATGCAACCAGCCGCGGCGTGCGCCTGGCGCTGATGGCTGCCAGCGGCGAGATGGGCTACCCCAGCGTGCTCAGCGCACCCACCTGGGGTTTTGAAGCGGTGTCGATGCATGGCAAGGCACTGACGCTGGAGCGACCGCTGGGCAGCTATGTGATGGAGAACGTGCTGTTCAAGATCAGCTACCCGGCCGAGTTCCACGGCCAGACCGCGGTGGAGGCGGCGATTGCGCTGCACCAGCAACTGCGCGCGATGGGGCGGCGGGTCGAGGACATCGCGCACATCGCCATCCGCACCCAGGAAGCCTGCATCCGCATCATCGACAAGCAGGGGCCGCTGCATAATCCGGCTGACCGCGACCACTGCGTGCAGTACATGGTCGCCATCGCCCTGCTGCACGGGCGGCTGGTGGCCGAGGACTACGAGGATGACGTCGCCGCCGACCCGCGCATCGACGCGCTGCGCGCGAAGATGACCTGTCAAGAGGATCCGCAGCTCAGCGCCGATTACCTGGACCCGGACAAGCGCAGCATCGCCAACGGCCTGAGCGTGCGCTTCAGCGATGGAATGGAGCTGCCGGAGGTGCTGGTGGAGTATCCGCTCGGCCACGCTCGCCGCCGCGAGGAAGGTATTCCCCTGCTGATGGACAAGTTCCGCCGGCACCTGGCCCACTGCTTCCCGACCGCCCAGCAGCAGCGCATCCTGGCCGCTTCGCTGGACCCGGTGGCGCTGGCGGCGATGCCGGTGACCGACTACGTGGACCTGTACCTGCCGGGGTAGCAACGCCTTGGTGGATCTGATGCCACGTCTGCTTGCCGGGCACGTGGCTCGGCTGCTTTGGTAGGTGCCAACCTTGGTTGGCACGGCCGACGCCAACCAGGGTTGGCGACTGCCGGACTGCCGGACTGCCGGCCAGCGGCCGGCACTACCTGCAGCTGGGGCAATTGCCGAATTCGCGTCAACACCTTGACGCGGCCCGCCTATAATGGCCACCTCGATCAAGGAGTGACGACATGAGCGGTCCGGCACGGCGGAAGCGGTGGGGATGGGCGGCGGCGGTACTGGCAGGAGGCCTGTTGCTGGGCCTGGCCGGCTGCCGCAACGACAGCGGGCAGCTGCCCAAGGCCAGCGGTGAAGCCATCACCACCAAGGCCGAGCAGGTGAAGGAGTTCACCCTGCTGCGTGCCTACCCGGACCAGAAGAATGACGGCTTGTCGCTGGCGCTGGAGTTCTCGCGTCCGCTGGTCGGTACCCAGGATTTCGACAAGCTGGTGCGCTTCGAAGAGAAGGTCGGCACCGACGACAGCAGCTGGACGCTGTCCGATGACGGCCTGACCCTGCGCTACCCGTTCGTCGAGGCCGGCAAGGAATTCAGCCTGGTGGTCTCGCCCGACCTGCTGGCCGCAGATGGCAGCCGCCTGGGCAAGGAGCTGAAGCAGAAGGTGTTCAGCGGCGAGCTGAAGCCGGTAGTCGGTTTCGCGTCGCAGGGCAGCGTGCTGCCGGCCAAGGACAGCCGTGGCCTGCCGGTGGTGTCGGTGAACGTGCCGGAGGTCGATGTCGAGTTCCTGCGCGTGCGCGAGAAGGACCTGCCAACCTTCTTCAGCCAGTACCAGCGTGGCGGCCGCCGTGGCAGCTGGGAACTGAGCAGCGACTACGAGCGCAGCCCGATCAACAAGCTGGCCGAGCCGGTCTACGTCAACCGCTTCATTCTTGGCGGCAAGAAGAATGAGCGGGTGCTGACCTACCTGCCAACCCAGGACATCAAGGAACTGCAGGAGCCGGGCCTGTACTTCGCCCTGCTCAAGCGCACCGGCGACTACGAAGGCGAATTCGATACCGCGTTCTTCTCGGTCAGCGACATCGGCCTGCATACCCGTGCCTACAAGGACAAGCTGTTCGTCCACACCGCCGGCCTGAAGGACGGTGCGCCACTGAAGGGCATCGACCTGCGCGTGCTGGATGCGAAGGGCGAGGTGGTGCTCAAGGGCAGCACCGACGGCAATGGCAATGCGCTGCTGAACTACACCCTGGATGCCACCCACGTGCTGGTCGCCAGCAGTGGCAAGGACACCAGCTTCCTGCCGTTCAACCAGCCGGCGCTGGACCTGAGCGAGTTCGCCGTGGCTGGCCGTGACAACGCCTGGTTCGATGTCTACGCCTGGTCCGGCCGCGACCTGTACCGCCCGGGCGAGACCGTGCGCCTGTCCGCGCTGCTGCGCGACAACGACGGCAAGCCGGTCAAGGCACAGCCGGTGTTCCTGCGCCTGAAGCAGCCCGACGGCAAGACCTTCCGCGAGACCCGCCTGCAGCCGGGTGAACAGGGCTACATCAATTTCGAGCAGGTCATTCCCGCCGAGGCGCCGACCGGGCGCTGGCAGGTCGAGTTCCGTACCGACCCGGCCAGCAAGGAAGCGATCCAGGGCATGACCCTGCGCATCGAGGAGTTCCTGCCAGAGCGCATGAAGCTGGACCTGGACAGTGCGCAGAAGACGCTGAAGCCGGGCGAGGACCTGCGCCTGCAGGCCAATGGTGCCTACCTGTACGGTGCACCGGCCGACGGCAACCGCTTCACCGCGCGCATGGCGGTAGCCGCCGAGCAGCGGCCGGTGGAAGGGCTGCCGGGCTACTTCTTCGGCGACCCGACCCTGCAGCTGCCGCGCGAAGCCAAGGACGTGGTCGATACCACGCTGCCGGGCAACGGCCAGCTGCGCGAGGACGTGGCGCTGCCGGAAGAGGCGGCCAAGGCCAAGGCGCCGATCGCCGTGGTGCTGTCCGGCAGCCTGTACGAGACCGGTGGCCGTACGGTCACCCGCACCCTGAAGCGGGTGATGTGGCCGGCCAATGCGCTGGTGGGCGTGCGCCCGCTGTTCAACCCTGAGGACGGCGCTGATTCCAACGGCAACGCGCGCTTCGAACTGATGCGCGTGGATGCTGCCGGTACGCCGCAGCCGGCCAAGGGCCTGAAGATCACCCTGGTGCGCGAACTGCGCGATTACCACTGGACCTTCAACGACAACCGCTGGGACTACGATTTCACCCGCCGCTTCGAGAACAAGGAAACGCGCACCGTCGATGCCGGCAGCAGCGCGGTCGCCTTCGATTTCCCGGTGGAGTGGGGCGAGTACCGGGTGGACGTGTTCGATCCGTCCACTGGCCTCACCAGCCGCTATCCGTTCCGCGCGGGCTGGAGCTGGGGTGACGACAACCGTGGCCTGGACGCGCGCCCTGACAAGATCAAGCTGGGCCTGGACAAGACCGGCTACAAGGCGGGCGACACGCTCGAGGTGACGGTGACCCCGCCGCACGCCGGCAAGGGCATCCTGATGGTCGAGACCGACCGCATGCTGTATGTGCAGGACATCGAGGCCAAGCCGGGTTCGACCTTCAGGATCCCGGTCACCGCCGACTGGGAGCGCCACGACGTCTACATCACCGCGCTGGTGTTCCGTGGCGGCAGTGCGCCGAGCAAGATCACCCCGGCCCGTGCCGTGGGCGTGGTGCACGTGCCGATGGACCGCAAGGGCCGCACCGTGGCCGTCGGCCTGGCAGCGCCCAAGCAGATGCGACCGGAACAGGACCTGCCGGTGACGGTCAGCGCGCCGCAGCTGGCCGGCAAGATGGCGCACGTCACCGTCTCTGCGGTGGATGTGGGCATCCTCAACATCACCCGCTTCCCGGTGCCCGATGCCGGCGCGCACTTCTTCGCCCAGCGTCGCCTCGGCATCGATGCCTACGACATCTACAGCCGGGTGATCGAGAGCTTCGATGGCGGCGCCGGCAAGCTGAAGTTCGGTGGCGACATGGCGCTGCAGGCACTTCCGCAGGCCAAGCGCCCGACCGCACGCGTGCAGACCGTGGACCTGTTCTCCGGCCCGGTGCAGCTCGACGCCAAGGGCATCGCCCGCATCCGCCTGAAGGTGCCGGACTTCAACGGCACGCTGCGGGTGTCGGCACTGGTCTACAGCGATGACCAGTACGGCAAGCGCGACGTGGAAACCGTGGTGCGCGCGCCGATCCTGGCCGAAGCCAGCATGCCGCGTGTGCTCGCCCCGGGCGACCGCAGCACCGTGACCCTGGACGTGCAGAACTTCACAGGCAAGCCGGGCCAGTTCAACGTGAAGGTGGACACCGAGGGCCCGCTGACCCTGGGCGAGGGTAGTCGCAGCGTGCAGTTGAATGCCGATGCCAAGACCACGTTGAGCTTCCCGCTGTCCGCACGCGAAGGCCACAGCGTGGCCAAGGTGCGGGTGCGCGTGGACGGCAACGGCTTCAAGGCCGACCGCCGCTACGATCTGCCGGTGCGTGCGGCATGGCCGCAGGTGCTGCGTTCGCAGGTGCGCACGCTGGATCCGCTGGCTGCGGTCAGCCTCGACAACAGCCTGACCGAGGGCCTGATGTCCGAGTCGGTGAACGCGCGGCTGCTGGTCAGCCCGCTGCCGCCGATTCCGTTCGCCAGCGCACTGCAGGGCGCGCTGAACTATCCCTACGGCTGTGCCGAGCAGACCACCAGCAAGGGCTATGCCGCGCTGATCCTGGACCAGGCGACGTCGTCGATGCTCGGCGCCGATGGCCTGGACGCCAAGGCCCGCCGTGAACGCATGGAAGGTGCGTTCGGTCGCCTGGCGTCCATGCAGGTGGCCAATGGCAACTTCTCGATGTGGGGTGACGACGGCTACGTGAATCCGTGGCTGACGCCGTATGTCACCGAGTTCCTGCTCGATGCCAAGGACGCCGGCTTTGCGGTGCCCGACAACGTGCTGCAGAAGGCACTCAACCGCCTCAGCGAGGACCTGCTGTCCGGTGGCAACCAGTTCTACGGCCAGGATGACCGCGAGAAGCTGACGTTCTCCAACAAGGCGTATTCGGGCTATGTGCTGGCCCGGGTCAACCGCGCACCGCTGGGTACCCTGCGCGCGCTGTACGACAACGAGCGCAGCAAGGCAGTCGGCGGCCTGTCACTGGTCCACCTGGGCGTGGCGCTGTCGCTGCAGGGCGATGCCAAGCGTGGCCAGGCGGCACTGGCGGCGGCCTTCGCCAAGTCCAGCAGCGAACGTCCGTCGTACTTCGGCGACTACGGCAGCGCGATCCGCGATGACGCACTGATGATCGCGCTGACGCACGAGAACAAGCTGGCCAAGCCGGCCTGGGACGCGCGTGCGGTCGATCTGGGCCGTGGCCTCGATGCGCGCCGCAGTGCCGGCTGGATGTGGTTGAGTACGCAGGAACAGGTAGCCATTGCCCGCCTCGGCAAGGCCCTGGCGGCCAACCAGAAGGCACTGGTGGCCGGTGAACTGGTGATCGGTGGCAACAGCGAGTCCGTCGGCGAGCGCAAGCTGTTCGGCCGCAACTTCACCGCCAGCGAACTGGCCAGCGGCGTGCGCTTCACCCCGCAGGGCCAGCCGCCGATGTTCGCCAGCATCGACGTGGCCGGCATCCCGCGCAGTGCACCGGCGCCGGACAACAGCGTGCTGGGCATCGAACGCAGCTACTACGGTACCGATGGCAAGCCGTGGTCGCCGCGCCCGCTGAAGGAAGGTGAAGCCCTGATCGTGCGCGTCACTGTCACCGCCGACACCACCATGCCGGATGCACTGCTGACCGACCTGCTGCCGGCCGGCCTGGAGATCGAGAACTTCAACCTGGGTGACGCCAAGCAGTGGGCCGATGTGGTGGTCGATGGCATCACCATCAGCGACCGCGGTGAAGCGGCCGATACCAAGCACGAGGAGTTCCGCGACGACCGCTATGTGGCCGCGCTGAAGCTCTCGCGTGGCAGCAAGGCCAACGTGTTCTACCTGGTACGCGCGGTGACGCCGGGAACCTACTCGGTGCCGCCGCCGCTGGTGGAGGACATGTACCGGCCGCAGCTGCGTGGCGTCGGCCGCAGCAACCCGACCACGATCACGGTGGTGCAGCCGTGATCCCACGGATGGGCCGCGACGGCGCGGCCCGTCCTGCGGGCACTACGCAATGAAAGACGCAATGAAGACCCGGCTGGCGGCACTGCGCCGCCGGCTGCGGCCGCTGTGGCCGTGGTTGCGCTGGGGTACGGCCGCCACGCTGGCGCTGCTGCTGGTGCTGGATCTCGCCTTCCCGCCGCCGCTGCCGAAGCAGCGCGATACCAGCACGCTGGTGGTGTCGGCGGACGGCACACCGCTGCGTGCGTTCGCCGATGCCGAGGGCGTGTGGCGCTATCCGGCCTCGGTCGACAGCGTCTCGCCGCTGTACCTGCAGGCGCTGCTGACCTACGAGGACCGCTGGTTCTGGAGGCACCCGGGCATCAACCCGCTGGCGATCCTGCGCGCCAGCGGCCAGCTGCTGCGCGGCGGCCGCATTGTGTCCGGTGGCTCGACCCTGACCATGCAGGTCGCGCGCATCCTCGACCCGCACACACGCACCCCCTGGGGCAAGCTCAAGCAGATGCTGCGTGCGGTACAGCTGGAAGTGCACCTGAGCAAGCGGCAGATCCTGGCCCTGTACCTGGAGCGCGCGCCGTACGGCGGCACCATTGAAGGCGTGGAAGCCGCCAGCTGGGCCTATCTGGGCAAGCCGGCGGCGCAGCTGTCGCATGCCGAGGCCGCGCTGCTGGCGGTGCTGCCGCAGGCGCCGAGCCGGCTGCGTCCGGACCGCCATCCGGAAGCGGCACAGAGGGCGCGCGACAAGGTGCTGTCACGCATGGCCGAACTGGGTGCATGGACACCGGAAGAGGTGGAAGACGCGCGCATCGAGAACGTGGTGGCGCGCTCGCTGCGGCCGCCGCTGCATGCTGCATTGCTGGCGCAGCGCCTGCACTCGGCGCATCCGGGCCAGGCACGCATCCAGAGCAGCATCGACATCGGGCTGCAGCGTACGTTGGAAGAACGCGTGGCCAGCTATTTCTCGACGCTGCCCGAGCGCACTTCGGCGGCCCTGCTGGTGATCGACAACCAGACCCTTCAGGCGCGTGCCTACGTCGGTACGTTGTCCTTTGGCGACCGCCAGCGGCTTGGCCACGTGGACATGGTGCAGGCCTGGCGTTCGCCCGGCTCCACGCTCAAGCCGTTCCTGTATGCAATGGCGCTGGACGATGGCCTGATCCATTCGGAGAGCCTGCTGGTCGATGCGCCGCAGAGTTTCGGCAGCTATCGGCCGGGCAATTTTGATATGGCCTTCAATGGGCCGATCGGCGCCTCCAGCGCATTGCGGCTGTCACTCAACGTGCCCTCGGTGGACCTGCTGCAGCGGGTCGGGGCCGCCCGCTTCGCCGCGCGGCTGTCGCACGCAGGCATCCAGCTGCGCTTCCCGCCGGGCAGCACACCCAACCTGTCGCTGATCCTGGGTGGCACCGGCGCGCGCCTGGAAGACCTGGTTGGCGCCTTCGCCGCACTCAACCGCAACGGCATCGCCGGGCGTGTGCGCTACACCGATGACGAGCCGATGATCGAGCGGCGCCTGGCTTCGCCGGGTGCCAGCTGGATCGTGCGCGAGATGCTGGAATCGAATCCACGCCCGGGGTACAGCATCGGCACCTTCGATGTCGGTGCCCGCCCGCGCGTTGCGTGGAAGACCGGCACCAGCTATGGCTACCGCGATGCGTGGGCGATCGGCAGTACCCGCCATTACACCGTGGGCGTGTGGGTGGGACGGCCCGACGGCACGCCGCTGCCGGGGCAGTATGGTGCGGTCACCGCGCTGCCGTTGATGTTCGAGGTGGTGGACAGCCTGCCGCGCCAGCGCGGAGACTCGGCCGCTGCGCCGATGCCGGCCAGCGTCAGCCAGGAAGACGTCTGCTGGCCAACCGGTGAGCGTGCCGAGGGTCTGCCTGCTTCGCTTTGCCAGCGGCGGATGCCGGCCTACCTGCTGGAGGGGGCGGCACCACCGACCTTCCCCGAGCGCGAGGCGCGGCGCTGGCAGCCGGGCCGGCAGCGCTACCTTGCCGATGCGCGTACCGGGCTGCGCGTGTCAGCCGATTGCCGCTTGCCGCATGAAGAAGTCGCGCGCGAGATCGCGCGCTGGCCAGCGTTGCTGTCGCCGTGGTTGTCCAAGGCCACGCGCGACGCCTCGCAGCTGCCGGCGCTGTCGCCGGACTGCCGTGATGATGGCCGTGAGGCCAGCGTCGCACTGCACATCGATGGGCTCAACGACGGCGCTGCACTGGCGCGGGCCCCCAATGCGGATCATGGCGTGCGCCTGCAGCTGCGCGCGCTGGGCAGCGAGCAGGGCGTGGACTGGTTGCTGGATGGCCGATGGATCGCGCAGACCCACGGTGCGCAGCTGATGCAGCGCGAGTTCGCCGAGCCAGGCGCACACACCCTGACCGCGTTGGCCGCTGATGGCGCGTGGACGCAGGTACGGTTCAACGTCCTGCGGTAGATGCCGACCTTGGTCGGCGCTCGGTTCAACGCCAACGACACCGCCGCGCTCTGGTAGGCGCCAACCTTGGTTGGCACGCGGCAAAGGCGCCCACCAAGGTGGGCATCTACCAGATCATTCGCCGATCCACCCGTCCAGCAGGTCGGCGAACTCGTCGGCGTGCTCTTCTTCCTGCGCCAGGATCTCTTCCAGGATGCGCTTGGTGGTGGTATCGCGGTCGCCGATGAAGTTGATCATCTCGCGGTAGCTGTCGATGGCGATGCGTTCGGCCACCAGGTTCTCGCGGACCATATCGCGCAGGTCGCTTCCTTCCTTGTACTCGGCGTGCGAGCGCGTGGTCAGCGTGTCAGGGTTGAAGTCGGGCTCTCCGCCGAGCTGGACGATGCGCTCGGCCAGCTTGCCGGCGTGCGCCTGTTCCTGCTGTGCATGCTCGAGGAACTCGGCTTTCACCGCATCGGCCAGCATGCCCTTGGCCATGAAGTAATGCCGGTAGTAGCGCAGCACGCAGACGTACTCGGTGGCCAAGGCGTCGTTGAGCAGCTTGATCACTACCTTGCGGTCGGCGCTGTAGCTGTCGGTGATCGCGCCGTCCTCGATGTTGCGCCGGGCGCGATCACGCAGGGTCTTGCGGTCGCTGATGCCGGGAATCCTCGCGGCGGGCTTGCTGGCTTTGGCTGGCTTGCTGGACATGGCTGGCCGTTCCCTCTTGCGGTGGAGAATCAGGTGGGCAGGTGCTCCAGCACGTACTCGGCCGAAGACACTTCGAACTGGCCGGGCTGTTCGACCCACGCCGCGCGCACCACGCCATCGACCACGTACAGTGCGAAGCGGCGCGAGCGGATGCCCATGCCCGAGGCGCTGGCATCGAGCTCCAGGCCGAGCGCGCGGGTCAGTTCGGCATTGCCGTCGGACAGCATCAGCAGGCCGTCGGGCACATTCTGGTCGGCCGCCCATGCCTTCATCACGAACGGGTCGTTGACCGCCACGCAGTAGACGTCGATGCCGCGCTGGCGGAACGCCTGGAACTTCTCGACGTAGCCGGGCAGGTGACGGGCCGAACAGGTCGGGGTGAACGCACCGGGCACGGCGAACAGGACCACCTTGCGCGCGTCGAACAGCGAATGCGTGTCAAGCGTTTCGATGCCCTCGCGGATGCGCTTGAGGGTCACTTCCGGAATACGGTCGCCAACGTGGATGGTCATGGGGAACTCCTTGCAGGGGCAGGCTAGTGGGCCGGATGGGACAGGGGCGTCAAGACATTGGAAACCCGGTGTGCAGGCCCCATCTTCAGGCTTTGCGGCGAGGGCTTCCAGCCACAGCCTGGGGCAGGGCGATGGCAGCCGCATTGCGCAGGATCAGTCGGCCTCACCGGGGCCGCACGAAGGGCGGCGTAGCATCGCCGGCGCGTAGAATGAACCCGGGGCGGCGCCACCGGCGCGGCCGAAGCGAATCGAGGTAGCTGGATGGAATTCAAGGATTACTACGCCACCCTGGGGGTGGAACCGAGCGCGGGCGAGGCGGAGATCAAGACCGCCTACCGCCGGCTGGCACGCAAGTACCACCCGGACGTCAGCAAGGAGGCCGGGGCCGAAGACAAGTTCAAGGCGGTCAACGAGGCCTACGAGGCGCTGCGCGATCCTGAAAAGCGCGCGGCCTACGACCAGCTGCGCGCGCAGGGCTATCGCCCGGGCGAGGAGTTCAACGTGCCGCCGAACTACGGCGGCGCCGGTGGTTTCAATTTCGAGGAAGTGTTCGGTGGTGGCGGCCCCAACGGCGGCTTCAGCGACTTCTTCGAAAGCCTGTTCGCGCGCCAGCGCGGCGGCGGAGCCGGTCCGGGCCCGGGTTTCAGCAGCCAGGGCCATGCGCCCAACCGCGACACCCGCGCCAAGCTGTCGGTGCCACTGGAAGCGGCCTACAGCGGCGACAGCCTGCGCATCACCGTCAACGGCAAGCAGCTGGACGTGCGCGTGCCCAAGGGCATCCGTCCGGGCCAGGTGATCCGTCTGGCCGGTCAGGGCAACCATGGCGGCAACCTGCTGCTGGAAGTGGAATACGCCGCCCACCCGCAGTTCGAGGTTGACGGCCGCAACATCCTCTATACGCTGCCGGTCACGCCGTGGCAGGCCGCGCTGGGCACCAGTATCAGCGTGCCGACCCTGGGCGGCGCGGTGGAACTGAAGATCCCGGCCGATTCCGATGCCGGGCGCAAGCTGCGCCTGCGCGGGCGTGGCCTGCCGGGCAATCCGGACGGCGACCAGATCGTCGAGATCGAGATCGTGGCCCCGGCCGCGACCGACGAGGCGCAGAAGAAGGCGTACCGGAACCTGGCCAAGGCCTTCGGCGAGTCAATCTGAGCACGCCTTGCGGTAGTGCCGGCCGCTGGCCGGCAATTTCATTGCCCTGGACGGTGATGCGTGGTGGCCGGCCAGCGGCCGGCACTACCGCGCGCGTCTCAGCCCTGGCCGGCGAACACGCGTTCCAGGACCTCGGACAGTTCGTCTTCCGAGAACGGCTTGGTGATGTACGCCTTGGCGCCCTGGCGCATGCCCCACATGCGGTCGGTGTCCTGGTCCTTGGTGGTCACCAGGATCACCGGAATGTGCCGGGTGGCCTCGTCGCGGGCGAGGGTGCGGGTGGCCTGGAAACCGTTGAGGTTGGGCATCACCACGTCCATCAGGACCAGGTCGGGCAGCTCGGCCTTGGCGGTTTCGACCCCGGCGGCGCCATCGGTGGCGGTCAGGATCTGGTGCCCGAGCTTCTCGACGATGCGCTGTATCCCCAACAGCTGCGACGGTGAGTCGTCGACGATCAGAATGCGTGCCATGTTGTTCCCCATGTAATGCCCGCAGTGTAGTGCGGGCACATTACTGGCGGGAGGGCCGCGTCTGCCGTCCGTCGCCTGCCTGCGACGTTCAGTCGATCCGCACCACGGTGCGGCCCAGCGAACCACCGGCCAGCATCCGCTCGAACACGGCGGGAAGACCATCGAGGCCGACTTCGGCGGTGCAGATGCGGTCCAGCTGCTGCGGCTTCCAGTCGCTGCCCAGTCGCGACCACACTTCTTCGCGCAGCCCGCGCGGTGCATTGGCCGAAGACACGCCGAGCAGCGAGACGCCGCGCAGGATGAACGGCATCACCGTCATGTCCAGCGTCGGGCTGGCCGCCAGACCGGCACTGACCACGCTGCCGTAGGGCACGGTCTGCGCCAGCAGGCTGGCCAGCATGTCGCCTCCGGCATTGTCGAGGCCTCCGCCGAAGCGGGCCGACTGCAGGGGGCCGGTATCGGACAGCGCGTCGCGTGGCAGTACCTCGGTGGCGCCGATGGCGTGCAGGAAGTCGGTCTGGTCGGGTTTGCCGCTGACCGCGTGCACGCTGTAGCCGGCACGGCTGAAGATCGACAGCGCCAACGCACCGACGCCGCCGCTCGCGCCTGTGACCGCCAGCGGGCCGAGTTCCGGGGTCTGCCGGTTGTCCTGCATGCGCAGCAGGGCCAGCGCCGCAGTGAAGCCGGCGGTGCCCAGCACCATTGCCTCGCGCGGGGTCAGCCCGGCCGGCTGGGCGATCACCGCGCGCGATTCCAGCCGCACGTACTGGCTGTAGCCGCCATCACGGGTCTCGCTGAGGCCGCAGCCGGTGGCCAGCACCGCGTCGCCTTCACGCCAGTCCGGGTCGGTGCTGGCGACCACGGTACCGGCGACGTCGATGCCGCCCACCAGCGGGAAACGGCGCAGGATCTTCCCCTTGCCGGTGCCGGCCAGGGCATCCTTGTAGTTGACCGAGGACCAGTGGGCGCGGATCAGCACCTGGCCGGGGTTGAGGTCGTCGACACCCAGCTGGGCCAGGCCGCTGCGGTAGCCGGCGTCGTCGTTTTCGATGCGGAAGGCGGTGAACGGGGTGGTGGGGGCCATCGGCGTTGCCTGACTTCGAGGAAAACGCCACCTTACCCCGTTGCCCCCCTTTCGATCCTGCCGATCCGCCCCATCTTGTATGATCGGTGATGGTTTCACGGCTGGTGGTGCGGGAAGGGCCCGCGCCGCAGCCCAAATCTTGATGGAGCGTGCATGGCCTGGAATACACCCGGCGGCAACAAGGGCGGACAAGGCCCCGAGGACAATCGACGCGGGCCGTTCGGGTCGCGCGGCGGTGGCAATGGTGGTGGCTGGGGCGGACTGCCCGGGCCACTGAAGGACCTGTTCGACGGCGGCATCGTGCGTTGGGTGGTGGCGGCCGTGGTGCTGCTGGTGCTGTTCTCCAGCTTCCAGCTGATCGGCGAACAGCAGCGTGGCGTGGTGCTGCGCTTCGGCCAGTTCTCGCGCATCCTGCAACCCGGCCCGAACTTCAAGCTGCCGTGGCCGATTGAGTCTGTCACCAAGGTCAACGCCACCGAGATCAAGACCTTCTCGATCCAGGTGCCGGTGCTGACCCGCGACGAGAACATCGTCAACGTCTCGCTGAACGTCCAGTACCGCATCGACGACCCGCAGCAGTACCTGTTCGGCACCGTTGATGCCAACCAGGTGCTGGAGCAGTCGGCGCAGAGCGCGGTGCGCGAGGAAGTCGGCCGTGCCGACCTCAACGCGGTACTGAACAATCGTGGCCCGCTGGCCGTGGCTGCCGAAGAGCGCCTGCAGGCGCTGCTGAAGGCGTTCAAGACCGGCCTGACCGTGACCGGCCTGACCCTGCAGGACGCCCGTCCGCCGGAAGAGGTGAAGCCGGCCTTCGACGAGGTCAACGGTGCCCAGCAGGTCAAGGAACGCCTGATCAACGAAGCCCAGGCCTACGCCGCCAAGGTCGTGCCGGAAGCCCGAGGCCAGGCCTCGCGCGCCCGTACCACCGCCGAAGGCTACAAGCAGGCCGTGGTGTCCAAGGCCGAGGGTGATGCGCAGCGCTTCAGCCTGTTGCAGGCCCAGTACAAGGACGCCCCGGAAGTGACCCGCAAGCGCCTGTGGCTGGAGACCGTGCAGCAGGTGCTGAGCGAGAACCGCAAGGTGATCGGTGGCGATGGCCGTCAGCTGATCTACGTGCCGATGACCGGCGATACCCGTCCCAGCACGTCGGCTCCGGCCGCAGTGGCCAACCCGGACGTGGTGATGCCGTCGCTGCCGGGTGCAGCGGCGGAAGCTTCCCGTGATCCGGGCCGGCCGGTGGGCCGCCCGACCGGGCGACCGAGTGGCCGTGAGGAGGGCAGCCGATGAAGAGTCCAATCTGGATCGCCGTGATCGTGGCGGTGGTGCTGGGCCTGCTCGGCTCGGTGTACGTGGTCCGTGAGGACCAGACCGCCATGGTGCTGAACCTGGGCAAGGTGGTGCGTTCGGACATCAAGCCGGGCCTGCATTTCAAGGTACCGGTGGTGGAAACGGTGAAGGTCTTCGACCGCCGCTTCCAGGTGCTCGACACTGCCCCGGCGCGTTACTTCACCGCCGAGCAGAAGGACGTCAGCGTCGACTTCTTCGCCATCGGTTACATCTCCAACGTGGGTGACTACTTCCGTGCCACCGGCGGCGATCCGCGCATCGCCAACGCCCGCCTGGCGCCGATCATCACCGACTCGCTGCGCAACCAGATCAACTCGCGCACCCTGCAGCAGCTGGTTTCCGGCGACCGTAGCGAGCTGATCGCCGAGCAGCTGAAGGGGATCAACGAAGCCGTGGCCGGCCTGGGCATGCAGATGATCGACCTGCGCATCAAGCAGGTGGACCTGCCGACCGACAGCCAGGTGATCAATGACGTGTATGAGCGCATGCGCGCCCAGCGCAAGCAGGAAGCCGCCAAGCTGCGTGCGGAGGGCGAGGAGCAGTCGCTGACCATCCGTGCCCAGGCCGACCGTGACAGCACCGTGCTGATCGCCGAAGCCGAGCGTGATGCCCAGCGCCTGCGCGGTGAAGGCGATGCCGATGCAGCCCGCATCTACGGCAAGGCCGGCTCGGCCGACCCGTCGTTCTACGCGTTCTACCGCAGCCTGGAGGCCTACCGTGGCTCCATGACCGACGGCAACGGCGTAATCGTGCTGGACAAGAACGACCCGTTCCTGCAGTACCTGAAGAACGACCGCTGAAGTCGCAGAGCATTACCCCACGGGGCCCGGCTGAATGCCGGGCCCCGTGCTTTTTCCGGAGTCCCCCATGAAAGATCTGTTCGCCGCCGTCTGCCTGGTGGCGGTGCTGGAAGGCCTGTTCCTGTTCGTCGCGCCGTTTGCCTGGAAGCGCATGGCCGAGCGCCTGCTGGATCTGCCCAGCCCGGCCCTGCGCAGCTTCGGCGGGCTGGTGTTGTTGGCCGGCCTGAGCCTGCTGTGGTGGGCGCGGCATTGAAAGGGTAGTGCCTGCCGCTAGCCGGCAACCCGGGATTGCCGGCCAGCGGCCGGCACTACCGCCTGCGTTCACATGCATGGCCCGGCTCTGGTAGAGGCCAACCTTGGTTGGCATTGCCGGCCAGCGGCCGGCACTACCGGGCGGGGCGGCTGACCGGCCGGTGAAGCCGTCCGTCGGAAAGGTGGCACCGGACCCCGGAAACCCGGATAATGCACAAAAGCCGGACGGGCCTCCCCGTTCGGCTTTTTCCGTGTCTGGGCCTTCCATCGCCGGCGCTCCCCGTTTGGAGCCGCCCTCCAGGTGCTGGCCAGCCCCGCCACGGTTTACCCGTCCGCGGCCCCGATGGCCGCAACATATGAGGAGCCCGTCATGGGTCAGTCTGTCGTAGTGCTTGGTGCCCAGTGGGGCGATGAAGGCAAGGGCAAGATCGTCGATCTGCTCACTGAGGAAATCGGCGCCGTCGTGCGCTTCCAGGGCGGCCACAACGCCGGCCACACCCTGGTTATCAACGGCAAGAAGACCGTCCTGCACCTGATCCCGTCGGGCATCCTGCGTGACGATGCGCTGTGCCTGATCGGCAACGGCGTGGTGATCTCGCCGGCCGCGCTGCAGAAGGAAATCGCCGAGCTGGAAGCCTCCGGCGTCGAAGTGCGTTCGCGCCTGAAGATCTCCCCGGCTGCGCCGCTGATCATGCCGTACCACATCGCCCTGGACCAGGCGCGCGAGCGCGCTGCCGGTGGCAAGGCGATCGGCACCACTGGCCGTGGCATCGGCCCGGCCTACGAAGACAAGGTGGCGCGTCGCGGCATCCGCATCGCCGACCTGCACTACCCGAAGCAGCTGGAAGAACTGCTGCGCACCGCGCTGGATTACCACAACTTCGTGCTGACCAAGTATCTGAACACCGATGCGGTCGATTTCCAGAAGACCTTCGACGAAGCGCTGGCCTTCGGCGAATACGTGCAGCCGATGAAGTCCGACGTGGCCGGCATCCTGCACGACCTGCGCAAGCAGGGTAAGCGCGTGCTGTTCGAAGGCGCGCAGGGTGCGCTGCTGGACATCGACCACGGCACCTACCCGTACGTCACCAGCTCCAACACCACCGTCGGTGGCGCGCTGGCCGGTTCCGGCGTCGGCGCCGATTCGATCGACTACGTGCTGGGCATCGCCAAGGCCTACGCCACCCGCGTCGGCGGCGGCCCGTTCCCGACCGAACTGGACGACGAAGTCGGCCAGGGCATCCGTGACCGCGGTGCCGAGTACGGTGCGTCGACCGGCCGTCCGCGTCGTTGCGGCTGGATGGACATCGTTGCGCTGAAGCGCGCCGTGGCCATCAACGGCATCAGCGGCCTGTGCATCACCAAGCTGGACGTGCTGGACGGCATGGAAAAGCTGAAGGTCTGCATCGCCTACGAATACAACGGCAAGCGCACCGAGTACGCGCCGCTGGACGCGCAGGGCTGGGAAGAGTGCACGCCGGTGTACCTGGAGTTCCCGGGCTGGAGCGAGAACACCCACGGCATCACCCACTGGGACGACCTGCCGCCGGCCGCACGTGCCTACCTGCGTTCGCTGGAAGAGCTGGCCGGCTGCCCGATCAGCATCGTCTCCACCGGCCCGGACCGTGACCACACCATGGTCCTGCAGGATCCGTTCGCCTGAGGTAGCGCCGGGCGCTGCCCGGCGTAGGTGACAGGAAAAGCCCCGCGCAAGCGGGGCTTTTTCGTTACTGTGTCGCCAGGGCCAGCGGGGAAGCGACGCGATGACCAGGATGCCAGCGTGAAGGGCATGACGGTGATACGGATCACCCTGTGGGTGTTCTGGAGCCTGTGGGGCATCGCCTGCCTGGTACTGGTGCTGGGTGCGGCTGCCAATACCCTGGCTTCGCGCACGCAGACGGTGCCGTTGGTGCTGACCCCTGGCGCAACCGCCCAGTTCACCGTCTACCGCCTCATCGATGACCAACTGCGGCTGCGCCTGCGCTATGCCGCGGACGGTACAGAGGCTGACCCCGAGGTGCTGCTGCGCATCGAAACTCCCACCGATCATGGAGACTTCCGCGCAGGGGAGCGTTCGGGAGTGGCCGGGCAGGGCATCAATCGCAGGCTGGCATCGGTTGAATCCAGCGGCCTCATGGCGTCCTACTTCGGCTATGGCCGCGGCGATGCATTGCCACGCGGACGCTCATGGCTGCGGGTAACCGTACTGGAGGTGGACCCGGCGCTGGCGGGGCACCCGGCAGACATCGAACTGCAGCCACCACTGGACCTGCTGAAGCTGACCGACCTGGATTACCTCTGGCTGTGGCCGTTCTTCTTCTGGAAGATGGCGGCGCTGTTCCTGCTGATTCCAGGGGCCGCGTTGGCGGTACTCACCATCACCTTGCGGCGCTGGCAGCGTGGGGCGTCGAAGCAGCCGATTTCAGCAGGGGATAGGGATTGATGGACTCTCCCTTCCACCACTGTTTTTCCGCTCCCAGCACGTGTGTTTCGAAATGCAGGTGCGGGGCCTCGGCACTGGCGTTGCCGGTGCTGCCCACGTAACCGATCACGTCCCCGCGTTTGATCACCTGCTTTTCCGCCAGGCCATCGGCATAGCGCTGCAGATGCGCATAGTAGTAGCACCAGCGCCCGCTGGGTTCGAACTGGTAGATCGTCAAGCCGCCGCGTTCGCTGTCGAACAGTTTCTCCACCGTGCCATCAGCCACCGCGAGTACCGGGGTACCTGCATCGGCCATGATGTCGATGGCATCGTGCACGCGGCCCTCGCTGCGTGCATCGGTGAAGGTGTCCCGCAGTTGGGAGGCCGGGATGCCCTGTACCGGCAGCAGTAGACCGGCTGGCGCATCGGTGGCGTTGGACGGCGGCACGGCAGTGGGAGCCGGGCCGTCCACGCGCGGCGTTGCAGCCGCAGCCACCGCAGGTTGCACTGCGGGCTGGGCAACCGCCACCGGCTCACCCGCATCGCGGCGCAGCCACCAGCCCGCACCCAGGCCCAGCAGCACACCCAGTACGATCAGCTGCGAAAGACGCATCACATCACTCCTGCATCACCACGGGTACCGTGGTATCCACGGCATCGGCCACGCGCAGTGCATCCCAGTTGGTCATGCGCACGCAGCCATGCGACTCGGTCTTGCCCACGTGGCCGGGTTCAGGCGTGCCATGCAGGCCGTAATGCGGCTTGGACAGATCGATCCAGACCCGCCCGACCGGATTGTTCGGGCCTGGCGGCAGCGTGGCCTTCTTTTCGCCCTTGCGGGCATCCCAGAACAGCTTCGGGTTGTAGTGGAACGGCGGGTCGCGGTACACGCCCAGGATCTTCCATTCGCCGATAGGCAACGGGTCGTGCTGGCTGCCGGATGACACCGGCACCTGCGCGATCAGCTTGCCCTGCGCGTCCAGTAGCTGCAGCGTGGAGTTGGATTTGTCGACCACGACCCTGGCGGCCTTCGGCAATGCGGCCGCTGCGATGTTGGGGACCTGGATGCGGCTGCCAGCCCTGGTCAGATCCACGCCGGGATTGAGCACCTTCATCAGCTCTGGGGAGGCATGGAAGCGCTCGCCCAGGGCTTCCTCCACACTGCCGTAGCCCAGCGATTTCAGCTTGGCCTGGGCGGCGGGCCCTTTCGGTGTGGCCTGGAACGGACCGGCAACATCTTCAGCAGTCAGCGTGTAGCTGGCCAGCGGCGTGATCGTATCGGCCTGCAGGGCCTTCCAGGTAGCGTCATCCAGTTCACCGGTCACGGGCAGCCCACGCGCCGCCTGAAAACCCGAAACTGCGCGTCGCTGGTTGCTGCCCACTTCGCCATCGATCTGGCCAGGGGAGAAATTCGCGCGATCCAGCAGCACCTGGGCGTGCAGGGCGGAGCGTGGCGCAGTGTCCGGTCCGGCCGTTTCGGCAATGGGGGCGGGCAGGTGGGCGGGCGCAGGGGACTGCGCGAAGGCGGGTGATATCAGTAGCGACAGGACGAACAGCACAGGATGGGGTACACGCATGGGCATCTCCGGCATTCACGGAACTACCATGCCTGTGCGCAATGCAGGACGGATGTGAAAAGAATCTGACGCCGGGATGAGTGGTGCAAGCGTGACTATCCCTTGTGGGGCTGCGTCTGTACATGAAAAGCAACGAGGGCAGGCGACTACGGGTCCGTCGCCGCCTGCCCTGATGTTCAATCCACAGTGACCGTGATGTCGATGCTGTTGTTGTCCTCCCGCGACTCGCTCACGGTGTTCTGATCGTCAACCAGCAGCTGGATGGAATGCACCCCGGCGGTCGGGCGCCAGACGTCGTTGTATGTCCTGACATTGACGCTGGCGCCGGGTGCCAAGGTGTAGTTCTGGAGCCCGCCCCATACGCAACCTTCAATGAAACACTGCCCGTTCTTCATGGCCATCAGCCCAATCCAGGGCGCGCTGGCGGCGACCGAGCCGACATTCTCGATGGTGGCGGTGAACGACGTTGCATCGCCGGATTTCGGACGCAGCGGCTGTGAATGGGCGCTGGTGATCCGAAGGTCTGGCTTGTCCGAGACCTGGATGATTCGAGCCAGCTGGTTGTTGCCCTCATTCGACTCCTGGATCAGCCCTTGGTCGTCAACAATGGAGGTGATCTGTTGCTGGCCACCCGCGGCTGGCCAAACGGGGCCTGTGGGGCTCAACCATACGGATTCACCCGGCGCCAGGGCCGTTGTCAGACCACTCCAGGGGCAGCCACTGGCTGGGCACGCGCCGTTTACCAGATAGACCGCTCCGAGCCAACCCGCAGGTGCGGGCATTGATCCGCGGTTGGTTACCGCCGTGCGGAATGTCACTGCATCGCCTGGCTTGAAACTGGCTGGAATCGTTTCGATCAGGTATGGCTGCAGATCGGGCAGATCCCCCACCATGATTTCCCGGGTCAACTCGTTGTTGTGTTCGTCGAGTTCCTTGATGCGGTCCGCGTCATCTGCGAACACGGTCACCGCATGCAGCCCTGCCGAAGGTATCCAGCTGGGTCCTTGGTTCAGATCTATGGTGGCCTGTTGACCGGGGGCCAGACTGGTGGTCAGGATTCCCCATTGGCATCCTCCGTCGAAACACCGTCCCTCCTCATGGACAAGGACACTGTGGTGATTCATGGGAGACGGAGCATTGCCGACATTGCGGATGTTTGCGCGGAAACGGACCGGCTCCCCGGCCCGGAACTGGCTTGGAATCGTGTCGATCCGCGTGACCTGCAGGTCCGGCTGATGCGAGAGGTCATCGATCATGGAGTTGAAGATGGCAGGGCAGTTCTGTCCGTCGAACTGAAAATCAGGGCGTGCACCCGGCCAGAATGCAAAGTAGGCGCTGCCCAGGTTGCGGGGGCGGTCCGCTCCATACACGGCCTGCAATGCAGCTTCGAGTTTCGCTCGGAAGCTGGAGCGCAGTCCGGGGTCATTGCAACTGGTGTAGTTGAAAGCAGGAAGGACCGGAACCATTCCACCTCCCAGCAATCCGTGCCGTTTCCATTTCTGGTACTGGGTGACCTGTTCGTTCACGGTGTTCTGATACTGGTCAACGAAGACGACATCCTGTGCGTGCGGGCTCATTGCGTACTGGATCTGGGCATCGCTCAACGTGCCCATCAGATTGGCGATGATCACCGGGCGCGCGGATGCATCGGGATCCGCTTGCCGAAGCCTTTCGTAGACCAGTTCCTGGAAGCGCTTGCAGATACCAAGGTTCTGTGGTGTCTGTGGCAGAGCTGGTTCATCAAAGGTGTAGTAACCGACTACGATGTCTGAGTTCTGCAGGGCAAGTGCAGCAACAGCGTCAAGCTCCTGTTGAAGCCAGTCTGGTAGACGCTCGTTGCCAGGAGAGCAGGCACTGCCGGGATCTGCGTACCAAGCGTCGTGAACCGGTCCGTTGAACTGGAGCAGCACTTTGAATCTGGACAACAGCGGGTCCTGCCGCAGCGCCTGCAAACGGGAGCTGAGTTCACCCGTATTCCATCCTGTCACGGGAATCACATTCGCGCCGGCATTGTGCAGCTCGGTCAGCTGGGAGCGAACTGCGGGTTCAGCATTGCCGATGATGTTGTACGCGTAGAGGAACTTGAAGTTGCTTCCGGTGTATGCGTCCTGGGCGTGCGCGGACTGTGGGCTTGTCATGCAGGCAAGCAGGAGCGGAAGTGCACTGAGATAATGCCTCATGGTCGTCCTTGTACGATGGCGAGGGTGGCCGAGGTCTGGCATCGTGCAGATCAGCGGCGGCCCAGCATAACGGCAACAACCGCGTGGATCAGACCGCCTGCGGAGATGCTGCGCATTCGTTGCTGGCAATGACGGTGCAAACGTGAACCGCGCCCGAAGCATTCAGAATTTATGGATCAAGACCCATCATGGGGCCGCCGATAAGGCCATATCCCCCCGTTTTGGATACCCCCATGAACTACTTGAGGAATGTCAGGGTTGCCTGGCGTCTTGGGCTGGGCTTTGGCCTGTTGCTGCTGCTGGTTGCCGCCGTGGTGGCCACCGGCGCCACCGCCAGTGTCGTGCAGAAGCGCGCGATGCAGCAGGTGGTCGACGTCAGCGTGGCCAAGGTGCGCCTGCTGTCGCAGATGCTCGATGCCAACAACCAGATGATGGTCGTGCGCCGCGAGATGCTGATCCGCCAGGGCGATGACCGCGGCCACGATGAGCAGCGCATCGCCGATCTGGTCAAGCGCTACGAGGCCAGCTGGAGCGCCTACCAGGCACTGCCCAGCGACGCCGACGGCAAGGCCATCGCCGAAACCATCGCGGCCAAGCGTGCCATCGCGCGCCCGCTCAACAAGCAGACCAGCGAACTGATGGAGCAGGGCGACTACCCGGGCGCCGTGGCGCTGACCCTGGGCCCGGTGCAGGACGCGGCCAATGGCTGGAACAAGGCGCTGTCCGATGGCGTGGACTTTGAAGAGAAGGAAAGCCGCGATGCAGCCGCCGAGGCGATCCGCCTGGGCGAGCGCAGCCTGCTCCAGCTGCTGGTGCTGGGCGGCGTCGCGCTGCTGGTCGGTATCGGTGCCTCGGTGATGATCGGCCGCAGCCTGACCGGCCCGTTGGCCCGCGCGGTGAACCTGGCCGAGCGCCTGTCCAAGGGACAGCTGGACCAGGAGTTCCGCCTCGGTGGCCGCGATGAACTGACCCAGCTGGGTGAAGCCATGGCCAGCGTTCGCCAGAGCGTGCAGGCGGCGATCGGCGCGCAGTTGCAGATGGCAGAGCAGCATGAGGCGGGCGCGATCCGCTATCGCATGGACGTCACCGCGTTCCCCGGTGACTTCGGCCGCATGGTGCAGGCCACCAACAGCCTGGTCGAATCGCACGTGCAGGTGGAACTGCTGATGGCCGAGGTGATGCAGCGTTACGCCATCGGTGACCTCAGCCGCGACCTGCCGGACTACCCGGGCGAGAAGGGCACGCTGACCCGCACCCTGGCGGCGGTGAAGCAGAGCCTGATGTCGATCAACGCGCAGATCGATGAACTGGCCCGCGCCGCACGCGCCGGTGATTTCAGCATGCGTGGCGATGCCGCTGCGTTCCAGTACCAGTTCAAGGCGATGGTCGAGCACCTCAACGGCATGATGGCCAGTTCGCAGGCCAGCATCGCCGATGTCTCCGATGTGCTGCGTGCAATCTCGCACGGTGATCTGACCGCGCGCATGGACGGCGAGTATGACGGCGTGTTCGCGCGCATGCGTGACGACGCCAACACCACCACCGCGCAGCTGACCGGCATCGTGCGGGGCATCCAGGTGGCCGCCGACAGCATCAACAACGCGGCGCAGGAACTGGCCGCCGGCAACAACGACCTGTCGCGCCGCACCGAGCAGCAGGCCGCAAATCTGGAAGAAGCGGCCGCATCGATGGAGGAACTGACCTCCACCGTGCGCCAGAATGCCGAGCTGGCCCGCCAGGCCGACAGCGAAGCGCATGCGGCCGGTGCCGCCGTGCGCGAGACCGAGCAGGCGATGGCACAGATGGCCTCGGTGATGGGTGAGATCGATCAGTCCTCGGCACGCATTTCGGAGATCTCCACGGTGATCGACGGCATCGCGTTCCAGACCAACATCCTGGCGCTGAACGCTGCGGTTGAAGCTGCGCGTGCCGGCGAGCGGGGACGTGGCTTTGCCGTGGTCGCCAGCGAAGTGCGCACGCTCGCGCAGCGCGCCGGCGTCGCCGCCAAGGAGATCAAGGAGCTGATCGAAGACGCCGCGGCCAAGGTGAAGAGTGGCCTGGCGGTGACCGTTGAATCGGAAGCCGCGATCGCGCGCGTGGCCCAGGCAAGTTCGCGCACGACCCAGCTGATGAGCGACATCGCTGCGGCGAGCAAGGAGCAGGCCGCCGGTATCGAGCAGGTCAACCAGGTGGTGGTGCAGATGGATCAGGTGACCCAGCAGAACGCCGCACTGGTGGAGGAAGCCACCGCTGCCAGTCGCGCGCTGGAAGAGCAGGCGCATGCACTGACCACGTCGGTGGCGGTGTTCAAGGTGGAAGGCGCAGCGGCTTCGGCCGTGACGCGTCGTGCAGCCTGAGCAGGCTGCTGACCCCGTGACAGAAATGCGGCCGCCCTGGGCGGCCGCATTTCCGTTGCCTGCCCAGACAGGCGGACGCAGCGCCGTCATTGTTCAAGGACACTGCCGAGCATGGCCCCCACGGCATACAGCACGGCCAGGGTAGGGGGCATCACCAGAAGGTAGACGGTCGTCCAGGTCTTTCCGGAAAGCCATCCCCCCATGCCGATGACGTCGAGTGCTGCGGTCTGCAGCATCACTGGCAGCTGCATGAGGATGTAGGCGCTCTTGGGATCGCTGTTGGCCTGGGCATCGAGCACCAGCCAGGCGGTCAGCGCGAGATAGAGTGTGCATATGGCAATGCCGGTCCAGCTGAGCCAGCGTGGCTTGCGCATGCCGTCTTGTCCGTTCCGTCGGGACCATCAGCGTAGCGCCGCGTGCGCTGCCGTGCACTTCCTTGTGCCCAGTCAATGAGTGAAGCTGCAGGCAGGGAGCCGTGCGAAGAGACCTGAAGGGTGATCAATGTGATGAATGCCGCGATGTTGCGAGTCGTGATGCTGCCAGGCCTGGATGGCACCGGCCTGCTGTCGGCACACTTCGTGGAGGCGATGCAGGCGCGGGGCATCCAGATGCAGGTGCTGCCGATGCCCGCGCGGGGGCCACAGGACTACACCACGTTGGCGTCGATCCTGCGCCCGCAGCTTCCGGCATCTCCTTTTGTGCTGCTGGCCGAATCGTTCGCCGGGCCACTGGCCATCGAACTGGCGGTGGCCGGGCTGCCTGGATTGCATGGGTTGGTACTGAGTACGACCTTTGCACGGCGACCGGTGCCGCTGCCTGCGGCGAGCGCACGGATACTGGCTCCGGCGTGGCCGTTGCCACCACTCGCGTTGATGGCCCGGTTGCTGCTGGGGCAGTGGCGGACGCGCGCGAACCTGCGTGAGCTGGGCCTGGCAATCATGCAGGTGCCGGCCGCAACCCTGCGCCAACGTGCTGCGACGACGCTGCAGGTGGACGTTCGTGCACTGCTGCCGGAACTCGTGTTGCCGACGCTATGCCTGCATGCCCGGCAGGACCGCCTGCTGTGGCCGCCCAGTGTGGCCGAGCTGCAGGCACTGTTGCCCGATGCCCGCCATGTGTCGCTGGAGGGACCACATCTGCTGCTGCAGGCCCGCGCTGATGCAGCGGCAGCCGAAGTTGCCGCGTGGGTGCGGGCGCTGCCACCCTGAACGCGGCTCTCAGCCGCGGGCGCGGGTACGTGCCGCTTTCTTCGCCGCCACCTTGCGCACGGTCTTCTTTGCCGCACGGGTCTTCGCTGCCTTCTTCGCGGCAGCACTACGCGAGGCGGGAGTGCTGGCCTTCTTGGCCACCGTCTTCCTTGTTGCCTTCTTCGTGGCTGTCTTGCGGGCCGGTGCCTTCTTCGCCGTCGTTGTCTTCGCAGCGGCCTTGCTGGCGGCCTTTTTCGCTGGTGCCTTCTTCGCTACCTTGCGACCACTGCCACTGCGCTTGCCGCCACCATCCTGCTTGTTCACGGTGGCCCAGGCGATGCGTTCGGCAGTGCTTTCGCTGGCACCACGCTCGCGCTCGCTGTCCTCGATGTGCTCGGCCTGGCGCTTCTGCTTTTCGGTATAGGTGGACTTGTCACCGCGGGGCATGACCGGTCTCCGGCAGGAACTGGCCCCACGGTGGGCCTGGCAGCGTTAAGCGCAAGTCCCGCAAGGGTGATCGCATCGGCAAGGGGCCTCGGCTATGCTTGCCGCATGCGAGTCGAGCCCGCCGACATCGAAGCCCTGTTCGACGCCATCCCGGATGTGCTGTTCTTCATCAAGGATCTTCAGGGGCGTTACACACACGTCAACCAGACCATGCTGCGGCGGCTGGGCCTGCGCGCGCGCAAGGACGTGATCGGGCGCACGGCGGCCGAAATCTACCCGACCGGCCTCAGTGCGGACTACGTCGATCAGGACGCCCGCGTGCTGTCCGGTGAGGTCATCGAGAACCTGATGGAGCTGCACCTGTTCGCCAACCGCGAACCGGGCTGGTGCCTGACCTGCAAGCGCCCGCTGGTGGTCGATGGGGCCATCGAGGGGCTGATCGGCATTTCCCGCGACCTTGGCCAGAAGGACAGCCTGGGTACCCAGTACGAACAGCTGCGGCTGGCACTGGCCCACCTCAACGCGCACTACGCCGAGAACGTGCGCATGCAGACCCTGCTGGACATCACCGGCTTTTCGCTGTCCAAGCTGGAGCGCAGCTTCCGCAAGGTGTTCCAGATGACCCCGCAGCAGGTGCTGACCCGGCTGCGGATCCAGATGGCCATGCACCTGCTGCACGGTGACGAGAGCATCGCCAGCATCGGCCAGGCCTGTGGTTTCAGCGACCAGAGCGCCTTCACCCGCAAGTTCAAGGCTGAAACCGGTTTCTCGCCGCGCGCCTACCGCGCCCGTATCGGCGGCAACGTCGGCGAGCCCGCACTGGCCTGAGCCGCCTGCTGCGCTGTGCCTATCCCCGCGGGCATGGGATAGGGTAAGGTGTCGCCCCTGTAGCCCGCCGCCAGCCCCGCCGATGCCCAACTCGATTCCGACCGCTTCGCCGTCCCGCCTCGGACATTCGCTCAAGCCCCGCCAGCTGATCATGATGGGCCTGGGCAGCGCCATCGGCGCCGGCCTGTTCCTCGGCTCGGGCGTGGGTGTGCAGGCGGCCGGTCCGGCGGTGCTGGTGTCGTATCTGGTCGCCGGCGCGCTGGTGATCATCGTGATGAACGCACTGGGCGAAATGGCGGCGGCCAAACCGACCAGTGGCGCGTTCTCTGTCTATGCCGCCGATGCCATGGGGGCGACCGCCGGTGCCACCGTGGGCTGGCTGTGGTGGGTGCAGCTGGTGATCGTGATCGCTGCCGAGGCGGTGGGGGCGGCCGGTCTGCTGGCCACCGTCTGGCCAGCAGTACCTGTACCGATGGCGGCGCTGGCCTTCATGCTGTTCTTCACCGCGATCAACCTGCTGGGGGTGAAGAACTTCGGCGAGTTCGAATTCTGGTTCGCCATCCTCAAGGTCGCGGCGATCCTGGCCTTCATCGCCATCGGCGTGGCGCTGCTGATGGGCTGGCTGCCGCAGGTGACCTCGCCGGGCCTGAGCAACTTCACCGAACACGGCGGCTTTGCACCGAAGGGCCTGGCCGGTATCGGTGCCGCGCTGCTGGTGGTGGTGTTCGCCTTCGGTGGTACCGAGATCGTGGCCGTCGCTGCCGCCGAGACCGAAGACCCCGAACGCAGCATTGCCCGTGCCATCCGCACCGTCGCCTGGCGCATCCTGGTGTTCTACATCGGCTCGCTGAGCGTGATCATCGCCGTAGTGCCGTGGACCAGCGAGGCGCTGAAGTCGCCGTTCGCTGCGGTGCTCGATATCGCCCGTATCCCGGGTGCGGGCACCGCCATCACCCTGATCGCGGTGATCGCGCTGCTGTCAGCGCTCAATGCCAATCTCTACGGCGCCTCGCGCATGATGTATTCGCTGGCACAGCGTCGTGAAGCGCCGGCGGTGCTGGGCTGGACCGATCCGCGCCAGGTGCCGGTCATCGCCGTGCTGGCCAGCGTTCTGTTCGGTTTCGCCGCCACGGTGATGGAGCTGCTGTTCCCGGACCGGGTGCTGCCGGTGCTGCTGAACATCGTCGGTTCCACCTGCCTGCTGGTGTGGACACTGTCGCTGGTCTCGCAGCTGGTGCTGCGCCGCCGCGCGGATCGCCTGGGCACCCGCCTGCCGTTCCGCATGGCCGGTTTCCCGTGGCTGACGGTGTGCGCGCTGGCGATCCTGGCGTTGATCTTCGGCCTGCTGCTGAGCGAGTCGCATACCCGCCTGCAGTTCCTGTCGATGGTGGCGCTGACCGCCACCATCGCCGCCGGCAGCGCCATCGCCCGGCGCATGCGCGAGGCGTGACTGAAGCTGCCGGCCAGCGGCCGGCACTACCACGGGGGCTGCACATCCGCCGTGCCATCCTGATCGTGTGGGCCGTCAGCGGCCCGTTGACCAGGAGTACCGCATGCTGCGCAGTCGCCCCTTCCTGATGTTCACCGGCCAGGCCGAGGCCGCCCTGGCCCTGTACGCCGAGGCCTTCGCCGATTTCCGCCTGCTGGCAATGCAGCGCCATCCGGACGGCGCCGGTGCCGGCGTGCCCGGGCAGGTCCGCCAGGCCATTTTCCTGCTCGGTGGCACCCACTACCTGTGCTTCGACAGCCTGGACGTGCACGATTTCACCTTCTCGCCGTCGATCTCGCTGTTCGTGGAGTGCTCCGGCGCCGAACAGTTCGAGCGTGCCGCGCGCGTGCTGGGCGAGGGCGGTCACTGGTTGATGCCGGTGGGCGATTACGATTTCAGCAACCGCTACGGCTGGGTGCAGGACCGCTTCGGGGTGTCGTGGCAGTTGAGCCTGGGGCAGATGCCGGATCCGTGATCGGATTGTTGTGGGTGTGGATCTTGGTCCATGAGCCCTTATGAAAACGGCCCGCTTGCGCGGGCCGTTCTCATTTCCGATGGATCGCAGGCTTACGCCTCGACTTCATCATCCTTGTAGGCGTCGACCGGGATGCAGGCGCACATCACGTTCTTGTCGCCGTACACGTTGTCGACGCGTGCCACCGGCGGCCAGTACTTGCTCTGCTTCAGGCTGGCCAGCGGGAAGGCGGCCAGTTCGCGCGGGTAGGCGTGGGTCCACTCGCTGGCGGTCACCGCGGTGGCGGTGTGCGGCGCGTTCTTCAGCGGGTTGTCCTCGCGGTCCAGGCGGCCGTCTTCGATCGCGGTGATTTCCTCGCGGATCTGGATCATCGCGCTGATGAAGCGATCCAGTTCGTGCAGCGATTCGCTCTCGGTCGGCTCGACCATCAGCGTACCTGCCACCGGGAAGCTCAGGGTCGGGGCATGGAAGCCGAAGTCGATCAGGCGCTTGGCCACGTCCTCGGCGCCGATGCCGCTGGTCTTCTCCAGCGGACGTACGTCGAGGATGCACTCATGCGCCACCAGGCCATTGCGGCCGGTATACAGGGTCTTGAAGTGCGGGGCCAGGCGCTTGGCGATGTAGTTGGCGTTGAGCTGCGCGACCTGGGTGGCCTTGCGCAGGCCTTCGCGGCCCATCATCGCGATGTACATCCAGCTGATCGGCAGGATCGAGGCGCTGCCGAAGCTGGCCGCGCTGACCATGCCGACCGGGCCGTTGTCACCCAGCTTGCCCGGCAGGAACGGGGCCAGATGCTCCTTGACGGCGCACGGGCCGACGCCGGGGCCGCCGCCGCCGTGCGGGATGCAGAAGGTCTTGTGCAGGTTCAGGTGCGAAACGTCCGACCCCCACTTGCCCGGCTTGGCCACGCCGACCAGGGCGTTCATGTTGGCGCCGTCGGTGTACACCTGGCCGCCGTGCTGGTGGATGATCTCGCAGATCTCGACCACTTCCTCCTCGAACACGCCATGCGTGGACGGGTAGGTCATCATGATCGCGGCCAGGCGGTCGCTGTACTTCTCGGCGTTGAGGCGGATGTCCTCGACGTCGACGTTGCCGTTGGCATCGGTCTTGGTGACCACGACCTTCATGCCGCACATCTGTGCCGAGGCCGGGTTGGTGCCGTGCGCCGAGTCCGGGATCAGGCAGATGTCGCGGTGGCCTTCACCGCGCGAGCGGTGGTAGGCGCGGATCGCCAGCAGCCCGGCGTACTCGCCCTGTGCGCCGGAATTCGGCTGCACGCTGACCGCGTCGTAGCCGGTGCATTCGACCAGCATCGCTTCCAGCGTGTCGATCAGTTCCTTGTAACCCAGCGCCTGGTCGGCCGGCACCAGCGGGTGGATCTGCGAGAACTCCGGCCAGGTCACCGGGATCATCTCGGCGGTGGCGTTGAGCTTCATCGTGCACGAGCCCAGCGGGATCATCGTGCGGTCCATCGCCAGGTCCTTGTCGGCCAGCGAGCGCAGGTAGCGCAGCAGCTCGTGCTCGCTGTGGTGGGTGTTGAACACCGGGTGGGTCAGGAATCCAGACTGGCGCAGCAGGCCGGCCGGCAGCGCGTCGGCGGTGCTGGCATCCAGCGCGTCGACGTCCAGCGCGGCGCCGAACACGGCAGCCACGGCAACGATGTCGGCGCGGGTGGTGGTTTCGTCCAGGCTGATGCCGACCGAGTCGCTGTCGATCGCGCGCAGGTTGTAGCCGGCGGCGCGGGCCTTGGCGTGGATCTCATCGGCGTGCACGCCGGTGACATGCAGGGTGTCGAAGAAGTCGCCACCGACCTGCACGCCGGCACTGCGCAGCGCTGCGGCCAGGATCGAGGCCAGGCGATGGGTGCGGCGGGCAATGCGGGTCAGGCCTTCCGGGCCGTGGTAAACGGCGTACATCGAGGCCATCACCGCCAGCAGCACCTGCGCGGTACAGATGTTGGAGGTAGCCTTCTCGCGGCGGATGTGCTGCTCGCGGGTCTGCAGGGTCAGGCGGTAGGCCGGGTTGCCCTGGGCATCGACCGAAACGCCGATCAGCCGGCCCGGCATCGAGCGCTTGTAGGCGTCACGGCAGGCCATGAAGGCGGCGTGCGGGCCACCGAAGCCGAACGGCACGCCGAAACGCTGGCTGTTGCCGACCACGATGTCCGCGCCCCATTCGCCCGGGGCGGCCAGCAGGGTCAGGGCCAGCAGGTCGGTGGCCACGGCCACCAGGCCGCCGCGTGCGTGCACGGCATCGACCAGCGCCTTGTAGTCGCCCACCTGGCCGAAGGTATCCGGGTACTGCAGCAGCAGGCCGAAGGCTTCCGCTTCCAGCGCTTCGGCCGGGGTGCCGACGCGCAGCACGATGCCCATCGGCTCGGCGCGCGTACGCAGCAGTTCCAGCGTCTGCGGATGCACGGCGTCGTGCACGAAGAAAGTATCCGACTTGGACTTGGCCGAACGCTTGGCCAGGGTCATCGCTTCAGCAGCTGCGGTGGCTTCGTCCAGCAGCGAGGCGTTGGCGATTTCCATGCCGGTCAGGTCGGCGCACAGGGTCTGGAAGTTGATCAGCGCTTCCATGCGGCCCTGCGAGATTTCCGCTTGGTACGGGGTGTAGGCGGTGTACCAGGCCGGGTTTTCCAGGATGTTGCGCAGGATCACGTTCGGCGTGTGGGTACCGTAGTAGCCCTGGCCGATGAAGCTGCGCAGCACGGTGTTCTTGTCGGCGATCGCACGGATCTTCGCCAGTGCCTGCACTTCGGTCATCGACTCCGGCAGCGCCAGCGGCGCCGGCGACTTGATCTTGGCCGGCACGATGGCATCGGTCATCGCATCCAGCGACGCGTGGCCGACGACATCGAGCATCTGCGCGATCTCGGCGTCGTTGGGGCCGATGTGGCGCTCGACGAACGCATTGTGGTGCTCGAGCTCACGCAGGGAAGGGGTGTTCTGGGACATGGCGAAGGATCCGTCAGGAAAGGGCACACGCACGGGCACAAGCCGCCGGTCGGCGGTCTGCGGGGCGCCCCTCTGTCCTTTTGCCTGAGAGTTTAAAAGTGCGGCGGACCGCAGCTTCGTGCCCCTTCGGCGCCGGATCGAACCGGTCTCTCCAGAGTTGTGTTACGGGTGGTATCGGGCCTGAGCGATTACGGGCGTTGCGCCTTCGGCAGCGGTGTTCCGCTTCTCCCACCGTGTTGCCCGCTGATTATAGCCCGTTGCGGGCGCGGCGGCCGCCTCCGCGCCAGGTCACCGCGCCTGAATGGCCGATGGCCCGGTCGTGCGTTTTGTGCAGTGCTGCATGGCGTCGGGTGCAATCCCCGCCTATGATGGGCGGATACCCGAATTCATCTGGCGCCGTCCCCGTTGCAGCGGGACCGGCGCCCGCCGTGCGTGCCCCGCATGGCCCTGCCGGACGCTTCCTCCATGACCGCTGCCGTTGCTCCCTCCACTCGCCGCATGGCCCTGCTGCTTGCCGGCCTGGCCATGTTCGGCCCGTTCTCGATCGACACCATTTTCCCCGCGTTCCCGCAGCTGGCCCAGCGCCTGGCAGTGGACGAGGTGGCGGTGCAGCAGACCATCAGCGTGTACCTGCTGTTCTACGGCCTGATGAGCCTGGCGCACGGCCCGCTGTCCGATGCCTGGGGCCGCAAGCGGGTGATCCTGGGCGGCCTGGTGGTGTTCGTCGGCGCCTCGGTCGGCTGTGCGCTGTCCACCGACCTGACGACGCTGCTGGCGTTCCGCGCGCTGCAGGGCCTGTCTGCGGGTGTCGGCATGATTGTCGGCCGCGCGGTGATCCGCGACCTGTACCACGGCCACGATGCGCAGCGGCTGATGAGCCAGGTGTCGATGCTGTTCGGCATCGCCCCGGCGATCGCACCGATCATCGGCGGCTGGATCCTGCTCAGTGGCGCCGGCTGGCCGCTGATCTTCTGGTTCCTGGTGGTGTTCGGGCTGGTGCTGCTGGCGGCCACCGCGCGCTTCCTGCCGGAAACCCACCCGGTCGAGGCACGGGTACCGCTGTCGCCGCGCGTGCTGCTGCGTGACTATGTGCGCATCGGCTTCAACCCGCGCTTCCTGCGCCTGGCGCTGGCCGGCAGCATCGGTTTCGGCGGCATCTTCCTGTACATCTCCTCGGCACCGGTGTTCGTGATGCAGCACCTGCATCTGGGCGAGGGCGGCTTCGCCTGGCTGTTCATTCCCACCATCGGCGGCATGACCACCGGCTCGTTCCTGTCCGGGCGCATGGCCGGGCACACCACGCCCACACGCCAGGTCGCCATCGGTTTCAGCCTGTGCGCGCTGTCGGCGCTGCTGAATGTCGGCTACGTGGCGCTGTCGCCGCAGTTCGTGCTGCCGTGGGCGGTGCTGCCGATCTTCCTGGGCGGCATGGGCATGTCGCTGATCTTCCCGATCCTGGCCCTGGCGGTGCTGGACATGTACCCGCACCAGCGTGGCCTGGCATCGTCCCTGCAGGCCTTCGTGCAGCTGATGATCAGCACGGTGGTGGCTGGCGTGGTGTCGCCGCTGCTCAGTGCCAGCCCGCTGCACCTGGCACTGGGCCAGGCTGCGTTCTTCGGCGCCGGATTCGTGTTCTGGTACTGGGAGCACCAGCGCGAGCGCGCGGCGCAGGCAGTCTGCACGGGCCATTGAGCAGTGCGCAGGGGTAGTGCGGGCCGCGCTGTCTCCAACGCTTGCGGCCAGGAACGACCGGACTAGGCTGGGGACTCCAGCCAGCCGGTGCGTGGATGCACGACAGCCAGCCGATCCGATGTCGTTGCATGAGGTTCCCCCATGGCTGCGCAGCAGACCTATCGCCTGTTCGAGGTGGCGCTGAAGGAGCGCCGCGTTCTTTCCCCTTCCCTTGACCGCATGGTGTTCACCGGTGCCGACGTGGCACGGATGAAGACCGAAGGCCCGGACCAGCGCATCAAGGTGTTCTTCCCCTTGCCCGGCCAGGACGTGCCGCAGGTCCCCAGCGGTGAAGACTGGTATCCACGCTATCGCGCGCTGCCGGACGACCAGCGCCCGCCGATGCGCACCTACACCATCCGCCAGCTGCGTGCCGAGCAGGGCGAGGTCGACGTTGATTTCGTGCTGCATGGTGAAACCGGGCCGGCCTCGCGCTGGGCCATCCGCGCGCGGCCGGGCGACCGCGTAGTGCTGCTGGCCCCCGATGCGGACTGTGCCGACAGCAGCGAAGGCTGGGAATGGAAGCCGCCGGCGGGTGTCGGCCAGGTGCTGCTGGTGGCGGATGAAACCGCGCTACCGGCGGTAGCCGGCATTCTCGAGGAACTGGCCGCGCTGGCCGATCCGCCACGCACGCTGGCGCTGCTGGAGGTCGCCCAGGCCGGGGATGCGGTGCCGTTGAAGGCCCCGGACACGGCCGAGCTGGTCTGGCTGCCACGCGGGCAGGCGGCCTACGGACAGCCTCTGTTGCAGGCGGTGCAGGCGCGCCTGGCAGCGGCCTCGAGCGTGGCCGCAGGCGACGAGCTGGAAGAGATCGACATTGACGCGCAGATCCTGTGGGAGCAGGCCGATGCCAGCGTGGCCGGGCCGCTGTATGCCTGGGTGGCAGGCGAGGCGGGGTCGGTGATGGCGGTCCGTCGCCATCTGGTCCGCGACTGCGGGCTGGACCGCCGCGCGATCACCTTCATGGGCTACTGGCGGCACGGCAAAGTGCTGGACTGAGGGGTGTGAAGCGGTGCTGCGGGCGGGGTGCGCTATCCTTGCGCCCCCCTTTCGCAGCGGTACCGCACCATGTCCACCAGCTCCAAGACCCGCCGCGACCAGCGCCGTCGCCAGGAAAAGCAGGCCGCCAACAAGGCCGCTGCCCAGGCCTCGCCGGTGGAGCCGCATGCGGAACTGCGCGATGCGCAGCGCACCCTGCTGGCCGGTGTCGTGCGCCGCGACGGCGAATGGGTGCTGGGCATGGATGGCCGCATTGCCGGCCACAGCGAAAGCGCCGCACAGGTGCTGGCGCTGATCATGCAGGCCGGTGAGCTGCACGAACGCAATGGCACGCCGGTGCGCCTGATGTACTCCGACGCGCTGCGCGATGCCGCACAGGCCGAAGCCAGGGAGAAGGGCCAGACCTTCGAGGAATTCAAGGCCGAGTTGGCCGCTGCGATGGCGGCCAAGAAGAACAGCTGATCGCTGTTGCGGTAGAGCCGGCCGCTGGCCGGCTGCCAGACGCATTTCCACCGTGCAGTTGCCGGCCAGCGGCCGGCACTACCGGAAAGGGGCGGATCCTCGCGGACCCGCCCCTTCTTTCATTTTGCCGCCGGGGCCGCGTTGGCCTGCCAGCCGCACATCTGGCCTTCGTTCTGCTGCTTCAGCCACTCGTTGACCGGCGTGAAGTACTCGATCATCGGGCCGGCATCGAGCTTGTCGGTACCGGTCAGCTCCTTCAACGTGGCCTGCCACGGCTGGCTGGCACCCTTGCTCAGCATCGCCCAGTACTTCTGGCCGGCTTCCTTGTTGCCGTAGAAGGTGCACTCATGCAGCGGGCCCTTGTAGCCCGACGCGTCGCACAGGCCCTTGTAGAACTGGAACTGCAGGATGCGCGCCAGGAAGTAGCGGGTGTAGGGGGTGTTGCCCGGCACGTGGTACTTCGCGCCCGGGTCGAAGAACTCTTCGCCACGGGTGCTGGCCGGGGCCACGCCCTGGTACTTGGCCTTCAGGTCCCACCACGCCTTGTTGTAGTTGTCGGCGGTGATCGAACCGTCGAATACGCCCCAGCGCCAACGGTCGATCATCAGGCCGAACGGCAGGAACGACACACCGGACAGCGCCATGCGCATCTGGTTGTTGATGACCGCCTCGCGGCTCTCTGTCGGCGCGTCGACCAGGCCGATCGAGCTGAGGTACTTGGGCGTCATCGCCAGCACGATGGTGTCGCCGATCGCTTCATGGAAGCCATCGTTGGCACCGCCCTGGAACAGCGGCGGCAGCGGGTTGTAGGCCAGGTCGTAATAGATGTGGCCCAGCTCGTGGTAGATGGTGGTGAAGTTTTCTTCGTTCGGCTTGATGCACATCTTGGTGCGCACGTCGCCTTCCATGTTCATGTCCCAGGCGCTGGCGTGGCAGACCACGTCGCGGTCATCGGGCTTGATGAACTGGGTTTTTTCCCAGTACGACTGCGGCAGCGACGGCATGCCCAGCGACACGTAGAAGTCCTGCGCGCGCTCGGTCATCTGCTTGGCGGTACGCAGTTCGGCCTCGCGCTGCGCCTTGTACTGGGCAGCCACGTTGGCGTCCTTGCCGGCCTTGGCCAGCGCCGCGCTCAGGTTGGTCTGGTACTGCTTTTCCAGTGCCGCGGTGATGTCCAGGCTGCCAGCGCCCGGGTAGGGTTCCAGCTGGTCCCACAGGTTCGACCAGTCCTGCTGCCACATGTTGCCGAGCAGGTGCGCGGCGATCAGGCCATTGCCCACTTCTGCCTTGTCCTTGCCATAGGTCTTGTCCAGCTTGCCGCGTGCGTAGCAGTGCAGCTGCTCGTACATCGGCTTGACCTGTTCCCACAGGCGATCGGTTTCAGGGCCGATCTGCTCCGGCGGCATGTCGTAGCCGCTGCGCCACATCTGGCCGGCATCGGTGAAGCCCATGCCCTTGGCGCCTTCGTTCACCAGACCGACGAACTTCTGGTAGTCGCCGCGCATGCTCTTGGTGGTGCTGTGCCAGCCCTGCCAGGCGTCGAGCTGCTTGTCGTAATCGCGGCTGCGTGCCAGCACCTGCTCCAGCTCGCCCAGCTGGCGGCAGGAGTTGGGATCGTTGGCATCGGTGCAGTACTTGCCGGCACCGTAGCTGCCTTCCATGCGGGTGGCGATCTGGGTCAGCTCGGCCAGCTTGGCCGGGTCGCGTGGCGCCGGCATCGAAGACATCAGTTTCAGCAGGTGGATCGCGCGCTTGCTGTCTTCGCTCATCGGCTTGCCGTCGAACTTGGCGGCCTGTTCGATCCAGCTGTTGAGCTGGGTCAGCGAGCGCTCGTTGGCCTTGGCCGCGATGCGTTCCGAATCACTGTTGATGTAGGTGGAGGACAGCCACTGCGCCGAGGTCATTTCCGGGTAGGCGGCCTTGAATTCGGCATTGATGCGGGCCACGAACTGGTCGGCGGTTTCGCCGGCCGGGGCGCTGCTGCTGGCGGTATCGGTGCCTGGGGTGGGTTCCTTCTTGCAGGCGGCCAGGGCCAGCGTGGCGGCGGCGATAGCCGAGGCCAGCAGGAGATGACGGTGTTTCACGGGCGGTCCTTGGGTGGTGAACGACGGCCGAAGGCTAGTGGGCAGCCGCTGCCACCGCAAGTGGCGGAAGTCGGCCGGGCAGCGCCCGGCACCCGCAGAGGCTTTCGAGCAACGGCAACGTCAACTTCAAAAGCGGGGATTCCGTGGTTTGGCGGGGCGGTGTGGGCTTGCAGGACACGCCGCAACCCGTCCATGGGGGCTCGATGGCGCCATCCATGGCGCCAACGGTCCTGCAAGTCCACACCGCCCCACCTCTGACAGATCGTGGCGGCTGTTGGTAGGTGTCGACCTTGGTCGACACATCTGTCAGATATCGAATGAGTCATCCACGCATGGCGTGGATCTACTGTGTCGACCAAGGTCGACACCCACCAGGGCAATACGTCGTTCCGACAGATCGCGGAAATCTGTCGAAGGCGGGGTGGGTCCGGTTGCGGGGGCGTGAGCCGCATGGATGCGGCGACCGAGCTTACATGGACGTACTTGCAGCGTCCCCCTCAACCGGACCCACCCCGCCAACCCACAGAATGCCAGCTTTTGCTGTTGCTGTCGAGGCTGCCGGCCAGCGGCAGGCACTACCGCGGGTGCAGGGCTGCAAGCCCTGCCGAACAACCCTCAACCTTCGCAGTTGGCGAACACGTCGCGGTCGCGCTCGTACAGCGAGGTCTTCACCTGCATCAGGCCCAACACCGACGGGAACAGGTTGTCGTGGTCGGTATACGCCGCCGAACGCTTGCGCACGCACTGCAGGTCCAGCCCGCGGCTGCTGGCGAAGCCCGGTGAGAACCACATCGTCATCGGTACCCGGGTCTGCTCGGCCGGGGCGATGGCATAGGGCACGCCGTGCAGGAACAGGCCCTTCTCGCCCAGCGACTCGCCATGGTCGGACAGGTAGATCATCGCCGTGTCGTAATCCTGCATGCCCTGCAGCGTGCCGATGGTCTTGCTCAGGAAATGATCGGTGTACAGCACGGCGTTGTCGTAGCTGTTGGTGATCTCTTCGCGCGAGCAACGGCCGATGTCACGGGTGTCGCAGGTTGGCTTGAAACGAGCAAAGGCGGCCGGGTAACGCTCGAAGTACGCCGGGCCGTGGTTGCCCAGCTGGTGCAGCACTACCACGCGGTCGCCGGGTTTGGCACGCACCTGGGTGGCCAGGTCCTGCAGCAGGATCTCGTCCATGCAGCGGCCATCGGCACACAGCCCCGGGGTGGTCGCATCGGACAGCGACTGGAACTCCAGGCCTTCGCACACGCCCTTGCAGCCGGACTGGTTGTCACGCCACAACGGTGCGATGCCGGCACGGTTCAGTACGTGCAGCAGCGACTGGTGTGCACGGATCTTTTTTTCATCGTAGTCGTGGCGTCCCCACGGCGAGAACAGGCACGGCAGCGACACTTCGGTGCTGGTGCCGCAGGAATGCATGTCCGGGAAGTTGATCACCGGTGCCTGGGCCAGTTCCGGGGTGGTGTTGCGGCCACCGTTGAGGCCCCAGTTCTGCGCGCGCACGGTTTCGCCCATGACGATCACCAGCAGGCGCGGCTTGCTGGCAGTTGCACGCGGGGTGGCCTTGGCATCGGTACCGATCGGCAGCTTCGGCGCGCGCTGCACCGGGTTGTCGCCACGCAGCGCACGCGGCAGGCCCAGCAGTACGTTGGCCGGGGTGGCGAGGTAACGCACTTCGCGCTGGTTGCGCATCAGTGCCGAGACATCCTGGAACGAGATCAGCGCACCGCCAACGGCAGTCACCGCTGCCACGACCAGGAAGCCGAGGCGCCACAGCAGGCTGCGGCCCCAGCTGCGGCGGCGCAGCTGCACGCGCCACAGCACGATCATCGGCAACACCGCCAGCAACAGCACCGGCCACACCAGCGACACGGTCATCAGCTCGCGGCTTTCCTTGGGGTCGGTCGCCAGCACGTTGCGCAGCATGTCCGCATCCAGATAGATGTGGTAGCGGCTCATGTAGTGCGCAGCGAATGCGGTCACCAGCAGCAACAGGCTGATCACCACCTTGGCATTCCAGCGCCAGACCAGGATGCCCAGCAGCACGCCGTGTGCACCCAGCAGCAACAGCAGCAGCGAAAGCGCGTAGCGCAGGCTGCCCGGATGGCTGGCCATCGCGCTGTGCCAGAACAGGCCATTGCCGGCCACCGCGAAGAACAGGCTGGTCAGCGCGATCAGTGCTTCGGTGGAAAGCTGCGGCCGCCAGTTGCGAAGACCCGCAAGGGCGGGGAGGCGGGCGGGGCGTTGGACCGATGCACTCATGCGTTTGCCTCCTGGCGGTTGGGACGGTCCAGCTGACGGCGGATCAGGACGCGTTTGACGATCAGATACAGGCCCAGCGAAAGCAGCCAACATATCAACGCAGTGGCAACGTCATGCGAAAGGAAATGGGCGCCCCGCAGCTGCTGGCTGATGCCGAACACCAGGCCAGCGCCGAGGCCGATCCACAACCCGGCCCAGCGCCATGAAGGGCGCCACAGCAAGGCGAAGAAGTACAGGGACAACCATGCGTAACCCGCGCTGGCGTGGCCCGCCGGGAAGCAGGCCTGTGCGGCCATGCCGGCCGGGCGCCCGGTGAAAAGCCCGATGAAAGGCTGGTGGCCGCCGTAGCGAAGCAGGTCCCAGGGGCATTCCATCGGCACCAGCGACTTCAGCAGGGAGATCACACCCGTGCCCAGAGCCATGGCAATCACGACATAAAGCAGCGCCCACCGCAGGATGCGATCGCGACCCTTCCGCCAGTGGTGGAAGCACAGCAGGATCGCAACCAGCGCCGCTGCGGTGCTCAGCCATTTGCCGGCCTTGTGCACCACCGTGCGGGTGATCCAGGCGTCCTGCAGCGCCCAGTGGCCACCCTCCAGACGGAACAGATGATCGGCCACCCATTGGTCGCCGCCGAAACCCATCAGCAGCGTAAACAACGGCAGACCGATTGCGACAGGCAGCCAGAGGTGAGTTACGGCAAATCGTGACGCCAGTGGCGATGTTGCAAGCGGCGCTACCGAATCAAGGGGACGGACGGGCATGCTGGGAAAGGGCGGTTCGGGAATCCGCGGTCATGCTCGTCACCTGGATGTCGGAGAAGGGTCGGACGCTCGTTCGTGCCGGGTTAATGTTTTCCCGGCACGTGTCAACGTTCAGTCTTCTTCGGCGGTCGATCCTGTCCGCTCGGCGTGGCATTCCGGGTTCCATGCAGTACCGGGAAGCAGTTGCCAACGATTCCTGTTGGCAACACCGATGTCGATCACCTTGGCCGGATCCACACAGGGGCTCATTGCGTCGTCCAGCACCAGCAGCCAGCGCTTGCCAGGTGCCTCGGCCAGCCACGGGCCGGCGTCGTGCCATTGCTCGGCCCAGGGGCGCTTGAAGCCGAATTCGCGCACCGGGCGGTCGGCCTGCAGCAGGTTCTGTTCGCGCCAGGCCACCAGCGCCAGTTCGGCGTCCGGTCCGATCCGCGCGCCGACCCGGCGCATCAGCGCCGACGCCGATGCGTAGGGATCCAGCGCCGGGATCAGCACCAGGCCGTAGAGCATCCACAGCATGCCGTGGGTCAGCAGCACCAGCGTTGCGGCGCGGCGCACCCGCAACCAGACAATCAACGTCGCCAGCGCGATGGCGAAGGTCAGCAGGCCATCACCCAGCACCGGAAGCAGGGTGTCGGGCATCGCCCGGCGTTCCAGCTGAGCCACGGCCCACGGGTGCTCGGTCATCAGCATCACGCCCAGCACGCCGGTGGCCAGCATCAGCACCACGCTGTAGCCGAACAGGTAGCGGCGCACGCACAGGCGGCGCAGCAGGCCGGGCAGCAATGGCGCTGCGGCCAGCGCCATCGCCGGCAGCATCGGCAGCAGGTACACCTCGCGCTTGCCCGGGCTGGCGCTGAAGAACACCAGCACCAGCACGGCCCAGCCCAGCAGCAGCCACTGGCGGCGGTCGCCACGGCGGATACGGCGCCACCAGGGCTTGAACAGCATCGGCAGCAGCAGGCTGCCCGGCAGCCACAGGGTCAGGATCACCTGCAGGTAGTACCAGGCGGGCTGCCGGTGGTGCCAGGCATTGGCATAACGGGTACCGGTCTGCTTGAACAACAGCTCATGCGCGTAGGCCTGCAGTTCGGCAGTGGGCGTGTGCAGCAGGGCCCAGCCCAGTGGTGCCAGCCACACCCCGACACCCAGCAGGAAGGCCGGGATCAGCCACAGCAGGGTTGCCGGATGCGGGCCCTCCACCGTGTACCCCCGGCGACGCTGGTACAGCCACCAGCCGAACCAGGGCAGCACCATCAGCAGCGGCAGGAAGCCCACGCCCTTGGTCACCGTGCCGACGCCTGCGGCGAAACCGGCCAGCCACAGCGCGGGCAGGTTGCGGCGTTCGCACAGGTGCCGCATCAAGCCCCACAGTGCGACGGTGGTCATCCCCACCAGCACCATGTCGATCTGCGCACGCTTGGCCATCAGCCCGAACTGCAGGGTGCAGAACAGCGCCGCCAGGGCGTAGATGGAATGCCGAGGCGACCACAGCCTCCGTGCCAGGTCCGACACCAGCCACAGGCTGAGCAGGGCGCCCAGCAAGGACGGCAGCAGGAACGACCACTGCCAGCTGCCGACGATCTCGTAGGCGGCGGCCTGCAGCCACATGAAGACCGGCGGCTTCTCCGCATACAGCTCCACGCCGCGGTGCGGCAGCAGCCATTGCCCGCTCTCGACCATGGTCCTGGCCGCCAGCACGAAGCGCGGCTCGTCCGGCGGCTGCGGCTGCCGAAGGCCGATCCCCGCTGCCAGCGCAGCAATGATCAGCAGCCACAACAGGGGCAGGCGCCAACGGCGGGGCAGGGCTACGGGCACGGCAGGCTCCGGGAGCAAAACGGCCATTCTGAGGTGGCAGGGGTGGGAAAAGCGTCAGAGCGACGCCGGGGCGACCGCATTCCGACATGTGCGGCGCTACCATGGTACGAACTTCCGTGGATGTTTCGTGCATGCGTCTGTTGGTGATCGAGGACAACCGCCAGCTGGTGGCCAACCTGTTCGACTATTTCGAGTCGCGCGGGCATGTGCTCGACGTGGCGCCGGATGGCATCACCGGACTGCACCTGGCCGGAAGCCATCCGTATGACGCGGTCATCCTGGACTGGATGCTGCCGCGCATGGAGGGCCCGGAGGTGCTGCGCCGGCTGCGCGCCGAGCATGCATCGGAAGTGCCGGTGATCATGCTGACCGCGCGTGACGAGCTGCCGGACAAGATTGCCGGCTTCCGCGCGGGCGCCGACGACTACCTGACCAAGCCGTTCGCGCTGCCGGAGCTGGAGGTGCGGCTGGAAGCGCTGCTGCTGCGTGCGCAGGGCCGCAACCCGCGCAAGCGCCTGCAGGTGGGCGATCTGGTACTGGATCTGGCGACGCTGGAGGCTCAGCGTGAGGGCCAGGTGCTGCACCTGTACCCAGCCTGCCGCAAGCTGCTGGAGGTACTGATGCGCGCCAGTCCGGGCGCGGTCACCCGCCAGCAGCTGGAATTCGCCCTGTGGGGCGACGAACCGCCGGATGGCGACCTGCTGCGTTCGCATGTCTACGAACTGCGCCGCAGCGTCGATGGTCCGTTCGCCGAGAAACTGATCCATACCCTGCCGCGGGTGGGTTACCGTCTGGCGGTGACCACGGGCAGCGATGCCGGCAAGGATGGCGATGAAGGCGCGTAAGCCGGGGCCGCTGTACCGGCGCGTGGTGTGGTGGTTGCTGGGCTATCTGGCGCTGCTGTCGATCGCGGTGTTCAGCGTCGGCAACTACGTGCATGAACATGCCGAGCATGCCGCCTGGCGCGCGCTGCTCAATTCCGAACTGGACAGCATCGTCGAGCACGTCGAGCACGAGCCGCACTACCGCTGGCAGGATTCGGACACGCTCAGCCTGTACCGGTTCGATGCGGTCAACCTTCCCGAGGGGCTGCGCACATTGCATCCGGGGCTGCATGACGGCGTGATGGTCAAGGGACGTGAGACGGCGGTGATGGTGCGCGAAACCGAGCCGATGGGCCGGGTCGCGCTGGTTCTGGACATCTCCGATTTCCATGACCTGGAACAGTTCGCCACGCGCTGGGTGATGCTGGCCGGGGTGATCATGATCTTCGTCACCGTGCTGATGGCGTCGTTCGGCATGGAGCGCATGGTGCGCCCGTTGAGCCTGCTGGCGCAGCACATCGCCGCGTTGCGGCCGGGCGTTCAGGGCCAGCGCATCGAGGTCGACCCGCGCGGCAGCTCCGAACTGCATACCATTGCCGATGCACTGAACGACTACCTGGACCGCAACGAGCAGTTCGTCGAACGCGAACGGGTCTTCATCAGCACCGCCAGCCACGAACTGCGTACACCAATTGCGGTGATGACCGGTGCTGCAGAGCTGGCACTGGAACAGCCGGGCCTGCCCGAGCGCGCGCGCCAGCAGATGCAGCGCGTGCTGCGCACAGCGCAGAGCGTGGAGCAGCTGATCGAACTGTTGCTGGTGCTGGCGCGTGATCCGGCACGATTGGCCGCGCGCGCCGAGCGCATCGCACTGGACCAGCTGTTGCCGGAAATCGTCGACGACCATCGTCACCTGCTCGGCGACAAGGATCTGAGCATCGGCATCCAGGCTGCTCCGGTGGATATCGTTGCGCCGCTGGCCGTTGTGCAGGCCGCGATCGGCAACCTCCTGCGCAATGCCATCGAGAACAGTGGCCGTGGTCACATTGAGCTGCGCCTGAGCTCGTCGGCGGTGCTGACCCTGCAGGACCCCGGGCATGGCATGAGCCCGGAGGAGATTGCGGCGATCCACGCGCGGATGGCCCGTGGCGAGCGCGCCGATCGGGGGGGCGGCATCGGACTGGACCTGATCGCGCGGCTGTGCGAGCACCTGGGCTGGACCCTGCAGCTGCAACCCTGTGACCCGCGCGGTACGCGTGCCACCCTCGACTTCAGCGCATCACGCCCTCCATCGCGGTAGTGCCGGCCGCTGGCCGGCAGCCCTACTGTCCGGTGCCCGCGCGCGCCACGTGCTGGTCGATCAGGATCACGTTGCCATCCGGATCGGCCAGCTGCAGATAGCCGGTGCCCTGCCCATCAGGGTCGGTGCGCACCGCCAGTTCGACGCCCTTCGCATCCAGCTCCGCCTGCAGCTCGCGCACATCCTGGAAGTGGGGCAGTTCCTGCTTGTGCTGGTCCCAGCCAGGATTGAAGGTCAGCAGGTTGCCCTCGAACATGCCCTGGAACAGGCCGATCACGGTGCCGTTGCTGCGCATCACCAGCCAGTTCTGTGCCGGATCGCCGCCGGTGACCGAGAAGCCCAGTGCTTCGTAGAAGGTGCGGGAGGCCCCAAGGTCCTTGACCGAGAGGCTGATGGAGAAGGCGCCGAGCTGCATGGGAGTGGCTCCGGGAAAGGGCAACCGGCACTGCAGCATGACCCGGCGTGAAGACAATGTTAATCTGCGGATGCGCCGCTTTATGCGGCGCTTTTTTTTTCCCGCTCTTTCGATCGACAGAGGATCCCATGCCGACCGAACCCGCTACTGCCCTGATCAGCAACGACATCGTTGGACTGGGCCTGATTGCCGCCACCCTGGCCCTGATCTTCTGGGCCGCCAGTGGTCCGACCCCACTGCTGAAGAAGATCTTCGCCTGGGTGCCGGCACTGCTACTGTGCTACTTCATCCCCGCCATCTACAACACCGCCGGTGTCATCGATGGCCACAACACCTCGCTGTACAACCCGGTCGCGCGTGACGTGCTGCTGCCGGCGGCACTGGTCCTGCTGACCCTGTCGATCGACCTGAAGGGCGTCATCAAGCTCGGCCCGAAGCTGCTGGTCGTGTTCTGTGCCGGTACCGCCGGCATCATGCTCGGCGCCATCGTCTCGTTCCAGCTGATGAAGCTGATCCACCCGGAAACCGTGGCCGGTGATACCTGGGCCGGCATGGCGGCGCTGGCCGGCAGCTGGATCGGTGGCGGCGCCAACATGGTCGCCATGCGCGAAGTGTTCGGCACCGATGCCACCACCTTCGGCCAGTTCGCAGTGGTCGACGTGGCCTGCGCCAGCCTGTGGATGGCCATCCTGCTGTTCCTGGCCAACCGCGCGCAGCAGATCGATACCCGCAATGGTGCCGATACCCGTGCCATCGACGAGATGAAGGCGCGCATCAGTGCCTACGAGGCACAGAACGCACGCATTCCGAGCATGACCGACCTGATGGTGATCGTCGGTGTGGCACTGGGGGGCGTCGGCCTGGCCCACGCCATCGCCGCGCCGCTGTCGGGCTGGTTCAAGGCCAATGTCAGCTGGGCCAGCCAGTTCAGTCTCGATAGCCAGTTCGTGTGGGTGATCCTGCTGTCCACGGCGATGGGCCTGGGCCTGAGTTTCACCCGTGCACGCCGGCTGGAAGCCGCAGGCGCTTCGCGGCTGGGCACGGTGTTCCTGTACTTCCTGATCGCCTGCATCGGCATGCAGATGAACCTGCTGTCGCTGCTGGATCGGCCGTGGCTGTTCCTGCTCGGCGCGATCTGGATGGCCACCCACGTGCTGGTGCTGTGGGTGGTGGCCAAGCTGCTGCGCGCGCCGCTGTTCTTCTTCGCCATTGGTTCGCAGGGCAATATCGGCGCAGCCGCTTCGGCCCCTGTGGTGGCAGCGGCGTTCCATCCGACGCTGGCCCCGGTGGGCGTGCTGCTGGGCACGGTGGGCTATGCGACCGGCACCGGTCTGGCGTATGTCACCGGCCTGATCCTGAAGTGGATGGCGACCGGCTGAGTTCGGGCCGCCCTGGCGTCATGCTTCCGTAGATCCGCGCCATGCGTGGATGCACTTCATGGAGATCCATGAACATGGAAGGGGTCAGATCCGTTTCCCGGAGGAAACGGATCTGACCCCTGACGCTTCTCGCCGCCACCGGAAATCTGTCGAAGGTGGGGTGGTGTCGGATGGCGGGGTGTCCGCGGCATGGATGCCGCGGCCAAGCCCCCAGGGATGGGTTTACGGCGTCCCCGCCATCCGACACCACCCCGCCAAATCCACGGAAAACCAGAGCCGACGCTTTGGCCGTTGCAGTCGCCTCTGCGGGTGCCGGGCTGCAAGCCCGGCACCCACCTCACTCCTCAACAGCAGCGACCACCGTTGCGTCCGCCGTAGCGCGCTTCCTGGCGCTCGCGGAAGAACGTCTTGTAATCCATCGGCTCCTGGTCCGGATGCTTTTCCAGCATGTGCCGGACGTAGTTGTCGTAATCAGGAATGCCACAGCACAGCCGTGCGGTCTGCACCAGGCGCCGCCAGATGCGCCGGTGCGCCTGGTACTGGCCGGCGGGAACCAGTTGCGTGCTCATCACAGGTCCACCATTTCATGTGGCTTCAGCGCCACGTACGGGGTCTCGCGGTCGCTGCGCTGCGGGTTGCGGCGTGCCGCCAGGATGGTCTTGATCGAATACACCAGTACCGCGCCCACCACCAGCAGGAACAGCGCGGTCAGGCCGGTGTTGACGTAGGCGTTGACCACGATCTGCTTCATCTGCGCCACCGACTTGGCCGGTGCGGTGATGGTGTCGCTGGCGAGGGCGGCCTGGAACTTGTGTGCCTGGGCCAGGAAGCCCTGCGCCGGGTTGCTGTCGAAGATCTTGATGAAGCCGGCGTAGGTGGTGCAGATCAGCAGCCAGATGGCTGGCACCGCCGTCACCCACGCATAGCGGTCACGTTTCATCTTGAACAGCACCACCGTGCCCAGCATCAGCGCGATGCCGGCCAGCATCTGGTTGGAGATGCCGAACAGCGGCCACAGCGTCTGGATGCCACCGAACGGATCGACCACGCCGGTGTAGAGCAGGTAGCCCCACAGCGCCACGCAGCCGGCGGTGCCGATGATGTTGGCGGTCCACGATTCGGTCTTCTTCAGCGCCGGTACGAAGTTGCCCAGCAGGTCCTGCAGCATGAAGCGGCCCGCACGGGTGCCAGCGTCGACTGCAGTGAGGATGAACAACGCTTCGAACAGGATCGCGAAGTGGTACCAGAACGCCATCATCGCGTCGCTGCCACTGGGAATCGCTTCGTGCAGGATCTGCGCGATGCCCACCGCCAGTGTCGGTGCGCCACCTGCGCGATGCAGGATGGTCGGTTCACCAATGGCCGCCGCGGTCGCGGTCAGCTGCTCGGGCGTGATGGTGAAGCCCCAGGTGTTGGTGATGTAGTGCGCCGCCGATGCGGCATCGGCACCGATCACCGCCGCCGGGCTGTTCATCGCGAAGTAGATGCCCGGATCGATGATCGAGGCCGCGACCAGTGCCATCACCGCCACGAACGATTCCATCAGCATGCCGCCGTAGCCGATGTAGCGCATGTGCGCTTCATTGGCCAGCAGCTTCGGCGTGGTGCCGGAGGAAATCAGCGCGTGGAAGCCGGACACCGCACCGCAGGCGATGGTGATGAACAGGAATGGGAACATGCCGCCCTTCCACACCGGGCCATCGCCGCTGGCGGCGAACTGGGTCAGCGCCGGCATCTTCAGTTCCGGCATCACCACCAGGATGCCGATGGCCAGCGCGATGATGGTGCCGATCTTGAGGAAGGTCGACAGGTAGTCACGCGGGGCCAGCAGCAGCCATACCGGCAGCACCGAGGCGACGAAGCCGTAGCCGATCAGCATCCAGGTGATCTGGGTGCCGGTGAAGGTGAACGCAGGGCCCCACACGGGGTCGGCGGCGACCTTGCCGCCGTACCAGATCGCGGCCAGCAGCAGGATCAGGCCGACCACCGAGATCTCGCCGATCTTGCCGGGGCGGATGTAACGCATGTACACGCCCATCAGGATCGCGATGGGCATCGTCGCGATCACCGTGAACATGCCCCACGGGCTTTCGGCCAGCGCCTTGACCACCACCATCGCCAGCACTGCCAGGATGATGATCATGATCAGGAACGCGCCGAACAACGCGATGGTGCCGGGTACCTGGCCCATCTCTTCCCGTACCAGATCGCCCAGCGAACGGCCGTTGCGGCGGCTGGACAGGAACAGCACCACGAAGTCCTGCACCGCGCCGGCCAGCACCACGCCCACCACCAGCCACAGCAGGCCGGGCAGGTAGCCCATCTGCGCGGCCAGCACGGGGCCGACCAGCGGGCCGGCACCGGCAATCGCAGCGAAATGGTGGCCGAACAGCACGTGCTTGTTGGTCGGCACGTAATCCAGGCCATCGTTGTTGATCACCGCCGGGGTGGCCCGGGTCGGATCCAGCTGCATCACCTTGTTGGCGATGAACAGGCTGTAGAAACGGTAGGCGACCAGGTACAGCGAAACTGCGGCGACGACGATCCACAGCGCATTGATGTGTTCGCCGCGGCGCAAGGCCACGGTGCCCAGACAGAAGGCGCCGAGCAGGGCGAGTGCTGCCCAGCCAATTTTGGAAAACCCTTTCATGAGGTGCTCTCTCCCGGAAAGACAGTCAAAGAGTCCCGCGTGCCCTCGGCAGGGTCAATTGGCACAGGACGAATCTGCGGTAGTACTTTGGTCGTACGCTTGATGTGCTGACGTGCAGCGAACATCAGGGATGGAACAATCGGTTGCGGCGCCGTCCATTGGCGCGCAGCCGTGTGGCGTCCATCTTCAGTGGCATCCATCCAACAGGAGTCGCCATGAGCTTTCCCGAACCGGTCCGCGTGCTGCGGACCATCCGTGGCATGCCCACCTCCGACGGTGCCGGCGTGCGCCTGACCCGCGTCATCGGCGGCCCCACGCTGCCGGACCTGGACCCATTCCTGCTGCTCGATGAATTCGGCACGGACCGTGCCGAGGACTACATCGCCGGCTTCCCGGAGCATCCGCATCGTGGTTTCGAGACCGTCACCTACATGCTCGACGGGCGCATGCGGCATCGCGACAACCACGGCAATGAGGGCCTGCTGACCCCGGGTAGCGTGCAGTGGATGACCGCAGGCCGTGGCCTGGTGCATTCGGAAATGCCCGAGCAGGAAAGCGGGCAGATGCGCGGCTTCCAGCTGTGGGTGAACCTGCCGGCGAAAGAGAAGATGACGGATCCGAAGTACCAGGAATTCGCCCCTGAGCGGATTCCGGTGGCGCACCCGGAAGCGGGCGTGGACGTGAAGGTGATTGCCGGCAACGTGAATGGCACGCAGGGCCCGATCGTGCAGCCGGCCACCGATCCGCTGTACCTGGACATCACGCTGGCCCCGGATCGCGCCTGGACCTATGCGTTGCCGGAAGGGCACAACGCCTTTGCGTATGTGTTCGAAGGTGCGGTGACGGTGGGTGAGCAGGACGCGGCGCGCGACGTCGCCCGTCAGGAACTGGCGGTGCTGGGGGGCGGTGAGCAGCTGCATCTGTCGGCCGGCAGCGAGGGTGCACGGCTGATCCTGGTGGCCGGTCGTCCGTTGCGCGAACCAGTGATGCGCCATGGACCGTTCGTGATGAACACGCGGCAGGAACTGATGCAGGCCTTCGTCGATTTCCAGGAAGGCAAGTTCTGAGGGATTGCGCCGGGCCATGCCCGGCGAAAGAAACCGGTAACGCCGCCGGGCCATGCCCGGCGAAAGAAACCGGTAACGCCGCCGGGCCATGCCCGGCGAAAGAAACCGGTAACGCCGCCGGGCCATGCCCGGCGGACGTCCCGCGTGCCGGATGCTGCGGGGATGCTGCCAGGCAGTCATCCCCGCCATCGTCAGTTCCCGGCAGCCACGGCCGACGGGGTCAGGCTCATGCCCTGCGCCAGCTGCTGCAGCGAGCCCAGTTCCTGCGCGCTGTCCGGATACAGCGAAATCTGCGCGTAACGCCCTTTGTCGAGCTTGACCACACTGATGCGGCGCTCGGCATAGCCGGGCGGCTGCTGGCCTCCCAGATCGGGCTGGTACCAGTACAGCGATTCACCGCCGAAGCTGCCTTTTTCCTGGCGCAGCGAGCGGTTCAATGGAAGGTTGGGATCGCGCGCACTGAGCATCAGGCTCAGTACCTCGCGGCCATCGCCGGTGCTGGCGCGGCAGACCAGGAAATCGGCCTGTGCCTGCTGTTGCCACTGCAGGCCGCTGCTGGCCGGCAATGAAGGACATTCGGTGGGAGCCTGCGCGGCGGCCTGGGCCACAGCGAACAGCAGGCTCGACAACACTACAGGCGCGAACTTCATGCATCCCCCAAGGTGGTGTGTCGTTGGCTCCGCCGGATGGACCGGCAGCCTTGGCATCCCATCCCCGGATGCCACCCCCGGCCGGCATGTGCACGGACGGTCAACTCAACCTTAACGGAACGTGAGCGATCGCACAAATTGCGGTTGCAAGCGTAACCATTGCGGCCGAAGGTCGGCCGCAATGGTCCGCACAGGCCTCAGCGGTCGTTGCCGATCCACTTGTAGATGATGCCGCCGATCGCGCCGCCCAGCAGCGGGGCGACCCAGAACAGCCACAGCTGGCTGACCGCACCGCTGCCGGCGAAGAAGGCCACGGCGGTGGAGCGGGCCGGGTTCACCGAGGTGTTGGTGACCGGGATGCTGATCAGGTGGATCAGGGTCAGCGAGAGGCCGATCGCCAGCGGCGCAAAGCCAGCCGGTGCCTTGCCATGTGTGGAACCCATGATCACGATCAGGAACACTGCGGTCAGCACCACTTCGCACAGGAAGGCCGCCGCCACGCTGTAACCGCCGGGCGACAGCGCGCCATAACCATTGCTGGCGAACGCACCGGCCTGGCTGCCGTCGATGGCGAAGCCGCTGGCCCCGGAAGCGATCTGCAGCAGGATGAAGCCGGCCACCAGGCCGCCAGCCACCTGGGCGATGATGTAGGGGATCAGGTCCTTGGTCGGGAAACGACCGCCAGCCCACAGGCCGACACTGACCGCCGGATTGAAGTGCGCGCCCGAGATATGGCCGAACGCATAGGCGCCGGTCACCACGGTCAGGCCGAAGGCCAGCGCCACGCCGAGGAAACCGATACCCAGCGGATTGCCGTCGCCACCGAACTTGGCGGCCAGCACCGCACTGCCACAGCCACCCAGAACCAGCCAGAACGTGCCGAGGAACTCGGCGGACAAGCGTTTACCCATGCTCATGTGTTGCACTCCTTTGACGGCGAAAGTGTGATTTATGTCACATTTCAGTGATCAGCGGGTGACTGTAGCGTCAACGCCGGGTGCAGGGATACACCTTCGGATGTGTGCAACACGCGATGTTCAGTACTGCGGCAGCGGGATGAATTCCTTGTCGTCGCCCGGAATGGTGCCGAAGCGGCCGGCTTCCCAATCGTGCTTGGCCTGCTCGATGCGCTCCTTCGAGCTGGATACGAAGTTCCACCACAGGTGACGCGGGCCATCCAGCGGCTCGCCGCCGAACAGCATCGCCTTCACCGGCGTTTTCGCACGCAGGCGGCCACGTGCGCCGGCTTCCGGGATCACCAGGTGCTGCGCCGGGATGTCCACGCCATCCAGCTGCGCCTCGCCCTCGAGGATGTACAACGCGCGTTCGCGGTGGCCGTCGTCGATGTCGATTTCCGCATCCGGGTCGAGATCGATCGCCACGTTGAGGGTGTCGGCGAACACCTTCACCGGCGATTCCTCGCCATAGGCGCGGCCGGCGATCACGCGCAGCCAGGCACCGTTGCGGCGCTGCTCCGGCAGGGTGGCCGCGGCGTGGTGGTAGAACGCCGGTTCGATTTCCTCATGCGATTTCGGCAGGGCCACCCAGGTCTGCATGCCGTGGATCGGGTTGTCGTGATCGCGGTCCGGCTGCGGCGTGCGCTCGGAATGGGCGATGCCGCGGCCGGCGGTCATCCAGTTGACGTCACCGGGACGGATCACCTGATCCGAGCCCAGGGTGTCGCGGTGGCCGATGGCGCCCGACCACAGGTAGGTGACCGTGGCCAGGCCGATATGCGGATGAGGACGCACGTCGATGGCCGTACCGGGGTGCATGAGTGCCGGGCCCATCTGGTCGACGAACACGAACGAGCCGATGCTGCGGGCCTGCAGGGTGGGGACGGCGCGACGGACTTCGAGTCCGCCGATGTCGTGCACGCGCGGGGCGATGATGGTAGTCATGCGGGCGTTCTCGCTGGCAGGGATCAGGTGGCCAGCATCGCATGCAGCTGTGACGGACACATGCCCCGTATGGGTAACAGGTTGTTCCAGCCAACGGCGCAGCCCCTCGTGGCTGGTTGCTTGGTCGCTGAAGGCACAAGCACAAGCCGCGCTTGGCCGGGCGGGTGGGTTGCGCAGGACACGCCGTAAACCCATCCATGGGGGCTCGATGGCGCCATCCATGGCGCCAACGGTCCTGCGCAACCCACCCGCCCGACCTCTGACAGTTTTCGTGTGCGTCCAGCCACGGAGAAGAAAAAAGAAAAACAAAGTCAGAATCAAACGCCGGTCGCTTCGCTCCTGGTATCGACCAAGGTCGACACCCACCAGTTCGTAATGATCCGTGCCGACCAAGGTCGACACCTACCAGCCATCGCAGTTCACCCACCGTCACCGGGAAACTGTCAGGGGTGGGGCGGTGTGGGCAGGCAGGACCGTTGGCGCCATGGATGGCGCCATCGAGCCCCCATGGATGGGTTTACGGCGTGTCCTGCCTGCCCGCACCTCCCCGCCCAACAAACAGAAAAGCCAGAGCCGCTTTGGCTCTGGCTTCTGCTGTGGAACTTGACGTTGCCTCTGCGGGTGCCGGGCCGCAGGCCCGGCCGATAGACTCAAACCACCGGTTCGCGCAGGGCGGGATTGTCCCAGCCCGCGCGCGGGGCGAAGCGGTCGCCGTGGCGCTGCTGCAGCGCCTTCAACCGCTCGACGATCGCATCGGCACCCACCGCACGGATGTGCTGGATCGGGCCACCGCGGAACGGGGCGAACCCGGTGCCGAAGATCACGCCCGCATCCAGCAGGTCCGCATCGGCCACCACGCCTTCATGCAGGCACGCCACCGCTTCGTTCAACAGCGGCAGGATCAGGCGGTCCTCAAGATCGGTCGGGGCCTGGTAATCGCTGGCCACGTCCGGCTTCTTCGGCTTACCGTTTTCCCAGGTGTAGATGCCCTGGCCATCCTTCTTGCCGCGCTTGTCCGGTTCCACCGTCTGCAGTGCGGCGGGAATCTGCAGGCCCAGGAACGGCGCCAGCTCGCGGCCGACGCCGGCGGCCACGTCCAGGCCCACGGTGTCGATCAGTTCGATCGGGCCCATCGGCATGCCGAACTTCACCGCCGCCTTGTCGATCACCGGGCCCGGAATGCCTTCGGCATACGCGGTGGCCGCTTCCAGCATGTACGGGAACAGCACGCGGTTGACCAGGAAGCCCGGGCTGCCTGCCACCGGCACCGGGAACTTGCCCAGCGCCTTGCAGAACGCGGCCAGGCGGCGCTCGGTCTCCGCCGCCATGCCGTCGTGATGGATGATCTCCACCAACGGCATCTGCGCCACCGGGTTGAAGTAGTGCAGGCCGGCGAACTGCGCCGGGCGCTGGATGTGGTCGCGCAGTTCCACCAGCGGAATCGACGAGGTGTTGGTGGTCAGCAGCGCGTCGTGCTTCATCTTCGGTTCCAGCGTCTGGTACAGCGCACGCTTGGCCTCCGGGTCTTCGATGATCGCTTCGATCACCAGGTCGGCCTCGGCCACGCCGTTGCCTTCCAGGTCGGCACGCAGGCGTGCGGCCACCGCTGGGCGCTTGCTCTCGTCGCGCACCTTCTTGGCGAACAGCGCCTGCGCGCGTTCCATGGCGGGGTCGATGAAGCGCTGCTCGCGGTCCTGCAGGGTTACGTCGAAGCCCTTGTAGGCGGCCCACGCGGCGATGTCGCCGCCCATCACGCCGGCGCCGACCACGTGCACGTGGCGGATGCCCGAATCACCACCGCCGAGGCCCTTCAGGCGCTCGGTGAGGAAGAAGATGCGGATCAGGTTGCGTGCGGTCGGCGTGCTGGCCAGCTTCACCACCGCACGCCGTTCGGCATCCAGGCGTGCCTGGATCGGCTTGCCGCCGCTGCGCTGCCAGGTGCTGATCAGTGCGTACGGCGCCGGGTACTGGTCCTTCTTTGCCTTGCGCGCCACCTGCTTGACCATCTGCGGCGCCAGCAGGGTGCGGGCCAGCCAGGTGTTGGTGGCCCAGGCCGTGGCGCGCTGCTTGAACGGGCGGGTGGTGCCGGACAGGGCCAGCGCCACGGCGGTATCGAGCACCACCGCCGGTGCCACTACCTTGTCGACCAGGCCGATCCCACGCGCGGCCGACGCCGACAGGGTGCGGCCGGTCAGCATCATGTCCATCGCCGCCGGGGCGCCCACCAGCTGCGGCAGGCGCGCGCTGCCGCCCCAACCGGGGAAAATGCCCAGCTGGGTTTCAGGCAGGCCGATGCGGGTGCTGCTGTCATTGGAGGCCACGCGGTAGCGGCAGGCCAGTGCCAGCTCGGTGCCGCCGCCCAGGCAGTGCCCGTGGATGGCCGCCACGGTGGGGCAGGGCAGCTCGGCCAGCTTCTGGTAGGTCGACTGGCCGCGGCGGATGGCATCGTTGACGGTGCCGCGACGGTCGAACTCCTGGAACTCCTTCAGGTCCGCGCCGGCAATGAACCCCGCCTTCTTCAACGACTGGATCACCACGCCCTTGGGCGGGTCCAGCGCGATGCGTTCCAGCAGGTCCCCCAGTTCCAGCAGCACGTCCTGCGACATCGCGTTGACGCTGCTGTCCTGACGATCCAGGGAGAGGACCACCACGCCGTCGTCGCGGATCTCGGGGTGCCAGTGGCTGAAGCGGAGACCATCGAAGCCTGAGAGCATGGACGTTCCATCCGGTTGTGTATGGAGAAGCGGCTATGATCCAGAGGTTGTTTCCCCCGCGTCAAATCCCAATAGCAGGGGAGTGGCGACCCCGGATCCATGGCCGTGGACCGGGACGCTAACGGAACGGTGGTTAAAAGCTGGTGCGGCGCCGGGTGATCGGCGACTGAACTTTTCCCGGGATTGGCAGTCTCATTGCCCGACGTCGGTTGGGCTGACAGGAGTGCGGCCCCTCATGGCCGAGGTTGATACACCACAGGAGCTGGATCTGGAACTGGTCCGGCGCGTGCAGCACGGCGAGAGCGCCGCGTTCGATGTCCTGGTGCGCAAGTACCAGCATCGCGTGGTGGCCCTTGTCGGTCGCTACATCGCCGACTGGAGCGAATGTCAGGACGTCGCCCAGGACACTTTCATCCGTGCCTATCGCGCGATCGGAAGTTTCCGTGGCGATGCCCAGTTCTCAACCTGGTTGCATCGAATCGCCGTGAATACCGCCAAAAACTACCTGGCTTCACACAATCGACGGCCACCGACCGATGACATCGACATCGGCGATGCCGAACAGTTCGACAGTGGTACGCGCCTGCGCGACACCGACACGCCCGAACGCGAGTTGATGCGCCAGGAGCTGGAACAGACGGTGATGAAGGCCGTCAACGCGCTGCCGGAAGAGCTCCGGTCGGCGATCACCCTGCGCGAGGTGGAAGGCCTGAGCTACGAGGAAATCGCGCAGAAAATGGGGTGCCCGATCGGCACCGTGCGTTCACGGATCTTCCGGGCGCGCGAGGCGATCGACACCGAACTCCGGCCGCTGTTGGACATCGGCAGCGCCACCCGTGAGAAGAGCCGCGTATGACCAGTAATCCGTTCAACGAATCGCAGAACCATCAATCGCCCGCCGGGCAGCGCCTGGACCAGCGCCATCGGGAGCAGCTGTCGGCCCTGGTCGATGGCGAGCTGGGTGCCGATGAAGCGCGCTTCCTGCTGCGCCGGATGGAGCATGACCCCGAACTGGCCGGCTGCCAGGAGCGCTGGCAGCTGCTGGGCGATGTGATGCGCGGGCAGGCGTCGGCGCTGGCGCCGGCCGGGTTCAGTGCCGCCGTGGCTGCCGCCATCGCCGCCGAGCCTGCGCCGCAGGCCGAGCCGCGCCGTCAGGTGCGTCGCAGTGGCTGGCGGGCCTGGGGCGGTGGTGCCGCACTGGCCGCTTCGGTGGCGGCGGTGGCACTGTTCATGGGCGGTGAGAAGCTGAAGGAGGCCACCCCGGGCGAGCCGTTGGCACCACAGGTGATCGCCAGCCAGGCAGAGCTGCCGACCGTGCCGACCGACCCTGCCCCGGTGACCGAGGCCTCTGCAGACACTGCCGCGATGGCCGTGGCGGCGGCTCCCGCCCTGGCGATGGCCGCTGCCAGTCGCCGCCAGGATACCCGCCGCGCCAGTGCCACCCGCAGCCAGCAGGCCGCGCGTGCCGCCCAGCGTGAGGACCTGTCGCAACGCGCAGTGGCTGCTGCGCAGGCGCCGCTGACCCCGACCGTACCGGCCAATGCCGGCCGCAACATGCCGTTTGGTGAGGTCGGTGGGCTGCAGGCCCGGCCGTGGCCGCGTTCCAGCCTGGCGCCTGCCGCCGGCGGCGCGCTCAATGCCAGCTTCCCGGCCCATACCGGTGGCGCCGCGTTCTACCCGTTCGAGCCGCGCCTGCAGGACGACCTGCCGGTGCCGCCGCGCCCGCGCGACTGAGCCGGGTGCTTTCACGCCCCGCCGTCGGCGGGGTCCGTATTCCTCTTTCCATCCGATCCGGAGGTTGCCGTCCGATGACTCCCCGATTCCGCACGCAGGCCATTGGCCTGCTGGCCCTGACCCTGCCGCTGATGGCCTGCGCGCAGGCCCCGGCTCCGGCCGCCCCGGCCCAGGCTGCCCCGGCCGCCGCGCCGCGGGCGCCGGCACAGCCGCTGGTTACCGGCCTGCCCGATTTCACCCACCTTGTTGAACAGGTCGGGCCGGGCGTGGTCAACGTCGACACCACCATCGTCCGCAACAACCGCCAGGCTTCGCGGGGCCCGATGGGCGGTGACGACGACATGCCGGAGTTCTTCCGCCGCTTCTTCGGCCCGGACTTCCCGATGCCGGGGCAGGGGCCGGGTGGGCAGGACGGTGGCCCCAGCATCAAGGGCCGTGGCATGGGGTCGGGCTTCATCATCTCGCCCGACGGCTATGTGCTGACCAACTACCACGTGGTGGCCGACGCCAGCGACGTGAAGGTCAAGCTGGGCGACAGCCGTGAGTTCAACGCCAAGGTGGTGGGCAGCGACCAGCAGTACGACGTGGCGCTGCTGAAGATCGATGGCAAGAACCTGCCGACCGTGCGCGTCGGCGATTCCAACACGCTGAAGCCGGGCCAGTGGGTTGTCGCGATCGGCTCGCCGTTCGGTCTCGACCACTCGGTCACCGCCGGTATCGTCAGTGCACTGGGCCGCAGCACCGGTGGCGCCGACCAGCGCTACGTACCGTTCATCCAGACCGACGTGGCGATCAACCAGGGCAATTCCGGTGGTCCGCTGCTGAACACCCGTGGCGAAGTGGTCGGCATCAACTCGCAGATCTTCTCCGCCTCCGGCGGCTACATGGGCATCAGCTTCGCGATCCCGATCGACCTGGCGATGAGCGCGGTCGAGCAGATCAAGAAGAGCGGCAAGGTCACCCGTGGCCAGCTGGGTGCGGTGGTCGAGCCGATCGATGCGCTGAAGGCGCAGGGCCTGGGCCTGCCCGACAGCCGCGGCGCGCTGGTCAACCAGATCGTCGCTGGCAGTGCCGCGGAGAAGGCCGGTGTGCAGATCGGCGACGTGGTGCGTTCGGTCAACGGCAGCCCGGTCAACAGCTGGTCCGACCTGCCGCCGCTGATCGGTGCGATGGCGCCGGGCAGCCGGGTCACCCTGGGGGTGATCCGCGATGGCAAGCCGCGCGATCTCAGCGCCACGCTCACGGCGCTGAGCGAAGACGGTCAGGGCAATGCCCGTGCGGCGGCTGCCGCCAGGCCCGATGCGGCACCGCAGGCCGGTGCCAATGCCCTGCTGGGACTGGACGTGAGCGACCTGACCGCGCCGCAGCGCAAGCAGTTCGGGCTGGACGGCAACGAAGGCGTGCGCATCACCGGGGTCAAGGGCCAGGCGGCGCGTGATGCCGGCCTGTCTCCTGGCATGGTGATCCTGCAGGTCGGCCGCACCGCGGTCGGCAGCGTGGAGGGCCTGAACCGGGCGCTGTCCAGCTACAAGAAGGACGACGTGGTGATGCTGCTGGTGCGCACCGGCAACGGCAACAGCGCCTTTGTGGCGGTGAAGGCCGGCCAGTAAGGGTCGCCCGGGGCCGCCCCGCGGCCCTTGTCCGCCGCCGAAGCCCCGCCCTGGCGGGGCTTCGGCCATTCCGGGCCCGGCCTGATGAGGCCGCTTTCGCGGTGGGGCGCCGGGCATGCGATAATCGACCGTTACCCTGACGACGCCGCGCGCCGCCGCCACCTATGTCTTCTGATTCGATGCGGAACATCCGCAACTTCTCCATCATCGCCCATGTCGACCACGGCAAGTCCACGCTGGCCGACCGCATCATCCAGCTTTGTGGTGGCCTGCAGGCCCGCGAGATGGAAGCGCAGGTGCTCGACTCCAACCCGATCGAGCGCGAGCGTGGCATCACGATCAAGGCGCAGTCGGTGTCGCTGCCGTACCTGGCCAAGGACGGGCAGACCTACCATCTGAACTTCATCGACACCCCCGGCCACGTCGACTTCTCCTATGAAGTCAGCCGCTCGCTGGCCGCCTGCGAAGGCGCGCTGCTGGTGGTCGATGCGGCCCAGGGCGTGGAAGCGCAGTCGGTGGCCAACTGCTACACCGCGGTGGAGCAGGGCCTGGAAGTGGTGCCGGTGATCAACAAGATCGACCTGCCGACCGCCGACATCGAGTGTGCCAAGGCCGAGATCGAGGCCGTGATCGGCATCGACGCGTCCGACGCCGTGCCGGTCAGCGCCAAGACCGGCCTGAACGTGCAGGACGTGCTGGAAGCAATCGTGCATCGCATTCCGCCGCCGGCGCCGCGCGACACCGAGAAGCTGCAGGCGCTGATCATCGACTCCTGGTTCGACAACTACCTGGGCGTGGTCTCGCTGGTGCGCGTGATGCAGGGCGAGATCAAGGCCGGTGACAAGCTGCAGGTGATGTCCACCGGCCGCAACCACCAGGTCGACAACGTCGGCGTGTTCACGCCGAAGCGGAAAGTGCTGCCGGCGCTGCGTGCCGGTGAAGTGGGCTGGGTCACCGCCAGCATCAAGGACGTGCACGGCGCGCCGGTTGGCGACACCCTGACCCTGGCCGGCGACCCGGCACCAAAGCCGCTGCCGGGTTTCCAGGAAATGCAGCCGCGCGTGTTCGCCGGCCTGTTCCCGGTCGATGCCGAGGATTACCCGGACCTGCGCGAAGCGCTGGACAAGCTGCGCCTGAACGATGCCGCGCTGCGCTTCGAGCCGGAAAGCTCCGAGGCGATGGGTTTCGGCTTCCGCTGCGGCTTCCTCGGCATGCTGCACATGGAGATCGTGCAGGAGCGCCTGGAGCGCGAATACAACCTGGACCTGATCAGCACCGCGCCGACGGTGGTGTATGAAGTCCTGAAGACCGATGGCTCGATCATCAACATGGACAACCCGGCCAAGCTGCCGCCGGTGAACCAGGTCGAGGAGATCCGCGAGCCGATCATCCGTGCCAACGTGCTCACTCCCGAGGAGTACATCGGCAACATCATCAAGCTGTGCGAAGAAAAGCGCGGCAGCCAGATCGGCATCAACTACCTGGGCAGCCAGGTGCAGATCAGCTATGAACTGCCGATGGCCGAGGTGGTGCTGGACTTCTTCGACAAGCTGAAGTCGGTCAGCCGTGGCTATGCCTCGCTGGACTACCACTTCGTGCGCTTTGACGCCGGCCCGTTCGTGCGCGTGGATGTGCTGATCAACGGCGACAAGGTCGACGCGCTGTCGCTGATCGTGCACCGCAGCCATGCCGACCGCCGTGGCCGCGAGCTGTGCGAGAAGATGAAGGACCTGATTCCGCGCCAGATGTTCGACGTCGCCATCCAGGCGGCGGTCGGCTCGCAGATCATCGCCCGTACCACGGTCAAGGCCATGCGCAAGAACGTGCTGGCCAAGTGCTATGGTGGCGACGTTTCGCGCAAGAAGAAGCTTCTGGAAAAGCAGAAGGAAGGCAAGAAGCGCATGAAGCAGGTCGGTCGTGTGGAGATCCCGCAGGAAGCGTTCCTGGCCGTGCTGCAGATGGACAACAAGTAATCCCGCACCGGCCCTGCGGGGCCGGTCGTCCGGTGACGTTGCAAAGGACCCTGAATGAAACTGTTTGAGATCCTCCTGGTCGTGCTGACCCTGGCCTCAGGCCTGATCCTGCTTGCGGACAAGCTTTACCTCGCCAAGCGTCGCGCCCAGCGCGCCGGCCTGCTCGATTCCGAGCCGGTGCTGGTGGATTACTCGCGTGCGTTCTTCCCGGTGCTGGCGATCGTGCTGATCGTGCGCAGCTTCATTGCCGAACCGTACAAGATCCCGTCCAGCTCGATGATGCCGAACCTGCTGATCGGCGACTTCATCCTGGTCAACAAGTTCTCCTACGGCCTGCGCCTGCCGATCAGCAACACCAAGATCGTGCCGTTCGGCGAGCCCTCGCGTGGCGACGTGGTGGTGTTCCACTTCCCCGGCCACAGCGACAACGACCCGGCCAAGGGCGAGAACTTCATCAAGCGCGTGATCGGCGTGCCGGGTGACACCGTGGTCTTCGAAGGCGACGGCGTGACCCTCAATGGCGAGCCGTTGAAGTACGACAACAAGGGCATCTACGCCGGCCACAAGGGCCAGGGCGAAGGCGCCAACCTGCTGGTCGAGCACCTGCCGGGCCGCACCCACACCGTGCTGGAGACCGACTACCCGCGTGGCCAGGGCCAGTGGACCGTGCCGGCCGGCAAGTACCTGGTGATGGGCGACAACCGTGACAACAGCGACGATGGCCGTTTCTGGGGCCTGCTGCCGGAAGAGAACCTGCGCGGCAAGGCGTTCCTGATCTGGCTGAACTGCCAGGGCTGGTTCTGCAAGGATGGCTTCGAGCCGTCGCGGATCGGCTCGAGCATCAACTGACCGGGCGGCAACTGAGTATTTTCACATCCAACGCGTATCTGGGGAGAACGCAATGAAGACGATGAACGCGCAGCGCGGCATGACCCTGACCTCGTTCCTGACGGTCCTGATCGTGGTCGGTTTCTTCCTCTACATCGGCATGAAGCTGTTCCCGATGTACCAGGAGTACTACGCCGTGCGCTCGGCGATGAAGAGCCTGGCCAACGAGCCGGGCGTGGGCAGCATGGAGCCGTCGCGGATCCAGGACCTGTTCTTCAAGCGCCTGTACATCAACTACTCGGACAATGTGAAGCCGGCCAACGTGAAGTTCGATCGCCGCGACAATGGCTGGACCCTCAAGGTCAACTACGAAGTGCGCCGTCAGCTGATCGGCAATCTCGATGTGGTTGGCAAATTCGATTCTTCCCAGGACCTGACACGAAGCGGTGCCCAGTAAATTCATCCAACGTGGCGACCTGATTGGTCATGCCTTCAGCGATCCGGCCCTGCTCAAGCAGGCGCTGACGCATCGCAGTGCCGGTGCGCCGCACAACGAGCGCCTGGAATTCCTCGGCGACAGCATCGTCAACATGATGGCGGCCGAGGCGTTGTACCGACGCTGGCCCAAGGCTGACGAAGGGGCGATGACCCGTGCCCGTGCCGAGCTGGTGCGTGAAGGCGCGCTGGCGGTGATCGGGCGCAGCCTGGAACTGGGCGAGCGGCTGACCCTGGGCCCGGGCGAAATGAAGTCCGGCGGTCATCGCCGCGACTCGATCCTGGCCGACGCGGTGGAAGCCGTGGTGGCTGCGATCTACCTGGATGCCGGCTTCGAGGCCTGCCGGGCGGTGGTACTGCCCTGGTTCAGCGCATCGATCGAGGCACTCCCGGCCTCCGGCCGGCCCGAGAAGGACCCCAAGACCCGCCTGCAGGAATGGCTGCAGGCCCGACAGAAGGCGTTGCCGCAGTATGAACTGGTGTCAGAATCCGGTGACGACCACGCCAAGCACTTCCGGGTACGCTGCAACGTAGCCGACCCGGCTGCCAGCACCGAGGGCGAAGGCGCCTCGCGGCGGCTTGCCGAACAACAGGCGGCTGCGGCCGTCCTAGAACAACTGGATTCCAAGTGAGCGAACAAACCCCTCATCATTGCGGCAGCGTGGCCGTCATCGGCCGCCCGAACGTGGGCAAATCGACCCTGACCAATGCCTTGGTCGGTGCGAAGGTCAGCATCGTTTCCAACCGCCCGCAGACCACGCGTCATCGCCTGCTGGGCATCGCCACCTACCCGGAAGGCCAGCTGGTGCTGGTTGATACCCCCGGCCTGCACAAGGTGCAGAAGCGGGCGATGAACCGGGTGATGAACCGTGCCGCGCGTGGCTCGCTGGAGGGCGTCGATGCTGGCCTGCTGGTGATCGAGGCCGGTCGCTGGGATGAAGAAGACAGCCTGGCCTTCAATGTGCTGCGCGACGCCGGCATTCCGGTGGTGCTGGTGGTCAACAAGATCGACCGTCTGAAGGAAAAGGGCGCGCTGCTGCCGTTCCTGCAGCAGGTGACCGAGGGCCGTGATTTTGCCGCCGTGCATCCGATCTCGGCGCAGAAGCGCAACGGCCTGGAAGCGCTGGTGCGCGACGTGCTGAAGCTGCTGCCGGAAGCGCCGCCGATGTTCGGCGAGGACGAGATCACCGACCGCAGCCAGCGTTTCCTGGCCGGCGAACTGGTACGTGAGCAGTTGATGCGCCAGCTTGGCGAAGAGCTGCCCTACGCCACCACCGTTGAGATCGAGCGGTTCACCGAGGACGGCAACCTGCTGCGCATCGGTGCGGTGATCTGGGTCGAGCGCGAAGGCCAGAAGGCCATCGTGATCGGCAAGGGCGGCGCCCGCCTCAAGGAGATCGGCGCCAAGTCCCGCCTGCAGATGGAGCGTCTGTTCGGGGCCAAGGTGTTCCTGGAGACCTGGGTGCGCGTGCGTGAAGGCTGGTCCGATGACGAGGCCGCGCTGAAGGCCTTCGGTTACGAGTAAGCCGTTGCGGTCGCTTCGATGATGATCGAGGACGACACCGGCTTCGTGCTGCATGCACGGGCCTACCGCGAGACCAGCCTGCTGGTCGAAGTGTTGAGCGCGCAGCATGGCCGCATCGGCCTGCTCGCACGTGGTGTGTCAACGGCGAAGGGGCAGGTGCTGCGTGCTGCCCTGCAGCCATTGCAGTGGATCCGCTTCAGTGCCCAGCAGCGCGGTGAACTGGCCCAGCTGCGCGGCGCCGAAGCGCTGGATGCGGCACCCAGGCTGGTCGGCCAGGCGATGCTGGCCGGCTTCTACCTGAGTGAACTGACCCTGCGCCTGGCGCCCCGCCAGGACCCGTTGCCCGAGTTGTATCTGGCCTATGGCGAAGCGCGCGCGCGGCTGGCGGTCGGTGCCGGCCTGGCCTGGACGCTGCGTCGTTTCGAGCGTGAGCTGCTGACCGCACTGGGCCTGGGTTTCGAACTGGACAGTGCCAGCGACGGCCAGCCGATCGACCCGGCGGCACGTTACGAACTGGATCCGCAGGAAGGCGCGCAGCGCCTGCTGAGCGAGCGCGGTGGGGAACGCCGGGCGGCGGCCACTGGCTCGGCGCTGCTGGCGTTGGCGGCCGACGAAGAGCCCGATGCCGCTGACCTGGCCAGCCTGCGCCTGCCGATGCGGCGGGTGCTGGCCCATCACCTCGGGCCGCGCGGCCTGAAGTCCTGGGAAATGCTCGAGCAGCTCGCGCCCCGCAGGTAGGGGGTGTCCGGCAGGGCCTGCAGCCCTGCACCTGCCGAGGCCAAAGCGACAGCGACAGCAACAGCATGCATTCCGTGGGATGGCGGGATGGGTCCGGTTGAGGGGGACGCTGCAAGTACGTCCATGTAAGCTCGGTCGCCGCATCCATGCGGCTCACGCCCCCTCAACCGGACCCACCCCGCCTTCGACAGATTCTTGCGAGCTGTCGGAATTGCATGGGGTCGGATCCGTTTTCCTCCGGAAAACGGATCCGACCCCTGATTGATTTCGATATCTGACCGAGATTCATCCACGCATGGCGTGGATTTACCCGATCGCGGAAAACTGTCAGAGGTGGGGCGGTGTCGGAGTGCGGGGTGTCAGCCGCATGGATGCGGCTGACAAGCCCCCATGGGTGAGGGCGCTTTGCTTGCGAAGCACTGCTTCGCAAGCGCCCGAACGCACAGTCGCCAGCGGCTGGGCCGGACCGCGGAGCGGGGTTCACGGCGTCCCCGCACTCCGACACCGCCCCGCCAACCTACGGAATGCCAGCTTTTGCTGTTGCCGTTGCCTTGGTTTGAAGCCTCTGCGGGTGCAGGGCGCAGCCCTGCCGACCAACCCTCAATGCAGCAGGGCAGCCACCGCAGCGCGGAACCCAGCCTGGGCCTGCCCGGATTCCGGCGCATGATGCAACTGGCGCACCGCCCGTCCCAACCGTGCTGCCCCCACGAAGCCGCAGCTCGCCTGCAGCCGATGCAACTGGCTGCGCAGCTGGCGCTCGTCATGCTGGTCCACCGCCTGCTCGACTGCGTCTCGCACCCCCGGCAGCTCGGCCAGGAACAGCTCGCGCAGGGCGATCAGGTGATTGCGCTGGCCATTGAGCGCGGCCAGTGCCGCGGTCTCGTCCCAGTCCTGCACCTGCAGCTCGACCGCTGCCGGAGCCGGGGCAACGAAGATTCCCGCCGGGCTGTTCACCAGTGCGCGGCGCACGGCCTTCAGCGGCTGGTCGCGGCCCAGCGGCTTGACCAGCGTGTCGCTGAAGCCGGCTTCGCGCAGGCGGGCATGAATGGAGGTGTCGCCATCGGCCGTATGGGCCAGCGCCGGGGTATCGGGGTGCGAACGGCGCAGTTCACGCAGCAGCTGCGCGCCGTTGCCGTCCGGCAGGTTGACGTCGATCAGCCACAGGTCATGCGCGCCGGGCTCGGCGCTGGCCAGCGCACTGGCCAATGAGTCTGCGGTGTCCACGTCCGCCGGTAACGTTTCCAACGCCGCTTTGAAAAAACCGCGGCTGATGATGTCGTCCTCGACAAGCAGGAAGCGGGGCCGGCTGGCCCGCGGGGTCATCTGCATCAGGGCTGCCTCCATGTCAGCTGTTGCAATCATCAAGCACGGCGGCGGCGGGCGCAAGCGGGTCCGGACCCTGCCGGTCAGGATCTGCGACAATACGCCCCCATTTTTGCCCGCAGCCTGTTGCCACGTGGCCCGATCCCGCTCCCGCATCGACCGTACCCCGTTCCAGACCGAGATCCTCGACCTCAGCCATGATGGTCGCGGCGTCGCCCGCCGTGAAGGCGAGGGCGGCAAGGTCACCTTCGTCAGCGGCGCGCTGCCGGGTGAGGTGGTCATGGCCGAACAGACCGCCCGCAGCCGCCATTTCGACGAAGCGCGCACGGTGGAAGTGCTGCAGGCCTCGCCGCAGCGCGTGACCCCGAAGTGCCCCCACTTCGGCACCTGCGCCGGCTGCGTGCTGCAGCACCTGGACGAAGACCAGCAGATCGTCGCCAAGCAGCGCGTGCTGATGGACAACCTGGAGCGCATCGGCCACGTGAAGCCGGGTGCCGTGCTGGCGCCGCTGGTCGGCGAGAGCTGGGGCTACCGCCGCAAGGGCCGGTTCTCGGTGCGTCGGGTCGAAAAGAAGGACAAGACCCTGGTCGGCTTCCGTGAACAGGACCCACGTTTCGTCGCCGACCTCAGCCAGTGCCTGACCGTGATCCCGGAAATCGGCACCAAGGTCGAGGCCTTGTCGTCCTTCATCGAATCGCTCGATGGCAAGCGCGACATCCCGCAGATCGAGTTCATCGCAGGTGACCAGGCCGTGGTGCTGACCGTGCGCCACCTGCAGCCGCTCAGCGATGCCGACCGCGCCGCCTGGGCCGCCTTTGGTCAGCAGCATGGCTTTGTGATCTACCTGCAGTCCGGTGGCGTGGATACCGTGCAGCCGCTGGACGGGCAGGGCGTGCCGCTGTCGTTCCGGCTGGCGCCGTGGGATGTCGAACTGGCGTTCCGCCCGCTGGACTTCATCCAGGTCAACGCCAAGCTCAACGAGAAGATGATCGCCCACGCCCTCGACCTGCTCGAACCGGGTGAGGAAGAACGCGTGCTGGACCTGTTCTGCGGCCTGGGCAACTTCACCCTGCCGCTGGCGCGCCGCGTGCGCGAAGTGGTCGGTGTGGAAGGTGATGCCGGCCTGGTCGCGCGTGCCCGTGAGAATGCCGAGCGCAATGGCCTGGCCAACGCGCAGTTCTTCAGCGCCGACCTGACCCAGGACCAGCGCAGCACCCCGTGGATGCGCCAGGGCTTCGACAAGCTGCTGCTGGACCCGCCGCGTTCGGGCGCGATCGAAGTGCTGCAGCAGCTGCCGCTGAAGCAGTTCAAGCGCATCGTCTATGTCAGCTGCCATCCGGGCTCCCTGGCACGCGATGCCGGCTACCTGGTCAACGAACAGGGCTTCACCCTGGTCAGTGCCGGCGCCATGGACATGTTCCCGCACACCGCGCACGTGGAAAGCATCGCGGTGTTCGAAAAGCGCTGATCGGCTGTCATGCCCATCGCGCATAATGGCGCGATGGGCATCGAAATCGAACGCAAATTCCTCGTCAGCAGTGATGGCTGGCGTGCCGCCGCGCATCGGGTGATCCCGATGGCGCAGGGTTACATCAACGATATGGGCGCGCTCGACCGTGGCACCCAGAACGCGTCGGTGCGGGTCCGCATCGAAGGCGATCACGCTGCGCTGAACCTGAAGTCGCGCACCATCGGCCACACCCGGCAGGAGTTCGACTACCCGATCCCGGTGGACGATGCGCGCGCGCTGCTGGCGCTCTGTGTTGGCGGCCTGATCGACAAGCGCCGTCATCTGGTCGAGCACGCCGGCCTGACCTGGGAAGTGGATGAATTCCTCGGCGACAACGCCGGCCTGGTGGTGGCCGAGGTCGAGCTGGACAGCGCCGATCAGGCGATCGACCTGCCGGACTGGGTGGGCGCCGAAGTCACTGATGACGCCCGCTACTACAACGTTGCCCTGGCCAGTCATCCGTATTCAGAGTGGTGAACCCCCAAAAAGGGGACGGAGGGGATTAAGTCGTCTTTACCCCACCTGTGCGGGAAACGACCTAATCCCCTTCGTCCCCTTTTATCGAGCAGGGCGGGCCCCATGTCGTGGGGATGAGAATCGACATCTACTCCGACGTGGTCTGCCCCTGGTGCTGGATCGGCAAGCATCGTTTCCAGCAGGGCGTGCAGTTGCTGGGCGCAAACGCGCCTGAACTCGATATCCACTGGCAGCCGTTCCAGCTGGACCCGGACGCGGACGCTACCCCGGTGCCGCTGCGCGAGGCCTACGTGCGCAAGTTCGGTGGCGTCGAGCGCACCGAGCAGATCCTTGGCCAGACCCAGACCACCGCGCGGGCCGAAGGCCTGCCGATGGACTTCAGCCAGGGCCAGGTGCGGGTGACCACGCTGCCGGCGCACCGGGTGCTGTGGTTGGCCGGGCAGCACGGCGTGCAGGATGCGGTGGGCGAGGCGCTGTTCCGCGCCCACTTCGAGCAGGGCCAGAACCTGGCCGACCCCTCGGTGCTGATCAAGGCCGGCGTGGCGGGCGGCCTTGATGCCGGCGAAATCGCGCAGATGCTGGCGTCCGACCGCGGCCTGGCCGAGGTCGAAGCCAAGCTGGCGCAGGCCCATGCATTGGGCGTTTCTTCGGTGCCGACCTTCGTCATCGATGGGAAGTGGGCCATTTCCGGGGCGCAGCCCCCCGAGGCCTTCGCCAACGCCCTGCGCCAGATCGCCGCCGAGCAGGGCGCGCTGGAGTCGCCCGCCGATGGCGACGAGGCCTGCGGCCCGGACGGCTGCAAGGTCTGACCGGCCCCGAAAAGGGGACGCAGGGAATCAAGACGTATCCAGCCCGTAGGGGCCGATTGCGCCTTAATCCCCTCCGTCCCCTTTTTCTGACCACTGCGCCTGTCGGCCGGTTCTGCGACAATGCGGCACTGCGCCATGCGGGCGCGCGTTGTGGAGATCGACCATGCTGCTGATCGGCGTTGCCGGCACCGAACTGACTGCCCAGGAACGTGACTGGTTGCAGCACGATGCCGTGGCCGGGGTCGTGCTGTTCAAGCGCAACTTCGCCTCGCGCCAGCAGGTGACCGATCTGAGCGCGGCCATCCGCGCCGCCGCGCCGCGCCCGCAGCTGATCTGCGTGGACCAGGAAGGCGGCCGCGTACAGCGTTTCCGCGAGGGTTACAGCGATCTGCCGCCACTGCAGGACATTGGTGCGCTGTATGCCGCCGACCCGCAGCAGGCCCTGGCACTGGCCGAACGGCATGCCTGGCTGATGGCCAGCGAGGTACGCGCCAGCGGCGTGGACCTGAGCTTCGCCCCGGTGGTCGATCTCGGCCGTGGCAACCGTGCCATCGGCAACCGCGCTTTCAGTGAAGACCCGCAGGTGGTGGCCGCATTCACCGCCGCCTACGTGCGTGGCATGCATTCGGTCGGCATGGCCGCGACGCTCAAGCATTTCCCCGGCCACGGTACCGTGCTGGAAGACACCCACGTGGATACCGCGATCGACCCGCGCGCGCTGGACGAGCTGCGCGCGCAGGACCTCGTGCCGTTCCAGGCCGGGATCGCCGCCGGTGCCGACGCGGTGATGATGGCGCACGTGATCTACCCGCAGGTGGCGCCGGAACCGGCCGGTTACTCGCCGCGCTGGATCCAGGACATCCTGCGCGGCGAGCTCCGCTTCCGTGGCGTGGTGTTCTCCGACGACATCGGCATGGCTGCCTCGCACAGTGCCGGCGGCGTGCCGGCGCGCGTGCACGCCCATCTGGATGCCGGCTGCGACGTGGTGCTGGTCTGCCACCCGGAGCTGGTTGATGAAGCCCTGCACGCGGTGCAGGGGCGCTCCCTCAATACCGCTGCGCTGCTGGGCCTGATCGGCCGCGGCGCGCTTGGCTGGGATGGCCTGCTGGCCGATGCCCGCCATGGCGACACCCAAACCCGTCTGCTTGAAACCCTTGGAAGAACCGTCTGATGCCCAACCTCACCATTTCCCAGGCCCTGGCCCAGGCTGACCTGCTGGTCGACCGCCCCACCATCGACAAGGCCATTGCCGGTATCGCCGACGCCATCGCGCGCGACTACAAGGGCGAGGTGCCGCTGTTCCTGTCGATCATGCACGGCGCGCTGCCGTTCGCCGGCCAGCTGGCGCTGGAACTGGGTGCGCGCGGGCAGGACGTGCAGTTCGATTACCTGCACGCCACCCGCTACCGTGGCGAAACCACCGGCGGCGACCTGGTCTGGAAGCACAAGCCGGCCACCTCGCTGTTCGGCCGCCGCGTGCTGCTGGTCGACGACATCCTGGACGAGGGCTACACCCTGCAGGGCGTGCGCACCTGGTGCCTGGAGCAGGGCGCGACCGATGTGCGCATCGCCGCGATGACGGTGAAGAAGCACGACCGGGCGCTGCCGGATGTGACCGCCGATTACGCAGGCATCGAACTGCCGGACCGCTATGTGTTCGGCTTCGGCATGGACGTCAACGAAACCCTGCGCTGCGTGCCGGCCATCTACGCAATGAAGGAATAACCGCGCAGCCGCCTGCGGCGCGCCTTTTCCCATCGCCGGCATCCTCGGGTGCCGGCGTTCGTCTTTTCATGGAGTGCTTCGAATGCAACAGATCGCCCTGGCCGTGATCGGCGGTACCGGTGTCTACAACCTGGCCAAGCTCGACGACGTGCAGACCCACGAGGTCGACACCCGCTTCGGCCGCCCGTCCGGTCCGGTGCGCGTGGGCACGCTGCTCGGCCATCGCGTTGCGTTCCTGGCGCGCCATGGTGAAGGCCACTCGCTGCCGCCGCACAAGATCAATTACCGCGCCAACCTGGCCGCGCTGCAGCAGCTGGGCGCGCAGCGCGTGCTGGCGTTGAACACGGTCGGCGGCATCACCGAGGATTTCGGTCCGCGCGTGTTGGCCTGCCCGGACCAGATCATCGACTACACCTGGGGCCGCATCAGCACCATCTGTGAAGAAGAAGGCAGCGACGTGGTCCACGTCGATTTCGGCCACCCGTACACGCCGATGCTGCGCAGCAAGATCCTGGCGGCGGCCAAAGTGACCGGTGTCACGGTCCATGACGGTGGCTGTTACGGCGCGACGCAGGGCCCACGCCTGGAAACCATCGCCGAGATCGCCCGCATGCGTCGCGACGGTTGTGACCTGGTCGGTATGACCGGCATGCCGGAAGCCGCGCTGGCACGTGAGCTGGGGCTGGATTATGCCTGCCTGGCGATCATCGCCAACTGGGCTGCCGGCTGTGGTGATGGCGAGGAGATTACGATGGCCGAAGTGCTGGCCAACGTACAGGCGGCCAGCAACGGACTTCCGGAACTGGTGGGCGAATTGGCGCGGGGGTGATTGTCTTCCCCGAGCAAGCTTTGCATACTCAGCTTGTGCGCGGGTTCAGCGTACACCACCCATTCATTGCATAAGGTCTCGCATCACCATGCCGAACGGTACCGTCAAGTGGTTCAACGACGCCAAGGGATTTGGCTTCATCTCGCCGGAGGATGGCAGCGCCGACGTGTTCGCGCACTTCTCCGCCATCAACTCCAAGGGCTTCCGCAGCCTGCAGGAAGGCCAGCGTGTCACCTATGACGTGACCCAGGGCCCGAAGGGCGCCCAGGCTTCGAACATCACGCCGGCCGAGTGATCCACTCGACAGTGCGTTGAAAACCCCGCTTCGGCGGGGTTTTTTTTGCGCGGCGTGCCCGCGACCCGCTCGCGATCCACCCGTCTCGGGCACAATGCGGTCATGACGGAACGACTGCGTATCGCCGTGATTGGCTACGGCACCGCTGGACAGGCAGTGTCCATCCTGCTCACCCGTGACGGCCACGAGGTGGAGATCTTCGAACGCGTGCCCACGCCGGGGCCGGTGGGTGCCGGTTTCCTGCTGCAGCCCAGCGGCCTGCAGGTGCTGTGGCAGATGGGTCTGCTGGATGCGGTGCGCGCGCATGCCGCGCCGGTGCACCGCCTGTATGGAGACACGCCGTGCGAGCGCGCGGTGATGGACATGCGCTACGACGGCCTGGATGCGCGCCTGCACGGACTGGGCATGCAGCGTGGGGCGTTGTTCTCGCTGCTGGATGATGCCCGTGGCGGGCTTGGCCAGCTGCATGCCGGTACCACCATCACCGAGGTGGATGCTGAGCACGGGCGCCTGCGCGACAGCGAAGGGCGCGCGCACGGCCCGTTCGATCTGGTGGTGGCCGCAGATGGCGCGGCCTCTGCGCTGCGCGGCACGATCGCCGGCGGTGCCGGGCTGGACCGCGTGTATCCGTGGGGGGCGCTGTGGTGCCTGTTGCCGGCCGAAGACTGGCCGCACGTGCAGGAGCTGCGGCAGCGCTACGTGGCCGCGCGCAAGATGATCGGCCTGCTGCCGGTCGGTACGCGTCCCGGCGATGACATGCCGCGCCTGAGCTTCTTCTGGAGCCTGCCACGCGCCGACTTCGAGCGCTGGCAGGCCGATGGCATGACGCCCTGGCTGGACGAGCTGCATGCGCTGTGGCCGCAGGCCAGTGCGCGCTTTGCCCACCTGCGCGATGCTGGCCAGCTGGCGCGCGCGGTCTATCGCGATGCAGTGATGACGCGCTGGCACCAGGGCCGCATGGTGCTGGCAGGGGATGCCGCGCACGCGATGAGCCCGCAGCTGGGGCAGGGAGTGAACATGGCGCTGCTCGATGCGTTGGCATTGCGCGATGCCGTTCGCAGGCATGGCTGTGGTGCCGAAGCGTTGCAGGCGTACCAGGCGCAACGCAGGGCGCACGTAGCGGTCTACCAGCGCTGGAGCCGTTGGCTGACGCCGCTGTTCCAGTCTGACCGCGATGCCTGGGCGAAGGCGCGCGACGTGCTGCTGGGCCCGATGGGGCGCCTGCCCGGAGGCCGTGGCCACATGCTGCGCGTGCTCAGTGGCACGCAGCAGGGATGGTTCGGTTCGCTCGCGGTGGATCCGGCGTTCATCGACGCAATGGCTACCGTGGCGATGTCACCCATCAGCGTGATTACCGCTGATGCGTGAAGCGCACCGTCACGGGAATTAACGGTTGCCTCACTGCGGATGTGCGAGAAGGGGGGAGCACGCGACAGCCGCGTCGCCCGTTTTCCTTTCCGTGATCAACATCGCGCATGGCCCCGGGCGGCCCTGCCGTCGCCGCCTGCTGCGGCCCGGATGAGCCGCTGATGTTGAAGAGGAGGACGCCATGTTGTTCGCGGTCGAAGAGCTGGAATCGGAAATCTGCAAGCTGCGCGGTCTGCTGCGGATGCTGCACGAGGACCAGCCCGACGTACTGGAGGATGTGTTCGAATTCCATGTCGGCAGCCTGATCAGCCATGCGGCCGACAAGCACCACGGCTATATCCGCCGATGTGCGGCGCAGATGCTGCTGGAGCTGCCGGCGGTTCGCCGGCCGGGCAGCGACGTGGATATCGGCCTTGCACCGGTGGCGCTGGCCCGCGGCGGCTGAACACGGCACGGACGCGGTCTGCGGCAGAATCGGTCACCACCCCTCCGTGCAGGATGCGCCGATGACCGCAGCAGGCAACGCGATGAATGCCCCCTTTGAAACCCATGTGGTGCTGAACCAGCCACCGCCCTTCGCCGGTCGCCAGTTGTGGACCGATGATGCAGCGTTGATGGAAGCGGTGAAGCGCGAGGGGGCGGGCAGTTTCGCGCCGCGGCTGGCCGCATATGGAGCACTGGCCGGCGACGAGTTGTACCGGCTCGGCTTTGACGCCAACCGTGATCGCCCGCGCCTGCGCACGCACGATGCGCAGGGCCATCGCATAGATGCGGTCGAGTTCCACCCTGCGTACCACCAGCTGATGGCCGCAGCGAAGCAGCATGGCGTGGCGGGTTTGTCCTGGCATGAGCCGCAGCCCGGCGCGCATGTGGCGCGTGCGGCACTGAGCTATCTGCACCACCAGGCCGAAGCCGGCACCAGTTGCCCCTTGACCATGACGCATGCGGCGGTGGCAGTGCTTCAGTCGCAGCCGCATCTGGCCGAATGGGCGCGCAAGGCCGGCGCGCCGGTCTATGACCCGCGTGATGTGCCCGTGGCGGACAAAGCCGGCATCACTCTGGGCATGGGCATGACCGAGAAGCAGGGCGGTTCGGACGTACGCGCGAACAGCACGCGGGCCGAACCGATCGATGGCGAACGCTACCGCCTGGTCGGCCACAAGTGGTTCTTCTCCGCGCCGATGTGCGATGGCTTCCTGGTGCTGGCACAGGCGCCGGGCGGACTGACCTGCCTGTTGATGCCGCGCCGCTTGGCCGACGGTGACCGCAATGCGTTCCGGCTGATGCGGCTGAAGGACAAGCTTGGCGACTGGGCCAATGCGTCCAGCGAGGTCGAGTTCTGTGGCGCGCAGGCATGGCGTGTGGGCGAAGAAGGGCGTGGCGTGGCGACCATCATCGGCATGGTGATGATGACCCGCCTGGACTGCATGCTGGGTGCGGCCGCAGAGATGCGCATGGCGCTGGCGCAGGCGCTGCATCATGCACGCCATCGGCGCACCTTCGGCAAGTTGTTGGTGGAGCATGCGTTGATGGCCAATGTGCTGGCCGATCTGGCGCTGGAGTCGGAAGCGGCAACCGTGTTGGCGATGCGCATCGCGCGGGCGGTGGATCGCGCCGGCGAGGATGCCAGCGAAGCCGCGTTGGCACGGCTGGGGACCGCACTGGGCAAGTATTGGCTGTGCAAGCGCGCGCCGTCCTTCGTCAACGAAGCGCAGGAATGCCTGGGCGGTGCGGGCTACGTGGAGGAGTCGATGCTGCCGAGGCTGTACCGCCAGGCGCCGTTGAATTCGATCTGGGAAGGCAGCGGCAACATCCAGTGCCTGGACGTCCTGCGCGCGCTGTCACGCGAGCCGGAGGCGATGGCGGCATTGCGCAGCGAGCTGGCCGCAGTGGCCGATCTCGATGCGCGTTATGCAGCTGCATTGCAGCGTTGGGCAGCGGCGCCGGCGCCTGAGGAATCACAGGCGCGGCTGTTCTGCGAGCGCACTGCGCTGCTGCTGCAGGCGGCGCTGCTGCTGCGTGCGCGCAGTCCAATGGCGGAGGCGTTCGTGCGCAGCCGGTTGGACAGGGAGCATGGGCTGGCATTCGGGACGCTGCCGGCGGGATTGGATCTGTCGGCGATGCTGGCGCGCGCGTTGCCGTAGGGAGCGGCCAACGGCGGAGCCCCTCGTGGTGGGCGCTGATATCGGCAGTGGCCGTGCGAGTGGGTTGCACAGGGGGCGCCGTGAACCCGTCCTTGGGGGCTTGGCCGCGGCATCCATGCCGCGGACACCCCTGCGCAACCCACTCGCACGGCCTTGGACGGTTTCCGTGCCGTCCACCACGGAATCAACAGAAAGAGCGGAGAGCGAAAAGCAGAAAAGCCGCGGCAGTGCCGCGGCTTTTCCTGTAGCGCCGAGGCGATGCTCGGCTGCAGGTACACCTCAGTGCTTGGCTTCTTCCTTGGCGGCATTTGCCTTCGCGTCATTGGCGACATCGCGGGCCTTGTCGGCGACCTTCTGCGCGGCGTTGGCGGTGGCGTCGCTGGCGTGCGCAGCGGCGTCGGTTGCGGCGTCCTTGGCCTTGTCGGCGGCGTTGGCTGTGGCGTCTGCGGCCTTGTCCAGCGCCTGCTGGGTATCGGCGGCGGCCTGCTCGGAAGCGGCTGCGGTCTTGTCGGCGGCTTCGCGGGTGGCAGCAGCAGCCTTGTCGACGGCGTCGCGGGCGGCAGCGCCGGCGCTGTCGGCCGCCTGCTGCGCGTCCTGCTTGGCCTGTTCGGCTTCCGGGCCCTTGCAGGCGGCCAGGGCCAGCAGCAGGGAGGCGGCCAGCAGGGTGGTGGTGATCGGACGAATCTTCATGGCGGTCTCCGGCACTGCAATGGATGGGGACGCCAGCCTATTCATGCCGTTGTGAAGACCGGGTCGCGATGCAGGGGCTTGATCGCCGACATCCACGCAAAGAAAAAGCCGCTGGCGAACCAGCGGCTTTTCCAGAACAGCGTGAAGAAAGAAGTTATTACTTCTTGGCTTCTTCAGCAGCGTCCTTGGCCTTCTCAGCGGTGCCTTCAGCAGCCTTGGCAGCGTCAGCAGCGGCGCCGGCAGCGGCGTCGGTGGCAGCAGCGCCAGCCTGGGCAGCAGCGTCGACCGAAGCGTCAGCAGCGGTGGCGGCGGTGTCAGCGGCCTGCTGGGCAGCGTCGGCGGTCTGGGCGCCAGCAGCGGCGGCCTGGTCGGCAGCAGCCTGGGCTTCGGTGGCGGCTTCGTTGGCCGAAGCAGCGGCGTCCTGGGCAGCTTCCTGCTTCGAGCAGGCGGCCAGGGCCAGAGCCAGGGACATCGCGACCAGCAGCTTGTTGATGCTCATTGTGTAAATCCTCGTCGTTAGAATTAGGCAACGCGCATGCTGCGCGCCGACAACATGATGACAAGCCAAGATTGGGTGTCAAGCGATCCCGCATTCATTTTTGCGAAATCATCGTTAAATCTTTTTAAATCAATTCGATGGCGATTGCCGTTGCTTCGCCGCCGCCGATGCAGAGGGTGGCAATGCCGCGCTTGCCACCACGCGTGCGCAGAGCGTTGACCAGGGTCACCACAAGACGTGCGCCCGAGGCACCGATGGGATGACCCAGTGCGCAGGCGCCGCCATTCACGTTGAGCTTGTCGTGAGGGATGCCCAGTTCGCGCATCGGGGCCATCGCCACCACAGCGAAGGCTTCGTTGATTTCGAACAGATCGACCTGGTCCAGCGACCAGCCGGTCTTGTCCAGCAGCTTGTGCAGCGCGCCGATCGGGGCGGTGGTGAACCACTCCGGTTCGTGCGAGTGGGTGGCGTGGCCGACGATGCGGGCCAGCGGCGTGATGCCTCGCGCGGCAGCGTCCTCTTCGGTCAGCAGCACCACTGCGGCGGCGCCGTCGGAGATGCTGGAGGAGCTGGCCGCGGTCACGCTGCCATCCTTCTTGAAGGCCGGGCGCAGGGTCGGGATCTTGGCGATGTCGGAGCGCCCCGGCTGCTCGTCGGTAGCGAGCTCGACCTCACCCTTGCGGGTGGCGACCTTCACCGCGACGATTTCATCGGCAAATGCACCATTGGCCTGTGCAGCCTGCGCACGCTTGACCGACTCGATCGCATAGGCGTCCTGCTCTTCGCGGCTGAACTGGTACTTGTCCACCGCGCACTCGGCGAATTCGCCCATGGCCTTGCCGTCGTAGGCGTTGACCAGGCCATCGTGGGCCATGTGGTCGACCGCCTGGAAGTTGCCGAAACGGTTGCCGGTACGGGAGTTCGGCAGCATGTGCGGGGCGTTGGACATCGATTCCATGCCGCCGGCGACCACGATGCTGGCCGAGCCAGCCTTGATCAGGTCATGGCCGAGCATGATGGTCTTCATGCCCGAGCCGCACACCTTGTTCAGCGTGGTGGCACCGGCCGACAGCGGAATGCCGGCGGCGATCGCAGCCTGGCGGGCGGGCGCCTGGCCGAGGTTGGCCGGCAGCACGCAGCCCATCAGGACTTCAGAAACGTCGCTGGCCGGGACACCCGATTGTTCCAGCGCGGCGGCGATGGCGGCCGCGCCGAGGGTCGGGGTCGGCACGCCGTTGAACTGGCCGAGGAAGGAGCCGATGGCGGTGCGCTTGGCGGCGGCGATGACGATGTTGGACATGGCAATCTCGTTGATGCGTAAGCAATGTTCGGAAAGGAGACCGGAGGCTGTTGGATGCGCCCCGGTTTCCCGGCAGACTGCGTGGGGGTCGGCCCAAGTATAGAGGGTCGGGGAGGGCTGCCGCTGTGCGGCGCCGAACGCCTGCCGGGATGAAGGCAGGCCAACGTTCACGGGAAGGAATCGATGGAACGCACGATGATGGTGAGGTCTGTGCTGGCAACCGCGCTGGCGATGGCGCTGACGGCCTGTGGTGGAGGCGGCGGAGGCGGCAGCAACGTGCGTGTCGACCCGCCCCCGACCACGCCGACACCTCCGACCACGCCTCCCCCGACGACACCACCACCGGTCAAGCCGCAGGAGCCGGCCTTTGATGCGCATCTTTCAGTCACCAACGCGCGTGCCGCACAGGCCGCAGGCCTGACCGGGCAGGGCGTGCGCATCGGCATTGTCGATTCGGGCGTGCAGCGCAACGCGGTGGCCTTGAATGGTCGCGTGCTGGCCAACTTCAATTACATCGATCCGGCCAGGAACAACCTGGGGGTTGATGACGTGGTCGGGCATGGCACCGCCGTGGCCAGCCTCGCCGCTGGCGCGGCAGTGGGAACCTGGCCGGGCGGTATTGCGCCAGGTGCGCAGATCGTCTCGGCACGGATCATTTCCGACAAGCCGCCGACCGATGACGGCAGTGGCAATGGCAATGCCTTCAGTGGGCCACTGGGTGTGGCCCAGGTCCACCAGGACCTGATCAGCTACAACGTGAAGGTGATGAACAACTCGTGGGGTGGCCTGTACTGGACCGATCTGCCCACCACGGCGCAGGTGGCCGCCGAATACCGGCCGTTCGTGATCAATCACGGCGGCCTGGTGGTGTTCGCCGCCGGCAATGACGGCCGCAGCGAGCCGAGCAGCCTGGCCGCGCTGCCCAGCCAGAAGGGCGTGGCAGGCACGCTTCCGGCGGCCGATCTGGAGCGCGGCTGGCTGGTGGCCACGGCGGTGGACCCGTTCACGCCGGGCGCGCTGGCCAGCTATTCGAATGCCTGCGGCCAGGCGGCCCGCTATTGCCTGGCGGCGCCAGGCAGCGCGGTCTACCCGGATGCCAATGGTGGCAGCTACTACTGGAACTACGGTACGTCGTTCGCCGCGCCGCTGATCTCCGGTGCGGCTGCGCTGGTCTGGCAGCGCTTCCCCTACTTCAACAACGATCTGGTGCGGCAGACCCTGCTGGGTACCGCCAAGGACATCGGTGCGCCCGGTGTGGATCCGGTGTTCGGCTATGGCCTGCTCGACATCGGTCGCGCGATCAATGGTCCCGGCCGCTTCGACTGGGGTGATGTGACCGCCAGTGTGGATGTGGCCTCGACCGGTTCGACGTGGAGCAACGACATCACCGGCAGCGGTGGCCTGGTCAAGCAGGGAGACGGCAAGCTGGTGCTGACCGGCAACAACGGTTACACCGGTGCCACCCGTGTCGAGCGCGGCATCCTGACGCTGCAGAACGGTGGCGTGATCCGTTCCAACGTGACGATCCTCGCCCAGCCTGATCCGGATTCCACCGGTCTGCAGTTCAACGGTGGCACGCCGCGGGTGATCGGCAATGTGGTCAACGGCGGCAGCGTGTTCCTCACCACCGGCAACACCACCGGCACCATCGAGGGCAACTATACCCAGCATCCCGGCGCGCAGCTGATGATCGCCCTTGGCGCCAACGCGCTGCAGGTCACCGGCAGCGCAACGATCAATGGCAGTGTGCGCGTGCATGGCTTCGTCTCCGGCTATGTGCCGCAGAACGGAACCCGCCAGGACCTCATCCACGCCGCGGGGGGGCTGAACGGCATCTTCAGTACCGAGGCCACTTCCACCGGCCTGCAGGGACTGACCCTGGTGGCCCCCACGTATGGCTACGACCGCAACAACGCCTGGTTGAACGTGACCCAGGTCAACGTCACCGCCGCGGCCAGCGGCCTGAGCGCTTCTGCGCAGGTGGCCGCGCAGCGCCTGGAAGGCGCATTCGCAGTGCTCGACGGCAACACCGGCCTGCAGGGATCGCCCTTCGGTGCGGCAGCCGGTGCGCTGCAGTGGGCCGGAGGGGGCCAACAGGGCCTGGCCGACAGCCTGCAGAGCCTGTCCGGCCAGGCGCATGCCCGCGCCGAGGCCGCCACCTTCGACAGCATCGACATGTCGCGGCGTGCGATCGCCGAACGCTTCGATCGTGTGCAGGCCACGCCGCGCCTGCGGGGTACCTGGCAGAGCGCGTTGGGCGAGGCCGGGCAGGGCAGCTTTGCCGGCAATGCCGCCGACAGCCGCGGTTGGATGGCCGGTCAGGACCTGCCGCTGGGCAGCAATGGGTTGATGGGTGTGGCCTTTGGCGAAACCCGCAGCAATGGTGGCAGCAGTTTCGGCGGTGATCGCGGGCGTGACCGCCAGGCGCAGGCGCAGCTGTACGCCGGCTGGAATCTGGGGCGTGGCTATGCTCTGGCCCAGGTCGGCAGCGGCCAGTTCACCCGCGCGCTGGATCGTCAGCTGCTGCTCGGTGCGGGCGCCTATGGCGTTTCTGCGCGGTACGGTGGCCGTTTCAGCAGTGCCAGCGTGGAGGGCGGGTACCGACTGGGGCGTGCGGGCGCATCGTTGACGCCCTACCTCGGTGCCAGCACCACGCGTGTGGATACTGACGCCTTCAATGAACTCGGCGGCTTTGGCTTCGGCCTGCGGGGTGATGCCAATCGCTCGCAGCGCAGCCAGATGCTGGCCGGTATCCGCGGCGAGCGCGGCTGGGGGCGTTGGATGCTGCGTGGGCATGCCGAATGGCAGCAGCGGCTTGATGGTGCGGATGCGGACTGGCAGGCCAGTTTCGTCGGCGTCGATGCATGGGCGCCGCTGGCAGGCTGGAATGCGCCGCGTGGCAGTGCGCTGATAGGCGTGGCGCTGGAGTCGTGGTGGGGCCGTAATGGCCGCCTGAGCCTGGGCTTTGGCCAGCGTATCGGTGGCGAGGGCGCGCGGCAGGCTGCGGTGCGCTACAGCACCGGGTTCTGAGGAATCGGTCGCGCCGGGAAGACTCCCGGCGCGACGTCTGCAGCCTCAGCCGCCGCGCAGGTTGCCCAGGCGCGGAGTGCTGCGCCCCAGCGGCATCTTCAGCTTGCCGATCGACAGGATGCGGCTTTCCGCAATGCGGTCGGCCGCACGCTGTGGCGCGATGTTCTCGCGCTGCGACAGTTCGAAGATGCGGGTGAGGTTGTGGTAGATGCTGCGGATCAGGCGCATCGCGCGTTCGCGGTTGTAGCCGTCGATTTCCAGCGACACGTTCATCACGCCGCCGGCGTTGACCGCGTAGTCCGGGGCGTAAAGGATGCCGCGCGCATGCAGTTCGTCGCCGATCTCCAGGCTCGACAGCTGGTTGTTGGCGGTACCACAGATGATCTTGGCCTTGATCCGCGGCAGGGTGTCGGCGTTGATCGCACCTTCCAGTGCACACGGTGCGAACACATCGGCGTTCACCTCGTGGATCTCGTCCGGCTTGACCGCTTCGGCGCCGAAATCGCTGACTGCACGATCAACCAGCGCACTGTCCAGGTCGGTGACATACAGCTTGGCGCCGCGGTCACGCAGCAGTTTCACCAGTTCCATGCCGATGTGGCCCAGGCCCTGCACCGCGATGCTGGTCTTGCCCACTTCCTCATGGCCGAACTTGAAGCGCATCGACGCCATCAGTGCCTGCAGTGCACCGTAGGCCGTGAAAGGCGCCGGATCGCCGGAGCCACCATGGACCTGGTGCACGCCGGTCACGAACTGGCTCTCCAGGTAGATGTTCTCCATGTCGTTGACGTCGGTGCCAACGTCCTCGGCGGTGATGTAGCGGCCGCCCAGCGAATCTACGTAGCGGCCGAAGGCGCGGAACAGTACCTCGGTCTTGTCCGTCTTCGGGTCGCCGATGATCACCGCCTTGCCGCCGCCCACGTTGAGGCCGGCCAGTGCATTCTTGTAGGTCATCGTCCGGCTCAGCCGCAGCGCATCGGCCAGCGCCTCCTCGGTGCTGGCGTAGGGGCGCATGCGCACACCGCCCAGGGCCGGGCCCAAGGTGGTGTTGTGGATGGCGATGATCGCCTTCAGGCCGGCATCGTGGTTGTGGCAGAACACCACTTGTTCGTGGCCGGTGGTGGCGAGGGTTTCGAATAGCATGGCGTCTCCGATGGCACGAACAGCGGCGAACTGCAGCGAACGGCCAGTGAACGGTAGGGTCCCAAAACAAAAAAAGCGACGTCGTCAGTGCAGGGGGACGGGTCGCGCGGCGCCATTCTAGTCCATTCCCCCGGCCGCTGCCGTCGACATCGGCGACCTTCCGGTTAAAGAAGATGAAAGTGCGGCCGATGCTGCGACGACGGCGGGTGGCCGGATTCGCGTGAAGAGGCAGGGCGGTCAGTGACGGCAAGGGCACCACAACGACAGGGCGGGCGGCGATGACGCCGGCCTGGTGGCGATCGCTGCGCGCCTGGCTGGCGCGCTCGACCGGGGCGGCTCCGTTGCGTCTGGCGGCCGCATCGCGACAGGCCGTCGCTGCTGCCGCAGCCAGCCTGCAGGGCGAGGCCCTGCAGGCCGGTGAGATCGCCGCGCACCTGCAGCGCGGCCTGCACGCACTGGCCCTGTACCCACGGCTGGCCGGCGAGCCTGCCCCCGTCCAGGACCCGGCACTGGGCGAAGCGGTGGCGCGCGCGCTGCAGGATCGTGACTGGGCCGCCCGGCACCTGCCGCGACGCCCGCAACTGCTGCCGCAGCTGATCCAGACCGTCAACGACGATGCCGCCTCGGCACGGGTGATGGCGGCGATCATCGGCCAGGACCCGGTGCTGACCGGCAATCTGCTGCGCATCGCCAACAGCCCGGCCTACAAGGTGCATGAGCGGCCGGTGGAAAGCCTGCAGCGTGCGGTGACCCTGGTCGGTACCGAGGGCGTGCGCCAGATCATCAGCGCGGTGCTGGTGCAGCCGGTGATGCAGGTGCAGTGCGGCATGTTTCCGCAGTTCAGCACGATCATCTGGGAACACGCTCTGCTGGCTTCGCGTGCGGCCGCCGATCACGCGCGCACGGTCACCTTCGGCGATGCCTTCGCTGCGCAGTGGCTGGGCCTGGTGCAGGGGCTGGGATCAGCGCTGGTGATGCGCCAGTTGCTGCAGGAAGCGCAGGCGCGCGACGAAACCGTGGAGCCGGCGCTGGCCCTGCAACTGCTGCAGCAATGGTCGTTGCCGCTGGCACAACGCGTGGCTGCAGCCTGGGAGCTGCCCGAGCCCGTGCACCAGGCACTGGCGCCGGAGGCCGATGGCCCACTCGCCGACAGCCTGCGTCTGGCCAGCGCGGCGGCGGCGGCCAGCCTGCTGTGCCGGCATGGACATGCCAGCCAGAGCCGCATGCTGGCCCTGCTCGAACAACTGCCGTCGGCGCCACCGCATGCGCTGCGCTGGATCTGGCGGCGTCTGCATGGGCGCAGCGTGGAAACGCGGGATGAAGCCGGCCAGGAAGAGGTTGGTCCGGTGCACTGAGGGTTGGGCGTTACAGCTGCGATTCCACCGGCAGCCAGCTGATCACGCGCGCGGTCCAGCGCTTGCCCAGGCTGGCACCGGGCTCGGTTTCCACCCAGTGCGGTGGTGGCTGCCGTTCCAGCCAGCGCAGTCCATCGTCGTGGCCGAGCGTCAACCACCAGCTGTGTTCCGGGCTGGCCAGGCGCAGGTACTCGTTGCGCAGCTGTGCCCCCAGCACCGGGTCGTCAAACAGCACGCCCATCTCGGTATTGAGATAGGCCGAGCGCGGGTCGAGGTTGAACGAGCCGACGAAACCGCGGCGATCATCGACCACGAACGCCTTGGTGTGCAGGCTGGCCCCACTACTGCCGAACAGGCTGGTATCGGGCCTGCCGTGTGCCTTCAGTTCGTACAGCTGCACGCCGGCCTTCAGCAGCGGAACGCGGTAGCCCATGTAGCCGCCGTGTACTGCGGCCACGTCGTTGGCGGCCAGCGAGTTGGTGACCACGCCAACCTGCGCACCACGCGCCGCGAGCGCCGACAGCGCCTGCACGCCATCATCGCCAGGCACGAAGTAGGGGGAGATCAACAGCGCATTGCTGCGGGTGCTGTGCAGTTCGTCGCTGAGCGTACTGACCAGCCAGCTACGGCGATCATCGCCGCGGTGCTTCATCGGCGGATCGGAGGCGATGCGCACGTTCGCGCTCCAGTGCAGCGGTTCCGGGCTGGGCCGCTGCAGGGCGCGCGATTCGGCCACGCGCTGCAGGTAGGGCTGTGCCCGGGCATGCATCGCATCCAGGTCTGACTGCCGCACCAGCTGCCGCAACTGTGCATCGGTGTATGAGGCCAGCGCGGCAATCGGGATCGCCGCGCTGCTGTTCCAGTAGTCGTCGAAGATCTGGTTGGCCTGCTGCACCGCCGGCCCGGCCACGACCAGGTCCAGGTCCTGGAAGTTCACATCGTCGCGCGCGCTGAAGTATTCCTCGCCGATGTTGCGGCCGCCGACGATCGCGATGCGGCCATCGGCGATCCAGCTCTTGTTGTGCATGCGGTGGTTGACGCTGAAGGCGCGTTGCACCAGTTCAAGCGTGCGCGCGACGCCGCTGCGGTTGCGGAACGGGTTGTACAGGCGGATCTCGATGTTCGGATGCGCATCGAGCGCCATCATCAGCGCGTCCTTGTCCTTGGCGTTCATGTCATCGAGCAGGATGCGCACGCGCACGCCGCGCTCGGCGGCGTCATACAGCGCCTTGGCCATCAGGTGGCCGATCAGGTCGTCGTGCCAGATGTAGTACTGCAGGTCCAGGCTGCGGCCAGCGTGGGCGGTGATCATCGCGCGCGCGGCGAAGGCATCCATGCCATCACTGAGGAACGCCACGCCCGATTGCCCCGGGTGTGCGTCCTGCAGCGGCACGATCTGCTGGTCGATGCGGGTCTGCGCCGGCTGCAGCGGCAGGACGTGCGAAGGGGCGCCCTGCGCCTGCGGCGTAAGGTGGTCGGCCAGCAGCAGCCCGGACAGGACCAGCAGCAACAGCGCGGCGAGGATGAGTGCAGCGACGCGCAGCAGGCGTCGCCACAGGGGCTTGGGCAGGCTCATGCCCCGATGGTAGAGCCACGCGATGCGTGGATGAAAGCCAACAGGCCCATCGCCGTAGATCCACGCCATGCGTGGATGGCTTCTTCAGACAACGTCACGCCATGCGTGGATGACAGGGGCTTCGCGGTCAGAACCGCTCGTCGCTGCCCAGGTAACGCCACTGCCCCGCAGGCAGCGGTCCCAGTGCCACGCGGCCAATACGCAGCCGACGCACGGCCGTCACCTGCAGGCCGGCAGCGGTGACCGCCACGCGCAGGCCCTTGGCCGTCAGGCCCTTGCCCGCGAAGCGCAGGCGCTGCTCGCTCTGCCAGCTGACCTTGGCGCCGCCCGATTCCTGCTGCAGCCGCGCCATCAACCACGGGCCGCGCTCGGGACCGCCTTCGGCCACTTCGATCAGGTATTCCTGTTCGGTGCGGCCCAGATTGCGCTGCAGATGGGCCAGCGTGGCCGGATCCTGGCTGACCACCACCAGGCCGCTGTCGCTGGCCGGAAGCGAGGCGGCCAGCTGCAGGCCGTGGAAATGGCGCTGCAGCGGACGGATGTCGCTGGCATCAAGTTCGCTGCGGCTGTCACTGCTGACCAGCGCACACAGGGTCTCAGCGGCAACGCCGGCCGGCTTGTGCAGCAGCATGCTGACGCGCTCGGCCTTTTCATCGCTGGCCTGCTCGGCCACCACAATCTCGGCGCTGTCATCGACCGGGCGCTGCGGCTGTTCCACCACCTCGCCGTTGACCGTGACCCAGCCGCCTTCGATGTAGCGTCGCGCTTCGCCGCGCGGGATGCCGAGCAGGGCGGACAGGCGTTTGTCGAGACGGATCGGTTCCATGGCGGAAAGGTCAGGCAGGGGGCGCGCAGTGTAGCTGCTGCGGCCGGTCAGCGCTGGCCGCGGTTGGCCAGCTCGGTCAGGTACAGGCGGGTATCGAACTCCAGCTGCAGGTAGTCCGGCTCCATGTGCTGGCACAGCTGGTAGAAGGCCTTGTTGTGGTCGGCTTCCTTCAGGTGGGCCAGCTCATGCACCACGATCATGCGCAGGAACGCTGCCGGCGCCTGGCGGAACACGGTCGCGATGCGGATCTCACGGCTGGCCTTGAGGCGGCCGCCGTGGACGCGGGAGATGGCGGTATGGGTACCCAGCGCGTGCTTGATCACTTCCAGCGTGTTGTCGTAGCAGACCTTGTTGAGCGGCACCGACTTGCGCAGGTAGCGGTCCTTCAGGTCCTGGGTGTAGTCGTACAGCTGGCGATCGCTGCGCACCTCGTGCGGGTCGGGATAGCGCTGCTGCAGCCAGGGGCCGAGCTTGCCCTGCGCCAGCAGGTCACTGACCTGGGCGACCAGGGGTTCGGGATAGCCGGTGAGGTACTTCAGGACTGCCATGCAGGGGCGGCGGGGCGTCGGTAGAATGGGGCATCCAAGATTACACGCGGTATGCATCGACCATGGCAAAGCCCAACGCGCTGCAGGAACAATTGCTCAAGGCCGGCCTGGCCAAGAAGTCGCAGGCCAGCGCTGCCGCGAGCGCGCAGGCCAAGGCCCGCCAGGGCAAGGCCGAATCGACCTCGGCCGAGGTCCAGCGCGAGGCTGAACGGGCCCGCGCCGAGAAGGTCGAGCGCGACCGCGCGCTGGCCGCCGAGCGCAACGCCCAGGCCAAGCTGGCTGAACAGAAGGCCCAGGCCCGGCAGATCATCACCGCCCATGCCGTGCCCCACAAGGGCGACGACGAGTATCGCTTCAGCGATGGCGCGGCGATCCGCACCCTGCTGATCGACCCCAAGCTGCGCAAGGCGCTGTCGGTCGGCGTACTGGTCATCGTTGCCCACGGCGACGGTTACGCCCTGTTGCCGCGTGCCGCCGCCGAAAAGGTGCGTGAGCGCGCGCCCGAAGCGATCATCGTTGACCACGGCCAGCCGGGCTCGACTGCCGAGATCTCCACCGGCAACGCCGAGGACGACGCCTACTACGCCCAGTTCCAGGTACCCGACGACCTGGTCTGGTAAGCAAAAAGGGGACGGAGGGGATTAAGCCGCAATCGGCTTGATTGAAACCCTCCATGTTCTGCTCATCTTGCTGAAGATCAGCCGGGCATGGCTCGGCTCAACACAGGTCTGCTCCTTTGTGCGCGGGTGTATCGTCCCCATATCAGGCGACACACCTGCGGAGGATGGCCATGGCCACCGGTTGGGCGGGAGACGGCGCGGTCCAGGACCAGATCGACGCCACCGTCGACGATGCGATTGCCCGCGCGCGGCGCCAGCTGCGCGAGGGCCCGGGTCTGGAACATTGTGAGGAATGCGACGCGCCGATTCCGTTGGCGCGGCGTCAGGCTGTGCCTGGTGTTCGACTGTGCGTGGCGTGCCAGCAGGCGCATGACGACGAAGAACAGGCGCATGCCGGCTACAACTGGCGTGGCAGCAAGGACAGCCAGCTGAGGTAAAGGGGTGTTTTATTGCAGGGCTGCGCCCTGCACCTGCCGAAGCCTTCAAGCCTGAGCAACGGCAAGAGCTGGCGTTCCGTGGGGTGGCGGGGCGGTGTCGGATTGCGGGGACGCCGCAAGTACGTCCTTGTAGGCTTGGCAGCCGCATCCATGCGGCTGACACCCCGCAAGCCGACACCGCCCCGCCTCTGACAGATTTCCGCGATCGGGTAGATTCCACCGTGTGTGGATAAGTCTCCATTGAAATCGAAAATTTCGATATCGGAACGATTTGAGCCGAGCATGGCTCGGCTCTACAGCGGCTGCTGGTAGGTGTCGACCTTGGTCGACACATCTGTCAGATATCGAATGAGTCATCCACGCATGGCGTGGATCCACCGTGTCGACCAAGGTCGACACCCACCAGGGCAATGCGTTGTTCCGGCAGATCGCGGAAATCTGTCGAAGGCGGGGTGGGTCCGGTGGCGGGAGTGTCCGCGGCATGGATGCCGCGGCCAAGCCCCCATGGACGGGTTTACGGCGTCTCCCGCCACCGGACCCATCCCGCCATCCCGCAGGAAGCCAGCTTTTGCCGTTGCTTCGGCTGTTGCTGGTGCTGTTGCTCCAGCTCGTAGCGGGTGCAGGGCGCAGCCCTGCCGAAAACCACCCTCAGCCGTCGCCCTGGATGCCACCGGGAGCCTGTGCCGGGTCGCGCCAGCGCCGCACCGTGCGCTGGAAGAACAGGTTGTTCGGCAGCTGCAGCACCGTGCCTTCGTGTCCGTCGCCGGTTTCCTGCAGCGTGGTGTAGATCAGGTTCACGTCGATCACCCGCCCCTTCAGGCCCGGCTTCTCGCCGTTCTCCAGCACCTCGATGTAGTCATGCAGGCGGAACGGGCGGGTGGTGAAGATCAGCAGCGTGCAGAAGATGTTGGACAGCACGCTCCAGGCCGCGAAGAAGGCCACTGCGCCCACGGCCGCGAAGCCGGTGAACGCGGTCCACAGTACCGACGGCGATGCGCCGAGCAGGCTGAGGATGTACAGCACTGCGCTGAAATAGACCACGAAGCTGCTGATCCGGCGCGCACCCATCGCCATCTCCGGCGGCAGCGTGTAGTGCTCGGCGAAGCGGCGGATCAAGCGCCGTGCCAGCATCCGCAGCAGCCACGCGGCCAGCAGGGTGAGCAGGATCTTCACGGCGATGCCCGCGTCGTGGAGCCAAGGGTGGGTCCAGGCCGGCAGGTGATCCTTCAGCGACAACATCATGGGGGCGACGACAGGTGGCAATAACGGCCTTCGATGTTACCCGGCGCGTGCAGTGGATTCGACCGCCGGAGTCCAGGCCAGACAGACCAGCTCCTGGCGGTGCTGCTGCAAGCAGGTGCGGCCGTTTTCTGGACGCAGCTGCAAGGACAGGCCCAATGCCTGCAGCAGTACGCAGGCGGTGATCACCAGCAGGGCGGCGCAGGATGGGCTGGACATGGCACAACTCCTGGACGGCAATTTCGCGAAGGACCTTCCATGGATGCAGCAGCCGTCGAAAAGGTTGCATGGCATCGGTCGTCGATCGGCTCTAAACCTTTTTCCGGGTCGCCGCATCCAAGCGATATGCTCGACACCACCATGCCCGCGCTGCCTGCCGCCAACGACGCCGTCGACGAACCCGCTCTGGTGCGGGCGGCGGCTGCGGGCGACACCGCTGCCTACGAACTGCTGTACCGGCGTCACGCGCCGCGTGTATTCGCTGTCCTGTGGCGGTTGTGTGGCGGCCAGCAGGCACGTGCCGAGGATGCGCTGCAGGAGGCCTTCCTGCAGGCCTGGAAAGCACTACCAGGGTTCCGTTTCGAGAGCAGCCTGTCCACCTGGCTGCATCGGCTGGGCGTCAACGCCGCGCTGATGGAGTTGCGCGGCCGGGCTGCCGGGCAGGACCACGACAGCCTCGATGATATCGACGGCGGCCTGCAGGAACTGGCGGTGCATGACCGTTGTGCCGGCACCGAGCGCGATCTTGAGCGCGCGCTGTCGACACTGCCACCACGGGCGCGTGCGGTACTGGTACTGCACGACATCGAGGGCTGGAAACACCAGGAAATCGCCGAACAACTGCAGATGGCTGTCGGCAGTTCCAAGGCACAGTTGCATCGTGCGCGCGGCCTGTTGCGCGCACGGCTGGGAGACATGACATGAGTACGCACGAACACGATTCCGATCACGACCTGCTGGCCCGGCTGCGCGCGCTGCCAAACGAGCGCGATGTACCCGCCGATGGCTGGGCGCGTCTGTCCGCCCGGCTGCCACCGCGTGAACCGCAGGCAGCACCTGCGCCAGCGGACAACGTGGTGGCCCTGCCTGCGCGTTCGCGACGCCGCTGGTGGCTGCCGGTGGGGGCTGCGCTGGCAGCCAGCCTGGCAGTGTATGCGGTGGCGCCGTGGCGGCATGCGCAGCTGGACACGCCGGTGCCGTCCGCCCTGCAGCTGCAGGCCGCGGCGATGACCGAGCAGTACCAGCAGGCCGTGGCCGCGCTGCCCGATGGCCGGGCGCCGGAATGGCAGCCGGCCCTGCATGAACTGGATGAAAGCGCGGCGCAGATCCGTGCCGCCCTGGCGCAGGACCCGCGTGCGCCGCACCTGCTTGGCCAGCTCAAGCGTACCTACACGCTGCGGCTGGAACTGACCCGGCAGGCGGCCTATGCCGCCGAGTCCGGCTTGACGACCTGAGGAGACTGCCATGACCCGAACCCTGATTTCCTGCTGTGTCGCGCTGCTGCTGGCCCCTGCCGTGGCGCTGGCCGACACCCGCATCGACGAGCGGCATACCCTGGCCGCGGGCGGTCGCATCGAGCTGAGCAACGTCGCCGGCAAGGTGACCGTGCGTGGTTGGGACCGCAATGACGTGCAGCTCACCGGCACGCTCAGCGACGGCCTGCAGCTGCGGCAGGAGAAAAGCGCCAACCGCGTGCGCTGGGAGATCGAATACCCGCGCCGCAACAACAACGGTGGGGCCACGCTGGTGCTGAACGTGCCGCGCTCGGTGGAGCTGTTGCTGAGCACGGTCAGCGCCAGCCAGGACATCAGCGGCATCGACGTGCGACGGCTGCAGGCCGACACGGTCAGCGGCAGCCTGAGCGCATCTGGCCGCAGTGGTGACAGCAAGCTCAACACGGTCAGTGGCAGCGTCAGCGCACGCCTGCAGACGCCAAAACTGGATGTGAACACCGTCAGTGGCCGGATCGAGGCCGGCGGCGGCGTGTCCGGTGATATCGGTGCGCAGACGGTATCCGGACGGGTCGAGGTCGACGCCGGGCGCGTGCAGCGGCTGGCGGTGGAGACCGTCTCGGGCAGCATCGACCTGGCAGCAGCCGGATTGGCGCCCGGCGGCCGCGTCAATGTCGAATCGGTCAGTGCCTCGGTCACGCTGAGCCTGCCGCGCACGGTGTCGGCACAGCTGTCGGTGAACAGCTTCAGCGGCTCGATCAACAGCGATGCCGGTCAGGTGGAGCGGCCGCGCTATGGGCCGGGCAGCCATCTCGATACGCGTCTGGGCGGCGGTGATGGAGACATCCGCATCCAGTCGCATTCGGGCAGTGTGCGGGTGCGGCTGGACCGCTGAGCACGGTCCGGCAGGCCGCGGCGGCAGCGCCGCCGCGGTCAGTACTGGGTCAGCTGGCTTTCTTCAGCGCCCAGGTGGTGCCGAGGACTTCGATCTTGCCACCGGCCTTGCGGAACGCTGCCAGGTCCGAAGCGATCGAATCGCTGCTGACCACGGTGCTGGCGGCCGCGCCCTTGCGTTCGCTGCGGATGCTGTTGCTGGCCTTCGCGGGGGTCTTTGCCTTGCGGGGCATGGTTGCTCCTGTCAGGTGGAAGGGGAGGAAAGCGCCCAGGCGTCGGCCTGGCGCAGGTAGTCCTGCCGCTCGCGGCGGCAGTCATCGCCGCCCATCGAAAACTGGCGGCAGATCGCCGGGCGCTGCGAATAGATCGTGCAGCGCAGGTGATAGGGATCGATCGCCGCGCACCAGCCTTCCTCGTTGCGCGCCATCACGGCACGGCCGTGGGTGTCGCGTGACAGGAACTGGCCAGGCACGTGGTCGCCGGGCTGCAGCAGCACGGGCAGCCGGCAACAGACCGCGTCACAACGGCGGCAGTCGACGGGTGCAGGTGTTGCGTCAGGTTGTAAGGCCACAGGGGCCTGGCGGGTGCCCAAAGCGGGTCTCGATGGCGGCTCAGGTGCTGCGCGGACCATGAACGAGCCAGGAAGGCATGGCCGCTAGGCCCGCAGGGCGGGCCAGGCTGCACTGTGAACACACACCGGCGTGGCCGGTGGAAGGTGCAGCGGGGTTCTAGCCGACCAAGAGTAACTTAGACCGCGTAACGTTTTGTTAATCCTGGCTGGCTGCCGCCAGCGCAAGGCCCTGGACCACGCCCAGCGAGGGTTCGCCGTGGACCATGCGGGCGCCCGGGAAGGCCTCGGCCACGGCTTGGCGCAGGTAGCCGGCACGGGACATGCCGCCGGTCAGGAACACCGCATCCGGGTCGCCGCCGATGTCGCTGCGGACCTGGGCCAGCAGCTCGCGGATCTGCTCCAGGTAGCCATGGGCGGCGCCGGCCAGGCCATCGGCGCTGCTGTCGGCATGCAGGTCGCGGGCGATGTAGTCCAGCGTGCTCCGATGCTCGCTGGCGGCGCTGAGGGCGATCTTGGCGCGCTCGACGTCGCGGTACAGGCGGGCGGTATTGCCGGTGTCCTGCAGGGCCTGCAGGCGCGTGCCCCACGGGTCGTCGACATGGTCGTACTTGTGCTGGCGGAAGTCGCGCTGGCGGGTCATGTCCTGCACGGTGGCCGCTTCCACGTAGTGGTGGGCGGGCACGCGGGTGATGCCGCGGCCGAACAGCGGCATGTAGCTGGACAGGCTCAGGGCCAGGTCGATGTCGGTACCGCCGCGGGCGATACCCCAGGCGCGGTGGATGCGCGGGGCGTCGTTTCCGCCGACTTCGGCATGCGCGATATCGGTGGTACCGCCGCCGATGTCGACGATCACCGCCTGGTGCCGCTCGCGGCTTTCGGCGTGGTAGTGCATGGCCGCCGCCGCGGGTTCTTCGAGGAAATCGATCTGGTCGAAGCCGGCCTGGGTGGCAGCCTCGCGCAGGATGTCCAGCGCCTGGTCATTGCCGGCCGCGCCGATCGAGCTGCGGAACTGCACCGGGCGCCCGAGCAGGGCCGAGCGCAGTGGTTGGCCGAGCTGGGCGCTGGCGGTCAGGCGGATGTGCTCGAGGATGTGCGCGGCGATGCCGGTGATGGTCTGCTTGGCGCGCGGGTGCAGGTTGTAGCCCAGCATCGACTTCGGGCTCTGCACCAGGTTGCCTTCGTGTTCCTCGAAATAGGCTTCCAGCGCTTCGTCGCCGTAGACTGCGTTCTGCAGCAGGTCGCTGGCGCTGCGTTCCTTGCCGGCACGGGCCTCCATCCATTCCCGGCGCAGTGCGCGCAGGGCTTCCCGGCGCAGTGCCTGTGGCGTGCGTTCCTGGCCGGCGGCACGGGCCGCGCGCGCGGCGCTGTCGATCATCTGCTGCAGCTGGTGCTCCTGGCCGTCATCGAGCTGGAAGTCGTCCGGATCGGGCACCACGCCTGGGAAATAAACGCTGGTGCGGAACTGCTCGGCATCGCCGAAGCGGATCGGCAGCAGTTTCCCCTCATGCACGATGGCGGCGGCGGAGTTGCTGGTACCGAAGTCGATGCCGAGGCGCATGGGGAGTTCCGGGGGCGGTCAGGGGCCGCGCACTCTGCTGCAGTTCGCCGCCGACTGCAAGTTCCAGGGGCGTGCTGTTCTGGTTCGGGTCCAGTGGCCAGCCCGGAGCCTGTCCGGAAAAGGGGCAGGGAAGCCAGCCGGTTACAATGGCGGCTGTTGATTCACTTGGAGGTACTTGCCGATGTCGTCTGTTCCCGCCTGCCCGCAGTGCACCCTGGAAAACACCTATGCCGATGGCGCGCTGTGGATCTGCGCCGATTGCGGTTTCGAATGGACCGCCGAGGAAAGCGCCGGTTCGACCCTGGTCGTGCGTGACAGCAACGGCAATACCCTGCAGGCCGGCGACACCGTCACCGTGATCAAGGACCTGAAGGTGAAGGGGTCTTCGATCCCGCTCAAGCAGGGCACCGTGATCCGCAACATCCGCCTGGTTGACGATGATGCCGAGCACATCGAAGGCAACTCGGACAAGATCAAGGGCCTGGTCCTGAAGACCTGCTTCCTCAAGAAGGCCTGATCGGTCTCAGCGCCTGGCCTGCTGCTGCGCGCGCCAGCGGGCCAGGCTGTCCAGCTTGGCCTGGTAGCGTGCCTGCTCCGGTGCACCGCCGAGCAGCCGCGCGCGGGTCAGTTCACGGTCGGCGCGCTCGAGCTGGCCGGACAGGAAATACACGCGCGCCAGCCCGAAGTGGAACTGGTGCGCGGTGTCATACAGGCGCACGGCCTGCCGGTAATAGCGGATGGCTTCGGCCAGCTTTCCGGCCTGTTCGGCCTGCGTGCCCAGCATGTACTGCGCGAACGGATCCTCGCGCTGCACCGATGCCAGGCGGCGCGCCAGTGCATTGGCCTGCGCATCCAGCCCCAGCCGCCGGTACAGCGCGCTGGCGTTGGTCAGCGCCGCATCCTGGCGGCCGTCCAGGCGCAGGGCGCGGTCCAGTGCCTGCCGCGCCGCATCGGTGTTGCCCTCACGGTTGTCGAGCACGCCCAGGTTGTTCCAGACCGAGGGGAACGCGCGATCCTGCACGACCGAGGCATCGAAGAACGCGCGGGCGCCGACGAGGTCTCCTTCGGCCATGCGCTCGGCACCACGATTGTTGTAGAAGTGGGCCAGTGCACGCGCGCGGCTGACCGGCTGCGGGCCGTGGCGGTCGTAGAGCACGTTGCGATCGAGGTCGACCGTGGCGTAACGCCCCGCGATCTCCACGCCCGCGTTGACGTGGCCCACGCTGTAGACCACACCGGCGTCCTGGTCCTGGTACCAGGACACGACCTGGCCGACTTCCTGCACGCGGGCCTGGATGCCAGCCTCGCGCGCCAGTGCCACGAACATCAGCGTGAAGGCCAGGCAATTGGCGCGGCGCTGCTGCCAGACTTCGCCCACGGTGTAGGTTGCGTTCGCGTCGTACTGCAGGTCCAGTCCCTGCCGGCCGAAGATCATTTCCACCAGCGCCTGCAGCCGCTGCTCGCGCGATGAACTGCGGTCCATCACCTGCGCCTGCAGCATCGCGCGCATTGCGGGAGGAATCGCAAAGACCTGTTCCGGTGAGGGAATTTCCGCCGGGGTGATGCTTCCGATGGGCGGGATTGCATCGGTGCGCGGGCGGTCCTGTGCGCAGAGTGGCGCGGCCATCAAGGCGGCCAGGGCCACGACGAAGATGTGGGCGGCAGGGCGGTACATGACAGTTCCCGGCAGCGGCGGGCGCTCCCGCCTGCAGCGAGTGTAGACCCGGCGGCGGCGCGCTGCAGTGACCGTTGGTCGGCGCGTGGCGGCACCCTGATTCATCCACAACCGATGTGGACCAGCGCTCGACAAAGCTGTGGACAACCGGGTCCAGGCCTCACCGGGCAAGCGTTGTGAGTGCATGGTGAAAAAACCACCAGCTTGCCGCAGGGCAGCGCAGGCGGGATGATCCGGGTATGGATTTCTCTCCGCTGACGCTGGCGCCAGCGCAGTGGCAGGCGCTGCAGGACAGCTACGCAACGCCGCCCCGCGCCTACCACCACTTCGGACACGTACGCGCGGTGCTGCAGCACTGCCAGGACGTGGCTGACGGCCCGGGCTGGCAGGGGCCCGCCGAGGTGTACCTGGCCGTGCTCTACCATGACGCGATCTATGTGGCGGGGCGCAAGGACAACGAAGCGCGTTCGGCGGCGCTGGCCCTGCAGGCGATCGCAGGGGCCCCGGAACTGGCCGGCGTCGACGCCGCGCGGGTCGAGCAGTTGATCCTGCTGACCGCCCGTCATGGTGATCTGGGCCCGGACGACGTTGATGCCGAGGCCGCGCTGTTCCTGGACTGCGACATGGCGATCCTGGCAGCGCCCGAGCCGGTGTTCGCTGCTTACGATCGTGGCGTGGCCGAAGAGTACAAGGGGGTCGTGCCGGGCTTCCTGTACCGCGCCGGGCGTCGCCGTTTCCTGCAGGGGCTGCTGCGGGCGCCGCGCATCTTCCTCAGTGACTTCTTCCACCAGCGCCTGGACGCAGCCGCGCGGGAAAACCTGCGCCGACAGCTGGCCCGCTGAGCCAGCCCGGTACACTGGGGCCTGCTTCCACCGATTGTCGCTTCCGACTGTGTCCGTCCCTGATCCCGATCCCCGCCCGCTGCCCCCCGAAGAGCCCGGTCCCAACGAGTGCTGTGGCAGCGGCTGTCCGCTGTGCGTGCTGGATCTGTATGCCGATGAGCTGCAGCGCTATCGCAAGGCGCTGGCCGAATGGAAGGCACGGCATCCGGAGGCAGCGCCATGAGCCGTGCACGCCCGGCGGCAGTGCTGGCACTGGTGGCGTTGCTGCTGTTCGCCGCCACAGCGCTGTGGACCCAGTTCGCACGCAGCGATCTGGACTGGGTGCGGGCCACGCTCAGCCTCTACCTGCACGGGCCGTGGGGGTTGGTGCTGCGCGCTGCGTACTGCCTGCTGGCGCTGGCCATCGCGGTGCTTGGCATTGCGCTGTATCGCGGCAGCATCGGCCCACGGCGCAGCGCGGCGGCGCCGCTGTTGTTCACTGTCTCCGCACTGGGGCTGGCGACGGTCGCCATCGGTGACAGCTGGCTGCCCGACGCCACGCCACTGCTGGCGCCGTTCATCCATGGGGTGGCGGCCAACACCGCATTCCTCTGCGCCAGCGTCGGCATGCTGCTGCAGGCCTGGTACCTGCGCCGCGAACCGGGCTGGCAGTCTGCCGCCGGCCTGCTCTGGGGCTGGGCCTGGCTGGCCTTCGTGCTGTTGTGGCTGCACGTACTGTGGCGCGGCGGTCCGCCACGCGGGCTGGGCCAGAAGGCTGTGATCGTGGTGATCGTGGGCTGGCTGTTGTACCTGGCGCTGGCGTTGTACCAGCGCGGTCGCCGTACCGCGGCCCACTGAATCCCCAACGGCCTGCGCCGGTACGTGCCGTGCACGCGGCGGCGGCGTATCGTGTGCGCATTCCATCGGGGATGCGATATGAAGCGTGCAGGGCTGGGCAGGGCAATGGGTGTGGTTCTGGCGCTGGCAGCGCTGCCGGCAATGGCGGCGGCCAACGTGCAGCAGTTCAGCCACGGGCGGTTCGAGCAGATTCCGGTGCACCTGCCGGCCGGCACGCCGCAGCGGGTGGTGATCTGGTTCCATGAACCGACCGCCGGTGGTGATACCAGCCGCCTTCCGATCGAGGCCCTGCGTGCCGATGGCGCGATGGTCGCTGCCGTGGACATCGCGCACCTGCGCAGCGTGCTCAAGCGCGAGGGTGATCCGACCTGTTCGTTCGGTTCCGGCGACGTCGAGAACTTCTCGCGCTGGTTGCAGGCCTCCCTGCATCTGCCCGGCTACCACCTGCCGCTGGTCGGTGGTGATGGCGAAGGCGCCGAGATGGCCTACACGCTGGCCGCGCAAGCCGACACCCAGGTGTTCGCCGGCCTGCTGACCACCGGCTTCTGCCCGGACCACAGCCACGAACGCATGGTCTGTGGCGACGGTGTGAAGCACAACAAGCTGCAGCCTGCCGAGTTGAATTTCCCGTGGCTGAGCGCCGCCGGCGACCATGGCTGCAAGGTTGGCGAGGCCAGCCGCTTCGTGCAGCAGGTGGCGGTGGCGCGCGAGTTCAAGCGCACCGCACGCGGCGATGCTTCACCGGGCCTGGTGGCGGCGGCGCGGGTGATGGGCGCGCAGGTGGGCGTCAGCCTGGCACCGCCCCCGGCCGCGCTGAAGGGCCTGCCCGTAGTGGAGGTGCCCGCTGCCGGCAATGGCGACACGTTGGCCGTGTTCGTTTCCGGCGATGGCGGCTGGGCCGGCCTGGACAAGGACGTGGCATCGTCGCTCAACGAACATGGCGTGGCCGTGATCGGCATCGACTCGCTGCGCTACTTCTGGAGCGAGCGCACGCCGAAGGGCTTCGCCACTGACCTGCAGAAGATCATCGATCACTACCGCCAGCAGTGGCATCGCGACAAGGTGATGCTGATCGGTTTCTCGCAGGGTGCCGACGTGCTGCCGGCCACCATCAACCAGCTTGATGCCGGCACCCGCGAGGCGCTGGACCGTATCGTGCTGCTGTCGGTGGGCAGGAAGGCGGACTTCGAATTCCATGTCAGCAACTGGCTGGGTGGCGGCGGCGACGGCCTGCCGATCGCGCCGGAAGTGGCGAAGCTGCCGGCGGCGAAGACCCTCTGCGTGTATGGCGACAAGGATGACGACGCGCTGTGCCCGGACCTGCCGGCCAGCGACGGCGTGCAGAAGGTGAAGCTGCCGGGCGACCATCACTTCAATGGTGATTACGACCGCCTGGCCGAAGTGATCCTCAAGGGCGGCGCGTAGCGCCGGGCCACGCTGGCCAGCGTGTTGGTAGATGCCGACCTTGGTCGGCGCTGGCGTGTCGACCAAGGTCGACACCTACCGGGTGGTGCGGGGCGTCAGTTCCGCCGCGGGTCCAGCGAGATCAAACGCGTGGCATCCAGCAGCGCAGCCGGCAGGTGCATGCCGCCAGGTGCGGCGAGATAGCGCGGCCGCCACTGAGGGTCGAACTTCGACTTGAAGCGGCGCAGGCCACTGAAGCCATAGAAGCGTTCGCCATGCCGTGCCAGCAGGCCGGCCAGCCGGTTCCAGCGCCCTGCCAGGCGATGCTGGGCCAGCCCGGACAGCGGCGCCATGCCCAGCGAGAAGCGCGCATAGCCCTGCGCGCGTCCCCACAGGAACAGCTCGATGAACAGGAAGTCCATCGTGCCCTTCGGTGCCTCGTTGACGTGGCGCATGAGGTCCACCGACAGCTCGGCACCGGCCGGGGCCTGCCACAGGTTGGCGAATGCCACGATCTGGCCCTCGGCTTCGACCAGTGCCACCGGGAAGCGCGCCAGGTAATCGGGATCGTAGCTGCCCAGCGAGAACCCCTTCTCGTCGCCGGCCTTGTCTTCCAGCCACGCGTTGGAGATCGCGTGCAGGCGCGGAAGCAGGCTGGGAACCCCTTCCACCGGTGCCACGCGGAACGTCAGGCCCCCGCGCTTGCCACGGTTCCAGGCCTGGCGAAGGTCGGCGCGTTCGCGGCCTTCCAGGCCGAAGTCGTGCAGTGGCACGATCGCTTCCTCGCCCAGCTTGACCAGGCCCAGGCCAAGGTCGAGATAGGTCTGCCAGTAAGTCTCGCCGATCTGGTAGAACACGGGGCGCAGGCCGAGCCGGTCGGCTTCCTCGCGGAAGCGCCAGATCAGCGCGCGCGCGACCTCGGGCGGGCCGACCGGATCGCCCATCGCGATCAGCGATCCGCCGTAGCGCTGCATCATCACGAAGCCCTGCTTGGCGTCATCGCGCAGCACCGCCTTGTCGGCGGTCAGCACCAGGCAGGCCTGGGTGTCGGTGGCACCGGCCAGGACCGGGGCCAGTGACCGCAACGTGGCTTCGTCGGCCGGTGGCAGCGGGCTGCGGGTGCTGTGCAGCAGCCGCGCCAGGCCGAACATCACCAGTGCAATGGCGACCACCAGCAGGGCGCGCAGCGCACGCGGTGCGTTGCCGGATATCGCAAACTGCCACCACAGCTCGTTCTGGTATTCGACATGGCTGTAGGTGAAGAACAACAGCCAGGTGACCGCCACCAGCACCAGGCCGAGGTTGCGCAGCCATGGCCACGACCATGCTTCATCCAGCAGCGCGCCCTGGCGATAGAACTCGCGGCGCGCAGCCCACAGCGCCATCGCCACCAGCAGGGCGGAGACCGCGATCAACGGTTGGCCACCGCGCAGCCACAGTGGCAACGGGGTGATCACGCACACGGCCATCGCCAGCATCCACGCGGCATGGCTGCGCCGGGCCAGGCCCTGGCCGATCAGCAACAGGGCGACGCCGCTGAGGCTGCCGATCAGATGGGAGGTCTCCAGGATCGGCAGTGATGCGTTGAGCAGGTGGCGGCGCGGCGTGGGCAATGTGCCGTCGATGACCAGTGCAGCACCGATGCTGAACACCGCCAGCGCGATGATCTGCGGAAGCCACGGCCGCAGTGCGTTCCAGCCGGCACGGGTTGCCCCGGCACTGGCCTGCAGCGGTTGCCGCAGCGCCGGCGCCAGTGCCAGCAGGGTGGCCAGCAGCAGCGGCAGCACGTAGTAGGTGACGCGGTAGATCAACGCCGCAGCCAGCACCGCAGCTGGTGCGACCTGTGGCAGCAGCTTCAGCAGGCTCCATTCGAACACGCCGAGGCCGGCGGGCACGGTCGACACCAGTCCGGCCAGCACCGCGACCAGGTACAGGCCAACGAAGCCGGGCAGGCCGGTCGGCGTCGAATCCGGCAGCAACACATAGAACGCGGCGCTGGCCAGCACCAGCTCGATCACGCTGAGCACGGTGACGCCGATCATGGTGCGTCGGTCGGGCAGCCACAGCGCATGGCCGAGCACGCTGAACTGACGCCCATCGCGGCCGACCAGCAGCAGGGTGGCCGCATAGGCCAGCAGCGCGACGATGCCGACCACGCGCACCGCATCCGGGTCCAGCGGCAGTGCAAGTGCCGCGGCCGCCGACTCCATGCACAGTGCCACGCTGATCAGCAGCCAGGCACCGAACACGAAGCCGAGCGTGCTCATCAGCACGACCTGGCCGATCTGCGCCAGGTCCAGGCCGGCGGTGCGATAGCCGCGCAGGCGCACCGCACCGCCGGTCAGCGCGGCAAAGCCCACGGTCTGGCCAAGCGTGTGTGCAAGGAACGCCGTAATGCCGATGCGCGCCGGATGCACGCGGATGCCGCTGCGGCGCAGGCCGATGGCATCGAAGCCGATCAGGCAGGCATAGCTGGCCAGGCCCAGCACGACAGTAAGTGCGATCTGCGCGCCACTGAGCTGGTGGAAGGCATGGCGGATGGCGCGGTAGCCGTTCTCATCGAACTCGTTGGCCAGGCCGTGCAGCGCCAGCGCAAGGATCAGCAGCGGGACGACGATGGTGAGGACCCGCTTCCATGCCGGGGTGGAGGGAGCGGTGGCGGGGTCGGTGGTTTCGGTCATCGGCGCAAGCGTGCGTCAGGGAGGGCGAGGGCGGTGTCAATGCAGCCGTGGCGCATCGTGCGCCTGTCGCTGGCATTTGACCAGCGCCGCTGTCGGAAGCCGGTAGTGCCCGTGCGTGGATGGCTGCCCTGCACCCATCGTTGACCGGTTTGGAGGACAATGCAGGCCTGATCACCCGCAGGAGCCACGCCCATGATGGAGCGTTACGACGTCGGACCGCGCATGTCCGAAATGACCGTGTACAACAAGGTCGCCTACCTCTCCGGCCAGATTCCGGAAGACACCAGCCAGGACATCACCGGGCAGACCCGGCAGGTGCTGGCCGAGATCGACAAGCTGCTGGCGCTGGTGGCCAGTGATCGCCAGCACGTGCTGCGCGCCGAAGTGTTCCTGGCCGACATGGCCGACTTCGACGGCATGAACAAGGCGTGGGACGAGTGGGTGGTCGAGGGCGCGACCCCCGCCCGCGCAACCTTCGAAGCCAAGCTGGCTCATGCCGAGTGGAAGGTCGAGATCGTGGTGACGGCGGCCGTGCCGTAACTGCGGGATGGGGGCAGATCCCTTTCCTGCGGAAAGGGATCTGCCCCCTGTTACAGGCGCACCAGCTCGATGCAATCCACCGGGCATGGTGGAATGCACAGCTCGCAGCCGGTGCACAGATCGGCAATGACCGTGTGCATGTACCTGGCGCCGCCGACGATGGCATCCACCGGGCAGGCCTGGATGCACTTGGTGCAGCCGATGCAGTCGGCTTCCACGATCAACGCCACCTGGGCCGCCTTGTGTTGGCCGCGCGAACGATCGAACGGAATCGCCGGGACGCCCAGCACCTGCGCCAGCGCCCGTGCACCGGCATCGCCACCCGGTGGGCAGCGGTCCACGCCTGCTTCGCCACGCGCCATCGCCTGTGCGTACGGGCGGCAGCCGTCGTAGCCGCATTGCCCGCATTGGGTCTGCGGCAGCAGGCGGTCGAGGCGTTCGGTCAGGGGCGGGATCAGGCTCATGCGTGGCGAAGGCTGCGCGGTGGGTTCATTTCAGGGGTTTGCCACGGAACCAGCGCTCGTGGGCCAGCGCCAGCATCGGCTTGTCTTCAGAACTGTCGCCGTAGGCATGGATGCGCACGTAACGCGACAGATCGAACTGGCGACGGATGTGCTCAACCTTGCGCGGGCCGCAGTCGCCACCGGCATAGCGACCGGTCAGGCGTCCGTCCTGGCTTTCCAGCCGGTTGCAGATCAGCTGCAGACCCAGCTGCTCGCACCACGGCCGCAGGTACAGGTCCAGCGAGCCGGACACGATCACCACAGTGTGCTGCTGTTCCTTGTGCCAGCGGATCTGCTCCAGCATTTCCGGGCGCACCACGTCGGGCAGGAACTCACGCGAGAAGCCGGCCGCCAGCGTGGCGATGTCGTCACTGTGGCGGTCGCTGAAGGTCAGGCGGGTGACGCGCACGCGGATGCGTTCGGCCGAGATCAGCTTCAGCTTGTACGCGAGCAGCCACGGGCCGACCTTCCACCACGCCTGCGCCAGTTGTTCGGCGGTGGCCACGCGGCGCAGGAAACGGCCATAGGTATCGCAGGTAGTCACGGTGTGGTCGAAGTCGAACAGCGCCAGTTCCATTCCGTTGCCTCCCATCGCGTTGCCCCGTGGCCGGTGCTGCCGGCGGGCGTGGCCGCAACCACGCCCGCTGCAGGCATCAGCGGACCGGCATGCCTGGCTGTGCGCCGCTGTCGGCGTCCAGCAGCGCCAGCGCGCCGCCGTCGAAACCGGCCGACAGGATCATGCCTTCGCTCAGGCCGAAGCGCATCTTGCGCGGGGCCAGGTTTGCGATGAACACAACGCTGCGGCCGACCAGCTTTTCCGGCTCGCCGTAGCTGGCGCGGATACCGGAGAAGATCTGGCGCTTGCCCAGTTCACCGGCATCCAGTTCGAAGCGCAGCAGCTTGTCCGAACCGTCCACGAACTCGCAGGCCAGCACCTTGCCGATGCGCAGGTCGAGCTTGGCGAAATCGTCGATGCCGATGTAGGCCGGGGCATCGGCGCTGCTGGCTTCTTCCTTGGCCGGTGCCGGTGCGGGTTTGACCGCTTCGGTCTTGGCGGCGGGAGCGGCGGCAGCGGCCGGCTGCAGGGTGTCCTTGGAGGCGTCGATCATGGCGTCAATCTTCTTCGGGTCGATACGGGTGAACAGCGGGGTGTATTCGGTGATGCGGTGGCCCAGCAGCGGCTGCGCCAGGTCGGTCCAGTCGTTCACCGGTGCGGCCAGGAAGGCCTCTGCCTGCGCGGCGGTGGCCGGCAGCACCGGCTTCAGGGCGGTGACCAGCACGCGGAACAGGTTCAGGCCCTGGCTGCACACGGCCTGCAGCTGCGCATCGGCGCCTTCCTGCTTGGCGATCACCCATGGCTTGACGTCGTCGATGTAGCGGTTGGCTTCGTCGGCCAGGGTCATGGTCAGGCGGATCGCCGCGGCCGGGTCGTTGCGCTCGTAGGCTTCACGGATCGGCGCCAGGCCATCGACGAAGCGCTGGTACTGCGCCGCGTCGGGCAGCTGCGCGGCCAGCTGGCCATCGAAGCGCTTGCTGATGAAGCCGGCGCAGCGGCTGGCCAGGTTGACGAACTTGCCGACCAGGTCGGCGTTGACGCGGGCGATGAAGTCACCCAGGTTCAGGTCGAGATCGTCGACGCCACCGCCGGACTTGGCCGCGTAGTAGTAACGCAGCGCTTCCGGTTCCAGGCCGGCGTCGAGGAAGGTACGCGCCATCACGAAGGTGCCACGCGACTTGCTCATCTTGGCGCCGTCCACGGTCAGGTAGCCGTTGACGTGCAGACGGGTCGGCGCGCGGTGGCCGGTACCGTGCAGCACCGCCGGCCAGAACAGGCCGTGGAAGTTGACGATGTCCTTGCCGATGAAGTGGTGCAGCTCGGTGGCGGTACCGGCACGCAGGTGTGCTTCGAAGTCCTCGCCGATCCTGCCGCACAGGGTCTGGAAGCTGGACAGGTAGCCGATCGGCGCATCCAGCCAGACGTAGAAGTACTTGCCCGGCTGGCCGGGAATCTGGAAACCGAAGTACGGCGCATCGCGCGAGATGTCCCATGCACGCAGGCCACCTTCGGCATTGAGCCATTCACCGAGCTTGGCCTTCACGCCCGGCAGGGCGACGTCGCCGGCCAGCCATTCGCGCAGGAACGCGTCGAAGTGGCCCACCTCGAAGAAGAAGTGCTCCGAATCGCGCATTTCCGGCGTCGCACCGGAGATCACCGAACGCGGCTCCTTCAGGTCGGTCGGCGCATAGGTGGCGCCGCACACTTCGCAGTTGTCGCCGTACTGGTCGGGGCTGCCGCAGTTCGGGCAGATGCCCTTGACGTAGCGGTCGGGCAGGAACATGCCCTTGGCCGGGTCGTAGAACTGCGCCACCGAACGACGGCTGATGTGGCCGGCCGCTTCCAGCTTCAGGTAGAACTGCTCGGTCAGCGCCTTGTTGGCCGCCGAATTGGTCGAGTCGTAATGGTCGAAGGCGACGCCGAACGCGGCGAAGTCACGTTCGTGGCTGGCCTGGATGTTGGCGATGAAGGTTTCCGGGGTGACCCCTGCCTTTTCCGCGGCCAGCATGATCGGCGTGCCGTGGGTGTCGTCGGCGCAGACGAACCAGGCCTTGCCGCCGCTCATTCGCCGCGCACGCACCCAGATGTCGGCCTGGATGTAGCCGACCAGGTGGCCCAGGTGCAGCGGGCCGTTGGCGTAGGGCAGGGCGGTGGTGACGAGCGCGGTACGGGTCATGGTCGCGGGGTGGATCCGAGGGGAACCGCAGAGTATCGCATGCCCGCAACGAGGTGACCCGGCCGGGGCCGGGTCACGGGGGTGAAGCGGGGCCGGGCGCTTACTCGCGCTGCCAGGTCTGCGCGCGGCAGATGAAGGCGATGCAGCCGGACACGTCCAGCTTGGTGCCGCCCGGCTGCAGCTCCATCTTCGACTTGTAGGTCTTGCCGTTGGCCGGGTCGAGGATGGTGCCACCGGACCACTTGTTGGCGCCGTCGGCCTTCAGGTTCCAGAGGATGGTCATGCCCTTCACCGGCTTGTTCCTGTTGGCGCCTTCACATCCGTCACAGACCGGGTTCGGGCCCTTGTCCGAGTGCAGGATGTCGACCACCTTGCCGGTCAGCGTGCCGTTGGCGGCCTCGGTGATCTCGACGATCGACTTCACCTTGCCGGTCTTGTCGTCGATGGTCTTCCAGCGGCCGGCGGCACCATCGGCGGCCTGCGCCGAGAGCGCGGCCAGGCACAGCGGCAATGCCAGCAGCAGGGTCTTGAAGGTCTTGCGCATGGTCCCCTCCCAGGGTTCATTCCGGCACGATGCCGGTACGGGTCGACTGTATACCCATTCGGCGGGGTATGGGGAAGTGGGGGCTTTGCAGGGCTGCGCCCTGCACCTGCGGTAGTGCCGGCCGCTGGCCGGCAACCTCAACGGCAACGGCAAAAGCAAATGCGGCTATTCCGTGGGATGGCGGGGTGGGTCCGGTTGCGGGGGACGCCGTAAACCCATCCCTGGGGGCTTGGCCGCGGCATCCATGCCGCGGACACCCCCGCAACCGGACCCACCCCGCCTTCGACAGTTTCCGGAGATCTGTCGGAATGGCTCGGCCTGCTCTTGGTGGGTGTCGACCTTGGTCGACACGTACGATCCATGCCATGCATGGATGAATCTCGATTGAAAAACGCTCAACCGACTTCGTACAACTCCAGCGGCAGGTCGTCAGGATCGGCGAAGAAGGTGAAGCGTCGGCCGGTGTACTCGTCCACGCGGATCGGTTCGCAGGTCACGCCATGCGCGGCCAGGCGCTGGATGAAGGGTTCCAGTGCAGTCACCCGGAACGCGAGGTGGCGTAGGCCCTGGGCTTCCGGGCGGCTGGGACGGGGCGGCGGCGAGGGGAAGGAGAACAGTTCCAGCTGGCCGCCGTCGGGCAGGGCCAGATCGAGCTTCCAGGAATCGCGTGCGGTGCGATGGTTCTCCGCCAGCACGCGCAGGCCGAGGATGCGCACGTAGAAGTCCTTCGAGCGTGCGTAGTCGCTGCAGATCAGTGCGGCGTGGTGGATGCCCAGCAGGGCATCGGAATCGGCGGTCATTGCAGGGTGTCCAGCCAACGCTGGGCGATCTTCAGTGCCAGCGGATAGGGTTCTGGGTCGTTGCGGTTGGTCAGCACGATCACGGTCAGGTGCTTTTCCGGGTGGCGCACGATCACGTTGCGGAAGCCGATGCTCTCGCCGCTGTGCCATTGCACCGGGCCGTTCAGGCGCCAGCCGAAACCGTAATGCGGCACGTCCGGTTCCGATGTGGCCGTGGCCGGGCTGAACATCGCGCGGCGCGAAGCCTTCGACAGCAGGCGATCGTCATACAGCGCGGCGTCCCAGCGGGCGAGGTCGTCCAGCGAGGAATAGATGCCGCCGTCGCCTAGCACGGCGCTTGTGGTGCTCTGGTCGGTGCGCTGCCAGCGGCCATCGATCCGGCTGTAGCCATAGGCGCGTGTGGCGACCGTGTCCACGCCGTCCTGGTGGGCCACGGTATGCGCCATGCCCAGCGGGCGGAAGATGCGCTCCTGCAGGAAGGTCGCGTAATCCTTTCCGGACGCGCGGCCGACGATCAGTGCCAGCAGCGCGTAGCTGCTGTTGCTGTAGCGGTACTGCGTGCCCGGTGCGAAGTTCAGCCGGTCTTGGCGCGACAGCAGGGCCAGTACATCGGCATCGTGCACCTGCCGTGTGTCCGCCGGGGCCATCAGGTCTTCGTAGTCGAGCAGGCCGCTGGTGTGCGACAGCAGTTGGCGGAGGGTAATGGCCGCTGCGGCCTGCGGCAGTTCCGGAAGCCAGCGCCGCGCCGGCTGGTCCAGCCCAAGCCGGCCGTCCTCCACCAGCAGCAGCACCGCCGCAGCGGTGAACTGCTTGCTGACCGAGGCCAGCCGGAAGTTGCTGGCGGGGGTCACGGCAGTACCGTCTTCCACCACCGCCAGGCCATAGCCGCGACGGAACACCGGTTGCCCGTCGTGCAGTACCAGCACCGCGGCGCCAGGAACCTGCCCATCGTAGGCCTGCATCAGGCCGTCGATGCCGGCATCCGGTGGGGTCAGCTCTGGTGCGGCGGAACTCGCCAGTGGCAGCAGGCCCAGCACGGCGGTGAACAGGGCGACGGCAGGGCGCATGGCGGCTCCGGAAGCGTCAGGGTGAAGGCGTGGGCGCAGCGCTGGCCGGCTGCGCCATCCAGCGCTCCATCTTGCGGTCCAGCACATCCAGCGGCATCGAGCCGTCCTTCAGCAGTTCTGCATGGAACCGGCGCAGATCGAAGGCTGCCCCCTGGCGTGCCTTGGCCTTGTCGCGCAGGGCAACGATGGTGGTCAGGCCGGCGACGTTCGACAGTGCCTGGCCGGGCTGGGCCATGATCCGTTCGACTTCGGCGTTGGCATCATCGCTGCTCATGTCCACCGTCTTCTGCAGGTAGGCCACGGCCTGCTGCTTGCTCCAGCCCTGTGCATTGACGCCGGTGTCGGCGACGACGCGTGCGGCGCGCAGCAGGCGTGAGTACAGGTAGCCGATACGGTCGTAGGCATCGGTGTAGACGCCAAGGTCTTCACCCAGCGTTTCCGCGTACAGGCCCCAGCCTTCGACGAACGCCAGATCGCCACCGAGGCGACGGAAGCGCGGCAGCTTGGCCAGTTCCTGCTGCAGGCCCAGTTGCACGTGATGGCCGGGAATCGCTTCATGCAGGTACTGCACCGGCACGCTCCAGCGCTTGCGGCTGGGCAGGTCGCGGGTGTTGATGTACAGCACGCCAGGCTGCCCGGCCGGCGACGGCTGGTAGGCGGCAGCGGCGGCGGTGAGCGCACGTTCCGGTTCCACCGCGCGCACTTCCAGTGCGGACTTCGGCAACGTATCGAGTACCTGCGGCAGGCGCGCGTTGACCTGCTGCTGCACCTGGCGGTAGCGGCTGATCAGTGCATTGGCATCGCTGTACTGGAACTGGCGATCGTTGCGCATGCTGCGCAGCAGCTTGGTCGGCGTGCCACGCAGCTTGGCGTCCTTCATCACCGTGGCGATCTGTGCCTGCAGTTCCTCCACGCGCTGCTCGCCCAGCGCGTGCAGCTGCGCGGCGGTCTGGTCGCTGGCGGTGGTCTGCACGATCAGGTTGGCGTACCAGGCCTGGCCGTCGGGCAGCGCGCCCATGCCGCTGCTGGCGCGCGTGGCCGGCAGGTACTCGGTGGCGATGAAGCCGCGCAGGGCGCGGTAGGCGGGCATGATCCGCAGCTCGATCATGCGCTTGTATTCTGCGCTGATGCGCGCCTTGTCCTCGGCCGCAATCGTGTTCGGCATGGTGCGGATCGGCGACCAGAAGATGCTCTCTTCAGCGGTCGGCTTGATCACCGCATCCAGCTGCGGCAGCACCTTTTCCATCAGGTCGCGCGGCTGCACCACGCCGGCCTTCATGCCCTGGCGCATGTTGTCGATGGCCTGGTCGAACAGTTCGGGAATGCCGAGCGAGCGGCGCGACCAGGTGTCGTAGTCCTGCACGGTGTTGAACGGCTGCGCGCCGGCGCCGGAGCCGAGGATCGCCATGATGCTGCCGATGTTGTAGTACTGGCTGATCGGCATCATCCAGCTTGGGTAACGCTCGGCAGCCAGCGAGGCGCGCGCGTCACGTACGAAGATCTCGTAGCTGAGCAGGTCCTGGCCCTGCAGGCCGTCGCTGCCAAGTTTTTCGACTTTGCCCAGCCACTGCGTGGTGAAGTCGTGTGACTGCTGGCGCCAGGCGGCGGACAGGATGTTGGGCAGCTGGTCGTTGTAGCGCGGTTCGCCCTGGAACGTGGCCTGCAGCGGGTTCAACCGCATCGAGGCATCCCAGTATTCGTCGTACAGGCGCTCCAGCTGTACCTGCTTGGGCACGGCACGGGCCGGTGCGACCGGACGCGGCGCAGCGCGGCGCGCCGAACTGCCACGGGCCGGTGCGGTGGCACGGGCGGGCCTGGCCTTGGGCTTGGCGGCCTGGCGGGTCTGCGCAGCGGCAGGGCGGCTGGCCTTCTTCTTCGCTGCTTCGGCCGACGGCACGGCACTGAACAGGAACAACGCGGCAATGGCAGCGGCCAGGACGCGGGGGGAATACGGCATCAAGAAGCTTCCGTGGAACACAGACCGTGGAGCTTGCACGATCCGCGCGCGTACGGCCAGCGTGAAGACGCAGTCAGCTGGGTGGCGCTGGGGCTTCAGTCAGCCGCGGCGGCGGCACGCAATGCCGCCGCGCGATCGGCGCCCAGATAGCGGGTGATGGCCCGCCGCATCAGGTACAGCAACGGAATCAGGGCGATCGCAAAGCCCATCTTGTACACATAGTTGACGCTGGCGACCGCAAGGAACAGCGAGGTCGGCCAGTGCTGCGGGCCCAGCACGAACGCGATCCAGATCACCACGAGGCTGTCCACCACCTGCGAGACCGCGGTGGAACCGGTCGCGCGCAGCCAGACATGGCGTTCCCCGGTGGCCTGACGGATGCGATGGAACACCGCCACGTCGATCAGCTGGCCCAGCAGGAATGCCACCAGCGAACCGGCAATGGTCCACATGCCCTGGCCGAACACGGCTGCGAACGCGGCCTGGTAATCGGGCACGCCGTGGCCCTCCATCGAGGTGACCCACCAGCTGGCCGGCGCCAGCGAAATGGCGGCGAAAGCGAACAGGAAACCGTAGCCGATCAGCACCACCGCCAGCCACGAGATGAAGCGCACGCCGCGCTTGCCGAAGAACTCGTTGATGGTGTCGGTCATGATGAACACCACCGGCCACAGCAGAGTGCCGGCGGTGAAGCTGAGCGAGCCGGTCTGGCCGAACAGGTTCCAGTTCAGCGGATCGATGCCGAGGGTATCTTCCAGCGCGAAGATCTTCACCCCGATCAGCTCGGCCAGCACCGCATTGCCGCAGAAAAACGCGGCCAGCACGATGAACAGCAGCACCGCGCGGTCCTGCAGCGGGCGCTCGATCGGCGCTGCGGTCATTCGGCGCGTTCGCCGGCGCGGGTGAACGGCACGCTGGACGGTGCGACGGCGCCGCCGGAAATGATGAAGCTCATCGCCTGGTCGACGGTCCAGTCGGTGGGCGTCAGCAGCTCCACCGGCACGATTTCCAGGTAGCCCGAGGTCGGGTTCGGCGTGGTCGGCACATACACCGCGGCCAGCTCACGGTCGGTGCCGTGTTCCTTGATCACGCGGGTGACCAAGCCGACCGACTTCATGTCGCGGTGCGGGAAGTCGATCAGCACCACGCGCTGGGTGCTGCCCGGTTCGGTCTGCAGCATGTCCAGCAGCTTCTTGGCACTGTCATAGATGATGCTGGCCAGCGGGATGCGCTTGATCACCGCGCCGACCCAGCGCAGCAGTCGCTGGCCCAGCACGCGGCGGCTGGCCACGCCCACCGCCAGGATCACCAGCAGGGTGGCCAGCAGGGCGATGGTGTCCTGGATCCACTCGGCGCGGACCCAGCCCAGATAGTGCGGGAAGCTGGTTGCGATCTGTTCGGACAGCGGCACCACCAGCGGGCTGGAGATGCCCGACAGCAGTACGAACACGAACTTGACCACTACCCAGGTCAGCCAGATCGGCAGCAGGGTCAGCAGGCCGGTCAGGAACAGGCGCTGCAGGGAGGGGCGGGGGACCAGGGCGGGGGCTTCGAGCGACATGTGCGCATTGTAGCGGTCACTGCCGCTCGATTACGCTGGCGGATCGACTGCGGCAACGAGCCATGGAAGGGAAGCTGTGTTGAAGATTCTGCGCGGACTGGGATGGACCCTGGCGGGCCTGCTGGTGCTGGCCATCGTGGTGTGGTGCGCCTCACGCATGTGGCCGGTGCCGGAATCGCGGTTGCAGGCCCAGCAGCGGCTGGAAGCGCGGCTGCCGGCGAGCGGGCGCAATGGTTATCCGCTGTTGTGGACACTGGCTTTTGACGACCTGGATGGCGGCCAGCGCGAGCAGGCGTTGGCCGAGGATGTGCGGCGCTGGGACGCCGACCCGGACGGTAACAGTGTTACCCGCCCTCATCAGGCCGCCGGCCACCAAGGATTGCGCTCGCGGGCGGCCGCCAGTTGCGGGCCGGCGGCCCGCGACTGCCTGGCCCAGGTACGCGCCGACCCGCAGCGCTTCGTCGACGCCCATGCGGGTCATCACCAGTTGCATGCGCGGCTGGATGCGCTGGCCGACGCGGACCACTTCGTGTCGCCGTTCCAGCCGAAGCGGGAGGGCATCCTGGTGCCGATGCCGACCTACGGGCTGGTGGTCGATGCCACCAGCGCACGCGCGCTGGCGTTCGTACAGGGTGACATCGACGGTGCCCTGCGCGGCAGCTGCCGGGGAGTGCAGCTGGGCCGGCGGCTGGTGCCCGGTGGCAGCTATCTGTTCGACAGCATCATCGGCGCAAGCCTGGTGCAGGCCAATGCGCAGCTGCTGGCCGACATGCTGGTTGAACTGCCTGCCGATCACCCGCTGCCGGCCGAATGCGAACAGGCCATGCAGCCGATGCGGGCCGACGAGCAGAGCCTGTGCCGTGCGATGCAGGGCGAGTATGCGATGAACCGGGTGGCGATCGAGACCTCGGCGCGGGAATTCGGCGGCGTGCTGGTACTGGACCGCAGCAGCACCCTGGCCCGTGCGGCCGGCAATCTCGGTTGGGCCTGTGGCGCGACGGCGACCGCTGCGCTGGAGGCGGACCGTCCGTTGCCGGTACCGGCGCCGCTGCAGCGTGACTTTGGTTGCCTGTCGAACGTCATGGGCTGCCTGTTGACCGACATTGCAGGTCCGGTCTATCCGGCCTATTCATCGCGCACCCAGGACGCGGCGGCGATGCTGCGCCTGCTGGGCGCACAGCGCTGGCTGCGGCAGCAGCCGGGGGATCCGGTAGATGCCCTGCAGCGGTTGCCGGCGCAGTTCGCCTCGCCGGTGCGGGCGCCGCAGGTGTCGGCGGATGGCCGCCATCTGCAGGTGCCACGCCGCTCGCCGTCCCGCAGCAACGACGAAAGCCCGTGGCTGTCGGTGCCGTTGGTGGCCGGCGCCGCCCCAACCTCCGCTGCCCGCGACTGAGAAGCGGATCAGTCGTCGCTGACCTGCGGATCGAACGCCCAGCCATCTCCAACGGTCTGCAGCGTCCAGCGGCGGTTGCTGCGCAGTGGCTGCCAGCGCACGCTTTCCTTGTCGTCCTCGATGCTGCCCTCGGTATGCCTCACCTTGCGCGTGGAAAAATTCACGCTCACCGAAGTGGCCTGTCCTGAATTGCGCATCACCGAGTTCTGGTCGTAGCCGATCAGCGCGAAGGCAGCGTCCTGCCAGCGGAAGGTGAAGGTGGTGGTACCCATCGACCAGCTTCCCGCGCTGGAGAAGGAAAACAGCGCCACCCTCAACGTGCCGCGCTGGATGCTGACACCGCCATCTTCAAGCGGGTCGCTCATCACCGGGTTGTCCGGGCGCGGAATCAGCTGATGGTCCTGCACCGCCAGCACATAGCCGGCCGGGCGTGACCACGCCACGGCGAGAATGCGCGGGTTGCTGTCGTATGGCGATGGGCCGAAGCCATCGTGTTCGATGACATTGCGCGGGTCCTGCTGGCGCAGCACCAGCACCAGGTCCGCGCGGCCATCCTGGTCGAGATCGCCTTCGATGCTGGACTCCAGCGTCCAGCCCTCGGGCACGAAGCCGGCGGTACTGGCAGCCTGGGCCGGCAGCGTCGGGTACTGCACCGGCGGCAGGTCGAGTGCATGGGCCGCGCACGGCAGGGTGCCCAGCAGTGCTGCAAGGGTGTGGGTGCGCATCGGAGCCTCCATGGCAGGGGGCCAGAGGATAGCGCCTGTACGGTGGATCAGCGCGCGTGCGGCTTCAGGCGCAGGTACACCTGCTTGCGGACCTGTGCGACCACCTCGCCGCTTTCATCGACCACGTCGTTGCTGAACCAGCGCAGCACCTTGTCGCCGCTGGCGGCTTCCGCGCGCAGTTCGTCCAGCAACGCGTCGTCGATGCGGAATGATGTGCGTACGGTGCCGCGGCCGGGCTTGAGGAAGTCGATGGCGCCTGCGCGGTCCCACACGTAGTAGTCGCGGCCGAGGATGTGCAGCAGGCCGAGCATCCAGAACGGATCGGTCATCGCGAACAGGCTGCCACCGAAGTGGGTACCAACGTAGTTGCGGTTCCATGGCCGCAGGCGCAGCTCGACATCGATCTGCCGGTAGTCGGGGGTGATGCGGGTGACGTGGATGCCGGTGAACAGGAAGGGCGGCCAGAGGTTGATGCCGAAGCGGAACAGGCGGGCGTTCATGCGGATCCGGGGGCGCTGGGCGAGGTGTCCAGTCTAACCATTCGCATGCGTATGTTGCACCCCGGTGGCACCGGTCACGCGCCGCCGTCGATCACATACCCGTCGCGTCCATTCGCTTTGGCCTGGTACAGCGCGGTGTCGGCCCCTTCGACGAAATGATGCGGTTGCAGCTCGCCTTCCGGTACCCGGGTAAACACGCCGATGGTGAGCGTCACCCGATCGTCGCTGCCATCACCATGTGCCGGCAACGCACGTACGCAGTCGATCAGGTCCTGGATCACAAGCCGCGCGCCCTCGGCCGGGGTATCGGGCAATACCAGCGCGAATTCATCGCCACCGTAACGCGCGGCCATGTCGCGCGGACGCCGCGCATGCGCGCCGATCAACCGGGCGACGTCCCGCAGCACGCGGTCGCCGACCTGGTGGCCATGGCGGTCGTTGTGGCGCTTGAAGTGGTCGACATCGATCAGCGCCAGGCTCAGTGGCTTGCCGTTGCGTCGTGCGGCGTCGCATTCCTGCTGCAACGCCTGTTCGAAGCGCAGGCGATTGCCAAGGCCGGTCAGTGCGTCGCGGTTGGCCTGCCGGTGCCAGGCCGAAATCCGCCAGATCGCCCAGGCCAGCAGTACCAGCAGGACGCCCAGCAGGGCGGTGGCTGGCGCCCACCAGAGGTTGCTGGTGCGCAACAGCAACCAGCTCAGCAGAGGGGCAAGCGGCAGCGAACACAGCGCCGCCAGCCACGGCAGGCGCAGGCCGAGCAGGATCACGCACAGCGCCACCAGCACAGCGCTGATGGTGTGCTGCCAGAAGCGGGGCAGCACCTCGATCTGCTTGTGCTGCAGCAGCATCGAGGCGATGTTGGCCTGGTACTCGCTGCCGCTCATCCAGAACTCGCGGGTGGTCGGGGTCAGCAGGCGCGGTGCGATGCCGCTGGCGGTCATGCCGACGATGATGCGGCGGCCATGCAGCATCGCCATGTCCACGTGGCCATCGAGCACGTCTGCGTAGGAAACCTGCGGCAACTGCTCGGGAGGTCCGGCATAGCGCACCCGCACGTAGTCGTTGCGCCGCCATTGATAGGGCGAGCCCACCTCGGGATCAGGGTCGGGCAGCCCGCGCACCGCGCCCGCGGGCAGGCCGGTCAGGGCCAGCCCGAGCGCCGGCCAATGCGCCTTGCCGATGCCCGCATGCAGGTAGATGCCGCGGGCGACACCGTCACTGTCCACCTCAACGTCGGTGTGGCCGATGGCGGCGGCACTGGCTGCGATCTGCGGAACAGGCAGCATTTCCTCTGCCATGCGATCACCGGCTGCCGGTGCGGCCAGCACCGGCAGCACCACCCGGCCATTGCGACGGATGGCAGCGGCCAGCGCCTCGTCCTGGCGGCTGTCGCGGCGGTCCGGCTCGGACAGCATCAGGTCCAGCGCGACCCGTTCGGCACCGGCATCGGTCAGGCGATCCAGCAACCGGGCGTGGACCGAGCGCGGCCACGGCCATTGGCCGATGCGTTGCAGGCTGCCTTCGTCGATGGCCACGATCAGCACGCTCGGGTCGGGTCGATAGTCCCAGTTGCCGACCATCGCGTCGTAGGTGGCCTCGTCCTGCCGCCACAGCCATTGGCCCTGGCTGGCGACGATGGTCAGTATCCCGGCCAGCATGGCCAGCAGGATCCGCTTCGACCATGGCAGCGGCGAGCGCCTCACAACAGCAGCCACAGCAGCAGGGCACCACCGCCGGTGCCATAGCAGAGGCGACAGGGCAGGGCGATCTGCTGGGCAGGCGAGAACTCGCCGGCATGGCCGTCATCGTCGATGTACTGCACGCGCACATGCAGGGTGCCGCGCCACGGACGCTTGAAGCTGACCTGCGGTTCGGCCACGGTTTCGTCGACCAGGGGGGGCCTTGAAGTCGCCGCGGCGGTCGACCTGCACGCGATAGCGCTGGCCTTCGCTGCCGGCCTGCCAGCGCAGGGTCAGTTCACCGTGCGCGGCCTCGGGCGGTTGCAGCGCAGGATCGACCGGCTCGTTGCTCAGCTGCAGTGGCAGGGCCTGGCCATAGCGCCCCTGGTGCCCACTGGCATCGCGGGAGGCGACCCGCCAGAAGTAGTGACCCGGCGGCAATGGCTGCGCCAGGCGCAGATCGGTGCCGGTGCTGGTCTGTTCCTGCAGTGGCTGTACGAAGCTGGAATCAGCCGCGATCTGCAGCACGCTGCTGTGCGCACCGGGGGCCTGGCTCCAGCGGAAACGCGGGCGGTCGCTGTTGATTGTCTGTCCGTGCAGCGGGGCCAGGGTCAGCGGCGGTGGAGGCTGGTCGCTGAGTTCGAAGTCGGCACTGGCGTCGATGCCTTCCACACCCTGCGCATCGACTGCGCGCAGCAGGATGCGCAGCTGGCCTGGCGGCAGATCGCCGATGGCCAGGCGGGTATCGGTGGTGGTGGCAGCGAACAGCAGGATCTCCGGCGTGGCTGCCTGTACTACTTCAATGCGGTACTGCGCGGCGCCGGTGACCGGAGTCCATGCCAGCAGCGTCGGCAACGGGGCCAGGCGCAGTTCATCGTTGCGCAGCTGCGGTGCCGGCAGCAGTGCGGAGACTGCGTCCGGTGCGGCGTCTGCGCTGGCGCTGCGGGTGGCCTGTCCCGGCTGGACCATGCGCTGGCCATGGGTGTTGCCGACCTGCACCTTGCCCTGCAGGACCTCGGTGGCCGCGACATCACGACCGTCGCCGGCACTGACCCGGAAGACGGTGCCGCGCACGCTGCTGGTGGCGGTGGGCGCATCGATGATGTAACGCGATGCCGGGCCGCGCGCGGGCGTCACCCGATTGCTGGCCCGGCCCTGCTGCAGGCGCAGGCGGGTGTCGACCATGCCGGTGTGGCCATAGCGGCTGAGCTGGTCCAGGCGCAGGCGCGAGTACTCACGCAGCTGGAGGCGCGACGCATCGGCAAATTCCAGCGTGACGCTGGATTCGCCCTCGGTCTGCACGGTGTCACCGATGTGCAGCTGCTCGCCGGCCTGGATGGCGCGGCTGGCGCTGCCGTCTCCGCCGGACAGTTCGACCTTGCCGCGGACCGAGAGCACCCGCGCCGGTGCCGGTTCGGTGCGCAGCCAGCTGATCGGAAAGCGCAGCAGCTGGCCGGGCGGCAGCCGGTAAGGGTTGTCGATGCGGTTGTGCTGCTGGAGCTGTTGCCAGCGCACCGAGGGTTTCAGATACACGCCACCCAGATCCCACAGGGTGTCGCCGGGACGGACCCGGTAGTTCCAGTCCTGCGCGGCGGCGATGGCCGGCAGCAGGAGGAGGGCACAGAACAGGGCGCCCTGGAAGCGCATGGCAAACAACAGCGAGCGGACGAAGGTCACAGTTTTGCAATCCCGGCAATGCGGGGGTGCAGCTGCAAGACCCCATGGCCCCGACCTCATCCCCCCGAACGGATCGTGGCGGCCGTACGGCCGCCATCGCGCGCATTATTGCCCGCGTCCAGTGCAGGGATTCTGAACGAACCCGGCTTCCGTTCAGAACAGCAGGGAAGCCATCCTGCGGCGGTACTGGCCGACCAGGTCCTCGTCGGAGATCACATTGAAGGCGTCGATCAGCGCCCTGCGCGGCAGGCCTTCCTCGAAACTCCGGTCGATCCGCAGCATTTCCAGGAACTGCGCCAGCGCGGCTTCGTCATGGCCGCCAAGCAGCAGCTGCACGCCGCGCAGGTGGCGGGCCTTGAGGTCCTTGCCGTCGGCGGCGATACGCGCGTCCAGCACTTCGGCGGCCGGGGCGTCCTTCAGCGCGGCGGCAAAGGACAGGCGGGCGCGGGCGCGCACGGCGCGGTCGTCGGTGGCCAGGTTGGCGGGCAGGCCGTCGATCAGCGTGCCGGCTTCGTCCACGCCGCCAATCTGCAGCAGGGCCAGGGCCAGGTCGAGCTTCAGCTCGTCCTTGTCCGGCTCGGCGGCGATCTGCGCACGCAGTACGTCCACCTGTGCCTGCGGATCCAACGGCGCTTCGTCCTCGGCGGCAGTGTCGCCGACGTCGGCCGGCACGATGCCGTGCTGGGCCAGGAACTCACGCAGCTGGCCTTCCGGGATGGCGCCGGGGAAGCCGTCCACCAGCTGGCCGCCCTTGACCAGGAACACGGTGGGCACCGAGCGGATCTGGAAGGCGGCGGCGATCTGCTGTTCCTTGTCGACATCGACCTTGGCCAGCTCGAAGGCGCCGTTGTATTCGGCGGCCAGTTTTTCCAGCATCGGGCCCAGGGTCTTGCAGGGGCCGCACCACGTGGCCCAGAAGTCCACCAGCACCGGCGTCTGCAGCGACTTCTGCAGGACTTCGGCCTCGAAGGTCGCAGTGGTGGCGTCGAATACGTAGGTCGTCTCGGTCATGGGGGAGGCATCGATTGGCATCTGGAGATCGATTCTATGGTGACGATCGATGCCAGTCTCAACCCGGACTGCGGCAAATGCCCGACAATGCGTCGTTCCCGCCGCCGTTGCTCCCGGAGCCTGCATGACCTCCCCGTCTTCCTTGTTGCGCCTGTCCGGCCTCGCCGCCGCACTGCTGTTCGTGCTGGCGGTGCTGGGCTTCGGCGCCGGCCTGGACGGCTATGCACAGGCCCGTCACCCGGTGGCCCTGCTGGGCGCACACGGCGTGCCGCACGCGCTGGCCTTCAATCTGCTGGGCTTCGTGTTGCCGGGCCTGCTGGCGGGGGTGGTGGCCGAGTGCCTGCGCCGGCGGCTGCCTGCCACGGCCGGCTGGGCACCGCGGGTCGGCAGCCAGATGCTGCTGCTGGCCGGCCTCGCATTCGCTGCAATGGGCCTGCTGCCGCTGGATGTGGACGACCTGCACGGGCCGGCCAGCCAGCTGCATGCCAGCGCCTGGATGATCTGGGTGCTGGGCTTCGTCACCGGCACCCTGCTGCTGGGCATTTTCAACATGCGCCAGGTGCACGGCCGTGTTCAGGGTGGACTGTCGGTGGCCTGCGGGGTGCTTGCGGCACTGGCGGCCTTCGCCCTGCAGGGCCTGGTGCCCGCACCACTGGCACAGCGCGTGGCGTTCGCCTGCTGGGCGCTGTGGCTGGTGGTTGCGCTGCCGCTGTCGCGACCGCGCTGAGACGGATCGTGGGCGCCGGCGGCGACAGTCGTGGCCAGCCGGGATTGGAGCCCTATGCCGCACTGCGGTACGCTGTACCGCTTTGCCGCCGCATCCGCGTGTTCCATGACCAGCGCTGAAACCAACGCCTACGACCCGCAGCAGGTTGAATCCGCCGCCCAGCAGTACTGGGACGCCACCCGTGCCTTCGAAGTGGACGAGACTTCGGACAAGCCGAAGTACTACTGCCTGTCGATGCTTCCGTACCCGTCCGGTGCGCTGCACATGGGCCACGTGCGCAATTACACGATCGGCGACGTGATCAGCCGCTACAAGCGCATGACCGGCCACAACGTGCTGCAGCCGATGGGCTGGGACGCGTTCGGCCTGCCGGCGGAGAACGCGGCGATCAAGAACAAGACTGCACCGGCGGCCTGGACCTACAAGAACATCGAGCACATGCGTGGCCAGTTCAAGGCCATGGGCTATGCGGTGGACTGGTCGCGCGAGTTCGCCACCTGCCGCCCGGACTACTATGTCCACGAGCAGCGCATGTTCACCCGCCTGATGCGCAAGGGCCTGGCCTACCGCCGCAATGCGGTGGTGAACTGGGATCCGGTCGACCAGACCGTGCTGGCCAACGAGCAGGTCATCGACGGCCGTGGTTGGCGTTCCGGCGCGCTGGTCGAGAAGCGCGAGATCCCGCAGTGGTTCCTGCGCATCACCGATTACGCCCAGGAACTGCTGGACGGCCTGGATGAACTGGACGGCTGGCCGGATTCGGTCAAGACCATGCAGCGCAACTGGATCGGCCGCTCCGAGGGCCTGGAAATCCAGTTCGACGTGCGTGACATCGACGGTGGCGTGCTGGATCCGCTGCGCGTGTTCACCACCCGTCCGGATACCGTGATGGGCGTGACCTTCGTGTCGATCGCCGCCGAACATCCGCTGGCGCTGCACGCGGCGAAGAACAATCCGGAACTGGCTGCGCTGCTGTCGGAAATGAAGCAGGGCGGCGTGTCCGAGGCCGAGCTGGAGACCCAGGAAAAGCGCGGCATGGACACCGGCCTGCGTGCCATCCATCCAGTCACCGGCGAGAAGGTGCCGGTGTGGGTCGCCAATTTCGTGCTGATGGGCTACGGCACCGGTGCGGTGATGGCGGTTCCTGGCCATGACCAGCGCGACAACGAAGTGGCCAACAAGTACGGCCTGCCGATCGTTCAGGTCATCGCCCTGAAGGACCCGCGCAACGACGACGAGCGCACCTGGGATGGTGCCCGCTGGCAGGACTGGTACAGCGACAAGAGCCGCCAGACCGAACTGGTCAACTCTGCCGAATTTGATGGGCTGGATTTCCAGGGCGCCTTCGAAGCCCTGGCCGAACGCTTCGAGCGCAAGGCCCAGGGCCAGCGCCGCGTCAACTATCGCCTGCGCGACTGGGGCGTGAGCCGCCAGCGCTACTGGGGCTGCCCGATTCCGGTGATCTACTGCGACAAGTGCGGTGCGGTACCGGTGCCGGAAGAGCAGCTGCCGGTGGTGCTGCCGGAGGACGTGGCGTTCTCCGGGACCGGTTCGCCGATCAAGACCGATCCGGAATGGCGCAAGACCACCTGCCCGGAATGCGGCGGCGCTGCCGAGCGCGAGACCGACACCTTCGACACCTTCATGGAGTCGAGCTGGTACTACGCCCGCTACACCTCGCCGGGCGCTCGTGATGCGGTCGACAAGCGTGGCAACTACTGGCTGCCGGTAGACCAGTACATCGGTGGCATCGAACACGCGATCCTGCACCTGATGTATTTCCGCTTCTACCACAAGCTGCTGCGCGACGCGCGGATGGTGGACAGCAACGAACCGGCACGCAACCTGCTGTGCCAGGGCATGGTGATCGCCGAGACCTACTACCGCCCGAATCCGGACGGCTCGAAGGACTGGATCAACCCGGCCGATGTGGAAGTGCAGCGCGACGAGCGTGGCCGCATCACCGGCGCCACCCTGATCGCCGACGGCGAGCCGGTGGTGGTCGGTGGCACCGAGAAGATGTCCAAGTCGAAGAACAACGGCGTGGACCCGCAGGCGATGGTCGACAAGTACGGTGCCGACACCGTGCGCCTGTTCTCGATGTTCGCTGCCCCGCCGGAACAGTCTCTGGAGTGGAACGAGGCCGGTGTGGACGGCATGGCGCGCTTCCTGCGCCGCCTGTGGGCCCAGGTGCAGAAGCACGCCGCCGACGGTGCCGCACCGGCGCTGGATGTGGCCGCGCTGGATGCCAACCGGAAGGCGCTGCGCCGCAAGACCCACGAGACCATCGGCAAGGTCGGTGACGACTATGGCCGCCGCCACAGCTTCAACACCGCCATCGCGGCGGTGATGGAACTGATGAACGCGCTGGCCAGGTTCGAGGACAGCAGCGAGCAGGGCCGTGCGGTGCGCCAGGAAGCGCTGCAGGCCATCGTGCTGCTGCTGAACCCGATCACCCCGCATGCCAGCCACGCCCTGTGGCAGGTGCTGGGCCATGGCGAGACGCTGCTGGAAGACCAGCCATTCCCGCAGGCAGACACCGGTGCGCTGGTGCGCGACGCGCTGACCCTGGCCGTGCAGGTCAACGGCAAGCTGCGTGGCACCATCGAGGTGGCCGCCGATGCTGCACGCGAGCAGGTCGAATCACTGGCCCTGGCCGAGCCGAATGCGGCCAAGTTCATGGAAGGCCTGACGGTGCGCAAGATCATCATCGTGCCGGGCAAGATCGTGAACATCGTCGCCGCCTGATGTACCCCGCATCCGCCGCCTGCAGGGTGGCGGGTGCCCTTCCGGTGCGGGGCCACGCAGTTGATGGCCCTGCATTCACGCGGCTTCGGGCAGGCTGTGTGTTGCCGTGATCGCCCGGCTCCGCCAGACTGTCTCCATGACCCGAATCCTGCTTGCCCTCGTTCTTGTCCTCGGCCTTGCCGGCTGCGGTTTCCATCTGCGCAACAAGCTGATGCTGCCGACCGACACGGCGCCGGTGAAGGTGGTCTCCACCGCGCCTTACAGCGAACTGGTCAAGCTGCTCAATCGCAGCCTGCTGGCATCCGGTGCCAAGCTGGCAGACGAGGACAGCAAGGGGCCCAGTACCCAGCTCCAGGTGCTGTCCGAACGCTGGGGTGACCTGCCGATCGCCATCGACTCGCAGGGCCGTGCGCAGGAATACAGCCTGCGCTATGCGGTGATCTTCATCTTCCGTCGCGAGGACGGCAGCGAGCTGGTGCCGCAGCAGGTGATCGAACTGTCGCGCGACTACGTCTCGCCGCCGACCGACGCCACCGGTACCACCACCGAACGCGAAATCCTGGCCGATGAGCTGCGACGGGAAATGTCCGCATCGATCATCCGCCGCATCGACAGCGTGGTGCGTGCCGAGATCGAGAAGGGCGGCAGCCTGTCGGCGCCGAAGGCCAAACCGCTTGAAGGCGCGGTGCCGGCCGAGCCGGTCCCCGCAGCCAAGCACTGAGTCGCGGCGATGGAACTGCGTCCGGAGCAGCTGGCCAGCCAGGGCGCTGACACCCCGCTGGCGCCGGTCTACCTGATTGCCGGCCCGGAAACCCTGCGCGTGCTTGAGGCGGCCGACGCCATCCGTGCGCGCGCGCGCGCCGCGGGCATCGGCGAGCGGGAAGTGTTCGACGCCGATGGCCGTGATTTCGACTGGAACCAGCTCGACGCCAGCTTCAACGCGCCCAGCCTGTTCAGTGCCCGCCGCCTGGTCGAGGTGCGCCTGCCCAGTGGCAAGCCCGGCAAGGACGGGGCCGAGGTGATCAGTCAGTTCTGCGCCAACCCGGCACCGGACGTGGTGCTGATGATTACCGCCAACGAATGGAGCAAGGCCCACCAGGGCAAGTGGGCCGAGGCGGTCAATCGCATCGGTGTGCTGTCGGTGGCCTGGGCGATCAAGCCGCACGAACTGCCGGACTGGATCGAGCGCCGCCTGCGTGGCAAGGGCCTGCGTGCCGACCCTGCCGCCGTGCAGCGGCTGGCCGAGCGGGTGGAAGGCAACCTGCTGGCCGCTGCGCAGGAAATCGACAAGCTGGCGCTGCTGGCCGACGGCCAGCCGCTGGACGTGGAACGGATGGAATCACTGGTGGCCGACGCCGCGCGCTATGACGTCTTCCGGCTGCTGGAAGCCACGTTCTCCGGCCAGCCGCCGGCGGTGCTGCGCATGCTGGCGGGCCTGCGTGGCGAGGGCGAGGCCGTGGCCGCACTGATGCCAATGGTGATCCGCGAGCTGTTGGCCGGTGCCGGCCTGGCCCGGGTACAGGCGCGCGGCGGCAATCTGGCCGCCGAAATGAAATCGCGCGGCATCTGGGAATCGCGGCAGGCGCCCTACAAGCGTGCGCTGCAGCGGCATCCCGAGGGCAAGCGCTGGGAGCGTTTCGTGGCCGAGGCCGGACTGGTCGACCGTATCGCCAAGGGGCGCGCCGACGGTGACGCTTGGCTGGCGCTGGAACGCCTGCTGGTAGCCGTGGCCGAACCGCGTGCCGTGCGCCTGCTGGCGCGGGCCTGAGTGATGAGCCTGCGGATCTATTACGGGGGCACCTTCGATCCGGTGCACCTCGGACACCTCGCTATCGCACGTGCTGCCCGTGACGAACTGCAGGTCGCTGTACGCATGCTGCCGGCGGCTGATCCGCCGCATCGCTCGGTGCCGGGCGCAACCGCTGACCAGCGCTTCGCCATGCTCTCGCTGGCCATCGGCGATGAGCCTGGCCTGCTGCTGGACCATCGTGAACTGGACCGCGCCATCCGCTTTCCCGGCCGCCCGTCCTACACCGTCGACACCCTGCGCGAACTGCGCGGCGAGCTGGGCCCCAGCCGGCCATTGGCCTGGCTGGTCGGGGCCGACAGCCTGCTGGGCCTGACCCGCTGGCATGAATGGGAGGCGCTGTTCGGCCTGGCCCATTTCGTGGTGGCCGAGCGCCCGGGCAGTCCCCTGCAGGCCTCGCTGGATGGCGAACTGGGCCGCGCCCTGGAAGGGCGCTGGGCCGACAACGAGCAGACCCTGTTTGCCAGTCCGGCCGGGCGCATCCTGCGCCTGCATCATCCGCTGCGCGAGGAATCGGCCAGTGCCGTGCGTGCACAGATTGCCGGCGGCGGCCCCTGGCGGGCGTTGCTGCCACCGGCCGTGGCCGACTATGTGGCCGCGCATGGCCTGTACCGCTCCCCTACGCCGTGAATGCCGCCGCCCCGGCTTGCCCGTATAATCGCCCCCACGTTTATCGAGTCGATCCACTTTGAGCAACCAGACCCAGCCCCAGACCATCAAGGTCGATCTGCCCAGCCCGCCGCCGTCCGTGCCGGAACTGCTGGCCAGCGTCCGCCAAGCCACCGAAGACCTGAAGGCCAAGGACCTGGTCGAGATCGATGTGCGCGGCCGGTCCAGCGTTGCCGACTACATGATCGTCGTTTCGGGCACCTCGACCCGCCACGTCAAGTCGATTGCCGATGAAGTCGTGCGCTTCGCCAAGAATCTCGACGTGATGCCGCTGGGTGTTGAAGGCGAGCGCGAAGCCGAGTGGGTGCTGGTCGACCTGGGTGACGTGATCGTGCATGTGATGCTGCCGCGCGTGCGTGAGTTCTACGCACTTGAACGCCTGTGGACCGTTGGCGACCAGCCGCCGTCCAGCGACGACGAAGTGGCCTGAGCCGCACGTTGATGCATCCCTTCGACGGCGCCGATGGCGCCGTCGACGTTTTGGAGGACCGTTGATGAAAGCCCGCCTGATTGCTACCGGTGAACGCGCACCCAGCTGGGTGGCGCAGGGTTTCGCCGAGTACCAGAAGCGGCTGTCGCACTGGTTGCCGTTCGAACTGGTGGAAATCGAGCCTGGCCTGCGTGGCAAGGGCCGTGATGCGCGCCGCGCCACCGAAGACGAAGGCAAGCGCGTGATCGCCGCGCTGCCGAAGAATGCCTACGTGGTCGCGCTGGATGTGCCCGGTCGCCAGCTCAGTTCCGAGCAGCTGGCACAGCGCCTGGAGCATTGGCGCGGGCAGGGCAGGGACCTTGCCTTCCTGATCGGCGGCCCGGAAGGGCATTCGCCGGAAGTCTCCGCGCTGGCCGATGAGAAATGGTCGATCGGACCGTTGACGCTGCCCCACATGCTGGTGCGCCTGGTGGTGGCCGAGCAGTTGTACCGGGCCGCCGCAATGATTGCGAATCACCCCTACCATCGCGCGTGAAGAGTGGTTATACTAGTCGTCTGCCCGAATAGCTCAGCCGGTTAGAGCACTTGACTGTTAATCAGGGGGTCGTTGGTTCGAGTCCAACTTCGGGCGCCACATTGAAGAGACCTGCATCGCAAGATGCAGGTCTTTTTTTTGCGTTGGTGTAGAGCCGAGCCCGCGCTCGGCTTCGAGAATGCAGCCGAGCGCGGGCTCGGCTCTACAATCTGCTGTATCCAACCACGGATGTTGATCGTGCGCGCACTCCTGTCCGTCGTCTTTCTGCTGCTTGCACAACCGACGTTCGCCGCAGCGAATGCGGCACCACCGACCTGGCATCCGCCGCAGGGCACCACCGAGCTGCCGTTGTGGCCGCAGGGCATGGTGAAAGCGCCGCCAAAACTGAAAGGCCCCGAGCAGGTTGGCGAAGCAGTTTCCAAGGCCAGCGGAGAACGCTGGACGATGCTGCAGAACGTGGCCGTGCCGACACTCACTGTGTTTCCGCCGAAGGGACCGGCCAATGGCACCGCGGTGATGGTGGTGCCCGGTGGTGGTTATCGGGTGCTGGCGATGGACCTGGAAGGCAGCGAAATCTGCGATTGGTTGAACGCGCAGGGCATCACCTGCGCGCTGCTGAAGTACCGCGTGCCGGCGTCCGGCCCGAACTGGGATCCCGACTGCAACTGTCGCGACAACCCGACGGTGCCGATGGCCTTGCAGGACGCGCAACGTGCAATGGGCCTGCTGCGCGCGCAGGCAGAGCGCTGGAACATCGATCCGAAGCGGGTGGGGGTGATCGGTTTTTCGGCGGGTGGGCACGTGGTGGCGGGATTGAGCACGCATGCACGTCGCAGCTACACGGCGGTCGACGCGGCCGACTCAAAGTCCAGCCGCCCGGATTTCGCGATGGTGATGTACTCCGGCCATCTGTGGGCCGGGCATGGCAAGGGGCTCTCGCTGGTCAGGGACATCGTCGTGGATGACGCGGTGCCGCCGACGTTCATTGCGCAGGCCACCGATGATCGCACCGATGACGTGCGCGAATCACTCGCCTACTACCAGGCCCTGATTGACGCAGGCGTGCCCGTCGAGATGCATCTGTTCGCCCGCGGCGGCCATGCGTTCGGTCTGCGCATGAAGGATGCACCGGTCACGGCGTGGCCGCGGCTGGCCGAACGCTGGATGCAGGATATCGGCATGCTGCCGGAACGCCAGCTGTAGAGCCGGGCCATGCGCGACTGCCTGTGCCAAGCCGGGCGCGGGCTCGGCTCTACAGTGCCAGCTCACCTCTGGAGAACGCGACCAGCGTAGCGATGGCCACCACCAGAATGGCACCGAACAGCACCCATTCCCATCGCGTAAATACCTGCTCACCGCGTTGGAGCCGGGTCAGTGCGAACACCACCACGCCGGGCACATACAGCAGCACCGACAGCAGCAGGTTGTCGAGACCTCCTGCATACACCAGCCACAACGCGTAGGCACTGGCCAGCAGCGCCACCGCGAAATCGCGCCCGCGCACGCCCGGTTCACCCGCATAGGCGTGCCCGCGCCACGCCAGTTGCACGCCGAACGCGGTCGACAGGAAGTAGGGCACCAGGCTCATCGACGCGGCCAGCAGCACCAGGCCGGTGTAGCTGCCGGAGTTGACCAGCACCAGCAGCAGGAACAGCTGGATCAACCCATTGCTCAGCCAGAGTGCGTTGGCCGGCACGCCGCGCGCGTTCTCGCGGCCCAGGAAGGCCGGCATGGTGCCGTCGCCCGCAGCGGCGTACAGCACTTCGGCACACAGCAGCACCCAGGCCAGCAGCGCGCCGAGTACCGAAATGATCGAGCCGATGATGATCACCGTCGCGCCCCACTCGCCAACGATGGCGCGCAGCACGTAGGCCATCGACGGATTGGGCAATCCGGCCAGTTCGGCCTGCGACAGTATGCCCATCGACAGCAGGCTGACCAGCACCAGCAGCAGCCAGACGCCGAGGAAGCCGATCACCGTAGCGCGGCCGACATCAGCACGGCGGGCCGCGCGGCGCGAGTAGATGCTGGCGCCTTCGATGCCGATGAATACCCACACGGTCACCAGCATCATGCCGCGCAGCTGCTGGCCGAGGTCGCCGAGCGCGGGCGTGCCCAGGAAACCGGCACGGAACACATCCATGCGGAACGCACCGGCGGCCAGGATCAGGAACAGCGTGATGGGCAGCAGCTTGGCCACCGTCACCAGGCCGTTGACGATGGCGGCGGTGCGCAGGCCGCGCAGCACCAGCAGGTGCACGGTCCAGAGGAGCAGCGACGAAGCGGCCACGGCGGCCGGGGTGTTGCCTTCACCGAAGACCGGCATGAAGTGGCCGAGGCCACTGAAGATCAGCACGAAGAAGCTGGCGTTGCCGAGTACCGAGGCGACCCAGTAGCCCCATGCCGCGGAGAAACCGATGTAGTTGCCGAAGCCCTCGCGCGCATACGCATAGATGCCGGTATCGAGATCCGGCCGGCGGTTGGCCAGGGCCTGGAACACGAAGGCGAGCATCAGCATGCCGGCGCCGCTGACCGCCCAGCCGAGCAGCGCCGCTGCCGGCCCGGCGCTGCGCGCCACGTTCTGCGGCAATGAAAAGATGCCGGCGCCGACCATCGAGCCGACCACCAGTGCGGTCAACGCGGGCAGCCCGAGGCGTTGTGAGGTCGTGGCCATGATGTCCCCTGCGGCGGTGATGCCGCTACCCCACGGTAGCGGCGTGCCCGTGAACATGCGCGCAAGGGGGCCGCAACGACGAAGGCCCGGGCAGATGCCCGGGCCTTCGAAGGTGGTGCGTTGAACGGTATTACTTGAAGGTGTACTTGGCGCCGACGGTGAAGTAACGGCCGATGGCACCGCTGAAGTGCAGCGGGTTGTAGTTCACGCCACCGTAGGTGGACGGATCCAGCGGCGCGATGCGGTCGAACACGTTCTGCACAGATGCGTTCAGCTCGAAGGCGTCAGTGATGTTCCAGCGGCCCGACAGGTCGAAGGTGGTGAACGAGGAGATCTTCTTGACGTCCGTACCGTCCGCATATGCGAACAGGTAGGAGCCATCCGGACCGCGGAAGTCCTTGTTGTCCATCTTCGAGATGTAGTTGGCGACGCCGCTGACGCTCCACGGGCCCTGCCTCCAGGTGGTGCCGAAGTTGATGCGGTCCTTCGGCGTGCCGATGCAGTTGGTCACGTCGCAGTTGCCGTGGGTACCGGCGTAGTCGACAGTCACGTCGGCATCGGTGCGCTCGAACTTGAGCACATGGCTCCACTGCAGGTCCATTTCCAGCTGGCCCGGGCCGATATCGAAGGTCTGGCGGATATCGGTATCGATACCCCGGACCCGGGTCGATGCGGCATTGATGTACTGCGTGTTGACCGCCAGGATGCTGCCGGTACCGGGGACGCCATTTAGCAGGTTGTTGTCACGCAACACGTTGCCGGCGGCAATGGCTTCGGAGGTGCTGCCCTGGGCGATTTCGTTGGTGCGCTTGATCTGCCAGGCATCGATGGTCAGCGAAGTCGTGGACGTGGGCTGCAGGACGATACCCACCGAATAGCTCTTGGACTCTTCCGGTTTCAGGTCCTTGTTCGGGCGGGTGATGATGGCGACCGGCAGAGCGCCACAGTCGTCGTCGTTTGCACCTGGTGCCGGGTTGCCGCCCGGGCAACGCACCGGGTCGGACGCATTGGAGAATGCTGCCAGACCACCATCGCCGTTCTCGGCTGGGTTCGGTGCACGGAAGCCTTCCGCATAACTGCCGCGCAGTGCGATCCAATCGGCCGGCGTCCACTTGATGCCGATCTTCGGCGTGGCCTTGCCTTCACCGCTCTCGTACTTGTCGTAGCGCACCGCACCGGACAGTTCCAGGGTTTCCAGCACGGGTGCGGACAGCTCGACGTAACCGGCGTACACGTTCTGGGTGCCGTCGTAGGCCGAGTAGCCCAGGCCGATGATCTGGCCCTGGTCGGTGTAGGTCTGCGGGGTCAGGCTGTTGCTGGTCTTGCGCCATTCAGTACCCAGCGCCAGGCCCAGCGGGCCACCCTTCAGGTCCATCAGGCTGCGCGACACGGTGAAGTCGAACATGTCCAGGCTCGACTTCGCACGTGCGCTGATATCCGGCGAAATGAAGTCGTACAGCGCCTGCGAATTGAGATTGGCGTTGTCGCCGATGCGCCACACACCACCGGCACAGTTCGGGTTGGCCAGTGCACAACGTACATTGTCGTAGTTGAGGAAGCCGGTGCGCTTGTTGACCAGGTCGGTGCCGGAATGCAGGTAGGCGGTGTCGTAGCTCCAGTCGCCCCAGTTGCCCTTGACGCCGACCAGGAAGCGGGTGAACTCGTTGGTGTTGTTGGTTACACGCGGACCGACATCCCAAGCCGAATAGCGCAGGCGCGAGGCCTGGCCCGGAATCGGATTATCTGGATGGTTCGGTCCCAGCACCGTAGCGCCATCGCCACTGTTGGCGTTGACCGGGCCGCCCGGATAGCCCCAGCCGCCTGAAACGCCAGACGGGGTGTTGCTGAAGGTGGTTTCCTTCTTTGAGTAGCCGATTTCGGTGTAGATCTCTCCACCTTCACCAAAGGCGAAGCTGGCACGTCCAAACACATTGACGTACTTCTCTTCCGGGGTGAGATCGCGATACAGCTGGTTCGGATCCCACAAGCAGCCCTGCGCCTGTGCGGACGCCTCTGTCTGGCCCGGAATCGTGGTAAGACCAGCACAACCGGGCAAAGCGACCAGGAAGGCAGGATTCTCTTCGGTTACATTGCGATCGTCATATACCGAACCATTCGGACCAACACCACCGCGGGTCTTGCCGCTGAGGAAGGCGCCGCCCAGGAACTGGGCGTTGTTGCCGTAGCCCCACGGGCGGGTATCACCGGTACCGATCCATTTGCGGTTCTTGCGATCACTGATCTTGATCGCATCGGTCTTGGCGACATCCAGGCTGAAGAAGGCATTCCAGCCGTCGGTTGCGAGGTCGCCAGTACCCGCGGTCAGGGTCGCCTTCTTCGCGTCGCCATCGCCGTCGCCGGAGACACCGTAGGAACCGCGCAGGATCGCGCCCTGGAAGTCACTGCGCAGGATGATGTTGACCACGCCGGCGATGGCATCGGAGCCATAGATCGCCGAGGCGCCATCCTTCAGCACTTCCACGCGTTCAACCGCGTCGAGCGGAATGGTGCTCAGGTCGGTGAAGACCTTCTGGCCGTCGTCAGCCAGGCCGTAGGTGGCCATGCGGCGGCCGTTCAACAGGACCAGGGTCGAACCCGCGCCCAGGCCACGCAGCGAAATACCGGCGCCACCGCCGGCGAAGCCGTTGCCGAAGGTCTTTGGAATGGAGCCGGAACCATCAGCAGTCAGGGTCTGCAGGTATTCGGCAACCGTGGTCTTGCCGGTGCGGTCGATTTCCTGGCGGGTCACCACCTGCACCGGGGACGGTGTTTCGGTGTTGGTGCGCGGAATGTTCGAACCGGTAACCGTGATGCGGTCCAGGTTGGTGGCCTTTTCCTGCGCGAACGCGGAGGTGGAAGCCACGGCGCCAACCAGCAGCAGGGTGCCGCCGGTAAGGATGTGGGTGATGGACGATGCCAGGGTGCAGCGGCGGCGGCTGGCGGGCCGTTGGATCAGGTGTTTCACAGCTTCTCTCCTAACTGGAAAACCGTAGCGTTGAGGGCTGTCTCCGGAGTGTCCGGGACGGGCCAATCTAGGTTTCCGACGGGTGACGAAGTCGTGAAATTTTGCTTAATCCGTAACGTTTGAGCTCGAACTTTGCCGAGTTTGGCATTTCGATCCCGAAGGCCGGTCCGACAGGCGGTCGGACCGGCCCCGAATCGTCAGTCCGGCAACGAGAACTGCACCGGCACCAGGCCGATGGCCGGTACCGCTACGCCATCACGCTGGGCCGGTTCAAAGCGCCAGCGCTTGAGCACCTGCTGGCGTGCGGCCTGGTCCAGGTGGCGCGAGCCACTGCTGCGCTCGATGCTGACCGCGACCGGCTGACCGCTGCTGTCGACCTCCACCCGCAGCAGCACCGTGCCCTGCTCATGGTTGCGCAGCGCGGCGACCGGATAGGCCGGCGGTGGGGCACTGCGGTACTGCAGCTGGGCGCCGGCCAGCGGTGCATGGGCGTCGATGCTCGGCGCGAGTTGCGGCGCGGCCTGTTCGGCGGCCGGCAGCGCGATGCCCTGGGTCTCTTCCACGGTCGCCGTGGGAGCGGGCAGTGGCGGAACCACCGGCTGGGTGCGCGGTTTCGGCACGACCCGGGCGACTTCCTCCGGTTCCTGCAGTACCGGAGGGGGCGGCGTTGGCGGAATCTTCTCGATCAGCCTGACCGTGGTCTTGTCACGCGGGACCTGCACGGCCTGGTAGGTCGCCGGGATCAACAGCAACAGGAACGCGAGCAGATGCAGGGCGATGGCCGCGCTCCAGGCGGCAACGCGGGCGGGGTCGAAGTGCGGGGATGCAACGGGATACGTACGAACCATGGTCCACCTCCATGCCAGTGACGAAGTCCTCAACGCACCAGGGCCCGTGGCGGGGTTGCCGCACGCGGCTGGCAGCCAATCATTAACGCCAGGCCCCGGCCACTGCCTAGAGGCAGGGACAGGATCGTTGGGCTGGCCTTCAGCCAGCCGCCCCGGCCCACATGAAAAAGGCGGGCCCCCTGCGGGACCCGCCTCTGTCTACCGGAAGGGATGGGATCAGCGACCCAGTTCGAACACCACGTCCAGATTGACCGAAACAGTGGATTCACCCGGTGCGACCGGGGTGGCCTTGTCCATCGCTGCGCCGGCCGACATGGCCCGCATCATCGGCATCGGGCGGTAGCCGCCGCCGGCGTTCTCGGAAATGCTGACGATGCGGCGCACCTGCAGGCCCAGCGACTTGGCGTAGGTCTGGGCACGGGCCTGGGCCTTCTTCAGCGCGGCGAGGCGGGCTTCGTCATAGACCGGTTCGGGCTGATCGATCTCGAAGCTGGGGCCGTTGATCTGGTTGGCGCCCTGTGCGGCCAGCGCGTCCAGCACCTTGCCGAGCTTGGCGATGTCGCGGACCTTCAGGCTGACCGTGTTGCTGGCCTGGTAGCCGGTGATCTTCGGCGCTTCGTTGTCGGCGTAGCGGTACTGCGGGTTGAGGCTGACCCCGCTGGTCTGCACGTCGCGCTCGGCGATGCCGGCGGCCTTGACCGCTGCCAGCACCTTGTCCATCTGCTGGGCGTTCTGGCGCATCGCGCTGTTGCCATCGGCGGCCTGGGTCACCACGCCGGCCGACAGCGTGGCGACGTCCGGCACACGGGTGGCTTCGGCGTTGGACGAGATGTTCAGCAGGGTGCCTTCGGCCGCGGCGGCGATCGATGGCGACGACGGGGCAGCATGGGCGGTCATCGAGGTTCCAAGGGCGAGGGACAGGGCGAGCAGCAGCGGGGTGGCGGTCAGGCGCATGGGATCTCCTTGTTGTGCGGTGAGGGTGGTGTCGTAGCGATGAACGCGCTGTGAGCCCGTTCGGGGTTGTGTGCGTTCCTCGACGGGTTGCCGACGATTCAGGTGACGGGCTCAGGTTATGCTGTGCCGATGCTCTATCTTGCTTCCCGCTCCCCCCGACGCAACCAGTTGCTGGCCCGACTCGGACGCCCCTTCCAGGCCCTGGACCTGGAGGTCGTCGAGCAGCGCGCCGCGACCGAGAGTGCCGAACAGTATGTGTGCCGGGTCGCCGCCGACAAGGCGCGTGCCGGGCTGGCGCGGGTGCTGGCCGAAGACCCGCAGGCGCGGGTGCTGGGCTCGGACACCGAGGTGGTGCTGGACGGTGAAGTGTTCGGCAAGCCGGCCGACGCAGCCGACGCGCGTGCGATGCTGGCGCGACTGGCCGGGCGCACCCACCAGGTAATGACCGCCGTGGTGGTGGTCGGTGCGGATGGGCTGGACAGCGAACTGGTCATTTCCGAAGTGACCTTCGCGCCGATCGACGCTGCCGACATCGCCGCCTACGTGGCCACCGGTGAGCCACTGGACAAGGCCGGCGCCTACGCCATCCAGGGCGGGGCCGAACGCTGGATCGAACATCTTTCCGGCAGCTACTCCGGCGTGATGGGACTGCCGCTGCTGCACACTGATCGTCTGCTGGCGCGCTGCGGCGTGCCGGCCCCAACTGCTGATGCCGCCAGGGAGGCTGCCGATGTCTGAGGAAATCCTGGTCAATGTGACCCCGCGCGAAACCCGGGTCGCGGTGATCGAAAACGGCATGCTGCAGGAACTGCACATCGAGCGCGGCTGGCGCCGTGGCGTGGTCGGCAACATCTACAAGGGCAAGGTGCAGCGGGTCATGCCTGGCATGCAGGCGGCCTTCGTCGAAGTGGGGCTGGAGCGCGCCGCGTTCCTGCACGCCAACGACGTGGTGCGCCCGGCCCCGGTGGCCAGTGCCGACACCGAGAACACGACCCTGCCGCCGCCGGCCAGCGTGCCCATCGTCGAGCTGCTGCGTGATGGCCAGGACATCGTGGTGCAGGTGGTGAAGGACCCGATCGGCACCAAGGGCGCGCACCTGACCACGCAGATCAGCATTCCTTCGCGCTACATGGTGCTGCTGCCGCAATCCAAGGTCGTGGGCGTGTCCGCGCGCATCGAGGATGAAACCGAGCGCGCGCGGCTGAAGGCATTGGTGACCGAGCTGTCGGCCCAGCATGGTGGCTACGGCTACATCGTGCGTACCAACGCCGAGGGCCAGCCGGCCGAAGCCATCGCCGAGGACATCGCCTACCTGTCGCGGGTCTGGAACGTGGTCGAGCGTCGTGGCCGCGAAGCTGCCTCGTGCAGCAACATCTATGAAGACCTGAGCCTGCCGCTGCGATCGGTGCGCGACCTGATCCGCAAGGACGTGGACAAGGTGAAGGTCGATTCGAAGGAAACCTTCGCCCAGCTGCAGGCCTTCGTGGCCAAGTACATGCCGGTGCTGGCCGAGAAGCTGGAGCTGTATTCGGGCGACCGGCCGATCTTCGACATGTTCGGGGTGGAGGACGAGATCGGCCGCGCGCTGGACAAGCAGGTGCCGCTGAAGTCCGGCGGCTACCTGGTCATCGACCAGACCGAGGCGATGACCACCATCGACGTGAACACCGGCTCGTTCCTTGGCCAGCGCAACCTGGAAGAGACCGTGTTCCGCACCAACCTGGAGGCCGCGCAGGCGGTGGCCAGGCAGCTGCGGCTGCGCAACCTCGGCGGCATCATCATCATCGACTTCATCGACATGGATGATGCCGAGCACCGCCGCCAGGTACTGCGTACGCTGGAAAAGGCGCTGGCCCGCGACCATGCCAAGACCACGGTGTACGACTTCTCGCCGCTGGGCCTGGTCGAAATGACCCGCAAGCGCACGGTCGAGAGCCTGGAGCGCCAGCTGTCGGAAACCTGCCCGCAGTGCAGCGGTCGTGGCAGCATCAAGACCACCGAAACGGTGACCTACGAGATCTTCCGCGAGATCACCCGTGCCGTGCGCCAGTTCGATGCCGCGCGCCTGCTGGTGATCGCCTCGACCAAGGTGGTCGCGCGCATCACCGACGAGGAGTCCTCGGCGGTGGCCGAGCTGGAGGAATTCCTCGGCAAGAGCATCCGCTTCCAGGCGGACGAGCAGTACCTGCAGGAGCAATTCGATGTTGTTCTGCTCTGATCCTCGCCGGCCGCAGGCCGGCGGTGGCCGATGAGCGCGCCGCCGCGCCTGCGACTGCGAAGGATCCGCCGTCATTTCATTGCCGCCTGCGCGGTGGGCCTGGTCGGGCTGGCACTGCTGGTGGGCACCCTCAGCCAGCTGCTGCCGCTGGCCGAGCGCCATCCCGACAGGATTGCCGCCTGGTTGAGTGAACGCGCCGGCCAGCCGGTGCATTTCGACCAGCTGCAGACGGCCTGGACCCGGCGTGGTCCGCTGCTGCAGCTGAAGGGCCTGCGCATCGGCGCCGGCCAGGGCCTGGCCATCGGCGAGGCCGAGGTGCTGGTGTCGATGTACAGCGGGCTGCTGCCCGGCCGCTCGTTGACCGAACTGCGCCTGCGTGGCCTGGCACTGGACCTGCAGCAGGGCGAGGACGGCCGCTGGTCGGTGCGTGGCCTGCCGCAGTCCAACACCGGCGGCGACCCGCTGGACGCGTTGCGCCGGCTGGGCGAACTGCAGGTGATCGGTGGCCGCCTGGGCGTGCATGCGCCGGGCCTGGGCATCGACACCACGCTGCCGCGCATCGACCTCCGCCTGCGCGTCAACGGCCAGCGCCTGCGGGTGGGCGTACGGGCATGGGCACAGGCCGATGCGCTGCCTTTGACCGCGGTACTGGACGTGGACCGCGCAGGCGGCAACGGCCAGGCCTGGCTTGGCGCAGACCCCGTTGATTTCCACGCCTGGTCGCCGCTGCTGGCGGCCGGGGGCATCCGCCTGCGCGAGGGCAAGGGCGAACTGAACCTGTGGCTGACCCTGCGCGATTTCGCGCCGGTGGCCCTGACCACTGATTCGGACCTGCGTGACGTCCGCATCGACGGCGCACCGATGCCCGACGTGGCTGCTCCGCAGCTGCAGCTGCAGCGCGTGCAGGCCCGCCTGCGCTGGCAGCGCCAGGCCGATGGCTGGGCGTTGCAGGTGCCGCGCCTGCGCCTGAAGTCGGCGGACGGTGAACAACAGCTCGATGGCCTGCACCTGCAGGTCGGCAAGCAGTTGCGGGTTGGTTCCGGCGAGGTACAGGCCGGTACCGCGCTGCGGGCCCTGGCGCTGAGTGATCGCCTCGACCCCGGCCTGCGCCATTGGTTGTTCCTGTCCAAACCGCAGCTGGATGTGCGTGAGCTGCAGCTGGCCGGTGAACGTGATGGCCCGTTGTGGGTGCAGGGTGAGCTGCAGTCGCTGGGCTTCGCCAGCGTGGGTCACTCGCCGGGCCTGCGCGGCCTGGGGGGGGCGCTTCGAGGGCGATGCCGATGGCTTCAGCCTGCAGCTGCAGCCGCAACGTCAGCTGCAGTTCGATTGGCCGACCGGCTTCGGGGTGCGCCACGACCTGCATCTGGCCGGGCAGGTGGTGGGCTGGCGCGACGAGGCCGGTGGCTGGCGCATCGGCACCGCGGCGATGCGGGTGGAAGGTACCGATTACGCAGCCGACGTGCGTGGCGGCGTCTGGTTCCAGGGGGACGGCACGCGGCCGTGGCTGCAGTTGGCGGCCAAGCTGGACGATGTGCCGATGACCGCGGCCAAGCGGTTCTGGATCCATTCCAAGATGAGCAAGGGCGCCACCGACTGGCTGGACATGGCACTGGCCGGTGGGCAGGTGCGCAACGGTGTCGGGCTGGTCAGCGGTGACCTGGATGACTGGCCGTTCGACAACCATGATGGCCGCTTCGAGGCCACCGGGCACATCACCAATGGCGAGATCCGCTTCCAGCACGATTGGCCGCTGATGCGCCAGGTCGATGCCGACATCGCCTTCATCGGCCCCGGCTTCGACATGCGCGGGCGCGGCGATCTGGCCGGCGTGGCGGTACAGGCATTCGAAGCGGGCATTCCGGACTTCGGCCAGCAGCCGCTGTATGTGCGCGCGGATGCGCCCAGCGATGCGGGCAAGCTGCTGGCGATGCTGCGGCAGAGCCCGCTGCAGAAGGACTATGGCGATACCCTGGACAACCTGGTCGCCAGCGGCCCAGCGCACGTGACCTTCGACCTGCTGCAGCCGCTGCACCACGATGAAGGCGGCGGTCACCTGCAGGGCACGGTCGACCTCAACGGTGTGAAGCTGGTGGACAAGCGCTTCCAGCTGGCCTTCGACAACATGCATGGGCAGGCGCGCTACAGCAATGGTGGCTTCGGTGCCGAGGAACTGGCGGTGCGCCACCTTGGTCAGGACGGCCGCTTGAGCCTGCGCGCCGGCGGCTACGTGCACGACAGCAGGCTGGCGTTCGAGTCGCAGCTGGCGGCCAACCTCGACGCGGGCGTGCTGATTGACCGTGCCCCGGAAATGGCGTGGCTCAAGCCCTATATCGCCGGTACCTCGCCATGGACCATCGCGGTCAACCTGCCCAAAGTCGCACCGGGAGCGCCCTCACCGCCCAGCGAGCTGCGCCTGAGTTCGGATCTGGTGGGAACCCGCCTGGACCTGCCGGCGCCCCTGGACAAGCCGGCCACCGAGCCGCTGGCGACCACGGTGGCCGCGCAGCTGCCGATGGGTGCCGGCCGCATCGACGTGGCCTTTGGCCAGCGGCTGGCGCTGGCCGCGCGCAGCCACAACAACCGCACCGGCGTGCAGGTCACTCTGGGCAGCGACCATGCCGATCGCGAGCCGCCGCCGAGCGGATTGTCCGTCAATGGCCGCAGCCCGACCCTGGATGCGCTGGAGTGGATCGGCCTTGCCCGCGGTGGCAACGACGATGACGGCATGCCGCTGCGTGCCGTAGACGTGCAGGTCGGCAAGCTGATGCTGATCGGCGGCGTCTTCGAGCAGACCCGGTTGCAGCTGCAGCCGGGACCGCAGGCGCTGGATGTGCGCCTGGATGGACCTTCGCTGGCCGGTCGCCTGACCGTACCCAACGCCGAAGGAGGCACCATCAGTGGCCAACTCGACCGCGTGCACTGGCAGTCGTTGCCGCCGGCACCGGGCGCGGCCGCGCCAGCGCGGGTGCAGGCCGGCGCCAACGACATGGACCCGGCCAAGCTGCCGCCGTTCGCGCTGGACATTGCCGACCTGCAGTTCGGCAAGGTGGTGCTGGGCCAGGCGGTGCTGCGTACGCGGCCGCTGGCCAATGGCCTGAACGTGGACGAGCTGCGCTTCCGTGCGCCCGACCAGGAAATCGACATCAGTGGTCGCTGGCTGGGCCGCACCGGTGGTGCCCGCACCGAGCTGACCGCGCAGGTGCGTAGTGAGGACCTGGGCGGCCTGATGCAGAACCTCGATTACGGCGGCCAGCTGCGCGGCGGCTCCGGCCAGGCGCAGCTGCAGGCGTCGTGGAGCGGGGGGCCGTCGGACTTCCAGCTGGCCAACCTGCAGGGCCGCCTTGACCTGCACGCGCGCAATGGCCAGCTGCTGGAGCTGGAGCCGGGCGCCGGTCGTGTGCTGGGCCTGCTCAGCGTGACCCAGCTGCCGCGGCGCCTGATGTTCGACTTCCGCGACTTCTTCTCCAAGGGCTTCGCGTTCAACCAGGTCGACGGCAGCGTGCAGTTCGGACAGGGCATGGCCCGCACCGACAAGGTGCTGATCGAAGGCCCGGCGGCGAACATCACCATCCGCGGCCAGGCCGACCTGCGCAACCAGCAGTTCGACCAGACCATCGATGTCAACCCGCGGGCCGGCAATCTGCTGACCGTGGTCGGCGCGGTGGCAGGTGGCCCGGTCGGCGCGGCACTCGGCGCGGCCACCAATGCGGTATTGTCCAAACCGCTCGGCGAGATCGGCGCCCGCACCTACAAGGTGACCGGCCCATGGAAGGAGCCGAAGGTGGAAGTGATCGAACGCAGCCGCGACAAGACCCCGCCAGCGCCCGTACCGCGCCCGGCCCCGGCCCCGGCCGTACCGCCGACCGTTACCGACCTGCCACGCTCACGCTGAGCGTGGACCTCCTGTTCACGGGGCTTGCCTGAGCGCCCCCGCACCCCCAGATCGAGACCATGACTGATATCGCCCTGACGCTTGCCCAAGACCGCCTGCTGCGCCCCGGCGGCCTGGATACCGCTGGCCTGGAGCGCACCTTCGGCCAGCTGCTCGGCCCCGGTGTGGACTTCGGCGACCTCTATTTCCAGCACGCCCGCCGCGAGAGCTGGAGCGTGGAGGACGGCATCGTCAAGGACGGTGCCCATTCCATCGAGCAGGGCGTGGGCGTGCGGGCGATTTCCGGCGAGAAGACCGGTTTCGCCTACTCCGATGACATCCATGCCGATGCGCTGCTGGCCGCGGCGCAGTCGGCGCGTGCGATTTCGCGCGAAGGTGGCGCCCAGTCCGGGCGATCGCTGCTGCGCGGCAACGCGCGCGCGCTGTACCCGGCGCTGGACCCGATCGATGGCATCGGCAACGAGGCCAAGGTCGAGGTGCTCAAGCGCCTGGATGGCTACCTGCGCGCCGCCGACCCGCGCGTGAAGCAGGTGATGGTGAGCCTGTCCGGCGGCGTCGATACGGTGCTGATCGCCCGCAGCGACGGTGTACTGGGCGCTGACGTGCGCCCGCTGGTGCGCCTGAACGTGCAGGTGATCGTCGAACACAACGGCCGCCGCGAGTCCGGCTATGCCGGCGGTGGTGGCCGCTATGGCTACGAGGCGCTGTTCGCCGACGGTCGCCCGGAAGCGTTTGCGCGCGAGGCCCTGCGCCAGGCGCTGGTGAACCTGGAAGCCGTGCCGGCGCCGGCCGGCGTGATGCCGGTGGTACTGGGCCCTGGCTGGCCTGGCGTGCTGCTGCATGAAGCGGTCGGCCATGGCCTGGAAGGCGACTTCAACCGCAAGGGCACCAGTGTCTACGCTGGTCGCATCGGTGAGCGCGTGGCGGCACCGGGCGTGACCATTGTCGACGATGGCACCCTCGACGGTCGCCGTGGTTCGTTGAACATCGACGATGAAGGCCACCCGAGCCAGTGCACCACGCTGATCGAGGACGGCATCCTGGTCGGCTACATGCAGGACAGCCTCAATGCACGCCTGATGGGCATGGCGCCGACCGGCAACGGCCGCCGCGAATCGTTCGCGCACCTGACCATGCCGCGCATGACCAATACCTACATGCGTGCCGGCCAGCACGACCCGCAGGAAATGATCCGCTCGGTGAAGAAGGGCCTGTACGCGGTGAACTTCGGTGGCGGCCAGGTCGACATCACCAGCGGCAAGTACGTGTTCTCGGCCACCGAGGCCTACCTGATCGAGGATGGCCGCATCACCGCGCCGGTGAAGGGGGCGACGCTGATCGGCAATGGTCCGGAAACCATGCAGAAGGTGCGCATGGTCGGCAACGACCTGGCCCTGGACGAGGGCGTGGGTATCTGTGGCAAGGACGGGCAGAGCGTGCCGGTGGGGGTTGGCCAGCCGTCGCTGTTGATCGAGGGCATCACCGTCGGCGGTACCCAGGCCTGAGCCGGGCGATGGCCAGCGCCACCGCCCCGCTCGGCGGGGACTCAGTCCTCGTCGGCTTCGTCGGTCTCGACGGGGTCGGCGTCTTCGGCGCTGGCCTTCAGGCCCAGCGCGGCCGGCAGCATCAGGGCGCGCAGCACCTGGAAGATTTCGCGGTAGGCGCGCGGCGGCTTGTTCTTGGCCTTCTCGGCCTGCGCATTGCGCACCAGCGTGCGCAGCTGCTGGCGGTCGGCCTGCGGGTAGTCGTCCAGCAGTGCAGCCAGCGCCTTGTCACCCTCGGCCAGCAGGCGGTCGCGCCAGTCTTCCGCGCGGTGCATCATCGCCACTTCACGGCGACCGGTTTCGCTGTTGGCGTCCAGCGCATCGCGGATCGCATCCAGCGTGGCGTCTTCTTCGCGGCGCATGTGCTTGGCCAGGAACGCCAGCTGGCGCTTGTGGGCGATGTGGGCGGTGATGCGCTTGCACTCGGCGATATGCGGCAGCAGGTCTTCCGGGATCGGCAGGCGTGCCAGCTGGGCCGGGGTCAACGACACCAGCTTCTCGCCCAGGGCCAGGACGTCGAGCGCGTCGCGCCGGTTCTGGCTGCGGCTCTTGTCGTGGAATTCACCGGTTTCTTCGTCGCGTCCGCGCATCGTTCCTACCTGATCTCAAAAAAAGTCGCCCGGCGTGATGCCGGGCCCAACCCGTACAGGATAAAGCATTGAACGTGATCGCCCCTGAAGTCGCTGTCGGCGACGACAGCCCGGCCCGGCTGGAACGGCTGGCCGACCTTTCCCAGCAGCTGCTCGACCGCGCCCGTGCGCTGGGCGCCAGCCAGGCCGAGGTCAGCTGCAGCGAAGACCGTGGCCTGGAGGTCAATGTCCGCCTTGGCGAGGTTGAGACCGTGCAGTCCACCCGTGACCGCGGTATCGCCGTCACCGTCTATTTCGGCCAACGCAAGGGCAGTGCCAGCACCGGCGACCTGAACGAGGCCAGCCTTGCCGCCACGGTCGAACAGGCCTGTGCGATCGCCCGGCATACCGAAGACGACCCGGCCGCCGGCCTGGCCGAGGCGGACCTGATGGCCACCCACTTCCCGGACCTGGACGGCTGGCACCCGTGGCCGCTGCAGGCCGACGAGGCGGTGGACCTGGCCCTGGCCTGCGAAGCCGCAGGCCGTGAGGCCGATGCGCAGATCCGCAATTCCGACGGCGCCTCGGTGTCGAGCATGCAGAGCCTGTCGGTCTATGCCAATTCGCATGGCTTCATCGGCCGTGAGCGCGGCACCCACCATTCGGTCGGTTGTGCGCTGATCGCCGGGCAGGGCGATGGCATGCAGCGAGATGGCTGGTACACCAGTGCGCTGGCTCGCGAGGACCTGGAGGATGTCGGCCTGGTCGGTTGTCGTGCCGCCGAGCGCACTGTCGCCCGCTTGCAGCCGCGATCGCTGGCCACCGGCAGCATGCCGGTGCTGTTCGCCCCGGAAGTTGCGCGCAGCCTGGTCGGGCACCTGCTGTCGGCGGTGTCCGGCGGTGCCCTGTATCGCCAGGCCAGTTTCCTGCTGGACAGCGTTGGCCAGCGCCTGTTCCCGGAATGGATGCAGATCGAGGAGCTGCCGCACCTGCGCCGTGGCCTGCGCTCGGCGGCCTTCGACGGCGACGGCGTCGCCACCCGCGCCTCGGCCCTGGTCCGCGACGGCGTGCTGCAACGCTATGTGCTGGGCAGCTACTCGGCACGCAAGCTGGGCCTGCAGACTACTGCCAACGCCGGTGGCGTGCATAACCTGCAGCTGACGGCCAATGCCGGCTCCCTGCAGGACATCGCGCGGCAGATGGGCGACGGCCTGCTGGTGACCGAGCTGATGGGGCAGGGCGTGAACGGCGTGACCGGCGACTATTCGCGTGGCGCGGGTGGCTTCCGGATCGAGAACGGCGAGATCCAGTACCCGGTGGACGGCATCACCATCGCCGGCAACCTGCGCGAGATGTTCAGCAGCATCGAGGCGGTCGGCAGCGACGTTGATCCCCGCTCGCACATCCGGACCGGTTCGATCCTGTTGGGGCGGATGACCATCGCCGGTAATGATTGATGCCGTCGATGGCGTAAGCTATGCCCGCCTGACGCAATCAGCTGGGTGCTGGTTGGTCAAGACCACCCAATGAAAAGGAGTTTTGTCGTGAGCGAATTCGATAACGTCCCGCCGCCGCCGCCGGCCATCACCGACGTCCCGGCCGACCAGCGCACCATGGCCCTGGCCGCGCACCTGCTGGGCATCTTCACCGGCTTCATCGGCGCGCTGATCATCTGGCTGATCAACAAGGATGACGCGGGCAAGGCCTTCGTGACCGACCAGGCCAAGGAAGCCCTTAACTTCCAGATCACCGTGACCATCGCCATGGTCATCAGCATGATCCTGATGATCGTGATCATCGGCGGTATCCTGGCACCGATCGTCGGCATCATCAGCCTGGTGTTCAGCATCATCGCTGCGGTCAAGGCCAACAACGGCGAAGCCTACCGCTACCCGTTCGCGCTGCGCCTGATCAAGTAAGATCGTCCGCACGCGGAACTGAAAACGCCCGGCACTGCCGGGCGTTTTCGTGTGCGGGAAATGCCCGGCCGTGTATAGCGATCAGTGATCGCGTTCCACCGCCAGCGTCGCCAACGCGCGCAGTGCATCGGCTTCGTCGCCATGCCCGGCCAGGATCGACTGCATGCGTGCAGCGAGCTCGTGCAGCTGCGCCTTCGCACCGTCCATGCCGAGCAGGGCGGGGAAGGTGCTCTTGTCCTGTGCCTGGTCCTTGCCGGCGGTCTTGCCCAGCTGTTCGGAACTGGCTTCGACATCGAGGATGTCATCGCGCACCTGGAAGGCCAGGCCGAGCGCGTCGGCGAAGCTGTCCAGCTGGGCCAGCTGCGGTTCGTGGGCCTGGCCGCACAGCGCGCCCATGCGTACTGCCGCCCGGATCAGGGCGCCGGTCTTCAGGGCATGCATGCGGGTCAATGCTGCCAGCGTCTGCTGCTGGCCGGTGGCATCGATGTCCAGCGCCTGGCCGCCGCACATGCCTGAAGCACCCGAGGCATGGGCCAGGGTCTGCAGGCAGGCCACGCGCAAGGTGGCTGGCAGCGGTGCATCGGCCAGCAGGCCGAAGGCACGGGTCTGCAGCGCATCACCGGCAAGGATCGCGGTGGCTTCGTCGAAGGCGATGTGGGTGGTCGGCTTGCCGCGACGCAGGGCGTCGTCATCCATTGCCGGAAGGTCGTCGTGCACCAGCGAATAGGCATGGATCAGCTCGACGGCCATCGCGGCCGCGTCCAGGCTTTCCGGTTGCGCGCCGAACAGGTGACCACTGGCGTACACCAGCAGCGGCCGCATGCGCTTGCCGCCACCCAGCACCGAATAGCGCATGGCCTGGTGCAGGCGCTGCGGTGCTTCGGCAGGCGAGGGCAGGGCGGCGTCGAGCTGGCTTTCGATACGGTCGCGCCAGCGCGCGAACAGAACCTCAGCCGTCATGGCTGGGCGGGTCGAAGGGCTCGGAGGCTTCCGGCTGCGCCGGATCGCTGAGCAGGCGCACGCGCAGTTCCGCCTGCTCCAGCGCCTGCTGGCACTGGCGGTACAGACCGACACCACGCTCGTAAGCGCTGAGCGAAGCTTCCAGGCTCAGCTCGCCGGTTTCCATCTGCTCCACCAGCTGTTCCAGCGATTCGAGCGACTGCTCGAACTGGGCGACCGGGGAGGCGTTTTCGGGGGACTTCTTGGCCATGCGGCAAGTGTGGACGGGCTGCGCGCGGGGGTCAATTCACCAGCCGCCGGGACGCCACTGCAGCTGTGCGTCGTTCGCCTGCAACCAGGCCTGCAAGGGCGCGCCGATGACCACGTCGGCGGCGGCCAGCAACTGCGGGCCATCAAAGATCAACGGCAGCTGCGCGCGCCGCCACGGGGCAAGGTGCTCACGCTGCAGGCAGTTCTTCAATGCGTGCGAATGCTGGCGGCCAGGCAGCAGAATGCGCTCACCGCCCACGCGTGCACGGACCTGCAGCGGGCGTTCGAAGGCCGGGGTGCCCTGCAGGCGCAGTTGTCCACCATCGGGCAATGGCAGCGGTGCGCGTCCATCCCATTCGGCCTGCCACGCGAGGGGAAGCGCAGGCAGCCGGGCCGGCAGCAGGTAGGCGTGGTCGCGCCATTGCTGGATCGCGTGATCGTGCCAGCTCACACGGGCCTGACGATCGTTATTGGCCGGCAGCAGCTCGTCCAGCGCCTGCTGCAGCACGGTGGCCGGCAGCGGTGCCGCACCGTGGCCGGCCGCCCAGGCACGCAGCACGCGTGCGGCGCGCCCTGGTGAGACCTGGCGCAGCAGCTGCAGCGACAGCACGCGCGGTGCCACCTCCAGATGCGCGATCAGCTCGGCGTCCTCCTCGTCGAGCAGTTCGCGGGTCTGCCCGCAGTGCGTCGCGCTGCCCGCCAATGCTGCAGCGGCATGCGGCCAGCGCCGGCGCAGCAACGGCAGCACCTGCAGGCGCAGGAAGTTGCGATCGGCGTGGTCGTCGCCATTGCTGGGGTCTTCGATCCAGCGCAGCGCGTGCTGGCGCGCGTAGTCGAGCAGTGCACTGCGTGGCACCGCCAGCAGCGGGCGCCACAAGGGATGTTCGCCAAGGCGGCTGTGCATGGACATCGCCGCCAGGCCATCGACGCCGGAAGCGCGCAGGGCCCGCAGCAGGAAGGTCTCGGCCTGATCGTCCTGGTGCTGCGCCAGTGCCAGTGTTTCGCCGTCGCGCAGTTCGGCGGCGAACGCGGCGCGTCGTGCCAATCGAGCGGCACCCTCGGTGCCCAGGCCTGTGCCGTTCTCGACCTGCACGCGATGCACGGCCAGTTCGATGCCCCAGGCGTCGCATTGCTGCTGGCAGTGCAGCACCCAGTCATCCGCATCGGGCTGCAGGCCGTGGTGCACGTGCACCGCGCGCAGCGAAGTGCCGGAGGCCTGCGCGCAGCGCCACAGCCAGTGCAGCAGCACGGTGGAGTCGACACCACCGCTGTAGCCCACCAGCAGCGGCGCATCCAGCGGAACGATGGCAGGGAAGGCAGTCACGGCGGCAAGTATAGGGTTGCTCGGCAGGGCTGCGCCCTGCACTCGCTACGAGCCAGAGCAACAGCAACAGCAGAAGCTGGTTTCCTGAAGGATGGCGGGGTGGGTCCGGTTGCGGGAGACGCCGTAAACCCATCCATGGGGGCTTGGCCGCGGCATCCATGCCGCGGACACTCCCGCAACCGGACCCACCCCGCCTTCGACAGTTGGCCGCGATCTGTTGGAACGACGTATTGCCTTGGTAGGTGTCGACCTTGGTCGACACAGTAGATCTACGCCATGCGTGGATGACTCATTCGATATCTGACAGATGTGGCGACCAAGGTCGACACCTACCAACAGCCGCCGGAATCTGTCGAAGGCGGGCACTGTGGGTTTGCGGGGTGTGAGCTGCATGGATGCGGCGACCAAGCCCCCAGGGACGGGTTTACGGCGTCCCCGCAAACCCACAGTGCCCCGCCATCCCACGGAGTGCATGCTGTTGCTGTTGCTTCGGCCGTTGCCGTTGCGTCTGCAGGTGCAGGGCGCAGCCCTGCCGAAAACCTACTTCACCCGACGACCCGAACGGTCAATGCGGAACCGCTCTCCGCCTTCCATCGGCGTGTGGCCATCGCCATCCGGCGTGCCGCGACGACAGCCGTTGCAGACCTCGGCCACGCCATCTCGGAACGGCCAGGCGAAATCGAAGGTGCCCGGCACCACCTGGCGGAATGTCAGATCGAAGTAGCCCACGCGATTGCCGACGCGCCCGCGCAGCAGGCCTTCCTCCGGTGTCTCCGGGCCGTTGTCCCAGGTCAGCACCGGCAGGCTGCGGCCCTTGCGGTCGACGTAATGGAAACCCTGGTCGGCATACACCACGGCCAGGCCGTGGTCATCAAAGTTCAGGTCTTTCAGCGTGTCCGGCTGGATCTTCGGCCGGTGGTCGACCACTTCGCAGTTGGGCAGCGGCCATAACCCGTGTTCGTCGGTCAGCAGCTTGCACGCCGGTGCCTGCGCCAGCGCGCTGGAACTGGCCAGCACGCCGAGCAGGGCCAGCGACCGCGCGAAGCGGCCGCTGGCAGGGGCAGGGCGGGCCTGCCGTGCGATCACTTGGCCTCGGCCTTGCGCTCGAAGGCCGTCGGTGCCGGCAGCTGAACCGGCACGCCCTTGTCATCGCAGGTGCCGGCCTGGCACAGGCGCTCGCGCAGGGCCGGCGTGGCCTGCACGATCATGTGGTAGATCGCGTTCTGTTCCAGCGTGCCGCGGATCGCCTTGCTGCCGGGGCCGCGTGCCCAGATACCGACGTCTTCGCCGCCGTGCGACTCGGACTTCATCGGCACCAGCGCTTCCTGCATGTAATCCGGATGCTCGGTGTCGACCTCGCGCAGGTTCGGGCGGCCGTTGGCCGGTTCGAAGCTGCTCGGGTTGTGCGGGTAGCGCTTCGGGCCGGCCGGCTGCTGGTTGCTGCTGCCGGTATGGCCCGGGCCGTTGGCATAGCTCAGCGTGGTGTACGGCTGGCCGGTGCCGTCCAGCGCGTAATCCAGCTTGCCGGCGCCATCTTCGCCGCCCTTGTCCTTCACCTTGCCCAGGATCGGGTTGCCGCGCGCCGGGTAGCCGACGAAGTTCAGCGTGTGCGAGTGGTCGGCGGTGACGATGATCAGGGTGTCGTCGGCCGAGGTCAGTTCGTTGGCCACGCGCACCGCGTCGGACAGGGCCACGGTCTCGGTCAGCGCACGGTAGGCGTTGCCGCTGTGGTTGGCGTGGTCGATGCGCGCGCCTTCGATCATCAGCACGTAGCCTTCCTGGTGCTTGGCCAGATTCCTGATCGCTGCGGCGGTCAGTTCGGCCAGGCTCGGCTCACCGCCCGGATCCTGCGGGCGCTCGTACTCGTAGCGCATGTGGTCCGGCTCGAACAGGCCGAGGATGGCCGGCGCGTTCGCGGCGGCGGCCAGCTGCTTGCTGTTCCAGACGTAGGCACCCTGCGGGTGTGCCTGCTGCCATTCCTGCACCAGGCTGCGGCCGTCCAGGCGCTGGCCGACCTTGTCGTCGTACTCCGGATCGCGCTCTTCCACAGTGGTGAATTCACCGCGGCCGCCGCCGAGGGCAACCAGCGGGCCACGGCCATAGCGCGAGGTCGACAGCAGCTGCTGGGCGATGTCCTTGCAGCCTGCGGCCTTGGCCGCGTCGGTCAGGTCGGTGTCGTTTTCCCAGTTGCGCTCGGGCGAGTGCGCATAGGTCGCCGCCGGGGTGGCATGGGTCAGGCGCGCGGTGGACACCACACCGGTGGCCAGGCCGGCGCTGTCGGCCAGCTGCAGCCAGGTCAGCAGGCCCTTGGACAGGCTGTCGGCGCAGTCGGTGCGGCTGCCGGCACTGACGCCGATCGCACCCATATGGGTCTTCACGCCGGTGGTGATGGCGGTCATGGTGCCGGCCGAATCCGGGGTCTGCGAATCGGTGTTGTAGGTCTTGCTGAACGCCGTGGCCGGGAAGCGCTCCCAGGACAGCAGGTTCTCTTCACCGGAGCCGCCCTTCTGCTGGCCTTCGTAGATGCGCGAGGCGGCTACCGTGGTCAGGCTCATGCCGTCACCGAGGAACAGGATGACGTTCTTGGCCTTGCCGGACATCGCACCGTTGGCGGCGGCCTGGGCGGCGCCACTGCGGTACCACCACTGCGGCGTCTCACCGGCCGGATGGGCGACGGGGTCGACGGCGACCTTCAGGCCGGTCGGGGCAGCGGCGGGGGTGGTGCTGGCACAGGCGCCCAGCAGCAGGGTGGTGGCGCAGGCGGCCAACAGGGAGACGGAACGGCGCATGGACGCTGGGATCTCACAAACTGTAACGGGACGTTCATTATGCCCGGTGCCGCAAGGCACGCCGATGACACACTGATTTGCCGGCCGGGCGGTCGTTCTGCGGGCCGCCTTGGGCTATCGTGCCAGCATCCCTTCCTTCCCCTCTGGATTGCCTATGAAGCTGGTCTCTGCCTGGCTGCGGATTCCATTCTGGCAGCGCGTGGTCGGTGGCTTCGTGCTCGGCGCGCTGGCCGGCTGGGCGCTCGGCCCGGCCGCGGAAACGTGGTTCGGCCCGCTCGGCGAGCTGTACGTCACCCTGATCAAGATGATCGCGGTGCCGCTGGTGTTCTTCGCGGTCATCAACGCGATCTCGTCGCTGCACGGCCAGAAGTCGGTCGCCGCGCTCAGTGGCCGCACCTTCCTGTGGTTCGTGATCACCGCCGCGCTGGCGGTATGCGTTGGCCTGGCCGTAGGCACGGTGCTGCAGCCCGGCGCGGGTGGCCTGCAGTTGTCGATGGCCAGCAACTATGTGCCGCGCGAAGTGCCCAGCGTGGTGCAGGTATTGCTGGACGTGGTGCCGGCCAATGTCTTCTATGCGCTGTCCGGCATCGGCACCAAGGTCAATGCCGCGGGTGAAACCGTGCTGGCCGCCGGGCGTGGTTCGATCCTGCCGGTGATCTTCTTCGCCGGCCTGGTGGGTTTTGCCATCGTCAAGCTGGGCGAGAAGGTGACCGAGGCGCGCAAGCTGGTCGGCCAGATGAGCGACATCATGATCCAGGTGACCCGCTTCGTGCTGGAAGTCACCCCGATCGGCACCTTCGGCCTGATCGCCGGCCTGGTCGGCAGCTATGGCTTCGAGAAGCTGCTGCCGCTGGGTCATTTCGTGCTGGCCCTGTACGTGGCCTGCGCCCTGCACATCGTGGTGGTCTACAGCGCACTGCTGCTGGCGCACGGCCTGAACCCGCTGAAGTTCTTCCGCGGCGCGGCGCCGGGCATGCAGGTGGCCTTCGTCAGCTCGTCCAGCTTCGCGGCGATGCCGGTGGCGCTGCGTTCGATCACCCACAACCTGGGCGTGAACAAGGACTACGGCTCGTTCGCGGTGCCGCTGGGTGCCAGCATCAAGATGGACGGCTGCGGTGCGATCTACCCGGCGCTGTGCGCGGTGTTCATCGCGCAGTACAGCGGGGTGCCGCTGACCCCGGAACAGTACGTGGTGGTGCTGATCGCCTCGGTGCTGGGCAGCTTCGGTACCGCCGGCGTGCCGGGCACCGCGGTGATCATGGCCACGGTGGTGCTGAGCGCAGCCAATCTGCCGCTGGAAACCATCGGCTACCTGTATGCCATCGACCGCATCCTGGACATGATGCGCACGATGACGAATGTGACGGGCCAGATGCTGGTGCCGGTGATCGTGGCCAAGGAAACCGGGCTGCTCGACCAGGCGGTGTATGACAACCCGTCCAGCAATGTCGGCGTGGACGATCCGGACCCGACACCGCCACGCGCCTGAGGTTGCGTGGAGATGAAAGGCCCGCCCTGACCGGCGGGCTTTTTGTTTTCTCCTGGTGGATCCACGCCATGCGTGTGGGTGGAAGCAGTGCCGACCAAGGTCGGCACCCACCAGAGGACAGTAGCTCCACGCCATGCGTGGATGAGGGCGATGCCGACCAAGGTCGGCAGCTACCCACCATTGCGCGGGCTCAACAAAAAAGCCGCTGCAGGGCAGCGGCTTTCTCGTGTCAGGCGGCGCCGTAGCGCCAGCGGGTCAGAGGTCGACCCGGCGGGCCTGCATGAACTTGTTGCCCCAGTAGCCACTGAGCAGGGTGTCCACGCGGACGTCCTTGCCCGAGCTCGGTGCGTGCAGGAAGCGGCCATCGCCGACATAGATGCCGACATGGTCGACGCGGCCCTTGCGGCCGAAGAAGACCAGGTCACCCGCCGCCAGCGCAGTGCGGTCGTTGATCAGTTCGGCGTTGTCGTCGTGCGCCATCTCGCGGGAGACGCGCGGCAGCTCGATACCCAGGGCCGAGCGGAACACGTAGCCGACCAGGCCACTGCAGTCGAAGCCGCTGTCCGGGTTGCTGCCGCCCCAACGGTACGGGGTGCCCAGCAGGGTCATCGCGCGACGCAGCAGCGACTGCACCTTGCCGTTGTCGGCCGCGGTGCCGACAACACTGCCATTGGCAGCGCTGCTGGTGTCGTAGTTGGCGAGGAGGCGGCTGAGGTCACCGGCCACCACGGCCGAGCGGTCCATCAGCGGAATGGTGTCGTTGGCGGCCAGGTGCGGCAGCAGGGCGGCCAGGGTAGCGCTGGCGGCGGCGTCGACGCGGCTGCGCTGCGGAGCGGCAGCCTCGGCCTTGGCGGCCGGTCGGGCGGTACTCTCGGCCACCGGGGCCGGGGTTGCATCGGAACGGTTCGGAGCAGTCTGCGACCAGGCCGGGAGGCTGGTCAGACACAGTGCCAGGCCAAGCAACAACGGGCGGGCACTGCGTGAAGATACGGAAGTCTGGCCTTCGCTTTTCAGGTCGTCAGTCGTCACGCGTCGGTCACAGGAAAAAAACGATGGGGCATCATGCCCTGTAAAAGCGCGGATAAGTTAAAAATTCCGTTAGTAATCCGTTAGTTTCAAGGTGATCAGCGTCACAGTTTTGAACATATCGCCTGTTCATTTTAGCGAAGGACACGTTTCGCGCCGGTGTAGTGGTCTTTCCAGTAGGGGCCGCTGAGCGAGTCCAGCCGCACGGTGCCACCGGTGCTTGGCGCGTGCACGAAACGCCCTTCACCTACATAAATACCAACGTGGGTGACGCTGCCGCGGCTGCCGAAGAACACCAGGTCGCCGGTGGCCAGGCGTTGCGGATCGATCTTCGGACCCTGTACCGCCGCCAGGTCACGCGAAGTACGTGGCAGCTTCAGGTCCAGCATCTCGCGGTAGACATAGGCGACCAGGCCGCTGCAGTCGAAGCCCGAATCGGGGGTGTTGCCGCCATAGCGGTAGGGGGTGCCGACCAGGCTGATGGCGCGCATCAGCACCGAGTTGGCCGCCTCCGGGTTGTCCGGCACGGTCTTCGGCCAGTTCGCCGTTGGCGGGGGCGGTGCAGGGCGGGTGGCCTTGCCACCGCCGCAGGCGGTCATCAGCAGGGGCAGGGCCAGCAGCAGGGCCGGGGCGAGAAGCCGGCGCAGGCCGGACGAAACTGGCGTGATGTGCATGATCTCCGGATAATGCGCCACCTTGGATTGGCCGTCATGATGGCGGCGTCCCCGCCGGGCGACAACCCGCCCCAACCCGCCTGCCTCCGGCAGATCCAGACAGAGTTGCGCATGAAGATCGAAAAAGACCGCGTTGTCCGCTTCCACTACACCGTTTCCGAAGTCGGCCAGGAGCCGATCGAATCGTCCAAGGACCGCGGCGAGCCGCTGGCGATCCTGATCGGCCACGGCAACATCATCCCGGGCCTGGAAAACGCCATGATGGACAAGGAAGCCGGCGCGACCTTCAGCGTCGATGTCAATGCTGCCGACGCCTACGGCGAGCGCCGTGAGGGCCTGTCCCAGCGCGTGCCGAAGAAGCACTTCGGCAACACCAAGCTGGCCCCGGGCCAGCAGGTCGTGCTGCAGACCAACTTCGGCCCGCGTGCGGTGACCGTGCAGAAGGTCGGCATGAGCGTCGTCGACGTGGACCTGAACCACCCGATGGCTGGCAAGGATCTGCACTTCGACGTGGAAATCGTCGATGTGCGCGAAGCCGGCCAGGAAGAGATCGATCACGGCCACGTCCACGGCGACGGTGGTCACCACCACTGATCGCAGCGCGATCGTGATGTCAGCAACGGCCCGCTTCGGCGGGCCGTTGCGTTTCTGGAATACGGCGCGCCCATCCACGGCGCGCGGGCCGGCGGCATAATGGTGGACCTGACCGACGGATGCCCCGTGAACGCCGCTTCTCCTTCCCTGCAGCCGATGGCCTCCGGCGAACGCATCGCCGTGCTGGACGTGCTGCGCGGTGCCGCGCTGCTGGGCATCCTGCTGATGAACATCGAGGCCTTCAGCGGGCCGCTGGACCTGGCGTTCACTGCCATCGACGTGCATTGGCATGGCATCGACTACTGGGCCGATGCCTTTGTCTATGTGTTCGTGCAGGGCAAGTTCTTCACCCTGTTCTCGCTGTTGTTCGGCGCCGGCTTTGCGGTGATGGCGCAACGCGCCGAGCTGGCAGGGCGTGATTTCACCCCGTTCTACCTGCGTCGCAGTGCCGGTCTGCTGCTGATCGGCCTGTGCCACGCGCTGCTGGTCTGGTCCGGCGACATCCTGGTGCTGTACGCACTGGTCTCGTTGCCGCTGCTGGCCTGCCGCGAGGCGCCGCGCAGCTGGCTGCCGTGGATGGGCGCGACGCTCTACCTCGGCGGCGTGGCGATGATGCTGCTGGTCGGCGCGATGGTGTCGATGGCCTCGGCGGACGAGGTGCGCGGAATGCTCACCGAGGCGCAGCAGAGCATCGATCTGCAGCGCCAGGTGTACGGGCACGGCAGCTGGATGCAGGCCACCGTGCAGCGACTGCATGAGTTTGGCACGTCGATGGGGGCGCTGCTGATCACCGGCCCGGAAGTGCTGGGCATGTTCCTGATCGGCAGCTGGTTTGCCGGTAGCGGTGCACTGTCGGCGCCAGAGCGCTTCCCGCGGCTGTATGCGGTGTTGCGTTGGGTGGCGCTGCCCCTCGGCCTGCTGATCACGCTGCTGAGTGTTGCCTGGAAGCCGTATCTGGCGCCGGGTGCCTACGATCTGCCGGTGACGGCGGCGATGGCGCTGCTGACGATCGGCGGCCTGCCGATGTGCCTGGGCTACCTGGCCTGGATCGTGCACTGGCGCGCGCGGCTGGGCTGGCTGGCGCCGGTCGGGCGCATGGCGTTGACCCATTACCTCGGCCAGTCCCTGCTGTGCACCTGGTTGTTCTACCACTACGGCCTGGGCGCGTTCGAAATGATGCCACGCAGCGTGCAGCTGCTGTTCGCGCTGCTGCTGTTCGCCGTGCAGGTGGGCATCTCGCACGTCTGGCTGCGCCACTTCCGCTTTGGGCCGATGGAATGGCTGTGGCGCGCGATGACCTACCGGCAGTGGCCGCCGATGCGGCGCGGAGCCGGGCAGGGCTGATCGATGCTGGGCGCGCGCGAGGATGTGATCGTGGTGGGCGCCGGTGCCATCGGTCTGGCCGCCGCGCTCGCACTGTGCGCGCAGGGCCGGCAGGTGCGTGTGATCGAGCGTGGCCGCATTGGTGCGGCAACCTCGCACGGCAACTGCGGCACCGTTACCCCCAGCCATGCACCTCCACTGGCTGCGCCTGGCGTGCCACTGCGCGCATTGCGCTGGATGCTCGATCCGCGCGCGCCGCTGTATGTGCGCACCCGGCTGGATCCGGCGTTGTGGCGCTGGTTGCTTCAGTTCGGTGCGCGCTGCAACGCGCGTGACTGGCTGCAATCCACGCGGGCACGGGGTGCATTGCTGAACGACTCGCGGTTGCGCTTGGCCGATTGGGTGCAGGCGCATGCACTGGAATGCGAATTCGATACGCGCGGGCTGGACTATGTGTTCGGCGATGCGCGCAACTTCGACCACTACGCGGCCGAGTGCGAAGCACTGAACAGGCAGGGTATCGCCACGGCCTGCATCGACGGGGCCGGCTATGCACGCGCCAATCCGGCCTTCCACGACCGTCTGGCCGGCGCGATCCACTTTCCCGGTGATGCGCAGCTGCGGCCGGACCGCTACACCGCGGAGCTGGCGCGTGTACTGCGCGCGCAGGGCGTGATGATCGACGAGCAGAAGGACGTGCAGGGCTTCAGCGACGATGCACAGGGGGTACGCGTGCAGGTTGGCGGGCAGACCCTGCGGGCACGTGAGCTGGTGCTGGCCACCGGGCCGTGGTCGCGCGACTGGGCACGGCAACTGGATCTGCGCGTGCCGATCCAGCCCGGCAAGGGCTACTCGCTGACCTGGTCGCGACCGGCGCAGGTGCCACAGCGCCCGGTGGTGCTGAAAGACCATTCCGTGTTCGTGATCGCCTGGCGCGACGCACTGCGGCTGGGCGGCACCATGGAATTCGCCGGTGCCGATCCGCAGCTGCGCACGGCCCGCCTGCAGGCTTTGCAGCAGGCCGCCGACCACTACCTGCGCGCGCCACGCGGTGCGCAGCTGCAGGAGCAGTGGTGCGGGTGGCGCCCCATGAGCGTGGACGACGTGCCATTGATCGGCCGTGCACCCGCGCATCCTCACGTCTGGCTTGCAGCGGGGCATGGCATGCTCGGCATCAGCATGAGCGCCGGCACCGGCCAGCTGATCGCCGATCTCGTCTGCGGCCGCACCCCAGCGATCGATCCTGCCCCTTACCGACCCGAGCGATTCCGATGAGCACTGCACCCTATGATTACGACCTGATTGTCCTTGGCGGTGGCTCCGCCGGCCTGGCCGGTGCGATCCGCGCGGCGCAGCATGGCAAGCGCGTGGCGATGCTGGAGCCCGGTGAACTGGGCGGTACCTGTGTCAATGTTGGCTGCGTGCCGAAGAAGGCGATGTGGCTGGCGGCCGACCTGCACGAGCGCATCGGCCTGGCCAGTGCGATGGGTTTCGATGTCGAGGCACGCCCGGCGTTGTCGTGGAAGGAACTGGTGATCCATCGCCAGGCCTACATCAGCAATATCCACGTCAGCTACCACAAGCGCCTGGATGAAACCGGCGTGGTGCGCATTCCGGCGCGTGGCCATCTGCTCGATGCGCATACGGTGGCCTGCAGCGATGGCGTGCGTTACAGCGCCGAACACATCCTGATCGCCACCGGCGCGCACCCGCTGCGCCCGGATATTCCCGGTGCCGAACTGGGCCTGGTTTCCGATGACTTCTTCGATCTGCGCGCGGCACCGGCCGAGGTCGCGATCATCGGCGGTGGCTACATTGCAGTGGAACTGGCCGGCCTGCTGCAGGCGCTGGGCAGCAGGGTGAGCCTGCTTGTGCGCGGAAAGCGCTTGCTGGAACGCTTCGACTACGAGCTGACCGACCAGCTGGCCGAGAACCTGAAGCAGCAGGGCGTGCGCATCCATTTCGACTACCGCCTGCGCGAACTGCAGCGCGATGGCGAACGCGTGCGTGCGTTCGGCCATGACGGCCCGATCGACAGCGTGTTCGACGCAGTGTTCTTCGCCACCGGTCGTCGCGGCAACAGTCGTGACCTGGGCCTGGAAGCGCTGGGCATCGGGATCGGAGAGCATCAACAGGTGGAGGTGGATGAATGGCAGACCACGAGCGTGCCGAGCGTGCATGCAGTCGGTGACATCGCCGGCAAGGTCGGCCTGACGCCGGTGGCGGTGGCTGCATCGCGGCGCCTGATGGATCGCCTTTTCGGCGGCCGCCCGCAGTCGAAGATGGACTATGAAAACGTAGCCAGCGTGGTGTTCTCGCATCCTCCGCTGGGCGCGGTGGGCATGAGCGAAGAAGAGGCGCGCGCCCGTTTCGATCAGGTGAGCGTGTACCACAGCCGTTTCCGCCCGATGCTGCAAGCGCTGGCCAACGGCACCCAGCGCAGCCTGTTCAAGATGGTCTGCGCGGGCCCGGAAGAGCGGGTGGTGGGCATCCATCTGCTGGGTGAAGCGGCCGACGAGATCCTGCAGGGTTTCGCGGTGGCGGTGAAGATGGGCGCGACCAAGGCCCAGTTCGACGATACCGTGGCGATCCATCCGACGTCTGCCGAAGAAGTGGTGTTGATGCGCTGAGCTGGGCGGTTGTAGAGCCGAGCCTATGCTCGGCTGCGTTCCGTGCAGACATGGTGCAGCTGAGCGCAGGCTCGGCTCTACAGGTCACCTGGCGCCCCCATGCGATAATGGGTGCCCCCATGCGTTTCCGGGCCGCCCTATGCGGCCCGCCGTCGTCCTGATGTCCAGCCCCGCCTCCCGTATCGCTACCGCTTCCCCACGCATCGCGCTGGGGGGCAGCGGCCTGGCCGCGATCGGCGCCATCGCCGCCTCCGGCAAGGCCATCATCGTCAAGCTCGGCCTGCGTCATGGCGTCGATGCCACCACGCTGCTGGCGCTGCGCATGCTGATGGCGCTGCCCTTGTTCGCGCTGATGGCGTTGTGGGCCGCGCGCCGGGCCGAGCCGCTGTCCTGGGCCGACCGCGCCCGCGTGCTGTGGCTGGGTTTCACCGGCTACTACCTGTCGAGCCTGCTCGACTTCCAGGGCCTGCAGTACATCAGCGTCACGCTGGAGCGGTTGATCCTGTACTTGAATCCGACCCTGGTGCTGCTGATCAACGTGTTGCTGGCGCGGCAGCGCCCCGGCCGCTGGCAGATCGGCGCGCTGGTGCTGAGCTATCTGGGCGTGCTGCTGGCCTTCGGCCATGACCTGCAGCGCGAGGGTGGGCAGATCATCGTCGGCAGCCTGCTGGTACTGGGCAGTGCGCTCAGCTACGCGCTGTACCTGTTCGGCAGCGGCCAGGTGGTGGCGCGCATCGGCGCGGTACGGCTGACCGCCTACGCCAGCTGCGTGGCCAGCGTGCTGGTGCTGCTGCACTTTGCGGTGACCCATCCGCTGCCGCTGCTGTGGCAGGCGCCGCCACCGGTGCAGTGGCTGTCGCTGGTCAATGCCACCGTGTGCACGGTGCTGCCGGTGCTGGCGATCATGCTGGCGGTGCAGCGCGTGGGTTCGTCGCTGGCCGCGCAGGTCGGTATGCTGGGCCCTGTTTCCACCATCGTGATGAGCCTATGGCTGCTCGACGAACCGATGGGGCCGGCGCAGATCGCCGGCACCGTGCTGGTGCTGATCGGCGTATTGCTGGTGACCCGCCTGCGGCGCTGACGCCGGAGCAGGCGCGTGCGCGCATCCTGGCGGTGATCCGCGCGATCCCGCCGGGGCAGGTGATGGGCTATGGCCAGGTGGCGATGCGTGCCGGCCTGCCGGGGCGTGCGCGCTTGACCGCTCGCATCCTGGGCCAGAACGACGATCCCGACCTGCCCTGGCATCGCGTGCTGCGCTCGGACGGGCGCATTGCCATGGAAGAAGGGTCGGCCGGTTGGCGAGAGCAGTCACAGCGGCTACGCGCCGAGGGCGTGGTGGTGGAGAAGGGCCGGGTGCGTATGCCGCCCACCGATCCGGCCGCGGCGCTGGATGCGGCCGTGTGGGGACCCGGCTGAGCGCCGCTGGCGACTGAACGGGCCACGCCTGCGGGTCGCCAACAAGACACGGTGCTGCGGCTATGATGGAGGCTGTTCCATGCCGGTGCTCCCATGTTCCCGCGACTGCCTACCGTCACCAAGGCCCTGCTGATCGCCAACGCGATCCTGTTCCTGCTGCAGCAGCCGTTCCTGCTCGGCATGCAGACCTTCGAGCCGTTCATGCTGCAACCGCTGCAGCAGGGCTTCGACGCGTTCTCGCCGGGCGGTAATTTCCAGCCGTGGCAGCTGCTGACCTATGGCTTCCTGCATGGCAGCTTCGGGCATCTGTTCTTCAACATGCTGGCGGTCTTCATGTTCGGCGCACCACTGGAGCAGACCTGGGGCGAGAAGCGCTTCCTGCTGTATTACCTGGTGTGCGTGGCCGGTGCCGGTGTCTGCCAGCTGCTGGTGGGTACGCTGCTGGAAAACCCGGCGACGGTGCTGGGCGCCTCCGGCGGCGTGTTCGGCCTGCTGCTGGCCTACGGCATGCTGTTCCCGAACCAGCGGGTGATGCTGCTGTTCCCGCCGATCCCGATGAAGGCGCGGACCTTCGTGATCCTGTTCGGCGTGGGTGAGCTGGTGCTGGGCATGACCGGCTGGCAGCCGGGCGTGGCCCACTTCGCGCATCTGGGCGGCATGCTGTTCGGCTGGCTGCTGATCCGCTACTGGCGCGGGCAATCGCCGTTCAACAAGCGCCGCCCGCCGGGCCCGCCGAAGCGCCCGAACCATCTGCGCAGCGTCAAATGATCCGAAGGATCATTTGACGCTGTAGGTGCCGACCGTTGGTCGGCACACCTTCTCCCACGCGGGTAGGTGCCAACCTTGGTTGGCACGCTTCGTCTCGGATCATATGACCCGGTTGATGCCAAGGCCTGTGGGCAATCGCTTCTGCTGCCTTGTGCCAACCAAGGTTGGCACCTACCAACAGCAGGTAACGCAGGCGACGGGGTGCACGCGCCTCCATGCATGGCGCGGCTCTACAGATCCTGCAACACCACCTGCGCAGCGTTGTGCCCCGGTGCGCCGGTGACGCCGCCGCCGGGATGGGTGCCCGACCCACACAGGTACAACCCGGGCAGGGCACCGCGATAGCCGGCCTGGCCGACCATCGGCCGTGCCGAGAACAACTGGTTGGCACTGAGCGCACCGTGGAAGATGTCGCCACCGATCAGGCCGAAGGTACGCTCCAGATCCAGCGGCGACAGCACTTGGCGGCCCAGTACGCTGTCAGCGAAACCTGGCGCATAGCGTTCAACGGTGGCGATCATCAGGTCGGCCACGGTCTCGCGGTGGTCATCCCAGTGACGCCCATCAGGCAGCACCGGCGCCACGTGCTGGCAGAACAGGCTGGCCACATGCTGGCCAGGCGGCGCCAGCGAATCGTCCAGCGTGCTGGGAATCAGCATTTCCACGATCGGTTCGCGTGACCAGCCATCGCGGCGGGCATCCAGCCAGGCGCGATCCATGTAGTCCAGGCTGGGCGCCATGATGATGCCGGCACTGAGGTGATCGCCGGGGCCGGGCAGGGCGCTGAACTCCGGCAGCCGCGACAGTGCCACGTTCATCCGGAAGGTACCCGAGCCGCAGCGCCACTGCGCCATGCGTTCGCGTGTGGGGGCGGGCACCTGCGCCGGTTCCAGCAGCTGCTCGTACAGCAGCTTCGGATTGACGTTGGCGACCACCGCGCGGGCGCGCAGGGTTTCGCCGCTGGCCAGTTCCACTCCTGCTGCGCGGCCCTGTTCGGTCAGTACGCGCTGCACGCCGGCGTCCACCCGCAGTTCGGCACCGGCCTCGCGCGCCGCGCTGGCGATGGCCTGGCTTATCGCGCCCATGCCACCAATTGCATGGCCCCATGCACCCTTCACGCCATTGCACTGGCCGAACACGTGGTGCAGCAACACGTAAGCGCTGCCCGGAGTGTACGGACTGGCGTAGTTGCCGACGATGCCGTCGAAGCCGAACAGCGCCTTGATGGGGGCGCTCTCGAACCAGCGGTCCAGGTACTCCGCTGCCGAAAGCGTGAACAGGTCCAGCAGTTCCTGGCGTAGCGAAGCATCCAGCGCTGACAGTTCGCGGCCGAGACGGCCCATCTGCCACAGCGCGGGCAGGGCACGCCAGCCACCTGCAATGCCGATGTCTGGCGGCGCGCGCAGGGCCCACGCACGCAGTACGTCGGCGAAGATCTCCAGACGCGCTTCATACGCTGGCAGCACCTGCGCATCGCGTTCGGAAAATTTCGCGACTTCAGCCCGGGTACGGCCAGGTGCCGACAACAGGTAGCGGTCGTCGGGCAATGGCAGGAAGTTGTTGGCCGGACGCGCGACGATGCGCAGCCCATGCGCATGCAGCTGCAGGTCGTCGATCACCTTCGGCTGCAGCAATGACACCGTGTAGGACGCCACCGAGTTGCGGAAGCCGGGATGGAATTCCTCGGTGACTGCAGCGCCGCCAAGGACGCCGCGACGTTCCAGTACCAGTACCTGCTTGCCAGCGCGCGCCAGATAAGCCGCGCAGACCAGGCCGTTGTGGCCACCACCGATGATGATCACATCCCAGGACATCAACACCTCGGGAAAAGGGGACGGAGGGGATTAAGTCGCAATTGGCACGGGGCCAGCGGCGATGGGGAGAAACGACTTAATCCCCTCCGTCCCCTTTTTGGATTGCGGCCTGGATGGTGGCGATGTCGATCTTCTTCATCGGCATCATCGCGTTGAACGCGCGCTTGGCCAGTGCCTTGTCTTTGCTGGTCACCGCTTCGATCAGCATGCGCGGGCTGATCTGCCAGGAAATGCCCCAGCGGTCCTTGCACCAGCCGCACTGGCTCTCCTGGCCACCGTTGCCGACGATCGCGTTCCACAGGCGGTCGGTCTCGGCCTGGTCTTCGGTCTGGATCTGGAAGGAGAAGGCTTCGCTGTGCTTGAACGCGGTGCCGCCGTTGAGGCCGACGCAGGGAATGCCGCAGACGGTGAATTCGACGGTCAGCACATTGCCTTCCTTGCCGTCGGGGTAGTCGCCAGGTGCGTGATGCACGGCGGTCACCGTGCTGTCGGGCAGGAAGCTGGCATAGAAGGTGGCGGCCTCGAGTGCGCCGTTGTCATACCAGATGCAGATCGTGTTCTTGTGTGCCATGTCGGGTCTCCGCGATGGACGAAGCCGCAGCGATAGCACGCCGGGTGTTAACCCGGGATCGTGCTGCACCCGCAAAAAAAAGGGCGCCCGAAGGCGCCCTCTGCATTACCCGTGTGGCAGCTGGCTCAGCGCCAGACCTTGATCTGCTCGGCTTCGCTGCGCTGCATCGGCTGGCCGGCCTTGCAGCTGAAAGTAGCGCCGAACGCCGGCAGGTTGGCCAGCGTGCCGTTGCTGCGCCACAGGCCCGGTGCGCGGATGTCAGCAGTCAGGCGGCGCACGGCCTCGTTCGGTGCCAGCTGCTGCGCCCACAGCGCCGACCAGGCGCGGAAGAAGCCCTGCTGCTGAGCCTGCTTGGCCTTCGGCTCCTGCGCGGTGTACGCGGCCCAGGCCAGTTCCAGGCCGGCGATGTCGGCCAGGTTTTCTTCCTGGGTGAGCGTGCCGTTGACCTTGGCCCCCTTCACGCCCGGGAAGTCGTAGGCGCTGTACTGCGCGGCCACGCGGTTGCCGAGCAGGGTCCAGGCGGTCTTGTCGGCCGGGGTCCACCAGCTGCGCAGCTCGCCCTTGGCATCGACCAGCGCACCCTTGGCATCGATCGCGCGGGTCAGCTCATGGCCGACCAGGCCACCGAAGCTGCCGAACTTGTCGGCGGCGTCGGCCTTGGCGTTGAACACCGGGCCCTGCAGGATCGCGGCGGTGACGATCAGCCGGTTCTGCGCCAGGTCGTAGGCCAGCGACGGCTGCTGCGGCAGCACGTCCCAGCGACGGTCGGCGTTGCCCTTGCCGATGCGCTTCATTTCCTCGCGATGGCGCCAGGTCGAAGCGATCAGCATGTTGCCGCCGAACGAACCGCGGCCCATCGGCTGCACGCTGTAGTCGAGGTCACGCAGCGGGGTGCCGATCTCGATCTTCAGCGCGGCCAGCTTGGCCTGCGCTTCGGTCTTGGCTTCGGCGCTCATCCAGCTGCTGTTCTTGACCGCTTCGATCTGCACTTCGCGCACCTTGTCGACGATCCACGCCGCCTGGCGACGGTCCTCGGCCGACAGGTAGCGGGCGGCGTACTCGCGGCCGACCATCGGGCCGGCGGCCACGTTGATCGCATCCAGCACGTCTTCCCAGCGCTGCGGCGGCAGGGTTTCGCCACGCAGCACGCGGCCGCGGAATTCGAACTCGGCGTCGCGGTAGGCCTTGGACAGGTACGGCGCCATCGAGTCGCCCACGCGCCAGCGCAGGTAGGCCTTCCACTGGTCCGGCTTGAGCTTGGTGACCATGCCGTCGAGCTGCTTGAACAGGCCCGGGTCGGCCAGCGAGACCAGGTCGTCGTCCACGCCCTGTGCCTTCAGGAAAGCATCCAGCTGCAGGTTGCGGTAGCGGCTGTTGAGCTCCTTGGTGGAGATCGGCGCGTAGTTGTTGAACGGGTTGTTGATGCCGGCCAGCGACTGTGCATTGCGCGCCAGCTCGGTTTCCAGCGCGATCACCGATTGCGACTCGGCATCCAGCTTGGCGGCCGGGGTACCGGTCAGTGCCAGGATCTGCTTGACGTAGTTGCGGTAGCGGCCCATCAGGGCCACGGTATCGGCGTCGGTGCGGGTGTAGAACGCCGGGTCCGGCAGGCCCATGCCGCCCTGCATGAAGTAGCCGATGTGGCGGTCCAGCGCCTTCAGATCGACGTCGGGGCCGAAGTTGAAGGCTACGGGAATGCCAACCTGGTGCAGCGCGGCGATCGAGGCCGGCACATCCTTGGCCTTCTTGATGGCGTTGATGCGGGTCAGCAGCGGGGCGATCGGATTGGAGCCGTCGGCTTCCACGGCAGCTTCGTCCAGGCCGCTGGCCCAGAAGTCGCCCAGCAGTTTCTGCACGTTGCCCTGCGGCGCCTTCATCGCTGCGTCGAGCAGTTCACGCTGCTGCTGGCGGCTGCGGTCGACCAGCTGGCCCAGCGCGGTGGTGGCACCGGTCTGCGGCACCGGGTTGGCCTTCAGCCAGCCTGCGTTGGTGGCGTCATAGAAGTCGCTGCACTGGGCACTGACAGCCGGGGCGCGGGCGGCCTTCTTCTTGGCGGCGGCGAACGCATCGTGGGTCGGGACCAGGGTCGCCAGGCTGATGCCCAGGGCGATGGCAAGCGGACGGAAATTGGGCATGTGGAACGAATCCGTGATGGATTGAGGGCGCGCGCACTATAGCAAGCCGGGCATGGGCGCGGGATGCACGCGTCGCGGTGCATTCGCCGACCAAGGTCGGCAGCGACCGGGGAGCGCCAGGATCAGTAGATCCACGCCATGCGTGGATGAAAGACACCCCAGAAAAACAAAGGCCCGGGAATTCCCGGGCCTTTGCAGGTCTGCAACAGCGTCAGCCGCGGCTTACCAGATCACCACCTGCTGGTCGCCGCTGCGGGCCATCGGCGAACCGGCCTTGCACTGGAACGCGGCCGCAAAGGTCGGCAGGTTCGACGGTGCACCCATGGCGCGGAACTGCGCCGGGGCGTGCGGGTCGGTGGCCAGGCGGACCTTGGCGTTCTCCGGGGTGTACTTGGTACGCCACACGGTGGCCCAGTTGAAGAAGAAGCGCTGGTCGCGGGTGAAGCCATCGACCTTCGCGTCTTCCTTGCCTGCGCTGGCCTTCTGCAGTGCGTCGTAAGCAGTGGCCAGGCCGCCCAGGTCGGCGATGTTCTCGCCCAGGGTCAGGTGGCCGTTCACCGCCTGGCCGTCGACCTTGTACTGGTCGAACTGCTTGACCAGCTTGCCGGTCAGGCCTTCGAAGTTCTTCTTGTCAGCGGCGGTCCACCAGTCTTCCATGTTGCCGGTCGGCCCGAAACGTGCGCCCTGGTCGTCGTAGCCGTGGGTCATTTCGTGGCCGATCACCGCGCCGATGCCACCGTAGTTCAGCGCGTCGTCGGCCTTCGGATCGAAGAACGGCGGCTGCAGGATGGCGGCCGGGAACACGATCTCGTTCTGCAGCGGGTTGTAGTAGGCGTTGACCGTCTGCGGGGTCATGCCCCACTCGGTCTTGTCCACTGGCTTGCCGATCTTGGACAGGTTGAACTTGTAGTTGAACTCGTTGGCTGCGCGCACGTTGCCCAGGAAGCTGTCGCGCTGGGTCTGCAGGCCCGACCAGTCACGCCACTTGTCCGGGTAGCCGATCTTCGGGGTGAAGGTTTCCCACTTGGCGATGGCCTTGGCCTTGGTCTCATCGCTCATCCAGCTCAGGCCCTGGATGCGTTCCTTCAGCGAGGCGGCCAGGTTCTTCACCAGCTCTTCCATCTTGGCCTTGGCTTCGGGCGAGAAGGCCACCTTCACGTACAGCTGGCCGAAGGCTTCACCGGCGTCGTTTTCAATGGTGCCCAGCACGCGCTTCCAGCGCGGCTTCTGTTCCTTCTGGCCGTTGAGGGTCTTGCCGTAGAACTCGTAGTTCTCCTGCACGAAGGCGTCGGCCAGGTACGGCGAGGCACTGTCCACGGTGTGGAAGCGCAGGTAGGCACGCCACACCGACGGATCGGTGTCGCCCAGCGCCTTGCTCACTTCCTCATGGAAGGCCGGCATGGCCAGCGAGAACTTCTCCGGTGCGGCCACGCCCTGCGACTTGAAGAACTCGGTCCAGCTGAAGTTCGGGGTCAGCTTGTCGGCGTCGGCCAGGGTGACCGGGTTGTAGTACAGCTCGACGTTGCGCGACAGTTCGACGCGCGACTTGGAGGCCTTGGCCAGGCGGGTCTCGAACTTGACCACTTCCTCGGCCTGCTTGGCAGCGTCGGCAGCGGCGACGCCGGACAGCTCCAGCACCTTGGCGACGTGTGCCTGGTAGGCCTTCAGCTTGTCGGCGTTCTTGGCGTCGGTGTAGTAGGTGCTGTCCGGCAGGCCCAGGCCGCCCTGGCTGGCGTAGGCCAGGTTCACGGCCGAGTTCTTGAAGTCGGCTTCAGCGCCAAAGCCGAACAGGACGTTGTCACCCTTGGCTGCGCTGGTGCGCAGGTAGTTGGCAATGGCCGCCTTGTCCTGCAGGCCATCGATCGCGGTCAGGTCGGCCTTCAGCGGCTCGATGCCCTGGGCGTTGATCTTGGCCTCGTCCATGCCGGTGGCCCACAGGTCGCCGACGATCTTCTCGATGTGGTTCGGGGTCTTCACCTGCGCCACCTGTTCGGCCAGCTGGTGCTGCACGGCCACCGAACGCTCGTCGAGGATGGTGAAGGCGCCCCAGCTGGTGCGGTCGCCCGGGATTTCATTGGCGGCCAGCCACTTGCTGTTGACGTAGTCGCCGAAGGCGCCACAGGCGTCCTTGCTGGTATCGAGGTCGCTGGGCTGGAAGGCGTTGTAGGCCGGCAGCTTGCTCTCGTCCAGGGTGTACTGGGTGGCTTCGGCGGCAGCCGGCGTGGAGGCGGTGGCGTCCTTGGCCGGGGTTTCGTTCTTGCCGCAGCCAACCAGCGCGGCCGAAACGGCCAGGGTCAGCAGCACGATCTTGGGAGTACGGGTCACTTTGATGGCCTCCAGGCCGAGTGAGTCAGGGAAGGGCCGCAGGGACGGCCGTGGGCCGAACGATACGCCGCCGGCCTGCCCTGCAAGGGTGTCGAAGGTCATGGCCGGGCGCAAGGGCCAGAACGAGCAAGGGCGCCCGGTGGGGCGCCCTTGCGTGGGTAACGCATCGATTACAGGCCGCCGCCGCCGCAGCCCTTGCCCAGGTAGTCGTCGATCAACCTGAGCTGGTCACCCATGATCGCGCGGGTCCAGGCGGGCCCATGCGCATAGTCGGCGATGGCGTGGAACTCGACCGGCTGCCCCGAGCCCTTGGCCTTGTTCACGAACCACTCCGACTGCTCGATGGGAACCGTACGATCGCGGTCACCGTGGTAGACCATCAGCGGAATCTTCATCTCTCCGGCCTTGTCCAGCGGGTTCAGGCCGTCCACGGTCTTCGACTGCGCTTGGCGGAAGAACGGATTGGTATAGAAACGCGCCCAGATCTTCTTGATGTCCGAGACGCCGGCGCCGGCAATCGCGCACTTGTACAGGCCGTTCGGGCGGACCGAGGCCGCAAACGCTGAGTAGCCGCCATAGGAGAAGCCGAACATGGCGATGTGGCCGGGCTGGGCGATCTTCTGGTCGATCATCCACTTGGCGCCATCATCCTTGTCGTCCTGCATCTTCTGGCCCCATTCGGCGTCACCGGCCATCCACAGCTTGCGGCTCCAGTCGGCCGAACCGCGGAACTGTGGCCGCAGGACCGCCATGCAGCGCGATGCCATCAGCGGCACCCACATCGAGCCATCGAAGTCCATGCCGTCGCGCGCCCATGGGCCGCCGTGCGGATGCACCACCGCCTTCCACGGGCCAGCACCGCACAGTTCGGTGTTCGGTGTGGTCGGGAACGCCGGAATATCCAGCCCATCGCGGGCCTTGTAATAGACCAGCCTGGTATCGCCCAGCGCAGCCGGATCAATCTTTGGATAGGACTTGGCCAGCAGGGTCAGCTTGCCGTTGCGCAGCAGGTGGTACTCAGGCGGATTGGCCGGTCCAGAGACGGCCAGCACGAAGGTCTTCAGGTCCTTGCTGTAGTCAACGACACGCACCGCACGGCCTGTGTCGGCCTGGGTGGTCGCGCGCTGGCCCGTCGCGGGATCGACCAAGGTGACGTCGCTGGACTGGATGCCCAGGGCCTGGCGCACGCCTTGGTTGAGGCCCTTGAATACCGGATGGGTCCACTCAACTTCGTTCTCGCGAGGGCCACTGTAGGTCACGCCAAGCAGTGCGCCGAAGGGCACGCCCTCCACATCCTTGTAGCGGTTCACATGAACCGAACCCGCATTGAAGAATTTGTGTTCGAACAGCACTTCCCGCTGTTTGCGCGCAGTGATGTCGTACTCGTAGATGATGGTCTTGTCGCGGCCGACGTTGCTCTGGATGAAGGCGATGTTCGGGTCATCGGCGAAACCGACGACCTGGGTGATGTCGCGGTCCTTCACGTGCGAGCGGAAGTGTTCTTCCCACGCGTTGGTGGCCGGGTTGCGGAATTCGGTGGCGACGTAGGCACCGGTACCGTCCACGTCCTGGCGCAGGCGTGCGCGCAGTTCGCTGTTCAGGTCGGTGAGGTAACCGGCGACGCGTTCTTCGGTCTTCTGGATGCGCTGGGATGTGAAGCTGCGCAGGTTGACCTTGTAGACGTCTCCCGAGTTGCTGCCCGAGCCGTTGACCACCAGGATGTGATCCGGGTCGTTGGGCAGCGTGTCCAGCACCGTGGCATTGGACAGTGCCTGCTCCAGTTCTTCATTGCGGCTGGTGGCACGTGGTACGCTGATCGGTTCCTTCCACTGCTTGCCTTCGGTATCAGTGATGAAGAACTTGCTGATGAACGTCTTGTTGACCCGGTCGGTGCGCAGGTCGAATGGCTGCCAGAGGGTGACTGCCAGCAGTCCGTCCTTGATGAAACTCACGCTCTGGAACTTCATGCGGCCTGCGCCGATCGTGGTAGGCGCTGCGCTGAGGTTGTCGGTCTTCCAGACCAGGATCACGCGATCTTCGCCGCGGGCTTGAAGCCCGGCGATCTGAGTACCGTCTGGAGACACGGAAAGACTTGATATGTCCGGGAAGGCGGCCAGCTGTTCGATCGTGGGGACCGTCGGCTTGGCATGGAGGTGCAGCGGCGCGGCGACGGCCAGCGCGGCCAGCAGCAGATAGTGCTTCATGCTACGTCTCACTGTATCCGAGCGATGGGAGAGTGGGCGTTGCACCCACCCCAAAATACAGCCGCCGCCCTAAGGGCGGCGGCTGGTGGTGCAGGCTTAGAACTTCTTGCTGAGGTTCACGAAGAACGTACGGCCGAAGTAGTCGTAGCCACTGTACAGCGGGGCATTGCCGATGGTGTTGTAGATGCCGGCACCCGGGCTGATGGTCGGCGGTTCCTTGTCAGCGAAGTTGCGCACGCCAGCGGTGGCCTGCCACTTGTCGGCGGTGTACTGAACCGAGAAGTCCTGGGTGATGTAGTTCGGCACGGCCAGCTTGTACGCCGAGGTTGCGGGATCTTCCTCGTAGTACGCATAGCTGGACATGTTGTCCACCCAGTTCATGCCATAGCGCACACGCCATTCCTTGAACTTGTAGGTCAGGTCCAGCTGGCCGGTGAACTTCGGGTTGTTGATCCGGCCGTTGGCGTCAACCAGCGGATCGTCCTCGAACACCTTGCCGGACTGCTCCAGGAACCGCGAGACCTGCACGTTGGCGCGGAATTCGCCCGGACCGATGTCGCGAACGTAGCGGGTGGTGAAGTCCAGACCGCGCACCTTGTCGGTGGCCAGGTTGGCATAGCCGTTCTGGACGGTCAGGGTGTTGTTGGGCGAACGGCTGATCAGGCGGCACAGACCATTGTTGGCGGCGAAGTCGCCGGTGGTGCCGTTGTAGCAGGTGCTCAGGATGTAGGTGGCACCCATCTGGGCAACGCCGTTCTCCACTTCGATGTCGTAGTAATCGACGGCGAAGGACAGATCACCGAAGCCGCTGCCGAACTCCGGCTGCAACACCAGGCCGACGGTGAACGCGTCGGAGGTTTCGGCCTTCAGGTTGGCACCGACCAGGCCACCACCGATGGAGTCCACACGTACCGAGTTGGTCGCGGTGAAGCTGGTGGGCAGGCCCTGGGACGCGCAGTTGATGTAACGCGGGCTGGTCGGATTGCGCGACCCGTAGTTATTGCAGGGATCGCTGGAAGCGTTCAGGAAGCCGCTGGTGGCGCCCAGGAACTGTTCGAACAGCGCCGGGGCACGGTACGAGGTGCCGTAGGAGGCGCGCAGCGACAGCCACTTGACCGGCGTCCACAGGCCACCCAGCTTCCAGGTGGTGTCCGAACCATACGACTTGTAGTCGGTGTATCGGGCCGAGGCGTTGAAGGTCAGTTCCTCGGCAGCGGTGACGCCGGACAGCAGCGGCAGCTCGATTTCGCCGTAGGCTTCCCACACCGAATCGCTGCCGCGGGTCGGGTCGGAGCTGGTCAGGTTGTACAGGTTGCGGTTGATCGAGTGGATGCTCGGGGTATCGTCGATCTTGGCCTTGCGGTATTCGACACCGAAGGCGCCGGCGGCGGTACCGCCCGGCAGGTCGAACAACGGACCATTGACGTTCAGGTTCGCGGTCGATTCCTTGTAACTGGTGTTGCCGGTGACCGGGGTGTAGACGAAGTTCTTCCACTCGTACGGCAGTTTGCCGGCCAGCGTCTGCGCGTTGAGCATCGGTGCGGCAACGCAGCCGTTGGCCGGGTCCACGCACCTGAAGCCACCGGCGCCGTCGGACACCACGTTCAGGCTCTGTGCCAGGCGATCAGTCAGGAACGTGTTGAAGGTGTAGTCCGCATCGGAGTCGGCATGGCTGACCATGAAGTCATAGTTCCACTCCGAACCGAGCCGGCCGCGCACGCCGGCGGTGGCACGGAAGAAGTCCACCGACTGCTTGCTGCGGTCGTTGCCGAAGCCGATGAAGGTGCGGGCCGACACGTTCTTGCCATTGGACGTTTCCGTCGGCAGGGCGAAGGCCGGCAGGTTGGCCAGGTCACCGAGCAGCGGATTGCCGACCGAGTAGTCATAGGACAGCTGGCGGTAGCCGGTCTGGGTGGAGTCGCGCTTGTTGCCGAGGAACTCGTAGTAGAACTCGGCATCTCCCATCACGCCCAGATCCACGCCACCCTGGAAGAACAGAGTGTGGGTGGTGGCCGGGGACACCAGCGATTCCTTCAGCAGTCCTGGATCGAAGGTGTCGCGGTCGTAGTAGCCGACAGACTCATAGCCCGGCAGGCGGCCGGTGGTGACGGCGGGATTCGGACGCCAGCGGTTGAACCCACCAAAGGTGGCGGTGCCCAGGGTATTGATGGTCACGCCGCCGGAATCGAGCGTGAAGCACTTCGACTTGCCGGTGGTCGGATCGATGTAGTCGCCGCTACCGAAGTAGTTGCCCACGGTCATGTCGCGCAGGTTGTCGGTCGGACAGCTGGCCCAGCTGCGATCACCCACGGTCATTTCATTGCGGCGGTAGTGCTCGTATGAGCCGGAGAAGTGCGAGCGTTCGCCGGTGCTGCCGAACACGATCGAGTATCGGGTTTCGTCACCGCCACCGCTCTCGGTGGCGTTGTGCTGGAACTCGGCCTCAACACCGTCCACGTTCTTGCGGGTGATGATGTTGACAACGCCGGCCACAGCGTCCGAACCGTAGATGGACGAAGCACCGTCCTTCAGGATTTCCACGCGGTCGACCATCGCGCTGGGCAGCACGTTCAGGTCGGCCGAGCCGACCGAGCCGCGCGAGCCTGCCGGTGCAACGCGGCGGCCGTTGAGCAGGATCAGAGTACGGGTGGCGCCCAGGCCACGCAGCGACAGGGTATTGGCACCCGGGCCGCCATTGGTGACATAGCCACCGAAGGAGTTGTTGATCTGTGCGCTGCCGGCAGTGACGCTGTTGCTCTGCAGCGCGGCGGCGGTCGAGTTGAAGCCCGCCAGGGTGGTTTCCTCACGGGTTACGACCTGCACCGGCGAAACCGAGTTGAACACGTCGCGGCTGATGCGCGAACCGGTGACGGTCACCGTGTCCAGGTTGGTCGCCTTGGACTTCGGTGTTTCTTTCGGTGTGTCTTGTGCCGTCTGCGTCGAACCCGCGTCCTGGGCGAATGCCGGAGCGGCTGCGATGAGCAGCACGGCAGAAGCGAGGGCAAAGCTCAGCGGATGCCTGCCGAGCGACTTGCGATTGATCATCTGAAATCCCCTTGAATCCAATGATTGCGTCGTACACCGGGGACATTGCCTTGCGGGCGTCTCCGTGTGCCCCTTGCCCGGTGTTGGCAGTGGTTCTGCCCCCGGTTGCACCGGCTTCACGGGCCGGTAACTCGAGATTAACATGACATTAACCGAGCCTGTCAAACGTTCATTGCGCAGTCATCAAATTTTCGTAGAGATGCTGGCTCTCTCCTCGAAATCAGCCTGGATTTCTTGTATCTGTTTGATCTGAAATGATTTTTATGAGTTCTCCTGATGGTGTCTGGATGCTGAATGGATGGGTGGCCGGTGCCGGCCCCAAAAAAAAGGCCCCGCCGAAGCGGGGCCTGGTCCAGACACGAAGTCCGGAAAACGACGGGATTACTTGCCGAAGTCGTACTTCATCTGGGCCTGGATGGAGCGGCCGTAGATGCTGTAGAAGGCGCTGTTGTACGGGGTGCCATCGGTACCCTCGTAGCTGTAGCGCTGGCCGGTCGGCATCTTGTTGAAGACGTTGTTGACCATCAGCGACAGGGTCAGGTCTTCCTGTGCGCGGTAGGCGAAGCTCAGGTTGTACGTGGTGTACGAGCCCCACTTGCCGGCCTTGGCGCCGTAGCGGTTGGTGTAGTCGTAGCTGCGACCCAGGTAGGCGACGTAGTTCGGCGTGCTGCCGACGTAGTTCGCGTACACCGTGGTGGTGAACTTGTCGATGTTCCAGGCTACCGACAGGTCGCCACGCACCTTGGCGTAGTTGTCGTAGTAGTACATGTTGTACGGATCGCTCAGCAGGTCGATCTTCTGTGCACCCGGCAGCGGCTGCAGCTCGCGCTTCAGCATGTTGGTGTAGTTGCCGGAGAAGTTCAGCGAGCCGAAGCGGCCGATGTCCTGCTGGTACTTCGCGCTGACGGCGACCGCTTCCAGGTTCTGGCTGGCGACGTTCAGCTTCGGGGTGTAGACGCGGGTGATCGCACCGGCGTTGTCACGGGTGATCCAGTTGGCAACATCCTGGCAGCTGGCCGAGGTGTTGTTCACGGCACCGGTGGCGCAGGCGTACTCGGCCATCAGCAGCTGGTCGCTGCTCAGGGTCTTGACCTCGTTCTTGATCTTCCAGTTGTAGTAGTCAACCGACAGCGAGAAGTTGCTGACCGGTGCCCACACAACGCCCGCGCTCCACACGTCGGCGGTGATCGGCTTCAGGTCCGGGTTGCCGGACTTTTCGCTGTAGACCGAGGTGTTCTTGTAGTACGGGCAGAGGTCGTCGTTCAGCGCGAAGCCCGCCTGGTTGCAGCGGTAGTAGTCATTCTGGCTGGACGCGTACGAACCGCTCATGCCCTGGAAGGCGTCGGACAGGGTCGGTGCACGGAAGGCGGTGCCGTACTTGCCGCGGAACAGCAGGCTTTCCAGCGGACGGAACTCGACGCCGATGCTGTAGGTGGCCTTGTCGACGGTGCTGTCGGCGATCTTGAAAGCGTCGTAGCGGCCCGAAGCGCTGACCGTCACCATTTCGTGCAGCGGCATGCGCAGCTCGGAGGTCACCGCGTAGCTGCTGCGGTGGCCGGCGCCGGCCACGGCGGTGGTGCCCCACACATTGCCGTCGATGAACGACTGGTTCGGCGAGTAGTTCCAGCCTTCGCTGCCGCCTTCCAGGACCACGGCCAGGCCGGCGTCACCGCCCGGCAGGCTGAACAGCGAACCGTTGGTCAGCTGCACGCGGCCCAGGTTCTGCCAGGTCTTGCTGTGGTGGGTGCCGTAGCCGGTGAAGCTGCCGAACTCTTCCGGGGTGATCGGCGAGTAGAACGCAGCATAGTTCGGGTTGTAGATGCCGAACTGGCCGCCGGTCTTCGGGTCGGTGTAGGTGCCCAGCTGCTGGCCGAGGACGCGATCGGCGAAGAAGCCGTTGATCTTGTCCTTCCAGCGCACGAAGCGGTCCTGGTCCAGGCGGTATTCGCCGCGGGTGAAGCTGGCGCTGTAGTCCCAGTCACCGAACATGCCCTTCGCACCCGGGGTGACCTGGTAGGAACGGCTGCGGTCGGCATTGAGGATGTTGTTGTAGTCGCCGACGCCGATTTCTTCCGGCGCGAAGGCGCGCTGCAGGTTCACGACCTTGCCCAGGCCCTGGTCGTAGAAGCCGCCCATGCCCGACTGCGTGCCCCACCACAGGGCGCTGGAGCCGGAGGTGAACTCGGTCTTTTCCTTGCTGTACAGCACGTCGGCGAACAGCTGCAGGTTGTCGTTCACGTCGAAGGTCATGGTCGAGTAGAACTGACCGCTGTCCTTGGAGTTCTTCAGCGTCTTGTAGCCCGCGCTGTAGATCGAGCCGCAGGACTCGCCCTTGCCTTCACGGAAGCCGACGGTGGTGGTGCCGTCGTACAGGCCGCCGACATTGGCGCAACGGCTCGGGTCCATCATGTAGTACTTGCCGCCACCGATGACCAGGAAGTCATTGGACGGAGCCTGCGGGGTGAAGCCGACCGGGTTGGTCTGGCGGGTGATGTCGCGCTGGTAACCCCAGATCGGGTTGCCCTTTTCGTACTGGACGTTGACCAGTGCGTTGAAGCGGCCGTCGACGGCGGTGAAGCCGTGCGCGCCGCTGATGCGCAGGTTGCTGCCACCACCTTCGGTGTAGGTGCCGCCGCGGACGGTCATCGTGCCGCCGTCCATGCGCTCCTTCAGGATGATGTTGACGACGCCGGCGATGGCGTCCGAACCGTACAGCGAGGACTGGCCACCCGGCAGCACTTCAATGCGCTCGACGATGTCGACCGGAATGCCGCTGAGGTTGTTGAACGACTCGCTGCCGTTGTACAGCGCCGGATACGAAAGCATCGGGCGGCCGTTGATCAGGTACTTGGTGTAACCCGGGTTCAGGCCGAACATGCCGGAGGCTTCGGCGCCCTGGGTGAAGGCACCCGAGGTCTGGCCACCCTGCAGGCCGCCGGTGGTCAGCGAGGACTGCTGCAGCACTTCGGCCACGCTGGTGAAGCCGCGTGCCTGGATGTCTTCGGAGGTGATGGACATCACCGGGGTCTGGGTTTCAACCTGGGTCTGCGGGATCAGCGAACCGGTGACGGTGATCTTGTCCAGGTTGGTCGCCTTGTCCTGGGCCATTGCCGGGGCGGCGGCCATCAGAGCGGAAATCAGGGCGACGGCGAGCGTGTTGCGACGTGCGGTGTTGCTTACGTATTTCATGTAGTTCCAATAAAGAGCAAAAAACAAAAATCGGCACTGCGCATGCGCCATCGTGCGCGCTGGAAACCAGCTCTGCAGCCCAAAACAGTGCTTCAGGAACGTAACATGAACTTAACAATCTGTGCACGAATCTGTAGCAATCCTGAATTTCAGTCAGGCTACGTCCAGCTTGTATGATGTCGGGTTATTCCCCCTGATACAGCTGGTGCCCGTTGTGAACAGTTCCCCCCGCCGCCCCCATGCCAGCCAGGTCCAGAAGGGACTGACGCCACATGCCCGCATCCGCAATGTCATCGCGGTCGGCTCCGGCAAGGGCGGCGTGGGCAAGTCGACCACCGCGGTCAATCTGGCCGTCGCGCTGCAGCAGCTGGGCGCACGTGTTGGCGTGCTCGACGCGGACATCTACGGCCCCAGCGTGCCCGCCATGCTGGGCTTGTCCGGCCGGCCGGAAAGTCCCGACAACAAGAGCATCGAACCGCTGCGCGCGTTCGGCGTGGACACCATGTCGATCGGCTACCTGATCGAGGAGGACACGCCGATGATCTGGCGCGGGCCGATGGCCACCTCGGCAATGACCCAGCTGTTCAACGACACTCTGTGGGACGATCTGGATTTCCTGCTGATCGATCTGCCGCCAGGCACCGGTGACATCCAGTTGACCCTGACCCAGAAGATCCCGCTGGCCGGTGCGGTGATCGTCACCACGCCGCAGGACATCGCCACGCTGGATGCAAAGAAGGCGCTGAAGATGTTCGAGAAGGTCGAGGTGCCGGTGCTCGGCATCGTCGAGAACATGGCGGTGCATACCTGCAGCAACTGCGGGCATGTCGAGCACCTGTTCGGTGAAGGCGGCGGCGAGCGCATGGCAGCCCAGTACGGGGTACCGCTGCTGGGTTCGCTGCCGCTGCAGATCGGCATCCGCGAGCAGGGTGACAGCGGTACCCCGATCACCGTGGCGCAGCCCGATTCGGTACCGGCCCAGGCGTACCGCCATGCCGCGCAGCGCCTGATCGAGGAAGTGGGCAAGCGCCCGCGGGCCTCGATCCCGATCCTGTCGTCGCTGCTCTGACTGCGGCCGCAAAGAAAAAGCCGCCGGCGCGAGGCCGGCGGCAATCTGAGACGTTCCTGGAGAGGAAGCCGCTTACCAGTCGTACTGGACCTGGAAGCGGACGTAGCGCGGATCGTTGAAATACTTCGGCGTGTTGTAGTTGTAGTAGGTGCGGATGGTCTCGGCAGCGCTCGGGCGGCCGTACTTGGTCTCGTACACCTGCACGGGCTTGATGTTGTTGAAGGCGTTGAGCACGGACACCTGCATGCTCAGGCCTTCCATCCACTTCGGGGTGTAGGTGATGTTCGGGCTGACAGTGAACTGCCAGGGCGTGCGGCCGGCGCTTCCCACCTTGGCGATGTCATCCGCACTGGTGAAGCCGTCGGCCTGCAGCTGGCAGCTGTGGAAGACGCCGGTGTAGCCATACTCGGTGCCGAAGCTGCCCCAGCCGCCGCCCAGGCAGCTCTTGGGGGCGCCGGACTGCGCCAGCACATTCACGCCGACGGACCATTCATCGTTGAACTTGAAGCCACCGAACAGCTTGATGCTGTGGCGATGGTCATTGAACAGGTAACCGTCCGAGCCGTACATGATTTCGGCAAAGTCGAAGTCCGACGTGGTGCCGGTGTCGTCCTGGCCGTTGGTGCTCTTGACCAGGCCCTCATAGTTGCCCTCCAGCTTGGACCAGGTGTACGAGAAGCTGGCATACCAGCGCTCGGTCTGCTTGTCCGCGCTGAGCGTGACGGCCTTGTAGGTACGCTTGGCCTTCGGGCCGAGGGTCGAGCCCGGCACGGTGATTTCCTCCGTGGTGCCATTGCCGTCCACGTCGAGCGTGACCTTCAGGTCGCTGCCCGGGTTGTAGATCCAGCAGCCCGGCAGGCCCTCCGGCACGGTCCATGGGTCGGACCAGTTGGACAGGTCGTAGCCGGCTGCGACGGCCGCGTTGTAAAGCGAACGCGAGTCACAGGTGTCATCGATCGCCTTGTTGATGCGTCGATAGGTGGCCTTGATGCCCAGCGTCCAGTCGTTGAAGAAGTCGATCGGCGAACTGATCTGCTGCTGGTAGCCCAGGATCACCTCGTCCTGCGTGTAGGGCTTCAGTCCCTTGGACGCCACGGCGCGGGGATCTGGAGTGGTGCCGCCCTCGCCGTTGATGACCGAGTCGATGGCGCCGTCTTCATAGCGGCCGGTGATGTTCGGCGCGCCGTTGGCGCCGATTCCATCGTAGGTGTAGTACTGATCCAGATAGTACGAAGCACTGGCTGCGCGCAGCGCCACGTTTGCAGCGATGGGCAGGGAGTAGCGGCCTACCGAAGCGAACAGCTTGCTGCGGCCATCCCCCAGCAGATCCCACGAGAAGCCCAGACGCGGCTGCCAGATGTTGTCCTGCTTGACGAAGCTGATGCCGTCCGAATTCTTGTTGTTGAAGGAATCGTTACGGACGCCGGCATACAGCATGAAGTTGTCGGTGATCTGCCAGTTGTCCTGCAGGTACCACGACTTCTGCTTGATTTCGATCGAACCACCATTGCGGAAGTTCACGAGGTTGGCGTACTCATCTTCCAGGTACCACAATGCGCCGCCGGAGTAGGACGTGCCCTGCACGGAGGTCCATTTCTCATCGCTGTAGCCGAAGCCGATCTTGTGGTCGCCCAGCTGCCAGTCGAAGTCAAGGCGGGTACCCTTGCGCTCGTTGCGGCCGCCGAACATGCCGACGGTGCTTGCCACGGCACAGCCGATACGGCGACCGGTGCCGCCGGTTTCCGACCGGTAGTCCAGCACATATGGGCATGCGCCCTGCGGGCTGTTGATGTCGCCGTTGTAGGCGTCGAAGACACCGTCAGGGCTGATGGTGTGCTCCGAAGCCCGGTTACGCATCTGCCCATACTGCAGCGATCCGGTCAGGTTCTCGGTCAGATAGCTGGTCCACTTGAACACGTCGGTCTGGCCGCCGCTCTTGCCGACCAGTTCGCCGAGATAGCTGGTCTTGGCCGGCTCGCCGCCTGCATCAGGACGGTCGTAGAGCGCGTTGTAGTAGTCATAGGAGTAGCGTCGGCTGTTGTCGAAGCCGGTGTACTCCAGGTGGTTGTTTTCGTTGAGGTACCAGTCAACCTTCAGCAGCCAGTAGGGCGTCTTGGACTCATAGTCGTAGGCCGTGGTGGACAGGGCTGCTGCCGACGGGGGGGGGCGCCCATTGGTGGTGTACTGGGAGCCACGATTGCTGAAGCTGGTGGTCTTCGAGTCGCTGAACTGGCCCATGGCGAACACGAACAGCTTGTCTTCGATCAGCGGACCGCCGACCCATACACTGTAGACGTTCGAGCTGCTGCTGTTCTTGTCATAGGAACGGAAGATCGAGCCGTCGTCATAGTAGGTATCGGGCGCGCTCTCACGCAGTGAATCAGGTGCGCCAGTCCAGCTGAAGCCGCCTTTCCACTCATTGGTGCCACGCTTGACGTTGACGCTGGTCACGCCGCCGGTGGAGAAGCCGTACTGAGCACCATAGCCACCGGTCTGCACGTCCAGCTGGTCGATGGCCTGATAGGGGATTTCCGAGAAGGACAGGCTGTCGTACAGGTTGGTGACATTGAATCCGTTGACGTAGTAGCTGTTCTCCGCAGCCGATGCGCCACCGAAGGAGGCCGGGCCGAAGTAGCCGCTGGCCGCCACGGTGCCCGGGGTGAGCAGGGAGACGCTTGTGACATCGCGGGCGACCGGCAACGAGTTGAGCTTGTCGGCGGTGAAGGTGGTCCGCGATTCAACGCTGCCCAGATCGATCGTGTTGGCCGCGCCCAGTGCGCGCACGTTGACGGTATCGAGCGAAGTGGCATTGCCGCCGCTTGCAGAGGCGAATGTTGCGAAGGACTGTTGGCCCGCCACCACAGTGACGCGGGTGGTCGCAACCGGGCTGCCACCACTGACCGTGGTGACCTCGTAGGTGCCGGTGGGCAGCTGGGAGATGCGGAAACGGCCATCCGCGCTGACGTTCACTTCGCGGGTAGCGCCGGAGGCCAGGCTTTTGACCTGCACTTTTTCAGCAGAAGCTGCGGTACCGACGATATCGCCAGAGGTGCTCTGGGCATAGCTGGTGCCGGCGAGGGCTCCCAGCACCATGGCCAGAGCGGTGCGCTTCAGGGCGCGTCCATTGAAGTTCAGATTCATCGTGTTCCTTTGCGGTTGCAGAGGGAAATCGGTTCAATTCAAGCGGACCTGAACGAATTGTTCAGGATGAATGAAACCGTAACGATGAATTTTTTCTCGTGCAACGTTCATCTGGCGCTCATGAATAGATTGGCGCTGAAAAATGCTCTCATGTTGTTGAATTAAAAGAAATTCTATTTTTTGTTTCGGTTTGTTTCGTGTCTGACGAGATGATTGAAAGTGACACAAATGTATGCTAATTGAACTGAAATGCGACGATAAGTCTCATTTGTTATTCATGGTTGTGAGGCATCGGTCTTGGGCGCGGTGCCGTGAAGTGGCTCTCTGGACCGAGGGGCAAGCATGGCCGCCGCAGGGAGGCCACCTGTAGAATCGCCGCCTCGGGCGCAGCCCCATTCCCCCTCGTTCAACAGGACAGAGCATGAGCATCAAGAGTGACCGTTGGATCCGCCGCATGTCCGAGCAGCACGGCATGATCGAGCCGTTCGAGGCAGGGCAGGTCAAGCAGGCCAACGGCGAGCGCATCGTCAGCTATGGCACGTCCAGCTACGGTTACGACGTGCGCTGCTCGCGTGAGTTCAAGGTGTTCACCAACATCAACTCGACCATCGTTGATCCCAAGCATTTCGACTCGGGCAGCTTCGTCGACATCACCGCCGATGAGTGCATCATCCCGCCGAACAGCTTCGCGCTGGCGCGCACCGTGGAGTACTTCCGAATTCCCCGCGACACCCTGGTGGTGTGCCTGGGCAAGAGCACCTATGCGCGCTGCGGCATCATCGTCAACGTGACCCCGCTGGAACCGGAGTGGGAAGGCCACGTCACCCTGGAATTCAGCAACACCACGCCGCTGCCGGCGCGCATCTATGCCAATGAGGGCGTCGCGCAGATGCTGTTCTTCCAGGCCGCCGCCGATGACATCTGCGAGACCTCATACCGCGATCGCGGCGGCAAGTACCAGGGCCAGACCGGCGTGACCCTGCCGCGGACCTGACCGGCGCGCCATCGCATGACGAGAAAACGCCGGGCATGCCCGGCGTTTTCATGGGTGCGGCCACATGCTGCGCTCGCCGGGCATGGCCCGGCACCAGCTTATTTCCCGCGACCGAACAGCATCGCGATGCCCACGCCCACCAGCGCCACCGGCCACCAGGTCAACAGCAGCTTGGACAGGTTCAGGTGCGTCCAGCCGAGGTTGCTGGCGAGCATGAACAGGCCGATCAGGATCAGCAGGACGGCGGCAACGAGGTTGAATCGCATCGGGTCGGCAAACGCTCAGGACTGGGCTGGATATCCTAGCCGTTCCTTCCAGTAGGCGACATGCTGGTCCAGCGCACCCGGCTCGTAGCGGTGCGCGGGGCCGCTGCCCCAGACCGGGCCCGGCCACGCGGGGTCGCCGTCATGGCGGCCGATCACATGGAAATGCAGCTGGCGCACGATGTTGCCCAGCGCACCGATATTGATCTTCTCCACCCCGTCGGCGCCCTTCAGGGCCTTGCAGGCGCGGTTGAGCTCGGTGCGCAGCTTGTCCTGCTGCTCGCCGTCCAGCTCGATCCACTCGGTCACCCCGGCCAGGCGCGGTACCAGCACGAGCCAGGGGAATCGTTCGTCGTTCATCAGCCGCACTTGCGACAACGGTCCTTCCGCCACCAGCACGCTATCGGTGGCCAGGCGTGAATCGAGTTCGAAATCGCTCATCCAAGATGCTCCGAGAAGAAGTCCAGGGTGCGTTGCAGCGCCAGGGTGGCGCTGTCTGGATCATACGCATGTCCGACCTCCCGGTTGAAGGCGTGGTCGGCCGGATAGACGAAGGTGGCCATCTGCGGCAGCTTCTCGCGGTGGGCCTGGATGGCCTCCGGCGGGATGCTCCTGTCCTGGGCGCCGAAGTGGAAGATCACCGGTGCCTTCGGCGTCTCATCGAGGAACTGGACATTGCGCGCACCGTAGTAGCTGACAGAGGGCAGGCCCAGACGTACTGCGGACAGCATCGCCACCGTGCCGCCCCAGCAGTAGCCGACGGTGCCGACCATGCCGTAGGGGGCCAGGCGGGTGGCCGCCGCGCGGACCACTTCCAGTGCCCGTTCGATGCCCAGCGCGGCTACCCGTTCCAGCCCCAGCTTCACGCCGTCGGCGTCGTAGGGCAGGGCATCCGGGTCGGCATCGGGGCCATCGACAAGATCGAAGAACGATGGGGCCAGCACTGCATAGCCTTCGGCGGCAAAGCGCTCGGCCACGCTGCGGATATGCGGGTTGGCACCGAAGATTTCCTGCACCACCACCAGCCCACCGCGCGCGGTGCCCTCAGGGAGTGCCTGCCAGGCCCGTACCGGGCCGTGGTGCGTATCCAAGGTGATCCACTCGGCCATCACCATCTACCTCGTTGTAGGGAACAGGGCTGCATTGTCGGCGCTGCGGCGGTTAGCGCGGCGTCAGAGGCTGTGCGCGATCGGGCGGCTGGCCATTCAGAGCGTGGCCGCCAACCCCGGTATACTGGCGCCCTTTCAGGCCCCGGCCCCCAGGAACCCCTGCCACGCCGGCAGGGGCCCAGGCCCCCAGAGTCCCGCGATTCCATGTCCCAGCTGAACCCCAAAGTCGGCTTCGTCAGCCTTGGTTGCCCGAAGGCCCTTGTCGATTCCGAGCGCATCCTTACCCAGCTCCGCTCGGAAGGCTACGACATCGTCCCGTCCTACGATTCGGCCGACGTGGTGGTGGTCAACACCTGCGGCTTCATCGATTCGGCGGTGACCGAGTCGCTGGACGCCATCGGCGAGGCGATGAACCAGAACGGCAAGGTCATCGTCACCGGCTGCCTGGGCAAGCGCCCGGAGCAGATCCGCGAGGCGTACCCCAACGTGCTGGCGGTGTCCGGCCCGCAGGATTACCAGAGCGTGATGGAAGCGGTGCATGAGGCACTGCCGCCCAAGCACGATCCGTTCGTGGACCTGGTGCCCGACTACGGCATCAAGCTGACCCCGCGCCACTACGCTTACCTGAAGATTTCCGAAGGCTGCAACCACAAGTGCAGCTTCTGCATCATCCCGTCGATGCGCGGCAAGCTGGTCTCGCGCCCGGTCGATGAGGTGCTGCGTGAGGCTGAGCGCCTGGTGCGTGGCGGCGTGCGTGAGCTGCTGGTGGTGTCGCAGGACACCTCGGCCTATGGCGTGGACGTGAAGTACGCCGAGAAGATGTGGCGCGACAAGGCCTACCAGACCCGCCTGAAGGCGCTGTGCGAAGGCCTGTCCGAGCTGGATGCGTGGGTGCGCATGCACTACGTCTACCCGTACCCGCACGTGGACGAGGTGGTGCCGCTGATGGCCGAGAACCGCATCCTGCCGTACCTGGACATCCCGTTCCAGCACGCCAGCCCGCGCATCCTGCGCCTGATGAAGCGTCCGGGTGCGGTCGAGAAGACCCTTGAGCGTGTGCAGAACTGGCGCCGCATCGCCCCGGACATCACTGTGCGTTCGACCTTCATCGTCGGTTTCCCCGGCGAGACCGAAGCCGAGTTCGAAGAGCTGCTGTCGTTCCTTGACGAAGCGCAGCTGGACCGCGTGGGCGCGTTCGCCTATTCGCCGGTCGAGGGTGCCACCGCCAACGATCTGCCCGATGCGGTGCCGGAAGAAGTGAAGCAGGAGCGCCTGGCCCGTTTCATGGAGAAGCAGGCGCAGATTTCCGCCGCGCGCCTGGAAGCCAAGATCGGTACCGTGCAGCAGTGCCTGGTCGATGCCATCGAAGGTGACATCGCGGTGGCCCGTTCCAAGGCCGATGCGCCGGAGATCGACGGCCTGGTCCACATCCAGAACGCCGATCAGGTGGCGCTGCGCGTGGGCGAGTTCGTCGACGTGGAGATCACCGAGAGCGACGAGCACGACCTGTACGGCGATGCGCTGTCAGCCAACACCCGCCCGGCGTTCGACCTCAAGGTGCTGTGACCGCAGCGACGACCGCCGCTGGCGACGGCGGCGGTTCCCGGCGCTTCGTGCCGCCGCCGCGTGCGGCGGTCGATCTGCAGGTGTTTGAACATCCGCTGTTCGCCGGCTTGCACGACTTCCGTGATCTGCTGGTCTGCACGGCATGGCCGCCCATCGCTGCGCTCGATGCACGCCTGGCATTGCCCGGCAAGCGCCTGGTGGAACAGGACGCCGCGTTGCTGGCTGACGGCCTGCACTATGAAACGCGCATCGCCCAGGGGCGCATTGCCACCCGTGCCGGCAACTGGCATGACCTGTTCAATTCGCTGGTGTGGGCATGCCACCCGCAGCTGAAGCGGGCACTCAACGCACAGCAGTGCCTGCATATCGCTGCCATGCCGCCCGGCCAGCGCAATCGCGCACAGGCTGCACTGACGCAGTTCGATGAAACCGGCGTCATCGTGCGCGTTCGCGATGAGGACGTGTTGGCCGCATGGGACGTGCATGATTGGCCGGCGTTGTTCGAGCCTGCGCGCTGGCAGAGTGGTGACATCGCTATCGCTGCGATATTCGGGCACGCGCTGATGGAGCAGGCGCTGCTGCCGGGGCGCCTGCTGGTCGGCAAGTGTGTGGTGGTGCAGGGCGCCGATGACGATGCCTGCATTGCCACGGTGGCTGCGGCCATCGGCGAGGGCAGGGCGGCGACCGATCCACTGCAGCTGCGTCCGCTGCCACTGGCTGGCGTTCCGGGCTGGCACCAGAGGCAGGATGCCGCCTTCTATGCAGATGCCGCGTACTTCCGCCCGCTGCGCGCAGGGCGCACGTACCCGCCACCGTTGTAGAGCCGAGCCCATGCTCGGCTGCGTGGCGCATCAGCCGAGCATGGGCTCGGCTCTACATGGACAGCGAGGTCGAGCATGGTTCGACGCTACACAGGCGGGTATTCCACCCTGATCACCGCGAAGGTGAACTGGCCGCCGGGCAGCTCCACTGAAAACTCGTCATCCACCCGCTTCTTCAGCAGCGCCCGTGCCAGTGGCGAATCGATGCTGATCCAGCCCAGTCCGGCGTCGGTCTCATCCGGTCCGACGATGCGGTAGCGGCTGGTGTCACCGCTGTCCAGGTTCTCCAACTCCACCCACGCACCGAAGAACACTGCCTGCGGATCGGTCGGTGTGGTGTCGACCACGCGCAGCGATTCCAGCCGCTTGGTCAGGTAGCGCACGCGACGGTCGATCTCCCCCAGCTGCTTCTTGCGGTAGGTGTACTCGGCATTCTCGGAGCGGTCGCCCTCCGCAGCAGCGGCGGCCAGTGCCTTTACCACTTCGGGGCGGCGTACACGCCACAGGTCATCCAGTTCAGCTTTCAGCCGGGCGTGGCCGGAAGCGGTGATCAGGGCTGTACTTTTTTCTGCGGGCGGGCGCCAACGGGACATGCGGTAAGACTTCTTTCCAGGGGAACGATTGGGGTCGGAGCCCTTCCATCCGGAAGGAGTCCGACCCCAGCGGGGGCGAATCAGATCAGCGCTTGCCGCCGAAGATGCCACCCAGGATGCCGCGCACGATCTGGTTGCCCAGCTTGGTACCGACGGTGCGCGTGGTCTGCTTGGCCATGGTCTCGATCATGCCCTGGCGGCGCTTGGTGCCGAAGATCGCATCCTTGATCGACTGGCCGAAGCCTCCTTCCTGCGCCTCGTCCTGCTCACGGCTGCGGGCGGCAGGTGCCTCGGCCTTCTCGACCGCCTTCTGCGCGCGCTGGGCCAGCAGCTCGGCGGCCGACTCACGGTTGATCGCCGTGTCGTAACGGCTGCCGACCGGGCTGCCGGCGCGCACCTGGGCGCGCTCGGCGTCGGTGATCGGTCCCATCCGGCAGCGTGGCGGCGCGATCATCGTCTGCTGCACCGGCATCGGCACGCCCTTGTCCTGCAGCGTGGACACCAGCGCCTCGCCGGTGCCCAGCTGGCTCAGCACCTTGGCCACGTCCAGTTTCGGGTTCGGTACGAAAGTCTCGGCAGCGGTCTTTACCGCCTTCTGGTCGCGCGGGGTGAACGCACGCAGCGCGTGCTGAACGCGGTTGCCCAGCTGGCCGAGGATGTTGCCCGGCACGTCGTCGGGGAACTGCGAGCAGAAGTACACGCCCACGCCCTTGGAGCGGATCAGCCGCACCACCTGCTCGATGCGCTGCACCAGCGAGGCGGGCGCGTCATCGAACAGCAGGTGTGCTTCGTCGAAGATGAAGACCAGCTTCGGCTTGTCCAGGTCGCCCACTTCCGGCAACTGTTCGAACAGTTCCGACAGCAGCCACAGCAGGAAGGTCGAATACAGCTTGGGCTTGAGCACCAGCTGGTCGGCGGCGAGGATGCCGATCATGCCGCGGCCGTCGTGATTGACCCGCATGATGTCGGCCAGTTCCAGTGCCGGTTCGCCGAAGAAATTCTCGCCACCGCCCTGCGCAAGGCGCAGTACCGAGCGCTGGATCGCGGCGATCGACTGCGCGCTGACCAGGCCGTACTCGGTGGAAATGTCCTTGCGCTCCTCGGCCACCAGGCCGAGCAGGGCACGCAGGTCGTCCATGTCCAGCAGCAGCAGGCCACGGTCATCGGCCAGCTTGAACACGATGTCGAGCACGCCGGCCTGGGTGTCGTTCAGTTCGAGGATGCGCGACAGCAGGGTCGGGCCCATCTCGCTGACCGTGGTGCGCACCGGATGGCCGAGCTTGCCGTACAGGTCCCAGAAAATGGTCGGGCTTGCCGCCGGCGCATACTCCGCCACGCCGATCTCGGCGGCGCGCTGGAGCAGGTTCTCGGCGCCAGTGCCGGGCACGGCCAGGCCAGACACGTCGCCCTTCACATCGGCCAGGAACACCGGTACGCCCAGCCGCGAGAAGCCCTCGGCCAGGGTCATCAGGGTCACCGTCTTGCCGGTACCGGTGGCGCCGGCCACCAGGCCGTGGCGGTTGCCGAGTTTCGGCAGCAGGGTGACGGCAATATCGTCGGTAATTCCTTTGCCGAGCAGAATCGGATCCATGGTCCAGCCCTTGTGGTGAATAGCCCAATGTTAACCGCCGGCGGTGACGGGCCGAAGGTCGGCTTGCCCGGACCTTGGCGGCGCCGCTACTCTGCCTGCCTGTTTCGCACACAGTGCCATCAATGCCCGTTCCTGTCCTGATTTCCCGTGGTTGGCCGCTGCTGGCCCTGGCCGGCCTGGTTTCCCTGGCGCCCGACGCCCATGCGCAGCGGGTTTCGGCCCGGGACAAGGTGAAGGTGGATGCGCTGCAGCAGCGCATGAGCATCGCCGAGAAGCGCTACAGCGACGCCCTGCTGCTGGTCGCCAATTCCGATCCGAAGGGCAGCAACGAGGCCGATGCTGCGCTGGAGGACATGGAAGACGTCCTCAACGACTGCGTGAAGCAGAAGGGCTGCCAGATGGGCACCCTGCTGGCCAGCTACAAGCGCCTGCTCAAGCACGATGCAGATGCGGCGGGCAGCGATGAGGTGACCGACGAGAGTGGTGACCGCCTGGAAGCCGACCCCGACCATATCGGCCCGCTCACCGCCGACGTGCCCGAGGCCGCCCGCGCCGCCGCGCTGCTCAACGACAAGCGGCACGCCTTCGACACCATGGTCGAGTACAACCCGGCCGTGCAGGCCGGCATCCGCCGCTGGCTGACCGACATGCGCCCGGCGCTGCTGACCAGCTACGAGAACTACCAGAACCTGCGCGCGGTGATGTGGCCGGAGTGGGAAAAGCGCGGCCTGCCCGAAGCGCTGCTGTTCGGCATCATGGCCAAGGAATCCAATGGCCGCGTGCATGCCTCCTCGCGCGCCGGCGCGGCGGGCCTGATGCAGTTCATGCCGGCCACCGGCCGCCGCTTCGGCCTGGGCCCGGACGGCACCGGCTTCGATACGCGCTTCGATGCACGCAGTGCCGCCGAGGCCAGCGCCAGCTATCTCAACGAACGCCTGCGCGAACTGAACAACAACGTGGAGATGTCGGTGGCCGCCTACAACGGTGGCGAGGGCCGTGCGGCGCGCGTGTTCAAGCAGAGCGGCGGGCAGAGCTTCTGGACCGACAGCGTCTACAACCAGTTCCCGGGCGAGACCAAGGACTACGTGCCGATGGTGATCGCCGCGGCGTGGATCTTCCTGCACCCGCAGCAGTACGGCGTGGAGTTCCCGAAGATCAGCGCACAGCCGGCCACGCTGCGCCTGGCCAAATCCACCACCATCTACGAGCTGACCATCTGCCTGGGCAGCCACGGCACGCGTGATGGCTACATGCGCGTGCTGCGCAACCTCAACCCGCGTTATGAGGCCGACGGCTGGATCCCGGCCGGCACGCTGATCAACGCGACGACGCGCATCGCCGGCCTGTACCAGCGCAACTGCGTCAGCGGCCCGCGCGCCGATCTGGCCCGTACGCTGATCACGGCCGATCTGAACGCGGCGATCAAGCGCCCGACCGCGGCCAGCTACACCGGCAGTGTGGCCGTGGGGGGCGTGGTGCCGGTGGCCGACGCCGCGGCCTCCACCAGCGTGCCGACCACACCGGTCGCTCCGGTAGCCACGCCGCGCCCGGCGGCACGGCCGAAGCCGGTGCGCAGCCACAAGGTGGGCAAGGGCGAGACCCTGGGCGCCATCGCGGCGAAATTCCAGTGCGACGTGCCCACCCTGGCCCGCGCCAACGGCCTGAAAGCCCCGGCCTACAGCCTGCGCCACGGCCAGACGCTGAAGCTGCAGGGCTGCGACAAGTAATCCCCCACGACCCCTGGAATCCGCATGGACCTCGAAGACACCCGCAACCTGTTCGCCAACCTCCGCGAAAACACCGACTGGGACATCACCGGCCCGTTGCTGTGGGGGTACTTCTTCGTGCACTCCACTGCTGAGCCGTTGCAGGCGCTGGCTGACCATCTGCAGGCGCAGGGCTACACCTTCGTGGAACTGTTCGAGCAGGAGCCGGAAGAAGGCGACGCGCCGTTCCACGTGCTGCATGTGGAGCGCGTGGAGATTCACGACGAAGCCTCGCTGGACCGTCGCAACCAGGAGTTCGCGGCGCTGGCCGCGGAGAAGGGCGTGGAAGACTACGATGGCATGGACGTCGGCCCGGCCCCGTCCCTGCAGTAACGCGCGTACCGGTAGTGCCGGCCGCTGGCCGGCATTCCGTTGTGGAAAAAGGGGACGGAGGGGATTAAGTCGTTTATGCATAAACGACTTAATCCCCTCCGTCCCCTTTTTGTCAGCGCAGCCTGGCCAACGCCTGGCCCAGCTGCACCGGACTTTCAGCGCCCAGCTGCGCGGCGAAGTCGGCCACGCCCGGCGGCAGCAGCACGATCACGGTCGAACCGTAGTTGAAGCGCGCCATCTCGGCGAAACGCTCCAGCCTGATGCCCTGGCCGCGGTAATCCTTGCGGGTGATGCGGTCACCGTAGGCCGGGATCTCCTCCCCGCTCCATACGGTTTCCACGCCGGACACCAGCAGTGCCCCCACCATCACGCTGACCATCGGGCCGAAGCTGGTATCGAAATGGCAGACCAGGCGCTCGTTGCGCGCGAACAGGCGCGGCACCCCATTCACCGCAGCCGGGCCGACGCTGAACAGGCGGCCAGGCACGTGCACGGTCTCGCGCAGGGTGCCGGTCCACGGCATGTGCACGCGGTGGTAGTCGCGCGGCGACAGGTACACGGTGGCGTAGAGGCCGTCATTGTACGGCTTGGCGTCTTCGTCGCTGCCCAGCAGCTCGGCGGCGGTGAACGACTGGCCCTTGGCCTGGAAGATGCGGCCGGCCTCGATCCTGCCGAGCTGGCTGATGCGGCCGTCGGCCGGCATCACCAGGCTGCGCGGATCGGCATCGGCCACGCGCGCGCCCGGCTTCAGCGCACGGGTGAAGAACTGGTTGAAGGTGGCGTAGCTGCGCGGGTCCGGGTTGGCCGCTTCGTCCAGGTTGACGTTGAACTTGCGGGTGACCGTGTCGATCAGCCAGCGCGACACGCGCGGATCGTCCGAGTACGCCAGCGAACGCGCCATCGAGGACAGCAGGCGGTGGGGCAGGGCGTACGTCAGGGCGGTGGTGAGGCTCATGGGGCGGTTTTCTCGGTCAGCTTCTGCAGGTCGCGGGCAATGGCCGGCGCGTTGAACGGGGGGCGTACCAGGCCGGCAAGCCGGCCCTGCGGGTCGAGCACGGCCAGGCTGGCCGAATGCTCGACGGTGTAATCCTCGGGGTTTTCGTCGAAGTGCTTGCCCGGCACCTTCTGGAACACGAAGCCCAGCGAGGTGGCAAAGCGCTCCAGCGAGGGCACATCGGCAGTGGCGGCCAGGGTGTCCTTGTGGAACCCGTGCACGTACTCGCCCAGCCGCGTGGCGCTGTCGCGGTCCGGGTCGACCGAGATGAACAGCACGCGCGGGCGCAGGCCGTCGGGCAGGGCTTCCCACTGGTTCTGCGCGCCGGCCAGCTCGGCCAGCGTGGTCGGGCAGACGTCCGGGCAGAAGGTGAAGCCCAGGAATACCAGGGTCCAGTGGCCCTTCAGTTCGCCCGGGATCAGGCGGGTGCCGTCGGACTGGGCCAGGTTGAAGTCGGGCAGTTCACGCGGCTGCGGGTACAGCGTGACCGCTTCGGTGGCCGGGGCGTTGGCCGGCGGCTTCGGCGCAAACACCTGCTGGGCGGCCAGCAGGCCCAGGCCCGCCGCCAGGGCAATCAGCAGGATGATGCCGGCGTTGCGATTGAACATGGGTGCCCCCGCTCGAAGTGGGCTCCATCATACCGGCTGCGGCCCGATCGTTTCCGCCGCAACGGATGCCGCCGCGGGCGCCAGCCCCTATAATCGGGGGCCACTTTGCCCGCAGTACCACCATGACCGCTGAAACGGCCGCCGAACTCCACACGATCATCGATCTGATCCGCTACGGCACCAGCCGTTTCAACGAAGCCGGGCTGACCTTCGGTCACAGCTACGACAATGCGCTGGACGAGGCCACCCAGCTGGTGCTGCACAGCCTGCACCTGCCGCACGACCTCGGCCCGGCGTACGGCCAGGCGCGCCTGCTTCAAGCCGAGAAGCTGCGCGTGCTGGAACTGTTCCAGCGCCGCATCGACGAACGCATCCCGGCTGCCTACCTGACCGGTGAAGCCTGGTTCGCCGGCCTGAGTTTCAAGAGCGACAAGCGCGCCCTGGTGCCGCGCTCGCCGATCGCCGAACTGATCGAATGCGGCTTCGAGCCGTGGCTGGCCGGCCGCGATGTCAGCCGTGCGCTGGACCTGTGCACCGGTTCGGGCTGCATTGCCATCGCCATGGGCCACTACTACCCGAACTGGGAAGTGGACGGCGTCGACCTGAGCGATGACGCGCTGTCGTTGGCTGAAGAGAACAAGGAACGCCTGCAGGCGCACAACGTCACCCTGCTCAAGTCGGATCTGTTCAACGGCCTGACCGGCCGCCATTACGACCTGATCGTCACCAATCCGCCGTACGTCACCAACGACGAGACCGATGCCCTGCCGCAGGAATACTCCTACGAGCCGGAAATGGGCCTGCGTGCCGGCGATGACGGCCTGGACCTGGTGCTGAAGATCCTGCGCGACGCCCCGCTGCACCTGAGCGAAGACGGCCTGCTGATCTGCGAAGTAGGCGAATCCGAGCAGCACCTGATCAAGCTGCTGCCGGAAGTCGACTTCGCCTGGATCGAGTTCAAGGTCGGCCAGATGGGCATCTTCGCGGTCGAGTGCCGCGAGCTGATCGCCCACAGCGCACGCATCACCGAACTGGCGGCGCAGCGCCCGTGAGCTCCAATTCGTTCGGCAAGCTGTTCACCGTCACCACGTTCGGCGAGTCGCACGGGCCGGCCATCGGCTGCGTGATCGATGGCTGCCCTCCGGGGCTGGCACTGGACGCGGCCGAATTTGCCCACGACCTGCAGCGTCGCGCGACCGGCAAGAGCCGCCACACCTCGGCGCGTCGCGAGGCCGATGACGTCGAAATCCTGTCCGGCGTGTACGAGGGCCTGACCACCGGCACCCCGATCGCGCTGCTGATCCGCAACACCGACCAGCGCAGCAAGGACTACGCCAACATCGGCCAGCAGTTCCGGCCGGGTCATGCCGACTACAGCTACTGGCACAAGTACGGCATCCGTGACCCGCGCGGTGGTGGCCGCTCCTCGGCACGCGAGACCACCATGCGCGTTGCCGCCGGCGTGGTCGCCAAGAAGTGGCTGGCCGAGCGCTTCGGCGTGACCGTGCGTGGCTACCTGTCACAGCTGGGTGACATCACCCCGGCCGGTTTCGACTGGTCGGCGGTGGAAGACAACCCGTTCTTCTGGCCGCATGCCGCACAGGTGCCCGAGCTGGAGGCGTACATGGATGCGCTGCGCAAGTCCGGTGATTCGGTCGGTGCGCGCGTGGATGTGGTCGCCGACAACGTGCCGCCGGGCTGGGGTGAGCCGATCTACGGCAAGCTCGACGGTGAACTGGCCGCTGCCCTGATGAGCATCAACGCGGTGAAGGGCGTGGAAATCGGTGACGGCTTCGCCAGTGCCGCGCAGAAGGGCACCGAACACCGTGACCTGCTGACGCCGCAGGGCTTCGCCAGCAACCATGCCGGCGGCATCCTCGGTGGCATCTCCACCGGTCAGCCGGTCGTTGCGTCGATTGCCCTGAAGCCGACTTCCAGCCTGCGCCTGCCGGGCCCGTCGCTGGATACGGCCGGCAACGTGGTCGAGGTGGTCACCACCGGCCGCCACGATCCCTGCGTCGGCATCCGCGCCACGCCGATCGCCGAGGCGATGGTGGCGATGGTGCTGATGGACCAGGCGCTGCGCCATCGCGCGCAGTGTGGCGATGTCGGCACGATCACCCCGCGCATTCCCGGGCAGATCGATGGCTGACACGCGGCCGACCGTGTGGGTGAGCCAGCCGCTGATCGACGCGGCCATCGCGCCGTTGCGCGATCGCGTACAGCTGCGCAGCACCGACACCGTCACCGCCTGGACGCCCGCGCAGATCGCCGAACAGCTGGCCAGCGCCGACGGCGCGATCATCACCCTCAACGAGCGCATCGGTGCGGCCCAGGTGGCTGACGCGGCGCAGCTGCAGGTGATCGCCAATGTCGGCGTCGGCTACAACAATCTGGATGTCGACGCGCTCAGTGCGGCCGGCATCCTCGCCAGCAACACGCCGGACGTCCTGACCGAGACCACCGCCGATCTCGGCTTCGCGTTGCTGATGGCCACTGCGCGCCGGATCACCGAGTCCGAGCGCTGGCTGCGCGAAGGCCAGTGGCAGCAGTGGTCGTTCCAGACCATGCTCGGCGCGGATGTCCATGGCAGCACGCTGGGCATCCTCGGCATGGGCCGCATCGGCCAGGGCATCGCCCGCCGCGGTGCACACGGGTTCGGCATGAAGGTGCTGTACCACAACCGTTCGCGGTTGCCGGCCGATACCGAGGCGGCGCTCGGCGCGACCTACGTGGACCTGGACACGCTGCTGGCGCAGTCCGACCACCTGGTCACCGTGCTGCCCTACACGCCGGCCTCGCATCACCTCATCGATGCGGCGGCGCTGGCGAAGATGAAGCCGTCTGCCACCCTGGTGAACATCGCCCGCGGTGGCATCGTCGACGAACTGGCGCTGGCTGACGCGCTGGCCCACGGCCGGCTGGCCGCTGCCGGCCTGGATGTCTACGAGGGCGAGCCGGTGGTGCGTCCGGAGCTGCTGGCGTTGCGCAACGTGGTGCTGACTCCGCACATCGGAAGTGCATCGCTGGCCACGCGCACGGCGATGGTACAGCTGGCCGTCGATAATCTGGTTGCCGGGCTCGGCCTGGATGGCGCACCCTCGTGCATGCCGAGCGCGATCAACACTGACGCGGCCATGGCTGCGCGCGTGACCCTGGGCAAAAAAACCGGGAAACGATAGGGAACCTCCGCGCGCCCCGCTTGAGGAGGTTCCCCGAACCCAGCTGTCGTGCGTGTTTCTTCCCCATTCCCGTTTTCGTGAGAGTTTCCCCCATGAGCAATGCACAGCGCAGTTTCCACGTCGCCGTCGTCGGTGCCACCGGTGCGGTCGGCGAGACCATGTTGTCGATCCTGGCCGAGCGTGATTTCCCGGTCGGCACCCTGAGCGTCCTCGCTTCGGAACGTTCGGCCGGCGGCGAGATCGAGTTCAATGGCCAGAAGGTCAAGGTGCAGGACCTGGCCACCTTTGATCCGACCGGTGTCGAGATCGCACTGTTCTCGGCCGGTGGCAGCGTTTCGAAGGAGTACGCGCCGAAGTTCGCCGCTGCCGGTGCAGTGGTGATCGACAACTCCTCGGCCTTCCGTTACGACGACGACGTGCCGCTGGTGGTGTCCGAGGTCAATCCGGAACAGGTGGCCAACCGTCCGCGCGGCATCATCGCCAACCCGAACTGCTCGACCATGCAGATGCTGGTGGCGCTGGCGCCGCTGCACCGCAAGTACGGCATCGAGCGCATCAACGTCTCCACCTACCAGTCGGTGTCCGGCGGTGGTCGTTCGGCCACCGAAGAGCTGGGCAAGCAGACCGGCCAGCTGCTCAGCTTCCAGGAAATCGATCCGCAGCGCTTCCCGGTGCAGATCGCCTTCAACCTGATCCCGCACATCGATGACTTCCAGGACAACGGTTTCACCAAGGAAGAGATGAAGCTGATCTGGGAGACCCGCAAGATCCTCGGCGACGACAGCATCCTGGTGAACCCGACCGCGGTGCGTGTGCCGGTGTTCTACGGCCATTCCGAGTCGGTGGCGATCGAGACCCGCGACAAGGTCACCGTGGCCGAAGCACGCGCGCTGCTGGAGCAGTCGCCGGGCATCGAAGTGGTGGACCGCCATGAAGCCGGTGGTTATCCGACTCCGGTCACCCATGCCTCGGGCACCGATGCGGTGTATGTCGGCCGTATCCGTGAAGACCTGTCGCACCCGCGCGGCCTGAACCTGTGGATCGTGTCGGATAACGTGCGCAAGGGCGCGGCGTTGAATGCCGTGCAGCTGGCGGAGCTGGTCGCCGCCGAGCAGCGCTGATCACCGCGGTTGCCTGACCGGCAGTGCCGGCCGCTGGCCGGCATTGCCGAAGGTCCCCCATCGGTGGGTGCGGACCCCGGTCCGCACGCTTTATAGTGTCGCCCATGAATAAACGGGCCAGGGGCGCAAAGCGCCCGCTCCTCTATCTTTCCACCGCGCTGCTGGCCCTGGCCAGCAGCTCGGCACTCGCATTGGGCCTGGGGGACATCCGTGTCCTGTCCAAGCCGGGGCAGCCGTTGCTGGCCGAAATCCCGGTGGTGTCGGCCGATCCGTCCGAGCTGGAGAACCTGCGCGTCGCGCTGGCCTCGCCGGTTACCTTCGAACGCGTCGGCCTGCAGCGGCCGACCGGGCTGGTCAGCGAGCTGCAGTTCGAGCTGACCCGCAATGCGCAGGGCAGGGCGGTGGTACGGGTGACCTCGCAGGCGCCAGTCGAGACCCCGTCGCTGAGCTTCCTGATCGAAGCCGACTGGGGCCAGGGCCGTCTGGTGCGCGAGTACTCCGCGCTGGTCGACGCGCCGTCCAGCGCGCTGGCCGTGACCGAGCCCGAGATCGTGGCGCCGGCCGGCACCCTGTCCAATACCATCGCGCGCGAGCCGGCACCTGCACCTGCTGCAGCGTTGCCCGATCCACCGTCACGGGCACCTGCCGCCACAGCTGCGGCGGCACCACCACGGCCGCGTGCGGAACCTGCACCGGTTGCGGCAGCGCCGGCCGACGGCAGCATCACCGTACAGCGCGGTCAGACCCTGTCGCAGATCGCCAGCGCGGTGGCGCGTGGCAACCAGGTCAGCCGCGACCGCGCGATGATCGCCCTGCTGCGCGCCAATCCCGAAGCCTTCATCCGTGGCAACGTCAATCTGCTCAAGCAGGGCGCGGTGCTGCGCATGCCGGGCAGCGATGCGCTTGCCGCTGTCGATGCCGCCGAGGCCGCAGCGCTGGTGCGCGAGCACGCCGCGCAATGGCGGCAGGCGCGTACCGTGCCGCAACCGGCCGGTGCGGTCGCGCCGGCCGCCAAGGCGGCAACCGCGAACGCTTCTTCCCCGGCTGCCGCCAACGGGGCACGACTTGAGATCGCTCCGGCGCTGGCGTCCGACGCCGCGCACGCGGGCACAACCACCGGCACCGCTGCCGGCAGCGAGGGTGACATGCTGGGCAACGAACAACTGCGCCAGGCGCGTGAGGACATCGCCACCCGCGATGCCGAGATCGGTGAACTGAAGCAGCGCGTGGCCGATCTGGAGAAGCTGAAGGAGCAGCAGCAGTCGTTGATCGCGATGAAGGACAACGACCTGGCTGCCGCGCAGCAGCGCCTGGCACAGGCGCCGGGTTCCCGTGATGCAGTGACGCCGTGGTACTGGCTGGGCCTGCCGGTGCTGCTGCTGGCAGCAGCGGCAGCCTGGTTGCTGCGCCGTCGCAAGCCTTCGCCGCTGCCACCGCTGCGCGAAGAGGGTGATGCCGCCGGGCTGGCCGCTGCGGTTCCTGCGGGTGCGGCGCTGGATACGCTGGCCGAGCAGTCTTCGTGGTCGTCGGCGGTGGTCGATGGCGGCCGCCAGGAACCGGCGATGCCAGCCTGGGCGAGCGAGCCCGAGGGCCATGCCGAAGCAGCGGTCGATCCGATCGCCGACCACGCGGTGCAGGCCGACTGGAAGGCTGACATGCTGCGCGACGAAGACGTGGTCGTACTGCCCGAGGCGGTGACCGATCTGCCGCGCTGGGACGAGCCTGCGGCCGAACGCGATGACGTCGCTGTGGCGCCGGTACAGGACGAATCGGCCACACCAGGGACGCCATCTGAGGTGGCGGTGCCGGAGTACGCGCTGCATGCCGAACAGCAGCCGCAGTTCCGCGGCGTGTTCGATCTGCCGGACGACGTGCATCAGAACGAGCCCCCGGTTGATGCCAGGCATCATGACGGAATCGACGGTCTCGGCACGTCGCATCCCGATGAGACCGCGGCGAGCGTGGCTGCGGACAACGGCGATGCTGGCTGGCTGCCGCGTGCCGGCCAGGAGCGCCTCGAGCTTGCCATCGCCTACCTGGACCTGGGCGACGCGCAGACCGCGCGTACCCTGCTGCTGGAGGTCGCCGAAGGCGGCGATCCGCACAGCCAGGCCCAGGCCCGCGAACTGCTGGCCCGCCTGCCGTGACCGAAACTGCCGACAAGGACCCTGCCATGAGCCGCGAGCGCCGCATCGACTACGTTGAATTCGCCTCCAGCGACCCGGCCGCCAGCCGTGCCTTCTTCGAGAAGGTGTTCGGCTGGTCGTTCGTCGACTATGGCAGCGACTACACCGCGTTCGACGATGGCCGCCTGCAAGGGGGCTTCTTCCGCGGCCAGCCCCAGCGGGCCAGCGACAGCGGCGCACCCCTGCTGGTGCTGTATGCCGACCAGCTGGTGCCGGTCGAAGCGGCGGTGCGCAACGCTGGCGGTGAGATCGTGCGGCCGGTGTTTTCCTTCCCCGGCGGCAGCCGCTTCCAGTTCGTCGAGCCCGGTGGCAACGAACTGGCGGTCTGGTCCGAACGCGATCCGGCCTGAGCGCCGCCCCATACGCAAGATCGAGGTAGCACATGCGTTACGCGCTTGGCGTCGAATACGACGGCAGCGATTTCAGGGGTTGGCAGAACCTGGGCGAGGGCGGTCCCAGCGTGCAGGCCAGCCTTGAGCAGGCCCTGTCGTCGGTGGCCGATGCGCCGCTGCAGGTGGTCTGCGCCGGCCGCACCGATGCCGGCGTGCATGGCCAGTGCCAGGTCGTCCATTTCGATACCGACGTGGTGCGCGACCCGCGCGCCTGGATGCTGGGCACCACCACCCGGCTGCCGCGCTCGATCGCGGTGCGCTGGTGCGTGCCGGTGGCCGACGACTTCCACGCCCGCTTCTCGGCACGCGCGCGCCGCTACCGCTACCGCCTGCTCAACCGCGAGGTGCGGCCGGCGCTGGACCGGCAGACCCTCAGCTGGGAGCGCCGGGCGCTGGACGAGACCCTGATGCATGCCGCCGGCCAGGCCCTGATCGGCGAGAACGACTTCAGCGCGTTCCGCTCCGTGCAGTGCCAGGCGCTGCATGCGCGGCGTGAGCTGCAATCACTGCAGGTCAGCCGCCAGGGCGAGGTGATTGAAGTGGCCGTGCAGGGCAATGCATTCCTTCATCACATGGTCCGCAATATCGTCGGATCGTTGATCCTGGTGGGCAGCGGCGAAAAACCGGTGGACTGGATCGCCGAACTGCTGGCCGGGCGCGATCGCACCGTAGCCGGTCCCACCGCACCGCCGCAGGGCCTGGTGTTCCTTGGGCCCCTGTACCCCGACAACTGGCATCTGCCCGCCGAGGTCACGCTATGAGCCGCTCCTACTACCGCACGCGCATCAAGTTCTGTGGCATGACCCGTGCCGGCGATGTCCGCCTGGCCGGTGAGCTGGGCGTGGACGCAGTGGGTTTCATCTTTGCCCGCGAGAGCAGCCGCCGGGTTGCTCCTGCCGAAGCACGCGCGATGCGCCAGGCGATTGCGCCGATGGTCGATGTGGTGGCCCTGTTCCGCAACAACAGCAAGGAAGAGGTGCGCGAGGTGCTGCGCACGGTGCGGCCGACCCTGCTGCAGTTCCACGGCGAGGAGGACGAGAGCTTCTGCCGCAGCTTCAACATGCCCTACCTGAAGGCGATTGCCATGGGCGGCCGGGAAGAGGTCAATGCGCGCACGTTGCAGCTGCGTTACCCCAGCGCGGCGGGGTTCCTGTTCGACAGCCACGCCCCCGGTGGCGGTGGTGGTACCGGCGTGGCCTTCGACTGGAGCCGCGTTCCGACCGGGTTGCACCGGCCGTTCCTGCTGGCCGGCGGCCTGAATCCTGAAAACGTCTACGACGCCGTGCTGGCGACGCTGCCGTGGGGCGTGGACGTGTCCAGCGGCATCGAACTGGAGCCGGGCATCAAGGACGGTTACAAGATGCGCACCTTCGTCGAGGAAGTGCGCCGCGCGGACTGCACGGTCCTGGAATGATCGGCGTCGCCATCTGCCGTGATCTGGACCTGGATTTGAGCCTGCACGTATTCTTCACATAGGATGGACCCAAGCGCGCCAGCCATGAGGGCCGGCGCGGGGATCCACGGGGCGCGCTCTGCGCGTTCCGAACGGGCGATCACCGCCCACAGCCCAGGAAGGCAAGCGATGCAGGAATTCCTCAGCGTTGTGTTCGGTTTCCCGACCCTGCCGTACAGCATCGTACTGGCGGTATCGCTGATCTATTGGGGGCTTGCCGCATTTGGCCTGGTCGACGATGGCTTCGGCGATCTTGGCGCCGATGGCGCCCTCGACGGCGGCAACGATCTCAGCGGCCTGTCGGCCCTGCTGCAGCGCTTCGGCCTCGGCGGAGTGCCAGTCATGGTCGTGGTCACCCTGCTGGGCTTCTTCGGCTGGGCGCTGACCTATTTCATCCATCTTTTCGTGCTGCTGCCGTTGCCGGACCTGTTGCGCTGGACGATCGGTGCGGTCGTGGCCGTGCTGGCTCCCCTGCCTGCGGTGCCGGTCACCGCGCTTCTGCTGCACCCCATCCGCCGGTTCTTGCTGCGCCTGCGGCCGGTGGCCCAGGCCTCGTTGCTGGGGCGCGTCGGTGTGGTCGCCTCACCGAAAGTGGATGCCCGCAGCGGCCACGCCACCTTCGATGACGGTGGCGCCGGGCTGGTGCTGCAGGTACGCAGCGACATCGAACTGCAGCGTGGCGAGCGCATCGTGCTGGTCGAGCACGTGGCCGCACAACACCATTACCGGGTGGTCCGCGCCGATGCGGTCGCCCTCGACTTCCAGGACAACCTGCTTCCGGGCAACAAGGAGAATCACTGATGACGTTGGCAACCATGGCCCCCTTCCTGATCGGCGTGGCCGTCCTGCTGGTCGGGCTGCTCGGCCTGGCCGGCCTGTTCAAGGCCTTCTACCGCAAGGTCGACCAGGGCGTGGCCCTGATCGTCAACGACATGAGCTCCACGCCCAAGGTGCACTTCACCGGCGCGCTGATCATCCCGGTGCTGTACCGCGCCGAGCTGATGCGGATCAGCCTGATCACCCTGCAGATCGACCGCCGCGGCAAGGAAGGCCTGATCTGCCGCGACAACATGCGCGCCGATATCGCCGTGGCCTTCTATCTGCGGGTCAATGAAACCCAGGCCGATGTGTTGCGCGTGGCCAAGGCCATCGGCGCCGACCGTGCCTCGGACAAGCACGCCGTCGACGAGCTGTTCAACGCCAAGTTCTCCGAAGCATTGAAGACGGTCGGCAAGAAGTTCGACTTCACCGAACTGTTCGAGAAGCGCCAGGAATTCCGCGACGAGATCATCGCGGTGATCGGCAATGACCTGAACGGCTATGTGCTGGAGGACGTGGCGATCGACTATCTGGAACAGACGCCGAAGTCGCTGCTGGACCAGTTCAACATCCTCGACGCGCAGGGCATCCGCAAGATCACCGAGTTGACCGCCGCGCAGAACGTGGTGACCAACGAGCTGGAGCAGAACGAGAAGCTGGCCATCACCAAGAAGAACGTGGAAGCGCGTGAGGCGCTGCTGGCGCTGGAACGCCAGCAGGCCGAGGCCGAAGCCCGCCAGAAGCGCGAGATCGAGACCATCCGCGCGCGCGAGGAAGCCGAGACCGCCAAGGTGCAGGAAGAACAGCGCCAGCTGTCCGAGAACGCCCGTATCGAAGCGCAGCAGCTGATCGAGATCCGCGACCAGAACCGCCTGCGCGAAGTGGAAGTGGCCGAGCAGAACCGCCAGCGCGCGGTGGCCATCGAAGCCGAGCGCGTCGAGCGCGCGCGCCAGCTTGAGCAGGTCACTACCGATCGTGAAGTGCAGCTGCAGGGCGTGGAGCGTGACAAGGTGGTCGAGCAGGGCAAGATGGACGTGGCCAACATCACCCGCGAACGAATCTCCATCGACAAGACCGTGGCCCAGGAAGAAGAGCGCATCAAGGAAGTGCGCGAGGTCTCCGAGGCTGACCGCCAGAAGCAGGTGCTGATCCTGGAAGCCGAGGCCAAGGCGCAGGAAGCGCTGGTGCGTGAGGTGAAGGAAGCGCAGGCGCGCGAAACCGCCTCCAAGCATCGTGCGGTGGAACTGACCACGCTGGCCCAGGCCGAGCACGAAGCGGCCGGCAAGCAGGCCGAAGCCAAGCGCCTGCTGGCCGATGCGTTCCGCGCCGAACAGGCCGCGCCGGGCCTGGCTGAAGCGCAGGTGCGCGAGGCCTCGGCACTGGCCATCGAGAAGGTCGGCATCGCCGAAGCGCGCGTGATCGAAGCCAAGGCCGAAGCCAGCCTGAAGCAGGGCAGCAACGAGGCCCGCGTGCTGGCAGAGACGCTGCAGGCGCAGGCACAGGGCGAGGAGAAGATGGGCCTGGCGCGTGCCACCGCCACCGAATCGCTGGGCAACGCCGAGGCTGGCGTGGTGCAGAAGAAGCTGCTGGCCGAGGCCGAGGGCCTGGTGCGCAAGTTCGAGGCCATCGCCTCGCTGAGCGACCAGGCACGCGGCCACGAAGAGTTCCGCATGATGCTGGACAACAGCCTGAAGCAGGCGCTGGCCTCGATCGAAGCCGGCAAGGAAGTCTCGCGCGAGAACGCCAACGTCATCGCCAGCGCGCTGCGCAACGCCGACATCGACCTGGTCGGTGGCGACGGTGGCATGTTCGAGAACCTGGTCAAGGCGGTGTCGCTGGGCAAGTCGATCGAAGGCTTTGCCGGCAAGAGCCCGATCGTGCAGGAGCTGATGCAGCGCTACCTGGGCGTGGCCGGGGCCGAGCCGGCACCGCGCCAGATCGCCGAGGACGCCGAAGCGGTGCCCACCGTGTCGGCCACCGTGGTCGACAGCGCCCGTTGATGCATCGGGCGATGGCCACGCCGCCATCGCCCGCCCGCGCCGGCCGCAACTGCGGCCGTCCGCCCGTGAGCCGGAAGCCTGCTGATGTCTGAAACCCAACCGACCGCCGAATCCACCGCAGCGGAGGCAGGCGGCACTACCGTCGACCAGGCCGTTGCCCAGGGCGGTGCCTACGAAGTCCTGCGCCGCCGCCTGGCCGAACAGGGCCAGCGCCTGCAGGGCCTGGCCGAAACGCTCAACCGCCAGCGCCTGGCCGAGTTCGGCGACAGCCGCCTGGAAGTGGTCGGGCGTTTCCGCATCCGCAGCGAGAACAACTGCGTCGGCCGCGACATCGTGCAGGTGGGCCCGGACCGCCTGTTGTTCGGCTACAACGTGTTCATCGGGCTGAAGACCCAGACCCGTATCGAGGACGTGTTCGGCCTGTACCGGCTGGTGCAGGGCAGTGATGGCTACGACGTCGCTGCGCTGGAGCTGAAGGGCAGCTTCCTCGACCAGCCCGGCTTCGTGCACGACTTCAATGAGCTGTACGCCTACTACAAGCACGCGCGCCTGCTGCAGCTGATCGTGGTCGGCGACAAGCTGCTGGCCTCGTTCCAGATCGGCGAGCGCAGCAGCGATGTGCGCGTGTTCCGCTGGGCGCTGTCGCGCGATGGTGAACTGACCTATCTGGATGCGCGCGGCGAACGTGACATCGCGCTGCCGCCGCCGTTCGACTTCGAATGGAGCAGGGCGACCCGCGACCTGGCGGTCAATGGCCGCCATTCGCACCTGAACATCCTCGACACCCTGTTCGTGGAAACCACCGGCGGCGACCTCACCATCAAGGTGGAGAACAACACCGAGACTGGGCAGGGCATCTACAGCGAACCGGTCGAAGACAGCACGCAGTCGCTGGACGACGCCCAGTTCGAATTCGCCCGCGTCGGTTCGCTGCTGCTGTTGAAGGTGCTGCCCTATCGCGAAACCGTGTGGCGTGGGCTGATCTACAACACGCTTACCGGCGACATCGTGCGCAACGATGCGATCGTGCAGGCCTGCGTGCAGCTGCCCGAAGACCACGGCGTGATCTTCCCGGGCGGCTACTACCTGCAGGGCGGCGAGCACAAGGCGTTCGACGCCTCGATGGCGGGCATGCAGTTCAAGCGCAGCATCCGCTCGCCCAACGGCGAGGACGTGCTGTACATCTTCTACGAACGCGAGGGCGGTCGCTCGGCGTTGTTCGTCTACAACACCATCCAGCGCGTGCTGCAGAACCCCGTGTTCGGCCACGGCTACGCCTTCCTGCAGGATGGGCGCATGGTGCTGTTCCATGCCGAAGGCACCGAACCGACCCGCATCCATCCGATGCAGGTGTGGCAGACGCCGTTCAGCAGCGACGAGTTCGCTGCCAGCCGTCCGCCTGGCAACACCTTCATGGGCCGCATCGGCAATGCCGAACTGGTGCGCGGCATCTCCAACCTGTTCAACCTGGCGCGCGAGATCGACGGCCAGGACGTGTCGGTGCAGCGCTACCAGCGCCTGGTAGCCGATACCCGCCGCCTGTTCGACACCCACCACTGGCTCGGTGACGAGGCCTGCGACGGTGCCGAAGCGCTGCTGCGGCAGATCAGTGCCACCGGCGAATCGGTGCTGGACGAATACGAGAAGGTGCAGTCGATCCGCCAACAGTCGGCGCAGGCGATGGTCGACGCCGAGGCCACGCACAAGGCCCTGCTGGGCCGCCTGCAGCCGCAGAACTGGAACGAGGTGCAGGCCTTCGTCGAGGCGCTGAACGAAATCACCGCGCTGCGCGGGCGGCTGCTGACCATCCGCGAGCTGCGCTATATCGATACCTCGCGCATCGAGGCCATGGCTTCCGAGCTGGTGCAGGCGCAGGACCGCGTCGGCGCGGCAACCGGTGAATTCCTGGCCGGCGACGCCGCACTGGCACCGCTGGGCAGCCGCCTGCAGGCGCTGGATGAAGCCGCCCAGCAGGCCAGCAGCGCCCGCCAGCTGGACGAGCAGCTGGACGGCATGCGCGGCATGGCCGCCGATCTGGACATGCTGTCCGAACTGATGGCCGGGCTGAAGGTGGACGATGCCACCGCGCGCACCCGCGTGGTTGAATCCATTTCCGTGCTGTACGGGCGGCTGAACCAGGCGCGTACCCGCGCCGAACAGCGCCGCCGCACCCTCGGTTCGGCGGAGGCCGTGGCGCAGTTTGCCGCCCAGTTCGCGTTGTTCTCGCAGTCCATCACCAGCGCGCTGGCGATGGCCAACGATCCGGAAAGGGCCGACGAACAGCTGTCACGCCTGCTGGTGCAGCTTGAAGAACTGGAGAGCCAGTTCGGCGAGCATGAGCAGTTCCTCGGCGACATCCTCAGCAAGCGCGAAGAACTGGTCGAGGCCTTCGAAACGCACAAGCAGGCGCTGCTGGACGACCGCCAGCGCAAGGCGCGTTCGGTGCTGGATGCCGCCAACCGCATCCTCGACGGCCTGGCCAAGCGCACCGAGCGTTTTGCCACCGCCGATGAACTCAATGCGTTCTTTGCCGGCGACCCGCTGATCCTCAAGCTGCGCGAGCTGGCCGAGCGGCTGCGCACCCTGCGCGACAACGTCAAGGCCGATGACATCGAGGCGCGCCTGAAGGGCGTGCGCGACCAGGCAGTGCGCCAGTTGCGCGACCGCAGCGACCTCTACGAAGCCGGTGGCAACGTGGTCCGGCTTGGCCCGCGCCACCGCTTCAGCGTCAACACCCAGGCCCTGGACCTGACCCTGTTGCCGCGTGGCGATACGCTGGCCATCCACCTGACCGGCACCGACTTCCTGGAAACCCTGCACGACCCGGAACTGGAGGCACTCAGGCCGTTCTGGCCGGTGACGCTGGATTCGGAATCCGATGCGATCTACCGCGGCGAATACCTGGCCGGCAGCCTGCTGCTGGCCGCACAGCAGGGCCACGATGGGCTGGACCTGGCGCAGCTGCAGCACGATGTCGCCACACCCGAAGCACTGGACCAGCGCGTCCGTGCCTTCGCTGCGCCGCGCTATCGCGAAGGCTACGAGCGCGGTATCCATGACCATGACGCCGCGCTGATCCTGCGCGCGCTGCTGCCCTTGCAGCAGTCTGCGGGCGCGCTGCGTCACGGCCCGCGGGTGCGCGCGCTGGCCCTGTTGTTCTGGGCGGCGCAGCAGCGCGAAGAAGCGGTACTGCAATGGCCCAGCCGCCAGGCCGGGGCGGAAACCATCGCCCGCCTGTTCGGCTCGGACGAAGGGCGTGTCGCTCTGCGCGCGGAAATGGCAGCTGCGCTTGGTGCGTTCGCGCAGTCGCAGTCGTTGCCCTTCGACGAAGACGCCGCCGAGGCGGCGGCCGCCTATCTGGGCGAAGAACTGGTCAACGGCGAACCCGTGTTCAGCACCAGCAAGCATGCCCAGGCCCTGCTGGAGGCCCTGGCCCAGCAACTGGACCAGGCCGGGCAGCGCGAAGTACTGGAGCGCGCGCTGCAGCGTACGCAGGATCCGCTGGCCGCACGCTGGGCACTGGCCGGGCAATGGTTGCGTGCGCTGGCCGGTCTGCCTGCACAGGCCGCGCATGCCGGTCATGCCGACGAGGCCGCTGCGCTGCTGCTGGTGCAGCGCCAGCTGCGCACGCGGGCCAGCGACGCGCCGCTGCGCGTGGACGTACCGGGCCTGCTTGGCGAACACCCGCGCATCCACAACGGCTCGCTGTCGCTGTCACTGGATGATTTCCTGGCACGCCTGCAGCACCACCTGAAGCGATTCGTGCCCGATTTCCATGCCTACCAGGCGGTACGCCAGGGCATCATCAACCGCGAACGGCTGACCCTGCGCCTGTCCGAGTTCAAGGCGCGGCCGCTGTCTTCGTTCGTACGCAACAAGCTGATCAACGATGTCTACCTGGGCGTGATCGGCGACAACCTGGCCAAGCAGATGGGCACGGTCGGCGAGAACAAGCGCAGCGACCTGATGGGCTTGCTGATGATGATCTCGCCCCCGGGCTACGGTAAGACCACGCTGATGGAATACGTGGCGCACCGGCTGGGCCTGGTCTTCATGAAGATCAACGGCCCGGCGCTGGGTCACGAGGTGCGTTCGCTGGACCCGGCACAGGCGCCCGATGCCACTTCGCGGCAGGAACTGGAAAAGCTCAACCTGGCGCTGGAGATGGGCAACAACACCATGCTGTACGTCGACGACATCCAGCACACCCATCCCGAGTTCCTGCAGAAGTTCATTTCGCTGTGCGATGGCACCCGTCGCATCGAAGGCGTGTGGCGTGGCCGCACCCGCACCTACGACATGCGTGGCAAGAAGTTCTGCGTGGTCATGGCCGGCAACCCGTACACCGAGTCCGGTGAGGTGTTCAGGATTCCGGACATGCTGGCCAACCGCGCCGACATCTACAACCTCGGCGATGTGCTGGGTGGCATGGAAGCGTCGTTCACCCTGAGCTACATCGAGAACAGCCTGACCTCCAACCCGGTGCTGGCGCCGCTGGCCACGCGTGACATGGCCGACCTGTATGTGCTGGTCGATCGCGCGATGGGCAAGGACGTCTCCACCAATGGCCTCAGCCACGCCTACAGCAGCGCCGAGATCAACGAGATCACCGCCACCCTGCAGCGCATGCTGCGCGTTCGCGACGTGGTCTACCGGGTCAACCAGCAGTACATCGCCAGTGCCGCGCAGGACGATCGTTACCGTACCGAACCGCCGTTCCGGCTGCAGGGCAGCTACCGCAACATGAACAAGCTGGCGGAGAAGATCTCGCCGGTGATGAACGAGGACGAGCTGCAGCAGCTGATCTCCGACCACTACCTGGGCGAGGCGCAGCTGCTGACCACCGGCGCCGAGGAGAACCTGCTGAAGCTGGCCGAACTGCGCGGCGTGCTGGATGAGGTGCAGTCGCAGCGCTGGGCTCAGATCAAGCGTGATTTCCTGCGCAACAAGGCCATGGGAGCCGACGACAGCGATGTCGGTGGACGCGTGGTCGCGCAGTTGGCGGACATCGCCAGCGCGCTGCAGTTGCCGCCGGCGGCGCCGGACGTGGCGCCCGTTGCCGTTGCCGTTGCCGATCCAGCGCCGTGGCCGGCATTGCTCGAGGCCCTGCAGCGCCTCTCCGAAACACGCCCTGCACCCGCTGCGCCGGAGCCGGTCGCGGTGGCCCACAGCGCGCCGGCCACGCTGCTGGCCGAAGATCTGCAGGCCGGATTGGCGCCTCTGGTCGAACTGCTGGTGGCATCACAGGCGCAGCAGGCACAGGTGTCGCAGACCCTGGCGGCGTTCGCCGGTTGGGCGCGGCAGCAGGTCGAGCGCGGCGGTTCCAGCGGCGCGGTGCCGCCGCGTGCTCGCGTACGCCGTGCCACGACGCCGGAAGAACGCGCATTGGATGAAGCGCTGATGCGCCACTTCTACGGCGAGTCGCTGCCGCCGGAAGACGGCGAAGGCAGCCTGGCATCGACACCGCAGCCGCCGCCGCTGCCGTGATCCCGCAGGCGCCACTGCCGTCACCGGTATTGCCGGACACGGCCGATATCGCCGTGCTGGGCGATTACGGTACGCCGCTGCTGCAGGCACTTGCGCAGCGGGCCGTCATGTTGCCCTCGGTTGCGGGCGAAGGCCTGGTGGCCGCGCTGGCGCGTATCGCTCTGGCCCTGCAGGCGGGGAATCCTGCGCAGATCCGGCGACAGGAAGGCTGGTGGGGGCGCCTGCTTGGGCGCGATGTTGACCGCGAGGCGGAAGGGCATGCGCTGCAGTCGCAGCTGGGGGTGCTGGCCCTGCAGGCGCGCGAGCAGGCCCAGCACCTTCAGCATTGCCAGCAGCAGCGAGCTCTGGCCATCGATGAACGTTCAGAGGCGGCCACAGCACTGGACGCCTGGGCTGAGTTGGGCGCATCACGGCTGGCGAAGTGCGACGCGGCCGGGCATGCCGCGCTGTCACAACGGTTGGATCACCTGCGCCGGCTGGCGACCCTGCATCGCGTCGAAGCCGGTCAATGGCAGCTGCTGCAGGACCAGGACACGGTGCTGCTGCAGCGTTTCGCGCGCATCCATGATGTCCTGCTGCCCGCCTGGCGACAGGCCGCACTGGCCGACCAGAGCGCCGCAGGTGCTGCATTGGCGGGGAAGGCGGCTGCGCTGCACGCCCAGATCGATGACGAGGTTGCGGCCGCTCAGGCTAGACTGCGCTGAACCGGCCACAGCCGCTTACCCATTTCAAGGAGATCGCCCGATGGCCCAGGACAGTCAGAGCCCCGGCACGCTGGTACCCGCCAACACTGCCGTTTCCACGCTCGACGAAGGAACGCTGAAGGCCCTTGGCCTGGTCCATGAGGATCTGCCGCGTATCGCCGAGATCCGCCGTGAGCTGGATGACCTGCGCCCAGGCAACCTGCAGGTGTTCGGTCGCGACGCCGCCAACCGCACGGCCGCGTTCTCCAGCCAGCTGCTGGACCAGGTGCGCAATCGTGATCTCGATGCCAGTGGTGAAAAGCTGGGCGAAGTCGTGCGCATCGCACGCAGCCTCAAGCTCGACGGATTCGCGCAGCGTTCCAGGGTGCCGTTGATTGGAGGCCTGATCGATCGGTTGCGCGCATCCAAGGGTGAACTGGTGCAGAAGTTCAGCGACACCAATGCGCAGATCGAGCAGCTGCTGGGAGACGTCGGCGCGCAGCAGGTGCTGATGGGCAAGCGTGTGGGCGAGTTCGACCGCATGCACGATATCGTCCGTGAGGAACGCCATGCCCTGGGCCTGTACGCCGCTGCGGGCAAGCAGCGGCTGGCCGAACTGCAGACCGAGCAGCTGGCCGGGCAGGGCAGTGAGGACCCGCAGCAGCGGATCCGCCTGGGCGAGGTCGAAAATGCGATCCGCCTGATCGACAAGCGGGTGTCCGACCTGCAGCTGATGCAGCATGCCGCCGACCAGTCGCTGCCGATGATCCGCTTGATCCAGGCCAATGCACTGCAGCTGATCGAGAAGTTCAACACGGTCCGCGAGATCACCATCCCGTCGTGGAAGCGCCAGTTCGCGATCCAGCTGTCACTGGGCGAGCAGAAGACCGCCGCGGAGCTGGCCAGCGCCATCGACGACGCGACCAACGAACTGATGCGCCGCAACGCGGACCTGATGCGCCAGGCCTCGGTGGATACCGCACGCAGCAACCAGCGCGGCGTGATCGACGTGGCTACGCTGCGCCATGTTCACGACCAGCTGATCGCCACGGTGGAAGAAGTGCGCAGCATCCATCGTGAGGGGATGCAGCAGCGGCAGCAGGCGGAAGTGGAACTGTCGCGCCTGCGCGAAGACCTGCAGCAGCGACTGGCCACCCCGGCCGCCAGCTGAAAAAAGGGACGGAGGGGATCAAGTCGTTTGTGCCACTTACGACTTAATTCCCTCCGTCCCCTTTCTCGTCGTCAGCGCAGTTGCTGGCTCGCCCAGTCCGCCAGTGCTTGCACGCGCGAGTTGGCCGGACCATCCGGCCATGCCAGTACCCAGAAGCCGCCGGTGGCGGCAAATCCCCAGGGCGCGACCAGGCGGCCCGCGGCCAGGTCCTCGGCCACCAGCGGCTCTGGCGCGATCGCCGGACCCAGCCCGGCTACAGCGGCTTCCAGCAGGTAGTACAGGTGCTCGAAGGCGGTGCCCAGCTGCAGCTTCGACGCGTCCAGGGCGTGCGCCTGTGCCCATGCCGGCCATGCCTGCGGCCGTGAGCTGGTGTGCAGCAGCGTCTCCTGCAGCAGCGCCGAAGGCGGTGCATGCCGCAGGCGCTGCGCCGCCGGATGCGATGGTGCCACCACCACGCCAACCCGTTCCGGTGCCAACTCGCATACCTGCCAGCCCCGTGGCCACGGGCCCTGCGCCAGCAGCAGCACGGCGTCCAGCGCCGCCTGCGCTTCGGTGAAACTGCCATCCAGCGCCGACCACTGCAGGCGCACGCCGGGCAGGGCGGCCTGCAGCGCTGGCAGGCGTGGAATCATCCAGCGCGCCAGCACGCTGCCACTGCAGCCCAGTACCAGCGCTGGAGAGGCTGCCGGCCGTCGCAGTTCGCGCACGCAGTCTTCGATGCCGCTGAAGGCCTCGCCGCAGGCTGCCTGCAGGCGGGTGCCGGCGACGGTCAGGCGCAGGCCACGGCCGGCCCGCTGGAACAAGGCCAGGCCAAGGTGATCCTCCAGCAGCTTCAACTGCCGACTGACCGCACCGTGGGTGACGTGCAGATCCTGCGCGGCGCGACCAACGCCGCCGAGACGGGCCGTGGCCTCGAACGCGCGCAGTGCATTGAGTGGAGGCAGCAGGGAACGGCTCATGTGAGATTTCCTGACGATATGCGCCAGATAATATCCATTTTCCGGTCACGACCCGTGCGCTAGAGTATCCACCTGTCTGAACCATCGGTCGTATCCATGTCTGCCTCCCCCATTGCCGACTATCACGCTTTCCCGGATGCCCAGGGCCACTTCGGCCGCTACGGCGGCAGCTTCGTCGCCGAAACCCTGGTCGGCCCGCTGCAGGAACTGGCCCAGGCCTATGACCAGGCGCGGCAGGATCCCGCATTCCAGCTGGCCTACGACCGCGACCTGGCCCATTACGTGGGCCGGCCGAGCCCGATCTACCATGCTGAACGCCTGAGCGATCACGTCGGCGGCGCGCAGATCCTGCTCAAGCGCGAGGACCTGAATCACACCGGCGCGCACAAGATCAACAACACCATCGGCCAGGCCCTGCTGGCGGCGCGGATGGGCAAGAAGCGCATCATTGCCGAGACCGGCGCCGGCCAGCATGGCGTGGCCAGCGCCACCGTCGCCGCGCGGCTGGGCCTGGAATGCGTGGTGTACATGGGCGCCACCGACATCGAGCGGCAGAAGATCAACGTCTACCGCATGAAGCTGCTCGGTGCGACGGTGGTGCCGGTCACCTCCGGCTCGGCCACCCTGAAGGACGCGCTCAACGAAGCCATGCGCGACTGGGTGACCAACGTGCAGGACACCTTCTACATCATCGGCACCGTGGCCGGCCCGGATCCGTATCCGCGCATGGTCCGTGACTTCAATGCCATCGTCGGCCGTGAGGCGCGCGAGCAGATGCTGGCCGAGTACGGCCGCCTGCCGGATGCGATCACCGCCTGCGTGGGCGGCGGCAGCAATGCGATCGGCCTGTTCCATGCCTTCCTCAACGATCGCCAGGTCGAGATCGTCGGCGCTGAAGCGGCAGGTGATGGCATCAGCACCGGCCGTCACGCAGCATCGATCGCTGCCGGTCGCCCGGGCGTGCTGCATGGCAACCGCACCTATGTACTGTGCGACGACGACGGCCAGATCATCGAGACCCATTCGGTGTCGGCCGGCCTGGACTATCCGGGCGTCGGCCCGGAGCACGCGTTCCTGGCCGATACCGGTCGTGCACGCTACCTCGGCATCACCGATGAGGAAGCACTGCAGGCCTTCCACCTGCTGGCCCACACCGAAGGCATCCTGCCGGCGCTGGAGTCCAGCCATGCGCTGGCGCAGGCGATCAAGCTGGCGCGCGGTCGTCCGCGTGACCAGATCGTGCTGTGCAACCTGTCCGGCCGTGGCGACAAGGACGTGCATACCATCGCCGCGCGCGAAGGGCTGGTGCTGTGAGCGCGCTGTTGCGGAACAGTGGCGTGCTGCTGCTGGCGCTGGGGTTGGCCGCGTGCCAGCCGCCGGAGCCGCCGGTGCTGGCACCGGCCGCCAAGGCCACTACGCAGCCGGCACAGCAGCCGGCAGCGAATGATGACCTTGACCCGATGGCGCGCACGCCGATCGTCGATCCGCCGTCAGTGGAAGACACGGACAGCGATGGCGCGCCCGCGGTGGTCTCGGTGGCGCTGGACCATGCCGGCGAGGTGCTGATCGGCCAGCATATGACCGATCTGAAGGCACTCGGGCCGTGGACCGCGCAAGGGGCCGTCGAAGCCATCGGTGGCAGTTGCGAGTACTACGACGGCAAGGGGCTGCCGCCTGGCGTGTCGATGATGACTGATGAAGATCGCGTCGTCCGTTTCGATCTCGGCCTGGATCCGGAGAGCGGGGCGCCGACCCAGCAGCCCGGTCCGTTCGGCCTGCGTGTCGGCATGACCCGCGCCCAGGCCATGGCCCAGTTTCCGAAGCCGCCGGTATCCAGCCCGCATGCCTACGACGGTGACCAGGGCGAGTACCTCACCTGGCAGGACCCGGGTTCGGACCTGGGTATCCGCGTGGAACTGTTTGAAGGGAGGGTCACTCAGATGTACTGGGGAACCAGCGATGCGATTGAACTGATTGAAGGATGTGCCTGAAATGTCCGTATCCCGACTCGATGCCTGTTTCCAGCGTCTGCGCGAACAGCAGCGCAAGGCACTTATCCCCTTCGTCACGGCCGGTGATCCCTCGTTGGAGGCCACTGTGCCGGTCATGCACGCGCTGGTCGAGGCCGGTGCCGATGTGATCGAACTGGGCGTGCCGTTCTCTGATCCCATGGCCGACGGCCCGACCATCCAGCGCAGCTCCGAGCGCGCGCTGGCACGGGGCGCCGGCAGCCGTTACGTGCTGCAGGCCGTGGCGCAGTTCCGCGAGCGTGACGCGCAGACGCCGGTGGTACTGATGGGCTACCTGAACCCGGTGGAGATCCACGGCTACGCGGCCTTCGCCAAGGCAGCCGTGGAGGCCGGCGTGGATGGTGTGCTGCTGGTCGACCTGCCGCCGGAAGAGGCCGGTGAAGCGCAGCAGGCCTTCGATGCGGCCGGCCTGGCGCTGGTGCTGCTGGCCTCGCCGACCACCAGCGAGGCGCGTGCCGACAAGCTGCTGGCGCTGGCCCGTGGCTATCTCTATTACGTCAGCTTTGCCGGTGTCACCGGCGCCTCCGAGCGCCTGGACAGCGATGCCGCCAGTGCCCGCCTGCAGGCGCTGCGCGCGCGCGCCTCAGTGCCGGTGGTGGCCGGCTTCGGCATCAAGGATGCCGACAGTGCCGCTGCCATGGCCCGCCAGGCCGACGGCGTGGTGGTGGGCAGCGCGCTGGTGGCGGTGCTGGCCGAAGCGGACTCGGTGGGAGACGCAGCCCAGCGCGCCCGGAGCTTCCTGGCCCCGCTGCGGCAGGCGCTGGACGCGTAACAGGACGGCCGGCCGCTGGCCGGCACTACCCATGGGTCTGTACGTAAGGGCTGCCGGCCAGCGGCCGGCGCTACCCGACACCTAAACGTACGTCCCAGCATGGTTTTTTCCAGCACCCCCATGCCCGGCAAGGGGGTGCACGGGCAGGGAAAGCGGAGCTAGACTGTCCGCCTTTGCGGCCCCTGGGCCGCCCTGAACGGAAGTGTCCTCCCGCATGAGTTGGCTCAGCAAGTTGATGCCGTCCGGCATCCGCACCGACAACACCCCCAGCAAGAAGCGCAGTGTCCCCGAGGGCCTGTGGGAAAAGTGCAGCAACTGCGGCAGCGCGTTGTACCGTCCGGAACTGGAAGAGAACCTGGAGGTCTGCCCGAAGTGCGGCCATCACATGGCGATCCGCGCGCGCGCGCGCCTGGCCGCCCTGTTCGACGCCGACAGCACCACCGAGATCGGTGCGCGCCTGGGTCCGGCCGACCTGCTCAAGTTCAAGGACCAGAAGAAGTACAGCGAGCGCATCAAGATCGCGCAGAAGAACACGGGTGAGTACGACGCGCTGATCGCCATGCGCGGCCTGCTCAAGGGCCGTGCGCTGGTCGCCTCGTCGTTCGATTTCGCCTTCATGGGCGGTTCGATGGGCTCGGTGGTGGGTGAGCGTTTCGCGCTGGCTGCTGAAACCGCAGTGGAGATCGGTGCGCCTTACGTGTGCTTCTCGCAGAGCGGCGGCGCGCGCATGCAGGAAGGCCTGTTCTCGCTGATGCAGATGGCCAAGACCTCGGCCGCGCTGGGCAAGCTGCGCGAAGCCGGCCTGCCGTACATCTCGGTGTTGACCCACCCGACTACCGGTGGCGTATCAGCGTCGTTCGCGATGCTGGGCGACATCAACATCGCCGAACCGCAGGCGCTGATCGGCTTTGCCGGCCCGCGCGTGATCGAGCAGACCGTGCGCGAGAAGCTGCCGGAAGGCTTCCAGCGTTCGGAGTTCCTGCTGGAGCGCGGTGCCATCGACCAGATCTGCGACCGCCGCGAGATGCGCGACCGCCTGTCCGATCTGCTGGCGATGCTGGGTCGGCAGCCGGCGCCGGAGGTGGCTTGATGGGTGCTCGCAAGTACTTCGGTACTGACGGCATCCGTGGACGGGTCGGCCAAGGCGTGATTTCGGCCGACTTCGTGCTGCGCCTGGGCAATGCCCTGGGCCGTGTCCTGGTGGCCCAGCGTGGGCAGGACGGGCGCCGACCGATCGTGGTGATCGGCAAGGACACCCGCATTTCCGGTTACATGTTCGAGGCGGCGCTGGAGGCCGGCCTGGTCGCTGCCGGTGCCGATGTGCAGCTGCTGGGGCCGATGCCGACGCCGGCAGTGGCGTTCCTGACGCGCACGCTGGGCGTGGACGCCGGCATCGTCATCAGTGCCTCGCACAATCCGCATTACGACAACGGCATCAAGTTCTTCTCCGCCCAGGGCGAGAAGCTCGACGATGCCACCGAACTGGCCCTGGAAGCGGCACTGGACGTTCCGTTCACCACCGTTGAGTCGGAAAAACTGGGCAAGGCATCACGGGCGCGCGAGGCGGTCGGCCGCTACATCGAGTTCTGCAAGGCCAGCGTGCCGCGCACATTCGACCTGCGTGGCCTGCGCCTGGTGCTGGATTGCGCGCACGGTGCCACCTACCAGATCGCGCCGCTGCTGTTCCGCGAACTGGGTGCCGAGGTGATCGGCATCGGTGCCGAGCCCAATGGCGTGAACATCAACGCCGGCGTGGGTTCCACCCATATCGACAACCTGGCGGCCAAGGTCCGCGAGACCCGCGCCGATCTCGGCATCGCGTTCGACGGTGATGGCGATCGCGTGCTGATGGCTGACGACCAGGGCAACCCGGTGGACGGCGATGACCTGCTGTACATCCTGGCCCGTGCGTGGAAGGCTGAAGGCCGCCTGCGCGGCCCGGTGGTCGGGACGCTGATGAGCAACTACGGCGTGGAGAAGGCGTTTGCCGACCTGCAGATACCGTTCGTGCGCAGCAACGTCGGTGATCGCTACGTGCATCAGGCACTGGTCGAAGGTGGGGGCGTTCTCGGCGGCGAGGCCTCGGGTCACCTGCTGTGCCTGGACCGGGCCACCACCGGCGACGGTATTGTCAGCGCCCTGCAGTTGCTGGTGGCACTGCGCAACAGCGGCCAGACCCTGCACCAGGCGCTGAAGGGCCTGGAGCGGGTGCCGCAGAAAACGGTCAACGTGCGGTTGGGCAATGTCTCGGCCAAGGCCACGGTGCAGGCCGACAGCGTGCAGGCTGCGCTGGCGGCCGCGCAGCAGTCGGTTGCCGGTCGCGGTCGCGCGTTCCTGCGTCCGTCCGGTACCGAGCCGGTGGTACGGGTTACCGTCGAAGCCGATGATGCCGCGCTGATGCAGGAAACGCTGGATCGCCTGTCCGCTGCGGTGCGTGAAGCAGCGGCCTGAGTGCCGCGGGAGTCCAGCGTGTTGCACCCGACATGGCCGCGTTTGCGGCCATGTCGTTTTCTGGGGATGGTGACTGAACCGTGCGCGACCCGCGATCGCGTTCAGCTGCGGCTGTGCACTTTGTGACGCGTCGTGAACGAGGCGGGGCGTATTCCCGGCATCAGGATCCCTGGTTGCAATGCATGACCTGTGCAGGCGGGGACCCGGCCGGAGCGGACCGCGCTCCATCCTTCTTCTTTGGTTGCAAGGACCCTGACCATGAACACCTCACTGCGCTACAGCCGCTGCCTGCTCGCAGGAGCGCTGCTGGTGATGCCGTTGCTGGGTGGTATCTCCATTGCGAGTGCCGAACGCCGCCCCGAAGGAGGGCCGCATATGTCCGCACCGCGCGAAGAGCCGATGCGGGCGCCCTGGGGCTACCCACGGATGGAGCGCCCACGCGAACTGGGCAATGCGCGGCCGGTCTTCCGCGATGAGTACCGGCACAACTTCCGCGCCGATCATGCCTTCCGCATCGGGCCTTACCATCCGCCGATCGGCTATGCCTACCAGCGTTGGCACTACGGCCAGATCCTGCCGCGCCCGTACTGGGTCGGGGACTACATCCTCAACGACTTCTGGCTGTTCGGCCTGGACATGCCGCCGATGGGCTACGAATGGGTGCGCTATGGCCCGGATGCGCTGCTGATCAACACCGGCAATGGTGAGATCGTGCAGGTCGTGTACGGGCGTTTCTTCTGACCAACGGTGCCTGCCCGCATCAGCACGCGGGCAGGTGCGTTGGCATTGCACCTTGCGCGGCCTGTGACATCGCCCGCTGCCATTTCCAGGTGTCCCGGCACATGTCGGTGAGATCGTGACGCGCCTTCCAGCCCAGCTCGCGCAGCGCCAGCGAGGTATCGGCGAAGCTGACCGCGATGTCGCCATTGCGTCGCGGCACGATGCGGAACGGAATCCGCATGCCGGTGGTGAGCTCGAAGGCCTGGATCAGTTCCAGCACGCTGTGGCCCTGGCCGGTGCCAAGGTTGAGGGTGATGCTGCGCCGCTGGTCACGGAGGAACTGCAGGGCCAGCACATGGGCGCTGGCGACGTCCTGCACATGGATGTAGTCGCGCACGCCGGTACCGTCATGGGTCGGATAGTCATCCCCGAAGACCTGCACTTCCGGCAGCAGCCCGGCGGCAACCTGCGCGATGTACGGCATCAGGTTGCTCGGCGTGCCATGCGGCAGCTCGCCGATCAGCGCGCTGGCGTGGGCGCCGACCGGGTTGAAGTAGCGCAGCGTCGCGACATGCAGGTCCTGGCCCGTTGCCGCCAGGTCGGCGAGCAGCTGCTCGACCACCAGCTTGGTGCGCCCATAGGGCGTCATCGCACAGGTTGAAGCGGTCTCGGCCACCGGGCAGTGGTCCTGGTTGCCGTACACCGTTGCCGAAGAGCTGAAGACCAGCAACTGCACGCCTGCATCCTGCATGGCGCCGAGCAGGGCAATCGAACCGCTGATGTTGCTGTCGAAGTACTGCAGTGGAATCCTCTGGGATTCGCCCACGGACTTGAGCGCTGCGAAGTGCAGCACGGCATCGATCGCGTGTTCCTGCATCAAGGCGGCCATGCGCGGTCGATCCCGGATGTCAGCCTGCACGAACACCGGTGCCGTGCCGGTGATCCGTCCGATGCGCTCGACCACGCTGGCGTCGCTGTTGCACAGCGAGTCCACGATGACCACGCCGTGCCCCCGCTGCTGCAGCTCCACGCAGGCATGCGAGCCGATGTAGCCAGCACCGCCGGTCACCAGTACGTTCATTGCCTTCACTGTTCCTTGGAGTCCATTCGAAAACCGGGTGCTGCCTTGATGAGGATGGACGTGGCCTCTCAAGGGCCAGGTACCATCTTCTTCTGCCGTGCCTTGAATCCGTTGAAGATCGGCGCGATCAACGGGTTGTAGCTCCATGCGATGCGCTTGCGCAGCCAGCTGGCCGGCCGGTTGCGGATCGCGAAGCGATAGATGCGCTCCGGATCGCCACCAATCACGTTGCGGCCGAACGGGTGGGTAGTGTGCAGGTAGCGGAAGCCCTGTTCGCGTGCCACTTCGATGTAGTCATCGTCGAAGTCACCATAAGGCCAGCACAGCGTATCGGAGACTTCGCCGAGCTTTTCCAGCAGTGTCTGCTTCGCCATGGCCAGGTCGCCGCTGATGCCTTCGCGGCGCTGTGCACGGTCCAGGTCATCGCGCTTGAGCCAACGGGTGTGGCTGTGGGTGTGGCAGTGGACCTCGAACGTGCCGGCTTCGATTGCCGCACGCGCTTCGCTCCAGCGCATCATTACCTCGTCGCTGCGGCCCTGCTTGTAGATCAGGTCTTCGCAGGCACGATGTTCCGGCGTGGCCGGCAGTTCGGCACCTTCGATGCCTGCATGCGGGCGGATCGGGCCTTCGTGCATCCAGCCGGTGACCACGAACACCACCGCATGCATGCCGTACTTCTGCAGGATCGGATGGGCGTAGACCCAGTTGTCCAGGTAGCCGTCGTCGAACGTGATCACGATCGATTTGCGCGGCACCGGCTTGCCGGCGAGAAAGCCGGCGTACTGGTCCAGCGTCAGCGAGGTCCAGCCGGTACGTGCGAGCCAGGCGATCTGGCTCTCGAAGTTTTCCGGGGACACGGTGATCATGCCCGGCGAGTTGCTGACATGGTGGTGCATCAGCACCGGTACGGTTCTGGCGTTAGCCATGACCCAGCTCCTTCAACCATTGGAGGTAGTAGTTTTCGGTGGCCTCGCCGTGGCCGGTCGCGCTGAACTGCCTGGCGCTGCGGATCCAGTCCCAACCGGCGCGGCCCATCTGCCGTCGACGTTCCTGATCATCCACCAGCAGCCGCAACGCGCCAGTGAGGGCGGCGTCATCACCCAGCCGGGTGAGGATGGCATTGCTGCCTTCCACCACCATTTCAGGCACGCCGCCAACGTGATGCGAGACGATCGGCAGTGCCGCCTGCGCAGCCTCGAGGAACACGGTGCCCGAGGCTTCCTTGTGGGTGGCCAGGGCGAAGATGTCGAAACCGGCCATCAGCCGGTGGGCATCGCTGCGGAAGCCGAGCAGATGGACCTGCTGCTCCAGGCCGAGTTCGCTGCGCAGGGCCTGCAGGCGGCCCATTACCGGCTCGCCGTCACCGACCACGGCCAGGTGCAGGTCGGGATTGGCCTTGCACAGGGGTGCCATGGCGCGCAGCAGATCGGCATGGCCCTTGGGCTCGCGCAGCACGGCCACGCAGCCGACCACGATGTCGCGCTCGGCGAAACCGAGTTCGGCGCGGACCTGTGCGCGGTTGTCCTGCAGGTTCTTCCAGGGATCGCCCTGCTCGGTCATGCCCCAGCGCGGGGGCGTTGCCATGGGGGGCACGATGCCGATGTGTTCGGCGGCAATGCCGCGATCGACCAGCAGGCGCTTGACGAAATCGCTGACGGTGATGATCCGGTGCGGAAGACCGGTGTAGGTCAGCAGCGAATTGACCGGGCTCATCAGGTGGCGCGAGCGCACCACCAGTGGCGTGCCGCCCAGGCGTGCGCCGGCCGCGGCGATCAGTGCGTCGCGGCGGCTGGTGGTGTTGACCACGTCGTAGCGCTCGCGGCGCACCAGGCGTGACACCGACCAGATGCCGCGCAGCAGTCGTGCCAGGCCGCCCATGCGCAGGGTATGCACGGTGAAGCCATCGTCGCGCGCGAGTTGGGCCAGGCGGGCATCGGGCTGGCACAGCAGCGACACCTGGTGTCCACGCGCACGCATCACCTGCATGTGGCGGAAGATGTAGATCTCCTGGCCACCCATTCCCCGGGCGGCTTCGGTATGCAGGATCCGCAGCGAGCGTTTCATGGAATCCATCCTCTGTGGTCAGCGGTTGCGGAAGCGGGTAAGCGCTTCCCATGCGGTACGGACGGCGCCGGCATCCGGGGCCTGTTGCGGCAGGGGGCGGTAGTGCAGGTCAAGCGCCGTTGCATTGCCGAACTTGTCGAACACGTAGATGGCGTTGCCGTGCCGGACGGCACGTTGTGACCAGCTTTCCACCACCAGTGCGCGCTCGCCTGCGGGTTCGGCCAGCAGATCCTGGCCGGTGCTGAAGTCGCTCAGTGCGTTCTCGCAACCCAGGGCGTGCCGCATCGGGGTCGGTACCCAGTCCTCGTGCGAACTGATGCGTGCTTCGTGGCCGCTGCCCTGGCCGGGCCAGTGCAGCACGAACGGCACCTGGAGCTGGTAGTCGGAGAAGTTGCCGTTGTGGCCCCAGTAGTTCAGCTTCAGGTCGTTGAACTCCTCGGCGTGGTCGCCGGTGACCAGGACGATGGTGTTCTGGTCCAGGCCCTGCGCGCGCAGATCGTCCAGCAGGGTGCCGACGAGGCTGTCGGCGTAATGCACGGCGGTCCGGTAGCGGTTCAGTTCCGGGGCCGGGTCGTGGTCCGGGCCGAACTTGAGGAAGTCGATTTCCTGCGCCATCGGGGTCGCCAGCGGCGGGTAGCCTGCGGGCATGTGGTAGGGCGCATGGGTGGAATCGAGGAAGACGAAGCCGAACCACGGCGTGTGCGCTGCCTGGCTGGCACGGATGTCCTTCTGAAGCGAGGCCACGATGCTGCTGTCACGGCCTTCCGAACCCAGCTCGGAAGGTCCCTGGTGCAGCTGGTCGCGGACATCCGCAAATGCAGTGCGGTCGAATTCCGGGCTGTACATCGGCGCGCTGCCGTACAGGTGCAGGTCGTACCCCTGCTGGCCCAGCACCTTGAACAGCTGTGAGCCGCGCTGCTCGTCAAGCATGCTTTGCCAGTAGCCGCCCGGCAGGCCGTAGAGCAGGCCGAACAGGCCATAGCGGGTGGCGTTGCCTGTGCTGAAATGGCGGTCATAGACACGAGCGGACGTCGCCAGTGCCGAGGTGTTCGGCATGATCTGCGGGGTAAGCGCATCGTGGCGCAGCGATTCCAGCACGACCATCAGTACGTTGGGCCGCTGCGGGCTCTGGCAGCGCAGCGGCTGCAGCGGATACAGCAGCTGCGCATGGCGCGGATCGGGCAGGCCGACCTGTTGTTCACTGACCACGCCCAGCCTGCGCATGAAGCTCTTGGCGGTGATCGGCTGGGCCCACGGCAGGTAGTTCCACTGGGCAATCACGTCACGGTCGCCGCGTGCGTCGTAGTAGGCGGTGGCCACCTGGCCGCTCGCCATCAGCAGGGCGGCCGCAGCCCAGGCCTGCAGCACCCTGCGCCGGCGGGGCGCGGCCGGCAGCAGCTTCCAGCACGCCCAGGCCAGGATGCCCTCGGCGGTGAAAATGGCCGCCACCAGCAGGCCGACCTGCACCCAGGTCTTCCACGACAACGCAACCTGGTCCTGCAGGGCGCCGCCGAACACCATGTTCACGACCATGGCATTGAGGTGGAAGCGGTACAGGGTGAACACCTTGGCATCGACCAGCAGCAGGCACAGCCACAAGCCCTGCAGCAGTACCGCACTGATGCTCAGCGTGCGCGCGCTGCGCGGCCACAGGCCCAGCAGCAGTGGCAGCGCACCGGCCAGCGCGCCGAAGGCGAGCAGGTGCCCCGGCAGGGCAATCGCGAGATAGGCCAGGCCCTGGTGGCCGCCCGGGTTGTCGTGCAGCGGCACGTTGCCGAGGGTGATCACCGTCGCCAGCAGTGCATTGCCCAGGACGAACAGTGACCACCACGCAAGTCGGCGCCAGCGAAGGGCAGGGCCTGCGGGGGGGAGGGCGATGGCGGCTGGGGCGTCGGGCATGGTGCTTCGGGTCGGGAGGCGCGGTCGGGGCTTGCGCTACCAACGTGATGGATTCGTTAAATGTGCGCAGGTCGCGCATTGTATCGATTTGTTTCCGAGGATCGAGTAGCGTCCGCCGGGCGATCTGTCACAATGTTCAGGCGGGCCATGAATGCGCGGGCCCTCCAGACCCAATGACAAGCCAGGAATCGCTGTGAGCCAGATCCCCACCCTCGACATCACCCGTTTTGACAGCGACCGCGAGGCCTTCGTGGCCGAGCTGGGCGCGGCCTACCGCCAATGGGGATTCGCGGGCATCCGCAACCACGGCATTCCGCAGGCCGACATCGACGCGGCCTACGATGCCTTCAAGGCCTTCTTCGCCCTGCCGGACGAGGTCAAGCGCAAGTACCACGTCGCCGGCAGCGGTGGCGCCCGTGGCTACACCCCGTTCGGCGTGGAGACCGCCAAGGGCTCCAGGCACTTCGACCTGAAGGAGTTCTGGCACATCGGCCGCGAGATCGCCGATGACTCCAAGTACCGTGAGGTGATGGCGCCGAACCTGTGGCCGACCGAGGTCGAGGGTTTCCGTGAGCGGGGTTACGGCCTGTACCAGGCGCTGGACAACCTGGGTTCGCGCGTGCTGTCGGCCCTGGCCCTGCACATCGGTCTGCCGGAGACCTTCTTCGCCGACAAGACCAACTTCGGCAATTCGATCCTGCGCCCGATCCATTACCCGCCGATCACCACCGACGACATCCCGAACGTGCGTGCCGGCGCCCATGGCGACATCAACTTCATCACCCTGCTGGTCGGCGCCAGCGCCGCGGGCCTGGAAGTGCAGTCGCATGAGGGCGAGTGGGTGCCGTTCACTTCGGACGCGGACACCATCGTGGTCAACATCGGCGACATGCTGCAGCGCCTGACCAACCACGTGTATCCGTCCACCATCCACCGCGTGGTCAACCCCCCGGGCGAGCTGGCCCGCCAGCCGCGCTACTCGGTGCCGTTCTTCCTGCACCCGAACCCGGATTTCCTGATCGATGTGCTGCCGTCGTGCATCACCGCGGAGAACCCGAGCCGGTACCCGGAGCCGATCACCGCCCACGGCTTCCTCGAAGAGCGCCTGCGCGAGATCAAGCTGAAGTAATGAAGAAGCCGCCGAAAGGCGGCTTTTTCATTACGGGTAGCGCCGGGCCGTGCCCGGCGAGCGCAGCGGAGGGTGTTCGGCAGGGCTGCGCCCTGCACCCGCAGAGGCCAAAGCCAAAGCGGCTCTGGGTTTCTGCGGGTTGGGCGGGGCGGTGTGGGTGGGCAGGACACGCCGTAAACCCGTCCATGGCGCCTGCGGTCCTGCCCACCCACACCGCCCCGCCTTCGACAGTTGGCCGGTGGCCAGTAGATCCACGCCATGCGTGGATGGAATCTGTCAGATCGACGTGGGGTAGGGGTCAGATCCCTTTTCCTGCGGAAAAGGGATCTGACCCCGGAACAGGCCGGGATGCTGCTTTTGCTTCTGCTCTTCTTTTTTCTTTCCGTGGCGGCCAGAACCGCCGCGATGTGTCAGAGGCCGGGCGGGTGGGTTGCGCAGGGGCGCAGGCGCCATGGATGGCGCCTACGAGCTTACAGGGACGTACTTGCAGCGTCCCCTGCGCAGCCCACCCGCCCGGCCAATCCCACCAACCCAACCGGGCCTTCCGCGACAACCCAACCCCCGCCACGAGGGGCTGCGCCGTTGGCTGAAAATCCATGTAACCGCTTACACGGAAACGGATTTTTGCCGTAACGGGTATCATGACCGGCTGACTTCACACAGGAGCCACCCGCTCATGCGCCGCAAGATCGTCGCCGGAAACTGGAAGCTGCATGGCAGCCGTCAATTCGCCAATGAACTGCTGGGGCAGGTGGCCGCCGGGCTGCCGCTGGACGGGGTGGGCGTGGTGATCCTGCCGCCGCTGCCGTACCTGGGCGAGCTGGTCGAGGACTTTGGTGACACCGGGCTGGTGTTCGGTGCCCAGGACGTCAGCAGCAACGAGAAGGGCGCCTACACCGGCGAGGTCTGTGCCGCCATGCTGCACGAGGTGGGTGCCCGCTATGGCCTGGTCGGCCACTCCGAGCGCCGCCAGTACCACCATGAAAGCAGCGAACTGGTCGCGCGCAAGTTCGCCGCGGCCCAGCACGCCGGCCTGGTGCCGGTGCTGTGCGTGGGTGAGACCCTGGAGCAGCGCGAAGCGGGGCAGACCGAGGCGGTCATCGCCAGCCAGCTGGCACCGGTGCTGGAACTGGTGGGTGCCGCCGGTTTCGCCCAGGCGGTGGTTGCCTATGAGCCGGTCTGGGCCATCGGTACCGGCCGTACCGCCACCAAGGAGCAGGCACAGCAGGTGCACGCGTTCATCCGTGGCGAAGTCGCGCGTATCGATGCTAGAATCGCTGATTCACTGCCCATTGTTTACGGCGGTAGCGTGAAGCCCGACAATGCCGGGGAACTGTTCGCGCAGCCGGATGTCGATGGTGGGCTGGTCGGCGGCGCCTCCCTGGTGGCCGCGGACTTCCTGGCCATCGCAAGGGCGGCGGCCGCGAACTAATCCTAGAAGTATTGTCCGAGGGCGGTTTCCAATGCTGATGTTGATCCTCAATGTCGTCTACGTGCTGGTCGCTGTGGCCATGATCGCGCTGATCCTGATGCAGCGTGGCTCGGGTGCGGCGGCGGGTTCGGGCTTTGGTGCCGGTGCCTCGGGTACGGTGTTCGGTGCGCGTGGCGCCTCGAACTTCCTGTCCAAGTCGACCAAGTGGCTGGCCGTCGTGTTCTTCGGCATCAGCCTCTTCATGGCCTGGTATGCCGGTCATGGCAGCCGTCCGGCGGCCGACCAGGATCTGGGCTTGATGTCCGCCCCGGCGGTGGCTGCTCCGGCGGCTCCGGCGGGCGAACTGCCGGCCGTTCCGAAGGCCGATACGGTCCCGGCAGCCCCGGTTCCGGCCGCGAATGTGCCGGCTCAGGCGGAATCTTCGGTTTCTGGTGAAGAAAAGCCTTCGGAAGGCTCCCAGAAACACTGAAGCCGGTTACAATACGCGGCGCATCGGAAAGATAGTCTGATGTGATCGTTTGCCCAGGTGGCGGAATTGGTAGACGCACTACCTTGAGGTGGTAGCGACTTAGGTCGTAGGGGTTCGAGTCCCCTCTTGGGCACCATTTGTAAGTAAAGCGGGTTCGCCTGGCGCGCAAGGCGCCAGGTAGATTCCCGTCCACTCCCCCATGCCAAAGCGCCTGCAGGCGCAGCGGCAGAGGCAAGAGAGAATCGCTGTGCTGGCCGAATATTTGCCGTCTCTGCTGTTTCTGATCGTTGCCACCGGTATCGGCATTACGCTGATGCTGGTTGGTCGATTCCTCGGTCCCCGCCGCCCCGATCTGGAAAAGCTGTCGCCGTACGAGTGCGGCTTCGAGGCCTTCGAAGACGCGCGCATGAAGTTCGACGTGCGCTACTACCTGATCGCGATCCAGTTCATCGTCTTCGACCTGGAAATCATCTTCATCGTGCCGTGGACCCAGGTCTTCATGGAGCTGGGCGCCCGTTCGCTCGTCACCATGGGCCTGTTCGTCGGCATGCTGTTCCTCGGTTTCATTTACGTCTGGAAGAAGGGAGCGCTGGAATGGGAGTGATTCAGACTCTCGATGGCCTCATGAACAACCCCACGCCGGAAGGCCGGGTTGATGACATCCTGCGGCCGGAAGGCGACAACCCGCTGCTGGAGAAGGGCTTCGTCACCACCAGCGTCGACGCACTGCTGAACTGGGCGCGCACCGGCTCGATGTGGCCGATGACCTTCGGCCTGGCCTGCTGCGCGGTCGAGATGATGCACGCCGGCGCCGCGCGCCTGGACCTTGACCGCTACGGCGTGGTGTTCCGCCCGTCGCCGCGTCAGTCCGACGTGATGATCGTGGCCGGTACCCTGGTCAACAAGATGGCCCCGGCGCTGCGCAAGGTCTACGACCAGATGCCGGACCCGAAGTGGGTCATCTCGATGGGTAGCTGCGCCAATGGTGGCGGCTATTACCACTACTCCTATTCTGTCGTGCGCGGCTGTGATCGCGTGGTGCCGGTGGACGTCTACGTCCCGGGTTGCCCGCCGACCGCCGAGGCGCTGGTGTACGGGATCCTGCAGCTGCAGAAGAAGATCTGGCGTACACAGACCATCGCCCGCTGACCCTTCCACACTACAAGAGCGCGCCAAGCCCCCATGGCAGAGCAAGCATCCTTCATCGACCGACTCTCCGCACGTTTCGCTGGTGCGAAGGTCATCGTGGTCGAACCCCGCGGCGAAGTGACGCTGGAGGTGCCTGCCGCCGAGTGGCATGCCACCGCGCTGGCGCTGCGTGACGAGTTTGGTTTCGAGCAGGCCGTGGATCTCTGCGGCGTCGACTACCTTGGCTATGGCTCCGACGAATGGGACACCGCCGACGTGTCCTCGCAGGGCTTCAGCCGTGGTGTCGAAGGCAAGGCCCAGGGCCGTTTCGCGTGGGGCGAGTTCCCCACCGAGGAAAACGGTGCCGACGGTGCCCGCCCGCAGCACATGCCGACCCAGCGCTTCGCCGTGGTCGCCCAGCTGCGTTCGTACCAGCACAACCTGATGATGCACCTGCGCTGCTTCGCCCCTGACGAAGCGCTGCCGGTGGTGTCCTCGCTGACCGGCATCTGGCCGGGCCTGAACTGGTTCGAGCGCGAAGCGTTCGACCTGTACGGCGTGATCTTCGAAGGCCACCCGGACCTGCGCCGGATCCTGACCGACTATGGTTTCGTCGGCCATCCGTTCCGCAAGGACTTCCCGCTGATCGGCAATGTCGAAGTCCGCTACGACGAAGAAAAGAAGCGCGTGATCTACGAACCGGTCACCTCGGTGGAGCCGCGTGTCGGCGTGCCGCGCGTGATCCGCGACGACGCCCGTCTGCAGACCGCAGAAGGTGAGCGCGCGCAGGAGGCAGTGAAGTGAGCCACGTACACCAGGCCGGCGAAGCATTCGCCAGCAATGCCGCCGAAAGCCGGCAGGAAATCCGCAACTACACCATGAACTTCGGCCCGCAGCATCCGGCCGCTCACGGTGTGCTGCGCCTGATCCTGGAAATGGACGGCGAAACCATCATGCGCGCCGACCCGCACGTGGGTCTGCTGCATCGTGGTACCGAAAAGCTGGCCGAGTCCAAGCCGTTCAACCAGTCGATCGGTTACATGGATCGTCTGGACTACGTGTCGATGATGTGCAACGAGCACGCCTACGTGCGCGCGATCGAGACCCTGATGGGCATCGAGGCGCCGGAGCGCGCGCAGTACATCCGCACCATGTACGACGAAATCACCCGCATCCTCAACCACCTGATGTGGCTGGGCTCCAACGCGCTCGACCTGGGTGCGATGGCGGTGATGCTGTACGCCTTCCGCGAGCGCGAAGAGCTGATGGACTGCTACGAAGCGGTCTCCGGCGCGCGCATGCACGCGGCGTACTACCGTCCGGGCGGTGTCTACCGCGACCTGCCGGACCACATGCCGAAGTACAAGGAATCGCGCTGGCACAAGGGCAAGGCGCTGAAGCAGCTCAATGCTTCGCGCGAAGGCTCGCTGCTGGACTTCCTGGAGAACTTCACCGTCGAGTTCCCCAAGCGCATCGACGAATACGAAACCCTGCTGACCGACAACCGTATCTGGAAGCAGCGTACCGTCGGCATCGGCGTGGTCACTCCGGAGCTGGCCCACCAGTGGGGCATGACCGGCGTGATGCTGCGCGGCTCGGGCATCGCCTGGGACCTGCGCAAGAAGCGTCCGTACGCCAAGTACGATGCCGTCGATTTCGACATCCCGCTGGGCAAGGAAGGCGACTGCTACGACCGCTACCTGGTCCGCGTTGCCGAAATGCGCGAATCCAACCGCATCATCAAGCAGTGCGTGGCGTGGCTGAAGGCCAACCCGGGCCCGGTGATGGTGAAGAACTTCAAGGTCGCTCCGCCCAAGCGCGAGGACATGAAGGACGACATGGAAGCGCTGATCCACCACTTCAAGCTGTTCAGCGAAGGCTACTGCGTGCCGGCCGGCGAGACCTACTCGGCGGTGGAAGCGCCGAAGGGCGAATTCGGCTGCTACCTGGTCTCCGATGGCGCCAACAAGCCGTTCCGCGTGCACCTGCGTGCGCCGGGCTTCGCCCACCTGTCCTCGATCGATTCGATCGTGCGCGGCCACATGCTGGCCGACGTGGTGGCGATGATCGGTACCTACGACCTGGTGTTCGGCGAGGTTGACCGGTAATGCCGTCCGCCACGCCAACGCCCGCTGCAGGCAGCCGGCGCAAGCCGGCGCCGCAGTTTCTGGAATTTCACGTTATGCATTTCGCTGAGGTCGGCCGATGAAGGCGACAGGTAATTTCGAGGCGGCGCGCGACGTCGACCCGATGGTGGTGCTGAGCGACAAGACCCGCGCTCACATCGATCACTGGCTGTCCAAGTTCCCGCCGGACCGCAAGCGCTCTGCCGTGCTGCAGGGCCTGCATGCGGCCCAGGAGCAGAACGAGGGCTGGCTGACCGACGAGCTGATCGCCGGCGTGGCCAAGTACCTTGATCTGCCGCCGGTGTGGGCCTACGAGGTCGCCAGCTTCTACTCGATGTTCGAGACCGAGAAGGTGGGCCGCAACAACGTGGCCATCTGCACCAACATCAGCTGCTGGCTCAATGGCGCCGAGGACATCGTGCGCCATTGCGAGAAGAAGCTGGGCATCAAGCACGGTGAATCGACCCCGGACGGCCGCGTCTACCTCAAGCGCGAGGAAGAGTGCCTGGCCGGCTGCGGTGGCGCGCCGATGATGGTCATCAACGGTCACTACCATGAGCGTCTGACCCTGGAAAAGGTCGACGAGCTGCTGGACGGGCTGGAGTAAGGGCATGGCACATCACCACGAATCCAAGGGTCCGGTCGGCCCCGCGCCGCTGCCGCACCAGGTGGTCTATACCACCCTGCATTACGACACCCCGTGGTCGTACGAAAGCTACCTGAAGACCGGTGGCTACGCCGCCCTGCGCAAGATCCTCGAAGAGAAGATCCCGCCGGAGCAGGTCATCGAGATGGTCAAGGCCTCGGGCCTGCGCGGCCGCGGTGGCGCAGGCTTCCCGACCGGCCTGAAGTGGTCCTTCATGCCCAAGGGCAACATGCAGAAGTACATCCTCTGCAACTCGGACGAATCCGAGCCGGGCACCTGCAAGGATCGCGACATCCTGCGCTACAACCCGCATTCGGTGGTGGAAGGCATGGCGATCGCCTGCTACGCCACCGGTTCGACCGTGGGTTACAACTATCTGCGCGGTGAGTTCCACCACGAGCCGTTCGAGCACTTCGAGCAGGCCCTGGCTGACGCCTATGCGAACGGCTGGCTGGGCAAGAACGTGATGGGCTCGGGCGTGGACATCGACATCTACGGTGCGCTGGGCGCCGGCGCGTACATCTGCGGCGAAGAGACCGCGCTGATGGAATCGCTGGAGGGCAAGAAGGGCCAGCCGCGCTACAAGCCGCCGTTCCCGGCCAATTTCGGCCTGTACGGCAAGCCGTCGACGATCAACAACACCGAAACCTATGGCTCGGTGCCGGCGATCATCCGCAACGGTCCGGAGTGGTTCAAGGGCCTGAGCCTGACTGCCAACGGCGGTCCGAAGTGCTTCTCGGTGTCCGGCTGCGTGCAGAATGGCGGCAACTTCGAAGTGCCGCTCGGCACCAAATTCCACGACCTGCTGGAAATGGCCGGTGGCCTGCGTCCGGGCCGCACGCTGAAGGGCGCGATCCCAGGCGGCGTGTCGATGCCGGTGCTGACCGCGGCCGAGCTGAAGGACCTGCCGATGGACTACGACACCATCCGCGCACTGGGCTCCGGCCTGGGTTCGGGTGCGATCGTGGTGCTCGACGACAGCGTCTGCTGCGTGAAGTTCGCCTGCCGCATCAGCCAGTTCTTCCACAAGGAATCCTGCGGCCAGTGCACCCCGTGCCGTGAAGGCACCGGCTGGATGCACCGCGTGCTGGAGCGCATCGTCGCCGGCAAGGCCACGATGGAAGACCTGCACCAGCTGAAGGCGGTGGCCGGCCAGATCGAAGGCCACACCATCTGTGCGTTCGGCGAAGCGGCTGCATGGCCCATCCAGGGCTTCCTGCGCCAGTTCTGGGACGAGTTCGAGTACTACATCGTCAACGGTCATTCGATGGTTGACGGCAAGAAGGTGGAGGCAGCCGCCGCATGAGCGCGCAACCCGTAAATCCGAGCGTCCCACCCGATCACGTCACCATCGAGATCGATGGCAAGTCGCTGGTCGTGCCCAAGGGCTCGATGATCATCCAGGCCGCCGACAAGGCCGGCATCTCCATTCCGCGCTTCTGCTACCACGAGAAGCTGCCGATCGCCGCCAACTGCCGCATGTGCCTGGTGGACGTGGAGAAGTCGCCGAAGCCGGCGCCGGCCTGCGCCACCCCGGTGATGGACGGCATGAAGGTCGCCACCCGCAGCGAGAAGGCACTGAAGTTCCAGCGCTCGGTGATGGAGTTCCTGCTCATCAACCACCCGCTGGACTGCCCGATCTGCGATCAGGGCGGCGAGTGCGAGCTGCAGGACGTATCGCTGGGCTATGGCCGTTCGGTCAGCCGCTTCAACGAGCGCAAGCGCGTGGTGCCGGACGAGGACATGGGTCCGCTGGTCGCCACCGAGATGACCCGCTGCATCCAGTGCACCCGCTGCGTCCGCTTCACTGCTGACGTTGCCGGTACCTACGAGCTGGGTGGCATGTACCGCGGTGAGAACCTGCAGATCGGTACCTTCGACGGCAAGCCGCTGACCACCGAGCTGTCGGGCAACGTCGTCGACGTCTGCCCGGTCGGCGCGCTGACCAACAAGGTGTTCCAGTTCCGCGCCCGCCCGTGGGAACTGACCGCGCGCGAGTCGCTGGGTTACCACGACGCGATGGGTTCGAACCTGTTCCTGCACGTGCGTCGCGGCGAAGTGCTGCGCACCGTGCCGCGCGACAACGAAGCGGTGAACGAGTGCTGGCTGTCCGACCGTGACCGCTACTCGCACCAGGGCCTGTACAGCGAAGACCGTGCGGTCAAGCCGCTGCGCAAGGTCAATGGCGAGTGGAAGGAAGTGAGCTGGGCCGAAGGCCTGGCCGCGGCCGTCGAGATCCTCAAGGCCAACCAGGGCGACAACCTGGGCGTGCTGGTGCACCCGTCCACCTCGAACGAGGAGGGCGCGCTGCTGGCCCGCCTGGCCAAGGGCCTGGGCTCGAGCAACATCGACCACCGCATCAACAACCGCGATTTCTCCGACGCCGCAACCGCCGAAGTGTTCGGCCTGCCGCTGGCCGAGATCGAAGGCGCCGACCGCATCGTCGTTCTGGGCAGCAACATCCGCCACGAACTGCCGCTGCTGCACGCCCGCCTGCGCAAGGCGCAGACCACCAACGGTGCGAAGATCCACGTCGTCAACCCGGTGGACTTCGACTTTGCCTTCAGCATTGCTGGCAAGCAGATCGTCGCGCCGTCGAAGTTCGTCGACGCGCTGGCCAACGCCGAGCTGCGCTCGGCGGTGCAGGGCGGCAACAACACCGTGCTGATCGTCGGTGGCATCGCCGAGAACCACCCGCAGGCTGCCGCGATCCGCGCTGCCGCGCGTGAGTTCGCAGCCGCCACCGGCGCCAAGCTGTGCCGCATCCCGCAGGGCGCCAACGCCGTTGGCCTGACCCGCGCCGGCGTGCTGCCGGCCGGCAAGGACGTCGCCGCGATGCTGGCGCAGCCACGCCAGGCCTACGTGGTGTACGGCCTGGAGCCGGGCCTGGACTTCGCCGACGCTCCCGCCGCGCGCAAGGCGCTGGCCGGTGCCCAGGTGGTGGCCTTCAGCCAGTTCGCCTGCGTGTCCACCCGCGACGTTGCCGACGTCATCCTGCCGATCGGCGCGCTGCCGGAAATCGACGCCACCCTGACCAACCTCGATGGTCGCGAGCAGTCGGCCCGTGCCGGCGGCAAGCTGCCGGGCGAGGCCCGTGAAGGCTGGCGCGTGCTGCGCGCCCTGGGTGGCGACATGGCGCTGGCCGGTTTCGACTTCACCGACCTGGCCGGCCTGCGTGCCAGCCTGGCCCCGGTGTCGGTCACCGTTGCCGCTTCGGCGCAGCCGGTGGTTGCCGGCGAAGGCCTGGAAGTGGCTTCGACCGCCGCGATCTACCGCACCGATGCGGTGGTCCGCCGTGCGCCGGCGCTGCAGTCGCATCCGCTCAACAACGCCCCGCGCATCGTGCTGAACGCTGAAGATGCCGCTCGCCTGCAGCTGCAGGAAGGGCAGATGGCCAAGGTCGGCACCGATGCCGGCAAGGCCACCCTGCCGGTGGTGGTCGACGCCCGCGTCGCTGCGGGTTCGGTCTGGATTGAATCGGGCCACGGCGCGACCGCGCCGCTGGGTGCCGCTCGTGTATCGGTGGTGGCTGCATGAACGAATTGCTGTTGAACGCGGTCGACCCGCTGCACCAGTGGCTGCTTGGCCTCGGTGACATCGGCGCGCTGATCTGGATCATCCTGAAGATCCTGGTGATCACCGTGCCGGTGATCATCTCGGTGGCCTTCTACGTGGTCTGGGAACGCAAGCTGATCGGCTGGATGCACGTCCGTCACGGCCCGATGTACGTGGGCATGGGCATCTTCCAGGCCTTCGCCGACGTCTTCAAACTGCTGTTCAAGGAAGTGGTCCAGCCGAGCAGCGCCAACAAGGCGATCTACCTGCTGGCGCCGCTGATCACCCTGGCCCCGGCTTTCGCGGCCTGGTCGGTGGTGCCCTTCGATTCGCAGATCGTGCTGTCCAACGCCAACGCTGGCCTGCTGTACCTGTTGGCGATGACCTCGCTGGGCATCTACGGCATCATCCTGGCCGGTTGGGCGTCCAACTCGAAGTACGCGTTCCTGGGTGCGATGCGCGCCTCGGCGCAGATGATCAGCTACGAAATCGCCATGGGCTTCGCCCTGGTCGGCGTGATGATCGCCGCCGGCAGCCTGAACCTGAGCAACATCGTGATGGCGCAGGCTGGCAGCTCTGGCTTCTTCGACTGGTTCCTGCTGCCGCTGTTCCCGCTGTTCGTCATCTACTGGGTGTCGGGCGTGGCTGAAACCAACCGCGCGCCGTTCGACGTGGTGGAAGGCGAGTCGGAAATCGTTGCAGGCCACATGGTCGAATACTCCGGCGGCGCGTTCGCCCTGTTCTTCCTGGCCGAATACGCGAACATGATCCTGATCAGCTTCCTGATCTCGATCTTCTTCCTCGGTGGCTGGCTGAGCCCGGTCCAGGGCTGGGTCAACTTCGGCGATGTCTCGCCGCTGGTCGACTGGATCTGGAAGGGCGGTGCACCGTGGCTGTTCGTCAAGGTGTTCTTCTTCGCCAGTGCCTACATCTGGTTCCGTGCCAGCTTCCCGCGCTTCCGCTATGACCAGATCATGCGCCTGGGCTGGAAGGTCTTCATCCCGCTGGCCATTCTGTGGATCGCGGTTACCGCCGTCATGGTGTTCTTCGGCGTGATTCAAAAGGGCGTCTAAAGTGATGAACAGGATTACCCATTACTTCAAGAGCCTGCTGCTGCTCGAACTGCTGGCGGGCCTCTGGCTGACGCTGAAGTACAGCTTCAAGCCGAAGTACACGATGATGTACCCGATGGAGAAGTTCCCGCAGTCGCCGCGCTTCCGTGGCCTGCACGCGCTGCGTCGTTATCCCAACGGCGAAGAGCGCTGCATTGCCTGCAAGCTGTGCGAAGCGGTGTGCCCGGCCCTGGCCATCACCATCGACTCGGCCAAGCGCGAGGACGGCACCCGCCGCACCACCCGCTACGACATCGACCTGTTCAAGTGCATCTTCTGCGGCTTCTGCGAAGAAAGCTGCCCGGTGGACTCGATCGTCGAAACCCACATCCTCGAGTACCACTTCGAGAACCGTGGCGAAAACATCGTTACCAAGCCGCAGCTGCTGGCCCTTGGCGATCGTCTCGAAAACGAGATCGCCGAGCGTCGTGCCGCCGATGCCGCTTACCGCTGAGGTCGAGAGATGGATTGGGTAAATATCGCTTTCTGGGTGTTCGCCATCGCGGCAACGGTTTCGGCCGGTGCGGTGATCAGCGTGCGCAACCCGGTGCATGCAGTGCTGTGCCTGGTGCTGACCTTCTTCTCCATTGCCTGCGTGTGGCTGCTGGTGGGCGCCGAGTTCCTCGGCGTGGCGCTGGTGCTGGTCTACGTCGGCGCGGTGATGGTGCTGTTCCTGTTCGTGGTGATGATGCTGGACATCGACCCCACCAAGATGCGTGAAGGCTGGGTGCGCTACCTGCCGGTCGGTCTGATCGTGGCGGTGGCGATGCTGGTGCAGATGCTGATCCTGATCGGCGTGAAGGGCAGGGCGGTCACCCCGTTCCCGGCCGACAACGCCGCTGCGGTCGCTGCCGACAGCTCCAACGTCACCTGGCTGGCGCGCACGCTGTTCACCGAATACCTGCTGCCGTTCGAGTTCGCCGCCGTCATCCTGACCGTGGCCGTGGTCGCCGCCGTGATGCTGACCCTGCGTCGCCGTACCGGCGTGAAGAGCCAGAACCCGGGCGAGCAGACCATGGTCAAGGCCGACCAGCGCCTGCGCATGGTCAAGATGGGTGCCGAAGCACCGGTCGTGCACAGCAACAGCAAGCCGGCCACCGGCGAGGAGACCCAGCCGTGATTACCCTTGGCCACATGCTTGCGCTTGGCGCGGTGCTGTTCGCCATCAGCCTGGCCGGCATCTTCCTCAACCGGAAGAACGTCATCGTCCTGCTGATGTCGATCGAGCTGATGCTGCTGTCGGTGAACATCAATTTCGTCGGCTTCTCGCGTCAGCTGGGCGATCCGTCCGGCCAGCTGTTCGTGTTCTTCATCCTGACCGTCGCCGCCGCGGAAGCCGCCATCGGCCTGGCGATCCTGGTGACCCTGTTCCGTACCCGCCGCACGATCAATGTCGGCGAAGTCGATTCGCTGAAGGGCTGATCCACAGATGGAAATCACTCTCTCCAAGAGTCTGTTGATCGCAGTGGTGCTTGCACCGCTGTTCGGCAGCATCATCGCCGGCCTGTTCGGTCGCCAGGTCAAGCGCTTCGGCGCGCAGACCATCACCATCCTCGGCGTCGCGATAGCCTGCGGCCTGTCGATGTACACGTTCTACCAGCTGATGTGGGGCGGCGCGCAGCCGTTCAACCAGAACATCTACACGTTCTTCGAGGTTGGCCAGTATTCGGCCCATGTCGGCTTCATGGTCGACAAGCTGACCGCGATGATGATGGTGGTGGTGACCTTCGTGTCGCTGCTGGTCCACATCTACACGATCGGCTACATGCAGGACGATCCGGGCTACCAGCGGTTCTTCAGCTACATCTCGCTGTTCACCTTCTCGATGCTCACCCTGGTGATGAGCAACAACTTCCTGCAGCTGTTCTTCGGCTGGGAAGCGGTGGGCCTGGTGTCGTACCTGCTGATCGGCTTCTGGTTCAAGCGCCCGACCGCGATCTTCGCCAACATGAAGGCGTTCCTGGTCAACCGCGTCGGTGACTTCGGCTTCCTGCTGGGCATCGCCGGCGTGCTGTGGGTGTTCGGCACCCTGGACTACTCGCAGGTGTTCTCGCAGGCCGGCATGCTGGCTGACCCGCGCGCCCAGCTGCAGATCTGGGACGGCACCATCCTGGGCATGCAGCTGCTGAACGAGCCGGTGATCTGGTCGATCGCCACCGTCATCTGCATCTGCCTGTTCATCGGCGCCATGGGCAAGTCGGCCCAGGTCCCGCTGCACGTGTGGCTGCCGGACTCGATGGAAGGCCCGACCCCGATCTCGGCACTGATCCACGCCGCGACGATGGTGACCGCCGGTATCTTCATGGTCACCCGCATGTCGCCGCTGTTCGAGCTGTCGCAGACCGCGCTGAACTTCGTGCTGTTCATCGGTGCCACCACCGCGTTCTTCACCGGCCTGATCGGCATCGTGCAGAACGACATCAAGCGCGTCGTCGCGTACTCCACGCTGTCGCAGCTGGGCTACATGACCGTCGCCCTGGGCGTGTCGGCCTACTCGGCCGCCGTGTTCCACCTGATGACCCACGCCTTCTTCAAGGCCCTGCTGTTCCTGGGCGCCGGTTCGGTCATCATCGCGATGCACCACGAGCAGGACATGCGCAAGATGGGCGGCCTGCGCAAGTACATGCCGATCACCTTCGTCACCATGTGGATCGGCACGCTTGCCCTGGTCGGCACGCCGTTCTTCTCCGGCTTCTACTCGAAGGACACCATCATCGAGGCGGCCGAGATCCACGCCCACATGCAGAACAGCTGGGTGGCCACCTATGGCTACTGGGCGGTGCTGGGTGGCGTGCTGGTGACCAGCTTCTACAGCTTCCGCCTGCTGTTCATGACCTTCCATGGCAAGGAGCGCTTCCGTGACGCGCATGATGACCATGGCCACGGCCATGACGATCACCATGCCGCAGATGCGCACCATGCCGATGCCCATGATGACCACGGCCATGGCCACGGTCCGCATGAGCCGCACGAAACCCCGTGGGTGGTGACCCTGCCGCTGATCCTGCTGGCCATCCCGTCGATCGCCATCGGTTTCTTCAGCATCGGTCCGATGCTGCACGGCACCGACTGGGCCGGCCACCATGCGCACGAGGCGATCAAGGGCCAGGCACAGACGTTCTTTACCGGCATCGTCGACTTCTACGATCCGGCCAAGAACACCGTCGCGTTCCTGGGTGAAGAGTTCCATGGCCCGGTCGCGTTCGCGCTGCACGGCATGATGCTGCCGCCGTTCTGGCTCACCCTGGCGGGCTTCCTGCTGGCCGCGTTGTTCTACCTGTGGAAGCCGGACCTGTCGGGCAAGGCGCGCAAGACCTTCGCCCCGATCGTTTCGGTGCTGGAAAACAAGTACGGCTTCGACAAGCTGTGGATCGATGGCTTTGCCGGTGGCAGCGTCAAGCTGGGCAAGGTCTCGCGCTGGATCGACAGCAACATCGTCGACGGCGTGGTCAATCTCTCGGCACGTGTTGTGGACGTTGCAGCCGGCGTGCTGCGTCGTACCCAATCCGGTTTCCTCTATCACTACGCCTTCGCGATGATCATCGGCCTGATTGCCCTGCTGGGCGTGCTGATGCATTACCTGCGTTGATGACCTGTACGGAATAAGAAGACGTGTCGAACTGGCCTCTACTCAGTGTCCTCATCTGGCTGCCGATCATCGGTGGCGCCCTGATCCTTGCGATCCGTGATGCACAGACTGCCCGCTGGGCGTCGCTGGGCGTCGCGGTGCTCACCTTCGTTGCAAGCCTCTCGCTGCTGAGCGGCTACAACGCGGGCATCGACGGTCTGCAGTTCGTCGAGACCCATGCCTGGATCCCGGCGTACAAGATCGGCTACAACCTGGGCGTGGACGGCATTGCCGTGGCGCTGATCCTGCTGACCACCCTGGTCAGCGTGCTTGCCCTGATCGGTGCCTGGAGCGCCATCGACAAGCGCGTGAACCAGTACGTGGCCGCCTTCCTGATCCTGGAAGGCGTCACCGTCGGCATCTTCGCCGCGACGGACGCGATGCTGTTCTACGTGTTCTTCGAAGCCATGCTGATCCCGATGTTCCTGATCATCGGTGTCTGGGGCGGCCCGCGCCGCATCTACGCTGCGCTGAAGTTCTTCCTGTACACCTTCCTCGGCTCGGTGCTGATGCTGGTGGCGCTGATCTACCTGTACATGAAGGGCGGCAGCTTCCAGCTGGCCGACCTGTACGCGCTGCCGCTGTCGGCCAAGGAGCAGACCTGGATCTTCTTCGCCTTCCTGATCGCCTTCGCGGTCAAGGTGCCGATGTTCCCGGTCCACACCTGGCTGCCGGACGCCCACGTGGAAGCGCCGACCGCCGGTTCGGTGATCCTGGCCGCCATCGCCCTGAAGATCGGTGGCTACGGCTTCCTGCGCTTCAACCTGCCGATCGTCCCGGACGCGTCGCAGGAATGGGCCTGGCTGGTGATCGCGCTGTCGCTGATCGCGGTGATCTACGTCGGCCTGGTCGCCCTGGTGCAGGACGACATGAAGAAGCTGATCGCCTATTCGTCGATCGCGCACATGGGCTTCGTCACCCTGGGCACCTTCATCGCCCTGTGGCTGGTGCGTGAAGCCGGCAATGCCGATGCGGCCCGCCTGGGCCTGCAGGGCGCCATGGTGCAGATGATCTCGCACGGCTTCGTGTCCGGTGCGATGTTCTCCTGCGTCGGCGTGCTGTACGACCGCATGCACAGCCGCCGCATCGCCGATTACGGCGGCGTGGTCAATGTGATGCCGTGGTTCGCCACCTTCGCCATGCTGTTCTTCATGGCCAATGCGGGCCTGCCGGGCACCAGCGGTTTCGTCGGCGAGTTCATGGTCATCCTGTCGGCCTTCCAGCGTAATCCGTGGATCGCACTGGGTGCGGCCACCACCCTGATCATCGGCGCCGCCTACACCCTGTGGCTGTACAAGCGCATCTTCTTCGGCGAAGTGGCCAACAGCCACGTGGCCGAACTGAAGGACATCAACGGCCGCGAATGGCTGGTGCTGGGCGTGTTCGCCATCGGCGTGCTGGCCCTGGGCATCTACCCCAAGCCGCTGACCGACCTGATGGAGCCCTCGATCGCGAAGCTGGCGATGCAGATCGCATCCAGCAAGCTGCTGTAATTCCAGGATTTGATGATGACCACCTCGCCGCTGCTGCCATTGACCGCCGCTGACCTGCCACCGCTCGCTCCCGAGCTGGTGCTGATCGGCAGCGCCTTCGCCCTGATGATCCTCGACCTGTTCGTCAGCAACCGGAACAAGATCGTCACCCACCTGTTCTCGCTCGCTGCGCTGGCCGTGGTGCTGTTCATGCTGGCCACCGGCGTGGGCGGACAGGGGGAGGTCTTCCATGGCATGTTCGTGCGCGATACCGCCGCGGACGTGATGAAGACCGGGATCGTGCTGCTCAGCGGCCTGACCCTGGTCTATGGCTGGCGCTACCTGCGTGACCGCAACCTGTTCCAGGGCGAGATCCCGGTGCTGATCCTGTTCGGCACCGCCGGCATGATGATCCTGGTTTCGGCCGGCAGCCTGCTGATGGTCTACCTGGGCCTGGAACTGCTGGCGCTGTGCTCCTACGCCCTGGTCGCCAGCAACCGCGAGAACGGCCTGGCCTCCGAGGCGGCGATGAAGTACATCGTGCTCGGCTCGCTGGCCTCGGGCCTGCTGCTGTACGGCATGTCGCTGATCTACGGCGCCACCGGCAGCCTGCATCTGGACGTCATCCGTGACGCCATCCCGCACTCGGAAGAGCGCGTGCTGCTGATCACCGGTGCGGTGTTCATGATCGCCGGCGTCGCCTTCAAGCTGGGTGCCGCGCCGTTCCACATGTGGCTGCCGGACGTGTACCAGGGTGCCCCGGCACCGATCGCACTGTTCATCAGCTCGGCGCCGAAGCTGGCCGCCTTCGGCATGGCCTACCGCCTGCTGGAAATGGGCGTGGGTCCGCTGTCGACCGAACTGCAGCTGCTGATTGCCGGCCTGGCCGCGGTCTCGCTGGTCATCGGCAACCTGATGGCCATCGCGCAGAGCAACCTCAAGCGCATGCTGGCGTTCTCCACCGTCTCGCACATCGGCTTCCTGCTGATGGGCATCGCCGGTGGTGGCGCGCAGGGCTATGCCGCTGCGCTGTTCTACGCACTGGCCTACGCCATCATGTCCACCGCCGCCTTCGGCGCGATCATCGCGCTGTCGCGTGCCGGCTTTGAAGCCGAGAACATCGAGGACTTCAAGGGCCTGAACGCCCGCAACCCGTGGATGGCCGGCCTGGTGCTGTGCATCATGGCGTCGCTGGCCGGCATCCCGCCGTTCCTGGGCTTCTGGACCAAGCTGGCGGTGCTGGGCGCAGCCGTCAATGGCGGCCTGCTGTGGCTGGCCATCCTCGGCGTGCTGTGCGCCGTGGTCGGCTGCTTCTACTACCTGCGCGTCATCAAGGTCATGTACTTCGATGAGCCGGTGGGCGAGGCCGTGCCGCGCAGCAACGACCGCGTGCTGGGCGTGGTGCTGGGCGTGAATGCACTGGCGCTGCTGGCCCTGGGCCTGTCCTGGAACCCGATCATGCTGTGGTGCCAGAAGGCTTTTGCGCATCTTGCATAAAAGTTGACACAAAGCTGCGCGATTCGTGTAATATGCGCAGCCTGAGTTGTCACTGCAGCGGTTCAGCCAGAACATCGTTGCGGTAGCCCTCCTCGAAAGAGCAGGGCAGCAGTTCAAACACTTCCGGTGCGGGGTGGAGCAGTCTGGCAGCTCGTCGGGCTCATAACCCGAAGGTCGCAGGTTCAAATCCTGCCCCCGCTACCAACATCGAACCGGCGCCAACCGGGTTGATGAATGAGGGAGGGCTTGCATGTTTTGAAGCTATCACTCATAATTCCGCTTCTGATGCGGGGTGGAGCAGTCTGGCAGCTCGTCGGGCTCATAACCCGAAGGTCGCAGGTTCAAATCCTGCCCCCGCTACCAAGTAAAGAGATCGCCTTCGAAGTCCTGCTTCGAGGGCGTTTTTCTTTGGGATTTGTGTCGTTCCTGCGTGATCGGGGTCAGATCCCTTTTCGCGGGAAAAGGGATCGGACCCCTGGCCCCGCACCTTGCACCAGCGCGGTGCAGCCGCTATCATCAGCGGCCTAGCAGTACCCCTGAAGGCGGTCTCCCGGCGGGAGGCCGGACCCGGAAGGAGGGCCGCAACCGGCAGGCAATGCAGGTTGCAACCGGAATCCAGTCACCGGAGTCTTTCCGGAAAAGGGGCCCAGCGGGCCCTTTGTCGTTTCCGGGGCGTCATGTTTTCACGCCAGCCAAGGCCGGCACCCAACCAAGAGATCAAGGCAGGCTGTGAGCGACAAGGCAACCGACATCGCGAATCTGCTCGCCCCGACCGTTGTGTCGCTGGGCCTGGAGCTGCTGGGCGTTGAGTATCTGCCGGCCCCCGGCGGTGCGACCCTGCGCCTTTACATCGACGTGCCGCTGGCTGAACAGCCAGAGCGCATCATCAATGTCGACGACTGCGAGCGGGTCAGCCGCGAAGTGTCGGCGCAGCTGGACGTCGAAGACCCGATCAGCGGCAATTACACGCTGGAAGTGTCGTCGCCTGGCGTGGATCGCCCGCTGTTCAACCTGGAGCAGTTCGCTCGCCACCAGGGTGAATCGGCCAAGGTCACGCTGAAGCTGCCGCAGGACAACCGTCGTCGCCTGCAGGGCCGTATCGAGGCGACCGACGAGGCCGCAGGCACCATCACCTTCATCGTCGACAAGACCGAAGTGGTGGTGTCGGCCGACAACATCGACAAGGCACGGATCATGCCCGACTGGGTGGCGCTGGGGCTGGCCCCGAGCAAGCCGACCGGTCCGGCACCGAAGCGTCCGAAGCCGAACACGAATTCTTCTTCCAACGAGCCGGCGGCAAAGAAGCCGCGCGCGGAGTGAGCCAATGAGCAAGGAACTGTTGCTGGTAGTCGACGCGGTCGCCAACGAGAAGGGCGTGCCGCGTGAAGTGATCTTCGATGCCATCGAGGCCGCCCTGGCCTCGGCAGCGAAGAAGCGCTATCCCGACGAGGAAGTGCTGACCCGCGTGGTCATCGACCACAAGGATGGCAGCTACGAAACCTACCGCCGCTGGGAAGTGGTGGCCGATGACGTGGTCATGGAATCGCCGGACCGCCAGATCCGCCTGATGGACGCCGTCGATGAAGCCGAAGGCGTGGACGTCGGCGACTACATCGAAGAGCAGATCGAGAACCCGGACTTCGGCCGCATTGCTGCCCAGGCCGCCAAGCAGGTCATCGTCCAGCGCGTGCGCGAAGCCGAGCGCCAGCAGGTCGTGGATGCGTGGAAGGATCGCGTCGGCGAACTGATCACCGGTGTGGTCAAGCGCGCCGAGCGCGGCAACATCTATGTCGACCTCGGTGGCAATGCCGAAGGCTTCATCCCGAAGGACAAGGGCATCCCGCGCGACGTGCTGCGCGCCGGCGACCGCGTGCGCGGCTACCTGGCCGAAGTCCGTTCGGAACCGCGTGGCCCGCAGCTGTTCATCAGCCGTGCCGCTCCGGAATTCATGATCGAGCTGTTCAAGCTGGAAGTGCCGGAAGTCGGCCAGGGCCTGGTGGAAATCAAGGCCTGTGCCCGCGATCCGGGCGACCGCGCCAAGATCGCCGTGCTGGCCCACGACCAGCGCACCGATCCGATCGGCGCCTGCATCGGCATGCGCGGTTCGCGCGTGCAGGCCGTGTCCAACGAGCTCAATGGCGAGCGTGTGGACATCGTGCTGTGGAACGACAACCCGGCCAACTTCGTCATCAACGCGATGGCGCCGGCCGAAGTGCAGTCGATCATCGTCGATGAAGACAAGCACTCGATGGATCTGGCCGTCGCCGAAGACCGCCTGGCCCAGGCGATCGGCAAGGGCGGCCAGAACGTGCGCCTGGCCAGCCGCCTGACCGGCTGGCAGCTCAATGTGATGACCCAGGACCAGGTCACTGCCAAGTCGGAAGCCGAGCAGGCTTCGGCCCGCCAGCTGTTCATGGACAAGCTGGAAGTGGACGAAGAGATCGCCGGCATCCTGGTCAGCGAAGGCTTCGGCACCGTCGAGGAAATCGCTTATGTCCCGGTCGGCGAACTGCTGGCCGTGGAAGGTTTCGACGAAGACATCGTCGAAGAGCTGCGCGCTCGTGCCCGCGATGCGCTGCTCAATGAGGCCCTGGCAGTCGAGGAAGGCCTTGAAGACGGCCAGCCGGCGCAGGACCTGCTGTCCCTGAAGGGCATGGACGAAGCCACCGCGTATGCGCTGGCCGGCCACGGCGTGCGTACCAGCGAGGACCTGTCCGACCTGGCCGCCGACGAGGTCATGGACTTCGGCATCGAAGGACTGGATCAGGCGCGCGCCGCTGCGCTGATCCTGGCCGCCCGTGCCGAGGAGATCGCCCGACTGGAACGCGGCGAATGAGCCGGCAATGAACAGGGCCCTGAGCCGCTCAGGGCGTAGAATCCGCGCCACCTCCAGATGCGGGGGGGCGCCCACAAGATCATAGGATCCGAATGTCGCAGCAAACCACCATCCGCAAGCTTGCCGAACTGGTCAACACGCCGGTCGAAAAACTGCTGGAACAGCTGGCCGGTGCCGGCATGAAGTTCAGCGGTCCCGACCAGGTCGTGACCAGCTCCGAGAAGGTAAAGCTCCTGGGCTTCCTTCGTCGTTCGCACGGCAAGCCCGAGCAGGCCCCGGAAGAGACCGATCAGTCTGCAAAGAAGATCACGCTCAACCGCCGGAAGCAGCAGGAAGTGACGGTCAATTCCGGTCGCAGCAAGACGACCGTGAATGTCGAGGTCCGCCAGAAGCGTACCTACGTCAAGGATGGTGCGCGCGCCATGACGCCGGACGAAGAACGCGCCGACATCCTGCGCAAGCTGGAAGAGTCGCGTGCCCGCAACCTTGCCGAACAGCAGGCCCTGGCCGAGAAGGATCGTCTGCGCGACGAGGCCATCGTCCGTGCCCGTGAGGAAGAGGTTGCCGCCAAGGAACGTGCTGAAGCCGAGAAGAAGGCGGCCGAGGAAGCTGCGGCTGCCGCCAAGGCTGCCGAGGCACTGGCTGCCAGCAAGCCCAAGCGTGCTCCGATCGACGAAACCGCGCCGCGCCCGCCGCGCGCCCCGGCTGCCGCCCCGGCTGCGCCGCGTGGTGCTCCGCCGCCGCCGCCGCGCAGCGACGACCGCAACAACCGCAGCGCGCCGCGCAACGAGCGTGGCCCGGGCGACCGTTTCGCCGGCCAGATGCACCTGTCGGCTGCCGACCGTGCGCGTCGTGGCAACAGCAACAACAGCAACAACCGTGGTCGTCCGGGTGGCCGCAACCAGAGCGGTGGCCGTCGCGACATGTCGCGTGGTGGCAACAACGCCGGTCCGCACGCCTTCGAACGTCCGACCGCACCGGTCGTGCGTGAAGTGGCGATCGGCGAGACCATCACCGTGGCCGATCTGGCGCAGAAGCTCGCGCTGAAGGGCGGCGAGGTGGTGAAGGCGCTGTTCAAGATGGGCGTGATGGCGACCATCACCCAGTCCATCGACCACGACACCGCTGCGCTGGTGACCGAAGAACTCGGCCACAAGGCGATCCGTGCCAATGACAACGACGCCGAAGACGCACTGCTGGCCTCGACCGTTGAAAACCAGGGCGAAGCCGTGCAGCGCCCGCCGGTGGTCACCATCATGGGTCACGTCGACCACGGCAAGACTTCGCTGCTGGATTACATCCGCCGCACCAAGGTCGCCCACGGCGAAGCCGGCGGCATTACCCAGCACATCGGTGCCTACCACGTCGATACGCCCAAGGGCGTCATCAGCTTCCTGGATACCCCGGGCCACGCCGCGTTCACCTCGATGCGTGCCTGCGGTGCCAAGCTGACCGACATCGTGGTGCTGGTGGTTGCCGCCGACGACGGCGTCATGCCGCAGACCAAGGAAGCGATCCAGCACGCCCGTTCGGCGGGTGTGCCGCTGATCGTGGCGATCAACAAGATCGACAAGTCCGGTGCCGACCCGATGCGGGTCAAGAACGAGCTGCTCTCCGAGCAGGTCGTGGCCGAAGACTTCGGTGGTGACATCCAGATGGTGGAGATCTCGGCCAAGACCGGCCTGGGCATCGACGACCTGCTGGACGCGGTGTCGGTGCAGGCCGAACTGCTGGAACTGAAGGCCGTCGACGAAGGCCGCGCCTCGGGCGTGGTGATCGAATCGTCGCTGGACAAGGGCCGCGGCCCGGTCGCTACCGTGCTGGTGCAGCAGGGCCGCCTGAAGAAGGGCGACTACCTGGTGTGCGGCATCCAGTACGGCCGCGTGCGTGCGCTGTTCGACGAAACCGGCAAGCAGCCGGAGTTCGCCGGCCCGTCCATCCCGGTACAGGTCCTGGGCCTGTCCGGCGTGCCGGAAGCCGGTGACGACTTCGTGGTCGTCGAGGACGAGCGCCTGGCCAAGGACGTTGCCCAGCAGCGTGAGACCAAGCGCCGCGAATCGCGCCTGGTCGCCACCGCTGGCAGCCGCATGGAAGACATCATGGCGACCTTGGGCAAGGGCGAGGGCCAGCAGGTTCTCAACCTGGTCATCAAGGCCGACGTGCAGGGTTCGGTGCAGGCCCTGAGCCAGGCACTGGTCGCGCTGTCCAACGAAGACATCCGCATCAACGTGATCCACTCCGGCGTGGGCGGCATCACCGAATCGGACGCCAACTCGGCGGCCGCTTCGAAGGCCACCGTCATCGGCTTCAACGTGCGCGCGGATGCTTCGGCCCGTCGCATCATCGAATCCAACGGCGTGGACCTGCGTTACTTCTCGATCATCTATGACGTGATCGATCAGGTGAAGCAGGTGGCCTCCGGTCTGCTGGGCGTGGAGATCCGCGAAGAGATCATCGGTATCGCCGAGGTCCGCGACGTGTTCCGCAGCTCCAAGCTGGGCGCCGTTGCCGGCTCGATGGTCATCGAGGGCGTGGTCAAGCGCAACAAGCCGATCCGCGTCCTGCGCGACAGCGTGGTGATCTTCGAAGGCGAGCTGGAATCGCTGCGCCGCTTCAAGGAAAACGTCGAGGAAGTCCGCAACGGTACCGAATGCGGTATCGCGGTGAAGGCCTACAACGACGTCAAGCCGGGTGACCAGATCGAGTGCTTCGAGCGTATCGAAGTGCCGCGCACCCTGTAATGTGATGTGGCCCGACCAACGGTCGGGCCCCACCATGCACATGTAGCGCCCGACCGTTGGTCGGGCGACAATCGAATCAAAGGTAGCGCCCGACCGTTGGTCGGGCGACAACTGAACCAAGAGCTCCTCGTGCCCAAGACTTTCCATCGAACCGACCGTGTCTCCGCCCAGCTGCGCCGTGAACTCGGCACCCTGGTGCACAACGCCGTGCGCGAGCACGGGTTGCCCTCGGTGAGCGTGTCCGACGTGGAAATCACCCGCGACATGGCCCATGCCAAGGTATTCGTCACCGCGCTGATGCCGGAGCGTTCGGCCGAGGCCGTGGCCGGCCTGAAGGAGCTGGGTTACCGCCTGCGCATGGACCTGGCACGCGCGATGAAGCTGCGCCACGTGCCGGAGCTGCATTTCCACTACGACGATTCGGTCGACCGTGGTGAGCACATCGACAACATCCTGCGCGACCTGCCCGATACGCTGGCCGCGGAGAAGCGCCGCGAGAGCGACGAAGAATAACCGCGCGACGCCGGGCATGCCCGGCGTTGTTGCATTCCGGCTGTGCGATGTCTGATGCAGACCGCGCTGCGCGCTCGCCGGGCATGGCCCGGCGCTACCCGTACCTGTCATGACCCGAATTCAGTTCCGCCGCCTGGATGGCATCCTGCTGCTCGACAAGTCGACCGGCATGAGCTCCAACGCCGCCCTGCAGGTGGCCCGCCGCCTGTTCCGCGCCGAGAAGGGCGGCCACACCGGCAGCCTCGACCCGTTGGCCACCGGCCTGCTGCCGCTGTGCTTCGGCGAGGCGACCAAGATTGCCGGCCTGCTGCTCGGCTCGGCCAAAGCCTACGACGCCGAGATCGTGCTGGGACAGACCACCGATACCGATGACGCCGAAGGCCAGGTGCTGCTGCAGCGCCCGGTGCCGGCCATCAGTGCCGAGGCGCTGCAGGCCGCGCTGGCGCCGCTGACCGGCAACATCCGCCAGCGTGCCCCGATCTATTCGGCGCTGAAGCAGGGCGGTGAGCCGCTGTATGTGAAGGCCCGCCGTGGCGATGTCATCGAAGCGCCGGAACGCGAGGTCCAGGTGCATGCCATCGCGGTGCTGGAGCAGCAGCCGGAACGGCTGCGCCTGCGCGTGACCTGTGGCTCGGGTACCTATATCCGCAGCCTGGCCCGCGATCTGGGCGAGGTGCTGGGCTGTGGCGCCCATATCAGCGCGCTGCGCCGGCTCTGGGTGGAGCCGTTCCGCGAACCGGCCATGGTCACCCTGGACCAGCTGCGGGCAATGGTCGAGGCCGGCGACGAGGCCGGCATGGACGCGCTGCTGCTGCCGCTGGCGGCCGGGCTGGCGGAATACCCGCGGGTCGACCTCGATGCGGACCAGGCCCACCGCTTCTGCGTTGGCCAGCGCCAGCGCGACCCGTCCTGGCCGCATGGCCTGGTCGCCGTGTTTGGTCCGGACGATGCTGTCCAGGGGCTCGGGCAGGTCGATGACAGCGGGCTGCTGGCCCCGCAGCGCCGCTTCAACCTCTGAACCGGGCAGGGCGGTTCAGCCCCGGACCTTGTTCCCGGCCCCCCCGACCGTTACAATTTCGCGGCCGTTTTCCGGCAGCCTGCCTCGCGCAGGTTTCATCCTCGTAGTCCACGGCGAGCCTGGCGGTGCGCGAAGCGCGTTCCTGCCGGCCACGCATCACAGAGAAAAAAGAAATGTCGATCGACACCCAGAAGGTCATTGAAGACAACAAGCGCAGCTCGGCTGACACCGGCTCCCCGGAAGTCCAGGCTGCCCTGCTGACCGCCCGCATCGAACTGCTGACCGGCCACTTCAAGACCCACAAGAAGGACCACCACAGCCGCCGCGGCCTGCTGCAGATGGTCAACCGCCGTCGCAGCCTGCTCGACTACCTGAAGAAGAAGGACGTCGAGCGTTACAAGGCCCTGATTGAAAAGCTTGGCCTGCGTCGCTAAGCAACGAATCCCCCGCGGCGCAGCGATGCGCCGCGGTTTTGTTTTGTAGCACTGCAATCCCCGATTCAGGCCGGAACGATCCGGCCACCCGCTGGCGGCAAGGGTCGCCGACGGTCCAAATTCGCAGACAGCATCCCCAAGGACACCCTCCGTGGCAAAAATCACCAAAACCTTCCAGTACGGCAAGCACACCGTCACGCTCGAGACCGGCGAAGTCGCCCGTCAGGCCAGCGGTGCCGTCATCGTCAAGATGGACGACACCGTACTGCTGGTCACCGCCGTCGCCGCCAAGAGCGCGCGCGAAGGCCAGGACTTCTTCCCGCTGACCGTCGATTATCAGGAAAAGTTCTATGCCGGCGGCCGTATCCCGGGTGGTTTCTTCAAGCGTGAAGGCCGTGCGACCGAGAAGGAAACCCTGATCTCGCGTCTGATCGACCGTCCGATCCGCCCGCTGTTCCCGGAAGACTACAAGAACGAAGTGCAGATCATCGCCACGGTCATGTCGCTGAACCCGGACGTGGACGGCGACATCCCGGCCCTGATCGGCGCCTCGGCTGCCCTGGCCCTGGCCGGCACCCCGTTCATGGGTCCGATCGGCGCTGCCAAGGTCGGTTACAAGAACGGCGAGTACATCCTGAACCCGACCGTCAGCGAACTGGCTGACTCGCAGCTGGAGCTGGTCGTCGCCGGTACCTCCAACGCCGTGCTGATGGTCGAATCCGAAGCCGCGCTGCTGTCCGAAGAAGTGATGCTGGGCGCCGTGACCTTCGGTCACCGCGAAATGCAGAAGGTCATCAACGCGATCAACGAGCTGACCGTCGAAGCCGGCACCAAGCCGTCGACCTGGGAAGCCCCGGCCAAGAACGACGCGCTGATCTCCGCCCTGAAGGAAGCCATCGGCCCGCGCCTGGGCGAAGCCTTCCAGGTGCGCGACAAGCTGCAGCGCCGCGACGCCATCTCGGCGATCAAGAAGGACGTGGTCGAAACCCTGGCTGGCCGCGTGGCTGCCGAGGGCTGGAACCCGGCCGAGCTGTCGAAGGAATTCGGCGAGCTGGAATACCGCACCATGCGTGACTCGGTGCTGGACACCAAGGTCCGCATCGACGGCCGTGCGCTGGACACCGTCCGCCCGATCGCCGTGAAGACCGGCGTGCTGCCGCGTACCCACGGTTCCTCGCTGTTCACCCGCGGCGAAACCCAGGCCATCGTGACCATCACCCTGGGCACTGCCCGTGACGGCCAGGTCATCGACGCCGTTGCCGGTGAGTACAAGGAAAACTTCCTGTTCCACTACAACTTCCCCCCGTTCTCGGTGGGTGAGTGCGGCCGCATGATGGGCCCGAAGCGCCGCGAAATCGGCCACGGTCGCCTGGCCAAGCGCGGCGTGCTGGCTGTCATGCCGTCGCTGGAAGCCTTCCCGTACACCATCCGCGTCGTCTCGGAAATCACCGAGTCGAACGGTTCCTCGTCGATGGCCTCGGTCTGCGGTTCCTCGCTGGCCCTGATGGACGCCGGCGTGCCGGTGAAGGCGCCGGTTGCCGGTATCGCCATGGGCCTGGTCAAGGAAGGCGAGCGCTTCGTCGTCCTGTCCGACATTCTGGGTGACGAGGATCACCTGGGCGACATGGACTTCAAGGTGGCCGGTACCGCTGAGGGCATCTCTGCCCTGCAGATGGATATCAAGATCGAAGGCATCACCGAAGAGATCATGAAGCAGGCTCTGCAGCAGGCCAAGGCTGGCCGTCTGCACATCCTGGGCGAAATGGCCCACGGCCTGACCGCTCCGCGTGAAGAGCTGTCGGACTACGCGCCGCGCCTGCTGACCATCAAGATCCACCCGGACAAGATCCGCGAAGTGATCGGCAAGGGTGGTTCGACCATCCAGGCCATCACCAAGGAAACCGGCACCCAGATCGACATCCAGGATGACGGCACCATCGTCATCGCTTCGGTCAACGCCATCGCTGCCCAGGCCGCCAAGGCCCGCATCGAGCAGATCACCTCGGACGTCGAGCCGGGCCGCATCTACGAAGGCAAGGTCGCCAAGATCATGGACTTCGGTGCGTTCGTCACCATCCTGCCGGGCAAGGACGGCCTGGTCCACGTGTCGCAGATCTCCAGCGACCGCGTCGAGAAGGTCGGCGACGTGCTGAAGGAAGGCGATGTGGTCAAGGTCAAGGTGCTGGAAGTCGACAAGCAGGGCCGTATCCGCCTGTCGATGAAGGCCGTGGAAGAAGGCGACGCCGTCAGCGCCGAATAATCGGTACTGCCGATTGTGCGGCGGGTGAGGACCGTTGGTCCTCACACCTTCGCAGATGAAAAAGCGGGCTTCGGCCCGCTTTTTCTTTGCCCGCGATCCTGTGGCGGAGGACGGTTGGTCCTTACACCTGCGCGCCGTCTTCCTCCTCCCCCAGCCACCACACCTGGCCCGGCTCGGGGGCACTCAATGGATGCTCGCGCTGTTCGATGGCTTCCAGCACGCGCCCCGCTCCCGCCGCGGTCCACGTCGCCAGCAGCGTCTCCACCGCGGCCCGGCCCTGCGCGGCGATGCCCAGGTCGCGCTCGCGCCTCCAGCCACCGTCGTCATCGTTCCCGGCCTCGTCGTCATGCCGATGCGGGGTGCCATAGCTGCAGCGGCGGCACAGCCGGCGCACGGTCGCGGTCCAGTCCTCGACCATGCCGATGCCGGGCAGGTTCATGGCCCCCAGGGCAGTGATGTCGTCGGCTGAATCGCACTGCACGAACACGGTGAAGGTCGCCATGTCCGATGACTGCAGGCGCTGCAGTGCATTGAACACCGGCACCTCGTGTTCGCCGTACGTACGGCGGCCGGTCGATGCGCCGTCATGCAGCACGATGTCGCCGAAGCGGAAGCCGCTTTCGGGCAGCGGTACGTTGTCGATGCGTGCACGCGCCGGATCAATGCGGCTCATGTACACCACTTCGGCGCCGGACCACGGCGCCAGGCGCATGCAGGCCACGCCGAAGTTGCCCTCGATCGGGCCTTCGCCCTCGGGCAGGGTGATGCCACAGCGGGTCCACTGGCGTCGTGCTTCGGCCCAGTCCGCCATGCCGGTGGCCGCGATTCCGGCATTCCACGCGGTGGCGACATCGAATTCCCCGCGCAGCTGCTCCGATTGGAGGTTGTCCTGCAGCGACGCCGGCCAGTTGCGCAGGTACTTGTGCGCCAGCCCGCGCATGTAGTGCAGGTAAGGCACCTCGGGAGCGATGGCGATCAGTTCGCCGAACAGCTCCACCGCCTGCGGCAGGTCGCCTTCGTGGAATGCGTCGTAGGCGCGCGCTTCCAGTATCTGGTGTTCGTCGAGGGATGCGCCGTCCTGCAGGTCGCCGTCGGGAGTGGTGTCGTGATCGGTGCTCATGTCCATGTGCGGTTGAAGATCCGCGGCCACCATAGCCGATGCAGGGGAGCCGGTGCGCTGCGTCGGTGCGTGTCCTGCTGCAATGCATGATGGCAGCGGCATGACTGCCACGTTGTCGCCCTCTGGCCGATCGTTGCTGTCCACAGGACGACATGCCACGACATCGGTCCCACGGCCTCATCGGTTTGCTAACGTGGCTGCGCCTTCGAACCGGGAGATCCCATGTTCCGCCAGACCGTGGCTGTCCTTGCCGTGCTGATTGCCGGTGCCTTGCCCATTGCCGTGCATGCGGCGCCCGCGCAGCCACCGATCTTCGGTGCCTACTACCCCGGTGGTTCGGCCGAGCGCTACCCGGTGTCGAGCATTCCGGCCGAGCGCCTCACCCACCTGTTCTACGCGTTCTCGACCATCGAGGACGGGCGCTGCACGATCGGTGCCGAAGCGCCGAAGAATTTCGCTGCGCTGGCCGAGCTGAAGAAGGCGCACCCGCACCTGCGCACGCTGATCTCAATCGGCGGATGGGGCGCAGGTGGATTCTCCGATGCAGCGCTGACCGAGGCCAGCCGCAAACGGTTGGTGGATTCGTGCATGGCGCTGTTCTTCGATCGCCACGCCGGCAGCTTTGATGGGGTGGATATCGACTGGGAGTTCCCGGTCAGTGGCGGCCCCAGGGAGCTGGCGCACCGTCCGCAGGATCGCGCCAACCTGACCCGGCTCGCGCAGGCGTTCCGCGTGGCACTCGATGCGCGCGGTCGCAAGGCGGGGCAGCCGATGCTGCTGACCGCCGCGCTGGCCGCCGGTCGCCTGCAGACCGATGGCCCCTACGATCCGGCCGCCAGCTACGACCTGCCGGCGCTGGCCAAGGTGTTCGATTTCATCAACCTGATGAGCTACGACATGGGCACCGGCTTCTCGGCGGTGTCGACCTTCAACGCGCCGCTGCATGAGGTGGCGGCCGACCCACTGGCACCGGAGCTGCGGCGCTGGAACAACGTGGCCGGCGCGGTGCAGTACTACCGCGAGCACGGCGTGCCGGCCGGCAAGCTGGTGCTGGGCGTGCCGTTCTACGGGCGCGGCTTCAAGGTCACCGGCGACGCCCCGGATGGGCTGTACCAGGCCTACAGTGCACCGGCCGATGCCGGCGACTGGCGGGTGATCAAGGCGCGCTATCTCGACCAGCCGGGCTGGACGAAGCACTGGCAGCCGCAGGCACAGAGCCCGTGGCTGTACAACGCCGCGCAGAAGATCTTCATCAGCTATGAGGACCCGCGCTCGATCGGCCTGCGTGCGCAGTTCGCGCGCGAGCAAGGCCTGGCCGGCGTGTTCATGTGGGAGCTGACCGGCGACGACGAACAGGCCAGCCTGCTCAACGCCATGCTCGCCCCGTGGCAGAAGGCACGCGGCGGCGATTGAGCCACCCGCTGGCGGTGGGCCATGCCCGACGGATGCCGCAACGTCATCGGCCCAAACCCGCACATCGAAGCAATGCCCGCAGCGCTACGCTGCGGGCATGATCCATCTCGAACGCCTGGACCATCTGGTCCTCACCGTGGCCGACATCGAACGCAGCTGTGATTTCTACCAGCGCGTGCTCGGCATGCAGGTCGTGCGCTTCGGCGCCGGCCGTACCGCGCTGCAGTTCGGCCGGCAGAAGATCAACCTGCATCCGGCCAGTGCCCCGCTGCAGCCGCATGCGCTGCAACCCACGCCGGGCAGCGCCGATCTCTGCCTGATCACACCTACCGCCATGGCCGATGTGCTGGCGCACCTGCAGGCGCAGGCCGTCGCGGTGGAGGAAGGGCCGGTGGCCCGCACCGGCGCACTGGGTCCGATCGAATCGGTGTACTTCCGCGACCCGGATGGCAACCTGATCGAAGTCAGCCGTTACCCGGACGAAGCGCACCTGCTCCGATAGCGCCGGGCCATACCCGGCGAAGGCTCAGTTGGCCCAGACGCTGTTCGGATCGCCGTTGCGGGCGCGACGCTGGCTGGCGACTGCCAGGCGGGCGAAGCCAAAGGCCATGGCCAGCGCGATGGCATCGATCCAGAACAGCGGCCAATGGCCCTGCGCGGCGGCGCGCCACAGCCAGTCGCCACTGAGTGCGCCGTGCAGGATCGGCACCAGCGCGGTGCTGATCGCCGCAGCCCACAGCAGCTCGCGTGCGGCCTGTGCCGGGCGGCGCAATGCCGCCCACAACGCACAGACTGCCCAGCTGCCGAAGCAGGCCCAGCGGATGCCGTGATCGACCGCCGCCGGTGCCAGCCGTTCCAGCACCAGCGCGCTGGCGAATGCCACCGAGATCGCCACGCACAGGCCGATGCACACGCCGACCGTGGCCCGCGCCATGTTCACACCGGCGCGTGGCTGCTGCGGCTGGCGTCGCTTGCGCCGCGACTCGATCCACAACAGGTTGCCGGAGTAGAACAGGAAGGCACCGCCAAGGCCGAGCAGGAAATACAGCCAGACCACCACGCCGTTGCCGAACTCGCCGAAGTGCAGCGCATAGGCGGCGCTGAGCGTGGCGTGGTTGGCGTCACGCTGGCCCGGCAGCTGGGTCGCCAGTACATTGCCGGTGGCAACGTCCAGCGCCACAGCGCCGAGTGGGCCGAGCGTGCCAGTGGATTCACCGGTGATCTCGATGGTGGCGTTGGCGTCGCCGGCGTTGGCCAGCTTCAGGTAGGCCGGCTCGAAGCTGGTCACGCCCTGCGCGCGCGCTACTTCCAGCGCCCGCGCATGCAGCACGCGCAGGCTGCCCGGCGGCGACGGAATGCCGGTGGCTTCCCGGACCGGCGCGGTGTCCATTGCTGTTGGCACCGCCTGCAGGGCCTTGCCGTCGAAGATCAGCGGGTTGAGCAGGGCCATCTGCACGAATACCAGGCAGAGCAGGGCGCCGGTCACCGCGAACATCAGGTGGAAGGGCAGGCTCAGCACGCCGATCACGTTGTGCGCGTCCTGCCACAGCTGCTTCAGGTTGCGGCCCGGACGCAGAGCGAACAGGTCACCGAACAGCTTCGGCAGATGGATCACCAGGCCGCTCAGCAGCGCCATGCCATACAGCAGGCTGACAATGCCCATCACGTAGATGCCGGCCACCGGCAGGCCCAGGCTGTAATGCAGCTCGTTGACCAGTTCCGCCAGCCCGGTCTGCGGTGGTGTGGGGCTGCCGGCGATCTGCCCCGGCCAGGCGTAGCGCCAGCTGCCGTCATCGGCCTGCCAGTACGCCAGAGGTTGCGGATGGTCGGCGCCGGGGAAGGTCATGCCGACGTGGCGGCGGGCTTCCGGATGTGTGGCCAGCACGTCCTCCAGCAGGTACTGCGCATCGTCCAGCCCGGCCGGCAGCGCGGTGGCTGCGCCAGGCGTCTGCCACAGCGGCAGGTCGTGGTGGAACAGGGTCAACGCGCCGGCATAGAAGGCCACGAACAGGCCGAAGCCGGCCACCAGGCCGACCCAGGTGTGCAGGGTGGTGAACGTGCGCAGGGTCTGAGAGCTGAATTTCATGGGGCGGGTCTCATTGCACTGCGCCGGTCAGGCGCAGCAGCCCGAGCACGGCGAAGCCGGCGGCGGCGCTGCCGGCCAGCACCAGCCAGGCGCGCAGCGCGCTGCGGAAACTGAACGCCCACAGGGCGGCCAGCATCCACAGCGGGATGAAGGCGATCAGGGTCGGTACCAGCGCCCGCTGCCAGGGGCCGGGCGGCAGCCATGCCAGCAGACCGGTCGCGGCCGCGGCGAGGAGGAAGCCGGCGACGATGCCAGCGAAGGCGCGCGGCCACATCAGGGCGACTCCGGGCCGGGACGGTGCCAGGCGGCCAGCGCCGGTAGCAGCATGGCGGCCAGCATCCAGGTGCACAGCATCGCCACCAGGCCTGCGGCAAAGCCGAGCTCGGCCATCCACAGCCACAGCGCGGCGGCAGCGGCGACCAGGCCGATCTGGCGGCCCAGGCGGCCGGCGCGGCGCAGGCGCGGCCAGCGGCAGTGCGGCGAGGCGGCATAGAAGGCCAGCGCCGAGAACATCGCTGCCAGCATGCCCAGGCTGCAGAAGCCGAGCGTGGAAAGGCCGACGGTGATCATCGCGGGCGGCCGGCGCGGCAGCGGGCCGGCGAACGCGGGGCACGGGCGGGGCCGGCGGGAGCCGGTCGGAGCGGGTGGCGCATCACGGGGTCCTGGGGGAAAGCGGGCAGGCTGGCACGGGGCGGCCTGCGCCGACATGGTAATCATTGCAATTTCACGCCGCCAGCGAGACCCATTCAGGGGACCGTACGGTGGGCCTTGGGCTTTCCCGTGCACTGGTTTAAGATCATCGCCGAACCCTGACTGGAACAAGGTGGCCCGCGCCCAGCGCCGGCCGAGCGTGTGACATGAGCACTACCACCGCCCACTGTTGACCTGCCCCCGAAGGCCCTGTGTTCCAGGCGCCCTCGCGGCGCTTTTTTATTGCCCGGGCGCCGCCCCGGGAACGCTTTCCAGCCCGCCCCGCGGGCCCCGCACGAAGCCACTGCGATGATCAACATTACTCTTCCCGACGGCAGCCGCCGCGAATTCGAAAACCCCGTCAGCGTCATGGACGTCGCCCAGTCGATCGGCGCCGGCCTGGCCAAGGCCACCATCGCCGGTGCCGTGGATGGCGTGCTGGTCGATGCCAGCGACGTCATCGACCACGATGCCAGCCTGCGCATCATCACTGCCAAGGACGAGGAGGGCGTGGAGATCATCCGCCACTCCTGCGCCCACCTGGTCGGCCACGCCGTCAAGCAGCTGTACCCGGACGTGAAGATGGTGATCGGCCCGGTGATCGCCGAAGGCTTCTATTACGACATCTACTCCGAGCGCCCGTTCACCCCGGACGACATGGCCGCGATCGAGAAGCGCATGGGTGAGCTGATCGCCCAGGACTACGACGTCATCAAGAAGATGACGCCGCGCGCCGAAGTGATCGAGATCTTCAAGTCCCGCGGCGAGGACTACAAGCTGCGCCTGATCGAGGACATGTCCGACGACATCCAGGCGATGGGCATGTACTACCACCAGGAATACGTGGACATGTGCCGCGGCCCGCACGTGCCGAACACGCGCTTCCTGAAGGCCTTCAAGCTGACCCGCATCTCCGGCGCCTACTGGCGCGGCGACGCGCAGAACGAGCAGCTGCAGCGCATCTACGGCACCGCCTGGGCCGACAAGAAGCAGCTTGAGGCGTACATCAAGCGCATCGAAGAAGCTGAAATGCGCGACCACCGTCGCATCGGCAAGCAGCAGGACCTGTTCCACCTGCAGGAAGAGGCGCCGGGCCTGGTGTTCTGGCATCCGAAGGGCTGGGCGCTGTGGCAGGTGGTCGAGCAGTACATGCGCAAGGTCTACCGCAACAGCGGCTACGGCGAAGTGCGCTGCCCGCAGATCCTGGACGTGAGCCTGTGGAAGAAGTCCGGCCACTGGGACAACTACCAGGACAACATGTTCTTCACCGAGTCGGAGAAGCGCACCTACGCGGTCAAGCCGATGAACTGCCCGGGCCACATCCAGGTGTTCAACCAGGGCCTGCACAGCTACCGCGACCTGCCGATCCGCTACGGTGAGTTCGGTTCCTGCCACCGCAACGAGCCGTCCGGCGCGCTGCATGGCATCCTGCGCGTGCGTGGTTTCACCCAGGACGACGGCCACGTGTTCTGCACCGAGAGCCAGATCGAATCGGAAGTGACGGCGTTCCACCAGCAGGCGCTGGCGGTCTACCAGCACTTCGGTTTCGACGAGATCCAGATCAAGATCGCCCTGCGCCCGGAATCGCGCCTGGGCGACGACGCCACCTGGGACAAGGCCGAAGGCGCGCTGCGCTCGGCGCTGACCGCCTGTGGCGTGGAATGGCAGGAGCTGCCGGGCGAGGGCGCCTTCTACGGCCCGAAGATCGAGTACCACCTGAAGGACGCCATCGGCCGTACCTGGCAGCTGGGCACGATGCAGGTCGACTTCATGATGCCGGGCCGCCTGGGCGCCGAGTACGTGGACGAGAACAGCCAGAAGAAGCACCCGGTCATGCTGCACCGCGCCATTGTTGGCTCGATGGAGCGCTTCCTGGGCATCCTGATCGAGCACCATGCCGGCCAGTTCCCGGCCTGGCTGGCGCCGACCCAGGTCGTGGTGGCCAACATCACCGACGCCCAGGCCGACTACGTCTCGGGCGTGACCAAAACCCTTGCGGAGCAAGGCTTCCGCGTCAGCTCGGATTTGCGTAACGAGAAGATCGGCTATAAAATCCGCGAGCATACGTTGCAGCGCGTGCCCTACCTGCTGGTCATTGGTGACCGCGAGAAGGAAAATGGGGCTGTGGCGGTGCGTACGCGTTCTGGCGAAGACCTGGGCAGCATGAGCCTGCAGGCCTTCATCGAGCGGCTCCACGCCGAGGGCGCGTAAGCAAAGGTCCGGTCCGGGGGCACAGGCACCCGGGCCGGTTCGATACCCTTGGGAGAACGTAATATCAGCACCCCTGACAACAAACAGAACCGCAAGAATCAGGAAATCCGTGTGCCGCGCGTCCGCGTGATCGGCAGTGACGGAGAAATGATCGGCGTGTTGTCGCGCGACGAAGCGCTGTCCATGGCCGAAGATGAAGGCCTGGACCTGGTCGAAATCCAGCCGCAGGCCGATCCGCCGGTCTGCAAGATCATGGACTTCGGCAAGTTCAAGTTCGAAGCGCAGAAGAAGGCCAGCGAGGCCAAGAAGAAGACCAAGCAGGTCGAGATCAAGGAAGTGAAGTTCCGTCCGGTCACGGACGAGGGCGACTACCAGATCAAGCTGCGCAAGATGCGCGGTTTCCTTGAGGAAGGCGACAAGATCAAGGTCAACATCCGCTTCCGTGGCCGTGAAATGAGCCACCAGGAACTGGGTCGCGAGATGGCCAACCGGATCGAGACCGATCTGGGCGAGGACATCGTCATCGAATCCCGTCCGCGCCTGGAAGGGCGTCAGATGGTCATGATGATCGCGCCGAAGAAGAAGACCTGAGGCCTGACGGGCTGCCTTCCGGGGCGCCTGGCTGAATGGTTCAGGGTAAGGGGGCGCCGCTGGCGTCCCTTTGCTTTTGCGGCAGGCCGGTGAATTGCCGGCAAAAGGGTTGCGGGGGCTGGTGGCAGGGCGGTTTTGCCTGTATCATGCCCGGCTCGACCCACCCAGGACGGGTCGTACGCCGATCATGGCAGGACGGAAAGAGCGGCCCAGGCCGCCGCCAGATCAGTCAGAAACCAGGGTCATATCCCATCAAGGACATTGCAATGCCCAAGATCAAGACCAACCGGGCAGCGGCCAAGCGTTTCCGCAAGACCGCCTCGGGCAAGTACAAGTGCGGCCACGCCAACCGTAGCCACATCCTCACGAAGAAAGCGACCAAGCGTAAGCGTAATCTGCGTCAGACGGGCCATGTCCGTGCAGAAGACGCAGGCCGTCTGGACCGCATGCTCCCTTACCTCTGAGGAACTGAAAAATGGCACGAGTTAAGCGTGGCGTACAGGCGCGTCGCCGCCACAAGAAGATTCTGGATCTCGCCAAGGGCTATTACAACGCCCGTCGCAAGGTCTTCCGCGTCGCCAAGCAGGCGGTCATCAAGGCACAGCAGTACGCCTACATCGGCCGTAAGCAGAAGAAGCGCAACTTCCGTTCGCTGTGGATCACCCGTATCAATGCGGCTGCCCGCATCAACGGCCTGAGCTACAGCCGCTTCATGAACGGTCTGCTGAAGGCCGGCATCACCCTGGACCGCAAGGTCCTGGCTGACATCGCCGTGCACGACGCAGCCGGTTTTGCTGCGCTGGCCGAAAAGGCCAAGGGCGCGCTGGCGGCATAAGTCCTTCCCGATGCCGTAACCGTTCACTCGGAACGGTGTCAGGTCAAGGCAATGCATGGGGAAGGGCGCAAGTCCTTCCCCATTCTTTTTTGGGTCCCGGCGAGGCTACGACGGCAGCGCGGGGACGGCGGTGGCGACAGGGGTCGGCCCTTCGCGCATCGCGATGGCAGATCGACTGGAGTTCCGGCCCCCCATGAGCGACATCCAATCCCTCACCACCCAGGCGCTGGCCGATGTGGCCGCCGCAGAGAGCCCCGACGTGCTGGAACAGCTGCGCGTGGCCCTGCTTGGCAAGAGTGGCAGCATCACCTCGCAGCTCAAGCAGCTCGGCGCCCTGCCGGCCGACGAGCGCAAGGCCGCCGGTGAAGCGATCAACCAGGCCCGCGACGCGCTGACCCGCGCGCTGGGTGAGCGCAAGGCGTTGCTGGAAGACGCGGCACTGGATGCGCGCCTGGCTGCCGAAGCCATCGACATCACCCTGCCGGGCCGCAATGGCGACCGTGCCGGCCTGCACCCGATCACCCGCACCCTGGAGCGCATCACCGGCATCTTCGGCCGGCTGGGCTACGAGCTGTCGGAAGGACCGGAGATCGAGGATGACTGGCACAACTTCGAGGCGCTGAACTTCCCGCCGCACCACCCGGCGCGCGCCATGCACGACACCTTCTACTTCGGCGACGGCCGCCTGCTGCGCACGCATACCTCCGGTGTGCAGGTGCGCTACATGGGCGACCACGCGCCGCCGCTGCGCATGATCGCCGCCGGCAAGGTGTACCGCAGCGACAGCGACCAGACCCATTCGCCGATGTTCCATCAGGTGGAAGGCCTGCTGGTGGACGAGCATTCGACCTTCGCCGACCTGAAGGGCACGTTGGCCGAGTTCGTGCGCGCGTTCTTCGAGCGCGACTTCGAGATGCGCTTCCGCCCCAGCTACTTCCCGTTCGTTGAACCGGGTGCGGAAGTGGACATCGCCTGGCAGCAGCCCGATGGCAGCACCCGCTGGCTGGAAGTGCTCGGCTGCGGCATGGTGCATCCGAACGTGCTGCGCAATGTTGGCATCGATCCGGAGCGCTACACCGGCTTTGCCTTCGGCATGGGCGTGGAGCGTTTCGCGATGCTGCGCTACGGCGTCAACGATCTGCGCGCGTTCTTCGAGAACGACGTGCGCTTCCTGAAGCAGTTCGCGTAACGCACTAGGTAGCGCCGGGCCATGCCCGGCGGACTCAACAACGCAGGCCCAGGCGCATGCGCCGGGCCCACCAGGGTGACACCATGAAATTCTCCGAAAACTGGCTGCGCAGCCACGTCCCGACCTCCGCCCCGCGCGATGAACTGAGCGCGGTGCTGACCGCCATCGGTCTGGAAGTGGAAGAGGTGACCGCGCTTGGCGACGGCCTCGACCACGTGGTCGTGGCACGCATCGTCGAAGCCGTACGCCATCCCGAAGCCGATCGCCTGCAGGTGTGCAAGGTCGATGCCGGGCAGGGCGAGCTGCTGCAGATCGTCTGCGGCGCACCGAACGCGCGTCCGGGCCTGGTCGCGCCGCTGGCGATGGTCGGTGCGCAGATCGGCGAGCTGAAGATCAAGCCGGCCAAGCTGCGCGGCGTCGAGTCCAACGGCATGCTGTGCTCGGCCAAGGAGCTGGGCCTGGACAATGATGCGTCCGGCCTGCTGGAGCTGCCGGACGGCGCACCGGTCGGCCAGTCCCTGGTCGAGTACCTGGGGCTGCCGGACGCCAGCATCGAGATCAAGCTGACCCCGAACCGCGCCGACTGCTTCAGCCTGCGTGGCATTGCCTACGACGTCGCTGCGGCCACCCGCAGCGCAGTGCTGGATTTCGCCGCCGATGCCATTGCGCCGGTCGGCAGCCGCGAACTGTCGATCCAGCTCGACGCCGGCGCCGAAGCGCCGCGTTACCTGGGCCGCGTCATCGAAGGCGTCAACGCCGCCGCCTCGACCCCGCTGTGGATGGCCGAACGCCTGCGCCGCAGCGGCGTGCGTCCGGTCTCGCTGCTGGTCGACATCACCCAGTACGTGATGCTGGAGCTGGGCCAGCCGATGCATGCCTACGACCTCGGCACCCTGCAGGGCAGCATCGCCGTGCGTCGTTCGCGCGCTGGCGAGAGCCTGAAGCTGCTGGACGGTCGCGATGCCGCATTGGACGACAGCTTCCTGGTGGTTACCGATGCGGACCGTGCGGTCGGCCTGGCCGGCCTGATGGGCGGCTTCGACACCCGTGTCACCGATGCCACCACCGCCGTGTTCCTGGAGGCCGCGCACTTCGCTCCGGCCGCGATCATGGGCCGTGGCCGCAAGCTCGGCCTGCACACCGATGCCGGCCACCGCTTCGAGCGCGGCGTCGATCCGGCGCTGCCGCGCACCGCCATCGAATACGCCACCCGGCTGGTGCTGGACCTGGCCGGCGGTACCCCGGCGCCGGTCACCGAGGCCGTGCGCGTCGATGACCTGCCGCAGCCGGCGACGATCGAGCTGCGCCGCGCCCGCATCACCCGCGTGCTCGGTATCACCATCGACGACGCCGAAGTCGAGCGCATCCTGCGCGCGCTGGGCATGGACGTGGTCGCCACCGCCGACGGCTGGCAGGTCGCCGCGCCGAGCCGTCGCTTCGACATTGCCATCGAAGAAGACCTGATCGAAGAACTGGCCCGCATCCACGGTTACGAGCAGATCCCGACCACGCTGCCGGGCGGTGCCTCGCGCGTGGCGATGCCGAGCGAGACCCAGCTGGACGCGCTGAGCGTGCGTCGCCAGCTGGTCGCTCGTGACCAGCAGGAAACCGTCAACTTCGCCTTTGTCGACGACGCGCTGCTGACCCAGTGGCAGCTGCGCGACGGCCTGGTGCCGCTGGCCAACCCTCTGTCGGCGGAGTTGGCGGTGATGCGTCCGTCGCTGCTGCCCGGCCTGGTCGCCACGCTGGGCCGCAATGCCGCGCGCCAGCTGGGCCGCGTGCGCCTGTTCGAGATCGGCCGTGTGTTCGCCCAGCAGGCTGGCGACGGCCAGCCCGCACCGCTGGAAACCCCGCGCGTGGCCGCTGCCGTCTGTGGCGATGCGCAGGCGGTGCAGTGGGGCCTGCCGACCCGCAAGGTCGATTTCCATGACCTGAAGGGCGACCTGGAATCGTTGGCCGCCGCCAGTGGCGCGCAGCTGGAGTTCCGTCCGTCGGCCCGTGCCTACGGCCACCCGGCCCGTTCGGCCGAGGTGTTCCGTGATGGCGTGGCGATTGGCTGGATTGGCCAGGTCCACCCGCGGCTGGCCAAGGCGATGGACATCGAAGCCGATGTGTACGCCTTCGAGCTGGACCTGGAGCCGCTGACGGCCCGCCGCCTGCCGCGTGCCGGCGAGCTGTCGCGCTTCCCGGCGGTGCGTCGCGACCTGGCGTTCCTGGTGCCTGAACAGGTGGCCTGGGCCGATCTGGCGGCCACCGTCCGCCAGGCTGCCGGTCCGCTGCTGCGCGACCTGAACCTGTTCGACCGTTACGTCGGCCAGGGCGTCGAGCCGGGATTCAAGAGTCTCGCTATGGGCTTGATTTTGCAGGACAAGTCGCGCACTCTGACGGACCGCGACGTGGATGCGGTGGTGGCCGAGGCGGTCACTGCCATCGAGCGTGAACACCACGCCCGGATCCGCGGCTGAGCGGGCAGCACTCGGGGGTAGCAGGCAATGGCATTGACCAAGGCGGAGATGGCGGAAAAGCTGTTCGACGAAGTCGGTCTGAACAAGCGGGAAGCCAAGGAATTCGTCGACGCGTTTTTCGATGTGCTGCGTGAAGCATTGGAACAGGGACGTCAGGTGAAGCTGTCGGGCTTCGGTAATTTCGATCTGCGGCGCAAGAACCAGCGCCCGGGTCGTAACCCCAAGACCGGCGAGGAAATTCCGATTTCCGCCCGTACGGTGGTCACCTTCCGTCCGGGCCAGAAGCTCAAGGAGAGGGTGGAAGCTTATGCTGGATCCGGGCAGTAACCGCGAACTACCGCCGATCCCGGCCAAGCGCTACTTCACCATTGGTGAGGTCAGCGAGCTGTGCGACGTCAAGCCGCACGTCCTGCGCTACTGGGAAACCGAGTTTCCCAGCCTTGAGCCGGCCAAGCGCCGAGGCAACCGCCGCTACTACCAGCGCCATGACGTGCTGATGGTGCGGCAGATCCGCAGCCTGCTGTACGAACAGGGCTACACCATCGGTGGTGCACGCCTGCGCCTGGATGGCCCCGATGCCCGCGAGGAATCGGCGTTGAGCAACCAGATCATCAAGCAGGTGCGCATGGAGCTGGAAGAAGTGCTGCAGTTGCTGCGCCGCTGATCCCATTTCCATCGTAATCCGCTATACTTCACGGCCCGCCGCACTGGCGGGCACATCGCAGCATCAGTCGGGGCGTAGCGCAGCCTGGTAGCGCATCTGCCTGGGGGGCAGAGGGTCGTCGGTTCGAATCCGGCCGTCCCGACCACTGTGATGAATCAAGAAGCCTGCGCAGCAATGCGTGGGCTTTTTTTTGCGTGCTGCGAATGCCGATGATCAGTCTTCCGCGAAGCGATAGATGAGTTCCGGATCGCCCTCGTCCAGCCCATGCACGATGCCGCTGCCTACGAAGCCGTGGGTAGTGAGCAGGCGTTGCATGCCGATGTTGGAGGCATTGGTCGAGGTGAACAGCTTGCCGCCACCGCGCCGTGCGATCGCGTGCCGCAGCAGGATGGCGCCGATGCCCTGGCTGCGCCGTTCGCGCGCCACCATCAGCATTTCAATGAAGGCTTCGCCGAAGAAGTGTTGATGAGTGACCAGGTAGCCGACGACCTTGCCGTCCTGCTCGGCGACCTGCACGCCGCCATGTGCCAGCCAGTCGCCAATCTGCATGATCCGCCCTGGATCAATGGCTGCCACGCTGTCGAGCGCGATCAAGGCACCTGCGTCCTGGGAACTGCCGTCACGCAGGTGCGGGAAACGGGACGTCCGGCTCATCGCGGGCGCAACTGCAGCAACAGGCCGCCGCCCGACACAAAGCAGGCGAGCAGGACGGCGATCGACAGCGGCAGGTGGAATTCATTGCGACCGAACAGGGCAAACGCCAGATGGATCAGCGCCGTGCCAATGCCGAGCGCGCCACAAACCAGCGCATAGCCGCGCGCCGTCGATGTGCCCAGCAGGGTCTGGCGATAGCCCCAAAGCACGAGGCCGACCGCGAACAGATTGAACAGCAGGAAGCCCTGGATGCCACCGGGCACATGGAACATGGTCCATTCCTGCCAGAATGCAGCGTCGATCTGATGCAGGATCAACGCCAGCAGCGTCGCCAGATACCATCGTTCCATGTCGTGCTCCCTGCCATGCTGGCCATAGTCTATCGGCTCTGCCGCGCACGCACGCCTATACGCTGCAGCCAGCGCGCGGCCGGCAGTCAATACACCCGGAACTCGGCCCTGCAGCCATCGCTGACCCAGATACCACGGCGGTCCCAGCCCCAGTTGTGGTCTTCGATGCAGGTCGTCACCGATTTCTGCTTGACCATGCGCACCTCATGACGCACGCGGATGCGGCATTCCTTGTCCTTCTTTTCGTAGGACTCACAGACCAGGCGTTCACCCTCGTCGTCGCGATCACGGCCCCGGCCGCGTCCCGGCCAGCGGCCATGGTCGTCGGCGACGAACTCGGCACGGCAGCCATCGGTCACCCACAGCATGCGACGGCTCTGGCCCCAGTTCTGGTTTTCCACGCAACGGGTGACCGACAGTTGCCTGGCCAGGCGCATCGGGCCCGCGATCGGGCATTGCTCGGTCTTGTTGAACTGGGATTCGCAGCGAAGCGCGGGAATGTGCGCTGCGTCGTAATCCTGGGCGGCCACGGTGGTGGCTGCAAGCAGCATGGCCAGGGAGATGCCGCCAATGGGCAGCAGCAGGCGATGGGTCATGGGGGCCTCGTTGAGGGAGCGGGGCGGCAAGAATGACCCAGCCCGGGTCCATTGGAACGCTTCGTTCCCGACGTGGCTCAGTGGGGATTTAGTAGTGCGCGCGGGTCCATGCAGAGGCTTACATCCCGTATCATCGCTGCACATCCGATCGCATCGGGTTACACCTCATTACACGTCTTCCACGCCTGTTGGCGCGGCCTGTGGCGGCCGTCACTGGCGCGCGGCCGGGCTGTGGAGGACGATGCGCGGACCACGACGACCACAGGGGGTTGCGTTGATCAGCAGTATCGTCATTCATCGCTCGGTAGGCGCAGGCGCCGCCGAGGTGCAGGTCCTGGACACCACGTTCAAGGGCAAGCATGTGTTCGTTGCCTGGGGGCTGCGCGGGCCGGAACTGACCCGCAGCGCGGACCCGGCTGCCACTGTGGCTGCGCGCAAGGCGTTGCAGGCCGTGGCAGGCCACAGCGAGGGGCCGCGCAGCCCGGAAGTGTTCATTGCCAACCAGTCGGCGGTGGCGATCACCGTCTATCGCCTGCTCACCGAAGCGCGCTCGGGAGATGGCGTCTTTTTCCTGTGTGATTCACAGGCCGTGGTCGACTGGTTGATCACCGCGCTGGAAGTCCGCGACGCAGGCTGATTCCGCGTCGCGCATTGCGCCGTCTCAGCCGAGTGCTGCATCCACCGCAGCCAGCGCATGCAGGGTGGTGGTGTCGAACAGCGGTACTGCGCTGTCTTCCGGCCGTACCAGCAGCATGATCTCGGTACAGCCCAGGATGATCGCTTCAGCGCCGCGCTCGACCAGGCGCGCGATCACGCCGGCGTAGAGCTGCCGTGAGCGCTCGCTGACCACGCCGGCAATCAGCTCCTGATAGATGATGTCGTGCACGTTGCGGCGGTCATCGGCATCAGGCACCAGTACCTCCAGGCCGAAGCGTTCCTGCAGGCGGCCTCGATAGAAGTCCTGCTCCATGGTGAAGGCAGTGCCGAGCAGGCCCACTTTGCGCGCACCTGCCTGCAGGATCGCGGTCGCGGTCGGATCAGCGATGTGCAGCAGCGGCAGCGTGCAGGCCGCCTCGATGCGATCGGTCAGCTTGTGCATGGTGTTGGTGCAGATCAGCAGCAGGTCGGCGCCACCCGCCTGCAGGCGGCGCGCGCCATCGACCATGTGATCGCCCAGGGTGTCCCAGTCGCCGTCGTGCTGCAGCTGCTTGATACCGGCGAAATCCACCGACCACAGCAGTAGCTGTGCCGAATGCGCGCCACCGAGGCGATGCCGCACCGCCTCGTTGATGAGCCGGTAGTACTGCGCCGAGCTTTCCCAGCTCATGCCGCCGATCAGGCCAAGAGTCTTCATGCGCTGCTCCAGGGAAGAGGCTGTCATTGCAGCACAGATGGGCACGGGCGTGCGGTGCGTGCCATCTGTAACCTCCACATCCGTGCCGTGCTGTATGTGCCGCGCGGCGCGCCCACGGCCTATGCTGGTGCGGTCTTCCGAGGTGGGTGTCGAATGGCCCTGCATACCTGGTGGTGGTTCCTGGCCACGGTCTTTGTCCTGTGCGGCACGCCGGGGCCGAACATGCTGCACATCCTGGGCCGCAGCGTCGGGCTGGGTTTCCGTGGCAGCGTTCCGGCGATGGCAGGATGCCTGCTGGCGATGCTGCTGGTGCTGGCCGCGTCCGCTGCCGGCCTGAGCGCGCTGCTGCATTCCTCGCCGATGCTGTTCGAAGTGCTGCGCTATCTGGGCGTGGCCTACCTGGCCTGGCTGGGCCTGAAGGCATGGCGCGACAGCTGCCGACCTGCGCCACCGGTGACAGTGGATGCCGCAGTGCCGATGACACCGGCGCTTGGTGCCTGGACGGTGTTTCGTGGTGGGCTTCTGGTTGGCCTGAGCAACCCCAAGCTGCTGTTGTTCGCTGCTGCGTTCCTCCCCCAGTTTGTCGATCCGTCGCGCAGCCAGGCCGTGCAGTACAGCGTGCTGGTGGCCACCTTCGCCGCCTGCGAACTGTTCTGGTACGTGATGTACGCGGCGGGTGGGCACGGCCTGCGCCGCTGGCTGGCCAGGCCGTTCGCGCGGCGCTGGTTCGAGCGCCTGGTCGGAAGCGTGTTCCTGGCATTCGCGGTCGCGCTGCTGCGCTTCCGGCCGCGTTGATTCACGCCGCGCACGCGGCCTGTTCACGATTGCCGCATCGGCCAGGGCCTAGCCTGATCATCCAGTACGCAGTCCCCGCAGGGAAAGGTTTGACATGATCAAGTGGGCCATCATCTTCGCCATCATCGGTGTGATCGCAGGCGTGCTCGGCTTCGGCGGCATTGCCGGTGCCGCGGTCGGCATCGCCAAGTTCCTGTTCTGGGCCGGCATCATCATCGCCGTGGTGCTGTTCCTGCTCGGCATGACCGTAGCGAAGAAGGTCAGCTAGCGTTGATCGCGCAGCAGCGTGCTCAGTGCGCGCTGCTGCGCGAGAACAGGTTGATCACCAGTACGCCGGCGCAGATCAGGCCGATGCCGATCAACGCCGGTGCATCCAGGCGCTGCTTGAACACCACCAGCCCGATCAGCGAGATCAGCACGATGCCGACGCCGGACCAGATTGCGTAGGCGATGCCGGTCGGGATCGACTTCATGGTCATCGACAGCAGGTAGAAGCACAGCCCGTAGCCGACCAGTGCGCCCAGTGTCGGCGCCAGTCGGCTCATGCCGTCGGACGCTTTCAGCAGTGATGTGGCAATCACTTCCAGCACGATGGCAGCGGCAAGGTAGAGGTAGGGATTCATCGAGCGCTCCAGCTCACTGCGGGTCGCACAGTTTCAGGGCCTGTTCGGCCATGGCCAATGCGTTGGCACGTTCTTCCTCGTCCAGCGGACGTCCATAGGCCGTGGCCCAGTAGCCGTCGGCAGCGCAGCGCGCCGCATACAGTCGGGGATCGTTGGCTTCGTCGGCGAATTCGGCCAGCATCGCGCGCTTCCATGTACGCCAATGCGCGAGCAGGGCCGGTTCCATCAGGTTGCCCAGGGTCAGGCCGATGTCGTTGTCCTGTTCCTGCTGCAGCAGATGCTCGAAATTGGCCTGCACATAGGCGCGGCTGAAACGGCCATGGCCTTCGGGGTTTTCCTGCAGCAGGGCACGAACCCGCGTTTCGAACTCGCCGATGAGTGCGCCGATGGCTTCATCCACCAGTGCCTGCTTGCTGCTGAAATGATGGAACAACGCACCCTTGCTGACACCGGCGGCCTGCGCGACGTCCTGCACGGTCAGCGCGGCCAGGCCGTTACGGCCGATCACTTCAATGGTGGCCTGCAGCAGTGACTGGCGCACGCTGTCGGGCGCCTTGCGGCGCGAACGGGAGGGGGATGCGGACATGGCGGAAAGAAACCGACTGGACGGTACGATTGTAACGCAGGCCCCGCCGCGTTACCGCGTGCTGCCGGCCAAGGCCGGCAGCGGAACCGTCATGCGTCGATGCGGGCGAAACGCGGTTGCGGTCCGTGCTCGCCGGGCACCTGCTCGACGAACATGGCGTACGGGCGTACCCACAGGCCACCTTCGCCATACAGCGCGCGGTACAGCACCATCGGCTGCAGGGTCTCGCTGCTGCGGACGATGTCGAGCACTTCGTACTCGCCGCCCTTGAAGTGGCGGTAGCGGCCTGGGGCCAGGGGGGGTAGCGGACTCAGCTCAGCCATGGTGGGCGCGACTCACTTGCGCGCCGGGCTGGCCGGCTTTGCGCAGTAGGCATTGATGGCCTCGGCGGTATTGGCCAGGCCCTGTGCCTGCGCCAGTTCCCACGGGCGCTCGCAACGCTGGCTGTGCTCGCACCACTGGTAACCGGCCGAACCGATGCAGCCATGCGCATCGCGATCACCACCGACGACCGGTGTCGCTGGCGACGTGGCTGCCGCTTCGGCGTGCGTGGGTGCCTTGTCCGGGCTGGCGCAGGCGGCCAGGACCAGCAGGGCTGGAATCAGAAGAAGGGATTTCATCGGCGAAGCTCCGTGCCTAAAGCAACAGTGTCTGCCGCGGGTAAAACGGCAGCAAGTGCTCAGTGCAGGGCGGCGCGGATCAGTTCCTCGATCAGCACCAGATAGCTGGCCACGAAATAGAACTTCAGCAACGTCCAACGCTGCTGGGAGAAGAAGGTGCGCATGTGGAAGGGGCCCCTGTTGATGACGGTAGTGTGAAGCTCTGCCAACTCCGTGACAAGGGTCACGAAAGGGATTCACTAAACGGCCTCAGGGATGTGAGGGCGGGGCGGTCTGACAGTGTGGCGCGGCATTTTCGTACAAATCTGATGGGCCATCCCGGAGGCACTCGCTAGCCTGATGGTGTACCGGCGCTCAGGGTCTTCCGCTGCTGGCGTGCCTTCATTCCGCAGGAGTCTTCCAATGGTCATTACCGTTCAATGCAACGCCCGGCACTGGTCCGTGCTGGATCCGCAGGCGCATGACGCCACCCGTTATGCACGGGGCGCCGAGGCCTTCGATGTCGCCGCGGCGCGGGCCCTGGAACACCACCGCCGTACCGGCCAGCGCAGCACGGTACGGGTCGAGGCGCTCGGCAGTTCCGTGGACGCGCTCCACGTCGGAAGTTGACGCCATCGGCCGAGGCGCAGTCAGCCACGGTTGAGTTGTTTGAATGGGGAAAAAACCGCCATGGGGCGCCCCCCTGTGCGCCGCGCCACGAATCCCGGATGCTTGCGCCATCGTATTCATCCGGAGATTCCGATGGGCAAGGCACTCACCTGGCGCACCCTGGCCTGCACGCTGCTGCCGATGCTGGCCGCCGCAGGCGGCGCGCAGGCGCAGAGCTATGGCTACGGTTATGACGATGATCGCTATGGCGGTCGTGATGGCGGCGGCATCGTACGCTGCGAATCGATCAAGAACCGCAGCAATGAATGCCGCCTGGAAGGCCGTGCCCGGATGATCCGCCAGTTGTCGGGTTCGCCGTGTGTCGAGGGTGAGACCTGGGGGCAATCCCGCTACGGGGTCTGGGTGACCCAGGGCTGCCGGGCTGAGTTCGTTGGCGAGTACCGCCGTGGCGGTGGCTGGGGTGGTGGCCATGGCAACGGCTGGGGCAATGGCGGCAATGGCTGGGGTGGGGGTGAGGTGATCACCTGCCATTCCAACGGCCACCGCCAGGAGTACTGCGATGCCCGAATCCGTCGTGGTGTGCGCCTGGTCCGCCAGGATTCGCGCAGTGCCTGCATCGAAGGCCAGACCTGGGGCTGGGACCGCCGTGGCATCTGGGTCAGCGACGGCTGCCGGGCGCAGTTCCAGGTGAATTGAGCGCGCCACTCGAAAATCAGAATAATCTGATACAGCTCACATTTTGAACGTCGTATCTTCTGCGATCAGGGCACCCCTGCGTGCCCCTGATCCGTCGTGATGAAGTCTGCCGTAACCGGCACGCCCGTCCCGCTACCGTCGATACGCTGCCTCAAGGAGTGAGCCGCATGTTGATCCGCCTGCAATGCGAACAGCGCCAATGGCGCGTGCTGCATCCGGACCGGCCGGAGCCGATCGATTTCCGCGACGGTGCCCGGGCCTTCGACTTCGCTGAAACCCTGGCGCGCCTGCACTTTGTCGATACCGGGCAGCGCGCTGCCGTGCGCGTGGAAGCCAGCGGTGCCTTCGTGGAAGCGGTCAGCTACGGCTGAAGGCTGGGGCTCCCGGCCAGATCCTGTTTCCGGAGCCCGCTATCCACGCATGGCGTGGCTCTACTTTGTGTCTGTCTCCATGCATGGCGTGGATCGACCCCTGTTCCGCAGTAGATCCACGCCATGCGTGGATCCACTGGGTCGTGGCCGGCTCAGCCTGCCGCGCTGAGCGGCGGGGTGCCGGCGGCCAGCTGTGGCCAGCGCTTGAGTACCGCCGCGCGGATGCCCGCGGCATCGATACCGGCTTCGGCCAGCAGGTCCTCGCGGCTGGCATGGTGCTGGTAGCTGTCGGGCAGGCCCAGGTGCAGGATCGGGCGCAGCACGCCCTCGGCATTGAGCAGCTCACCGACACCGGAGCCGGCGCCACCGGCCACCACGTTGTCTTCGATCGTGACCAGGCCCTCGTGCTGAGCGGCGACAGCCAGCACCAGCTCGCGGTCCAGCGGTTTGATGAAGCGCATGTTGACCACGCTCAGGCCCAGTTCGCGACCGACCTGTTCGGCGGCGGCCACGGTGCTGCCAAAGGCCAGCAGGGCGACGCGGCTGCCCTGCTGGCGCAGCTCGCCCTTGCCGATCGGCAGGGTGGCGAGATCGGTGCCGGCTGCAACGCCGGTGCCGGTGCCACGCGGATAGCGCACAGCGGCCGGGCCCGGATGCTGCAGGCCGGTGCTGAGCATCTGGCGGCACTCGGCTTCGTTGGATGGCGCCATCACCACCAGGTTTGGCACGCAACGCAGGAAGCTCAGGTCGAGGTTGCCGGCATGGGTTGCACCGTCCGGTCCGACCACGCCGGCGCGGTCGATCGCGAACAGCACGTCCAGGTCCTGGATCGCCACGTCATGCACCAGCTGGTCGTACGCGCGCTGCAGGAAGGTCGAATAGATCGCCACCACCGGCTTGCCGCCCTGGGTCGCCATGCCGGCGGCCAGCGTGACCGCGTGCTGTTCGGCAATCGCCACGTCGAAGTAGCGCTGCGGGTATTCCTTGCTGAAACGCACCAGGCCGGAGCCTTCGCGCATCGCCGGGGTGATGCCGTACAGGCGCGGCTCGGCGGCGGCGGCATCGCACAGCCAGTCGCTGAACACATCGGTGTAGGTCGGCTTCTTGGCGCCGGCCTTGGCCACCAGGCCCTTGTCCGGATCGAACGGGCCGACGGCGTGGTAACCGATCTGGTCGCCCTCGGCCGGCTCGTAGCCCTTGCCCTTGGTGGTCATCACGTGCAGCAGCTTCGGGCCCTTGGAGGCACGCAGCGTCTTCAGCGTGGACAGCAGGGCCGGCATGTCGTGGCCGTCGATCGGGCCGGTGTAATGGAAGCCCATTTCCTCGAACATCGTGGACGGCACGAACATGCCCTTCCAGTGCTCTTCCCAGCGCTTCACGAAGCGTGCCGGGTTGTTCTTCTTGTCGCCGAGGATCTTCTTGCCGCCTTCGCGCAGCGCGTTGAGCGTGCGGCTGCCGGTGGCACGGCCGAGCATCTTGGTCAGGCCGCCGACCGCCTCGGAGATCGACATGTTGTTGTCGTTGAGGATCACCAGCAGGTTCGGTTCCGGGTCCATGCCGCCGGCGTGCATCAGCGCTTCGAAGGCCATGCCGGCGGTCATCGCGCCGTCACCGATCACCGCCACGATCTTGCGATCGTCGCCTTCGGACTGGCGCGCGATGGCCATGCCGAGTGCGGCCGAGATCGAGGTGGAGGAGTGGCCGACGCCAAAGGTGTCGTACTCGCTTTCCTCGCGCTTCGGGAATGGCGCGACGCCGTCCTTCTGCTTGACGGTATGGATCTCGTCGCGACGGCCGGTGAGGATCTTGTGCGGGTAGGTCTGGTGGCCCACGTCCCAGACCAGCTGGTCGTGCGGGGTCTGGTACAGGTAGTGCAGTGCCACGGTGAGTTCGATCACGCCCAGGCCGGCGGCGAAGTGGCCACCGCTCTTGCCGACCGATTCGATGAGGTAGGCGCGCAGCTCGTCGGCGACCGCCCTCATTTCGGATTCGTCGAACGTGCGCAGGTCATCCGGTGTCTGGATGCGCGCGAGGCGGGGATAGCGGGCAGAGTCGATCATCATGTTCGCACTTGTTCTGAACGCCCATTTTCGCCCTCAAACGGGGGTGGGGCAAGCAAACGCCGCCGCCCGTGACAGGACGGTGAGGGTTGCATTTTCGGCGATTCAGGTGCTCAGTTTTGACCGCTTCGGCAATTGCGCCTTCAGGAAGGCCATCTGGTCGGCCAGGATGTTGCGGTTGGACAGGATCAGATGCTCGATCCAGCTGGGCCGGTAGGGCACCGCCAGCAGTGGCATTCCGGCCTGCTGCGGGGTGCGGTCGCTCTTGCGCGAGTTGCAGTGGAAGCAGGCGGTGACCACGTTTTCCCAGCAGTCCAGGCCACCCTTGGACAGTGGCATGACGTGGTCGCGGGTGAGCGTGGGGCGGTTGAACTGCTGGCCGCAGTACATGCACAGGTGGGCGTCACGGGCGAACAGGGCCGGGTTGGTCAGGTTCGGCGTCGGATCGATCGCGCGGGAGCGGGCGTGGCCGCGCGCGGCGATGATCGGGTGCAGGTCCATCCCGCTCTGCAGGCCGCTGAAGCGGTTGGTACCGCCGTGGATGTGCAGGCAGGGATCGCCGAGTGTCCAGGCGACGGCTTCGCGGGCGTAGAGGCACGCCGCATCCTGCCAGGTGATCCAATCCAGTACGCGTCCGTGGGCATCAAGTGAGAGCAGCCGGACGGAACCGGGTCGATGCAGCGTCGTGGCGTTGGGCGATGCTTCGGCGCCCGGAGCAGAAAACGGAGCTCCGGCTTCGATCAGACCCAAGCGTGTAGTGTCTGTCTCCATCGGGAGAACAGCTTATACCTGAATGTTGACGATTTGTGTATCGCCTGTCGGCGATACGCAAATCGTCAACATTCAGGTCCGCGCATTCGGCATCCCAGCCCGCCGTCGGCGGGCTGGGATGCCCACGCATTCTTCCTATTCCCCGCACCTGTCGGTGCGCCCCCTTTAACAAAAGGGGGCTTTTCTCCAGAGAGATACTGGGGGCTGTCAGGTCGGGGTCGGATCCCTTTCCGCAGGAAAGGGCTCTGATCCCCCATCCACGCTTGGTGTGGATCCAACGTGTCGACCAAGGTCGACACCTACCAACAGCAGCAGAAATCTGTCAGAGGCGGGGTGGGTCCGGTTGCGGGGGCGTGAGCGCCATGGATGGCGCGACCGAGGCTACAGGGACGTACTTGCGCCGTCCCCCGCAATTGGATCCGCCTCGCCATCCCGCAGGAAGCCGGCTTTTGCGGTTGCCGGCCAGCGGCCGGCGCAACCGCGGGTGCCGGGCGCAGCCCGGCTCAGGCGCCGAAGCGCTCGTCGTCCATGGCCATCAGCGGGGCGGCACCGGCCTGGATCGCGGCGGCGTGGCTGAGGGTGCGCGGCAGCACGCGGGCGAAGTAGAACCGTGCGGTCTCGCGCTTGCCCTGGGCGAAGGCGGCGCCGTGCGCGCTGGCATCGGCGGCGGCCACGCTGCGGGCCCACCAGTAGGCCAACACCACGTAACCCGAATAGAACAGGTAGTCGTAGCTGGCCGCACCCAGTTCGTCCGGGTTGGCGGCCGCGCGCTGCAGCACGTCCAGGGTCAGCTTGCCCCATTCGGCAGCCTTGGCGCGCAGTGGGCCGATGAACTCGGCCAGCGCTTCGTTGCCTTCATGTTCCTTGGCGAAGGCTTCGATCTCGGCCAGCATCAGCTTCAGGCCGGCGCCCTGGCTGGAGGCGGTCTTGCGGCCGATCAGGTCCAGCGCCTGGATGCCGGTGGTGCCTTCATACAGCGTGGTGATGCGCGCATCGCGGGCCAGCTGTTCCATGCCGTGCTCGCGGATATAGCCGTGGCCACCGAAGCACTGCAGGGCGTTGTAGGTGTTCTCGATGCCCCATTCGGTCTGGCAGGCCTTCGAGATGGGCGTGAGGAAACTCACCAGGGTGTCGGCGCGCTCGCGCTCGGCGGCGTCCTCGGCGTGGTGGGCGACATCGATCAGGGTGGCGGCGTGCAGGGCCAGCAGGCGGCTGCCCTCGACCAGTGACTTCACCGTCAGCAGCATGCGGCGCACATCCGGGTGGACCAGGATCGGGTCGGCCGGCTTGTCCGGGAACCTGGCGCCGCTGAGGGCGCGCGACTGCAGGCGCTCACGGCTGTACTTCAGCGCGTTCTGGTAGGCACGCTCGGACAGGCCGATGCCCTGCAGGCCGACGCCCAGGCGCGCGGTGTTCATCATGGTGAACATCGCCTGCAGGCCCTTGTGCGGCTGGCCGACCAGGTAACCCTGTGCACCGTCGAAGTTCATCACGCAGGTGACCGAGCCCTTGATGCCCATCTTGTGCTCGATCGAACCGCAGCGCAGTGCGTTGCGCTCGCCGACGTTGCCGTCGCGGCCGACCTTGAACTTCGGGGTGACGAACAGCGAGATGCCCTTGGCGCCCGGAGGGGCGTCGGGCAGCTTGGCCAGCACCAGGTGCACGATGTTGCCGGTCAGGTCATGCTCGCCGGCAGTGATGAAGATCTTGGTGCCGGTGATCGAATAGCTGCCATCGGCGTTCGGCTCGGCCTTGGTCTTCAGCAGGCCCAGGTCGGTGCCGCAGTGCGGCTCGGTCAGGCACATGGTGCCGGTCCAGCGGCCCTCGATCAGCGGCTTGAGGAAGGCTTCGTGCTGCCAGGCCTCGCCGTGCTGCTTCAGTGCTTCGATGGCGCCGTGCGAGAGCAGCGGGAAGTTGCCCCACGCCAGGTTGGCGGCGTTGATCATTTCGTTGAGCGGCACGCCCAGGGTGTGCGGCAGGCCCTGGCCACCCAGTTCCGGCGAAGCGGTCAGGCCGGTCCAGCCGCCATCGACGAACTGGTCGTAGGCCTGCTTGAAGCCGGGCGGGGTGGTCACTTCACCGGTGGCCTGGTCGAGCACGCAGCCGATCTCATCGCCAACGCTGTTGAGCGGGGCCAGCACGGTGGCGCTGAAACGGCCAGCTTCTTCCAGCACGGCATCGACCACGTCGGCGGTGGCGTCGGTGAAGCCCAGGCGGGCGAACAGGGGTTCGACCTTGAGCACGTCGTGCAGGGCGAAACGGAGGTCGGAAAGCGGGGCGGTGTAGCTGCTCATCGGTACGTCTCGATTTGATCAGGGCAGGGGAGAGCGGCGCCAGGCGCCGCGACGGAAGGTGGAAATCAGCGCAGCACGCCCGGCAAGCCCGGAGCCTGGTTGAGGGTGCTGCGGCTGCTGATATCGAAGCTGCGCTGCTTCTTTTCCTGCGGCGTGGCTGCGACCGTTCCCTTCAGGCCATAGGCCAGGGTGCGGTTGCCGGCCAGTGCATCGGCCACCACCAGGCGTGCGGCCGAACTGGGTACCAGGTCGACGTTGATGACGTCGGCCGAGGTGCCTCCGATGGAAATGCCCGGCTTGGCCTGCAGGGTGCCGGCGTCGCTGTCGCCAACGGTCAGCGCCAGCGAGACATCGTCGAAGGTCATCGGCATGGAGCTGAAGTTCTGCAGGCGCAGGGCCACGGTCCAGTTGCCGTCGGCGCGCACGGTCAGCTGCTGCAGGCTGGCCGCCGGTTCCGAAACACGCTTGACGATGCCGTTGCCACAGGCGGCAAGGGCGAGGGTGCTCAGGACGATCAAGGCGATACGGAAACGGTGGAGCATGGGCGCAGGTCCTCTGGAGGCGGTGCGTTGGAATAAGCATACTACGGCGTATGGTCGTTTGGATCGCCTGTGGCGACCCGTCGCAGAGGGTAGCGCGTGAAGGTGGCGGCCGGGCATGCGCAGCGCTGGATCTTCGGGCGCACGGTGCGCGTGCGGATTGAACTGCAGTTCAATCGGCGGGCGTATCGCGAAGCGGGGACATCAGGCGCAGCGGGCCCAGGTCGTAGCCCATGGCTTCTGCTTTTTCTTTCAACTGTTCGAACCGGGTGCGATCCATTTCCGGCAGGCGCGAGAGAATCCACAGGTATTTCCGGTCCGGTTCACCAACCAGCGCCCACTGGTAGTCCGGGTCCAGCGCCAGCACCCAGTAGTCGGCCCAGACCAGTGGCACCCAGCTCAGCCAGTCCGGCACGAAGCGCACCTGCAACTGGCCGGGATGGCCGGCCACCGGGCGTGCCACGCCTTCAGCAACCACGCGTTCGCCATCGCCGTTGCGGCAGGCGTTGGTGACACTGATGCGGCCATCGCGGCGCAGCCCGTAGTTGGCGGTGATCTCGCCGACGCACTGCCTCTGGAATGACACCGGCAGGTGCGCGATCTCGTGCCACTGGCCGGCGTAGCGATCGATGTCCAGCGTATCGACCGCGCGTACCGGCTCGGCGGCGATCACCGGGGCGGTGGCCAGCAGCAGCCAGGTGAGCAGGGTGGGGCGCAGTTGCATCGGCAGGCTCCGGCAGGAATCTGCAGCGTAGGTGCCGCGCCGGGTGCCGGTGTAAATGTTTCGTCAACCAGAAGGCGGTGGCCTGGCATGGATCGACGCCATGCCTGGATAGCGGATGGCGCCAGCGCCAGGTAGATCCGCGCCATGCGTGGATGGCAGGCCGCAGACAAAAAAAGACCTGCATTTCTGCAGGTCTCTGAAACTGGTGGCCGAAGACGGAATCGAACCGCCGACACGGGGATTTTCAATCCCCTGCTCTACCAACTGAGCTACTCGGCCAAATTGTGTGGCGACCGCATTGAACGCGGTATCCGGAAAAAAAAGACCCGCATTTCTGCAGGCCTTCGAAAGTGGTGGCCGAAGACGGAATCGAACCGCCGACACGGGGATTTTCAATCCCCTGCTCTACCAACTGAGCTACTCGGCCACATGTTTCGTAGCAGCGAGGTCGCTGCCAAGGAGGCGTATATTACGGAGGTCGGCAGTCTTCGGCAAGCGTTTTGCCAAGAATTCTTCACATTGCCGTCTGCGCACCTGCAAGTACTTGATCCGCCGTCGCTGTGCAGGGTGGGAAGGGCCAGGAATCGATCCAGGCGCCCCGGCGCGATCCTGATCATCCCCTGTGGCGGAAATCAGCGGGCCGCGGTGATCGGCAATGCCGCAACGGCAAGGCTTGTGCCGGTGACGTGCCGGGGCGGGCGATGGAACGCTGTTTTCGTGGCCGTTGCCGGCGATCGTTGGGGCGTAGTGTCGGCATTCCTTTCCTGATGCTGGCAACAGCAGAGCCGGTCACCATGTCCGATTCCCTCGTTACCTCCCGTATCGTGCTGGCCTCGCGTCCACAGGGCGCACCAAGCGCAGCCAACTTCCGTCTGGAGCAGGCTGCACTGCCGGAGCTTGCAATCGGCGACGTGCTGCTGCGCAACCGCTATCTGTCGTTGGACCCGTACATGCGTGGTCGCATGGACGAGGGCCCTTCGTATGCCGCGCCGGTGGCCATCGATGCGGTGATGGAAGGCCAGACCGTGGCCGAGGTGCTGCAGTCGAAGGCTGATGGCGTGTCGGTGGGCGACCTGGTACTGGCGCCAGGCGGATGGCAGACCCATGCGGTACTGCCGGGCAAGGCGCTGGGGCGTCGCCTCGATCCGGCCGGGCTGCCTCTGAGCACGGCACTGGGCGTGTATGGCATGCCCGGATTCACTGCGTATTCCAGCCTGCATGAGATCGCCCGCCTGAAGCCGGGCGAGACATTGGTGGTCGCCGCCGCGACCGGTCCGGTGGGCGCAACTGTTGCGCAGCTGGCGAAGCTGCAGGGGGCGCGCGTGGTCGCCATCGCCGGTGGCGAAGCCAAGCGTGCCTACCTGCAGACGCTGGGCGTGGACGTGGCGCTGGATCATCGTGCGGCCGACTTTGCCGAACAGCTGCGCACGGCGGTGCCCGCGGGTATCGACGTGTATTTCGAGAACGTGGGCGGGCATGTGCTGGATGCAGTGCTGCCGCTGCTCAACGACTTCGCCCGCATTCCGGTGTGCGGCACCATCGCCACCTACAACGCGCGCGGCGTCGAGCAGCCCGGCCCAGACCGCCTGCCCGCGCTGTTCAGCCAGATCCTGCGCCAGCGCCTGACCGTGCGCGGTTTCATCGTGCACGACTTCAACCACCTGTGGCCGGACTTCGAACGTGAGATGCCGCAATGGCTGCGCGAAGGTCGCATCCAGTACCGCGAGGATGTGGTGGAGGGGCTGGTGAATGCGCCGGAGGCGTTCTTTGGGCTGTTGCAGGGGCGCAACTTCGGCAAGTTGGTGGTGAAGCTGGATTGAGCCTTCGCCGGGCATGGCCCGGCGCTACCGCAGGGCGTGCCGACCAGGGCGGGCACCCACTTCAGGCAGTCGAGGCCTTTTCCCGGCGCAGCAGTTCGCGCTTGCGCGCCACGCCCCAGGCGTAGCCGGACAGGTCGCCATCGCGGCGTACGACGCGGTGGCAGGGGACGGCCACCGCCAATGGATTGCTGGCGCAGGCGCGAGCCACCGCACGGCTTGATCGCGGAGCGCCGATGCGCGCGGCGACATCCGCATACGACGCGGTCTGCCCGCGCGGAATCTGCTGCAGTGCCTGCCACACCCGTTGCTGGAACGCGGTGCCGCGGATATCCAGCGGCAGCGTGGCGCCTCGCGAAGGATCCTCGACCAGGCCTACCACCTGTGCCACCAGTTGCTCATAGCCCTGGTCGGCACCGACCAGTTCGGCCTGGCGGAAGCGTTGCTGCAGTGACTGCAGCAGCGTCTCCGGATCGTCGCCGAGCAGGATCGCGACCACGCCTGTGGCACTGCTGGCCACCAGCACGCTGCCCAGTGAACTTTCGGCAAGCGCGAAGTGGATGACTTCGCCGCGACCACCTGCGCGCCATTGCTTCGGGGTCATGCCCAGCAATTTCGGTGCGTTCTCGTAGAAGCGCCCGCTGGAACCGAAGCCGGCATCGTGGAAGGCATCGGTGATGCGTTCCTGCTGTTGCAGCCCGGTGCGCAGGCGGTCGGCGCGCAGCGCGGCAGCGTACTGCTTCGGGGTCAGCCCGGTTGCCTGCTTGAACAGGCGATGCAGGCGGGTCGGGCTGCAGCCGGCGATGTCGGCCAGTTCCTGCAGCGAGGGTTCGTCGAGGCTCGCCTGAAGGTGGCGGCAGACCCGTTCGACGCGGGCATCGGTCGTGGGGGAGGCGGTGCTGTCCATGGGCGGATTCTGGCACGTGCCGGTTCTGCGGAAACTCCGTTTCCTGCACCGACGGGCCAGGCCCGGAAACGGAGTGTTGGCAGGGGAGAGGCGCGGCATCGTGGTGGCTACTTCACAACCGATACCACGACCATGCGCCTGAACAACAAGATCGCCCTCATCACCGGTGCCAGCGCCGGCATCGGCCGCGCCAGCGCGCTGCGTTTCGCTGCCGAAGGGGCAAAGCTGGTGCTCAACGCACGGCGGCCGGAGCCACTGCAGGCGCTGGCCGAGCAGATTCGTGCCGCCGGCGGCGAGGTGGTGGTGCATGCCGCCGATGTGGCTGATCCGGGCACGGCACAGGCGCTGGTCGATCTGGCCCAGCAGTCATTCGGCGGCCTGGACATGGCCCTCAACAATGCCGGCATGCTCGGCCCGGGCGTGCCGGCGGCGGAGTTCCCGGTGGACGCCTGGCGCGAGGTGATGGCGACCAATCTGGATGCGGCCTTCCATGCCGCACGTGCGCAGTTGCCGGCACTGCTGGCGCGCGGCGGCGGCTCGCTGGTGTTCGTCGGCACTTTCGTCGGCCACACGGTGGGCTTCCCCGGCATGGCGGCCTATGCGTCGAGCAAGGCCGGGCTGATCGGCCTGAGCCAGGTGATCGCCGCCGAGTACGGCGCGCGCGGCGTACGCAGCAACGTACTGTTGCCCGGTGGCACCGATACCGAGATGGGCCGGCAGGCCGCACCCACCGGCGATGCCCGCGACTTCGTGCGCTCGCTGCATGCATTGAAGCGCATGGCCGAGCCGGAGGAGATCGCCAACGCGGCGCTGTTCCTGGCCAGCGATGAAAGCAGTTTCGTTACCGGTACCGCGATGCGCGTGGAGGGTGGGGTGTCGATCACACGGACCTGAACGGGGTCACGAGCGTGGTGCGTAGCGGATACCGCTGCTGGCCATGAAGCCTTTCGGATCGAAACGGGCCCAGGCTTCGCCCCAGTTGAAGTGGGCGTGGCCGCCGCTTAGCTTGCAACCCAGCGCCGCACCCAACGTGCGGCGCATGAAGGCGGCTCAGAGTGCGGTTGGTGTGATCTGGTACGTCCCATCACGGGTGAAGCCGAGCCGCAGCTTGAGACGGTCTCCAGCAACAACGTCGAAAGCCGCTTCGCGCATATGCGCGGTACGGCTCACGATGCCGCACACACCGGTGCCCGCCGGGCCGGCACCAAGGATGTGCTTGCCCGAAGGGATGTACACCGTCATGGTCTGCCCATTGTCTACGTGAGCTGCCACTTCGCCGTCGACGTAGAAGGCGACAGGACACTTTGATCCGGCCAATCCAACATCCCGGGTCACGATGACCGTTCCGGTGTCAGTAGCGGGCTGGGCGTAGGCGAAGATCTGACTGGCCGGGACGGGCTTTGCCATCTCTGTCGCGATGGGGCGGGTGGCCGAACAACCAGCGAGCAAAGCGACGACGGCGGCAGCTGCAGAAAATCCCTTCATGAGTGCTCCTAAGGTGGCGATGAGACGCCATGGTGGCATTTCACGGCATTATCACGAGCCTGGCGCCAAACAAAAAGCCCCGAGGAGATCCTCGGGGCTTTTTGATTTGCTTATGAAGTGGTGGAGCCAAGGAGGATCGAACTCCTGACCTCGTCATTGCGAACGACGCGCTCTCCCAGCTGAGCTATGGCCCCACGGCAGGCTTTCAGTGTAGCGCTGCCTGCCGGGCTTGCCAAGCGCCGGGCCGGGACGGCGGCAGGCGTGGATCTGCCGCCGCCCCCAGCCGGTTCAGGCCAGGGCCCGGCGCAGCAGATCGCCCGCGCGCTGTACCGCTACGCCGGTGGAATCAGCCACTCCCTGCAGATGGATGCAGGCATGGATCATCCCCGGCAGCCGCTCCAGCGTGCAGTGGATACCCGCAGCCTGCAGGCGGTGCGCGTACTGCTCGGCCTCGTCGCGCAGCGGATCGTGCTCGCAGCTGAGCACGGAGGCTGGCGCCAGCCCCTGCAGGTCGGTTGCGTGGGCGGGCGAGGCCAGTGCCAGCGGCGGGTGCAGGTCACCAAGATAGGCCTGCCAGCAGCGCCGCATCAGTTCGGCGCTGAGGTAGTAGCCACTGGCGTACTCGCGATAGGAGTCGCTGCTCATGCCGACGTCCAGTGCCGGGTACAGCAGCAACTGGTGGCGTGGCTGCGGAAGGCCGAGATCGCGCAGCAGCAGGCAGCAGGCGGCGGCCAGATTGCCCCCGGCGCTGTCGCCACCGATCGCCAGCCGCTGTGGGTCCAGGCCGAGGCGCCTGGCGTTGTCCTGCAACCAGTGCCAGGCGTCGGCGACGTCATGCAGTGGAACCGGGAACCGGTGTTCCGGCGCCAGCCGGTAGCCCACGGCGACAATCACGCTGCCGCTGGCACTGGCCAGGGCGCGGCAGGGACCGTCGTAGACCGCCAGCGAACACTGGAACCAGCCGCCGCCATGGGCGAACAACAAAGCCGGTGCCGGTCCATCGGGCAGCCCTTCCGGTGTGTAAAGGCGGACGTCCAACGCGTGGCCGTCGCGTGCGATCACCGCATGTTCGATCACATGCGTAACCGGCAGCGGCGCGCCCTGCAGCTGGGGCAGCGCGCTCTCGCTGATCGCCCGCAGCTCGCGCAGGTCCTCCGGCAGCGGATGGGCCGCGACGGCGTCGACGAACTGCTGCAGCGCCGGTTCAAGCTGCATGGTGTGCCTCCTGCAGGAACGGCAGCAGCTGTGCAAGAAATGCCTGCGGCGCTTCTTCCATGATGAAGTGGCCGCAGCCCGGCACGATGCTGCCGCGCACGTCATCGGCATGCGGTTGCAGGGTCAGCATCGGCGCATCGCCGGTGGCGTGTTCGGCGCCGATCGCCAGCACCGGCATCGGCAGGCGACGCTGCGCGCGCAGCTTGTTCTGGCGGATCGTTTCCGGAATCGCGCGGTACCAGGCGAAGCCGGCGCGCAGCGCCCCGGGGCGACTATAGGCAGCAATGTAGGTGTCGGCAGCCACGGCATCGCGGCGATACGACCAGCGATCGAACATGAATTCCAGGTAGGCGCGCTCGCGCCCGCTGATCAGTGCTTCGGGCAGGTCGGCCACCTGGTTGAACATGAAGTGCCAGAGGAAGATGTTGTCGGCCGGTGCTGCGAAGATGCCCGGTTCCGGCGCAAGGCCTGGAATCACCGCTTCGGTGACCACCAGCTGGCGCACCGCCTGCGGCTGGTCGCTGGCCAGCGCATAGGCGATCCACATGCCGATGTCATGCCCGACCACCTGGTAGCGGTCGTGGCCCAGTGCCTGCATGGTCTGGTGCAGGACGGCGGCGGCACTGCCGGTGTCGTAGCCGTGGGCGGGGCGGTCGGATTCGCCGATGCCCGGCGGATCGACCGCGATGGCTTCGAAACCGGCCTCGGCCAGCGCGTGCAGCACGTGGCGCCAGGCGTACCAGGTCTGCGGCCAGCCGGGAATCAGCAGCACCGGCTCACCGTGGCCGGCGGATACGCAATGCACGCGCTGACCATCGATGCGCAGGTAGTGGTGGCGCAGCGAAGCGTCGCCGGCAGCACCAGCGGAAAGGGAAGTGGTCATGAGGGGAGTGCTCCGTTGGGGGCTCAGGCAATGCCGAGCATCTGCTGCATCTGCGCGGTGCTGATCGGTGCACCGGCGAAGTCGTCGAAAATCTTGTCGGTGACCGGAATGATGTGGTCGCGGATGAATACAGCGCCCTCGCGCGCGCCAGCTTCCTGGTCCTTCAGGCAGCACTCCCATTCCAGCGTTGCCCAGCCCGCGTAGTCGTACTGGGCCAGCTTGGAGAAGATCGACTTGAAGTCGACCTGGCCATCGCCCAGCGAGCGGAAGCGGCCCGCACGTTCAGTCCAGTCGGCATAGCCGCCATAGATGCCCTGGCGCCCGCTCGGACGGAATTCGGCGTCCTTGACATGGAACATGCGGATCAGCGGGTGGTAGATGTCCAGGTACTCCAGGTAGTCCAGCTGCTGCAGCACGAAGTGGCTGGGATCGAACAGGATGCGGCAGCGCTGGTGTTGGCCGACGCGCTCGAAGAAGCGTTCGAAGCTGGTGCCGTCATGCAGGTCTTCGCTGGGATGGATCTCGTAGCAGAGGTTGATGCCGTTGTCCTCGCAGGTGTCAAGGATCGGCCGCCAGCGTCGTGCCAGTTCATCGAACGCGGCGTCGATCAGGCCCGGTGGGCGCTGCGGGAACGGGAACAGGTAGGGCCAGGCGAACGAGCCGGAGAAAGTGCCCATGTCCTGCAGGCCGAGACGGCGTGACGCGCGGGCGGCCAGGTGCAGCTGCTGCTGCGCCCATTCGCTGCGGGCCTTCGGATTGCCGCGCAGTGCTTCGGGTGCGAAACCATCGCAGAGTTCGTCGTAGGCCGGATGCACGGCGACCAGCTGGCCGAGGATGTGGGTGGTCAGCTCACTGACCTGCAGGCCGTGCTCGGCCAGGGTGCCGCGGAGGTCGTCGCAGTAGTCCTGGCTGTCGGCAGCGGTGGCCAGGTCGAACAGGCGTGCATCCCAGGCCGGGATCTGCAGGGCCTTGAAGCCGTGGCCGGCGGCCCACGCGGCAATGCCGGCAAGTGAGTTGAATGGGGCCTGGTCGCCGGCGAACTGCGCCAGGTGCAGGCTGGGGCCCTTGAGGGTCTGCATGTGTTGCTCCAATTGTTTGTCGATCGACAAAGAATAGGCGCGGCCCTCGCGGTGGTCAACACCCGCGTTACACTGCGCGCCTCACTGGAGCAGGCAGGCAGATGGCAGGGCGACCGCGCGAATTCGACAGGGACCAGGCGTTGCGCAAGGCGATGCTGCTGTTCTGGCAGCACGGCTATGAAGGCACGTCGATGTCGGCACTGGTCGAAGCACTGGGCATTGCCTCTGCACGCATCTACGCCGCGTTCGGCAGCAAGGAGCAGTTGTTCCGCGAAGCCGTTGCGCTGTACGAGGAAGGCGAGGGCGGCTTCGCGCCGCGCGCGCTGGAGCAGACCACGCTGCGTGAGGCGATCGGCTCCATGCTGCGCGAAGCGGTGCTGACCTACACCCGGCGCGGGCGGCCGCATGGTTGCCTGGTGGTGTCCTCGGCCAGCAGCGTCTCGCCCGATGGCGAGGGCGTGCGGGACTGGTTGGCCAGCCATCGTCGCCAGCGTACGGCGGCGATCATCGCGCGCCTGCAGCAGGCGCAGTCCGAAGGGGAGCTGGTCGGCGATGTGGCGGTGCAGGCACTGGGCGATCACTTCGCCACGGTGCTGCACGGCATTTCGGTGCAGGCGCGTGACGGCATCAGCCGCGAGCGGCTGCTGGCGATGGTCGATGTGGCGTTGGGCCCGCTGCCCTGAGTCAAGCCTTCAGGGCGTGCGGAATGCCCGGTGACTGTGCCGAAACCGCTTGTTTCGCCGGGTTTGGGTGCCGCGCAACGAAATCGTAACAATTTGGGGGATAATGGCCGCTTGCGCAGTTTTCCTCCTTTTTGCCGCCCGGCTCGCGCAGGCCGCACGGACGCCTCCTCAGAGCATTGCATGCCCTCCCATACCGATTCCCGCCGCCTGTCGGGTCTGTCGTCTTCCCTTGTTTCCTTCCGCCGCCACCCGCTGGCACTGGCCTGTGCCGGCCTGGCCCTGGTTGGCAGCTTCGGTGCCGCCGCGCAGGACAGCGCGCCGACCCCGACCGGGCTGGACACGATCACCGTGACCGCCGAACACCGCGAGCAGAACCTGCAGGAAGTGCCGGTCTCGGTCGGCGTGGTGCAGGGCGAGCGCATGCGCGACTTCACCGCAGGCGGCGACGACACCCTGCTGGCGCTGTCCGGCCGCGTGCCGAGCCTGTATGCGGAAACCACCACCGGCCGCATCTTCCCGCGCTTCTACATCCGCGGCCTGGGCAACATCGACTTCTACCTGGGTGCCTCGCAGCCGGTGTCGATCATCCAGGACGACGTGGTGCTGGAGCACGTGGTGCTGAAGTCCAACCCGGTCTATGACGTCGACCAGGTGGAAGTGCTGCGCGGCCCGCAGGGTTCGCTGTTCGGCCGCAACACCACCGCCGGCATCGTCAAGTTCGACACCCTGAAGCCGACCCAGGACTACACCGGCCGCGTCAGCGCCAGCTATGCGACCTACAACAGCGTGTCGATCGACGGCGGCTTCGGCGGCCCGATCAACGACATCGCCTCGTTCCGCGTGTCGGCCCTGTATCAGCACCGCGACGACTATGTCGACAACACCTACAAGGGCCCGAGTGCCGATGGCACGGTCAGCCCGAAGAAGAACGCCATGGGCGGCTTCGATGACCGCAACGTGCGCGCGCAGCTGCTGCTGACCCCGAGCGACCAGTTCTCGATCCTGGCCTCGGCCCACGCCCGCGATTATGAAGGCACCTCGACCCTGTTCCTGCGCGGCGCGCTGACCAAGGGCTCGAACAAGACCGACGTGCCGCGCGACAAGGTCGCCTACGACGAAGCCGACAACAACCCGCAGGCGTACAAGACCTACGGCGGCTCGGTGAAGGCACGCTACGACTTCGGTGCGATCGACTTCACCTCGATCACCGCCTACGAGACCACCTCCGGCTACAGCCGTGGCGACACCGACGGCGGTGCTGCGGTGAACTTCCCGGTGAACGGCGTGCCGAACGGATATGGCCAGTCGATGGGCCGCATCCGTGATCTGGACCAGTGGACCCAGGAATTCCGCCTGGCCAGCCATGATGACAGCGCCCTGCAGTGGCAGGCTGGTGCGTTCTACTTCAACGGCAGCGACACCACCGACTTCTACCAGCGCGCGTGGTTCCTGCAGGGCGCGGCACGCAACCCGAACAACTGGGTGCGCCTGCGCAACAAGAACACTTCGTGGGCCGGTTTCGGCCAGATCAGCTACGCATTCACCGACAAGTTCACCGTCACCGCTGGGCTGCGTCAGACCAAGGACGAGAAGCACACGCGTCTGCTGAAGACCGCTGATACCGCTGCCGGCGTGGTCACCTACAAGGGCCGCACCGACGTCAGGATGTCCGATACCACGCCGAGCTGGGATCTGAGCGCGATGTATCAGTTCACCCCGAACGTGAGCGTCTACGCGAAGGTCGCGCGCGGCTTCCGCGGCCCGACCATCCAGGGCCGTTCGGCGGTGTTCAATGCCGATTTCACCACCGCCGATTCCGAGACGATCCTGTCCTGGGAAGCGGGCGTGAAGAGCAGCCTGTGGGACAACCGCCTGCGCCTGAACGCCACCGCGTTCACCTACACCGTCAACGACATCCAGCTCAACGGCAACGATTCGGACGGCAACGGCGTGCTGTTCAACGCCGACAAGGCCAAGGCCTACGGTTTCGAAGCGGACATGGAACTGCGTCCGATCCCGAACCTGACCCTGAGCGCTGGCCTGAGCCTGCTGCACAGCGAGATCAAGGACAAGCGCGTGTACGCGCAGGTCTGCGGCCTCAACGGCCAGGTGGTCTGCACGGTGAATGATCCGACCATCAAGGTCGGCGCCAACACCTTCGCGCAGATCGACGGCAACCCGCTGCCGAATGCGCCGAAGTACAACGTGAACCTGGCCGCCCGTTACGACTTCCCGGTCAGCGACGCTGGCACCATGTTCGTCTCCACCGACTGGAACAAGCAGGGCTATACCAGCTTCGTGCTGTACGACAGCAAGGAGTTCAACTCCAAGGGTGACTTCGAGGGTGGCCTGAAGATCGGCTACTCGGGCAACTACGGTGCCTACGAAGTGGCGCTGTTCGCGCGCAACATCACCAACGAGAAGAACCTGAAGGGCGTGATCGAGAACTACATGGCCGCGGTCTACAACGAACCGCGCACCGTGGGTGTCTCGCTGAACATGAACTGGTAAGGCGCTGGCGCGGTGACGGGTTCTCCCGTCATCGCACCGCTGGAATGCAAAGGGCGGCCCGGAGTTCCGGGCCGCCCTTTTCGTTGTTTCAGACTGCGGTAAGGTCGCTGTCCTGGCTGCGCTGGCCGAAGGTCAGGGCCCAGGTGGCGCTGTCCACCTGCTGGCGATCCTGCGCCTGCTGCTTGCGCGCGCGGCTGGCGCCGAACCAGCGGCCTTCGCCGTTGATCAGCGGCGCCATGCGCACCACATCCACGTACTCCGTGTCGATCTCGCTGGCGCGCTGCAGCCAGGTCAGGGCAAGGAAGGCGTTGGCCGGCACGCCGTTGCCGAAGTGGTACACGTCGGCCAGGTAGCCGGCCGCCCACAGCTTGTCATCGTCCTCACCGCGCCACCACAGCGGAATCAAGGCGCGTTCGACCGCTTCGCGCTTGTGCGCGTCGTTCTGGCCATCGAAGGCCAGGCAGGCCAGGTTGCGGCAGGCCGGGCCCCACACGCGTTCACCGGCGTCGGCTTCGCGCAGGCAGCGCAGGTACAGTTCGCGCGCACGCGCTTCGTTGTCAGCGCCACCGGCGGCAACCAGGCGCACGCCAAGGTTGTAGGTGGCGATCAGGTCGCCGCCTTCGACGGCACGCTCCTGCCAGTACAGGGCTTTCTGGGCATCAACGAAGTCCGGCTGGTCGCGGCCGCCCAGCCGGCCCTTGTACAGGTCGCACAGCGCGGCCATCGCACCGGCGTCTCCGTCGTCGGCCATGCGCTGCAACAACGACAGTCCCGCGTCCTGCGAGACATCGCAGAACAGGTTGGACGCAAAGGTGACCGTGGAGGTCTTCTGTTGCGCCGCCAGTTCCAGGGCGCGCTGCAGCAGGGGCCGGGCACGTGCCGGATCGGCTGCCTGGCCCAGCATCCCATGCTCGATGGCGGTGGCCGCCCAGAGCAGGCCGAGCGCCGAATCGCCTTCGCGCGCGGCGTAATCCACGACCTGCGCGAACAGCGCTTCGGCGCCGTCAACATGGGCGAACCAGGTGCAGGCCTCCAGACTGCTGAAACCACCGTGCAGGACCATGTCACGATCCAGTGCCCACGCGTGCTGCAGGTCCTCAAGCGCGGCCTGCATGCATCCGGTGTCCCATTGCACCTGGTCTTCGATCTCCTCGATGCGCCCGAGATGGAAGCGGAGTGCGGCACGCTGGGTCAGGACTTCAGCACGCACGTAGCCCTCCAGGTGCCAGTCCAGGATCTGTTCATACGCGCGTTCGTGCACGGCCACCGCTTCGGCATCGCCGCGACGCGGCAGCTCGCCCATCCAGTCCTGTTCCTTGCACCAGCGCAACGCATTGCGCTGTGCCAGCTCCAGGCCGCGGCACCAGCTGCCTTCGATGAAATCCTCCATCGCCTCGTGGCTGCCGCCCCAACGCGGGTACAGGTAGTAGAGGGTGTCTTCCAGCGTGCCCAGGTCGTCCGGACGCTGTTCCAGCACCAGGCGCATCCAGTACGCGAGGGGGGCATCGAAATCGTCCTCGCTGCGATCGCGCAACAGCGGCGGCAGGCATTCCGGCAGGTGCTGCAGGGGCGAACCGAAGCGCGACAGCAACTGCAACGCCTGCGGCCACGCCTGCGGATAGTGCTCGGCCAGGGCGGCTTCATCGGACTCCGGCGGTTGCCCCGCCTGGAGCGCGCGCAGCCAGTTTGGTTCGCGCAGGTAGCTGGTGATGCGCTTGATGCCATCCAGCGCCAGCGCCGGGCGCTGCGACAGCGCAATTGCCTGCAGATAGGCATGCACGGCGTGGTCGCGCGCCTGCTGTGCGGCCAGCCACTGGCTGTCTTCCACCAGTGCGGCCACGTCGGCGCTGCGCAGGGCCCCAGCGGCCGATTCCCAGCGGGCACCCAGGCGCAGGTGTGCGTAGTAGCTGTGCGGAGCGGCGGCAACCCACCGTTGCGCCTGCTGCAGGCGTTCATCCAGGGGCAGCGCCGCGTCCTGCAGGTTGCGCAGGCGCCAGCGGATGCCGGGCAGCGGCCGGGCGCCGTTCAGCCAGGCCTGTTCGTGTGGGGCAAGCAGCGCCTCAAGTGCTGCATGGTCGTGTTCCTGCAGTGCGCTGCGCGCCTGCGCGCGCCAGGCCAGGTCGTCCATGGAAAGGCCGTCTTTCGCAAGTCCGTTTGTCATCTGATGCAATCCAACAGTAGCGGGGACGCTATTGGACAGGTCCACGCGCACGCCGGCAAGCGTGGCAGATGCTCATGTTTGCGGTACCGGCGCCGGGTGGCCCGGCGCCGGTTGATCTCAGTGCGCGGGCAACAGTGCCTGCAGCCGCGACTCCAGTTCCTGCTGGCGCCAGCCGGCCAGTGCGGCCGGCCACTGGCGACGTTCCAGATAGCTTTCCAGATGCTTGCGCGAGGCGAGGATGCCATCCGGCAGCCCCAGCTCACGGCTGCGCTCGGCCACCGCATCCTGCAGCTTCTTCAGGGCCTGCTTGTTGCTGTCGTTGGCCGGCAGTGCCAGCGGCGCGTCGGCTTCATCGGCCAGCGGCGTCTCCAGTGCCTGCCACACGGCGCCGGCCAGCTTGCGCGGTGCCTTCGGGAACTGCTCGAACAGCTTGCCCAGCGCCGCCGCGTCGGCCGGAGGCGTGCGCGCGAGGGTGGCGGCCAGCTCGTTGTCCAGGATCCAGCTACGCGGGCGGTCGCTGCTGCGTGCCTGCACATCGCGCCAGCGCAGCAGGCGCAGCAGGCGGCGCTGTGCAGCGGCATCAAGGAACTGTGCCGAGCGCATCGCCAGGTGCGGCCAGCGGTCTTCATCATTGGTGACGCTGGCCAGCAGCCGCTCACCATCGTCGTGCAGCCACTGCTGGCGGCCCAGCGCCTGCAGCCTGGCATCGATGGCGTCGTGCAGTGCGAACAGATGCTCGACGTCGTCGGCGGCGTACTGCAGCTGCGACTCGGACAGCGGGCGGCGCATCCAGTCCGAACGGGTCTCGCCCTTGGCCAGCGCCACCCCGGTGATCTCCGCCACCAGCTTCTGGTAGCCCATGCCGCCGCCGATGCCGGCCAGCGATGCCCCGATCTGGGTGTCGAACAGCGGCCGCGGCAATACGCCGCAGGCCCACTTGAAGGCAACCAGGTCTTCGCTGGCGCTGTGCATTACCTTGGTGATCGATTCATCGGCCAGCCAGGGCGCAAGCGCTTCGGTCATGCCGGGAATCAGCGGGTCGATCAGCAGGATGTCCTGCCCAACGGCCATCTGCACCAGCGCCAGCTGCGGCCAGAACGTGCGTTCACGGATGAATTCGGTGTCCAGGCCGATGCGGGTCGGTCGCTGCTGGAAGTACGCATCCAGCTCGGCGGGGGTGGTGATCCAGGTTGCCACGGGTCAGGGCCTACTACTCGGGTTTGCTCAGGCAGGGGAGAATAGCCTAACGTCGGTCCGCGTCCGTGCCGAAGGAGGCTCTGCTTGCGTTTTCCGTTGTCGCCCGTGCTGTGCACCGCCCTGGCCGTGGCCCTGGCCGGCTGCACGCCGTCGCCGTCCGCGCCGGCGGACAGGGCCGCCAGCGGAGAGGCGCCCGCGGCCGAGGGGGCCGACACCGGCACCGATGCCAGTCCGCAGGCCCGGCAGGGCAGCGTGACCATCGCCGGTGAAGATGCCGCCGAGGACGTACAGCAGTGGACGCCGCCACGGGTGGACCGCCAGGGCCGCAGCCTGGTCCAGTTGCGGCGTGCTGCCGAGCAGGCGTTCGCCGAAGGGCGGCTTTATGAAGATGCGGATGCTGCCATTCCGTTGTGGCTGGCGGTGCAGGAAGAAAACCCGGATGACCGCCAGGCCCGGCTGGGCCTGCAGCGTGCCCGTCAGCGATTGCAGCAGTTGGCCGATGCCCTGCTGGTGCGGCCGCTGAAGCAGCGCGAGGCACTGGCCGAGGCCAGCCGCCAGGCACTGGTGTTGCTGACGCTGGCGCCGAAGGATGAGAAGGTGCGTGCGCTGCAGGCGCGGGTGGAGCTGGCGCAACGCGTGGTGGCCTACAACCGCGCCGGCGAGGAGGACCTGCGCTCGGACCGTATCGGCGAGGATGGCGACGGTGCCATTGGCAATTTCCGTGAGGCACTGGCCCTGGATGAAGACAACAGCCGCGCACGGCAGGGCCTGGCCGCAGCCGAGAGCGGGTTGATCCGCCGTGCCGAAGATGCCGCGCGGGCGCGCGATTTCGCCAGCGCGGGTACCTGGCTGGCCGAAGCCAGCAAAGTGCGCGATTCGTCGCCGACGATTGCCGACGCATTCGAGCGCATCGAGCAGATCCGCGCCGCCACGCTGCTGCAACTGCGTGATGACGGCCTGCGTGACCTTGCCACGCCACAAGGGCTGAAGCCGGCGCGCGAGAAACTGGCCGAGGCACTTCGCATCGCTCTGCCGGGTGATGCAGTGGTAGGCCAGCTGCGCGAGCGCATCGACCTGGCCACCCATTACGGCAGCTTCCAGCCAGGACAGGTGTTCAGTGATGCGATGCGCGATGGTGGGCGCGGACCGCAGATGGTGGTGGTGCCCCACGGTGGCTTCCAGATGGGCGCGGGCGATGCCGAACCGGGCTCGAGTGATGCCGAGCGTCCGTCGCACTACGTGCGCTTCGATCGCGGCTTTGCCATGGCGATCACCGAGATCACCGTCAGCGACTTCGAGCGCTACGTGAAGGCGTCTAATGCGCGTCCACGCGCGACCCGGCGTGGCCATTCGGTGGTCTACGACGAACGCAGCGGCAATTTCATCCGCCGCAGCGGCGTGGACTGGCGCTCGGACTACGACGGCGGCCGCGCGCTGGGCAACTCGCCGGTGATGCACGTCAGTGTGCGTGATGCCGAGAACTATGCGGCGTGGCTGTCCGAGCAGACCGGCCGCAGCTACCGGCTGCCCAGCGAAGCAGAGTTCGAGTACGCGCTGCGCGCTGGCAGCAGTGGCCGCTATCCGTGGGGCGATGCCGGCGTGCCGCCGCCGGGCAGCGGCAACTTCACCGGCAGCAAGGACGTTTCGCCTTCGGGCCGGCATTGGCACAACGCGTTTATCGGGTACGGCGATGGCTGGTGGGGGCCGGCGCCGGTGGCCAGCTTCCAGGCCAATGCCTTCGGCCTGCACGATATGGGCGGCAACCTCAGTGAATGGGTGGCCGACTGCTGGCATGCCAGCTACCGCCGCGCACCGTCCGATGGCGTCGCCTGGTTCAACCCGGGCTGTCGGTCGCGGGTGATCCGCGGTGGCAACTGGGCCAATGCCCCCGAGCAGACCCGTGCGGCCTGGCGGCAATCCCAGGATTCGGATACCACCAACGCCCGCATCGGCTTCCGCCTGGTGCGCGGCATCTGAGCGGCACCCGGCTTCACCCGCTGCGGGCAGTGGCGCACTAAGATTGCGCCGTGCCCGCCGGCCGGCGGGGCCAGCAGGAAGTCCCCCGATGCGCAACGATCCCTTCTCCCGCTCGTCGCAAGGCCCGCAGCGGCGTGGCCTGTTCGGCAACATCCGCTGGTGGGTGCTGCTGCTGGCCGCCGGCTATGCGCTGTTCTACTGGTTCTCCAACCGCACGGTCGATCCGTACACCGGCGAGAAGGTGATGATCGACAGCAGCCTGGACGCGCGCCAGGAAACCGCGCTGGGGCTGCAGGCCTACCAGCAGATCCTGTCGCAGGAACGGCCGATGGACCCCAATGCGCCTATCGCGCGCGATGTGCGCGACATCGCCCAGCGGCTGATCGCCAAGGTGGACGTGGTGGAGACCGCGTTGGCGCAGGAGCATGGCGTGCAGCCGGCGCATTTCGCGCGGGATTTCCAGTGGGAAGTGAACGTGATCCCGTCCGAGCAGGCCAATGCGTTCTGCCTGCCGGGCGGCAAGATGGCGGTCTACACCGGACTGGTGCCGGTAGCGCGCACCCGCGATGCGATGGCGGTGGTGATGGGCCATGAGATCGCCCATGCGCTGCTGCGCCATGGTGCACAGCGCATGGCCCAGCAGAAGCTGACCCAGATCGGGCAGGTGGCCGGCGCCGCCAGTGGCATGGATGCGCAGCAGCAACAGATGATGATGTCGGCGATGGGCTATGGGTATCTGCTGCCCTATGCGCGCAGCCACGAGACGCAGGCCGACGAAGTGGGCCTGATGCTGGCTGGGGCGGCGTGCTTCGATCCGCGCGAGGCGGTGCCGCTGTGGCAGCGCATGGGCCAGGCCAGCGGCGGCCAGTCGCCACCGGAGTTTTCCTCGACCCACCCGAACCCGGGCACCCGCATCCAGAATCTGCAGGCGCTGATGCCGAAGGCACTCGAGTACCGGCAGAAGTTCTGCGAGCAGGCAAAGTAGGAGGTTGGTCGGCAGGGCTTGCAGCCCTGCACCCGCTGCGAACCAAGGCAACAGCAACAGCCGAAGCAGAAGCGGGTTTCCTGTTGGTAGGCGGGGTGGGTCCGGTTGCGGGGGCCGCTGCAAGTACGTCCATGTAAGCTCGGTCGCCGCATCCATGCGGCTCACGCCCCCGCAACCGGACCCACCCCGCCTTCGACAGATTCTCGCGATCTGTCGGAATGGCGTGGGGTCAGATCCGTTTTCCTACGGGAAACGGATCTGACCCCGAATTGATTCGATATCTGACAGAGATTCATCCACGCGTGGCGTGGATCTACCGACCGTCATCGGGAAACTGTCGAGGGTGGGGCGGTGTGGCTGTGCAGGACCGTTGGCGCCATGGATGGCGCCATCGAGCCCCCAGGGATGGGTTTACGGCGTGTCCTGCACAGCCACACCGCCCCGCCAAACCATCAGCAATCCAGAGCCGCTTTGGCTGTTGCTTCGGCCGTTGCTTGAAGCCTCTGCGGGTGCAGGGCGCAGCCCTGCCGAACACCCCTTTACTTGACCTGCACGTCGATCACGCCGTCGCCGACGCGCGCCTGCAGCGCATCGCCAGCCTGCACCTGGTCGACCTTCCGTACCAGCGTGCCATCGTCACTGCGGGTCAGGATGCTGTAACCACGGGCCACGGTGGCCAGCGGGCTGACCGCCTCCAGCGAACGCGCCAGCCCGCGCAGGCGCAGCGCATCGCGTTCCAGCAGGCGCTGCATTGCAGCCTGCGGACGCCCACGCAGGGCGGCGAGGCGGCGCTGCATCGTGTCGAGCTGGCGCTGTGGATGGTGCCCGCGCAACACCGCCGCTGCATGACGCAGGCGCGCGGCACGACGCTCCTGCTGCTGGTTGAATGCAGCATGCAGGCGCCGGCCCAGTTCCAGCTGGCGGCGACGCAGCAGATCCAGTCGCGCCTGTGGGCTTTGCGCGTTCAGGCGCAGCAGGGCGCGATCGGCGCGCTGCATCGCCTGCTGCATCGAGTGCCGTTGCAGCTGCACCATGCGTGCGGCCGTGCGGCGCAGGCGCAGCGCCAGTTCGCGCTGGTCCGGGACCAGCAGTTCGGCGGCCACCGACGGTGTCGGCGCGCGCAGGTCGGCGGCGAAGTCGCTGAGGCTGAAGTCGGTTTCGTGGCCCACCGCCGACACAACTGGCGTGTGGCTGGCCGCAATCGCGCGGGCCAGCGCTTCATCGTTGAACGCCCACAGGTCTTCCAGCGAACCGCCACCGCGGGTCAGCAGGATCACGTCGTAGCGGCCACTGGCATCGGCGGCCTGCAGCAGGCGGGTGATCTGTGCAGCGGCGCTGCTGCCCTGGACCAGGGTCGGCAGCAGGTCCACTTCCAGCAGCGGGAAGCGGCGGCCGAGCACGCTCAGCACGTCGCGCACGGCGGCGCCGGTGGGCGAGGTGATCACCGCCAGGCGCTGCACGTGCGCCGGCAACGGCCGCTTGCGTGCCGGGTCGAACAGGCCCTCGGCCTCCAGGCGAGCCTTCAGCTCTTCGAAGGCGCGGCGCAGCGCGCCTTCGCCGGCTTCCTCCATGTGGTCCAGCACCATCTGGTACTCGCCACGGGCGTCGTACAGGGTCACCTTGCCGCGCACCAGCACGCGCATGCCTTCGCGCGGCACGAACTTCAGGTACTGCGCCTTCATCCGGAACATCGCCGCACGCAGCTGGGCGCGGGCATCCTTCAGGGTGAAGTAGAGGTGCCCGGAGGCGGGGCGTGCCACGCTGCCCAGCTCGGCCTCGACCCAGATCGCCGGAAAGCTGCCTTCCAGCAGGTCGCGGGCCAGGGTGTTGAGCTGGCTGGGGGTGAGGATGTCGTCGTTGCGTGGCTGCATGGGAACGGCGTGCGGCAGGTGGAACGGGTGCTCAGGATCGCACGTCAGCGCGGAGCGTGCTGGCCCAGTGCCCACTGCACGTGTTCGCGCACCAGGGGGGACGGATCGTCGGCACGGGTGTGCAGTGCGGCCAGCGTTTCGGCCGTGGTCGGCGCATTGCCCAGTGCCACGGCGATGTTGCGCAGCCAGCGCTCATGGCCGCTGCGGCGGATCGGGCTGCCTTCGGTGCGGCGCAGGAACTCGGCTTCGTCCCAGGCGAACAGCTGGTCCAGACGGGCAGTGTCGAGGTTGTTGCGTGCGCGGAAGTCGGCTTCGTCGGTGCGCTTGGCGAACTTGTTCCAGGGGCAGACCAGCTGGCAGTCGTCGCAGCCGTAAATGCGGTTGCCCATCAATGGCCGCATGTCTTCGGGAATGGCGCCATCGTGCTCGATGGTCAGGTAGGAAATGCAGCGCCGTGCGTCCAGTCGATGCGGGCCGGTGATCGCACGGGTGGGGCAGACATCGATGCAGCGCGTGCAGGTGCCGCAGTGCGCAGTGGCCGGTGTATCGATCGGCAGCGGGATATCGATGTAGATCTCGCCGATGAAGAACCACGAACCGCCGTGGCGGTCGATCAGGCAGGTGTGCTTGCCGATCCAGCCCAGGCCGGCGTTGCGCGCCAGTGCGCGTTCCAGCACGGGGGCGGAATCGACGAATACGCGGTAGCCCAGCGGTGCCACTTCATCGTTGATCTGCGTGGCCAGCTTCTGCAGGCGGTTGCGCATCAGCTTGTGGTAGTCGCGGCCCAAGGCGTAACGGGCCACGTAGGCGCGGCCCGGGTCGGCCAGGGTTGCCCAGGCTTCGGTGTCGTCCTTGTGGCTGTAGTCCATGCCCACCGAGATCACCCGTACGGTGCCGGGCAGCAGCTCGGCCGGGCGCGCGCGCAGGGTGCCGTGGCGCGCCATCCAGTCCATCGTGCCGTACAGGCCCTGGCCCAGCCAGTCGGCCAGATGTGCCTCATCCTCGCCCAGCTCGATGCCGGCGATGCCGCAGCGCTGGAAGCCATGCGCACGGGCCAGTTCGCGGATGCGCTGTACGGCCTGGGCCGGATCGACAGGGGCGGGGACGGGGGACATGTGCACCAGTATAAAATCCCCGCATGGCCAACCTTGCCGATCTGTTCGATTCCGCTGCCGCGCGTGCGCTTGATGCGCAGGCCTCGGCGCTGGCCGCCGAGGGCGGTTGGGGCCTGATGGCGCAGGCCGGCCAGGCCGCCTGGCAGTGCCTGCTGCAGCATTGGCCGCAGGCGCGGCGGATCGGCGTGGTGGTCGGTGCGGGCAACAACGGCGGCGATGGCCATGTGCTCGCCCGTCATGCGCTGCAGGCCGGGCGCGAGGTTCTGGTGATCGCCATGCCGGGGAAGTCGCCGTCAACCGTGCTGGCGCAGCGTGCAGCATCGGAATTCACGTCCGGCGGCGGCACCATCACCGATTTCGACGGCGCGCTGCCCGAGGCCGACATCTGGGTTGATGCCCTGTTCGGTCTGGGCTTCGATCGCGCGCCGGAAGGCGTGGCGCAGGCGCTGATTGTCGCGCTCAACGCGCAGGCGGCACCGGTATTGGCCCTGGACGTCCCCAGTGGCGTCGATGCCGACCGCGCTGCCGTACCGGGCGTGGCCGTGAAGGCCGCTTTGACCCTGCAGTTCATCGTGCCGCATCGCGGGCTGTATACCGGCGACGCGCTGGATCATTGTGGTCAGAAGGTGCTGGCGCCGCTGCAGCTACCCGCGGCCGCATGGCAGGGCGCGTCATACGCCGCAGAGCATTGGACCCAGGCTCGCTTGCCGGCACTGCTGCCGCCGCGCCGCGCCAACACTCACAAGGGCGAATCCGGGCACGTGCTGTGCGTCGGCGGCAACCATGGCAGCGGCGGTGCCATCGCCATGGCGGCCGAGGCCGCTTTGCGTGCGGGCGCGGGATTGCTGAGCCTGGGCACCCGCCGCGATCACGTCGGCCCGTTGCTGGCGCGCCTGCCGGAGGCGATGACCCATGCGCTGGAAGACGGCGATGTGCTGCCGGCATTGCTGGACAAGGCCAGGGTGGCAGCGATCGGCCCCGGGCTGGGCCAGGACGAATGGGCGCGCGCACTGTTTGCACGGGTATTGGCGTGTGGCAAACCGCTGGTGGTCGATGCCGATGCTCTGAACCTGTTGGCGCAGGATCCGCGCGCCCTGCCCGACGCCATCCTTACGCCGCATCCGGGCGAGGCCGCACGCCTGCTCGGCTGCAGCACCGCCGACATCCAGGCCGACCGCTACGCCAGCGCGCAGGCACTGGCCGAGCGCTTCCACGCCGTGGTGGTGCTGAAGGGCGCCGGCAGCATCGTTGCGGCGCCCGGGCAACGGCCACGAGTGATTGCCGCAGGCAATCCCGGCATGGCCGTGGGGGGCATGGGCGACCTGCTCACCGGCATCATTGCCAGCCTGTGCGCGCAGGGGCTGGCCGCCTTCGACGCCGCCGCTGCTGGTGCACTGCTGCATGCGCTCGCTGGCGACGCTGCGGCCGCCGACGGCGCCCGCGGCCTGCTTCCCACTGATCTGCTGGTGCCGCTGCGGCGACTGGCCAACCCGGAACGCTCTTCATGACTGACTTCTTCCTTGCCGACAGCGACGCAACCGAACTGCTCGGGCAGTGGCTGGCGGCGACCCGACCGCCGCAGGCGCTGATCGAACTGCGCGGCGACCTCGGGGCCGGCAAGTCCACCACGGCCCGTGCACTGCTGCGCGCGCTGGGCGTGCAGGGTGCCATCCGCAGCCCGACGTATACCCTGGTCGAGCGCTATCCGCTGGCCAGTGGCGGCGAGGCCTGGCACCTGGACCTGTACCGCATCGGCCAGGCTGGCGAGCTGGATTTCCTCGGCCTGGACGAGGGCAGTGCGGTGCTGTGGCTCGTCGAATGGCCCGAGCGGGGCGCCGGCGCCTTGCCGCCGACCGACCTGGTGGTGGCGCTGGAAATCGAGGGCCAGGGGCGTCGCGTGCGTCTCACTGGATCCAGCGACGCAGGGAATGAATGGCTGAAACGGCTCCCTCAAGGGGGTGACTTGCAGGCCATTTCTGTCGGCTGACGAGAACAAACACCGGCAGGTTACGGATTATTAAGGAAAAAGGTGTTGCATTCCGTTCAGCGCGGTGATTGAATCCTGAGCCATGCGCCCGGGGAACCGTCTCATCGCCATCTGTGCCGCCGTCGGACTGGGTCTGGCGAGCGTCAGTGCGTGGGCCGGTGAAGTCCGCCAGGTCCTGCTGAATACGGGCGCCACCGGCACCCGTGCCGAGATCTCGCTGGTCGGCAGTGGCGGTTACAAGACCCTGTCGCTGGCCGGACCGAACCGCCTGGTGGTCGATTTCCCGGACTCCAGCGCCATACGCAACCTGAAGATGCCGGCCGCGCAGGGCGTGGTGACGGCGGTGCGTACCGGACAGCCGGTGCCGGGAACCTTCCGTGTCGTTTTCGACCTCGCTGAATCGGTGGCGCCGTTCCGCCCGCAGATGCAGCGCGAGGGCAATGAATCCAAGCTGGTGATCGAATGGCCCGGCGATGGCCCTGCCGTGGCCGCCAGCCGTCCGGCAGCGACGCCGGCGGTGCAGCCGCAGGCACCAGTCAACACGCCCGCGCCGACGCCGGCGGAGAGCGCGCAGTCGCGTTCCGATGCCGCGCGTGCGACCGCGCTGCTGACTGCCCAGGTTCGCCAGCAGGCCAGTGCCACTGCCGCCGCGCCGGCCACGCCCACCCCGGCGCCGTCCACCGCGCCGGCCCAGGTTGCGGCTGCCGGAACCGTGGCCAGCAGCTCGCCTTCCTCCTCGCCGGCCGCGATCCTCGCCGGCCAACGCACCGCCGCCGTGGTGACCACGCCGCCGGCGACCGTGCCGGCACCGGCACCGACGCCGGTGGAACCGCCGCGTCCGGCCATGCCCAGTGATGCCTCGCGCATCCGCATGCAGGCCGGCATGCGTCATCTGGTGGTCGCCATCGATCCCGGCCACGGTGGCCAGGATCCGGGCGCGATCGGCCCGACCGGCAAGCGCGAAAAGGATGTCACCCTGGCGGTGGCCCGTGAGCTTGCCCGCCAGGTCAACGCCACGCCGGGCCTGAAGGCGTACCTGACCCGCGACAGCGACGTGTTCATCCCGCTGCCGATGCGCGCGCAGAAGGCGCGTGCGAACAAGGCCGACATCTTCATTTCGATCCACGCCGATGCGGCTGAAAACCGTTCGGCCACCGGCTCGTCGGTCTATGTCCTGTCGACCAAGGGTGCTTCTTCGCAGCGCGCCCGTTGGCTGGCGGACAAGGAGAACGCGGCCGATCTGGTGGGTGGCGTACGCCTGCAGCAGACCGAGGGCACGCTCGCCAACGTGCTGCTGGACCTGGCCCAGAGCGGTTACATGAAGGCGTCTGAAGATGCCGCCGGCCACGTGCTGGGCGGCCTGAAGCGGATCGGCAACAATCACAAGCCGAACATCGAACGCGCCAACTTCGCCGTGCTGCGCACCTCGGACATGCCGGCGATGCTGGTGGAAACCGCGTTCATCTCCAATCCGGACGAAGAGCGCCGCCTGATCGACCCGGCCTACCAGCGCAAGATCGCCGGTGCCGTGCTCGATGGCGTGCATACCTTCTTCAGCCGCCAGCCACCGCCGGGCACGCTGTACGCGGCCCGCGCCCAGGCCGAGATCGACGCTGCCGGGACCATGGCCGGCGGCAGCAAGTAGAATCGACTGTCGGTCGACTACGCGCGTAGCGCGGGGTTTCCGGTGCCCGGCGAAGAGCAGTCGACTGACAGTCGACTCTACATGCGGCGCCTCCGCTATCATCGACCCATGAAGTCTGCTGCCCATCCTCTCCCATGAGCGCGCCCGGCCCGCGTCCGATCCGGCCGTTGCCGGAAATCCTGATCAACCAGATCGCCGCCGGCGAAGTGGTCGAACGTCCTGCATCGGTGGTCAAGGAGCTGGTCGAGAACGCGATCGATGCCGGTGCCAGCCGTGTCGATATCGACCTCGAGGAGGGGGGGGGGGGCCGCCTGATCCGCATCCGCGACAACGGCAGTGGCATCGCACCGGAACAGCTGCCACTGGCGGTATCGCGCCATGCCACCAGCAAGATCGCCGACCTCGACGACCTCGAATCGGTGGCCACGCTCGGTTTCCGTGGCGAAGCACTGCCCTCGATCGCCTCGGTCAGCCGCTTCACCCTGTCCTCGCGCCGCGCGCACGACGAGCACGGTTCGGCACTGCAGATTGAAGGCGGCAAGATCGGCGAGGTGACCCCGCGCGCGCATGCACCGGGCACCACGGTGGAAGTGCGCGAGTTGTTCTACAACGTACCGGCGCGACGCAAGTTCCTGCGCGCCGAGCGTACCGAACTGGGCCATATCGAAGAATGGCTGCGTTCGCTGGCGCTGGCGCGACCGGATGTCGAGCTGCGCGTGTCGCACAACGGCAAGGCCTCGCGCCGCTACAAGCCAGGCGATCTGTACTCCGATGCGCGGCTGGCCGAAACGCTGGGCGAGGACTTTGCCAACCAGGCCGTGCGCGTTGACCACAGCGGTGCCGGCCTGCGCCTGCATGGATGGATCGCGCAGCCGCATTATTCGCGGGCCAGCGCTGATCAACAGTACCTGTACGTCAACGGCCGTTCGGTGCGGGATCGCAGTGTCGCCCACGCAGTGAAGATGGCTTATGGCGATGTGCTGTACCACGGCCGGCAGCCGGCCTATGTGCTGTTTCTGGAGCTGGATCCGACCCGCGTCGATGTCAACGTGCATCCGGCCAAGCATGAAGTGCGCTTCCGTGATTCGCGGCTGGTGCATGACTTCGTCTACCGCACACTGAAGGACGCGCTGGCTGATACCCGCGCCGGCACGTCGGTGCAGGAGATCGGTGCGGGTCCGTTGCATCCGGTGGACGCCGCCGCTGCACCAATGGCATCGAGCGCGGGCGCGTCGGGTTTCGGGCTGGTGCGTGGGCCTGCGCCCGGTGCCGGCCCAGGCGGCGGTGGTGGTGGTTTTTCCGGCTGGCGCCCGCAGCAGCCCCTTGGGCTGCAGGTGGCTGACGCGCCGGCGGCCTACGCCGCACTGTATGCCACGCCGTCCGGTGCCGAACGCGGGGCGGCGCTGCCGCCGATGCCCACCGAGAATGGCCTGCCGGTCACCAGTGCCGATGCCGGTGTGCCGCCGCTGGGCTATGCGATCGCGCAGCTGCACGGCATCTACATCCTGGCCGAGAACGCAGAAGGCCTGATCGTGGTCGACATGCATGCCGCACACGAGCGCATCGGCTACGAGCGCCTGAAGAACGCGCACGATGGTATCGGCCTGCAGTCGCAGCCGCTGCTGGTGCCGATCACGCTGGCAGTGGGCGAGCGCGAGGCCGACACTGCCGAAAGTGAAGCCGGAACGTTGGCGGCGCTCGGCTTCGAGGTGACCCGTGCCGGTCCCGGATCGCTGCACGTGCGCAGTATTCCAGCGCTGTTGGCGCATGCCGAACCGGAGGGGCTGCTGCGCGATGTGCTGACCGACCTGCGCGAGCATGGCCAGAGCCGCCGCGTGGCCAGCGCACGTGACGAACTGCTGTCGACCATGGCCTGCCACGGTGCGGTGCGTGCCAACCGGCGCCTGACCGTGCCGGAAATGAACGCGCTGCTGCGCGACATGGAAATCACCGAGCGGTCTGGCCAGTGCAACCACGGCCGGCCGACCTGGGCCCGTTTTTCGCTGGCGGAAATCGACCGCTGGTTCCTGCGCGGACGTTGAGGGGAGCATCGATGCGTTATCGGGGAATGGGCGGCCTGCTGGCCGCCTTGCTGTTGGCCGCGTGCAGCCCGGCGACACCGCCGGCGCCGAAGGTCACTGAAGATCCGGCCTATGCGGCCGCGCAGCAGCAATGGCGGGTGGCCCGCTACGAGGACCTGACCCGGCCCGATGGCTGGACGGCCCTGGTGGGCCTGCATTGGCTGCAGAACAAATCACATTTCGTCGGTAGCGGCCCCACCAATGGCATCCGCCTGACGGTCGGCCCGGACAAGCTGGGCCTGCTGCGTCGCGAGGGCAGCCAGTGGTGGTTCACGCCCGAAGCCGGTGTGGACGTCAGCCATGACGGCCAGCCGGTACGCGGCCGTATCCGCATCGACACCGACAAGGATCCGCAGCCGACCCTGTTGGCCTTCGACGGCGGCAAGGGGCAGCTCAGCATCATCCGGCGCGGGCCGCGCGATGCACTGCGGGTCAAGCACGCCGATGCGCCGGCGCGCCGTGATTTCGCCGGCCTGGAGTACTGGCCGGGTGGCCCGGACTGGCAGGTGCAGGCACGTTTCATCCCGCATCCGGCGGGCAAGACCCTGCCCATTGTCGACATCACCGGTCTGACCACCGAAATGCCCAATGCCGGTGCGGTCGAATTCGAACGTGACGGCCGCACATGGCGGCTGGAGGCGATCGGAGCCGCCGGGCAGCCGTTGTTCCTGATCTTTGCCGACCGCACCAGTGGCCGCGGCAGTTATCCGGCCGGTCGCTACCTGGATACCGACGCGCCCGCTGCCGACGGCACGGTACGCATTGATTTCAACCATGCCTACAACCCGCCGTGTGCATTCACCGCCTATGCCACGTGCCCGCTGGCGCCGCCGGAAAACCGGCTGGACCTGCGCATGGAAGCGGGCGAGAAGGCCTACCACCTGTCTGAAGGAGAAGGCTGAGATGCCGTTGAAGCGACTGTTCCGTGCAACGCTGCTGATGGCAGCGTTTGCAATCGCGCCGCTGGCACCGGCGCGCAATGCACCGGCCACCGACGCCACGGCGGCGGCCAAGCCGCCGGTGCCGCTGCTGTGGAAGGTGACCGGCCCGGGGGATTCACGCGTGTACCTGCTTGGATCATTCCATCTGTTGAAGCCGCAGGACTACCCGCTGTCGCCCGATGTCGAGCAGGCCTTCGAGGCTTCGCAGCGGGTCGTGTTCGAACTGTCGCCGGAGGACATGCAGTCGCCGCAGCTGGCCAGCCGCATGGTGCAGGCCGCGGTGCGCACCGATGGCAGCGAGCTCAAGCGCGATCTTGACGCGGCCACCTGGCAGAAGCTGCAGGCGTTTGCATCCGAGAACAAGCTTCCGCTGGCACAGATGCAGGGCATGAAGCCCTGGTTCGTCGGCCTGAGCATTTCGGTTGGGCAGATGCAGAAGATGGGCCTGGACCCGGCGCTGGGCCTGGACCGTCATTTCATGGAGCGTGCGCAGAAGACCGGCCGCAAGACTGCCGGGTTGGAAGACATCGATACCCAGATCGGCATGCTCGACGGCATGACCGTGCAGGAGCAGCGACAGATGCTGTCCGAGGCGCTGGACCAGGCGGGCAAGGGCGATGAGCAGGCACGTCAGCTGCACGACGCATGGCGGCGCGGCGATGAGCGCGTGTTGTGGACGAAGATGGCCGCGGAAATGCGCCAGCAGTACCCGCAGCTTTACCAGCGCATCAACACCGGGCGCAACGATGCCTGGGTGCCGAAGCTGCTGCCGTACCTGCAGGCCGGGCAGGGCGGCACGCTGGTGGTGGTCGGTACCCTGCACCTGCTGGGCAACGACGGCGTGGTCGAGAAGCTGAAGGCGAAGGGCTACAAGGTCGAGCGCGTATGCACGGGGTGCAAGGCGAAACGCTGACGTATCGTTGGCACGATGCCAAACAAAACGGCGCGCCAGGGGCGCGCCGTTTTCGTATCAGCCGATGCCGCAGCTCAGCGGCGGGTCTTGCCGCCGGTGCCGGTGCCCGGCTCGTTCGGCTTGTTGCCGGTACCTGCGCCGGTTCCCGTTCCGGTGCCACCCGGTCGCGGACCACCGAAACCGGTGCCCATGCTGCGCTGGAATTCCTGCCACAGCTCCAGGTTGCGCTCGGTCAACTGGTTCATCATCGCCCACGGGGTCTGGCCCAGCAGGTTGCCCATCTGCTGGCGGAACTGCTGCTGCTGGTCGAGGAAGACCTGCATGCTGCGCTCCAGGTAGTTGCCCATGAAGCCCTGAAGGGAGTCGCCGTAGAAGCGGATCAGCTGGCTCAGCAGCTGGGTGGACAGCATCGGTTCGCCGTCCTGTTCCTGGTCGGCGATGATCTGCAGCAGGACCGAACGGGTGAGGTCGTCGCCGCTCTTGGCGTCACGGACTTCGAAGTCTTCACCGTCCAGGATCAGTTGGCGCACGTCCTCGATGGTGATGTAGCTGGAGATCTCGGTGTCGTAGAGGCGGCGGTTCGGATACTTCTTGATGATGCGGGTCGCAGCCATTGAAGCGGTCACTCGTCACAGTAGATGCGCAGCATGGCGCAGTGCAGCAGCCGTTGCAACCGCCTCAGCCCCCGCCAGGCTTGGCTTTCACGGGGGATCATGTTGCGCAACAAGGGTTTGCGTGCTGCGCAGCATGACCATCGGCAGGGGCGGCGGGTGTGCGCCGCTGTGGCCGCTGGCGCGGCTTACCAACCCATATGGTGGCCGCCATTGATGTCCAGGTTGCTGCCGGTGATCCACGAGGCTTCCTCCGCCACCAGGAAGGACACCCCGTAAGCGATTTCCTCCGGCTTGCCGAGGCGCCCGGTGGGAATGTCGGCGACGATCTTGGCGCGCACTTCTTCCGGCACCGCCATCACCATGTCGGTGGCCACGTAGCCGGGCGAAATGGTGTTGACGGTAATGCCGAAGCCGGCGTTCTCGCGGGCCAGCGAGATGGTGAAGCCATGCATGCCGGCCTTCGCGGCCGCGTAGTTGGCCTGGCCGTACTGGCCCTTCAGGCCGTTGATCGAGCTGATCTGGATGACCCGGCCCCAGCCCCGCCGGCGCATGCCCTCGATGACCGGGCGGGTGACGTTGAACACCGAGTTGAGGTTGGTGTTGATCACATCGTGCCACTGGTCCGCGCGCATGCGATGGAAGGTGGTGTCGCGGGTGATGCCGGCGTTGTTGACCAGGATCTCGACCGGGCCCAGTTCGGCCTCGACTGCACGCACCAGTGCTTCGGCACTGTCCGGATCAGAGACATCACCCGGGAAGATCGACACGCTGTAACCGCGTTCGGCCATCGCCTGCTGCCAGGCGCGGGCCTTGGCCTCGTCGCGGTAATTGGTGGCGACCCGGTGGCCCTGGTCGGCCAGGCGCTGGCAGATGGCGGTGCCGATGCCGCCGGTTCCGCCGGTGACCAGTGCGACGCGAGATGTCATGGAATGCTGTCCGGAAATCAGGTGGGGGAGGGGTGATTCTGCAACATCGGCGCAGAAAGTGCGCCGGGTGGCAGCAGGATGTCGGTACGTGGCAGTAGTGCTGGGTCGAAGGCCTGCCGGGCGGCCGCCAACAGCGTGTCCAGATCGTGCGCAGGTTCCAGTGCCCCGGGTGCCTGGCCGAGCAGCTGCCAGAGCTGGCGCAGCACCGGCAGTGGGCGCGAACTGTCCACCGCCAGTGCCGCCAGCGACTTGGATAGTTTGTGGCCCGGCGCATCCAACAGCAGCGGCAGGTGCCAGTAGTGCGGCACCGCCAGCCCCAATGCCTGCTGCAGCAGGATCTGCCGCGCTGTAGAGTCGAGCAGGTCGGCACCACGTACCACCTCGGTCACGCCCTGTGCGGCGTCATCGACCACGACAGCCAGCTGGTAGGCCCAGCAGCCATCCGCACGGCGCAGCACGAAGTCGCCGACCTCGGCATGCACGTCCTGCTGCTGCGGTCCACGCAGGCCATCGGTGAAGCGCACGATGCTGCCGGGTGGAACACGGAAGCGGACGGCGGGGTCCGGCCGGGGTTGACGGGCGACGCAACGATGGTGGATGCCACTGCTGGCAGCCAGGTCGCTGCGGCTGCAATGGCAGACAAAGGCCTGGTCGCTGGCCAGCAGCACGTCCAGGGCGGCCTGGTAGGCCTCGCCGCGCGCGCTCTGCCAGAGGATCGCACCATCGTGGGCCAGCCCGAACGCTGCCAGCGCCTGTAGTTGTGACTCGGCGGCGCCGGGAACGGTGCGCGGTGGGTCGACGTCTTCGATGCGCAGCCGCCACAGGCCGCCGTGATGGCGCGCGAGCAGCCAGCTGCCGAAGGCGGCGAGCAGGGATCCGGGGTGGAGCAGGCCGGTCGGCGAGGGCGCGAAGCGGCCGCAGGGAATGGGGGAGGTCATGCTGGCTGAATCGTCGGTCAGGTTGGCGCTTGAATTCAAGCTGACCACACCGCAAATTGACCGGTATCGACCCCTTCCGAGCCGGATTTTCCCATGTTTACCCGCATTGCCCTGTTCCTGGCGACCAATTTCGCGGTCCTGATCCTCGCCAGCATCGTGATGTCGTTGCTGAGGGTCAATTCGAACCAGATGAGCGGCCTGCTGGTCATGGCCGCGATCTTTGGTTTTGGTGGCTCCCTCATCTCGCTGCTGCTGTCCAAGTGGATGGCCAAGCGTTCCACCGGCGCGGTGGTGATCACCGAGCCGCGCAACCAGACCGAACGCTGGCTGCTGGCCACCGTCGAGCGCCAGGCCAAGGCGGCCGGCATCGGCATGCCCGAAGCGGCCGTGTACGAAGGTCCGGAGATCAATGCCTTCGCCACCGGCGCCAACCGCAACAATGCGCTCGTGGCGGTGTCCACCGGCCTGCTGCACAACATGAGCGAGGATGAGGCCGAAGCGGTGCTGGGCCACGAGATCGCCCACGTCGCCAACGGTGACATGATCACCATGGCGCTGTTGCAGGGCGTGCTGAACACCTTCGTGATCGTGCTGGCCCGCGTGGTCGGCGGCATCATCGACAGCGCGCTGTCGGGCAACCGCGAAGGCGGCGGCCGCGGCTTTGCCTACTACATCATCGTGTTCGTGCTGGAGATGGTGTTCGGTCTGTTCGCCACCATGATCTCGATGTGGTTCTCGCGCCACCGCGAGTTCCGCGCCGACGCTGGCGGTGCCTCGCTGGCCGGTCGCCAGAAGATGATCGCCGCGCTGGAGCGCCTGCAGCTCAACCACGGCCAGAGCACGCTGCCGACCCAGATTGCCGCCTTCGGTATTGCTGGTTCGACCGCGAAGAAGCTGTTCATGAGCCACCCGCCGCTGGAAGAGCGCATCGCCGCGCTGCGGGCGTCGACGGTGGCGTAAGCCTCCGCTTCCACGGTAGTGCAGGAACGCCCGGCCCCGCGCCGGGCGTTTTTTTTTGAATCCGTCGCCGTGTAGATGTGCTCTTGGTTTTTGTCGCAATTGGCACTTCTTGCCCGGCTGGAATGTCGTACTTGGATCCATTGTCCCCTTGCACTGCAAGGGATCGGGTGAGGTGCCTGTCCGTGTGTATTGAACCGCAAACGAGGATCTGGCTTAGTCGGGAGTTGCTTCGCAGAGCGAATGGGAATGCCCGACGTGAATCAAGGAGACAATGAGACGTTCGATGACCTCAAGGCTGAGTTCCTTGAGGAATTCAATGAGCATACGGTGACCGAGCTGGAGATGTTCAGCGATGCGCTCGAAAGACGGGGGCATGCCGCACTTCCTGATCCCGAGCATGGCTGGGAGGGGCTCGATCTCACGCTCTACAGGCTCATCGCACTTCTGGAAGAAGCTGGCGAGGAAGAAGAGCTGATGCAGTACTCGAGCGCTCGATATCTAGGTGAGGTTGTCAGGCACCGCTTCGGTGGCGAATGGTCGTGTGTCGAACTGAACGAGAATGGCGTGCCCGAGCCCATGTTGGTTGGTCATGAGATGGAATCGAAGGTGCCGTTCAATCCATTTGCTGCGCTGGCTTGTCTTCGAGTAAGCAAAGAAGGGTCCGACATCAGGTCGTTCATCGAGCAACGCCTTAAACGCTGAGCCTTCGTGATGAAAATGGCTGGCAACAGCATCCACGCGTGGCGTGGACCTACTGGGTGCAGCTGTGGCATTTGACCTTGGGTCCGCCTTGAGCGAGCCGAGCACCGCAGGTCCGGCGAGGGCGAAGAGGTGCGGGTGTCTGAGCGCAGCGAGTTCCCCCACCGTCCCTCGACGGGCCGAGGAGCGCAGGGTACCGGCGTGCGCAGCACGTCGGCTCGCGCCCCGGCGGAGCGTTTCTTTGGTTACTTTCTTTGCGCGCAAAGAAAGTGACACCCCTCCGCGGTCGTGGAAGTGACTCTCGCCGGCGCGCAAACGAAAACGGCACCTTCGCAGGTGCCGTCTCCATGAACCGCTTTACACGGAACCTCAGAACTTCGCGTCGAACTCCGCCGCGTAGCCAGTGTTCACCAGCACCTTCTGCAGCGACTCGGCCACCTTCAGGTTGCCGGCCACGATCTGGTGGGTCTCCGGGCCGCGGTTGTCCATGCGGCCCAGGGTGGCGCCCTTGAAGTCGCAGACCTTGCCGCCCGCTTCGCGGACCAGCAGCAGGCCGGCGGCGATGTCCCACGCCTTCACACCGGCCTCGAAGTAGGCGTCGGCACGGCCGCAGGCCACGTAGGCCAGGTCCAGCGCGGCCGAACCGGTGCGGCGGATGTCCTCGCCGTGCACCAGCAGGGCGTCGACCGCCTTCAGCTGGGCGCTGGCGCGGCTGCGCTCGCGCGGGGCGAAGCCGGTGTGGATCATGGTGCCTTCCAGGTCCTTGCGGTCGGCCACGCGGATGCGGCGGTCGTTCAGCACGGCACCAGCGCCCCGGCTGGCGGTGAACAGTTCATTGCGCAGCGGGTCGAAGATGACCGCATCGGTCGGCTCGCCGTTCTCGACCAGGGCGATCGACACGCAGTAGTGCGGCACGCCGCGCAGGTAGTTGCTGGTGCCATCCAGCGGGTCGATGACCCACATCTGGCGGCGCTCGCCCTGCACGCCACCTTCTTCACCGAAGATGCCGTAGTCCGGGTAGGCGCGCTTGAGTTCCTTGACGATGACCTTTTCCGCGTCCGCATCCACTTCGCTGGCGTAGTCCATCCGGCCCTTCTGCACCACGTTCAGTGCCTCGAGCTTGTTGATGTTGCGCAACAGGACGTTGCCGGCGAGGCGGGCGGCCTTGACCATGACGGTGACGGCGGGTTTCTGCATGGCGTGGGCTCCCGGAAAGGCAGAAGAGATGGACTGGCGGGGGAAAAGAGCGGGTCCGGCGCAGTGGCCGGCCGCACAGTTTACCATTGGTCATCGTCCAGCTCGACCTTTTCCCTGTTCATGTCCCAGTTTCCTGCCGCCACCCGCCTCCGATTCGTCCTGGTCGGTACCCAGCACCCCGGCAACATGGGGGCTACCGCCCGCGCCCTGAAGACCATGGGCCTGGCCCGCCTGGTGCTGGTCGCCCCCGAAAAACCGCTCGACGAAGAGGCCTTCCGCCGTTCGGCCGGTGCCGAAGACGTGTTGGGGGACGCCCCGGTGGTGGCTACCCTGGCCGAGGCTGTGGCTGACTGTCGCCTGGTACTGGGCTGCACGGCCCGTGCCCGCCGCGTCCAGCTGGAGGAATACCTGCCGGCCGATGCTGCCGCCCGTGCGGTGGCCAAGGCGGGCGAAGGTGCCGAGGTGGCACTGGTATTCGGCCGCGAGCGCACCGGCCTGACCAACGAGGAACTGCAGCTCTGCCATGCAGCGGTGCATATTCCGTCCGACCCGGAGTTCAGCTCGCTCAACCTGGCCGCCGCGGTGCAGGTGCTGGCGTACGAAACGCGCATGCAACTGCTTGGGGCGCAGCCGGTTGCAGAAACCGAACCCAGCTTCCGCGAGCAGGCGGCCAGCCATGAGCAGATGGAGAGCTTCTTCGCCCAGCTTTCCGACACCCTGGACGAGATCGATTTCCACAAGGGGCGTGCCCCGGAATCGGCGATGCGCAAGCTGCGCCGCCTGTTCCTGCGCAGCGAACCGAGCGAGCAGGAAGTGCGCCTGCTGCGCGGCATCCTCGCCGACACCCAGCGCATGGCGCGTCTGGCACAGGCCGGTAGCAAGGACAGCTGACGGCGTTCTCATTTTTTCGGGTAGTCTGTCTGGATACCCAGGGGGGATGACGTCTGTGTCGGGTCTGCGAAAGGCAATGCAGGGGGGACTGCTGAGCCTGGCCATGGTCCTGCTGGCCGGAGCCGTGCATGCAGCACCGGATCCGGTGCTGGTGCTGGGCCGGATCAGCGATGACCCCAAGGCCCACTACGAGCAGCTGCAACCCCTGCTGGACTACGTTGTGGCTCGCATGCATGACGTCGGCATCCAGGAGGGGCGGATACTGATGGCCCGCGACCCGCAGCAGATGGCGAGCTATCTGCGGCGGGGACGGGTCGACTGGGTCACGGAAACCTCCGGTACGGCAGTGGCGTTGGGCCAGCGCAGCGGCGCTCGCCCCTTGCTGCTGACCGAACGCAACGGGGTGCGCGAGTACCAGACGGTGTTCTTCGTGCGCAGCGACAGTCCCATCCAGCGGGTGCAGGATCTGCGCGGCCATCGCCTGGCCCTGCAGAACACGGCTTCCACCAGCGCCTACCTGGTGCCGGTGATGACCCTGCTGAACCATGGCCTGTCGCCACAGATCCTGGCCGGGGTCTGGGACGTGCCAGGGCGTGACAGCGTGGGGTATGTGTTCGCGCGCAGCGAGTTGAACATCGCGACGTACGTGCACAAGGGGATGGCGGATGTGGGGGCGGTGAGCAGCGTGGACTGGAATGACGAGCGGCGGGTGCCGGCCGCATTCCGGCGCGATTTCCGCGAACTGCTGCGTACCGAACCGTACCCGCGTGCGGTGGAGATGGTCCGCGCCGACCTCGATGCCCGGGTGCGTGATCGCCTGCAGGAAGTCCTGCTGCAGGCAGCCAGCGACCCGCAGGCGCAGGGCGCGTTGCATCGGTTTTTTGGCACTTCCGGTTTCCACCGTGTCGATGCGCATGCGCAGCAGCGGTTGGATGAATTGAAACAAGGATTGACGCGCGTGCGGATGGAAGTGGAATGAAGTGGCTCGGCTCGGGGATGCAGGCCCGGTTCCTGCTGGCGATGGGCGGAGCGATGGTCGTGGTGGTCGCGATCCTGGCGGTGCTGCTGGGGCGCCAGACGGCGATGCAGAGCGAGGTGCGCACCCTCAGCGGTGGCGTCATCCATGAATTGTTCGACCGCAGCGTGCGCAGCCGCGGCGAGGCGATGGCGCGCGAGTTGTCCGATGCGCTGGCCAACCCGCTGTATTACCGCGACCTGGACCAGGTCGGCGTACTGGTGCGCAGCACGGCGCGGCAGCCAGTGGTGCGTTATGTACTGGTGTTCGACGAGCGTGGCCGGCTGGTGCACGACGGCTCGGTCGAGGTCCCGGGATTCGGCCAGCCGATGGCCGATCCCCTGGCGCCCAAGGCTGCGGCGGCGCAGGCATTGCTGGTGCAGGAATCGCCGAAGGTGCTGGACAACACGATGCCGATCATGGTCGGCAACCAGCGCATCGGCGGCGTCCGCGTCGGGATGGCGCTGGACGAGGTGCAGCAACGCGAACAGGCGGCCAATGCCACCCTTGGCGAGCGCCTGCAGCTGGTCGGCAGCCGCCACCTGGGATGGTTGCTGCTGATGCTGGGGTTGCTGGTGGTGATTGGCGTGGTGGTGATCCTGTACGTGCAGCGCACGCTGGTCGCGCCGATCCGCGACCTGGCCGCGGCCGCGCGTCGCATCGAGGCGGGGGACTATCAGACACCGCTGGCCGAGAACACCCGTGACGATGAAGTGGGTGAGCTGGTGCGCGGCTTCGCCCGCATGCGCGATGCGATCGCCCGCCATGACCGCGAAGTGCGGCACATGGCCTACACCGATGCATTGACCGGGCTGACCAACCGGCTGGCGTTCCGCGAAGCGCTGGACCATCGGCTGATGGCGGCGCGTGCCGCCAATCATCGGTTGGGACTGCTGTTCGCCGACATCGACGATTTCAAGCGGGTCAACGACACGCTTGGCCATGAGGCCGGTGACGAGGCGTTGCTGCAGTTCGCACAGCGCATCGGTCGCGCGGTCGCGGAAGCGGGCGGTGACGAGGCCCTGCTGGCCCGCTTCGGTGGCGATGAATTCGTGATTCTGGTCGGCGACGGTGACGTGGCCGCCAACGCGCGGCTGCTGGCCGAGGTGCTGGTGCGTGAGCTGGGCAGGCCGCTGGTGGTGCAGGGCCGGGAGCTGTTCCTCGGTACCTCGATCGGCGTGACCTTGTTCCCCGATGATGCGGCCGACGCGACGACGCTGCTGAAGAACGGCGACATCGCCATGTACCAGGCGAAGATGGCGGGCAAGAACTGCTACCGCTACTACAGCCGGGCGATGGACCATGCGGTCGAGCGTCGTGTGCACATGGAGCAGGAGCTGCGCGGGGCCTGGGAGCGCGGGGAACTGCGCCTGGCCTACCAGCCGATCTTCCGCATGCGCGACCGTCGCATGGTCGGCGTCGAAGTGCTGCTGCGCTGGCAGCATCCGACCCTGGGCACGATTCCGCCGTCGGTGTTCATCGAAGTGGCCGAGCAGAGCGGGTTGATCGAGATCATCGGCCCGAAGGTGCTGCGTGCGGCCTGCATGGAGGCCTCGCAATGGCCGCGTGGCGTGGCAGGCGACGACCTGTTCGTATCGGTCAATGTGTCACCGCGGCAGCTGCGCGGCGGTGAACTGCCGGCGCTGGTCGCGCAATGCCTGCATGAATCCGGGCTGCCAGCGTCGCGCCTGCACCTGGAGCTGACCGAGACCGCGGTGATCGGTGACGAGATGGTCGCCGCGCAGCTGCTGGACAAGCTGCATCGCACCGGCGTGAAGGTCTGGCTGGACGATTTCGGCACCGGCTTCTCCGGCCTGAGCCACCTGCGCCAGGTGCCGGTGGACGGCGTGAAGATCGACAAGAGTTTCGTGGCCGACATGCAGCGTGATCCCGATGACCTCGCGCTGACCACGGCGATCATCGCCATGGCCCACGCGCTGGGCATCACGGTGGTGGCCGAGGGCATCGAGCAGCAGGCGCAGTTTGAACTGCTGGCGCAGCGCGGCTGCGATCTGGGGCAGGGCTACTGGCTGAGTCACCCGGTCACCGCCACCGAAGTGGTGCGGATGATCGAATCGGGCCTCTGACCCCAAAAAAAGGGGACGGAGGGAATTAAGTCGCAAATGCATAAGCGACTTAATTCCCTCCGTCCCCTTTCTTGTTACAGCGGGCGCTTGCTCGGGTCGCCGGGCAGTTCGCGCACCAGCTTCGGGATCAGATAGCCGGACAGCTGCGCGGTCAGGCCTGCAATCAGTGCCTTGGCCCGGGTGTCGTCCACCTCGAAGTGGGCCACGCCTTCGACCCGGTCCAGCTGGTGCAGGTAGTAGGGCAGCACGCCGGCGGCGAAACTGCGCTCGCTCAGGTTCTGCAGGGCCTGCACGCTGTCGTTGACCCCGCGCAGCAGCACCGCCTGGTTCAGCAGCTGGGCGCCGATGCCGCGCAGGCGGGCCATCGCCGCGTCCACGCTGGCGTCGAATTCATTGGCATGGTTGGCGTGGACCACGATCGCCAGCGGCCACGGCAGGCTGCCCAGCCAGGAGACCAGTTCATCGTCCACGCGCTCTGGCAGCACGATCGGCAGCCGGGTATGGATGCGCAGGCGGCGGATATGCGGGATCGCGCGCAGGGCGTCGGTCAGCTCGACCAGCTTGTGCGTGGCCAGCGACAGCGGGTCGCCGCCGGACAGGATCACCTCGTCGATGTCCGGATCGGCCGCGATGGCGGCTACGGCCTCTTGCCAGCCGCCCTTGGCGGCGTTTTCCGCGCCATAGTCGAAGTGGCGGCGGAAGCAGTAGCGGCAGTTGATCGCGCAGCTGCCGGTGGCGACCAGCAGGGCGCGGCCTCGGTACTTCTGGATGACGCCGGTGGCCTTCTTGGCCGCGCCATCGCCCACCGCATCGAAGCTGAACCCGGGCGCGGGACGCATTTCCTCGTCGATCGGCAGCACCTGCCGCAGCAGCGGATCGGCCGGATCGCCCTTGCGCATGCGGGCCACGAACCCCTCCGGCACGCGCAGCGCGAACTGGGCCATGGCCGCGTCCGAGACGCCCAGCGCAGCCGGGTCCAGCTGCAGCCGGGCCAGCAGGGCCTGCGGGTCGCGCAGTGCCTGGCGCCAGAGCTGCTGCCAGCGCGCGGGCGCGCCTGGCGACTGGGGCCGGGGGAAGGCGGAAAGCTGCATGGAGAGGGGGCCTGCGGTTATCATGGGGGCAGAAAAACAGTCGCCCACCGGCATCCGGTGGGCTTTCCATTCTAACGGCTCGCCGCACCCGCGGCGTTTTTGCCACTCAGGAGTTTACGCATGGCCAGCTACGGCATGAACGACGTCAAGAACGGGATGAAGATCCTGGTCAACAACCAACCGGCCGTCATCATCGACACCGAATACGTCAAGCCGGGCAAGGGCCAGGCCTTCACCCGCGTGAAGTACCGCCTGATCAAGGACGGCCGCACCCAGGAAGTGACCATGAAGTCGACCGACTCGCTGGATGCAGCCGACGTCGTCGATACCGACATGAACTTCATGTACAGCGATGGCGAGTACTGGCACTTCATGGACCCGGAATCCTTCGAGCAGGTCCAGGCCACCAAGGCCGGCATGGGCGGCGCCGAGAAGTGGCTGAAGGGCGAAGAGTCCTGCGTGGTCACCCTGTGGAACGGTGAGCCGATCTTCGTGCAGCCGCCGAACTTCGTCGAGCTGAAGATCACCGAAACCGATCCGGGCGTCCGTGGCGACACCTCGGGTGGTGGCGGCAAGCCGGCCACCCTGGAAACCGGCGCCGTGGTCCGCGTGCCGCTGTTCGTCAACCAGGATGAAATCATCAAGGTTGATACCCGTTCGGGCGAGTACTCCGCACGCGTCAAGTAAGGTTCCGGCCATAGGCCAACCTTACTGTAGAGCCGAGCCATGCTCGGATACGCGCCATCGCATTCGCGCTGGCGCTCCCATGATCTGCTTCGGCAGATCATGGGTCCCGCTTCACGAGTCTCCAGACCCCGCCGCTTCGCGGCAGCCCCTGACTCAGGGGCGTGTCCCCCAGAAGTATCTCGCCGCCCCCCAGCCAGTGAGCCAGCATGAGCGATAGCCCGCACCTCCCCGAAGCCTGCGACCTGCTCATCGAAGCCGGTTATGTCGTTCCGATCGAGCCGCATGCGGTGGTGCTGGAAGACCATGCCGTTGCCGTGCGTGGCAGCGAGATCGTTGCCATCCTGCCGCGTGCCGAGGCGCGTGCGCGCTTCCGCGCCGCGCAGGTGGTCAGCCGGCCCGAGGCGGCGCTGATGCCGGGCCTGGTCAACGCGCACACGCACAATCCGATGACCCTGCTGCGCGGCGTCGCCGACGACCTGCCGCTGATGACCTGGCTGCAGCAGCACATCTGGCCGGTGGAAGCGGCGGTGATCGGCCCCGAATTCGTCGCCGACGGCACCACCCTGGCCATCGCCGAGATGCTGCGCGGCGGCACCACCTGCGCCAACGAGAACTACTTCTTCGGCGACGTGCAGGCTGCGGTCTACAAAAAGCACGGTTTCCGCGCGCTGGTCGGCGCGGTCATCATCGATTTCCCCACCGCCTGGGCCAAGACCGACGACGAGTACTTCGCCAAGGCCGGTGAACTGCATGACCAGTGGCGAACCGACCCGCTGATCGGTACTGCGTTCGCGCCGCACGCGCCATATACGGTCAACGATGCCAACTTCGAGCGGGTGCGGATGTTGTCCGACCAGCTCGACATGCAGGTCCACCTGCACACCCACGAGACCGCGCAGGAAATCACCGATTCGATCAAGCTGCACGGCCAGCGCCCACTGGCGCGGCTGGATCGGCTCGGCCTGGTCAACGACCGCCTGATCGCGGTGCACATGACCCAGCTGACCGACGCGGAAATCCACCTGTGCGCCGAACGCGGCGTCAGCGTGGTGCATTGCCCGGAATCGAACCTGAAGCTGGCCTCCGGTTTCTGCCCGGCCTGCGCCCTGCAGCGTGCCGGCGTGAACCTGGCGATCGGCACCGATGGCTGCGCCAGCAACAACGACCTGGACATGTTCAGCGAGAACCGCACCGCGGCGATCCTGGCCAAGGCCGTGGCCGACGATGCCACCGCGCTGGACGCGGCCACCACGCTGCGCGCCTCCACCCTGGGCGGCGCCCGCGCACTGGGCTTCGGCGAGCGCATCGGTTCGATCGAAGTCGGCAAGCAGGCCGACCTGGTCTGCGTTGACCTGTCGGCGCTGGAAACCCAGCCGCTGCACAACGTGCTGTCACAGCTGGTGTACGCCACCGGCCGCCAGCAGGTCAGCGACGTCTGGATCGCCGGCAAGCCGAAGCTGGTGCAGCGCGAGCTGGTCGGCATGGACCTGCCGGGCATCATCGCCAACGCGCGCCAGTGGCGCGAGCGTATCCGTCATATCCGCGCCTGAACCCCGGCGCTGCAAGGACTTCCCCATGACTGCCCCCCACGCATCCTCCAATTTCGATCAGGCCGAGCTGGACAAGTTCGCCGCGTTGGCCAACCGCTGGTGGGACGCTGACGGCCCACAGAAGCCGCTGCATGCGCTGAACCCGGTGCGGCTGAAGTACGTGGCTGACCGCGTGCCGCTGCGCGGTGCGCGCGTGCTGGATATCGGCTGCGGTGGCGGCCTGCTGAGCGAGGCGCTGGCGCAGTCCGGTGCCGACGTCACCGCCATCGACCTGGCCCCGGAACTGGTCAAGGTCGCACGCCTGCACGCGCTGGAAAGCGGTGCCAAGGTCGAATATCGCGTCCAGGCTGCAGAGGACCTGGCTGCCGAGCAGCCGGGCAGTTTCGATGTGGTCACCTGCATGGAAATGCTCGAGCACGTGCCGGATCCGGGCGCGATCATCGAGGCCTGCAAGCGCCTGCTGAAGCCGGGCGGTCACCTGTTCCTGTCGACCATCAACCGCACCGCTGCCGCCTTCGCGGTGGCGATTGTCGGCGCCGAGTACGTGGCGCGGCTGCTGCCCAAGGGCACCCATCACTACCAGGAATTCATCAAGCCGGCCGAGCTGGCGCGCTGGCTGCGCGAGGCCGACATGCAGCTGGTGGATGTCAGCGGCATGGCCTACGAGCCGTGGCGCAACCACGCCCGCCTGAGCAGCCGCACCGACATCAACTACCTCGCCTACGCGGTCAAGCCGGCATGACCTCCACCGGTTTCCCGCGTGCGGTGCTGTTCGACCTGGACGGCACGCTGCTGGACAGTGCGCCGGACTTCGTCGCCACCTGCGATGCGATGCTGGCCGAGCGTGGTCGTGCACCGATCGATCCGGCGTTGTTGCGCCCGGTGGTGTCGAAGGGCTCGCGTGCGATGGTCTCGGCAGCCTTCCCCGAACTGGACACGGCGGCGCGTGATGCGCTGATTCCGGAGTTCCTGCAGCGCTACGAGGCGTTGATCGGCCAGCACGCGGTACTGTTCGATGGCGTTGCAGACATGCTTGCTGCACTGGATGACGCCGGTACCGTGTGGGGCATCGTCACCAACAAGCCCGAGTACCTGGCGCGCCTGATCCTGCCGCAGCATGGCTGGCAGCAGCGCTGTGCGGTACTGGTGGGCGGTGACAGCCTTGCCGAGCGCAAGCCGCATCCGCTGCCCCTGCTGCACGCCGCGCAGGCGATTGCCGTTGCCGCCGAAGACTGCGTGTACGTGGGCGACGACGAGCGCGACATCATTGCTGCGCGGGCTGCGGCCATGCCGTCGGTCGCGGCGCTGTGGGGTTACCGCCTGCACAGTGACGACCCGCTGGCGTGGCAGGCCGACGTGCTGGTCGAGAACGCCGAACTTCTGCAACTGGCCAGCCTCTGGCCGACCCGGCCGGCAACCCCGGCCCAGCCGTAAGGAATGACGTAGTGAGCAGTACCGCGCTGGACAGTTTCCTCGACAAGTGGCGCAGCCGCTGGCCGGAATGGTCGGTGGCCGCCCCGTTCGTGGCCGAATCGCAACGCGAGCTTGCAGTGGCGTGGTTCGCGCTGCTGCAGGAATTCGACGACATGCTCAACACCAGTGGCGACCCGATGCCAGCCGATGCCAAGCTGGCCTGGTGGGGCGAGGAGCTGCGCAGCTGGGCTGCGCACCGGTCGCGTCACCCGTTGGGCCGCCTGCTGGAGCCAGTGCGTGCGCCGTGGGCGCAGCTGGCCGAGGCGCTGCCGGATCTGGTTGAAGCGCGCACCGTCGCACTGGATGCGGCCAGCGCCGAGCGCGCGTTGGCCAACTACGCCGACGCGGTTGCCACGGTGGAAGCGGCGCTGTTCAACGACAGGCCGCGCACCGGCGCCGGTCGCGCGGTGCAGCTGCAGACCCTGGCCCAGCGCCTGCAGGATGCCGGCGTGGCCGGTGTGCCGCGCAGCCTGTTGGATGAGGATTCCAGCACGGCCGCGCAGCGCTGGGCGCAGTACCTGTTGAAGGGGTGGGGCAGCCGCGTATCCGGTCCGCGCCCGCGCCGTATCTGGTCCAGCCTGGCCCGCGCCCGCGTGGCCGCGCAGGCTGCAGGCAAGCCGATTGAAGCGACACCGGTGCGCACCTTGCTGCGCGTGTGGTGGGCCGCCCGCGGTTGATTCAACTGCCTGGTAGTGCCGGCCGCTGGCCGGCAGCTCGGGCACTGCAGAATTCATGCGGTTGCCGGCCAGCGGCCGGCACTACCGCCCTCTGGCGTCTCAGAACGTCCTGGCCTCATTCATTGCAGCGCGCAGTACCTCGCGGTCCAACGCGATTTCACTTCGCGCATCCACTGCATCGACGATGCCCATCCACGCCGTGTAGATCTGCTCGCGTTCCTCGGTTTCGATGAAGCCGCTGCGGCGGTCCAGTGCGTTGAAGCCCTCGGTGTAGGCGCGGCCGATCTGCGCCAGGGCTGCGGTCAGTTCCGCGGCATCGCCGCCGCCGGTGTCCAGCTTCAGGGCATCGGTGCAGGCGTTGCGATACAGCGCGGCTGCCTTTTTCGCCTGCGCAGTACTGATATGCGTGCCGCCCTCCCAGTCGCGGAAGGGATTGTCGAGGTTGGCGGCCAGCCATTCGGGCTTGCGCAGTTGTCCTACGTCCAGATCCAGGCCTTTCGCCACCTCGCCCTTGTACGCCTTGCGGATGGCAGTGCCGAGCGCGGCCGGCAGGCTGTGCAGCCACAGCCGGCAGAGGCTGGGCCAGCACTCCGGTGCGGGAAACACGGCGTCCTCCGCTGGAAATACATCGCTGGCGCTGAGCGTATGCAGCTGCCGTAGATCGCCCAGGTGCTGCAGGCCCTGCAGCACGCAGGGGGGCGCCGGCGATTCGCAGCGCCCGCAGCTGCGGGAAACGCGCGGCGATGCGGCTGGCATCCACCTCGCGCACCTCGCGCAACTGTAGTTCGCCCAGCTGCGGCAGACCGGACCACGGCAGGCCGGCGTCGCTGCTGATCACGGTCAGCCAGCGTCCGTCGTCCTCGCCGTGGATGACCAGGTCGGGGCTGATCGAACCCTGCAGGGTGAGCCGGGACAGACTGGCATTGAGGTGCAGGCTGCGCAGGCCGGTGACATCAATGACCAGTTGCAGCAGCCCGGTACCGCGCAGGTCCAGCGCGGGTGCGTACTGGCCGCTGATCTCCAGGGAATGGATCAGCGGCCGCGTGCGCAGCCACGGCAGCAGGTCGGGCACCGGTTCGGCGATATCCAGCCGGGTGAGCAGGGGCAGGGCATCAAACAGGGCCAGCGAAGGCGCCAGGTTCATGGCCTGGCCATCCAGCCGCGTGGCACTGCGGCGTACCGGGTACTGGCCGCGTTCCGGCAGCACCGTGTGGTTTTCGGGCGCGCGCGCGGCGGTCTTGAAGGCCTGCACGGCCGCCGCGTCCTGCGCATTCCAATGGCGTTGCCGTTCCACTTCCGAGCCGTCCGGCCAGGTGCCGTAGCTGTCGGGTGCGCTGCCGACCAGCGGCGCGCGCCAGCCCATATGCTGGAAATCGCGCGGCACGCGCCTGCCCACCCACAGATGGTCCAGGGCGTTGTCCTGGTGCAGGTAGTCGAAGCGCGCGGGCTGCATCGCCGCCACGGCGGCCGGGTCGGGCAGGGTGGTGCCGGTCCAGTCCAGGGTCAGGATGGCGAAGCCGCCTTCGCGATCGTCCTGATGGGTCAGCTGGTAGGCGACGAACGCCTGCAGGCGTGCGTTGTGGACAGTGTAGATATCACCCGGGGCGGGCATGCAACGTTCCTTGTTTCCTTGTCCGCCGGGAATGGCCCGGCGCTACCGAGCGCGTTGACCGGCGAGCGCCGGGCCATGCCCGGCGAAACCACACGCGCGTTACTTCCGCTCCAGTACCAGCAGCGGGTCGATGCGGGTGTCGAACCAGTTCATGCCCCAGTGCAGGTGCGGGCCGGTGGCGCGGCCGGTGGCGCCGACCGCCGCAATCACCTGGCCCTGCTCGACACGGTCACCCACCTTCACGTCGATGCGCGACAGGTGCAGGAAGTTGGAACTGACCCCGAACCCGTGGTCGAGCAGCAGCGTGCCGCCGGTCAGGTACAGGTCCGGGCCGGCGAAGGTGACGATGCCGGCGGCCGGTGCCTTCACCGGAGTGCCGGTCGGCACCGCGATATCCATGCCGGAATGGCCGGCACCGGGCTGGCCGTTGTACACGCGCGCATTGCCGAAGCGGCCGCTGATGCGGCCCTGCACCGGCCAGATGAAGGTCTGGGTGAAGTCGGTGCGGTCATCATCGCGGGCACGCGCGGCGGTCACCTGCGCCTGTTCGCGCTTGATCCGTTCGGCAATGGCCGGCGGCGGATTGACCGTCTTCGGGGGCACGCCGTTGACGCGCTCGGTGGGCCAGTCGCGCGGGGTCACGGTGATGGTGGCGGTCTCGCTGCCACCGTCGGGGCGTTGCACCTGTACGCGCAGCGGACCCTTTTCGTCGCGGCCGATGCCGAACACCACGCTGCCGTAGCTGCTCACCCGCAGCTGGCGGCCGGCGTACTGCACGCGGCTGCCGGCGGGCACCTTGCCGATCACCAGCGCGCCCTGCGACGCGCTGGCCGGGAATACCACGCGGCTGTCGATCAGGCTGCCGATGCCATCCTGGGCCTGCGCCGCCGGTACGCTGAGCAGGGGCGCGGCCAACAGCAGCGCCCCGATCATCAGAGCCGGACGCATCAGCGGTCGTAGGTCATGCGCTGGCCAGCGGGCTGGCCCACCAGCGTGCTGCCGTCCCACACCAGCTGGCCGTTGACCCAGGTCGAGGCCACGCGCGAACGGAAGGTGGTGCCTTCAAACGGCGACCAACCACACTTGGAAAGTACGTCCTCGCGCTTGACGGTGAACGGCACGTCTTCCACCAGCACCAGGTCGGCGAAGTAGCCTTCGCGCAGGAAGCCGCGCTCTTCCACGTCGAACAGCTGTGCCGGCGCGTGTGCGAATTTCTGCACCACCTGTTCGCGGGTCAGCTTGCCTTCGTGCACGCGCTCCAACGCGGCCACCAGTGCGTACTGCACCAGCGGCAGACCCGACGGCGCCTGCGCGTAGGGCTTCTGCTTCTCTTCCCAGGTGTGCGGCGCGTGGTCGGTGGCCAGCACGTCCAGCACGTCGTCGGCCAGCGCGGCGGTGATCGCTTCGCGGTCGGACACTTCCTTGATCGCCGGGTTGCATTTGATCAGGTTGCCCTTGGTCGCGTAATCCGGGCGCGCGAAGTGCAGGAAGTGCACGCAGGTCTCGGCGGTGATCTGCTTGCGGCTGCCGTCGGCACGGATCAGCGGGCCCTTCTCGAACAGCGCCAGCTCATCGGCGGTGGAGATGTGCAGCACGTGCAGGCGGGTGCCGTGCTTGCGCGCCAGCGACATCGCCAGGCGGGTGGACTTGATGCAGGCCTCGCGCGAGCGGATGTCCGGGTGCATGTCCGGGGTCAGCGCGTCGCCGTACTTTTCCTGGAAGGCCTTCAGGTTGGCATCGATCATCGGCGTGTCTTCGCAGTGCGTGATGATCGGGGTCGGGCATTCGCGGAAGATCGCATCCAGCGTTTCCGGGTTGTCGACCAGCATGTTGCCGGTGGAGGCACCCATGAACACCTTCACGCCCGGGGCCTTCTTCGGGTCCAGGGCGCGGATCGCGTCCAGGTTGTCATTGCTGGCACCGTGGTAGAAGCCGTAGTTGGCCCAGGCGCGGCCGCGCGCGAGCTCGTACTTGGCCTCCAGGATGGTCGAATCCAGCGTCGGCGGGTTGGTGTTGGGCATGTCCATGAAGCTGGTCAGGCCACCGGCCACGGCCGCCGCCGACTCGCTGGCGATGTCGCCCTTGTGGGTCAGGCCCGGTTCGCGGAAGTGCACCTGGTCATCGATCATGCCGGGCAGCAGCCAGCGTCCGGCCGCGTCCACCACCTGCTCGCCGTCGCGCGGCGCCAGCCCACTGCCGATCTGCGCGATGCGGCCGTTCTCGATGCGTAGGTCGCCGTCGAAGGTGCGGCCTTCGTTGACCATGCGGGCGTTGGTGATGAGGGTGGAGGACATGTCAGTGTTTTCCTGTGCAACGGCAAGAGGGGGCGTTGGGAGACTCGGGCACGGGGTCGAAGCCGCCGGGATGGAACGGGTGGCAGCGACCGAGCCGGCGCGCAGCCAGCCAGCTGCCGCGCAGCGGTCCGTGCCGCGAGATGGCTTCCATCGCGTATTCAGAACAGCTCGGCACGAAACGGCAGCGTGGCCCCAGCAAGGGGCTGATGAAGCGCTTGTAGAAGCGCAGCAGGGCGATGAGCAGGCGCGAGATCACCCAGTCATCTTATGCCAGTTGGCATGAAGGCCGCATTTGTGCAGGATGGGCCGTTGGTCGCATGTCGCCGATGGCCTGCGACCGGTACCAGCACTCTCGGGTGCTGGCCAGGTTCCGTACCGCGCAAGGCGGTCCGTGTTCGTCGGACCGCCCCTTGGCTGGCTTGGCTCCAGGACTGAATGGAGCAGGGTCGCTGAGGTTGCTGCTGCGGGTCGGGTAGGCTATAAAGGCCCGCTTTCCCGGGCCCCGGGGAATCCAAGGAAGAGCGTTTCGTGGCTGCTAAAAAAACTGCAAAGAAGGCCGCAACGGCCGCCAAGAAAACCGCCAAGCCTGTTGTGAAGAAGTTGGCGGCAAAGCCCGTTGCCAGGAAACCGGCCAGCAAGCCGGCGACCAAGGCAGCGTCCTCGCAACCGGCGGCCAGGAAGGCCACCGCAAAGAAAACGCCGGTCAAGGCAACCAAGCCGGTGGCGAAGAAGGCCGCTGCGCCCGCCAAGGCCAAGCCTGCCGCTGCCAGCAAGAAGGCGCCGGTGGTGAAGAAAACCGCCAGCAAGGCCGCGCCGGTGAAGAAGGCCGCCGCCAAGCCGGTGGCGAAGAAGGCAGCAGCCAAGCCGGCGCCGAAGGCGGTGGTGAAGAAGGCTGCAGCCAAGCCGGTCGCCAAGCCCGCGGCAAAGAAGGTCGCTGCAGCTAAACCGGTTGCCACGCCTGCCGCTGTAAAGAAGGTTGCCAAGAATGTTGCCGCGCCGGCCGTCAAGCCGACCCCGGTCCCAGTAGTGAAGTCCGCACCGAAGCCAGCTGCCAAGCCGGCTCCGGCCAAGCCTGTCCCGGCCAAGACCGTGGCAGTGGCAGCAGCCCAGCCGGCCTCCAAGCCGGCCCCGGCCGCCGCTCCTGCCGCTTCGAAGGCCCCGCAATCCAAGAATCCCGTGCCCGTTTCGAAATCGCCTGCCAAAACCGCCGTGAAATCCGATTCCGCCCCGAAGACCGTGTCGCGCCCTGTCGGCAAGGTTGCCGTGGCCGTCGCCGCCCGCTCGGCGGCACCGGCCCCGCGCAGCAAGTACAAGGTGGTCGAGTACAAGACCGACGAGGCCACCGGCCGCCCGATCCTGCCGGCTGGCTACAAGCCGTCCTCGGAAGAGGAATACATGAGCTCGCTGCAGCAGGAGTACTTCCGCCAGCGCCTGCAGAACTGGCGTGCGGACCTGGTGGAAGAGTCCAAGCAGACCATCGAGAACCTGCGCGAGGAAGTGCGTGACATCGGCGACGAAGCCGAGCGTGCGACCCGCGAGACCGAGAACTCGCTGGAACTGCGTACCCGCGACCGCTACCGCAAGCTGATCGGCAAGATCGACAGCACCCTCAAGCGCCTGGAAGCAGGTGACTACGGCTACTGCGTCGACACCGGCGAAGAAATCGGCCTGGAGCGCCTGGAAGCGCGCCTGACCGCCGAGCGCACCATCGACGCCCAGGAGCGTTGGGAGCATCTGCAGAAGCAGCAGGGCGACTGATTCCCGGTTGTTATCTGGTCATGCGAAAAACCCGGCCTCGGCCGGGTTTTTTGTTGGGTTCGAGTTGGCTGTGTAGAGCAGCGCCTTCGGGGTATCGGGTGGAGCCTGCGGGTGGGTCCGGGCAGGACACGCTGCAAGTACATCCCTGCAAGCTCGGCCGCGGCATCCATGCCGCGGACGGTCCTGCCCGGACCCACCCGCAGGCTCTCGACGGTTTCCTGCTCGCGCGGTTGCTGTAAAGCCGGGCCCACGCTCGGCTCAGGCCGAAGCCGGAGGGCAAGGAAGAGCAAAAGCAAAAGCAAAAGCAAAAGCAGCCAAGCATGGCTTGGCTCTATCAGGAACGGTCGTGCGTGTGCTCGCGGCTGTTGGGACCGCCTTGTAGCGAGCCGAGCACCGCAGGGGAATCAGGGGCGAAGAGGTGCCGCTGTTTGAGCGCAGCGAGTTCGGCGCCGTCCCCTGATTCACCGAGGAGCACAGGGCACCGGTGCGCAGCACCGGCTCGTAGATGGCGGCGCGTTTCTTTGGTTACTTTCTTTGCGCGCGCAAAGAAAGTGACAAACCCATTCATCTAGGGAAAGTGACGAGGCCAGTCAAACGCCTGGCGCCGCCGAACGCGCTCTCCGCGGGGTCATTGCAGATCACGCAAATTCAGTTTCCGCAGCGTCGGGTTCTTCCACGCCGTGATCCCGGCCACGCTCAGCACCGCGAACCCACCCAGCACCACTGCCGGTACCAGACCGAGCAGCTTGGCCATCGTGCCGGCATAGAACGCGCCCAGCTCGTTGGACGAACTGATGAAGATGCCGTTGATCGACGACACGCGACCGCGCATCTCTTCCGGCGTGGCCAGCTGCAGGATGGTCGAGCGGATCACCACCGAGACGCCGTCGAAGGCCCCGTAGAACAGCAGGATCAGCGCCGACAGCCAGAAGTGCTGCGACAGGCCGAAGCTGATCACGCACAGGCCGAACCCGGCCACCGCGAACAGCAGTACGCGGCCGGCATTGCGGTGCAGTGGGTGGCGGGCCAGCCACAGGCCTACGCACACCGAACCCAGCGCCGGCATCGCGCGCAGGATGCCCAGGCCTTCCGGGCCGTGGTGCAGGATTTCGTGCAGGAACGCAGGCAGCATCGCCACCACGCCGCCCAGCAGCACCGAGAACATGTCCAGCGCCATGGCACCGACCATGATCCGGTTGCCGACCACGAAGCGCGCACCCTCGGCGATGCTCTTGAAGATCGGTGCAGCTGGACCGGTGTGCACAGGCTCTTCCACTTTCAGCGTGGCCAGGCAGGCCATCGCCACCAGTGCGAAGCCGGTAGCCACGGCATAGGACAGGCCCTTGCCGCCGAAGCCGACCAGCACGCCGCCCAGCGCTGGGCCGGCGACCATGCCGGCCTGGAACACCACTGCGCCGAGCCCGGCACCGCGCGCGAACTGATCGCGCGCCAGCACGCGGGCGAACAGTGCGTTGTAGATCGGCGACAGGAACGCACGGACCATGCCGGTCAGGGCGATGGCCGCATAGATCGGCCATACCCCTTCAAACGGCAGCCAACCCGTGGCAACGCCGGTCAGCACCAGCGCCGTGGCGATCAGCCCGGAACAGGCCACCATGCCCAGCCGGCGCCGTGGCAGGTGATCGACCAGATAGCCAGCGAACGGGGCCACGCAGAAGAACGGCAGCACCTCGGCCAGGCCCACCAGGCCCAGCGAGAACGGATTGCGGGTGACTTCGTAGATGTGCCAGCCGACGGTGACCGCAACCACCTGGTAGGACAGCATCGCGAAGATGCGGTAGGCCAGCAGCTTGGCGAAACCGGGCCGGGACAGCAGGCCCAGCGCGGTGTCTTCGGCTGTGGCAGGCTCGCTCACGACGGGTCGCGCTGCAGCTGGGCCTGCGCGGTCTCGCGGATGAACGCCAGCATCGCCGCCACGCCGTTGCTGCGGGTGGGTGAGAGGTGACGGGCCAGGCCGATGTCCTGGATGTAGCTGGGCTCGGTATCCAGGATCTCCTGCGCCGAGCGCCCGGAGTACACGCGCAGGGCCAGGAAGATCAGGCCGGAAACGATGGCCGAATCACTGATGGCGTGGAAGCGCAGTGACTGCGCGTTGCCTTCCGGCACGATCCAGACCATCGACTGGCAGCCCAGCAGACGGTGCTCTTCGGTCTTCCATTCGTCCGGGAAGGCGGGCAGCTTGCGGCCGAGGTCGATCAGGTACTGGTAGCGCTCGGACCAGTCGCCGAAGAAGCCGAATTCCTCGGCGATGGCGGTCTGGGCCTCGGCGGCGGTGGGTTCAAGCGGGAACGGGGAGTCGGTCACAACAGTCTCTACAGTGGGGGCGTGGCCGGCAGGCCGGCCACGGGGCAGGGCGGGTCAGCCGCGCTTGCGCGACCAGCGAACGCCCTGCGGAGTGTCGTCCAGCACGATGCCTTCGGCGGCCAGCTGGTCGCGGATGGCGTCGGCACGGGCAAAGTCACGCGCCTTCTTGGCCGCAGCGCGCTCGTCGATCAGGCCCTGGATGCGCGAATCGTCACCATCATCGCCGGCGGCGGTACCGAACCACTGCGCCGGATCGGCCTGCAGCAGGCCCAGTGCCAGGCCCGCACCGAGCAGCTCGCCCTTCAGGCGCGCCTGTTCGGCCGGATCGGTGGCACGACGCGCGTCGGCGGCAATGCGGGCCACTTCGGCCAGCGCCTGCGGGGTGTTCAGGTCGTCATCCAGGGTCGCCTCGACGGTGGCCGGGATCACCGCGCTGGCTTCGATCGACGCCAGTTCCCGCAGGGTGCCGTACAGGCGGTCCAGGGTGCGCACCGACTGCTCGATCAGGCCATCGGACCAGTCCAGCGGCTGCCGGTAATGGGCCGACAGCAGGGCCAGGCGCAGTGCCTCCGGCGGATGCTGGCGCACCAGGTCATGCACGCGCTCGATGTTGCCCAGCGACTTGCTCATCTTGGCGCCGCCGAAGTTGAGCATGCCGTTGTGCAGCCAGTAGCGGGCGAAGATCCTGCCGCCGTGCGCGCATTCGCTCTGCGCGATCTCGTTCTCGTGGTGCGGGAACTGCAGGTCGACGCCGCCGGCATGGATGTCGATGGTCTCGCCCAGATGGGCGGCGGCCATCGCCGAGCATTCGATGTGCCAGCCCGGGCGGCCACGGCCCCAGGGCGATTCCCAGCCGGGCAGGTCGTCGGTGGACGGCTTCCACAGCACGAAATCGCCCGGATCGCGCTTGTAGGGGGCGACATCGACGCGGGCGCCGGCCAGCATCTCTTCCGGGTCACGGCGCGAGAGCTTGCCGTAGCCGTCGAAGCTGGCCACCGCGAACAGCACGTGGCCCTCGGCGGCATAGGCATGGCAGTTGGCGATCAGCTGCTCGATCATGGTGATGATCTGCGGCATGTGCGCGGTCACCTCCGGCTCGATGTCCGGCGGCACCACGCCCAGCGCGGCCATGTCTTCACGGTAGGCGGCGGCGAACTTGTCGGTGATGGTGCTGATCGGCACCCCCTGCTCGCGCGCGGCGGTGTTGATCTTGTCGTCCACGTCGGTGATGTTGCGGGCGTAGCGCAGTGCGCCGAAACGCCGCCGCAGCAGGTCGGCCAGCACCCCGAACACCACCGGGCCACGGGCGTTGCCGATGTGCACGTAGTTGTAGACCGTGGGGCCGCACACATACAGGGTCGGACAGGCCGGATCGAGCGGGGTGAACGGTTCGAGCTGGCGAGTCAGGTTGTTGTGCAGGCGCAGGGTCATGGGGGTGTGGCTGGGGGACAAGCCTGTGATTTTAGAACGTGTCGGCCCCCTTTGGGTGCACCGGTTGCCACCGGTGGACGCCGGCTTCACCCAAGGTGGGGTGGGCAGGAGCGGCGTGGACGGGTAATGTTCAGCCCCTTGCGCTCGTCACTGCCTACACTATTGCCGTGTCCTTGCTCCCGTCGCCACTGAAATCCACCGTGTTGCTGACCCTGGCCTGCCTGTCGGCGACGGCTGCCGTGGCCCAGGCGCAGGACGCCGAGCCGCGCAACCGTGTGGTGATCGTCGAGAACGTGAAGTTCGACTATGCGCAGGTGCTGAACGTCGAGCCGGTGTTCCAGACCCTGCGCGCGACCCGCACCGAGGAGCACTGCGAGCCGATCTCGACCCGTACCCTGGCCCCTGTCAACGTGACCGGCGAAGAGCCTGTCGAGGACAAGGGCCGGATCGGCCGCTTCTGGGATTCGGTGCGCTCGATGTTCAAGCGCAGTGACGAGGAGATCCCTGAGGAGGCCGCGACCGAGACGCCGACCCCGGCGCCGGCCAACAATGGCCCGATGCTGACCCGTGACTGCCGCATCGTGCCGGTCGGGCGTGAATTCCGCCGCCCCATCGCCTACGACGTGGACTACGTCTACAAGGGCACCAAGTACCGCTCGCGGCTGCCGGAAGACCCCGGCAACCGGCTCAAGATCCGGGTCTCGATCACCCCCTGGGTCGGCCCCGAGCAGGGCGCAGCCGGCAATCCCTGATTCTGCGACCCCGGCCCCTTGCGCCGGCTCCGGCCGCATGCAAAGATTGTCGGCCATGAAGCTCACCGACTTCCAGCACGACAGCAGCGCAGCCCGACAGGCGTCGGGCATGACCTCGCGTGCGCGTCGACCGGAACCCCACATCCTCGCTGGGTAACCGGAGCTTTTTGCTGTTCGTCCGAAAAAAACCCAGCCCGCCGGCTGGGTTTTTTCGTTTCCGCGTTCTGAAAGCTGCAACTGCAACCTTTTCGATCCACCTTTGGTTCCTGCTTTTCCCTTCCACTGCGTCGAACCCGGCGCCGCCACGCAAGGAAAGATGATGTCCCCCAAGCACTTCCTGAACACCCAGGACTGGAGCCGCAGCGAACTTGACGCGCTGCTGACCCAGGCCGCGCTGTTCAAGCGCAACAAGCTCGGCGACCAGCTCAAGGGCAAGTCGATCGCGCTGGTGTTCTTCAACCCGTCCATGCGCACCCGCACCAGCTTCGAACTGGGCGCGTTCCAGCTCGGTGCCCACGCGGTGGTGCTGCAGCCGGGCAAGGATGCGTGGCCGATCGAGTTCAACCTCGGTACGGTGATGGACGGCGACACCGAAGAGCACATCGCTGAAGTGGCCAAGGTGCTGGGCCGTTACTGCGACATCATCGCCGTGCGTGCGTTCCCCAAGTTCATCGACTGGGCCTACGACCGCCAGGACATCGTCCTCAACAGCTTCGCCAGGTATTCGCCGGTGCCGGTCATCAACATGGAGACCATCACCCATCCGTGCCAGGAGCTGGCCCACGTCATGGCCCTGCAGGAGCACTTCGGCACCCAGGACCTGCGCGGCAAGAAGTACGTGCTGACCTGGACCTACCACCCCAAGCCGTTGAACACTGCGGTGGCCAACTCGGCGCTGACCATCGCCACCCGCATGGGCATGGACGTGACCCTGCTGTGCCCGACCGCCGACTACATCCTCGATGACCGCTACATGGGCTGGGCCGAGCAGAACGTGGCCGAGAGCGGCGGTTCGCTGAAGATCAGCCATGACATCGACAGCGCCTACGCCGGCGCCGACGTGGTCTACGCCAAGAGCTGGGGCGCGCTGCCGTTCTTCGGCAACTGGGAGCCGGAAAAGCCGATCCGCGACCAGTTCAAGCACTTCATCGTGGACGAGCGGAAGATGGCGCTGACCAACAACGGTGTGTTCAGCCACTGCCTGCCGCTGCGCCGCAACGTGAAGGCGACCGACGCGGTGATGGATTCGCCGCAGTGCATCGCCATCAACGAAGCCGAGAACCGCCTGCACGTGCAGAAGGCGATCATGGCCGCGGTTGCCGGGCGCTGATTCCCAAGCATTGAAACAATCCGCCGGGCATGGCCTGGCGCTACCCCACCTGATTGGACATTACCCCCATGAGCAACAAAGACGTCGTTCTCGCCTTCTCCGGCGGCCTGGATACCAGCTTCTGCGTGCCGTACCTGCAGGAGCGTGGCTACAACGTGCACACCGTGTTCGCCGACACCGGCGGCGTGGATGATGAAGAGCGCGATTTCATCGAGAAGCGCGCCGCCGAACTGGGCGTGGCCAGCCATGTCACCGTCAACGGTGGCCCGGCCATCTGGGAAGGCTTCGTCAAGCCGTTCGTGTGGGCTGGCGAGGGCTACCAGGGCCAGTACCCGCTGCTGGTGTCCGACCGTTACCTGATCGTTGATGCCGCGCTGAAGCGTGCCGCCGAACTGGGCACCAACATCATCGCCCACGGCTGCACCGGCATGGGCAACGACCAGGTCCGCTTCGACCTGGCCGTGAAGGCGCTGGGTGACTACCAGATCATCGCGCCGATCCGCGAAATCCAGAAGGAGCACACCCAGACCCGCGCCTACGAGCAGAAGTACCTGGAAGAGCGCGGCTTCGGCGTGCGCGCCAAGCAGCAGGCCTACACCATCAACGAGAACCTGCTGGGCCTGACCATGTCCGGCGGCGAGATCGACCGTTGGGAAGCCCCGGGCGAAGGCGCCCGTGGCTGGTGCGCGCCGCGCAGCGAGTGGCCGGAACAGGCCCTGACCGTCACCCTGAAGTTTGTCGAAGGCGAAGCCGTCGAACTGAACGGCAAGGCGCTGCCGGGTGACCAGATCCTGGCCCAGCTCAACAAGCTGTTCGCCCCGTACGGCGTTGGCCGCGGCGTGTACACTGGCGACACCGTGATCGGCCTGAAGGGCCGCATCGTGTTCGAGGCCCCGGGCCTGGTTTCGCTGCTGGCCGCACACCGCGCGCTGGAAGATGCGGTGCTGACCAAGCAGCAGAACCGCTTCAAGCCGGACGTGGCGCGCAAGTGGGTGGAGCTGGTGTACGAAGGCTTCTACCACGACCCGCTGAAGACCGACATCGAAGCCTTCCTGAAGTCCTCGCAGGCCAAGGTGAACGGCGAAGTGGTGCTGGAAACACGTGGTGGCCGTGTTGATGCAGTGGCGGTGAAGTCGCCGCACCTGCTCAACACCAAGGGCGCCACCTACGCGCAGTCGGCCGACTGGGGCGTGGAGGAGGCGGAGGGCTTCATCAAGCTGTTCGGCATGAGCTCGACGCTTTACGCGCAAGTCAATCGCTGAGCGATTGAATTGCGCGCGCGTCTCCCGCGCATTCCGCCTTAACCCTGCGCCGTTGGCGCGCCCCCTTCAACAAGAAGGGGGCTCTCCACCAGACGCATCACGGTAGCGCCGGGCCATGCCCGGCGGAATTCCACAGGATCTTTGTTTCATGCTTGAACAGACGCTCGATCACCTGCAGGCGCTGGTGTCCTTCGACACCCGCAACCCGCCGCGTGCGATCACCACCGGTGGCATCTTCGATTACCTGCGCGCGAACCTGCCCGGGTTCAACGTCGAGGTGATCGACCACGGTGCAGGTGCAGTCAGCCTGTACGCCGTGCGCGGGACGCCGAAGTACCTGTTCAACGTGCATCTGGATACCGTGCCGGACTCGCCGCACTGGAGTGCCGACCCGCACGTGATGCGCCGCCTGGACGACCGCGTGGTCGGCCTGGGCGTGTGTGACATCAAGGGCGCGGCCGCTGCACTGCTGGCTGCGGCCAATGCCAGCGATGGCGATGCCGCGTTCCTGTTCTCCAGCGATGAAGAAGCCAACGACCCGCGCTGCATCGCTGCGTTCCTGGCCCGTGGCCTGCCGTATGAAGCGGTACTGGTGGCCGAACCGACCATGAGCGAAGCGGTGCTCGCGCATCGTGGCATCAGTTCGGTGCTGATGCAGTTCGCCGGCCGCGCCGGGCACGCCTCGGGCAAGCAGGATGCGGCCGCCAGCGCGCTGCACCAGGCCATGCGCTGGGGTAGCCGCGCGCTGGACCATGTGGAATCGCTGGCCTCGGCACGTTTCGGTGGGTTGACCGGCCTGCGCTTCAACATCGGCCGCGTCGAAGGCGGGATCAAGGCCAACATGATCGCACCGGCTGCCGAAGTACGGTTCGGGTTCCGCCCGCTGCCGTCGATGGACATTGATGGCCTGCTGGCGACCTTCGCCGGTTTCGCCGAACCGGAAGCTGCCGTGTTCACTGAAACGTTCCGTGGTCCCAGCCTGCCGGCCGGCGACATTGCCGAAGCCGAAAACCGCCGCCTGCTGGCGCGCGACGTGGCCGATGCGCTGGACCTGCCGATCGGCAACGCGGTGGATTTCTGGACCGAAGCCTCGCTGTTCTCCGCCGCCGGTTACACCACCCTGGTGTTCGGCCCGGGTGACATCGCCCAGGCCCACACCGCCGATGAGTTCGTGACGCTGGACCAGCTGCAGCGCTACACCGACGCCGTGCAGCGCATCATCGCCGCCGGCGCCTGATTCTTCCCTTTCCGACGAAACCGAAATGTCTCCTGCCCTCCAGCCCCACCGCCAGACCCGCCAGACCATCGTGCGCCTGCTTTCCAGCATGGCCAGCGCGAAGGAGATCAGCCAGTACCTCAAGCGCTTTTCGCAGCTGGATGCCAAGCGCTTCGCCGTGGTCAAGGTCGGCGGCGCGGTGCTGCGCGATGACCTCGACGCGCTGACCTCCTCGCTGTCGTTCCTGCAGGAAGTCGGCCTGACCCCGATCGTGCTGCACGGCGCCGGCCCGCAGCTGGATGCCGAGCTGTCGGCGGCCGGCATCGACAAGCAGACCGTGAACGGCCTGCGCGTGACCTCGCCGGAAGCGCTGGCGATCGTGCGCCGGGTGTTCCAGCAGTCCAACCTGCGGCTGGTCGAAGCCCTGCAGCAGAACGGCGCGCGTGCCACCTCGATCACCGGCGGCGTGTTCGAGGCCGAGTACCTGGACGTGGACACCTACGGCCTGGTCGGCGAAGTGAAGAAGGTCAACCTGGCACCGATCGAGGCCAGCCTGCGTGCCGGCTCGATTCCGGTCATCACCAGCCTGGGCGAGACCGCCGGTGGCCAGATCCTCAACGTCAACGCCGACTTCGCCGCCAACGAGCTGGTGCAGGAACTGCAGCCGTACAAGATCATCTTCCTGACCGGCACCGGTGGCCTGCTGGATGAGCAGGGCAACGTGATCGATTCGATCAACCTGTCCACCGAGTATGACCACCTGATCGCGCAGCCGTGGATCCACGGCGGCATGAAGGTGAAGATCGAACAGATCAAGGATCTGCTCGACCGCCTGCCGCTGGAATCGTCGGTGTCGATCACCCGCCCGGCCGACCTGGCCAAGGAACTGTTCACCCACAAGGGCTCGGGCACGCTGGTGCGCAAGGGCGAAAAGGTGCTGCGCGCCACTGCCTGGAACGAACTGGACCTGCCGCGCCTGAAGGGCCTGATCGAATCCAGCTTCGGCCGCACCCTGGTACCGGAGTACTTCGAAAAGACGAAGCTGCTGCGTGCCTATGTCAGCGAGAACTACCGCACCGCGGTGATACTCACTGACGAAGCCGAAGGCGTGTACTTGGACAAGTTCGCCGTGCTCGACGACGCACAGGGCGAAGGCCTCGGTCGTGCGGTCTGGAACGTGATGCTGGAGGAAACCCCGCAGCTGTTCTGGCGCTCGCGCCATGGCAACCCGATCAATCACTTCTACTACGCCGAGTCCGATGGCTGCTACAAGCAGGATCAGTGGAAGGTGTTCTGGTTCGGTGCCGATGGCATCGATCGCATCCGCACCTATGTCGACCACTGCGCCAAGCGCACACCAAGCCTGCAGGGCTGAGCGATGAGCAACCCCGACGCCTGGAGTTCGGTACCCACCCTGCGCGGCCAGCACGTGATGCTGCAGCCGCTGCAGATGGAACATGTGCCGGGCCTGCGCGCTGCGCTGGACGGCAGCGGGCTGGACCAGCTCTGGTACACGCAGGTGCCGTCGCCGGAGCGGGCCGAGGCCTATGTGCAGGCCGCGCTGCAGGCGCAGGCCGAAGGCAAGGTGCTTCCATTCGTGATCCGCGATGCTGCCGGTGAGATCATCGGCAGCACGCGCTTCTACGATATGGATGCCGGCGTGCCGAAACTCAGCCTCGGCTACACCTGGTACACGCCGCGCGTGCATCGCACCGGTGCCAATACCGAAGCCAAGCTGTTGTTGCTGCAGCACGCCTTCGAAACGATGGGCTGCATCAGCGTGGTGCTGGAAACCAGCTGGTTCAACGCCACTTCGCGTACCGCCATTGCCCGCCTCGGCGCCAAGCAGGATGGCGTGCTGCGCAACCACAAGCGGCATGCCGATGGCACGCCGCGCGACACCGTCATCTTTTCCATCATCGATGCGGAATGGCAGGGCGTGAAGCGCCACCTGCAGTACCGCCTGGACAGTCACGCATGAACGATTCGACTTTCACCCTGGGCATCGTCGGTGCCCGCGGCCATACCGGCGCCGAGCTGATCAAGCTGGTGGCAGCCCATCCACGCCTGAAACTGGCCTTCGTGTCCTCGCGCGAGCGCGCCGGGCAGCGCCTGTCCGATCACCATCCGGAATTCCAGGGTGACCTGCAGTACGAGAACCTGGACGCCGACGCGGTGGCCGCCAAGGGCGTGGATGCGGTGATCCTCGCCCTCCCCAATGGCCTGGCCGCACCGTTCGTGGCCGCGCTTGAAACCGCGAAACCGGACACCGTCATCGTCGACCTCTCGGCCGACTACCGCTTCGACAGCAGCTGGTACTACGGCCTGCCGGAGCTGACCCGCGGCCGCTACAACGGTCAGAAGCACATCAGCAACCCGGGCTGCTATGCCACGGCGATGCAGCTGGCGGTGCAGCCGCTGCTGGACCTGCTGGCCGGTCCGCCGCAGTGCTTCGGTGTCTCCGGCTACTCCGGCGCCGGTACCACGCCGTCGGACAAGAACAACGTCGAACTGCTGGCCGACAACCTGATGCCGTATGCGCTGACCAACCACGTGCATGAGCGCGAGGTGTCGGTGCAGTTGGGCGTGGCGGTTGAGTTCATGCCCCACGTCGCGCCGCATTTCCGTGGCATCACGCTCACCGCCAACCTGTGGCTGAACCGCGTGCAGACCCGCGAGCAGATCATCGAGCGCTTCCAGCAGGCCTATGCCGGCGAACCCCTGATCGAAGTGATGGATGAAGCGCCGTGGGTCAGCCGCATCGCCGGCCGCCACGGTGCCCAGGTCGGTGGCTTCACCCTGGCCCCGGGCGGCAAGCGGGTGGTGGTGGTGGCGACCCTGGACAACCTGCTGAAGGGCGCGGCCACCCAGGCCATGCAGAACCTCAACCTCGCGCTGGGCATCGACGAACTGACGTCGATCCCGCACTGATCCCGCCTTCCGGAGCCCCCATGGCAGACCTTCTTTGGCAGAAGCCCGGCGTCGCTGTCGACGCCCAGATCCAGACCTTCCTCGCCGGCGACGACGTGATCCTCGATCGCGAGTTCTTCCTGCATGACATCGCCGCCAGCGCAGCGCATGCGCAGGGCCTGCAGCACATCGGCATCCTCGGCGCCGATGAGCTGGCCGGCCTGCTGCGCGAGCTGGAGGTGCTGGCGCAGGACTTCCGCGAAGGCCGCTTCGTGCTCGATGCCCAGTACGAGGATGGTCACTCGGCGATCGAAGCGCGCCTGACCGAACGGCTCGGCGATGCCGGTCGCAAGATCCACACCGGCCGCAGCCGCAACGACCAGATCCTGGTGGCCACCCGTCTGTGGCTGAAAGAGAAGCTGCAGCGCGTGGCCCAGCTCAGTGCCGAAGTGGCCAAGGTCGCGCTGGACCGTGCGCAGGCCGAGAAGGACCTGCCGATTCCCGGCTACACCCACATCCAGCGCGCCGTGGTGTCCTCGGCCGGCATGTGGTGGGCGGGCTGGGCCGAGGGCTTCATCGACAACGCCGTCCGTGCCCGCGACACCCATGCGCTGGTCGACGCAAATCCGCTCGGCACGGCTGCCGGCTACGGCGTGAACCTGCCGCTGGACCGCGAACACACCACGGCTGCACTCGGCTTCGCGCGCATGCAGATCTCGCCGATCTACGCGCAGCTGTCGCGTGGCAAGTTCGAACTGGCCGCGCTGGAAGCGCTCGGTGGCGCCACGCTGGACCTGCGCCGCATCGCCTGGGACCTGTCGCTGTTCACCAGTGCCGAGTTCGGTTTCGTCGCGCTGCCGGCGCAGTACACCACCGGCAGCTCGATCATGCCCAACAAGCGCAACCCGGACGTGATCGAGCTGATGCGCGCGACCCACGCCAGCGTGGCCGCTGCACGTACCGAGATCGAGCAGCTGCTGTCGCTGCCGTCGGGCTACCATCGCGACCTGCAGTCGTCCAAGGGCGCCATCTTCCACGGCTTCGGCCGCGGTCTGGCTGCGCTGGAACTGCTGCCGGCGTTGCTGGCCAACCTGGAATGGCGTGACGACAAGCTCCGCGCGGCGATTGATTCAGGCATGTATGCCACCGACGTTGCCGTGGAAGCGGCCGTGGCCGGCGTGCCGTTCCGCGAGGCCTACAAGGCCGCTGCGGCCGGTGCGGACAGTGCAGGGCAGGGGCGCACGCCGGAAGGCAGCCTGGCCGCCCGTGTGTCGCCGGGTTCGGCCGCCGACCTGCGCCTGGATGAACTGCGCGCGCGCTGGCAGGCGCTGGCCTGATGGCGACCACCGTCTATCTGGTGCTGGCCATGCGCCGGCCCGATTTCAATGCCGCCGCCGTGCAGCCGCACCGTGACTTCCTCGATGCGTTGCAGGCGCAGGGCAAGCTGCAGCTGACCGGCGGCTTCGCCGATGGCAGCGGTGGCGCCTACGTCCTGTGCAACGTGGACAGCCTGGCGCAGGCACAGGCCATCGTTGCCACCGATCCGCTGGTGACGATGCAGGCCTCTGACCTGACCGTGCACGAATGGAACACCCGCTGAGACCCTGACCGATGACCCTGCACGCTGCCAACGCCGCTTCGCCGTTCCCGCAACAGGCGCTGCCACCGTGGCGGCGTGCGGTGCTGAAGGTCGGCAGCAGCCTGCTGGCGGCCGATGGTGGCGGACTGTCGCCACGTCATGCGCTGGGCCTGGCGCAGTTCGTCTCGGCCAACGTACTGGCCGGGCGCGAAGTGGTGATCGTGTCATCCGGCGCAGTGGCGGCCGGGCGCGCGATCCTGCCGCGCGCCGATGAGCCGGGCGCAGCGATGGCGGCGCGGCAGGCCTTGGCGGCCCTTGGCCAGGCCCAGCTGATCGGCCTCTGGCAGCGCTTCTTCGAGCGCCCGGTGGCGCAGGTTCTGCTGACCCATGACGACCTGCGCAACCGTCGCCGTTACCTCAACGCCCGCGCCACCCTCAACGAACTGCTGCGGCTGGGCGCGTTGCCGGTAGTCAACGAGAACGACACCGTGTCGGTGGACGAGCTCAAGCTCGGTGACAACGATAATCTGGCGGCGACGGTGGCGGCGCTGGTCGATGCCGATGCGCTGTTCATCGCCACCGACATCGATGGCCTGTACAGCGCCGACCCGCGCACCGTGGCCGATGCAAGGCCGCTGCACGATGTTGCGGAATTGAATGATGAAGTGCTGGCGATGGCGGGGGGGGCGGGATCACGTGCCGGTACCGGTGGCATGCGCACCAAGCTGGAAGCGGCGGCCAAGGCGGGCCGCCTCGGCATCGAGACCTACCTGTTCAATGGACGCAGTGGGGAGGTGGTGCGCGCGCTGGCACAGGATCGCCTGTTCGGCACCCGCATCCACGCCGCGCGCAGCCGCGAGGCCGCGCGCAAACACTGGCTGCGGCACGCACCGCTGGCCGAAGGCGCGATCCTGGTCGATGCCGGTGCTGCACAGGCGATGCGCGAGAAGGGCGCTTCGCTGTTGCCTGGCGGCATCACTGGTGCGGAAGGGACGTTCCGCCGTGGCGACATGGTGCAGGTGTGCTGGGACGCATCGCAGGGGCGCGTGTGCATCGCCCGCGGTGTCAGCCAGTACGCGGCCGACGACGTGCGCCGCATTGCTGGCCGCCATTCGCGCGACATCCAGGCCGTGCTCGGCTACAACTACGGCGGCAGCGTCGTCCATCGTGACGACCTGGTGCTGCCATGACCGCATTGAAGGACATTCCGATGAGCGACATCGAAGCGCAGGCGCGGGCCTGCCGTGACGCGGCCCAGGTGGTCGCCGGTCTCGACAGTGACGCCCGGCGCGCGCTGCTGCTGGCGATGGCACAGGCACTGGAGGTGAACGCCGGGCTGATCCTGGCCGGCAACGCGCGCGACCTTGCCGCTGCACGCGGGAAAGGCGTGGGCAGCGCCATGCTTGATCGGCTGGCACTGGATCCGCCGCGCCTGTTCGCGATGGCCGAGGCCGTGCGCGAAGTGGCCGGATTGCCAGATCCGGTCGGCCAGGTGACCCGCGATGACGTGCGCCCGAACGGGATCCGAGTGCAGAAGGTGCGCGTGCCGCTGGGCGTGATCGCGATGATCTACGAGGCGCGCCCGAACGTGACCGCCGAAGCCGCTGCGCTGTGCCTGAAGGCTGGCAATGGCGTGATCCTGCGTGGCGGCTCCGAAGCGATCCATTCCAACACCGCCATCGCGCAGGCGCTGGCGGGAGCACTCAAGGCCAACGGCGTGGCACCGGCCGCAGTGACGGTGCTGACCGACCTGCGCCGCGAGGCGATGCTGGAACTGCTGCAGCTGCACGAGCTGATCGACCTTGCGATTCCGCGTGGTGGCGAAGGCCTGATCCGTTTCGTCGCCGAACACGCACGGGTGCCGGTGATCAAGCACTACAAGGGCGTCTGCCACCTGTTCGTGGATGCCAGTGCCGACCTTGGCAAGGCTCTCGATCTGCTGGTGGATGGCAAGTGCAGTCGTCCTGCAGCCTGCAATTCGCTGGAGACGTTGCTGGTGCACCGTGACGTCGCCGGGTCGTTCCTGCCGCGCGTGGCGAAGGCGTTGGGCGAGCGCGGCGTGCAGCTGCGTGCCGATGCGGGTGCGCAGTCCCTGCTGCCGGGCAGCACGCTGGCCACCGAAGACGACTACGCCGCCGAGTTTCTCGACCTGGTACTGGCGGTGCGCGTGGTGGACGATCTCGATGCGGCCATCGCGCACATCCGTGCCTACACCTCCGACCATACCGAAGTGATCGCCACTGAAGATGCCGGTCAAGCCGAACGCTTCGTCAACGCGCTGCGCTCGGCGGTGGTGATGGTGAATGCCTCATCGCGCTTTTCCGATGGCGGCCAGCTCGGCCTGGGCAGCGAGATCGGCATTTCCACCACACGGCTGCATGCCTACGGCCCGATGGGACTGGAAGCGCTCACCGTCGAGCGCTTCGTGGTGCGTGGCGAAGGGCAGACGCGCAAGTAGATCCACCCCATGCGTGGATGCTCTTCGCGGTAGACCCCGGTGCCGACCAAGGTCGGCATCTACCAAAGCAAGTGCCGACCACGGCCGGCACCCACCGGGTTGTTGGGCTACACCACCTCGCGGCGGATGCCCACCGGCCGCGCATGCTCATCCATGTGCAGCGTAGCGGACTTGCAGCCCAGCAGCCGCTCGGCCAGGCCGGTGCTGGCGCCGAGATCGGCGGCTACTTCATTGAGGCTGGCCAATGGCCGTGGCAGGCGCCGTTCGTGGCCACGGAAACGCGCACGGTTGTACTCGGCCCAACCGATCAGCAGCACGCTTGCACACAGCAGCATCAGCGGCAGCGCGACCAGCACGTAGGGGTCGAACTGGTTCTTGCGTTCATACAGCTGCTGCCAGGCCATCTGTCCGCCGATCAGCCACGACACCAAGGTCACCAGTGGCGCCCACAGGTAGAAGTAGAACCCCCAGAACGCGAGGGTGACAAAGCCCCAGGCGGTGCGCTGGAAGCGCGGTTGATGATGTGGCTTGCGGATCATCCGCGAGTCGAAGCGGTTGGACGGGTGTTGTGCGTTCATCGGATCCCCCGGTCAGGGCTGGTCCAGGTAGCGCGCTTGCTGCGACGGCGCAGCAGGGTCTTGGGAAGCGCCACCAGGGTGGTGGAAAGGCTGATCAGCCAGTACGCCATCGGGTACCAGATGACCCAGAAGTAGTTGCGTCCAATCTGTGTTTCGTAACGACGGTCGATGATCAGGCTGCTGGCGAACTGCAGCAGGCAGACCAGGGCCAGAATCACGCCATGCCATTGCGGCAGCAGGCTGGCGATGTACAGCTGCGGCGGCATGTCGATGAGCTTGCCCAGCACCCACAACACCACGATGAACAGCATGGTGTAGGCCCAGATCACGCTCAGCACATACTCCAGCAGCACGCCCCACATGCGCCGCTCCTTCCAGTGCAGCAGTGAACGCGCATGCCGCAGCATCACTTCCACGCCGCCCTGCGCCCAGCGCAGCCGTTGCCGCCACAGGCCTTTCAGCGTTTCCGGCATCAGGATGAAGCACAGCGCGTTGGGCTCGTAGCGGATGTCCCAGTGCGCACGCTGCAGGCGCCAGCTGATGTCGATGTCCTCGGTCACCATGTCGTCCGACCACCAGCCGACCTGGTGCAGTGCGGTACGACGGAAGCCGGCGATGACCCCGGAGATCGTGAAGATGCGCCCGTAGACACGTTGCGCGCGCTTGATCATGCCGATGATCGAAGAGAACTCGGCCACCTGCAGGCGCCCGAGCAGGGTGGAACGGTTGCGGATGCGTGGGTTGCCGGTGACCGCGCCGACCCGGCTGCCACTGACCAGGTGCCAGACCATCCAGTGCAGGGCGTGTTCCTCCAGCATGGCATCGCCATCGATGCACACCAGGTACTCCGAGCGTGCCGCCAGCGCCCCCATTCGCAGCGCATTGGCCTTGCCGAGGTTGCGGTCCAGGTGCAGCACGCGCAGCCGGGGATGCTTCGCCGCCAGCACATCGAGCCGGGCGCCGGTGTCGTCACTGCTGCCATCGTCGATGGCGATTACCTCGTAGTCGGCCGGATAGCGCTGCGCCAGCGCGGCCCCCAGGGTGTCGTCCAGGTTCTCCGATTCGTTGTGGCAGGGAATCAGCAGGCTAGCGAACGGTGGATCGACCATCAACGGAGGATCATTGCGCGGCCGCGAATGGCGTTCGCGCCGGAAGTAGTAATACAGACCGCCCGACATCCAGAAGAACGCCATCACCATCGGGTAGTAGAAGGCGAACTGGAACAGGACCTGCAGCAGCGGATGCATGTCCATGTCACTTCTCCGGGTACGGGAAGTTGCCGGCGGACATCGCCGCGCGGGCATCATGGGTGGAAGGCTGGCCGGCGATGAAGTCATCCGGGTACCAGGCGAAATGGTGGACGCCCTGCGCCTGCAGCTGGCGGATCTGCGCGCGCAGACGTTCGGCGGGAATCGGCTGGCCGCTGCGCCAATCCACGGTCTGCAGTTCGAACAGGGTGTGCTGCAGCTGGGGATCGTGCGCGCGCACCGCGGCCAGCAGCTGGTCAAGCCAACGTTCCGGGTGCCTGCTGCCTTCCATCCATGGCATCGCCATCAGCGCGGTCTGGTCGTAAGCCTTGTTGAACAGGTCCAGGCGCTGTGCAAACCAGGCCTCACTCTGCGGGCGCAACACCGGCTCGGCATACAGGTTGCGCACTGTCGCCAGCTTCGGTCGCCAACGCTGCGCACTGTCACGCAGGGCCAGGGTGAAGTCGATCAGCGCCCGGGTGCGTGCGCTGCCATCGTCGCCTGCTGCCAGCGCCGGCAGTTCTGTGTCGCGCAGGTAACCATCATCATGGAAGAGCAGGCCTTCGAAGTACGAGTTGACGGCCAGATCCTCGTAGATGTCGAGCATGATCTGGCGTGCCTTCGGGTTGGTGAAGTCCAGCCGGTACATGCCGTCGGCATCACCGTTTTGGATCGCCAACGTCTTCCGCTGCACCGGATCGGGCAGCTCGAACCCGAGCACCGGCAGCCAGGCGTACACCTTCACCCCCGCGCGCGACTTCAGCTGCCAGGCGACCCGGCTGAACAGGTCCGCGCGCATCGGCATGTGCCGGTTGGGGAAGTACAGTGCGTCGGCGGTGTTGTTGCCGTCGGGGTCGGCGAAGGCCTGCAGGTAGACGTGGGTGGGCGAGATGCGCTTGACCCGCTCGATCAGCGCATCGAGGTTGCGCGCCTGCTGTGCCGGGTCCGGGTCGTATACATCATCCAGGTCGACCTGCAACGCGCGGATGCCATCGAGCGCAACGTCGCGGCGCAGCTCGTAGGCCAGGCCCTCCACGGTCGGGTTGTCGCTGACCAGGAAGCGCGCCAGCCCATGCAGGTCGCTGGCCACCGGTGTGCTGCGGCCTTCCAGATCGAAGGATACCGGCATGCCCAGCTGCTCGGCGATGTCGTTGCTCAGCTGGTTGTAGGCGGCATAGGGCCAGACGATGGCGCGCGGGCGGATGCCCAGGTGCTGCTGGATGCGCTGCACGCTGCGCGAGAGGTCGGCGCGCAGGCGTTGTTCGTACTGGGCTTCGCTTTCGTAGCTGTGGGTGGCCGGGCTGTAGACGCGGGTCACCACGGCCGGCGTGGAGTTGCCCTGTGGATTGGCAAGCACACCGTGATGCAGGTCGTCGGTATGGCTGGCCACTTCGATCAGGCCGCTGCCGTGCATCTGCTTCAGCTGCGCCCAGGTAACGAAGTCATCGTGGCCGAACGGGCGGTAGCCATAGTCGATGGTGCGCCCGGGCGCCATGTCCACGTAATCGGTGATCACTGCCACCAGCGCCGGGTAGCGGTAGGCCTGCAGCAGCGGGAACGCTTTGTCGTAGACGCTGCGCAGGCCGTCATCGAAGGTCAGCAGCACGGGCTTTGGCGGCAGCGTGGCGCGGCCCTGTGAGGCGTCGATCACCTGCGACAACGACACCGGGTGATAGCCGTGCGCACCCAGCCAATCCAGGTGCGCGGCGAAGTTCTGCGTGCTCACCGCGTAGGTATCGGCATCACCCTTGGCCGCGACCTGGTCGCGGATGTCGTGGTAGCTGAGGATCAGCAGGCCGTTGTCAATGGCATCGAGATGCAGGGCCTGCTGCGCGAACGCCGGCGGTGCGGCAGCCAGCAGCAGGAGCACGATCAGTCGCAGGATGCGGGCCATGTCACTCTCCCCAGCGCAGTGCGGCTTCGAAGCCGATATGACGCTCGCGGTGGCCGTCGTAGACCGGCCGCGACCAGCGCACGCCGTACTCGAACACGCGGCCCTGGCCCAGCTGCCATTCGTGCATGTAGGACACCGAAGGGACCAGCGCGCTGCCGAAGCCATCCTGCCAGTAGTCACCCAGCGAGACCGTCAGCCGGTGCCGGAAGTGGCGCTCGTAGTGCCGCCACAACTGCTGGTCGATGCGCATTCCGATCTCGACCATGCGGTCGCGCTTCGGGTTGAAGTAGGGCGCGTCGTCGCGGCTGCCCCGGCTGGTGTAGGCACTGGCGAGGCCATCGATCAACCAGCGTGGGCGGGTCAGCAGGCGCTGTTCAATGCTGGTGCTGAACAGTTCGCGGTGGTTGCCGTCGTCGTAGCGGAAGCGGCTGGCACCGAACGTCCAGTGGGTCAGCTCGCTGCGCCGGTAGTCCACCTGCGCGCTCACGCTGTCAGCGGTGATGCCGGCTACGCGCGCCTGCATCGAGGCTTCCGGATCGTTGCGCACGGCCACCAGCCCGGCATGCCAGTAATCGTTGAACTGCCAGCCGACACCGAGACGCAGACCGGTATCGCCGACGTGGTCGTTGGCACGCAGCGCGGCGGCTTCGGCATCCAGTCGGCCGAAGCGGTAGCGCACGCCCGCACCCAGCCACAGCGGGTCGATGCGCTGATCCTGGAAGTCGACCGAGCGCCTGTCGGCGAAGGCGAACAGCCGCCAGCGGTCGTCGAGCACCGGCGTCTGCACTTCCATGCCGTAGTGACGGTCGTTGTTGCCCAGCGGCGATGTGCCGCCGCCGCCGGAGCTGCGGCCAATGTCGGTCCATGCCTTCAGCTGCCAACCGCGATGTACGCGCCAGGCCTGGTCCATGCGCTCGACGGCGGGCTGGGTCGGGTAGCGTGCTACCAGATCGTCGTGCAGCGGCCGCGCCAGATCATCGCGTTGCAGGGCAACGTATGCCTCTTCCATGCCGAGCCGCGGCTCGATGTCGCGTGGGTCCAGCGCATGTGCCATCTGCTGGCGCTGCAGGGCCATGCGTGGCCATCCGCGCATCATGTACACGCTGCCCAGTGCGCTCTGCAGGCCGCCGTTGCCCGGTGCGATGTCGACCATCGATTCCAGGTCGTGCTGTGCGGTGCGCAGGTCGCCGCTGTAGGCGCGCACCATTGCCAGGTTCAGGTCGGCCTCGTAGCGCGACCAGTTCGCATACGGCGACTTGCCGTTGCTCCAGCGCCACGCGGGTTCCTTGTCGCGCCATGCCTGCAGCAGGTCGATGGCCTTTTCCTGCTGTTCGCTTTCCAGATAGGCGTACGCCAGTTCCGAGTGCGAGGCATCGCGCGTGGGATCGCCGGCGACGGCTGCCTGCAGCACCGGAATGGCTTCCTCCGGGTGCAGGGTGCCCATCAACGAATCGCCTACTGCGGGCAGCACGTAGTCGGGCAGAGTGTGGCCTTCGGCCTGCAGTGCCCGTGCTTCCTCGCGGACCTGCGCATGGCGGCCCAGCCGGTTGAGCAGGATCAGCCGGTCGATGCGGATCCGCAGGGGGGGCTGGGCGGGCGGTGTGCCTTCGCTGCCGAGGTAACGCTGCATGCGCGCCAGGGTCGATTCAGCCTCTTCCAGGCGGCTGTCCTCGCTGCTGCTGTAGGCCAGGCTCCACACCACCAGCTTGGCCAGGTAGTCGCCTTCCAGGCGTTGCTTCTGGGCCGCATCGAACAGCTGCGGGCGCTGCTGGTACAGCTCCCATGCGCGCCAGGCATTGCCGATGTCGCCCAGGGTCAGCACGCGCAGCTTGAACAGTAGATCGTCGTTGGGCTGTTGCTGGCTGGCACGCTCGATGGCGCCCAGCGCATCCAGCCATCGGGCCTGGTCGCGGTAGCGGCCGATCTCGGCCAGGGCCGCCTCGCGATCGGGCGGGGCAGCGCCGCTGGCCCAGGCCAGGGCAGTGCAGGCGAGGCCGACGCAAAGCGCCAGCCGGCGGTGGACAACCATTGGGGACCCCCTTGGCTTCCTGACCAGACAACTGTGAAAAATGTGACGCACATCACATGCCAGTTTTGGGGATGGCCGTGCCCTGCGTCACTCCCTTCGTGCACTCCCGTCCAGCAAGGACGGGTACAACCCGGACAGCGACCTGCAATGTCTTGTCTGAAGCGAGAATCCCCCGCACACCGAGTGGTGGCCTGGGCGGCCAGGCCGCCCCCATGCCCAATGCCGGCACGCGGCAAGGATGGGCATTCGTGGGCACTATCCGCCCGGAATTGTCAGTCCGGCGTCAATTTTCCTGGAATGGCTGACCAGCGGCAGGCGGGGCCGGCGCGCGGCCCCTCAACGGCTTACCAGAGGTCTTCCAGCTTGCGTGGCTTGCAGGCCACCCAGGAGGCGCACAGCATCAGGGTGGCGCAGCCGAACAGGAAGCTGAACGGGAGTGTCCAGCCGTCGCTGACCGTGTGCAGCCAGCCGACCAGGAACGGCCCCAGGCAGCTGAAGCTGTAGCCCACGCCCTGCATGAAGCCGGACAGCGCCGCCGAGCCGGTGGGGGTGCGCGTGCGCAGGTTGATCAGGGTCAGCGCCAGCGGGAAGGTGGACGGACCGACGCCGAGCAGGCAGGCCCACAGCAGCGGGGCCTTCATCGGTGCCAGCAGCAGGCCGGTGAAGGCGATCACGAACGAGAAGAAACCGATCAGCACCAGCGGGAACGGGTTCTGCAAGCGCACCGCCATCGATGGGATGACCAGCGACGGCAGCAGGCCCAGTGCCGAGAACACGGCCACCATCACGCCGCCGAACGCGGGCGTGCCCCCGGCCTCGACCACGATGCGCGGCAGCCAGGTGAACATCGAATAGGTCATCAGCGAGGTCATGCCGAACATCAGCGTCATGCTCCAGCCCAGCGACGTGCGCCAGACCTTGCCGTGCGGTTGTGCGGTGGGGTCGGTGGCGTCGGCCAGCGGCTTCGGCGCGCGACTGGCCAGCAGCAGCCACGGCAGTGCGGCGGCGAGCGCCAGCAGCGCCCACATGCCCAGCGATACGCGCCAGCCCGCAGCATTGGCCACCGGTACCGCCAGCAGTGCCGGCAGCATCGTGCCCAGCTGCAGCACGCTGATGTACAGCGTGCTCATGGTGCCGACCTTGTTGGCGAAATAGCGCTTCACCAGCGGCGGCACCACCACGTTGCCGATGCCCATGCCAGCCAGTGCCAGCACCGAACCGAGCAGCAGCGTGCCGACGTTGCCGGCGCTGGAGCGCAGAAGCAGGCCGGCCATCGCCATCACCATCGCCAGCAGGGTGGTGCGTTCCAGGCCCAGGCGCCGCGCCAGTGCCGGCGTGGCCACGCCGAACAGCGCGAACGAGGCGGTCGGCAGCATGCCCAGCACGCCGGTCATGGTGGTACCGAAGCCGAACTGCTGGCCGAGCACGTCCAGCAGCGGGGTGATCGAGGTGACCGCAGTGCGCAGGTTGACCGCTGCCAGCAGGATCGCGGCAAACGCGAGGACACGACCGTGCAGCAGCGACGGCGAATCGGAAGTGGAGGAACTCATCGGTGGTCCTTGCAGGTGTCGCACGCCGCAGCAACGGCATGCAGCGCCGGCATCGGTCTACGCCGAAGCGGCTGGTGGGGGTGGGGGCTGCAGGCGGGCCGGCAGCGCGGCCATTGTACGTGCGCTGCCTGGCAAGGTCCCGTCATGCGGGTGGGCTGGCGCTTGATACAAAAAAACCCGGAGGACAGTGATGTCTTCCAGGCTTCTTGGTGACCACCGAGGTGGTCGGGGAGACAGGATTCGAACCTGCGACCTCTACGTCCCGAACGTAGCGCTCTACCAGACTGAGCTACACCCCGAAGGGAGCCGCCTATTCTAGCGATTCACCCCGATGGCGGCAAGGGGTGAATGCTGTTTTCTTCACACTGCCGAAGCAGTGCCACTTCAGGGAACAAAAAAGCCTGGACGACTTCACCAGGCTTCAATGCGACCACGTGAGTGGTCGGGGAGACAGGATTCGAACCTGCGACCTCTACGTCCCGAACGTAGCGCTCTACCAGACTGAGCTACACCCCGAAGGAGCCGCCTAAGATACCGTGTGAAGGCCAAGGCGGCAAGGCTTTTTTACAGCTCAGCGACGATTTTCCTTCTCGATGCGGTTCTGCTCGCGGGCTTCGAACCACATGCCGTTGAGGATGGCCACCGTCGAGGCGAGGCCGGCACCGAGAATCCAGGCGAAATACCACATGATCAGTCTCCTTCATTCCGGGTAGGTGCCGGCCGTTGGCCGGCACACGTGCAAGCAATCAATACGCGTTGGGGTTGTTGCCCATCTCTTCGGTGGTGGTCTTGCCCTTCAGCACGCGGTACACCCAAGTGGTGTAACCGATGATGATCGGCAGGAACACCGCCGTGGCCAGCAGCATGATCCACAGGGTCAGGTGGCTGGACGAGGCGTCCCACACGGTCAGGCTGGAGGTGGGCTGGCTGGAGGACGGCAGCAGGAACGGGAAGATGGCGAAGCCGACGGTCAGGATGATGCCGGCGATGGCCGCACCGGAGGCGATGAAGGCCAGGCCACCACGACGGGCACGCAGCAGCACCGCGCTGGCCAGCAGGCCCGCCAGGCCGAGCAGTGGGGCCAGGATCGTGGCCGGTATCGTGCTGTAGTTGCGCATCCAGCCACCGGCGGCGCCGAGTTCGGCGGTCTTCAGCAGCGGATTGGTGGCGCCATCTGTGACCACCTGCGAGGTGATCTGGTACCCCGGCAGGCCGAAGGCCACCCATGCGCCGCCCACGGCGAACAGCACGAAGGCGATGATCGCAGCGATGCTGCCAAAGCGGGCTGCACGTTCGGCCACCGGGCCGTCGGTCTTCAGTACCAGCATGGCGGCACCGTGGGCGACCAGCATGGACACGCTGAGCAGGCCGGCCAACAGTGCGAAGGGCATCAGCAGGCCGAAGAACGAGCCGGTGTAGAAGATGCGCATGCTGTCATCGAAGTGGAACGGCACGCCCAGCAGTACGTTGCCCACCGCCACGCCCATGATCAGCGCCGGGATGAAGCCGCCGATGAACAGCGCCCAGTCCCAGGTGTTGCGCCAGCGCTCGCTCGGCATCTTGCTGCGGAACTTGAAGCCGACCGGACGCAGGATCAGGGCGAACAGGATCACGAACATCGCCAGGTAGAAGCCGGAGAAGCTGACCGCATACAGCGGCGGCCAGGCGGCGAAGATCGCACCGCCACCGAGCACCAGCCACACCTGGTTGCCTTCCCAGACCGGGCCGATGGTGTTGATCACCAGCCGGCGCTCGGCGTCATTGCGGGCAACGAAGGGCAGCAGGGTGCCCACGCCCAGGTCGAAACCGTCCATCACGGCGAAACCGATCAGCAGGATGCCGAGCAGCAGCCACCAGATCACGCGCAGCGTGGTGTAGTCCAGAAGAATGAAATCCATCTTGGTTCTCCTGCCTCAGGCCTGGCCGGCGGCCGGCGCCGAGGCATTGTGGGAAGCATGCGGCTGGGGGGACTGCAGCGACGGCAGCACCTCGTCCGGACCCTTGCGGATCGCCTTGAGCATCAGCTTGATCTCGACCACGATCAGCGCGGTGTAGATCGCGGTGAAGCCGGCCAGGGTCAGCACGATTTCGTGCAGGGCCAGGCCCGATGCCGCATAGAAGGTCGGCAGCACGCCATCCACCGCCCACGGCTGGCGACCGTACTCGGCCACGAACCAGCCGCACTCGATCGCGATCCACGGCGCCGGCAGCGTCCACAGGGCCAGGCGCAGGAACCAGCGCTTGTCCTGGAAGTTGTTGCGGCAGGAGTAGTAGAAGGCCAGCGCGAAGAACGCGATCAAGTAGAAGCCGAGACCGGCCATCACGCGGAAGGTCCAGAACAGCGGCATCACGCGCGGCACGGTGTCCATCGCCGCCTGCGAGATTTCCTGCGGGGTGGCGTTGAGGATGTCGTCGCGGTAGCGCTTGAGCAGCAGGCCGTGGCCCAGGTCCTGCCAGTGGCGGTCGAACATCTCGCGTGCTTCAACGTCGTTCTTGTTGGCGCGCAGGCGTTCCAATGCACCGTAGGCCAGCTGGCCGCCGCGCACGCGGTGTTCGGCGCGCTCGACCAGTTCCAGGATGCCCGGAATCGGCTGGTTCAACGAACGGGTGGCGATCAGGCCCATCAGGTACGGGATCTTCACCGCGTAGTCGTTCTGGTGGGTTTCCTGGTTCGGGATGCCGAAGGCGGTGAAGTCGGCCGGTGCACGCTCGGTTTCCCACATCGCTTCGATCGCGGCCAGCTTCATCTTCTGGTGTTCGCTGGCGGCGTAACCGCTCTCGTCACCCAGCACCACCACCGACAGCGAGGACAGCAGGCCGAACGCAGCCGCCACCGCGAACGAACGACGGGCCAGGTCCTTGTGCTTGTTGCGCAGCAGGAACAGGGCACTGATCGCCATCACGAACACCGCACCGGTCACGTAGCCGGCACTGACGGTATGCACGAACTTGGCCTGTGCCACCGGATTGAACACCACGGCCATGAAGTCGACGACTTCCATGCGCATGGTTTCCGGGTTGAACACCGCACCGGTCGGGTTCTGCATCCAGCCGTTGGCGATCAGGATCCAGATCGCCGACAGGTTGGTACCCAGCGCCATCAGCCAGGTCACCATGAGGTGCTTGACCTTGCTCAGGCGGTTCCAGCCGAAGAAGAACAGGCCGACGAAGGTGGCTTCCAGGAAGAATGCCATCAGGCCTTCGATCGCCAGCGGCGCACCGAAGATGTCACCCACGTAGTGGCTGTAGTAGGACCAGTTCATGCCGAACTGGAATTCCATGACGATGCCGGTGGCAACACCCATGGCGAAGTTGATGCCGAACAGGACGCCCCAGAACAGGGTCATCCTGCGCCAGATCTCCTTGCCGGTCATCACGTACACGCTCTCCATGATGGCCACCATGAAGGACAGGCCGAGGGTGAGCGGTACGAATAGGAAGTGGTACATCGCGGTCAGCGCGAATTGCAGCCGCGACAGTTCTACGACTGTCTGATCAATCATGGCCTGGCTACCTCGTTGGATAGTGCCGTTGCAGGTGGCGGGAAGGGTGGTCTACGACGTGAATGATGTGACCGACTACTTCAAACAGCCTTGATCCAGATCAATGTATGAACAGGTGCCCCGGTTGATCGTATGCCAACCTGATGAAGACTGCGACCGCCGGCCGCAGGGGCGGGCTGTTGCCTGCGCCTACAATGCCGTGTCTCCCCCGATGCCCGTGAAGACCCCTTGAGCGCTGCCGAAACGACCCCTGACGGCCTTTCCCCGGAAGCTGAAACCGCCCGCCAGCGGCGCGTACGCGCGGCCTGGCTGGCTGATCTGGCGCGCGCCGCTCGAGGCCGCCAGCGCCTGGCGGCGCTGTGCATCAGCCTGTCCGGAGCGCTGCTGATCGGCCAGGCTGCCGCCATTGCCTGGCTGGTGCAGCAGGTGCTGGTAGAGCGCGCGCCGTTGGCATCGGGCCTGCCGGTGCTGGGTGGGCTGGCGGCGATCCTGGTCGTGCGCACGTTGCTGGGCAGTGCCACCCAGGCGGCTGCCGGTGATGTGGCCGATGCCGCGCGGCTGGCCCTGCGCGAGCGCGTGTTCGCGCGACTGCTCGGGCATGGCCCGCTGTGGCTGCGGCAACGCCGCACCGGTGAGCTGGGCGAACTGATGCTGCATCACGGCGATGCGATCGAGAGCTATTACAGTGGCTTCCTGCCGGTGCGCACCGAAGTGGTGGTGGTGCCACTGCTGATCCTGGCCGCGGTGGCCTGGGTGGACTGGGTGGTGGCGCTGATCCTGCTGTTCACCGCGCCACTGGTGCCGTTCTTCATGATGCTGGTGGGCTGGGGCGCCGAAGCCGCCGGGCGCGCGCAGCTGGGCGAACTGGCGCGGATGAGCGGCCACTTCGCTGATCGCATCAAGGGCCTGGGCCTGCTGCGCCTGTATGGCCGTGGCGAGGCCGAGCTGGAAGGTATCGAGGCCGCCGCCGAAGGGGTGCGCGTGCGCACCCTGAAGGTGCTGCGCATCGCCTTCCTGTCGTCCACGGTACTGGAATTCTTCGCCTCGGTGAGCGTGGCAATGGTCGCGTTGTACCTGGGCCTGAGCTACCTGGGCATGATGTCGCTGCATTCGATGGTGCCGACGTTGGGCGCGGGCCTGTTCTGCCTGCTGCTGGCACCGGAGTTCTACGCGCCGCTGCGGCGGTTGGCCGCGCATTACCACGACCGTGCCAATGCACTGGCCGCTGCCGCCGAAGTAGAGCGCCTGCTGCAGTCGCTGCCCGAGGAGCAGGGCTTGATCGAAAGCGAGGTTGCACCGCTGGCGGTGGAACCGGCCGAGGCTGCCCTGCCGCCGCTGCAGGCGCAGGGGCTGGTGCTGCGCCCGCTGGGTGCGCCGCACGATGTGCTGCAGGATCTGGATGTGCTGCTGGAACCGGGCCAACGGCTGGCCCTGGTCGGCCCCAGCGGGTCCGGCAAAAGCACGCTGCTGGAAGCGCTGGCCGGCTGGCTGCCGCCGCGTGCCGGCAAACTGCAGCTGCGTCCTGGTGTGCAGGTGGCCTATGCAAGCCAGCGCCCGTACCTGTTCCACGGCAGCATTGCCGACAACCTGCGCCTGGCCGATCCCGGTGCCAGCGATGCGCGGTTGCGCGCAGTGGCCGAGGCCTCGCAGGTGCTGCAGTTCGCGCAGCGCCTGCCGCAGGGACTGGATACTGTGATCGGTGAGCGCGGCTTCGGTCTGTCCGGTGGTGAAGCACGCCGCATCGGCCTGGCCCGCCTGCTGCTGCGCGACCCGCAGGTGCTGCTGCTGGACGAACCCACTGCGTTCCTCGATGCCGATACCGAAGCCGCGCTGCTGCGCAGCCTGGCCGCCTATGCCCGCGGGCGCAGCGTGGTGGTCGCCACCCACAGCCCGGCGGTGATCGCCTGGGCCGACCGCTGCCTGCTGTTGCCGGAAGGCCGCCTGGTGGAACCGTCACAGGCGGTGCGCGCATGAGCCGTTCGCCCGATTCGCTGCGCGCCGTGTTCCTCCGCCATCGTCCGCGCCTGTTGCTGACCGTGCTGCTGCTGTGGACCACGATGCTGGCAGGCACCGCACTGCTGGGCCTGTCCGGTGGTTTCCTCACTGCAGCCGCGCTGGCCGGTGCGGCGGGCCTGGGGCAGGGATTCAATTTCTTCTCGCCATCGGCGGGTATCCGCGGCTTGACCATGGCGCGCATCGTGTCGCGCTACTTCGAAAAGCTGGTCGGTCACGATGCCACGCTGCGCATCGCCCGCGATCTGCGCGTGTGGTTCTTCCGCCGCGCGCTGCCACTCGCACCGGCGCGGTTGGGTGCCACGCGTACCGGCGAACTGCTGGCACGCCTGCTGGGTGACATCAATGAGGTGGATGGCCTGCTGGTGCGTGCGATCGGGCCGCTGGTGGCATTGGGTGCGCTGACGCTGGTGGCGGTTGTATCGGCGGCGCTGATCCTGCCGGCGGCCGCGGTGCTGCTGGCGGTGCTCGCCTTGCTGATCGCCTTCGGCGTGCCGTGGCTGGGCGTGCGTGGCCACGACGATGAAGAGGCGGACCGTGCCGCGCATCGCGCTGCCCTGCGTACCGCGGCCTTCGAAGGACTGGAAGGCGCGGGTGACCTGGCCGCGTTGCACGCCGATGCAGCGTGGCAGTTGAAGGTGCGCGTGGCTGCCAAGCAGCTGGCTTCTCGGGATCGCCGTCGGCGCTGGCGCCTGATCGCGGCCTCGACCCTGCATGGCCTGGTCGCCGGGCTGGGGCTGGTGGCGATGCTGGCACTGGCCCTGCATGCGGCCGAACAGCAGCGCATTCCGCCGGAAATGGCGGCGGGCCTGGTGTTCCTTACCGTGGCACTGATCGAACTGTGGGCGGGCATGGGCCTGGCCTGGCAGTCGCTGCAGTCCGGGCGCATCGCCGCCGATCGCCTGCAGGCCATCGTCGAGCAACCGCCGACGGTGGAGGATCCGCAGGCGCCGCAGGCGGTGCCGCAGGCCGCGCGCGTGCATTGGGATGACGTGCATTTCCAGTGGCCGGGTGCAGCGCGGCCGGTGTTGTCCGGCCTGCAGCTGACCCTGGCGCCGGGCGAGCGCATCGCGATTCGCGGCGACAGCGGCAGCGGCAAGACCACGCTGTCGAGCCTGCTGTTGCGGCTATGGGATCCGCAGCAGGGACGGCTGACCTACGGTGGCCGCGATCTGCGTGATTTCGCCCAGGCCGACTGGCACCGGCAACTGGCGTGGCTGCCGCAGAACGCGCCGGTGTTTGCCGGCAGTGTGGCCGAGAACCTGCGATTGGGTGATCCCGATGCCAGCGACGCAGCGTTGTGGGCGGTGCTGCGTCGCGTGCGCCTGGGCGAATGGGCCGAGCGCAACGGCGGCCTGCAGACCTGGGTGGGCGAGAACGGCGCGACGATGTCGGCCGGCCAGGCACGACGTCTGGCGCTGGCGCGTGCGCTGCTGCGCAATGCGCCGATCCTGCTGCTGGACGAACCGACCGAAGGCCTGGATGTGGATACCGCACGTGCGTTGCTGCAGGACCTTTCCGGGTTGCTGGACGGGCGCAGCCTGTTGATGATCACCCACGACGACCTGCCCGAAGGCGTGGTCGATGCGCAGTACCGCCTGCGTGACGGCGTCCTGGCGCGGGAAACGTGAATGGTAGTGCCGGCCGCTGGCCGGCAACCTCATGGGCTTCACACCGATACGTGATTGCCGGCCAGCGGCCGGCACTACCGGTTCGAACGGTTACCGCGAGAACTCGCGCAGCATCACCGCGATCGAGGCCACGTTGGCCAGCACGCACAGCCAGAACACCCACTGGAACGCGGCTTTGCGGTGCTTGTGGCGGAACATCGCCTGGCCCAGCAGCGCGCCAGGCCAACCGCCGGCAAAGGCCAGCAACTGCAATGTGCGCTCGGGAATGCGCGACTGCTTTCGCTGCGCCGCACGCTTGTCGTGGCCGTACAGGCCGAACGACACCGCGCTGGCCAGCAGGCACCAACCACCCAGCCACAGTGGCAGCACGCCGCTGATCATCAGCGCGACCAACGCGCCGAACGCGGCCAGCGCGAGATTACGCCGCCATGCCACTTACAGCGCGTCGAGGAAGCCGCGCACGGCCGGGCCGAAACGCTCGAAATCGACGAGGAAGGCATCGTGGCCCTGCGGCGACTCCAGGCCGATGAAGCGCGCATCGGCGCCGCCGGCACGGAGGCCGTCGGCGACCTGTTGCTGCTGCTGCACCGGGAACAGGATGTCGGTGTTGGCGCCGATCGCCAGCGCCTTCTCCACCCGGATCTTCGCCAGCCCGGCCAGCACGTCGCCGTCGGCATACTCAGCCAGGTCGAACCAGTCCATCGAGCGGCTGAGGTACAGATAGCAGTTGGGATCGAAGAAACGCACGAAGCGCCGTGCGTGGCCTTCCAGATAGCTTTCCACCTGGAATTCCAGGCCGAACGGATCGTCATCGGTCTGGTCCGAATCCAGCCGCACACGGCCGAAGCGGCCATCCCATTCCAGGGCGGAGCGGTAGGTGATCACGCCCAACTTGCGCGCCATGCGCATGCCGGACTCGGGGTATTCGGCATCGTCGTAGTGGCCACCGTTCCAGCGCGGATCAAGACGGATCGCCTCGCGCTGCAGCGAACGGATCGCGATCGAGAAGGGAAGCGCCTGCGCACTGCCGGAAATGTTGACGTGGCTGCGCGCGATGCCCGGGTGCAGCATCAGCACGGCCAGTGCGGTCATGCCGCCCATCGAATTGCCGACCACGCAGGCCAGCTGTTCGATGCCCAGGGCACGCACGACTTCGATCGCGGCGCGCGCGCCGTCTTCGATCGACAGCTCGGGGAAGTCGAGGCGATACGGTTCGCCTGTGGTCGGATTGAGCGAAGCGGGGCCGGTGGAGCCTTTGCAGCTGCCCAGCGAGTTCACGCAGACCACGAACCAGCGGTCGGTATCGATCGGCTTACCGGGACCAACCATGCCTTCCCACCAGCCCGGCGCCGGATCGGCGTCGTTGGCCGCTGCGTGCGCATCCGGCGAAAGGCCGGTCACGATCAGGATCGCGTTGCCTGCGTCGGCCGCCAGTGTTCCCCAGGTTTCATAGGCCACGCGCGCGCCGTGCAGGGCGCCGCCGCGCTTGAACGGGAAGGGCGAGGGCAGGGCGTGGAAGCGGCTGCCGGGCGGGATGAATTCAGTCATGCGGGCATTCTACCGGTGGTGGGTACGCATGCATCCGCCGGGCCATGCCCGGCGAGCGCAGCGGCACGGGATTTACGGGAACCGCAGCTCCACCAGGCCGTCATGCGGCAGGCTCACCTTCACCGGCACGCTCTGCAGGTCGCCCTCGCTGCGGTTGGCGCTACCGGTACGCGAGATGCGTGCCAGCACTTCCACCTCGCGATGTGCCGACAGCGGTGCGGTTGGCATCGGACTGTCACCGTCGCCCAGCCCGACCGTGGCCGGGAAGCCGGCCAGCGGCAGCTTGCGAGCGGCCACCGGCATCGGCGGTCCACCCACGGCGCGGGCCAGCACGAACACCTGGGTGCTGGCTGGCCACTCGTTCGCCTTCATTGCAGGCAGCTGCACGCGTACCTGCAGCAGTGCCGCCGCCGCAGGGGCAGTACCTGGCGTCTGGCCTGCGGCTTCGCGGGCGATGGCGATCTGCGCCTGCAGTGCCTGCGCGGCACCCGGCTCCAGTCGCGGCAGCAGGCTGCTCCAGACGTCGGCGGCTTCGGCATTCCGGCCCCGCTGGCGCAGGGCGATGCCCAGCAGCCAGCTGGTGCGCTCGGCATCGGGTGCCAGCGTGCGCGCCTGCTGCAGCCATGCCATTGCGGTGTCATCGAACTGCTTGCCGGCATCGGCCTGCGCACGTGCCTGTGCGGCTTCCACCAGTACGCCCGGATCATCCGGTGCCAATGCTGCGGCACGCGCGAACGCGTCCGCCGCAGCTGAGGTATTGCCCAGTTCGGCCTGCGAACGACCCAGCAGGGTCCAGCCATCGGCCCGCTGTGGGTCACGCTTCAACGCATCCTGCAGGGCCTGCACGCCATCGCGCAGGGTGGCCACCGACGGCGGCGGCTGCACCTGCGCAGCACGTGGATCACCGACCAGAAGGTAAAGGCAGGCGCCGGCCACGCCGAGCGCAATCACGCCCACCGCGAAACCACGACGACCGTGGTGGCGCAACGGCCACAGCACCAGCGCTGCCATCAGCGCAGCAACCAGCCCGGCCAGCAGCGGCAGCCAATGGCTCACCATCCGTCTCCTTCTTCGGCCTTGCCGGCCGGTGCTGCGCCAACGGTACGGCCACGGCGGCGGACAATGCCCAGTACCACCAGTGCGCCGGCGCCGAGCATCAGCAGGGGACCGCCCCACAGCAGCCAGGTGCCCGGCTGCAACGGTGGCTGATAGAGCACGAACTCACCGTAGCGCGCGACCAGGAACTGCTTGATCTGCGCGTCGTCGTGGCCCTGCTGCATCAGCTGCAGCACCTCGCGGCGCAGGTCCTGGGCGATCTGTGCGTTGGAATCGGCCAGCGACTGGTTCTGGCACTGCACGCAGCGCAGCTGCGCGGCCAGGTCGTGGAAGCGGCGTTCTTCGGCGCCATCGCGGAACTGCAGCGGCTGCGGATCATGCAGCGGCTGCTGTGCCACCACGGCCAGCGGCAGCATCAGGAACAGCAGCACCAGCAGCCAGCGCATGGGCTCAGGGCGCCGTGTGCAGGGTGTTGCCGGCATTGCCCTGGGCCTTTTCGATCTTTTCCAGCGCCGGGATCAGCTTCTCGTCGACCACGCGCTGGGTCATCGCGCCGCTGTATTTCCAGCGCACGATGCCACTGCCGTCTACCAGGAAGGTTTCCGGTGCAGCGGTCACGCCCCAGTCGATCGCCGTGCGGCCTTCGACATCGCTGAGCACCACCATGAACGGATTGCCCAGCTGTTCCAGCCAATGCAGGGCATCGGTCGGTTCGTCCTTCCAGTTGTAGCCGATCACGCGCACGCGCTTGCTCTCGGCGAAACGGGTCAGCACCGGGTGTTCCTCGCGGCAGGCGGCGCACCAGCTGCCCCACACGTTCAACAGGTAGGGCGCGCCGCGCAGTTCGTCGCTGTGCACGATCATTTCCGGGTCGTGAAGCACCGGCAGCGCGAACGCTGGCGCCGGCTTGTCGATCAGCGCCGAGGGCAGCACGTCGCGCTGCGGATCACCCGATTTCATCACCCCGTAGATCATCAGCCCAAGCAGGCCGAAGAAGAACAGCACGCCGATCACGATGGCTACCGGCGGCAGCGGGCGGGAAGGGCGCGGGGCGGGGGACTCGGACATGGGAACTCCTACGGACGACGGAAACGGCGGTCGGCGGCGGTGATGAATCCGCCCAGGGCCATCAGCAGCGCGCCCAGCCAGATCCAGCGCACGAACGGCTTGATGTGCACCCGTACCGCCCACGCATTGTTGCCCAGCGGCTCGCCCAATGCCACGTAGACATCACCGTCGAAGCGTGCATCGATGCCGGCCTCGGTCATCACCTGGCCGCCGCTGGCGTACTGGCGCTTCTCCGGGTGCAGCAGGGCCTGCTCGCGGCCGTCGCGGAACACCCGCAGATGGCCCCGGTCGGCGATGAAATTCGGCCCTTCGCGATGGTCCACGCCTTCGAAGCGTACTTCGTAGCGACCGACCACCAGCTGCTGGCCCGGCGCCAGCGCCACTTCGCGCTGCACGTTCAAGGCTTCCACCAGCAGCGCGCCAGCCAGGAACACGGCGATGCCGGTGTGGGCGACGATCATGCCGAGCATTTCGGCGGTGAAGCGGCCGTTGCCGCGCAGGCGCTGCCAGACGAAGCGCGCAGTGCCGATTCCAACCCAGGCCGCCGCGGCGACGCCAAGGCCTGCCTTCCAGCCGTTCTGCGGCGCCTTCCACCAGGCCAGCGCGCCCAGCAGCACTGCAAGCCCCAGCCATGGCGCCAGCAGCGCGAATGCACGTGAAGGTTGGTCGCGCTGCCACTTCACCAGCGGGCCGAACGGCAACAGCAGCACCATCGGGGCCATCAGCAGCAGGAACAGGCTGCCGAAGTAGGGCGGGCCGACCGAGATCTTGCCCAGCGACAGCGCATCGGCCAGCAACGGATACAGCGTGCCGAGCAGCACCATCGCGCAGGCGGTGGCCAGCAGCAGGTTGTTGGCCAGCAGCAGGGTCTCGCGCGAGGTGGCGGTGAAGCCGCGGCGCGGATCGTCGGCGTCCACGCTCAGCTGGCTGGCGCGCAGCGCGTACAGCAGCAGGCTGCCGCCGACCAGCACCGACAGGAACACCAGGATGAACAGGCCGCGCGACGGATCTGCAGCGAATGAATGCACGCTGGTCAGCACACCGGAGCGCACCAGGAAGGTGCCCAGCAGCGACAGCGCGAAGGCCGCGATCGCCAGCAGCAGGGTCCAGCTGCCGAAGGTGCCGCGTTTTTCAGTGACGGCCTGCGAATGGATCAGTGCCGCACCGACCAGCCATGGCATGAAGCTGGCGTTCTCCACCGGGTCCCAGAACCACCAGCCACCCCAGCCCAGCTCGTAGTAGGCCCACCAGCTGCCCAGGGCGATGCCCAGGGTCAGGAAGCCCCAGGCGACGTTGGTCCAGGGCCGCGTCCAGCGCAGCCAGCGCGCATCCACGCGACCTTCCAGCAGCGCGGCCACCGCGAACGCGAACGGCACCGCAAAGCCCACGTAACCGATGTAGAGCATCGGCGGATGGATGATCAGCCCCGGATCCTGCAGCAGTGGGTTGAGATCGCGCCCTTCCAGCGGCGCCGGGTTCAGGCGCAGGAACGGGTTGGAAGTGAAGATCAGGAAGGCGAGGAAGCCGACGCTGACGATGCCCATCACCGCCAGCACGCGCGCCTGCACCTGCGCTGGAAGGTGCCGTGAGAACAGCGCCACCGCGCCGGTCCACAGCGCCAGCACCAGCGCCCACATCAGCAGCGAGCCTTCATGCGCACCCCATACCGCCGAATAGCGGTAGACCATCGGCAGCAGCGAATTGGAGTTCTCGGCCACGTAGCGCACCGAGAAGTCCTGCTGCACGAACGCGGCGGTGAGCGCCGCGAACGCACCTGCGAGCAGCAGCAGCTGCGCGAAGGCCGCCGGCCGTGCCACCGCCATCCACGCCGTGTTGTTGCGCTGCGCGCCGACCAGCGGCAGGCCGGCCTGCAGCAGCGAGGCCAGCAACGCACACAACAGCAGGATCTGACCCAGTTCGGGCAGCACTCAGCGCACCTCGGGTGCCGTCACCGGCACGTCGTGCTTGCGATGGGCATCGCCCATCTTGTCGGCCACTTCCTTCGGCACGTATTTTTCATCGTGCTTGGCAAGCACTTCGTCGGCGACGAAGACACCGTCCTGCAGGCGGCCACTGGCGACCACCGCGGTACCTTCGGCGAACATGTCCGGCAGGATCCGCGACGTGGTCACTGCCAGTTGCGCGTCGCCGTCGGTCACTTCAAAGCGTGCCTCCAGCGAGCCTACCGGTCGGTTGAAGGAGCCTTTCACCACCATGCCGCCGAGGCGGAAGCGCGATTGTGCATCGACATCGCCGCGCAGTACTTCGGCAGGCGTGTACAGGTAGGCGATGTTGCGCTCCAGCGCCATCGCCACCAGCGCGGTGGCCAGGCCGGAGGCGAGCAGGGCCAGCAGCACCCACACCAGGCGGCGGCGTTGTACGGGCGTCATCGTTCCAGCTCCGTCGGCAGCGATGCCGCTGCGTCCTGCCTGCCGGCGCGGGTCTGCTGCCGTTGCTGGCGGGCCAGTGCCAACCGGCGCGCCACGCGCAGGCGCAGCCACGAACCGATGGCATCGGCGCCGAGCACCAGCACGAACACGGCGTAGGCGCCGATCACATAGGGCAGGTGGGTCATGATCGGGCCTCCCCGGCCGCGCGTGCGGCATCGACCCGGCCACCGACCCAGGCCTTGCCGGCCTCGCGGTCGAGATTGTCGGCGCGGGCCTTGGCCAGCACCGAACCGGCGAACCAGAACTTGGTGCCGATCACCATCCACCACAGCGGCGCGATCATCGCGCTGCTGATCGCCGATTCACCGAATACGTTGATCGACTGGCGCTGATGCAGGCCGCCCCACCAGTCCACCGAATAGCGGATCACCGGCAGCAGGCTGACGCCGACGATGGCCAGCAGGCCGGCCGCGCGCGCGGCGCTGCGGCGGTCCTCGATGGCGTGGTACAGGCCGATCACGCCCAGGTACAGGAACAGCAGCACCAGTTCACTGGTCATGCGCGGGTCCCAGTCCCACCAGGTGCCCCACGTGCCCTTGCCCCAGATGCTGCCGGTCAGCAGGGTGATCAGGGTGAAGCCGGCACCCATCGGCGCGCAGGCCATGGCCAGGATCTCGCAGACCTTGATCCGCCAGATCAGCGCAATGGCCGCATACAGCGCCATCAGCGCGAATACGAACAGGCTCATCCAGGCACTGGGCACGTGGATGTAGAGGATGCGGAAGCTGTCCAGCTGCTTGGCTTCCGGTGGCACCACCAGCAGCGCCTGCCACATGCCGACCAGCAGCACCGGCACCGCCGCGAGGTAGAAGACCCGCGACCAGCGGGCAGCGAAACGGTCGAACGTGGGGGGCGAACCGAGTTGGTGGAACCAGCGGACAATCGGATTCATGCGTGGCGGCTATCCAGCAGGGGTGGATTGGCTCTCAGCTCGGTCAACTCAGAGAAATGCGTATTGCAGCGGCGGTGGCCAACGGCGCCAGCACCAGCGCGACCAGCAGGCCGGCGCCCAGCATCAGCAGCGCACCGACCGGATCCTGTCCGCGTCCGGCTGCCGCCAGGCTGCCCGCGCCGAACACCAGCACCGGCACGTACAGCGGCAGCGACAGCAACGCCACGAGAATACCAGAGCGTCGGATGCCTACGGTCAGCGCGGCGACCACGCCACCGATCAGGCTCAGCAACGGCGTTCCCAGCAGCAACGATGCCAGCAACATCGGCAGCTGGTCATGCGGCAGATGCAGCATTTCGGCCAGCAACGGGCTGACGATGATCAGCGGCAGGGCAGTGGTGGCCCAGTGCAGCAGCACGCGCACCAGCACCAGCCAGGCCAGCGGCACCGGCGCCAGCAGCCATTGTTCCAGCGAGCCGTCTTCGGCATCGGAGCGGAACAGCGAATCCAGCGACAGCTGGCCGGCCAGCAGCACCGCAAGCCACAGCACCGCGCCTGCGGTGGCGGCGAGAAGTTGCGGCTCGCGGCCTTGGGCCAGCGCGAACAGCACCACCACCAGCACCGCGAACAGCAGCGGCTGCAGCGCATCGCCGCGACGGCGCCAGAGCAGGCGCACGTCGCGCTTGAGCAGCGCGCCCGCGGTCTGCCACAGGCCCGGTTCGGTGCCCGGCGCGATCATGCGGCACCGCCGAGGTCGAGCTGGCGGGTACGCACCGGCGGTGCGGCATAGGCGCCGTGGGTGGTGACCAGTGCCGCGCCACCAGCGCGCAGGTGCGCGGAAATCATCCGGTTGACCAGGGTGATGCCCTCCAGGTCGAGGTTGGCGTAGGGTTCGTCGAGCAGCCACAGCGGCGCCGGCGACAGCCAGATGCGCGCCAGTGCCAGCCGGCGCTTCTGCCCGGCCGACAGGTGGCGTACCAGGGTGTCCTCGAAGCCGGCCAGGCCGACGATGGCCAGCGCGTTACCCGGCATCTGCCGCGCACGGCGACCGTGCAGGCCACACAGGAAGTGCAGGTTCTCCAGCGTATCCAGGTCCGGCTTCAGGGCCGGCAGGTGGCTGAGGTAGGCCACATAGCGTGCACGCTCGGCATTGCTGGCCGGCTTGCCGTCGATCCGCACCTGGCCGGCGCCGGGCCGGGCCAGGCCGGCCAGCACGCGCAGCAGGGTGGTCTTGCCGGCGCCGTTGCCGCCCTGCACCAGCAGGGCTTCGCCGGCGTCCACATGGAAATCCAGCGGGCCGAACACCGGCTCGTCATTGCGGGAGAAGCTCAGGCCGCTGGCGGCCAGCAATGCAGGGGTGTTCAAGGGCCAGGGGTCTTCATGCCGGAGTGCGGCGGCAATTGTAGCGGTGAATTCACCGGGTAGTGCCGGCCGCTGGCCGGCAGGCGCGACCAAGCGTCGCAGATAGTCCCGGGTTGCCGGCCAGCGGCCGGCACTACCGAAGCAGGGATTGCGTAAACTCAGTGGCCTGTCTCCCCATATCCCAGGCCGATGCAACCCAACACCAAGCTGCCCAAGGTCGGTACCACGATCTTCACCGTGATGTCCCAGCTCGCCGCCGAACACGGCGCGGTCAACCTGGGCCAGGGTTTCCCGGACTTTTCCGCGCCGCAGCGCCTGATCAACGAGACCGCCAGGGCGATGGCCGCCGGGTTGAACCAGTACCCGCCGATGACCGGCGTGGCGCCGCTGCGCCAGGCCATCGCGCAGAAGGCGCTGGACTGCTACGGCGCGCAGGTCGATGCGGACAGCGAGATCACCGTCACCAGCGGCGGCACCGAGGCCATCTTCAATGCCATCCACGCCGTGGTGCGTGCGGGCGAGGAAGTGATCGTGCTCGACCCGGCCTACGACTGCTACGAGCCGGCGATCGACCTGGCCGGTGCCAGGGCCGTGCACGTTTCGCTGGACCCGCAGACGTTCGCGGTCGATTGGGACCGCGTGCGTGCGGCGATCACCCCGCGTACCCGCATGCTGATCGTCAACACCCCGCACAACCCGTCCGGCGCGATGCTGGACGAGGCCGACATGCAGGCGCTGGCCGAGCTGCTGCGTGGCACGCAGATCTACCTGATCTCCGATGAGGTGTACGAACACATCATCTACGACGGCCGCCGCCATGAATCGGCGCTGCGCTACCCGGAACTGCGCGAGCGCGCGTTCGTCATCTCCAGCTTCGGCAAGACCTACCACTGCACCGGCTGGAAGATCGGTTATGCGATCGCCCCGCCGGCGCTGACCGCCGAGTTCCGCAAGGTGCACCAGTACAACACCTTCACCAGCTTCGGCCCGGCGCAGTACGGTTTCGCCGCGATGATCCGCGACGAGCCGGAACACCATCTGGAGCTGGGCGCGTTCTACCAGGCCAAGCGCGACCGTTTCCGCGAGCAGCTGGCCAGTACCCGCCTGAAGGCGCTGCCGGTGCCGGGCGGCTATTTCCAGCTGGTCGACTACTCGGCCATCAGCGATCTGCCCGACCACGAATTCGTGAAGTGGCTGACCATCGAGAAGGGCGTCACTGCCATCCCGCTGTCGCCGTTCTACGAGAATCCGCCGGCCGGCCAGCGCCTGGTGCGCCTGTGCTTTGCCAAGAATGAAGCGACCATGGACGCGGCGATCGAACGCCTGCGCCTGCTGTGAGCGGAGGCGTGGACATGCAGGACCTGCGCATTTCCCTCGTCCAGGGCGACACCCGTTGGCACGACCCGGCCGGCAACCGCACCTACTACGGCGCGCTGCTGGCACCGCTGGCCGGCACCACCGACCTGGTGATCCTGCCGGAGACCTTCACCAGTGGCTTCTCCAACGAAGCCATCGCCCAGGCCGAAGGCATGGATGGGCCGACCGTGACCTGGGTGCGCGAACAGGCCAAGGCCTTGAACGCGGCAGTGATCGGCAGCGTGCAGTTGCGTGATGGCGAAGGCGTCTACAACCGCCTGCTGTTCGCCACGCCCGATGGCAACCTGCAGTACTACGACAAGCGCCACCTGTTCCGCTACGGCGGTGAACACGAACGCTATGCCGCCGGCCGTGAGCGCCTGAGCGTGGAATGGAAAGGCTGGCGGATCAATCCGCAGGTCTGCTACGACCTGCGTTTCCCGGTGTTCTGCCGCAACCGCTACAACGTGGAGCGGGCAGGGCAGATGGATTTCGACCTGCAGGTCTTCGTCGCCAATTGGCCGTCGGCACGTGCCTACGCGTGGAAGACCCTGTTGCGCGCACGGGCGATCGAGAACCTGTGCTTCGTGGCGGCGGTCAACCGCATCGGCGTGGACGGCAACCAGCTGCACTACGCCGGCGACAGCGCGGTGATCGATTTCCTTGGCCAGCCGCAGGTGGAGATCCGCGAACGCGAACAGGTGGTCACCACCACCATCTCGGCCGAAGCCTTGGCCGCGCACCGCGCGCGCTTCCCGGCCATGCTTGATGCCGATGCCTTCCACCTGGACGAACAGGCCTGAACGACGGCCTGAACGTTGCCGCACCAGGGCGCGCGCCTGCATCCAACCTGCACGCGCGCGCTGCTAGATTCGCGGCCAGTCCGACCGAACTGGAAGTCCTGCCATGAACACGTCCTTCGCCCTGCTGCTGGCCCTGTCCGCCGCATCGTTGGCCCCGGCCGCGCACGCTGCCGGCAATCTCGATTGCGAGCTGCGCTACAACCTGTCCGGTTGGTCGCTGATCTACAAGACCGCATCCGGCAATGGCACGGTCTCCTGCAGCAATGGCGCCAGCATGCCGGTGCGCATCCAGATGAAGGGCGGTGGCCTGACTGTGGGCAAGTCGAAGATCACCAACGGGCGTGGCAGCTTCACCGGCGCCGCGAGCGTCAACGAGCTGCTGGGCACTTATGCATCGGTTGGCGCGCATGCGGGCGCGGTGAAGTCCAGCAATGCGCAGGTGATGACCAAGGGCGATATCTCACTGGCCCTGTCCGGCACCGGCAAGGGCTGGGATCTGGGTGTGGACGGCACGGCGTTCACCCTGAGCCGGCGTTGAGCAGGGCCGGCCGCTGCAGCCACAGTGCAAGCAGGCCGCACACGATGAGTGTCGGTGCCAGCAGTTGAAGTGCACCGACCACGGCCATCGCTACGCCGATCAACAGGTAGTAGAGCAGTCCGAACAAGGCGCCCGCACTGCCCAGGCAGTGCGGGTATCCGCGCAGGGCCTGGCCCAGCACATTGGGGATGGCCAGGCCGAAACCGGCCACCACCGGCACCATCGCCGCGACCAGTGCCGGTTGATTGCGCAGCAATCCAGCCAACAGGCCACCGGCCAGGACCAGCCCTGCGGCGAGCCGGATACGCGTGACGGAAGCAACGCCCGCGCGCAGCAGGCGACCATTGCCCCAGGCACCCAGCGCCGAACCCAGTGCAAGCACCGCGCCGCTGGCGCCGAACCAGGCGAGCGGCCAGTGCAGGCGTTCGAACACGAACGGGCCCAGCGCGTACCAGCTGTACATGGCTACGTTGAACGCCATCACCAGCAGTGCCTGTGACCAGATCCAGCGATCACGCAGCAGTTGCCGCAGCAGTGGCAGCAGTGGCGTGTGCACGACTTCGGCAGGGCGGCTCTCCTGCAGGCCGGATGCGCATCCGAGCATCAGCAGGATGACAATCAGCAGCAGGCCGGCCTGCACGCCGGCATAGCCATGGCTGTCCACCAGCAGCACACCCAGTGCCAGCCCGATCGCCGGGCTCAAGGCCAACGCCATGCCGATCCACGAGAACGCCTGCGCCAACGCCGGTCCCTCCAGGTGGTCGCGCAGTACGGTCTGGGTTACCACCGAGGCCGCTGCCGCACCCAGTGCGGCCAGTGCCTGTGCCAGCAGGACCTGGCCGAATGTGCTGGCCAGCAGGCCGCTGCAGGCCGCCAGTGCGAACACGGCCAGACCGCAGAGCAGGGCAGGGCGACGGCCGATATGGTCGGCCAGCCGCCCCCATAGCAGGACACCAATGGCAAAACCGAACAGGTACAGGCTCATGGCCTGGCTGGCGGCGCCGGGTGGCAGTGCGAAGCGCCCGGCGAGATCAGCCAGGGCAGGGCTATACAGGGTCTGCGCGAGCTGGGGGAACATCAGCAGCGCGATGGTGAGCAACAACAGGCGACGCGACATGCGGGCGCTCCGCAAACAGGGCCGCGCATTGTGGTGGCTGGCGTACTGGCGTACTCTGTCTATCCGGTCAGGAAGTGGATGAAATCGGACATGGCCTGGCTGCAGCCGGATGCGCACTTCGATGCCGACGCCTGGAGCGCACCGGTGCTGGGCATCGCGTCGTCGCTGGCCGATCATGATTCGGGTTGGCACCAGCACGCGCGGGCGCAGTTGCTGTACACGCGGCGGGGCTGCACGCGTCTGACCTTCGGTGACCGCATCAGCCTGCTGCCGCCCTCGCGCGCGGCGTGGATTCCCGGCGGGCTGCGTCATCGGGCACAGATGCGCCAGACCGTGGACTACCGTTCCTTGTATTTCGATGCCGCATTGTCGGCACAGCTTCCGCAGCAGCCTGTGATCATCGGCGTCGGTCCCCTGCTGCAGGCTCTGCTGGAGCCGATCGCGCAGGCACCGTTCGACCATGACTGGCAGTCGCCGCGCGCGCACCATCAACTGGCGTTGTGCGTGCTGGAAATCGCCGCTGCACCGGTGGCGCCGATGGATCTGCCTTTACCGCGCGATCCGCGGATTGCACGTTGCCTGCCGCTGGCCGGACAGCTGCCGCCCGAACTGGACGAGTTGGCCGCGCGTGCGGGCCTGAGCGTGCGTACCGTCGGCCGGCTGATGCAACGCGATACCGGCATGGGCTACCAGGCCTGGCGCCAGCAATGGCGGCTGATGCGGGCCATGGAGCTCCTGCTGCTGGGTCATCGCGTCGCACATGTTGCGCAGGACATCGGCTTCTCCGCGGAAAGCCCATTCATTGCGTTCTTCCGCAGCATGGTGGGCACCACGCCTGCCGCTTTCCAGCGTCATGCAAAAGGGGACGGAGGGGATTAAGTCGTTTTTGCCTTGCCAATTCGCAGTGTGGCAAAAACGACTTAATCCCCTCCGTCCCCTGTTTTACATCAGGCGCCGTCGGTGTTCGTGCGTACATTGAGTTTCCAGCGGATGCTGCCCTGCTGGGTGGAGTGCTGATGATGCGACTGGGGCGGGAAGGGGTCGTTCTGATTGCTCGTGATCTCGCGTCTGCAGCCGAGGCAGACGTAGATGCCTGAAACGGGAACAATGTTGCCCGGGCCGTAGACTGTGTTCCACCAGGTATTGGTGGGGTTTACCGCTGTCAGCACAGAGCCGCTGGTATGCCATGCCATCGTCGTTTCCTTGTACGGGGATGAGGGGTCACGATAGGCGTTCATCGCGTTGCCCGCGTCGACCCGTGGCACTGATTTCAGGTTTTCAAAGAATTCCTAATGCACGCTTTTCATCCACGCGTGGCGTGGATCTACCCGCGGATCGTTGCACCAGACAAAGAAAAACCCCGGCCGGAGCCGGGGTTCTTTATTTCAGCGAGGGCAGCGATCAGCCGCCGCGCGGGCCGCTGCGGCGCGGGCCGCCCGGACCGCGGTTGCCGCCGGGGCCACCCGGGCCACGGTTGCCACCCGGACCGCCGGGGCCGCGATTGCCGCCCGGGCCACGGTTGCCGCCGCCCGGACCGCGACCGCCCGGACGGGCGCCCTGCGCCGGCTTCGGGCTGCCATACGGGTTGAAGCCCGGGGTGGCGTGGTCGGACGGGAAGCTCGGGGCATTGCCCGGATGGCCATACGGGTGCTTGTTGCCCTGGCCCTGCGAGCGGTTGCCCGCACCGGCCGGACGACCCTGGCCGCCTGCGCCGCCGCGGCCTTCACCGCCGAAGCCGCCACAGCCCTGGCCGCCACCGGCGCCAGCGCCCGGGCCCTTCGGCTTGCCGTACGGACGGCCCTGGCCGCCCGCGCCCGGACCACGGGCACCCGGGCCGCGTGCGCCCGGACCGGCATTGCGATGGCCGCTCGGGCCGGTGCTGACACCGTCCGGCACGTACCAGGTACGGAATGCGGCCGGGTTGCCTTCCGGCAGCGAACGGTCGTTCTTCTGGGGGCGCTGCTTGAACGGCTTCTGCGACTGCTTGGCCGCGGCTTCACCACTGACCGTCAGGCCACCCTTGAAACCGCCGCCCTTGCCACCGCGGCCACGGCCGCGGTCTTCGCGGACGTTGTCGAAACGACGCAGCTCGCGGCCTTCGTCGGCAGTGTTGTGGCCGTTGACGTAGGCATTGCCACGGCCACCTTCGCGCACGCGCACGGTGGTCTTGGCGGCGCGGCGCTGGCCGATCACCGGCTGCAGGGTCAGTGCCGACGGCGCGCCTTCTTCCAGCTTCAGCTGCGCACGCAGGGCTTCCACCTGGGCGGTGCCCAGTTCCACCGAATGGCCGCGGGCCAGTTCGCGCGGCAGGCTCACCTTGCCATAGCGGGTGCGCTTCAGGCGGCTGACCTGGCAGCCCTGCGATTCCCACAGGCGGCGCACTTCGCGGTTGCGGCCTTCCTTCACCACGACGCGGAACCAGTCGTGCGAATCGGTGCCGCCGATGCGTTCGATCTCGTCGAACTTGGCCGGGCCGTCTTCCAGTGCCACGCCGCGGGCGAGGCGGTCGACGATGGCGTCGGAGACCTTCTCCTCGCCTTCCGGGGCGCGCACGCGCACCACGTACTCGCGCTCGACCTCGAACGACGGGTGCATCATGGCGTTGGCCAGTTCACCGTCGGTGGTGGCCAGCAGCAGGCCGGTGGTGTTGATGTCCAGGCGGCCGATCGCGATCCAGCGCGCGCCCTTCAGCGGCGGCAGCGATTCGAACACGGTCGGGCGGCCTTCGGGGTCTTCGCGGGTGGTCACTTCGCCTTCCGGCTTGTTGTAGACCAGCACGCGCGACGGTTCGGCCAGTGCGGTGGCGACGAAGCCGCGGCCATCCAGCTCGATCTTGTCGCCGCTCTTGACCGACATGCCGGTCTGCGCGACTTCACCGTTGACCTTGACCAGGCCTTCGGCGATGCGCTGTTCCAGCGCGCGGCGCGAACCCAGACCGGCCTGGGCCAGCACCTTGTGCAGGCGCTCTTCCAGCTTGAACTGTTCGGAGGTGGCTTCGCGCTTGAGCGAGAGCTTGTTACGGGGGGTGTCACTCATCAGTTTTGCTCCGGCCGACGGTTTCGAGGTCGGCCTCTGGTTCGGAATCGGCTTGGTCAACAGCCACGGTCGTCATCGCGACGGCGTTGTCTTCGCGTTCGTTCAGGGTCACCGCGCGCTCGCCCGGCGCGGAATCGGGGTGCCCATCATCGAGGGGCGAAGGTGCTTGCTCATCGGAAGCCGGCGCAGACGCTGCATCGGCGGAATCGGGGGTATTGCTGCCGGCCAGGCCGGCGTCATCGTTCGCGGCAGCGCCATCGGCGCCAGCCGAAATGTCCGGACCGTCGGCACTGGCGGCGGCAGGGGCGTCACGGTCCAGGGCCAGCTGCGGTTCCAGCTCGCCCAGGTCCTTCAGTTCCGACAGCGGCGGCAGCTCATCCAATCGCTTCAGGCCGAAGTAGTCCAGGAAGCCCTTGGTGGTGCCGAACAGGGCAGGCTTGCCGGGCACGTCGCGGTGGCCGACCACGCGGATCCACTCGCGTTCTTCCAGTGCCTGGATGATGTTGCTGCTGACCGCCACGCCGCGCACCTGCTCGATCTCGCCGCGGGTGATCGGCTGCCGGTAGGCGATCAGCGCCAGGGTTTCCAGGGTGGCACGGGTATAGCGGGTCTTGCGTTCGGTCCACAGCCGGCTGATCCAGCCATGCACTTCGCCGGTCACCTGGTAGCGGAAGCCGGAGGCGACCTCGACCAGTTCCACGCCACGGCCTCCGCAGGCTTCGCGCAGGCGCTCAAGCGCACGTTCGATGCTGCCCGGCGGTGCCGGCTCCTCTTCCGGGAACAGGTCTTTCAGCTGGGCCAGGGTGAGCGGCTGGCTGGAGGCCAGCAGGGCACCCTCGACAATGCGGTTGATCAGCGTTTGGTCCATCGGCAGTCAGCGCTCACTCGTTCTCGTTGGCGGCGTCGTTGTCGTCGAACTCGCTGCTGAACTGCAGCGGGGCATTGGTGTTGCCGGCGGCCAGCGACTTCACGTAGATCGGCGCCAGCGGTTCTTCCTGCACGATGTCCAGCAGCTGTTCCTTGGCCAGTTCCAGCACCGCCAGGAACGTGACCAGCACGCCCAGCTTGCCTTCTTCGGCCGTGAACAAGCCTTCAAAACGATAGAACTTGCCATCTTCCAGGCGTCCCAGCACTTCGCCCATGCGTTGCCGCACGCTCAGTGCCTCACGCTTGATGGCGTGGCCGCTGAACAGCTCGGCGCGCTTGAGCACGTCGTGCAGGGCCAGCAGCATCTCCTTCAGGTCCACCGGCGGCGGCAGCTTCACCGCAGCGCGTTCGGGCATGAAGGCGTGGGCCAGGCTGGTGTCGCGGTCCTGGCGGGGCAGGGCATCGATGTCCTCGGCGGCCTGCTTGAAACGTTCGTACTCCTGCAGCCGGCGCACCAGCTCGGCGCGCGGGTCGGCCTCATCGCCTTCCTCGCTGACCGGGCGCGGCAGCAGCATGCGTGACTTCACCTCGGCCAGGATCGCCGCCATCACCAGGTACTCGGCGGCCAGCTCGAAGCGCAGCTCGCGCATCACGGTGATGTATTCCACGTACTGCCGGGTGATCTCGGCCACGGGAATGTCCAGGACATCCAGGTTCTGGCGGCGGATCAGGTACAGCAGCAGGTCCAGCGGGCCTTCGAAGGCATCCAGGATGACTTCCAGCGCGTCCGGCGGGATGTACAGGTCCTGCGGAATCTGCAGGACCGGTTGCCCATGCACCACGGCCAGCGGCATTTCCTGCTGCTGGGGGGCGGGCGGCCGGGTTGGCGGGTTCGCGTCGAGCGCGAGTTCGGAAGTCATCTAATGGACATCAGGATTGCAACGGACCAGTCGCGGCACCGGGGTCGCCGGGCCAACGCCACGGAGCCCCAGGGCACCAGACACGCCGGGATCGGCGCGATTCCACACAGGTAAAACAGCAGGACGCGCCGCAGGAAACGGCAGCGACGGAACTACGGGGAGGTCGTCTACGTGGCCCGGCCGGATGGCCCGGTTTGAAGCAGCGGAACGGTCGTCGGGGGCTGCGTTGGCCGCAAAAACCGACGGGCTGCTGCATCCAGCCACGTGCAATGGAGTCTAGGGTAAGCCTTTGTCGCGCCAGTGTCCAGCCGGGCCGGGGCGGGGGCCGCATTGGCTAGAATCTGCGCACCCGACAACGCAAGCGAGGAAATGCCGTGTGGTATGTGATTGAAGGCTATGACGGCCAGGATGTGCTGGCGCAGCGGCTGCAGGCGCGGCCGGAACACCTGGCGCGCCTGCACGCGTTGCGCGACGAAGGCCGCCTGCTGCTGGCCGGGCCGTGCCCGGCAGTAGACAGCGAAGACCCGGGCCCGGCCGGTTTCAGTGGTTCGGTGGTGATCGCGCAGTTCGAGTCGCTCGTGCAGGCCCAGGCCTGGGCCGATGCCGACCCTTACGTAGCCGCGGGTGTCTACACCCATGTACAGGTGCGTCCGTTCCGCAAGGTCCTGCCGTGAACGCGGAGCGCATCGAGCGGATGCGTGATGCACTGCAGCAGGCGCTGGCCCCCAGCGTGCTGGATATCGAAGACGACAGCCATCGGCATGCCGGCCACGCCGGTGCGCGCGATGGCCGCGGTCACTTCAACCTGCATATCGTCAGTGAACGCTTCGCCGGACTGGGCCCGCTGGCCCGGCATCGCGCGGTGTACGCCGCACTGGGGGCGATGATGGAGACCGACATCCACGCGTTGTCCATCCGCGCGCAGACCCCGTCAGAACAGGGCTGAGCCCTTGTCCCACGCTGTCCTGGCGGGTCCCTGCGGGGGCTCGCTGCAGACAGATTTCCATGTCCATTTCGGGACATTCGCCTAACGGACTGTTTACAAGCCCAGATGGAAACGCTTACATTCCGCGCCAATGCTGGTAGGTCCAAGCCGTGGAGGGCGGCTTCGTGAACAAGGCAGCTATCACAATCAAAGACGTCGCTCGCGAAGCCCGGGTCTCCGTGGCCACGGTTTCCCGCGCGCTCAACGGGCATGAAAATGTCGCCGAACCGGTCCGCCAGCTTGTGCTGGAGGTGGCCGCACGGCTGCGTTACACCCCGCACGCCGCCGCCCGCAGCCTGAGCAGCCGCCGCACCAATACGGTGGGCGTGGTGCTGCCGGACCTGTACGGCGAGTTCTTCTCCGAGCTGATGCGTGGCATCGACAACGTCGCCCGTAGCCGCCGCCAGCACCTGCTGGTGTCCAGCTACCACGGTGACCAGGAGCAGCAGGGCGCGGCCCTGCGCGCCATGCGCGGCCGCGTCGATGGCCTGCTGGTGCTCTCACCCTATGCCGAGAGCCCCGGTTTCCTGACCGACAACCTGCCGCAGTCGTTGCCAACGGTGTTGATCAACACCTATCTGCCCGGGCAGGACCACCCGGTGCTGAGCATCGACGACCATGCCGGTGCGATGGCGATGACCCGCCATCTGCTCGATGCCGGCCACCGTCGCATCGCTTTCATTTCTGGCCCGGATCTCAACTTCGACGCGCGCGAGCGCCTGCGCGGCTTCCGTGACGCGCTGGCGGCTTTTGGCGGTGGCGCCGAGGGCATCGAGCTGCCCGGTGATTTCGACGAAGCTTCCGGCCATCGCGCCGGTCAGGAGTTGCTGGCAGCCGGAGCGCTGCCTGATGCCGTGTTCGCCGCCAACGACATGATGGCCCTGGGATGCCTGTATGCATTCACGCAGGCCGGTGTCCGTGTTCCGACCGATGTCGCCTTGGCGGGTTTCGATGACATTCCACTGGCGCGTTTCGTCCACCCGTCGCTGACCACCATGCAGGTCAGCATCGCCGAGCTCGGCGACCGGGCCATGACGCGCCTGCTGCAGTTGATGGACGGCACCTCCACGGACGGGACAGGGGACAAGCAGACCCTGGTTCCCCGCTTGATAGTTCGCGATTCCACCACTCCGCCATCGGGCCATTGAAGCCAGAGGCGTTCCTTCTTTTTTGATTGATCGCAGGTACCGCGCGAGCGGTTACCGCCACCCGGAGATTGAGTTGATGATGCACACCACCTTCCGCACGCCGGCGCGCCGGCTGCTGAGCACCGCACTGGTCAGCTGCCTGATGCTGGCCGCCGCTCCGAACGTCATGGCGCAGTCGGCCAATGCCAGCCTGCGCGGCCAGGTATCCGGCGCCCAGGCCGGCGCCGAAGTGACCGCCACCAACGTCGCCACCGGCACCGTCCGTCGCGGCACCGTCCGCGCCGACGGCAGCTACTCGCTGATGGGCCTGGATCCGGGCACCTATGACGTGGTCGCCAACGGCCAGTCGCAGAAGGTCACCGTCACCGTGGCCTCGACCGCTACGCTGAACTTTGCCGGCGCTGCCAGCAGCACCCCGGGTTCGACCGCGGCCACCAACCTGGACACCGTCAACGTCGTCGCGCCGACCCTGCTGCAGGAAGTGCGCACGTCCGAAGTCGGCAAGACCGTCAGCCTGCAGCAGATCCAGACCACCCCGCAGGTCTCGCGCAACTTCCTGGAGTTCGCCGACGCGGTGCCGGGCCTGATCTTCACCCGTGATGCCAAGGGCAACACCTCGCTGCGCGGCGGTGCCACCAATGCCGATGGCACCAATGTGTACATCGACGGCGTGGGCCAGAAGAGCTACGTGAAGGGTGGCGGCGTGGCCGGCCAGTCCGGCAGTGCCGGCAATCCATTCCCGCAGCTGGCCATTGGCGAGTACAAGGTCATCAGCGGCAACTACAAGGCCGAGTACGGCCAGGTATCCAGTGCTGCCGTCACCGCTGCGACCAAGTCGGGTACCAACGAGTTCAAGGGTGAAGCCTTCTACCGTTACACCAACGACAGCATGCGCGCGATGACCCCGGCCGAACGCCAGCCGAACAAGGGCAAGGAGGATTCGGCCGAGAAGGAATACGGCTTCGCCCTGGGTGGCCCGATCATCCAGGACAAGGCCCACTTCTTCGTGACCTACGAAGCCAAGCGCTTCGACCTGCCGGTGACCATCGCGCCGGATGGCGCGGTCACCGCTGCTGCCGGTCTGCTGCCGGCCGCCGGCGCCGCCGGCCTTGGCCCGGCCAGCCAGCCGTTCCAGCAGGATCTGATCTTCGCCAAGATCGACTTCGAGCCGACCGATAATGATCGCATCGAGCTGACCTTCCAGGACCGCGACGAAACCCAGTCGCAGTTCAGTGGCCAGACCTCGCCGCAGGCCGGGCGCGAAGTGGTCAATACCGACCGCCGCTACGCCCTGCGCTGGAACCACAGCGGTGAGCGGTACTACAACGAATTGATGGTTACCCACGAGGATTCGTTCAACAACCCGACCCCGCTGACCCTGGCCAACGGCATCACCTACACCGCACCGGACGGTCCCGAAGACCGCACCGTGGTGAAGATCGGCGGTGCATCGGCACTGGATTCGCAGGTGAAGGGCCAGAAGGGCTGGTCGATCGAAGACAACCTGACCCTGGATGGCATCCAGTGGGCCGGTGACCACACCATCAAGATGGGCGTGAAGTACAAGCAGATCGACCTGTACGCTTCCGATGCGGCGCAGATCAACCCGACCTTCACCTATTCCCTGGGCGATCCGGACTTCCCGGATTCGATTCCGTACAAGGCGCAATTCGTCAAGCCGGTGACCGGCGTGTCGGGCGTGTCCGGCGAAGTGCGTTCGAAGTCCAAGCAGTACGGCGTGTTCATCCAGGACGACTGGCAGGTCAACGACCACCTGCAGCTGAACATCGGCCTGCGCTGGGACTACGAAAAGACCCCGACCTACCTGAACTTCGTAACCCCGCAGCAGGTGGTCGACGCCATCTATTCGCAGGATCCGCGTGCGCCTGCCGGCCAGACCTACGCCGATTCGCTGGCACTGGGTGGCCTGGACATCAGCGACTACATCAGCAACGGTCACAACCGCAAGGCGTTCAAGGATGCCTGGCAGCCGCGCCTGGGCTTCTCGTATGACATCAACGCCGACGAGCAGCACGTGATCCACGGTGGTGCCGGCCGTTCCTACGACCGTGACCTGTTCGACAACCTGCAGCTGGAAACCACCAAGCTGGCCCTGCCGCAGCCGACCATCTACTTCCGCAACCCGGCCACCGGCACCTGCATCAACGGCCAGGCCGCCTGCTATGACTGGAACCCGAACCTGCTCAACGGTATCGGCAACCTGCAGTCGCTGGTTGGCGCGACCAGCAATGCCGGTCTGGAAGTGGACCTGCTGAACAACAAGCTGAAGGCGCCGTACTCGGACCAGTTCAGCCTGGGCATGAGCAACCGGATCGGCGAGTGGCTGACCGATGCCACCATCGCTCGCACCCTGAGCTACGACGGCTTCGCCTTCACCCTGGGCAACCGTTACCCGACCGGCCAGTTCTTCGATGACCCGCGCCTGTGCGGTGGCACCGACCCGGGCCTGAGCCAGGCGTGGAGCTGCAACGTGCCGGGCTTCGGCAGCCTGATCATCGGCCAGCAGGGCATCAAGACCCGTGCCACCCAGGTGCTGCTGTCGGCGCAGAAGCCCTTCACCAAGGAAAGCGGCTGGGGTACCTCCATCGCCTACACCTGGACCACCGCCCGCCACAACCGCGACATCAACGAGAAGTACGCGTTTGACCGCGGCCTGATCGGCGACTATCCGACCATCCGCTCCAACGGCGCGCCGCGCCACCGCCTGGTGGTGACCGGTTCGTATGCGGGCTTCTGGGGCATCACCTTCGGCGGCAAGATCACCCTGGCAACCCCGACTGCCGTCAACGACTGGTACCCGGTGATGCAGGCCAGCGGCTACACCCTGCCGACGCCGCAGGCGGCCGTGCCCAACGCCACCGGCAAGTTCCTGGTGGGTGGCAAGATCTTCGGCTACCGTTCGGTCGACCTGCAGGCGACGAAGACGTTCAAGATGCCGGGCGATACCGAGCTGTACGCACGTATCGACATCATCAACGTGTTCAACTTCGACAACTTCTCCACCTACAACTACGTCAAGACCAACGGCAAGCTGCAGGCCAGCTACAACGAGACCGGCGAAATCATCGGTACGCCGCGTCAGATCAAGGCCGAAGTGGGCTTCCGCTTCTAAGTCTGGGTGTAGATGCACGACCCGATGCCGCCGGTCCGCCGGCGGCATCGGCTGAATGGATACATGGCAATGGCCGGCTTCGTGCCGGTCCATTGCCCACGCCGCTGCCGGCCAGGGGGCAGCGGCGTGGGCAATGATCGCGGTGTCAGGCCACGATTTTCGTGGTTTTTTAAGAACGCACCTTGTAAACGATTTCAGATCATTGGACGTTATGCTTTCCCATCGATCAGACCACCGGAGAAATCGCGCCATGCAGGCACGCCATCTGTTGTCCGCCGCAGCGTTGAGCCTGGCCGTGGCCGCCTGCCAGCCGGCCCAGCAGGAACCTGCCAAGCCGCGGCCGCCGGTGATCCTGATCGAGGCCGACGCACCGCCGCGGCCGATGAAGCCGGTGCTGCCGCCGCTGTTCGATGACATCGAGCGTCGTACCTTCCAGTTCTTCTGGGATACCACCAACGAGATCAATGGCCTGACCCCGGACCGCTATCCGTCGCGGCCGTTCGCCAGCATCGCCTCGGTCGGCTTCGCGCTGACCGCGTATCCGATCGGTATCGAGAACGGCTGGGTCAGCCGCAACCAGGCGATCGACCGCACCCTGACCACCCTGAAATTCTTCCGCGACGTGCCGATGGGCCCGCAGCGTACCGGCAAGGCCGGCTACAAGGGCTTCTACTACCACTTCCTGGACATGCAGGAAGGCCGTCGCTACGACAGCTGGGTCGAACTGTCCTCGGTGGATACCGCGCTGCTGATGATGGGCGTGCTGTTCGCGCAGTCGTACTACGACGGCGACGATCCGCGCGAGAAGGAAATCCGCCAGATCGCCGACACGTTGTACAAGAAGGTCGACTGGCCGTGGCTGCAGCAGCGTGCGCCGCTGATCTCGATGGGCTGGTTCCCGGAGAGCGGCTTCATCGACCATGACTGGATGGGCTACAACGAGGTGATGATGGTCTACATCCTCGCCCTGGGTTCGCCGACGCACCCGGTCAGCCCGGATGCGTGGACCGTGTGGACGCGTACCTACGACAACGACTGGGGTGTCTACCAGGGCCAGGAATACCTGTCCTTCGGCCCGCTGTTCGGCCACCAGTACAGCCACGTCTGGATCGACTTCCGCGACATCCAGGACGCGTACATGCGCGAGCGCGGCAGCACCTACTTCCTCAACAGCCGCTCGGCTGCCCTGGCCCAGCGCGAGTACGCCATCGCCAACCCGATGCAGTGGAAGGACTACGGCGAGAACGTATGGGGCCTGACCGCCAGCGACGGCCCGCAGAACACCACGCAGGAATACCGAGGCGAGCAGCGCCAGTTCCGCCACTACTCTTCGCGCGGTGCCGGCCTGCGCGAGAACTTCGATGACGGCACCATCGCACCGACCGCCGCGATTGCTTCGGTGGTGTTCGCGCCCGAGCAGGTGATCCCGGCCACGCTGGAAATGCACAAGCGCTACGGCGACTACATCTATTCCAGCTACGGCTTCCTTGATTCGTTCAATCCCAGCTTCAACTACGACATCCCGATCAAGACCGGCCGCCTGGTGCCGGATCGCGGCTGGGTCGCCAGCGATTACATCGCCATCGACCAGGGGCCGATCCTGACCATGATCGCCAACTACCGCGATGACTTCGTATGGGAAGTGATGAAGAAGAACCCGTACATCCGCAAGGGCCTGGAACGGGCCGGGTTCAGTGGTGGCTGGCTGGCACCGGAAGGTTCGTTCCAGCCACTGGAACTGCAGAAAGACGAAAAGGCCGCGGCGGCACGCGCGGTGGGTATCGCCGAATCACGCGCGGCTGCCGCGCAGGAACAGAAGAACAATGCCAACCGCACCACAGGCCAGGGCAAGTAACCCGATGCCGAACTGGACCGACCGCCTGCGCCGCTGGGCGCTGCCTGCCCTGGCCGCACTGGCCGTGGCCGGCTGCGCCCGTACCGAACCGGGCACCACCACCGTGCGCTTCTGGGCGATGGGCCGCGAAGCCGAGGTGGTCAGCGAACTGATCCATGAGTTCGAAGCCGAAAACCCCGGCATCAAGGTGGATGTGCAGAACATTCCGTGGACCGCCGCGCACGAGAAGCTGTTGACCGCGTTCGCCGCCGATGGCCTGCCGGATGTCTGCCAGCTGGGCAACACCTGGGTGCCGGAGTTTGCCGAGCTCGATGCGCTGACGCCGTTGCAGCCGTTCGTTGATCATTCGGCCGTGGTCGATGAGAAGGATTATTTCCAGGGCATCTGGGATACCAACGTGATCCACGGCGAGCTGGTCGGCGTGCCGTGGTACGTCGATACGCGCCTGATCTACTACCGCAAGGACCTGCTGGCCAAGGCCGGCTACGACCACCCGCCGCGCACGTGGCAGGAGTGGGACGAGCAGATGGCGGCGATCAAGCGCATGCAGGGCCCGAACCGCTATGCGGTGCTGATGCCGATCAACGAGTTCGAGCAGCAGCTGTCGCTGGCGCTGCAGCAGCCCGACCCGCTGCTGCGTGACGACGACACCCGCGGCAACTTCGCCAGCCCGGGCTTCCGCCGCACGCTCGCCTTCTACGCCAACATGTTCGAGCAGGGCTGGGCGCCGAAGATGTCCGAGACGCAGATCTCCAACGTCTGGGACGAATTCTTCCGTGGCTTCAATGTGTTCTACATCTCCGGCCCCTGGAACATCCGCGAGTTCAAGAAGCTGCAGCCCAAGGAACTGGAAGGGCAGTGGGGCACGGCCGCGCTGCCGGGTCCGGACGGCCCGGGTGCCGGCATTGCCGGAGGCACCAGCCTGGTGATCTTCCGCAAGTCGCAGCAGAAGGAAGCGTCGTGGAAGCTGATCGAATTCCTGTCGCGACCGGAAATCCAGGCGCGCTTCCATTCGATCATCGGCGACCTGCCGCCGCGCCGCAGTACCTGGAACGCGCCGTCGCTGGCCAACGATCCGCTGGCCGCCGCGTTCCGTGACCAGCTGGAGCGGGTCAAGCCGACGCCGAAGGTGCTCGAATGGGAGCGCATCGTGCAGGAAATGCGCATCGTCACCGAGAAGGTGGTGCGCGGTGGCCTGGCGCAGGACAAGGCCGTGGAAGAGCTGGACCAGCGCGTGGACAAGGTGCTGGCCAAGCGCCGCTGGATGCATGAACAACAACGCCTGCAGCAGCGCGTGTCGTCGCCGCGATCAAGCAGCGCCGTCGCCGCCGGGAGCGCGCAATGAAACGTACTTCGCTTGCCGGCTGGATCTTCGCCGGCCCCTCGCTGATCGTGCTGGGCGTGTTCTTCGGCCTGCCGGTGGCCTCGGCGCTGGCGCTGAGCGTGACCGACTTCGACCTGTATGCGCTGGCCGACAGCAGCAACCTGCGCTTTGTCGGGCTGGGCAACTACATCGACCTGCTGCAGACGCCGATGTTCTGGAAGTCGCTGTGGAATACCACCTACTTCGTGCTGATCGGCGTGCCGTTGTCGATCGGCGTGTCGCTGGGCGCGGCGATGCTGCTCAATGCGCCGGCCGCACGCTTCAAGGCGCTGTTCCGCACCGCGCTGTTCGCGCCGGTGGTGACCACCCTGGTAGCGGTGGCGGTGATCTGGCGCTACCTGTTCCATACCAGCTACGGCCTGGTGAACTATGGCCTGGGCCATCTGGGTATCAGTCCGATCGACTGGCTGGGTGATCCCAACTGGGCGATGCCGACCATCATGCTGTTCGCGGTATGGAAGAACTTCGGTTACAACATGGTGATCTTCCTGGCCGGCCTGCAGGCGATCCCGCATGACCTGTACGAGGCCGCGCGCATCGACGGCGCCTCGCGCTGGAAGCAGTTCCTGCACATCACCCTGCCGATGCTCGGCCCGGTGCTGCTGGTGGTGGGGGTGATCACCGTGTCCGGGTACTTCCAGCTGTTCGCCGAACCGTACGTGATGACCCGCGGCGATCCGCTGCAGAGCACCGTCAGCGTGCTGTATTTCATGTTCGAGGAAGGCTTCAAGTGGTGGAACCTGGGGCGCGCCTCCGCGGTGGCGTTCCTGCTGTTCCTGATCATCCTGGCGGTGACCACCGTGATGCTGCGTTTCGGCCGCAAGAGGCAGTTGGTATGAGTCGTGAAATCGGCCAGTCGCGCTGGTACCCGTGGTTGATCAATGGTGCGTTGCTGGTGCTGGCCCTGGTCAGCCTGGCACCGCTGCTGTGGATGCTCTCGGTCTCGTTCATGCCGCAGGGCCAGGCCAGTCATTTCCCGCCGCCACTGCTGCCGTCGAGCATCACCACGCACAACTACCATGAACTGTTCGCGCGCACCGGCATGGGCGGCAACTTCGCCAACAGCCTGCTGGTGTCGCTGGGCATCACGCTGGGTTCGCTGCTGCTCAACACCATGGCCGGCTACGCCTTCGCCAAGCTGAACTTCGTTGGCCGCGAGCGCCTGTTCCAGGTGCTGATGGCGGCGCTGGTGATTCCGGCGCAGGTGGCGATGCTGCCGCTGTTCCTGCTGATGAAGCAGCTGGGACTGGTCAACAGCTTCGGCGGCGCGATCGTGCCGGCGCTGGCCAGCGTGTTCGGTATCTTCCTGGTACGCCAGTACGCGCGTTCGATTCCGGACGAACTGCTCGAAGCGGCGCGCATCGACGGGGCAGGGGAGCTGCGCATCTTCTTCCAGATCGTGCTGCCGATGCTCAAGCCGGTGCTGGTGACCCTGGCGATCTTCACGTTCATGGGCGCATGGAACGATTTCATGTGGCCGTTGATCGTGTTGACCGACCAGGAGCACTACACTTTGCCGGTGGCACTGGCCACCCTCTCGCGCGAGCACATCATGGACGTGGAAATGATGATGGCTGGCGCGGTGGTCACCGTGGTTCCGGTGCTGGCGCTGTTCCTGGTGCTGCAGCGGTACTACATCCAAGGTCTGTTGCTGGGGAGCGTCAAGGGATGAAGCGAGCGATCGCCGTTGGACTGGGCCTGTTGTGGACCTCCCTGGCGATCGCCGCACCTCCGGCGCTGCCGGCACCGAAGGTGCTGGACGACTTCGACGACATCGCGGCCTGGAAGCTGGTGCTGTCCGACCAGGTCAGCGGTTCGCTGCGCCCGGTCAGTGGAGCCGGCGGTGGCCGCGCGCTGTGCCTGGACTACGATTTCCACGATGTCTCCGGCTACGTCGGCATTCGTCGCGCGCTGAACATCGAGTACCCGGTCAATTACCGCTTCGGCTTCCAGCTGCGCGGTGATTCGCCGGGCAACGACCTGCAGTTCAAGCTGATCGATGCCAGCGGCGACAATGTCTGGTGGGTCAACCGGCCCGGCTACAGCTTCCCCAAGGCATGGACGCCGGTCGAGTACCGGCGCCGGCAGATCGACAAGGCATGGGGGCCATCGCCCGAGAAGGAGATGGCACGCAGCGCCGCCGTCGAGTTCACCATCTACAGCAAGGTCGGCGGCCGTGGCACGGTGTGCTTCGACAGGCTGACCCTGCAGGGCCTGCCGCCGCAGGATGATTCGGCGCTGGTGCCGTCGGTGATCGCCGATACCGCCACCGCGCTGCAGGATCGCATGATCGACGGCAAGAGCGATACGTTCTGGATCAGCGGTGGCGTCAAGCAGCAGACCATCAGCCTGGACCTGCACAAGAGCCGTGAAATCGGCGGTGTGGTGATCGACTGGCTGCCGAACCTGGAGGCGCGCCGCTACACCGTGCGCACCTCCGAGGATGGCCGTGACTGGCGTAGCGTGCGCGAAGTCACCAGCGGTGCGGGTGGCCGCGACTGGCTTGCCCTGCCGGACACCGATGCGCGCTACGTGCGCTTCGATCTGCAGGATGGCCCGAACTGGCGCTACGGCATCCGTGACATCGCGCTCAAGCCGCTGGCGTTCGCGGCCACGCCGAACGCGTTCCTGTCCTCGGTGGCCGCCGACCTTCCGCGCGGCTCGCTGCCACGTGCCTATGTGGGCGAGCAGCCCTACTGGACGCTGCTGGGCCTTGATGGCGGCCAGGAACAGGCACTGATCAGTGAGGACGGTGCACTGGAGCCGGCCAAGGGCAGCTTCAGCATCGAGCCATTCATCCGCCTGGATGGCAAGTTGCTGGACTGGTCCAAGGTGGCCATCACCCAGTCGCTGCAGGATCACTACCTGCCGATCGCCAATGTCGACTGGGTGCATGAGAAGGTCGGCCTGGCGGTGACCAGCTTCGTGCAGGGCACGCCTGAGCGTGCGCAGCTGATCGGCCGCTACCGGCTGAGCAATCCGGACAAGGTCGCTCACGAATACACCCTGGCACTGGCGATCCGGCCGTGGCAGGTCAATCCGCCCACCCAGTTCCTCAATACCGTCGGTGGCTTCAGCCGCATCGATGCACTGGATGTGGGCGAGCAGCTGGTGCGGGTCAACGGAGAGCCGCGCATCTACCCGCTGCAGGTGCCGGATGCGCGCTTTGCCAGCACGTTCGATGGCAAGCTCGATGCGATGCATCTGGCGGACGGCAAGTACCCGGCGGCCACCGCGGTGAAGGACAGCACCGGCATGGCGTCGGGCGCGTTGATCTACACGATCAAGCTCGAGCCCGGCCAGAGCCGCGAGGTGGCGGTGGTGCTGCCGCAGACCGGTGGCTGGGCGCCGAAGGCGCTGGACGTGGCCAAGGCGCAGGCGCAGGTGGCCGAGCAGTGGCGGCAGAAGCTGGGCGTGGTCTCGCTGCAGGTGCCCGCTGCGGGCCAGCCGCTGGTCGACACCCTGCGCACGGCAGTCGCGCACATGCTGATCTCGCGTGTCGGGCCGCGCCTGCAGCCGGGCACGCGGTCGTATGCGCGCAGCTGGATCCGCGATGGCGCGATGATTTCCGAGGGCCTGCTGCGCATGGGGCGCAGCGATGCGGTGCGTGACTACATCAACTGGTATGCGCCGTACCAGTTCGAGAACGGCAAGGTGCCGTGCTGCGTCGACGCGCGCGGCAGCGACCCGGTGCCGGAGAACGACAGCCACGGTGAGCTGATCTACAGCATCGCCGAATACGGGCGCTATACCGGCGACAGTACCTTCACCGAGCTGATGTGGCCGCACGTGCAGGGCGCTTACAGCTACATGGAGCAGCTGCGCGCCAGCGAGCGCACCGAGGAGAACCGCGCGCGCAACCCGGCCTTCTACGGGATGATGCCGGCCTCGATCAGCCACGAAGGCTATTCGGCCAAGCCGATGCATTCGTACTGGGACAACTTCTGGGCGTTGCGCGGCTACAAGGACGCGGCGCTGCTGGCGACCCAGCTGGGCAAGGTCGAGGCGATGCAGATCGCCGAATCGCGTGACCAGTTCCGTAATGACCTGCAGGCCTCGCTGCTGTCGGCGATGCAGCAGCACAACATCGACTACCTGCCAGGCTCGGCCGAGCTGGGCGATTTCGACGCGACCTCGACCACCATCGCGCTGGCGCCGGGTGGCGAACAGGGCCGACTGCCGCAGCAGGCGCTGGAGGCGACCTTCGAACGCTACTGGAAGGAGTTCGTGGCCCGCCGCGATGGCAAGCGGGAGTGGAAGGACTACACCCCGTACGAGTGGCGCAACGTGGCGGCGTTCGTGCGCCTGGGCTGGCGCGAGCGCGCCTGGCAGGCCACCGAATTCTTCTTCAAGGACCGTGCGCCGCAGGCCTGGAACCAGTGGGCCGAAGTGGTCTCGCACACGCCACGCAAGCCGTTCTTCGTCGGTGACCTGCCGCACGCGTGGGTGGCCTCGGATTTCGTGCGTTCGGCGCTGGACATGTTCGCTTACAACCGCGATATGGACGATGCGCTGGTGCTGGCCGCTGGCGTGCCGACCGCGTGGCTGCAGGGTGAGGGCATCGCTGTTCAGGGCCTGCGCACGCCGCAGGGCCAGCTGAACTACCGCCTGCAGCGCAGCGACAAGCAGCTGGTGCTGGAAGTGCAGCCGGGCCTGCTGCCACCGGTTGGTGGCGTGGTGTTGCCGTGGCCGTACGCCGGTGATCCGGGCGAGGCCACCATCAACGGCGAAGCGGCGGAATGGGTCAACAAGGAACTGCACGTGCACCAGCTGCCGGCGCGGGTCGAGATCGATGTACCGAGCGCGGTGCGCCGCGCCGAGCGCAAGGGGCAGTAACGATGAAGCAGCAGGCGGCAAGGGTGCGCACGATGGTGCGTGCCCTGGGGCTGGCAATTGCATTGGCATTGCCGGGCGTGGTGATGGCGGCCGAGCCGGTCGCCGCGGCAGCGGCTGACGTCGCCACCGCGCCGGGCATGAGCATGGTCACCTTCAACCTGCATCATGACCGCGAAGACTGGCCGAGCCGGCGCCGCACCATCCTGGCCGAGCTCAAGCGCCTGCAGCCGGATGCGGTTGCCCTGCAGGAGGTGATCCAGCGCCGCAACGTGCGCAACCAGGCGCAATGGCTGGCCAGCCAACTCGGCTACAGGTATGTGTTCGTGTCCACCGATCCGGTGGGTGCACCGAAGCGCTACGGCAATGCGCTGCTGACCCGGCGGCCGATCCTCGCCCAGGGGGATCATCTGCTGCAGCCGTTGGACGACTACCGCACTGTCGCTCACCTGCGCATCGACGTCGACGGCGCGCCGGTGAACGTCTACGCCACGCATCTGAACGAGCGCAGTGACGAGAGTGGGCAGCGCATCCGTCGCAGCCAGGTCGAGGACCTGCTGCGCTTCATCAGCGCGACGTCGGCGGGCGCACCGGTGGTGATCGCTGGCGACTTCAATGCACTGGTGGATGCAGGCGACCTGAGCGAGCTGCGCAGCCACTACGGCGACAGCTACGGCAGCGTGCACGTGAACACCGACCTTGCCGGGGTCAGTACGCTCAACCGCCACTATTACCAAGCGCCCTCCCGGATCGACCACATCTTCTTCCAGCAGGACGAGTTGGTTGCGCGCGAGGCGAAGCTCCTGTTCGACCAGCCCGACGACAGCGGTCGCTGGGCCTCGGACCATTACGGCGTGTGGACCCGCCTGCAGTTCGCGCCGAAACCCTGACGGAGCGCGCTTCGGTAGGCGCCAACCCTGGTTGGCACGGACGAGTCCGCGTGCACTCAATCAACGGCGCCAACCAAGGTTGGCTTCTACCAAAGCGAAGCCAGCGCCAAACGCACAAACAGAAACGGCGGGGATCATTGATCCCCGCCGTTTCGTTTTCACGCGATCAAAGAGCGATCAGTTCGCCGGCGGCGTGCGCTTGGCGGCCTCTTCGTCTTCTTCGTCGGCCTTGGCTTCCGCAGCCTGGGCCGCCGCGTCGGCATGGCCATCGGCCACCGGGTCGATCGACGGCGTCAGCACCGCTTCGGTGACCGGGGCGGCGGCCTCGGTCGGCGCGGCTTCCACCGCGACCGGAGCGACCGGCTGTTCGGCGACCACGACGGGCTCCACGACCGGCTTCGCTTCAACCACCGGAGCAACCTCAACGGCCACCGGCGGCTGGGCTTCGACTACCGGAGCGGCTTCAACGATCTCCGGCTTCGATTCCACGACCGGCGCGGCCTCGACCGCCACCGGCTTGGCTTCGATCACAGGAGCGGCGTCAACCACCGGGGTTGCTTCAACCACGACCGGCTTTGCTTCGATGACCGGCGCAGCAGCGTCCAGCGCCGGAGCGACGTCGGCGACCGGTGCGGCAACGGCCACCGGCTGTGCCGGGGTAGCTGCGTCGATGGCATCGAGCATGCTGGTCTGCACCGGCGAGGACGCGGCTTCGGTCTTCGCCGCAGCTGCGACCGGGGCCTGCACTTCAGCCACGACCGGGGCGGCGGCTTCGACCACGGCGCTGCTCACCACCGCGACCGGCGCGGCGACAACGGCGGCGGCAGCACGGGCCGGCTTCTCGGCGTCGACGGCGGCGGGTTCGACTTCGTCATCGAAGTCGAACTCCGGCTGCGAACGGGCCGGCTGCGCAGCAGCGACCGGCGCAGTGCCGGCAGCGCTGTCGATGTTCGGCTCGGCGCCGTCGGCGTCATCTCCGTCATCACCCTCGTCCTGGTCATCACCCAGAGCGTCGCTGCCAGCGGCGTTCTCGGCGCCACCACGACGACGACGACGGCCACCACGACGGCCACGACGACGGCGGGTCGCGCCTTCGCCGGCCTGCTCGCCATTGGCGTCGGTTGCAGCCTCTTCACCATCAACCGCAACCACCTCGGTCGCGCTGGCAGTATTGGCAGCTGCGTCGACCGGTGCGGCCGCTTCCGCCGGAGCGGTGGCCACCGGAGCCACCGGTGCGGTCGCTTCCTGCGCGGTCACGCCATTGGCGGCGACGGTCGTAGCGGCCACGGCTGCCGCTGCGGTCATGGCTTCAGCAGTGGCCTCGGCGGCGTTGCGCTGCGGCTTCTCGGCCGGCTTGTCACCGTCCTGCTGCTGCGGACGCGGCTGCTTGGGCTGCTTCAGCTTCGGCTGCTGCTGGTTCTGGTTCTGGTTCTGACCCTGCTGCTCGTTGCGCGGCTTGTTCTGCTGCGGCTGCTGCTGGCCATCCTTCTGCTGCGGCTCCTTCTGCTTGCCCTGCTGCGGCTGCTGCTGGGCATTGCCGTTGTTGCCGTTGCGGCCGTCCTTGCGCTGCTCACCGCGCTCCTTGCGGTTGCCGCCGTCCTTCTGCTGCTGCGCGTTGCCGTTGCCGCCGTTGCCGCGATTGTCGTCGCGACGGTCCTTGCGGTCCTTGTTGCGATCCTTGTTGCGGTCCTTGCGGCCGCCGTCCTGCTGCTGGCGTGCAGCCGGGGCTGCCGGCGCCGGCGCGGGCGCCGGTTCGCCACCGAACACGCGCTTGAGCCAACCGATCACGCCGCCCGCCGGGGCCGGCGCAACAGGCGTTGCAGCGACCGGAGCCGGGGCCGCTGCGGCCGGCTCCACTTCCTCGCGCACCGGGGCGGGGGAGGTGTGCTTGACCTGGGTCACCGCCGGCGGCGGGATGTTCAACTGGCCCTTGGTCAGCGCGTGCACCGGCAACTTGCGCGGGGTGCCGCGCTGGTAGCTGGGCTTGTTGCTCTCTTCACCCAGCTCGTTCTCGCGCAGGCGGGTGACCGTGTAGTGCGGGGTGTGCAGCTGCTCGTCGGCGACGATCACGATCGGCGCCTCGTGGCGCTGTTCGATCTCGCGCAGGGCGCTGCGCTTCTCGTTCAGCAGGTAATTGGCGATCTCCACCGGGGCCTGCACCAGCACCTGCCCGGTGTTCTCCTTCATCGCATGCTCTTCAGCCACGCGGATGATCGACAGCGACAGCGACTCGACGCTGCGCATGCGGCCGTGGCCGTCGCAACGCGGGCAGACGATCTGGCTGGACTCGCCCAGGCTCGGGCGCAGGCGCTGGCGGCTCATTTCCAGCAGGCCGAAGCGCGAGATGCGGCCGACCTGCACGCGCGCGCGGTCGTACTTCAGCGCGTTGGCGAGGCGGTTCTCGACTTCGCGCTGGTGCTTGTTGGAGGCCATGTCGATGAAGTCGATCACCACCAGGCCGCCCAGGTCACGCAGGCGCAGCTGGCGGGCCACTTCCTCGGCCGCTTCCAGGTTGGTCTGGAACGCGGTGTCCTCGATGTCGCTGCCCTTGGTGGCGCGCGAGGAGTTCACGTCGACCGCGGTCAGCGCTTCGGTCTGGTCGACCACGATCGAGCCGCCCGACGGCAGGCGCACGTTGCGCTCGTAGGCACCTTCGATCTGCGATTCGATCTGGAAGCGGTTGAACAGCGGGATGTCGTCCTTGTAATGCTTGAGCTTGCGCAGGGTCTGCGGCATCACCTGCTGCATGAATTCGCGGGCGTGCTCGTACATCTCCTCGGTGTCCACCAGGATCTCGCCGATGTCGGCGCGCAGGTAGTCACGCAGGGCGCGCACGATCAGGCGCGATTCCTGGTAGATCAGGAACGGGGCCGGCTTGCTCAGCGCGGCCTCGGCGATGGCGCGCCAGACATTGAGCAGGTAGTCCAGGTCCCACTGCAGCTCTTCCGCATCGCGGCCGACGCCGGCGGTACGGATGATCACGCCCATGTCATCAGGGATGTTCAGCTTGTCCAGGGCGTCCTTCAGGGCGGCACGGTCTTCGCCCTCGATGCGACGGGAGACGCCGCCGGCGCTGGGCGAGTTCGGCATCAGCACCATGTAGCGGCCGGCCAGCGAGATGAACGTGGTCAGGGCGGCGCCCTTGTTGCCACGCTCTTCCTTGTCGACCTGGACGACGATCTCCTGGCCTTCCTTCAGCAGCTCGCGGATGCCGGCCTTGTTGTGGTCGACACCGGCCTGGAAGTAGTCGCGGGAGATTTCCTTCAGCGGCAGGAAGCCATGGCGGCCACCACCGTATTCGACGAAGGCCGCTTCCAGCGAGGGCTCGATGCGGAAGATCCGGCCCTTGTAGATGTTGGACTTCTTCTGTTCCTTCGACGGCTGTTCGATGTCGATGTCATACAACGACTGGCCATCCACGATGGCAACACGCAGCTCTTCAGCCTGCGTGGCGTTGATCAGCATTCGCTTCATTGTTGCGTTCCTCGCAAGCGGCTACCGCGCGGAACGCCATGGGGTTTCGCCTCTGGACACGGTTCGCCGCCCATTCGCGCAAGCGCGGGGAGGGCGGCTTGGGTTTCCAGCGCTACGACACCACGGCAGGCCGCGGGAGCGCTTCACTCTTATGGGTTTTGGGGTGTTACAGGCCGCAGGCAGCTGTCAGCCAGGCTGGAGCGCCACGCGGGACATGTTCAGCACGGTTGCGTGTCAGGCATCCGGCGATGGCCGGGAAGGCCGGTGAGCCGCTAACATGGCCGCCCCGCGGGCGGTGGTCGCGCACTGTGCCGGATTCGTCGGAAGCTGGGCTTCTGGCCCTGAGTAACTTCCAACGAAATCAATCCCTTATCTCGCCCCCCGAGTGTAACAGAATAAACAGCCTGATGACCGCCCAAGACCCGACCAAACCCGCTGGCGACAAGCCTTCCGTGCGCATGATCACCGTTCCCGCCGACCGCGCCGGCCAGCGCCTGGACAACTTCCTGCTCGGCCAGCTGAAGGGGGCCCCGCGCAGCCTGGTCTACAAGCTGGTGCGCAGCGGCCAGGTACGGGTGAATGGTGGCCGTGCCAAGGCCGAACGCAAGCTGGAGGCGGGTGATGAGGTGCGTGTGCCGCCGGTCCGTCTCAGTGAAGAGGGAGACAAGGCCGGTCCTCCGGAAGCGTTCATGCGCCGTCTGGAGCAGGCCATCGTCTTCGAGGACGCCCGCCTGCTGGCCCTGAACAAGCCCACCGGCGTGGCCAGCCACGGCGGCAGTGGCATCAGCTTCGGTGCCATCGAGACCTTGCGCGCGCTGCGCCCGGGGCAGACGCTGGAGCTGGTCCACCGGCTGGATCGTGACACCTCGGGCCTGCTGATCGTGGCCAAGAAGCGCTCGGCGCTGAGCGAGCTGCAGGCCCTGCTGCGTGAAGACCACGGTGCCGGCATCCGCAAGCGCTACCTGACCTTGCTGGCCGGGCGCATGCCTGACGGCGTGATGACGGTCGATGCGCCGCTGCATGTCGGCCTGCGCCAGGGCGGCGAGCGCCATGTGCAGGTCAACGCGATCGGCAAGGAATCGATCAGCCACTTCCGGGTACTGGAACGCCGCGGCGGCCATTCCTACTGCGAGGTGCGCATCGAGACCGGCCGCACCCACCAGATCCGCGTGCATGCCCAGCACCTGGGTCATCCGGTGGCCGGTGACGACAAATACGGCGATCCAGCGGTCAACAAGCGGCTTCGTGAGCAGATCGGGCTGAAACGCCTGTTCCTGCACGCGGCCTCGCTGGAGTTCGCACTGGACGACGGCAAAAGTCCATATGTGCTGAACGCGCCGCTGGCCGATGAGCTGGTGGAAGCGTTGGACCGCCTGCGCTGACGGCAGTTCGGCGGCGCCGGGCGCTTGGTCGGCGCCGTCGCTTCCCTGCGATGAGTGGCCTTGTCACTTTCTTTGCTCGTGCAAAGAAAGTAACCAAAGAAACACGCCGCCATCCGCGAGCCGGCGCTGCGCGCCGGTACCCTGCGCTCCTCGGTCCGCCGAGGGGCGGCGCGGAACTCGCTGCGCTCAGACACCCGCGCCTCTTCGCCCTCGCCGGACCTGCGGTGCTCGGCTCGCTACAAGGCGGACCTGACAGCCGCAGCGTAGACCCATACCCGCACGCAGCCCTTGTAGAGTCGAGCCACGCTCGACTCACGCGCGCAGCGCGGGCTTCGCTTTTTCATTCTTTCATCGCGCGGCTGGCACGCCTATAGCCTGTCAGAGGCCGGGCGAGGTGGGTTTGCGGGGGTGTAAGCGCCATGGATGGCGCGCCCAAGCCCCCAAGGATGGGTTTACGGCGTCCCCCGCAAACCCACCTCGCCCGGCCCAACCCGGAATGTCGCTCCGCCAGCCGCGAGGGGGCTCAGCCCGTTGGCCGCAACCCCTTCACCACTTGAACAGCACCAGGCTGATCGCCAGCGTGCCCATGCCGGCCACCAGTCCGTAAACCGTCTCGTGGCCCTTGGCATAACGCTTGGCCGCAGGCAGCAGCTCGTCCAGCGCCAGGAACACCATCACGCCGGCGATCAGTCCGAACACCCAGCCGAACGTGGAGTGCGACAGCGATCCTGACAGCAGCCAGTAGCCCAGCGCGGCGCCCACCGGCTCGGCCAGGCCGGACAGCAGGCTGGCACTGAACGCATAGAACTTGTTCTGGGTGGCGAAGTACACCGGCACCGCGATCGCGATGCCCTCGGGAATGTTGTGGATGGCGATGGCGAAGGCCAGCGGCATGCCCACCGACGGGCTTTCCAGCGTAGCGAAGAAGGTCGCCAGCCCTTCCGGGAAGTTGTGCGCGGTGATCGCGACCGAGGTCAGCAGCGCGACCCGTTTCAGGTACTCGCGGCTGTTCTCGCGAAACGCAGGGTCCTGCTTGTCCAGGCTGTCATGCGGGTTGGGAATGAAGTGATCGATCAGCACGATCACGATCACGCCCAGCAGGAACGCCAGGGTGCCGTAGGTGAAGCCTGTGCGCTCGCCATAGGCCAGGGCGAACGATGCGATGGACTTGTTGAGGATTTCCGACAGCGACACGTAGACCATCGCGCCCCCAGCGAAGGCCAGGCCGAACGCCAGCAGGCGCGGATTGGGGCGGCGCGAGAACAGCACCAGCAGGCTGCCGATGGCGGTGGCGAGGCCGGCCGCAAGGGTGACCGCCAGCGCGATCCAGATGTTTTCGGGGGGAATCTGCAGCATGTACCGACGCGGTCCTGGTCAACAGACAGCCGCCCCGGATGAGCCCGGGGCGGCGGGGGCGAGGCGGGCGTCGGCTGGCCTCGTCGGGGCGCGGGCGATCAGCCGCCGCGACGCAGGCGTTCTTCGATGGCGAAGCACTGGTCCGGCTTCGGCTGCGGCGGGTTGAAGCTGACCGGCACCTGGATGGTGGCCGGCACCGGCTGGCCGTTGCGGGTGGCGGCATTGAACTGCCAGCCCTGCACGGCGGTCTTGGCCAGTTCGTCCAGCTGCGGGTTGCCGGCGCCGGTGAGCAGCGCAACCTCGCTCGGCTTGCCGTCGGTGCCGATGGTCACCTTGAAGGTGCTGGTGCCGCCTACACCCATGCAGGCCAGTTCGAGCGGGTACTGCGGCGGCGGCGTCTTCACCGCGGCCACTTCGGTCGGCGGCGGCGGCGGTGGTGCCGGCGGTTCCGACGTGCCGCAGCCGGCCAGGCCGGTCGCAGCGATCAGGGACAGGCTCAGCAAACGTACGTTCATGGCAGTTGCTCCGTCAGGGCCGAAGTCTTTGCAGCGCAGATGAAGTCGTTCTCGCTCAGGCCGCCCACGTCGTGGGTGGAAAAGCGCACGACCGCGCGGTCGTAGTGCACGCCCAGGTCCGGATGGTGGTCCTCGTGGTGGGCAACCCAGGCCAGCGCGTTCACGAAGGCCATGGTGGCGTAGTAATCCTTGAAGCGGAAGGTGCGCGTCAGGGCCTGTCCGCCCTCGCTCAGCTCCCAGCCGGGAATCTGCGGCAACAGTTCGGCCAGGCGGGCCTCGCCGAGCTTGTGGTCGCTGCCTTTGCGCGGCACGCAACGGGCCTGGGCCAGTGGAATCGGGTCGGCCATGGGAATCTCCACCTCGTGTTGACTGAACAATGCGCCGGACGGTGTATAAACCGAATGAGCGGCTGACGCTTACTTGGCTAGAATAGCCTGATGATCCAGATCTCCGACACTGCCCAGACCCATTTCCGCAAGCTGATCGAACGCGAGGGCGTGCCCGGCATGGGCGTGCGCCTCAGTGCGGTCGATCCTGGCACTCCGCGCGCCGACGCCCGGCTGGAGTTCGCCGAGCCGGCCGACCTGCTCGGTGACGAGTGGGCGGTGGACTGCGATGGCTTCACCCTGTATGTCGACGCCAGCAGCGTCGGCTGGCTCGATGGCGCCGAGATCGACATCGTCGCCGGCAGTGCCGGTACCCAGCAGCTGACCATCAAGGCGCCGCGCATCAAGGGCGAAGCACCCGGCGATGCCGCCTCGCTGGTCGAGCGCGTGCACTGGGTGGTGGAGAACGAAATCAATCCGCAGCTGGCCTCGCATGGCGGCAAGGTGGCCGTGCAGGAAGTCTCGGCCGAAGGCGTGGTGCTGCTGCGCTTCGGTGGTGGCTGCCAGGGCTGCGGCATGGCCGACGTGACCCTCAAGCAGGGCATTGAAAAGACCCTGATGGGCCGCGTGCCGGGCGTGACCGCCGTGCGCGACGCAACCGACCACGACAGTGGCCACGCGCCGTACATCCCTCGCAGCAACGCCGCCTGACCGCTGACGCGTGCCTCTGACCCGGGCCGAGCAATTCATCGACCTGCTGCTGGCCCGCCAGCAGCCCAGGGCCGTCCTCGAGAAAACCACGCGCCTGCCGTATGGCTGGGCGTTGTGGCTGCGCTCGCTCGGTCCGTTGCCGCGGCCGCTGCACGCCAGCGAGTTGATCGCGGTGCTGCTGCCGCGTCCGCTGCCAGGTCCGCCCGGGCAGTTGCCCCCGTTGTCGCCCTGGCAAGCGCTGCGCCGTCTGTTCTGGCAGGACTGGGATGCTGCGCCGCGCGACCAGCGCTGGATGCGCTGGATCTCGGCATTGGCCAGTGCGCTGCTGCATCTGCTGTTCTTCATGCTGCTGCTATGGGTGGCAGTGATCCGCACCACGGCACCGGAAGAAGAAGGTGCCGAGGGCGAGCGCGTGCAGGTGGAGTTCGTCGGTCGCGCCACCCAGGAGGGCGGCGGCGATCAGCCAGGTGCCGACGCGGCGGCTGCACCGCCGGGCCAGGTTGCAGCTGGCCAGAACGCAGGGACCGCAACGGCGCCTGAGCCGCGTCCGGCGTCCGCGTCGGCAGCTGCATCCGCTCCCGCTCCCGCTCCGGCTGCAACGGCCAGCGTGCCACTGCCGCCCGCCGAATCCGAGCCGGCGCCGGTCGCTGCACCGCCACCGTCACCGGTGCAGGCCACCGAAGTAGCTGAGGCCAGTACGGATTTCGTGGTGCCGCCGGTCAGCGTGCCGCGCACCGAGGTCAGCATCGTGCCGCGTGACACCACACCCGCGGTGCGCGAGCGCAGCGTGCAGCCGGTGCAGGCGCCGCCAACCCGAACCGCACTGCGTGCGCCGGAGATCGCGGTGCGGACGCCGCAGTTGCGTGACATCCCGGTGCAGGAGCGCGAAGTCAGTACGGTTGATGCACCGACGGTGTCGCAGCCGCTGCGCACGGCCGATGTACAGGTCCGTGTGCCGCAGCGCGACGTGCAGGTGCGCGAGCGCGAAGTGCAGGCCGTGGTCGATCCGCAGGTACGGATGGCTGCCGTGGCCGGGCGTGAGCCGACCGTGCGTGCGCCGGCGGGCCGTGACCTGCAGGTGCGGGAGCGCGAAGTCGCGTTGGCACCTGCGGCGGCTTCTTCAACGTCCAGCGGCAGCGCGCCAGAGGCGACGGCGACGCCTGCGGCCAGCAGCAGTGCGAGCCAGGCCAACAGCAGCACGCCACGGCCGTCCGCCTCCAGCACGACACCGGCCCAGGCCGGCGCGCGTCCGGCTCCCAACCCGGGCAACTGGGCTACGCCCGCCAAGGGCGACGACTGGGGCGCGTCGAGCCGCAACCACGACGGCGTCAGCAAGGGCGCAAGCCAGGCCAGTGCCGCCGGCAAGGGCAATGGCCTGTTCAATGCCGATGGCAGTGTGCGCGTGCCGGGGCAGGAGGGTGACGGGCACGCCGAGCGTGGTGCCCCCGGCGGCGCCAACGATGGCTGGAGCAAGGAGCGCATCGCGCAGTCCGGCACCTGGTTGAAGCGGCCGCCGTACGACTACACGCCGACCTCGTTCGACAAGTACTGGGTGCCGCAGGAATCACTGCTGGCCGAATGGGTGCGCAAGGGCATCAAGTCGATGGAGATTCCGTTGCCGGGCACCGGTACGAAGATCTCCTGTGTGATCTCGATCCTGCAGGCCGGTGGTGGCTGTGGCCTCACCAATCCGAACATGCAGGACCAGCCGGCCGTGGCACGGCCGCCGCCGGACATTCCGTTCAAGAAAGAGCTGCAGGAAGATAACGGCAGCCGCTAGGCAAGGCGCGCGCCCCACGCTGGCCGGCTCGCGCTTGGGTAGGTGCCAACCTTGGTTGGCACAAAAGCGCCGACCAAGGTCGGCATCTACCAAGGCACCAGCGCATGCCGACCTGGGTCGGCATCCACCAGGGCAGCGACCTCACGCGCTCTGCGACAGGAACACCCAGAACGGCACATCGCGGCCGACCCAGTCGCGGCTGGCTTCATCCATCACATCCAGCAGGGTGTCGAAGTCCTTCTGGGTGGCGGCACGCAGTGCATCCACGTCGGCCAGGAACAGCGCGTAGCCGTTGGCCGGCAGCCATTGCAGGTCTCGCAGGTTGTCCGACAGCGCATCCCAGTTGCCGCCGAAGCCCGCCGGAAAATCCAGCTGCGCCGCCAGCCGCGCCAGCAGGGTGCGCTTGTCGGCCACGCTTTCCAGATCGATGCGGATCACCTTCAGCCCAGCATCGCGCATCGCGGCGGCCAATGCGCTGATGTCGTCGCTGTCGATGGCGTAGACGCCAGCGTTGTTGATGTCATGCAGGCCGAGGCCGAAATCGTCATGGCTCATCACTGCGCTCCCTGGGCCGGTACGGTGAAGCTGCGGAATGATTCGTAGTGGTCGTCGGTGTAGTACCACGCCTCGGCCGGATCACCGCCGGTGACGATGCGGCGCGCGCCACGGGTGCGTGCGCCGGGGGTGTCCACGGTGTATTCGCGGTAGTAGCCACGCGGGCGCTGCGGCAGCTGCTGTTCGCGGTTGCCGAAGGTGCTGCCGTCCTGGCGGTGCGGGAACGGCCCGCCGCGCTGGATCAGGGCGATCGTCTGCCGGGCTTCGGCGGGCAGGAAGGCGGGCAGGCCGTGGTCATTGCCTGCACCGGGTGCGGCCGACGCACGCGCGGCGGGTGTGCCCTGCAGGTCCGGTGCGAACTGCGGCGCCGGTGGACGCTGCATGAAATGGTTGACGACCAGGCCGAGCAGCAGCAGGGCGATGGCGGTGAGCAGCAGCCGGGGGTTGCGCATGGGCAGGGGGCGGGCAGAGGTGGTGGCAGGCACTGTAGCGCTCCTGCGCTGCACGGTGCATGAGGAGCGTGGTGCGTCACCGGTGCGTAACAATTGCTGTCGTGCTCACTGGCAGGACGCAATTTCCTTTACATCCCCCTTGGTAATCTAGTGGTCTGTCCCCATCATTCACCGCGCAACGCCCGACACCGTCGGGTGCCCTCGCAATCAGGAGATGCATCATGGCCTATACCCTGCCCAAGCTGTCCTACGCCTACGACGCGCTGGAACCGCATATCGATGCGGCGACGATGGAAATCCATCACACCAAGCATCACCAGACCTACATCAACAACGTCAACGCGGCGCTGGAAGGCACCGAGTACGCTGACCTGCCGGTCGAAGAACTGGTGAAGAAGCTCAAGTCGCTGCCGGAGAACCTGCAGGGCCCGGTGCGCAACAACGGTGGCGGCCATGCCAACCACTCGCTGTTCTGGACCGTGATGGCTCCGAATGCGGGCGGCAACCCGGTGGGCGACGTGGCCAAGGCCATCGACAAGGACCTGGGCGGCTTCGACAAGTTCAAGGATGCCTTCACCAAGGCTGCGCTGACCCGTTTCGGCAGCGGCTGGGCGTGGCTGAGCGTGACCCCGGACAAGAAGGTCGTGGTCGAGAGCACCGGCAACCAGGACAGCCCGCTGATGGAAGGCAACACCCCCATCCTCGGCCTGGACGTGTGGGAACACGCGTACTACCTGAAGTACCAGAACCGTCGTCCGGAATACATCGGCGCGTTCTTCAACGTCATCGACTGGAACGAAGTCGAGCGCCGTTACCAGGAAGCGATCGCCTGATCGCGGTAACGGAATGAACAGAAAAGGCCGGGGGAGACCCCGGCCTTTTTGTTTGCCAGCTTCTGGACGTGGGGCAGGACCTGGTGGGTGCCGACCTTGGTCGGCACGGGAGATGGTGCGAGCGCGGTGGGAATGTGCCGACCAAGGTCGGCACCCACCGGGGCCGAAGGAGGGGCTATTCGGCGGTGGCCGTATCGCCCTGCAGGCGCAGGGTGGCCATCACGCCCAGGCGCAGGCCGGGCAGGTCGCCGTCGGCCGGCAGCAGGATCGGCTGCTGGCGGATACCGCCGAAGTGCTTGACCTGGAACAGCACGTCCAGGCCGTGACCACTGGCGCCACCGCCGCTGGCCGCAGGCGGCTCCGGGCGACCGCCAGGATTGCGCCGGGCCGGCTGGAAGCCAGGGGTGCTGCGTACCAGTTCCACGGTGTTGGCGGAGAAATCGCCGGCGATCAGGCTGGGCATGCCCTCGGCGGTGGCGCCGATCCAGGTCATCAGGTCGCTGGTCTGATGCTGGCGGGCGGTGGCCTCGTCCGGGTCCGGGCGCAGCCGTGCCACATAGATGTTGACCAGTGCCTCGCCCAGCTTCAGCCGCATCATGCCGGCGGCGCTGAAGGTGCCGGGTGGGTGCAGCAGGGTCACGCCGTCCTCGCTGACCGGCAGCCGGGTCAGCATCGCGTTGCCATGCCGCAACGGCTGGCTGGGCGGGTCGGCGGTAACGAAGTCGCAGCTGTAGCGCAGCCGGCTGGCCAACCAGCAGGCCGGATTGCGGCCCTGCTGCTGCAGCACCTGCTGCACTGAGATCACGTCCGGCTGCAGCTCGGTGAGCAGCTGCGCCACCTGTTCGCGGCGCTGCTTCCACTGCCCCTCATCGCGACTGGGCAGTTCCAGGGAGGCCACGGTCAGCAGGCGAGGTTCGGTGTCACCGGTCGCACTGGCGGGTGCCTGCGGCCGGGCCTGCGCATGCGACGCCAGCACCAGCACGAGGCTTCCGAGCAGGAGACGGGCGTAGGCGAGGGGGCGCATAACGATAAGTTTACGCTTTTGTCGTGCAGGTGCCGTGACTTCCGGCACGGCCAACACTGCCTGCCATGGATTGGCACCGTTGTCATGCAGCCCTGCAGCGTGCTTCGCAAGCCCTGCTTCCGGTAACCTTGCGCCTTTCGCTTTGCAGGATTGCCTTACAGGATGAGCCACGACGCAGTTGCCCCCATCGCCGGCCAGGGAAAGATGCCGCGCCAGATCCCGTACATCATCGGCAATGAGGCCTGCGAGCGGTTCAGTTTCTACGGGATGCGCAACATCCTGGTGCAGTTCCTGATCACCTCGCTGCTGCTGCAGGAAATCACTGCAGAGGGCCGTGCCGGTGAAGCCAAGGACATCATGCACAGCTTCATGATCGGCGTGTACTTCTTCCCGCTGCTCGGTGGCTGGCTGGCCGACAGGTTCTTTGGCAAGTACCACACCATCCTCTGGTTCAGCCTGGTCTACTGCGCCGGCCACCTGTGCCTGGCGTTGTTCGAGAACAGCCGCGAGGGCTTCTTCCTCGGCCTGGGCCTGATCGCGCTCGGTGCCGGTGGCATCAAGCCGCTGGTGGCCTCGTTCATGGGCGACCAGTTCGACCAGAGCAACAAGCACCTGGCCAAGATCGTTTTCGACGCCTTTTACTGGATCATCAACTTCGGCTCGCTGTTCGCCTCGCTGCTGATCCCGCTGGCGCTGAAGAACTGGGGGCCCCAGTGGGCGTTCGGTATTCCGGGCATCCTGATGTTCGTGGCCACCTTCGTGTTCTGGCTGGGCCGCAAGCGCTACGTGCTGGTGCCGCTGCCGCCGAAGGATCCGCATTCGTTCGCCAACGTGGTGCGTACCGCGCTGACCGCGCGCGTGGCTGGCCAGGGCCGTCCGGGCCTGGTGATCGCCGCGCTCGGCCTGGTGCTGGCAGTGGCCTCGTTCGGCCTGGTCGGCTCGCTGGGCATCGTCATCTGTCTGTGCCTGGCGCTGGTGTCGATCCTGGCGGGCATCGGCGGTGGCACCTGGCTGCAGCTCGATCGCGCGCGTGGCCAGCATCCGGCCGAAGCCGTTGAGGGGGTGCGTTCGGTGCTGCGCGTGCTGGTGATCTTCGCGTTGACCACGCCGTTCTTCTCGCTGTTCGACCAGAAGGCCTCGACCTGGGTCCTGCAGGGCCAGCAGATGCAGATGCCGAGCTGGTTCACCGCCTCGCAGATGCAGGCATTGAACCCGCTGCTGGTGATGATCCTGATTCCGTTCAACAACCTGGTGCTGTACCCGGCCCTGCGCCGCTTCGGCTTCGAGCCGACCGCGCTGCGCCGCATGACCGCCGGCATCGCGTTCAGCGGCCTGGCCTGGATCGTGGTCGGCGGCATCCAGGTGGTGATGGACGGTGGCAACGCCATGTCGATCTTCTGGCAGATGCTGCCGTACGCACTGCTGACCTTCGGTGAGGTACTGGTCTCGGCCACCGGCCTGGAGTTCGCCTACAGCCAGGCGCCGCAGGCGATGAAGGGCGTGGTGATGAGTTTCTGGAACCTGACCACCACCATCGGCAACCTGTGGGTGCTGCTGTCCAACGCCGCCGTGCGCAACGATGCCGTGACCCACAAGATCGCCAGTACGGGCCTGAGCGAGGCGGCATTCCTGATGTTCTTCTTCGCCGGTTTCGCCTTCGTCGCGGCGTTGGCCTTCGGTTGGTATGCGAAACGCTATCGTATGGTCGACAACTACCGTAGCGCCTGAGCCTGACATGACCCCCGTCAATCTGCTGTTGATCGCCATCACCGCCATCCTGTCGTGGATGGCGTTCAACAACCGCAAGCTGGCCGATCGCCTGATCCTGTGGCCGCCGGCCATCGACCGTCACCGCCAGTACGACCGGCTGGTGACCTATGGCTTCATCCACGCCGACTGGTCGCACCTGATCTTCAACATGATCACCCTGTTCTTCTTCGGGGGATTCATCGAGAGCGTTATGGTGCAGCTGACCGGCAGCTACCTGACCTACCCGGCGTTCTACATCGGTGCGCTGCTGGTCTCGATCCTGCCCAGCTACCTGAAGAACCAGAAGAACCCGAACTACCTCAGCCTGGGTGCGTCCGGGGCGGTGTCGGCGGTGCTGTTCGCCTTCATCCTGATCAAGCCGTGGTCGATCATCCTGGTGTTCTTCATCCCGGCGCCTGCGATTGTCTATGCCGCGTTCTACGTGGGCTACAGCATCTGGATGGACAAGCGCGGTGGTGATCGCATCAACCACAGCGCGCACCTGGCCGGTGCAGCGTTCGGCGTGATCTTCATGCTGGCCATGCAGCCGAGCATCTTCAACCACTTCCTGCGCGAGCTTTCCAACCCGACCTTCCGCCTCGGCGGCGGTTGAAGCATGCGACGGGGCGGATCGGTACCGATCCGCCCCGGCTGTTTCAGAGCGTGGGCTGCTGGCCGTAGGTATCCAGCAGGCGGGCGAACACTTCTTCGCCGATGCGCTGGAAATCCTGGTCCTGGGTCTGCCCTTCCACCGCCAGTTGCAGCAGGCCCTCCAGCAGGGCGCGGTCGGTATCTGAATGGGAATCGCTGGGGTGCATCGGAGCCTCCGCGGTGGTGCGCATGATCAACGGTTGCAAGGGTCGTGCCAGCCTGGCTGTACCCCTCCACAGGCGATAGCGGCCGCCAGCGCTCCAGCTTGAGGGTCGCAATCTGACGTGAATGGATCGGACTTGCCCCTGTTCAGGCTTCACGCGATCATGTCGCCCGGCTGCGCACCATCCACGCAGTCGCCGCAGGAGACAGTTCCATGGCTTCGGTCACGCCCCCCGGTCTGGCCTACGAGGTCGAACACGACCTGGCCAACCATCGCTTCACCGCCCGTGTGCGCGGACAGCTGGCGGTGCTGGATTACCAGATCAAGCGCAGGCGCATGGTCATCACGCATACCGAGGTCCCCGAGCCGATCGCCGGCCGTGGCATCGCCGGTGAGCTGACCCGTGTGGCGCTGCGTTTTGCCCGTGAGCAGAAGTACAAGGTGGTGCCGGCGTGTTCCTACGCAGAGGCCTTCCTGCAGCGGCATGAGGAGTACCACGACCTGCTCGTTGGCTGAATGCCAGCGGGCCACGCTTCAGCCATGGCAGGCGATGATGTACAAACATGAACAGGGGATCCCGATGAAGATTGGAAACAACCGGCCATTGCACGGCAGCGTGCTGGCCGGCGTGGTGGGCGTGCTGTTGCTGGCCGGTTGCCAGCGTGAAAGCGAGCCGGCACCGGCGACCGACGCGGCCCCCGCCGCCGAGGCCACCGCCGCAGGCGAAACGCCGGCCACGGAAGCGCCGCTGGACCTGCGCGATGTGATCGAGAACAACGAGCGCGAAGTGGTGGGCATCAGCTACCCGGCCGGCATCGACCGTTACCCGGGCCTGGCGCGCGCGCTGCAGGACTATGCCACCAGCGCGCGCAGCGACCTGCAGCAGGCGCTGGACGGGCTTGGCAACGACAAGCCGACCATGCCTTACGAGCTGTCGCTGAGTTTCGAGAAACTGCTGGAAACACCGCAGCTGGTGGTAGTCAGTGCCGATGGCAGCCGTTACACCGGTGGCGCCCACGGTGAACCGCTGGTCGCGCGCTTCGTATGGCTGCCGGTGCAGCAGCAGATGCTCAGTGCCGACAAGCTGGTGGCCGATGCGAAGGGCTGGAAGGCGATCAGTGATTTCGTCGCCGACCAGCTGCGCGAACGCGTGGCCACCCGCCTCAGTGGCGAGGACATGGACCCGGCCCAGCTGCAGGAATCGCTGCGCAACGCATCGCGCATGATCGCCGACGGTACCGGCCCGCAGGCCGACAATTTCAGCCAGTTCCAGCCGCTGACCGACGACAAGGGGCAGATCACCGCGCTGCGCTTTGTTTTCCCGCCGTACCAGGTGGGTCCATACTCGGACGGCACCCAGACCGCCGATGTTCCGGCGGCGGTGTTGTTGCCGCACGTGGCCAAGGACTACGTGGAGCTGTTCGCACGCGGTTGACCGCAGTCGAGGAGGTGGCGTGGATACAGGGTTGCAGGAGCGGGTCGCCGGCCTGCTGCAGGAAGCCGGGGTCCGCCTCGGCGGTACCCAGCCACAGGACATCCAGGTGCATGACCCGCGCTTCTTCGCGCGGGTCATGGGCCACGGTTCGCTGGGTCTCGGCGAGAGCTACATGGAGGGTTGGTGGGATGCCAACGTCCTCGATGAATTCCTTGTCCACCTGATGCAGGCGCACCTGGACGAACGGGTGCACGGCTGGCGCGAAGTGGCCGATGCGCTGAAGGCGCGCCTGTTCAACCTGCAGGTGGGGCAGGGCAGCTACGAAGTCGGTCGCCGCCACTATGACCTCGGCAATGATCTCTACCAAGCAATGCTCGGCCAGCGGCTGGTGTACAGCTGCGGCTACTGGCGCAATGCCGGTGATCTGGATGCAGCGCAGGAAGCCAAACTGGACCTGGTCTGCCGCAAGCTGGGCCTGCGCCCGGGCCAGCGCGTGCTGGACATCGGTTGTGGTTGGGGCGAAGCACTGAAGTTTGCCGCCGAACGCTACGGTGTCAGCGGTGTCGGCGTGACGATTTCGCAGGAGCAGGCCGGGTTCGCGCGTGAACTGTGCGCGGGCCTGCCGATCGAGATCCGCCTGCAGGACTATCGCGAACTGGATGAGCCGTTCGATGCGATCTTCTCGATCGGCATGTTCGAGCATGTCGGCGACAAGAACTACGCGAGTTTCTTCGAGGTGGCCCGGCGCTGCCTGTCGCCGCGCGGGTTGCTGCTGCTGCACACCATCGGCACCAACATCTCGCGGCATCGCACCGATCCCTGGATCGCGCGCTACATCTTCCCCAATTCGATGCTGCCGTCGGCGGTGCAGATCAGCAAGGCATTCGAAGGACGTTTCGTGCTGGAGGATTGGCACAACTTCGGCACCGACTACGACCTGACCCTGCAAGCCTGGCGGCGCAACGTGGAAGCGGCGTGGCCACGGCTGGACGCGGGTTACGACGAGCATTTCCGCCGCATGTGGCGTTTCTACCTGGCCGGGTCGATGGCGACCTTCCGCACCCGGCATGCGCAGTTGTGGCAGCTGGTGCTGTCGCCGGAAGGCGTGTCGGGTGGGTATGTGGCGCCGCGTTGATCTGGAGGATCATCCACGCATGGCGTGGATCTACTGGAGTGCGTCATGTGTGGATCGATGATGCCGGGGTTCGTGGCGCGAATGGATCGTGCCGACCAACGGTCGGCACCCACCAGTAGATCCACGCCATGCGTGGATGGCCCAACGAAAAAAAACCGCCCGGTCTCCCGGGCGGTTTTCGTTTCAGGCTATCGCGCGGGCGATCAGTTGCCGGCGCCGGTCAGGCCACGCTTTTCCAGCAGCGGTTCGATCTGCGGCTCATGGCCGGCGAAATCGCGGAACAGCTGCATGGCATCCACGCTGCCGCCCTTGGACAGCAGGGTGGCACGGAAGTGGTCGCCGTTCTTGCGGCTCAGGCCACCGTTGTCCTTGAACCACTTCTGGGTGTTGGCGTCGAGCACTTCCGACCAGATGTAGGCGTAGTAGCCGGCCGAGTAGCCACCCATGATGTGGCTGAAGTACGGGGTCTTGTAGCGCGGCGGAACCGGCGCGTAGTAGATGCCGTCCTTCTCCAGCGCAGCGCGCTCGAAGGCCATCACGTCCTTGGCAGCCGGCACCTGGTCGGCGCCGATCTGGTGCCAGCGCTGATCAAGCATGGCCGCACCCAGGTACTCGGTCGTAGCGAAGCCCTGGTTGAACTTGGCCGCCGCCAGCACCTTGTCCAGCAGCGCCTGCGGCATCGCCGAGCCGTTCTGGTAGTGCTTGGCGTAGTTCTTCAGGATGACCGGATTGTCCGACCACATCTCGTTGACCTGCGAGGGGAATTCGACGAAGTCACGCGGCACCGAGGTGCCCGAGAAGTACGGGTACTTCACGTTGGAGAACATGCCGTGCAGGGCGTGACCGAACTCGTGGAAGGTGGTGTTCACCTCATCCCAGGTCAGCAGGGTCGGCTGGCCGGCCGGCGGCTTCGGGATGTTCAGGTGGTTGGCGACCACCGGCTTGAAGCCGGTCAGCTTGGACTGCGAGACGTAGGAGTTCATCCACGCACCACCGCGCTTGGAGGCGCGTGCATACGGGTCGAAGATGAAGATCGCCAGCTGGCTGCCGTCGGCGTCGAACACGTCGTAGACGGTGACGTCATCGTGGTAGACCGGCAGGTCGGTGCGCTGCTTGAAGGTCAGGCCGAATTCCTGGCCCGCGGCGTAGAACACGCCGTTTTCCAGCACGTTCTTCATCTCGAAGTACGGCTTCAGCTGCGACTCGTCGAAGTTGTACTTGGCCTGGCGCACCTTCTCGCTGTAGAAGGCCCAGTCCCACGGTTCCAGCTGGAAGGTCGGCTTGCGCGCGGCCTTCTGTTCCTTGTCGATCATTGCCTGCAGGTCGGCGGCTTCGCGCTTGGCGTTGGCCACGGCGGCCGGGGCCAGCTTGCCCAGCATCGCGTTGACCGCTTCCGGGGTCTTGGCGGTCTGGTTGGTCAGATTGTAGGCGGCAAAGTTCGGGAAGCCCATCAGCTTGGCCTTGTCGGCACGCAGCTGCATGATGCGCGAGACCAGCGCGGTGTTGTCGAACTCACCGCCGCGGCTGCCACGGCTGACCGACGCTTCGTAGATCTTCTGGCGCAGGGCGCGGTTGGCCAGGTTGGTCAGCGGCGGCTGGCCGGTGGTGTTGAGCAGGGTAATCACATACTTGCCGTCCTGGCCGCGGGCCTTGGCGGCTTCGGCGGCGGCGGCGATCTGCTCCTTGGACAGGCCGTCCAGTTCCTTGACGTCGTCGACGGTGATCGCCGAAGCGTTCACTTCCGACTGCACGTTCTGGCTGAACCTGGTACCCAGGTTGGCCAGCTCGGCGTTCATCTCCTTCAGCTTGGCCTTGTCGGCCTCGGACAGCTTGGCGCCTGCGCGCACGTAGTTGTCGTAGTACTTCTCGACCAGGCGCACGCCTTCCGCGTCCAGGCCCAGCTGGCTGCGGGTGTCATACAGTGCCTGGATGCGCGCGAACAGCTTGCCGTTCAGCGCGATCGCATCGCTGTGCGCGGCGAACTTCGCCGAGTAGTCGGCCTGCAGCTTCTTGCGGGTGTCGTTGGTGTCGGCACCGACCAGGCTGAAGAACACGGTGGTTGCGCGGTCGAGGATGTCACCGCTCTTTTCGAGGGCGATGATGGTGTTGTCGAAGGTCGGCTTGGCCTTGTTGTTGGCGATCGCTTCCACTTCCTTCAGCTGCTGCGCCATGCCGGCGTCGAAGGCCGGGGCGAAGTCGCTGTCCTTGATCTTGTCGAACTGCGGGAAGTGCAGCGGCAGCGGGCTTTCGGCGAAGAACGGATTGGCCTGCTGGGCATTGGTGCTGGCAGCCGGGGTGGCGGCGCCGGCCGAGAAGGCGGGCAGGGCAAGGCCGAGGGACATGGCCACGGCAAGGGCAAGGCGAGTGGTCAAGGTAGGAACTCCGGTAAGGCAAACAAGGGCCCGAGGGTAACCCGGCTGGCCGCGCCCGCACTTGTGTCAAAAGGCATGCTGGCAATGCCGACGGCGGTAGAGCCACCCCATGGGTGGCTGCCGGGTACGTGGCTACCCCGGTACCATGCCGGTGTCATCTCCCCGGGCCACCTCCATGACCACCGCCTACGATTTCAGCTTCAACGACCTGGACGGCCAGCCGCAGGCCTTGGAGCAGTACCGCGGCAAGGCGCTGGTGCTGGTCAACGTGGCCAGCAAGTGCGGCTTCACCCCGCAGTACACCGGGCTGGAGCAGCTGTGGCAGGAGTATCGCGAGCGTGGCCTGGTGGTGATCGGCTTCCCGTGCAACCAGTTCGGTGCGCAGGAGCCCGGTGACGCCACGCAGATCCGCCAGTTCTGTTCGCTGGATTATCCGGTCAGCTTCCCGCTGTCGGAGAAGATCGAGGTCAACGGCGAGGGGGCTGATCCGTTGTGGGCCTGGCTGTCACGCGAGAAGCGCGGCCTGCTTGGAAGCGCCCGCATCAAGTGGAATTTCAGCAAGTTCCTGGTCGATCGCCAGGGGCGGGTGGTGTCGCGGCATGCGCCCACCACCAAGCCAGAGCAGCTGCGCGACGAGATCGAAGCGCTGCTGTGAGGTCGTGCCAAAAAGGGGACGGAGGGGATTAAGTCGTTTGTGCCACAAACGACTTAATCCCCTCCGTCCCCTTTTTGGATCATTTCTCGACGAACGCGCGCTCGAACACGTAGTGGCCCGGCTGGCCGATGCGCGGTGAGACCTGGAAGCCGCGCGCATCAAGCACGCTGCGCAGGTCGGCCAGCATCTGCGGGCTGCCGCAGATCATCGCGCGGTCGTTTTCCGGGCTCAGCTCCGGCAGGCCGAGGGTGCGCTGCATCTCGCCGCTCTCCATCAGCTGGGTCAGGCGGCCCTGGTTGGCGAACGGCTCACGGGTGACCGCCGGGTAGTACAGCAGCTTGTCGCCGATCATCTCGCCCAGGAACTCATGCTCGCGCAGTTCCTTCTCGAAGTAATCGCGGTAGGCCAGGTCCTTTTCGTAGCGCACGCCGTGGCACAGGATCACCTTCTCGAAGCGCTCGTAGGTTTCCGGGTCCTTGATCACCGACAGCCACGGTGCCATGCCGGTGCCGGTGCCCAGCAGGTACAGGTTCTTGCCCGGGTGCAGGTCGCTGATCAGCAGGGTGCCGGTGGGCTTCTTGCCGACCAGCACCTTGTCGCCCGGCTTGATGTGCTGCAGGCGCGAGGTCAGCGGGCCGTCCTGCACCTTGATGCTGAAGAACTCCAGGTGCTCTTCCCAGTTGGCGCTGGCAATGGAATAGGCGCGCAGCAGCGGCCGCGCCTCGGTTTCCAGGCCAATCATCACGAACTGGCCGTTCTCGAAGCGGAAGCCGCTGTCGCGGGTGAGGGTGAAGCTGAAGTAGGCATCGGTCCAGTGGCGGACCTCAAGCACCGTTTCGGCGCCGAAAGCGGAGGACATGGGCGTATCTATCGAAAGTCGTCGGGGGTGATTCTATCTCAAATGAGACAGGTTCTCATTAGGCGGAACGAGAGGCGTTCTCAGCGGTAACCCGCTGCCTGCAGCTCGAACAGCTCGGCGTACCGCCCTCCCTGGGCCATCAGCTGTTCGTGGGTGCCGCTGGCCTCGATCCGGCCATCGGCCAGCACCAGGATGCGATCGGCCATGCGTACCGAAGAGAAACGGTGGGAAATCAACACTGCCGTACGATTATCCGCCAGCTCCCTGAACCGCTGGAACACCTCGAACTCACTGCGCGCATCCAGCGCTGCTGTTGGCTCATCCAGGATCATTACCTGCGCATTGCGCATCCATGCGCGGGCGATGGCGATCTTCTGCCATTGGCCGCCGGACAGGTCCACGCCCTGCTTGAAGCGGCGGCCGATCAGCTGGTCGTAGCCGCCGGGCAGGGCATCGATCACTTCCTCGGCCATGCCACGCCGCGCGGCGTCGGTGATGCGTGCCTGGTCGTCCATCGCCTCGACCTGGCCGACGCCGATGTTCTCGCCGGCGCTGAGGTTGTAGCGCACGAAGTCCTGGAAGATCACCCCGAGGTTGGCGCGCAGGTCGTCCAGGTCGTAGTCGCGCAGGTCGCGGCCATCGAGCAGGATGCGGCCCTCGTCCGGTTCGTACAGCCGCGCCAGCAGTTTCACCAGGGTGGTCTTGCCCGCTCCGTTCTCGCCGACCAGGGCCAGCACTTCGCCGGCCTGCAGCTGGAAATCGAGGTGGCGCACCGCCCATTGCTCGGCATCCGGGTAACGGAAACCGACATTCTCGAACACGAAGCCCTGCTGGATCGGCTGCGGCACGCGAACGGCCCCTTCGCGCGAGTGGATTTCCGGCTCGATCTGGAAGAACGAGAACAGGTCATCCAGGTACAGCGCCTGGCTGGCCACCTGCGAAAAGCCGATCAGCAGGCCTTCCAGCAGCTGGCGCAGGCGCAGGAAGCTGCCAGCAAGGAAGGTCAGGTCGCCGATCGAGAAATCGCCGCGCACCGTGCGCCAGGCGATGTAGGCGTAGGCGGTGTAGTAGCCCAGCGTGCCCAGCGCGGCCAGCAGCGTGCCCCAGAACGCGCGGCGCCGGGCCAGTGCACGGTTGGCCTGGAACAGCGCCACCGACAGCCGCCGGTAACGCTCCACCAGGAAACGGTGCAGGTTGTAGATCTTCACTTCCTTGGCTGTTTCCACGCTGGCGCCGAGCTGGCGCAGGTAGTCGAGCTGGCGGCGCTCGGGCGTCCACTGGAAGTTGAGGCTGTAGCCGGCCGCGTTGAAGTGCGATTCGCCGATGAAGGCCGGCACCAGTGCCAGCGCCAGCAGCAGGATCAGCCACGGCGCGTAGACCAGCAGGCCGACGGCAAGGCTGGCCACGGTGATCGCGTCCTGCACCTGGCCGAACAGCTGGCTCATCAGGTTCATCCGGCCCATGGTCTGGCGCCGCGCACGGTCCAGCTTGTCCTGCAGGTCCGGGTCTTCGAAGTCCTCCAGATCCAGCGTCGCCGCGTGCTCCATCAGCCGGATGCTGGTGACGTTGGCGAACAGCTCCGAGAGCAGGGCATCGGCGTAGCTGACCAGGCGGCCCAGCAGGTCCGAGGCGATGGCCAGGCCGAACTCCAGCGCCAGCAGGCCCAGCAGCGGATTGAGCACGCCGCTGGACAGTGCCTCGCCCAGCGGCGGGAAGCCCGCATCGTGCTGGCTCAGGTGCAGCGCGCTGTCGATGATCAGCTTGCCGACGTAGAGCATCGCCACCGGCAGCAGCGCACGGATCAGGCGCAGCCCCAGGCTGGCCAGGGTAAGCGCGGGGCTGGTCTGCCAGACCATGCGCAGGAACGGTGGCAGGTTACGCATCGCCCTGAAGCGCTGGCGCAGGCTGGGTTTCTTCGCGGCGGCAGCGCCAGCGGTGGGGGGAGCAGGCATGCGCGTATTGTGCGCGCCTGATACGTGCAGATGGGGTCAGTGCAGCCGTGTGGCCGACATCGGGGTCAGATCCCTTTGCAAAGCGAAGGGATCCGGCCCTCCTGCATCCACGCATGGCGTGGATCTACCGTGTCGACCAAGGTCGACACCTACCAACAGCAGTAGAAGTCTGTCGAGGGCGGGGTGGGTCCGGTTGCGGGAGTGTCAGCCGCATGGATGCGGCTGCCAAGCCCCCAAGGACGGGTTTACGGCGTCTCCCGTAACCGGATCCACCTCGTCATCCCTCAGGAAACCAGCTTCTGACGTTGCTGTTGTTTCGGCTGTTGCCTCTGCGGGTGCCGGGCGGCAGCCCGGCCGGACCCTCCTTTTACGGCAGCGGCGGCAGCAGGCCCGCGCCCAGCCGGTTCCAGGCATTGATCACCGCAATGCCCATGCTCAGGTCACTGATGCCCTTTTCATCGAAATGCGGTGCCAGTGCGTCGAACGCCGCCTGCGACGGCGCACCGTCGGTCAAGCGGGTCAGCGCCTCGGCCCAGCCCAGTGCAGCACGTTCGCGTGCATCGAAGAAGCGGCTTTCGTGCCACGCGGGCAGGGTGTCCAGCTTGCGCGGCTCGATCCCGCCCTTGCGCAGCGCGGTGCCGTGCATGTCCATGCAGTAGCCGCAGCCATTGAGCTGTGACACACGCAGGAACAGCAGTTCCATCAGGGTCGGATCGATCGAGCTGTCATGCACCGCCTTGCTGGTGGCCAGCAGGCCCTTGAACGCATCGGCGGCCAGGCGGGTGTAGGGAACGCGGGGAGAGGCATGGTCGGACATCTTCAGCTCCACGGCGGCCACGGTGGCCGCCTTTCACTACAAGGACGCCGCGCCGTTCCCGTTCGTGACACCTGAAGGTCAAAAGCGACACACTGAAGAGCCAAATGCGACTCCACAAGTGCGCTCCAAAATCAAGCATTCCTGCATGGGTGTCGAGCCGCGATGTTTCGCGCTCAGCTGATAACCGGGAACTCGGCTGATGACATCAGAATCAACGCTTTCAACTGGCCAGTATCAGCTTTGATGTGTACGGGCAGCGTGTCCCATTCACCATATTTTTCAGCAGGGACAAGATTGCCCTTGACTATAACGAGCCTGACATCCGGGCGGATGGCTGATAGCTGCCTTCTTGGCGGTGCCCAGGTTGATTCTTCATCCTCAAAGGGAAAAGAGGCGATTCTCGGCCACTCGCCTCTTTCAATGGCGGTGCGCAAGGTGAGTACATCCAGGAAGCTCTCCAGCGTAGGTAGTTCGGACGCATGAAGCATTCTTCCCTTTGAAATAAATGGAAGGATGGCCACGTCCGGATCCCTGTAAGTGCGCACGTAGCCAAAAACAAGCTCGTCCTGATCGATGGGTACGGCAAATACATCGCCGACATTTACCTTGATCCTCTTTCTTGAATTTCTGGGGTTCATTGCCATCAGCATCTTCTCCGTTGTGCTGACAGCTTGCCCAAGTCCAGAAAGGTATGTCTAATCCGAGAATGTGCCGTTAGCACTCCGGAGCTTTTCCGGATTCAGCACGCTGTACACATTGGCAATTCGGCCGTCGACCACCTCGATGGTGGTGACCGAGTGCAGGCGGTCGCCGATGAAACGCAGAATCGCCGGCTCGCCGTTGACGTAGCCCAACTGCGCCGGATGTGCCGCGCCGCGGCGGGCAATCGCCCAGAACAGGCGGCCGATGCGCACGGCGCCCAGCAGCGGGCGTACCGCCGCGGTGACCACGCCGCCGCCGTCGGATACCAGCCGCGCATTGGTGTGCAGCAGGGCCTGGATGGCCACGCTGTCGCCCCGCTGGGTGGCGTCCATGAAGCGCGCCAGCAGTTGCCGGTGCTGGCCGGCATCGGCGTTGAAGCGCGGCCGCCCGGCCTGCAGGCGCTGCTTCGCGCGGTGCACCAGCTGCCGGCAGTTGGCTTCGCTGTGGCCGATCAGGGCGGCGATTTCGCGGTAGTCGTGGTCAAAGGCCTCCTTCAGCAGGAAGGCGGCGCGCTCTTCGGGGCCCAGCTGCTCAAGCAGGGTGAGGAAGGCCACGGACACCTCATCGGCGCGGGCGTGGGCCAGCGCGGGGTCGCTGAGCGGCTCTGCCTCCAGGCTGATGGCCAGCGGTTCAGCCAGCCAGGGCCCTACGTAGTCCAGGCGCTCGCGCTTGGCCGCGCGCAGCCGGTCCAGGCCGAGCCGGGTGGTGGTGGTGACCAGCCAGGCCTCCGGATCGCGCACGCTGGCCGGATCGGCGCCGGACCAGCGCAGCCAGGCGTCCTGGACCACGTCTTCGGCGTCGGCGCGGCTGCCGAGCAGGCGGTAGGCCAGCGCCATCAGGCGCGGGCGGTGGATCTGGAAGGCGGTTTCTGAGTTCATGTCGACCAGGACGCCGAAGAGGGGGCAAGCGTGACAGGGAGGATGGGGGCAGAGCCCCGTGCAGGGGATCCGACCCCATGATTGTGATCCTGCGGCCGGGGGAGGGGGTAAAATGGGCGGATTACCCCCGCCAGCCTCGAGCAAGCGAGCAAGCCGTGACATCGATCAAGCAGGAAGACCTCATCCAGTCCATCGCCGACGCGCTGCAGTACATCTCGTACTACCACCCGGTCGACTACATCAAGAACCTCGCCGCCGCCTACGAGCGCGAGGAGTCGCCGGCCGCGAAGGAAGCGATGGCCCAGATCCTGATCAATTCGCGGATGTGCGCCGAAGGCCACCGTCCGATCTGCCAGGACACCGGCATCGTCACCGTGTTCCTGGAAATCGGCATGGACGTGCGTTGGGACGACGCCACCATGGGCGTGGAAGACATGGCCAATGAAGGCGTGCGCCGCGCCTACATGCACCCGGACAACAAGCTGCGCGCCTCGGTGCTGGCCGATCCGGCCGGCAAGCGCATCAACACCAAGGACAACACCCCGGGCGTGGTCAACGTGAAGGTGGTGCCGGGCAACACCGTCGACGTCATCGTCGCTGCCAAGGGCGGTGGTTCCGAAGCCAAGACCAAGTTCGCCATGCTCAACCCGTCCGACTCCATCGTCGACTGGGTGCTGAAGACCGTGCCGACCATGGGCGCCGGCTGGTGCCCGCCGGGCATGCTTGGCATCGGCATCGGTGGCACCGCCGAGAAGGCGATGCTGCTGGCCAAGGAAGCGCTGATGGAGCCGATCGACATCACCGAGCTGCAGGCCCGCGGTGCGTCCAACCGCATCGAAGAGCTGCGCCTGGAGCTGTACGAGAAGGTCAACGCGCTGGGCATCGGTGCGCAGGGCCTGGGCGGCCTGACCACCGTGCTCGACATCAAGATCAACGATTATCCGACCCACGCGGCGAACCTGCCGGTGGCGATGATCCCGAACTGCGCGGCCACCCGCCATGCGCACTTCACCCTGGATGGCAGCGGCCCGGTGATGCTGGACCCGCCGTCGCTGGAAGACTGGCCGAAGCTGACCTATGACGCGTCCAAGGGCACCCGCGTGGACCTGGACACGATCACCCCCGAAGACGTAGCCAACTGGAAGCCGGGCCAGACCCTGCTGCTCAACGGCAAGCTGCTGACCGGCCGCGACGCTGCGCACAAGCGCATGGTCGACATGCTCAACAAGGGCGAGGAACTGCCGGTCGACCTCAAGGGTCGTTTCATCTACTACGTGGGCCCGGTCGATCCGGTGCGCGACGAAGTGGTGGGCCCGGCCGGCCCGACCACCGCCACCCGCATGGACAAGTTCACCGAACAGGTGCTGGCACAGACCGGCCTGCTGGGCATGGTCGGCAAGGCCGAGCGCGGCCCGGCCGCCATCGAGGCGATCAAGAAGCACAAGTCGGCCTACCTGATGGCCGTGGGCGGTTCGGCCTACCTGGTGTCCAAGGCGATCAAGGCGGCCAAGGTCGTCGGCTTCGCCGACCTGGGCATGGAAGCGATCTACGAGTTCACCGTGCAGGACATGCCGGTGACGGTGGCGGTGGATTCCGCCGGCGAATCGGTGCACAAGACCGGCCCGCGTGAATGGCAGGCCCGCATCGGCAAGATTCCGGTGGTGGTGGAGTAAGCCTTCCACCCCGGACCAGGCAACGGCGCCGTGTGGCGCCGTTGTTGTGTGGGCAGAAGGATTAACGCTCCTGTAGCTGTTGCTCTGCTACGGTCGGCGCACTTCCGCACAGGACGTGTCCATGGCCCTGCATCGATTCATCGTGGTAGGCGTGCTGCTGGCCCTGGCCGGCTGCAGCACCCCAGCGTCGTACGAAGGCGCGGACTTCCCCGCATCGGCGCAATGCCGCGTGCAGTGCCAGGCCGGCTATCGCAGCTGCATGGCGCAGAATGATTCCCTCGGCAGCCGCCAGAGCAATTGCGAGCAGCAGGTGGTGCCGGCGCCGGACAAGCGCTGCAAGGACGTGGACAACCCGGACCTGCGCCGTGCCTGCGAACTGAAGACGCATGACTGCACGATGCGCGCGCCGATGATGTCCTGTGGCGAACGCCGGGATTCCTGCATGAGCAGCTGCGGCTGAGCAACGATCGCGCGCGTAAGCGCATAATCGGCTGATCCACCTGCACAGGATCTTCCGCATGGGCACCACGCTGTATGGTTCGACCAGTACCGCCGCCCTGGTCGTGCACTGGCTGCTGATCGAGCTGGGCATCGAACACGAACTGGTGCTGCTGGATTTCGACGCGCGCGAGCACAAGTCGGCGGAGTACCTGGCACTGAATCCGGCCGGTGTGGTGCCGACGTTGATGATCGATGGCCTGGTACTGACCGAAGCGGCGGCGATCGCCTTGTACCTGGCCGATCGCCATCCGGAATCCAACCTGCTGCCAGCACTGGGCACGCCGCAGCGCGCCGATGCCTACCGCTGGATGTTCTGGTGCGCCAGTACGCTGCAGCCGGCCTACCGTGCCTGGTTCTATCCGAACGAGGTGGCAGGCGAGGCGAACGTCGAGGCCAGCCGCGAGATGGCACGCCAGCGCCTTGAAGCGGCCTGGCAGCATGTCGCCACGCACCTGCAGTCACATGGTCCGTACCTGCTGGGTGCCACGCCCCGCGTGGTCGATTACATGCTGGTGATGCTGATGCGCTGGTCGCGCAACATGCCCAGGCCCAGCGACACCTGGCCGGTACTGAAGGCGCATGCCACGTCGATGAAGGCGCGCCCGGCGTTCGCCGAGGTGTACCGCCGCGAAGGCATCACCGACTGGCTGTAATCTGTTCTGTAGCCGAGCCACGCTCGGCTGCTGTTCGCGTGCAGTCCATGAATGCAGCCGAGCATGGCTCGGCTCTACCAAAGCAGTGCGGGTTACAGGATCTCCAGCACCGTTTCCGGTGGACGGCACAGCCGGGTGCCCTTGAGCGTGCGCACCACGGGGCGGTTGATCAGCCGCGGGTGTGCGGCCATCGCGGCCAGCAAGGTGGCATCGTCGGCCTCTTCCAGTTCCAGTTCGGCGAACTGCGCTTCCTTGCTGCGCACCAGATCACGTGCGCTCAATCCGGATTCGGCCAGCACCTGGCGCAGCGTGACCACGTCCGGTGGAGTGCCCAGGTACTCGATCACCAGTGGATCGAAGCCTGCATCACGTATCAGCTTCAATGCGCCGCGCGAGTTGCTGCAGGCCGGGTTGTGCCAGATCGTCACGTGCATCAGAACCACTCCAGCAGGGACACGCCCACGCCCACGTAGGTGGCCTTGTGGTTGTAGTCGATCAGGCTTTCGCCGTAGCCGTCGAACACCTGTACATGGCCGCGCAGCAGATTGCTGATCGGGAAGCCGTAATCCAGCTGCAGGGCACCGTGCGAGCGGCTGCCGGTGCGCAGCGAATGGCGCGCCATCAGCGAGACTTCGTGGCCGTTGCGGTTCCAGATCAGGGTCGCATCACCGCGGCCCATGTAATCCTCGATGTCCGGGTTGTTGTCGTCGCTTCGGGTCTCGGGAATGCGGTACCAGGGGCGCAGCACCAGTGCCCAGTTCTCGCGGTCCAGGCCGATGTTGAGCATCACCCGGTTCCAGCTGCGCGACAGCGGGTCGGCGCGGCCATTGGACTGGTGGTTCAGCGCAATGCCGGTCATGCGCCCGCGCCAGCCACCGATCGAGTAGCCGTTGCGGAACACCATCATCACTTCCGGCTCGTAGTTGGTTTCGCGGAACGGGCGCGAATCCTCGCCGTTGTAGGCCTGCCAGCGCGAGCTCTGGGTATAGCCGGCCCAGATGTCGCCGTTGTCGCCGAACAGGTTCTCGGCGATCTTGGTCTTGAAGCTGATCTGGAACTTCAGTTCGGCGCTGTCCAGCACCTGCGGCGTGGTGACCGTGTTGGCCGGGTTCGGCGAGTGCGGCGTGGTGTTGCGGTCGCTGGTCCAGAACGCCGGCAACAGGTACACCGGCTTGTAGGCGCGCAGCTGGAACGGGCCGAGCTTGGAGTCCTCGGCCAGCTCCCAGCGGCTGTCCAGCAGCGAGCCACGGCCGGCATTGGCCAGTGCGCTGTCAGGGGCTGCTGGACGGAACAGATCACTGACCCGCTCGCGCAGTTTCTCTTCGCCCTGGCTTACGCGTGCGGTCTGGCGTTCTTCGCGACGGGCCTGCGCGGCCGCCTCGGCCGCAGCGTCGGCCTCGGCGGTGGCTTGTGGGGTACGCCCGAACTGGCGGTCATAACAGGCCAGGCGGGCAGCATCGGTGGTAATCGCCGCGCACGCGGCCGGCGAGGCTTCGGCACTGGGCGCGAACTCCTGCGCGGCCAGTGGCGCACTGGCCAATGCCAGCGCCAGCGGCGCGAGGCGGGGAAGCAGCGGAGGCAGGGTCATTGCAGCAGGCCCTTCGGTGAATACGGGAATCGCACAGTGTGGCGGCTGCACCGGATCACGGCCAGCCCCCACGGTTTATGCACGGCCACCGCGTGCGCGTGGCGTGAAGGAGAGGCAGGTCACAGGAACCAGGCGAAGGCGAACAGCCCCAGCATCGCGATCACCACCGCCAGCTTCAGCGCCAGGCCAAGCAGGATGCCAAGCCACGTGGCCAGCCCAACCTTGGTCGAGCGCCCCAGTTCGCGGGTGTGCCAGTACTCGCCCAGCAGAGCGCCGATCAACGGGCCGGCGAACAGGCCGATCGGCATGAAGAACAGGCCGACGATGCTGCCGACGAAGGTTCCCCACAGCGCCTTTCGGCTGGCACCGACCCGTTGCGCCCCCACGACGGTGGCCAGCACGTCCACCAGCAACGAGAGCAGGGTCAGTACCCCCAGCGCAACCAGGGTCGGCCAGCCGACGTGGGCGAAGCCGTCAGCCCAGGCCGCCAGCAGCAGCCCGATGAACACCAGCGGGATGCCGGGCAGGGCCGGGAGGATGATTCCGGCGATGCCGACAAGGACAAAAATGACCGCTAGCAGATATAAGATGAATGAGAGTCCCATGCTGTCCCGTATGGTGGTCGTTTTGGGGTTGACAGTGAAAGATTTTGCCAGTTGCTTTTTCGTTTTGGGCGGGTTAAGTTGCAGTCGCTGAGCTTGGCAAGGTCACCGTGGATCGTGGCCTGATGAAGCAAGATCTTCCCGATCCGCTGCATCGATGCACCTCGCTTCCCCCTTGCTTGTCAGCCGCCCACCAGGCGTTTCCTACAACAAGAGAGAGTCACCAGGGAGTTAGTGAGATGTCTGATCGCGAGACCGGTACCGTCAAGTGGTTCAACGATGCAAAGGGCTTCGGCTTCATCAGCCGTGAAAACGGCGAAGACGTGTTCGTGCACTTCCGTGCCATCCAGACCCAGGGCTTCAAGAGCCTGAAGGAAGGCCAGAAGGTCACCTTCACCGTCGTGCAGGGCCAGAAGGGCCTGCAGGCCGACGCTGTGCAGCCGACCTGATCGCGCTGCAAGCCGTCACATGAAAAAGGCCCGCGCAAGCGGGCCTTTTTCTTTGCCGTCGGCCCGGTGCAGGTCAGCGCAGGATGACCTTGCCGTTGACCACGCGCACATAGGTGTTTTCGCGGATGCCGCCGAGGTCGCGCTGGTTGACCACGATGGTGCGGCCATCATCCATGCGCACGCTGATGTCGTAGGTATCACTGGTGACGTTCTTCTGGATCTGGTTGCCCGCCAGCGCACCACCGACCGCGCCTGCGGCCGCAGCGATGTTCTTGTTGCCACGGCTGCCGCCGGTGTGATCGGAGATCTCATGGCCGGCCACGGCACCGACGATGCCGCCGAGGATGGCGCCGGTTGCGCTCGGCGCAGTGCGGCCCGACGGCACGGTGTTGATGCGGGTGACGATGCCACAGTCGGCGCAACGGCCCTGGTTGTAACCGCCGTTGTTGCCGTAGCCGCCATTGTTGTAGCCGTTGTTGTAACCACCGCCACCGTAGCCGGGCGAGGTGGCACAGCCAGCCAGGGCGAGGGTAGCGATGGCGCTGGCGGCAATGAGCTGGATCTTCATGGGGCGTCTCCTGGCCGTGAAGGCGGGTGTCTGGGGTGGTACTGCGTCATGCAGCAGGGTGGACGAATCGTCCTCTTTTGAACGTGAACAAGGTGCCAACCACGCAACCCTTGTCCGGCTGCAGGATGAATGCGGCTCAGCGGAAGTCCTGGTGGCAGGCGCGGCAGTCGGCCTGCACCGTTTCCACCACCTGGGCCAGGGCCGTGCAGTCGCTGGGCGGTGCGGCCAGAGCGGCGTTGAGGTTGCCGCGCAGCTGGCTGGCATGCTGCTGGAACTGCGCGCTGTCCTTCAGCCCGGGGAAAGCCAGGTCCAGGTCGTTGGACAGCAGGCGCATCGCCTGCAACCGCGGCACGCTGTCGGCCAGGCTGCAGCGGTTCTGCTGCTGGGCCTGCTGCAGCAGCTGCGATTGCCGTTGCATCACCTGCATCAGGCTGTCCGGGAACGGGTCGCGGCGCGCCTGCAGGGCACGGCCCACCATCACCGTGGCGATCAGGCCGATCAACAGGCCCAGGCCGAGCACGAACAGATAGCGGTAGGCGGTGGACGGGCGGCGGGGCGGGCTGGCGTTCATGGCGGGCTCTCCGGGCGTGCAACGGTGGGTTCGATGCCGGCGCGCTGCAGGCGCTGGCGCCTGCACGTTAAAATAGCCGGATGAACGAACAGGTCAAACAACGCTTCGCCGGCGTCGAACGGCTGTATGGCGTGGGTGCGCTCGAGCGCCTGCAGGGCAGCCGCGTGGCGGTGGTGGGCATGGGGGGCGTCGGCTCGTGGGTGGTGGAGGCGCTGGCCCGCTCGGCGGTCGGCCACCTGACCCTGATCGATGCCGATGACATCTGCGTGTCCAACACAAACCGGCAGCTGCCGGCGATGGAAGGCAACTACGGCCGCAACAAGGCCGAGGCGATGGCCGAGCGCTGCCGCGCGATCAACCCGGACATCGAGGTCGATGCCGTGCAGGCGTTCCTGACGGTGTCGAACATGGCCGAACTGCTGGACCGTGGGTTCGATCTGGTGATTGATGCCTGCGACAGCTTCCGGGTCAAGGTCGAGACGATTGCCTGGTGCCGTCGCCGCAAGCTGCCGCTGCTGACCGTCGGTGCCGCCGGTGGCCGTACTGATCCGACCCTGGTGCGCATCCGCGACGTCTCGCGCACCGAGCACGATGCCATGCTGGCGCTGATCCGCAAGAAGCTGCGCAGCGAGTTCAATTTCCCGAAGAACGCCAAGCGCTACTTCGGCGTGCCGGCGGTGTACTCGCTGGAAAACGTGAAGTATCCGCAGGCCGATGGCAGCGTATGCGGCATCCGCCCGAACCTCGGTGCCGATGCAGCGTTGAAGCTGGACTGCGGCGCCGGCCTGGGTGCGGCGACCCATATCACCGGCGCCTTCGCTTTCGCGGCGGTGGGCAAGGCGTTGGAAATGCTGCTGGAGCCGAAGAAGGTGAAGGCCGAAGTGGTTGAGGATCACGCCGACGCGTGACGGTAGTGCCGGCCGCTGGCCGGCATCTGCGCTGATCGAATCATTCCGGAGTTGCCGGCCAGCGGCCGGCACTACCCTCAGTTCGCCGGCAAAGCGAACAGCCGTCGCGCGTTCTGCGTCGTGGCATATGCCACGGCTTCAACGTCCATTCCGCGCAGTGCGGCCACGTGGCGGGCAATGGTCGCCAGCCGCGCCGGTTCGTTGCGCTGGCCGCGGATGCCGGCATCAGGCTGATCCGGTGCATCGGTTTCCAGCAGCAGTTGTTCCAGCGGCATCCCGCGTACCAGGCGCTGCAGCCGTTGCGCGCGTTCGTAGGTCAGCGGGCCACCGAGACCGAGCAGGAAGCCTTGCCGATGCAGTTGCGCGGCCTGTTCCGGGCTGCCGGAAAAGCTGTGCACCACGCCGCGCAGGCCGCCGATGCGACGGATCGCGGCAATGACCGCATCCACCGCGCGCCGCGCATGCACGATCACCGGCAGCTCGAACTCGCGCGCCAGTTCCAGCTGGCCGATGAAGTACGCCTGTTGTGCCTCTGCATCCAATCCCTCGACGAAAAAATCCAGCCCGCATTCGCCGATCGCACACGGTCGTTCGCGCTCGATCCACTCGCGCAGCAGCGGCAGATGGCCGGGCCGGTGCTCGGCCAGGAACATCGGATGCAGGCCGTACGCCGGGTACAGCCCCGGTGCCAGCCGGCAGACCTCGCGCAGCTTCGGCCAGCTGGCGGCGGTGACGGCCGGTACCACCTGCGCGTGCACGCCCGCGGCGCCTGCGCGCTCGATCACCGCCGTGCGATCAGCATCGAATTCACTGGCATCCAGATGGCAGTGGCTGTCGACCAGCGCGCTCAACGCTGTTCCAGCGGCGGCGGGGCCGGGACCGTATTGCGGCTTTTCCAGTTGGCCAGCAGCAGGGTGCCGAAGCCGAGCACCAGTTCATCGACGAACGGGATCGGGTCGGGAATGAACAGGGTCAGCACGAACAGGCCTGCGGTGAGCTTGAACAGGGTGGGGTAGCGCAGCCGGCGCGCCCATTGCAGTACCGGCAGCAGCATCGGGTTTGCCATGGCGGGGGTCCTCCTGGGGAATATGCAAACGCTACCACGGGCCCAGCATTTCCCGATGCTGAATGGGTTACGGGAATGAGCAGGAAATGTGGAGATTCCGTTCAGGCAGCGCATGCTGCAATCTGGTCCGAGAACGTTGCGGATGGTCCGCAAGGAGCAGGTCATGAAAAGCACAACTACAACTGTCCTGGTCGCAGCGGGCGCGCTGCTGGTCGGTGGTATCGCCACCGCCGCCTTCATGAAGAGTGGCGGCACATCGCCCGATTCCATCAGCGCCGGAACCCCCAACGGTGAATCGCGCCTGGTCGATGGCAACGCCACTGACGATGGCGCGCGTGGTGACACGCTCGACCCGTCGGCACCGCGTGGGCTGGAATATGCCGATGTGCTGAAGGTCGACCCGATCACCGAGAAGCAGAAGGCCTACGCCACCGTGATCGGCACCGATGCGGTGCGCGAGACCTCCACCACCCAGACCCCGCATGAAGTCTGCCAGGACGTGACGGTGCAGGAGCGCCTGCCGGAACGTGACGGCAACGTGGGCGGCACCGTGGTCGGTGCTGTGGTGGGTGGCCTGCTGGGCAACCAGGTCGGCGGCGGCAATGGCAAGAAGGCAGCTACTGCGGCTGGCGCGGTGGCCGGTGGCTTCATCGGCAACCAGATCGACAAGCGCCATGTGGGGGGCCGCGTGGTCAACCGCACCGAGCGCCAGTGCCACACCGAGACCGCGACCTCCGAGTCGAGCCGCGTCACCGGCTACAACGTGACCTATCGGAACGAAGACGGCACCACCGGTACCATGCGCATGGCCAGCAAGCCGGGCAACCGCATTGCCATGGGTACCAACGACGTGGTGAAGGGCTACAACGTGACCTACCGCTACGATGGCGCCGAGAAGACCGTGCGCATGGACAACAAGCCGGCCAGCGATCGCCTGCCGGTGGTCGATGGCCAGCTGGTCACGCAGACCGCTGCCGCCGGTGCAACTGCGGCCACCACGCGCCAGTAATCCAGGTGCAGCATGCAGTACTCGACGGGCCGGCTCATGCCGGCCCGTTTCGTTGCGACCGGCGGAATTCATCCGCGCGGGGCGCGAATCCACCATCATGGACGCTTCCTTCGACATGGAGCCGGCATGAGCATCTTCGACCTGCGCATTGAAACCGAGCGCCTGATCCTGCGCCCGCTGCTGCGCGAGGACTACGAACCCTATCTGGCGTTCTGCGCCGACGAGGAAACGATGCGCACCCTCGGTGGCGTGCAGCCGCCTTCGGTGGCCTGGCGTGGCTTCTGCAGCCTGGCTGGCGCCTGGCAGCTGTTCGGCTTCTCGATGTTCAGCGTGATAGAGAAATCCAGCGGTGACTGGATCGGGCGCATGGGTCCCTGGCAACCGCAGGACTGGCCCGGTACCGAGGTCGGCTGGGGCATCCGCCATGCCAGCTGGGGCAGGGGCTATGCGCCGGAAGCCGCGGTCGCCGCGATCGACTGGGCGTTCGACACGCTCGGGTGGGATGAGGTGATCCACACCATTGCCGAGAACAACCACAACTCGCGGGCGGTCGCGCGCAAGCTCGGCAGCACGATGCTGCGCATGGGCGAACTGCCGCCACCGTACAACGACAAGCCGATGCAGATCTGGGGCCAGTCGCGCGCGCAGTGGCGGCAGCGCACACGCTGAGCGTTGCCCGGTAGTGCCGGCCACTGGCCGGCAACCTCGTTGCAGCAGGATTCATGCGATTGCCGGCCAGCGGCCGGCACGACCGGGTCGCCATGCTGCACCCGCGCTTGGCATTCACAGACGTGCTTGCCAGACTGCACGCAGCCGGCCGCCGGCCGGATGTGATGGAGCAGGCAATGGTGGAAGAGCGCGTCCCGCTGACGGTGCATGGCATGTCGGTCTCGGGCAATTGCCACAAGGTCCGCCTGCTGCTGGAGCAGCTCGGCAGCCGTTATCGCTGGGTGGAGGTGGACAGTGCCCACGGCCAGACCCATAGCCCCGAATTCCTGGCGCTCAACCCGAATGCCAAGGTGCCGTTGATCGTCCGCGACGATGGCCGCGTGCTGACCGAATCCAACGCGATCCTGTTCTGGCTGGCCGAAGGCACGCCGTACCTGCCCACCGATGGCTGGGAGCGCGCGCAGGCGTTGAGCTGGATGTTCTTCGAGCAGTACACGCACGAGCCGTGCGTGGCAGTGGCGCGCTTCATCCGCGGCTGGACCGCGTCCGATTCGCCGCGCCGCGCCGAACTGCCACGGCTGCACGAGCGCGCCGCCACCGCGCTGGCAGTGATGGAGCAGCACCTGCGCCAGGCGCAATGGTTCACCGGCAGCGGATACGGCATCGCCGATATCGCCCTGTTTGCCTATACCGATGTGGCGGGCGAGGGCGGCATCAGCCTGGAGCCGTTCCCGGAAGTCCGCGCCTGGCTGCAGCGCGTGCGTGAGCAGCCGCGCTTCCTGCCGATGCCGGCAGTGACCGCCGAAGTGCGCTCGCGATTCGAGGCCGTGTGACTCTCACCAGGGTGACCCCCACAGGGTAGCGCCGGGCCATGTCCGGCCGAATGCAACAACGACACGGAGGGTGTTCGATGTTCGCTGTGGTTCCAGATCCGATTCCCGCACGCATGCGCGTGCTCAACCGCGCCGAAGTGTGCGACGCCAACTTCCTCGATGCGGTGCGTGGCTGGCGCGGCACCCCGCGTCCGCGCCCGGCACCGGATGCGCCGATCCTGCCGGGCAGCACGCTCACCGCGGCTGCCTTTGGCGAACTGTTCGACTCGCAGCTGGCCAGCCGCCAGCTGGACCTGATGGCACGGGTGCTGCGCGTGCAGAACAAGGTCTTCTACACCATCGGTTCCTCCGGCCACGAAGGCAATGCGCTGCTGGCGCGGGCCTGCCGGCATACCGATCCAGCCTTCCTGCATTATCGCTCCGGTGCCTTCATGGCCGAGCGTTCGCGCCAGGTGCCGGGTATCGATCCGCTGCGCGATGCGGCACTGTCCTTTGCCGCCAGCGCGGATGATCCGGCCAGCGGTGGCCGCCACAAAGTGTGGGGCAGCAAGCCATTGTGGGTGCTGCCGCAGACCTCGACGATTGCTTCGCACCTGCCGAAGGCGCTGGGCACCGCGCTGGCCATCGAGAGTGGCAAGCGGCTGGGGCAGTCGTTGCCGATTCCCACCGACAGCATCGTGCTGTGCTCGTTCGGTGATGCCTCGGCCAACCATGCCACCGCGCAGACCGCGTTCAATACCGCGATGTGGTCGGCCTACCAGAAGCTGCCGGCGCCGGTCCTGTTCGTCTGCGAGGACAACGGGCTGGGCATTTCGGTGAAGACGCCGGAAGGCTGGATTGCCGAGCGCTTCAGCTGCCAGCCAGGGCTCGACTATTTCTTCGCCGATGGGCTGGACCTGGCCACCGGGCACGCCCAGGTGCAGGCCGCGGTGGAGCACTGCCGGCGCACGCGGCGGCCGACCTTCCTGCATCTGCGCACCACGCGCCTGATGGGCCATGCCGGCACCGACTTTGAAGTGGAATGGCGCGCGCTGCCGGACCTGTGTGCAGCCGAAGCCCAGGACCCGCTGCTGCGTTCGGCGCAGATCGCGCTGGAATCAGGCTGGATGGATGCGGCCGCCATCGAGGTGGCCTACGAGAGCATGCGCGCGCGCTGCATGGCGGCGGCCGCCGATGCCGAAGGCCGCCCGACGCTGCAGTCGCTGCAGGAAGTGATGGCGCCGCTGGCGCCGTACACGCCAGCGGCGGTGCTGGCCGAAGCGCGGCGCGAGGTGCCCGCCGAGACGCGCGAAGCGCTGTATGGCGGTGCGGAGACCCTGCCCGAGCGGCAGGCACCACGGCACCTGGCCATCCAGATCAACCACGGCCTGCAGGAGCTGCTGGCGAAGTATCCGCAGAGCCTGTTGTTCGGCGAGGACGTGGCGCAGAAGGGCGGTGTCTACACCGTCACCAAGGATCTGCTGCGCCGCTTCGGGCCGCGCCGAGTGTTCAACACCCTGCTGGACGAGACCATGATCCTGGGCATGGCACAGGGCCTGGCCAACATGGGCATGCTGCCGATTCCGGAAATCCAGTACCTGGCCTACCTGCACAACGCCATCGACCAGCTGCGTGGCGAGGCCTGTTCGCTGCAGTTCTTTTCCAACGACCAGTACCGCAACCCGATGCTGGTGCGGGTCGCCGGGCTGGGGTACCAGAAGGGCTTCGGTGGCCATTTCCACAACGACAACTCGATCACCGCGCTGCGTGACATCCCCGGGCTTGTGGTCGGCTGCCCATCGCGCGGCGACGATGCGGTGTTGATGCTGCGCACGCTGGCGGCGCTGGCGCGGGTGGATGGGCGCGTGGCCGTGTTCCTGGAGCCGATCGCGCTGTACATGAGCAAGGACCTGCACGAACCCGGCGATGGCCAATGGCTGTTCGACTACCCGGCCCAGGGCCAGGCGCTGGTACCCGGGGAGGGCCGGGTCTATGTGCCGGAGGCGGGCGACCTGGTGGTCTACACCTATGGCAACGGCGTGCCGATGGCGCTGCGCGCGGCGCGGGCGATCGAGCAGCAGCTGGGCTGGCAGGTGCGGGTGGTCGACCTGCGCTGGTTGGTGCCACTGGATGCCGGCTTCATTGCCAGCCAGGCCGCCAGTGCACGGCGGGTGCTGGTGCTGGACGAGGGCCGCCACAGTGGCGGGGTGGGCGAGGGCGTGGTCACCGCACTGGTCGAGGCGGGTTTCGGCCACCTGCCGTTGCGCCGGGTCTGCGGTGCCGATACCTATACCCCGCTGGCGGGGGCAGCAATGTTCGGGCTTCCAAGCGACAATGCGGTGATTGGCGCCGCCCTTGAACTGGCGCAGGAACCCTGATGCATGTGTGGATTGGCGGGAATGTTGTTGCCGGCGCCTGTGGCGTCGGCCGAGGTGCTGCAGGCGCAGGTCCTGGCCATGGGCGAGGCGCTGCACCACCGCGGGCCGGATGATGGCGGCAGCTGGGTCGATGCCGGGGCAGGCATCGCGCTGGCGCACCGTCGGCTGAGCATTCTCGACCTGTCGCCGCTGGGCCACCAGCCGATGGCCTCGTCCGATGGTCGCTACGTGATGGCCTACAACGGCGAGGTCTACAACTTCGCTGCCCTGCGTGCCGAACTGGAGCCGCTGGGGCACGCCTTCCGCGGCCATTCCGATACCGAGGTGCTGCTGGCAGCGATCCTGCAGTGGGGTATCGAGGACACCCTGCAGCGTGCCAACGGCATGTTCGCCATCGCGCTGTGGGACCGCCAGCAGCAGTGCCTGTGGCTGGCCCGCGACCGCGTCGGCAAGAAGCCGCTGTACTACGGCTGGGCCGGTGACACCCTGGTGTTCGGCTCTGAACTGAAAGCGCTGTGGCAGCACCCGGCGTTCGACAACGACATCGACCGGGATGCACTGACCCTGCTGCTGCGGCTGGACTACATTCCTGCACCGCACAGCATCCACCAGCGCTGCTACAAGTTGATGCCCGGGCGCGTGCTGCGCCTGGACGCCGAAGCCGTAGCGGCGGGTGCGGCCGCGCACCGCCCGGAGCAGGCACAGCGCCCCTACTGGGATGCGCGTGCGCGCATGCAGGCCGCGCTGGCGGCCCCGTTCCAGGGTCGCATCGAGGAAGCCGAGGAGCAGCTGGATGGGCTGCTGCGCGATGCGGTCGCGCTGCGCATGGTGGCCGACGTGCCGGTAGGCGTGTTCCTGTCCGGCGGTACCGATTCGTCGCTGGTGGCAGCGCTGATGCAGGCGCAGAGCGGGCAGCCGGTGCACAGCTTCAGCATCGGCTTCACCGGTTCGGGCCACGACGAGGCACCGCTGGCAAGGGAACTGGCCACGCATCTGGGTTGCGACCACACCGAGCTCTATGTCAGCGGCGCGGATGCACTGGCAGTCGTGCCTCAGCTGCCGGCAATGTTCGACGAGCCTTTCGCCGACGCTTCGCAGGTGCCGACCGCGCTGGTCGCGCGCCTGGCGCGGCAGGGCGTGACTGTGGCGTTGTCTGGTGACGGCGGTGATGAGCTGTTCTTCGGCTATACCCGCTACGTGCGCGCGCTGCGCAACTGGCAGATGCTGGGCCGCGTGCCAGGCCCGCTCCGGCGCTGGATGGGCGCGCGCTCGCAGCAGCAGGGCGAGGCCTCGCGGACCGGCGGCCTGGCCGCGCTGCTGGCCGAGTCCGGCGCGCGTGGCATCGGCGACGTGTACCGCAACCGCATCTCGCGCTGGCGCGATCCGGCGACGGCGGTGCCGGGCGCGCAGGCTGCCGGCAGCTTCTACGACCTGGCCGATCCGTTGCACGGTGCCGGCACACCGGCCGACGCGATGATGCTGGCCGATTACGTGACCTACCTGCCGGATGACCTGCTGTGCAAGGTCGACCGCACCTCGATGGCGGTCAGCCTGGAGGCACGCGCGCCGCTGCTGGACTGGCGCGTGGCCGAGTTCGCCTGGTCGCTGCCGCTGGGCTTCAAGCGCAGCGAAACCACCAGCAAGGTGCTGCTGAAGCGCGTGCTTGGCCGCTACGTGCCGCAGTCGATGGTGCACCGGCCCAAGCGCGGATTCGGTGCGCCGGTCAGCGATTGGCTGAAGGGCGACCTGCGGCCATGGGCCGAAGACCTGCTGCAGCCGGCACGCCTGGAGCGCGAGGGCGTGCTGTCGGCGGCGGCGGTGCAGCCGCTGTGGCAGCAGTTCCTGGGCGGCCAGCGCAAGTGGCATACCCACCTGTGGAACGTGCTGATGTTCCAGGCCTGGCAGGCGCATTGGCGGCAGGTACGGACCGGCGTGACCGGCGGCTGATCTTCACCGGACGGCACGGGCCCGGCGTCTAGGCTGGGCCTCCCGCACCGTGAGGAGTACGTCCCGATGTCCGTCCCCACCATCGCCGTGTTCGTTGGCAGCCTGCGCAAGGATTCCTGCAACCGCAAGCTGGCCCATGCGCTGGAGAAGATCGCCGGCGACCGCGCGCGCTTCCAGTACGTGCAGATCGGTGATCTCCCGCTGTACGACCAGGATTTCGATGGACAGTACCCGCCGCAGGGCACCCGGCTGAAGGATCAGGTGCGTGCCGCCGACGCGGTGCTGTTCGTGACCCCCGAATACAACCGGTCAGTGCCGGGCGTGCTGAAGAACGCCATCGACATCGGCTCGCGCCCCTACGGTGACAGCGCGTTTGCCGGCAAGCCGGCGGCGGTGATCGGCGCTTCCATCGGCCAGATCGGTACTGCCGTGGCCCAGCAGCACCTGCGTATCAGCCTGGCCTTCCTGGACATGCACGTGCTCGGCCAGCCCGAAGCGTTCATCCACTTCAAGGACGGCCTGATCGATGCCGACGGCATGATCCACAACGAGGGCACGCAGAAATTCCTGCAGGGCTACGTGGACCGGTTCCTGGCACTGATCGCGGTGCACGTGAAGGGCGATTGAGACCGATGGGGTTGGAGCAGCCACGCCCCGGGGACGGATCCCGGCGCGCAGCGGCGGGCTCTGACCCCATGTCCGCTGAGCGGGCCGGAAGCCCGTGCGCTGCACGGAATCCGACCCTGGCCCCCTGATCTGCGATAATGACCCACTCGGGCGTCGCAACGGCGCCCGTCGCAGGCATTGCGACGCCCCCGCGCCAGACTGGCCAGGCACCGGCGGATATCCCCCGTTTCTCCACGGCTTATCCACAGGCTTGTCCATGGCCGCCGGGGTCGGCGCATGCCTACACTCGTCCGGCCCACTTTTGCAGGAAACACCGCAGCATGTCCGCTCGTCCCGGCTTCCGTTCCAACCGCAGAGAGCGCGGTGATGGCTTCGATCGCGATCGCGACGAATCGCGTATCGACCAGCTGCGCGTGCCGCCGCATTCGGTGGAAGCCGAGCAGGCGGTGCTGGGTGGCCTGATGCTGGCGCCGGAGGCCTATGACCGGGTCAACGACCAGCTGACCGAGGGCGATTTCTACCGCCGCGATCATCAGATGATCTACCGCGCGATCCGCGAGCTGTCCGAGCGTGAGCGGCCGTTCGACGCGGTGACCCTGGGCGAGTGGTTCGAATCGCAGGGCAAGCTGGAGCTGGTGGGCGATGGCGCCTACCTGATCGAGCTGGCGAGCACCACGCCGTCGGCGGCCAACATCGTGGCCTATGCCGAGATCGTGCGTGACAAGGCGGTGCTGCGGCAGCTGATCCAGGTCGGCACCGACATCGTCAACGATGGCTTCCAGCCGGAGGGCCGTGACAGCAGTGAACTGCTGGCTTCTGCGGAGAAGAGCGTGTTCGCCATCGCCGAACAGGGGGCACGCGGGCGTACCGACTTCGTGGCCATGCCTGGCGCGCTGAAGGATGCCTTCGAGGAGCTGCGCAACCGCTTCGAGAACGGCGGCAACATCACCGGCCTGCCGACCGGCTACAACGACTTCGATGCGATGACCGCCGGCCTGCAGCCGACCGACCTGATCATCCTCGCCGCGCGCCCGGCCATGGGCAAGACCACGTTCGCACTGAACATCGCCGAGTACGCAGCGATCAAGTCGAAGAAGGGCGTGGCGGTGTTCTCGATGGAAATGTCGGCGTCGCAGCTGGCGATGCGCCTGATTTCCTCCAACGGCCGCATCAACGCACAGCGCCTGCGTACCGGCCAGCTGGAAGACGAAGACTGGAGCCGCGTCACCAGCGCGATCAAGATGCTGAAGGAAACCAAGATCTTCATCGACGATACGCCGGGCGTGTCGCCGGAAGTGCTGCGTTCCAAGTGCCGCCGGCTCAAGCGCGAGCACGACCTGGGCCTGGTGGTGATCGACTACCTGCAGCTGATGAGCGTGCCGGGCAACAGCGAGAACCGCGCGACCGAAATTTCGGAAATCTCGCGTTCGCTGAAGGGCCTGGCCAAGGAACTGCACGTGCCGGTGATCGCGCTGTCGCAGCTCAACCGCTCGCTGGAAACACGTACCGACAAGCGCCCGGTGATGGCTGACCTTCGCGAATCAGGCGCAATCGAGCAGGATGCGGACATGATCGTCTTCATCTACCGCGACGATTACTACAACAAGGAAAATTCGCCGGACAAGGGCCTGGCCGAGATCATCATCGGCAAGCACCGTGGTGGCCCGACCGGTTCGTGCAAGCTGAAGTTCTTCGGCGAATACACCCGCTTCGACAATCTGGCCCACGACTCGGTCGGCTCATTCGAATAGCCGTAGTGCCGGCCGCTGGCCGGCAACCACTCCACGGCCGGCAAACCATTCGAAACGCCAATCTTCCGTATGTGGCGTGTAAATGACATGTAACGCGACGCTTCTACGATTCCGCCGCTGCTGCCCTTCGACGCCGCCCTTCGGCGTCCAGCGTGCCCAAGGAATCCGCCCCCATGCCGTCCCACGCTCCGCTCCGCCGCAATCTGCTGGCCCTGCTGGTCTGTGCTTCGCTGCCGTCGCTTGCCGCCGCTGAAACCGCCCCCGCCGCCGACGCACCGTCGGCCACCACGCTCGATTCGATCTCGGTGATCGGCCGCGGTGAAGCGCGCCAGGTCCAGCGCGTGACCGCCGAGGACATGAAAGTGCTGCCGCCCGGTGCGAACCCGCTGAAGCTGCTGGCGACCAAGCCGGGCGTGCATTTCGAATCGGCCGACGCCACCGGTGCCTACGAGTGGTCCACCACCATCAGCCTGCGTGGCTTCAACCAGAACCGCCTGGGCTACACGCTCGATGGCATTCCGCTGGGCAACATGGCCTACGGTAACAGCAACGGCCTGCACATCAGCCGTGCGGTGATCAGCGAGAACCTGGGCGGTGCGGAGGTCTCCACCGGCATTGGCGCGCTGGGTACGCCGTCCACCAGCAACCTCGGCGGTGTGTTCCAGTTCTATTCGATCGATCCGTCCACCGAGTATGGCGTGGTGCTGGCACAGGGCTTCGGCAGCGACAACGCGCGCCGCAGCTATGCGCGCCTCGATACCGGCGACCACCAGGGCTTTGCGGCCTACCTGTCCGGCGCGTACTCGGAAGGCGACAAATGGAAGGGCAAGGGCTCGCAGGAGCTGAAGCAGTTCAACGGCAAGGCTACCTACAACTTCGGCGCGGACAGCAGGATCACCGCGCTGTTCAACGCCTCGCGCCGCGTTGAGGCCGACTACCAGGACCTGTCGCTGGAGATGATCGATCGCCTCGGCTGGGACTGGGACAACTACGCGCCGGACTGGGATCGCGCCGTTGCCGCGGCACGCGGAAAGTACACGGGTGGCGTCAACAGCCCGTGGGACGCGTATTACTCCGGCCACGGCCTGCGCAATGACGACCTGTCCAGCATTGCCAGCGATTTCGGCCTGAACGAGTCGATGCGCCTGAAGGTCAATGTCTACAACCACAGCAACCGTGGCCAGGGCCACTGGTTCAGCCCGTCCAATCCGTCCAACCCGGGCACCAGCCGCGAGATCCCGATCTCGATCCGCACCACCGAGTATGCGATCGACCGCACGGGCGTGACCTCGGCGTTCACCTGGAACGTGGCGGGCCACGAACTGGAAGCGGGCCTGTGGTACGAAGACAACGGCCACAGCGTGCAGCGCAACTTCTACTACATCGACGGCCCGATCACCGACGATTTCTTCCTGCGCAATCCGGACCAGCGCGTGTGGCACCAGCGCTACACCACCATCACCCGCCAGTTCTACGTGCAGGACCGCTTCCGCCTGTTCGATGACCGCCTGACCATCGACATCGGCGCGAAGTCGCCGCACACCCGCACCAGCGTGCGCACGCCGCTGGGCAGCTATGCCAACAACAGCAGCCTGACCTCGAAGAAGGGCTTCCTGCCGCAGGCCGGCTTCAACTTCAAGCTCAACGAAGGCAACGAGATTTTTGGTTCGTTCGCCAAGAACATCGCGGCCTATGCGCTGGGCGTGGGCAGCCCGTTCAACGTACCGCAGGCCGCATTCGATGCCAGCGCGAAGAACCTGAAGCCGGAACAGTCGCGCACCATCGAGCTGGGCTGGCGCGGCTATGGCCAGGGCTATGAAGCCTCGGTGGCGGTGTATGACGTGAAGTTCGACAACCGCCTGCTGGCCATTGCCCAGTGCGTGGGCATCCTCGGTTGCCCGGCGCTGTTCTCCAACGTCGGTTCGGTGACCAGCCGCGGCGCCGAGGCGACCCTGCAGCTGAAGCCCATGCAGGACCTGGCGTGGTCCAACGCGCTGTCGTGGAATGACAGCACCTACGACAACGACTACGTGAACAACGGCGTGGTGCCGACCCGCGGCAAGAAGACCGTCGATACCCCGGAATGGATGTTCGCCAGCACCCTGGCCTGGACGCCGGGCCCGTGGGACATGCGCCTGTCGGCCAACCACGTCGGCAAGCGTTTCGTGACCTATACCAACGACGTGTCGGTGCCGAGCTACTGGCTGGTCAATGCTTCGGTGGCCTATGACTTCGGCAAGCTCGGCCCGGCACAGAACCTGACCGTGGCGCTGAACCTGACCAACCTGACCGACAAGCGCTACCTGTCCTCGATCAACACCAACGGCACCTACGCCGCCGACCCGACCCGCAGCCTGGCGACCATGCAGGTCGGTGCGCCGCGGCAGGTGATGGCCACCGCCACCGTGCACTTCTGATGCGCGGGCCTGTCGATCCGGAAAGCCGTCGTCGCCTGTTGCGCATGGCATGGCAGGGCACGGGGGCAGCGATCGCACTGGCGGCGATGCCGGGGCTGGCTACGGCCGGCCCACGCCCGCGGTTGGGACGTGATCCGTTCACCCTGGGCGTCGCTGCCGGCGATCCGGATCCGCAGGGGGCAGTACTGTGGACGCGTCTGGCGCCGGACCCGCTCAACGGCGGTGGCATGCCGTCGCGGGCGGTGCCGGTGCGCTGGTTCGTGGCCGAAGACCCCGGCATGCGCCGGCTGGTGCAGCGTGGCGTCGCCGCGGCGGTGCCGGAGCTGGCGCATTCGGTACATGTGGAAGTCAGCGGCCTTCGCCCGGGCCGTGACTACTACTATCGTTTCGCCTGCGATGGCAATGAGGAAAGTGCGGTCGGTCACTTCCGCACCGCGCCGCTGCTGGACACGCAGCTGCAGCAGCTGCGGCTGGCGTTGTGCACCTGCCAGGCCTGGAACAGCGGCTACTACCCGGTGTTGCGCGATATCGCGCAGAGCGATGTCGACCTGGTGCTGCATGCCGGCGACTACCTGTACGAATACAGCCCGCTGCAGAACGCACGCGGGCGCACGCTGGATGCCGGGCGCTTCAGCGGCGAGACCGTCAGCCTGGAGCGCTACCGCGACCAGTACGCGCTGTACAAGCTCGATCCCGATCTGCAGGCCGCGCACGCCGCACACGCGTTCGCGGTGATCTGGGACGACCACGAGGTGCAGAACGATTACTCGGGCATCCATCCGGAGAAGCCCGGCGTCTCGACGGAGGACTTCATCGTTCGCCGCGCGGCGGCCTACCGCGCGTTCTACGAACACCTGCCGATGCGCAGCACGCCTGCGGGCAACGGCGGCCTGCGCGTGCATCGGCGCCTGCGTTACGGCGATCTTGCACAGCTGACGCTGCTCGACTGCCGCCAGTTCCGTCCGGCCAACCCCTGCGGGGTGGGCGAGTCGCCGCGCTGCGAGGCCGCCTTGGACCCACGCATGAGCATGCTGGGCGTGGGCCAGGAAGCCTGGTTCGCGCAGTCGATGGCGGCCGCACGCGGCACGCGCTGGAACGTGGTGGTGCAGCAACTGTTGATGGCACAGCTGCGGCTGGACGGTGGCACGCCACGCGAACGCTTCTGGAACGATGCCTGGGATGGTTATCCGGCGGCTCGCAACCGCCTGCTGCAGGCGATGCAGGCGGGTGGGCAGGGTAATGCCATCGTGCTGGGCGGGGACTGGCATTCCACCTTCGTCAACGACCTGAAGCTGGACTTCGATGCCGCCAGTGCGCCAGTCGTGGCCACCGAATTCATCGCCCCGGCGATCAGCAGCGGCGGCGACGACACGCCGTACGGTCCGTACTACGGACCGTCGATACCGCAGAACCCGCATATCCGCTATTTCGACGGAGACCGCCGCGGCTGGTGGAAGCTGCAGCTGAACCGGCAGACCGTGGATGCCGAGCTTCGCTTCGCCGACAGCGTCCTGCGCGCCGATGCGCCGGCGCGAACCGCGGCCCGCTTCCAGGTCACCCACGGCCGCCCGGGCGCAGTGCAGCTCCTGTAGAGCCGAGCCCACGCTCGGCTGCTCTCTGCCTCCGGTGGGTGCGGACCGTTGGTCCGCACATTCCCATGAGCAGCCGAGCGTGGGCTCGGCTCTACAACAGCGCTGGATCGTTTTCATCGCCCCCAGCCCGGTTTCGTCGCAAACCGTTTGCGCGCGGCAAGGGCAGGGCGCCAAGGTGTCCGCAGGCGGCAGGGTGCCGCCACAAGGAGACCGTGATGAAGACCCTGTTCGCGCTCGGTGTGTGGTGCCTGCTGTTCGTGCTGTGCTGGCCGCTGGCGATCCTCGCTCTGATCGCCTGGCCGTTCGTGTGGCTGCTGAGCCTGCCGTTCCGCCTGGTCGGCATCACCTTCTCGGCCCTGTTCGCCTTCCTGCGCGCGCTGTTCATGCTGCCGGCGCGCCTGCTGGGTGGCCGGGCGGTGGCGGCATGAGGGCCGTGCTGCTGGTGGGTCTGGTTCTGCTTGCGGGGCCGGGACTGGCCACACCTCCAGCCCCGCCATCGGTGTGGCTGGAGCGCCAGCAGACTGCTGCGGCTGACGAGGCGAATGCTGCAGCGGTCTCTGTGCCGAAAGCCAAGGAGCGCTGCCGGGTCACGAAGGAATGGAAGGTCGGCGAGACGGTGGTGCAGCACAAGGTCTGCGACGATCCACCCAGGAAGCCGGCTGGAAAGGTGTAGAGCCGAGCCTACGCTCGGCTGCACATCATGCTGCCTCTGCGCGCAGCGCCGCCTGCACGGCCGGTCGCGCATTGACCCTGCGGATGTACGCAGGCAAGGCCGGCCACGCCGCAAGGTCGATGGCGAAGAACCGGCACCAGCCCAGCACGGTGAACAGATAGGCGTCGGCCACACTGAAGGACGGTCCCATCAGGAAGTCCTGTTGCGCCAGTGTCTCCTGCAGCATGTCGAAACGCTTGAACAGCTTCTCGTGGAAGAATGCCTTCGCGTCTTCCGGGAGTGCCGCATTGAACAGCGGTGCCGAGCCAGCGTGGATTTCGCTGGTGACGAAGTTCAGCCATTCCTGCAGTCGTACCCGCTCCCAGCTGCCGACGGGCGGGGCCAGCGCGCATTCGGGTTTCAGGTCGGCCAGGTACTGGACGATGGCTGGGCCTTCGGTCAGCACCTGACCGTCATCCAGTTCCAGCGCTGCCACATAACCTTTGCGGTTGATGCTGCGGAAATCGCGGCCATCGGCGGTCTGTTTGGTGGTGTTGTCGACCTTGACCAGCTCGAAGGGCAGGCCAAGCTCGCGCAGCACGATATGCGGCGAAAGCGAGCAGGTGTAGGGCGCGCAGTACAGCTTCATGGGCAGTCTCGATGGGGAAAGGACGGCTTGGCCAGCCGATGCGAAGGAGTCTGCTGGGTGAGCGGCATCCGGTAAAATAAATCTTCGATTTTCCTGCCATAAGCCGAGCTACTGCCTGCCATGATGAATCTTGCCCATTGGCGCCTGTTGGTTGCTGTGGCCGACGAGGGAACCATCTCGCGCGGCGCTGATCGCGTCGGCATGAGCCAGTCCGGTGCCAGCCAGGCGCTTGCCCAGCTGGAGTCCTCCCTGGGCTTTGCGGTGTTCGTGCGCGAGCGGCGGCAGGTGGAGATCACCGCGCTCGGGCGGCGGGTGATCGAACACGCGCGCATCATGCTGGGTGGCCTGCAGGCGATCCGCGCGCTGGCCGATGACAGCCGGGGGCTCAATGGCGCACGCATCCGCCTGGCGACCTTCCCGTCGCTCGTCTCCAGCGTGCTGCCTGCGCTGCTGCGTGACTTCCAGCGCCGTCACCCGGGCATCGAGGTGGTGGTGGTGGAAGGTACCGACGAGGAGGTGGAGTGCTGGCTCGAATCAGGCACGGTCGACGCCGGCGTGGTGATGAACCCCGCTGCCGGTCGCGCCCCGTTGATGCTGGGCAGCGATGGGTGGATGGCAGTGCTTGCGCAGACGCATCCGCTGGCGCGGCGCGCCACGGAAAGCGGGGTGGCCTTGAGCGAGCTGGCGGCCGAGCCCTTCATCCTCGCAACAGGGGGCTGTGCGGTGAACGGTCAGCGCCTGATGGCGGACGCCGGTCTACAGCTGAGCGACGCACGGGTGACCGTGCGCGACTGGGCCAGCGCGTGCGTGCTGGCCCGCGAGGGCCTGGGAGTCTCGCTGGTGCCGGAATCGACCTTGCCGGACGATCTGCACGGCCTGCGCGTGCTGCCGGTGCAGCCGGGCATCCGGCGCGTGTTCGGCCTGGTCTGTTCGCAGGCGGGCCGCGCATCGCGGGCAACGCAGGTGTTGATGCAGGAGCTGGGCCCGGCTGCTGCAGGCCGGGCGTCCGGATCAGCGTGAACCCGCTGCCGGCGAGGAGCCGGAGCGTGGGGGCGTCGGCTGCCCGACAGGGTTGCGGGCAACAAAAAAACCCCGCCGAGGCGAGGTTTTTCGTATCCGGTCATGCCGGCCAGCGGCCGGCACTACCAGCGAACGATCAGTTCGCCTTGTGGATGGCGCGCTTGCTGACTGCCATCGCCGCGTCGTGGATCACTTCCGACAGCGACGGGTGGGCGTGGCAGATGCGGGCCAGGTCATCGGCCGAGCCGCTGAACTCCATGGTCAGCACGCCTTCGTGCACCAGTTCGGAGACGTTGGCGCCGACCAGGTGCATGCCGAGGATGCGATCGGTTTCGGCATGGGCCAGGATCTTCACGAAGCCTGCCGGCTCGATCATCGCCACGGCACGGCCGTTGGCGGCGAACGGGAAGCTGCCGGCCTTGTACGGAATGCCCTCGGCCTTCAGCTGGGCTTCGGTCTTGCCGACCCAGGCCAGTTCCGGCTCGGTGTAGATGACCCACGGGATGGTGTCGAAGTTGACGTGGCCCGGCAGGCCGGCGATCAGCTCAGCCACCGCGATGCCTTCCTCGAAGCCCTTGTGCGCCAGCATCGGGCCGCGCACGCAGTCGCCGACCGCCCACACGCCGTTGACGCCGGTGTGGCAGTGCGCGTCGACTTCGATCTGGCCGCGCTCGTTGATCTTGACGCCGGTGCCTTCGGCCAGCAGGCCCTTGGTGGCGGCGCGACGGCCGACGGCCACCAGCAGCTTGTCCACGGTCAGGGTCTTTTCGCCTTCGCTGTCGGTGTAGGTGACAACGACTTCCTTCTTCTTGCCCTTGCCGGTGATCTCGGTCTTGGAGACCTTGGCACCGAGGCGGATGTCCAGGCCCTGCTTCTTGAATTCCTTGGCAGCGGTCTTGGCCACTTCGGCGTCGGCCACGGCCAGGAATTCCGGCAGTGCTTCCAGGATGGTGACTTCAGCGCCCAGGCGCTTCCACACGCTGCCCAGTTCCAGGCCGATGACGCCGGCGCCGATCACGGCCAGGCGGTTCGGCACTTCGGTGAAGTCCAGGCCGCCGACGTTGTCGACGATGGTCTCGCCGTCGAACTTGGCGAACGGCAGTTCGATCGAATCCGAACCGGCCGCGATGATGACGTTGGTGCCCTTCAGCTCGACGATGGAACCGTCATGCTGGGTGACCTTGACCACGTTGCCCGGCTGCAGTTCGCCGAAACCGTAGTAAGCGGCGACCTTGTTGGCCTTGAACAGCATGCCGATGCCGCCGGTGAACTGCTTGACGATCTTGTCCTTGCGGCCAACCATCGCCTCGACGTCGATCTTGGCATCCTTGAAGCTGATGCCGTGGTCGCCAAAGATGTGGCCCATGTTCCAGAACTGGCGCGAGGAATCCAGCAGCGCCTTGGACGGGATGCAGCCCACGCGCAGGCAGGTGCCGCCGAGGGCCGGCTTGCCGTCCTTGCCCAGCGCTGCGTCGATGCAGGCGGTCTTCAGGCCCAGCTGGGCCGCGCGGATGGCAGCGTGGTAACCGGCCGGGCCGGCACCGATGACGACGACGTCGAATTGTTCAGCCATTGAATTATTCCTTGATGCATTACCAGAACCCCTCCGCGCAGGCGCGGAGGGGCGGGAGGTGTCTTACAGGCCGAACAGCATGCGGCCCGGGTTTTCCAGCTGGTTCTTGATGTCCACCAGGAACTGCACCGAATCCTTGCCGTCGATGATGCGGTGGTCGTACGACAGCGCCAGGTACATCATCGGCGCGATCACGACCTGGCCGTTCTGGGCGATCGGACGCTCCTTGATGGCGTGCATGCCCAGGATGGCGCTCTGCGGCGGGTTGATGATCGGGGTCGACAGCAGCGAACCGAAGGTGCCGCCGTTGGTCACGGTGAAGGTGCCGCCCTGCAGTTCTTCCAGGCTCAGCTTGCCGTCACGGGCCTTCTTGGCGTAGTCGGCGATGGTCTTCTCGATGTCGGCGAACGACATGCGCTCGACGTTGCGCAGGACCGGCGTGACCAGGCCCTTCTCGGTCGAGACGGCGATCGAGATGTCCGAGTAGCCGTGGTAGATGATGTCGTCGCCGTCGATCGAGGCGTTGACCAGCGGGAAGCGCTGCAGGGCATTGGCAGCGGCCTTCACGAAGAAGCTCATGAAGCCCAGCTTGATGCCGTGGGCCTTGACGAACTCGTCCTGCAGTTCCTTGCGCGCAGCCGAGACCTTGGACAGGTCGACTTCGTTGAAGGTGGTCAGCATGGCGGTGGAGTTCTTCGACTCCATCAGGCGCTCGGCGATGCGCTTGCGGATGCGGGTCATCGGCACGCGTTCTTCCGGACGTGCGCCACCGGCCTTGCCGGCGCCGCCGTTGCGGGCGAAGTTGACGATGTCTTCCTTGGTCACCGCGCCGCGACGGCCGGTGCCGTCGACGTCGGCCGGGTTCACGCCTTCAGTGATGGCAGTGAAGCGGGCGCCCGGCGGCAGGGTGTCGGCGGCCGACTTGGCAGCCGGGGCCGGAGCGGCGGCAGCGGCCGGCGCAGCAGCGGCCGGGGCAGCGGCTGCAGCCGGAGCGGCTTCAGCGGCCGGAGCTGGGGCAGCAGCGACGGCGCCTTCTTCGATGATCGCCACGACCTGGCTGGAGGTCACGGTCGAGCCTTCGGCGAACTTGATCTCCTTCAGCACGCCGTCGACCGGCGACGGCACTTCCAGGACGACCTTGTCGGTTTCCAGGTCAAGCAGGTTTTCGTCGCGCTTGACGGCGTCGCCCACCTTCTTGTGCCAGGTGGCGATGGTGCCGTCGGCGACGGATTCGGGCAGTACCGGGGCTTTGACTTCGGTGGCCATTGCGGGAGCTTCCTGGTTTGTCTTCTAAATAGGGGGAGGATTATTCAGCGAACGTGTCGTTGAACGGGTTGACCAGTGCGTCGGCGACCAGCTGCTGCTGTTCGCGGACGTGGTCAGCCATGTGACCGGCAGCCGGCGAAGCCGAACGTGCGCGACCGGCGTAGTGCAGGTTCTGGCCATCGGCCAGGCAGAACTGCAGGTGGTGGCGGATCTGGTACCACGCACCCTGGTTCTGCGGTTCTTCCTGCGTCCACACCACGTCGGTGGCCTTGCCGTACTTCTTCAGTTCGGCAGCCAGCAGCGCACGCGGGAACGGGTACAGCTGCTCCACGCGGATGATCGCCACGTCGTCCTGGCCACGCTTGGTCTGGTCTTCCAGCAGATCGTAGTAGACCTTGCCCGAGCACAGCACCACGCGCTTGACCTTCTTGGCGTCCGCGTTGGCGTCGCCGATCAGGTGCTGGAACTCGCCGTTGGCCAGCTCGTCCAGGGTCGACACGGCCAGCTTGTGGCGCAGCAGCGACTTGGGCGACATCACCACCAGCGGCTTGCGGGTGGTCAGGTGCTGCTGGCGACGCAGCATGTGGAAGGCCTGCGCCGGGGTCGACGGCACCACCACCAGCATGTTCTCCAGCGCGCACAGCTGCAGGAAGCGCTCCAGGCGCGCCGAGCTGTGTTCCGGGCCTTGCCCTTCATAGCCATGCGGCAGCAGCAGGGTCAGGCCGGAAATGCGGCCCCACTTGGCTTCACCGGCGGCGATGAACTGGTCGATGACGACCTGGGCACCGTTGGCGAAGTCGCCGAACTGGCCTTCCCAGATGCACAGCGTGTTCGGATCGGTGGTGGAGAAGCCGTACTCGTAGGCCATCACCGCTTCTTCGCTCAGCAGCGAATCGATGACGGTGGCCTTCTCCGGCGAATCCACCAGCTGCCGCAGCGGCATGTAGTAGTTGTCGGTCTTCTGGTCGTGCAGGATCGCGTGGCGGTGCGTGAACGTACCGCGGCCCACGTCCTGGCCGACCAGGCGCAGTGCATTGCCTTCGTCGAGCAGGGTGGCGTAGGCCAGGTTCTCGGCAAAGCCCCAGTCGCCCGGGATCTCGCCGGCGGCCATCTTGCGGCGGTCGTCGTAGACCTTGGCCACGCGCGAGTGCAGCTGCACGTCTTCGGGAATGGTGTTGATCAGCTTGGCCAGCTCGACCAGCTTGTTCTTCTCGACCTTGGTCGAGATCGGATCGGACAGCTTGCCTTCCAGCAGCTTCGGCCAATCGACGAACAGCGGGCTGGTCGGCGGGGTCTTCTCGACCTTGGCCAGCTCGGTGGTCACTTCACCGGCATCGAGCTTCTCGCGGTACGCATCGACCATCGCCTTGCCGGCGCCGGCGGCGATCACGCCTGCCTTTTCCAGCTGCTCGGCGTACATCTCGCGGGTGGTGGCGTGCTTGCGGATCACCTGGTACATCAGCGGCTGGGTGATCGCCGGCTCGTCGGCCTCGTTGTGGCCCCAGCGGCGGTAGCACATCAGGTCGATGACCACGTCCTTGGCGAACTTCTGGCGGAACTCGAAGGCCAGCTGCGCGGCGAACACCACCGCTTCCGGATCATCACCGTTCACGTGCAGCACCGGAGCGGCGATCATCTTCGCCACGTCGGTGGCATAGCGCGTGGAGCGCGTATCCAGCGGGTTGGAGGTGGTGAAGCCGACCTGGTTGTTGACCACGATGTGCACGGTGCCACCGACGGCGAAGCCGCGGGCCTGCGACATCTGGAACAGTTCCATGACCACGCCCTGGCCGGAGAAGGCCGCGTCGCCGTGGATCAGGATGGGCATGACCTGCTTGCGGGCGGTGTCCTTGCGGCGCTCCTGGCGCGAACGCACGGAACCGGCCACGACCGGGTCGGCGATTTCCAGGTGCGACGGGTTGAACGCCAGCGCCAGGTGCACCGGGCCGCCGTCGGTAGCCACGTCGGCGGAGAAGCCCATGTGGTACTTCACGTCACCGGCCGAGGCGTGCTCGTCGTGCTCGAACTTGCCTTCGAATTCGTCGAACAGCTTGCGCGGGTTCTTGCCCAGGGTGTTGACCAGCACGTTCAGGCGGCCGCGATGGGCCATGCCGATCACCACGTCCTTGACGCCATCCTTGCCGGCGCTGCGGATGATGGTGTCCATCATCGGGATCAGCGAGTCGCCGCCTTCCAGCGAGAAGCGCTTCTGGCCGACGTACTTGGTGTGCAGGTAGCGCTCCAGGCCTTCGGCCGCGGTCAGGCGCTCCAGGGTGCGGCGCTGGGTGTCAGCGTCCAGCTGGTAGTTGCCACCGGCCAGTTCCAGCTTCTTGTAGATCCACTGGCGCTGCTCGACCTCGGAGATGTGCATGAACTCCGCACCGATCGAGCCGGTGTAGGTCGCCTTCAGGCGTGCCAGCAGGTCGCGCAGCTTCATGCGCGGCTGGCCACCGACGCCGCCGGTGCTGAATTCGCTGTTGAGGTCGCCATCGGACAGGCTGTGGAACGGCAGGCCCAGGTCCGGGGTGTTGACCGGTGCGGCCAGGCCCAGCGGGTCCAAGCGGGCGTCCAGGTGTCCACGCGAGCGGTAGGCGGTGATCAGGCGACCGACATTGCGCTCACGCTCGTCGCCCGCACCGCTGCCGGTGCCGGCTTTCAGCGCATCCTTGGCCGCGTCCGCGATGTGGGAGATGACAGCCGAGTGCGGGATGTCACCTGCTTCGCGGCCCTTGAAGCCGTCGAAGTAGGTTTTCCATTTGGGATCGACACTATCCGGGGAGACCAGGTACTGCTCGTACAGGTCCTCGACATAGGAGGCGTTGCCGCCGGCGAGTTGCGAAGATTGCGCAAACTGCTTCAGTTGATTGTCCACGATGGAGGGTGCTGATTCGCTTTGTGGGGTATGGCTTCAGAAGGACCCGGCACGAAGATGAATAGCCATGCACGGGCGCGTTCAAACAGCCAAATTGTACCCCCAACCGGACACGAAGGGGCACCACCCGAGGCATCGTGCGTCCCCCGGTGCCGCTCCCAGACAGGTTGGCGCGGTCGCGCGCGCTCAGATGCCGAGCGCGCGCAGTTCGCTGCAATCGCGCGAACGGTCCCAGACGCGCTGCAATTGCTGCTCGAACGGCTGCGAACGTGCCGGCAGCGCGATGCCGGCCTCGCCGTCGAGGCGATGGCCGATCAGACGAAAGTAGAAGTCGCCCGCATCGTTGAGCAGGCAGGCCGAGGCCAGCGCGCGGTCGACCGGATCGCTGACCTCGCGGAACTGGATCACGCTGGGCAGGCGCTGGGCGAGCGCCAGCAGCGGCGCACCGGCAGCGGCGATCGCGGTGGCGTCGTGCACGATCACCCGCAGCTGCTTGTCGTGACGGGCGGTGACGAAGCGGCGCAGGGCGGCCTGCACCGGCGGTGCGTCAAGCAGCCCGGGGTCCAGCTGACGGCTGTGCAGCCACAGCTGGCGACGGGCGCGGTGGATGATGGCGGTGGTGATGGCCACCGCTTCGGCGCGGCTGTCGATCGCGCTGGCCGCGCCCAGCCGGCGGCGCATCTGCTGGTGGCCGATGCCGGCCTCCTCGAACACCTCGCCCTCGGGCAGGAAGCCCTGGCGGGCATAGAAATCGCGGGCCGGCAGCTGGGCGTGCAGGTGCAGTTCGGCCAGTCCGAGCCTGCGCCCGGCCTCGACCAGTGCCTCCAGCAGGGCCTCGCCGACCCCGTGGCTGCGATGGCTGGCCAGCACCGCCATGCGGCCGATGCGGCCATCCGGTGCCAGCCGGCCGGTGCCGACCGGCTGGCCGTCACTGTCCAGCGCCAGCACGTGGGCACTGGCCGGGTCCAGCGCATCGCGCTCCAGTTCGGCGGCGATGCCCTGTTCCTGCACGAACACCCGCTGCCGCACGTCGTGGATGGCGACGTGAGCGTCGGCGTGGCTGACCTGCTGGACCCGGACCATGGCAGGTCTCAGGCGCGACCGTCGTTGCTGTCGTCTTCGTCGTGATCCTCGAAGTTGACGATGACCTCGATACCGTCGTCGTGCACGGTCACGGTGTGGACATCGTCGGACACCGCGTCGGCGTCGATCGCATCCACCCGGTCACGGCCTTCGACGACCTCGCCGAGCACCATGGCGTCCTCGCCGTCCTCCTCGTCTTCGGCCTCGTACATCTCGTTCGGATCGATCAGCTGGAACACGCCACCGACCAGCAGCTGCTGGACCACGGCGCGGCCCTTGTCGGACAGGCCGCGATAGGCGGCGGCGTCGAGCTGCTCGGCACCGGCCAGGCGCTGGGCGTCCTTCACCGGCAACGCGAAGTCCTGGCCGCTGACATAAAGGCTGGCGCCGCGCTTGGCCCGGCGCCAGGCCAGGCGCGCCCACGGGTGGCGCTGCAGCAGCAGGCCCGAGGCCAGCGCCTGGACCACTTCCTCCGGCGCCGGCGCGGCCTGGTGCGCCATCACTTCGCCCGCGGCGCGGTAGGTGGTGATGAAGCGGCCGAACCAGTCGCCCAGCTTGTCCGGGTCGTTCATGCGGATGGCATTGAGCGCGGTGATCACCCGCGCCATCGCCACCGTGTCGATTTCGTTCGGGTCGGCCGGCACCTTCAGGTCGGCATCCTGGTAGCGGATGTTCTCGTCGGCATCGGCGATCAGGGTGTCCAGGTAATCGCTGATCAGCTCGGCCGAGGCCGGCGCACGCATGCCGAACGAGAAGGTCAGGCAGGGATCTTCGGCCACCCCGTGGTGCGGCACGTTCGGCGGCAGGTACAGCATGTCGCCCGGCGCCAGCACCCAGTCATGGGTGGGCTTGAACACTTTCAGCAGCTTCAGTTCCACGTCCGGGCGGAAGCCCAGCGGCGGCTGCTTGCCCTTGATCGATTCGCTGGCGTCGATCTGCCAGCGGCGATGGCCGTGGGCCTGCAGCAGGAACACGTCGTACTGGTCGACATGGGCGCCAACCGAGCCACCGGTGGCGGCGAAGCTGATCATCACGTCATCCATGCGCCAGCGCGGCAGGAAGCGGAAATGCTCGATCAGGGCGCGCACGTCCTTGTCCCACTTGTCGACGTCCTGCACCAGCAGGGTCCAGTCGTGGTCGGGCAGGGCGGGGAAGATGTCTTCCTGGAACGGGCCGCTACGCACGCGCCAGCCGTCCTGGGCCTTGTCGTGCTCGATCAGGCGCGCCAGCACGCCTTCCTCGCAGGCCAGGCCGGCGAGGTCTTCCGGCTGAACCGGCGTCTGGAAATCGGGGAAGGCGTTGCGGATCAGCAGCGGGCGTTTCTGCCAGAAGTCGCGCAGGAAGGTGGCCGGCGCCATGCCCAGCGGCTGGCCGGGGCGGGCGGTGACTTCAATGAGCGGAGCGGAGGACTTGCGGGCGGCCATGGGGGAATCCTTGCAGCGGAAAGCGGGAGGGGCGGCGCGGCGGGCCGCCTGAGATCTCCATTGTCCGCCGTTCGCGGGCATTGCGCACGTGCGCGGGATTGTCGCGGGGGTTCCGGCCAACGGCGCAGCCCCTCGTGGCGGTGCTTTGGTGGGGTCGACTGTTAGTCGACCGGCTTCATGGGCTTGGCCGGGCGGGTGGGCCATGCAGGGGACGCTGCAAGTACGTCCTTGTAAGCTCGATGGCGCCATCCATGGCGCCAACGCCCCTGCATGGCCCACCCGCCCGGCCCCTGACAGGTTCCTGCGCGGCCCGCCACGGAATGGAAGAAGAAGATCAAAGGCAACAGCGGGTCGCGCGCTGCGCTTGCTGATGCCAAAACAAAAGAGGGACGCGGCGAAGCCGCGTCCCTCTTTCAAATTCCGTCCCGACAACCCAATGCTCTTCGATCCGTCACCGGGAATCTGTCAAAGGTGGGGCGGGTTGGGTTCGTGGGGGTGTCCGCGGCATGGATGCCGCGGACAAGCCCCCAAGGACGGGTTTACGGTGTCCCCCGCGAACCCAACCCGCCCCGCCAAGCGAGGCAATAACCCAGAGCCGCCTTTGACGTTGATGTTGCTGCTGCCGTTGCCTGCCGCAGGCAGCGCCCGCGGCCGCCGCCGCAAAGGAAACCCCTCAGATCTTCTTCGCCAGCGACTCGGCCAGGCCGGTGTAGCTGCCCGGGGTCATCTCCAGCAGACGCTGCTTCGCATCCGCCGGCAGCTCCAGTCCCTGCACGAACGCACGCATCGACTCAGCGGTGATGCCCTGGCCGCGGGTCAGCGCCTTCAGCTGCTCGTACGGGTTCGGCAGGCCATGGCGGCGCATCACCGTCTGTACGGCCTCGGCCAGCACTTCCCAGGCCGCGTCCAGATCGGCGTCCAGGCGCTGTGGGTTCACTTCCAGCTTGCCCAGGCCCTTGGCCAGCGAATCCAGTGCCACCTGGCTGTGGCCGAACGCGGTGCCCAGCGCACGCAGCACGGTGGAGTCGGTCAGGTCACGCTGCCAGCGGCTGATCGGCAGCTTCGCGCTGAAATGCTCGAACAGCGCGTTGGCGATGCCGAAGTTGCCTTCCGCATTCTCGAAATCGATCGGATTGACCTTGTGCGGCATCGTCGACGAGCCGACTTCGCCTTCCTTCAGGCGCTGCTTGAAGTATCCCAGCGAGATGTAGCCCCAGATGTCGCGGGCCAGGTCGATCAGGATGATGTTGGCGCGGCGCGCGGCATCGCCGATCTCGGCGACATTGTCGTGCGGCTCGATCTGCGTGGTGTACGGGTTGAACACCAGGCCCAGGCCGGTCACGAAGCGCTCGGCGAAGGCCGGCCAGTCCACGTCCGGGTAGCTGGCGATGTGGGCGTTGTAGTTGCCCACCGCGCCGTTGATCTTGCCGGTCAGTTCGACCGCGGCGATCTGTTTGCGCTGGCGCTCCAGGCGAGCGACCACGTTGGCCAGTTCCTTGCCCAGGGTGGTCGGCGAGGCGGTCTGGCCGTGGGTGCGCGACAGCATCGGCTGGCCGGCCTGGGCGTGCGCCAGGGTGCGCAGGGTGGTGGCGATGCCGTCCAGGGTCGGCAGCAGCACTTCGCGGCGGGCCTGTTCCAGCATCAGGCCGTAGCTGAGGTTGTTGATGTCTTCGCTGGTGCAGGCGAAATGCACGAATTCCAGCGCCGGAGCCAGCTCGGCGTCGTCCTTCAGCTGTTCCTTGATGAAGTACTCCACCGCCTTGACGTCATGGTTGGTGGTGCGCTCGATCTCCTTCACGCGCGCGGCCTGTGCCGGGCTGAAGTTGGCGGCCAGGGCGCGCAGGCGGGCGATGGCGGCGTCCGAGAACGGCGCCAGCTCGACGATGCCCGGTTCGGCGGCCAGGGCCAGCAGCCATTCCACCTCGACCACGATGCGGGCCTTGATCAGGCCGTATTCGGAGAAGATCGGGCGCAGGGCGTCGACCTTGCCGGCGTAGCGGCCATCGAGCGGGGACAGGGCGAGCAGGGCGGAATCGGACATGTCGGCAGGGCGGGGACGAGCGGCGGGGCCAATATTCTACGACGTGCCGGTGAGGTAGTGCCGGCCGCTGGCCGACAACCCCTGCAATCGCGGGCGTGGCGCCTTTGCCGGCCAGCGGCCGGCACTACCCCTGTGTGCGCACAACGGCCCTGCAGGCGGAACGATCTGGCCCGCCCTCGTCATCCCACCCTGCAGGCAAGGGAGTATCGTTGTCGCAGCCGCCAGCCCGGGAAGCGACACCCTGCCAGCCGCCGCTTCCCTTTCCCCAACTGAAGTAGTGCGGAGTCGATGCAATGAGCAAAGCTGCAAGCAAGGGTGGAACCACCGGGTTCCGGATCGAACACGACAGCATGGGCGAGCTGCAGGTGCCTGCCGATGCCCTGTGGGGCGCGCAGACCCAGCGTGCCGTGCAGAATTTCCCGGTCTCGGGTCAGCGCATGCCGCGCGGTTTCATCCGTGCGCTGGGCCTGGTCAAGGGCGCCGCTGCCGGCGTCAATGCCGAGCTGGGCCACCTGCCCAAGACCGTGGCCAAGGCCATCCAGACCGCCGCCGCCGAAGTGGCTGCCGGTGACTGGGATGCGCATTTCCCGATCGACGTCTACCAGACCGGCTCGGGCACGTCGTCGAACATGAATGCCAACGAGGTCATCGCCACCCTGGCCAACCGTGCCGGCAAGGCCGGCAAGACCGTGGTGCACCCCAACGACCACGTCAACCAGGGGCAGAGCTCCAACGACGTGATTCCGACCGCATTGCGCGTGTCGGCGGTGCTGGCGACGCATGAACAGCTGCTGCCGGCGCTGGTGCACCTGCGCAAGACCCTGGACAAGAAGGGCCGCAGCCTGCGCAAGGTGGTCAAGACCGGCCGCACCCACCTGATGGACGCGATGCCGCTCACCTTCGAGCAGGAGTTCGGCGCGTGGTCGGCGCAGCTCGCGTCGGCGCAGGAACGCATCGAGGACAGCCTCAAGCGCGTGCGCCGCCTGCCGCTGGGTGGCACCGCCATCGGCACCGGCATCAACGCCGACCCGCGTTTCGGCGCGCAGGTCGCCAAGGCGCTCAAGCAGCAGACCTCGATCAAGTTCGACAGCGCCGAGAACAAGTTCGAAGGGCTGGCGGCGCAGGATGACGCGGTGGAACTGTCCGGCCAGCTCAATGCACTGGCCGTGGCGCTGATCAAGATCGCGAATGATCTTCGCTGGATGAATGCCGGTCCACTGGCCGGGCTGGGCGAGATCGAACTGCCGGCGCTGCAGCCGGGCAGCTCGATCATGCCGGGCAAGGTCAATCCGGTGATTCCGGAAGCGACCGTGATGGCCTGTGCGCAGGTGATCGGCCACCACACCGCGATCACCGTGGCCGGGCAGACCGGCAACTTCCAGCTCAACGTCACCCTGCCGCTGATCGCAGTGAACCTGCTCGATGGCATCGGCCTGCTGTCCAATGTATCCACCCTGCTGGCCGACAGCGCCATCGCCGGCCTGAAGGTGCGCGAGGACCGCGTGGCCGAAGCGCTGGCGCGCAACCCGATCCTGGTCACCGCGCTGAACCCGATCATCGGCTACGAGAAGGCGGCGGCCATTGCCAAGCGTGCCTACAAGGAACAGCGCCCGGTGCTGGATGTGGCGCTGGAAGACAGCGGGCTTGACGAGGCCGAGCTGCGTCGCCTGCTGGATCCGACCGCGCTGACCGCGGGTGGCATCCAGGCTGGCGGCGGTGGCGCCGGCGGTTGATCTGCCGGTTGTAGAGTCGAGCCACGCTCGATTGTTGTCCCGGAGTCGGGCACGGCTCGACTCTACGGAAACGAAGAACGCCGCCCTCGGGCGGCGTTTTTCTTCAGCGACGGTCGGCGACGATGTTGCCGAACGTGTCGGTGTAGTCCTTGAACTCGGGGATGCGCTGGATGAGGTCGGCCGGGATCACCTCCATGCCCTCCGGTGGCTGGATCTTCACCGGCTGCATGTTCGGGTCGGCCGGCGCAGCCACCAGCGTGTTCTGGCGCAGCACCTGCAGCTTGCCGAACATCGTCTGCAGCATCTGCTTCTGTCCGTCGTCCAGCGGAATCTGGATCTCGTCCACCTTCATCGTGCCATCGCCGAGGATGATGATGTTCGGCGCGGGCGGGCGGCGCACGGTCACCATGCCTTCGCTGACGGAAATCTTGGGCTTGCCACGCTCGGCGCGGTGGTTGCGGTAATCCTTGTCGCAGCCGACCAGGCCCAGGCAGAGCAGGGCGGCCAGCAGCAGGAACAGCTTCTTCATGGCGTTCGGTTCGGGGGCATCCGGGGCCCCCATTGTAAGCCCGCCGACGCAGCCGGACCGGCAACGGAAGGCCGCTGCCGATCGGGTGCGTCGATTTGTCTCAGTTGGAGAACGTGACCGAGTTGTTCTTGCCGCAGTCGTCCACGTCGCTCTGGTCCATCGTCGCGTAGGGCTTGAACGCCGGCAGCTCGCGCGCCAGTGCCTGCTGGCTGGCCAGCATCGCTGGCAGGCGATCACAGATGCGCTTGGCCTGGACCTCGATCTTGGCGGCTTCGGCGTTGATGCGCTTCTCCACACCTTCGCTGTCGCCGCTGAAGATCCCCTTCAGCGCTTCGCCGGCCGCATTGGCACCGAGCTTGGCACCGGCCAGGCCGACATCCATGCCGTCCATTGCGATGGCGACCACGTGGCCGCGGTACTCCTGCAGGTGGCGGCGCTGGGTGTCGTTGGCCGCGACCTCCTTGCCAGCGATCAGCAGGCGGCCGTCGGGCGTGATCTCCGCACGCGGCTGCTTGTCCGCGGAGATCTTGATGTTGCCCTGGGTGATGTCCTTGCGGGCATCGTCCATGGCTTCCTTGACGGTCTGGCCGACGCCGCTGGTGGCTTCGGCGACGCTCTTGCCGACGGTCTTGTCGGGGGCGGAGGACGTGCCGCCGCAGGCGATCAGCGGCAGGCAGAGCAGAGTGGTGGGCAGCAGGCGCAACAGATTCATGATGTTCCCCTGGACGTGTCTGGAAGAGGTTTACTTGCCGCGCGGCAGGGTGACCCGGCCGCTGACGTTGCGGTGTTCGACATCGCCGCTGCCGCTGTGATCGACGGTCAGGCTGCCGCGTACGCCGTCCACCTGGATGTCGCCCGAGCCGTGGCTGCGCACATGCACGTTGCCGCCGATATCGGCCAGGTCGACGCCACCGGAGCCGACCACGCCCACTTCAACGCTGCCCTGCACGCGCTTGAACTCGATATCACCCGAGCCGACCGTGTCCAGACGCGCGTTGCCACGCACATCGGTGATCTTCAGGTCACCCGAACCGACCGTGCCGGTTACGGCGTCGCCGCCGATGTTGCGGGCATTGACGTCGCCCGAACCCAGCGACAGCAGATTCAGGGAGCTGCCGCCATCGATGTTGAGGTCGCCGGAACCCACTGCAGCGTGGATGCTGCCGCGGGTGCCGCGGGCCACCGCGTCACCGGAGCCGACGTCCACGCTCAGCGACTGTGCGTTCTCTACGCTGGCATCGCCGGAGCCGACCTTGAACTGCAGCGGCAGGTTGTCCGGCACGCTGCCGCGGATATCCAGCCAGGCGTAGCTGTTGCCCAGGCTGATGCCGCTTTGGCGGCCGTCGCGGCGCAGGCTGACGACCAGCTTGTCGCCCACCTTGCGCTGGTCCAGTACCAGCTGGTCCAGCCATTCCTGGCTGGACGCGCAGGCGCGGCCGTCCAACTGGCCGCCGCCGGCGCTGGCGACCACCTTCAGGTCGTGCTGGTTGACTTCGAACACCACCGTTTTGGCACCGGCCACGTCCAGCTTCAACGCGCGGGCGGCAGTGAACTTGCAGTTCGGAGCATCGGCGGCCAGCGCCGACAACGGCAACAGCAACAACGCAGAACAGGCGAGCAAAGAACGCATGGGTGGTGCCTCCGGATGGATGGGATCAGATCTCGCCGGCGCGCTTGCGCAGGCGGATGGCGAGGAAGATGAACACTGCACCGACGGCCGCTCCGATCCACAGTTCCGGCATCGCCAGCGACTTCAGCTGCGAGGCGGGGGACATCAGGCTGACCACCGAATCCAGGTCGCGGCGCGAACCTTCACCTGCGCCGAGGCGGTACAGCAGGTCCATGCCGGGCACGCCGCCCAGCAGCAGGCGGCCGACGATGTTCTGCCAGAACCAGCCGGTGGTCAGGCCGAACAGCGGCATGATCTTGGTGGTGCTGACGATGACGCCGGCAAACAGTGGCAGCATCACCGCCCACAGGAACGGCTTGCTCTTGGCCCAGGCAGAGCACAGCAGCAGCCAGCCTGCAGTGGGCAGGGCCCACAGAGCGTAGACCGGAATCCAGCTCAGGTGGCCAGCGGCCAGGGTCAACGGGCTGGCGGGCCCCCAGATCAGGGCCATCGGGCTGCCACCGTGCATCAGCGCGACGATGCTGATGATCAGCATGAAGCCGAACATGGTGATGATGCCGGCAATCACCGCGATCAGCGGCGCCACGACAAGTGCGCTGATCACCTTGGACAGCACGGTCTGGGTGTCCGACAGCGGCAACGACTTCCAGAACAGGATGCTGCGGTCGCGGCGGTCGTCGTACAGGGCGCCCAGGCAATAGAAGAACACCACGAAGGCCAGCACCAGGAACGGCCAGGCCGAACTGAGCACCAGGGTCAGGTCGAGGCCGTTGCCGAGGTCGGCAAGGTCCTTGCTGTCGATGTTGCGGGTGAGCAGGGCCAGGTCCAGGCCATTGACGTTCACGCTTTCGCCATCGACATGCAGCGCACCGTTGCGCGCCGCGCGGTTCAATGCGAACAGGCCGAAGGCGATGCCGACGGTACTCATCACCAGCGAGATCAGGCCGGCGATCAGCGGGGCATACAGGAAACCGCCGCGGTTTTCCCAGTACTCGCGCTTGAGCAGCCAGCGCAGGGTGCCGAGGGGACTGACGGGGTGGTTGACGGCATTCATGCGTAGGTCCCCTTCATGACGGCGACGAACAGGTCGGCCAGGCCCGGGCTGCGGGTCTCGCCAAGGGTGGAAAGCTGGGCGCGCGGTACGCCGTCGAACAGCATCACGGTCTTGCCGAACGCCAGGCTGCGCTCGTCGATAGGCTTCAGGGCGCGTGCGGTTTCCAGCTGGTCGGCGTTGACCAGCAGTTCGGTGTAGCGCTGGCCGACCTCGTCCATTTCCGCATCGAGCACGATGCGGCCGTCGCGGATGAACATGACGTCGCTGAGGATGTGCTCGATCTCTTCCACCTGGTGGGTGGTGACGATGATGGTCTTCTGCTCGTCGAAGTAGTCCTCCAGCAGGCGCTGGTAGAACTCCTTGCGGTACAGGATGTCCAGGCCCAGGGTGGGCTCGTCCAGTACCAGGACACGGGCATCGATGGCCATCACCAGCGCCAGGTGCAGCTGCACGATCATGCCCTTGGACAGTTCGCGCACGCGCTGCTTCGGCTGCAGCTTGGTATTGGCGAGGAAGCGTTCGCAGCGGGCGCGGTCGAAGCGCGGATGCACGCCGGCGACGAAGTCGATCGCCTCGCGCACCTTCAGCCAGCGCGGCAGCACGGCGACATCGGCGATGAAGCAGATGTCGTTCATCAGCTCGTCGCGGTGCAGGCGTGGATCGCGGCCAAGCACGCTCAGCTCACCTTCCACCGAGGTCAGGCCGAGCAGTGCCTTCAATGCCGTGGTCTTGCCGGCACCGTTGGGGCCGATCAGGCCGACGATGCGCCCGCTCGGGATGCTGAAGCTGGCATTGTCGAGGGCAACGGTGGACTTGTAGGCCTTGCGCAGGCCTTTTGCGGTGATGACGGCTTCGCTTGCTACGGTACTCATCAGATCTTCCCCTGGGGCAGCAATTCGTCGAGGCTCAGGCCCAGGCGCTGGATGCGCTCCAGCACGGCCGGCCATTCTTCATTGAGGAAGCGCTCGCGCTCGCTGCTGCGCAGCTGCGTGGCGGCCTGCTCGGTCATGAACATGCCCAGGCCGCGGCGCTTTTCGACCAGGCCTTCGTCGGCCAGTTCCTGGTAGGCGCGCGAAACGGTGATGGGGTTGAGTTGGTAATCGGCGGCCACCTGGCGCACCGAAGGCAGGGCATCGCCCGGCTTGAGGATTCCGTCGAGCATCATGGCGATCACGCGCTCCTTCAACTGACGGTAGATGGGAGCGCCGTCGCTCCACTGGATGTCGCTCATATTCAGCTCCGTGGGGTCAGCGGCTGGGCGAACGAGAAATACGGCATGGACAGGGAGCTGTGCAGCCGACGCGGGGGAGGGGGGGAGGGAGCAGTGGCGTTCCCTGCCGGCGAGGCGGTCGCGTCCTGCGCACTGTCAGCGGAGTCGGAGAAGCTGGGCGCGGCCAACCAGGCCAGCACGATCAGGGTCGAAACGGCAGCGGCCGCAGGTGCGGTGAGGTTGCGACGGATCCGGACGTTCATGGCTTCCCCCTGTCTCAGGTGACTGGTGTTGTATGCAACTATAACACCGGCACGCTCAGGTGCAACCCCCTGCCGTCCCCAACTCATGGCAGGGGTGGTCAGAGTGCTGAAACAATCACTTACATCGTTGATTTAAAAAGAAAATAAAATTGTCGCATGGGGCGATCCAGTGCGGTCTTCCATTCAGCGATGTCCATACCATGTCATCCCTTCGCCATCGAAGATCGGCGAAGGGCGTAGCCGCCACGCCGCGCAAAGCCTGGGCCGCCCCCTGCCATCTGGGCCATTGAAGCCCGGTGCTATAGTTCGGCCGATTCCCGGCCGCTGCTGGCCGGGCCCTGTGAATGGCTACCGCGGACCGCTCCTGATGCCCCTGTCGACCGTTTCTCCGCGCCGCCTGCGCGGCCTGTCCCTGCTGGCCCTGATGGTGGCCGGTGTCGCCGGTTCCGCCAGCGCCCTGGCCGCCGACCTGCTCGACCTGGACTACCGGCCGCTGGCCAGCAAGCAGCAGGTCAACCTGCAGCAGCGCTATCACGGCCAGGTGCTGCTGGTGGTCAATACCGCCAGCAAGTGCGGCTACACCCCGCAGTACGAAGGACTGGAGGCGCTGCAGAAGCGCTACGCAGGCCGTGGTTTTGCGGTGCTCGGTTTCCCCTCCAATGATTTCAAGGGACAGGAGCCGGGCGACGAGAAGCAGATCCAGGATTTCTGCACGCTCACCTACGGGGTCAAGTTCCCGATGTTCGAGAAGGTGCATGTGGTCGGTGCGGAGGCGACGCCGCTCTATCAGCGGTTGACGGCGGCCACCGGCGTGGCACCGGGCTGGAATTTCCACAAGTACCTGGTCGGCCGCGATGGCAAGGTCATCGCCCAGTTCGCCAGCAAGGTGACGCCGGATGATCCGCAGCTGACCGCGGCCATCGACAAGGCGCTGGCTGCAGCCGCCACTCATTGATATCCGGCACGGATGCCTCGACATCGACGGCATGCGTGCGACAATGTTTCTTTTCGCGCCGACGTCGGCGCCCAGACACTTCCAGGAATGCAGCGAATGAAGATGGGAATGCGCGGCGCCGCGGCGTCGGTTCTGATTCTGGCGATGGGCACTTCGGGTGTCGCTCTGTCGCAACAACCGGCTGCCCCCGCAGCCGCCAAGGAGACCGCAACCTTGAATTCCCCCAAGCAGAAGCTCGGCTACGCCATCGGCCTGGACGTGGCCAAGTCGTTCACCCCGATCGCCGATGAGATCGACGTGGCCGCGCTGCGTACCGCCGTGGAGCGTTCGTTCGAAGGCCTGCAGCCGCAGATCACCCAGGAACAGGCCAAGGCCACCGACGCGGCCCTGCGCCAGGTCGTGATGGCCCGCAGCGGCCAGCAGGTGCCGGGCATGGCGCCGGGTTCGCAGCCGCCGAAGGTCGACCGCGTCAAGGTGTCGCAGATGATCGGTTCCTACTCGGTGGGCCCGTCGCTGGCGCAGCTGAAGGACGACATCGACGTTGCCTCGCTGTTTGACGCGATCAGCACCGGCCTGAGCAAGGGTCAGCCGAAGATGACGGAAGCTGACGCGACCGCCACCATCCAGGCCTTCATGGGCAGCAAGCAGGCTGAAATGCAGGCCAAGGCTGCCGCTGCTGCGCAGACCAACCGTGAGGAAGGCAATGCCTTCCTGGCCAAGAACAAGACCCAGCCGGGCGTCGTGACGACTGCTTCGGGCCTGCAGTACCAGATCATCCGCCCGGGCAGCGGCGAGCGCCCGCTGCCGAGCAGCAAGGTGCGCGTGAACTATGAAGGCAAGCTGCTCAACGGCACCGTGTTCGACAGTTCCTATGGTCGTCAGCCGGCCGAGTTCGGCCTGGACCAGGTGATCAAGGGCTGGACCGAGGGCGTTGCGCTGATGCCGGTCGGTTCGAAGTACCGCTTCTGGATCCCGGGCAATCTGGCTTATGGCGAGAATGGCACCCCGGGTGGCCCGATCGGCCCGAACGCGACTCTGACGTTCGACGTCGAGCTGCTGGGCGTCCTGCCGTAAGCCACCACGGAGCCTGCACGGACATGCGCGTTGCGATTTTCGGTACCGGTTATGTAGGTCTGGTGACCGGTACCTGCCTGGCCGATGTCGGTCATCAGGTGGTCTGCGTCGATATCGACCAGGCCAAGGTGGATGGCCTCAACCAGGGCATCATCCCGATCTATGAGCCCGGCCTGGAGCCGATGGTGAAGGCCAACCACGCCGCGTTGCGGCTGGCATTCACCACCGATGCCGCGTCCGCGATCGCGCATGGCCAGGTGGTGTTCATCGCCGTTGGTACCCCGCCGGACGAGGACGGCAGTGCCGACCTGCAGTACGTACTGGCCGTGGCCCGTACCATTGGCCGGCACATGAGCGTGCCGACCGTGGTGGTCAACAAGTCGACGGTGCCGGTGGGCACCGCCGACAAGGTGCGTGCCGCCATTGCTGAAGAACTTGCCGCGCGTGGCGCGGACATCGCCTTCGATGTGGTGTCCAACCCGGAATTCCTGAAGGAAGGCGACGCGGTTGCCGACTGCATGCGCCCGGACCGCATCATCATCGGTGCGACCAGCGAGGAGTCGGTGGCGGTGATGCGCCGCCTGTATGCGCCGTTCAACCGCAATCACGACCGCGTGGTGGAAATGGACGTGCGCTCGGCCGAGCTGACCAAGTACGCGGCGAACGCGATGCTGGCGACCAAGATTTCGTTCATGAACGAAATCGCCAACATCGCCGAGCGTGTCGGTGCCGACGTCGAGCAGGTCCGCCAGGGTATCGGTTCGGACCCACGCATCGGCTGGCACTTCATCTATCCGGGTGCCGGTTACGGTGGATCCTGCTTCCCCAAGGACGTGCAGGCGCTGGCCCGAACCGCGCAGCAGCATGGTCTTGAGCCGAAGCTGTTGAACGCGGTGGAAGCGGTCAATGATGCGCAGAAGGGCCACCTGTTCGCCCTCATCCAGCGTCATTACGACAAGGGCGAGGACGAAGGCGTGCGCGGCAGGACGTTTGCCGTGTGGGGCCTGGCATTCAAGCCGAACACCGACGACATGCGTGAAGCCTCCAGCCGTCGCCTGCTGGCCCAGCTGTGGGAAGGCGGTGCCACGGTGCGTGCCTACGACCCGGAAGCGATGCATGAATCGCAGCGCATCTTCGGCGAGCGCGATGACCTGGTGTTCTGCAACAGCGCCGATGAAGCCCTCGAAGGGGCCGACGCGCTGGTGGTGGTTACCGAGTGGAAGCAGTTCCGCAGCCCCGATTTCCAGAAGCTGCGCGAGCAGCTGAAGGACGCGGCGGTGTTCGACGGGCGCAATCTGTACGATCCGGCCGAAGTGGAAGCTGCTGGCCTGGCGTACTACGGCATTGGCCGGGGGCGTTCGTTGCATGTCTGACCTGCTGCCGACCGAGCGCGAGCAGGCGCTGGAAGCGCGCCTGGTCGAACTGGAAATGCGCGTGTCCTTCCAGGAACAGGCGCTTGCCGAATTGAGCGATGCGCTGGCCGATGCGCGCATGCAGGGCATGCGCAACGCCGACGTGCTGCGCGTGCTGCTGGAGGACCTGGGCAAGGTCCGCAACGCACTGAATTCTTCCGATCCGGCGAGCGAACCGCCGCCGCCGCACTACTGATCCGAATCCTATGAGCGATACCCTCCGCGACCAGCTGATGGGCCTGGGCTTCAAGCCGGCGCCCAAGCCCGAGCGCAAGAATGATGGCCCCCGCCGTGATGGCCGCCCGCAGGGCAAGGGTGGCAATGGCAATGGCAATGGAAAGCCGCAGGGCGCAGGCCGGGGCGAGCACAAGCCTGGCGAGCGCCGTGGGCATGGCCCCGGCAAGTCGGGTGGCCCGGGCAAGCCCGGCCAGTTGCGTGGCCCGGGCCCGCAGGGCCCGCGCAAGCCGCGCAGCGCCGAAGAGATGGATCTGGCCAAGGCCTATGCCATCCGCGCCCAGCGCGAGAAGGAAGAGCGCATCGAGACCGAGCGCCTGAAGCAGGAAGAAGCACGCGTGCGCCGCGAAGCGAAGGCCAAGCTGGAAGAGCTGCTGAAGGACAAGAGCCTCAATGCCGAGGCGGCCGACATTGCCCGCCACTTCCCGTATGGCGGCAAGATCAAGCGTATCTACGTGACCGCCGAACAGCTGACCGCGCTCAATGCCGGTGAACTGGGCGTGGTCCAGCTCAATGGCCGTTACCTGCTGGTGACCGCCGAAGTGCTGGCACAGTCCGAAGCGGTGTTTGCCGCATCGGTGGCGCTGAAGGTCGACCCGAACGCGCCGGCCGAGGAAGATCCCTACGCGGACCCGCAGTACCAGGTGCCGGACGACCTGGTCTGGTAACTGAACCTGCTGCACGATGAAAACGCCGGGCATTGCCCGGCGTTTTCGTTACCGGGCCCGCGCAATGCTGCGGCGTGCACGGATCAACGGCAGGCTCAGCGCGAAGAAGCACAGAAGGGCGCCGACCAGAGCGAACCCGCTTCCCGCGAGGAAGGCCGTGCGTCCCTCGTCGATCTTCCACAATTGGCCGGCGATGAGCGCGCCCAGCACGCCGCCGACACCGGACGAGAAGCCGTACAGCAGGCCCTGGCCATGGCCGTTGAGGCGACCCGGGAAGTAGGTCGCCAGCATCTGCATCGCCGCCGCGAAGAACGCCGCAAAGCCCAACGCGTGCGCGGTCTGCGCCAGCAGCATCACCGGCAGGTTTTCCGGGAACAGTGCGGTCACCGCCCAGCGCAGGCAGGAGCTGACCAGCGCGATCAGCAGCATCCAGTTGGCGTCGTAGCGGCGGAAGAAGCGACCGATGGTGAAGAACACGCCCACTTCGAACACCACGCCGATGGTCCAGAGCAGGCCGAGCGTGGACGTGCGATAGCCGTGGTGGTCCATGTAGACCGAGAAGAATGTGTAGTACGGGCCGAACGAGAGCTGTTCCATGAAAGCGGCCAGGAAGAATGCCAGCACCGGCGGGCGTCGCACGATCTGCCAGAAGCCGCTGGCATCGCCGCCGGTCCTGCCGATGTCGCGTGCGTAGTGGTTGCTGAAGGCCGAGGCAACCAGCAGGACGAACAGCGGCAGCATCATCCACGGCAGCAGCCCGGCGCGGCTGGCGGTGCCGTCACCTTCGATCAGCCAGCCGAACAGAGTGACGATGGCGATGAATCCGAGCGAACCCCAGACCCGGATCAGGCCGTAGCGATGGCTGTCGCTGCCGAGATGGGTGAGGGTGATCGATTCGAACTGAGGCATCACCGCGTTGTAGAAGAAGCAGAACACGATCATCGCTGGATACATCCATGGCTGTGGCAGGGGCAGCAGGAATGCGGCGAAGCTGATCAGGGTCAGCACGCAGCCGATGCGCAGCAGGCGGATCGGCCGCGGTGATGCGGCCGCCAGCGAGGTCCAGGCACTGGGTGCAACCACGCGTGTGGCATACCACAGTCCCATCATCACGCTGATGGCGGTCACGCTCATCCCGCGCGCGGTCAGGAACAGGCTCCAGTACGGAGTGAACGCGCCCAGCGCCGCGTAATAGAACAGGTAGAAGCTGGACAGGCGGGCAACGGGAACGGTCATCGCGGAATGATGAGGCAAAAAGGGGACGGAGGGGATTAAGTCGCTTATGCACAAACGACTTAATCCCCTCCGTCCCCTTTTTGTGTCATTCGGGGTCGTAGTCGAGGTTGGAGGCCAGCCAGCGTTCGGCCTGGGCACGGTCCACGCCCTTGCGCCGGGCGTAGTCGCTGACCTGCTCGCGGCTGAGGCGCCCGACCACGAAATACTGGCTTTGCGGATGGCTGAAGTAGTAACCCGACACTGCGGCGGTCGGCAGCATCGCGAAGCTTTCAGTCAGTTCCATGCCCGCGTTGGCCTCGGCCTGCAGCAGATCGAACAGTCGGCGTTTCTCGCTGTGCTCGGGGCACGCCGGATAGCCGGGGGCCGGGCGGATGCCACGGTACTGCTCATCGATCAGGGCCTCGTTGTCCAGCGTCTCGGCCCGGGCGTAACCCCAGAATTCGATGCGCACGCGCTGGTGCAGGCGCTCGGCCAGCGCTTCGGCGAAGCGGTCGGCCAGGGCCTTCAGCAGGATCGCGTTGTAGTCGTCATGCTCGGCTTCGAAGCGCGCGACATGCGCGTCGATGCCGATGCCGGCGGTGACCGCGAATGCGCCGATCCAGTCGTCCCGGCCGCTGTCGGCCGGTGCAATGAAATCGGCCAGGCAGAAATCCGGGCGCTCGGCCGGCTTGTCCACCTGCTGGCGCAGGAAGTGCAGGGTGGTTTCGCCCTGCGGGTGCTGCACGCGCACATCGTCGCCGATGCTGCTGGCCGGCCACAGGCCGAACACCGCCTTGGCGGTCAGCCACTTCTCGCCGACGATGCGGTCGAGCATCGTGCGGGCGTCCTTGTACAGATCGCTGGCCTGGGTGCCGACGATCTCGTCGGTGAGGATGGCCGGGAACTTGCCGGCCAGCTCCCACGCCTGGAAGAACGGCGTCCAGTCGATGTAGTCCACCAGCTCGGCCAGCGGATAGTCATCGAACACGTGCAGGCCCGGCTGCTTCGGTGTGGGCGGCGTGTAGCTGTCCCAGTCGCCTTGGAATTTCTGCCCGCGTGCGTGCTCCAGCGATACCAGGCGCTTGGCATCGCCACGGTTGCGATGACGCGCACGGATCTCGGCATAGTCGGCCTCGTTGGCGGCAACGAAGGCGTCGCGCAGGTCGCGCGAGATCAGCGACTGGGCCACGCCGACCGCGCGCGAAGCATCCTTCACCCAGACCGTCGGCGCGTGGTAATGCGGGTCGATCTTCAGTGCGGTGTGCGCGCGTGAGGTGGTCGCGCCACCGATCAGCAGCGGAAGGTCGAAGCCCTGTCGCTGCATCTCGCGGGCGACGTGGCTCATCTCCTCCAGTGATGGAGTGATCAGGCCGGACAGGCCGATCAGGTCGGCGTTGTGTTCGCGCGCGGCATCGAGGATCTTCTGTGCCGGAACCATCACGCCCAGGTCGACCACCTCGAAGTTGTTGCAGGCCAGGACCACGCCGACGATGTTCTTGCCGATGTCATGCACATCGCCCTTCACCGTGGCCATGATGATCTTGCCGTTGCTCTTGGCGGTGTCGCCACTGCGCGCCTTTTCCGCTTCGATGTACGGCAGCAGGTAGGCCACCGCCTTCTTCATCACGCGCGCGGATTTCACCACCTGCGGCAGGAACATCTTGCCGGCGCCGAACAGGTCGCCGACCACGTTCATGCCGTCCATCAGCGGGCCTTCGATCACGTCCAGCGGGCGGCTGGAGGTCTGACGGGCGAGCTCGGTGTCTTCCTCTACGAAGGCATCCAGGCCGTGCACCAGCGCGTGCGCCAGGCGCTGCGCCACCGGCTTCTCGCGCCAGGCCAGGTCCTCGGTCTTCGCTGCGCCCTTCCTGCCCTTGTAGCGCTCGGCGATTTCCAGCAGGCGCTCGGTGGCGTCGCTGCGGCGGTTGAGGATCACATCCTCCACGCGCTCGCGCAGCTCCGGCTCCAGCTCGTCGTAGATCGGCATGGCACCGGCATTGACAATGCCCATGTCCATGCCGGCGGCGATCGCGTGGTACAGGAAGACCGAGTGGATGGCCTGGCGTACCGTTTCGTTGCCACGGAACGAGAACGACACGTTGGAGACGCCGCCGGACACATGGCAGTGCGGCAGTGTCTGCTTGATGATGCGGGTGGCTTCGATGAAGTCCACCGCATAGTTGTCGTGCTCTTCGATGCCGGTGGCGACGGCGAAGATGTTCGGATCGAAGATGATGTCCTGCGGCGGGAAGCCGATCTCGTCGACCAGGATGCGGTAGGCGCGGGTGCAGATCTCGACCTTGCGCGCGCAGGTATCGGCCTGGCCGCTTTCATCGAAGGCCATCACCACCGCAGCGGCGCCATAGCGCAGCACCTTGCGTGCATGCTCGCGGAACAGCGCCTCGCCTTCCTTCAGCGAGATCGAGTTGACCACGCTCTTGCCCTGCAGGCACTTCAGGCCGGCCTCGATCACGCTCCACTTGGAGGAGTCGACCATCACCGGGATGCGCGCGATGTCCGGCTCGGACATGATCAGGTTGAGGTAGCGGGTCATCGCCGCTTCCGAATCGATCAGGCCCTCGTCCATGTTGACGTCGAGGATCTGCGCGCCGCTGGCCACCTGCTGGCGGGCCACGTCCACCGCCTCCTCGTAGCGGCCTTCCTTGATCAGCTTGCGGAACTGCGCGCTGCCGGTGACGTTGGTGCGTTCGCCGACGTTGATGAACAGCAGGTCCGGGGTGATGACCAGGGGTTCCAGGCCGGACAGGCGGGTAGGGCGGACAGGCGTCATGGCAGGCGTCGGCTCAACAGCAGTAGGGCGGGAAGTGCGGGACGGTGGCGGCAACGTTCATGCGGCCTGCTCCCGGGTGCCGGGCAGCGCGCGCGGCGACAGCCCGGCCATGGCATTGGCAATCGCACGGATATGGTCGGGCGTGGAGCCGCAGCAGCCACCGACCAGGTTCAGCAGGCCATCTTCGGCGAAGCCTCGCAGGGTGCTGGCCATGTCCTCCGGCGTCTCGTCGTACTCGCCGAAGGCATTGGGCAGGCCGGCATTGGGGTGTGCGCTGACGTAACAGTCGGCGACCTGTGCAAGGGTTTCCACGTGCGGGCGCATCGCATCGGCGCCCAGCGCGCAGTTCAGTCCGATCGACAGCGGCCGTGCATGCGCCAGCGACGCATGGAACGCTTCGGCCGTCTGCCCGGACAGGGTGCGTCCGGACGCGTCGGTGATGGTGCCGGAGATCATCACCGGCAAGCGCGCGCCGCGCGCATCGAACGCTTCCTCCAGCGCATACAGCGCCGCCTTGGCGTTGAGCGTGTCGAAGATGGTCTCGACCATGATGGTGTCGGCGCCGCCATCGATCAGGCCGTCGATGGCTTCGCGGTAGGTGTCGCGCAGCTCGTCGAAGCTGGTGTTGCGGAAGCCGGGATCGTTGACGTCAGGGCTGATCGAGGCGGTGCGGCTGGTCGGCCCGATCACCCCGATCACGAAGCGCGGTTTGCCCGGTGTGGTTGCGGCCACCGTATCGCAGCAGGCCCGTGCCACTGCAGCGCCCGCCTTGTTCAACTCGTACACCAGGTGTTCGAGGTGGTAGTCGGCCTGGCTGACCGACGTGGCGTTGAAGGTGTTGGTCTCGACCAGATCCGCGCCCGCTTCCAGGTAGGCGGTGTGGATGTCGGCGACGATCTGCGGCCGGGTCAGCAGCAGCAGGTCGTTGTTGCCCTTCAGGTCATGTCCTTCCGGCGCCGCATGGTCGCAGCCCGGGCCGTGCGCGTGGTCGTAGCCACCGGCGAAGCGCTCGCCGCGGTAGTCGTCTTCCTGCAGGCCATGGCGCTGGATCATCGTTCCCATCGCGCCGTCGATGATCAGGATCCGATCGCGCAGGGCGTCGAGCAGGGCGTTGGCGCGGTCAGGGTGCAACCAGGGCAGGGTGGACATGGCGATTTCCGGCTCAGGGCTTGTTGGCGATCAGCGAGATCACTTCGAAGTGCGGCGGGCGCTTTTCGCGGGTGACCGTCTCCAGGCTCGAGACCTGCAGGCCGGCCTTGTCGACGAATTTGCGCAGTTCCTTGTCGCTGAAGCCGAGGTTGACGTGGCCATAGGCCTCCACGGCCGCCTTGTGCTCATGACGGGCCAGGCTGCACAGCAGCAGGCGCCCCCCCGGGCGCAGCACGCGCGCGGCTTCGGTCACCGCCTGCGCCGGCTTGCTGGCATAGGTCAGTGCGTGCATCAGCACCACCAGGTCGAAGCTGCCGTCCTTGAACGGCAGCGCATGCATGTCGCCCTCGCGCACTTCCACATTGGGCAGGCGACGCAGCCGCTCGCTGGCCGCGGCGACCACGCGCGCGCTGGTGTCGATGCAGATGTAGCGCTTGGCATGCGGGGCCACCAGTTCGGCCAGCACGCCGTCGCCGGAAGCGATGTCCAGCACGTCGCCGGTTTCCAGCAGCGGCAGCGCGGTACGCGCCAGCGCCTCCCAGGTCCGTCCGGGAGAGTAGTGGCGTTCCATGTCGCCGGCCACGCTGTCGGCCCAGTTCTGGTCGGAGGCACGGTGGGCCAGCACCGCGGCCACGCGCTCGGCATCCTGGCGCAGCAGCGGGTCGTCGCTTCCGTTGCTCAATGCATGCCACAATGCACGCTGCGCCGGGTCCAGCTGGGCTTCGTCGAAGCGGTAATAGGCCGACACGCCGGCGCGGCGGTCGCGAACCAGGCCGGCTTCCTTCAGGCGCGCCAGATGGGTGGACACGCGCGGCTGAGCCAGTCGGGTGATCGCCGACAGTTCGGCCACGGTCAGTTCCTCCTGCTCCAGCAGCGCCAGCAGGCGCACGCGGGTGGCATCGGCGAACACCTTCAGGCGGGTCGACCAATCTTCAAGATCCATAAATATCTACCTATCGCGATATAGAGATATATTCGCTGAGAAGGCCTGCCGCGGTCAAGTCGCTGGCGTACGGAAGCCGCCGGGCCCCGGTACAATCGGTGCACCTGGGCGCGCCCTGCGCGGCCCATAACATCATGTACCCGGGAGGGTGTTGTGGATTTCAGCTTTACTGAAGAGCAGTTGATGTTGCAGGACGTCGCGCGGCGCATCGCGCAGGAAAAGATCGCCCCCAGCGCGGAGCATCATGACCGTACCGGCGAGTTCCCGCTGGACAACATCCGCCTGCTGGGCGAGAACGGCCTGATGGGTATCGAAGTGCCCACCGAATACGGTGGTGCGGGCATGGACCCGGTTGCGTACGTGCTGGCGATGGTGGAGGTCGCCGCCGCCGACGCAGCCCATTCGACCATCATGTCGGTCAACAATTCGCTGTTCTGCAACGGCATCCTCACTCACGGTACCGAGCAGCAGAAGCAGACCTACGTGCGTGCCATCGCCGAAGGCACGGCCATCGGCGCGTTCGCGCTGACCGAGCCGCAGTCCGGTTCCGATGCCACCGCCATGCGTTGCCGCGCGGTGAAGCAGGCCGACGGCACCTTCGTCATCAATGGCAAGAAGAGCTGGATCACCTCCGGCCCGGTGGCCAAGTACATCGTGCTGTTCGCGATGAGCGAGCCGGACAAGGGCGCGCGCGGCATCACCGCCTTCATCATCGATACCGACAAGGCCGGTTTCGGTCGTGGCAAGACCGAGCCCAAGCTGGGCATCCGTGCCTCGGCCACCTGCGAGATCGAGTTCAACGACTATGTGGCGCAGGCCGAAGACGTGCTGGGCCAGGAAGGCGAGGGCTTCAAGATCGCCATGAGCGTGCTCGACGCGGGCCGCATCGGTATCGCCTCGCAGGCCATCGGCATCGCCCGTGCCGCCTATGAAGCGACCCTGGAGTACGTGAAGGAGCGCAAGGCGTTCGGCGCGGCCATCGGTACCTTCCAGATGACCCAGGCCAAGATCGCCGACATGAAGTGCAAGCTGGACGCAGCGCTGCTGCTGACCCTGCGCGCGGCGTGGGTGAAGGGCCAGGGCAAGCGCTTCAGCACCGAAGCGGCGGTGGCCAAGCTGACCGCTTCGGAAGCCGCGATGTGGATCACCCACCAGGCCGTGCAGATCCATGGCGGCATGGGCTATTCAAAGGAAATGCCGCTGGAGCGTTACTTCCGTGATGCCAAGATCACCGAGATCTACGAAGGCACCTCGGAGATCCAGCGCCTGGTGATCGCCCGCAACGAGACCGGGCTGCGCTGATGGACACGACGGGGCGGCGATTGCCGCCCCGTATCGCTTGTGCGATCAACGTGGCAATCGGCAGACGATATCCCTTCCATTCCCAGGGCCTTGCTGACGAAGCTCAGGCCGATCGAGGACAGGAATGTCGCCATGCTGTTCCAGGCCCTCGACGATGTCGTGGCGCCGGTGAATGCCTTGCCCATGGCGCTCTCCAGTCTGAAACGCTCGGTTGCCATCTGCACGACATCGTAGGCATTGAGGTTCCTGTGTTCTTCCGGGAATCGTATGCCGTTGGCCGATTGCGGGTCATCCGGATGCACTTCGAACTGGGCACCTCTGCCTGCCGTCTGCCGCGAGGCGAACTGAGTGGTCGGCACATTGTTGTCGAGCATGCCCATGATCCGGTTGAAGGATGCACTGATCGATTCGGTAATCTGCGCCCTTGTTGCGCGATAGCGGCGCAGCTCGCGATCGTATTCCACGTCGAAGCCATGGATCCGGCGCTGCTGGAAGTCGGCGACGATGGTGGGCCCCGTTCCCGAGGACAGCGCCAGCGCGCGTGGATCGCGACAGTTGTCGCAGACGAGGACGCCTGCCGCATGGGCGTCCTGGATGCTGCTGGCCGCGAAGAGGGCGCCAAGCAGCAGGGCGGGACGGCTGAAGAGTCGTAGTGGTGCTCTTTCCATGAACGGTCTCCTGGACGGCATCGGATCGATTGCCTTGGAGGCATCTGGATAGCAACGATCCGGGCGTGCCGCACTTCTGCGCGCCCATGAATCCAAAGCGGGGGACTTCTGCGAAACCGGTAGACGCCTTGAGCGCCTCGGTGTCGGGGACTCCCATGGCTGCAGTGGAAGGGGCTTTCCGGTGCAGGCCATATGCGACCGGTCTCTGGGCAGTCGGCAGGCCAACGATCAATTGGCATTCCGGCTCGATGATCGCAGAATGCCCGGCCGTTCATGGACACCACCACATGCTCATCTATCGAGGCGCAGGGGTGCTGACCCTGCTCACGCCGATTGCTGCCGTGCTGCTCATCCTGGTTCTGTTCCCCGATCCTGCGGTGGGTCGGGGCAATACGTCACTCGGCCAGGTCCTGTTGGCGTTCGGCCTTGGCTCGGCAATCAATACAGTGCTGGGTTTCGTGCTCAATCGAAAGCCGCGTGCACATGGCCAGCATGCTCCGCATCACTTCTTCTTCCTGCCGATGCAATGGCCTGCGATGGCGGTTGTGGCCGTGTGCGTGGTGGTGGCGCTGCTGCGCTGAGACGTTGCCCGAACAGCGCCAACAAGGTTGGCGGCTACCGGGCATGCCGTTGCCCTGGTAGATGCCAACCTTGGTTGGCATGGATTCAAATGTGGCAAGAAAAAAGGCCCCGGATCGCTCCGGGGCCTTTTCGTTTCAGCTCACCGCCGGATCAACGATCCGGACGATGCGCGGATTCCGCGTCGCGCTGGCGTTCCAGGAACTCCTTGGACGGTTCATCCAGCTTGTCACCCAGCATGCGGCGCACGACCACGAAGAACACCGGGATCATCAGCAGGCCGAGCAGGGTGGCGAACAGCATGCCGCCGATCACGCCGGTACCGATGGCGTGGCGGGAGTTGGCGCCGGCGCCGGTGGAGATCGCCATCGGGATCACGCCCATGATGAACGCGAACGAGGTCATCAGGATCGGGCGGAAACGCAGGCGGGCCGCCTCGATGGTGGCATCGCGCAGGTTCTTGCCGGCTGCACGCTGCTCCACCGCGAACTCCACGATCAGGATCGCGTTCTTCGCTGCCAGGCCGATCACGGTGATCAGGCCGATCTTGAAGAACAGGTCGTTGGGCAGGCCACGCAGCATCGACAGGCCGAGTGCACCGAGCACGCCCAGCGGCACCACCAGCAGCACCGCCACCGGGATCGACCAGCTTTCATACAGCGCGGCCAGGCACAGGAACACCACCACGATGGACAGCACCAGCAGCAGGGTCGCGGCGTTGCCGGCCAGGATTTCCTGGTAGGACATGCCCGACCAGTCGTAGCCGAAGCCGGCCGGCAGGTCGTCGTTGACGATGCCTTCCATGGTCTGCATCGCTTCGCCCGAGCTGGTGCCCGGCGCCTGCGAACCGACGATGTTGATCGCCGAGTAGCCGTTGTAGCGGCTCAGCGACGGCGGCGCGGATACCCACTCGGACTTGACCACCGTGTTGAGCGGGATCATCGCGTTGGTGCCGTCGGCATTGGCGGTCAGGCTGGACGGGCTGTAGAAGCTCTTCAGCGACTCCTGGCCGGTGCGGTACGGGCCATCAGCCTGCATGGTCACGCGCTTGATGCGGCCTTCGTAGAAGAAGTCGTTCACGTACACCGGGGCCAGCATCAGCTGGATGGTGCTGTACACGTCCGACACCGACATGCCCATGGACTGCGCCTGCACGCGGTCCACGTGCAGCTGCAGCTGCGGCGCGTTTTCCAGGCCGTTCGGGCGCACGCCGACCAGGTGGTCCGGCTTCTGCGCGGCCTGGCCGAGCAGGATGTTCCGGGCCTGGGTCAGCTGCTCGTAACCGGCACCGCTACGGTCCTGCAGCCACATGTCGAAACCACCGAACTGGCCAAGGCCCTGCACGGTGGGCAGGTTGACCACGAAGATCTGCGCTTCCTTGATGCCGTAGAACGCGCCGTTCATGTTCTGGATGAACTCCGGCGCGGTGAACTTGCGTTCCTCCCACGGCTTCAGGCGGATGAAGCCCATGCCCACGTTCTCGCCGGAACCGACGAAGCTGAAGCCGGCCACCTGCAGCATGCCTTCATAGCCATCCTGCTTTTCCAGGATGCCACGCATCTGCGCGAACACTTCGTTGGTCTGGCCCTTGGTCGAGCCCGGCGGCAGCTGCACGATCGCCAATGCATAGCCCTGGTCTTCTTCCGGCAGGAAGCTGCCCGGCATGCGGGTGAACAGGAAGCCGCACAGAGCGGTCAATACCACGAACAGGATCATCCAGCGCGGCGCATGGCGCACCGCCGAGGTGATGTGGCCCACATAGGTGTGGCTGATCTTGTCGTAGTACTTGTTGAAGGTGCGGTAGATGATGTTCGGGTTGTCGTTGTGCGTCGGCTTGAGGAAGGTCGCGCACAGCGCCGGGGTGAAGCCCAGGGCCAGGAACGCCGAGAACGCCATCGAGATGGCGATGGTCAGCGCGAACTGCTTGTAGATCTCACCGGCGGCGCCGCCCTGCAGGGCGGACGGAATGAACACCGCAGCCAGTACGACGGTGATCGCCACCACCGCGCCGGTGATCTGGGTCATCGCCTTCTGCGTGGCCGGCTTCGGCGCCAGGCCCTCCTCGGTCATGATGCGTTCGACGTTCTCGATCACCACGATCGCGTCATCGACCACGATGCCGATCGCCAGCACCATCGCGAACAGGGTCAGCTGGTTGATCGTGAAGCCGATCATCCACATGCCCAGGAAGGTGCCGAGCAGGGCCACCGGGATGACCAGGGTCGGGATCAGGGTGGCGCGGAAGTTCTGCAGGAAGATCAGCATCACCAGGAACACCAGGAACACTGCTTCGAACAGGGTCTTGACCACTTCCTGGATCGAGATCTTGACGAAGGTGGTGCTGTCGTACGGCGAGAACCAGGTCACGCCGGACGGGAAGCTGGGCTGCAGCTCGTCCATCTTGGCGCGCACCGCATCGGCCACGTTCAGGGCGTTGGCGCCCGGCAGCAGCTGGATGGCGAAGGCGCCGGTCGGCTTGCCGTTGTACTGGGTGTCGAAGCCGTAGTTGTTGGCACCGAAGGCAACGCGGGCGATGTCCTTCAGCAGCACCCGCGAGCCGTCAGGATTCGCGCGCAGGATGATGTTCTCGAACTCCTGCGGCGAGCTGAAGCGGCCTTCGGCCGAGACCGTGGCGGTGAAGTGCTGGCCTTCCGGCGACGGGTCCGAACCCAGCGCACCGGCGGCGAACTGCACGTTCTGCGCGCGCACTGCCGCCAGCACCTGGCTGGCCGACAGGCCGTAGCCCTGCATCTTTTCCGGGTTCAGCCAGATGTTCATGGCGTACTCGGAACCAAACTGCTGGGTGCTGCCGACGCCTGGGATGCGCGAAACCTGGTCGAGCACGCGCGAACCGACGATATCGTTCAGGGCATCACGGTTGATGGCCGGCGTATCGGACTGCAGCGCGATCACCATCAGGAAGCCGGCATTGGCCTTGGCCACCACCACGCCCTGCTGGGTCACTTCCGAAGGCAGTCGGGGCGTGGCCAGCGAGACCTTGTTCTGCACCTGCACCTGGGCGATGTCCGGATCGGTACCGGTCTCGAAGGTCAGGGTGATCTGCGCACGGCCGTTGGAGGCGGACGAGGAACTGAAATACAGCAGGTGATCGATACCGGTCAGCTGCTGCTCGATCACCTGGGTGACCGATTTTTCCGTGGTGTCGGCACTGGCGCCCGGGTAGGTCGCCGAGACGGTGACCTGCGGCGGGGCGATGTTGGGATAGGACTCCACGCCCAGGTTGAGGATCGCGATCACGCCGCTGAGCGAGATCAGGATCGCAACCACCCAGGCGAAGACTGGATGTTCGATGAAAAATTTAGGCATGACGGAAGGTTCCCGTTACTGCTTGTTCGAATCGGTGGCGGCCGGCTTGGCCGCATCGGCCTGCTCGGGCTTGGTCGCGTCGGCCGGTGCCTTGCCTGCGGCCGGTGCTGCACCTGCCGGCGCGCCGCCTGCGGCAGGCTTGCCGTTGGCGTCCTGGCCTGGGGTCCACGGCTTGGCCACCGCCGGTGCACCTTCCTTGACCTTCTGCACGCCGGCCACGATCACCTTGTCACCGGCGGCCAGGCCGTCGCTGACCAGCCAGTTGCCGTTCTGCGCGCCGTCGGTCTTGACGTTCTTGCGAACGACCTTGCCATCGGCGCCCACCACCATCACGTAGCCGCCGGTGGTGTCACGCAGCAGCGCCTGCTGCGGCACTAGGTAGGCGTTGTTGCGCTCGCCCAGGTTGGCCTGGAAGCTGACGAAGGCACCCGGCAGCAGGATCTGCTGCGGGTTCGGCAGCAGCGCACGCAGCGACACCGCGCCGGTGGCCGGGTCGACCGTGGTCGAGGAGAAGTCCAGGGTGCCCGGCTCGCTGTAGGTGCTGCCATCGGCCAGCTTGACGCTGACGGTGGCCTTGCCGTCACCGGACAGTGCCAGCGCACCCTTGGCCTGCTGGGCGCGGAGCTGGCTCAGTTCGTCCACGCTCAGCGAGAAGTTCACGTACAGCGGATCGAGCTGGTCGACGGTGGTCAGCAGGGTCACGTCGCCCTGGCCGACCAGCGCGCCCTCGGTGACCTGCTGCTTGTTGGCCACGCCGCTGATCGGTGCGGTCACTTCGGTGTAGCCCAGGTTGATGCGCGAAGAGGTCACCGCCGCCTCGGCCTGCTTGACCGCGGCCAGCGCGGTGCGCTCGGCCGATTCAGCGTTGTCCAGGTCGGACTTGGAGACGAACTGCTGCGGCGCCAGGGAGCGGGCGCGATCAGCGGCCACCTTGGCATTGGCATAGGTGGCGCGGGCCGAGGCCAGCTGTGCTTCGGAGGCGTTGAGCGAGGCGCGCAGCGGGGCCGGGTCGATCAGGAACAGGGTCTGGCCCTGCTTGACCTGCGAGCCTTCCTGGTAGACGCGCTTGAGCAGCACGCCCGGCACGCGCGCGCGCACGTCGGCGCTGCGGAACGGCGACAGGCGGCCGACCAGCTCGCGCTGCAGCGGCAGGGTCTGCGGCTTGGCGTCGATCACGCCCACCTCCGGCGGCGGGGGCATCTGCTGTTCCGGCTTCTTGCAGGCAGCCAGCGCGACAGCAACGGCGCACGTCAAGGCAAGGGTGCGGAGTGGGGCGGTCATCAGGAGGAACTCCGGGGTTGGTTTGTAGGCGGGGCCGGCAACGGCTGTGGCGCGAATGCGCGCAGGAAGCTGTCGACGGAGAACTCTGCCCAGCGCCGACGCAGCAGCGCGTCATCACGATGGGGGGTATGGAAGCGCTGTTTGTCGAAATCCTGACCGGCGATCATGCTCAGCAGCAGTTCGGCCATGAAGTGCGGGTCGTCATGCCGAAGCTGGCCGCGCATGCAAACGGTTTCAATCCATTCAGCAAGATGAAGCGTCAGCGCGCCGGCCCCATGCCGGTACAGCGTACGCGCCTCTTCGGGAAACTGGGCCGCGTCGGCAGCGATCAGCCGGCAGGCCTGTCCTACGTGCGGTTGGTTGAAATGCTCCAGGAAGTCGGTGGCGAACTGGAGCAGGCTGGCACGCAGGTCGTCAGTGCGGAGTGCACGGACCATGGCGCCGGTGGCGTGGCCGACATGGCGCTGCATCACCCGGCGCAACAGATCCTGCTTGCTGCCATAGCGCGAGTACAGGGTCTGCTTGGAGCAGCCGGCGTGCTGGGCCACCGCCTCCATGCTCATCTGCATGCCCTGCTGGGCCAGCAGTTCGCGTACGGCGTCGAACACGCGCTCATCGCGTGCATCGAGGGCAACGGGGAGGTAGGCCGGGTTCACGCGGTGGACTATACCGTCCAGTTCAGGATTGTGGAATCGCATCGGCGTCGCCGCGTGTGTCTTCCGGTAACACGTTTTGCCGATCCTGTCGGCAGTGCTGAAACAGGCGCCAGCACCATACCGGTGCGAACTGAATAGGCGTCTAAACCGCAGCAAACCCGAATCTGCTTATTCCGTCCTGCAGCAAGGCCTTTTCGTGCGGTAGGGCTACAATTTCATTTTCCCAACTGAGCAAGCGCATCGCTCTGCCATGAAACCGCAAAAAACCGCAGCCAAGACCGTGAAAAACAAGACCAAACCAGCAGAGTCGGAGGTCGCAGTGACCGCTGGTTTCTCCCTGGAGCCGGTGTACACGGCATTGCGCAAGCGCTACCCCGCGGCCGCACAGGCCGAAGCAGTGGCGTTCGCCACTGACTTCTACAAGCGCATGGAGTCGGACGAGTTCCCGCACCACAGCGCTGAAGAGTGGGCCGCTCTCGCGGCTGAGACGCTGGAATTCGCCCGTGCCCGCAAGGCCGGCAAGGCCAACGTCCGCGTGTTCAATCCGACCGCGAAGGCCAATGGCTGGGAATCGCCGCACACGGTGCTGCAGATCGTCAACGACGACATGCCGTTCCTCGTCGATACCGTCACCATGTCGCTGGCCGAACAGGGCGTGGGCGTCCACGTGCTGGGCCACCCGGTGCTGCGCTTCAGCCGCGACAAGGCCGGCAAGCTGGTCAAGGTCGGCGAGGGTGATGCCGAGTCGGTGATGCTGCTGGAGATCGACCGCCAGCCGGCCGAAGCCATGGCCGCCATCGAACAGGCCATCAACAAGGCGCTGGACGAAGTGCGCGCGATCGTGCGCGACTGGCAGCCGATGAAGGACAAGGCGCTGGCGCTGGCCGACGACCTGGGCAAGCGCCAGCTGCCGGTCGACGACGCCTCGCGCAAGGAAGCACAGGAATTCCTGCGCTGGGCTGCCGACAACCACTTCACCTTCTTCGGCTACCGCGAGTACCGCGTCGAGAAGCAGGGCAAGGAAGAAGTGCTGGCGCCGCTGAACGACACTGGCCTGGGCCTGATGCGCGGCAAGGACAAGTCCGCCGCCCGTCCGGTCAAGACCCTGGCCGCGCAGGGCCTGAACGCCACGTCCGGCCTGAAGGACGCGCTGATCCTGACCAAGACCAATGCCCGTTCGCGCGTGCACCGCGCCGGCTACATGGACTACATCGGCGTGCTGGAATTCGACGCCAAGGGCAAGATCATCGGCGAGCAGCGCTTCCTTGGCCTGTTCACCTCCAGCGCCTACAACCGTCGCCCGTGGGAAATCCCGCTGGTGCGCCAGCGCCACGAGCACGTGATGAAGCAGTCGGGCCTGGCCCCGGCCAGCCACAGTGGCAAGGCGCTGCGCCACATCCTGGAAACCCTGCCGCGCGAAGAACTGTTCCAGTCCAGCGAGGACGAACTGTTCCGCACCGCCATGGGCGTGCTGGGCCTGCAGGAGCGCGTGCGCAGCCGCCTGTTCCTGCGCCGCGACAAGTACAGCCGTTTCATTTCCGCGCTGGTCTACCTGCCGCGCGAGCGCTTCAACACCGACGTTCGCCTGCGCATCGAAGCGATGCTGAAGGAAGCGCTGCACGGTGAGTACGTGGACAGCTCGGTGGTGCCGGGCGAATCGCCGCTGGCCCAGGTGCACCTGATCGTGCGCCCGAAGCCGGGTGAAATGCTCGACGTCGATACCGCCGAACTGGAGCAGAAGCTGGCCCAGGTGCTGCGCAACTGGCAGGACGACCTGCGCGAAGCGCTGGTCACCCGCCACGGCGAGAGCGAAGGCCTGCGCATCGCTGCCCGTATCGGCAAGGCGCTGCCGGCCGGCTACATCGAAGACAACAGCACCGCTGTTGCCGCCAACGATGTCAGCCAGCTCGACGCCCTGACCGGCCCGGACGACCTGCGCCTGAGCCTGCAGGCCGTGCCGCGCGAAAGCGGTGACGGCCTGCGCCTGAAGCTGTACCGCCAGCTGGACGACATCCCGCTGTCGGACGCGCTGCCGATGATGGAAAACATGGGCCTGCGCGTGATTGCCGAGCGTCCGTACCGCCTGTCGGTCGACAACGCCCCGGTGTACGTGCAGGACTTCGAGGTCGAATCGACCGCCGGTGCGATTGATGCCGCCAGCGTCGATGAAGCCTTCGGCGAGACCTTCGCCCGCGTCTGGCACGGCGATGCCGAGAACGACGGCTTCAACCGCCTGGTGCTGGCCGCCGGCCTGCACTGGCGCCAGGTCGCCATGCTGCGTGGCTACTGCAAGTACCTGCTGCAGACCGGCGTGCCGTTCTCACAGGCCTACGTGGAAGGCACCTTCGCGCGCTACCCGCTGCTGGCCCGCCTGCTGGTGGAACTGTTCGAAGCGCGCTTCGATCCGGCCACCGGCCATGAAAGCAAGGAAGACATCGCTGCCGGCCAGGCCCAGCTGAAGGCCCACCTCGACGTGCTGGCTGCAGGCGACGACGCCACCCTGAAGGTGCTCAAGACCGTGGTCGACGCCCGCAAGGGTGACCGCGACGCGCAGATGCAGGCCGCGCGCGATGCGCTGCTGAAGCTGATGGACCGCGTGTCCAGCCTGGACGAGGACCGCATCCTGCGCTCGTTCATGGGCGTGATCGACGCGACCCTGCGCACCAGCTACTACCAGACCGATGCCAACGGCCAGCACGGCCACGTCATCAGCTTCAAGTTCGATTCGGCGCTGGTGCCGGACCTGCCGAAGCCGCGCCCATACCGCGAAATCTTCGTCTACGGCCCGCGCGTGGAAGGTACCCACCTGCGCTTCGGTGCCGTTGCCCGTGGCGGCCTGCGCTGGTCGGACCGTCGTGAAGACTTCCGTACCGAAGTGCTGGGCCTGGTCAAGGCGCAGATGGTCAAGAACACCGTCATCGTGCCGGTCGGCGCGAAGGGCGGCTTCTTCGCCAAGACCCCGCCGGTGAACGGCGACCGTGATGCGATCTTCGCCAACGGCGTGGCCTGCTACAAGCTGTTCATCCAGGGCCTGCTGGACATCACCGACAACATCGTCAACAACAAGATCGTGCCGCCGGTGGATGTCGTGCGCCACGACATGGACGATCCGTACCTGGTGGTGGCGGCCGACAAGGGCACCGCGACCTTCTCCGACATCGCCAACGGCCTGGCCATTGCGCACGGCTTCTGGATGGGCGATGCGTTCGCCTCCGGTGGTTCGGTCGGTTACGACCACAAGGGCATGGGCATCACCGCACGCGGTGCGTGGGAGTCGGTCAAGCGCCACTTCCGTGCGCTGGGCCGTGACAGCCAGAGCCAGGACTTCACCGCGGTCGGCGTCGGCGACATGTCCGGCGACGTGTTCGGCAACGGCATGCTGCTGTCGCGCCACATCCGCCTGGTCGCTGCCTTCGATCACCGCCACATCTTCCTGGACCCGAACCCGGATGCGGCCACCACGTTCGTCGAACGTGAGCGCCTGTTCACCGTGCCGCGTTCGAGCTGGGCAGACTACGATGCCAAGCTGATCAGCAAGGGCGGCGGCATCTATCCGCGCAGCCTGAAGTCGATCGAGATCACCCCGCAGGTGCGTGAAGCGCTGGGCCTGGACGACAACGTCAAGGCGCTGTCGCCGAACGATCTGATGAGCGCGATCCTGAAGGCACCGGTCGACCTGCTGTGGAACGGCGGCATCGGTACCTACGTCAAGGCCGCCAGCGAGCAGCACAGCGATGTCGGCGACCGCGCCAACAACGCCCTGCGCGTGAACGGTGGCGAGCTGCGCTGCAAGGTGGTGGGCGAGGGCGGCAACCTGGGCATGACCCAGCTGGGCCGCATCGAGGCCGCCCAGGCCGGCGTGCTGCTCAACACCGACTTCATCGACAACTCGGCCGGTGTGGACACCTCCGACCACGAAGTCAACATCAAGATCCTGCTCAACGATGTGGTGCGGGCCAAGAAGCTGACCGTCGAGCAGCGCAACAAGCTGCTGGCCTCGATGACCGATGAAGTCGCCGAGCTGGTGCTCAATGACAACTACCGCCAGAACCAGGCACTGAGCCTGATGGAGCGGATGGCGGTCAAGCGCCTGGGTTCCAAGCAGCACTTCATCCGTACCCTGGAACAGCAGGGCCTGCTCGATCGCCAGATCGAGTTCCTGCCGTCCGACGCCGAGCTGTCGCAGCGCAAGGCACGCGGCCAGGGCCTGACCCGTCCGGAACTGTCGGTGCTGCTGTCCTACTCCAAGCTGGTGGCGTTCGCCCAGCTGCTGGATTCGGACATCCCGGAAGATCCGTACCTGTCCAAGGAACTGCAGCGCTACTTCCCGACCCCGCTGCAGAAGAAGTACGCCGACGCGATGGAGCGTCACCGCCTGAAGCGCGAAATCATCGCCACGGCCGTGACCAACCAGACCATCAACCGCATGGGCGCCACCTTCCTGATGCGCATGCAGGAAGACACCGGCCGTTCCATCGCCGAGGTCGCCAAGGCCTACACCATCAGCCGCGAAACGCTGGATGCACGCGCGCTGTGGGCGCAGATCGATGCCCTCGACGGCAAGGTGCCGGAGTCGGTGCAGATCGATGCACTGGAAGTGATCTGGAAGCTGCAGCGTTCGTTCGTGCGTTGGCTGCTGTCGCGCCCGGGTGCGATGCCGGGCATCACCGAAGCGGTCAACCGCTACCAGGGCCCGTTCAACGACATCCGCGTTGCTTCGGGTGTGCTGCCGGATTCGCAGCGTCCGACCTACGAAGCCCTGGTGGCCGAGTGGAAGGAAAAGGGCCTTCCGTCCGCGCTGGCGCAGCAGCTGGCCGAACTGCACTTCCTGGAGCCGGCGTTCGACATCATCGAACTGGCCCGCACCCGCAAGCTGAAGCCGGTGGACGTGTCCAAGGTCCACTTCCGCTTGGGCGATGCCCTGCAGCTGCCGTGGCTGTTCGAGCAGGTCGACGCGCTGGAGGTCAACGGTCGTTGGCACGCCGTGGCACGTGGCGTGCTGCGTGACGAACTGGCGGCCAACCACCGCAACCTGGCCGGCCAGGTGCTGGGCACCAAGGGCAGCAGCGCGGAGGCCAAGGTCGCAGCCTGGATGGGCCGTGACGACAACAGCCTGCGCTTCACCCTGGCGATGCTGGCCGAACTGGCCGAGCAGAAGACCCTGGACTACCCGACCGTCTCGGTCGCGGTGCAGCGCCTGGGCCAGCTCGCTGCCCACGGCGCGTAAGTGATGTAGTGCCGGGCGCTGCCCGGCATGCTTGAAACAGAGCGGCCCCGCGAGAGCGGGGCCGTTCTGTTTCTGCCTTTGACCTTTGCGACCACCTGACCCGATGCCGGCCGTGAACCTGCCAGGTGGATGACCGGCATATCCGCCGGGACCGTGAGCGCCATGGATGGCGCGATCGAGCCCCCAGGGATGGGTTTACGGCGTGTCCCGGCGGATATGCCGGTCATCCGCCCCACGGGGTCCAACTCCCGGCGCTCGGTTATGCTCTCCATCAAACCCACCCGGATCCACCGATGAGCGACACCCCCCGCATCGCTTTCCTGGCCAGCACCACCGAGCCCGCGCAGATGGCCCGCGCGGCCATGGTGTCGCGCTATGGCGACTACGCGCCCGAGCAGGCCGACGTGCTGTGCCCGCTGGGTGGTGATGGCTTCATGCTGCAGACCCTGCACCGGCATGGGCATCTGGGCAAGCCGGTGTTCGGCATGAAGCTGGGCACGGTCGGTTTCCTGATGAACCAGTACCGTGGCGACGAAGATGTGCATGCCCGCATCGCCCGCGCCGAGCCGGCCCATCTACGCCCGCTGGAAATGGTGGCGCTGACCGAGTCCGGTACCAGTACCGGTTCGCTTGCCTACAACGATGTTTCGCTGCTGCGCCAGACCCGGCAGGCCGCGCATATCGGCATCGACCTGAACGGCCAGGAGCGCGTGGCCGAACTGATCGGCGACGGCGTGCTGGTGGCCACCCCGGCCGGCAGCACCGCCTACAACTATTCCGCGCATGGTCCGGTGCTGCCGCTGGGCTCGCACACCATCGCGCTGACGCCGTTGGCCCCGTACCGGCCGCGGCGCTGGCGCGGCGCGATCCTGAAGGCCGATACCGAGGTGCGCTTCCGGGTGCTCGATCCGTACAAGCGCCCGGTCAGCGTGACCGCCGATTCGCATGAGACCCGCGACGTGGTCGAGGTGACCATCCGCGAGTCGAAGGACCGCCGCGTGACCCTGCTGTTCGACCCGGAGCACAACCTGGAAGACAGGATCCTGAGCGAACAGTTCGTTTTTTGAGGACAATGGCCGGCCGGCCATGCCGACCGCTTGAAGGACCCCCACCGATGGGCGACAACTCCCCCCGTTTGCTGACCGTTGCGGTGACCTCGCGCGCCCTGTTCGACCTCGAGGAAAGCCACGCGCTGTTCGAGAGCGATGGCGTGGCGGCGTACGCCGAATTCCAGCGCCAGCACGAGGACGACATCCTCGGCCCCGGCGTGGCCTTCCCGGTGGTGCGCAAGCTGCTGGCGCTGAACCAGGGTGCCAGCCCGGAGAACCCGCGGGTCGAGGTGATCCTGCTGTCGCGCAACTCGGCCGATACCGGCCTGCGCATCTTCAATTCGATCCAGCACTACGGCCTGGGCATCATCCGCGCCACGTTCACTGCCGGTGAACCGACCTGGCCGTACGTGAAGCCATTCGGTACCGACCTGTTCCTGTCGGCCAACCCCGAATCGGTGCGCAGTGCGCTGCGTCATGGCATCGCCGCGGCCACCATCCTGCCCAAGCCGCCCGGCGAGACTGCAGCAGCAGCGGCCGACCAGATCGATACCGGTCGCCCGGCCGGGCAGCTGCGCATCGCCTTCGACGGTGACGCTGTGATCTTCGGCGACGAGAGCGAGCGCATCTCGCGCGAGCAGGGCGTGGAGGCGTTTGGCCGCCACGAGCGTGAACGCGCCCGCGAACCGCTCAGTGGTGGACCGTTCCGCGGCTTCCTTTCGGCGCTGCATACGCTGCAGGAAGTGTTCCCGGCCGGCGAGAGTGCGCCGATCCGTACCGCGCTGGTGACCGCGCGTTCGGCGCCGGCCCATGAGCGGGTGATCCGCACCCTGCGGGAGTGGGGTGTGCGCCTGGATGAGGCGCTGTTCCTTGGTGGGCGCCACAAGGGCCCCTTCCTGCAGGCCTTCGGCGCCGACATCTTCTTCGACGATTCGCAGCACAACATCGACAGTGCGCGCGAACACGTGGCCGCCGGCCATGTGCCGCATGGCGTCGCCAACGAGGGGTGAAACCATGCCGGGTGGGTGCCAACCGTTGGTTGGCACTGCCATGCATCGGCGCCCACCAAGGTGGGCATCTACCAGAGCGCTGTACCCCGGTAGTCGCCAACCTTGGTTGGCGCCGTCCTGGATCCATGCCCATCAAGGTGGGCATCTACCAGAGCGCTGTGTCCCGGTAGTTGCCAACCTTGGTTGGCGCCGTCCTGGATCCATGCCCACCAAGGTGGGCATCTACCAGAGCGCTGTGTCCCGGTAGTTGCCAACCTTGGTTGGCGCCGTCCTGGATCCATGCCCACCAAGGTGGGCATCTACCAGAGCGCTGTGTCCCGGTAGTTGCCAACCCTGGTTGGCATTGCCGTCAGGCCACGGGTCCGATCAAGGGCTGCCTGACATCCCCAACTGCAGGTCCACCACCTTCCAGCGCAGGCCCTGCGGTTCCAGCACCACCTTCAACGGCGGCTGGCCCGGGCCGCGATCAACGTCGATCACGAAGCGGTCCAGCGCTTCAAAGTGATGCTCGGCGTTTTTCAACGGCCGTGCCGGTTCGGTCGGGCCGAAGGCATCGCCGCCCTGCAGTTCATTGCGGCCGCGCTTCCACAGCACGTGGCCCTGCAGCATCGCGCCGATGCCGGTCGGGGTCACCATGGTGTCCACCGCAGCACCGCCGAGCTGGTCGGCCAGGCCGTAGAGCAGGGCGCCGAACGGGCTGGCCGCTACATCCGGGCCGGCCTGGCGCACCATATAGTCATTGAGCTGCGCGCGCAGGCTGCTGCGCACGCGCGGGAAATCGACGTAGCGTTCCAGTCGCGCCGTGTCACGTTCTTCGATGGCCTTGGACAGGCCATGCACGGTCATGTACGGGCCACCGAACCACCACGCAGCCAAGGCCAGGACCAGCAGCACAGCCAGTGCAGTGAGCTTCTTCATGCTGTCCAGACTGCCGCAAGTGAGGCAGCCAGTGGTGAACGGCAGGTGATGCGGCTCAGAACTCCAGGTCCAGCGCCGCGCACAGGTAGTCGACGAACGGGCCGAGCCCAGCCAGGTCCTTGCCCAGCGTGGACAACAGGCGCGGGCCGGTCATGGTGGCGTCGTCCAGCGAGCGCCACATCACCCAGTTGCGGTGCTTGAGGTCGTCAATGAATTCGAAGTCGGCCGGGAAGCCACGTGGCGGGCGCACCAGCTTCTCGCTCTCCTCGAAGTCGAAGCGCTTGCGCAGCGCCGGAGCATGCGCGGCGGCCTTCCAGCTGCCCGGGTTGTCGAGAATGAAGTGGCGCACGCGGCGCTGCGTCTCGGGTTCTGGATGCCACAGGCCAGCGCCGACGAAGCTCTCGCCCGGCTGCAGGTGCACGTAGAACGAGGGCGCGGCCACTTCGCGGCGGCGCTCATGGAACAGGCGTGCACCCTGCCAGGTCTTGTACGGCGACTTGTCGTTGGAAAAACGCGCGTCACGATGGATGCGGAACAACGAGCCACCGACGCCGCGGGTATCGGCGCGGAAGTGTTCGCTGACCTCGGCCAGCGCCGGCTGGAGGTCGCCAAGCAGGCGCAGGAACGGCTGCCGCACGTGGTCTTCATACTGCTGGCGGTGATCGTTGAACCAGGCCTTGTCGTTGTGCCGCGCAAGGCTGCGCAGGAACTTGAAGCTGGCGTCCGAGAAATAAGTGCTCACAGCGTCTCCTGCAGGTGCTGGCCCCAGTCGCGCAGCGATTGCAGCAGGACCTGGCGCCGGGTGTCCTCGGGCGCTTCGGCGGCCAGTGCATCCAGCTGCTGCTGGTACTGGGACAGGTTGAGTTCGCCCAGGCCGCCGTCTCCGAGCAGGCGCTGGCGGCGGTAATCCTGCCAGCGCTGGCGTTCAGCCGGCGCGAGGCTGCCGGGATGGTTGCGCGCACGGTAACGGAACAGCAGTTCGGGCAGGCGCGGGTCACGGAAGCGGCCTTCCAGCGCGGCCAGCTGATCAGGCGCGGTGGTACGGGCCAGGGCCAGCAACGGCTTGTCACCGTTGCCGAGGAATCCGTCGTACAGCGATGCATCGACATCGGCCACGGTGGCCACGCGCGGCTGGTTGTAGACCTGGCGCGCCTTCTCCGCCAGCTGTGGGGCGAATTCGCGCAGGCGCTCGATCCTGGCTTCGATGGCCGCCACGTCCAGGCCCAGGCGCTCGTGGTCGTCGGCACGCAGGTGGTTCCAGGCGATCAGCGCCGGCACCTTGTTGACGTGCACCTCCTTCAGCGGCACCCGTGCAACGCCCTCGGGCAGCTCGCTGGCGCGCATGTACAGGCGCTGTGCGATCACGTCGGCCGGCAGTGCCAGCAGGTCGTCGATGTCGCCGTCCAGGTCGAACACGATCACCCGGTTGCTGATCGTTGGGTGCATGGCCAACGGCAGCACCGGCGCCGCGCACAGGCGGCTGGCTGGATAGCGCATGGAAATGTGCAGCACCGGCTTCATCGCGGTTACATCCAGCAGGCTGCCGACAAAACGCTTGTCGCGCAGCTTCAGGGCGTAGTCCCACAGGCGCGGCTGCGACTGCTTGAACAGCCGCGCCATGCCGATCGTGGCGCGCACGTCGGACAGCGCTTCGTGCGCATCGCCTTCGCGCACGTTGTTGGCCTCGGCCAGGTGTTCGAGCTTGAAGGAGGTGGCACCGTCCTCGCGCAGCGGCCACTGGATGCCGTCCGGACGCATCGCGCGCATCAGCCGCAGCATGTCCAGCAGATCCCAGCGCGAATTGCCGTTGCGCCACTCGCGTTCGTACGGGTCATGGAAGTTGCGGAACAGGCCGTAGCGGACGAATTCATCGTCGAAGCGCAGCGTGTTGTAGCCAAGTGCGCAGGTGCCGGGGCGCGACAGCTGCTCGTTGATGCGGTCGAAGGCTTCGGCCTCGCTGATGCCCTCGGCCAGTGCCTGCTGCGGGGTGATGCCGGTGACCAGGGTGGCCATCGGCGAGGGCAGCAGATCGTCGGCCGGGCGCACGAAGAAGCTGACGGGGGTGTCGATCTCGTTCAGATCGGCGTCGGTACGGATCGCGGCATACTGCGAGATGCGCGTGCGCCGCGGGTCCTGTCCGAAGGTTTCCAGGTCGTAGAACAGGAAGCTGTCAGCCATCAGTGCGCGCCCTCCAGGACCGGCAGCTGCGCATGGATCTGCGCTTCCAGTGCCGCCCAGTCGATGTTGTCCAGTGAATCGAGGCCGGCCGTGGCCGCCACCAGCATGTCGCGTTGAAGCTCGGTGCGGCGCAGGGCTTCCGCGTACGGCGTATGCAGGAAGGTGACCATCGTGTAATGCGGCACGAAGCGGGTAGGCCAGCGCCGCTGCAGTTCCTGCTCCAGCTCACGCTGCAGCAGGAAGGCGGGATCGGCCACGCGGTCGCGCATTTCCAGGTAGTTCTCCAGCGCCATCTGCTGGATCGCACGCGCGTTCGGCTTGCGCTCGGCTTCGAACGCGGCGAACGCACCCTCCAGATCATCCGCTTCCATCAGGTGACGGGCCAGAGCCACGCAATCCTCGAACGCGCAGTTCATGCCCTGTCCGTGGAACGGCACCATCGCATGCGCGGCATCGCCGATCAGTACCGCACGGCCCTGCTGGTGCCAGCGATCGAGCGTCAGCGTGCCAAGCAGGCCCGGCGGGTGCTGTTCCCAGTCCGCGCGCAGGTTCGGGATCAGCGGCAGGGTGTCGGCGAACTCGCGCGCGAACAATGCTTCGGCCTGTGCGCCGGTGTTGATCGTGGCAAAACTGGGGTCGCCCTGGTTGGGCAGGAACAGCGTGACGGTGAAGGTGCCTTCGTGATTGGGCAGGGCGATGCACATGTAGTGGCCGCGCGGCCAGATATGCAGCGCGTTGCGCTCGATGCGGAAGCTGCCGTCGGCGGCCGGCGGAATTTCCAGCTCCTTGTAGGAGTGGTCGAGGAAGGCGATGTCCTCACCCAGCGGCGCCCGCCGGTTCATCGCCGCGCGCAGCGCCGAGCCTGCACCATCGGCGCCGATCAGGGTGTCGAAGCGGATGTCGTGCGGGCTGTCGTCGCGGTCATCGATGAAGCGTGCGTAGCCGGCATCGAAATCGACGGTGTGCAGGCGGCGGTGGAAGTGCACGGTCGCGCCAGCCTGTTCGGCCAGTTCCAGCAGCGTGGTGTTCAGGTCGCTGCGGTGGATCGACCAGATCACTTCGCTGTCGTCGCGGCCATAGCGCTGCAACTGAGGTTCGCCTTCGCGCGGATGCACCATGCGGCCGCGCATCATCACCGCGCGCGCCATGACCTCGTCTTCCACACCGGCCTGGCGCAGCGCGTTGCGCCCACGCTCGGCCAGCGCCAGGTTGATCGAGCGGCCGCTCTCGTAGTCGGCCACGCGCGGATCGCCGCGGCGTTCGTACAGGGTGATGCGCCAGCCCTGGCGTGACAGCAGGATGGCCAGCAGGGACCCGGCGAGGCCGGCACCGATAATGCTCAACGAGCGGGAGGCGTGTGCGATCAACGAACTGTCCAGCAGTAGGGGAGGGACCGGCTCAGAGGCCGGCCCAGGCTTCCACTTCCTCGACGAAATGGTGCACGTCCAGGTAGCGGTTGTAGAGCGGGGTGGGCGAGATGCGGATCACGTCCGGCTCGCGCCAGTCGCCCAGCACGCCGATGCCGCGCAGGTGCTCGAACAGCGCGCGGCCGCGCTCGCGGCCACCGATCACGCGCAATGACAGTTGGCAGCCACGGCGTTGCGGCTCGGCCGGGGTGATGATGTCGAGCACGCCGGACAGGCGTGCGCGTACAAGCGCTTCGAGCATGCCTGTCAGGGCCAGCGACTTGCTGCGCAGCGCCTCCATGCCGGCGCGCTCGAACAGGTCCAGCGACGCGCGCAGCGGCGCCAGGCCGAGGATCGGCGGATTGCTGAGCTGCCAGCCTTCGGCACCGATGGCGGGGGTGAACTGCGGTGCCATCTGGAAGCGGGTGGATTCCTCATGGCCCCACCAGCCGGCAAAGCGCGGCAGGGTGGTGTCGCGATGATGGCGCTCGTGCACGAAGGCACCGGCCACGGCACCCGGGCCGCTGTTGAGGTATTTGTAGTGGCACCACACGGCGAAATCGGGTGCGATGTCATGCAGGCGCAGCGGCAGGTTGCCCACCGAGTGCGCCAGGTCGAAGCCGATGCGCGCGCCCTGCAGGCGGGCGGCACGGGTGATTGCATCGAGGTCGAAGGCCTGGCCGGTGCGGTACTGCACGCCGGGCCACAGCACCAGGGCCAGGCGCGGGCCGTGTTCGGTGATGGCGCGCTCGATCGCGGTGAGCGAGATCGTTCCGCTGGCTTCGTCCGGTTGAACTTCCACCAGGCACTCGGCCGGGTCGAACCCATGGAAACGGATCTGCGCTTCCACCGCGTGGCGGTCGGTCGGGAACGCACCGGCTTCCATCAGGATCACCGGGCGCTGCGCGGTCGGCCGGTAGAAGCTGACCATCATCAGGTGCAGGTTCACGCTCAGCGTGTTCATCGCCACCACTTCGCTGGGCAGTGCACCAACCACGCGGGCCAGCTGCGCGCTCACCAGGCGGTGGTAGGACAGCCACTGCGTCGGGCCGGTGAAGTGGCCTTCCACCGCCAGCTCGCCCCACTGCTTCATCACTTCCTGCACCGCGGCCTGAGCGCCACGCGGCTGCAGGCCCAGCGAGTTGCCGACGAAGTAGGTCTGCTCGCCGCCGCCATGGCGCGGAATCAGGAATTCGTTACGCAGCGGGCGCAGCGGATCGGCGGCGTCCAGGGCAATGGCGTGGGTGCGGCTGAGCAGGTCGGACATGGTCGGGCAACAGGCTGCAACGGGGCTGCCAGTGTAGCGCCTGGGGCCTGGCCGGGGCGCTGCCAACCTTACGCCAGCGCCACATGACCCGGTAGTCGCCAACCTTGGTTGGCGCACGTGCGAGCAAACGCCCACCAAGGTGGGCAACGACCGTTCTCTGGCTCAGCCCGCGGCTGGCACCGGCAGCGGGTCCACATGCCCGCATTCGCTGCAGGTGCGCAGCTCCAGGCTGGCGTGGTAGCGCGCGAACACCTTGGGCAGGTCGGTTTCGATGTTCTGCAGCGGGAAATACTCTTCGTGCAGCTTGTGGTTGCAGCGTTCGCAATGCCAGATCACGCCGTCCTTCTCGTGCGGCAGGCGCTTGCGCTCGACCACCAGGCCGATGCCACCGGGCGGGCGCCGCGGCGAATGCGGCACCTTGGCCGGCAGCAGGAAGATCTCGCCGGCCCGGATCGGGATGTCGCGCACCGCGCCGTCCTCCTGCACCTTCAGCACCATCTCGCCTTCGAGCTGGTAGAACCACTCCGGGCCTTCGTCGTAGTGGAAGTCGGTACGCGAGTTCGGCCCGCCCACCACCATCACGATGAAGTCGCCGTTGTCGATCATCTTGTTGCCCACCGGTGGCTTCAGCAGGTGGCGGTTTTCTTCGATCCAGGCGTGCAGGTTGATCGGCGAAGCGAGCATGGTGGTCATCCGTAAGGGATCAGTCGCGCTTGCCCTTGCGCGGGACGTAGGACAGGGCCTTTTCATACGCCGGCTGCAGCTCTTCCTGCGAACCGACGTCGATGCCCATCTCGCGCACGCGCCCGTCCTTCAGGCTGTAGACCCAGCCGTGCACCATCAGCTTCTGGCCGCGGGCCCAGGCGTCCTGCACGATGGTCGAGCGGCACAGGTTGGCAACCTGCTCGATCACGTTCAGTTCGCACAGGCGTGCGTGCTTGAGCTCATCGGTCTCGATCGCATCGAGGATGCCGGTGTGCTTCTGCATCACATCGCCCACGTGGCGCAGCCAGTTGTCGGCCAGGCCGACGCGGGTGTTGTGCAGGCAGGCATGCACGCCGCCGCAGCCGTAGTGGCCGACGATCAGGATGTGCTTCACTTTCAGCTGGTCCACCGCGTACTGCACCACGCTCAGGCAGTTCAGGTCGGTGTGGGCGACCACGTTGGCGACGTTGCGGTGCACGAACACTTCACCCGGGGCCATGCCGATGATCTGGTTGGCCGGCACGCGCGAATCGGAGCAGCCGATCCACAGGTACTCGGGGTGCTGCTGCTTGGCCAGCTGGTGGAAGAACTCAGGGTCTTCCTTCTCGATGCGGTCGGCCCAGTCGCGGTTGTTCTGCAGCAGCTTGTGGATGTCTTTCATGTTCGGGTCCCTGGCGTCGGGTGTGGGCGCGCCGCAGCCATCCGGCTGCGTCATCGCGGGAATCTGGGGCGTTCAGTCGCTGCGGGCGGCCTGTTCGCGATGCCAGCGCATCCACTGCGCCAACTCGGTGGAAGAGGGAGTGCCCAGCTGTTCCAGCTCGGCGATCACTGCGCGCTGGTTGGCATCGGGATGGTTCTGGCTCAGCTTGAGCTTCAGCTGCACCTGCTCGACCTGGAAACGGAAGCCGACGATGGCGCGCAGCTCGGGGCCATGCTCGGCACGCGTGGCATCGAACTGCCAGTCCTGGCCGACGCTGGCCTCGAAGCGGTCGCTGATCGCGCCGACCAGCTCGGCCAGTGAACCGGTGTCGTCGAAGGTCTGCAGCTGGCCACGCAGCTCGGCGGCGGCGTAGTTCCAGGTGGGTACCCGCGCGGCGGGCTCCTTGTCCGGATACCAGCTGGCCGAGACATAGCCGTGCGGGCCGTCGACCAGTACCTTGGCCGCGCCGCTTCGGCGCGACTGCGGGTTGGCGCGGGCCCAGTGGCCGCGCAGTTCGATGTGTTCGCCGTCGCGGTGGTACAGCACCGGCATCCGGGTCAGCTCGGGCAGGCCGTCGCTGCCGACGGTGAGCACGGTGACGAACGGGTCACGCACCAGCATGCGATCCAGCCAGAGCAGGTCGGTCTCGGCGAAGGCGCGCGGGGTGAACATGCCGGGGTCAGGCGCGCCCGCCCAGCGACTGGATCATGTGGCCACGCAGGCCCTCGTCGCTGTCGGCCTGCGGCGGCTGCACTTCGTGCAGGCTGAAGCCGCGCACCAGCGCGTCCTCCTCGTCCAGGCCGTCGTACTCGACGAACTCGGCGTCGAACAGCTGCGAACGGGCGGTGTCTTCGCTGTCATAGCTCAGCGTGTTGCCATCGCTGTCGAGCACTTCGGCGGTGCCGGCGGGGCGCACGCGCAGGCGCGCCCAGATCAGGGTGTTGCCGAGGCTGGCCAGCCACCAGCTGTCGCGCGAGGCGGTGATGTCATTCATGAGCGTATTACCAGAGCGAGGCCAGCCAGAGCAGGGCGGCCATGCCCAGTCCGGCCAGCAGGGTCAGCAGCGATACCCAGGCCGGCGTCGCCAGACCGGACAGCGAGCGGTCCGGCTGCTGGCGATAGTCACGGCGCAGCAGCCAGGCCAGGGCATCGGGCTTGAGGAAGGCGCCGCTGCCGAAGCGCGCGGCGAGCGCCGGATGGCGGTCGCGCACATGCACCAGGGTCAGCGGCCAGAAGATCACGAAGGCACTGAACCCGGCCACTGCAACGCCGACGAAACAGAGGGCGAAGAACAGGGTCATGGGGCAGTACCTCCGTGGTCGTATGGGGCTTAGAAGTCCGCGCTGCCCGGGGCGCGCGGGTAGGGGATCGCATCGCGGATGTTGGACAGGCCGCAGACGTACACCACCAGGCGTTCGAAGCCCAGGCCGAAGCCGGCGTGCGGCACCGAACCATAGCGGCGGAAATCGCGGTACCAGCTGTAGTGCTCACGATCCAGGCCGAACTGCGCCATGCGCGCGTCCAGCACGTCCAGGCGCTCTTCGCGCTGGCTGCCGCCGATGATCTCGCCGATGCCCGGGGCCAGCACGTCCATCGCGGCAACGGTCCTGCCGTCGTCGTTCAGGCGCATGTAGAAGGCCTTGATGTGCTCCGGATAGTTGGTCACCACCACCGGGCGGCCGACGTGTTCCTCGGTCAGCCAGCGCTCGTGCTCGGTCTGCAGGTCCAGGCCCCATTCGACCGGGAAGTCGAACTTCTTGCCGGACTTCTGCAGCAGGCTGACCGCATCGGTGTAGTCGATGCGCTCGAACGGTGCGTTGATGAAATCTTCCAGCTTGGTGATCGCGTTCTTGTCCACGCGCTCGGCGATGAAGGCCAGGTCGTCGCTGCGCTCGTTCAGCACCGCGCGGAACAGGTACTTCAGGAACTCTTCGGCCAGGCGTGCGTCTTCGGCCAGGTCGGCGAAGGCGATTTCCGGCTCGATCATCCAGAACTCCGCCAGGTGGCGGGTGGTGTGGCTGTTCTCGGCGCGGAAGGTCGGGCCGAAGGTGTAGACCTTGCTCAGCGCCAGGCAGTAGGCCTCGACATTCAGCTGGCCGGACACGGTCAGGAAGGTTTCCTTGCCGAAGAAGTCGCGGCTGAAATCGATCGCGCCCTTCTCGTCACGCGGCAGGTTCACCATGTCCAGGGTGGACACGCGGAACATCTGGCCGGCGCCTTCGGCGTCGGAGGTGGTGATGATCGGGGTGCTGATCCAGTTGAAGCCGTTCTCGTGGAAGAAACGGTGCACGGCCTGGGCCAGGCAGTTGCGGATGCGGGTGACCGCACCGAACAGGTTGGTGCGCGGGCGCAGGTGCGCCACTTCGCGCAGGAACTCCGGCGACATCGGCTTGGGCTGGATCGGGTAGGTGAGCGGGTCTTCGACCCAGCCGACCACCTCCAGCGCGCTGGCCTGGATCTCGAACGACTGGCCCTTGCCCTGCGACTTCACCAGGGTGCCGGTGGCGATGACCGAGCAGCCGCTGGTCAGGCGCTTGATCTCATCGAAATTGGCCAGGCTGTCGCCGGCCACGACCTGGATCGGGGCGAAGCAGGAGCCGTCGCTCACATTGACGAAGGCCAGATTCGCTGAACCGCGCACCGTGCGCACCCATCCGCGTACCGTGACTTCGCCGCCTTCCGGGATCTTCCCGGCAAGCGCATGTTCAACGCTGACCACCGTCATGACTTGAATCCTCTGCTGATCGACTCGATCTGTGAACACGGGAGTTTACCGGTTGCAGCGTTCTGCTTGCGAGGCATTTTTCGCGGCAACGGCTCCTTATAATGTCCCCGTACCTCTGGAGTAGCCCCATGGCCGTCAGCCTGACCCCCATTGCCTTCGAGCGCGTGCAGCGCTTTGTCGCCCAGACCCCCGGCGCGCTGGGCCTGCGTTTCGGCGTGACCAAGACCGGTTGCTCGGGCTGGGGTCACATCACCGACCTGGCCCGCGACGAGCGCGAGGGCGATACCGTGTTCGACCAGGATGGCGTGAAGATCTATGTCGATGCCAAGAGCCTGGCGCTGGTGGACGGCACCGTGATCGACTTCGGCAAGCATGGCCTGAGCGAGACGTTCACGTTCAGCAACCCCAACGCCACCGCCGAGTGTGGTTGCGGCGAGAGCTTCACCACCGACGCCGACAAGGCCTGAAGGCTGGTTCTGGCATGCTCCGGGCGTGGCCCGGCGCTACCGGGGGCTGCCCTGGTAGATGCCGACCTTGGTCGGCAGGGAGGGGATCCACGGATGGAACGACCGCTTTTCATTCATCACCCCAACGCCTACACCCTCTCCTTCGAAGAGGTCGTCGGGGTCTGCGACTGCTGCGGTCAGCCGCGCGCACTGCGCTACCGGGGGCCGTTCTACTCCGTTCTGAGCCCCGATTACCTGTGCCCCTGGTGTATCGCCGATGGCAGGGCGGCGGCCAGCTACGAGGGTGAATTCACCGGCTGGTGCGATATCGAAGGGGTGTCTCCGGACCCGGCCGACCCGCCGCCGACCATCGCCCGCGAGCTGCTGCTGGAAATCTGCGAGCGCACGCCGGGCTACTCGTCCTGGCAGCAGTCGGTCTGGCTGAGCCACTGTGAGCGGCCCTGCGCCTTCCTCGGCTTCGCCGGCAGCGAAGACCTGCTGCCCATCCTCGACCAGGTCCGGCCCGATGTGGCGGCGGTCAATCCACGCGACGCCGACTGGGTGCTGGCGCACCTGAGCCGGGACGGGATGATGGTCGGCTGCCTGTTCCAGTGCCTGGAATGCGGCCAGCATCGCCTTCACGTCGATCTGGGCTGAATACGCTGGCGGGTTCAGGTTGTCCCGTGGCCGCCCGGTTGCCCGCCATCCCCAACTGCGCCATAATGCGCGGCTTCCTGCCTCCCTGGCGGGAATCCTTGCCCCACCGCGGTCTCAACGGCGGGGGGCTGTCCGGCCGCAAGGCCACATCCGAAAGGTAGAAAAAAACATGAGTCGTCATTACGAAATCGTGTTCATGGTCCACCCGGACCAGAGCGAGCAGGTCCCGGCCATGATCGAGCGCTACAAGTCGCTGGTCGAGAACGGCAACGGCACCATCCACCGTCTGGAAGACTGGGGCCGCCGCCAGCTGGCGTACCCGATCCAGAACCTGGTGAAGGCCCACTACGTGCTGATGAACATCGAAGCCGACCAGGCCGTTCTGAACGAACTGACCGAGAGCTTCCGCTTCAACGACGCCGTGCTGCGCAACCTGGTCATCAAGCGTGACGAGGCTGACACCGAGCAGTCGCTGATCATGAAGAGCAAGGACGAGAAGGGTGACAAGCCGGAGCGCGGTGAGCGCCGTCGTCGTGACGACGAAGAAGGCGAGTCCAACAACACCGCTGACAACGAAGCCGGCGACGACGCCGCTTCCGCCGCCTAAGGAGCCTTCCCATGTCCAAGTTCTTCCGTCGCCGCAAGTTCTGCAAGTTCACTGCTGAAGGTGTGAAGGAGATCGACTACAAGGATCTCAACACCCTGCGCCAGTACCTGACCGAGAACGGCAAGATCGTGCCGAGCCGCGTCACCGGTACCAAGTCGAAGTACCAGCGCCAGCTGGCGGCCGCCGTCAAGCGCGCTCGCTTCCTGGCCCTGATCCCGTACACCGACAACCACGACGTCTGATGCCCGGCGGGGCGGCCCGGTGCCGCCCCGCTGTGCCAGCTATTCGGACAGCCTTTGTTGCGGGGCATCGCCTCGCTAACGAATAACTCATCTGGAGCAATACCATGCAGCTGATCCTCCTGCAGAAAGTCACCAACCTCGGCAACCTGGGCGACCTGGTCGATGTGAAGCCGGGCTACGGCCGTAACTTCCTCGTGCCGCAGGGCAAGGCCGTTCCGGCCACCGAGAGCAACAAGGCCGAGTTCGAAGCCAAGCGCGCCGAATACGAAGCCAAGGCCCAGGCCATCCACGCCGACGCTGACGCCCGCAAGGCGAAGCTGGAAGGCGCGAGCGTGACCATCCCGGCCAACGCTTCGACCGAAGGCAAGCTGTACGGCTCGGTCGGCGCCCGCGAAATCGCCGATGCCTTCACCGCTGCCGGCCTGCCGGTCAGCAAGAGCGAAGTCATCCTGGGCGAGGGCGCCTTCCGCAACATCGGCGAATACGACGTGCTGATCCACCTGCACGCCGACGTCGAGACCACCGTCAAGGTCGTCGTCGTCGCCGAAGCCTGATCCCGCGCCGCAAGGCCTGGAATCACCGCAGAACGGGCGCCCGCAAGGGTGCCCGTTTTGCTTTATGGCTCCGTTTCGTGGCGTCGGGCCACGTCCGGCGGACGGGGTGGGGCTGGACAATGTTCCACGCCCATTCGTAGAACACGGCCACATCGGTATACTCAGGGCGTCACACCCGTTCCACGGGCATCGATCCCAACAGGATCAATGACTTGGAGGGTAAACGCAGGCCGCTTGCCGGCCCCAGTCCGGAACCCCTATGCGTCTTTCCACGATCAAGCTGTCCGGCTTCAAGTCGTTCGTCGATCCGACCACCCTGCACCTGCCGACCAACATGACCGGCGTGGTGGGGCCCAACGGCTGCGGCAAGTCGAACATCATCGACGCCGTGCGCTGGGTCATGGGCGAAAGTTCGGCCAGCCGCCTGCGCGGCGACTCGCTGACCGACGTGATCTTCTCCGGTTCCAATGCCCGCAAGCCGGTCTCGCAGGCCACCGTCGAGCTGATCTTCGACAACTCCGACCACACGATTTCCGGCGAGTACGCCTCGTTCAACGAAATCTCGGTCAAACGGACGGTCAGCCGCGACGGCACCAGCAACTATTACCTTAACGGCACCAAGTGCCGCCGCCGCGATATCACCGATCTGTTCCTCGGCACCGGCCTGGGCCCGCGCAGCTACTCGATCATCGAGCAGGGCATGATCAGCCAGATCATCGAGGCGCGCCCGGAAGACCTGCGCGTGTACCTGGAAGAGGCGGCTGGCATCTCCAAGTACAAGGAGCGCCGCAAGGAGACCGAGACCCGCATCCGCCACACCCGCGAGAACCTGGACCGGCTGGGTGACCTGCGCGACGAGATCAGCAAGCAGCTCGAGCATCTCAAGCGCCAGGCCAAGCAGGCCGAGCAGTACCAGGCGCTGCAGGAAGAGCGACGGGTCAAGGACGCCGAGTGGAAGACGCTGGAGTTCCGTGGGCTCGACGGGCGCTTGTCGAAGCTGCGCGAAGGCCTGTCGCAGGAAGAGACCAGGCTGCAGCAGCTGATCGCCGATCAGCGTGACGCCGAGGCCCGCATCGAGACCTCGCGCGTGCGCCGCGAAGAGGCTGCCGATGCGCTGAACACCGCACAGGCCGCGGTCTACCAGGTCGGCAGCACGCTGGCCCGCCTGGAACAGCAGATCCAGCACCAGCGCGAGCTGTCGCAGCGCCTGCACAAGGCGCGCGACGAGACCCGCCAGGCGTTGGCCGAACTGGGCCAGCACATCAGCGGCGACGAGGCCAAGCTGATGGTGCTGCGCGAGGCGGTGGAAGCTGCCACTCCGCAGCTGGAGGAGCTGCAGGAAGAGAACGAGATCAAGCAGGAAAGCCTGCGCGAGGCCGAAGACCGGCTGGCCAGCTGGCAGCAGCGCTGGGAACAGCACACCTCGCAGAGTTCGGAGGCCTCGCGCGCCGGCGACGTCGAGCGCACGCGCGTGGACTATCTGGACAAGCAGATCCTCGACGCCGACCGGCGTCGCGAAGCGCTGGCCGCCGAACGCGCCGGCCTGGACGTGGATGCGCTGGAAGAAGCCTTCGAGCAGCTGCACCTGCAGCACGACACGCAGAAGACCGCGCTGGATGAATTGAGCGAAGACGTCGAGCTGCGCAAGCAGGGCGTGGTGGGGGTGCAGGAACAGCAGCGCAATGGCCAGAACGAACTGGCGGAACTGCGCAAGCAGGCCAACGGCCTGCGCGGTAGGCTGGCCTCGCTGGAAACCCTGCAGCAGGCCGCGCTGGGCCAGGAGCAGGGCGCGGCCGTGGCCTGGTTGAAGGCGCGTGGGTTGGACTCGGCGGCGCGTGTCGGCGAACGCCTGGACGTTGATGCGGGCTGGGAAAACGCGGTGGAAAGCGCGCTCGGCCAGTTGATCGAAGGCGTGCTGGTCGACGACCCGGCCAGCCTGGTCGACGCGCTGGGCGAACTTGGCGATGGCCACATTGCGCTGGTCGCCAACGCCGGTGCCGACGTCAAGGCTGCACCGACCTCGCTGGCTGCACGCGTGCGTGGCCCGGCCGCGATCCGTCGCCTGCTGGCGCACCTGCACGGTGCCAAGGATCTGTCCGAGGCCAAGGCGCTGCAGGCCAGCCTGCCGGAAGGCGATTCGATCATCACCCAAGGCGGCGAGCGCCTGGGCGAGGGCTGGCTGGGTGTGTCGCGTTCCGGTGCGGCCCAGCAGGGCGCGCTGCTGCGCGAACGTGAGATCAACGAACTGCGTGAGCAGATCGAGCAGCTGCAGGACCGCGAAGCCGAGCTGGAAGAACAGCTGGCAGGCTTCCGCGAGCAGCTGCAGGCCGCCGAGCAGCAGCGCGAAGACGCGCAGCGTGCGCTGTACCAGACCCATCGTACGGTCTCTGAACTGGCTGGCCAGTTGCAGGGCCAGCAGGGCAAGGTGGAAGCGGCGCGCACGCGGATCGACCGCATCGAAGGTGAGCTGAAGCAGTTGCAGGAAACGCTGGAAGCCAACAACGAGCAGGCGCGTGAAGCGCGCTCGCGGCTGGAGAACGCGGTCAGCAGCATGGGCGACCTGGAATCGACCCGGCAGCGGCTGGAGGGCGAGCGCCGCCAGCTGACCGAGGCCCGCGACCTGGCACGCGATGCTGCACGCGCGGTGCGTGAGCGCTCGCATTCGCTGGCGCTGACCCTGGAATCGCAGCGTGCGCAGCTGGCCTCGTTGAGCCAGGCGTTGGAACGCATGGGCACCCAGCGCGGGCAGCTGGATTCGCGGCTGGGCGAACTGCATTCGCAGCTGGATGAAGGTGATTCGCCGGTCGAGTCGCTGCAGGCCGAGCACCAGAACGCGCTGGAAGAGCGCGTGCGGGCCGATCGCGTGCTGACCGAGGCGCGCACCCTGCTGGACGGCATCGACGCCGAGCTGCGCAACTACGAACAGACCCGCCACCAGCGCGACGAGCAGGCGCTGGCCCAGCGCGAGCGCATTTCGCAGCGCAAGCTGGACCAGCAGGCGCTGGTGCTCAGTGCGGACACCCTGCAGGGCGCGGTGGAGAAGGCCGGCTTCGTGCTGCAGGACGTGCTCAACGCACTGCCCGAGGATGCCCGCCTGGGCGACTGGGAGCAGGCCGTGCACCAGATCGATGGCCGCATGCGCCGGCTGGAGCCGGTCAACCTGGCTGCCATCCACGAGTACGGCGAGGCCTCGCAGCGCTCGGATTACCTGGATTCGCAGCACACCGACCTGACCACGGCGCTGGAAACCCTGGAAGATGCGATCCGCAAGATCGACCGCGAGACCCGCGGCCGCTTCAAGGACACCTTTGATCGTGTCAATGCTGGCGTGCAGGCGCTGTACCCGCGCCTGTTCGGTGGCGGCCACGCCTACCTGGAGCTGACCGGTGAAGACCTGCTCGACACCGGCGTGACCATCATGGCGCGCCCGCCGGGCAAGCGCGTGTCCAGCATCTCGCTGCTGTCCGGCGGCGAGAAAGCGATGACCGCAGTGGCGCTGGTGTTCGCCATCTTCCAGCTGAATCCCGCGCCGTTCTGCCTGCTGGACGAGGTGGACGCGCCGCTGGACGAAGCCAACGTCGGCCGCCTGGCCAACATGGTCAAGGAAATGAGCGAGAAGGTGCAGTTCCTGTTCGTCAGCCACAACAAGGCGACGATGGAGGCGGCGCACCAGCTGTCGGGCGTGACCATGCGCGAGCCGGGCGTCAGCCGCCTGGTCAGCGTGGACCTGGAAGAAGCCGCGCGATTGGCGGGCGCGGCCTGACGTGCCATCCTAGTTACCTGAATGAACTAGCCGGAGAACCTATCGAATGTCCGACACGGCACTGTTGCGCATCGGCATCCTGGCCGCCGGCCTGCTGTTGATCGCCGCGATCTTCCTGTTTGGCCGTCCGAAAAAGAAGCCCCAGGGGCGCCGCGTGGAAGGCGCGGAACCGACCAGCGGCGAGCGCCGCGAACCGGTGCTGGGCGAAGACGGCGTCACCGTGGCCGATGGCCGCGTCGAACCGGGCATGGGCGCGGAAGGCGAGCAGGCCGAACTCGGCCTGGGCGAAACCGACCCGGGCGCCAGCGACCTCGGCAAGCGTGCCACCCAGGACTTCGACAAGATCGTCTCGTTGTTCGTGGCCGCCCGCGCCGGTGAACAGCTGCGTGGTGAGGACATCGTGGTGGCGGCCGAGAAGACCGGCCTGGTGTTCGGCCACATGAACGTGTTCCACCGGCTGGTGGAAGGCCACCCCGAGCGCGGCCCGATCTTCTCGATGGCCAGCATCATGAAGCCGGGCAGCTTCGACATGGCCAACATCCGCGCCATGGAAACCCCGGCCATCGCTTTCTTCCTGACCCTGCCGGCGCCGCTGACCGCGCTGGACGCCTGGGAGAAAATGCTGCCGACCGTTCAGCGCATGGCCGAACTGCTGGATGGCGTGGTGCTGGATGACAGCCGCAACGCCCTGGGTCGCCAGCGTATCGCGCACATCCGTGACGAGCTGCGCGCCTACGACCGCCAGCACCAGGCGCCGCCGCTGACCAAGACCCCGCGCTGGTAAGCGCTATGGTGTGCCGACCAACGGTCGGCACCCACAACAGTAGATCCACGCCATGCGTGGATGGGGCGAACCAAGGTTCGCCCCCACCAACAGGGTCAGGCCGGTACGCCGGCCACCTTCGCGAATGCGCGGCGGAACGCGGCCATTTCGTCTTCGGTGCCCACCGTTACGCGCACGCGCTGCGGCCAGATCGGCCAGCTTCGCCCGATCACCACGCCGTTGTCGGCCATTGCCTTGGCGAACGCGCTGCCGTCGCGCTGGACGTCGACCACGAAGCAGTTCGCTTCCGACGGCACGCAGCTGAAACCACGCTTGCCCAGCCACGCGATGGTGGCCTGCCGCACCTTGGCATTCTGCAGGCGGCGCTGCGGAATCAACTGCGGATCGCGCAGGCTGGCCAGTGCAGCGGCCAGCGCTGGCACGGGCAGCGGGTTGTCGCCCAGGCTGGCCAGTTCGCGCAGGCGGTCGGGATGCGCGGCCGCCACGCCCAGGCGCAGGCCGGCCATGCCAAAGAGCTTGGAGAACGTGCGCAACACGATCAGGTCATCGCGCTGCGCCACCTGAGCGATCAGGCTCGGCTGTTCGCTGTACTGCAGGTAGGCCTCGTCCAACAACACGCGGGTGGAGGCTGGCTTGTGGGCCAGCAGCCAGGCGAGCTCATCCGGCGGGCTGATCGAGCCGGTCGGGTTGTTCGGGTTGCACACATACAGCAGCCCGGTCGGGCGTGCGTGTGCGGCGGCGACCATTGCGCGCAGGTCATGTGCTCCGTCGTCGCGCAGTGGCACTTTCTGCACGTGCGCACCGTGTGCGGCAGCGACCTCGCCCAGCGTCTCGAAGGTCGGGTCGGCGACGACCAGTCCCGCCTGCGGGCCGGTCCATAGCACGGCGGCACGGTTCAGCGGTTCGCTGGAACCCGGATAGAGCCGCACGTGATCAGCCGGAACGCGTGCCTGTTCGATGAAGGCGTCGCGCACCTGTCCGGCCAGCGCGAAACGATAGCGGCCGCAACCGGCGATGCTGTCGCGCGCCGCCTGCTGGGCAGCGGGCGAGGGGCCGTAGGGGCATTCGTTGAAATTCAGCAGCACTGCACCTTCGGCGGGGGCAGGAGCGGCGGCTGTCGCGGGTTGGGCATGGCCGAGCTGCGGCAGCCCGCTGCCGGCGACGGCGAGGCCGGCACCGGCCAGTTGCAGGAAGCGTCGACGGGAAGCGGGCAGGGTCACGGGCAGGATTCCGAAGGGCAGACCGTCGCACGCTAGCGCCGGTGAGGGTGGGCGGCAAGCTGCTTTTTGTAGCGTCGAGCCATGCTCGACTACAGACGTGCCAACCAAGGTTGGCACCTACCGGAGCGGGAGGAGAAGGTTGGCACCGGAACGGGGGCGAGCGTTGGCACCTACCGGAGCGGGGGAGCGGCCGTCGAGCAAGCTCGACGCTACAAAGGCGGGCGCGTTACAGGGCCTGACGGCCGGGCGCGGTAGAATCCCCGGCCATCCCAGAACCACCGGATCCCGATGAGCCCCAGCCCCGCCGAACGCGCCGAAGACCTTCGCCGGCAGATCGCCCAGGCCAACCGCGCCTACCACGAGCTGGACGCGCCGGAGATCCCCGACGTCGACTACGACCGGATGGTGCGCGAGCTGGAAGCGCTGGAGCGCGAGCACCCGGAACTGGCCCGTGCCGACAGCCCGACCCAGCAGGTCGGTGCGCGCCCCTCCGGCCGCTTCCCGGAAGTGCGCCACGCGGTACCGATGTTGTCGCTGTCCAATGCCTTCAGCGACGAGGAGGTGGCCGATTTCGTGCGTCGCATCGATGAGCGCCTGGGCCGCCGCAGCCTGCAGTTCTCGGCCGAGCCGAAGATGGACGGCCTGGCGATCAGCCTGCGCTACGAGGATGGTCATTTCGTGCTCGGCGCGACCCGTGGCGATGGCAGTACCGGCGAGGACGTGACCGCCAACCTGCGCGAGATCGGTGACATTCCCAAGCGCCTGCACGGCAAGGACTGGCCGGATGTGCTGGAGGTGCGCGGCGAGGTCTACATGGCCCGTGCCGACTTCGAGGCCTACAACGAACGTGCACGCCTGCAGGGCGGCAAGGTGCTGGCCAATCCGCGCAACGCGGCGGCCGGTTCGCTGCGCCAGCTCGACCCGAAGATCAGTGCGCAGCGCAGGCTGAGTTTCTTCGCCTACGGCATTGGCGAAGTGCAGGGCGGCGAGCTGCCCGACACCCATTCGGGTACCCTGGCCCAGCTCGGTGCCTGGGGCTTCCCGGTCAGTGAGCTGTGCATGGTGGTGGAAGGCACCGACGGCCTGCTCGGTTACTACCGCGATATCGGTGAGCGCCGCGATGGCCTGCCGTTCGATATCGATGGCGTGGTCTACAAGCTCGATGACCGTGCGGGTCAGCAGGCGATGGGCTTCGTTTCGCGAGCGCCGCGCTGGGCCATCGCGCACAAGTTCCCGGCGCAGGAACAGAGCACCACGGTGGAGGCGATCGAGATCCAGATCGGCCGCACCGGTGCCGCCACCCCGGTCGCGCGCCTGGCGCCGGTGGCCGTGGCCGGCGTGATCGTGTCCAACGCCACGCTGCACAACGCCGATCAGATCGCACGCCTGGACGTCCGCGTCGGTGACAGCGTGATCGTGCGCCGTGCGGGCGACGTGATCCCGGAAGTGGTCAGCGTCATCCTCGACCGGCGCCCGCAGGGCACCACGCCGTGGCAGATGCCGACGCGCTGCCCGGTGTGCGGCTCGGAAATCGTGCGCGAGGAGGGTGCAGCCGCATGGCGCTGTTCGGGTGAGCTGTCCTGCCCTGCGCAGCGCAAGGAGGCCATTGCCCATTTCGCCTCGCGCCGCGCGATGGATATCGACGGCCTCGGCGACAAGTACATCGAAACCCTGGTCGACGCCGGCATCGTCAAGAGCGTGGCCGATCTGTACCGCCTCAGCCGTGACCAGCTGTTGCACCTGAAGCTGGTGCTGGACGCCGAGGATCCGTCGGCACTGGCCGCTGCGCTGAAGTTGCACCTGCCCGCCGAGGGCAGTGGTGCGGTGCTCAATGCGGTGCTCAAGCTGGACGGCAACGATCCGGGCTGGCGCGCGCAGGCGCTGGCGCAGCCGGCCAGCTTCGAATGGAACACGAAGAAGATCGCCACCAAGTGGGCCGACAACCTGATCGCAGCGATCGACGCCAGCCGAGCCGCCACGCTGGAGCGCCTGCTGTTCGCGCTCGGCATCGAACATGTGGGCGAAAGCACGGCCAAGGCGCTGGCGCAGTGGTTCGGTGACCTGGAACTGATCCGCCACCTGCCGTGGCCGTTGTTCAAGCGCGTGCCGGACATCGGTGGCGAAGTGGCGCGGTCGCTCGGCCACTTCTTCGAGCAGCAGGGCAACCAGCAGGCCATCGATGACCTGCTGCAGGTCGGCCAGGTGCGCATCAGCGATGTGCACGCGCCCAGCGCCAAGCTGCGCGAAGGCCTGGATCTGGCGCAGCTGCTGGTCGAGTCGGAGATCCCCGGCATCACCCGCCTGCGCGCGGAAAAGCTGATCGCCGTGTTGCCTGGTGCTCAGGCGGTGCTCGACGCCGAGCATGGCCAGTTCGTCAACGCCGGGTTGCCGGATGACACGGCGCGCGGGCTGGCCGAGTGGCTGGACGCCGATGGCCACGGTGCGATGCTGTTGGCCGCCGAGAACGCGATGCGGCAGATCCTGGCCAAGGCGCCGGCGCTGGCCGAGATCGTGGCCGGTCCGCTGGACGGGCAGACCGTGGTGCTGACCGGCACCCTGGCCCAGCTCACCCGCGATGCGGCCAAGGAGCGCCTGGAGGCCCTCGGTGCCAAGGTGTCCGGCAGCGTTTCAAAGAAGACCAGTTTCGTGGTGGCCGGCACAGAGGCAGGCTCCAAGCTGGACAAGGCGCAGTCGCTGGGTGTGCCGGTGTGGGACGAGGACCGCCTGCTGGCCTATCTTGCCGAACACGAATGATGACCCCGTCGGGTGCTCCCGCACCCGGCATGAAACACGAAGGAACACCGATGCAGACCGCCCCGCTGGATTTCCGCCTGGCCACCCGTGCTGACGAGGAGCTGCTGATCGCGTTGATGCGCGAGTTCTACGCCGAAGACAGGATCGACTTCGACGACGCGCGCGTGCGTCGCGGCGTGGATGCACTGCTGGCCGACCCACGCAACGGCGAAGTGCTGTTGTGGCTGGACGAGGCGGGCGAGGTGGTCGGTTACGCAGTGATCGCGATGGGCTTCAGCCTGGAACAGGGCGGCCACTTCATGCTGCTGGACGAGCTGTACCTGGCCCACCGTGCGCGCGGTCGTGGCCGCGGCAAGCAGGCGCTGGCGATCTGCGAACAGCGTGCGCGTGGCCGTGGTGTCAGCCGCCTGCGCCTGGAAGTGAACCACCACAACGAACTGGCCCGTCGCCTCTACCTGGCGAGCGGTTACATCGACGACACTCGCGATCTGCTGACCCTGCCGCTGGACCACCCACGCCCGGAGGGCATCCTGTGAGCGAGGCCCTGCTGCGCGCGCTGCAGCAGCGCGCCGCGCTCAATGCGCTGGTCCGGGGCTTCTTCGCCGAACGCGCTGTGCTGGAAGTGGAAACGCCGATCCTGTCGGTGGCCGGCAACACCGAGCCGAACATCGACAGCTTCCATACCGATTTCACCGGCCATGTCGATGCCGGCGGACGCCGCCGCTGGCTGCGCACCTCGCCGGAGTATCCGCTCAAGCGCCTGCTGGCGGCAGGTGTGGGTGACTGTTACGAACTGGGCCGGGTGTTCCGCAATGGCGAGGCGGGCGGCCGCCACAACCCGGAATTCACCATGCTGGAGTGGTACCGGGTTGGCTGGGATCATCATCGCCTGGTGCAGGAGACCGCCGAGCTGGTTGCCCAGGCGCTGGCGCTGGTCGGACGCAGTGCGACGCTGCGCGTGCTGAGCTACCGCGAGCTCTTCCGGCAGTACGTGGGTGTGGACCCGTTCGAGGCCGATGAGGCTGCATTGCGGGTCGCGCTGGGCGAGGTGCACATCGATCCGGTCGGGTTGACCCGTGACGACTGGCTGGACCTGTTGATGACCCATCGCATCCAGCCGCACTTCGATGACGCGGTGATGACCGTGGTCCACGATTGGCCCGCCAGCCAGGCCGCGCTGGCGCGCATCCGCCCCGGCACGCCGCCACTGGCCGAGCGTTTCGAGCTGTACCTGGGCGCGGTGGAACTGGCCAACGGCTATCACGAACTGAACGACGCCGGCGAACAGCGCGCGCGTTTCCAGCGTGACCAGCAGCGGCGCCACGAGCGCGGCCAGGTGCAGCCGGCACTGGACGAAGCGTTGCTGGCCGCATTGCCGTCGATGCCGGCCTGCGCCGGCGTTGCGGTGGGTGTGGATCGCCTGCTGATGGCGATGAACCGCACGCCGCGCATCGCCGACGTGCTGGCCTACGACTTTGCCCACGCATGAGCGACGTGCGTTCCTGAACGTCGAAGACTGAACGGAATTCCGTGTTTCCGCGCTTGCTTCGGTAAGCAGGATGATGCTCTTATCACGGCAGATGCCGGACACTGGCACGCAGTTCATCCATTCCTGCTGGGGAAGGCTTTGGTCAAGTGGTTTGCGGTTGTCGCTGCACCGGTGTACTCCATCGCGCTCTGGGGTGCCTGGCTGCCGTCATCGGCATCTGCCCAGCAGGCCGGCTACGACGGTGAAGTGGTGACCTGTGAATCACGCGACATGGGCTGGGTGCATTGCGATATCGATGTCAGCAACGGCATCGACCTGGTGCGCCAGCTCTCCAACAGCAGCTGCATCCGTGGCAGCGAATGGGGCACCGACCGCAGCGGCGTGTGGGTCACGCTGGGCTGCCGCGCCGAGTTCCGCGCGCGCCGTGCTGCAGGTGCCGCGCCCGCAGCCAGCGAGGGCAAGCGCCTGGTCCGTCGCGTGGTGCGTTGTGAATCCAATGGCCGCCCGCAGAGTTGCCCGGTGCGCCTGGATGGCGCGCCAGTGCGGCTGCTGCGCCAGCTGTCGGCGCTGCCATGCCGCGAAGGGCAGGGCTGGGGCTACAAGCGCAATGAAGTCTGGACCAGCCGCGGTTGCCAGGGGGACTTCGAAGTGGCTGACGAGGATGGCCGATTCGTCGACGTACCACGCCGGCTGACCTGTGAATCGAAGTCGAAGAAGCGCCGCTTCTGCGGTGCCAGCATCTCGGTCGGTGCCGCTGTCGTCGAGCAGCTGTCCAGCACGCCGTGCGAGGAAGGCAGTACCTGGGGCTGGAGTCGCAACGGCATCTGGGTGGACGGCGGCTGCCGCGCCGAATTCTCGGTGAATTGAGTCCGGGCGGGCTCCAACCCCGGGGGGCGTGGCCCTACAATGGGCCCATGAACACTGCCTCCGACATCGACTACGCCCGTTACGACCACATCCGCCCGATCCTGTGGACCGGCGATGCCCTGCAACTGCTGGACCAGCGCAAGCTGCCGTTCGTGGTCGAGCATGTGGTCTGCCATGACAGTGACGAAGTGGCTGCGGCCATCCACGCGTTGACCGTGCGTGGTGCGCCGGCAATCGGCATTGCCGCCGCCTGGGGCGTGGTACTGGCGGCGCGCGAAGTGCAGGCCGCCGACGGTGCACATGCCCTGCAGCAGCTGGAGCCGGCGCTGCAGCGCCTGAACGCCTCGCGTCCGACCGCCGTCAATCTGGCCTGGGCGCTGGCGCGCATGCGCCGTTGCCTGAATGCCGCCGGTGCTGACTGGAAGGCGAAGCTGGAGGCGGAAGCGCAGGCCATCGCCGAGGAAGACCTGGCCGCCAACCGCCATATGGGCGCGCTGGGCGCAGGCCTGATCGAAGCCGGCAGCGGCGTGCTGACCCACTGCAACACCGGCTCGCTGGCCACCGCCGGCTTCGGCACCGCGCTGGGCGTGATCCGTGCCGGCATGGCCCAGCATCGCATCGCCCGCGTGTTCGCCGGCGAAACCCGGCCGTGGTTGCAGGGCGCGCGCCTGACCGTGTGGGAGCTGCAGCAGGATGGCATTGACGCCACGCTGATCGCCGATTCGGCTGCCTCGCACCTGATGAAGACCGGTGCTGTGCAGTGGGTGATCGTCGGTGCCGACCGCATCTGCGCCAACGGCGATACCGCCAACAAGATCGGAACCTACCAGCTGGCCATCGCTGCGCGCCATCACGGCGTGAAGTTCATGGTCGTGGCGCCGTCCTCGACGGTGGACATGGAGACTGTTGACGGCAGCCAGATCGAGATCGAGCAGCGCGATCCGGGCGAGCTGTACGGTTTGGGCGGCACCCGCACCGTGGCCGAGGGCATCGCTGCCTGGAACCCGGTGTTCGACGTCACCCCGGGCGAGCTGATCGACGCCATCGTGACCGAGCGCGGGGTGATCCTGAACCCGACCGCCGGGAACATGCGCGCCGCCTTCGGCGGCTGATGGACAGCGGGGTCGGAGCCCTTTCCGCAGGAAAGGGCTCCGACCCCGGCCCCGGTAGTGCCGGCCGCTGGCCGGCAACCCCCTAAGTTCCTGATTTGTGCAGGTAAAATCCCCGTAAAGGGAGGCGGAAAACGGCCTGTTGTGGTAGTATCCACAGGTTGAATCGAGGTTCCGGCGCGACCCCCTCCCGCAGAGGGCTGCGCCGGACTGGACCGCTACCAGACAACGGAACCCGAATGGCAGAAACCGCCAAGGAAATCATCCAGGTCAACCTGGAAGACGAGATGCGCAAGAGCTACCTCGATTACGCCATGAGCGTGATCGTGGGCCGCGCGCTCCCGGATGCGCGCGACGGCCTCAAGCCGGTGCATCGCCGCGTGCTGTTCGCGATGAATGAACTGAACGCGCACAGCAACAAGCCCTACTTCAAGTCGGCGCGTATCGTCGGTGACGTCATCGGTAAGTACCACCCGCATGGCGACCAGTCGGTGTACGACACGCTGGTGCGCCTGGCACAGCCGTTCTCGCTGCGCTACATGCTGGTCGATGGCCAGGGTAACTTCGGCTCCATCGATGGCGACTCCGCCGCGGCGATGCGATACACCGAAGCGCGCATGTCGCGCCTCGCGCATGAGCTGATGGCCGACATCGACAAGGAAACCGTCGATTTCCAGCCCAACTACGACGAAAAGGAACTGGAGCCGACGGTCATGCCGACCCGGTTCCCGAACCTGCTGGTCAATGGTTCGGCCGGTATCGCGGTGGGCATGGCGACCAACATCCCGCCGCACAACCTGAGCGAATCGATCAACGCCTGCATCGCGCTGATCGACAACCCGGAAATCGACGTCGACGGCCTGATGGAGTACATCCCGGGCCCGGATTTCCCGACTGCCGGCATCATCAATGGCACCGCCGGCATCGTCGCCGGCTATCGCACCGGCCGCGGCCGTGTGCGCATCCGTGCCAAGGCCGATATCGAAGTGGCCGACAACGGCCGCGAATCGATCATCGTCACCGAAATTCCTTACCAGGTGAACAAGGCGCGTCTGATCGAGAAGATCGCCGAGCTGGTCAAGGAAAAGAAGATCGAAGGCATCAGCGAGCTGCGCGATGAGTCCGACAAGGACGGCATGCGCATCTACATCGAGATCAAGCGCGGTGAATCTGCCGAGGTTGTGCTGAACAACCTGTACCAGCAGACGCAGATGGAATCGGTGTTCGGCATCAACATGGTGGCGCTGGTCGACGGCCGCCCGCAGTTGATGAACCTCAAGCAGATGCTGGAGGCGTTCGTCCGCCACCGTCGCGAAGTGGTCACCCGCCGCACTGTGTTCGAGCTGCGCAAGGCGCGCGCCCGTGCCCACGTGCTGGAAGGCCTGACCGTCGCGCTGGCCAACATCGACGAGATGATCGAACTGATCAAGACCTCGCCGAACCCGAACGAAGCACGCGAGCGCATGCTGGCACGCGTGTGGGAGCCGGGCCTGGTCGGTGCCATGCTGGGTGCTGCCGGTGCCGAAGCCTCGCGCCCGGAAGACCTGCCCAAGGGCGTGGGCCTGATCGAGGGCGGCTACCAGCTGACCGAGATCCAGGCCACCCAGATCCTGGAAATGCGCCTGCACCGCCTGACCGGGCTGGAGCAGGACCGCCTGACCGACGAGTACAAGCAGTTGCTGGAAGTGATCGCCGGGCTGATCCACATCCTGGAAGATCCCGACCGCCTGCTGCAGGTGATCCGCGAAGAGCTGGTCAGCGTCAAGGCCGAGTTCGGCGACGAGCGTCGTACCGAGATCCGCCACAGCGAAGAAGACCTGGACATCCTCGACCTGATCGCGCCGGAAGACGTGGTGGTCACTGTGTCGCATGCCGGTTACGTGAAGCGCCAGCCGGTCAGCGTTTACCGCGCGCAGCGCCGTGGTGGCCGTGGCCGCAGTGCGGCGGCGACCAAGGAAGAGGATTTCATCGAACAGCTGTGGCTGGTCAACACGCACGACACGCTGCTGACCTTCACCAGTTCGGGCAAGGTGTTCTGGCTGCCGGTCTACCAGCTGCCCGAAGCCGGTTCCAACGCTCGTGGCCGTCCGATCATCAACTGGATTCCGCTGGAGCCCGGTGAACGCGTGCAGGCCGTGCTGCCGGTGCGCGAGTACGCCGATGGCCAGTTCGTGTTCTTCGCTACGAAGAACGGTACGGTCAAGAAGACCCCGCTGGGTGAGTTCGCCTTCCGTCTGGCCCGCGGCAAGATCGCGATCAACCTGGACGAGGGCGATGCGCTGGTCGGCGTCGGCCTGACCGACGGTGAGCGCGACATCCTGCTGTTCGCCTCCAACGGCAAGACCGTGCGCTTCGGTGAGGACAAGGTCCGCTCGATGGGCCGTACCGCCACCGGCGTGCGTGGCATCAAGATGCCGGCCGGCGAGGAAGTGGTCAGCCTGATCGTGGCCGAGAGTGCCGGTGGCATTGAGGACGAGAACGAGGACGACAACGGTGTCGAGGAAGCTGCCGCCACGGGCGATGCGGTGATCGACGGCGCCGACGACGCCAGCGTGCAGTACATCCTCACCGCCACCGAGAACGGCTACGGCAAGCGCACCCCGCTGCCGGACTACCCGCGCAAGGGCCGTGGTACGCAGGGCGTGATCGGCATCCAGACCACCGAGCGCAACGGCAAGCTGGTCGCCGCGGTGCTGATGGGTTCGGATGACGAAGTGCTGCTGATCTCCGATGGCGGCACCCTGGTGCGTACCCGTGGCTCGGAAATCAGCCGCGTCGGCCGCAACACCCAGGGCGTGACCCTGATCCGCCTGTCCAAGGACGAGAAGCTGCAGGCGGTGGAGCGCATGGATGCCTCGATCGACGAGGACGAGGACGAGGTGGCAGTCGCTGCCCCGGCCGCGGCCACGACCGATGGCGCCCCGGCGGCTGCCAGCAGCGAGGACGCCGCGCAGGAGTGATCCTGCTGCGAGCCTGAGGTACCCGACGACGCCGGCCCTGTGCCGGCGTCGTCGTATCCGGATGCGGCATATACGCGCGCGCTTCACGTCGGCGGTGGGATAACGGCGCATGCTGCCCCGGAGATCGACGATGTCCGCCACGCCGCCGTCCGCTCCAGCTCCCGTCCGCGCTGCCCGGCATCCTCTGGTTACCGTGCTGTCGCTGCTGCTGGTCGTGCTCGGCCTGGTCATCGGCGGGCTCGGCGCGTGGCTGCTCAGCCTTGGCGGCTCGGCGTACTACGCCATCGCCGGGCTCGGCCTGCTGGCCAGCGGCATCCTGTTGTTCGGCAACCGCCGCAGCGGTGCATTGCTGTATGCGCTGGTGTTCACCGGTACGCTGCTGTGGACCTGGTGGGAGTCGGGCAGCGACTACTGGCGCTGGGTGCCGCGGCTGGGCCTGGTGACCGCACTTGGCATCGTGCTGGCCTTGCTGGCGCCCACCCTGCACGAGCCGGTCTCCAAGCGCTTGTCGCGCAGTGTGGCGGGCGTGCTGATGCTGGTGTTCGTGGCCGCCTTCGGCCTGGCCTTTGCGCCGCATGGTGAAGTGGACGGGCACCTGCCGTTCCCGGAAGGCGCAGTCAGCGCCGGACTGGAACCTACGCGCGATACCACGGGCCTGCAGCCGGCTGACCAGCCCGCCGAGGGCGACTGGCCGGCGTGGGGCCGCAGCAATGCGGCCACCCGCTATTCGCCGCTGCAGCAGATCACCCCGGCCAATGTGGCCACGTTGCAGCTGGCCTGGCAGTTCCGCACCGGCGATATGCCGAAGAAGCGCTGGGGCGCGGAAACCACCCCGCTGAAGATCGGCGACCGGCTGTACCTGTGCACCGCGCGCAACCGACTGATCGCGCTTGACGCTGCCAGCGGCAAGGAACTGTGGCGGTTCGATCCAAAGGTGAAGGATGCCTCGATTCCCTATACCGCTGCCTGTCGTGGTGTGAGTTATTACGAACAATCGAGCGCACCGACCGTGGCCGATGCGGTGCTGGCCGATGTCGCCGCTGATCTGGCGCTGCCGGAACCGCCGCCCAGCGTCACCCGCAGCGCTGCACCGGGCAGTCGTCCGGCGTGCTGGGCGCGCATCATTGAAGGCACGCTGGACGGTCGCATCATCGCGGTGGACGCGGACAGCGGCCATCCCTGCGCCAACTTCGGCAACAACGGCCAGGTCGACATCACCTTGGGGATGGGCGAGGTGCCACCGGGTTACGTGTCGATCACCTCGCCACCGGCCATCGTGCGCGGCGTGATCGTGACCGGTCATCAGGTGCTGGACGGGCAGCGCCGCGATGCGCCCTCGGGCGTGATCCAGGCGTACGACGCCATCACCGGCAAGCTGCGCTGGGCGTGGGACATGGACCAGCCCGAGCGCAGCGGCCTGCCGCCGCGCGAGCAGACCTATACGCGCGGCACGCCGAACATGTGGACCACCGCCACCGGTGATGAAGCGCTGGGCCTGGTCTACCTGCCGCTGGGCAATTCAGCCGCCGACTACTGGAGCGGCTCGCGCACGGAGAACCAGAATCGCTATGCGACCTCGCTGGTGGCGATCGACGTGGCCACCGGCAAGCCGGTCTGGCATTTTCAGGCGGTGCGCAAGGATGTGTGGGACTACGACCTGGGTTCGCAGGCCAGCCTGATCGACTACCCGACGGCGGCGGGCAAGGTGCCGGCGATCCTGCTGCCGACCAAGCAGGGTGACATGTACATCCTCGATCGCCGCAACGGCCAGCTCCTGACCGCCGCCGAAGAGCGCAAGGTGCCGGTGGGCGGCGTCGAACCCGAGCAGCGTTCACCCACCCAGCTGTTTTCGCTGTACCACACGCTGCGCCGCGAACATGACCTGACCGAGCGTGACATGTGGGGCATCACCCCGATCGACCAGCTGGTCTGCCGCATCCAGTTCCGCAAGGCGTACTACGAGGGTTTCTATACGCCGCCGAGCAGCGAGCGCCATTCCATCGAGTACCCCGGCTACAACGGCGGCTCGGACTGGGGCAGCGTGTCCATCGATACGCGCCGCGGCGTGATCGTGGCCAACTACAACGACATGCCCAACTACAACCGGCTGGTGCCACGTGCCGAGGCTGACCGGTTGGGCTGGCTGCCACGCGAGAAGATCCGGTTCGACAAAGGCGGTGCCGAAGGCGCGGGCGACCCGCAGGTGGGCACGCCGTATGGCATCCAGGTCAACGCTGGCTGGCGACTGCCGTTCACCGGCCTGCTGTGCAAGCAGCCCCCCTATGGCGGTATCCGTGCCATCGACCTGCGCACCGGCAAGCTGCTGTGGGACCGCCCGTTCGGCAGTGCGCGCGGCAACGGACCGTTCGGCATCCGTTCCGGCCTGCCGATCGAGATCGGCACGCCGAACAATGGCGGTTCGGTAGTCACCGCCAGCGGCCTGATCTTCATTGCGGCCGCCACTGATGATCTGCTGCGCGCGATCGACCTGAAGACCGGCAAGGAGCTGTGGCACGCCAAGCTGCCGGCGGGCGGGCAGGCCAACCCGATGGTGTACGAACAGGGTGGCCGCCAGTACGTGGTGATCATGGCCGGCGGCCACCATTTCATGGAAACCCCGAACGGCGATTACGTGATGGCGTTTGCGTTGCCGAGGTAACCGCAACGGGGGCGGTGGGCCGCCCCCATTGCATGACACGGGATTACACCGTGACCACCACCTTGCCGATCTGCTCGTTCGATTCCAGGTAACGGTGTGCTTCCTGGATCTGCGCGAACGGGAACACCTTGGCGATCATCGGCGCCAGCACGCCCTTGTCCAGGCCATCGAGGATGAAGGCTTTGGCACGCGCCAGCGCGGCATCGTCGGAGACGATTTCCGAGTACAGGTAGCCCTTCAGCGTCAGCGACTTGCCCAGCACGTTGAACAGCGGGAACGGCGTGGGTTCGCTGCTCAGCGCGCCGTATTCCAGCAGGATGCCGCCACGTGCCATCGCTTCGGTCAGCGGAACGAACTGCGGGCCACCGATCGGATCGAACACCACGCGGGCGCCGGCGCCACCGGTGATGCGCGCTACTTCGGCCACCAGATCCTGCTCCTGGGTGGCGATGACGTGGGCGGCACCGGCATCGAGCAGGGCCTGGCGCTTGCCCGGGCCGCGGGTGACCGCGATCGGCGTGGCGCCCACCGCATTGGCGATCTGGATCGCGGCCAGGCCAACGCTGCTGCTGGCAGCGGTGATGATGACGAAATCCCCAGCGGACAGGTGCGCCTGCTCCAGCAGCGCGCCCCAGGCGGTGACGTACTGCATCCACACCGCAGCAGCCGTTTCAAAGTCCAGCGCCTGCGGGTGCTTGACCACCAGTCGAGCCGGCACATTGGCCAGCTCGCCGTAGGTGCCCCAGCGCGCGATGTCCAGCGGCGGTATCACGCTGACCGCATCGCCTGCTGCGAAGCCGCTCACCGCACTGCCGACCGCTTCGACAATGCCGGCCGCTTCGTAGCCCAGCCGGCTGGGGAACTGCGCTTCCTGCAGATAGGCGCCGTTGCGGAACATCACCTCAGCGCGGTTCAGGCCGATCGCCCTCACCCGGATCTGGACTTCGTCAGGCGCGGGGGCGGGAACGTCGATATCGTCGATGCGCAGCACATCGGCGGTGCCATATTCGTGGATGCGGACAACCTGGCTCATGGGGGACTCCGAGGAAGGGCCGACGAGGGCGCCGGCGAAAGGGTGAGCGCTACTGTGCGCGTAGTCTGCAACCAGAATAAGGGGTAATCTGGCGTTTCATTGAAAAACAATTGTTTGCAATGGACCTGATCGTTCCGCTCCGGACCTTCGCCAAGGTAGCCGAGGTCGGCTCTTTCGCCGCCGCTGCCGAGGCATTGGACCTGTCGCCGCAGCTGGTCGGCAAGCACATCCAGGCGCTGGAGCAGCATCTGGGCGTGCGCCTGCTCAACCGCACCACGCGCAAGCAGAGCCTGACCGACTTCGGCCAGGCCTATCTGGCACGGGCACGGGTGATCCTGGAGGAAGTGGAGGGCGCCGAGCAATTGGCGGAAGTGGCGCGCGGACGGCCGATGGGACGCCTGCGCATCAGCGCGCCGGTCACCTTTGGCGTGCACGCGCTCGGCCCGGCAGTGGTGGCTTACATGCAGCAGTACCCGGATGTGCAGGTCGATCTGAACCTGTCCAACAGCCTGGTGGACATCGTCGAGGACGGCTACGACCTGGTGTTCCGTACCGGTGACCTGGCCGACAGCGGGCTGGTGGCACGGCGATTGGGGCCGTATCCGCTTGTGCTGTGCGCATCGCCGGCCTACCTGGCGTCGCGTCCGCCGATTACCCACCCGAGTGACCTGAGCCGGCACGAGTGCCTGGGCTTCGCGCATTCGATCATCCGCACCCGCTGGAGCTTCCGCGATGCCGATGGCAGCGTGTTGAGCGTGCCGGTGTCCAGCCGCTTCATGGTCAATCAGGCCGAGCCGCTGTTGACGGCGGCCGTGGGTGGTCTGGGATTGATCCTGCAGCCCTACGAAATGCTTGCCGCCGCGCTGGCGCGTGGTGAGCTGGTGGAAGTGCTCCCGGACCATGTGCCGGTATCGACCTGGATCAACCTGGTGTACCCGCGCGATCGCCAGCTGACGCCCAAGCTGCGCAGCTTCCTGGACTTCTGCGTGGCACGATTTACTGAGCAGACGATGGCAAGGCGATAGCGTGGCATCGATCAGCGTCCCCATGTTCCCATGCGAAGGACTCGCCCCGTGATGTCTCTCCCGTTGCCGCAGCATGTGGCCGGCGTCCTGCTGCTGGCGTCCTTTTCCAGCGCCAGCGCGCTTGCGCAACAGACACCTGCGCAGGCGTTGGCCGAGTGGGAGGTGCAAGGGCGCGCGGATGGCCTGGCGCGACCTGATATCGAATGCCAGGATTTCCTGCAGGCGTTGGGGCGGAAGCCGGCAGGGCTGGAGTACGTGGGCTGCAGCCAGGACGACGCGTCCTACATCAAACCCATGCAAGCCCACTACCGCGTTGCAGGCGCCCGTGCCGAGCGGGTCGAGGCGTATCTGCATGCGACGTTCGGCATGCCGATGTTGCGCTACACCTGCTGTGGCTGGAGCAATGGTGCGCCGTACAGCTGGCGCGAAGGTGCAGACACGGTGAGGTACCAGATCGGGATGGGTGTGGAATCGCTGCCGCATGAGCGGAGCGAGTGGGAACGCATCGAAGCATTCGACGTGACGGTTGAGGTGTTGCGGCAGCGTCCCTAGCGTGGATGCGGCGGGCCGATCCATCGTCTAGGATGCGCCCAGGGATACCCGCAAAGGAATTGCCATGAAGACTGTTGGACGCCTGTTTCTCTGCAATGCGCTGGCCTGTTTGGTCCTGGTTGCCACATCGGCGTTTCCGCCAGCTGGCGCAGCATCTTCCGAGCGCGAACATCCACGTGCGCAGGATGCCATCGATGACTGGCTTGCGGCCTTCAATGCAAGCAGCCTCGAGGCGTTGCAGGCATTCGCCGACAGATATGCGAAGCAGGAAGGCAGCACTCCCAAGGACTATCTTGAGTTCCGCGAGAGCACAGGCCCGCTGAGTGTGCTGGAAACACTCGAGAGCGCGCCCAGCCAGGCGAAGCTGCTGGTGAGGGGCCAGCTGAGCGAACGTGTGATGTGGGTGACGGCGGTCATGGACCCGGCCAACCCGTCGCACTTGAAGCAGTTCCAGATCGAGGGCACTGAAACGCCGGACAAGTACAAGCCGGAACGGGTTGCTTTGCCCGCGCTGATGGCCGATGCCACAGCAAAACTGGAGGCGCTGCGGGCGCAGGACGCGTTGTCGGGTGCATTGCAGGTGGCACGGAACGGCAAGGTGCTGCTGGACTGGCGCGGTGGCAATGCCGATCGCACCGCTGGCATTCCAGTGGCCGTGGATACGCAGTTCCGCCTTGCATCCTCCAACAAAATGTTCACCGCGGCGGCCATCCTGCAGCTGGTGCAGGAGGGCAGGCTCAATCTCGATGGCACGATCGGCAAGTACCTGCCGGACTATCCGAACAGGGCGGTCGCCAACAGCGTGACCGTACGCCAGCTGCTGTCACATACCAGTGGCCTGGGCGATTTCTTCGGCGACGATTTCGAGCAGTATTCCGCGTCCTTGAAGACGCTGGATGACTATGTGCAACGCTTTGCCAAGGATGCACCGCAGTTCACGCCGGGCAGCCAGGACAGCTATTCGAACTATGGCTTCATCGTATTGGGGCGCATCATCGAAGCGGTTTCGGGGCAGTCGTACTACGCGTATGTGGAGATGCACATCCTGCGCCCGGCCGGTATGACCGGCACCGGCTTCGAGCCGGAAACAACGAGCGTCCCGCAGCGTGCCGTCGCCTACACGAAGAAGGATGGGCAATGGGTCCGTGAAACGAAGTCGCTGCCCTGGCGCGGCATGTCAGCCGGCGGTGGCTACAGCACGGTAAGCGACATGGTGACGTTTGCCGAGGCTTTGCGCAGTGGGAAGCTGGTCTCACCTGCGTTGCTGCAACAGGCCACCACGGCGCAGAACCACAAGGGCTGGTACGGATTCGGCTTCGTGGTGCAGGGCGCGGGCAGGGAACACCAGTACGGTCACGAAGGCGGTGCGCCTGGATCGAACAGCGCTATCGTGGTGCTGCCCGCGCAGGGCTATGTGATTGTTGGCCTGGCCAATGTCGATCCGGATGCGATCGGCAACGTGGTCAACTACATCGCGCGAAGAGTGCCGCTGTAGGCCCGAGCGACTGTGCTGCAGCGATGTTGACGCTGGGGCAGGTGGCGGACCAGAATCGGGCCATGAACCGATTGCTTCCCGTGGTATGTCTGGTCGCCAGCATGGTGCTCCTGCTGCGCGGGGTGCACGTGATACTCAAGGGTGTCCCGGCGATGGCCAGCGAAGGTACCAGTGCGGCGTATGCGCGAGGCTACCTGCATGGACAGGCGGCAGCCGGGTGGGTGTTGATTGCCGCTGCGGTAGCCTGTGCACTCATTGCCTGGCACAGGGCGCGCGCCAGGAAGTGAGAGGCCGGCGCATCAGCGCGGCACCCGCACCATCTTCGTCATCAAGTGTTCCACCACACCCGCCGGGTCGGCCGTGCGGCCCACATGCGTGCTCGACATCTGCACGACCGAGCTGCGCTTTGCGGTAAGGAAGTGGAAGCGGGCACGTGCGGGCAGTTGCGCGATTGGTCCGGCGCTGGCGTCGCCGCGGCAGATGGCCACGATCGCATCCAGCCACGGCTGCAGCGCCTCCTGGTCCAGCGCCGGCGCGAAGGCCCGCAGGCGCGCAGGATCGATCTCGATGGCCGCCTCCAGGTGACGCGCGCCAGGACAGGAGACGATCACCCCGACGTTGATGAATTCCTCGCGTTCCACCCGCGGTACCACGCGGATGACCGCGTAGTCATACGTGTGCAGCGTGGGCACGGATGGCCTCCTGCACGAACACCGCACGCACTTTCAGGCGATGCTTGAGATAGTCGATATAGCCTTGGCGATAGGCCTGCGGACTGTCGAATGCCGGCTCGTTGACCAGCCAGCTGTCCGGCACCAGGCCGACGATGCGCTCGATCTCGGCATCGGTCAGGCGCGCGGCCAGCTCGGCATCCACCTCGGCGATACGGCTGGCGAACGACAGCAGCACATGGTCGCGGATCAGCACGAACGGCTTTTCGCAGGCATCGCCAGCGTTGGCCCAGTCGTGGTGGAAATACATCGCCGCGCCGTGGTCGATCAGGTACAGCTTGCGGTGCCACACCATCAGGTTGGGGTTGCGCGTGGTGCGATCGACATTGCTGGTGAATGCATCGAACCAGACGATGCGCGAGGCCAGGTCCGCATCCACCGGCATCGCTGCCGGGTCGTAGTTGATCGCGCCGGGCAGGTAGTCCAGGCCCAGGTTCAGGCCCTCGCTGGCGCGGATCAGCTCCTGGATTTCCGGGTCCGGTTCGGTGCGGGCGAACTCGCGGTCCAGTTCCACGAACAGGATCTCCGGAATCGGCAGGCCCAGGGTGCGCGCCATTTCGCCGGCGATCAGCTCGGCGATCAAGGCCTTCGGGCCCTGGCCGGCGCCGCGGAACTTCAGCACGACCATGCCGTCGTCGTCGGTCTCGACCACGGCCGGCAGGGAGCCACCTTCCCGCAAGGGGGTTATGTAGCGGAGGGCATGTACGGTGCGCATGCGCGCATTCTAGCGTGGGTGCCGCCAAGGGAGCGCCGGGAGCGCCCCGGCGGCTCCATGTCGTTCACCGTCAGTGAGCCAGCGCACCGCGCTGCTGTTCCTGCACCTGCGTGCGGATCTGCTCCTGCAAGGCCTGATCGGCCTGCCGCTGGTTGACCACGGCAAGCGTATCCAGGCTGTCCTGTACGGGGCGTTGCACAGCCTCGGCGGTGGGCGATGACGCGCGCAGCGAGGCCGGATCATCCAGCGGCCCCTTCACCACGAAGATGCTCTGCGCCGCGCCCGCACCATCGGTCTGGCGGCTGAGCACCACATGGTCGACCCGGTCCAGCCCGTTTTCGCGGGCCAGCACCAGCAGGCTGGCGCTCAGGCGCTCGCTGGACGCATCGAAACTGCGTCCGTTGGCAGCATCCAGCGCCGCTACCTTGTCGCGGATCTGCTCGTGCAGGGTACGGTCACGGCCTTCCGCAATCGGCAACGCCATTGCATCACCTGCGGAGGCCGGCTGTGCGGTGATGGGGACATGTGCATGCGTGCCTTCGGTGTGGTCGAAGTAATGCAGCGTCGACGGCGAGGTGCTGGTGTCGAAGTAGGGCTGGCGCGGGGGCGAGCCCTCGCCGAGGTTGAGCCCGTTCTGCTCCAGCAGGCGCTCGTCCAGGCCCAGCTTCTTCATGTTCACTTCCATCCGGCTGACGCCGTCGGGCGCTGGATTCGCGGCCTCGTATCCGCTGGCCAGTTCGATCGCCTGGGCGCCGTAGAAATTCTGGTAGTCCGAATTCCCATGATGGCCCAGGCCGGTGCTGACGCCCTGATCGTAATAGTGCCTGGCCATTCCCTCGATGTTGGCTGCGGTGGGGGAGATGGTCAGGTCCGCATTGAGGGTCAGCTCCGGGTGCGGGGCATAGGTGATCGGCGGGCCGGGTCGCGACTGGATGACGTCTGTCGAGCGGGTGCTGGCTTCATACAGGTCGCGCAGGGTAGCGTCCGGATTGTTGGCACGTACCTGGCTGACCAGCGCATTCCAGCCCGCGATGTTCGAAGAGGCCTCATCGCGGCGGTTGGCCGCGAGCAGCGTGCCGATGGCCTCGGTGTAATCATGGCTGGTGGTACGGCCTGCGATCTGCTCCACGTCGGCATCGAACTGCACGTAGGCTCGCTCGACATCAGCATCGTTGAAGCCGTGCTGGATCTCGTGACCGAGCACAAAGGCAACCTCGGCGGCGTCGAACCTGTCCGGTGCCGCCGGGGTCGACAAGCTGCTGGCGGGCAGGTTGATGGATTTCGTGCTGGTCTCGTAGGTGCCACCCGCATTGCTTGTGGCGGGCAACAGTTCGAAGCGTTCCAGATGGCCTGCCGCGATGGCGGCGTCCACCTGCTTTGCCAGCACCGGCGAGCCCGCGATGACGCTGCGCAGGTTGTCGACCTGGTCGCTGGTGACGTCGGTCCTGCCGGCGAACTCGCCCAGCAGGCGTTCCGTTTCTGCGGAGAGGATCGTCATTTGATGGCTCCCCTTACTGCACGGTGACAAGACGCACGCAGGCATGCGTGGCGTCGCCGAGGGCGTGGGGGTTCTCGGGCATCGTGTCGACCTTGATGCTCAGCTGCGGTCGATCGAAGCGGTCGTAGATCACCCGTCCGTGTTCGCCGCGCACCGTCTCGCGCTTGAAGCCGGCGGCATCCAGTGCCGAGGCGAAGTGGTTGAAGTCGACCTGGCAGATCGCCGCAGCCGAGGCCTTGCGATCGCTGCTGGTGTCCATGAAGTTCAGGTCGAGCCGCGCGTCGGCGGTGCCGGCCTGCCGCACTTCCAGGCCATAGCCCCACTCCGGCGTCAGCGTGCCGCCATAGCCGAAGTGGCCGGGGCCGAAGGTCTGCGCTGGCGCCTGCATTGCCGCGGACAGGCGTTCGACGGTGAGCTCGCGGGTGGAGGTCGTTGCCTTGATCAGGTCCAGCAGGCGCGACAACAGTTGCTCGGCATTGAGCGGGGAGGGCGAAGTGGTCTCGGATACGGCAGGGGTCATGGCGTCGGTTCCTTGAGAAGTCGGCATGCGGTCGGCGGCATGTGCGCAGGCGCTGAGCGCGGCCGCTGAAAATGCGAGCGTCCACGGTCGTATGAATGCGTACCGGGGCATGTGCGTTCCTTGCAGATTGAAGGCTGACCCTAGGGCCATCCGGATGAAGCAGAGGTTAAGCGCGCTTGAAGCGTGGTCTTCACTTCGTCCTTCCTTCAGCGGTGGCAGCATCGGTTTCCAAGGAGCGTTCCACACGCGTGTGACCTTCAACAGGAGGCCGTCATGCAGCTACAGCGTAGCCGTCACGCTTCACCCTGCATGCAGCACGGGTGGTGTTGACCCTGGCCCGATAGGGCCTTCCACCGGCAAGGAGGCCGCCGTACGCGCCACTTGTCCAGACGTGTCCATCGTGTATCCGGACCTCGGCAGTTGTCTGCCGGCTCCGCGATTCCGCTGGACGCCCGCTTTCAATGTGCCTTGTCCATGATGTTCCTGCAGGCTTTGGAGGTGCACCGATGAGCGACGAATTCAATCCCATGCTGCCACCGCTGGATGATGCCAAGGTCGAGGAAATGATCGGCAAGCTGGTGCTGGTCGGGGTTACCCGCTATGGGGGGGACGGTCAGGTGCAGGGCCTTGAACAATATGCCGGCACCGTGCTGCGCATCAGCGCCGACGAAGGCGTGGTCCTGGCTGATGAGAACGATGGCCATGAGCGCTACCTGCCGCCGATGCTGGACCAGTACCAGCCGGCCGAGCCCGGCGAGTACCGCATGCGCAACAGCGGCATGATCGTGATTGACCCGGATTATCTGGCCACCTGGGACCTGCACGCCCAGCAGTAGTGCCAGGCCATGCCTGGCAGGTGCCGGCAATTTCCCGGCACCTCCCGGAGCTGCACTTTGCTCCATCCGGCCACTAGCCCTTCCGGCCCATTCACGACAACCCCTGCGGTGCTAGATTCGGGCCCTTGCCCGTCCTCGGGCGCCCAATCACACCCCAGGGGATAAGGATGCTCATCCGTCGAACCTCTCTGGCGGCGGCCATTGCCGTTGCCACCGTCGGCCTGTTGGCCGCTGGCCCGGCCCTTGCCGATTACGCGAAGCCGCCGGAACACCTGCTCAAGGTGCTGAAGGCACCGCCACCGCCGGCGCCGAACGTGGCCCCGGGCGGCCAGCGCCTGCTGCTGACCACTGCGCAGACCTATCCGTCGATCAGCCGCGTTGCCCAGCCGTACCTGAAGCTGGCCGGCGTGCGCCTGGAGCCGAAGAACCGCAGCCGCCATGACACCCCCGGGGGCTACGGTATTCCGGCCTGCGTGGCCGACTTCACCCTGGTCGACATCGGCAGCGGCAAGGAGACCAAGGTCAACCTGCCGCAGGGCTGCGCCACCGGCGCGCTGTGGTCGGCCGATGGCAGCCACTTCGCCTTCCAGAACGCAGTCGATACCAGCGTGCAGCTGTGGGTGGGCGATGCCGCCACCGGCCAGGTGAAGCAGGTGCCGAACGTGCAGCTGAACCCGATCTTCGGTTACACCGTGCAGTGGCTGGGCGGCAGCCAGAACCTGCTGGTGAAGCTGGTGCCGGCCAATCAGGGCCCGGCGCCGTCCAACGGTGGCGTGCCGACCGGTCCGGATGCGCAGGAGTCGCTGGGCAGCAGTGGCGAGAGCAGCACCTACGAAGCCCGCGACACCCTGACCAGCGTGCATGACGAGAAGCTGTTCGCCTATTACGGCGCTTCGCAGCTGGCCGTGGTCGATACCGCCGCCAACAGCGTGCGTCCGGTCGGGCAGCCGGCGCTGTTCAACGAAGTCAGCGCCGCGCCCGATGGCGTGCACGTGCTGACCGAATCGATCAAGGCGCCGTACTCGCATGCGGTGACCTACCAGCGCTTCGCCAACGACGTGGCGGTGTTGGACGTGAGCAATGGCCGCAGCACGTCGATTGCCAGCCTGCCGCTGGCGGACCGCGTGCCGGTGCACGGCGTACCGGAAGGCCCGCGCGGTTTCGACTGGCGTGCCACCGATCCGGCGACCCTGGTCTATGCCGAAGCGCTGGACAAGGGTGACTGGAAGGTGAGCGTGCCGCATCGCGACCGCGTGCTGATGCTGAAGGCACCGTTCAACGGCAAGCCGACCGAAATCACCCGCACCATGCAGCGCTTTGAAGGTTTTGCGTGGACCGCCGATCCGGCCGTGGCGTTCCAGTACGAGAACGACGAGAACCGCCACTGGATGCAGACCCGCATCGTCGATGTGGACCAGCCGAAGAAGGAAGGCCGCCTGCTCTGGGACATGTCCAGCGATGAGCTGTACGGCAACCCCGGCAACCTGGTCTTCACCCGCCTTCCGAATGGCGCGCAGGTCGTGCGCCGTGAGGGCAACCATGTGTTCCTCAGCGGCCGTGGCGCGTCGCCGCAGGGCGACCGTCCGTTCCTGGACCGCCTGGACCTGGGCACGCTGAAGAGCGAGCGCCTGTTCCGCAGCAGTGCCGACGCCTACGAACAGTTCCTCGGTTTCAGCAGCACGCCGGGGCGCTACCTGACCTGGCACCAGTCGGTCATCGATCCGCCGAATGCCTTCATCCGCCAGCAGGGTGAGGCAGTGGCCGATGCGAAGACCGGCGAGGCACAGTTCGCCTCCACCGCGACCGCGCTGACCAAGCTGGTCGACCCGACCCCGGAAGTGCGCCAGATCAAGAAGCAGCTGGTGACCTACAAGCGCGCCGACGGCGTGGACCTGTCGTTCACTCTGTACACGCCGCCGGGCTACAAGGAAGGCCAGCGCGTGCCGGCGATCCTGTATGCGTACCCGGCCGACTTCGCCAACGCCGCTCAGGCCGGCCAAGTGTCCGGTTCGCAGCAGACCTTCACCCGCCTGCAGCCGTACCGCCTGATGCTGCTGGCCGGCTACGCGATCATCGACAACGCCTCGTTCCCGATCGTGGGTGACCCGAAGAACGCGTACGACACCTACCTGGAGCAGCTGGAAGCCGACGCCAAGGCGGCGGTGGACAAGGCCGTGGACATGGGCGTGGTCGACCGCAACCGCATCGGCGTGACAGGCCACAGCCACGGCGGCCTGATGACCGCCAACCTGATCGCGCACACCACGCTGTTCAAGGCCGGCGTGGCGACCAGTGGTTCGTACAACAAGACCTTCACCCCGTTCGGCTTCCAGAACGAACGCCGCTCGGTGTGGCAGGCGCAGGACGTGTACCTGAAGGCCTCGCCGTTCTTCTACGCCGACAAGATCAAGCTGCCGCTGCTGCTGGTTCACGGTGAGGACGACGCCAATCCGGGCACCGAGCCGTTCCAGTCGCGCAAGCTGTACCAGGCGATCCGTGGCAACGGCGGCACCACCCGCCTGGTGATGCTGCCGAACGAGCCGCACTGGTACACCGCGCTGGAGTCGAACGAGCAGCTGGTATCGGAAATGCTGAACTGGTTCGACACCTATGTGAAGAACGCCAGGTAAGGGAACAGGAAGGCCACCTCCGGGTGGCCTTCCTGCATCCTGCTGCAGCGCCGAGCCTAGGCTCGGCTGCCCGTTCGCCTGTAAACAGCTGCAAGTGCTCTGCAATCAACTGTGGAGACTCGGTAACGACGTGTTACCGGCACATTCGCGTGCCATGCAAATGGTCTAGGCTGAACCTGTAAGTCCGTCCCGGGTCGGTGCAATGAAAGCCATCCTTCTTGCTGCAACGTTGTCGTTGTTCCTGGTCTCAACTGCGGGTGCTCAGCCGCTGCCCGCCGAACTGGCGCAGCTGGGGATCATCGCCGGCATGCCCTACGCCAAGGCCAAGCGCCTGCTGGACGCGGCCGGTTGGCAGGTGAAGCCGGTGGAGGGCGCGCCGGAATCACTGGAGGGCTTTCCGGAAGTGGGGTGCCAGAAGGGCGGGAAGCAGTGCGCGACGACCTTCGAGAAGGGCGAACAGCAGGTTGCCGTGCGGCTGGGCACTACCCTGGCAGGCCAGCCCTTCGTGCAGGGCGCTGACTGAAGGCCTGCCATCCTCACGCCAGCGGCAGGCGCCCCTGCACGTGTGCCAACCGGTCGTGCAGTTCGCGCACGTGCTCGGCCTTGGCATGGATGCGCGTGGTATCACCGAAACTGCGCAGATAAGCGCAGGCGGCAAAGCCAGCACTCTTTTTTTCGTACTCGGCAATCCAGGCCAGGCGGTCCGGGTTGTTGGCTTGTTCGGCTGACCACGCCGCCACCGGTGGGCGGATGCGGTATTTCAGGCCGACGCGCCACGGTTTCGGTGTCAGTCGTGCACGGAAGCAGTGCTGCAACCGGCACATGCGCGCGTACAGGGCGTCGGTGCCCAGTGCCTTGAAGAACGCCTGCAGCTGCTCGTCCTCGGGTGAGAAGGTGGCATGCATGGCCAGCACGCGCAGTCCGGCCGGCGTGCGGTAGGCGCGCAGATGCCAGTCCGGGTGCTGTTCGCTGAAGGCCGCGACCCGCTGCAGGGCCACGCCTTCGGCGCCGCCGGCCGCGGCCAGGCGTCGCTTGCGCTGCATCAGCATCGCGGTGTTCACCAGCACCACGGCCGCCACACCCAGGACCAGTCCCACCAGCCAGTGCCAGAGCAGGGTGCCGATGATGGCGCCAGCGAACAGCAGCGCTGCAGCGATGATCGCAGGCATCACGCAACCTGCAGGCGGCTGCGCATGGTCGATGTCGGCGAACAGCACGTCCGGGGAGTTCAGGCACAGTGCCCCGTAACTGTTGCGGGTGATGATGACATCGCCGTCGCGCTGCACGATCTGCTCGCGGATCGGCACGCCCTCCACGCCGTAATTGCTGCGTACTTCGCGGCGCGGCAGCGCCTGCCCGGCAAGGATGGCATTGAGTGCTTCGTTGGCACGCCGGTCGGCGTGACCCTGGGCCTCGGCAGGGCCCTCGTCTGACCAGCCGAAGCGGCGCACGACCACCGGCCGGCCGCGGAAACGGGCCTGCAGGCGGGCTTCGGCCCAGTACGCGGGAACGATCATCATCGTGCGGTGCTCCATCTTCCATGGCAGGTGCCGAAGCGAGTCTGGCACAGCGCCGGGGCGCCCGCATCCGCCTGCTGCAGTGGGCCGGGCGGAGTGATAGATTGCGCGCTTCGCATGCACTCCACCAAGGACGGAGCGATGTTCATGATCCTGCGCGGCCTGTTGGCCCTGGCCTGTGCCGGGGCGGTAGGCGTGGCCACCGCAGCGGTACCGGCAGGGCCGCAGATCCTCACCGAGGATGTCAGTCGTTTCTATGCGCTTTACGACAGCGCCGGCGGCAAACCCAGTGTTGCGCAGTTGCGTGGCTACATGGCCGAAGGCTCGGCTGGCCTGGCGGAGCTGGCCAAGGCGCGCCGGGTCACCGCGGAGCGCATTGCCGAGTCCATCGCCAGCCAGCCGGAGCTGTACGCGCAGGGCCGGAACTGCCTGGCCGAGCTGCCGGCGGTGAAGCAACGGCTGGTACAGGTGTTCGCCAACCTGCAGGCGATCTACCCGCAGACCCGGTTCCCGCCGGTGACCATCGCGGTGGGCCGCGGCCGCCCAGTGGGGCTGACCTCGAAGAGCGGGGTGATCATCGGCCTGGAAGCGTTGTGCGCGGCCGACTTCATGAATGCCAATGTGCAGGATCGCTTCGTGCATGTGATCGCACACGAATACGTGCACATCCAGCAGACCGGCCTGACCGACTTCGAGCCGGGTGACCCGCGCGCGACAGTGCTGCGCGTGTCGTTGGGCGAAGGCATCGCCGAATTCATCACCGAACTGATTTCCGGCAACGTCGGCAACGGGCGCCACGCCGCCTGGACCCGTGGCAGGGAAGTGCATATCGAAAGCGCGTTCGCGCTGGATCTGGACAGTACCGATCTGTCGCCCTGGCTGTACAACTACAAGCCGGGCTCGCCGGAGCCCTACGACCTGGGGTACTGGGTGGGCTACCGCATCGCCAAGGCCTACTACCTGCAGGCCAAGGACAAGCGTGACGCAGTGCGTGCGCTGATCCAGCAGGACAATCCGAAGACGATCCTGGCGGCCAGCGGCTGGTCGCCGGGCATGTGGATGCCGGCGAAGGTGACCGGTGTGGCGGCGCGTACGGCTGCACGCTGAGCTGTTAGACACGAACGAAACCATGATCGCAGCAACGCGGAAGGAGCACGGACGTGCACAGATTTGATCCAAACGAAAATCCATTCGTGGAGGACCTGCTTCGCCTGTTGGGCCCGCGGAGGCGCGGATTCCCCTATCGGTGGCACCCTTCAGATCCAGTGAAGGGGCGATTCTCCCCTTCCCAGTTCCGTGCGCTTGCACGGATTTTCCTGTCGCGGTTGTACGGCGTGGATCAGGGCGGCTACCTGAAAAACACGTATGTATGGCACGACGGCCCCGTGCGCTGCAGTGTTCGCGTGGTGCTGGATCATGAAGATGGATACCTGCGCCAAATGCTCGGGTCGATGCGCCGTGAACAGATGTCTGGTCTTGTGCCGGAAGACACACGGGTGGTCCTGGTCCATGTGGGTTTGGACGGTGTAACCGAGCTTTTCAGCGGCCGGCGTGACGTACTTGTCCGTAGCCTGATTGAGTTGTTTGGCGACAAAGATCCCTATGGTGAAGTTGATCGCGAACCGCACCGGTGGCCTTTCGGCGCGTGGATGCACGATGTAATGGATTCAATCGTGGACCCAGAGGGACGCGTTCCACCGCTTGATGGCGTCGAGGCGCGGGATGCCTACTGGGGCGACATCTCCTACGATGACGATGACGCATGGCCGCGGCATCGCAACGAGCCACCGGGTGCTGTGGCGAATGACGGTCGCGGTCGCCACGGTGGTTCCGGAGACGGAGGAGACGGTGAAGGACCACGAGGCCCCGATGATCGCGATGGACCAGGGCCGGGGCGTGGCGGCGTGATGGAAGTGCTTGGTCACCCGGTTCTGTTTTCAGCCGATCCGCAGTTGTTGGCCGATATTCTGGAGAACCTGTGATGAGCGCCGTCATCCCTGTTTCCGCACCTGACGACGCACTGGATGTGCTGACCCTGCTTGCGCTGAAGATCGCGCCGCGACAGTTCGACCTGAGCTATCGGTTCTCCAACATCAGCATCCGCGACCAGATCGTGCGGGCGCAGATGCTGATCCAGCAGCTTCACGCCCTGGGTGCGGTCGGCGCCGATGCAGTGAAGACAGATCCCGGTCCGTCCTTCGACCTGCTCATCTGCGGTGCCGGGGCAGCGGGCCTGGCCGCGGCGCTTGAGGCCGAACGGCTCGAGTTGCGCTTCGTTCTCATGGACACCGACTCACAGGCTGGCGTGGGCGGAGTACTGCGTTCACCCGCCGCCAGATATGTCAGTGCGGCCATGTACGAATGGCCGCACAGCAATCATGCCGACCACCGTTACCCGCTGCGGTCAGTCGCGTTTGGCGCTGCGGGCGTGGGGCTGCAGATTCATATGGATGAGCCCCTGCCGGCGGCAGCTGTAGGCAGCGCGATCGATACAGCCTACGCAACCACGGTGGCTGGCTGGATCCAGCATGCGGCGAACTGGGGTTCGCAATCTCACATCCGGAGTGATTCCTGTTTCATCAGGGGAGCAACGCTTGAGCAGCGGTCAAAGGAAGGTTTGAAGCAGATGACAATCGGGCCGGCGAGTGTTCATGCGATTCCACTGAAAGCGCGCCCGTTGCCTGCCCTGTATATCACCGCCGCATCGAACACCGAGGCGCACCACTTCCGCTTCGTGATTTACGCCATGGGCTACGCGAAAGAGAAGAACCAGTATGCCGAGGGCCTGGAGTGCCCACCGGCCTACTCGAATACGGGATTCTGGGACTGCGACGAGGTCATGAAGCCTCGTCTGGGGTTCACGCCTCCTGCGGGGAACGAGCACTGGCGTCCACGGGTGGCCATCCTGGGTTCCGGCGACGGCGCTCTGCAGGATGCACTGCGCTGCCTGTTGAAGGTTGCTCATCCGCTTGAGGCATGGGACGAAATCGTCAAGGATGCTGCGGTGGGCGGGTCAGTCGAAATCAGCCAGGCAATGCGCGAGCTGGCAACGGCGGACATGCATGCGACGATGGCAGCCACCTGGAGTTCCTCGCCGACGATCTACAAACGTCTGGACAGGCGCTTTGCCCTTGTCGCCAGGAAGCTGCTGAATTCTGGCGATGTCGGCGGGAAAGTGACCACGGCCGTACTGGATAAGCTCCGCGACGATGTCGAGGAAGTGATGCTGATTACCCATTCTGGGCACTTCAGCAAGGCGTACGCATTGAACAGGTTCCTGCTGATCCTGCTCCGTCGCATACTGAGGCGCGAAGCCGCTGGCAACCGGCCCCGCTTGATTCTCAGGTCTGGGCCGGTGAATCAATTCAGTGTCAATGGCACCCCCCCAGGACCGCGAGGCGGTACGCTGCAGTTCGCCTCCGGCCCCAAGACATTTGATCTGATCATCGTCCGGGGTGGATTGAAGACGGATACCGAAAACGCGTTTCCCCACCGGGTCGGTCTGTCCGGCCGGGATACAGGGCGGGCGGGCCTCGGACGTGTTCCCCTGCCGATCCGGCCGCCACTACTTTGAAGGAAAAAAACATGCGAAGTGCAACGCGTTGCAGCCTTCTGTTCGGCTTGCTTGTTGTCTGCACAAGTGTGGAGGCGGGTGAGGTTCCAGCGGTATCGGGACTGCTGGCCACGCCCGTCGAGCAACTCAGCCAGGACGAACTGCAGTACCTGCAGCGAACCGTTGCGGATTTCGGGCAGCTGCAGCGCTATCGCGGTGCCAACGCACAGTTGCCTGCCACAGTATCCGGGCAGCCACGCGTAGTGTTCTTCGGCGATTCCATCACCGAAGGCTGGGGCAGGGAAGGAAGCGCTGGATTCTTCCCCGGCAAGGGGTGGCTCAATCGTGGCATCAGCGGCCAGACCACGGCACAGATGCTGGTGCGGTTTTCCCAGGACGTGCTGGCGCTCAAGCCGCAGGTGGTGGTGATCCTGGCCGGCACCAACGACATCGCCGGCAATACCGGCCCATCTACGCAGGGGATGATCGAAGACAACCTGCACGCGATGGTTGAGCTGGCCCGTGCACATGGCATCGCCGTGGTGCTGGCCTCCGTGCTGCCGGTGAGCGAGTACCCGTGGATGCCGGGCATCACGCCTGCGCCGAAGGTGCGCGCATTGAATACGGCCTTGAAGCGCTACGCCGAGGCGAAGCAGCTGGTCTATCTGGACTACTACACGCCGATGGTCAATGCCGCCGGCGGCCTCGATCCGCAGTTGGCCGAGGACGGCGTGCATCCCACCGCGAAGGGCTATGCGGTGATGGCGCCGCTGGCCGAGGCGGCGGTCAAGCGCGCGCTGGAGCGGAGGAAGCTGCAGCGGGAAGGCTCGCCAGCAGCCAGTCGCAGAAACTGATCACCAGCGGATCGGCAGCGCTGTCCTGGTGGACCAGCCAGCTCCAGCGCGGGCCGCGCACGCGTGCCTCATCCAGCGGCTGCAGCAGGCCCTGATCGCAAGCACGAGCGGCAAGCAGTTCGCTGACCAGCGCGATGCCGAGACCCTGGCATGCGGCATCCAGCAGCTGCCCGGGCTCGGAGAAATTCATGCCTTCGCGGCGCTGACCGACATCGACGCCGCCTTGGACCTGCCATTGGCTCCAGTCCATCTCGCGCTCGCCATGCAGGGTCAGGCGCTCATGCATGGGCGTGGCCAGCAGGTCGGGATGGCAGGCCGGGAAGAGGCGATCCTGCAGCAGCACGCGGTGCTGGCACTGGGCCTGTGAGTCCAGGTCGTCGCGTACCGCCACGTCCAGCGTCTGCGTGGTCATGTCCGGCGCGTCCTCGCTGGTCAGCAGCCACAGGTCGGCGTCGGGGTGCAGGCGGTGGAAGCTGGCCAGGCGCGGCACCAGCCAATGGCGGGCGAAGGCCGGGGTGGTGTTGACGATCAGTTGATTCGGTTTGCGGTACTGATCGAGCCGGCGGATACCACTGGCCAGCTGCCGCAGCAGCGCCTGCGTGGTTTCCAGCAGGTCGATGCCGGCGTCGGTGAGGGTGACGCTGCGGCCCTGCCGGAAGAACAACGGTTGCTGCAGCGAGGCCTCCAGGCCACGGATCTGCTGGCTGATGGCCGATTGGGTCAGGTGCAGTTCCTCAGCCGCCCTGTGGAAGCTACCCAGGCGGGCGGCGGCCTCGAAACCTCGCAGCGCGTTCAGCGGTGGCCAGTGCTTGAGCATTGCTGATAAGGAGAGCTGTTCAATTGTCGGCTGAATCTATCGTTTGTTCTTATGTGTCTGCAAGCGCAGCATGGTGTCCATCCCACACCGGCCATGGAGCCTGTCATGAACAGCCGTCGTCACTTCCTCACCCAACTGGCCGGCGCCGCTGGTCTTGGCGGCTTGGCCGCCCTCGGCCTGGCAGGGTTGCCGGGCCGCGTCGCTGCGGCGGGGCCGGGCGCGGGTATCTGGCGGATGCCCGACGAGCACGGCCCGCAGGAGCGCGTCTTCCTTGCCTTCGCCGCGCAACCGCGGGTGTGGGGTGCGCAGGCCGACGCGGTGAATACCGCCGTCGCCCGCCTGGCCCGCACCATCGCTCGCCACCAGCCGGTCAGCGTGCTGTGCCGTCCGGCGCAGCGGAAGCTGGCGCAGGATCGCTGCGGCCGCGACAACATCGAGTTCCTCGAGGTGCCGCTGGATGACATCTGGGTGCGCGACTACGGCGGCTGCTTCGTCACCGATGGCCAGGGTGGGCTGGGCCTGGTTGATTTCAACTTCAATGGCTGGGGTGGCAAGCAGAGCGCCCGCAACGATGGCGCGGTGGCGCCGTGGCTGGCGCAGGTGACGGGTGCCACGCTGCTGGAAAGCGATCTGGTGGGCGAGGGCGGTGGTATCGAAGTCGATGGCCACGGCACGGCCATCCTCACCGAAAGCTGCTGGGTGAACCGCAATCGCAATCCGGACTGGTCGCGCGCGGATATCGAAGCCGAGCTGAAGCACCACCTCGGCCTGCGCAAGGTGATCTGGCTGCCCGGCATCGCCGGCGAAGACATCACCGATGCGCACGTGGATTTCTATGCGCGTTTCGTGCGGCCGGGCGTGGTGATCGCCAACCTGGACAATGATCCGGAGTCCTATGACTACGATCTGACCCGCGAGCACCTGGACATTCTGCGCGGGGCCACCGATGCCGATGGCCGTCGCCTGCAGGTGCACACCCTGCCGCCGCCACTGGACGGGCGCGACAACGTGCATACCCGCGACAACGACGATCTGGCCATGGGCTACATCAACTACCTGCCGATCAACGGCGCGGTGGTCGCGCCGCAGTTCGGTGACGACGCAGCCGATGGCTACTGCCGTGAACTGCTGGAAGACATGTATCCGGGCCGGGTGATCGAACAGGTGGATATCGATGCGATCGCCGGTGGTGGTGGCGGCATCCATTGCGTGACCAAGAACATGCCGAAGGTCGGCTGAGCTGCCTCAGGCGTCGTCCAGCTTCAACGCCGCATCGGCGGCCAGCAGCGCTTCGGCGGCCGCACTGAGCGGCGGCGACGGCGGGGCGGCCACGCCGATCGCTTCCATCATCTTTGGCATGCCGAGGAACTGGCGCGCGCGGCGGTCGTAGATGCCGGTGACCAGCAGCGCGCGCGTGGCAATCTTCTGCTCGGCACCGATCAGCACGCGCTGCTCCATGATGCCGCGCGAGCCGACCCAGCCCACCAGGCGCGTTTCCAGGGTGAAACGCTGGAACGGTTTGAGCTCGCGGCGGAACTGGATGGTGCCGGCGCCGACGATCGGTGCCCACTTCTCGCGCAGCGCCACCCGGCCCAGGCCCATGCGCAGGATCAGGTCCAGCCGGCCCAGGTCGAAGATGTTCCAGTAGCGGCCGTTGGTCATGTGCAGGTTGCTGTCCAGATCATTGGGCAGCACCCGGAACTGCAGGCGCGAGACCCCGAACGGGGCCTCCAGCTTCGGCCGGAACAGGCTGCACAGCAGCAGATGGAGCAGGCGGAACCAGAGATTCATGATTATGACGACTGTTATAGAATCGCCGATACGCTAATCTATGACGACTGTCCTGGCAAGGAGCCTGCCATGAGCCCGCGCCCCTCTGATGCGCCACAACGCGTGATTGATGCTGCGGCACAGATGCTGGCGCGCGTGGGTCTCAATGCCACCAGCATCCGTGAAGTGACCAAGCTGGCCGAGGCGCCGCTGGGCTCGACCTACCACCACTTTCCCGGCGGCAAGCAGGAGCTGCTGGCGCGCGCTACCCACATGGCCGGCGACAAGGTAGAAGCGCTGCTGGTGGAGCTGCTGAAGGGCGGGGCGGTGCAGGGCCTGCAGCAGTTCCTGGCGATGTGGCGCGAGCGCCTGCTACGGTCCGGGTTCCGCGCGGGCTGTCCGGTGCTGGCCGCTGCCGTCGAAGAACCGGTCGAGGCGGTTACCAGCCAACCGCGCGTGGCCGCCGCAGAGGTGTTCGTGCGCTGGCAGGGGCATCTGGCCGCAGCCTTCATTGCCGACGGCCACGAACCTGCGGCGGCGGATGGACTGGCCAGCCTGGTGATTGCCAGCGTGGAAGGCTCCGTGGCCATGAGCCGTGCGCTGCAGGACATCGCGCCGTTCGATCAGGTGGCCGCGCAGTTGCTGAAGGCCGCCGCGCCTCCTTGATCCGGCTATTCGTGTGCGGGAGACGCGCAGCAGGTCATCTGAAGATCAGCAAGTAGCTCCAGCCGAGCGCGATGGGCAGGAAGGCAGCGATGGCCGACGCGCCCAACCAACGCAGGTAGCTGCGAGAGGCGGGGGCTCCCTGCCGCTTGAGGGCCCAGGCATGCATCGGGAGCACCAGCAACGCCTGCACCGCAAAGGTGGCCATAGCGGCAAGCCATGCCAGCAGGATGCCGAGGCAGCCATCGCTGAAGCAGCGGCTACCGAACCACGAACCCCAACCGGCGAGGCCAATCATTGGAACGAACATCGCGAGGGCGGTGGCGCGGGTGAACTGGGAGGCGTGCATGCCGTGACGCTTGCTTTTTCTGGTGCAGAATCATAATCCAGCCGCCGGCGCGCGGGTCCAAGGGCGGCGCCAGTGCGGCCCGATCGCGCTAGAATCCACCCACCACCGCCTACGCGTGCCCGGCAAGGATGTCCGCATGCAGTATCAGGTTTCTGAGGTCCCTGGCCGCAATGCCACGCGCCCGCTGGCGGCGGCATGAAGAACTCGCGGCATTTTTCCATCAGTGCATTGAAGTTGCCCAGGAGCCGCGGCAGTGAAGTCGTGCGTGCGGCTGGCCGCGCACGCGGGTGGCCATGATCGTCGCGTTGACCGGCGCCACCGTTTTCCATGCCTCGGGTCTGCGGTGGGCGGCCGCTGTCGATGCAATACCGCTGCGCTACCCGATGGCGGTAGTGCTGGCCGGGTAGTACTGCAACTCCGGGCGATTTCCTCTGTGCTTCACTTTTTCCAGGATCTTCATGCGACAGCGCATTGCACGGAAACGCGTCCTGGCCACAACGGTCGTTCTATCGATGGTTGCAGTCGTAGCGCTGATGGCCAGCGTGCGCCCGCAGTGGCGGCGGGAAGTCGGCCCGCCTCCGGTCAATCCGGGAACGGCACGGATGCAGGCCGAAGTGATGGCAGAGCTCATCGACCTGCGACCGACACCGCCAGGAAAGCCATCGGTTCCACCGATTCCAATGAAGGGAGTCCCCTCCCCGATGCTGGCCGATAACAGTGGGTTCGCGACCGCAGCGGTGCGGCTGGAAAACGTGGCGGCAGCACACTTCGAGCCGCGCGGCTGGGAGCCCGACATACCATTCGCTGTGATGGAATGGACCGTGCCTTCGTGCCGTGAAGGAGAACCCGCCCAGGTCTGCCAGGTTCGCCACAGCGTCGTCGAGTGGCGTGATGATGACAGTGCAGCGTCCTTTCAACTGCAGCAGCATCTGGAGTCGATGCTGCAGGTTGCGAACCGCCGGGCTGTTCGGGTACCCGACCTCGCGTTTGAGCTTGCGCATGTGCGGGCGCAACGGATGACGTGGGACGAGCTTCAGCAACGGCGCGCGCGCGGTAACGAGGGATGCATGGGGGGGCCGGGCAATCCGGATCTGGGCGTTGTCTATCTGCAGCGTCCTGTGTTCAGCCTGGACGGGAACTGGGCAATGGCATCGATCGCCTCGGATCTGTGCAGCGGCGGAACGGGTATGCGTGGCCTCTACCTTCTGCACCGCAGGAAGGGCGGATGGGAGCGCATTCGAGTGGAGCCTGTCCGCCATATGAGCTTTGGACACGGCCTGTGGCCCGCGTTGCCGGAGCCGTGATGACAGATACGTCTTTCAAGCCAGGCCGTGACTGCCAACAACGGATCGCCTGGCGGCACATTGCATCGCTGGCGGCGGCGCTGTCGGCTTTGGCTCTCATGGCCGGGATCTGCAGCCTGCGCCCGAGGTGGCAGCAGGCGATCGGTCCGCCACCGGTCAACCTGGGAACGGCGCAGATGCAGGCTGCGGCGATGGCGCTGGCGATCCGGCAGAGGCCGCCATTTCCCCTTCCACCCGCATTGCCGCAGCCAACGCCAGTTCTGCCAACCTCGCTGAGCGCGGTGCCCAGCGCACCGCAGACGCCGTCCACGCGCGTCGATCAATGGCGCCCGCAGGAGCAGCCGCAGTTGACCGACGCGGTGGGGGAGGACATCTACGTGATGGAGCAGACCTTGCCCTATTGCTGGCCGGGCAGCAGTGCCTCCACCTGCCAGGAGGTGGACGATCTGGTCCTGCCGCTGGACGACCGGTGGCCGCCTGACATCCATGCGCTGCGGTTGCAGCTGCAGGCGGACCTGGTTCCCGCCAATCGCCGTTCCATGTCAGTGCCAAGCGCCGCATTGGCTGGTGCGCAGCGGATGGACAGCGCGGGGCTTCGAGCGCTGCGGGAGCAGGGATGCGGGGCAACGGAGCATGGGCCGACTCGGACATACGACCACTTCGCCTATCTGACCCGGCCCGTTTTCAGCGTCGATGGGCAGTGGGCTATGATCGCGGTCGCCTGGGATTCGTGTTCCGGCGATTTCGTCTACCGGGAGCTTGTCGTACTGCATCGCGAACAAGGACGCTGGATGGCCGACCCCCCGGAACGAGGTCTTGGCGGCGTATGGGACGGCCGCGTACTGCGGCCCTGGACGTACAACCACTGACGAGGAAGAGCGCATGGATGTCGCTGCACGCAAGAACAGGACGTTGTTTCGTTGGATCATGGTGACGCTGCTGGCAGTACTGATGCCGTTTGCAGCACTGGCGCAGCCTGCAGCCGGGCAGGCCGATACCGCCGAAGCCGCTACCGCCGCGGAGGAGGCCCAATGCCGCGCCTGCAGCTATGAGCGTATCGGGCACAAGGTCGATATCGGGCTGGTTGCACTGGTGTCGCTGCTGGTGGTGGGCCTGCTGATCGCGGCGTCGCGGGAATGGGGCACCACGTCGCAGCGCTGGACCTGCCGCACGCTGTCCCTGCTGCTGGTGGGTGTCGGTGCGGCGTTGCTGTGGTGGGCTGGCAGCGTCGTCTACCTGGGTTACAACCCGTGGCAGGAAATGGCCGCCCCCGTCGATGGCTCGCTCACCTCGACACTGCTCAATACCTCACCGAAGTGGCTGGCGGCGCTGGTGTTGATTGGTTTCGCGCCCTCCATCTGGAAGCGCAGCGAACGCCTGCCGGCCTGGCGTATTGGCTGACCCTGGAATGACGGCGCCGGATCACATCCGGCGCCGCCTGAGGCGATCAGTCAAAGCGCCAGCGCACGCCGGCATAGACGCCACGGCCTTCGCCTGGCGTCGAGCGCGCGACATCCTTGCCGGCGTCGTCGTAGCCCGGCGTGACCGTGGCGGCATAGTGGCGGTTGCCGATGTTGCGCATCTCCGCCCACGCCTGCCAGCGGCCACCGGGTGCGTCGTAGCCGATGCGGCTGCCGAAGATCACATGGCTGTCGGCCCAGTAGCTGTTGGCGTAGTCCACTGCGATGCGCGAGGCGTATTCGGCGTTCAGTGCAGCATAGAGGCCGGAGGCGTGATCGAAACGCAGCTCGGCCTGGTAGCTGTGGCGCGGCAGGCCCGGCAGGCGGTTGCTGCCGAAGCGCGCGTCGTGGCGGTAACGGAAATCACTGAAGGTGTACGCCTGGCGCAAGGACAGGCGCCCCGGCGCGGCCTGCCACAGCGTGCTGTCCAAGCCGGCTTCGATGCCACGGTGCACGGTGGGGCTGGCGTTGTTCTCTGCGATGAACAGGTTCGGTACCGGTTGCAGCTCCACGCTCAGCAGCTCGTGGTTGATGTGCGCGTAGTAGCCGGTCAGTTCCCAGCGCCCCAGCACAGCGTCGCCGCGCGCACCCAGTTCCAGCGTGGTGGCGGCCTGGTTCTGCATCGGTACCGGCGCGCGCTGGCGGCCGGTGGAGGGGCCATTGCCCGGCCCGAAGTACTGGTTGGAACCCCAGATCATCGACCACGGATGCGGCGCCTCCACCGAGCGGCTGAGGTTGCCGAACCATTGCGTGTGCGGGCTGTACTGCCAGGTGAAGCCCAGCCGCGGCGCGTAGTCCCAGTCATGATCGCGCAGTTGACCGCCGCTGTTTGGCCAGGTCACCTGCACGTCGCGGCGGGTGTTGATCAGCGCCAGCCCGGTCTCCATGCGCAGGCGGTCGTTGAAGGTGAGGGTATTGCCGACGTGCAGCGTGCTGTCGGTGCCGTGGTGGCGGAAATCACGCGTGCGCGTGCCGGCGGCATAGCCGTTGCTGGCAAAGCGCAGCGACTCGCGCACGTCGGCGTCCAGGTCGTGGGTGACGCGCAGGCCGACGGTGGTTTCACTGTCCAGCCCGAACAGCCGGTGGCGGTGGCGATAGTCCAGCGTGGCGTTGAGGTTGGCGTAGTCCAGTTGCTGGCGGTACAGGCTCTCGTTCAAGTCCATCGGGTACTTGTGATAGACCAGCCCGGCCTGCAATGAGGAGTCCTCATCGATCTGCAGCGTGGTGACATTGCCCACCCAGGTGCTGCCGGGTTGCGGGCGGCGCGCATCGATGGCCAGGTTGGCTGCGTTCGCCGCGTGCGGGTCATTGCGGATCTGGTCGCGGGTCAGGCGTCCGGGTGTTTCGTGGTTGGTTTCGCGATAGCGCACGAAGAAGCGCGTCTGCAGGTCGGGCGTGATCTGCCAGCCGATGTTGGCCATCGCGCCCTTGCCGTCGCCGCGCGCATGGCGCTGGTAGCCGTCGAATTCGGTATCGGTGTAGGCCAGGAAGTAATCGACGTCGCCGCTGACGCCGCCCCAGCTGAGACCGCGCTTCTGGTAGCCACGGCTGCCGGCCTCGTAATGCAATTGCACGCCAGCCGAATCACGCCCGCTGCGGCTGACGTAATCGATGGCACCGCCAAGTGCCAGCGCGCCACGTTCGAAACCATTGGCCCCGCGCAGCACCTCCACGCGCGACAGCCACAGCGGTTCCAGCAGCTCGTAGGGCGTGCCGCCCGGTCCGGTCAGCGGCAGGCCGTCGATCGACACGGCGATGCCCGAGGCATGCGCGCCCGGCCCGCGATTGATGCCCGAGCCACGGATCGAGATCTTGGTGCCCTCGTTGCCCGGCGACTGCGCGCTGATGCCCGGCTGGTAGGCCAGCACATCGGCGCTGGAGGACAGGCGGCTGCCGGCCTTGGCCACGTCGATGACGTTGCTGGCGCCGGGCACGCGCTTCAACGCCTCGCGCGCCTGGGCGCTGGCATCGGCGGCAGCGGTGACCCGTACGGCATCGAGGGTGGTGGCCTGCGGGGCGCCAGTGGCAGCGGCGGTGGATGTGAGGCCGAGGGAGACGGCCAGGAACAGCAGCGACGGGGTGGGGCGGTACGGCGAGAGCAACATGCGGAAATACTGTAAACCACAAAAGTGGCGCGCAAGTTAACAGGTCGGCAGCGTCACGTCACCCGTCGCTCGCGTATGGCCGCCCGTATCATCCATGTAGAGCCGAGCCCATGCTCGGCTATCGCGCGCAGCGCGGGTCTCCTGCGATCGCAACGAAGAGCAGCCGAGCATGGGCTCGGCTCTACAGCAGGGTTTAGGGCGAGGGCTTCGCCAGCGCCTTGGCCTTCGCATACAGCCGATCAGCCGTTTCCCTATCGCCCAATGCCGCATGGCACTCGGCCAGGCTGTCCCACGCGTTGGCCGAATCCGGATACAGTTCGGCGTTGAGCGCGAACACTTTCAGTGCCTTGCTGGCACCAAGGCTCTCGCGGATGGCATAGCCATCGGCATTGATCGCACGCTCCAGTTCATCGGTCGCAATGCCGCTGCTGTCGCGCAACCATGCGCGCAGGGCTGGTGCAGCGCCCGCATCATCATCCAGCGCATAGGCAATCAAGCGTTCGGACAACACCGCGTGCGGGAATTCCTTCGGCGCGGCCACCGCCATCGTGCTCTCCACCAGTGTGCTCGACCAGACATTGCGGGCACTGCCGTTGGTCAGGTACACGAACACCCAGTAACCGCTGGCCAGGCTGCCCTTGTAGGCCAGCCGCGCCCGCACGCGGGTGCCACCATCGTGGCCAACCTGGGTGTAGCCATCGCTGCGGGTGGTGTCCCAACCGGTGGAGAAGAAGTTGTTGCCGCCACCGGCCAGTTTCTGCGGCTGCCAGAGTTTTTCCAGGGTCGCCGTGCGCACCAGCTTGCCGGTCGCCAGCGCCTGCAGGAAACGGTTCATGTCGCCCACGGTGGTCTGCAGATCGGCGTGGCCCCAGCCATAGTGCGGCCAGGCATCTTCATTGGCGGGCTGCAGTTGGCCGTCCTTGCCGATGTAAGGCACCGCCGCGCGCGTGGCTGGCACGCTGGTGACGCCCCATGAGGTGCTGGTCATCTTCAACGGTTGCAGGATGCGTTCGCGCGCGATGGCCGGGTAGGGCTTGCGATAGTGCGCTTGCAGCAACGCCGTCAGCACCAGGTAGTTGGCCTGGGTGTACTGCACGCGGCTGCCGGTCGCGAACTGCATCGGCGCCGCGCCGGCCACCTTCAGTGCAGCGGCAAGATCGGGGGCAACGCCGGGGTAGCCCTTGCTCACCCAGCGGTTGTCCACGCGGTCGTAGTACTCGGCGATACCGGAGCTGTGGTTGAGGAAATCGCGCACGTGGATCGCCTGCCATGCAGTCGGCAGGTCCGGAACATAGCGGCTGGCCGGTGCGTCCAGATCCACCTTGCCTTGATCGACCAGCTGCATCACCAGCGTGCTGGTCAGCAGCTTGGCCATCGACTGCGCTGTGAAAATGGAATCGATGGTAGCCGGCGCGTGGGTGGCCGGGTCACGCTCGCCGCTGGCGCCCTGGTAGAGCACCTGACCGCTGTGGGCGACCAGCACCGCTTGCCCGGCGATGCCGTAACGCTCGCGGTTGGTCTGCAGTTGGGCTTCGAGCTGTGAAGAGAGGCCGACGGGAAGCCCACGCGCAGAAGCGGGTGGAGCAGCGAACAGGGCGCAGAGCAATGCAGCAGCAAGGGTGCGGTACATCGCGGTGATCCGTCAGCGGAGATGGCGCATGTTGGTCACGGCTGCAGGTGGGGTCAAGCGGGCCCTGTTCGATGGATCACGCATGCATGAGCGGATGGGCTTCGTGCCACACGGGATCATGCGGGTATGCCCGGATAGAAGGCGTGGCGGCAGTCGAGCGTTGCACGCAGGTCCGTAGCGGTCATGAAAGGCGTGCTGTGCGTGGTTTCCTGTATTTCCTGATGGCGGTGATGCCGGTCGGTGGCCGACACCCTATCGATTGTGGCTGAGGCCTTACCTGGGGCTCTTGTCCATGAGCCAGCCACGGCCATAGCAGTTACGCATGAACCCGCGGGTCGGACAGCGCTCCTCCAGGGTGTTGCTCAGCAGCTCGATGAGGCGCGGCAACGGGGTCGGGCCAATGAAGTTCGTATCGCCGAGCTTGGTAACGGTCCACATCTGGTCCTTGCTGAGCTCAATCGTGCCAAGCAGCGGGCGTTCGCCGTCGCCTGGTCCGGACAGATTCATCACCAGGTAGCTTTGCTTTCTCTCGTCCACCAGTCCGTGGTAAGTCAGCACGTACCGATCGGGGTACTTTTCAATTACGCCTCGCTTCCACTCAGCGAACGCGGCGTAATACTCCTTGTAGCCGATGGGTGCATCAGGCGTGAAGGATTCCATTTTTGCGTCGAAGCCGCGGGTAGTGAGTGACGCAAACAGGGCTTGTGCAAGGATGCTGCAACGCTGCCTGAGATCAGGGAAGTAGGGAGTGCGGCGACGCCCATCCGGCGAGGGCAGTGCGCAGGAACCCTCATTGTTCGCATCCAGAATAACGAGCGGGCTGATCCGGGTCTCGTATGGGAGCTTTGTGCTGATCTGGTTTGCTGCGCTCGCAGGCCCAGTGACCGCAATGCAGGTGGCGACAAGTAGCAGACGTTGAAGAACGCTCATTGGAGAGAACATCTCGATGGTGCAGAACGGGATTCAGACGAAGTCCTGGCACTGAGACTCCGTCGCAGGGCGATGTGGCAATCCGCGATCGATCTACTTGATCTTCACATCCTTGCCCTGGTCCTGCATCAGCTCAGCAAACCTGGCCCAGCTCAGCCGCTTCTTGTTCACCGAATTGCCTGCGGGCACCCATTCGATGTTGCCTTTGCTGATCAGAGCGGTACCGAGCAGCTTTCCATCTTTCCTGACGGCAAGTTCGACGTCCTTGTGCAGTACGAACTTGGTGGCAAGATCCATGGTGATTTCGTGAGCCATACAGTGGATTCCTTTCAGCAGAAGAGTTCATCAGAAAGGAATGAGCCCACAGGGGCGCTGGCCCGAGTAAACAGGCCGGAGGGCAACATTCCTTGTTGATCTCCGGTATCGGCAGGGCACCGCGCAACTTTAGGTGCGATGCCACTGAAGCTGGCGCAAGCCTCTTCCATGGCATGCACGCCGGCGGATCGGGGACACTGCCGCGCATTGCCCTGATGGCACCGGATGATGTGCGTGCCGGCCGCTGGCCGGCAACCCCGCATTAGCCCAGAATTCCCGGCAGATCCAGCCCCTTCTCCTTCGCGCATTCCACCGCGATCTCATACCCCGCATCGGCATGGCGCATCACGCCGGTGGCCGGGTCGTTCCACAGCACGCGGCCAATGCGCTTGGCCGCTGCCTCGGTGCCGTCGCAGACGATCACCATGCCGGCGTGCTGCGAGAAGCCCATGCCGACGCCGCCACCGTGATGCAGCGACACCCATGTCGCGCCGCTGGCGGTGTTGAGCAGGGCGTTCAGCAGCGGCCAGTCGGACACCGCATCGGAGCCGTCGGCCATTGCTTCGGTTTCGCGGTTCGGCGAAGCGACGCTGCCGCTGTCCAGGTGGTCACGACCGATCACCACCGGCGCCTTCAGTTCACCGCTGGCGACCATCTCGTTGAAGGCCAGGCCCAATCGATCGCGGTCGCCCAGGCCGACCCAGCAGATGCGCGCCGGCAGGCCCTGGAACTTGATCTTCTCGGCGGCCATGTCCAGCCAGCGGTGCAGGTGCGGGTTGTCCGGAATCAGTTCCTTCACCTTGGCATCGGTCTTGGCGATGTCTTCCGGATCGCCACTCAGTGCCGCCCAACGGAACGGGCCGATGCCGCGGCAGAACAACGGGCGGATGTAGGCCGGCACGAAACCGGGGAAGTCGAAGGCATTGGCCACGCCTTCTTCCAGCGCCATCTGCCGCAGGTTGTTGCCGTAGTCCACGGTCGGCACGCCCAGCGCGTGGAAGCCGAGCATGGCGCGGATGTGGTTGGCCATCGATGCGCGCGCGGCCTTCTCCACTTCCTTGGGGGCGGAAACGCGCTTCTCATCCCACTGCTCGACCGTCCAGCCCTGCGGCAGATAGCCGTTCACCGGGTCGTGCGCGGAGGTCTGGTCGGTCAGCAGGTCCGGCTTCACGCCGCGCTTGAGCAGTTCAGCCAGTACATCGGCGACGTTGCCGAGCAGGCCCACCGACTTCGGCGTACCGGCCTTGCACGATTCGTCGATCAGGCGCAGCGCTTCGTCAAGATTGTCGGTCCAGGTATCCAGGTAGCCGGTGCGCAGGCGCATGTCGATGCTGCTCTTGCGGCATTCGACGGCCAGGCAGGAGGCACCGGCCATCACGGCAGCCAGCGGCTGTGCGCCACCCATGCCACCGAGGCCACCGGTGAACAGCCATTTCCCGGTCAGGTCGCCACCGAAGTGCTGGCGGCCCATTTCCACGAAGGTCTCGTAGGTGCCCTGCACGATGCCCTGCGCGCCGATGTAGATCCAGCTGCCGGCGGTCATCTGGCCGTACATGGCCAGGCCCTTCCTATCCAGTTCGTTGAAGTGGTCCCAGTTGGCCCAGCGCGGCACCAGGTTGGAGTTGGCGATCAGCACGCGCGGCGCATCGGCGTGGGTGCGGAACACGCCCACCGGCTTGCCCGACTGCACCAGCAGGGTCTGGTCGTCGTCCAGGCGCTTGAGCGTTTCGACGATGGCATCGAAGCTCTCCCAGTCGCGCGCGGCGCGGCCGATGCCGCCGTACACCACCAGTTCCTGTGGGCGCTCGGCCACGTCTGGGTGCAGGTTGTTCATCAGCATGCGCAGCGGCGCTTCGGTCAGCCAGCTCTTGGCGTTCAGCGTGGTGCCGGTCGGCGCGGCGATGGTGCGGGACGGGTCGTTGCGGGTCATGCGGCGCTCCGGTTCGTAGCGAATTCAAGGCAGGCGTTGAGCACCTGCGCCAGGGTGTGGCGCAGCGGTGCGGCGTGGTCGGGGTCGAGCGGGGTGGGCCAGCTGTGTTCGTCCACCTGGTCCGGCAAGGGTTCGTGCATATAGCCGCGGCAGGCCAGCTCCATCTGCAGGCTGTGCACGCCGCCGGCGACGTTGCTGTAGTGGCGGGTGATCCAGCCGCCCTTGAAGCGGCCGTTGCGCACCTGGCTCATGCCACTGATCTTCAGCAGGTTCTCTACCACATCGCTCAACGCGTTGTCGCAGGAGGTATCCGGCGCACCGGAGGGGCCGGCGGTACCAAGGTTGAACTGCGGCAGCTCGCCTTCGAACAGGTGCGGGATGTGCGAGCGGATGGAGTGTGCGTCATACACCACGACCGTGCCGAACTTCGCGCGCAGGCGCGTGATCTGTGCGGCCAGCGCATCGTGGTAAGGCAGGAAATACGTGTCGCGGCGACGCGCGATCTCGGCGTCATCCGGCTCGCGTCCAGCGTGATAGAGCGGCTGGTTGTCGAAGGTGGTCAGCGGGCACAGGCCGGTGGTGTTCTGGCCCGGGTACAGCGAGACCCCGCTGGGGTCACGGTTGAGGTCGATCACCGAACGCGAGATCGCCGAGCGCACCGTGGTCGCGCCCATGCCACGCACGAAGTCGTACAGCTCGTGCACCCACCAGTCGGCGTCGCGACGGGCCAGCCACGGCGAGTGGTAGTCGCCGATCAGGTCGTGCGGCAGTTCGCTGCCGGTATGCGGGAAGCTGACGATCAACGGGGCATCGCCCTCGTGCACCGTCAGCCATTCGGGATGGGCGTTCATACCTGCGGTTCCACGGTTGGCAGCAGGTCGGCCAGGCCCTGCGCCAGCGCGCCACTGCGCACCAGATTGGTGGCGGTCACCATGTCCGGATGGAAGTAGCGGTCTTCTTCCAGCGTCGGCACCTGCGCACGCAGAGTGGCGCGCACGCTTTCCAGCGCGGCGCTGGAGCGCAGCGGGGCGTGGAAGTCGCAGCCCTGCGCAGCGGCCAGCAGTTCGATGCCGATCACGTTGGCGGCGTTCTCGGCCATCTGCATCAGGCGGCGCGCGCCATGCGCGGCCATCGACACATGGTCTTCCTGGTTGGCCGAGGTCGGGATCGAATCAACACTGGCCGGGTAGGCGCGCTGCTTGTTTTCCGAAACCAGCGCGGCGGCGGTCACCTGCGGAATCATGAAGCCGGAATTCAGGCCAGGGCGCGGGGTCAGGAACGCGGGCAGGCCGGACAGTGCCGGGTCCACCAGCATCGCCAGGCGGCGCTCGCTGATCGAGCCGATCTCGCACACCGCCATCGCCAGCATGTCGGCCGCGAAGGCCACCGGCTCGGCGTGGAAGTTGCCGCCGGACAGCGCTTCGCCGGTATCGGTGAACACCAGCGGATTGTCGGACACGCCGTTGGCTTCAATTTCCAGCGTGGTCGCGGCCTGGCGCAGGATGTCCAGCGCCGCGCCCATCACCTGCGGCTGGCAGCGCAGGCAGTACGGGTCCTGCACGCGCACGTCGTTGTCACGGTGCGATTCGCGGATGTCCGAACCCTGCATCAGGGTGCGCAGGGTGGCGGCAGTGGCGATCTGCCCGCGCTGGCCGCGGATGGCATGGATGCGCGGGTCGAACGGTGTGTCGGAACCCTTGGCTGCTTCCACCGACAGCGCGCCGGTGACCAGCGCCGCCTGGAACACGGTCTCGATCTCGAACAGGCCGGCCAGTGCATAGGCGGTGGAGAACTGGGTGCCGTTGAGCAGGGCCAGGCCTTCCTTTGCGCCCAGCTCGATCGGCTGCAGGCCGGCACGCGCCAGTGCGTCGGTTGCCGGCAGACGCTGGTCACCCATGAAGGCTTCGCCGACGCCCAGCATCACGCTGGCCAGATGCGAGAGCGGCGCGAGGTCGCCTGACGCGCCGACCGAGCCCTGCGCCGGTACCACCGGCAGCACGCCCTTGACCAGCATCGCTTCCAGCAGCAGCAGGGTTTCCTCGCGGATGCCCGAAGCGCCCTGCGCGAGGCTGACCAGCTTCAGCGCCATCATCAGCCGCACCACGCTGGCCGGCATCGGTTCGCCCACGCCGGCAGCGTGCGAGAGCACGATATTGCGTTGCAGGGTGGCCAGGTCCTCGCGCTCGATGCGCACGCTGGCCAGCTTGCCGAAGCCGGTGTTGATGCCATACACCGGCGCGCCCTTGGCGACGATGGTGGCGACGGCTGCGGCGCTGGCGCGCACCACCGGCAGTGCAGCCGGGTCCAGTGCCAGCGGCACGCCGCGATAGACCTGCCGCCACTGGGCGAGAGTGACATGGCCGGGGCGAAGAACCAGGGTGTTGCTCATGTGTTGCTCCAGGAGGCAGGCAGGTCGGGCTGTCCGCGCACCACGCGCGCGTGCAGCGGGTTGAATCCAATGCGATAGACCAGGTCGGCGGGGGCATCGATGTCCCAGATCGCCAGGTCGCAGTCCAGGCCGACGGCGAGGCGGCCGATGCGCTCGCCATGGCCAAGCGCGCGCGCCGCTTCACGGGTGAAGCCGGCGATGCATTCATCCACGGTCAGGCGGAACAGGGTGGCACCCATGTTCATCGCCAGCAGCGGGCTGGTCAGCGGCGAGGTGCCCGGGTTGCTGTCGGTGGCCAATGCCAGCGACACGCCGGCCGCGCGCAATGCAGCGATCGGCGGCAGGGTGGTATCGCGGGTGAAATAGAAGGCGCCCGGCAGCAGCACGGCGACGGTGCCGGCGGCGGCCATCGCGGCGATGCCGGCGTCATCCAGATGTTCGATATGGTCGGCCGACAGCGCGCCGAAACCGGCGGCCAGTTCGGCGCCGTGCTGGTTGCTCAGCTGTTCGGCGTGGATCTTCACGGCCAGCCCGTTCGCACGCGCAGCCTCGAACACCTGCCGCGCCTGCGCCGGGGAAAACGCGATGTTCTCGCAGAACACATCCACCGCTTCGGCCAGGCCTTCGGCGGCGATGGCCGGAATCATCACCTCGCACACCTCATCGGTGTATTCCTGCGCCTCGCGGCCGGGCGGAATCGCGTGTGCGCCAAGAAAGGTGGTGACCACGTTGACCCGGCATTCCTCGCCCAGTGCGCGTGCGACCTGCAGCTGCTTGCGCTCGTCGGCCAGGGTCAGGCCGTAGCCGGACTTGATCTCGATCGTGGTCACACCTTCGGCGCGCATCGCCAGCAGGCGCGGGCGGCTTTCGCTGGCCAGCTGCTCGGGCGTGGCGGCGCGGGTGGCGCGCACGGTGGAGACGATGCCGCCGCCGGCGCGGGCGATGTCGGCGTAGCTGACGCCCTGGAGGCGTTGCTCGAATTCGTTGGCGCGGTTGCCGGCGTAGACCAGGTGGGTGTGGCAGTCGATCAGGCCCGGCGAGATCCAGCGGCCTTCGCCGTCGATGCGGGTGGTCGGCCGCAGGTGGGTATCGCTGCCGGCGGCACCGACGTGGACGATGCGCCCGTCCGCGCAGGCCAGTACGCCATCGCGGATGACACCCAGGCCCTCGCCATCGAGGGTGATCAGGTGAACGTTGGACCAGAGGGTATCGACGTGCATGGCATCCACAACGCGGCTGTGCTTATATGTCTATACAATATAGGCGTCCATTTCGGGTTGTCCAGCCATGACCGATTCGCGTTCCCTGCTCAGTTTCCATGCCGCCCATGCCTTGTTGGCCGAGGGATGGGCCCGCGATGTCCGCCTGCAGGTGCAGGACGGCCGCATCACGGCGATCAGCACGGGGCAGGGCGCGCAGGACGATGACACCCGCGTCGGCATCCTGGTGCCGGGCCTGCCCAACCTGCACAGCCATGCCTTCCAGCGCGGCATGGCCGGGCTGACCGAGATCGGCGGCGGTGACGGTGACAGCTTCTGGAGCTGGCGCGAGCTGATGTACCGCTTCCTGGCCCATCTGCGCCCGGACGCGGTGCAGGCCATCGCCGCCCAGGCCTACATGGAAATGTTGGAAAGCGGCTTCACCCGCGTCGGCGAGTTCCATTACCTGCACCACGACGCCGATGGCCGCGCCTATGCCAACCGCGCCGAGATGAGTGCGCGCATCGCGGCGGCCGCCGACCAGACCGGCATCGGCCTGACCCTGCTGCCGGTGTTCTATGCCCATGCCGATTTCGGCGGGGCAGCGCCGAATCCGGCGCAGCGTCGCCTGATCCACGATGTGGACGGTTTCGCGCAGCTGCTGGATGCCGCGAAGCCGGCATTGGCCGCGCTGCCCGACGCGGTGCTCGGCATCGCGCCACACAGCCTGCGTGCAGTCACCGGCGAGGAACTGAGTGCGTTGCTACCGCTTACCGACGGCCCGGTGCACATCCATATCGCCGAGCAGGTGCGTGAAGTCGAAGCCTGCCTGGCCTGGAGCGGACAGCGCCCGGTGCAGTGGCTGTACGACCATGCACCGGTCGATGCGCGCTGGTGCCTGGTGCATGCCACCCACATCACCGATGACGAGCGTGCGGCCATCGTGGCCAGCCAGGCCGTGGCCGGGCTGTGCCCGATCACCGAAGCCAACCTGGGTGACGGCCTGTTCCCGATGCAGGCGTTCGCGCGCGAGGGCGGGCACTTCGGCGTCGGCTCCGATTCCAATGTGTTGATCGATGCGGCCGAAGAGCTGCGCCTGCTCGAGTACGGTCAGCGGCTCACCCTGCGCGGGCGCAACGTGCTGGCGCCGGATGCCACCCGCAGCACCGGTCGTTTCCTGTTTGAAGGTGCATTGCAGGGTGGCGCACAGGCGCTGGGCGTGGCCGCTGGCCTGCAGGTCGGCGCCAGTGCCGATCTGGTTGAACTGGATGCCGCACACCCGGCGCTGCAGGCGCGGCAGGATGACGCATGGCTTGACAGCTGGGTGTTCGCCGCACGTAATGGCGCGCTGCGATCGGTCTGGCGCCATGGCCGCCAATGTGTGGCCGAGGGCCGCCACCTGCAGCGCGAGGCGATCACCACCGCCTTCGCCGCCGCCCTGCGTGGCGTGCTGGGCTGATCGCCTCCCGCTACCGAGACCCCATTACGTGAAGGCCAGCAAGTCCGCCACGCTCAACCAGCGTATCCGCAGCGATCTGGAAAGCCGCATCCTCAGCGGAGAGTGGGCGCCGGGCTTCCGTATTCCCTACGAGCACGAGCTGATGGAACAGTACGGCTGCTCGCGGATGACGGTGAACAAGGTGCTGACCGCGCTGGCCGAGAGCGGCATGATCGAACGCCGCCGTCGCGCCGGTTCCTTCGTGGCGCGGCAGCCGCCGCACCTGGAGCAGGTGGCGCTGGAGATTCCGGATATCGCGATGGAGGTCGGTTCACGCGGCCATCAGTACGCCTATCGCCTGCTGCAGCGCGAGCTGCGGCTGGCCGATGCCGGCAATGCTGGCGAAGTCGAGCTGGCCGGGCAGGAGAACCTGCTGGCGATGCGCTGCCTGCACCTGGCCGATGGTCGCCCGCTGGCACTGGAGCATCGGCTGATCAGCCCGGTGGGCGTACCCGAGGTGCTGGAGGTCGATTTCAGTACCACCGCGCCGGGCACCTGGCTGCTGCAGAACGTGTCGTGGACCCGTGCCCAGCACCGCATCAGTGCCTGGGGCGCGGATACCGCCACCGCCAAGCTGCTGGACGTGAAGCCCGGAACCGCCTGTCTGGTGATCGAGCGCTTGACCTGGCGCGGCGAACAGCCGATCACCCGCGTGCGCCAGGTGTTCCTCGGCGATGCCTGGGACCTGGTTGCGCGCTTCGCGCCGGGCGCGCGGTAGGGTCGTATCCACGCGTGGCGTGGATCTACCAAGGGGCGCGCATCGGGATTCAGTAGATCCACGCCATGCGTGGATGCTGGTTCCAATCAATACGTAGCGCACTGCCGCCAGCGTACCGGCTCATCCACACCGGGGCGGGCATTGAGCTGGATGCGCACGTTGCGCAGGGCGGGATAGTGCAGCACTTCCTCGCAGACCTGCGGCCAGACCTTTTCCAGCTCGCCGGTGCGGTTGATCGCCAGTGTCTGCCGGGTCAGCCAGACACCGCTGGCGATGCCGGGCTTGCCGGCCAAGGCGCGGGACAGATCGGCCTGGAAGCGCTCCAGGGTGGCGGCATCCGGGTTGGGGTTGCTGCGTGCATCGGTTGAGGGCGTGGCCGGTGCGGGCGTAGCGGTCGGCGGCATGGTGGCGGGGGGCAGTGCCGGTTCGGGCGCCGCTTCAACCGCAGGCGCAACCGGCGCAGGGGCGTCCGCCACCTCGGCAACAGGCGGGGTGTCCTGCACATGCAGCCCTTGCAGGCTCAATCCCACCAGCAGGCCCAGCGTGACCGCGCCGAGCGCGGCAATGGCGATCCGGCGCAGGGCCTCATGGCGGGCGCTGGCGCGCACACGGGTTTCGATTTCCGCGGCAGATAGGGCTGCAGCAGTGGCCACAGACGCGGACCGTCCAGCACCTCGACCGCCTGCTTCTCGGCGGCGCCGCGGCCATCGCGTTCGATCCGGCCTTCGGTCAGCAGCACGCCGCCCTTGGCGCCGGCCAGGCGCGCGGCCGCACCCAGTTCGTTCACTGCTGCGGTACCGATGCGATAGGCCAGGCCGTGCTTGCACGACACCAGCCAGGTGTTGGGGCCATCGCTGAGCAGGAAGTCACTGCTCGGCTCGCGGGACTCTTCGGCCGGGTCATCAAGTTCACGCAGGCCGCGCTGCTCGCGCAGCATGCGCTTGACCAGTACCGAGAATTCGCGCCAGTGCATGCCAGCCAGGGCCTGCAGGCCGAGTTGCATCTCCTTCTGCCGCCGTTTGATCCACCACAGATAGACAACGGCCAGGGAACAGGTAAGCAGGGCCGACAGCAGGGCCAGGATCCAAGGGAGCATGCAGGAGGTGCGCGGAAGGGGCGAATGCGAAGGCGACAGTGTAAAGGTCGCGCCGTGCCGCTGAGTCAGGAGGTTCCTGACAGGAAGCGTGATGGAGCACGCAGTTCGGAATACCGCGGGCACGAAAAACCCGCCAATCCTGAAGCCGTGAGGGGAGGGAACAAACGGCAGCCGAAGCGATTGGCGGGTTGCCCGCGATTGTCAATCAAAATTTATTGCATTGCAACATATGCCCGGTCAGGGCGCGCTGCCTGGCGATTGATGGCTGCCCGCTGGAGGTGCATCAGTGCCCGAGGCGTCGCGATTCTCCAGCTTGGCCAGGCGCGCCTGCAGGGCGTCGATGCGGGCCTCCAGCGCAGTCACCTCGTCGGCAGTGGGCACGTGCAGGCGCTTGAGCACGCCCTGCACCTGGTCATCGAAGGCCTTCTCGACCTTGTTCCAGGTGCCGGAGGCCTTCTCGCGGGCCTCGTCCAGAGACGTTTCAACGTTGTCGCGCCAGCCCGGGCCCTGTTCGCCGTGGCGTTCACGGCGGCGGGCCTCCCAGGCTTCGCCTTCCTTCACCAGGCCGTCGAAGAAGCGGCTGCCTTCGGCCTGTGCGCGGCCCAGGGCACCCAGGCCGGCCAGCCAGACCTGCTGCGCCGAGTCACTCAGCTTGCGCGAGAAGCGCTCGGCCTGGTCACCGAACGAGGCGTCGTCGTTGCGGCGGTCATCGTTTTCGTACTGGTTCATCGCACTTCCCGTGGGAGTTGGGCCTGTCCCGAGAGTAGCGCGCGTTGGCGTTGCACGGCCGTGACGGCCGCCGCCGGGGTTCAGCCCAGCTTTTCCTTCAGCACGCGCTGGATCTCGCCTTCGACCATGCCTTTCATCGCCGACAGCAGGAAACCCAGCTTGGCGGTCACGCGCACGGCGCCCGGCTGCAGCTCGATCGCACCATCCACGCCGCTGCCGGAGAAGTTCAGCACGTCGGCGGTCCAGGACGACTTCAGGCCGAAGCGCTCGGACAACTTGGCGGCAACCTGTTCGATCGCGGCGCGCGCCTGTGCGTCGGGCAGGGCGTGGGCGTGGCGGACATCGATGGTGGACATACGGGCTCCTGGCGCAGGGCGGGGATGGTCAATGAGGGCGAGCATTGTGCGCATCGAGGGCCGTCGCGCCAAGCACTCATCGCAGGTTCTTCTTCGTTGGCGGCCAACCTGCTAGGCTGCGCCGCGTGCAGAACCTGCTTGTTCACTTCAGTCAACAACAACAGCCCGACCAGCCGCTGAGGCCCGGGGTGCAACGCATCGTGCGCCAGGCCAACGGCAGTGTGCGGCTCGGCGATGCCGGCAACGGTGCCCTGCTGCTGGCGCAGTTCTGCATGGACGAACGCGGTCTCTGGCTGCAGGTCGGCAACGGCATCCGCGGCATCCACGTGAACGGCCGCCCGGTGCGGCGCATGGCGCTGCTGCGTGCAGGCGATGCGGTGTACGTGGATGGCGTGGAGATGGTCCTGCAGGGTGAGGTGGAGAGCCTGCTGCAGGCGCCTGCACCGAAGAATGACGATGGCTCCGATGAGCAGCAGCGTCTGCTGCGCGGCGTCGGCGGACTGCACCATGGCCGCAGCTTCACCCTGTCGCGAACCCGCTTGGTCGGTCGCGGCGGCGACGCCGACATCGAGATCAATGAACCGGCCTTCGCCGAACAGCACGCCCGTGTGGAAGTGCATGGCGAGCGCGTGCTGCTGCGTGACCTGGGCAGTGCCGACGGCACCCGGGTCAACGGTGTGGCCGTGCGCCACTGCTGGCTGCAGGCGGGCGACCAGGTGGTGTTCGATGGCCAGCACCGATTCGTGCTGGAGGTGCCGCATGACCCACGTCGGCGGCCGCTGCCAGCCGAGGACGAGTCCAGCGAGGACGCCGAGCAGGCGCCGGTGCTGCCGGTTGCGCCGCGCCGGGTCCGGCGCTGGCCGTGGCTGCTGGCCAGTGCGCTGCTGCTGGCCGCGCTGCTCAGCCTGCTGCTCTGGTTCGGCGCGCGCTGATCTGCTTCCGCCGGGCATGGCCCGGCGCTACCGGCCTTCGCTGATGCCAACCTTGGTTGGCAGGCTCCACCCGCGCATGACGCCTTGCGGCGTACGCCAACCAAGGTTGGCGGCTACCGGTGCTGTGCGCGCGGCCAATGGATTCCAATGAAACCAAATTTCCCTTGCGCCACAAGGCCGCAAGGCTGGTGCACTGCGGCATACTAGGGGTCTTGCCCCACAGGTGTGACATGACGCGCGCGTTCAACTTCAGTGCCGGCCCTGCGACCTTGCCGGAATCGGTCCTGCGCCAGGCGCAGGCGGAAATGCTGGACTGGCACGGGTCCGGCGCCTCGATCGTGGAAATGAGCCATCGCGGCGCGGAATTCATGTCCGTGGCCGCCGAGGCTGAGGCCGATCTGCGTCGCCTGCTCGATATCCCTGACGACTATGCGGTGCTGTTCCTGTCCGGTGGTGCCACCACCCAACAGGCGCTGATCCCGCTGAACTTCGCAGCCCCCGGCCAGCGCGCCGACTACGTGGTCAGTGGCCACTGGGGCAAGACCGCGGTCAAGCAGGCTGGCGTCTATGCAGACGTGAACATTGCCGCCAGCAGCGAGGCCAACGGCTACCGCGAGTTGCCGGCGCGTGCCGACTGGCAGCTGTCTCCCGATGCCGCCTACGTGCACATCACCGCCAACGAGACCATCCACGGTGTCGAGTTCCGTGATGTACCCGACACCGGCAACGTCCCGCTGATCGCCGATTTCAGCTCGTCCATCGCCAGCGAGCCGCTGGACGTGCGCCGCTATGGCGTGATCTACGCCGGCGCGCAGAAGAACCTCGGCCCGGTCGGCATCGCGGTGATGATCATCCGCCGCGACCTGCTCGAGCGCAGTGGCCAGCCGCGCGCGGACATCTTCGACTACCGCTCGCACGTCGCCCGCGATTCGATGCTCAACACGCCACCGACCTGGAACTGGTACCTGGCCGGGCTGGTGTTCAAGTGGATGCTGGCCGAGGGCGGCGTGACCGAGTTCGCCAAGCGCAACGCCGCCAAGGCCGCGCTGGTATACGGCGCCATCGACGGCTCCGGCGGCTTCTACCGCAATGAGGTCGCACATGCGGCCCGTTCGCGGATGAACATCCCGTTCTTCCTGCCCGATGCCGAGCTCGACGCCCGCTTCGTCGCCGAAGCCAAGGCCGCCGGCCTGCTGGCGCTGAAGGGCCACAAGGTGGTCGGCGGCATCCGGGCCTCGCTGTACAACGCCATGCCGCTGGCGGGGGCCGAGGCGCTGGTCGCCTTCATGGCCGATTTCCAGAAGCGTCACGGTTGAGCAATGAACGGCGCGCACCGTCGGGTGCGTGCCCCGCAACAGGGAATTCCGATGGCAAGCAGCAAATCCAGCAAGAAGGCGCCGAAGAAGGCCGAACCGGCCAAGGACAGCGCCTCCACCAAGGCCAAGGGCAAGAGCACGTCCAAGGCCGCGTCGAACCCGGCGCCCACCCTGGCGCCGCTGGCGCTGGCCGATGTGCGCTCGAAGATCGACCAGATCGACCGCGACATCCAGAACCTGATCGCCGAGCGCGCGCGCTTCGCCCACCAGGTCGGCAAGGCCAAGGGCAAGCTGGCTGCCGCCGTGGACTACTACCGCCCCGAGCGCGAAGCGCAGGTGCTGCGCATGGTGGTCGATCGCAACGAAGGCCCGCTCAGCGATGAGCTGCTGGTGCACGTCTACCGCGAGATCATGTCGGCCTGCCTGGCCCAGCAGGAGCCGCTGAAGATCGGTTACCTCGGCCCGGAGGGCACCTTCAGCCAGCAGGCCGTGCTCAAGCACTTCGGCCGCTCCGCGCTGGGCCTGCCGATGGCCAGCATCGAGGAAGTGTTCCAGGAAGTGGAAGCGGGCAACGCCGATTTCGGCGTGGTGCCGGTGGAGAATTCGGGGCAGGGCACCATCCAGATCACCCTGGACATGTTCCTGACCTCGAACCTGAAGATCTGTGGCGAAGTGGAACTGCGTGTGCAGCAGTACCTGATGTCGCGCAGCGGCCGCATCGAGGACATCGAGCGCATCTACGCGCACCCGCAGTCGTTCATGCAGACCTCGGCGTGGCTGCGCGCCAACCTGCCGAAGGCCGAGAAAATTCCGGTATCCAGCAATGCCGAAGGTGCACGCCGTGCGCGCAACGCCGACGACGCGGCGGCCATCGGCGGCGAGAGCGCCGGCCATGTGTACGGCCTGAAGAAGGTGGTCACCAAGCCGATCCAGAACGATGCCGACAACACCACCCGCTTCCTGGTGGTGGGCCGCAACATCTTCCCGACCTCCGGTCATGACCGCACGTCGGTGCTGGTGTTCATCCATGACAAGCCCGGTGCGCTGTTCGACGTGCTCAGCCCGTTCGCCCGCCACGGCATCAGCATGAACCGCATCGAGTCGCGGCCGTCGCACCACGGCAAGTGGGAATACGGCTTCTTCATCGACCTGGCCGGCCACATCGACGATGCGCCGATGCAGGCCGCGCTGGCCGAACTGGAAGCGCACTCGGCGCAGATCAAGGTGCTGGGCTCCTATCCGGTGGCCGTGCCCTGAGTGCTGCTGCGGTGGCCCTGGCCACCGCTCCCTGATGCATCGCCGGCGCTGCCGGCGTTTACGGAATGATCGAACGATGAGCAACGCGCAACACTGGATCGCCCGCAAGGGCCAGCCGCTGCAGGGCAGCCTGACCATTCCCGGCGACAAGTCGGTCTCGCACCGCTCGGTGATGTTCGCCGCGCTGGCCGATGGTACCTCGCATATCGAAGGCTTCCTGGAAGGCGAAGACACCCGCGCCACTGCGCGCATCTTCAGCCAGCTCGGCGTGCGCATCGAAACGCCCAGCCCGTCGCAGCGCGTCGTGCATGGCGTCGGCATCGACGGCCTGAAAGCGCCGGAGGCACCGCTGGACTGCGGCAACGCCGGTACCGGCATGCGCCTGCTGGCCGGCCTGCTGGCGGGCCAGGCGTTCGACTGCACACTGATCGGCGATGAATCGCTGTCCGGCCGCCCGATGCGCCGCGTCACCGGCCCGCTGTCGCAGATGGGCGCGAAGATTGATACCCAGGATGACGGCACGCCCCCGCTGCACGTGCATGGTGGCCAGTCGCTGCAGGGCATCGACTTTGCCTCGCCGGTGGCCAGCGCACAGATCAAGTCGGCGGTGCTGTTGGCCGGCCTGTACGCGCAGGGCGAAACCCGGGTAACCGAACCGCACCCGACTCGTGACTACACCGAACGCATGCTGTCGGCGTTCGGAGTGGACATTGAATTCTCGCCGGGCAGGGCGCGCCTGCGTGGCGGCCAGCGCCTGCGCGCCACGGACATCGTGGTGCCGGCCGACTTCTCGTCTGCGGCGTTCTACCTGGTGGCCGCCAGCATCATTCCCGGTTCCGAGCTGCGCCTGAAGCAGGTCGGCCTGAACCCGCGTCGCACCGGCCTGCTGCATGCGCTGCGCCTGATGGGCGCGGACATCACCGAAGAGAATCCGGCCGAGCAGGGCGGTGAGCCCGTCGCTGATCTGGTGGTGCGCTACGCTCAGTTGAAGGGTGCACGTATCCCGGAAGCGCTGGTGCCGGACATGATCGATGAGTTCCCGGCGCTGTTCGTGGCCGCTGCCGCCGCCGAAGGGCAGACCGTGGTGAGCGGTGCGGCCGAGCTGCGGGTGAAGGAATCCGACCGCCTTGCGGCGATGGCCACCGGCCTGCGTGCGCTGGGCATGCAGGTGGACGAAACCGAAGACGGTGCCACCCTGCATGGCGGCGTGCGCCTGGGCAGCGGCACCATCGAAAGCCATGGAGACCATCGCATCGCCATGGCGTTTGCCATCGCCGGCCAGATCAGCGACGGCGAAGTACGCATCAACGATATCGCCAACGTCGCCACGTCCTTCCCGGATTTCGACGGCCTGGCGCGCAGCGCCGGGTTCAACCTGGCCTGACCGGCACCGCGGCCGCCGGGCCATGCCCAGCGGATCGCGCGTCTTGGTAGGTGCCGACCTTGGTCGGCACACTCACATCACCCGGTAGGTGCCGTCCTTGGTCGGCACACTCACATCACCCGGTAGGTGCCAACCTTGGTTGGCACGCTTTCCCGCATATAAAAGGACGGAGGCCGAAGCCTCCGTCTAAACATCACGAACCCCTCGTCCGCGATCAACGCTGCTCGGTTCGGAAATCCACCGGGACCCGCACCACGCTGGCGACGGCACGGCCTTCGTGCATCGCCGGCTGGAACTTCCAGTTCTGCACAGTGCCCAGCACCGCGCGGTCCAGATCGCGACTGCGCTCGCCGCTGCGCGAAACGATCGCAGCATTGGCGACGTTGCCGCGGGTATCGACACTCAGGCTGGCGATCACGCTGCCCTGCACGCCACTACGCAGCGCGGCGGCGGGGTAGGTGGGCATGCGGTTGCTGGCGAGCGGGCGGGCCTCACGATTGCGCACTGCCGGCGCGGCCTTCCGCGAAGCTGTAGCCGGGGCTGCCTGGCGCGCGGCAGGAGCCGCCGCATCTGTCACCACTGCCTGCTCGGGGGCTGGAAGCATGCGCTCACCGACCGGCGCCGGTGCCACGTCTTCCTGGTTCGAATGACGCAGCCAAAGCAGGGCAGCAGCAAACATCGCCACGATCAGCGCGATCCACATCCAGGGCGACGTGGGTTTGTGCTGCAGGCTGGAATCCTCCTGCAGATGCGGCGAATGAAGGTCTTCGTGGGTGGTGGCAGTCATCGCTAACTCCTTCCGTCAATGGACGACGTGGGAAGTGTTGCGCGAGCCACGGACGAGAAGTGTCAGCGTTGCGTCAACGCCACCGGCAGGGTTCAGTTTGCCTGCCGGGAAGCGTTCAGTTACTGCGTCTTGAAGTCGAACGGCACTTCGATGCTGCCGGGTACGGCCTGGCCGTTGCTCTGCGCCGGAGTGAAGCGCCAGCGACGCACGGCGTCGGTGGCGGCACGGTCGAGCTCGCGTGAGCCACTGCGCTGGATCACGGTGGCGTTGTTCGGGTAGCCAGTGGCGTCCACGTCCACCCGCACCACCACGGTGCCGGTCTCGCCGGCGCGGAGCGCGGCGGCCGGGTAGGCCGGTGGCGGCGACTGACCGGCAATCGGCATCGGCTGGCTGTTGCCGGTGGCCGCAGGTGCAGGGCCCGGCGCAGCCGGGGCTGCTTCAGCCACGGGGGCGGGCGGCGGGGGAGCGGTTTCGACCAGCTTCGGCGCTTCTTCCTCGACCGGGGCCGGCTTGGCATCGGGCATGTCGCTGGAACCGGCCGCAGCGGCCAACGGCTCCGGCAGGGGCTCGATCTGGGCGGTTTCCTGCGGCGTCTGGGCGGCAGGATCGGCGCGGAAGAACTCCTTGTCGCGACCGGTCAGCCAGACCAGCACGAACAGCAGCACGCCCACCCCGAAGGCGATACCGGCGATCTTCAGGGCATTGCGCGGGATATGCACAGTGAACGACTTGGCGGACGACGAGCGGGGTGCAGACATGGACCGGACCAGTACGGAATGGCTCGATTCTGCCACGGCGGGAATGAACCGGGCGGCAGAAATCCGTATAACAAGCGATAATCCCATCCCTGATACCCACCACGACACCTGCCATGCTTGATCCAGCCCTGCTCCGCCACCAGCCCGCCGACCTCGCCGAACGCCTGCGCACCAGCCGTGGCTTCGAGCTCGACGTGTCTGCCCTGGAGTCCCTGGAGGCCGATCGCAAGCGCATCCAGGTGCGTACCCAGGAGCTGCAGAGCCTGCGCAACAGCCGTTCCAAGGCCATCGGCCAGGCCAAGGCCAAGGGCGAGGACGTTTCGGCCATCATGGCCGAGGTTGCCGCCTTCGCCGACGAGCTGAAGGCCTCGGAAGTGGCGCTGGATGAACTGCGCGAGAAGATCGAAGCGATCTCGATGGGCATACCGAACCTGCCGGCCGATGACGTGCCGGCCGGTGCCGACGAGAACGACAACGTCGAGCAGGCGCGTTGGGGTACCCCGCGCCAGTTCGACTTCAAGGTGCTGGACCACGTCGAACTGGGCGCCCGCAACGGCTGGCTGGACGGCGAGACTGCTGCCAAGCTGTCCGGCTCGCGCTTCACCGTGCTGCGCGGCCCGATCGCGCGCCTGCACCGTGCGCTGGCCCAGTTCATGGTTGACCTGCACACCGGTGAGCACGGCTACGAGGAAACCAACGTGCCGCTGCTGGTCAACGCCGATTCGCTGCGCGGCACCAGCCAGCTGCCGAAGTTCGAGGACGACCTGTTCAAGACCGCCGTGGGCGACTCCACGCGCTACCTGATCCCGACTTCGGAAGTGCCGCTGACCAACATCGTGCGTGACGAGATCGTCGATGCCGAGCGCCTGCCGCTGCGCATGACCGCCCACTCGATGTGCTTCCGTGCCGAGGCTGGCAGCGGTGGCCGCGATGTACGCGGCATGATCCGCCAGCACCAGTTCGAGAAGGTCGAGCTGGTCTCGATCAGCCGCCCGGAAGACAGCGACGCCGAGCACCAGCGCATGACCCGCTGCGCCGAAGTGGTGCTGGAAAAGCTGGGCCTGCCGTACCGCAAGGTGCTGTTGTGCACCGGCGACATGGGCTTCTCGGCGGTGAAGACCTACGACCTGGAAGTCTGGCTGCCGTCGCAGGAGACCTACCGCGAGATCTCCTCGTGCTCGAACTGTGGTGATTTCCAGGCCCGCCGCATGCAGGCGCGCTGGCGTAACCCCGCCACGGGCAAGCCGGAACTGGCGCACACGCTGAACGGCTCGGGCGTGGCGGTTGGCCGTGCGATGATCGCGGTGATGGAGAACTACCAGAACGCCGACGGCAGCATCACCGTGCCGGAGGCCCTGCGCCCGTACATGGGCGGCCTGGAAACCATCGCCTGATTCCCTGATCGGGCGGGTGCCATGCTTGCATGGCGCCGCTGTGGCTCGGGTGGGTGCCGTGCTTGCACGGCACCGAATCCACGCCATGCGAGGATGAACCACCGTGATCACTCCACAGCGCGCAGCTTCTCCAACGGCACCCATCCCGGTTCGCCCGTCGCCGGCACGCACCACGCCCAGCCATTGAGCGTGCGCTCCCCGCGCAGCAGTTGCCCGGGATCCACATCCAGTTCCCGAGCGCAGTAGTCCTCCGTGGCAAATGCGCCACCCTGCGCGTCGCGGCCGATTACCGGCGCCGGTACGAATCCAGGCTGCTGCCCTTCGGCTTCGCACAGGAACCAGTCTTCCCAGCCCTCGGGGCCTTCATAGCGTTCGCCCACCACCAGTGCCTGGCCACGGCGCAGGGTGATCGGGTGCGGAAATTCGCTGCGGTGCGCAGCCGTCACGATGTAATCCATCGCCCCAGCCTAACGTTCTGGTGAGCGCCGCGCATGGCACGGAATCCACGCACGCGTGCAGTAGATCCAAGCCATGCGTGGAGGGCGCAGCCCCCAGGCCGGAAAAAAACGGCCCCGCAAAGCGGGGCCGCCAGGGTGGGCCGGGATGGGGGAGGGGATCCCGGCCCGCGTTCAGCGCCTCGACGAGGAGAGAGCGGCGCCGAACGCTGGAACGCTTATGCAGCGGCGGCTTCGGCCGCTTCGTGCGACGGCAGCGCAGCCAGTGCGCCAGCAATGGCGTCTTCGCGGTGCTGCGGCGAGTAGGCAATGCCTTCGGCGCGTACGAACTCGACATCGTTGATGCCCCAGAAGGCAAACGTCTGGCGCAGGAACGGCTCCTGGAAGTCCGCGGGCGAATCGGTGTAGATGCCGCCACGGCTGCTGGCGATGATCACCCGCTTGCCACCGGCCAGGCCGATCGGGCCGTTCTCGGTGTACTTGAAGGTGCGCCCGGCCACGGCCACACGGTCGATCCAGGCTTTCAGGGTGGACGGAATGCTGAAGTTGTACATCGGCGCGCCGATCACCACGATGTCGGCCGCCAGGAACTGCTCGAGTACCTGTTCAGCATCGGCGGCTTCGGCAGCGTCGGTCTTGGCAAGCGATCCGCTGCGCAGATGCGGTACCGGATTGGCGTCAAGATCGCGATAATCAACCTGCAGGCCGTCGATCTGCTGCGTGAACTGGGCCACCACGGCGGCGGTCAGGTGGCGGGAGACGGAGTTGTCGCCAAGCACGCTGGCGTCGATGTGCAGAAGCTTCATGGCAGTACCTATGTTCGGGAGAGGTGGCGGGCTTGCCGCCGACGGAGAGAACGATAGGTTGTTGCAAAGACGGAATAAAGGTGGTTGAATGCCACGTATTGTTCTAGATATGGAACTCGGGCATGCATGACCTGAATGATCTGTACTACTTCGCGATGGTGGTCGACCACGGCGGGTTCGCCGCCGCCGAGCGCGCACTGGGTATCCCCAAGTCGCGCCTGAGCCGCCGCATCAGCCAGCTGGAAACCGACCTGGGCGTACGCCTGCTGCAGCGCTCCACGCGTCGTTTCGCGGTTACCGATGTCGGCACCAGCGTGCACCGCCACGCGCAGACGATGCTGGCCGAGGCACAGGCCGCACGTGAAGTGGTGGACCGCCTCAGCGCGGAACCGCGCGGCGTGGTGCGTGCCAGCGTGCCGGTGTCGCTGGCGCAGATGCAGCTGCCCAAGCTGCTGCCCAAGTTCCTTGAGCAGTACCCGAAGGTGCGCCTGCAGCTGAACATCAGCAACCGCCGCGTGGACATCATCAACGAAGGCTACGATGTGGCCCTGCGCGTGCGTTCGCGCCTGGACGACGATGGCAGCCTGGTGATGCGCAGCTTCGGCCAGGTGCAGGAACTGCTGGTGGCCAGCCCGAAGTACCTGGACCGCGCCGGTCGGCCGAAGGACCCGGAAGAGCTGACCCAGCATGTCACCCTCAGCATCAGCGAAGACGAAGCCCGCCAGCGCTGGGAGCTGCACGGCCCCGAAGGCGAAGTGCGCCGGGTCGACCTGCAGCCGCGCGTGGCCGGTTTCGACTTCCCGTTGCTGCAGAGCATGGTGAAGGACGGCTTCGGCATCACCATGCTGCCGGAAACCGTGTGCGCCGATGCCGTGCGCAATGGCGAGCTGGAAGTGGTGTTGCCGGACTGGTCGCTGCCGCAGGGCGTGTGCCATGCCGTGTTCGCCTCGCGCCGTGGCCTGCTGCCGGCGGTGCGCGTGTTCATCGACTTCCTGGCCGAGCACCTGCCGCCGCAGCTGGAGGCCTCGCGCCTGCATTGCGATGGTGCCTGTGAGAAGGCCAAGGAGCGGATCAAGGCCAGTGCATTGGGCGCGTTGGCAGTGGATGCGGGCTGAGGCACCTCCCCGCACCTGCACTGCCAATCTGTGAAACGGCAGCGCCGGGCCATGCCCGGCGTTGCTGCTTTCCGGCCCCGGTCAGTTCCGGCCGAACAGCCGGTCCCAGAAGCCGCGCCGCGGCGGTGCGGCCGGTGTGGGCTCGGCAATGACCGGTGCTTCCAGCACCGCCATCAGTTCCGCGCTGCGTGGCTTCTTCAGGAAGCGCGCGTAGTCCAGGTAACTGGTCACCTTGCTCATGTGCAGGCGCTCGGGCATTGCCGGCAACGCGCCGCCCTGCAGCAGCACCCGCAATGCCTGCGGACGGTCCAGACGGATCGCCTCGAACACGGCGGTGCCGCCGCATCCGGGCTCGATCTGGTTGGCACGCTGTGGCGCATCCTTCAGCAGGTCGCGCAGTACGTTCGCGTCATCGCGTTCCACCGCCGCTACCAGTCGTGCCAGTGCTTCGGCTTCTTCGGGCGGAAGACCGTCGCGATAGGCCTGGTCGGCGATCTCGCGCTCGTCGCGCCCATCACCGCCCTGGATGCACAGGAAATCGGTGACCAGAGCGACCGGAATGCCGGACGTATCCAGCGCCCAGTAGCTGGGATAGACGCCGTCGCCCCAGCCGCTGGTGAATACGACCAGGCCGTGTGGTGAGTCCTCGCCCCAGGGGTGGTATTCGGCGCCCTCATCCAGGCCGTCATGGTCGATCAGTGCATCAGACCACTCGCTGCCTTCGTCGCCATCGGCCTGTTCGATCAGGGCCAGCAGTGCCTGCTGGGTGTCGGTATCCATGAAGCAGCCGATGCCGGCGTCGACCGGGTAGCCGATGAAGCTGTCCTCATCCAATCCGGTCAGGTCCTGCGTGGTCCAGCGCGCCATCTGCCAGTGCAGGGCAGACGCAGTGAGGGATTCGCGAGGCTTGAACCAGACCACGGCCAGCGCCGGGCGGCTGCTGTGCACGATGATCTCGACCGGATGCCGGCCCAGCGGGGCGGTGTAGTCGGCCAGCGCAGGCGCCTCGGCCTGGACCAGTGGATCGCAGACCACCAGATGCCCACTGCTGACCGGCAGGTGCCCGGCGAACGTACGGTGCAGGGCCACTGCGGCCAGCTGGGTGTCGTCCAGCAGGGTGGTGCGCAGGTTGGCCAGATCGAGATGGGCCATGGGGGCTCCGATTGCAGTGGAGGCCCCACCGTGCCGGATGCGAAGGGCGGGGGCAAGGGTGGTCTTGGGCAAATGGCCTTCACGTGCGAGAATACGGCGCTGCCCGGGCGACCGGGACCCGATTGGAGAGATGGCCGAGCGGTTTAAGGCACCGGTCTTGAAAACCGGCGAAGGGTCAAACCTTCCGTGGGTTCGAATCCCACTCTCTCCGCCAAGAAGTTCAGAAGAGCCCCTGGAAACAGGGGCTCTTTTGTTTTTCCGGACAGTGCGAGAAGGATCTCGTGGGCGAATGCCGTCAGTTGAGGGCTCGTGTCATCAGTCTGACTCCGGTTGTGCCGGATATTGCTGCACGAACTGGTGGGTCGATCTCGTTCGGCTATGCCCAGATTCGCTGCCAATTGTCTCAGTTGACGCTTATGGGCAATGTCATTGATGCGGGCATCGTGTAGCTTCCTCAAGATGCTTGTTGCCCCGCCTGCCGACTGGAAGCATCAGCTGATGGTTGGCAATGGATAGCAGCACAGTTGGATCGGAGCGACGGGCAGCGCTGCATCGATATGGTCCTATGTACATGTCGAAGCCTCCGTACCCGCTGCGAAATGCTGTTGCTAGGCAAGTTCGATCGGCAATTTCAAGGAAGAGGTAAGGTCATGAGGAAGATCCGACGGGGAAGTCCGGGTACATTTCTTTCTGAAGCAGGTATCAGCTGGCTTGCCGCTCGGCTGATGATTACGCTTCTCTTTGTGGCGGGCTGTGCGATGTCCCCTGCAGCGCGTGCATACACGTCTATGCAGCAGGCAATGGCTACATGCCAGGCAACACTGCCTGCATACGCTGGGCACAACTATTGCGCACCTGGATATGGGGTCGGTTGGATCGGAAACCCGCCTGGACCTCACGCTTTCATGCGTCCTGTGGGGCAGTCACGATTGCATGTGGCAGCTTGGGGGTTTGGGTGTCCTTCCGAGGAGAAGTGGAGCAGGCGCGCAGGGCGATGCGTTCAGAAAGACGGCCCACCCGAGTATCCGCTTCCCGGTCTCGAGGATCCTGAAACTGGCGAGTACGGCTCACCGAAATGCGACAGCAATTGTCTCATTGCGGGAGGCAACGGAAGCAATCCCATTGACAGCGCCACCGGCAACAAGCGGCAGCATGAAGTCGACTTTGTTGGTGCGGGCGTCTTCCCGCTGAGCCTGGAGAGGACATACAACAGCGGTCGGGCGCTTGAAGGTGATCCTCTGCCGATGGGGGTGGGTTGGACGCATTCGTACTCAGCACGCCTTTATCCGGTGACGGATGGCAACTATGTGATGTATCGGATCATTGCGCGGCGCTCAAATGGAGCGCGGCAGAGCTTCACTCGCGTTGGCGATGAGTGGCTGAGCGATGCAGATGTTGCAGGTAGGATCAGTGTTTTCATGAGTGGAGGGCACTCAGCTCGTTCACCTATTCGCGCGGCGACGGCACTGTAGAAACCTATGATCGTGATGGTCTGCTCACATCGATCACCGATCTTGGCGGTCATCGACAGGTACTGTCCAATGCTTATGCGGATGGCATCAAGAGGCTGGAGAAGGTAACCGACCCCGAAGGGCGAAGTCTGGTCTTCACGTACAAGGATCAAATGGTCGCATCGGTCACGTTGCCAACCGGGCGTGCTATCCGATATGGCTACGCCGATGGGGATCTGGTCAGCGTTTCCTATCCGGAAGCGCCAGCCGGTGAGTCCGTCCGTCGCTACCACTACAACGAATTGGATCAGACGACTGGTGTTTCCCAGCCCCACACGTTGACGGGCATCACCGATGAAAGTGGTCAGCGCTACGCGAGCTGGGGTTACGATGGCTATCGGCGTGGTGTTTTGAGTGTCCACGGTGACTACGCGACGGGTACCATCGATAGAACCTTGCTAGCGTTCAATGACGATGGCACGACGACTGTCACCGACAGCTTGGGGAAGGTGCGCCACTATGGCTTCGATGTGAAGCATCGTGTCGCCCGGCTCGCGTCCCTCGATGAGCTGTGTCTGGGGTGTAGCAACACCGCCAGGGCCAAGACCTATGATGGGAATGGCATGGTGCAGTCATCGGTGGACTTTGCCGGTAACGAGACAACATTCAGTCACAACGCGCGCCTGCTCGAAGTCCAGCGTGTCGAAGCTGCCAACGATGCAACGGGTCTGCGGCGAATCGTGCAGACCGACTGGCATCCAAGTTTGAGGGTGCCGGTCGAGCGCCGCATTCTTGATGCGGCGAACGTATTGGTATCCAGGTCCACCTGGACCTATAACGCACGGGGGCAAGCGCTCGCTGCTACGCAGGTCGATCCGGCGACGGGCGAGGCGCGAACCACAACGAGCACCTACTGCGAAGCGGACGATGTGGCGGCAGGGCGGTGCCCATTGCTCGGTCTGCTTACCCAGGTCGACGGACCCCGATTGGATGTCACTGACACGACGTCCTATATCTACTATCCCAGCAGTGATGCAGGCTGCGCCACGGGCTCCGGCTCATGCCTCTACAGGAAAGGCGACCTCTGGAAGGTCATCAATGCAGCGGGTCACATCTCCGAGCTGCTCGCCTATGACGGGGCTGGAAGACCGACGTCTGTCAAAGACCCCAATGGCATCGTTACCGAGATTGCGTACCATCCACGTGGCCGGCCAACCATTGTCAGATTTGATTCGGCATCCGGCGCTGGCGCACGCACCACTCGCCTCGACTACTGGCCCACAGGCCTCGTCAAGCGGGTAACGCAGCCAGATGGATCCTCTGTTTCCTACTCCTACGACGTAGCCCACCGATTGACGGCGATTTCCGATAGCCAAGGAAACTCAATCACATTCGTCCTGGACAATGCAGGGAATCGAGTCGTGGAAGAGACACGGGACGTCAATGGCGTGCTGAAGCGGGCGCTCAGCCGGATCTACAACCAGTTCGGGCAATTGACCACAGAGGCAGATTCCGGCGCCAACCCCACCGATTATTCCTACGACGCCAACGGTAACATCGCTTCCAGGACCGATGCTCTGGGTCGCAAGAGCCGGCAGCAATACGATCCATTGAATCGCCTTGTGCTGTCCCTTCAGGACGTTGGCGGTTTGGATGTGGAAGTCCGTACGCACTACAACGCCATGGACCAGGTGATCCGGGTAACTGATCCCAAGGGGCTGTCTACAACCTATTCCTACAACGCCTTTGGCGACCTGACTGGGCAAGTCAGCCCAGACAGCGGTGCCAGTCAGTACACGGTTGACTCTGGCGGCAACCGTCGGACGTTCACCGATGCCCGTGGCGTTACTGCTTCGTATCAGTACGATGCTCTGGATCGGGTGATTGGAATCGCCTACCCGGATGCCAGTCTTGACGTGAGCTACAGCTATGACCTGGCGCCAGAGTCGTGCCCTGCCGACGAGCGGTTTGCAAAGGGGAGGCTCGGCCAGGTGCAGCATGCTGGTGGCAGTACGCTGTATTGCTACGGTCGCCTTGGCCAGATCACCCGGAAGGTGCAGACCATCAATGGTCTGACACGGACAGTGCGATACTCCTATAGTCCATCCGGAAACCTTGCGACACTGGTGTACCCGGACGGGAGCATCGTCGACTACGTCCGGGATGGCTTTGATCGTGTGAATCAAATCGGCCTGACCCGGCCTGGTCAGGCCCGGCAGGTCGTGGTGAACGACGTAGCCTACGCCGCCTTCGGTCCGGTGATCGGCTGGACGTATGGCAATGGTCGGCGGCTGGATCGTCCTCTGGATCTCGACTATCGCGCACAGGCTGTGAATGATCCGACCCCCGGGGGGCTCTCCCAGAGCTACAGCTACGATCCCGTTGGCTCCATCGTTGCGCTGAAGAATGGCAGTGGCTCGCAGGTGATGGCCCGCTATGCCTATGATGCCCTGGGGCGCCTCACGCAGACTCAGGATGGGCTCACCGCAACGCCCATCGAAACCTATGCATACGATTCCTCCGGCAACCGCACGTCGCTGAAGACCGCGGGTGGCACCTTGCTCTACACCTATCCCGCGACGAGTCATCACCTGACAGCTGTGGATGGTGTGGGGCGCGATCATGATGCCTCCGGCAACACCGTTCGCGTGGAAGGCAAGGAATACGTGTACAACGACGCCAATCGCATGGCAGCGGTGAAGCAAGACGGGAATGTGCTTGAGGGCTACGCGTACAATCACCTGGGGGAACGCATTCTTCGCGTTCCGTTCGGCGGTGATAAGCAGATCACGCTCTATGACGAAGCCGGGCAATGGCTGGGCGACCACTTTGAATCAGGGCGGTCGCAGCAGGCGATCTGGCTTGATGACTATCCAGTGGCATTGGTCAGCTCAGCAGACGCTGGTTCTCCGGAGTTGGTCTACATCCAGCCCGATCACCTCGGAACGCCGCGCGTCGTGGTCGATCCTGTTCGAGACACTGCCATATGGGAATGGAGCAGCAGGAGCGAAGTATTCGGTAATCAGATACCGAACCCGGATCCTGACGGTGACGGCGTTAAGTTTGACCTTTCACTTCGTTTCCCGGGGCAGCAGGCGACGGAAGCGACCGGGTTGTTCTACAACTATCAACGTGAGTATGACCCAGCAGTGGGGCGCTACTCCCAAAGCGATCCGATTGGGCTCGCTGGGGGTATTTCAACATTCAGTTATGTAAGTGCTCGACCTGTCCAGCGCGTTGACCCAAAGGGTCTTCGCGAGCTGCAGCGCTTGGCTGGACAGCTGGCCGATACAGGGCGGAGCTCGGAGATGGATGCCGCAGGCGTTGTGGCATCGAGTGCAACGGCAGCGCAGTTCATGGATCTCGGTGCGTAGCTCGATCCGACAATCGGCAACGCGTCGCTGTTGGGGGCGCTGATGAATTCGGCGTGGTTGACCGATAAGGAACGAAGGGACCTCGAGTACCGTAAGTACAAAGAGTTGAATCAGCAGGGATATAAGCGGGATGAGGATCCATGCAAGAATCTTAGGAATATAATCGAGTACATGAAAAAGCTCGCATTAGCGAGGCATTCATGGGACATGCGATGGATGACGCCAAAGTACCCTGGGGGTCGCCACGCTGCGGTGAACGCCAGAGATTGGGCGGAGCTGAAGATCCTTGAAGAGAGACATCGTAGGGAGTGTCCCGATGAGTGCAACTGATCCGGAACTGAAGAGGCTGCTTGCGAGGTTCGATGATTACCACGCCTTCGAAGGCTGCGAGTTGACGTGTCCTGAAAGCCATGGAATCGACGACGATACGCCACTGCATATAGCGGCGTTCAACAATGACGTGGAGCTGCTCAAGGAGCTGATGCCGTTCGTGACCAATATTGACGTGCTCGGAGATATTGGGCTGACGCCGATGGCGAACGCGGTGATTAATGAAGGTTTCGAGGCCGTTGTCTATCTTCTTTCCTGTGGTGCGGACCCCATGATCTTGGATGAGGTGGGCGATTCGGTGCTGGAGATAATGAAGAGGAGACCCATCTTCAATGAGCTGGTCGAGCAGATCGAGAGCGGGATGCCAGGGAGGGTTCAAGGTGGATGAGGTGTGGGTACTGGGGCGTGCTCGTCACTCCGCAGCTCAGGGCAGCCTGAGATGATCACGGAGTCAGGATGGCGCGCCATTGCACGTAGGTGCCATCGTGGTTCGTCGGCGGCACTTCCACCGGCGCGCCAGGTTGGATCAGCTCGTTCATATCGACTGTTGATGCAGTGCGCCCAACCTACGCATCGAACTCCCGCTTGTTCTTGCGCCCTCGCGCAAGCAGATCGCCGACCGCCCTGGCATGAGGACGGGCATCGTTTTTCTCCACATTTTGCTTCAGCGCATCGCAATGGGTTCCTCGCAGCATGGCCTGGTGCGCATCCTCTGCGCGATCGCGCTCCTGGTTGATGCTGGGCAGGCGCTGAAAGCACGGCGGCAAATGCGAATGCAGTCATTGACAGCTCGGGTGTTCCGGCAGCGATGGGAACCCGACGCATGAGAGTGGTGGTGGCTTGAGGTCGGCGCCGCCCGTGGCGCATCGCTGCGCGTTCACCGCTCTTTGCAGGATGGAGGGGCATCAACTGCAGCTGCGTGAAATCTGAGGGGTTCGAATCCCACTTTTTCAGCCAAGAAGTTCAGAAGAGTCCCTGGAAACAGGGGCTTTCTGTTTCTACAGCTCTTGCGGGCCAGCCATCCGGTCACGAGGGTCAGGTGAAAAAATAAACCGGTGCATTCCTCTGGCTGCAGGGAATTGCTTCATTCAAGGACGGTAATCGTTCCAGGTGCCCAAGCGCTGACGCTGGCGGCAGGAAATTTGAATGTGCCAGACACCCGCGCTAGGCTTCGGATGCCCAAGGAGGGCGACCAACGGAGTCATGGCATGAAGATTGGATTCAAGCTTTCTGTTGCTGTTGCGGCCTGTGCGTTGACCTTTGGAATCGGCAGCGCCACGGCGAAAGCCCCCGGCCCTTGTTCCGTCTGCGAGGTCCAATACATTGCATGCGAGGCGTCGGGTACAGACTTGAGCATCTGTACCCGGAACTATATGCAATGCTTGCGTCTGAATGGCTGCATTATCCCGTAATAAGACGCGGCGAGGACGTGTGGGGACCTTGCGATACCCTGCAGCCTCGCCACCATCCAGACAAAAGCCCCGGTCCTGCCGGGGCTTTTTCGTTTCCGGAAAGGCCATGGCGCGCATCATGCCGGGGGCGAAACCGAGACGGTGCCTGTGTGCCCTGATGCAGACAGGCATATGTGGAGGGAGCGGGATGCATTCATCCCCGACGCGCACCCTTCGGCTTGTTATGGCACAACGGGTAGCTCGAGCACGACCGGAACACTCCATGCGGTCCATTGCGGTCCACGAACACGCCCACCTTGCACACCGGGCAGCGCTCTTCATGGATGGCCACGCCTGAAATAGCGGTAACTTCCACTGCCCGGTCCTTCACCAGCTCATCCAGGAACGGCGAGTGCTTGCCCTGCAGGGTGAACATGGCTACCGACCGTCGCGCACGCGTCAGCGCCACATAGAACAACCGCCGCTCTTCGCTCAATGGGTAGCTGTCTCCATCCGGCATCGCCAATGAAAGCACCGGATCATCCGATCGCAGGCTCGGGAAGCCTCGGTGGACGATCCCGGGCAGAATCACATAATCCGCCTCGCGTCCCTTAGATCGATGTGCGGTCAGGAACTCGACGTCCATCGTGCTGCCGAACGCAGTCTTCCAGTCTGAAGGTACTGTGCTGCGATCCGCGCGGTAGCGCCCCAGGATAAACACCGTCACGCGTCCGTAGCGTCCCTGCGGCAAGGCCCCGGACAACAACTGCTGATGCAGTCTGGCGAGGTACTGGCGAACACCATCCTGCATTTCTTCGCGTCGGTTCATCTGGAACGCCTGCAACACCGGGCCCAGCGCCGGTGCAGCCGAATGAACCGCCTTGGCAATCTGCGCTGGATTCCGGCTGATGAAGCGGCTGGACGCATCGCAGAGCGCCTGCGGGCAGCGGAATGTCTGCTCCAGCTTCAGCACCTGGCCCTGGCCCATCCATTCGCGGAATCCGGTCATCACTGAGACGTCGGCGCCGGCGAAGCGATTGATCGACTGCCAGTCATCGCCTACCGCAAACAGGTAGCGCCCTGGTTTGCTGACCAAGGCGCGGCAGAGCCGGGCGCGGGCACGCGAGGCATCCTGGAATTCGTCGGCCATCACCAGTTCGTAGGGCGATTCATAGCGGCCCTGCTCCAGCAGTCCGGCCGCCATGTTGAGCATGTCTTCGAAATCGATGCCGTGCTCGTCAGCCAGTGCGTTGTCCCAAGCCTGGAAAACAGGGCTGGCGATTTCCAGGAAGCGCCGATGCCGTTCCTTGAACTGATCTTCGGGCATCTGCCGCAGGCGCTCGGCCATGTCATCCAGCGTCAGGCAATTGCTCTTTGCGTGGGCAATGAATGTGCGCATCAGCCCGATCAGGTCCGCGTCCGGCATCGGCTTTGCGCCCTGCTCGGGTAGCTCGCGGTCGGGGTTGGGGTCGAGTTCGACACCCGACCCGCCAAGCCTCTCCGCAAGATCCTGCAGGGCGTATCCACTGCGAAGACCAAACGAGGTGGTCTCGACAAGGGCGGTGCCGCGTGCCGCATGCTGCTGGCGCTTCCAGTGCATGCCCTCGGCGTAATGGGCGAAATGCGCCGGCGGCTGGCCATCGGCATCCAGCGCAAAGTGTTCGTGATACAGCCCGGCGTCCGGGTAATAGAAGTCGGGGCGATACTGGCGATGGGTGTCGGTGGCCGTATCGAATTCGTAGCGCCGCTCGTAGTCGTACGTCACGCCGTTGTAGAACAGCCAGTCAGCGATGACGCACTCTTCCAGGCTCTTCACCCGCTCACCCTGCAGGGCGCGGATGTAGGGCGTGCCATCGCGGTCGTAGCCGTCGGCCTCCATTTCCGCACCGAGTGGCGGCAAGTCGCGCCCGAACACCAGGCGGAACATGTCCCATTGGGTGCGGAAGTAGGTCGAGCGGTCCTTCAGGTCGTCCACCAGTTCGGCCAGCTTGTTGAAGCCCAATGTGGCGTCAGTGGTCCATTCCGGGATATCGGGCTTGCGCCCGGTGGCTTTGGCGATGATGGCCAGGCCCAGGGCGTGGAAGGTCCGCGCCTCAACCACGGTGTCGCCCATGCCGAGCCGATCGAAGGATCGCTGCGCGCGCTCCTCCAGCTCCTTGGCAGCGTCCTTGTTGAAGGCGAGCATCACGATGCGTTCGGGTTCGACAAAGCCCCGATCAATGGCATAAGCGGCCTTGGCGACCATGGTGGAGGTCTTGCCGGAACCGGCCGCGGCTACGACCTGCACCCGGTTGTCGAGGCAGATGACGGCGCGGGCCTGTTCTTCGGTCAGCGGCTTGCTCTCGACCCGGTCCAGGAAGTCCTTGGCCAACGCCAGCTCGCGCCGGGTCATGGCCTCATTGGCTTCGGCCCAGGCAGCGGACCAATCCAGGTTCCAGTCGCGCAGGGCGTCCAGCGCTGCACGATGGCTGTCCGCGCGCAGGTCTTCATGCACGTTTTCATCGCGGAACAGCTGCTCCAGCTCCGGCGGCTGCAGGGGCAGGGCGCAACGCTCAGCCAGCAGCGCCTGCTGCTGTTCGTGGGTGATCCAGCGGCGGCCGGCATTGCCTCGGTCAATGAGGGCGTCCGCGTCGTTCAGCCACGACTGGACCTGCTCCAGAATCGTGTCGAACAGGGCCTTGCGCCCTCGCGTGGTGCGCACAAAGAGCACGTGTTGCAGCTCAGCCGCAAGCCGGGACGCTTGTCCATTGGGGAGCCCGTCTACGCACAGCCCAGCAGCATCGCCGGTCTGCAGCTCGACCCGTGACCAGAAGATCCCTGGATGGATCTGCACCCGCTGATCATCATCCACGCGCAGCCGGTACTGCTGGCCGGAGACACTGAGTTCAACATGCTCGCCATCAAGCCGCAGCGACCAATGAGGCGAACGGGTCACGCGTCGGCCCCAGCCCGAGGGGCACCATTCCATAGACATCCAGATACTGCCTTGCAAGCGTCAATAGGGCGTATTGGGCCCCCAAGCCCACATGATAAGGGCCCTTGACGATGCGTGCGGCCTTGCCTGCAGGCACGGCGTCACTCGTAGGCGCGATCCTGCTTCGTGGGCGGTACTTCGACTACATCTCCGCGCCGGATCAGCTCATCCAGATCCACCGCCGAAGCGGCCAGGGCATCCTGTGCATCGAAATCCCACTTGTCCTTGTACTCGCGTGCCAGCAGATCGCAGACCGCCTTGGCACGCGGATAGGCATCGTCCTTGCCCTCGTTCTGCTTCAGCGCATCACGATGGATCTGGCACAGCGTGAGCTGGTGCGCATCCTCGGCGCGCTCGCGCTCCCAGGTGATGTCGGGCAGGCCCGAAAGCGCAGCGGCAAGTGCGAACGCGGTCATTGGCATGTCGGGTGTCCAGGCGGCGATGGGAACCCGAGCGTATGCGAGCGGCGTTGGCTTGAGGTCACCGCCGCCCGCGTCGTTTCACCGCGTGTTCACCATTCGCCGCAGCATGGGAGCTGCATCAACTGCAGTTGATCCAGACGATCCGCTCACGCATTCACATCCACCACAATCCGCCCGCGCACCTTGCCCGGAATGATCTGGTCGTAGACGTCCAGCACCCCGGCAAGCCCGATCAACTGTACGGTGCTTTCCAGCTTCTGCGGGTCCAGGTCGGTGGCAAGCCGGTCCCATGCACGCTGGCGGACGGCCTGCGGCGCATTCACCGAATCCACGCCGGCAAGCGTTACGTTGCGGAGAATGAAGGGCAGCACCGAGCCATGCAGCTCATCACTCTGCGCCAGCCCGCAGGCGGCCACCGCGCCGCGGCACTTCGTTTCGGCAATGGCGTTGACGAGGGTGGGACCGCCTGCCACATCGATCACACCGGCCCAGCGCTCGGCACTCACCGGCCGCTCGCGCGGTTCTGAAAGCTGCGCGCGGTCGATGATCTCGGCGGCGCCCAGGCTGTGCAGATACCCGGCGTGTTCGGGGCGCCCGGTTGCGGCCACCACGCGATAGCCCAGCTTGGACAGGATCGCCACCGCGATCGAGCCGACGCCGCCGTTGGCGCCGGTGACCAGCACATCGCCCTCCCCGGGCGTCACACCGGCATCTTCCAATGCCAGCACGCACAGCATCGCGGTGTAGCCGGCGGTGCCGATGGCCATGGCGTCGCGGGTGCTCAGGTTGGCGGGAATCCTGTTGAGCCATTCGCCGCGAACACGGGCACGCTGGGCGAGGCCGCCGTGGTGGCCCATGCTGAGATCCCAGCCGTTCAACACCACGCGGTCACCGGGTTGGAAACCGGCATTGCCCGATTCCAGCACCACGCCAGCCAGATCGATGCCAGGGATCAACGGGAACGTCCGGATCACCGGGCGCGTGCCGGTGAGGGCCAGCGCGTCCTTGTAGTTCAGCGTGGAGTACTCGACCTGCACCAGCACGTCGCCATCCATCAGGTTGGCTTCATCGAAATCGACCAGCTCCGTGGATACGCCGTCGTTGGTCTTGCGGGTCAGCAGTGCCTTGAAACTCATGGTGCGGTCTCACGTTCAGTGGATGAGCCCATGCTAGGCTCGCACCACTATCGCAACAAGAACGATGATTTTCCGTAGGTACTATGGTTTTCCGGAGTATGCATGCGTAGCAGGCGTTGGGACGGCAAGAGCGGTTGCGCGGTGGAAGTCACGCTGTCGGTCATGGGCGGCGTGTGGAAGCCGATCATTCTGTTTCACCTGATGACAGGCAAGCGACGCTTCATGGAGCTGACGCGGCGTGTGCCCAACGCCACACAGTCCATGCTGACCAGCCAGTTGCGGGAACTGGAGGCTGACGGCGTGGTGATCCGCCACGTGTACCCGGAAGTGCCGCCGAAGGTGGAGTACGAGCTTTCCGAATTCGGGCGCACGCTGGTGCCGGTACTGCTGGCCATGCGCGAGTGGGGTGAAACCTATCGCGGTTTCCAGCGTTCTTCCTGAGTTGATTGCGGACTGGGCATCGAATCTGGCGCATGCCAATGCCAGCCCCCGGATGGGGGCCGGCACACGTCACGGCAACGCGTGACTTACGGGATGGTGCAGCCGCTGTTTCTCAGGCAACGGGCGAACGCCGGGTAACAGACGTTTTCGCCATTACCCGCCGCCAGGCATGCATCGTAGGCGGTGTAGCACGGGGTACAGCGGGACTGCGCGGAGGCACTGCCGATTCCCAGGGTCAGTGCAGCAGCCGCAATAGCAACAGACAGCTTGAATCCAATCTTCATGCTTCACTCCGTTGATAGCCCTCCTTGGGCACCTCGGAGGCTAACGCGGGAAGAGGGTGCATTCAACCCGCACCGCGCCCGGATCAGCATCCATCTTCAGTGCCTGGCCCTGAATCTACTTTGTTGGCGTATCTGCAGTCTGTGCGGCAACCATGGCCTGCTGCATCTCCTTCAGCGACAGATAGCCGTCACCATCGGTGTCCAGGCCCGCAAAGTACTTCGCGATCTCCGGCACCACGGTGGCTTCCTCCTTGCTGATCCTGCCGTCTTTGTTCTTGTCCATGGCAGTGAACGCGGCGTCGATCGAATCGGCCTGCTTGCTGAAGCGTCCCTGCTGGAACCTCGTGTACTCGGCCTTGTCGACGCGTCCGTCGTTGTTGGTATCCATCGCGGTGAACGTGGAATCGATGTAGGCCTGTTTCGGGTCGGCCGGTGCGGCCCCGGCAAGCAATGGGGCAGCGCACAGGGCAATCAACAGAGCAGTTCTGGTCATGGGGTGTTTGTCCTTGTTGAGGGTCAATCAGCGGCAGGGATAGGTGTAGCCGTCGGCGCCGCGATAGGTATCGTTGCGGCGGTCGTAGTTGCCATAGCGGTTCATGCAGTAGTCGGCGCGCTCGCGGACTTCCCGTTCGCGCTTGGCAGCAGCGGCAATCACGCCGGCCACCACTGCTGCACCAACCACGCCCACCACCACGCCGGCGGTCTTGGCGTCGTGCCGGCGCTCGCGTTCCCGCTCACGTTCGCGCCGCTCCCAGGCATCACGATCGCGATCACGGTAGTCCTGGTTCCACTGCGGGGCGTAGCGATCGCCTCGTTGCGCATGGGCGTCGCCGGAGTAGGGCAACAGCACAACCAGTTGTACGGTTGCTGCCAGCAGTAATGCGGTTCTTCCTGGTTTCAGAAACATCGTCCGGCTCCTGTGCAGACATTGTGGGTAGCTGCAGTAGACCGCGCAGACATTGCGCGAACCTGCCGTCACTGCTGGCAGATGCTGTGGCTATCGAACCAGAGCCTCCACTGGATCCAGCTGGGCGGCGCGGCGTGCGGGCAGGAAGCCGAAGCCAATACCAATCAGGCTGGAACAGGCGAAGGCGGCCAGAATCGAGTGGACGGAGAACACCAGGCTGAAGCCCACGTTGGCCAACGCCAATGCGGCACCCAGCGCCAGGGCCACGCCGATGCCGAGCACGCCACCGAGCAGGCACACCAGCACCGATTCGATCAGGAACTGCTGCAGGATGTCACTGCGACGCGCGCCCACCGCCATGCGTACGCCGATCTCGCGGGTGCGCTCGGTCACCGAGACCAGCATGATGTTCATCACGCCGATCCCGCCCACCACCAGTGCGATGGCGGCGATGGAGCTGATCATCATGGTCAGGATGCCGGTGGTCTGTTCGATGGATTCACGGATCTGCGCGTTGTTGCTCATGTAGAAGTCGGTGCTGCCGTGGCGCCGCGTCAGCAACCGTGCGATGGCCTGCTCGGCCGCTTGCATGCTGATCGCATCGGAGACGCGCACGGTGATGCTGGAAACATGCCGCTGCCCGAGCATGCGCGCCATGGTGGTGGTGTAGGGCAGCCACACCCGCAGCAGCGAGGCATCGCCGGCCGCACCGGCGTCCTTCTTCACCACGCCCACCACGCGTACCGGCACGTTGCCCAGCAGCAGGCTCTGGCCGATGGGATTGTCCGCCGCAGCGAAGAAGCGGGCGCGGGTATTGGCGTCGATCACCACCACCTGCTGGTAGCCGGCCACGGCGGGTGGCCCGAAGAAGGCGCCTTCGCCAAGCTTCAGGCCATGTACGCGGAAGTACTGCTCGCTGACGCCCTGCACCTGCACGCTGGCCGAGCGGTTGGCGCGCAGGGCGGTTCCGCTGGTAGCCACTCCGGGCGTGGCACTGTCCACGAACGGCTGCCGGGCCAGAGCCACGCTGTCGCCGGGGGTGAGCGTTTCCACGCGTGCCGAATGCAGGTCGCCAAAACCGGATCCGGGATAGATCTCGATGGTGTTGGTGCCCAGCGATGAGATGTTGGACAGGATGGCCTGCCGCGCCCCGGTGCCCAGCGCCACGACCGACACGACCGACGCAATGCCGATGATGATGCCGAGCATGGTCAGGAAGGTGCGCATGCGGTGCGCATTCATTGCGCGCAGGGCCATCCGGAACGCCTCTGCGAAGCGGTCACGCATCGCCTGGAGGCCGCTGCCATGGCCGCGCAGCGGCAGGGCCTCTACTGGCGCTTCTGTGGCCGGGCCCCTGCCCGTGGCACGATCATCGACAATCCGGCCGTCGCGGATTTCGATGATGCGCTGGGCATGCTCGGCCACGGCCATGTCATGCGTTACCAGCACCACGGTATGGCCCTCGGCATGCAGTTCGCCGAGGATCTTCATCACCTCCTTGCCGGAGTGTGTGTCCAGTGCACCCGTGGGTTCATCGGCGAATATCACAGCGCCGCCGTTCATCAGTGCGCGCGCAATCGAAACGCGCTGCTGCTGGCCGCCTGACAGTTCGCCCGGCAGATGTCGCAGGCGCTCACCCAGGCCCAGCCGCGCCAGCAGTTCGCCCGCCCGGGCGTGGCGCGCGTTGGCCGGCATCCCCGCATAGATCGCGGGCACTTCCACATTGCCCAGTGCGGTCAGATCGGTCAGCAGGTGGTAGCGCTGGAAGATGAAGCCGAAGTGCTCGCGGCGTAGTTCGGCGAGTTCATCGGGCGACATCCGTGCGGTTTCGCGCCCGCCGATCTGGTACTGGCCCGCAGAAGGGCGATCCAGGCAGCCGAGAATGTTCATCAGCGTGGACTTGCCCGAGCCGGACTGGCCGACGATGGCCACCAGCTCACCGGCACGGATATCCAGGTCGATGCCATCGAGCACGACCAGGGTCTGTTCGCCGGCCGCGAACTCGCGGCGGATGCCGCGCACGCGCAGCAGCGGTGCGTCCATTTCTTTGCCCGTCATGGCTGTGCGGGAACTGAGGCGGCAGCATCGCCGGTCTGGGCCAGCACCACCTGCTCGCCTTCCTGCAGGCCGCTACGCACTTCCACGTTGATCTGGTCGTCCAGCCCGGTGGTGATGCTCCGTGGGGCTGGGTGGCCATCTTTGCCGCGAACCTGCACGCTGTAGCGGCCATCGGCGGCACGTGCACCCAGCGCTGCCGAAGGAATGATCAGTACGCCTTTCGCATGCCCCAGCACGATGCGCACCTGTGCGGTCATGTAGCTGCGCAGGCGGCCATCTGCATTGGACACGTCGAACTGCCCGTTGTAGTACATGGCCGTGCGGCTGCCACCGGCGGTCGCGGGAGAAGCCAGGCCGGAGGCATCTTCCCGGGTGATCGATTCGGGTGCCGGTGCGATGTCGCGCAGCCTGCTGCTGTAGCGTCGGCCACTGTCTCCCAGGATGGTGAAGAACGCTTCCTGGCCAACCGACGTGTGCACAACATCTGCCTCGGAAATTTCAGCATATACCGTCATCACGTCCTGGTTGCCCAGCATCACGATGGTCGGTGCGCTCTGTACCGCGTTCACGGTCTGCCCCTGGCGTGCCACCACGGCCAGCACGGTGCCGTCGGTGGGCGCGGTGATGCGGGTGAACTCCAGGTTGGTCTGTGCGATATCCACGTCGGTCTGCCGCTGCACGATCTCTCCTTCCAGTGCGGCGATCTGTTCGCGGGTGGCATCGACCTTTGCCTTGGCCGCATCGAAGTCGGCGCGGGCCACCAGTTGCGTGGCCACCAGTTGCTGCTGCCGATGCAGGGCCAGCTCGAACTGGCGCAGGTCGGTGGCCAGTGCATCGCGGTTGGCGCGCGCAGTGCGCTGTGCAGCCTGCGCGCTCAGCAGTGCATTGCGCTGTGTTCGCGAGTCGATATCGGCGATGGGATCGCCAGCCTTCACCTTGTCGCCCAGCTTCACATGCAGGGTCTCGATGCGGCCGGAAACCTGCGCACCAACACTTACCAGTCGCGAGGGCTTCAGCGTGCCAGTGGCTTCCACCACCTGTTCGATGTTGCCGCGAACGACCGGCGCAACCTGGAGTTGCGGTGGTGGCGTGGGCCGCAACCATGCAAGCATAATCAGCGCGCTGCACAGAAGGCCGGCAGCAATGATGAGCGCACGGCGGCGCTTGCGAGGTACGGCGCTCATCGGCGCAGCATCCAGAAAAGACAGGTCATCGGGGGTCCTCGCGACAGAAGAGACACACGTCTGTCGTGGCAGACGTGGTTGGCCGTCGAGTCTCGATGCGCTGGGTTGCGCGAACCTTGCGGGACTATCGTTGTGTCAGCGTGCGGCAAGAAGGGCGAGCAGTGCCACGGCGATGAACTGCAGGGCGCTACCGAGAACCAGCAGCGTATTGCGCAGGCGGTGGCCTGGCATTCGCGCACCGCAGAGTTGACTCGCCGCGCCGGCCACCAACCAGGAGAACATTGGACCAGGCAGCTTCGTCATCCCTGCACCGATGGTGATCATGAGCGCACTGGCAATCATTATCCCAGCGGCATGTCCATCCAGGACGCGTAGCAGTGGTGGCGTCGGGCGCGAGGTTGCCGCGCGCCATGCCGCCAACCCGTGCAGCGCAGCGTGCAAGCCAACGAACAACAGCACGGCCGCCGCCGCCGCTGTGCTCGCATGCCGATACGTTGAAGCCGCAAGCGCAACGCCGGGCAGCAGCAGGAACAAAGCGCCGAACAGCCGTATCAGCACGCCAGCGCGCTCGGTATCAGGAACTGCCCGCAGCCAACGCGGCCAATGTTGCAGGCCGGGCGCGCGGCCATCGCGCGGGCGGCGATTCCATGCGGCAGCGGTAAGTCCCGGCGAACTCCGTGGTGGCACAGTGCGCCTGGAAGAGGACGGTGGAGGAGCTCCCTGGGTCACATGCAGGCTTCCTGTCAGATCGGAACGCGGTGGCACGGCAGGTGCCACCCCCCGATGCTGTCCAGCGAACATTGCCGCAACCTTGCCTGTCCTCGCTGCTGGCCACGCATGGACAGGTGCCGGTTACACAGGTGCATGCGATGTGTTCAGTGCTCCAGCGGTGGCGCGCTGGTCACGCCTGGATGCAAAGGAAACTCAACACGGATCAGTGCACCACCGCCAGGCGCATCCAGAATCGTGACGCGGCCACCGTGGCGGTCGATCACCTGGCGCACCAGGTTCAGCCCCAGGCCCGCGCCGGTCTGCCTCGGTCTCAGCCGCTGGAAGGGTTCGAAGACGCGTTCGCGCTGGTCGAGGGGTATGCCGGGGCCGTCGTCCTCAACCTCCAGGCAGCTGCCCTGGACGCGCACGACGACCTGGCGTCCGCCATGTTCGGCAGCATTGAGTACCAGGTTGGAGATCACACGTTCCACCGCGCCGGTCTCGCCGAGCACCGGGAAGTGGGGTTCCACCGCCACGGCTACCGCCTTGTCCGACTGGATCAACAGCGGCGCCAGATCAGCGGCCACCCGTTTGGCCACCCGCGCCAGGTTGATGGTTTCCTTCGGTCCGTCCTCGTCCATGCGGTGCAGATCCAGCAGCTGCTCTGCCAGCGTCGCCAACCGTGCCACTTCCACGGCCAGGCTGCGCGAGGTGGCATCGTCGGCCGCATCGACCTTTACCCCCAGAATCGCGATGGGTGTGCGCAGCTCATGTGCGGCGGCGGCAATGAAGCGGCGTTGCCGTTCATGTCCCTCGTCCAGCCGGTCCAGCGCCTCATTCACCGCTGTCACCAACGGAGCGATCTCTACCGGTATAGCGGTTTCCGTCAGGCGGACACCGCGGCGGCTGGCGGAGATGTTGCGGGCTTCCTGCGCGATGCGCTCCACCCCGGCCAGGGCTCGTCTTACGATGACCGGCGTCAGGACGATGGTGGCCAGGCCCAGCAGCAGGAAGATCGGCAGGGTGATGATGTGTGCCGCCAGCGCCATCTGCCAGGTCAGCGTATCGGTTTCGCCGTGGGCCATGATGGTCAGCTTGCCGGCCGGGCCGCTGTGCTGGCGGACCACGACGGCCAGGCCATCGCTGCGGTCGCGCCCGCGCAGGTCGCCAAAGGGAATGCCATCCAGTGCGCCTACCAGCGAGGCATAGGCCGGCGGCACAGGCCCGAACGTTACGTGGTGGCCGTGCTCATCCTCGGCGATGAACCATGCACCGGGAACGATCTTCAGCAGTTCGGCCAGTTCCGGCGTGTTCTGCACGTACAGTTCGCCATTGCGGTCGCGGTGCACCGCGTCGGCAGCCACCGGCGCGAAGGTCTGGATGGTGTAGTAGCCACCGCTGTCGGCACGTATCAGCACCATCAGCAGCGCGAAGAACGCCACCAGCAACGCCAGCAGCTGATAGATCAGCGTTTTGACGATCAACGGGCGCTTCAGCGATGGACGACGCGCCATTACTTGGCTTCCCGCATCAGATAGCCGACGCCGCGGATGGCGTGTATCTCTACTCCTGCTTCGGCATCGGCCAGCTTGCGGCGAAGGCGCGAGACATGTGAATCGAGCGTGTTGGAATGGATGCCGTCATCGAATCCATACACCGCCATTTCAATCGACTCGCGCAGCACGGTGCGGCCCAGCCGCCGGGCCAACGCGGCCAGTACACGTATCTCACGGCGCGGCAGCTCCAGCCGTTGCCCGCCCACGCTGGCCTCGCCCGATGCCGGATCGAACACCAACCGGCCGATGCTCACCAGTTCCACCTGCATGCCGCTCGGGCGGCGCCCGGCAGCGCGGATGCGGGCGAACAGCTCTTCGAGTGCGAAGGGCTTGGCCAGATAGTCGTCCGCGCCCTCATCCAGGCCGGCGATGCGGTCCGGCAGCTGCCCCAGCGCGCTCAGCACGATGATCGGCACCCCGGGGTTGCGCTCACGCAATAGCGAAATCAATCCCAAGCCATCGCCGTCGGGCAGGGTGCGGTCCAGCAATACCAGGTCGTGCGATCCGTACAGGGCTGCTTCGCGGGCCAGCGCCAGCGTGTTGGCCAGATCCACCACGTAGCGCTCGCGCTGCAGGGCGGACTTCAGGGTGGCGGCCAGTTCGGCCTCGTCTTCAATCAGCAGGATGTGCATCGGCAGGGCTTGCGCAGGAAGGGGGGCGTGGCAGGGCGGTTCGGCACGCGCCGGCACCGTATTACAGGAACATTGCGTGAACATGGCGTGCCGTCCGGATGCCCCGTAGGCCCCTGATGCCGCATGAAAGAGGGCATGGGCGCAAGGTTCGCGCAATCCGGGCACTCCAGCCTTGGCGCCCTTCCGCTGATCCCCAACCCCTTGGAGTACCCATGAAGTTGTTTGTTCCGTTGTTGTTCGTGGCCGCGCTGAGTGGCTGTACCACCGCCAGGATGACCGTTACCCCCGATGGCCGGCGCGGCGTCTCCATCGACTGCAGTGGCTCCAGCTCCTGGAGTGGCTGCTACGAAAAGGCCGGGCAGATGTGCCCAGGCGGCTATGTGGTCTTCAGCAAGGATGGCGACGACGGCAACGCCATCGCGGTGGGCAACAAGAACGGCTTCACCTCCACCCAGATGGCGACCCGCTCGATGCTGGTGGCCTGCTCGCACTGACGCCGGGAGGGGGGGTGGGTTGCCACCTCCCCTCGATGCGCTCTGCGAGCCTGTTATGGGAGCCCGCAGTTGCCCTTCGCCATGCAGGCGACGAACGCGCGATAACACACCTTCTCGCCCTTGCCCGCAGCCAGGCAATCACTATAGGCGTCGTAACAAGGGCGGCAACGGTCGGGTTGAGCGGTCGCGCTGCCGATTCCAAGCGTCAGTGCAATGGCGGTGACAACAACAGACAGCTTGAATCCCATCTTCATGTTTCACTCCTTTGATAGCCCTCCTTGGGCAACGGCGACGCTACAGGCGGAGGTGATCGTGCACAAGTGACTGGAAGTGCCGACGGTTTCGGACGCGCGTGGACCAGTGCCAAGCAACGATCTGCTTGCCGACAGTGGATTCAGCGCTACAAGTGCTTCCGTTCAGAAGCTGTAAGCCGCCTGCACATACACCCGCCGGGGCTCGCCAGGGAAGTGCCCGTTGCGTTCGATGAAGCCACTGGCCGCGTACACCTTGTCGAACAGGTTCTTGACGTTGGCCTGGAACTGCCACTGCTTCCACGTGGTCTTCCAGCTCATGTCGAACACGGTGTAGGCCTTGACGGTCTGCCCATCCAGGCTGACACGCTCGCCCACATGGTCTGCTCCGAAGCCGATGGCGGAGTTGATTGCCGGCAGGTCGTAGCGGGTCCATAGGCCCAGCTTGTTGCGCGGCGCATTGGCGAAGCGGTCGCCGGAGGCGTTGGCGATGCCATTCGGGCCGGCGTCCTTCACCCGCGCATCGTTGTAGGCGTAGGTCAGGTTCAGCACCCAGCGCTCGGTGAGATCGGCCAACAGGTCCAGCTCCATGCCGGTACTGCGTACCAGGCCCAGCGCGGCCAACTGGTTCACGCCACCAATCACCTCGCCGGTGGCCTGCACGATGTTGCTGCGGTCGATCCGGTAGGCCGCCATGTTCAAGGTCACACGGTCGGCCAGCAGGGACTTCAGGCCCACCTCCCACTGCTTGCTGCGTTCGGCATCGAACGGTCCGCCGGCGGCTGGGTTCTGGTTGGCGGCACTCTGCGGCACGAAACCACTGGCGACGTTGGCGTAGACATTCAGGCCCTCGCGCACGGTAAACGTGCTGCCCAGCCGCCAGCTGAGATCGTTGCCATCCACACTCGTGCCAGTGATGCGATCCTCATCCTTGAAGCCATCCCAGCGCAGCCCGGCCAGCACATGCCAGCGCGGGCCCAGTGCCAGTTCGTCCTGCAGGTAGCCGCCATAGCGCTTGCTGCGGGTGGACGTGCTGCGCCAGGGCAGGGCAGCCAGGTTGTAGTCGTGCCAGGTACTGGCGCCGTACACGGGATTGAACAGGTCGATGCCGCGCACCGGCCCGGCACCACGCGCAAGGTCAGCGCTGTTGGCGGTCTGTGCGGTGAAATCCGCATCCAGCTGGTACACATCGGCGCCGAACAGCACCTTGTGCTCAACTGCGCCGGTGGTCACCCGCCAGACTGCATTGCCGTTGGCAGTGAATGCTTCGTTGTCACGGATCTGGTTGCGCAGCTGGCGGGTCATCCATTCGGCCACGCCATCGCGGTCACGATCGATCAGACCCATCGGCTCGTGGTACATCTGGTGCTCGTTGTTGCTGAACCAGCGGGCGGCGAAGTCCAGGTCCAGAGTGTCGCTCGGCGCGAAACGGTACTGCGCCAGCGCCACCTTGGCGCGCATGTCGAGGAAGTCGCTGGCCTCGTTGTGGTTCCAGCGCCGGTCGGTCAGGAACGTGCCTGCATCGTTGACCGGCACGCCGCGCAGACGGTTGCCGCCAAGGTTCTGGGTAATGTCGGTGAACTGCAGCACCAGTTCGCCGGTCTGGCCGACGTCGAAGGCCAGCGAGGCGTCGCCGATCACACTCTCGCTGTCGGTGTTCCAGCGCACGCCCTTTTCACTGTCGGCATAGAGCCCGGCGCGATAGCGCACGCTGCCGGCGGCATTCAATGGCCCGGTACCCTCGATCGATCCGGCACGGAAGTCCTTGTCGCCCAGCTGGACCTCGATGCGGCGTTCGGCGCTGGCTTTCGGTTTGCGGGTCACGTAGTTGATGACACCGCCCGCATCACCCCCGCCATACAGTGCACCTGCCGGCCCCTTCAGCACTTCCACGCGCTCGATGTTGAACAGCTGCGGCACCGAAAATCCTGCATACGGGTCACCGCGCAGACCGTCATACAGCACGTTCTCCTGGCGGAAGCCTCGCAGGGTCACCCCGGCATAGCTGAAATAGCTGATGCCGCTGATGCTGCGATAGAGGTCGGTCACCTGACGCGCAGCCTGGTCGTCGATCAGTTCACGCGGGATGACCTGGATCGACTGCGGGACCAGTTCCAGCGGCGTATCCGTGCGGGTACCGACCGCGGCATCGTCTACCCGATACAGCGTCTGTGCACGTCCGCGGACCTCGACCTTGTCCAGGTCCTTGGGCGCGGTAGTCGAGGGCTCGGCAGCATGGGCAAGGGCGGCCAGGGGCAGGGTCAGTGCCAGGCACAGGGTGCGCTGCAGGGGCGTGGAAAGGGGCATTGGGGGAAGGTCATGTGTCTGCAAATGAGAAAGATTAGCATTTGCAACACTTCGAAACCTATCCCCCGAATGCGCTATGGACGCGCGCCGGGATCCGTATACGGGGTGCCCGCCAGGGCCACCAGTACCCCGGTGGCACCGCGCACGATCAGCTGCAGCATGGGCTCGCGCGGGTCCTCGTGCTGAAGCTGGCTTGCCAGTCCTTTCTCATAGGCCGCCACCATCGACGCCAGCAGCATGGCCGCGCCCAATCGCGCTTCGGCGTCATGTGCAGGCCGGTCGACAGCGTCGGCCATCAATCGCGCCAGATCGTCAGTCAACTGCGCCTGCAGCCGTCGCGCGTGCGCGACCAGTACCGGGCTCTCGGCCACGGTGCCCCAGAACGCGGCAGCGCCGGTATTGATGCGCAGCAGCGGATGGCCGGCCTCCAGCAACTCACGAACGAGTGACTGGAAGGCCGCGAGCGGGGTCATGCCGCCGCGCGCCATCATGCCCTCGCGCAGCAGCATGCGCGCCTCCTCATCGCGATCGAACACCAGGTCTTCCTTGCTGGCGAAGTAGTTGAAGACCGTCTTGCGTGAGACGCCCGCGGCTTCGGCGATCTCGGACATGGAGACGGCCTCGAAGCCGCGCCGGATGATCAGCTCGGTGGCGACGTCCGAAATCGCTTGTCGGGTCTCGGCCTTGCGTTGTTCGCGACGACCAGGGGGCGAGGTCATGGGCGGTTCACTTGTGAAAACGTACACCGAGTGTAACATTTGGCCAGCCAGAGCGCCGACCCGACGCTCACAAGGAATCTCCATGCTGTACGACGTTGTCATTGCCGGTGCTGGCCCGGTTGGCTTGTTCCTGTCCTGCGAACTGGCCCAGGCCGGGTGTTCGGTGTTGGTGCTGGAACAGGCCGGATCCGCTGATTCGCCGCTGAAGCGCCTGCCATTCGGGCTGCGCGGCCTGAACGCCCCCACGCTGGAGGCACTGGATCGGCGCGGCCTGTTGGACGCGGTCGCCGCGACACAGGTCATCAAGCCAGACAAGGGCGCGCCGCCGCCCGGCACCGCCCATTGGCTGGCGCAACCGCGGGCGCTGGGTGGCCACTTCGCCGGCATTCCGTTTGCGTTGAACGACGTCGACCGCACGCGCTGGACCTGGCGCCTGCCGACGCCGGTGGGCACCCAGATGGCGGTGGAGCTGCAGGCCCTGGAAACGGTGCTGGCCGAACGTGCGACCAGGCTGGGCGTGCGCATCGAACGCGGGCGTGCGGTACAGGCGGTGCGCGCCGGTGCAACCGAAGTGGAGATAGAGACCGCTGACGGAGTGGTACGTGGTCGCTGGCTGGTAGGTTGCGACGGAGGCCGTAGCACGGTCCGCAAGCAATGCGGTTTCAGTTTCATCGGCACCGATCCCGAATTCACCGGTCATTCGCTACTGGTCGATCTGGAGGATCCCGGCGTGCTGACCCCGGGCCGTCAGTACACCGCGCAGGGCATGTGCAATTTCAATCCACCCGGTGTGCTCGCGCTTGCCGATTTCGATGGCGGTGCCGGGCATCGAAAGCCTCTCGCGCTGGACGAAGCGCAGTCGCTGCTGCGGCGTGTGTCTGCCCGCGACGTGACCATCACCGCGCTGCATCTGCACAGCACCTGGACCGATGGCGCGCGCCAGGCCAGCGCCTATCGCAACGGCCGCGTGCTGCTGGCAGGCGACGCTGCGCATGTGCATTCCCCGTTGGGAGGGCAGGGCCTGAATCTGGGCATCGGTGATGCGATGAACCTGGGCTGGAAACTGGCCAGTGTGGTACGTGGTGATGCCCGCGCGGCGCTGCTGGATAGCTATCACGCGGAACGGCATCCGATGGGCGCCAGAGTACTGGACTGGTCGCGCGCGCAGGTTGCATTGATGCGTCCTGGCGCCGGTTCGCGCGCGTTGGCGGCGGTGATGGCCGATCTGGCCGGCACCCGCGATGGCGCTACCTATCTGGCCGAACGGGTCTGGGGCGTGTCGCAGCAGCTCGATCTTGGCGATGGCCATCCACTGGTCGGTCGCAGCGTGCCGGACTTCCTGCTGGCCGATGGTCGCCGCATGGGGGAGGTGCTGAGGACGGGGCAGGGGGTGTTGCTTGTGCTCGATGAGAACGGCGCTTCGTACGACCCCGTCGACCGTTTGCGGCAGCCGTTCACCCGCATTGCCTCGGCGACGGAAGATGCGCTGGGCCTGGGAGCGGTGTTGGTGAGGCCTGATGGAGTTGTTGCGTGGGCCTGCGATGCGGGAGGCGATCAGGCTGGGTTGCGCCAAGCGTTGCAGCGCGGGTTCGGGCTGCCGGAAGCAGGCTGACGCACAGGGTGGAGGCGCAGCCGATGTGGGCTGCGCCGGGTGCGGTTACAGGTCCTTCTTCTTGCCGCTCAGGTCGATCGGCCTGTCACTGCCCTTGCGCTCGCTCGACCACACTTCCATGCTCTTGTTGCAGCGGCTCTCGCGGGCAGCGACTTCGCGCGGCAGGTCCTTCAGATGCGGCGACTCCTGGCAGGCCTGATGCATGTTGCTGTCGTCATAGGTGGCACAGGCGCTGAGCGAGGCCAGGGCAACGGCGGTGAGGGAAGCGCGGAGCAGGGGCTGCAGGTTCATGGGGAGGTCTCGGGTGGTGCCGGGCTGGCCATGGAATTCAAATCCGTGACACCTGGCGCAGACAATCCGACCAATCGCACTTGTTATTATGTAACGAATACGCGATAGTCCGGCGCCTCCTGCTGTCAGGCGACGCAGATCATCAGCATCATGCTGAGCGCCAGCATCAGCACGAATACGCGCCGGCTCAGCGCAAGGCAGGCCAGGCAGGCTGCCAGTGCCCAGATGGCCAGCAGCGCGCAGGCCAGCAGCCACAACCCGATCACCATCAAGGATCCACTCGCCAGTGCGGACAGTGCGATCGCCTTGAACAACGTCACGCCCAGCACACTGCCGAGCACGCCTGCCTGCAGGGCGATGGCATCGTGACGGGCAGGGGTGGGCGGGGGGGGTGCATGTCGGCGGCGTTCGTTCGTTGCAAGGGACGCGTAGCCACTGTGCCCGACCGCATATCCACGCCATGTGTTTTTCGCGCACGCGATGCGCAGCCGGCGCAGGCCTCAGTCGAATTCGCCCTCGGCCGATTCCAGCCGTTGCCGGTAGGCAGCGCGGTGCTGATACAGGCGCTGGCATTCGGCCGACCTGTGGATGCGGCTGCCGGGTTCGTTGGCTACCGAGTCGCACATCCGCGCAATATGGTTGTTCTCTGCCAGCTCGGTGACGAAGAACACGGCGGTGATGCCGGTACCGAGCAGCACGACATAGAGCAGGCGGCTGAGCCAGCGTGACAGCTTGCGCTCGAAGTGTTGCTGGATGGTCAGGTCGAAACGGATGATGCTGAGCACGATCCAGATGATTGCGACCAGGAAACAGAGTGTAGGCAGCAGGCCGCGCCAGAGCCCGGCCTCGTAGACCGATTCGTTGTAGTGGACGGCCGCGCCGGCACCGGCGATGGCGATGGCAAGTGCCCAGTTGCGGCCCAGCGAGAGCAGGTCGTCGAGCAGCTTCTCGCGGTTCTTGGTCGATCCTGCTGCCACGTGGGTTCCATCTCCATGCTGCGACCGGCGGCGGAACTGCCGCCGATCCTGCAGATGGTGGAGCATCGCTGCGGCGATGAGAAGACCGCGCGGCTCAACGTGCGATGGCGCGGGCGCCGATCCAGCGCCGGTAGCGGCGGGTCCGACACTTTGCGGCCGCCTGTGCCAGCAGCAGTGCCCATACCGGTGAGACCGTGGGTGCGGTGGGGCGGCGCCGGCTCAGGCGGCCCAGCTGATACTTCACTGCGGCCATGTGCGCGCTGGCCGCCAGCGGCTTGCTGCGCCAGTTGATGTCGCGCAGTGTCGGCACCGGGTCGCGGCCCTGCTGCCAGTGCTGCGGCAGATCCGGCTCGATTGCCAGTGCGGTGGCGATGCCGACCATGGCTACGCCGCTGGCCAGCACCTGCTCTGCCACTTCGCGGCGGCGGATGCCGCCGGTGACCATCAGCGGCATTGTTGCCACCGTGGCGATCTCACGTGCGAATTCGAGGAAGTACGCTTCGCGGGCCACGCTGCGTTCGTCGCGTGCGGCGCCGGTCATGGCCGGTGCTTCATAGCTGCCGCCGGACAGTTCGACCAGATCCACGCCGAGGGGCGCCAGCATCTCCACCACTTCGCGCGCGTCCTCGGGCGAGAAGCCACCCCGCTGGAAGTCGGCGGAGTTGAGCTTCACCGCCACCACGAACGTGGGCGCCACCGCCGCGCGTACACCCTGCACGATCTCCAGCAGCAGGCGCGCACGGTTCTGCAGGCTGCCACCCCAGCGGTCGTCGCGGTGGTTCGACAGCGGCGACAGGAACTGGCTGAGCAGGTAGCCATGTGCGGCATGGATCTCCACGCCACTGAATCCGGCGCGTTCGGCCAGCTCGGCACTGCGGATGAAGCGCGCGATCACCGCGTCAATGTCGTCCCAGGTCATCGCTTTCGGTGGTGCGAACTGCTTGGACAGCGCGCCCATCTGCAGCGCGACGGCTGACGGCGCGAGCGCAGGTTGACCAAGTGCGGCCGGCATCTGCCGCCCCGGGTGATTGATCTGCATCCACATCTGCGCGCCCCGCGAGCGGGCAGTGTCCGCCCAGGCCGTGAAGCGGTCGAGGTGGCGGTCGTCCTCCAGCACCACGCCGCCCGGCCCGGTCATGGCGCGTCCATCGACCATCACGTTGCCGGTGATGATCAGTCCGGCGCCGCCGTCGGCCCAGCGCTGGTACAACTGCAGCAATGCTTCGGAGGGCGCGTGGTCGGCGTCGGCCATGTTTTCCTCCATCGCCGCCTTGGCGATGCGGTTGCGAATGACGGCACCGGAAGGTAGTGCCAGGGGCGAGAACAGCGACATCGGACAGCTCCAGGACAGGGGAATGGCGCTACGCTAACCTTCAAGCTTGATTGAAGGTCAACAGGTTCCGATGTCGAGGATTCAGGCAGATGAAAATCGGTGAGCTCGCCCGCCGCACGGGCCTGGCAGCGTCGCGCATCCGCTTTTACGAGGAGGCCGGGTTGCTGGTGGTCCAACGGCAGGCCAACGGCTACCGCGACTACCCGGAGCAGGCGGTGCTGCTGCTGGAGCTGATTACCGGTGCGCAGCGCGCCGGCTTCAGCCTGGAGGAAATACGCGCCTTGCTGCCACCGGACATGGGCCAGTGGCAGCACGATGCATTGATCATGATGCTGCAGCAGAAGGTGGCCGACATCGAGGCGCTGCAGTTGCGGCTGGCACAGAGCCGGGCGCACCTGCGGGCCCTGATCGAGGACATCCAGGCGCGGCCGGAGGGCATCGACTGCGCGGCCAATTCGCGGCGGGTGCTGGACCGCGTGCAGCGCGGTGAGCTGGCGCGACCGACGCTGGCGGCCGGTGATACAGCGTTGCTGCGGCCGGATCGCCGCCGCCGCGCGGGCAGCAGCTGACGATCCGGCGCGAAGGTCAGTGGCTGCCCGCGCCGGCTGCCTTGCGCTTCCTGTCCAGCATCACCGCCACGCACCACAGCAGCAGGCCGCCGATCGCGGTGGCCGCACCGACATAGCCGGTGCTGGCCGGGCTGAAGCCGGCGCTGATCGCCATGCCACCCAGCCACGGGCCGAGTGCATTGGCGGTGTTGAAGGCGGCATGGTTGGAGGCAGCGGCCAGGGTCTGCGCTTCGCCCGCCACGTCCATCAGGCGCGTCTGCAGCACTGCCGCCAGCGCGCCCATGGTGCCGACGGTGATGATCATCGGACTGATCGTCCACACCGACTGCGCGGCCAGCGGGTACAGCAGCAGCATCACGATCGACCAAAGCAGCACCACCGCGGCGGCCTTGAAGTGGAACTTGTCCACCAGCCAGCCACCGGCGATGTTGCCGATGATCGCGCCGATGCCGAACACGCCCACCGCCAGTGGCATCCAGGATTCGGCTACGCCGGTGACCTGCACCAGGGTGGGTGCCAGGTAGGTGAACACGCAGAACATACCGGCGAAACCAACGGCGCCGATTGCCAGCGCCAGCCACACCTGCGTGGTATTGAACGCGCGCAGTTCGCGCATCGGTGAGGTGCGCACTTCATCCGGATCCGGCAACAGGAAGCGCGCGATCATCGCCACGGTGGCGACGGCCAGCACGCTGACCAGGGCGAAGGCGGTGCGCCAGCTCAACTGCTGGCCCAGCCAGGTGGTCAGCGGATTGCCGACCAGGATCGCAATCGACAGGCCCAGCAACACGCGCGACATCGCCTGGCCGCGCTGGCCGGCCGGGCTGATTGCCGCCGCCACCAGCATCGCTACGCCGAAGTAGGCGCCGTGCGGCAGGCCAGCGACGAAACGGGCCACCAGCATCGTGCCGTAGTTGGGCGCCAGCGCACTGGCCAGGTTGCCGATGGCATAGAAGCCCATCAGCGCAAGCAGCAGCTTGCGGCGTGGGAAGCTGGCGCCGACGAAGGCGAGGATCGGCGCACCGACGACCACGCCGATGGCATAGGCACTGATGAGGTGGCCGACCTGGGTTTCGGAGATCGACAGGCCACGGCTGATCTCCAGCATCAGGCCCATGCTGGCGAATTCGCTGGTGCCGATGGCAAAGCCGCCCAGTGACAGGGCGAGGATGATCAGGGTGCGCTGACGGGGCGTCAGCCGCGCAGCCAGGGAAGAGTTGGGGCTCATGCGGAGGGCGCGAAGGGGCGGGGGAGCCGGTCATTGTACTGCTGCACCGCAACAGGGGCAGCCACGCCGAGGGGCAAATCAGCGTTTGATCGATGGGATTGTGGCCAGCCGAGCGCGGGCCCGGGGCGGCAGGAGGTGCGGCGCGCTGCGGCTGGCGTCCTGCATGTGGTGACGACATGGGGGGCGGCATGATGGTGCACGCAGGGGATCGTGGAGCGCTTGAGCAAGGAGGAAATCGATGCAGGAATTCAGGCATGTGCTGGAGACGCGTGGCCGCTATCAGCTGGTAGCGGTGTCCTACGAGCCGGTGTACGCTCCGGGCGATGTGGTCGGCCATGCGGTCGTCGCCGACGATGGGGATCGTCTGACCGACCTTGTATCACTGGCCGAAGCGCGCCAGCTGCTGTTGCAGCGGGTGCGTGAAGAGGGCGAGGAGCCCGGGCTGGAGAACGAAAACCACCTGCGGAAGAAGGCGTCGCGCTGGCGCCGCCGCTAGGCCGTCGCGCCCTTGTGCGCATCATGGAGGATCCGGGTGTTGCCCAGTAAGAAGTATTCGCTCATCGCCATCATCACGCTGGCGACCCTGCTGCTTGGTTTCGTGTTTTCCGGCTACCTGACCCTGCTGTTCCTGGGGTTGGACACCAAGCTGTTCACCTGGAACACGTACTACCAGTACTACCACGCCATTGGCCAGCCCCAGGTTGCGCCGTTCGTGGGCAAGATCAAGTGGGCCGGCTACGTGGGCTTCGGCCTGCCGCTGCTGGTCCTGCTGGTGACCGGCCTGGTGCTGCTGCTGAAGAAGGACAAGCGCTCGCTGCATGGCGACGCGCGCTTTGCCACCGGCGCCGACCTGTCCAAGCATGGCATGTTCAAGAAGACCGGCCAGAGCATCGTGGTCGGCAGCCACGGCGGCAAACTGGTCCGGCTGGACGGCCAGCAGTTCGTGATCCTGGCCGCGCCGACCCGCTCGGGCAAGGGTGTCGGCGTGGTCATCCCGAACCTGCTCGAGTACGGCGAATCACTGGTGGTGCTGGACATCAAGCAGGAGAACTTCGACCTGACCAGCGGCTGGCGCGCCAGCCAGGGCCAGGAGATCTACCTGTTCAATCCCTTCGCCGAGGATCGGCGCACGCATCGCTGGAACCCGCTCAGCTATGTCTCCGATGACCCGGCGTTCCGGGTGTCGGACCTGATGAGCATCGCTGCGATGCTGTATCCGGATGGTGCCGAGGACCAGAAATTCTGGGTCAGCCAGGCGCGCAACGCGTTCATGGCCTTCACCCTGTATCTGTTCGAGAACTGGGACGACGAGCGCAGCAGTGGCTTCCCGGGCGGCTCGGGCACGCCGACGCTGGGTTCTGTCTACCGGTTGTCATCCGGCGACGGCACCGATCTGAAGAAGTACCTCAAGGCCTTGTCGGAGCGTTCGTTCCTCAGCGCCAACGCGCGCTCGGCGTTCGCCAACATGCTGTCCCAGGCCGACGAGACCTTCGCCTCGATCCTGGGCACCTTCAAGGAACCGCTCAATGCCTGGATCAACCCGGTGCTGGACAAGGCCACCAGCAGCAACGACTTCCTGCTGACCGACGTCCGCAGGAAGAAGATGACCATCTACATCGGCATCCAGCCGAACAAGCTGGCCGAGAGCCGCCTGATCATCAACCTGTTCTTCAGCCAGCTGATCAACCTCAACACCAAGGAACTGCCCAAGTCCAACCCGGACCTGAAGTACCAGTGCCTGTTGCTGATGGACGAATTCACATCGATCGGCAAGGTCGAGATCATCGCCTCGGCGGTGTCCTACATGGCCGGCTACAACATCCGCCTGCTGCCGATCATCCAGAGCATGTCCCAGCTCGATGCCACCTATGGCCGGGAAGTCTCGCGCACGATCATCACCAACCACGCGCTGCAGATCCTGTACGCGCCGCGCGAGCAGCAGGACGCCAACGACTATTCGGACATGCTGGGCTACACCACCATCCGCAAGAAGAACGTCACCCACGCCCGCGAGAAGACCCACAGCTTCACCGAAGAGCGGCGCGCGCTGATGCTGCCGCAGGAGCTGAAGGCGATGGGGCCGGACAAGGAAGTGTTCCTCTACGAGGGCATACCGCATCCGGTGAAATGCGACAAGATCCGCTACTACAAGGACCGCTACTTCACCTCGCGGCTGCTGCCAAAGGTCGATGTTCCGATGCTGAAAGTCTGATTTCACAAACATAAAAATGTGAAGTGAATTCATATTCACTGACGTGAAATGGTGCGCTCCGTCAAAAAAACAACACGTTTCGATAGATTTTCAGGTTTTCCTGACATGGAATTGACGCGCAGTTGTGTAACCCTGTGTGCGACATCCAGAGATGTGTGCTGGATGTCAAAGTTTTGAAGCAGGGTGGCCAGGAGTTTGTGCCATGGAAACAAGGATGGTTTCGACGTTGGTATGGGTGTGCAGGTGCGTGACGGGGAAGCTCCGTCGCTCGGCCTGCAACCTGGTTGGCAGCCTTCGGGCTGCAGGGGAGCCGGAGTGGGTGTGCTGCATGCCAGTGCGTCCCTCCGATTCCGGCGTGCGCCATGCAGCGCCGGACGGCCAGGGAACCAACGTTCGAAACTGCTTTTTCGTACGTCAAAGTGAAGCCCGTATGAATCAGGCGTTTATCGCGAAAATGTCCATCGCCGCAGTCGCGGCGCTGATGGTGGCAGGGTGTGCCACCAAGCCCGCCCCCGATTTCGGAGGCCGCTGGAAGCCGGTCAACCGCTTCGCCGCGGCCACAACCGAGATTCCGCTGTACTCCAGTTACGTCTACCAGGCCTCGCCGATGGATGGCACGCTCAAAGCCATGCTCGAGCGTTGGGCCAAGGATTCCGGACGCACGCTGGACTACCGCCTGAGCTCGGATTTCACCCTGTACGGCGCGGTCTCGAACATCGATACCACCAATGCGCAGCAGGCCGTGATCGACCTCACCGCAGCGTATGCGGCGCAGGGTATCTCCGTCTCCATCGTAGGCAACCAGATCGTTGTGCAGAGCGCTGGCTCGACGCCCACCGCGTCGGCGCAGGGCGCTGATTCCAACAGCGGCACCTGAGTCCACCTCGAAACCATCGAACGTGCTGCTCCCCGCGCCTGTCGCAGGGGCTCCACGCCCATTGATGTTTCAGCAGTACGGAAGAATCCATGTTCCGCAAGAAGGATCCCGGCAATAGTCCCAAGGTCGAGCAGTCGGTCGCCAAGGCGGTCAGCTACGAGATCACCGTGGCCGACATGGCGCGTCGCAGCGAGCGACGTGCGTGGTGGGTGGCCACCGGCTCATTGCTGATGTCGCTCGCACTGGCTGGTGGCTACTACTACATGCTGCCGCTGAAGGAGAAGGTGCCGTTCCTGGTGATGGCCGATGCCTATACAGGTACGGCCACGGTGGCGCGCCTGAGGGGCACGTTCCAGGGCGAAACGATCACCACCAATGAAGCGGTCAACCGCAGCAATGTCGCCCAGTACGTGCTGGCGCGCGAGTCGTACGACTCCGCGGTGATGGGGTTGCGCGACTGGGAGCTGGTGTTCGTCATGTCCAGCGATCCCGTCGGCGCAAGCATGAAGCAGCGCTATGCCGGCAACAATCCGCAGAATCCCTTCGTGATGTACGGAAGGGGCAAGGCGATCAGGGTCAAGATCCTCAGCATCACCCCGCTGGGCGCGCAGGCGAATGGCAGCTTCCGCGGTGCGTCCGTGCGCATCCAGCGCAGCCTGCTCGACAAGCGCACGGGTGCATCGACCTACCTGGACAACCAGCTGGTCACCATGCGCTTCCAGTACAACCAGAATCTCGCGCTTTCCGAACAGGACCGGGTGCTCAACCCATTGGCGTTCCAGGTCACGGAGTACCGTGTCGACAACGACTATGCGCGTGGTGTGCCCGTGCCGGATGACGGCGCCATGCAGCAGCAGGCCCAGGATGCTGCGCAGCAGGCCCAACTCGCCGCGCAGCAGGCGCAGGGCATGTACGACCCGAACAATCCGGCCGCCGCCACCATGATCGACCCCGCCACCGGTCAGCCTGTCGCGGTGCCGGCCAATGGACAGATGCAGCCGATGCAGGGTGCGCCCATGCAGGGCCAGCCGGTCCAGGGGCAACCGATGCAGGGGCAGGGCGCGCCGGGGCAGCCGGCAATGACGCCGGCACCGAACCATTCCACCGGAAATGCTGATGGAGCAAGCAACCGATGAGTAGTCGAAAAGTCAGGGGAAGCGCGTGGGCGCTGCTGTCGTTGCTGTCGCTGGTGTTCTCCAGCGCGGCGATGGCACAGGCAGTTGACCACTACGAGTACGAGAAGGACCGCATCTACCCGGTTCGCACCGGCCTGGGCCTCACCACCCAGATCGAGCTGAGCCCGAACGAGAAGATCCTCGACTACAGCACCGGCTTCAGCAGCGGCTGGGAACTGACCCGGCGCGAGAACGTGTTCTATCTCAAGCCGAAGAACGTCGACGTCGACACCAACATGATGGTGCGTACCGAGACCCATTCGTACATTTTCGAGCTGAAGGTCGTTGCCACCGACTGGCGCCAGCTTGAGCAGGCGCGTCGCGCCGGCGTGCAGTACAAGATCGCCTTCGTCTATCCGAATGACACTGTGTTCGGGCCTGCCCAGGCAGCGGTCGAGGAAGAGGCGCAGCCGCTGCTGAGTACCGAGCTGGCCAAGGACCGCCAATACAACTTCAACTACTCCTATTCGACCAGCAAGGCGAAGAAAATGGGGTGGCTGATCCCGGTCAACGCCTACGACGATGGCCGTTTCACCTATCTGAAACTGCCCAACTCGCCCGAGTACAAGACCGGTATCTTCCCGGCCGTGTTCGGTCGCGAGAAGGAGTACGGCGAGGATTTCGTGGTCAACACCACGGTTGAGGGCAATACGCTGATCGTGCACGGGACCTACCCGTACCTGGTCATCCGCCACGGCGACTTCGTCGTCGGCCTGCGAAGGAACGTGAAGAAATGAGCCAGCAGAACACTCCCGGCAACGATCCAAATCCGTCTCCGTACGGGCAGGGCCCTGCGGCTCAGGAGCCACCGACGAACCCCTACTACGGGCATGCGCAGGCCGAGCCAACCCCGGACCTGGATGCCAGTGCTCCGCAGCTTCGCTCTGCGGAAGAGCAGCGTTTGAACCGCAAGGCGCTATTGTTCCTCGGCGGCATCCTGGTGTTGTTGCTGGCCATGGGCTTCCTGCTGCTGCGCAAGGGCAAGGACGACGCTGACGACGCCAAGGCGCCGCCGCAGGTCGCACGTTCGAGCACCCCCGATCTGCCGACCATGGCGCCCTCCGCGATTCGCGAGGCCGCCCGGGAGGCCGCCGAGCCCATTCCGATGCTGCCGCCGCCGCCGCAGGAAACGATGGGCCCGACCTACATTCCGCGTGCCGCACCCGAGCGCGAGATCGATCGCGGCCCGAGTCTGCTGGATCGCCGCATTGCCGGTAGTGGTGGCGCAGGCGTGGGCACGGGCGACGCTGGCGGCCAGGCCGCAGCAGGGGACAACGATGATCCCTACATGCAGGCCACGCTGGCTGCGATACAGGCGCAGAGCGGCAATGCTCCGCCGGCCAAGGTGCGCCGCGGGCCTGACGTGGATGATGTGTCCAATGCGTCCTACATCCGGAGCCCCGATGCGCTGCTGGTGCGTGGCACCTATCTGCGTTGCGTCCTGGAGACCCGCATCATCACCGATCTTGCAGGCTATACGTCGTGCCTGTTGACCGAGCCGGTCTACTCGATCAACGGCCGCAGCCTGCTGCTGCCGAAGGGTTCCAAGATCTACGGTGCGTACGGCGGCGGTCCCAAGGGCAAGCGCGTGGAAGTGATCTGGGATCGCATCACCACGCCAAATGGCATCGACGTAGCCATGTCCAGCCCGGGCGTGGATCAGCTGGGCGGTGCCGGTCATCCAGGCCAGTACAGCGCGCACTGGGGCAGCCGCATTGCGTCTGCACTGATGATCAGCCTGATCGCCGACGCCTTCAAGTACGCCGCAGCCGAACATGGCCCGGAGTCCACGACGGTTTCCAGCAACGGTTTCGCCGTTCGTTCGCCCTATGAAAGCGCCACCGCGCGCACGATGGAGCGTCTCGCCAACGAAGCCCTGACCAGTTCGAACCGCCCGCCGACCGTCACCATCAACCAGGGCACCATCGTGAACGTCTACGTCGCCAAGGACGTTGACTTCACCAACGTGCTCAACCCGCGCCGGTAACCCGAAGAACAACCATGGACGCCGAAGTGTCACCCCTCGCCCTCGTCTCCAGCGATTTCCTGCGCTATCAGTACGAAGTGCTGGGCATCGCCGAGTACATGACATCCCCGGAAGTGACGGAAATCTGCATCAACCGTCCCGGTGAGCTGTACCTGGAAACCCGGGCCGGGTGGCAGCGGGTGGACGTGCCGGGCCTGACCTTCGAGCGGGCCCGGCAGTTCTGCACCGCCGTCGTCAATGAGAGCAACACGGGCCAGCGCATCACCGATGCCGATCCGGTCGTCTCGCTGACCTTCCCGACCGGCCAGCGTGCGCAGTTCGTGATTCCACCTGCCTGTGATGCCGGCAAGGTTTCGATCACGATCCGCCTGCCGTCCAAGCACACCAAGTCGCTCACCCAGTACCACGAGGATGGCTTCTTCAACCAGATCCTGGAACAGGATGGCAGTCTGAGCGAGCAGGATCGCGAGTTGCTGGAGCTGCGGCAGCAGCGCGAGTACGCAGAGTTCTTCCGTCGTGCGGTGATGTACCGCAAGAACATCGTGGTATCCGGTGCGACCGGTAGCGGCAAGACCACCTTCATGAAAGCGCTGGTCAATCATATCCCGGACAGCGAGCGCCTGGTCACGATCGAGGACGCCCGCGAGCTGTTTCTGACCCAACCCAATGTGGTTCACCTGCTGTACTCCAAGGGCGGGCAGAGCACCAGCAATGTCAGCGCAAAGAGTTGCATGGAAGCCTGCCTGCGCATGAAACCCGAACGCATCATCCTCGCCGAGCTGCGCGGTGACGAGGCGTTCTACTTCATCCGCAACTGCGCATCGGGCCATCCGGGTTCGATCACCAGTTGCCATGCCGGCAGCCCGGAGCAGACCTGGGATCAGCTGGCGCTGATGGTGAAGGCATCGACTGAAGGGTCGGGCCTGGAGTTCAACGTCATCAAGCGACTGCTGATGATGACCATCGACATCGTCGTGCATATCAAGGCGCACGCAGGCTCGCGCTATATCACCGGTATTGATTTCAATCCTGGGCGTGCCCAGGGGCAGGAGGGCTGACCAATGCTGCCAGGACTGGAAATGATGGCGTGCCCGGAAATGGCCGTCTCGATGGACGTGATGCAGCACGTCATCAACGTGGAATCGTCGCGCAACCCCTATGCCATCGGCGTGGTCGGCGGCGCCCTGGTGCGCCAGCCCAAGGCACTCGACGAGGCGCTGGCCACCGTTCGCATGCTGGAGGAGAAGGGCTACAACTTCTCCATTGGCCTGGCCCAGGTCAATCGCTACAACCTGGCCAAGTATGGTCTGGATTCGTACGAGAAGGCGTTCCAGCAGTGCCCGAACCTGCAGGCGGGCTCCCGCATCCTCGCCGAGTGCTACAACCGCTCGGGCAAGGACTGGGGAAAGTCGTTCAGCTGCTACTACTCGGGCAACTTCGAGACCGGTTTCCGCCACGGCTACGTGCAGAAGGTCTACGACTCCATCCGTCGTGGCCAGCAGGTCGCCTCCAATGGCGTCGCGCCGATCGACGTGGTCAGTCGTGGCGAGCGTCGGGTAGTGAAGGTCGAGCATCATCCGCAGACAGTCTCGCCGGCCCAGGCGCGCATCGTCGCCCAGGCCAGTGCGCCGGTTTACGTACCGTCCAATGACCCGGCCCGGGCCTACACCGTCTACCCATCAACCGGTGCGATGGCCCGCGGCAGCCTGCTGAACATCGCCGACCAGGCGGTATCGCGCGTAGTGCTGGGCTCGGTTGATCGGATGATGCAGCCGCAGGCGCAGGGCGCGAATGGCATGCCGCAGCAGGCCCCACAGCAGTATCCGCAACCCGCAGCGGCGCAGGGCCGGTCAGCCATGCCGCAGCAGCTTCCCGGGATCGCTGCCGGGTCGGATGCGCCGGTGATGCTGCGCCCCTGGAACGAGCGCAACGCGCCGGCAGCGGATGCCCAGAATTTCTACAACGCACCGGCACCACGTGCCCCGGTGCAGCAGATTCCCGCAGGGGATGCGGCCTTCGTGTTCTGACGAAGTCGTGGTGCGACCGGTCCCCCGGCTGGTCGATTCAGTTGTGTTAGTCCATCAACAAGGAAATCAATCCATGAAGCGATTCAATCTAGACCTCGTCCAGGCCCAGCGCACGCTGAAGACCATGCTGATGGCGGTCGCATTCGCAGGTGCTGTGTTCGCTCCCCAGGCCCTGGCCGGCACCGACTTCGGTGGTACCGATGGCAAGGTCTGCGGCTTCTTCTCCAACATCAACGGCCTGCTGAACATGGCCTCGATCGCCGTGGTCACGATCGCCGTGATCTTCGCCGGTTACCAGATCGCGTTTGCCCACAAGCGTATCGGTGACGTGGCCCCGATCCTGATCGGCGGTGTGCTGATCGGCGCGGCGGGCCAGATCGCGCGCATGCTGCTCGGCAAGGAAGCTGGCAACTGCGACAACGTCGGCGGTGGCGGCGACGGCGCTGGCATGGCGTTTGAAATGATCAAGCACGCCGTCCAGTACTACAGTGCATAAGAACGTCCTGTTCCGGGGCTGCACGCGCCCAGCGATGTTCCTGGGCGTTCCCTACCTGCCATTTTTCATGGTGGCGGGTGGGTTGTTGCTGCTGAGCATGTACACGAATTTCTGGTTTCTGCTGACCATTCCGGTGGCGATCTTCATCATGCGGCAGATGGCCAAGCGTGACGAGATGATCTTCCGCCTGCTGGGCCTGCGCCTGATGTTCAAGCTCAAGACGCGCAACGTGCAGGAGCACGATGGCATGTGGGTGTTCAACCCGAATCACTACCGCAGCAAGCCAGCCCCCAGGGATTGAGGGCTGGATCCGGCCAGGTGGGCGTTGAACGCCCGCCTGGCCAACTCCGGATCTTTGTCGGCAGTACCTTTTGGAAGCAGTCGCATGTTCAACCCAGATACCTCCATCAGTGAATTCATCCCCCTGTCGTCGCACGTGGCTCCGAATGTGGTGAAGACCACAGGCGGCGACTACCTGTTGACCTGGCACCTGGAAGGGCTGCCGTTCGTGGGGCGCGAAGAATGGGAGCTTGAGCATCGGCACAATACTTTCAACCGGTTGCTGCAGACGCTGCGTGCGCCGGATTTCGTCAACGTCGCCTTCTGGGTGCATGACATCCGCCGCCGTCGCACCCTGAAGGGAAAGAGCCACTACAAGCAGCGCTTCAACCAGGATGTGTCCGACCAGTACATGGGCATGCTGTCCTCGCAGCGCATCATGCAGAACGAGCTGTACCTGACGATGATCTATCGTCCGGTGGTGGCGGGAAAGCGCTTCGTGGAGAAGTCTGCGAACGTGGACAAGCTGCGCGCCGAGCAGGAGCAGGCGGTCGAGAAGCTGATGGAGCTGGCCGGGAACGTCGAGGCGGTGATCCGCGACTACGCGCCGTACCGGCTCGGCATGTACGAAGCCAAGAACGGCGTGGTGTTTTCCGAGACGCTGGAGCTGTTCGGCTACCTGATCAACCGCATCGATGAGCCGGTGCCGGTACTGTCGGCGCCAGTGAAAGACTATCTTCCGGTCAGCCGGCACATGTTCTCTGCCAAGACCGGCGATTTCGTGATCAATACGCCCAATGGCGTCAATCATTTCGGCGCAATCCTGAATATCAAGGAATATGCCGAGGGGACCTATCCGGGCATCCTCAATGGTCTGAAGTATCTGGACTACGAGTACGTCATCACCCATTCGTTCAGCCCGATGGGGCGCCAGGACGCCTTGAAGGTGCTGGACCGGACCAAGGGCATGATGATTTCCTCGGGCGACAAGGCGGTCAGCCAGATCGTCGAACTCGACCAGGCGATGGATCATCTGTCGTCAGGCAACTTCGTGCTGGGCGAGTACCACTTCATCATGGCGGTCTACGGCGACAGCCAGGCCAAGCTCTCGCAGAACGTGGCCTCGACCCGTGCCGAGCTGTCCAACGCCGGATTCGTGTCGACCAAGGAAGATCTGGCGGTCACCTCGTCGTTCTATTCGCAGTTGCCGGCCAACTGGCGCTTCCGCACGCGGCTGGCCAACGTCAGCTCGCTGAACTTCCTCGGCCTGTCTCCGCTGCACAACTTCGCCACCGGCAAGCAGCACAACAACCCGTGGGGCGACTGCGTGACCACGCTGCAGACCACCAACGGCCAGCCGTACTACTTCAATTTCCATGCCACCCATCCATCCGAGAATTCGCTGGGTGAGAAGGCGATCGCCAATACCATGGTCATCGGCAAGTCCGGTACCGGCAAGACCGCGCTGATCAACTTCCTGCTCAGCCAGGTACAGAAGTACGAACCATCGCCGACCATCTTCTTCTTCGACAAGGACCGCGGCGCGGAGATCTTCGTGCGCGCCTGTGGTGGCAACTACCTGGCCCTGGAGAATGGTGCGCCGACCGGCTTCAACCCGTTCCAGTGCGAGAACAGCGAATCCAACGTGCAGTTCCTGGCCGACCTGATCAAGGTGCTGGCCGGCAAGCGCGAGTACAGCGCTCGCGAGGAAGAGGACATCTACCGCGCGGTGGAGAGCATGCTTGATACGCCGATGCACCTGCGCAGCATGACCAACTTCCAGAAGAGCCTGCCCAACATGGGCGATGACGGTCTCTATGCGCGCATGCGTCGTTGGACCTCGGGTAATTCGCTGGGCTGGGTCTTCGACAATCCGATCGATACGGTGGATCTGAGCAAGGCCAACATCATCGGCTTCGACTACACCGACATCATCGACAACCCCGAAGTGCGCGTGCCGGTCATCAATTACCTGCTGCACCGCCTTGAGTCGCTGATCGACGGTCGTCCGCTGATCTATGTGATGGACGAATTCTGGAAGATCCTGGACGGCGAGGGTGGCCTGAAGGAGTTCGCGAAGAACAAGCAGAAGACCATCCGTAAGCAGAACGGCCTGGGCATCTTCGCCACGCAGAGCCCGGAAGACGCGCTGAAGAGTGATATCTCCGCTGCCCTGATCGAGCAGACCGCCACGCTCATCCTGCTGCCGAACCCGAACGCTAGCAAGAGCGACTACATGGATGGCCTGAAGTTGACCGAGGCGGAGTTCAAGGTGGTCACGGCACTGGACGAGCGCTCGCGCTGCTTCCTGGTCAAGCAGGGCCATGCCTCCAGTGTCTGCCAGCTCAACCTTCGCGGCATGGATGACATCCTGTCGGTGATCTCGGCCTCGACCGACAACATCGACATCATGCATCGGGTGCTGCAGACGGCTGCGGTCCGCAATCGGATCACTGTGGACGAGCTCACGCCGGAACAGTGGCTGGAGGACTTCTACAAGAACCGAAAGGGCTCTGGTAAAGCCAAGGTCTCTGCCGAAACCGATGCGGCTTGAAAGCCTTCGATCAAACAGCGCTGAATGAAATCCATTCCATTGGAGAAGAACATGAACATGACATCCCGTAATAACAAGCGCCAACGCGGTCTGCGTCAGAAGCGCCTGGCAGCCATCCTGCTGGGGAGCATGGTCATGTTCTCCACGACGTCGGTATCAGCCGGTGGTTACCCTGTTTTCGACCTCAGCAACCTGATGCAGGCGCTGAAGGACGTTGCTCAAGGAAAGGCGCAGATCAAGGCTGATGGGCTGGAGTACGCGGCTCAGGTGACTCGCTGGAAAAAGACGTTCCAGGAATATCAGGACGCGCTGGTCCAGATCCAGGGTCTGATCAACAATTTTGGGCTGCCACCCGGGGCAACGCTCGAGCGTGTTCCAGATGACTACATGGTTGCAGACGTCTGCCGTACTTCAGCAGGCTTCAGTGCAGGAAGCCTGCTGAAGAAGTTCGTCCTCGACACCTCTGGCGACCTGTATGCGCAGCAGCAGCAGCTTTGCGTGAACATCCAGATGATGGAAAACCGCAAGCGCAACGAGACGGTTGAGTTCCTTGAGAAGACCATCCCCAGCATCAATTCGACGCTTGGTGAGATCATGGGTTGGCGTTTTGGCGGGGACGGAAACCTGGCCGGCACGATGTCCGCAGTGAACAGTGACTCCCTGCGTACGGCAAACGACATTGCCAAGCTGCAGCAGGAGTGGGAGGCGCGCATGCGGTCCTACGACGCCTATGAGGAATCAATGAAGGCCAATCAGCGCGTGTTGGCGCGCGTGGCATTGAAAGGCAAGCCGGGCGTCATCTCGCAGCTGGTCAAGACCGCTGCGTTGAAAGGTGCTTTGCACATCGACTGACGTCGCTTGGGGCAGGGGTATAAGCACTTGCCTCATGAGGTTGTCCGGTAGGGATACATCAAGGGATTGCGGAAATGATCAGGTCGATTGCCAATTTTGACTTCAATGGCGGATTCCAGGATTTGATGGGGCACGTGGCACGTGTCCAGTCGATCGGGGATTTCGTGTTCTTCAAGTTCATCTTCGACTTCCTGCGAAGCAAGATAAACAAGTTTGGCATCGACATGATGGGGGAAATGATGCAGTGGGTCGGCGGCATCGCCCTCACGCTCATGACCCTGTGGGTGCTGGTGCAGGGCTTCCGCATCGTGACCGGCCGCAGCCGGGACTCAATGATGGTACTGGTGACCAATATGGCGCGTGCGGCGTTGATCGTCAGCGCGGCCACCACGATGGGCGCGTTCGGCACCAACCTGCAGAGCTTCCTCACCCACGACGTCAAGGAAGAAATCACGAAGGTCGTGACGGGCTCGAACGAATCGCCCGAGGATCAGATCGACAAGAGCCTGGCATGGATGCAGGTCGCGCTTTCCAGTATCGACGCCATTCAGATCATGAATGACGGGGAGCTGCTGGAGGACAAGAAGCGGGCACTGTTCTTCATCGGGATGGGCACCGCAGGTCCGGCCATCACCGCTGGTGCAATGCTGATGCTGTATGAAATCGCCATGGCGTTGTTCATCGGCTTCGGTCCATTGTTCATCCTCTGCCTGCTGTTCGAGCAGACCAAGCAGCTGTTCCAGCGCTGGCTGTTCTACGGTATCGGCACGATGTTCTCGATGGCCGTACTTGCAGCGATGGTCTCCATCGCGCTCGACATGGTGGTACGTGTAGCGGCCACCTTCTGGACCACGGCGCTGGTGCAGGAGTTCATCCTCAAGGAAAGCATGTCCGACGGCATGACCAGCCAGGCAATGCAGCAGGGAGGCATGGGCCTGATCCTCACGGCGTTGATCCTGACTACACCCCCAATGGCAGCGATGTTCTTCCAGGGTACCCTGGGCACCTTCATGGCATATTCGCAGATAGGTGGTGGCGCAAGTGCCTCGCCGAGTGCCGATGGTCGTCCGCCGGGCATGTCGGCTCCGCCGCCGGCGGCTCCGGAGGCCGCGTCGGGCCACAATGCAGCAAATCCTCAGAACAGTCTGGGCCGAGTGTTTGACGGCACGGGCGGGGCGGGAGGAACCACACCTGGTCAACGTGGCGCGGCGAACGCCAATCAAGGAAATTAGAGGCTGGACTGACGATGAGCGCCAACGGTTTTCTGAAATATCTTTGCTTGTCTTTCGTGTTTATGGGTTCTGCATACATCAATTCTGCGTTAGCAGAAGGTCGCTGCCCGCCGGGCCAGTATCCGATCGGCGATCAGGGAGTGGGCGGCTGTGCTCCCATCCCTGGGGCAGGCCGGAGCGCGCCTGATGAGAATCCCGGGCACTGGGTTAAGACGTGGGGAGCCGTTGCGGGATCCATGAATGGCGATGCGGGTGCATCGACTGGCCATCAGGCCAAGGCCTCGGCCGAGCGACAGGCGATCGAGCGCTGCGGTCACTGGGGAGCAACTGATTGCAAGGTTCTGTACACCTATTACAACCAGTGCTATGCGTCCATCAGAACCGGCCGGCCGGACAATGGAACGATGTTCAACGCGGGTGCTACCAAGGAACAGGCGCTGGAAAGGGCGACGCAGGATTGTCGGAATTCGGGAAGCCAGGAGTGCACGTTCGTCCACTCGGACTGCACCAAGCCCTTCTTTCAGGAGGGCTGATGTGGCGAATCATATTGCCTCCCGTTCTTTGGATGTCGCTTGAAGCACTGCGGAAGGCTTCAAGGAAGATGACGGGTGCGGAGCATCAGACCACCGAGTGATCAACAGTGATGTCCCAAAAGTCTTGGCAATGGCCGGATTCAAGCATTTGGGTAACATTTCTTGGGTTTTTGACGCTGGCGTTTGCCGTGCTCGTCGTTACTGAAAATGCCAATGCCGAAGGTCGTTGCCCTGGGGGCCAGTACCCGATTGGCGACCAAGGCGTTGGTGGCTGCGCACCCATACCCGGCGCGGCTCAGAGCGCCCCGCAGGAGAATCCCGGGTACTGGGTCAAGACATGGGGTGCTGTCGCCAGCTCGCCTGGAGGAGATGCAGGTTCTGCCACTGGGCATCAGGCCAAGGCTTCGGCAGAGCGCCAAGCCGTCGAGCGATGCCGGCAGGGCGGAGCTACCGACTGCACAGTCGTTTTTACCTACTACAACCAGTGCTATGCGGTTGTCCGGGCTGCACGACCGGACAATGGCATGAGATTCAACACCGGGGCGACGAAAGAACAGGCGCAGGAGCGGGCAACCAAGGACTGCAAGGATTTGGGAAGTCAGGCTTGCTCCGTTTTCCATTCTGACTGTACCAAGCCGTTCTTCCAGCAAGACTGATCGGTTGTGACATCACACGGAGATTCAAGGCAATGGCCGACTTCAAATCTCTGCGTGGTGATTCAGCTTTCGTGATTTCTGCTCTGCTGTTCGCTGCATTACTTGTTGCCAGCAACGCCAGTGCCGAGGGCCGATGCCCTTCCGGCCAGTACCCCATCGGCGATCAAGGGGTGGGTGGGTGTGCCCCCATCCCTGGAGCGGGGGGGAGCGCCCGTGGGGCGGAACCCGCTGGCCAGTGGCATAAGACGTGGGGTGCCATTGCTTCCTCGCCCAGTACGAACGAAGCAGGCGTGGCGACAGGGAGGGCGACGAAAGAGGATGCGGAGCGTGTCGCTCTCGAGGGATGCGGCATGCACGCTGCTCGCGATTGCCGAATACTCATCGCGTACCGAAACCAGTGTGCCGCTTGGGTAGTTCCTCAGAGCCAAGGCAATAGGGCGCGTGGTGGCGTTGCGAGCGGTCAAGACTTGAAGGAAGCCATTGTGCAGGCACAAAAGATCTGCGTGGATCCGACTGGAACGCAATGCAAAGTTGCCTACTCAGCGTGTTCTGAACCGGTCTATGAGGCGTTCTAGCGAAAGAGCCCTGACTGCCAGTGCCCGGAGCGTGTTGATTCCCCAAGGCAAAGGCAAGCTTGGAGATGCTGATGTGAAGGTGATATTCGTGCGAAGGGCGTCTATTTGATCGGCAGTAATGTGTTGTGCTGGGGTGCTGTACTCCGATCGAGCCTGCGCTGATGCACAGTCTGACGCGATTGACCTTGAGCGTTCAGCGTGGCTACGCGACCATGGTGCTTGCCGAGCACTCCGGTTGGAATCGCAGAGTTCTCCAATGATCAGGTGCCCGGCCAGCCTGGGCCTTGTCTGCTCTGCGGAGCCCTCCCAATCCGGGAGGCAAGTTTGGGCAGCGATCGTCTGCTCAGGCCGTCCCACCTCTCACAATGGGCAGCAAAGGAATGAGTCTCCCCATGAAACGGATCCACCTCGCTTTTCTTCCGTGTCTGTTGATTGCAGGCCTACTGCCGTTCACTGCGCTTGCCGAAGGCAACTGCCCGCAGGGCATGTATCCCATCGGTGGCCAGGGTGTACAGGGCTGTGCGCCCATTCCGGTGAGCAGCTCAGGATCCCCGTACAACAATCGCCCCAACTGGGCGCAGACTGTGCGCGGCGTGGCGATGGATGCCCGCGGCGATACCTTCATCAGCAACTCGATGCGTTCGCGGGGCAAGGCCAAGCGTGCTTCCATGAAGGAGTGCAAGGAGTTCGGGAAAGGCGAATGTACGTTGGCGACCCTGCTCCAGGCGCAATGCGTGGCGGTCGCCCACGCGGGTCTGGGCACTGAAACCACCAGCGTCGCCACCGCCATGTCCGAACAGGGAGCGGTCGTTGTCGCGATGCAGCAATGCAGCGCGAAGGCGGCATGGAAGCAGCTGCCGCAGGGTCAATGCGGGATCGCCAGAACGGCCTGTACGGCGGATCTGTTCATCAGGTAAGGCGCCATTCACGCTAAGCCCCGTTTTCTGTGATCAATTCCGCTTTTCGATTTCCTCGCACTTCGACGCGGCAGAACGCCTCGCGGTAAGCTCCCCGCGCGTCATGAAAATGACGCGCCAGTGCCGCCGAATGCAGGAGTTCTTCCGTCCAATGAGGACGCTGTCAGCCCCTGCATCGGGTGACGCTCGCCATCATCGCGGTCTTGCCGTACGCAAGGCTATGATCCCTGGCCGCGCAGGCGCGGATAAGCCGGAACGCCGCGTTCCGGCTGGGCAGGGAGGCGGGCATCGGCATGACCACATTGAAGGAGTGGGAGGGGATGGAAGACAGGGTTGGCGCACACATGGACGATGCCCTGGCATTCGTTCCGTCCGGTGCGAACCTGCTGGAAGCTGTCAGGGGCGAGCTCAACGGCGATGGCATCGAGTATCAATTGCTGGTCATCGACCAGCCGACGCCGGAAGGGCTGGTGCCCGGTCAGCACGGACCAAACCGGGTGCTGCTGTTGCTGCGCGCTGACGGGCGCGGGCGTTGGCAGCTGGCCGCGCGCAACGACAAGCTGGTGCCGTGTTCCACCCGGGGTGGCCTGGCCGGCGACCCTTTTGCGTATGCAATGGTCGAGGAAGGCACCTTCAGCGTGATCACCAACGGCGGTAGCCGCGAGCGCTGGAGCAGCACCTACCGGTTCCGCTATGCGCCCGCGGACAAGGCCTGCTGGGTGGACGGGGTGAGACGCAAGGTCGTGGATATCGAGACCGAAGCGACCAACATCCGGGATTACTCGGTGGCGGAACTGGGCAGGGTGCGGTTCGAGGACTTCGACCCGTCCAGTGTCGCCGAGGTGTCGCTTCCATGAGCCAGGCTCCAACCGGCGGAAGGGAATCCGCGCTGATGAAGATTCAGGAGTTGCACTGTGTCGACCGATAGAGAGTCGCAGCTGTTGCGGCAGGCGACCAAAGCCGGCATCGACTCCCCGCTTGAACTGGCCAATTTCATGGCCCAGGCAGGGCACGAGTCGCGCGGCTTGAGCCGGCTCAACGAGAGTTTCAACTTCACCCGGGGAATCTCGCAGATCCCGGTGGAGGCTGCGTGGCGCAATGGCAACGCTGCGCTGGAGAGCGCCCGCCAGGAAGCGCTGCGTGGCCGCCCGGAAAACCTGGCTGAGCTGATGTACGGCGGGCGCATGGGCAACGACGCGCCTGGTGACGCGCTGAAGTACCACGGCCGCGGCTATCTGCCGTTGGTCGGCAAGGAGAATTACGAGCGCGCCGGCAAGGCGCTGGATCTGGACCTGGTGAATCACCCGGAACTGGCCGCGCAGCCCGAGCACGCAGGCCGTATTGCCGTATGGCAGTGGCAGACACGGGTGCCGGAGGCGGCGCGCCAGGATGTGCGCGAAGCAACGCATGCACTCAATGGCGCGCTCAATGGCATCGAGGCGCGCCGGCAACGCTTCGAGGTCTGGCAACAGAAGTTGACGCCGGACGTGATGGCGCGATTGGATCGAGGTGAAGTCGGTGCGCAGGCGCAGAGTGTTGCCCGTGACATGTCGCACGCCGGTGAGCCCGGCAATGCGTTGTTCGAGGATGCGCGCCGGCACCTGCAGCAGCTGGGACCGCAGAGTGGGCTGCGCAATGCACAGGATCTCGACAATGCCGCTGGTGCGTTGGCGTTGGGCGCGCAGAAGGCGGGGCTGTCGCGCATTGATCATCTGCTGGCCGGCAACGACGGCCGCACGCTGTTTGCGGTGCAGGGCGCGTTGGGTGATCCGGCCATGCTGCGTGCGTCCGTAGACCGGGAGCAGGCCGCACAGCAGCCACTGGCACAGAGCAGCCAGCAGTTGGCGGCCAGTGTTGCGCAACAGGACCCGGCGGCCGCACTCGCCCGCGAACAGGAGCAGCGTTCTCGATCCATGTAACACCTGATGCCGGCGGGCAGGGGGCCCCGCCGGTGCTTTACGTACGACGCGTGGCGCCCTGTGGCGCCGACATGGAAACCCAACGTAAGGACACTACATGCGAATCGTTCCCTTGAGGGCCCGGCACGCGGCTGCCCGCTGCAATGCATCCGCGCGCCGTCTGCCGCCGCTCTGGCTGCTGTCACTTGGACTAGCCGCAGCGTCGGCACAGGCTCAGGAGGCAGCGGTACCCGTCGGGGAGGCGCCCCTTGCTGCCGGGGCGCCCGTTGCCCCGCCTGCAGGGGCGGCGCCCGCTGCAGCACCCACGGCGGCCCATGCCGTTGTCGCTGCGCCGGCTCCCGAAGTACCAGTTGCCGTGACACCTCCTGCGGCACCTGGGGTGGACGCGCAGCCGGTGCCGTCTGCGGAACCGGCGCCCGTGCCCGTTGTGCTCGCAGTGGCTGCGCCTGTGGCTGCACCGCCTGCCGCCGTCGAGCCAACCGTTCCGGCGATGGCACCCGCACCGCCCGCATTGGCCATCGTGCCGTTGCCGCCCGAGCAGGCGACCGAGCGTGCGCTCGGTGCCCGTTGTCCGGTGGATCTGGCCGGGCGACTGGCGGCCCAGGGCGAGCTGCTGATCGGCGCCTGCCAGGGCACGATGCCGGCGCATCTGGCCGCGCTGCTGGTCGCGCTGCCCCAGCAGGACATCCACCTGCCGCGCAGCTGGCGCGAGCGTGAGGTGCGGCAGAAGACGTGGTTCAAGGCGGTGCCGGGCTATGGCCAGCGCCCGGACTTCATCGTGCGGATGGGCGACATCTGGGTGCGCTCGCTGGAAGGGCGCGACGTCGGCAGCACGTTCTATCTGGTGTCAGCGCCGTTCACCTGCAGCGATCAGGTCGCCAACCGTGATGAGTACGGCGCGGAGCCGGTCCGCGTGCCAGCGGGGGATTGCCGCGAGGCCTATGTGGCCCAGCGTGTGTATCAGGTCCGCGGCGATGCCGCACCGCGGGATGTAACGGCCGAGGCCATGCCGGCCATGCCGCCGTTGACGGAAGCCGATCGCGCACGCCAGCTGGCCCGCGAAGGCCGGATCACACTGGACCACAGCAAGCTGCAGTACGGCCCGGCCATGCGATGGTTCGTGCAGTACCCGGAGTCGGCGCAGAAGGGCGGTCCGCGTGCCTACAGTGACTGGAACCGCGAGCACCTGGCCTTCGTGGTCTGGACCGGGGATCGCTTCGAGCTGCGCGAGAAGGTTTCGCGCAGCCAGTGGCCCTGTGACCCGGTGGCGCCGGGGGATCGGGCCTGTGGCGGCTTCCCGGATTCTGGCCCGGATCTGTTTGTGACCGCCAGTACGTCCGCGCCGGTCGCGGCCACCAGCCCCTGAGGCGCGATGCTGAAGTAAAGCGGGAGCCGGAATGACCGGCTCCCGCGCTGGCCATCAGGCCTGCATGCTGCGGGTCTGGTTCTGCTGCTGTTCCAGCTGCTGGTCGCGCTCCAGTGCAAGGCGCTGCCCCGTGGCCTGCTGGTCGATGCGCTGGCTGCTCTGTTCCAGCGGTGTGTTCATCGCCACCGCCGTATCCACCGACACGCGAAGGTGAGCGGGGTCGCCGCCCTGGCCCTGCACCGCGAAGCTGCGCGAGGCATCGGCATTCATCACCACTTCGTCGATGCGCTTGCCACCTGCCGCGTGCATCTCCGCCGCCAGGCTACCGGCCAACTGCGTACTCATCACATCCGGCACGCGGCCGACGCGAACGTCCTGCGCATGCACGCCACGGATCGCATCGTTGAACAGCGGGTTGCCCAGGTGGTTGGCATCGTCCATGCGCAGCATGCTGGTGTGATGGCCGTTCTTCTCCGCCTCGCGACGGGCCGGCTCACCGGGTTGCAGCGGGCCACGGATGTGGTCGTACAGATCGATGGCGCCGCCCGGGATACCGCGTGCCGCGCGGGTGACGCCGCGACGCAGTGACTCGACGTCATCGCGGTACTCCTCGATCATCTTGGCGTTGTCTTTCGCCAGCTTCTGGGTTTCTGGATGTTTCAGCACCGAGCCTTCGTCGAGGAAGTTGCCCAGTTTGTGCGCGCCGAACGAGCTGGTCGCCGCAATGATCGGCCGGTCCGGAATCAGATCACGCAGGGCGTGATTGCTGAAGCCGTTTGCCGCGAGCGTCTTGATCTCATCGGGCTTGGCGTAGATGCGGACCTGGCCGAAGTGCGGCGAGGCAGCGCTGACCGGGTCAGAGGCCATGACGTGGTTGATCATGGTGTTTCCGCCTTCCGGGATGCGGTAGCTGAGGCTGACCGCGCCGTAGGCATTGAATGTCTCGCCCTTGACGTTGAAGTGGTGCGAGGTGATCTGGGCCAGGGCACCGCCGAGGGAGTGACCGGTGACGGTAACCTGGGGGGCACGTCCTCCGAATGCGGCGTCCTGCTTGGCGATATCCAGCGCACTGCGGGTCAGTGCGATGGCATCGGGTGCCTGTACGTTGGTCCGCGCCACCACCATGCCGCCATCGGTGAGGATCGCATCACGGGCGATCTGCTCGGTGCCGCGGTGGGCGACGACGATCTCGTTGGTATCGGTGCGCTGGTAGATGGTGCCCTGATAGCCGTTGAGCCGGTTGTCGACGTGCTGCAGTACCTTGTACTCGTGCCCGTTGAGGATGACTTTCTCTTCCTGGCCCGGCGCGCGCCGGCCGACCGCGCGATCCTTGTAGGCGTCATCGGACAGCGCGGCATAGTCCTGGCTGGTGATGGTCATGGGGTGACCTCGCTGGCGCTGAGGCTCATGGTGAACAGCTTGCCCTGCAGCTCGGCGACGTAGTCGGCAGGGTTGGACTTGCCGGTGGCCGGATAGTCGGCTGCAAGCGGCGCGCGCGGATAGGCCGCGTCCGGATAGTAGAGGGTGTGCGCGCTGCCTTCGGTCAGCGGCTTGGCGTCGACGAAGGTCAGGAAGCGGGTCTCGCCTTCGGCGCCGGTGGCCTTCAACATCGCGCCGGCGCCGCTGAACTGCCACCGGCAGACGCCGCGGCCGTAGTAGTCCTCATCCAGCATGCGGTCGAGATAGACGGTGCCGCGATACTCGCCGTCGGTAATCTTGCGCAGCTGCACCGGCTCCTGGCTGGTGATGCGTGCGGCGGTGCCGGTGGCCGGTTCGATGTGGCCGCACTGGTCTTCGTTGCTGACATCGTACTGGGCGACGCCCTCGACGACCGCGAAATCACCGGGGGCGTCCTTCAGGCGCAGGACCAGTTCATAGGCCTTGCGCGGGTTGGGGTTGAGCTTGGCGAGGCCGCGCCCACCCTGGGCGACATCGGCTTCAGCAGCGGCACGTTCCTGGTTCATGGCGGTCTCCGGATGGCAAGCGGTCAACAGAAGCAGAGCAAGGCACGGGATCAATGTAGGGCGCAATGTCGGCCTCCTGGAATGAAGGGGGAAGGGCGGTCGGTCATGGCGGGACGTTCCGTTCGGGGGAAGGTGCCACGGCGGGGGCATCGGAGAATTCCTCGCGGTACGAGGGCAGGCGACTACGGTCCTCGCGCGTGGTCAGGGCCTGCCATACGTTACCCAGTCCATTGCGGAGCCAGTGCCGGAAGCCACCGTGGTAGTAGTTCTCGTCGAGCAGGTTCAGGTGCACGCTGCCGTAGTCCCTGCCGAACAGCCGCAGGCGCAGGGCCGCAGGATCGCGCGCGGGGCCGGCAGAGAGCAGCACCGGCGGCTGGCCAGACACAGGATCGGCGCGCAGCGTGGGCCACGGTAGAGCAGGCAGGCCAACGCAGAGCGCGCGGGCACAGGCCAGGCCGATGCAGAGGCGGTGGCGAGGTGCTAGTGGCAAAGTGCTTCCTGCGTGCCGTTGTGGAGAGGGCGTTCCATGCGAGCCTCGGTTCCTTGATGAGAGGCAACCCGATTATGGGGCGCTGCCATGACGTGATTCCAGCGTTGGAGGCGCTGTAGTGGCGAAAAATTGACGCACCCTGTCAATTCCTATCTTATTCTGTGACATGCGTTATTGGATTAACTTGGAGATGACAAAGGTGAATCCGTGTTTTTCGAGGCGCGGCGCAGCTTGCATCCGGCCCCGCCGTGGGCACCCCTACCGTTGAAGAGCAGCATGACCCTCCGACTCCGTGCCGAATCCCCGGCCGATCACGCCGCCATCCATGCGCTCACCGAGGCCGCATTCCGGGACGCTGCGCACAGCAGCCATACCGAGCAGTTCATCGTCGATGCGTTGCGTTCGCGTGGGGAACTGAGCATTTCGCTTGTCGCCGAAGCGCAGAGCCAGGTGGTCGGACACATTGCACTGTCGCCGGTGACGATCAGCGATGGCAGCACGGGCTGGTTTGGCCTGGGCCCGATTTCGGTATTGCCCGCGTGGCAGGGGCAGGGCATCGGTGCGGCCCTGATGCACGCCGCACTTGAAGCACTGCGTCAGCAGGCTGCACATGGCTGTGTATTGCTGGGCGAGCCGGCGTATTACGGCCGCTTCGGCTTCCGTGCCGAGCCAGGCCTGGTGCTGCGGGGTGTGCCTGCGGAGTACTTCCAGGCGCTCTGCCTGCAGCCTCCGCTGGCGCAGGGCGAGGTGCAGTACTCGCCGGCCTTCGAGGCGACGGCCTGATCCGGGCCTGGCACGTTTCTGCTCAGGGCGCGCGCCAGACGGTCGGTTCGGGTTGTGGCTTTGGAATGCGATAACCGCCGATATGTTCAAGCAGTTCGTTGGTGCGGCGCTGCTCGACCAGTACCTCACGCAGCAGGTTGCGCACGGCGAAGATGGCGAACGGCACCAGGATCCAGACCAGGCTGATGCCCAGCGCAAACAGGGTCAACAGGGCTTGTGCACCATCCATGTACGCCATTCCTTGATCGAAGGCAGCCACGCTAGCACGTGGCTGCTCCCGGCGGATGTCAGGCCTTATGCCGAAGGTGGATCAGCGGATACGGGCGGCCCTGCGAATCCAGTGGTGAACGACCGCTTTCGACGAAGCCCATGCGCAGATAGAAGCCGACGGCCTGTGCGTTCTGTTCGTTGACGTCAGTACTCAGCTGCGGATGCTGGGCCAGTGCGTGCTGCAGCAGTTGCCGGCCGATGCCAGTGCCACGTACGTCCGGATCGATGAACAGCGCTTCCATGTGCGTGCCGTCGATCAGCATGAAACCGAGGGGGCGGTCCTGAGCGTCGACGGCCACGGTCATCGGTGCCTGCGGCAGGAAACCGGCGACTTCGGCATCGATCGCCTGGCGATCTTTCGCGCTGAGGAAGTGATGGGTGGCGTCGACGGCGCGGCGCCAGAGGTCGACAAGGGCGGCGCCATCGTCGGCGCGCGAGGGACGGAGGGTGGTCATATGTTCACCAAGGTGCTTGACAGGAATGCGCAGTATGAAGCTTTCCGGCCGTGCCTGCAGGTGCGGATTCATCCCGCGTTGCGATGGCGGATGAAGGGACTGTAGGCAGTCGCTTCCGCGCGCAGTACCACACCATCCTCGAAATCGCCGCTGTCGTTGAAGGGCACGGTGGGCCACTGCGGCCATTGCGCCAGGCGTTCGCGGTAGTAGTGGGTTGCTGCGGTCAGTGCCTCGTCGTGTGCCTGCACGCGCTCCGGTGCCAGCCCGGAACGTACGCCATGCACCACATGCGGCTCCATCACCTCGAAGCCGACGTAGCGCAGGCTGTACATCAACGGCCACAGCAACAGCCGGGTATCGCCTTCGCGGCCATCGACCGCGCAGGCCCGCGCCGACGAACCGGTTGTCACGCTCAGCAACGCACGCTTGCCCTGCATCACGCCATGTTCGTGACGTTGCCGGCTGTTGTACATCGGCCCATAGACCAGCACGCGGTCCAGCCAGCCCTTGAGGATGGCCGGCGCCGCGAACCACCACAGCGGGAACTGCAGAATCACCAGGTCCGCAGCCCGCAGCAGTCGCAGGTGACGCTGCACATCGGCGGGCAGCTGATCCTGTTCGGCGCTGTAGCGTTGTTCGCGCTGGGCATCGAAGCGACCCGGCTGCAGGCGCCGTGGATGGTGCCAGGCCGCTTCCAGCGGGTCGAAGCCTTCCGCATACAGGTCGACCACGTCCACCTGCAGGTGGTCGTGCCGCAGCTGCTCGGCCGCCTGCACGGCCAGGTGGGCGTTGAAGGAGCGGGGTTCGGGGTGGGCAAGCAGGATGAGGGCGCGCATGGGGCGAGGTGTTCGTGGAGTGTGCGACCATCCTCGCGGTGCCGGTATGCCCCGGCAATTACGCACCTTGAGGTAACCATGGCCTTTCCTGGAGATGTCTACGCCGCCGATTGCTCGGCGCGCGATGCGCTGGCGCTGATCTCCGGCAAGTGGGTGATGCTGCTGTTGCCGGCGTTGGCGCAGGGCCCGCAACGCAACGGTGCGCTGCTGCGGAAGATCGAAGGCATCTCGCAGAAGGTGTTGACCCAGACCCTGCGGCAGCTGGAGCGCAATGGCCTGGTCGAGCGGTGCGAACTGGGTAGCAAACCCCTGCATGTGGAGTACCACCTGACCGAGGTCGCGCGCGGCCTGGTCGAGACGCTGTCCGCTCTGGACCGCTGGGCCGAGCACAACTTCCCGGCGCTCGACGCGGCCCGCGAGCGTTTCGACGCACGTTAGCGGCGCCTGCACGGCCCCGGGCGTACAATGCGGCCCCGGCGGCCATCCTGGCCCAGGTGAAAAGCGAGAACCGCCATGACCGATGTCCTGGGTGTACCGGTGCACGACGCTGATGAACACTGGATGCGCCATGCACTGGCCTTGGCCGAGCGCGCACAGCGTGAGTTCGATGAGATCCCGGTTGGTGCGGTGCTGGTAAGCGCCGATGGCCAGCTGCTGGGCGAGGGCTGGAACCTCAATATCGCCTCGCACGATCCCAGCGCGCATGCCGAGATCGTGGCCATGCGGGCAGGGGGGAAGCTGCTGGCCAACCATCGCCTGCTGGGCAGCACCCTGTACGTGACCCTGGAGCCATGCGCGATGTGCGCGATGGCGGTCGTGCATGCACGGGTATCGCGCCTGGTCTACGGCGCCAGTGATCCAAAGACCGGTGCCTGCGGCAGTGTGTTCGACCTGCTCGGCGATGCCCGCCACAACCACCGGGTCGAGATCCACGGCGGGGTGCTGGCCAAGGAAGCGAGCACGCGCCTGACCAATTACTTCCGTGCCAAGCGCGGCAAGCCGCCGCTGCTGCTGGAAGACCACGTCGGCGAGGGCTGAGGGGCGAACGGGTATGATGGGCGCCTCTTTCCTTCACCGGTAGGCCGCGCGCCTGCCCAGCAACGAGGCGACACAATGGCGGACACCGGCGCGGCCAACGAACGACTGATCTGGATCGACCTGGAAATGACCGGGTTGGACACCGACAACGATTCGATCATCGAGATCGCCACCGTGGTCACCGACGCCCAGCTCAACGTGCTGGCCGAAGGTCCGGAATTCGCCATCCATCATCCGCTGGAAACGCTGGAGGCGATGGACGAGTGGAATCGCAACCAGCATCGTCGTTCGGGCCTGTGGCAGCGCGTGGTGGACAGCACCACCACCCTCGGCCAGGCCGAGGCGCAGACGGTGAACTTCCTGGCGCAGTGGATCCCGTCGGGCCTCTCGCCGATGTGTGGCAACTCGATCTGCCAGGACCGCCGCTTCCTGCACCGCCAGATGCCGCGTCTGGAGAAGTACTTCCACTACCGCAACCTGGACGTGTCCACGGTGAAGGAACTGGCAAAGCGCTGGGCGCCGACCGTGGCCGCTGGCGTGGGCAAGAACAGCAACCACACCGCGTTGAGTGACGTGCACGATTCGATCGCCGAGCTGCGCCACTATCGCCAGTTCATGGGCGCGCTGTCGGGCTTGCCCACGACCTGAACAACGACGCCGGGCTTGGCCCGGCGCTACCGGGTGACACGCGACTTGGTAGTGCCGGCCGCTGGCCGGCAATTCGGCGGCTTTCGTGAGGTGTATCGGGTTGCCGGCCAGCGGCCGGCACCACCCTCCGTTCAACTCCCTGGCGCTAAGATCGGCGCCATGAACGAGCCCATCCTGCTTCCCCGCGATATTGCCCACGACGCCCGCGACTGGTCCGACCTGCAGCGGGCGGTGGCCCTGCTGGAAGCGCCAACCCTGACCGCGCGCATGGCCAATCTGGTCGGCACGCCGCTGGAGTTCGCGGTGAAGGCGCTGCCCAGCTCGGTCTCCAACCGCATCCACGGTGCGGTGCAGGCGGCGCTGTCCAAGTCGGCGCAAGCGGCGCTGTGGAGCATGGACAACACCCCCGGCAAGGGCGCATCCACCCGCTGGCACAAGCTGGCCGCAGCGACCTCCGGTGCGGTGGGCGGCGCCTTTGGCTTTGCCGTGCTGTTCATCGAACTGCCGGTGTCGACCACCATCATGATGCGTGCGGTGGCCGACGTGGCCCGCAGCGAAGGCTTCGACCTGTCCGAGTTCAGCACCCGGCAGGCCTGCCTGGAGGTGTTCGCGCTGGGCGGCAACTCGCCGCGCGATGACGCCAGCGAGACCGGCTATTACCTGGCCCGCGGCTTCACCACCGACGTGATGCGCCACCTGTCGGCCGAGCTGGCCGGGCGCGTGGTGACCGGCCGCGACCTGACCCTGGGCGTGGCACCGAAGGAGGCCGGCAAGCTGCTGGCGAAGATGGTGGAGAAGGTGGCCGCGCGCTTCGGCGTGGTAGTCACCGAGAAATTCGCCGCACAGGCGGTGCCGATCGTCGGTGCCGCCGCCGGTGCAACACTGAATACCATGTTCACCGACTACTACCAGGACATGGCGCGCGGCCACTTCATCGTGCGTCGGCTCGAGCTGAAGTACGGGGAAGACGTGGTGCGCACCTGCTATGACCGGGTGGCGCATGGCGCGATCAGGATCGAGCCCAGCCTGGAGTAGATCCACGCCGTGCGTGGATGAGCCTTCATGCATGGCCATCCTTGCCTGCCGGGCACAACTGTTTTGCCACAACACGCCTGTTGCCTTTCGCAGGCGGTCCCCATTCTTGCTGGCACTCCCCCGCAAGAGATTGCCGCCATGATGTTCACCTCCCACCGCCTGGGCGCGCTGACGCTCCCCAACCGCATCGTGATGCCGCCGATGACCCGCTCGCGCGCCGCCGACGGCAACGTCGCCACCGCGGAAATGGCCGCCTACTACGCGCAGCGCGCCGGTGCCGGCCTGATCGTCAGCGAAGGCACTCAGATCAGCCAGCAGGGCCAGGGCTATGCCTGGACCCCGGGCATCCACAGCGCCGAACAGATGCAGGGCTGGCGCCAGGTGACCGATGCGGTGCACGCCGCCGGCGGCCGCATCTACGCCCAGCTGTGGCACGTGGGCCGCGTTTCACACGTGGCGCTGCAGCCGGACGGTGGCGCACCGGTATCGTCGTCGGCCCTGCTGGCTGAAGGCGTGAAGGTGTTCGTCGATCCGACCGGTGCCGGTCCGGAGGCGGGCGTGGGGGAGATGATCCAGCACTCGATGCCGCGCGCGCTGGCCGAAGACGAGATTCCGGGCATCGTCGCCGATTATGCGCAGGCCGCGCGCAACGCGCTGGAGGCGGGCTTCGATGGCGTCGAGCTGCACGGGGCCAATGGCTACCTGATCAACCAGTTCATCGACTCGCAGGCCAACCGGCGCACCGACGGCTATGGCGGCGCGTTGCAGAACCGGCTGCGCTTCCTGCGAGAGGTGGTGCAAGCGGTAGTGGCAGTGGCCGGCGGTGATCGCGTGGGCGTGCGCCTGGCGCCGCTGACCACGCTGCAGGGGGCGGTGGACGATACGCCGCAGGCGACCTATCTGGCTGCCGCACACCTGCTCGGTGAGATGGGCGTGGGCTACCTGCACATTGCAGAGGCCGACTGGGATGACGCACCGCCGATGCCGGTGGCCTTCAAGCAGGCGCTGCGCATGATCTACCCGGGCACGCTGATCTACGCCGGCAAGTACACCGCCGAGCGCGCCGAGCAGGCATTGTCGGAAGGCTGGGCCGACCTGATCGGCTTCGGTCGCCCCTTCATCGCCAACCCGGACCTGCCGGAGCGCCTGCGCCTGGGTGCGGATCTGAATCCGCCGGACCGTGCGACGTTCTTTGGCGGTGGTGCGGTCGGCTTCACCGATTACCCGACGCTGGAAGAGAGCGTCGCTGCTTGATTCTGGAGGCTGCCGGCCAGCGGCCGGCACTACCGGTGTATGGAGATGGGGTGGGTGCCGGCCAGCGGCCGGCACTACCAGGGTGCGCGGGGCAGGGTAGTGCCGGCCGCTGGCCGGCATTTCTGTCTTGGATCAGGGCTTGTCGCGCACCAGCGCATCAGCCTCTATGACGCCACCATCCTTGCCATGCAGGTACAGGTGCATGTCCTGCTGCGGGTACGGGATGTTGATGCCGGCCTTGTCATAGCCCAGCTTCAGCTGTTCCAGCAGCGTGACCTTGGTGCCGAACCAGTCGGCCGACTTCACGTAGCAGCGGATGCCCAGGTTGATCGCATGCGCACCCAGCTCATACACCACCACGTCCGGTGCTGGCGTCTGCAGCACGCGCGGGTCGGCCTTCATCAGTGCCAGCGCGGTATCACGTGCCAGCTGGATGTTGTCCTCGTAGCCGATGCCGATCACCAGTTCGACGCGGCGCGTCGGTTCGGCGGTCAGGTTGATGATCGGCGCGGCGGTGATCAGCGTGTTCGGAATGGTGGTGTGCTGGTTGTCGGCGCCGGTGATGACGGTCTGGAAGATGCGTACTTCGCGCACCGTGCCGGTCTGTCCGGCCACGGTCACCACATCGCCCACGCGGAACGGACGCAGTGTCACCAGCATCACGCCCGAGGCGATGTTGGACAGCGAATCCTTCAATGCCAGGCCAACCGCGAGGCCGGCGGTGCCGAGCACGGCCAGCAGCGGGGTGATCTGCACGCCCAGCGTCCCAATGGCCAGCACTACCACGATGACCAGCGACGCGGCATACACCACATTGCGCAGGAAGCTGCCCAGCATCGGGTCCACGCCCATGCGCGCAGTAGCGCGCGGCATCGCGTTGGACAGGCGTCGTGCCACCCACATGCCAACCAGCAGCACAACGATGGCGGCCAGCAACGGCACACCATAGGTTTCCAGCAGGCGTTCCCAGTCGAGCGAGTGGAACCAGGGCCTTGCGGCGGGGGCGGGTGGGGCAGTAGCAATCATGCGGGCTCCTTGTCGAACGGGCGTGGCGCTCAAGAACGCCAAAAACTGAAAACCCCGCAGAGGCGGGGTTGCATGCGGGCAGATTATCGGCACGGCGGGATGAACGTGATGTCAGCCGCCTTCGATCAATGCGCCCGTACCCTTGAGCAGCGAGCGTAGTCCCTGCACCAGATGCGGTTCTACCGTGCTGAGCCAGAGGAGGCCGGGCACCAGTTCGTCCAACGTGCAACCGGGAGTACCTTGCAGTATTCCAGCCAATGTCTTGTCGGGCGCGACGGGTGCACCCAGCTGTGCCGGATTGAGCAGACTAAGCGGGAAAATGTTGCGGACCTTGCGCAGGCGCACCTCCGGCGGGGCGTCATACCAGATCTGGTTGCGGTCTTCTTCGTCCTTGGATTGGGTTCCATCGCAGTAGCCACTGATGTAGGCCTGCGGGCTGCGCTCGAAGGGTGGGTGAGTGACGTAGCCGAAGTCCCAGTCGTACAGGGCGATCAGCCCCACCAGGAGCTCCCGGAAGGACTGCGGTTCCAGAGGAAAGCGAGCGTCCTTGGAGAACAGAACGAATTCCGTTCCAAGCTCACGACTGGAGAGGAAATCGACGGATGCCGTCAGATCGTAGGCGGGCGCGTCACTTCCTTTGGGTACAGCGTCAACACCGAGGATAGTCAGCTCGTTGAAGCCACTGGCCAGAAGCCTTCGATGCGCTGCATTGCCCAGCCTCGTCAACTTGCCGCTCTGGCCCTTTCCGTCACACGCAAAGTGGGTGGCCTCTACTCCACGCTTTTCGAGCATGGATATAGCCAACTCGTGAAACTTCTGGAAATCCCACGCTCCTGCCAGTGGGCCGGAGTAGTTGGACAGTCCAAGTGCGAACGGGATCGTCATGGGGCGAACCTTGCCGGCAAGTGATTTTGGTCCTCCCAGTGTGCGTTGGCCATTTCAGGGCGCCTACTGGAATAGTTGCAAATGGCGCATCGGCCCCGATTGATCCTCCCCAAAACAGAAACCCCGCCGAGGCGGGGTTTCTTTATTCAGCTTGCAGCTGTATCAACCGTTGGCCTTCAGCTTGGCCAGGCGCAGCCAGGTATCGACCACGGTATCCGGGTTCAGCGACACCGACTCGATGCCTTCCTGCATCAGCCATTCGGCCAGATCCGGATGATCGGACGGCCCCTGGCCGCAGATGCCGACGTACTTGCCCTTGGCACGTGCTGCCTTGATGGCCATCGACAGCAGCTTCTTCACCGCCGGGTTACGTTCGTCGAACAGGTGCGCGACGATCGACGAGTCGCGGTCCAGGCCCAGGCTCAGCTGGGTCAGGTCGTTGGAGCCGATCGAGAAGCCGTCGAAGATTTCCAGGAACTCATCAGCCAGCAGTGCGTTGGACGGCACTTCGCACATCATGATGATCTTCAGGCCGTTCTCGCCCTGCTTCAGGCCGTTCTGTTCCAGCACCTCGATGACCTTGCGGCCTTCTTCCAGGGTGCGCACGAACGGAATCATGACCCACAGGTTGTCCAGGCCCATTTCGTTGCGCACGCGCAGCACGGCCTTGCATTCCAGCGCGAAGGCGGCCGAGAAGCTCGGGTCGACGTAACGGCTGGCGCCGCGGAAGCCGATCATCGGGTTCTCTTCGTGCGGCTCGTAGTTGCTGCCGCCGATCAGGTTGGCGTATTCGTTGGACTTGAAGTCCGACAGGCGCACGATCACGGCGTTCGGTGCAACCGAGGCGGTGAGGGTGGCGATGCCTTCAGCCAGGCGGTCCACATAGAAGCCGACCGGATCGGAATAACCGGCGATCTTCTCGTCGATCTTCTTCTTGGTCGCCGCATCCTGACGGTCGTATTCCAGTAGCGCGTTCGGGTGGATGCCGATGTGGCTGGCGATGATCATTTCCAGGCGGGCCAGGCCGATGCCGGCGTTCGGCAGCTGGCCGAAGTCGAAGGCACGTTCCGGGTTGGCCACGTTCATCATGATCTTCAGCGGTGCCGGCGGCATGTTGCCCAGATCGGTGGTGGTGCGCTCGAAGCCGAGCTTGCCTTCGTAGATGAAGCCGGTATCGCCTTCAGCGCAGCTGACGGTGACCAGCTGGCCATCTTCGATCACCTTGGTGGCGTTGCCCGAACCGACCACGGCCGGCACGCCCAGCTCGCGCGCGATGATCGCGGCGTGGCAGGTACGGCCGCCACGGTTGGTGACGATGGCAGAAGCGCGCTTCATCACCGGCTCCCAATCGGGATCGGTCATGTCGGCGATCAGCACGTCGCCCGGCTGCACGCGGTTCATGTCGTCCAGCGTCTTGACCACGCGGGCCACGCCCGAACCGATCTTGGCACCGACGGCGCGGCCTTCGGCCAGCACGTTGCCGCCCTTTTCGGTCAGCGCGAAGCGCTCGATCTGGGTGGCGTGGCTGCGCGACTTCACCGTTTCCGGGCGCGCCTGCACGATGAACAGCTTGCCGCTGACACCGTCCTTGGCCCACTCGATGTCCATCGGGCGGCCGTAGTGCTTTTCGATGACCAGGGCCTGCTTGGACAGTTCCTGCACGTCCTCGTCGCTGATCGAGAAGGTGGTGCGCAGTTCGGCCGGGGTATCTTCGATCCTGACGCGCTCACCCGGAACATCCGAGTACACCATGCGGATCGCCTTGCTGCCGAGCGAGCGGCGCAGGATCGCCGGCTTGCCGGCCTGCAGGGTGGGCTTGTAGACGTAGTACTCGTCCGGGTTGACCGCGCCCTGCACGACCATTTCGCCCAGGCCGAACGAAGAGGTGACGAACACCACGTCGCGGAAGCCGGACTCGGTGTCCAGGGTGAACAGCACGCCGGAAGAACCGACGCCGGAACGCACCATCAGCTGCACGCCGGCGGACAGGAACACGTCCTCATGCTTGAAGCCGTGGTGCACGCGGTAGGCGATGGCACGGTCGTTGTACAGCGAGGCGAACACTTCCTTGACCTTGTGCACGACATCGTCGGCACCGGTGACGTTGAGGAAGGTTTCCTGTTGGCCGGCGAAGGAGGCATCCGGCAGATCCTCGGCGGTGGCCGAGGAACGCACGGCTACGGCCACGTCGCCGCCGCCGTTGTCGGCGCTCAGCTTGGCGTATGCGGTGCGGATGTCCTGGTCCAGCTGCGGCTGCAGCGGAGCGTCGATCACCCAAGAGCGGATTTCCTTGCCCGCGGCGGTCAGCGCGTTGACGTTCTCGACGTCCAGCTTGGCCAGCTTGTCGAAGATGCGCTTGGACAGGTCGTTGTGCGCGATGAAGTCCTTGAAGGCTTCAGACGTGGTCGCATAACCTCCGGGAACGGAGACGCCCAGACCGGCCAGGTTGCCGATCATCTCGCCCAGCGACGAATTCTTGCCGCCTACGCGGGCCAGGTCGGCCAGACGCAGTTCGTGCAACCACAGGATGTTCTCGTTCAAGCGCGATGCTCCGTTTGGCCATCGCCCGAGGCGGGCTGAGTGGCCGCGTCCGTAGGAAGAAGCCGATATGATGCCGGGCAGACCGCTGTCGGCACAAGCTTGTGTTGGCGGCCCTTTTAGGCTTCGTAGGGGGTAAAAGCGCGCATGTCGACCATCCGTCCGGTGTTCTACGTTTCCGATGGAACCGGTATCACCGCTGAAACCATTGGGCATAGCCTGCTCACCCAGTTCTCCGGGTTCAGCTTCATTACCGACCGCATGTCGTTTGTCGACGACCCCGAAAAAGCGCGTGAAGCCTGCGCCCGGATCCAGGCGGCGGGGGAGCGGTACCAGGTCCGGCCGATCGTGGTGAACTCCTGCGTGGACCAGAGCCTGAGCCTGATCCTGGCCGACAGCGGTGCGCTGATGCTGGATGTGTTCGCACCGTTCATCGAGCCGCTGGAGCGTGAACTGGCCAGCCCGCGCCTGGCCCGGGTCGGCCAGGCCCACGGCATGGTCGATTTCGACACCTACCACCGCCGCATCAACGCGATGAACTTCGCCCTGACCCATGACGATGGGATCGCGGTGAACTACGACGATGCCGACGTGATCCTGGTGGCGGTGTCGCGCGCCGGCAAGACGCCCACCTGCATCTACCTGGCCCTGCATTACGGGGTGCGCGCGGCCAATTACCCGCTGACCGACGAAGACCTGGAAAGCGACCGCCTGCCGCCGCGCCTGCGCAACTACCGGCGCAAGCTGTTCGGCCTGACCATCGACCCGGACCGCCTGCAGCAGATCCGCCAGGAGCGCCGCCCGAACTCGCGCTACGCCAACCTGGACACCTGCAAGCGTGAGGTGGCTGCGGCCGAGGTGATGTTCCAGATGGAGCGGATCCCGACCCTGAGCACCACCCATACCTCGATCGAGGAGATCTCCAGCAAGGTGCTGGCCACGCTGGGGCTGCAGCGCGAGCTGTATTGAGGCGCGCGCCACGTTCGCCGGGCATGGCCCGGCGCTACCAGTGGATGCTGCGCGCTGTAGAGCCGAGCCCACGCTCGGCTGCTCTTCGGCCAGAACCCGGTGGCCCAGCCGAGCATGGGCTCGGCTCTACAGGGGGATCACAGTCGGTGGCTTGGCTGTGGCTCGAACCGCCCCCACGTTGAAGCACCAACGTGTAGGATCGACCCATGGCCCGAGCCTTGCCCCGTACCGAACGCATTCCCCGCCTGAGCCGGTTGAGCTGGCTCATGGGCCTGTACGCGGAAAACTACCGCCATCTGGTGCGCCTGTTCGAACCGGCCGGACTGGCGGCGGGCAGCTACATTTCCTCGATCGGCGACGGCCTGGATGTCCGCCTGGACGTGATCGAGTGCCACCGCTACACGGTGGAGCTGCGTCTGACCTACGACCTGGCCGATCCGGTCACCGGCGAGCCCGATCCGTCGGCCTATGTGCGCCTGTACCGTGACGCCCGCCAGGCCGAGACCACCCATTGCTACGTCGGTCGCCGCTGGCAGGACACCATGGGCCTGTACCCGCCGCCGGCGGAGCTGATCAGCCACCGCATGCGGATGAACACCTTCCTCGGCAAGTGGTTGGAATACCTGGCCGAGCGCGGCCACGGCGTGGCCACCCTGCGCCGTGATCCCGAGGGCGCAGGCGCGCCCGCCGAACGCCGCCTGTCGCTGGTGCGCTGATCGGCCATAATCCACGGCTGACCTGCTGCTGGATGCATGCCCCATGCCGTATACCCCGATCGTCGCCACCCTGGGCTACGTGCTGTCGCCTGATCGTCGCCAGGTGCTGATGATCCATCGCAATACCCGCCCCGGTGACCACCACCTGGGCAAGTACAACGGGCTGGGCGGCAAGATCGAACCGACCGAAGACGTCGCGGCTGGCATGCGCCGCGAGATCGCGGAGGAAGCCGGCATCCACTGCACCGGCATGCGCCTGCGCGGCACCATCAGCTGGCCGGGTTTCGGCAAGCACGGCGAGGACTGGCTGGGCTTCGTGTTCGTCATCGATGGATTCGAGGGCACCCCGCACGGTGGCAACCACGAAGGCACGCTGGAGTGGGTGGACCTGGACAAGCTGGACACGCTGCCGATGTGGGAGGGCGACCGCAACTTCCTGCCACTGGTGTTCGACGCCGACCCACGCCCGTTCCACGGCGTGATGCCGTACAAGGACGGCCGCATGGTCAGCTGGTCCTACAGCCGGCTGTAACCCGGCGAATCGGGTGGGGGGGCGATCTTTCGGGTGGGGATCAACCTTTCGGGTGGGGATCAACCTTTCCGGTGGGTGCCAACCTTGGTTGGCACGCTCTTCTGGCTTATTAATACCCGGGCAATATTGACGAATACAAATTACCCGGGCAATATTCGGGCATCGCCTCTGATGTCATTGCCATGCCTGCGTCCCGACTCCCTCCCTTCAGTTGCTTCGACGGCCACCGCCTGGTCGCTTCCGGTACACCGGAAGTGGCTGCGCTTGCGCTGAAACAGCTGCGCGCCGGCAACGCTGCCGGTCCGCTGCTCGTGTTCGACAACGCTACCGGCCGCACCCGTGATTTCGATACGCGCGGTAGCGACGCAGAACTGCTGGCGCGGGTCATCGAAGCGTTTCCCGCCGCCGTCGAGGCGGATGCCGACGTCACTGCCGAAGATGTGCCGGCAACGCCGCGTGGCCGTGGCCGCCCCAAGCTGGGCGTGGTCGCCCGCGAAGTGACCCTGCTGCCGCGCCACTGGGCGTGGCTGGCCGAGCAGCCCGGCGGGGCCTCGGTAGTGCTGCGCAGGCTGGTGGAGGCGGCCAGCCGTGCTGGTGCGGACAAGGACCGGCAGCGCCGCCACAGCGAGCGTGCCTATCACTTCCTGCAGACCATCGCCGGAGACCTGCCAGGTTTCGAGGAAGCGATCCGTGTCCTGTTCGCGCACGACCGGGCGGGCCTGGAAATGGCGTTGCGCAGCTGGCCCGGGGATGTGCGCAATCACGCCCTGCGCCTGGCCTTCGATGATTCTTCGGACCACGCAGACGACTGAGCCACCGCGCCGTTGCTGAGCGGCGGCGCCACCTGACCGCGGGCCACGGCCTGCTTTCCCTGTGCTTGCTTTGCTGGCGGAAACGCCGGGCAGGGCAGCGCCTTGCCCAGAGAACCCCATGGACACCCCCGCACATCCCATCCCTCCGGTCGCGCCGCCCCTCTGGCGCACCTATCTGACCCTGCTGCTGCCGATGCTGCTGACCAACGCATTGCAGCTGGCCGCAGGCACGCTGGACAACATCTACCTCGGCCATCTGCTGGGTACGCAGGCGGTGGCCGCCGCCGCAGCGTTCTTCCCTGTCTTCTTCCTGCTGTTGGCCCTGGTAATGGGTCTGGCGACCGGTGCGATGGTGCTGATCGGCCAGGCCTGGGGCGCGGGCCGGCCGCAACAGGCTCGCGCGGTGGCCGGCAGTGCGGTGGCACTTGTCCTGCTGTTGTCAGTGCTGGTGATGGCGGTGGGCGGCGGTTTCGCGCCACAGCTGCTGGCAGCACTGGGCACGCCAGCGCCGATCCTCGGCGAATCCATCGTCTATGCCCGTGTTCTGCTGCTGGCTGCACCGGCGTTCTTCCTGCTGTGGCTGGCCACTGCGGTGAGCCGTGCGGTGGGCGATGCCAAAACGCCGCTGCATGCGCTGCTGCTGGCCACGGTGGTCGGCCTGCTGTGCACGCCGCTGCTGATCCTGGGCTGGGCCGGCCTGCCGCAGCTGGGCGCGGCCAGTGCGGCAGTCTCGGCGGCGCTCGCCTCGCTGCTGGCCCTGGCCTGGCTGATGTGGCGGTGGCAGCGGATGGGTCACCCGTTGGCACCGGGGCATGAGTTGCTGCAAGCCATCCGCTTTGATGGCGCGATCATTCGTTCGATGCTGCGCATCGGCGTACCTTCATCGCTGCAGATGCTCAGTCTGGCCGTTGCCGAGATCGTGTTGCTCGGCTGGATCAACCGCTATGGCTATACCGCCACGGCAGCCTATGGTGCGGTCAACCAGTTGATGAGCTGGGTGCAGCTGCCGGCCATGTCGCTGGGCATCACCGCCACCATCCTCGCCGCGCATGCGATGGGGGCAGGGCGTGCGGCACGATTGCCCGCCATTGCCCGCACCGGCGTGATGCTTGGACTGGTGATGCTGTGCGGGGTGGTGATGCTGGTTGTGGCGCTGGCGCCCTGGCTGAGCGGCCTGATCCTGGCGGCGACCGACGTGCGCGAACTGGCCGCGTTGCAGTTGCGCACCGTGGTGTGGGGCGTGTTGGCGATGGGTATCAGCGCGGTGCTGGTCGGGGTGATGCGCGGTAGCGGCACGGTATGGCTGCCAGCGTTGCTGGGCATGGTGGCGGTATTGCTGCTGGAGCTGCCGCTGGCGATGTGGCTGCAGTCCCGGTACGGTCTGGCCGGGCTGTGGTGGGCGTGGCCGCTGGGACTGGTGGCGATGCTGGTGATGCAGGTGTTGTGTTTCGCGCGTTGGCGACGGATGCGGGCGGGGTAGTGCCGGCCGCTGGCCGGCAATCCGGAATGTCCGAGGCAGCCGGCCAGCGGCCGGCTCTACCACTCGGTCGGATCGCATCCGGTGCGGTGGCTACGCTGGGCCTGGCCGCTGGTGATGCAGGCGTTGTGTTTCGCTCGCTGGCGACGGATGCGGGCGGGGTAGTGCCGGCCGCTGGCCGGTAATCCGGAATGTCCGAGGCAGCCGGCCAGCGGCCGGCTCTACCACTTCAGCGCCGATGCGCCAGCAGCAGGTGGAAATGCTTCTCCCGCGTCTGCCCGTCATTGCCGGCGGCGGTTTCGCGATGGCTGCGCCAGGCCGAGACGTGGAAGCCCGATACCCGCAGCGCCAGCTCCACCGCGTCCAGCTCATGCAGCTGGAAGTCGGCGGCGAATGGCAGACCGCGCATGAAGCTGGCATCGCCGAACGCCAGGCACAGCCGGCCTCCCCGGTGCAGTACGCGCGCCAGCTCGTCCAGCACCGGGGCCAGGTTCGGCCAGAAGTACAGGGTGTTGACCGCCAGTGCGGCATCCATGGACGCCTCGTCCACCGGCAGCGCATGGGCATCGCCAAGCCGCATTGCCGCCCGGTCGCCCAGGCCGGCGCTGGCCAGCCGCTGGTTGCCGGCCTCGACCATGGCCGTGGACAGCTCGATGCCGAGATAGTGGCTGCCGCTGGCCTGCAGCATCAATGGCGCGAAGGCCGCATTGCCTGGGCCGATCTCCAGGACCCGTTCGCCGGTGCCGACGGCCAGCAGCCCGATTGCAGCGTGGTTGAGCGTGGCGTTGCTGCGGTTCATCGAGTCGGCCACCGCCAGCGCGGCGTCGCCATGGGGCTGCCGCAGCTGCGCGGCCAGGGTGGAAGCATCCAGCATCGTCGTCGTCCATCGAAGAGATTCGGACGTGGCGGCGGCGGGTCCGCCGGTGACCATAACGCTGACCTTGCGGCTTGGGAAGTAGGAAAACCCCGCTGCAGGGTGATGAGGAAATGTCCAGCGTCGCAGTCGGTGAGATCTGGTTGTCCACAGGGGGTGTGGATTACGCGTGGGCAACTTTGTGGATAAGCCGCGACAGGCGCCACCCCCCTAGGCTGTCAAGATGGGTGGCGAAAAATTCACCGCTGGTGAGGATAGGTGAGGGCATGGTGAAGAATCGGCCTGGCGGGCGCTGTCACCCATGGCGGTGCTCGCGGTAACCTGTGGGCCTTGATGCTCCGTGAGACCCCATGAAACGTCACTTCTCGATGCTGCGCGAATTCCAGCTGGCCGACTGGTTCACCCTGGCCAATGCTTTCTGCGGCACCGGTGCGGTGTTCGCCGCGATGCGTTTCCTGCAGGACGGCGAGCGCGGCTACCTGCTGTTCGGCATGGCGCTGATCCCGCTGGCCTTCATTTTCGACGCCCTTGACGGGCGCATCGCGCGCTGGCGCAAATCCAGCTCCACCCTGGGGCGCGAGCTGGACTCGCTGTCGGACGTGATCTCCTTCGGCGTGGCGCCGGCGGCGCTGGCCTATGCGTGCGGCATGCAGGGCGGCTGGGACTGGCTGGTGCTGAGCTACTTCGTGTGCTGCGGCGTCAGCCGCCTGGCGCGCTACAACGTCACCGCCGAGGCGCTGGCCGGCGACGAGGGCAAGGTCAAGTATTTCGAGGGCACTCCGATCCCGACCAGCCTGGTGCTGGTGATCGTGCTGGCGATCGCCGCCGGTACCGATGCCATCGGCCAGGACCTCTGGTTTGGCCAGTGGCAGATCGGCCCTTGGCAGCTGCACCCGATGGTGCTGCTGTTCGCCCTTTCCGGGTCGCTGATGATCAGCAAGACCCTGCGCATTCCCAAGCCATGAGCCAGCCCTGCGGAGGCCTGCGATGACCAGCTCGGCCCACGACGCCGGCAGCAGCGATTTCGAGACCCTTGCCCGGCAGTACTTCGGTGCCTGGGGGGATGCCCTGCGCCATGCGACCACGCCCGGTGCACCGGCCGGCGATGACCCCGGCAGCTGGCAGCGCCTGTTTGACTGGTGGGGCCAGCTGTTGCCCGAACAGGGGCAGGGTGCGCCGGAAGATGCCGTGCGCCGTTTCCGCGAACAGGCCGGCAGTTGGTACGGCACGATGCAGGAAGTGGCGGCACGCTTCGCTGGACGCGATGCCAGCAGCGCCGATGTGGCCCACGCCTGGCGCGAGGCAGTGCAGGGGCAGGGCGACGGCATGCTGCAGTGGATGCTGCAGGGCGCGCGGGGCAGCACCCAGGCCGGCGCCGCCGTGCCCGAATTCGCCGCGTGGCTGCAGCAGTTCCAGCTGCAGGCCGGCCCGTGGCTGCAGAGCCCGGCGTTCGGGCCCGGCCGCGAACACCAGGCGCGCTGGCAGGCCCTGCTGCGTGCGCAGGAGGAATACCAGCAGCACTCGCGTGCCTACGTCGATCAGATCAAGCAGGCGCTGGACGAAGCCTTCGCGTTGTTCGAGCAGCGCCTGGCGGAGCACGAACAACCGGGCAGCCAGCTGACCAGCGCCCGCGCGATGTTCGACCTGTGGATTGAAGTGGCGGAGGAAGCCTACGCCAAGGTTGCGATGTCCGAGCCGTTCCAGCAGGTGTATGCCGCGCTGGGCAACGCGCAGATGCGCCTGCGCGCCGGCCTGCAGCACGAGGTGGAACAGATGAGTGAACGCATCGGTCTGCCGACCCGCAGCGAGATGGACGCTGCGCATCGCCGCATTGCCGAGCTGGAGCGCAGCCTTCGCCGCCTGCAGGCACAGGTGGCGGTGCTGGCGGGGACCGCCGCGGTGGATCCGGTGTCGCAGCCGGCGCCGGCTAAGGTGAAGCCGGCCGCGCGCAAAGCCGCGAAGAAGGCCGCGCCGTCGAACAAGCCGGCCGCGAAGAAAACACCGGCGAAGAAGGCTGCCGCACGCACCACCTCGCGGGCGCGTGCCCGATGAAAGGACCGCTGGGCTTCAACGCCGATGACCTGATGCAGGAAACCCTGGCCATGCAGCGCAAGCTGATGGAAGGGCTGAAGCTGCTGCCGCAGGTTGAAGACGTGGACTATGGCGTGACTGCCCGCGAGGAAGTCTGGCGCGACGGCAAGGTGGTGCTGTACCGCTTCGTAGGCGAGCAGGCACCCACCCGCCGCACGCCACTGCTGATTGTCTATGCGCTGGTCAACCGGCCGTACATGGTGGACCTGCAGGCCGACCGCTCGCTGGTACAGAAGCTGCTGGCGTTGGGCCAGGACGTCTATGTGCTGGACTGGGGCTACCCGGACCGCTCCGAGCGCTTCCAGACCCTGGAGGATTACCTGCTGCGCTACATCGATGGCGCGGTGGATGCGCTGCGCGCGCGCAGCGGTGGCCCGGTGGACCTGCTCGGCATCTGCCAGGGTGGCGTGTTCGCGCTGTGCTATGCGGCACTGCGCCGGCAGAAGCTGGGCAAGCTGATCACCATGGTCACCCCGGTTGATTTCCAGACCGCCGACAACATGCTCTCGCACTGGGCACGGCAGGTGGACGTGGATCTGCTGGTCGACACGCTGGGCAACATTCCGGCCGACCTGATGAATGCCAGCTACCTGATGCTCAAGCCATTCCGCCTGAACGTGCAGAAGTATGTCGGCCTGCTCGACATCCTTGATGACAAGGCGGCGCTGGAGGATTTCCTGCGCATGGAGAAGTGGATCTTCGACTCGCCGGACCTGGCCGGTGAAGCGTTCCGTGATTTCATCAAGCAGTTCTACCAGGGCAACGGGCTGGTGAAGGGCACGGTGCGGATCGGCGAGGAAGCAGTGGATCTCGCGAAAGTGACCCTGCCGGTGCTGAACATCTACGCCGAACAGGACCATCTGGTGCCGCCGGATGCCTCGCGCGCGATGCGTGGGCGACTGGGCACCACCGACTACACTGAATCCAGTTTCCGTGGTGGCCACATCGGTATCTACGTGTCCGGCCGCGCGCAGCGCGAAGTGCCGGCGACGATCGATGGTTGGCTGAAGGCGCGTGACGCGTAACGCCTGCTTCGGTTTTGTAGCGTCGAGCCATGCTCGACTGCATGGAGAATGATGATGTCGCAACGGATTTCGATGCTGCTTGCCGCGCTGCTGGCAGCGCCTGTGGCCCACGCCGCCCCCGGCCCGCAGGCACAGCGCGAGATCGCCCAGCTGATCTCCAGCCTCGATGGCTCGCAGTGCCGGTTCCAGCGCAATGGCAGCTGGCATGACGCCGCCGAGGCGCGTGCGCACCTGCAGCGCAAGTACGATTACCTGCTGAAGAAGAACCAGGTGGACAGTGCCGAGCAGTTCATCGAGCGCGCGGCCAGCCAGAGCAGCATGAGCGGCAAGCCCTACCGCATCCATTGCCCGGGGCAGCCTGAACAGACCGCAGCCGCCTGGTTCGGTGCGCGCCTGCAGGCCCTGCGCCAACGCACGCCGTAGACATGGGGGCGGTGTAGATTCGACCCATGCTCGACTGGTTCTGCCCGCAAGCTGAGGAGACACCGCCATGAACACCACGCCCAAGACGCTGTCGCGTTCATTGAACGACCGCATGATTGCCGGCGTGATGGGTGGCATCGCCCATCGCTTCGGTTGGAATGTCACGCTGCTGCGGGTGATCTACGTGCTGCTGTCGCTGGCCTCTGCAGCTTTTCCCGGCATCCTGGTCTACCTGATCCTGTGGCTGCTGATGCCGAACGAGGCCGATTGAAGACTGCGCAGCAGCCCTGGACGGTCTGGCTGCGCGCGCTGCAGGTACTGGGCGCGCTCTGGACGTCCCCCAACTCCCTGCTCGGCGTGATCGGTGGCCTGGCCGGCATGCTCGGCGGCGCGACGCCGCGCTGGAGCGGGCGGGACTGTGCGCTGGTGTTCGACCGCTGGCCGTGGGGGCCGGGCGGGGCGATCACGCTGGGCAATGTGATCCTGCACACCGGGCATGACCTGGGCATTTCCTGCCGGACCTATGCGCATCAGGCGGGCTGGGGCGTGGAGCCGCTGATCCGGCTGGACGACCACGAACGCGCACACGTGTACCAGTACATGGTGCTGGGGCCGCTGTACCTGCCGGTGTACCTGCTGTGCGGTGGAGTGAGTGCACGGAATCCGTTCGAGCGGGCGGCCGATCATTTCGCCCGGTTCGGGCGTGGTTGGTGGCCGTAGTTTCCAGCCAACGGCGCAGCCCCTCGTGGGCGGTGATGCTGGGTCGCCAAATGCAAAACCTTCGCGCTGGTCGGTCGGGTTGGGTTCGCGGGGGACGCCGTAAACCCATCCATGGGGGCTTGGCCGCGGCATCCATGCCGCGGACACCCCCGCGAACCCAACCCGACCGCCCTCTGACAGATGGCTGAGGCCTGTACCACCCACGGTAAAGAAAAAGAACAGCAGAAGCGGGTCGCGCGCTGCGCTTGCTCGCGAGCGGGGCATGGCTTGGCTCTACAGGAAGCAACAAATCAGCCGACCAGGCCGCTTTTGCCTTTGATCTTCTTTTTCTTTTCCGTGGCTGGACGTGCCCGAAAACTGTCGGGGGTCGGTCGGGGTGGGTTCGCGGGACCGTTGGCGCCATGGATGGCGCCATCGAGCCCCCATGGACGGGTTTACGGCGTGTCCCGCGAACCCACCCCGACCGACCCAATCACATGAAGCGCATTTCGCGACCAAGCCACGAGGGGCTGCGCCGTTGGCGGAAACACACCTGGATTCGTTAGGCGAAAGTTAAAGATCCGTAAGCATTCTGCTGCGATCCCGCAGTCATCTGCATGCAACCGATCGTCATTAGCCTTCGTGACGTTCCAGTCAGGTTCGACGCGGTAAGCTCTCCCTCGATGAGCTCGCAGCATCGCTCATCGAGTGCAGTACGCAGTAGCAATTTGGAGGAAGACATCACATGGCAATCGTTCTTTATGTCGGTGGTAGCAAGGATGGCGAGAAGGGCGTGGTGCCCTACGGCTTCAGCAAATCCCGCGCCGACACCGCGCTGGGGCCGGAGTTCTACACGGAGCGGTTCATGGAACTGCAGGGTGTCGGCAAGGTCCGCCTGATGGCCCTGGAAGGCATGCGTGACGACATCGTCATGCAGCGCGCCGCCCGCCACTACCGCTGACCTTCGCAACACGCGGCAGGGCGCGCCCACCATCGCGCGCCCGCGCCGGCATCCCAGCCCCGGGCCAGTCCGAGCCCTCTCTCCGCCAGGATGCCGGCGTCCAATCCGGCCTCGCCGCTGAACCTTGCCCCCTGTCAATGCCTTGTCCGGCTGCGTCGTCGATTGCCAGAATGGGGTCTTCCCGTAACGCGGCACAGACCTGAAGCAATGCACGACGCCAAGAACGCCCAGAGCGCGCTCGCCCAGCAGATCGCCCAGACCATCGCCGACGAGATCGGTGCCCAGTCCGCCCAGGTACGTGCCGCCGTCGGCCTGCTTGACGAGGGCGCGAGCGTTCCGTTCATCGCCCGCTACCGCAAGGAAGTGACCGGGGGCCTGGACGACACCCAGCTGCGCAACCTGGAAGTACGCCTGACCTATCTGCGTGAGCTGGAGGAACGCCGCGCGGCGGTGCTGGCCAGCATTGGTGAGCAGGGCAAGCTCAGCGACGAACTGCGCAACGACATCCTGGCGGCCGATACCAAGAGCCGGCTGGAAGACCTGTACCTGCCGTACAAGCCCAAGCGCCGCACCCGCGCGCAGATTGCCCGCGAAGCCGGGCTGGAGCCGCTGGCTGATGGCCTGCTGGGCGATCCGACACGGGACCCGCAGGTCTTTGCCGCTAGCTTCGTGGATGCCGACAAGGGCGTGGCCGACACCAAGGCCGCGCTGGAAGGCGCGCGCGCGATCCTGATGGAGCGCTGGGGCGAAGATGCCGCGCTGGTCGGTGAGCTGCGCACCTGGCTGGGTGATACCGGCGTGATCCGTGCCCGCGTGGCCGAGGGCAAGGAAACCGAAGGCGCCAAGTACCGCGATTATTTCGAGCATGCCGAGTCGCTGGCGAAGATCCCCTCGCACCGGCTGCTGGCGCTGTTCCGTGCGCGCCGCGAGGAGATCCTGTTCCTGGAGCTGGACCCGGGCAGCGATGCCGAAGCCGGTCACCAATACGCCGAAGGACGCGTGGCGCGCAGGGCCGGCATTGCCGACCAGGGGCGAGCCGCCGACCGCTGGCTGCTGGACGCCTGCCGCCTGACCTGGCGCGCCAAGCTGCACACCCATCTGCTGCTGGACCTGTTCAACCAGGCCCGCGAAAAGGCTGAGGCTGAGGCCATAGCGGTGTTCGGTGACAACCTGAAGGACCTGCTGCTGGCGGCACCGGCCGGCCCGAAGACCGTGCTCGGGCTGGACCCGGGCATCCGCACCGGCTGCAAGATCGCCGTGGTCGATGCCACCGGCAAGCTGGTGGCCACCGACACCATCTACCCGCACGAGCCACGCCGCCAGTGGGACCAGTCGCTGCAGACGATCAAGCAGCTGTGCGCCAAGCACAACGTGGAACTGATCGCGATCGGCAACGGCACCGCCAGCCGCGAAACCGACAAGCTGGCCGGCGAAGCGATCAAGGCCGCCGCCAACCCGAAGCTGCAGAAGGTGGTGGTGAGCGAGGCCGGCGCGTCGGTGTACTCGGCGTCCGAGTTCGCGGCCAAGGAGTTCCCGGGCCTGGATGTGTCGCTGCGTGGCGCAGTGTCGATCGCCCGCCGCCTGCAGGATCCGCTGGCCGAACTGGTCAAGATCGAACCCAAGGCAATCGGTGTCGGCCAGTACCAGCACGATGTGGATCAGTACCGCCTGGCGCGGGCGCTGGACGCGCGCGTCGAGGACTGCGTGAACGCGGTCGGCGTATACGTGAACACCGCCTCGGCCGCGCTGCTGTCGCGGGTGTCCGGCCTGTCGGCCACGGTGGCCGAGAACATCGTGCGCCATCGTGACGACAACGGCCCGTTCAAGCGTCGCAAGGACCTGCTGAAGGTTGCGCGCCTGGGCGAGAAGACGTTCGAGCAGTGCGCCGGCTTCCTGCGTATCGCCGATGGTGACCAGCCGCTGGACGCCTCGGCGGTGCACCCGGAAGCCTATCCGGTGGTCGAGCGCATCGTGGCCAGCACCGCGAGCCCGATCAAGGCGCTGATCGGCGATGGCAGCTTCCTGCGTGGCTTGAAGGCCGAGCAGTTCACCGACGACACCTTCGGCGTGCCGACCGTGCGCGACATCCTGAAGGAACTGGAGAAGCCGGGCCGCGACCCGCGTCCGGAGTTCAAGGCCGCGCGCTTCGCCGAAGGCGTGGAGGACATCAAGGACCTGCGCGAGGGCATGGTGCTGGAAGGCGTGGTGAGCAACGTGGCGGCCTTCGGTGCCTTCGTCGATATCGGCGTGCACCAGGACGGCCTGATCCACATTTCGGCGCTGTCCGACACCTTCGTGAAGGACCCGCGCGACGTGGTCAAGGCTGGCGACATCGTCAAGGTGAAGGTGCTGGAAGTGGATGTGCCGCGCAAGCGCATCGCGCTGACCCGGCGCCTGGACGATACCCCGGGGCAGGCCACCAGCCGCCCGGGCCAGCGCGAAGAGCGCGGCCAGGGCCAGGGGCCGCGCCGTGACGCAGGCGGGCAGAACCGCGGGCCGAACCGGGGCCAGGGCAACAGCGGGCGGCCAGCCCAGTCGGCGCCGCCGGCCAACAACGCCCTGGCCGAGGCCTTCGCCCGCGCCAAGCGCAGCTGAGGTTCGTGCCCCCCGTCACGGTTGATCCGCGGCGGGGGACTTGTCGGTTTTCCCCGTGATTGCGCACACTTGCGCTGGAGGGGAGGCGTTCGGCCCCCCCGCTGTCGCTGGGGAGGGCCATGACGCCAGCACGACCCGTCGTCTTCGTTGCACGCTGCAGCGCATTGCTGCGGCCAACGCCTGCCTGCGCGGGCCGGAGGGAGCGTTGATGGCGGGCCAGGGCACCAACGGCAACGGGTTGCTGGAGCGCCGCCTGCAGGAGCTGGCCGAAGAGCGTAGGCGGCTGGCGATGATCATCGATGGCACCGCCGCGGGCACCTGGGAATGGAACGTGCAGACCGGCGAGATGCGGGTCAATGCGCGCTGGGCCGAGATTGTCGGTTTCCGGCTGGAAGAGCTGGAGCCGATCTGCCAGAAGACCTTCCTGAAGCTGGTCCATCCCGATGACATAGCGCTGTCCGACGCGGCACTGGACGAGCATTTCGAGGGACGCACCGACAACTACGCGTGCCTGCTGCGGATGCGCCACAAGAACGGCCAGTGGATATGGATACAGGACCGTGGCCGCGTCTTCGAATGGGACGGGCAGGGCCGGCCGCTGTGGATGGCCGGCGCGCATGCCGACGTGACCGAACTGCAGCAGGCCCGTCATGATGCGGCCGAGACCCGTCAACGCCTGCAGGCCGTGGTCGATGCCTCCGATGAGGTGGCGGTGATCGCCACCGATACCGATGGCACCATCACCCTGTTCAATACCGGCGCGCAACGCCTGCTGGGCTACAGCGCGGCCGAAGTGGTCGGCCAGCGCCGGCTGGATGCCTTCCACGATCCGCAGGAACTGAATGCCTGGCTGCGACCGCTGGCCGATGCCGATGGCCATCTGCCAGGCGTGTTCGAGGCACTCAGTGCGCGTGCCGATGGCCAGACCTATTCGCGGCAATGGACGCTGCTGCGCAAGGACGGCCAGCCACGCCAGGTACGCCTGTCGATCAGCCGCATGGACGGTGCCGACGGTGCACGCATCGGCTATGTCGGCATGGCCATCGACATCACCGAGATACTGCAGGCGCGAGCCGAGGCACGCTTGTCCGCGGAGAAGTTCGCTGGTGCGTTCACCTCGGCTGCGCTGGGCATGGCACTGGTGTCGCTGGAAGGGCGATGGCTGGACGTCAACGATGCGCTGTGCCGGATCCTCGGCTATCCGCGGGAAGAGCTGCTGCAGGTGGATTTCCAGCGCCTGACCCATCCCGACGACCTGCAGACCGACCTGTCGCTGGTGCAGGACCTGTTGGCCGGGCGGCGCAGCCACTACCACCTGGAGAAACGCTATCTCGATCGCGACGGCAAGGTGATCTGGGCCCGGTTGTCGGTCTCGCTGGTGCGCAGCGAGCATGGCGAGCCGGTGCATTTCGTGTCGCAGATCCAGGACATCACCGCCCAGCGCAGCAGCGAGCAGCGGCTGTTCGAGAGCGAGCAGCGCAGCCGCATCACCCTGGATGCCGTGGCCGACCTGGTGCTGAGCGTCAGCCTCGATGGCCGTATCGACTACGCCAATGCCGCCGCAGTACGCACGTTGGCCGGCGATGGCGCGTTGTCGCTGGCCGGGCACAAGGTGCAGGATGTGCTGGCGCTGACCACCGAGTACGCGCCGGGGTCGGTGCTGGACGTGTCGGTACTGCTGGATCCGGAAAGCAACGCGGTGGACCTGCATGCCGACCTGCTGCTGCGCCTGGGTGCCGCCACGGTGCCGGTGGACCTGACCCGCGCCTGGTTGCGCGATGACGAGGGCCACGTGCGAGGTGCGGTCTGGGTGCTGCGCGACGATACCCAGCAGCGTGCCCGCCAGCGCGAGGCGCGCCATCTGGCCGAGATCGATCCGCTGACCGAACTGAGCAACCGCCGTGGCTTCGAGGTGCATCTGCAGCAGGCGATCACCCGCGTTGAACGTACCGGCCAGGCCGCGTCGCTGATGTACATCGATCTGGACCGGTTCAAGCCGATCAACGATACCTGGGGCCATCTGGCTGGCGATGCGGTGCTGTGGGCGGTGGCCAGCGTTCTGCGTCACGGGGTACGCGATTCGGATGTGGTGGCGCGGCTGGGCGGTGACGAGTTCGCGGTGATCCTGTCCGGTTGCACGCCGCGTCGTGCTGCCCGCATTGGCGGTGAGCTGCTGCACACCCTGGCGTCGCTGTCGATTCCGTGGGACCAGAACCGGTTGCGCGTAGGGGCCAGCATCGGCATCGCGCCGCTGGCCGGCGGGATGAGCGTGGACCAGGCGGTGGCCGCGGCCGATGCCCAGTGTTACCGGGCCAAGGCGATGGGCCGTAACAACGTGCAGGTGCAGGGCGAGGCCAGCGAGCTGCCAGGCGACGACGTCGACGCGGCCGAGGGTTGATCTCATCCAGTGAGAGGACGGGCGCGAATACTCCGCCCACCTCCTCTCGTACAGGTGATCCCATGAATGTCTGGAACCCGATGACGGTGCGCGCCTTCGCCCCGGCCATGGTCGGTTGGTGCCTGACCCTCGCCGCCTGGCTGCGGCTGGAGGAGGTGCGTGAGGACCGTCTGGCCCAGGCAATGCTGCCGGTGCTGCAGGGAAGCGTGGTGGCGCTGCTGGCCCTGACCCTGGCGTGCACGATGGCGGCCAGCCTGGTGCTGTGGCGGCACCGTCGCCGGGATCACGGCGACGGTGCCGGCACTACTGAGGTGCAGCATCCATCAGCAGGAACCGGCATGGCGCGCGCTGGAAGGCATTGATCTGCGGCACCAGCCGCTGGAAATGCTCGCTGGCACAGTGGATGTCCAGGGCGGCGCGGTCCGGCCATTGCTCGATGAAGACGAAATGCCCGGGATCCTTCTGGTCCACGAACAGTTCATAGCCAAGGCAGAGCGGCTCGCGCTGCGTGCACGCGACCAGTTCCCGGTACAGCGGAAGCACAGTGTCCACGGCATCGGGATGTATGAAGTCTTCGGCGATGACCTTGAGCATGCAGGCACCTGTGGATGGGGCCCTGCAGGATAGTGCCGGCGGGTGGCCGGCACCCAGCCCGTCAACGCAATACTGCGTCCGCACTGACCAGCTGCACATCGTGCATCTGGTTGAGGTAAGCCTCGTAGTAGCCCTTGTGCGAGGCACCGACAATGGTGAGCATGCGGGTGCCCGGGTGTTGGCCGAGCACGTCGCGCATGTTGGCGACCATGCGCAGGTTGCGGGTTTCCCAGTAGCCGAGGTACTTGCGTCCGAAGGCATCGGGTGACGGCTCGACCAGGGTCGCGCCGAAGTCGCTGTTGTAGACGGTCATCGCCGTGTCCGGGGCGTTGTAGTCGCGATAGAGCGCAAGCAGGCCGTCGGGCTTGGCCAGGTTGGCGTGCAGCGGTTCGTCGGCGGCGAACCGCGCCGTGGTTGCCGGGTTGTCCCAGGCCGCCTGAAGCGCCGCGCCATAGGCCTTCTCCTGCTCCTTCGGGACAGGCGCGTCGGCGGTGTGGTCATCGACCGACCACAAGCGCTCCAGGCCCAGGCGTGCAGCGAGGACGCCGGCGATCATGCCGGCCTCGTCGCGCCTGGCAATGCGTTTGTCGAGGAACTGCACCAGCTCCGGGGTCAGGCTGTCTGCGGCGCGACGTTCGTCGATGGGCAGGCGCAGCCATTGCACCACCGCCGAACCGTTCTCGCCTGCGGCCAGGAACACGGCCGCGAGGCGGCGGCGCTGGGCCGGCGTAGGGGCTTTCGGCCATTGTGCGAGGAGGCGCTCCATCTCGGCATTGGCGCTGGGAACGTCCAGGCCGGTCGCGGCCTGGGCCGGTGCCGGGTCGATGCAGTAGGTCTCGACACTGTCCGCGTAGCGGGTGGGGTTGCGGCGCATGAAGTCGCACTGCAGCCCGGACAGGTTCTCCACGGCGATGGCATTGGGCTGCCATGCCTGCAGGCGCTCGAGCAGAGGCTCCAGCAATGGCTGCAGAATGTCCGGTGTGAAGGTCTTCGGCAGGCCGGACAGATGCGGGCTGCCCAGCACCAGCACCTCGTTGGTGCGGCCTGCGGGCGGCCCCTTCAGCTGGTCGGGGTGAAAGGCCGGCCGATAGGTGGCATCGGCGGCAAGCGCGCCGGTGCTGCACAGGCCGAGGATGACGAAGCTGGTGAGGCGAACGAACATACGATCTCCTTGTAGATGAACATCCTGCGGATCGCTGCATGCTCGCCATTTCCGCCCGGCAGGGGACCTCCCGTTGGTCATGCAAACCTTTTTGCCTTGAGCTGCATCCATCTGCCGAGTGATGCTGTATTCCGTGCCCAGGCAATGCAGAACATGACATCCGATCACTGGAGCATCGACAGTCCGCGGCTGTGCCTCCGGCCATTTACGTCCGGTGACGCTGACGAGGCGTTTGCGGGCATCACCCCCGGGTTGACCCGCTACATGGCCTTCGAGCCGCCCCCGTCAAAGGACGCATTTGCCGCCGTCTGGCAGGCGTGGCTGCCTGCCATTGCCGATGGGAGCGACATCACGTTCGTGATCCGCAGGCGCGAGGATGGCGTGTTCCTGGGACTGGCCGGCCTGCATCGCACCGGTGATGCAGAGCCCGAACTGGGTATCTGGATCGCTGAAGCAATGCATGGCCATGGCTATGGGCGGGAAGCAGTGGCGGCGGTGTGGTCTGCGGCGTCGCAGCGACTGTCATGCGCGGCGTTCCGCTATCCGGTGGCCGAGCAGAACCGGTCCAGCCGTTCGCTTGCTGAGTCCCTCGGGGGACAGCCCGCAGCACGTGAGCAGGGTGTGAAGTACACAACGATCATCTATCGCCTTCCTGCTGCAATGCACGGAGTTGCGACGGAGGTCGCGGAATCCCGCTAAAGCGGCCGACGGCATCGCCGATATCCCCTCTGGATCCCGCTCCAGTCGCCCGCTGCAGGACCCCAGGCTGCCCCCGATGGGCGGCCCGCGCTGTGTGTTCCGCCGCTCCCGGATGCCGATCGCACCCGCACCAGACGTTCTTGCCAGCCGCTCGAGGGGTGCCCGCAGGCACCTGTAGTCCCAAGCAACTGAAGTTGCCGCCGGGCATCCCGCCCGTCGGGTCGCAACCGCTTACCGGACACCGAGGATCAGACAATGCTCATTCCAGGCTTCACGGCGGGCGCGCAGGCGCCGGCCGAGCTGCATACCCGTTGGTCGCCGTGGCGCGCGCTGCTGGGCGCCCTGGCCCCGCAGCACCGTACCGGCACTGAACCGGCAGCGACCGATCGTGCCGAACTCGAGGCCCAGGTCGCAGCGCTGCACCGCGTGCAGGCGGTCATCGAGTTCGCGCTCGATGGCACCATCCTGCAGGCCAATGACAACTTCCTGCAGGCGGTGGGCTACCGGCTGGAGGAAATCCAGGGCAAGCATCATTCCCTGTTCGTCGATCCCGAGCAGGCGCGCAGCGCCGAGTACCGTGACTTCTGGGCGCGGCTGGGACGCGGCGAATATGACGCAGGGCAGTATCGACGCTTCGGCAAAGGCCAGCGCGAGATCTGGATCCAGGCCTCCTACAACCCGGTGCTGGATCGCCAGGGGCGACCGTACAAAGTGGTCAAGTTCGCCACCGACATCACCGCACAGAAGCTGCAGGCGGCCGATTCGGCCGGGCAGTTGGCGGCAATCGGCAAATCGCAGGCAGTGATCGAATTCAGCATGGACGGGCGCATTCTCTCGGCGAACGAGAACTTTCTCGAAGTCACCGGCTACGGCCTCGATGAGGTGCGTGGACAGCACCACTCGCTGTTCGTCGAGCCAGGCCATCGCAGCAGTGACGAATATCGCCGGTTCTGGGAGAAGCTCGGGCGTGGCGAGTATGACGCCGGGCAGTATCGACGCCTGGGCAAAGGCGGGCGTGAGGTCTGGATCCAGGCCTCCTACAACCCCATCCTCGACCTCAACGGCAAGCCGTTCAAGGTCGTCAAGTACGCAACCGACATCACCGCGCAGGTGCATGAGAACCAGGCGATGCAGCGCGCAGTGGCGCAGACCCGCGAGGTGGTGGCCGCGGCCAAGCAGGGCGACCTGACCCGGCGCGTTGCCACGGCGGACAAACAGGGTTCCATTGCCGAACTGTGCGAGGGCGTGAATTCGCTGGTCGAGGCGATGGCCGCGATCATCGGCCAGATCAAGTTCGCTGCCGACACCATTGCGGTGGGTGCGACCGAGATCGCGCAGGGCAACAGCGACCTGTCGCAGCGCACCGAGCAGCAGGCGGCCTCGCTGGAGGAAACCGCGGTGTCGATGAAGGGGTTGGCCGAGACCGTGCAGCGCACAGCCACCAACGCGCGCCAGGCGAGCCAGCTGGCCGGCGGGGCCGCCGATGTGGCTGCGCGCGGCGGCAGTGTGGTGCATGAAGTGGTCGAGACGATGGCGGTGATCAACGCCTCCTCGCGGCGCATCGTCGATATCATCGGGGTGATTGATGGCATCGCTTTCCAGACCAATATCCTGGCGTTGAACGCAGCGGTGGAGGCCGCACGCGCGGGCGAACATGGTCGAGGATTTGCCGTGGTCGCCACCGAGATCCGCGAGCTGTCCCAGCGCTCGGCCAGTGCCGCCAAGGAGATCAAGCATCTGATCGATGAGTCGGTGGCGAACGTCGGGGCCGGCACCGCCCAGGTGGAAAGCGCGGGCCGGACCATGGACGAGATCGTGACCAACGTCCGCCGGGTCAGCGATCTGATGACCGAGATCAGCACTGCCTCGCAGCAGCAGAGCGACGACATCCAGCAGATGAACCATGCGGTTGACCTGATCGACCAGGGCACGCAGCAGAACGCTGCCCTGGTCGAGGAGGCGTCGGCGGCGGCGCGCAGCATGGAAGAGCAGTCGGCACAGCTGCTGCAGACCGTCGCCGGTTTCCGCGTGCAGGACGGGGCAGGGCATCTGCATGGAGGGGCGACCCTGCGGATCGTCTAGGTGCGCGGGCCCACAGGCTCATCGGACGGCTGCATGGCCGAGGCAAGGTGCACACGGTTGCGCCCGGCATGCTTGGCCCGGTAAAGGGCCTGGTCGGCATGGCCGACCAGGTCTCCCGGCGCGTACTCATCGCTGGCGGCCTGCCAGGCCACGCCTACGCTGATGGTCACATGGCCCTCGGCAGCAGGCAGTGCGGCGCTTTCGACCGCAGCACGCAGGCGTTCGCCCAGATGCAGCGCGTGCATCGCCTCGGGCGATGGCAGGGCCGCAATGAACTCCTCGCCGCCATAGCGGGCCAGCAGGTCGTCACCGCGCTGCAGGCAGCCGTCGAGGATGCCGGCGACGGCACGCAGGCGCCGATCACCTTCTGGGTGCCCGTAGGTGTCGTTCAGCCGTTTGAAGTGGTCGATGTCGATCATCAGCACCGCCAGGCCCTGGCCCTGGCGGCGCGCGCGGCGGTGGGCCCCATCCAGCGACTCATCGAAGCTGCGCCGGTTGCCCAGCCCGGTCAGTGGATCTCGCCGCGCCAGCGTTTCCAGTTCATCGCGCTGGCGCTGGATCTCGATCTGGCTCAGCACGCTGCGCAGGGCGTAACCCAGCATCGCACCGATGAAACCTACCGTGGCCAGGTTTGGCTGCAGGCGCGCGACCAGCAGCGCCACCATCATCAGCAGCAAGGGCAGCATCAGTGGGACGCCGGCGTCGACGATGCGCCGCAGGCTGCGGGATACCTCCACTGCCGGGTAGCGGCGGTGGCTGCCGGCCAGGACGGCCAGCAACACGAACAGCCCGCTGATCAGCAGGTCGCCCCAGCCGCCGTCAGGTGTCTGCGGCTGGTAGGTGTTGATGTAGAGCGCCAGCAGGAAGTAGCCCAGCGCGTAGATCGCAAGTGTGCGGAAGAAATCGCGGCGGTCGGGATTGTCCTCGGCCAGGAAACGGATCAGCGCGAAGCAGAACACCAGGCTGTTCTGCACGCTGCTCATGGTGTTCAGGCACTGCGTCCACAGCGCGGTGTTGAGAGGCGCCATGGCGCGCGTATGCAGGTAGTACAGCAGCCAAAGCAGGGCAATGATCGCAAGGTCCACCGCACGGATGAAGCGGTTCCCGCCGCCCGGGCTTGCAGCTACATAGGTCAGGGGGATCCGGTAGAACACGTACAGGATCAGTGTCGAGGCGGTCATCTGCGCAGGGGTGAGGCCGGCCACATTGCGGTACAGCAGGGCAAGCAGGGCGAGTGAGAACAGGCCGACGGCCGCGCCGAGCAGCCGCCACTTGCAGGCCGCCTGGCTGACACGTGCGCGCCGCACGCAGGCCAGTGCGGCCAGCAGCGGCGCGGTGATCAGCAACAGGTAGGAGCCGACAGGGTCCTGCGGGCCGACCAAGGCAATGACGAGTGCGTGCGTGACCAGAAAAAACAGTGCAGCACGCAGCGTCATGCATTCCCCCGCCCCCGGATCCGGCGGGATCACGATAGGCAGATGTACGTGAGTCTGGCAAGAAAAGTGTGCGCTGCGTCTAGAGACAACCCTGTCAGCGGTCGCAGTTATGCGTCAGTGCAGTGACACAGGAGCGGCCACATGGGCATGCATCGCCTGAAAAGCAAAAGGCCAGGTCGAGGACCTGGCCTTTGATGCTGTGGTGCCGGTGAAAGGACTCGAACCTTCATGGGGTCACCCCCGGCTGATTTTGAGTCAGCTGCGTATACCATTCCGCCACACCGGCAGGCAGCGTGTGAGTGTAACCGAGGAGGGTGGGGCTTTCATAGGGGCAAGGCAGATCGGGGCGTTTCCTGTCGGCATCGGCTCTGTGATGGCTATACTGCGCCGGCTTGAATGCCTCCAGGAGCCATAGCCGATGACAGTGTTGCAGGACCTGAGGGTGCTGGTGGTCGAGAACGACGAGATGAGCGCGGCGCTGCTGCAGATGCAGCTGGTGCATGCCGGCGCGACTGTGGTCGGGTTGGCGGCGAGCGTGGCTGAGGCATTGCGCATGCTGGAAGACTCGGCCCCGGACGTGGCCCTGCTGGACTATCGCCTGGCCCGCAACGAGACCAGCGAGCCGGTGGCGGCAGCATTGTCGGCGCGTGGCGTACCGTTCGTGCTCGCTACCGGAATGCTGGCTGAGCAGTTGCCCGAGTCGATGCTGGCCGGAATACTGCTGGTCAAGCCGTACCTGTCGGCGGATCTGACCCGGGCGCTGACCCGTGCGGTGGGCCGTTCCAGCGCAACGGCGTGAGAACGGCGCTTCAGCCGGCCTCGTCGTACACGTATCGGATGTCCTCGCGGTCGTCGAGGATGCGGTACTGCCCGGCCAGGTTGTCCGGGTCGGGATTGAGCCACGCATCGAGATGTTCCCTGCGGATAGGTATCACGCCGCGATCGTGACCTGCCGCGGCGACATCGCGTGGCGGGGTGTCGGTGATCGTGGCGAACGAGAGCAGGCGTCCTTCCGGTCCCTCCCATTCCGCCCAAAGGCAGGCCAAAAGCAGGTCGCGGGGCGGATCGGGGCGAAACTCCAGCACCACATCCTGTTCCTTTTCCGCGGCGCCCAGCGCGCGCCCTGCGATGGCGTGGCGTGGTACGTGCTCATAGAACGCCCGCACCACGACAACGCCGTGGCGAAGGCCGAACGCGCCGCGCCAATAGCCTTCCAGGCTGTCACGTCGTGCGTTGTAGGTGCCGGGGTAGAGCACGTCGTTGCGTGCCGGTTTGTCGGGCAGCCGGCACTGGTAGCGCATCGGCTTGATCACCCGGCGGCCGTTCTCGCTGACCATCACCGGCGCGTAGGTGCCGGGGAAAATGCGGTTGTCGCGCGGCAGTAGTTGGACCCGGTGCAGGTCTTCGAGCCGGGCCTGGGCGCGTTCGATGCGGTTGCCGGCCACGCGCAGGTCGTTGCGTGCCTTCTGGGTGGGGCGCGTGGCGAGCGTTGCATGGGCGATATCGCGGCGCTCGCGTTGGCCGGCCAGCTCCGCCTCCAGAACCTGGCGTTCCAGTGCATGCCAGTGCTGGATCTTCGCGACGATGTCGCGGCCCTGTCCGGTGCGTGCGCCGGCAAAGCCGTCATCCATTGCTTTCGGAGTTTTCGGTCGCTTCTTGCCGGGGTCGTGTGCGTACAGTTCGGCGAACTCCTCCAGCGACAGGATGGCACCGAACTCGCGGACCAGCGTGGCGTAGTCGGCGCGGATCAGGGCGGAATAGCACATGGGAACTCTGCAGGCCTGGGTCGCAGTCGCTGCGACGTGGATACGGCAGGATAGCCCGACCTACAGGGAGATACCGCATGAATGATTCCGTCAGCTGCCAGTTCCGCGAGGCTGTCCCCACGGTTGAAGACTACTGCCGGCTGCGTGTGCTGGCCGGCCTCAGTGCCAAGAGCCACGAGGCGGCGACGCGGGCGCTGCCCAACACCCTGTATGGCGTGTGTGCCTACCAGGGCAATGAGCTGGTAGCGATGGGCCGCATCGTCGGCGATGGTGGGTGCCACCTGCAGGTCTGCGATATCGCGGTGCTGCCGCGCCTGCAGGGGCAGGGCCTGGGCAAGGAAGTGATGCGGCGCCTGGATGGCTGGATGCAGGCGAACCTGCCGCCATCGGCGTACGTCAGCCTGCTGGCCGATGGTGAGGCGCACCGGTTGTATGCGCAGTTTGGTTTTGCGCCGACAGCACCGGCGTCGATCGGGATGTATCGCCGGCTCTGAGGTGCGGCGGAGGTGAAACCATCCACGCATGGCGTGGATCTACCCGGGCCCTGCAGTGGATCCCCGCCATGCGCGGACAGGGCCTTCCCGGGAATCGCAGGCAAAGAAAAACCCCGGCCGAAGCCAGGGTTTTCAAGAATTGGCGTCCCCACGGGGATTCGAACCCCGGTCGCCACCGTGAAAGGGTGATGTCCTAGGCCTCTAGACGATGGGGACGCACGAAAACTTCAAGTTGTAGATGCTTCGACGGCCTAATGTCGAAGTGGTGGAGCCAAGCGGGATCGAACCGCTGACCTCCTGCATGCCATGCAGGCGCTCTCCCAGCTGAGCTATGGCCCCATGAAACTCCGGATGATCTGCCGGGAGCAGAGTCCGTTTTGAAACTGGCGTCCCCACGGGGATTCGAACCCCGGTCGCCACCGTGAAAGGGTGATGTCCTAGGCCTCTAGACGATGGGGACGCACGAAAAACTTCAAGTTGTAGAACTCTCGACGGCCTAATGTCGAAAGTGGTGGAGCCAAGCGGGATCGAACCGCTGACCTCCTGCATGCCATGCAGGCGCTCTCCCAGCTGAGCTATGGCCCCGTGTTACCGAGCCGCCTATCATACCTGCGTGTTCACGTTTGTGGAAGCTTTTTTTCAACTTTTTTCGTTCCGGTTCAACCGCAGCCACGAGGGCAGGGGAACCGCAACGCCACAGCCTGAATGCCGGTAGGCGGTGAACAAAAAAGACCCGGTTATCGGCCGGGTCCTCGTTGTTCGTGATGAGTGGCGTCCCCACGGGGATTCGAACCCCGGTCGCCACCGTGAAAGGGTGATGTCCTAGGCCTCTAGACGATGGGGACGCAATTCTCATCAATGTTCTTTAGCGACCTTTCGACGGCCTAATGCCGAAAGATTGGTGGAGCCAAGCGGGATCGAACCGCTGACCTCCTGCATGCCATGCAGGCGCTCTCCCAGCTGAGCTATGGCCCCACGTCGCTGAGGAGCGAAATAATAGCCTTGCCCCAGGGGGTTGGCAAGCATTTGTTGCACTTTTCTTCACGTGCGTTGCAATGCCGATCTGCGCAAGGGATGTCTATGTGTTGTCGTCGGTCAGCGCCGCCAGGATCGGGCATTGGTCGAGGGTGCCATGACCGGGGCATGCATCGACCAGCTGCGAAAGCGCGGTATGCATGCGCTGCAGTTCGGCCATCCGTTGTGCAATGTCCTGCAGGCGGGCCTGGGCGGTGTCGCGCACGCTTCCCATGTCCTGCCGGTGGTGATCGCTGAGCGCCAGCAGTTCGCCGATTTCCTCGAGGCTGAATCCCAGTGCTTTGGCGCGGCGGATGAAGCGCAACCGGCGCAGGTCCGGCTCGCCGAAGATGCGGTAGCCGCCAGCCGAGCGCGCCGCTGTCGGCAGCAGCTGCTGCCGCTCGTAATAGCGGACCGTATCGATCGGAACGCCCGCCTGACGGGCCAGTTGTCCAATGTTCATGGCAGTTTTCCTGCGGATCCTGCCGCCATTGTGAAGCCTGGAGTCTGGTCGAGAGTCAAGGCTTCAGCCCGGCACGCGCATTCAGCCCACTTTGCAACTTTCTTCATAGCCCCGCAGATGGGCCTGTTCCTACCCTTCGCCTGAACCGGCCGTTCGATGGCCTGCAACGAACCGAGGAGGTGGTCTGTGGAGGGAGTCAGGAACGAAGCATTCGTCGAGGTTGCGGTGGTCGAATACCCGGGAGGGGACCCCTCCGCCGCCTCGGTGCTGGCCGAAATGGCCCACGTCGCCAACCGCCTGGCCCAACAGCAGCGCCGACCGTTCAAACGCGTGCTTGTCACCCGCTGGATCGTGCCCGCCAGCCAGACCGGTGTACATCGCATCGCGGGTGCTGAAATGCTTGACGCCGCCATTCCTGCGGTAATCGCGGTTCCCGGCCAGATCAGCCCTGGAGCCTGTCTGCGCGCCGAGGAGGTCCTGCTGGACTGGTTGCGGGCCCACTATGACGGTGGCAGCCTGCTGGCTGCTGCCAGTGAGGGGGTCGGTGTGCTGGCCCGTGCGGGACTGCTGGCCGGAAGAACGGTCAGCGGCCCGGATCTGGGGCGACATCCGGGGTTGCAGGCGCAGGCGGTGAGCTGGGTCCCCAGTGAGCGGGCGCTGGTCGATGATGGTGATCTGCTGACCGTTGGCGGATCGCAGGCCTGGCGTTTCCTCGGGCTGCGTTTGCTGTATCGGCTGCACGGGCAGGGCGTGGCGAGTGCGGTCGCGCAACAGCTCGGGATCGTCGTGCCCGCAGGCATCCAGCAGGATCTTGAGCGTTTCAGTGCCAACTTCGCCCACGGTGACCGCGATGTACTGAAGGCCCAGCGCTGGCTGCATACCACTGCGGCACGAGGGGCCACTCTGGCCGCAATCTGCGAGGTTTCCGGATTGGAACCGCGCACCTTGCAGCGGCGCTTCCTCCGGGCGACCGGTCTGCGCCCGATCGAGTACTGCCAACGGCTGCGCATTGCCAAGGCGCAGACCCTGCTGCAGCAGGGCGCAGGCATCGAAGAGGTGGCCTGGGGTGTGGGCTACGCTGATCAGAGCGCGTTCCGGCGTCTGTTCCTCCGCATCGTGGGCATGACACCGGCCAACTATCGTCGCCACGTCAACTGCAAGCGGCGGGAACGACCGTTGATGCCGTCGGTGGCCGGCAGTCTGCGCGGCCTGCAGACGCCCCCCGGCATGCAGTTGGGGCGGAGTGCGGCCTGATGACGGGTGGCGGGCCAGCGCTTGCAACCTGGGCGTGACGCTTTGACCATGCAGTCAGTGGAACTTGAGCAGGTGGGCTGATGTCGAGTGTTGGACCGGTACCGATGCCGGTGGTGTTGATCCTCATGTGCACGTTGCTGGCCATGATCGTTGCCCGTCTTTGGCCGCGCAGGGCCGTCGGAATGCCGCTGCCGTCGGCAGCAAGCATGGTGCTGGACATGCTGCTGATCGGCCTGTTGTGTGGTCGTATCAGTTTTGTTGTGCTGAATTTCGCGCTCTATCGATCGGAGCCCTGGAGCATCCTGCAGGTCACCGATGGTGGCTATCACCTGATGGTGGTGCTGGTGGCCGGGCTGGCGTGGGGATCATGGCGTCTGCGGCCGTGGCGTCAGTTGCGTGCACCGGTACTGACGAGCGCACTTGTGGGGGTGCTGCTCTGGGCTGCTGGGGGGCAGCTGCTGTCGGCCTGGCAGGAGCGGCAGATGCCATTGCCAACGCTGCAGGTCGCGGACCTGCAGGGCGGAACGGTTGACCTGCAGCAGTTCCGTGGCCGGCCGGTGGTGCTGAACCTGTGGGCCACATGGTGCGGCCCCTGCCGACGGGAGATGCCGGTGCTCGCAGCGGCGCAGCAGGCACATGGCAACGTGCAGTTCGTCTTCCTCAATCAGGGCGAAACCCTGGATGAGGTCCAGGGTTTTCTTGCCGGTGAGCGACTGATGCTGGGCAACGTGTTGCTGGATGACGAAGCGGCCGCTTCAACAGTGCTGGGTGTACAGGCCTATCCTTCGACACTCTTCTTCGATGCCGATGGACGCCTGCGTGAACTGCACCTGGGCGAGCTGACCGCGGCCGGCCTTGAACACAAACTGCGCCGGCTGCGGTAGCCTGCGCGGGCATCTCACTACGGAGTTCCCATGTTGTCGACTTCCCTGCGCACCGCCCCGGCGGTGCTGTTGCTGCCGGTCATGCTGGCATTGGCCGCCTGCAGCCAGGCACAGACGCCGCCGGGCAAGGCCCCCACGGCACCGGCGACGAGTGCTGCGGCCTCTGCCGCCAAGGGCGATCGCCCTGCAGTGCTGAAGGGCATCGAAAAGCACGGCTTCGAGGTCGTTGCCGAATTCGATGCGCCCGGTGGCCTGCGCGGTTTTGCCGGTGTGGTGGGTGGTCAGCAGCCTGCAGCGGCCTATGTCACGGCCGATGGCAAGCACGTGCTGGTGGGCAGCCTGTTCGATGCCGAAGGCAATGATGTGGCTGCCGAAGCGGTCGAGAAGCTGGTCGCCGCACCGATGTCGGCCAAAATGTGGACCAAGCTCGACGCCAGCGCCTGGGTGCGTGACGGCAAGGCCGACGCCCCGCGCGTGGTCTATACCTTCAGTGATGCCAACTGCCCCTATTGCCACAAGTTCTGGGAGGCGGCCCGTCCGTGGGTCGACGCCGGCAAGGTGCAGCTGCGTCACATCATGGTGGGTGTGATCCGCGAGGACAGCCCGGCCAAGGCCGCAGCCATTCTCGCGGCACGTGATCCGAGTGCGGCGCTGCTGGAGAACGAGCGCCAGTTCGACCGTGGCGGCATCAAGGCGCTGCCGAGCATCAGCCGCGAGATCGCCGGCAAGCTTGATGCCAACCAGGTATTGATGCTGGAGATGGGGTTCCAGGGCACCCCGGGTATCCTGTTCCAGGATGCACAGGGCCAGGTGCAGCGCCGGGCTGGATTGCCGCAGGGTGACGACCTGCAGACGGTGCTCGGTCCGCGTTGATCCATGCCTGCATGCTGATGTAGACCACAGGCCCGCATGGTGACATGCGGGCCTGTTGCGTTCCGTGCCCCAGGCGAACACAACCGCTTGCGCATAGTCTGTTCGCCGTCACGTCTGAATCGTGACTGAGATCAAGCGTCGTGCCTTGATTCCAATCAAGGCCAAAAACGACAAACGGACTAGCCTTTGACGCATGGAATACAGCGTCAACGCGCCATGGATGCCGCGCCGCGGCTGCCCTGATCCGGGCAGGTCGGCACAGCCATTCACGACACTCTCACTTCCTGCTTGTTACCCAGACCGCTGCGGTCGCCACCTCTCTGGCAGCGCGACCTTGATGGGGTCGACATGGGTGCAGGCGGGACAGTGTCATCGTCCTGTTGCCTGCCACGCGCAGGCTGGCCGATGTCGTCGACGCAGTACCCGCATTTCCAGCAACGGCAACGCGAAGCCAGGGCGGCGCATGCGTGCGCTCCGGAACCGTGATGCGAGTGTTCGTCCGGGGAGTATGCAATGCGTTTGGCGGTACTGAGTCTGGCGTGTATGGGGGCACTGGCGATCACGCCGGCGTACGCCCACCAGGGTGACGCGGAGGATGCGCAGGCATTGCGGCGTGAGATTGCCGCAATGCGCCAGGCGCTGGAAGGCATGCAGCAACGGCTGGACCGGCTGGAGCAGCGCGATGCTACGCCTGCGCAGGCAACAGCCATGCCTGCAACGGCGCCGATTGCCTCCGCCGCCCCTTCCGATGTGATCCATCGCACCCAGGTGCCGGGTGTGGCGCAGCCGGTACTGCCGCAGCGCGAATCGGTCGCTGATCCATCCACTGCCGCATCGCGACCGGACAGTGCGGCGGGCCCGACCGATCCCGATCTGAAGGGGTTCTTTGCCATTCCCGGCACCGATACGGTGATCCGCATCGGCGGCTACGCCAAGCTGGATGCGATCACCGATTCGCGCGCGGCCGGGGACGAGGACCAGTTCATTCCCTCGTCGATGCCGGTCGGCGGCAGCCACCGCGATGTCTCCAACTTCAACATCCACGCCAAGCAGACCCGCTTCAGTTTCGAGGCGCGGCGCCCGACCACGCACGGCAACCTGCGTTTCTATCTGGAGAACGACTTCTTCGGCAGCAGCGATGGCTATGAATTCCGCCTGCGGCATGCTTATGGGCAGCTCGGTAATACCTATGCCGGCTATGGCTACTCCAGCTTCATGGACCCGGACAGCCTGCCCGACACGTTGGACTTCGCCGGGCCGGGCGGCGCCGGCTATCTGTTGGTGGCCGGCATCCACCACAGCTTCGCGATGGGGAAGGGCAACACGCTGACCGTGGCGGCCGAAGACCCGAAGACTGAACTTGCTGGTGCCAGCGACGAGCGGGCTGCGGTGAACCGCCTGCCGGATGTAACCGTGACCGCGCGCCTGGAGCGTGACTGGGGCCATCTGCAGCTGGGCGCGGTGGCGCGCAGCCTCGCCTATGACGGAGAGGGCGAGCGCGACCGGCGCATGGCCGGTGGCCTGCAGCTGAGCGGCTCGGCCTCGGTGGGCGAGCGTGACCTGTTGCTGTTCGGTGCGCTGGGTGGCCGCGGCCTCAGCCGTTACACCGCCGACCTGACCGGCTCCGGGCTGGACGCGGTGGTCGGTGCCGACGGCCGTCTCGACGCGCTGGACCTGCACGGCGGCTTCGTGGGCTACACCCATTACTGGTCCGAGCTGTGGCGATCGAACCTGATCTTCGGCCAGCTGACCCTGGAGCGGAATGCTGCACTGGCGGCCGACGCATTCCGTCAGAGCCGCTACGGCGTGTTCAACCTGATCTGGAGCCCGGCACCGTCGTGGACGATGGGCATGGAGCTGCTGTATGGCCGCCTGGAACAGCAGGGTGGCGCGCGCGGCGACACCGTCCGGGTGCAGGGCAGCCTGCAATACAACTTCATCAGATAGGCGCCAGCGGTCGTACGCCAGCGTAACCGTCCCCACGCCCGGTTGCACCGGGCTCATGCCAGTACAGGAGATTGTCATGGCAGAAGCAAAGAAAATCGGGGTGGTCGGAGCCACCTTCCTCGTCGCCGGCAACATGATGGGCTCAGGTGTGTTCCTGCTGCCATCCAGCCTGGCCAAGATTGGTACCGCCTCGATCTGGGGCTGGCTGATCACCACCGCGGGCGCGCTGCTGCTGGCCTTCGTGTTCGCCAAGCTGGGCAAGCTGGCACCGAAGGCGGGCGGCCCGTACGCCTATGCGCGTGACTGGTTCGGGCCCTACATGGGCTTCCAGACCAACACCATCTACTGGTTCGCCAACTGGATCGGCAACGTCGCCATCCCGATCGCGGCGGTCGGCTACTTCAGCTACTTCTTCCCGATCCTGTCCGAGCCGCTGGTGCGCTGCATCGCGGTGCTGGTGCTGGTGTGGGCGCTGAGCTTCGCCAACATGATCGGCCCGGCGTTCGTCAGCCGCGTGCAGACCGTCACCACCAGCTTCGCGCTGGTGCCGATCCTGGGCATCGCCATCTTCGGCTGGTTCTTCTTCGATGCCGACATCTTCAAGGGCGCCTACAACGTGTCCGGTGAATCCAACTTCGGCGCGATCTCCAGCGCTGCGGCACTGACCCTGTGGGCCTTCATCGGCGTTGAATCCGCTTCGGTCACCGCTGGCGTGGTGGAGAACCCGGAAAAGAACGTGGCCCGTGCCACCCTGGCCGGTGTGTTCCTGGCCGCCATCGCCTACATCGCCAGCTCCTCGGTGATCATGGGCATGGTGCCCAACGGCGAGCTGCAGACTTCCGATGCGCCGTTCGCACTGGCTGCCGCCAAGGCCGTCGGTGGCTGGGGCGGTGCGCTGGTCAGCCTGTGCGCCTTCATCGGCGCTGCCGGTTCGCTGGGTGGCTGGATCCTGCTGACCGCGCAGAGTGCCAAGGCAGCCTCCGACGACGGCCTGTTCCCGAGCATCTTCAGCAAGACCAACAAGGACGACGCGCCGGTCAAGGGCGTGCTGATCGTGGCCGTGCTGATGACCCTGGCGGTGCTGGTCACTTCCACCTCGGAAACCGCGTCGGCACAGTTCGACGTGATCACGTCGGCGGCCGTGGTGCTGACCCTGCTGCCCTACATCTACTCGTGCGTGGCCTGCTACTTCGTGGTCGAGCGCTCGCACACCCTGGTCCACACCGGTGCGTTCTGGACCCTGACCAGCCTGACCGTCGTGTACTGCCTGTGGGCGATCTACGGCTCGTCGGGAACCATCGTGCAGTACGCCTTCCTGTTCGTGCTGTTCATCACCGTGTTCTATCCCTTCTTCAGCGAGGAGCGCCGCCAGCAGCGGCAGCGCGCCCGCGAGGCCTCGGCCATCAGCGCCGGTGCCCAGCGTTCCTGAGTTCGACAAGGAGAATCAACGTGTACTTCAAGTCCCTGGACTATCCGGTCATTGTCATCGACAACGACTACGAGTCGCCGCGCATCGGCGGCATCCTGATCCGTGCCCTGGTGGAAGAGCTGCGCAGCAACGACCAGCGCGTGCTGTGCGGCCTGAACCTGGATGATGCCCGCGCCGGTGCCCGCACCTACGTGGCGGCCTCGGCGGTGCTGATCTCGATCGACGGCAGCGAAGAGGTGGATGGCGAGTTCCAGCGCCTGACCGCCTTCCTGCGCGAGCAGAGCGCGCGCCGCGCCAACCTGCCGGTGTTCCTGTACGGCGAGCGCCGCACCATCGAAAAGGTGCCGAGCAAGCTGCTCAAATACATCCACGGCTTCATCTTCCTGTTCGAAGACACCAAGAGCTTCATCTCGCGGCAGGTGATGCGCGCGGCCGAAGACTACATGAAAAACCTGCTGCCGCCGTTCTTCAAGGCGCTGATCCATCATGCGGCCGAGTCGAACTATTCCTGGCATACGCCGGGCCATGCCGGCGGCGTGGCGTTCACCAAATCGCCGGTCGGCCGTGCATTCCATCAGTTCTACGGCGAGAACACCCTGCGCAGCGACCTGTCGATCTCGGTGCCGGAGCTGGGCTCGCTGCTCGATCACACCGGCCCGATCAAGGACGCCGAGAACGAGGCGGCACGCAACTTCGGTGCCGACCATACCTTCTTCGTCACCAATGGCACCTCCACCGCCAACAAGATCGTCTGGCATGGCACGGTGGCGCGCGGTGACGTGGTGTTCGTCGATCGCAACTGCCACAAGTCGCTGCTGCACGCGCTGATCATGACGGGCGCGGTGCCGGTGTACTTCACCCCCAGCCGCAACGCGCACGGCATCATCGGCCCGATCAGCCTGGACCAGTTCACGCCGGAATCGCTGCAGCAGCGCATCGCCGCCAACCCGCTGGCCAGCCAGGCCTACCAGGCCGGCTCCAAGCCGCGCATCGCGGTGGTCACCAACTCGACCTATGACGGCCTGTGCTACAACGCCGAGAAGATCGCTGACGAGATCGGCAGCGCGGTCGATTTCCTGCATTTCGATGAAGCCTGGTACGCCTATGCCGCGTTCCATCCGTTCTACGAGAACCACTACGGCATGGCCAAGGGCAAGCCGCGTGAGCAGGATGCGATCATCTTCACCACGCATTCGACCCACAAGCTGCTGGCCGCGTTCTCGCAGGCGTCGATGATCCACGTACGCAATTCGGCGCAGCGCAATCTGGACGCGGAGCGCTTCAACGAGTCGTTCATGATGCATACCTCGACCAGCCCGCACTACGGGGTGATCGCGGCCTGTGATGTGGCTTCGAAGATGATGGAAGGCGACGCTGGCCGCTCGCTGGTGCAGGAAATGCACGACGAAGCCATCGCCTTCCGCCGCGCGATGCTGCATGTCCGCGATGACCTGGGGCGTGACGACTGGTGGTTCAGCGTGTGGCAGCCGACCCAGGTCGAGCGCAGCCTGGACAAGGGCGATACGCCGGCACCGCTGGTGGCCAAGCGCGAGGAGTGGTACCTGCAGCCGGATGCACACTGGCACGGCTTCGAGAACCTGGTTGACGACTATGTGCTGATCGACCCGATCAAGGTGACCCTGCTGACGCCGGGCCTGGCAATGGACGGCAGCATGGGCAAGCTGGGCATCCCGGCGGCGGTGCTGAGCAAATTCCTGTGGGGCCGCGGCATCACTGTGGAAAAGACCAACCTGTACTCGGTGCTGTTCCTGTTCTCGATGGGCATCACCAAGGGCAAGTGGAGCACCCTGGTCACCGAGCTGATGGCATTCAAGGAGCTCTACGACTGCAACGCGCCGCTGAGCCAGGCACTGCCGACGCTGGCCGCCGATTATCCGAACGCCTATGCGGGCTGGGGCCTGCGTGACCTGTGTGACGCGCTGCATGCGTTCAACCAGGAATTCGCGGTGGCCAAGGTGATGCGCGAGATGTACGTGGATCTGCCGACGCCGGTGATGACCCCGGCCGATGCCTACAACCATCTGGTGAAGGGCGAGATCGAGCGGGTCGACATCGAGCAGATCAGTGGCCGCATCGCCGCGACCATGCTGGTGCCATACCCGCCGGGCATCCCGACGATCATGCCGGGCGAACGCTTTGGCGACAGCGATGAGCCGATCATCCAGTCGCTGCGCATCGCCCGCGAGCAGAACGCCCGTTTCCCGGGCTTCGAGTCGGACGTTCACGGGCTCATCATCGAGCAGGAGGGTGATGCGGTTTCGTACAGGGTGGAGGTGCTGAAGGCCTGACCGGCAACGGTCGGCCTTTCGGCGGACGATGGATACCGCGCGCGAGCAACGCATCCTGAAGTTCTCGATCGGGGTCACCCTTGCGGTGAGCGCGGTCGGCTTCGGCGGTGGCCTGCTGGTGGGATCGCAGGCCATCCTGTTCGACGGCGTGTACAGCCTGGTCGACGTCGCCCTGACCCTGGTGTCGTTGTCGGTGCTGCGACTGGTGGCGCGGGAGCAGAGCCCGCGCTTCCAGTACGGCTACTGGCACCTGGAGCCGATGGTCGAGGCACTCGGCGGGGTGATCCTGTCGCTGGCCTGCGTGTATGCGCTGGCCAACGCGGTGATTGGTTTGACCACGGGCGGGCACGAAGTGAAATTCGGGCCCGCGCTGTGGTGGGCGGCATTGCTGAGTGCCAGCAACCTGGCGATGGCGGCGTTTGTCGCCCAGCGGGCGCGGCACCTGCGCTCGGCGCTGCTGTGGCTGGACGTGCGTGGCTGGCTGCTGGGTGGGTTGATGAGCCTGGCGGTGGTACTGGCCTTCCTACTGGCCCTGGCCCTGCAGGGGGGCGAATGGCACCACTGGGTGCCGTACCTGGATTCGATCGTGCTGGCGTTGATCAGCCTGGCGGTGTTGCCGGTGCCGGCACGCAGTGCGTGGAAGGCCATGCGCGAAGTGCTGCAGGTGGCGCCGGACGATCTGGACCGGCGCGTGCAGCAGGTGATGCAGGCGTTCGTGGCCGAGCGCGGCTATGCCGGTTTCACCAGTCATGTGGCGAAGATGGGACGGATGCGCTTCATCGAGATCCATGTGTTGGCCGACCCGGCCATGCCGCTGGGTTCAGTGGGTGAGGTCGATGCGATGCGCGACGAGATCGCGGTGCGGCTGGATGCGCGCAGCAGCACGTTCTGGCTGACCATCGATTTCACTGCAGACCCCGCGTGGACGTGAGCGGGGCTCGGCTCTACAGGCCGGCGTGATCGTTGCGCGTGGCAGACCGGTCTGTTGCACCGGATCCGTTTGACCTCAACCCGGGTTGAGGTCACAGACTGCCGGCAACCCCTACGAGGCGCGCGGCATGAACCTGCTGACCACACCGGACCTCAGCCATGGCCTGCTGGAGCTGTTCAATCCACCGGGCCTCTATGATCCTTCGGCCAACGGCTACTCACACGTGGCGGTGGTGCGCCTGCCGGCACGGGTGATCCACGTCGCCGGGCAGGGCGGTGAAGATGCCCAGGGCCGTCTTTCGCCCAGCTTCGAAGACCAGGTCGGGCAGGCGCTGGACAACCTGCAGACCGCGCTGCGCTCGGCGCAGGCAAGCCTGGCTGATGTGACGCGGTTGCGCATCCTGGTGGTCGGCCACGATGAGGACCGGCTGGGCATCATTGCCCACCAGGTGCGGCGGCGCTGGCCGAACCGTGCGGCGCCCACCTGCACGTTGATCCCGGTGCCGCGACTGGCGCTGGACGGCATGCTGTTCGAGATCGAGGCGGAGGCCTACGCCGCCTAGCGCAGGTAGTACTCCACCGGCACCACCAGTTCCTGTGGTGCCTTCAGTTCATCGGGAATGGGCGGCAGCGGCTGCGCACGACGGAAGGTCTGCAGCGCAGCGTCATCGAGCATCGGCTGGCCACTGGACTGCTCCAGCCGCAGTGCCAGCAGGCGGCCTTCGCGGTCGATGCTGGCCCTGACCCAGGCAGTGCCCTGCTGCCGGCGCGAGCGGGCGGCGGCAGGGTAATAGCGGTAACGCTCCAGCCGCGCCATCAGGCGGGCTTCCCACTGGTCGCTGGCGGCGCCGGCCTGGAAGTCCGCCGGTGGCGCGTCTGGAGCGGGCGGAGCGGCCGTGATCGATGCCGGTGCGGGACTGGCATCGGTCGCGGCCGCCGGCGGGGCGACCGGCAGCGGCTTTCGACCCGTCCCGCCCGTTTCGCTGGCGGCCAACTCGCCCTCGCGCGCGGCGGTGGGCTTCGGTGGCGGGGGCGACTTTGTCGGTTGCGATGCACGCGCCTGCTGCGCCTGGCTGGGGGTGTCGGCCTGGCGCTCCTCTACGGGCTGTGGCGGCGTGGCCGGTGCCAGCAGGCGCAGGCTGATGCGCACGTCCTGCTCCGGCGGCGGCAGCATCGGCGGCACAGCGACCCAGTGCACCAACAGCAGCAGGGGCAGCAGGTGCAGGACGACGGTGATCGCGATCGCCTGCCAGTGTTGGCCACGCTCACTCATCGTCCAGCACCCACAGCAGATCGGCATCCGTCGCATCGACGGTTTCACCCGGCGAAGCCAATGCGATCACCAGCGCAGGCGTAGCCGCTGACAGGTACCCCGGTACCCCGGTACCGCGCAGTACATGCCAGCGCCCCGCGACCAGCAGCGCCGGCGCGGGCGCATCGAGCAGCACCTGTGCCATGCGCGCGTCGCGGGCCTGTTGCACGGCCAGCATTCCTTCCAGCATCGGTGCTGCGTCTGCGTGCTGGGCCAGCACCACCGCCGACAGGCGCTGGCGGGCAGCGGCCACCGGGAACCGCACGCCCTCGGTGGACGCGAGCAGCGCGTTGACCTCGGCACGTGACAGGTTGCCGCCGAACAGCGGCGTACCTGCATCGGCAGCATCCTGTACCAGCCCGCCATACGCGGCCCACGGCCAGCGCGTATCCCAGTCCAGCAGTTCCTGCAGGCGTGCACCTTCGGCCTGGTTGCCCTTGGCCAGCCAGCGCTGCACCCGCTGCAGGCGTGGCTGGCGCTCGCTGGCGATCATTTCCAGCACCAGCGAACCCTGCGGGCGCTGCCGCTGCAGGGACTGCAGCAGCCAGCGCTGGGCGGCGTGGTCTCCGGCGAGATCATGGCGTTCACCCAGCAGCAGCCTCTGGGCGTCCGCCGCACGCGTCACGAATGCGGCTTCGTCCAGATGTTGGCCGTTGGCCAGGTCGATCACCGTGCCAGGCATCGGCTGCGCGCTGGCCACTGTCGCCAGCGCGAGCAGGCATCCGGGCAGCCAGCGACGGCTAGAACGCCACATTGACGCCCATCGAGACGGTACGGCCACGGCCGTTGCCGCGGTCCAGGATCGGGCTGAAGATGCTGTCGATCGAGGCATTGTTGTCATAGGCCTTGTTCTGCAGGTTTTCGATGTTCAGCCACAGCGTGGTGTTGGCCTGGGGCTTGAAGCTCGCGTAGAAGTCCAGCAGCACGCCGGTGCCGCCGGTCTTGCGGGTCTGGAAGAAGTCGTAGCCTTCCTCGGTCGGGCCGGAGTACTCGGCGCGCAGGCCGGCCTGCACGCGCTGCTGCCACCAGCGGCCGCCCACGTCCAGCGTCCAGTAGCGGTCGGGCAGGGCGGTGATGTCTTCCAGGTTGACGAACTCGATGGCCGGCGCACTGGTGCGCGAGCGGGTCCAGCTCAGCGTGGCGTGGTAGTGCTCGCTGGCGTAATGCGCTTCCAGTTCGATACCGCGCATGCGCACCACGCCGGGGTGGTTCATCCAGCGCGTGGTGGCGCTGAAGTCGTCGGCGTCCAGCACATCGGTCCAGGCGTTGAGTTGCGGATCGCTGTCGATCGGCACCACGAACGGTTCCACTTCCGGCGGATGCACGATCAGCAGGTACTGCGGCTTGATGTAGTCGCGGATGCGGTTGTCGAAGCGGGTGACCCGCAGCTGTGCCAGGTCACCGTCGACCAGCAGCGAGTCGGTGCTGAGGTTGGCGCCGAACTGCAGGTTGCGCGAGCGCTCGCGGTGCAGGAACGGATTGGCGCCGATGCCGTCGGCGACGCTGGCGTCCTCCAGCGGGATCTTCTCGAAGAACATTTCCTGCACGCGCGGCGGCCGCGAGGTGCGCGAGACCTCGGCGAACAGCTGCAGCCAGTCGGTGGCCTGCAGTGAAACCGCCAGGCTCGGACTGAGTGCGCGCTCGGTGCGACGCACGTCGATGTCGCCGCCATTGATCTCCGTGCACTGACCGGGCACATCCGAGCACACCGGGATGTGGCCACGGATGCCGAAGCGGTCCTGGCGCAGGCCGGCGGTCAGCGCGTAGATGTCGTACTGCAGCTCCAGCGTGCTGAACACGCTGTCCAGCTGGCTGCGACCCTGCGGGTTGGCACCGCGCAGGATGGGCGTATCGGCCACGTAGATGTCCGACTGGTGCTTGATGCCGGTGTTCCAGCGCGCCTGCAGTGCCCCGATGTCGAAGCGGCTGGTGTTGTCCACGGTCCAGCTGCTCAGGCTGCTGTGGGTGCGGCGGCCGATGTAGCTGGACGCCTCCACCGGCGGATAGAACAGCTGGGTCTTGTTGCTGGCGAAGGTCGCACGCAGGTCGATCCACGGCGAATAGGGCGTGTAGTGGTAACTGGCGCGCTGGTTGCGCGCGGAAATCTGCCACGGGTAGTTGTGGTAGAAGTCGTTTTCGTAACGCATGTGGCTCAGGTCCAGCCGGTGCTGGTCGCTGGGCTGCAAGCGTGCTTTCAACAACCAGCTGCTGGGCTGCTGGCTGCCAGGATCGGCGTCGTTCTTCTGCCCACGCGCGGTTGCGTACTCGCTGCTGCGGCTGCTGCTGGCAGCGGCCAGCAGGCCGAACTGGCGGTCGCCACCCTCTTCGCTGTGGCGCCAGGCACCGGCGAAGGTACGGCCGCTGCCGTAGCCGTTGTTGCCGTGGCGATAGCCTGCACGCAGGCCCCAGTCACGGCCCTCACCGAGCAGATCGTCGATATCCAGCGTGCGGAAGTTGGCACTGCCGGCCAGCGTGCCCGCGCCATCACCACCGGCGACCGCACCGCGCTGTACGTCCACGCCGGCCAGCAGGAAAGGATCGACATAGGCGAACGGACCGCCCGAGCCATGCCCGGCATTGTTGCGGAAGGTCTGGGTGACACCGTCGATCATGGTGTTGACCCGGCCGGCACCGGTCATGCCGCGGATGTTGACCTGCAGGCCCGGCTGGCTGCGCGAATGGAAGCTGTGGGTGCCGGGCATCGAGCGCAGCAGGCTGTTGCCTTCCTGGCGTTCGGCCATCGCCACGCGCTCGCTGCCGACCGAGGGCGCAAAGCCATCGCGGGTGGCCGGCACATATTGGCTGGCGCCGGCACCCGGTGCCTGGCCGTGTGCGGTAGCACCCTGCACCCGCAGCGGGCCGGTGCGGCGGCTGCCATCGGCGCGTTCGGCCGGCGCCGGTTCCAGGGCGGCACGGCGCGCATCCACGAAGCGCGGGCGCAGGCCGCTGCCTGCCAGCAGGCGCGTCAGGGCCTGCGCATCGTCGAAGTCACCGCGCAGCGCAGGCGCCGAATGACCTGGGGGCAGGGCCGCGCCGATCACCAGATCGACACCGGTCAGCCGACTGTAGGCGTCCAGCGCGGCGGCCAGTGGCTGGGCGGGCAGATCGTAGGTACGGGTGGCGGCCTGTGCGTGGGCACTGCCGGGCAGCAGCGCAAGCGAACTGGCGCAGGCCAGCGACAGGGCGAGGACAAGGGGGCGGGGGCACAGCATCGGGGGCTCCAGAGGCTGACGCAGAGCGTCGTCATCCTGGGTAGACGCAGCCACAGGCCGGATGTCAGGGTCCATCACGCTGTTCTCTGCGTGGCGGCAGCCACACCTGTATCCCCGCGCCGAGGCGCAGCACGCGCACCTGCAACTGAGTGGCCAACTGGTCGCGGTTGCTGGCTGCACCGTCGGCACTGCCAAGCAGGGTGACCGGCTGCTGGCGCAGCTGCTCGCCGACGACCCACGTGTGCCCGCCATGCCAGCGGTCCAGGCCCTGCGTGACGTCGGCCAGCGGGGCCGAAACCCAGTGCAGGCGCCGCTCGCGCCAGGCCAGTGTCTCGGGGGCAGCGGTTGTTGCATGGGCCGTTGCCTGCCCATCGAAGCGCAGCTGCTCGCCGTCGTCGGCCAGCATGCTGACGTTGCCGCTGTCCACGCGCACGCGATGCTCGGTAACGGTGACCACGCTGCTGTTGCCCTGCACGGCAAGATCGAATGCGGTCCCCAGTGCAGTGACGGTGCCTTGTGGGGTATGCACCTGGAAGGGCCGGTCGGCATCGGCGGCGACCTGGAACCAGGCCTGGCCGCGCTGCAGCTGGAGCTGGCGGCGCTGCCCATCGATGCGCACCTTCACTTCGCTGTCGGGTGACAGCAGGACATGCGAACCATCCGCAAGGGTCTCCTCGCGGATCTCGCCAGCGGCCGTTCGCAGTACCTGCGCCACGGGCGGCGAGGCATGACGGCTGTAGAGACCCAGCGCGCACAGCAACAGAACCGCAATGCCGGCTTCGCGCAGGCGACGGCGTTGCCTGCGCTGCTGTTGCCGCTGCAGGCTGGGCAGCGCCGCGCCGGCCTGCCACAGGTGCTGCAGGTGCTGGTACTGCGCGGCATGGCGTGGATCGGCCCGGCACCACTGCTCGAACGCGTTCTCGTCGCGGTCGCCGTCGTGCCCATCCAGCCACCAGCGGGCAGCTTCGCGTGCAATGGCCTCCTGGCTCATGTGCCGGGTACCTGCTGCAGGGCGACCAGGGCGCGCAGCAGATGGCCATGCGCGGTCTGCCGGCTGATGCCGAGCTGGCGGCCAATTTCAGCCAATGCCATCTGTTCCACGCGGGCCAGCAGGAAGACCTGGCGCGAGCGCGGCGGCAACGCGGCGATGATGGCATCGAGATGGCGCAGCTGTTCGGCGTCGAGCAGTCGCTGCTCGGGCAGCGGCGAAGGATCGGCGATGGCATGCAACTGCTTGTCATCCAGCACCTCTTCGCGACGGCGCTGGCGCTGCCGATAGTGGTCCGCGATCAGGTTGTGGGCGACGCGGTACAGATAGGCGCGGCCATTGCTCAGCAGGCCGCTGGCGGCGACTTTGACGACACGCAGCCAGGTTTCCTGGACGACGTCATCGGCGTCGCTGCGTTGCGGGAGTTTGCGGCGGACATGGGCGTGCAGCGGCCGGTAATGGGCCGCGCACAGCTGCGCGACATCCGTCGGTTCGACAGGCGTGGACACGGGGCGGGCGACAACTGGGAAAGGGAACAGCCCGCGGCGGCAAGGGCAGCGGCTGCACCTTACAGCAAAAGAGAATCATTTGCATCTATGGCGCAAGGCACAGCACGCATGGGTGACCGCGGCGTCAGCGCGGGCGATAGTCGCAGTGGATCTGCAGGGCTTCGGTGGGGTTGTGATGCAGCTCGAAGCCGCAGTGCTGCAGGCTGCGCTTCACCCGCGCGACCGCTTCGGCATGGTGGGCGACGCGACGATCCTGCCAGCGCGGTGGGGTGAACACGCCCAGGGGCAGCAGCCGCAGCCGCTTGCCGTGCAGTACCAGTGAGACATCGATATGACGGCCATCGATGTCGTGGCCGTTGGCGCCGAAGATGGCATCGATCTCATCGCGGCGCTGCGGGTAGCAGGTGCGAAACACCGCAATGCCGAGCCGTCGCACCGCGCGGCGGAAGCCGCCGAGACGGCTGCGGCTGGGTTCGAAGCCACGAGTGAGCAGCAGGTGCAGCCCGGCAGGTAGCATTGCCTGCGCGTCGAGCAGGCGTTGCAGTACCTCTTCTTCCAGTTGGATGCGGGTGGAGGGCCAGCGCGGGGCGATGAGCAGTCCGTGGTGGTTGCCGCGTTGCAGGGTCAGCATGGTGGAAGATTGGCATGCCGGAATGCCGTCGGGTAGTGTCGGCCGCTGGCCGGCAGATCCGGGTGCCGGCCAGCGGCCGGCACTACCATCGCCGGGTCAAATGTCGCGGTACTGGATCTGCGCGGCCAGCACACGCAGTCCGTCGGCATTGCTGGACAGGATGCGCTCTTCGCCGACACCTTTCTGTCGTTTCAGCTGGAAGCCCTGATCGGCAGGCAGCTGTGCGGCGATGGCATCCATGCGTTGCAGGGCATCGGGGCCGCTGCAGTCGAAGTGACCCCAGTGGGCACCATCGCGGTGGATCTGCAGTCGGTAGTTCATCGCGGTGTCTCCGGGAGGTCCTGCAGCCAGTGGTCGAACATCGCAGTGGCGGCTGCGGCCAGTGGTGCGCCATAGCGGCGTGCTTGTGCACGCAGGTCGTTCGGGTCGATGTTGGCCTGGGCCAGCTCCAGCGTGTGGCCGATCAGCCAACGCTCGAACTGGCGGGCATCCAGTTCCGGATGGCATTGCAGGGCCAAAGCGTGGTGGCCGATGGCAAAGGCCTGGTGACGGCAGGCTGGCGTGCTGGCCAGGCGGCGTGCACCGGCCGGAAGTTCGAACGCCTCACCATGCCAATGCAGTACCGGAATGCCCTGCAGGGACTGCAGCGGAGAGCGCTGGCCTTCATCGGTCAGCAGCAGTGGCGCAAAGCCGATTTCCTTGCCGCCACTGGGAGCGACACTGGCACCGAGTGCACGCGCCATCAGCTGTGCACCCAGGCAGATGCCCAGGGTCGGCCGCTGCTGCTGCAGCCGGCGCTGCAGCAGGGCAATGCTGTCGTTGACGAAGGGATAGGTCCCTGTGTCATTGACACTGATGGGACCGCCCAGCACGACCAGCAGGTCAGCTGTTTCGGCGTCATCGAGCGCATCGACGCCGGCCTGCAGCAGCTGCAGCTGCCAGCCCTGGGCCAACAGCAGTGGCTGCAGGGTGCCGAGGTCTTCAAAGGCAACGTGCTGCACGACAACCGCGTGCTTCATGCCGGGGCTCCGTTGTTCGGCCAGTAGTAGCTGTCCGGAGTGGCGCGGGCGCCGAAGATTGCCTGGCCGACGCGGACCACGGTGGCGCCTTCCTCGATGGCCACTTCGAAATCACCGGACATGCCCATCGACAGCTGCGACAGGTCGAGGCCGGGTGGGGCGCTGCGTTGCAGCTGATCGCGTAGTTCACGCAGGCGCACGAAGCACGCGCGCACACGTTCGACGTCGGGGGTAAAGATGGCCAGGGTCATCAGGCCACGCACGCGTAGGCGGTCGAAGACTGGCAGCTGCTGCACGAAGGCCTCGACCGCGTCGGGTTCCAGTCCGTACTTGCTCGGTTCGGCCGAGGTGTTGACCTGCACAAACACATCCAGCGTGCGCTCTTCCAGTTGCAGGCGCTGCTGCAGGGCTTCCGCTACACGCAGGCTGTCCAGCGCCTGGAACTCGCTGGCAAAGCGCGCCACGTAGCGCGCCTTGTTGGTCTGCAGATGGCCGATCACCGACCACTGCACGCCCAGGTCGGCCATTGTCCCGGCCTTGCGCTGTGCCTCCTGCACCTTGTTCTCGCCCAGTTCGTGGCAGCCGGCGGCCACCGCCATGCGGATGCGGGCGTCATCCACGGTCTTGCTGACCGGCAGCAGGCGGACGCTGGCCGGATCCCGGCCGACGCGGGCGCAGGCATCGGCGATGCGTTGGCGCACCGTGACCAGGTTGGCGGCGATCTGTTCAACGGACTGGGCGACGGGCCAGTCGGCGGCGGCAAGGGGCATGCGGGCACCTCCAATGCAGGGCGGCCAGGGTGGGATACACTGGCACAGGACAAGGTATATTTTGGCATAGGACAAAATGAAAATCACCGGACATAGTGCCGAGTCGATCTTCGACAGCATCCGCGACGGCATCGGCAAGGGCCGCCTGCCGGCCGGCAGCGTGCTGCCGCCGGTGCGTGAACTGGCCGAGCAGCTGGGAGTGAACCGCAACACCGTGGCCGCTGCCTACAAGCGCCTGGATGCGGCGGGCCTGGCCAGCACGGCGGGCCGGCGCGGCACGGTGGTGCGTGGCCTGCCGCCGTCGCTGGCGCGCGAGGGTAGTGTGCCCGGGCTGGCCCTGCAGGACCTGGCCGGTGGCAATCCGGACCCGCGCCTGCTGCCGAACCTGCGCCTGGCCCCGGCCGCACCACGGTTGTATGGCGTGGGCACGGTCGACCCGAAGTTGCAGGCGCTGGCGCGCGCCTCGTTGGATGGGGACTGCCCGGAGGGCTATGCGCTGGAGCTGACCCATGGCGCGGTCGATGGCATCGAACGCCTGCTGGCGGCGTGGCTGCTGCCGGGGGATCGCATCGCGGTGGAGGATCCGTGCTTCCTCGGCAGCCTCAACGTGCTCAACGCTGTGGGCCACGTGCCGTTGCCGGTGGCGGTGGACGCGCATGGCATGCAGGTCGAATCGCTGCGTGCGGCGCTGGAGGCCGGTGCACGCGCGGTGCTGCTGACCCCGCGGGCGCACAACCCGACCGGCGCCAGCCTGGATGCGAAGCGGGCACGCGCGTTGCGCCAGCTGCTGGCCGCCTATCCGCAGGTGGCGGTGCTGATCGACGATCACTACGCGCTGCTCTCACGGCAGGCCTATCACTCGGTGCTGCCGCTGGATGGCCGGCGCTGGGCGCTGCTGCGTTCGTTGTCCAAATCACTGGGCCCGGACCTGCGGCTGGCCTGGCTGGCCTGCGATGAAGAGACCGCGATGCGGCTGCGGTTGCGGTTGGCATCCGGTACCGGCTGGGTCAGTCACCTGCTGCAGGATGCGGCGACCTCGGTGCTGGCGTCGGCATCGCAGCGGGCGAAGATCGCCTCGGCAGGTGAGCGTTACCAGCAACGCCTGCAGTCGCTGCAGGATCTGTTGCGCGCGCGTGGCATGCCGACGCCGCAGCCAATGGAAGGATTGAACCTGTGGCTGCCGTTGCCAACCGACAGCCATCCGCAGGTGCTGGCACTGGCTTCGCGCGGATGGCATGTGCGCGCGGGCGAAGTGTTCGCGGTGGCGCAGCCGGGGCATGGCCTGCGCATCACCTGCGCAGCACTGGGGACGGCGCAGCTGCGGCAACTGGCCGACGACCTGGCGACGGTGTGTGGGGTGTAGCGTCGAGCCATGCTCGACTGCTTCTACCGACAGCAGCCGAGCATGGCTCGGCTCTACGAAGATGAGGCAAAGTCGAGCATGGCTCGACCCTACAGAAGCCGATCAGGGTGCGGCGTTCGTACCCGGGCGCACGTAGTAGGACTGGCCACTGTCATCGACGAACATCAGCTCCGGCTTGCCCTGCCAGGAGGTGAGCATGGCGCCGGTGTTGTTCTGGTGCTTGACCATCAGGCTGGCGCCACGATCCGGGTTGGCCACCACCTTGAAGACTTCGGTGGTGCCGGTGGCATCGTCGAGGGTGAGCAGCGCTTCGCCGCCACGGTCACTGGTGCCATAGCCGCCACGTTCGGAGCCGTCGGGGCCAAGCAGGATCAGGCCGGACAGTGCCGTGGCACGCGGTCCTTGGGGGCGGCCTTGGCTGAGCGGATCGGGAACCGGTGCGCCGAGGATCACCCGCGGCTGGCCGCCTGCATCGTGGATGACCAGGCCGCGCGCTTCGATGATCCGCTCTGGCGATTGGCTGCGATGCAGGCCCCAGGCGGTCCAGCCGGAAACGAGCAGGGCAAGGGTCGAGACCACCAGGGTGGTCAGCAGCAGCGCACGGGGCATCGGGTCGTCCTTCCTTGGATAGGCCGACGATAGCGGATGCAAAAGGGGATGGGTAGAGCCGGCCGGGCAGCGTCGACTGGGTAGAGTCGACTCTACCCAGTAGCCATCACCCAGTAGCCATCACGCCTTCATTCCCGGTATCAGTGGAAATCGCGGCTGTGGCTGCGCAGTCCCTGCAGCAGCTCATCCAGGCAGTGCATGCGTTGCACGATGACATGCTGCACGCCATCAACGCGCTCCAGGCGGCCATCGATCTGCATCAGCTGGGTGTCGACCAGAACCCGGTGCTGGCGATCGGCCAGGTGGCGCCAGACCACCGCATTGACCATGCCGGTCTCGTCCTCGAGGGTGAGGAAGGTAACGCCGCTGGCGGTCTGCGGGCGCTGGCGCATGCGTACCAGGCCGGCGATGCGCACGCGACGGCCATGGCCGTGGCCCGCCAGCTGCGCGGCATCCAGACAGCCACGGCTGCGCAGCTGTGCACGCAGGAACGAGATCGGATGGCGGCCAAGGGTGGTGCCGGTACTGCGGTAGTCAGCCTGCATGTCGTCCCATGCACTGGGCAGTGGCAACGGCACGCGGGCCTCGGCGGTGGCACGGGCCTGGTCGAACAGTGGCAACCGGTTCTCTACGCCCGAGATATCCCAGCGCGCACGATGGCGATGGCCACTGAGCCCTCGCAGCGCACCGGCATCGGCCAGCAGGCCTTGATGGCGGCGGTCCAGGGCGGTGCGCTGGCACAGGTCACCGACATCGTCGAACGGTCGCCGTGCACGCTCGTGCATGATGGCCTGCACGGCCGCTTCGTTGCAGCCGTCGATCAGGCGCAGGCCAAGCCTGATCGACGCCGCGCCCTTGCTGAAATCCAGGGTGCAGTCCCAGTCGCTGTGGCGCACGTCCACCGGCAGCACGCGGATGCCATGGCGGCGTGCGTCCTGCAGCAACTGGTCGGGGCTGTAGAACCCCAGCGGCTGGCTGTTGATCAGGCTGGCGGTGAACGCGGCCGGGTGGTGGCACTTCAGCCAGCAGCTGGCATAGGTCAGCAGGGCGAAACTGGCGGCGTGGCTTTCCGGGAAACCGTAATCGCCGAAGCCCTTGATCTGCTCGAACAGATGCTCGCCATACTCGCGGCTGAAGCCGTTCTTCAGCATGCCGGCCAGCAGTTTTTCGCGATGCGGTTCCAGCCCGCCACGCCGTTTCCACGCGGCCATCGAGCGGCGCAGGGCATCGGCCTCGCCGGGGGTGTATCCGGCCGCATCCACGGCCAGCTGCATCACCTGTTCCTGGAACAGTGGAACGCCCAGGGTGCGCGCGAACACGCGCTCCAGCTGCGGCGGATACAGCGGCTCTTCCAGGTTGTCCAGCGCTTCCGGGCCCTGTTCACGCAGCAGCCGGCGCCGCTCCAGGTAAGGATGCACCATGTCGCCCTGGATCGGGCCGGGGCGCACGATCGCCACTTCGATCACCAGGTCGTAGAAGTTGCGCGGCTGCATGCGCGGCAGCATGGCCATCTGTGCGCGCGATTCGATCTGGAACACGCCGATGGTGTCGGCGGCACTGATCATGTCGTAGGTAGGCTTGTCGTCATCCTCGATCGCATCCATGCGTCCACTGTGCAGGCCATGCTGCTGCAGCATCGCCAGGCATTTGCGGATGGCGGTGAGCATGCCCAGCGCCAGGCAGTCGACCTTCATCAGGCCGGTGGCATCGAGGTCATCCTTGTCCCACTGGATGACGGTGCGGTCGGCCATCGCCGCGTTCTCCACCGGTACCAGCGTCGACAGCGGGTGCTCGGAGATCACGAAACCGCCCGGGTGCTGCGACAGGTGGCGCGGGAAGTCGATCAGTTCGGTGGTCAGTGCCAGCAGGCGCTGCATCAACGGCGTGTCCGGATCGAAGCCGCGCTCGCGCAGGGTCTCCGGCAGCGGTACGTGGCCGCCCCAGTGGTCCATCGCCGCCCCCAGTTCGTTGACCTGGTCCATCGGCAGGCCAAGCGCGCGGGCCACGTCGCGGATCGCGCTGCGGCCACGGTAGCTGATTGCCACTGCAGTCAATGCCGCGCGCTCGCGGCCGTAGCGTTTGAACACGTACTGCAGCACCTCCTCGCGGCGCTCGTGCTCGAAGTCGATGTCGATGTCCGGCGGCTCGTCGCGCTCGGCGGAGATGAAGCGCTCGAACAGCAGGTTGCTGCGCGCCGGGTCGATCTCGGTCACGCCCAGCACGAAGCACACCGCCGAGTTGGCCGCCGAGCCACGCCCTTGGCAGAGGATGTCCTGGCTGCGGGCGAAGCGCACGATGTCCTGCACGGTGAGGAAATAGGACGCGTAGTTCTTCTGCCTGATCAACGCTAGTTCGTGCTCGATCTGCGTGCGTTGTGCCGGTTTGATGCCGTCTTTCCAGCGCCACGGGATGCCGCGCTCGACCAGCACGCGCAGCCAGCTGTCCGGGTCGTGGCCTTCGGGCACCAGTTCACGCGGATAGGTGTACTGCAGCTGTTCCAGGGTGAAGTGGCAGCGTTCGGCGATGCGCAGGGTCTCGGCCAGCAGTTCGGGCGGGTACAACTGGGCCAGCGCGGTGCGTGGGCGCAGGTGGCGCTCGCCGTTGGGGAACAGGCGCCAGCCAGCTTCGGCCACGCTGCAGCGGTGGCGGATCGCGGTCAGCGTATCCTGCAGAGCGCGGCGGCGGCGCACATGCATGTGCACGTCACCACTGGCGACCAGCGGCAGGCGATGGCGTTCGCCGAAGGCCTGCAGCTGCTGCAGCCGGCGTGCATCGTCGTGTTCGTGATGCAGCTCCACCGCCAGCCACAGGCGATCATCGAAGCCGGCACGCAGCAGTTCCAGGTCGGTGGCGGCAGGTTGCCGGTCCAGCCACAGGCACAGCAGGCCGTCGGGCAGGCCGAGCAGGTCCTCGCGCAGGCAGCGGTACTCGCCCTTGGCCGCGCGCCGCCGGCAGGTGGTGATCAACTGGCACAGCCCCGCATAGGCGGCCTGGTCGGTGCACAGCAGTGCCAGCTTCGGCCCATCCTCGACCTGGAATTCGGCGCCGATGATCAGCGCCACGCCATGCGTCTTCGCCGCCTGCCAGGCGCGTACGATGCCGGCCAGCGAGCATTCGTCGGTGATCGCCAACGCGTGGTAGCCCTGGCCGGCGGCGCGCGCGAACAGTTCTTCGGCGATCGAGGCGCCGCGCTGGAAGCTGAAGGCCGACAGGCAGTGCAGTTCGGCGTAGCCGGGCAGTTCGCTGTGCATCGCGGTTCAGCCGAACCAGCCGTGCAGCATCCACGGCGCATGCGGGTCATTGCGTGTGCGGAACGCCCAGCCACGCTGGCCGTGCGCGGTTTCCACCACGTAATAGTCGCGGCGCGCGTCGGCCTGGTCCCACCAGCCCGATTCGATCCGCTCCGGCCCGGCGATGATGCGCAGACGCGGATCACGCAGTGGTTGCGGGGTGTCCAGCAGCCAGCCGGGGCGCAGTGGCCAGTAAGCGGGCGGTTTGGTCGGGGGCTGGATGCCACTGGCGCGTTCAGGGCGATGGTCGGCCTGTACCGCCAGCGGCTGCACGGCGTCATCGCCCAGCCGTGCGCGCAGGCGCTCACGCAGCTGGCTCCAGGGCATCGCCTGCGCCGGCCGGGTATCGAACAGGTCGCGTGCGGCGGGCACGAACGGCGGCAGCTGCTCGGCCTGCAGGCGCAGTGCGCGGCTGCCGGCTGGCAGGGCGAAGGCCTCCATGCGGTTGCGCGCGATCTCGAACAGCAGCGCGGGATCGCGCTCGGGCGCCAGCAGGCCGATGGTCAGCACGCTGGCCGGCAGCAGGTCATGCTCGAAATGCAGGTCGAAGCGCTGCACGCCGCCATCGCGCGAACACAGGAATGCGGCCAGGTCCAGCAGCAGGCGACGCAGCGGGAACAACAGGGCCTGGCTGGATTCGATTTCGTATTCAAACTCGATGCGCGCATCGAACCGGTCCGGTGGCTGGTAGTAGCGCAGGGGTGCGGTGGGCAGCCCACGCAATGCATCCAGCTGCTGCAGTACCTCGGGGGTGAAGCGCCGGGCCAGGCTGTCGCGCGGCAGTTCGAGCACCGCACCCAGCGTGCGCAGCCCGGAGCGGCCCAGTACGGTCACCGCTTCGCTGGGCAGGCCGCAGCGCGGCAGCGGCAGCTGCGCCAGCACTGCCGGCAACTGTTGTGCATCGATGCCGAGGCCGTCATGCACATTGGCCAGCACGCGCGCGGCATGCGCGGTGGGCGCGGCCACCAGGCGGTGACGGAAGCCGAGTTCATGCAGCTCGTTGCGCAGGCGCTGCTCGATGGTCAGCCAGTCGCCGAAAAGGGCGCGGCTGGCACCGATCTCCAGTACCAGTGCATGCGGGAAATCGAGGCTGACCTGCGAGCTGTAGGCGTAGGCCCAGCTGGCCAGCAGCTGCCGGGTGTGCTGTTCGGCGTTCGGGTCGTAGTCGTGCAGGTGCATGTCCTGCACCAGCACCTGCGCGGCCGACAGCAGCATGCCCGGGCGCAGCCCCGCTGCGCGGGCGGCAGGGCTGACCGCACGCAGCACGCGACGCTGTGCCGGCCCCTGCAGCAGCACCAATGGCCGCTGCGGGTCCGGCTGCAGGCGCAGCACGCTGTCCAGCGCCAGCTGCGGCAACAACAGGCAGGCCCAGTGCATGGCGCGGCCTCAGTGGGCGATGGCCAGCGGCAACGGCTGCGCCGGCGGAAGGCCGCCACGGCACTTCAGCACCCGCACCTGGCCGTGGTCGAGCTGCAGGCGCAGGCTGGCCGGGGAGGGGTTGCGCGCCGCCTGCGCCTCGCGGAACACGAAGCCCAGGCACTGGCCGCTGTCGGCAGCCACCTGCAGGCGGCGCAGTGAGCGGTCGTCGGCCTGGTATGGCCAGCACAGCACCGCCGCGCAGGCGGCCGAGCGCAGGCATTGTTCGGCGGCCCACAGCGCCTGCTTCGGAGCGGCATGGATGATCTGCAGCTGGGCCAGGTCCAGCCCGGCGGCGGCCCAGGCCGGGGCATGCGGGCGATGGGGCGGGGCGACCAGCACGATCGGGCGGTCGCGCTGGCTCAGTTTGGCCAGTGCCGGCCAGACCAGCGCCAGCTCGCCCACCCCGGGCGCCGCCTGCAGTACCTCGCACAGCCCGCTGGCCGGCCAGCCGCCGCCGGGCAGGCGTGCGTCCAGTGCCGGGTGGCCGCTGGCCAGATGGTCGCTGGCTGGCCCCTGGCGGGCCGGGCCACGCCACAGCTGGCGGCCGTCAAGCAGCCGGTCGAGGGCGACGACGGCACCCATCAGCCGGTCCTCCAGGAGGGGCGCCGGGCGGGCTGGAAACGGCAGGAACGGGCGGAAACGGCGGGCATGGCGCGAGTATCGACGGGCCGGTATCAGGGGCTGAGACCGGACATGCTACTCGCCTTGTGAGTAAAATTACTAATGAAATCGGAGGGTCGGGTTTCAGGTTGCTGAAGGGGTAAAGCATCCACGCATGGCGTGGATCTACTGGACAGAGCCCCGACCAATCCATGCCGCAGTCCGGTAGATCCACGCCATGCGTGGATGGGGCAACGGTGCCGGTTACGGGTGGACCGGCAACGCTACCGGGCGCAGCGGTGCGGCATCGCCGCCGCGGATCTTCAGCGGGCCGCCGATGAAGGCGAACTCGTAGACCTTGTCGCGGGCCAGTTCGTCCAGCGCCACCAGCTCGATGATCGGCGCGCCCTGCTGGGCCAGCAGGTAGGTGTGCAGCGGCACGTAGTCGTCGGACACCTCCGAGGGGAAGGTCTCGAAGCTGAGGTTGTCGGCGCCGACGATCATCGCGCCGCTGTCTTCAACCAGGAAGCGCGCCGCGTCCAGGCCCATGCCCGGCGGGTTGGCCATGTAGGCCTTGGGCTGTTCGAACAGGCGCATGCGGCCGGTGCGGATCAGCACTACGTCGCCCTGCTGCAGTTTCACCTTCTGGCGTGCCAGCGCATCCTTCAGGTCCTGGCGGGTGACGCGGTAGCTGTCCGGCAGCATGTCCACGCCCTTGGCGGCGGCCACGTCGATCAGCACGCCACGCGCGATCAGCGGCGGGAATTTCTCGATGCCGGTGACATTCCAGCCACGGTCGCCGAGGTGCTTGTCGGCCTCGAAGCCGTTCCAGATCTTTCCATGGATGCCGAAGTGGTTCAGCGCATCGATGTGGGTGCCGGTGTGGCTGTACATCGAGAACGCGGTGCCGGTGTAGCTGCGGGTGAGGTTCATGGTTTCGCCCACGCCCATCGGATCATCCATCACCGTGCCGCGCGGGGTGTGGGTCATCCAGAACTGGTAGTGCGGGTCGCCGGCATCCTGCCAGCTGGGCATGCCGACGTAGTAGTCGGTGGCCAGGTCATAGGCCTTGCCGCCGCTCACCCGCGACAGGATCGCCGCACGCGAGGCCTCGGTGATCAGGTTGAGGCGGCCGATCTCGTCCTTCGGCCCCCAGGGGCTGGTGCCGACCTGCTGGCCGGAGGGAACGCGTTCGTGCGCGGACACGGGGGTGGACGCGGCGGTGCCGGCCAGCAGCAGGGCCAGCGCGGTGGCCAGGGTATGTGGGGTCATGGGAAATCTCCTTGCAGGGTGGGGGATGGTGCGGCTCAGGCCGCGACCAGGTGCGCCAGGGCCTGGCGCAGTTGCGGCAGCGGCAGGGTCTGCAGGCGCAGGCCGTTGCCGCCGATCACGGTGGGTATGGAACGGATGCCGAGGGCAGCGGCTTCGGCACGATCGGCCTGCACGCGCTGGCGCACCACGTCGCTGTGCATGTGGTCAGCGAAGGCGCCACGTGGATGGCCCAGCGATTCGGCGATATCCAGCAGTACTTCGGCATCGCCGATGTTGCGGTGCTGGTGCAGGTGCGCCCACTGCACGGCATCGAACATCGCGCCATGGGCATCATTGCCGCCGAGCATGCCGGCGGCCTGGCAGGCCAGTGCGCCGAGCCAGCCGGACGGATACTCGAAGTCCTGTGCGCGCATGCCTTCGATATCGATGCGCGCGGTGTCTTCATGCGCGGCGCAGTCGGTCCAGTGGCGCAGGATGATCGCCTTGGCGCGCTCCATCGAGCCGAACACCTCGACCATCTGCGCGCGCGAGTCCTGCAGCACGAAGCTGCGGTGGCGCACCTGGATGCCGAGTTCGGCCGAGACCTGCTGCAGGCGCGGGGCCAGCACGAAGCACCAGCCGCAGACCACGTCGTGGAAGAAATCGACCACCGGCGCTGCGGTGGCGGGGGAAGGAGCGGAAGACATCTGCCTGCCATCGGTGAGAGGGGAGGCGGCAGATTAGGCAGCGCGGCGTGGCCGAAACAGCACGCCGCGGGCAGCTCAGTTTTCGCTGGCGGTTACGAATCCAGTCCGGCGCAGCCGGGCAGCTCGGCGTGCAGGAAATCGATGAAGGCACGCACCTTGGGCTGCAGGTGGCGCGAGGTGGGGTAGACCGCATGCACGAAGCGCGGCGGATAGCGGTGGTCGGGCAGCACCTGCTGCAGTTCGCCACGGGCCAGCGCCGGTGCCGCCAGGAACGAGGGTAGGGCGCCGATGCCCATGCCGGCCACCAGCAGGTCGCGCAGCAGCAGGCTGTTGTTGACGGTGACACGCGCCGGCAGGGTGATCGTCACCTGGCCATCGGGGCCGAGCAGCGGCCAGCTGCCGGGGGAGTCGGACAGGCTGTAGGCCAGCACGCTGTGCGCCTGCAGATCGTCCACCGCCTGCGGTGCCGGATGCTGCTGGAGGTAGGACGGGGCCGCGCACAGCACCTGCTGCAGCGACGCCAGTCGGCGAGCCACAAGGCGTGAATCATCCAGTTCGGCACGCAGCCGCAGCGACACATCGAAACCCTCGCCAACCGCGTCGAGCAACCGGTCTTCCATCACCAGATCCAACGACAGCTGCGGGTGCTGCTGCAGGAAGCGTGGCAGCAGCGGCGACAGCGTGCTCAGCGCGAACGACTGCGGCGCGTTCACGCGCAGGCGCCCGGCCACCTCGCCGCGCTGCTCGGCAATGCCACGTTCCAATGCGTCCAGTTCGTCAAGCAGGCGGCAGCATTCGCGGTAATAGGCGTGGCCGGTCTCGGTCAGGCTCATGCGCCGCGTGGTCCGCTGCAGCAGCACTACCCCCAGGTGAGTTTCCAGCGTGCGCAGCTGCTTGCTCAGCCCGGCGGGCGACATGCCCAGGTCTTCGGCAGCGCGGGCCAGCCCGCCGCGTTCGACGATGCGGCGGAAGGCACGCATCAGGTTGAAGGAATCCATGCCGGTCCCAGGCGCGATAACGGCGCCATTGTAGATCCACGCCACGCGTGGATGCAGGAAACACGGTGCCGACCACGCTCCGCATCCACCCGCGGCACGCACTTGCGCCGTTTGTTCAAGCCGGCAGCCCATACGCTGCGCCAGCATGCAGCCCCCTCATTCTCCGGGTTGCCCATGAAGCACTGGATGCTCCGCCTGTATGCCCCGCTGTTCCTGCTGGGTTTCGTTGCCGCTGCCGTCGTCTGGGTCGGCCACTGCCACGGTGACCCGCTGTGGCTGCTGGCCTTGCTGGCGCTTGCCATCGGGCTCTCGTTCGCCGCCGAACGCGCGTGGCCGTATGACCCGGCGTTCAACCACGACCACGGCGACAGCCTGCGTGACACCCTGCATGCACTGGTCAACGAAAGCCTGAACCTGCTGTCGATCGCGGCGGTGCCGCTGCTGGCGGCAATCATTCCGTGGCAGTTGTGGCCGGTGCAGTGGCCATTCGCGCTGCAGGTGCTGCTGGCCATCGTCTGCGCCGACCTGGGCATCACCCTGGTGCACTACGCCAGCCATCGCATCGGCTGGCTGTGGCGGCTGCATGCGGTGCATCACAGCGTCACCCGCATGTACGGCTTCAACGGCCTGATGAAGCATCCGCTGCACCAGGCAGCCGAAGCGGTGGGTGGCGTGCTGCCGCTGCTGCTGTTGGGCCTGCCGATGCCGGTGGCTGCGGTGCTGGCCTTCGCCATTGCCATCCAGCTGCTGCTGCAGCACTCCAACGTGGACATGCGTCCCGGTGTGCTCGGCCGGGTGATGGCCTGGGCGCCGCTGCACCGCTTCCACCACATGCGTTACGGCACCGCTGGCGACGTCAACTTCGGCCTGTTCCTGACCGTCTGGGATCACCTGTTGGGGACCGCCTTCGATGCGCCGGGCTATCGGCTGCGGCAGCACGACCTCGGCATCGGCAGCCAGCCGGACTATCCGCGCGACTATCCGGGGCAGCTGCTGGCACCGTTCCGCGAGCTGCCGCATGGTGACGTGCCGGAGCTGCCGGAAGGCCTGCGCAGGCGCGAATGATCGAACATGTCAGCCCGCGTGCAGCTGCAGGCCCTGCAGCTGCGCGGCACCGATGCCGAACATGCGGCGCAGGTTGCGCGACAGATGAGCCAGATCGGCGAATCCAGCGGCATGCGCGCTGTCGGTCAGGTTGTGCCCGCGCAGATGATGCATGAGCGCGTTGCGCAGCCGTCGCCACAGCACCCAGCCGCGCAGGGTCACCGCCAGCTCGGACTGGAAACGCCGGTGCAGCTGGCTGGTCGACAGGTGCGCCGCCTCGGCGATATCGGCGGCCGGCACCGGGCCGGGCAGGTGCTGGGCAATACGGGCCAACGCCGCCTGCACGCGGCGGTCCAGCGGTTGCGGGCGGCTCAGTCGTGGCAGCCAGTCGTGCAGTTCCATCGCAGTGCCGGGCAGCGCGTGCAGGTGCTGCTGGATCTGTTCGAGGTCGGCATGCGCCGGCTCAAGGAACACCGTGCAGCCCGCCTCCGGCGCCGACAGGATCGCGTGTGTCTGGAAGGAGGGCAGCCACAGCCGCTGGCCCTGCTGCCGTACGCCATCGACCTCGACCTGCCAGGGCGTACCGTCGCTCAACAGCAGTTGATGGGCGTAGTGCGCATGCGCGGCGCTGTCACCGGCATGACCGTGAAGCACGGCGGCGTGCGCATCCAGCAGCAACGTGCCATTCCAGGGCAGGGCGAGGGAGGACATGACGGGATTGTAGATCCACGCCATGCGTGGATGAATCTCCATCGAAATCGAATATTCCGATAATGGAAAAAAAGAAGCATCCACGCATGGCGTGGATCTACTGCAGGTCGCGAGAAACTGTCGAAGGCGGGGTGGGTCCGTTGGCGGGGGTGTCCGCGGCATGGAGGTTGCCAGCCAGCGGTCGGCACTACCGCGGGTGCCGCGCGCGCCCTCAGCGCCCGTGCGGATCCGGCCGATGATGCACGTACTCGACCACCGTGCCATCGGGATGCACTGCATTGAACGCCGCCCCGGTCGGTACCACCTGCAACGGGAAGATGATCTTGGCGCCAGCCGCGACCAGTTTGTCGTGATAGGGCCGAACGTCATCGACCAGCAGTGTCCCGGTGGTCGAGGTGAACGGCGCCAGTGCCGCCTCGCTACCCTCGATCAACAGGAACGCCCCGACCATCGCCAGACGCAGCCCGGCCTCCGGAAACGGGAACCCCGCATCGGCCACCACGCCCTGCAGCTGCTCGTAGAAGGCCACGCTGCGCTCCAGCTCACCGGGGGCCACGAACACCCGGATCAGCACGCGCGGCGCGCGCTGGCTGGACGTATCGCAGCGGTCACGCCAGAGATGGTCGAAGTCGCGGTGGACGGTCATGGGCTCGGTTCGTGGCCAGGGACGTCCATTATCGGCAGCCCCGCGCGGTGCACTGATGACTGCCGGTGATGGCCTGATAACCGCTGGCCGGGTTGCCTCTGTGACTTAGGTCCTGTTGACAGGTGTGAACGCCCTCGCACAATCTTCACATGATTGGGTCGCCCTGCGCGGCCCGGACAGGCAGGTTGTCACGCCGGGAGGAGGGTCCCGCGCGCAGACCGGCCCGTCCTTCGGCCTGCGGGACGTTGCCTGGCAACCCCTGCGCGGCATGAACGCTGCACCCTTCGGCGGCACTTTCCCTGGACCGATTGCCTTGGCAACGGAATTACGCCCGCCGATGAAAACGTTTACAAAGCCGCTTGCACTGTCCCTGGCCCTGTCTGCCGCACTGGCCGCCCCGGCCTGGGCCGACCCCGCCGCGTTCACTGTGCTGACCCTGGAACAGGCCCCGACCGCCGAGGCGATGCCGGCCCTGGCCGCCCAGCTGAAGACCCTGCAGGTGGACGCGGTGAGCGTGCGCCAGGTGCAGCGTGGCATCGGCCAGGTCGATCCGCTGCAGGTGCTGGCCGATGGCCTGGGCTACGCGTACCGCTTCATTGCTGCGGGCAAGGACGATGGCCAGACCCAGCGCGGCCAGGCCGTGCTGACCCGGCTGCCGATCGCCGCTGAATCCGGCCCCGACCAGCCGGGCCTGAACTACCTGCGCCTGGACGACGGCCGCCACACCGTGGCGGTCTATACCGATGCCGGTGCAGGTGCCGCGCAGCTGCCGGCACTGGTCACCCGTTCGCGGCTGGGTGCACCGGCGGTGCTGCTCGGCGCGGTGGCTGGTGAATCGGCCAAGGCCGCAGGCTTCGATCCGGCGCGTGTGGCGCTGGAAGCGGATGCCAGCTATTTCAGCGACGGTTTCCAGGCCGCCAGCAGTGCGCCGTTCAAGGTGGAAGGCAGCACCCTGCGTGCCACCCTGCTGACCCTGGCCTATGCCGCCGACACGCATGGCGACAGGCCGTGGATGGACACCACGCTCAACGCCGATGCGCGCGCTGCGCTGCTGCTGAAGGCGATGACCGAGGATGAGAAGTTCCAGATGCTGCACAGCTACTTCGGGCTGGGCAAGGACGGTGGCCCGCTGCCGGAAGGCGCGGTCGGTTCGGCCGGTTTCGTGCCGGGCGTGGCGCGGCTGGGCATTCCGTCGCAGCAGTCGGCCGATGCCGGCGTCGGCGTGACCAATCCGGGCGGCATCCGCCCGGGCGATTTCGCCACGGCGATGCCCTCGGGCCCGTCCACCGCCTCCAGCTGGAACCGCGAAGTCGCCTTTGCCGGTGGCGCGACCATGGGCCGCGAGGCGTGGCAGCAGCGCTTCAACATCCTGCTGTCGGGCAGCGTCAACCTGCAGCGCGACCCGCGCAACGGCCGCAACTTCGAATATGCCGGCGAAGATCCGCTGCTGGCCGGTTCGATGGTCGGTGCGCTGATCCAGGGCGTGCAGAGCCAGCACGTGATCTCCTCGATGAAGCACTTCGCGCTGAACGACATGGAGACCCGCCGCAACTTCCACGACGTGCGCATCGGCGAACAGGCCATGCACGAGTCGGACCTGCTGGCCTTCGAGATCGCGCTGGAAGCCGGCCGCCCGGGCGTGGCGATGTGCTCGTACAACAAGATCAACGGCACCTACGGCTGCGAGAACGGCTACCTGATGAACCAGGTGCTGAAGCAGGAGTGGAAGTTCCCCGGTTTCGTGATGTCCGACTGGGGCGGCGTGCACAGCGGTTCGAAGGCGGCGCTGGCCGGCCTGGACCAGCAGTCGGCCGGTGAAGTGTTCGATGCGGCGGTGTTCTTCGACGAGCCGCTGCGCCTGGCCGTGCACGGCGGCGTGGTGCCGCAGGCGCGCCTGAACGACATGGTCGCGCGCATCCTGCGCACGATGTTCCTGCATGGCAACTTCGACAACCCGCCGCAGCACCAGAAGGTCGATGCCGAAGCCGGTTTCGCCGTTGCCCAGCGCACGGTGGAAGAGGGCAGCGTGCTGCTGCGCAATGAGGGCAACCTGCTGCCGCTGGCCGACAGCGTGAAGCGCATCGTCATCATCGGCGGCCATGTCGACAAGGGCGTGATCGGTGGCGGTGGTTCGTCGATGGTGGGCGTGACCGCCAAGGGCACCAATGCGGTGCCGGGTGTGCTGCCGACCACCTGGCCGGGCCCGGTGATCTTCCACCCGTCCTCGCCGCTGGAATCGCTGCGTGCAGCGCGCCCGGACGCGACCATCGAGTATGTGGACGGCACCAACGCCGCTGCTGCGGCCAAGGCCGCCGCGCAGGCCGACGTGGCCATCGTGTTCGCCACGCAGTGGGCCGCCGAATCGGTGGACCTGCCGGACATGCAGTTGCCGGACAACCAGGACGCACTGATCTCGGCGGTGGCCAAGGCCAACCCGAAGACCGTGCTGGTGCTGGAAACCAACGGCCCGGTGCGCACGCCGTGGCTGGCGCAGGTGCCGGCGATGCTGCAGGCCTGGTACCCGGGCATCCGAGGTGGCGAAGGCATCGCCGCGCTGCTGACCGGCCAGGTCAATCCGTCGGGTCGCCTGCCGGTGACCTGGGTGGTGGATGAATCGCAGCTGCCGCGCCCGCACATCGACGGCCTCGGCTTCAAGCCGGCCAAGCCGTTTGGTGATGTGTTCGATTTCGATATCGAAGGTGCCAACGTCGGCTACAAGTGGATGGCGGCCAAGGGCCTGACCCCGACCTTCGCCTTTGGCCACGGCCTGTCCTACACCTCGTTCGCCTATGAAAACCTGAAAGTGAGCGTGGAGGGTTCGCGCCTGGTCGCCAGCGTCGACATCCGCAACACCGGCGAGCGCGCCGGTGCCGACGTGGCCCAGTTGTACCTGAAGCTGCCGGCTGGCAGCAGCACGCCGATCCGCCTGATCGGCTACGACAAGGTGACCCTGCAGCCGGGCGAACAGCGTCGCATCCGCATCGAAGCCGAGCCGAAGACCCTGGCCCACTACGATGCGCAGGCCCGCCAGTGGAAGATCGACGGCGGCAGTTACCAGGTGCAACTGTCGCGCAATGCCGCCGAACCGCTGCATAGCGTGGACGTGCAGCTGGTGGAGCAGGTGCTGCGCTGATGCCTGAAGACACGGCCCGCACAGGGCCGTGTCTGAAAAAGGGGACGGAGGGGATTAAGTCGTTTATGCATAAACGACTTAATCCCCTCCGTCCCCTTTTTATGTGGCGAACCGGTCGCGCAGGAAATCAATCAGCTGCCGCACCTTTGGTGAGGGCTGCGTACTGTGCGGGTAGACCGCGTACACGCTCTGCTGCGGGAAGCGGTGCTGGCGCAGTACCGGCCGCAGGCGACCCTGGGCCAGGTCGTCCTCGATCAGCCAGCGTGGCAGCACGGTGACCCCGGCGCCGGCCACAGCGAAAGCGCGCAGGCTGCTGGCGCCATCCACGCGCACCACCGCGTTGCCCGGGTTGGTGGCAAACAGGGCGTCGCTGCCATCCGGTGCCACCACCGGCACATCGGCCAGACGCGGGTAGCCCAGGCGGGGCAGGGTTCCCAGCTGTACAGGATCATCGGCCGCCTCGGCGGAGGGTAGGCGCGCCAGCAGGGACGGAGCCGCCACCGCGCACAGCGGGTGGCGCTCCAGTTCACTGGCGTGCAGGCCCGAATCTGGCAGGCGGCCGAGGCGGATCGCCAGATCGAAGCGTTCGGGAATCAGGTCGGCCGGTGCCGGTGAAGTCGACAGGTGCAGCTGCAGGGCCGGATGCCGGGCACGGAAGGCCTCCAGCGCTGCGATCAGGCGCAGCTGCGCGTATTCCGGCGTAGTGGTCAGGCGCAGTACGCCCTGCAGCTGATGCTGGTCGCGGCGCGCGGCATCGATCGCTGCCTGTGCGGCATCCAGCGCCTGCACGCAGTGCTGCAGGAACTGTTCGCCGGCCTCGGTCAGGGCCAGGTGGCGGGTACTGCGCAACAGCAGGGTCACGCCCAGTTCCTGCTCCAGCCGCTTCAGGTTGAAGCTGACCACCGCGCGGCTGAGGCCGAGGCGATCGGCCGCAGCGGTCAGGCTGCCGGCCTCGACCACGGCCCGGAAGATATCGAAGCGATCGAGGCTGACCATGGCAATTCATTGTCAAAGTAGATTTGACAGTGTTGCAGTTGTTGTCGTGTTTTTCCAACAAGGCCCGCACGGCATGCTGGCCGCTTCCCTGCTGGAGCGCCGCCGATGCCGTCCCCCCGCCTGCGCCATGAGGCGATCTTCCTGCTGGTGTTCGCCCTGGACCTGGTCAACATGTTCATCGCCACGGTGGCCTATCCGGCATTGACCGCGGAACTGCACGCTGACATCAGCACCCTGGCCTGGGTGGGCACCGCCTACATGCTGGGCCTGAGCGTGGTGATTCCGCTGGCCCCCTGGCTGGCCGCGCGCTGTGGCGAGCGTCGTCTGCTGCTTGTGGCGCTGCTGTTGTTCGCGGTTGCCGCTGCGCTGGCCGGCGCAGCACCGGGGATCGGCTGGCTGCTGGGCTGGCGCCTGCTGCAGGGGCTGGCCGGCGGCCTGCTGATTCCGGTGGCGCAGGCGGCGGCCTACCGTCAGTGCACGCCCGGGCAGCGTGGCGCGCTGACCCGGCGCATCCTGCTGGTGGCGCTGCTGGTGCCGGCGCTGGCGCCCGCGTTGGGCGGCCTGCTGGTGCAGTGGTTGTCCTGGCGCGGCGTGCTCTGGGCCAGCCTGCCGTTGGCGGTGGTAGCGATCGGCCTGGTGCTGGCCTGGATGCCGGCCGATGGCGCGCGCAGTGCGCCGCGCCTGCAGGCCTATGCGCTGTCCACCGCGATGCTGGCGCTGGGCGCGCTGCTGCTGGCGCTGACCTGGCTGGGCGAGTCCGGACATCGTGGCGCAGGTGCCGTGTTGCTGCTGGTCGCACTGCTGCTGGCGGCGGCCCACCTGCGGCATGCACGTCGGCAGGCGCAGCCACTGCTGCGCTGGTCGCTGTTGTCCCACCGTGGGCTGCGGCTGGCGATGCTGGTGTATCTGGCAGTGCCGGGTGTATTCATCGGCAGTCAGCTGGTCAGTACCCTGCAGCTGCACCAGGCCGGTTACAGCGCGGCACGCATCGGCGCGTTGATGCTGCCCTGGGCGCTGGCCTCGGCCATTGCGATCACGGTCAGCAAGCGCCTGCTGGCCCGCTTCGGCCCGGCCACGGTACTGCGCGCCGGCATGCTGCTGCAGGCCAGCGGCCTGCTGTTGATGGCGCTGTTGCCGCAGCCGGCCTTCACCTTGGCCGCGCTGTTGTTCGCGCTGATGGGCGCCGGCGGCAGCCTGTGCAGCAGCACTGCGCAGACGCTCGCCTTCCATGGCGTGGAAGGTGAGGCGCTGAGCGATGCCAGCGCTCTCTGGAATCTCAATCGCCAGCTCAGTTTCTGCCTTGGCACTGCCGCCATTGCGTTGCTGCTGGCCTTGGCCATGCAGTGGCTGCCTGCCCGCGCCACCGGCGTGGCGCTGGGGTTGGCCGCCGTACTGACCCTGTTGCCGATGGCGTTGCTGCGTCGGCCGCAGAGGATCACCCTTTCGCAACCGGAGAACACTTGATGGCTACCACCGCAGAACATGAAATCCACCACCTGCATGACAAACTACAGGTCTGGTTCCGGGCCGAGGTGGGTGCGGATGCGCTGGATCATCTGATGGCGCATTTCTGCGCGGACTTCAGCATGGTCGGCATCGCCGGGCGCCGGTTGGATCGGCCGGCTGTGCAGGCGCTGTTTGAGGGCGGCCATGGCGCGCGTCCGGGGCTGCTGATTTCCATCGAGGCCGTGCAGGCGGTCCAGGCGCCGTCACCGCTGGCGGTACTGCGCTATCGCGAAGGCCATTCGGTCGATGGCGGCCAGCCCACATGGCGCGAATCGCTGGCGGTGCTGCGCCAGGAGCAGGGACGCTGGCGCTGGCTGGCGCTGCATGAAGTGCCGGTGGCCTGACCGGTAGTGCCGGCCGCTGGCGAGCGCAGAGGCACGGCAGGCACATGTGCCATCAGTCCTGCCCGCATCCACCGCAGAATGCAAAGCGCGCACACACCTCACGGCTCAAGGCAGGAGTAGGCTTGAGGCTTTCCTGCCGGGAGGGGTTGTCCATGCGTGTGCGTGCCGTCGCTGTAGCCATTGCCCTTTGCCTGTCCAGCACTGTGCTGGCCGCCGATACCCCGCCGATGACCCCGGACATCAGCGGCAAGCCCTTCGTTGCCCCCGATGTCGGTCGTGACTACGACAAGCGCGTGGTGATGGTGCCGATGCGTGATGGCACCAGGCTGTATACGGTGATCGTGGTGCCCAAGGGCGCCCGCAACGCGCCGATCCTGCTGACCCGCACTCCTTACGATGCCGCTGGCCGCGCCAGCCGCAGTGATTCGCCGCGCATGCGCGACCTGCTGCCGCAGGGCGACGAGGTGTTCGTCGACGGCGGTTACATCCGCGTGTTCCAGGACATCCGTGGCAAGTACGGCTCCGAAGGCGATTATGTGATGACCCGGCCGTTGCGCGGGCCGTTGAACAACACCAAAGTCGACCACTCCACCGACGCCTGGGACACCATCGACTGGCTGGTGAAGAACGTGCCGGAGAGCAATGGCAAGGTCGGCATGCTCGGCTCGTCGTACGAGGGCTTCACCGTGGTGATGGCACTGACCGATCCGCATCCGGCGCTGAAAGTGGCGGCACCGCAGAGCCCGATGGTCGATGGCTGGATGGGTGACGACTGGCTCAACTACGGCGCGTTCCGCCAGGTCAACTTCAACTATTTCGCGATGCAGACCGAGAAGCGCGGCAAGGGTACGCCGCTGCCCAGCCTCGGCTACGACGACTACAGCACCTTCCTGCGCATCGGTTCGGCTGGCGACTACGCGCGCTTCACCGGCGTGGACCAGCTGACCTGGTGGAAGAAGCTGGTCGAGCACCCGGCCTATGACGGCTTCTGGCAGGGCCAGGCGCTGGACGCGGTGATGGCGAAGACACCGTTGAAGGTCCCGACCATGTGGCTGCAGGGCCTATGGGACCAGGAGGACATGTGGGGCGCCAACCACGCCTACCAGGCAATGGAAGGGCGCGACAGCGGCAACAACCGCAATTACCTGGTGATGGGGCCGTGGCGGCACAGCCAGGTGAACTACAGCGGCAGCGAGCTGGGCGCGCTGAAGTTCGATGGCGATACCGCGCTTCAGTTCCGCCGTGATGTGCTGAAGCCATTCTTCGACCAGTATCTGGTGGACGGCGCGCCGAAGGCTGATACGCCGCCGGTGCTGATCTACAACACTGGCGAAAACCATTGGGACCGCTTGAAGGGTTGGCCACGCAGCTGTGACAAGGGCTGTGCTGCCAGCAGCAAGCCGCTGTACCTGCGCGCCGGCGGCAAGCTGGCCTTCCAGGCGCCGGCGGCGGGCGAGGGCGACTTCGAGGAATACGTGTCCGACCCGGCCAAGCCGGTGCCGTTCGTGCCGCGGCCGGTCCGCTTCGGTGACCGCGACATGTGGACCACCTGGCTGGTCAAGGACCAGCGCTTTGTCGATGGTCGTCCGGACGTGCTGACCTTCATCACCGAACCGCTGACCGCGCCGTTGCGCATCGGCGGCGCGCCGGTGGTGCACTTGCAGGCCTCGACCAGTGGCACCGACAGCGACTGGGTGGTGAAGCTGATCGACGTGTATCCGGACCAGGAAGCGTCCACGCCGGAGATGGGGGGCTACGAGCTGCCAGTGTCGCTGGCGATCTTCCGCGGCCGCTACCGCGAGAGCTTCAGCGATCCGAAGCCGCTGGCGTCGAACCAGGTGCTGCCGTACCGCTTCGACCTGCCCAACGCCAACCACACCTTCCAGAAGGGGCACCGGGTGATGGTGCAGGTGCAGTCCAGCCTGTTCCCGCTGTATGACCGCAACCCGCAGACCTACGTGCCCAATGTCTACCTGGCCAAGCCGGGCGATTACCAGAAGGCCACGCAGCGGGTCTGGCATAGCGCGGCGCAGGCGAGCTACATCGATCTGCCGGTGTACTGAGGTTGGTGAGATCCGCCGGGTGCGCGATGCCCGGCGGCTGCGGTAGTGCCGGCCGCTGGCCGGTATCCGCGATGAAGCAGGAGCGTGTCGACCAGGGTCGACACCTACCAAGGCTGGGCCATGGTATGCCGATCGACCAAGATCGACACCTGCCAGGGCACAGGCCTTCAGCCCACCTTCGAGGGGCCCGTGCGCCAGCGGCTGGGCACCAGACCGAAGCGCTTGCGGAATGCAGCGGCAAAGTTGCTGGGGTGGCGGTAACCACTGGCGGCGGCGGCCTGCTCGACCGTCCAGCCGTCTTCGCGCAGGCCCTGCTCGGCATGGCGCATGCGCTGCTCATGCAGATAATCGAATACCGAACTCCCATACTGCTGGGCGAAATGACGGCGCAGCGAACTCGGGCTCATGCAGGCCAGCTGCGCCAGTTCGACCAGGCTGTGGGCATGGCTTGGGTCATCATGCAGGTAGGCGCGCACGCGCTCCAGCCGTTCGCGCTGGCCGGCACGCAGGGTGCGCACCTGTTCGGTCTGAAGATCCTCGGCCTGCAGGCCAACGGCGAGCAGCTGCAGGGCTACGCCCTCGCGCCACAGCGCATCGATGCCGTCCTCCCATGGGCTGTCGAACAACTGGCCCAGTACCGGCAGCAGGGTATGCGGAATCGCCCAGTGGCGGCACTCCAGGTGAGTGCTGAGCGCCGTGTGCAGCTGCGGCAGCTGGAACAGATCCGGATCGATCTCCGCCGGTACCATCACGCTGACGCCGCGCATGCGCGTTTCGCCGGGATGTGCACCGGTCATTTCGACCTGTTCGCGGTGGTGCGCGGTCATCGCAGTGCCCGCGCGCAGGGTGAAGCCACTGCGCCGGGGAATGCGTACATCCACCTGCCCCTGCAGCATCACGCGGATGGCCAGCCCGGGACTCTGCTGGGCAGTGGCGACGTATGGAAAGCGATTGTGGACGTCGGATGCGATCAGGCTCATGCCACCGCGCAGGAACTGCTCGTTGACTTCGCCATGGCCCGCCCACTGGTCGTCGCGCAGGTGTTCGGGGTCAGCGCGGTAGTCAAAGCCGTGGCGGTGGCCGAAGCGGCGGTAATCGGCAAAAGTGAAGTATCGGGACATTGCTCGGCACGTGCGCAGGAGGTGGACGCTGGCAGTACCTCGCCCATGCGCTCTGCATTGCAGATGCAGTTCCGGTCGTGGCCTGTGCGGACCCGCTGCGATGCGGTGGCGATGGCACGCTGGATGGCTGGGGAAACGCCAGATTGGAATGAGTGTGTCGAAGAAACTGGAAACGTTTCCCATTGTCGCCTTGATTCATCTGCATTTGATTTCGAGATGGTCAAAACGATTGACGATTACGGCCAAAGTGAAAATGCTGCTGAACATACGCCAGCGTTTTGCATGCATATCCGTACGTAATTCCATACATCAACTGGAGTTGAGGTTTTACGCGTGGAACGATCAGCCGTGGACGCGCTGTCTGCCGGGTCATCACGGATGAAGGCGTAGCGTGTGGGGTTCGCGGCGACACGCCGCATCGATACCCCCACAGAAGGAGAATGCAGATGATCGATTACCAGCTCACCGGCAAGACCGCGATCGTGACTGGCGGTGTATCCGGCATCGGCCTGGCGGCCGCGCAGACCCTTGCCGCATCCGGTGCGCGCGTTTCGGTATGGGACCTGAAACAGGACGCAGTGGATGCCACGGTGGCACGGCTGCAGGGCAGCGGTGCACAGGCCATCGGCATCGCGCTGGACGTGACTGACGATGCCGCCGTCGAGGCGGCGGTGCAGCGCACGGTAAAGGAGCTGGGCGGTGTGCATGTCGCGGTCAACAACGCGGGCATCAGTGGGCCGGCCGCCAGCAGCGGTGACTATCCGATCGATGGCTGGCAGCGGGTCATCGACGTCAACCTCACCAGCGTGTTCCTGTGCCAGCGTGCGCAGATCCAGGCCATGCGTGCGGCCGGCACGGGTGGCAGCATCATCAACATGGCCTCGATTCTGGGCCAGGTGGGCTATGCCGGCTCCACCGCGTATGTTGCAGCCAAGCACGGCGTGGTCGGGCTGACCCAGACCGCCGCTTGGGAATACGCGGCCGACGGTATCCGTGTCAATGCGGTCGGCCCGGGCTTCATCAGCACACCGTTGCTGGAAAAAATGGATCCAAAGGTACGCGCCACGCTGGAAGGGCGGCATGCACTGAAGCGGCTGGGTACGGCCGAAGAAGTGGCAGCACTGGTGGCCTGGTTGGCCAGTGACGACGCTTCGTTCGCGACCGGCGCGTACTACGCCATCGATGGTGGCTACCTCGCGCAGTGAGCGAATGCGGTCAGTAGATCCACGCCATGCGTGGATGAAAGCGCGCGGTGAAGAAGGCGTGCCATCGCCTTCACCCCTGTCCCACGATCGCCGCGCGACGCTCCGGGAAAATCCCGGAGCCTTGCCCATGGAACTCACCCAGGATGTCTCGATCCTGCTGCGCGTGGCCGCAGCCATGTTGTTCGGCGGCGTACTCGGCGTCGAGCGCGAGATGGGCAAGCACGCTGCCGGTCTGCGCACGCACATGCTGATCGCGGGGGCTGCCGCATTGATCGTCGGCCTCGGCGATTCGGTGGCCGAACATTTCCAGCAGGAGCGCTACCGCGACCTGCTGCAGGTCGATCCGGTGCGCCTGATCGAAGCGGTGGTGGCCTGTGTCGGCTTCGTTGCCGCCGGCACCATCCTGCGTGGGTCACGCGAGGATCAGGTCAGCGGCCTGACCACGGCCAGCTCGCTGATCATGGCCGCAGCGATCGGGATCGCCGTGGGTATCGGCAAATACGTGATTGCCATCGGGGTGAGCGTGCTGTGCGTGCTGGTGCTGGCGGTGATGCGGCGGTTGGAGAAGCGGATTTCGTAGGGAATCCCGAGTTGCCGGCCAGCGGCCGGCACTACCGTGGTGACCCCAATGGTCGTACCAATATGTCGTCTAGCCCTATGGTCTAATAGGCTCTTCGTCGGAGTGGCGGTTAAATCCGCTGCAAGTGGTCTGATCGAACTCATTATTGGTACGACCAATAATCGACGGCCACGGCGATCCACCGCCTGCGGTGGGGCATCTTCCGCATCCAGTCGAGAGTCTTCATGCAGCCCTGGCAACACCTGTACGACCCCGCCGGCAACCTGTGGTTGTCCAGCCTGATCGCGCTGCTGCCGATCGCGTTCTTCTTCATTGCCCTGGCCGTGCTGCGCATGAAGGGCTGGCTGGCCGGCACCATCACCGTGGCCATCGCGCTTGGCGTGGCCCTGTTGTTCTACCGCATGCCGCTGAGCCAGGCGCTGGGCGCGGCCGGGTTCGGCTTCGTCTACGGCCTGTGGCCGATCGCCTGGATCATCATCGGCGCGGTGTTCCTCTACAAGGTCTCGGTCAAGACCGGCCAGTTCGACATCATCCGCGCTTCGATCCTGTCGGTGACCGAAGACCAGCGCCTGCAGATGCTGATGGTCGGCTTCGCCTTCGGTGCCTTCCTGGAGGGTGCGGCCGGGTTCGGTGCACCGGTGGCGATCACTGCGGCACTGCTGGTCGGGCTGGGTTTCAAGCCGCTGTATGCCGCCGGCCTGTGCCTGATCGTCAACACCGCGCCGGTGGCGTTCGGCGCAATGGGCATTCCGATCATCGTGGCCGGGCAGGTCACCGGCCTGGATGCATTCGAGATTGGCCAGATGGCCGGTCGCCAGCTGCCGTTCCTGACCATCATCGTGCTGTTCTGGATCATGGCGATCATGGATGGCTGGCGCGGCATCAAGGAAACCTGGCCGGCGGTGCTGGTTGCGGGTGGCTCGTTCGCCATCGCGCAGTACCTGACCTCCAATTTCATCGGCCCGGAACTGCCGGACATCACCGCGTCGCTGGCGTCGCTGGTCTGCCTGACCCTGTTCCTGCGCCGCTGGAAGCCGGTACGGATCTTCCGCTTCGATACCGAAACCAGCGCCGAGGCGGCCGCACAGGCACTGGAGGCACCGCGCTACAGCGTCGGCCAGATCGCCAAGGCGTGGTCGCCGTTCCTGATCCTCACCGCGATGGTCACGCTGTGGAGCATCAAGCCGTTCAAGTCGCTGTTCGCGGCCGGCGGCCCACTGGAAGGCTGGGTGCTGAAGATCCCGGTGCCGGGCCTGGACCAGATGGTGCAGAAGATGCCGCCGATCGTGGACGCACCGCTCAGCTACGAGGCGGTCTACAAATTCGACTGGTTCTCGGCCACCGGCACCTCGATCATCCTCGCGGCGGTGATCGCGATCATCGCACTGCGCATGCCGGCCCGCTCGGCGCTGCACACCTTCGGCGAAACCGTGCGGGAGCTGCGCATGCCGATCTACTCGATCGGCATGGTGCTCGCCTTTGCCTTCATCGCCAACTATTCGGGTCTGTCGGCAACGCTGGCGCTGGCATTGGCGCACACCGGCGACGCGTTCCCGTTCTTCTCGCCGTTCCTGGGCTGGCTGGGCGTGTTCCTGACCGGTTCGGATACCTCGTCCAATGCGCTGTTCTCGGCGCTGCAGGCCACCACCGCACAGCAGATCGGCGTGTCCGACGTGCTCCTGGTAGCGGCCAACACCACCGGTGGTGTCACCGGCAAGATGATCTCGCCGCAGTCGATCGCCATTGCCTGTGCGGCGGTCGGCCTGGCCGGCAAGGAATCGGACCTGTTCCGTTTCACGGTCAAGCACAGCCTGATCTTCACCACCATGGTCGGCCTGATCACCCTGGCCCAGGCCTACTGGCTGACCTGGATGATTCCCTGAGCCATGCACGGCCAGCAGACCACCCACTGCGCGCTTCGGGCCACAATGGCGCCATGAGCACGCAACGTATTTCCGACAAGGTGGCCGCACAGCTGCGCGGCCTGGTGCAGGAACAACGGCTGCAGCCGGGTGACCGGCTGCCGGCCGAGCGCACCCTGGCGGTGCAGCTGGGGGTCTCGCGCACCGCGCTGCGCGAGGCCATCGCGCAGCTGGCCAGCCAGGGCCTGCTGACCGCACGCGTCGGTGGCGGTACCTACGTGGCCGAACCTGCGGCGCGCGCGCGGCAGGCGCTGGACGAACCACTGGCGCCCTACCTGCCGCTGTTCCAGGGCGACCCGGAATACCGCTTCGACGTGCTGGAGATCCGCCACGCGCTGGAAGGTGCCACTGCCTGGCATGCAGCGCTGCGTGCCACCGACGAGGACCGCACGCGCATCGCGCAGGCCTTCCAGACCATGATGGACGCGCACGGCAAGGACGACCCCACCGGTGAAGCGGAGGCTGACGCGGCCTTCCACCTGTCCATCGCCGAGGCCTCGCACAACCTGGTGCTGCTGCAGGTGATGCGTGGCCTGTTCGAACTGCTGCAGACCAACATCTCGCAGAGCCGCGAAAAGCTCTACACCTCGGCGAGGACCTTCTCGCCGTTGTCCGACCAGCATCGCGAGATGATGGATGCGGTGCTGGCCGGCGACCCCGAACGCGCGCGCGCCGCCGCGCATGCCCACCTCGAGTTCGTGCACACCACGCTGCGCACCCTCGATGACAACGAAGCCCGGCGTGCGCGGGCCTCGCGTCTACCTTCCCCACACGGTTGACCCCATGATCATCTCCGCCTCCACCGATTACCGTGCTGCAGCGCAACGCCGGCTGCCGCCGTTCCTGTTCCACTACATCGATGGCGGCGCGTATGCCGAGCACACGCTGAAGCGCAACGTTTCCGACCTGTCCGACATCGCGCTGCGCCAGCGCATCCTGCGCAACATGTCCGACCTGAGCCTGGAAACCGAGCTGTTCGGCGAAAAACTGGCGATGCCGGTGGCGCTGGCGCCGGTCGGCCTGACCGGCATGTATGCCCGGCGTGGTGAAGTACAGGCGGCGCGCGCGGCCGACAGCCGCGGCATCCCGTTTACTCTGTCCACCGTATCGGTGTGCCCGATCGAGGAAGTGGCACCGGCCATCCAGCGGCCGATGTGGTTCCAGCTGTATGTGCTGCGCGACCGTGGCTTCATGCGCAACGCGCTGGAGCGGGCGCAGGCCGCCGGCGTGACCACCCTGGTGTTCACCGTGGACATGCCGGTGCCGGGCGCGCGCTACCGCGATGCACACTCCGGCATGAGCGGCCCGAATGCCTCGCTGCGCCGCATCGGCCAGGCCATCACCCATCCGCACTGGGCGTGGGACGTGGGCCTGTTCGGCCGCCCGCATGATCTGGGCAACATCTCCACCTACCGTGGCAACCCGACCGGGCTGGAGGACTATATCGGCTGGCTGGGCAGCAACTTCGATCCCTCCATTTCGTGGAAGGACCTGGAGTGGATCCGCGAATTCTGGAAGGGCCCGATGGTGATCAAGGGCATCCTCGACCCGGATGACGCGCGCGATGCGGTCAAGTTCGGCGCCGATGGCATCGTGGTCTCCAACCACGGTGGCCGCCAGCTGGACGGCGTGCTGTCCACCGCGCGCGCACTGCCGGCGATTGCCGATGCGGTACAGGGCGACCTGAAGATTCTCGCCGATTCGGGCATCCGTACCGGCCTGGACGTGGTGCGCATGCTGGCGCTGGGTGCCGACACCGTGCTGCTGGGCCGTGCCTTCGTCTATGCACTGGCCGCGCAGGGCGAGGCCGGCGTGGCCAACCTGCTGGACCTGATCGCCAAGGAAATGCGCGTGGCGATGACACTGACCGGCGCGCGTCGCATCGCCGACATCGGCCGCGATTCGCTGGTCAGCCTGCCATGAGTGGCCACGATGCCGTGCTGGCACAGCTGCGCGACGCCGTCGGCAGCCGCCATGTGCTGACCGGCGACAAGGCCACGCGCCGCTTCCGCCGTGGCTATCGTTTCGGCGACGGCCCGGTGCTGGCGGTGGTGCGCCCGGGCACCTTGCTGGAGTTGTGGCGCGTGCTGCAGGCGGCGGTGCAGGGTGGGGCGGCGATCATCCTGCAGGCGGCCAATACCGGCCTGACCGGCGGCTCGACCCCGGATGGCAACGACTATGGGCGGCCGATCGTGCTGGTCAGCACGCTGCGCCTGACCGGCATCCAGCTGTTGAACGAAGGCCGCCAGGTGCTGTGCCTGCCCGGCGCCACGCTCGACCGCCTGGAGCAGACCCTGGCACCGCTGGGCCGTGAGCCGCATTCGGTGATCGGCTCGTCCTGCATCGGCGCCTCGGTGCTGGGCGGCATCTGCAACAACTCCGGCGGTGCGCTGGTGCGCCGTGGGCCGGCCTACACCGAGCTGGCGCTGTATGCGCAGGTCGATGCGCAGGGCCAGCTGCAGCTGGTCAACCATCTGGGCATTGCGTTGGGTGATACGCCCGAGCAGATCCTGCAGCGCCTGCAGGCCGGCGACTATGCTGCTGGCGACGTGGGTGACGGCGATGGCCGCGCCGCCTCCGATCCACGCTACGCCGAGGAAGTGCGCAGGGTCGATGCCGATACGCCGGCGCGTTTCAACGCCGACCCCAGCCGCCACTTCGAAGCTGCCGGTTCGGCCGGCAAGCTGGCGGTGTTCGCGGTGCGCCTGGACACCTTTGAAAAGGAGGCCGCCGAGGTCTTCTACATCGGCAGCAACCGCACCGACAGCCTCACTGCGATCCGGCGCCAGCTGCTGACCGGCTTCGAGCGCCTGCCGATTGCCGGTGAGTACATCCACCGCGATGCCTATGACATTGGCGAGCGCTACGGCAAGGACAGTTTCCTGTTGATCGATCGCCTCGGTACCGCGCGCGTGCCGGCCGCGTTCGCGCTGAAGAGCCGCGTCGATGGCTGGTTCGAACGGCTCGGCCTGCGCGGGGTGACCGACCGGGTGATGCAGGTGCTGACCGGCCTGCTGCCCTCGCACCTGCCCAAGCGCATGGGTGAATTCCGCCAGCGCTACGAGCATCACCTGTTGCTGAAGGTCTCCGCGCAGGACGCGGCGGCAACCGAGGCCTGGTTGCGCGGCTTCTTCGCCGGGCACGAAGGCGGCTTTTTCCACTGCACGGCGGAGGAGGGGCGCAAGGCGTTCCTGCATCGCTTCGCCGTGGCCGGTGCCGCGGTGCGCTACCGCGAAGTGCATCGCGAGCAGGTGCAGGACATCGTGGCGCTGGACATTGCCCTGCGCCGAGATGATGCCGATTGGTTCGAGCAGTTGCCGGCCGATATCGACGACCGCCTGCTGCACAAGCTGTATTACGGGCACTTCCTGTGCCACGTGTTCCACCAGGACTACATCGCGCGCAAGGGCGAAGACCCGATGGCGATCGAGCACGCGATGTGGGCGCTGCTGGACCAGCGCGGCGCCGAGTATCCGGCCGAGCACAACGTCGGCCACCTGTACCCGGCCAAGCCGGCGCTGGCCGGGTTCTACAAGCAGCTGGACCCGAGCAATACGTTCAATCCGGGCATCGGCCAGACCTCGAAAGCCAAGGGCTGGGGTGGCTGCGACTGTAGTGGGCACTAGCGGCGCACTCTCCGAAAGTCCGGATTTCTTGCATTCCTCACTGATCGGGTTGGCACTAGGCTGAGGTCTTGGCCGAGACGGATACAGAACCAATGCAGAGTGCCGATCAGATATGGGCGTCCATCAAAGCGTCGCTTCATGAGAAGAGTTGCCTGGATGAAGTGCAGTTGCGGCCGGGAGCCTCCGAAAGCGAGTTGGCTGAACTGGAGGCTCAGCTTGGAGTCGCTTTGCCAGATCTGCTAAGGCAGTTGCTGATGATTCACGATGGCCAGGATGGGGTAGGGCTTCTGTTCGGTAGTCAGATGCTCTCGTCCATGGAGATCAGGCGGCAGTGGCGCGGTTGGCGTGAGATCGAGGCCGACGGCATGAACGAGGACTGCGCGGAGTTCATGAAGGCGAGTCCCGCGGGGGTGGTGAAGCCGATGTACACCAATGCGCGTTGGATACCGCTGACTCACGATGGTGGCGGCAATCACATGGGATTGGATTTCGATCCCGACATTGGCGGTGCTGAAGGACAGATGATTGCCTTTGGTGCAGATGAAGACACCAAGTACCTTCTCGCTCCCACTTTCGCTGAGTTCGCTGAAAAGGCTGTGGAGTGGATCAGTCAGGCAAGCTGGGATGGTGAGAATCTCGAGTCGCCAACTGATGACGGCTTCGCTCCCCCGGCCATTCTCCGGACTGCTGGCGGGGCGTAGTTGGGAGCGCCGTTCTGACTGGTCGCGATCGTCCTGTTACTCCTGCGCTACCATCTGGATTCCACGAGCAGGAATCTCCTCCATGCCCACCGCTGCCGCCCGCGCCACCCTGTGCGTTGCACTGCTGGCCACCCCGCTGCTGGCGCTGGCCCAGAGCGCGATCCTGCCGCAGCAGCGCGATGCCGCCGGCAATGTGATGGAGCCGCTGGGGCAGGTGCTGATCGCGAGTGAGACTGGACCGTCGGGTCTTTATGACTGCACCCGGGACGGCAACTGGTGCGTGCGCGTGCAGCCGGTCTCCGAGGAGGGTGACCGGCCCACCATGCTTGAGGTGCTGGAAAAGGTGCAGGGCCAAGGCAAGCCCCACAGCTATCGCGTCAGCATCGACGTGCCGCAGGAAAGCGAGCTGTCGCTGTGGCCATGGATCGTGCGGCTTGCCCCAGGCGTGGGCAGCGATGAACCAGTGACCGATCCGCAGCAGCGCGCCCGCCAGAATGTGCTGGTGGGTGGCATCGTCACGTTCAGCGCCATGTACTCCGGTGGAGGTGCCGACGCGTCCACGCTGCAGCTGGCACGCGTGCGCCACCTGCAGGACGACATCCAGGTGGACGACGACGTGCTGACCGTGCCATGGCTGGGCAGTGCGATGATCCGCGCCTGTTTCAGCGAGCAGGACATCAAGCAGCGCGCAGGTGCCTGCCACGACGAGTACGGGTTCTCGGCAAAGCTTGCGCTGGATACGGTTGCCGGGGGCATGCCGGTGCTGCGCTACCAGACCGTGGCGACCCGGTTCCCGGCCGGTGTTTCGCGCTTCGAGGATTCGCTGGCCAAGGGGCCGCTGAAGAAGAAGGACCTGCGCAGCGAGCAGGATCCGGCATGCACCTATACCCGGCTGTTCCACTTCCGCGAGGGCATGTTCCACCCGGACCAGGAATTGCCGGACTGCGCCGGCTATACCGAACCCTGAAATGTAGCGTCGAGCCATGCTCGACTCGGGTTCCCGCGTGGCCCGACCAGAGAGGAGCCGAGCGTGGGCTCGGCTCTACAGAAGCCCGTGGCGGCGCTTACTCGCAGCGCGTGGACGTGATGATGTTGTCCTTGTCCACGAACACGCGCAGGCGGTCCTGGCGGATGTCCTTGGTGGTGATGGTGCTGGGGCCGATCGGGTTGACCAGGCCGGCACCACTCTCGCGGGACAGGCGGCGGATGTTGGGCTCATTGGCCGGCTGGCCGATCGCCCAGCCCAGCTGGCTGGCGTCGCAGCGGCCGCTGCCTTTGACTTCCGGGCCAGGGGTGCTGACGCAGGCCGACAGCAGCAGGGCAGAGGCCGGCAGCAACAGGGACAGACGGAATGCAGACATGCGAGCGCTCCTGCGCAGGGGAAGATGGCGGAAACGATAGCACCGAGCGTGCGAAAGGCGTCAGCGCCCCGGTCATTGCCGGCACAGCGTGGTCATTGCATAGTGGGAGGAATGGCTGGCAGTACGCCAGCGGGCAGGCCGGGCCTTTCCGGCGCAGGCGTTGGACACGGTATGACGGCAGGCAGTTTCCGCGACAAGGGCAGGACGATGATGGCACTGGCGCTGTCCATGCTGGGCATGGCGTTTGCCGCCTCCGCTGCCGATCCGGAACCCGCGCCGGTCGAAACCCCGGTATTCGGCGCCTGGCGCAACCTGCAGACCGAGGCCGGCTACACGCCGGCCCAGCGCGACCTCGCCTTTGCCATGCTGCCGCAGGCCTCCACCCGCGGTGATCGATTCGCCATTGTCGACCGTGAGGGCAAGCGCGCGGTGTGCTGCCTGCAGGTGGCCAGTCCGTCGCTGGGCGTGGCCGCGCTGCGCGAGCAGTACCACCTGCCGCAGGCCTGGGTGACCGACCTGAGCAATGGCCGCAGCCCGGCACGCCCCTATGTTCCGCACGTCTACGCGATGCAACGGGTGGACGAACTGGCCGACTACAGCTTCGCCGATGTGCCGGGCGCCTACAGCGACCTGGGCGGGCTGTTGATTCCGGAAGGTGCCGCACTGGAGGCCGACGGCAGTGCCGTGCGCCTGGGGGACACCCGCTACCCGCTGCATTTCCAGCGCCAGCCGCATGCCGATGACGATGGCGCGCTGGATCGCTACACCCTGCAGACAGGTGAGGGCGCCGCCCCGATCGTGGTTGAAGTGCCGTTCGGCACTTACTGATTGCAGCACTCCATTGGCTAGAATGCGGCGCGGCGCCGTCTGCCGTGCCTGTTCCGTGAGCCGTTGCCGTGTCCCTGCGCCCCTTCCTGCTGCCATCCCTGCTGCTGTTGTCCGCCTGTGCCAGCGCTCCACCGCCGCCGCCGGCGCATTCCGATGCACTGTGGCGATTGATCGAACGTGACTGCCGGGGCGCCGAAGGTCCACGCGGCGACTGCCTGCGCGTGGAGACGGCTGCGGACCGCCGCGATGTGCTGGTCAAGGACGCGCACGGCGACTATCAGTTCCTGCTGATGCCGCTGGACAAGGTCAGCGGGATCGAGAACCTCGCCCTGTACCAGCGCGGTGCGCCGAATTACTTTGCCGCAGCCTGGCAGGCACGCAGCCACACCGAACGGGCCCTGGGCCAACCACTGCCGCGCAGCGTCGCCAGCCTGGCGCTGAATTCACCACATGGCCGCTCGCAGCACCAGCTGCATATCCATGTCGACTGCCTGCGCGCCGATGTGCTGCAGGCCCTGGATGCACATGCCGGTGCCTTGGGCACCCGGTGGGCGCCACTGCCGGTACTGCTGCGCGGCCATCAGTACCGGGCCCGGCTGCTGCCGGGCGCGGAGCTGACCGCCAATCCGCTCAATCTGCTGGCCTATGACCTCGCTGGCGTGGACGACGTGGGCCAGTGGAGCCTGGTCGTGGCCGGCCGGGACGCCGTGCAGGGCGGCCCGGGCTTCATTCTGCTGGCGACCCGTGTGGACGCCGGCACCGGCAATGAGGCCAGCGCCGAAGAGCTGCAGGACCACGCCTGCTCGGTGTTGACCGGCGCAAGCGACTCCTTGGAGCGGGTCCGCTAACCCTGGGGCTGCTGGCGGCTGCGCCAGACCGGTGCGGTCAGCGCCAGCAGCTTGCGATCCTGCCAGCCATCCAGATCCAGATGATGGTCGCGCAGCAGGCCTTCCTGCTCGAAGCCGAAGGCGTGCAGCGCAGTGGCGAACGGGTCACTGCAGTCCGGCGGCAGCATCACGAACAGGCGGTGCAGGCCGACATCCTCGAACAGGAACGGGCACAGTGCGTGCAGCATCGCGTCGGTGTGCGCGTGCCAGTGCTGCAGTGACAGCAGCTCGGCGCAGCGCGAGTGCAGCGAATGCAGGCGGACGTGCAACTGGTCCAGCACGGTCCCGTGCTGGTCATCGAAAACACCCAGCATCAATTGGTCGTTGTCCTGCTCAAGGCGCGAGCGGTGCATGTGGGCGAGGAAACGTGCTTCTTCGTCAAGGCCAGGGTGAAGATGCCGACCGCGCCGGCGTCGGTCGTCGAACAGGCGCCAGGCCGGCAGGTCGGCCCGCTGGAACGGGCGCAGGGTGACCGGCGCCACCTGCAGCTGGAGCAGATGGCGGCGCGACACAGGGCGCAAAGGGGGGAGGAGGGATGTGGGGTACGGGGTCATCATCCCCGGAACGATGGCAACGCCCGGTTCGCCAGACCATTCAAAAGATTGCAAAAACACGACGACCACCGGGCGGGGCCTGATTCGGTTCAGGCATAAGGCCATCAGGGCTGGTCATTTCCGTTGAAACCACCCATTCAGGACACTTTCGTTACGGGATCGTTATGTGCCGCGCACGCCTCCGGTCCCGTACCACCCGCCCAACTCCCCCAGGAAGCCCATGTCCGCCTCTCACAAGGCGCTGCGCCCGCGTCCGCTGGTGCTCGCGCTGTCGTCCCTGATGCTGGTCTCGTTGCCGGCCTTCGCGCAGGAAAGCGCACCCACCTCGCTGCAGGAAGTGAAGGTCACCGGCTCGCGCATTCCGCGCGCCAGCGTCGAAGGGCCGTCCCCGGTGACCGTGATCAGCCGCGAGCAGATCGACGCGCAGGGCTACCGCAATGCGTTCGACGCGCTGAGCGCCCTGACCGAAAACACCGGCAACGTGCAGGGCGAGGACTTCGGCAACACCTTCACTCCGGCGGCCAACACCATCAACCTGCGCGGCCTTGGCCCGAACCGCACGCTGGTGCTGGTCAACGGACGCCGCCAGGCCGACTACCCGCTGGCCTACGAAGGCTCGGTGAACGTGGTCAACCTGGCCAACATTCCCAGCGCCCTGATCGAGCGCATCGAGGTGCTGGCTGCCGGTGCGTCGGCGGTGTACGGCTCGGATGCCATCGCCGGCGTGGTCAACATCATCCTCAAGGACCGCTTTGAAGGTGTGGACGTGAACGTGCGCGCCGGCGGCACCCAGCAGGGCGGTGGCGACAACCAGCGCGCGCAGGTGGTCGGTGGCAGTTCCGGCGAGCGCTGGGATGCCCTGTTCGGTATCGAGTTCGACGTGCGCAAGGCGATCCATGCGCGCCAGCGCGACTTCATGGATTCGCTGGAGGACGATCCGACCGGCAAGGCGCCGCAGGCGACCGCGATCGCGTATCGCCGCAACGCTGCCACCGGCCGCAACATCGATCCGGGCGTCAATGGCTGCGACGCGGCGTCGGACATCTATGGCGGCAGCGTGTTCCGCGCCTTCAACCCGCGCCAGGGCTGGTATTGCGGCAGCAACGAGGCCGCCGCCAGCTATTGGACGGTGCAGACTGAGAAGCGCAATCTCAACGGCTACGGCCTGCTGACCTTCCACGTCAACGAGACCACCGACCTGTTCGCCGATCTGGCCGTGGGCAGCGCACGCATCACCAACAACACCCGTGCGCCCACCTGGACCTCGGCCCGCAATTACTTCTACAACCAGACCACCGGCAACCTGGAAAGCTGGTACCGCCGCTTTGCACCCGAGGAAATCGGTGGCCTGCCGCGCAATGCCAACCGTTTCCTGGAAAATTCCTGGTCGTTCAACGTCGGCGCGCGCGGCCAGATCGGTGACAGTGGCTGGGATTATGAAGCGGTCTACAGCCGCTCACGCTACGAGAACCGCACCCGTCGCCCGGTGCTGCTGGCCGGCATCAATGAATACCTGCTTGGCCCGAAGCTGGGCGTGCGCAATGGCGTAGAGGTCTATGCGCCGGACCCGGCGCGCCTGTTCCAGCCGCTGAGCCCGAACGAGTACCAGGACCTGTCCGGCTACCAGGAGAGCCGCAACGCGGCGTGGCTGCAGACTTTCAGCGCCAGCGTCAACGGCCGGCTGTTCGCACTGCCCGGTGGCGATGCCGCGCTGGCCGCCGTGGTCGAGGCCGGCAGCCAGGGTTACCGCAATCGCCCGGACCCGCGCCTGGGCACCGGCGAGTTCTGGAACACCAGCGCCGGTATCGGTGCCGGTGGCGAGCGCGACCGCTATGCTGCCGGCGTGGAGCTGCAGCTGCCGTTGCTGCAGTCGCTGACCACCACCCTGGCCGGCCGCTATGACCAGTACCGTGCCGGTGGCGAGCACATCGGCAAGGCAACCTGGAGCTTCGGCGTCGAGTTCCGCCCGATCGAGAGCCTGCTGATCCGTGGTACGGCTGCCACCAGCTTCCGTGCGCCGGACATGAACTACGTGTTCGCGACCGAGACCCGCGGCTACAACCCTGGCATGACCGACTACTGGCGTTGCCGGACTGCGGGCCAGTCGTACGACAACTGTGACTACAACGGCCTGTCGATCGACTACAGCAACCGTGCCAACGCGCAGCTGCAGCCGGAATCGGCCAAGTCCTATGGTTTCGGCGTGGTCTGGTCGCCGCTGGCCGGCCTGGACTTCAGTGCCGACTATTACGACATCCGCATCGACAACGAGGTGACCAGCCTCGATACCAGCCGCATCCTGCGTGACGAGGCCGATTGCCGGCTGGGAAAGACGCTGGGCGGCGAGGCGCGTGATATCGGTTCACCGCTGTGCCAGGACGCGCTGTCGCGTGTGATCCGCAACCCGTCCAATGCCACGGTGCAGCCGGACCAGGTGACCCGTGTGCTGATCAACCCGATCAACGCCGCCTCTGAATCGGTTCGCGGGCTGGACCTGAAGGGCAACTGGCGTTTCGATGCCGGCCGCTATGGCCGCTTCACCACGCGCCTGGCCTATACCGTGGTGCTGGAGCACAAGTACCGGCAGTTCTCCGATGATCCGGAGCGTGACATCCGCAATTCGCTGGATGACTACCAGTGGCGCAGCAAGGCCAACGGCAGCATCACCTGGAACCAGGGTGACTGGACCACCACGCTGTACGGCAACCGCTTCGGCTCGCTGCCGAAGACCGATGGCAGTGGCCGCATCGCGCCGTACATGACGTACAACGCCAGCGTGTTCCGCCAGTTCGGCGAGAACCTGTCGGTGGGCGTGATCGTCAACAACCTGCGTGACAGTCGCCCGCCGGCGGACAGGAACGGTGGCGGCTGGCCGTTCTACCCGGTCGGCAACTACGACCCGTATGGCCGCCAGTACTGGGTGCAGCTGGACTACCGGTTCCGCTGATCCGGCAGGCGAACGAAAGGCCCGGCATTGCCGGGCTTTTCTTTGTGCGGCGCATCCGTGTAGCCGTCGCGCACGTGGCATGCTGTGGCGAGACATGGAGGAGGATGCGCATGGATGTCAGGATGTGGAGTGTGATTGCCGTACTGGCCGTTGCCGGTTGCAGCAGCGAGCAGGCGGCCAGCGTGGACGAGGCTGCGGACGCGACCAGTGCCGCGCCCGTGCCGTCCCAGCCCAACGCAACGGCCGATGCGGGCTCAACACACGGGCAAACGGCATCGATGCGGGTGACGGCCAAGCAGGGGCCTGCGGATGCGGAGGGTCACTTCCTCGAGGGTGAGCGCATGCTGTTGACGGAAGGTGCACTGTCGACGGAAAAGAGCGACGTGGTCCTTGGCTCGGACAACGCCTTTGCACAGGCGATCAGCCAGTTCGAGCGGGACGCGGCGGGCCACCCGGAAGTGCAGGACCTGACCCGGCTCTACAGGGCGGCAGCGACCCGGCTCATCGGCAGCGGTGGCACGCTGGTGTCTTTCGCCTGTGGCTACAGCCTGTGTGTCGGCGAGATACGAAGCCGTACCGATGAGGATTTCAGTGCCTGGTCCGAGGCGATCGGTATGGACAAGGGTGCCCCGGTCTACAGCCTGGCCACTGCGCCGATGACGTGGGGCAGGGATCAGCATGGTGGGCGCTTCGTATTCTCGGTGGACCCGGCATCCAACAGCATTACCGCGCAGTGGGGCCCTGACCGGTGACACATGCAGCTAGGGCAGCGCTTGTTGCAGGTACGACTCGATGACGTAGCTGAAAGGCTGCTGCTGGCGGTCGCGGAGCAGGGCCCGAACTTCCAGGATGACGCCCTGGTCGCCTTCACCGCGTGGCGGCCAGAAGGTCTGATCGGCCAGCGTCTGGCGCTTGAAGCCGAGCGGGCCGACCACCCGGCCGAAGGGTTCATCGGTGGTATCGAGCACTTGGTTCATGGCCGGACTGAGGTGGCCGGGCAGGTACCAGTTGTCGGCCTCGGACAGCACGCGGCTGCCACAGACCAGCTGCACGCGGCGATAGCGCAGTTCGGTGCCCGGTTTCGCGCCCAGCGCCTGCAGCACGTCGGTGGGCGCGGGCTTGTCCTGGCCGTGTACGCGCACCGCACGCACCCGCGCCTGTTCGGCCAGGCCGTGCTCGGCGCACCAGTGTTCCAGCGTGGCGGTGGCGCTCTGCCCGGACAGCACGCGCTGGTGCAGGCGCTCGACCAGCGCCGCCGGGGCGATGCGCTGCTGGCCCGGTGGCGCCTGCAGCGGCGCGGTGGCGGCCGTATCAGTGGCGGACAGGCTGGCGATCGGGGCAGCAGCAAGCAGGGACGCGGCCTGCCAGCGGCGGAGACGATCGTGGCGGTCGGACGGGCCCATGCGGCATCACAACGGAAACAGGTGCCTATGGTACCCGTTCAGGCGTGTGCACGGCGTGGCTGTGACCGGTTGTCGCAGGGGTGTTCATCGTTCTGGTGAATGTGTGGCATCCAGATATTTCGTTGGCCGATGGCAGTGCCAGCGCGCAGGATGGCGCCATGACTTGGCTTTCCGGGAGTTTCCGATGACGCTTCAGTTCGTCCATGGCGCGGTTGACCGCGACGGTGCGCCGCTGCATTTCCATATCCACGACGGTCGCATCAGTGGTTTCAACGGCGAGGCCGCGCCGGCCGAAGGGGCGGAATGCGTCGACCTGCAGGGCTTCACGATGCTGCCCGGGCTGGTCGACGGCCACATTCACCTCGACAAGAGCTTCGTCGGCGACCATTGGCACCCGCACCAGCCGGTGAACAGCCTGCGTGAGCGGCTGGCGGTGGAGAAGGCGGCGGTGGCGGGTGCGGCACCGATGGTGGACCGTGCCGAGGCCTTGATCCGCCAGTGCAGTGCGTTCGGTACGGTGGCGATGCGCTGCCATGTCGATATCGACGCCAGCACCGGTCTCGGCCATCTCGAAGCGGTGCGCGAGGCGGCGCTGCGCTGCGCCGACATCATGCGGATCCAGCTGGTGGCGTTTCCGCAGGCCGGGGTGATGTCCTGCCCGGGCACCGCTGCCGTGCTCGAGCAGGCCATCGCAGCGGGCGTGGAGGTACTGGGTGGCATCGACCCGACCACGCTGGATGGCGATGCCGAAGGCCAGCTCGCGCTGCTGTTCGGCCTGGCCGAGCGTTATGGCGTGCAGCTGGACATCCACCTGCACGAGCCCGGTGAAACCGGGCTGGCCCAGCTGCTGCGCATCGCAGCACGCACCCGTGCCGCGGGCCTGCAGGGGCGCGTTGCCGTCAGCCATGCCTACTCGCTGGGCGACGTGCCGTTGGCGCGCGCGCTGCAGGTGGGTGAGGCACTGGCCACGGCGGGCGTAGCGATCATGAGCAACGCGCCGGGTGATCATCCGTTCCCGCCTTTGCGCGCGCTGCATGATGCCGGCGTGCGCGTGTTCGCAGGCAACGACAACATCCGCGACTGCTGGTGGCCGTATGGCAATGGCGACCTGCTGCAGCGGGCGATGCTGCTCGGCTATCGCTCGGGCTTCTACACCGATGCCGACCTGATGCTCGCGTTGGACATGGTCACCACCCATGCCGCGCAGGTGATCGGTCTACCGCGCTACGGTATTGCCGAAGACCTGCCGGCCACTTTCGTGGCGGTGCGCGCCGACCACGGCCCGGCCGCAGTGGCTGCGGTGCCGGTGGAGCGCCGGGTGGTGGTTGATGGTCGCTGGCTCTAGATCCACGCCATGCGTGGATGGCACCATCGCGTGGTCTCGTTCATCCACGCATGGCCTGGATCTCCCCCGATGGGCCGTCAGGCGTAATCGCCGGCGCGGGTGGCGACGAATTCCTCAAGCCACGCAAGCAGGTGGGCGATGTCGATGATCTCGCCCTGCTCGACGCGCTTGAGCAGCAGCGTGCTGGCGCCGATCTGCAGGCTGCTGTCGGCATAGCGCAGCACCGCGTCGATGCCCCAGGCATCGGTGACCTGCATCCAGGCAAGGCCCGGCACGCGCTGGGCCAGGGTGTCACCGAACGCCACGCCCAGCGCTTCCCAACCATCGCAGTCGTCACGATCGATCAGCTCGGCATCGACCACGCGCTGCAGGGTGGTGGCCGCCAGCGGCCACTGCACCGGCAACGTCGGGAAGCCGACGGCCACGCGCGCGGCGATCAGCGAACGCTGGTGCTGCAGATGCGTCTGCAGGGCAGCGGGCAGGGGATCGAAGCGGGTCGGGATTTCGTCGGACATCGCAAGGCGCCGTGGAGCACGGAAACAACAGGCACTGTACGAGGCGATGGTGCCCACCGTACGGCCGGAGTGGCCATGTTTCGATGCGCGGTGCGCGAAAGGCATCCACGCAGGGCGTGGATCTGCTGTGGTCAGTCCGGTTCGCGCTGCACCTGCCGCCACAGCTCGCTGGCCAGAGCGCGCACGGCATCATCAGCGTCCGCGCGATGCAGCAGGCCGATTTCGTAGTTGTTGATCACCGGCAGCTCACGCTCGCCATCGATGATGCGGTGTTCGCGGGTAACCGCGCGACGCGGCAGCAGACTGATGCCGATGCCATCGGCCACCGCGCCCTGGATGCCACTCAGCGACGAGCTGGTGAAGGCGATGCGCCAGCGCAGGCCCAGCGCTTCCACGGCGTGGATCATCTCATCGCGGTACAGCCCACGCGGCGGGAACGTGACCAGTGGCAGGGGGTCCTGCAGCAGGCAGCTGCTGCGCAGGCTGTCGATCCAGTGCATCGGCTCGCGCCGGCAGTGTACGGCCTGGCGGCTGTTGCGCCGCTGCTTGACCAGCACCAGGTCCAGCTCGCCGTGATCGAAGCCGTGCGCCAGGTCACGGCTCAGCCCACTGCTGATCTCCAGCTTCACCTGCGGGTGGCGGCGGCTGAAGGCGGCCAGCATGCGTGTGGTCTGTGCGTTGACGAAGTCCTCCGGCACGCCGATGCGCACGGCGGTTTCCACCGTAGCCCCGGCCAGGGCCTGGGCCATTTCGTCGTTCAGATCCAGCATCCGCCGCGCGTAGCCGAGCAGGGTATGGCCGGCGTCGGTGGGGTGCACGTCGCGGTGGCCGCGTTCAAGCAGACGGTGCCCGGCCAGCTCTTCCAGCCGTCGCACCTTCTGGCTGACCGTGGACTGGGTTGAATGCAGGCGCGTAGCCGCCGTAGTGAAGCTGCCACAGTCGGCCACCATCACCAGCGCCCGCAGCAGGTCCAGTTCGAACAGGGTTCTATTCGATTTGGCACTGTCTTGCATTTGAACATTTCACTTCTGGATACCCAGGCCGACTTCTACCATGCAGGGCAGGGGCCGGCAATGCCCGGCTGTTGCTACCGTCGCACGGCGTTCCGTGGCGACGGACATGAGGAGACACTGTCATGCGCGTCCATCGTTCCCCTGGCTGGCCTGCGCCGTTCACGCGCGTGCTGCTGTTGTGCCTGCTGGCCATGGTCACCCCCGCCTGCACCGCCATGTCCAAAGCCGACGTCGATGGCCGCCTGCGTGATGCCGCCAGCCGCGGCGACGCCGATGCGGTGCGACAGGCGATCGAGGATGGCGCCACGCTGGAGGCGCGCGATGGCCAGGGCCGCACCGCGCTGCTGCTGGCCACGCACGGCAACAACGTGGATGCCGCGCGTGAGCTGATCGAAGCCGGCGCCGACGTCAATGCCAAGGATGCGTTGCAGGACAGCGCCTACCTGTATGCCGGTGCGCGCGGCCTGGACGAGATCCTGGCGATGACGCTGGCGCATGGCGCCGATCTGCGCAGCACCAACCGCTATGGTGGCACCGCGCTGATTCCGGCCGCCGAGCGCGGGCACGTCGCCACCGTGCGCACGCTGCTGCGCGCCGGTGTGGCGGTGGACCATGTCAACCGGCTGCACTGGACCGCGCTGCTGGAGGCGATCCTGCTTGGCGATGGCGGCGCGCGCCATGTGCAGATCGTGCAGCTGCTGCTGGAGGCCGGCGCCAACCCGGAGCTGGCCGACGGCGATGGCGCTACACCGCTGGCCCATGCCCGTCAACGCGGCTATACCAACATTGAAGCGCTGCTGCGCCAGCACGGCGCGACGCGCTGATATCGAGCCCCTTCCACCCCGCACGCTGGTCGTGCCTACCAGGATCCTGTCCATGTTCCGCTCCCGTCCATTGTCCCTCGCCATCCTTCTTGCGGTTGCACCGTTGTCGGCGTCTGCCGCCGAGCGTGCTGACCTGTTGATCCGCAACGCCACCGTGGTTGATGTCGAGCACGCCAGCACCCTGGCCGGGCAGAGTGTGGTGATCCGTGGCGAGGACATCGTCGCCGTTGGCCCGGACGCGCAGCTGCGCAGCCAGTGGAGTGCGGCCCGCCAGATCGATGCCAAGGGCAAGTACCTGATCCCGGGCCTGTGGGACATGCACGTGCACTTCGGTGGTGGCCCGGCGCTGATCGAAGAGAACAAGGCACTGCTGCCGCTGTACATCGCGCACGGCATCACCACCGTGCGCGACTGTTCCGGCGATCTGCCCGGGCAGGTGCTGCAGTGGCGCGGCGAGATCGCCAAGGGCACCTTGTTCGGCCCACGCCTGCTCAGTTCGGGCGCGAAGATCGAGGGCATCAAGCCGGTCTGGAAGGGCACGATCGAAGTGGGCAGCGAGGCCGACGCCGACAAGGCAATCGCCCGCCTGCAGCACGACAACGTTGATTTCGTGAAGATCACCGACAGCACGCTGAAGCCGGAACTGTTCCTGTACTCGGCCAGTGCCGCGCGCAAGGCCGGCTTCAAGGCCTCGGGTCACATCCCGATGGCGCTGACCGTGGAGCAGGCGGTCGATGCCGGCCTGGCCTCGATCGAGCACCTGGACTACGCATTCAAGGCCGGCAGCAAGGACGAAGCGAAGATCGCCACCGACTTCGGTGCCGGCCGGATCGACCGCGCCGAAGCCAACCGCCGCCTCGACGCCAGCTTCGACCGTGACACGGCGATGCACGCCTACCGTGATTTCGCCAAGCGTGGCGTATTCGTGACCCCGACCCTCAACGGTGGCCGCATCCTCGACTTCCTTGACCAGGATGACCACGCCAACGATCCGTACCTGGCCTACATCGGCCCGGGCCTGCGCGCGACCTACCAGTGGCGCGTGGACCGCGCGGCGAAGGCGACGCCGGCGCAGATCGAAGCGCGCCACGCGCAGTACCACCAGGTCGCTGCAGTGCTGCCGATGCTGCAGGAGGCCGGCGTGACGATCATCGCCGGTACCGATGCGGGCTTCCTCAACTCGTTCAACTTCCCGGGCATCGCCCTGCACCAGGAACTGCAGCTGTTCGTGAAGGAAGGCCTGAGCGCACCGCAGGCGCTGTCGGCCGCAACCCGTTCCGGCCCGGCCTGGTTCGGCCAGATGGACCGCTACGGCGGTGTCGCGCAGGGCAAGGCTGCCGATCTCGTGCTGCTGACCGCCAACCCGCTGCAGGACATCGCTGCCACCGAAAAGATCGACAGCGTGATCCTGCGTGGCAACGTGTATGACCGTGCCGCGCTGGACAGGATGTTGGCTGATACCAAGGCCAAGGTGGCGGCGTGGAATGCAGGGGCGGCGAAAGCTGACTGATTGTGGGGTTGGACGGAATCCACGCATGGCGTGGAACTACCGGCGACCGTCAAGGTATCCATTCCTGCGATCAGCAGTAGATCCACGCCATGCGTGGATGAGCCCCTTGCTTCCGGCACGGGAACGAACCGGTGCGGGCACCTAGCATGGTGCCCGTTTCCTGTTCGATTCCTTGCATGCCTGCTTTGCCACTTTCCCTGCTGCCCGCCCATGAAGCGCCGCTGTCGCTGCCTCGCCCGCTCGGGGTGATGCTGGCGTTGTGGGGGCTGCTCATCGCCACGTCCATTCCAGCGGTACACCTGAGCCAGCAACCGGGTGGCCTGGTGCCAGCGGCGTTGTTCATCCTCGGCGCCGAGTTGCCCTGGATGCTGGCGACGCCGTTGCTGTGGGCGGCGTGTCGGCGCTGGCCATTGCCGGGACGGCATCACCTGGCCGTCTGGATGCTGCTGGGCCTGCTGCTGACTCCGGCATTGACCGCTCTGGGCTGGGGGTTGGGCCACCTGCTGCTGCAGCTGTGGCAGGAACAGCCGCTGCCGTCGTCCGGGCAGGTGGCTCGGGCAATCGGCATTACCGCGCTGTTCGCCTTGCCAACATTCATCGCAGTGGCCGGTACAGGCCACGGCCTGGCCTGGCTGCAGCGACTGAAAGCACAATCGGAGGCCCTGCAGCTCGCCCGCGAAGTGGCCCTGCGCCAACACCTCCAGCATCATTTCCTGTTCAACGCGCTCAACGCCATCGGCGGCCTGGCGCTGCTGCGCCCGCTGGCGGCGGACGCGGCCCTGGTGCAGCTGTCCTCGCTGTTGCGCGACACCCTGCAATGCCCGGCGCAACGTTCGTTGGTTGATGAGCTGGGAGCCGCGCAGGATTATGTGGCCCTGCAATCGCTGCTCCATGACGAGGCGCTGCATCTGCACCTGCAGGCCAGTGCGGAGGCCTTGGGGTGGCCGGTGCCGGGGTTGTTGCTGCAGCCCCTGATCGAGAACGCCGTCCTGCACAGCGGCTGGCAGGCGGGGGATCCGCCCCTGCAGATCGAGCTGGAAGCAGAGGTACACCGTAACGGGCTGCAGGTCGCTGTGTTCAATCCCTGCCTGCGTCCTGCGCGTGGCGACGGCCTCGGCAGTGGCCTGGACACGCTGCAGCGCCGCTTGGCGATGGTCGGCGGCCATCTGCAGGCTGGCCGCATGGACACCGGCTACAGGGTCTGCCTGCTCCTGCCGGAACGTGCGGCATGATGCGCCCGTTGAGCGTGTTGCTGGTGGATGACGTGGCGTTGGCGCGTCACCGCCTGCGTGAGCTGCTGGCACGTATCCCGCAGGTCAGGGTCGATGCCGAAGCTGCCAGCCTTGAACAGGCGCGGCACCTGCTGCTGGGGCGACGCTTCGATCTGTTGCTGCTGGATCTGGTGCTGCCTGATGGCCGGGGCTGGGAGCTGCCGGCGCAGCAGCCAGCGCTGGCCGCGCACACCATCTTCGTGACCGCGCTGCCACAGCATGCACTGCAGGCTTTTGAACTGGGCGTGGCCGACTACCTGCTCAAGCCGGTGGCGATGCCACGACTGCAGGAGGCGATCGCGCGCGTACGGCGCCTGGCCGGGTTGCTCGACGAAGGAGAGTGCCATGCCCGGGCTCTGGCTGTTCCCGCCGCAGGCGGAACGCACTACGTACCCGTGGCGCAGATCGACTACATCGACATGGCCGGGCATTACGCCTGCGTCCATGTCGGGCCTCGCCTGCATCTGCTGCGCGAGCCGATTGCCCGGTTGGCCGAGCGTCTGGTGCCGAGCGGCCTGCTGCGCGTGCATCGCTCGGTGCTGGTCAACCCGTTGCGCGTGCAGGGCCTTGTCGAACGTCACAACGGTGACGCGCTGCTTGAGTTGGCCGGGGGTGTGCAGGTGCCGGTCAGTCGAAGTTACCGCCCCGCCTTGGCCGCGGCTCTGGAAGCACGCTTGAAACACGGTTGAGGCCAGCGGCGGCACGGTTGGCGCCATCGACGCTGGATTCTGCGGGACACGCATGGCCATCAGGGCACCCTGCTCACTTTGCAGGTGAGGGCAAGACATGCGGATGCGACGAGGTTGGGGATGGTTGCTGTGCGCGCTGGCGATCCCGGCGATGGCCGATGTCCGCGTTGAGGTGGATGACCAGCAGGGACGTGCTGATCGCGTTCCGGTGATCACGGTGGGAGGCCTTGCGGTTGCCGAGGCGGTGCGCCTGCGCCTGTCGATGCAGGACAGCCGTGGCCAGCGCTGGCAGTCGGAGGCAGTGTTGCGTGCTGACCTGGATGGCCAGGTCGATACTGCCCGCAGCGGATCGGAGCAGGGTAGCTACCGCGGGATCGATGCGAGCGGACTGATCTGGTCGATGCAGCCGCAGCAGGGACGCGCCAGTGCACTACCGCTGCCGTGGCGCCGCGCCGCCGATGGCATGGGGTTCCTGCCGCAGACGTTTGAACTGGAAGTGGAACGGGCCGGTTCGGTGGTTGCACGGCGAACATTGCAGCGCCACCTGATGCTGCCAGGCGTGCAGGTGCAACGGGTCGAGATTGGTGGGCGTGAGGCGCATCTGTATCTGCCAGCGGATCTGCGACCCGGCGCCCGCGTGGCGGCGATGGTGACGCTGGGCGGCGCAGAAGGCGGGTTCGAGGGCGGTGACATGTATGCCGCCTGGCTGGCCAGCAACGGCTACGTCGCATTGTCGATTGCGTGGTATCGCGGGCCAGGCGTGCCCAAGGATCTGATTGACGTTCCGTTGGAGACCGTACGTGACGCGGTGCATTGGCTTCAGCGGCACCCTGGGGTGGAACCGCAGCGGGTCGGGTTGCTGGGGGGGCTCCTGGGGTGGCATTGCAGCCATGGCCACGGCAATCCACCTGCCGACCCTGCGGGTTGCGGTCTCCTGGGTAGGGAGTCCGGTGCCCTTCCGTGGCATTGCGCGGGATGTGGCTCCTGCCGATTTCCGGGCCGTGGATCGATCGCCGCTGAGCTGGCAGGGCAAACCGCTGCCGTGGTTGCCGTACCGCGACGATGTCGACTGGGGACGTCCAGGGCCGCAATGGGCGCCGGCGCTGCAGGCCGCGGTGTTGCCGATCGAGAAGATCGTCGCACGCACGCTGTGGGTGGGCGGCGGTGATGACCGCCTCGGCGACTCCGGCGTGTTGATGGCGGTTGCGCAACGGCGGCTGGCCGAAGCAGGACGAGGTGATCGCGATCGCTTCCTCTATTACCCGGATGCGGGACACCTGATCACACCGGTTCTGCAACCGACCACCCATCGCCATGACGTGGGGCCCTTCATTGAAGTGGGGGGTACCGCAGAAGGCCACGCGCACGCGGACAGTGAGGCTGGGCCCGCCGTGCTGGCGTTCCTGGCCGAGACGTTGTGAGCGACGTCAGCGCGGCGCCGGACGCATTCCGTGCAGCTGCGGCAGTGCGGCCTTCATTGCATCGATGAAGGCGCGCAGCCGCGGCGGCTGCTGACGCGCAGCGGGAAATACCACGTGCACCGGCAGTGCCGGCGCCTGCCAGTCCGGCAGCAGCTGTACCAGCCGCCCCTGTGCGAGATCGTCGGCTACCAGCCAGGCCGAGACCACCGCTGCGCCCAGCCCAGCGCGTGCGGCCTGCTGCACCACGAACAGGTTGTCGCTGAGCAGGCGTGGGCTGATCGACAGCGTATGCGCGCGGCCCTGTGCGTCATGCAGCAGCAGGCGTTCGCGGTAGTAGGTGACCAGTGAGATCCACGGCAGTGCCTGCGCTTGTTCTGGTGTGCTGATCGCGGTGGCCTGCACCAGCGACGGCGCTGCCACGACGATGCGCGGCACTTCGGCGAGCGGCAGTGCGACCATGCGCGGTTCGTCGACCGGACCCACCCGCACCGCGCAGTCGATGCCTTCGGCGATGAAATCCGGGCGACGATCTTCAAGGATCCACTCCAGGCTCAGCTGTGGGTGCTGGGCGAGGAACGCGAGCATGGTCGGCAGCAGCTGCGCTTGGCCGAAGGCGTGCGGCACCATTACCCGCAGGCGTCCGCGCAGCGTTTCCGGTTCGCCGTGCAGTTCGGCCTGCAGCGACTCCCATTCGTCGACCACGCGTTGCGCATGGCGCTGGCAGCGCAGGCCATCTTCGGTCAGCTGCAGGCCGTGGGTGGAGCGCTGCAGCAGGCGCAGGCCGAGCTGTCGCTCCAGTGCCTGCAGGCGGCGACTGACCGTCGGCTGGGTGGTGCCCAGCTGCACGGCAGCAGCAGACAGGCTGCCGGCATCGACGATGCGCAGGAAGGTGCGCAGCAGATCCAGGCGATCGGCACCGGTAGCGAGGTCATTCATGCGTAGTGCGTATGAAGGATATGTAATGAAGCCTACTACAGACGTTTGGTGAATACAGGCACGATGCGTCCACTTCCTCCACCGGACTCCCCATGTCTACCCCTTCGCTGTCCGTCGCCGCCGCACCCGCGACCGCACCCTCCACCCCGCTGGTGCTGGCAATGGCGGCCGGCGCCGGCTTCTCGGTCGCCTCGCTCTACTACAGCCAGCCGATGCTGGGCCTGATCGCCCAGGACCTCGGCGCCGGTGAGCGCGCCGCCGGCCTGGTACCGACCTTGACTCAGCTCGGCTATGCGGTGGGCATCCTGCTGCTGGCGCCGTTGGGCGACCGGTTCGACCGCCGCAACCTGATCCTGTTGAAGTCCGCGTTGCTGGCACTGGCATTGGGCGCTGCAGCGATGGCCGGGCACCTGCCGGGCCTGCTGATGGCCAGCCTGCTGGTCGGGTTGATGGCCACGCTGGCACAGGACATCGTGCCGGCCGCTGCGGTGCTGGCGCCGGATGCTCAGCGCGGCCAGATCGTCGGCCGGGTAATGACCGGCCTGCTGCTCGGCATCCTGCTGTCGCGCGTGGTCAGTGGCGTAGTGGCCGAGGCATGGGGCTGGCGCACCCAGTTCGTGCTGGCCGCGGTATCGGTGGCGGCGATGGGCGCGGTGATGGCGCGTGCGCTGCCGCGTTTCGCACCGACCAGCACGCTGCGTTATCCGGCATTGTTGGGTTCGTTGCTGGCGTTGTGGCGCGAGCAGCCGCAGCTGCGCCGTGCGGTGGCCAGCCAGTCGTTGCTGGCAGTGGGCTTCAGCGCGTTCTGGTCGACGCTGGCGCTGATGCTGCATGCCCGCCTGGGCCTGGGTAGTGCGGCGGCGGGTGCGTTCGGTGTTGCGGGTGCGGCCGGTGCTTTGGCCGCGCCGTTCGCCGGTCGTTTCGCCGATCGCTTGGGCTGCCATGCAGTGGCGCGGCTGGCGATCGCAGTGGCGCTGCTGGGCTTCGGCCTTCTGCTGGCCGAGTCCTGGCTGCCGGCCGCCGCGCTGCTGCCGCTGCTGGCGGTGAGTGCGCTGCTGTTCGACTTCGGTTTCCAGTCGGCGCTGGTGGCGCACCAGACCCTGGTCTACGGCCTGGTGCCGCCGGCACGCAGCCGGCTCAACGCGTTGCTGTTCACCGGCATGTTCATCGGCATGGCCGCTGGCGGTGCGCTGGGCAGCCTGGCGCTGGCGCAATGGGGCTGGTACGGCGTGGCCTGGCTGGCGGTGGTGTGTGCGGGCGGCAGCCTGCTGCTGCGTTTGAAGTAAGGAATGGTGTTCGGCAGGGCTTGCAGCCCTGCACCTGCGGTAGTGCCGGCCGCTGGCCGGCAACAGCACAAACAGCGGGTTTCCTGTAGGCAGACGGGGTGGGTCCGGTTGCGGGGGACGCCGTCACCCCCGCAACCGGACCCACCCCGCCTTCGACAGATCTCCGCGATCTGCAGTAGATCCACGCCATGCGTGGATGAATCTCCATCGGAATCGAATATTTCGAATTGGAATCCAGAAGCATCCATGCATGGCGTGGATCTACCGTGTCGACCAAGGTCGACACCTACCAACCGCCATCGGAATCTGTCAGAGGTGGGGCGGTGTCGGAGTGCGGGGTGTCAGCCGCATGGATGCGGCTGCCAAGCTTACAGGGACGTACTTGCAGCGTCCCCGCACTCCGACACCGCTGCGCCATCCCACGGAGAGCCCGCTTTTGATTTTGCTGTTGAGGTTGCCGGCCAGCGGCCGGCACTACCGTGGGTGCAGGGCCGCAGGCCCTGCCGAACAACCCCTTAATCGTGACCGCTGTCGTCCAGGCTGATGATGCCGCGCCGCAGCGCCTGGGTCACCGCATGCGTGCGATCGCCCACGCCCAGCTTGTCCATCAGGCTCTTCATGTGCGCCTTCACCGTCTGCTCGGAAATCTGCATGCGCTCGCCGATGCGCTTGTTCGACAGGCCTCCGGCTACGTGCCGCAGCACTTCGGTCTCGCGCGGCGACAACCGGTCTTCCACCACATGTGCGGCGATGCTCGCCGCCACTGCCGGGGGAATCGGTGCGCGGCGGCCGCCGGCGACCATGCGGATCGTATCGACCAGCTCGTGGCGCAGCATGTCCTTCAGCAGGTAGGCACTGGCGCCGGCCTGCAGCGCCCGCACTGCACGTACGTCACCGCGGTAGGTGGTCAGCACGATGATGCGTGCGCGCGGGTCCATCGCGCGGATCCGCACGATGGCTTCCACACCATCCAGGCGTGGCATCTGCAGGTCCATCAGCACCACGTCCGGCTGCAGCTGCTGGTAGCGTGCGATGGCTTCCTCGCCATCGGCGGCTTCGCCGAGCAGGCGCAGATCGGGTTGCGCGCCCAGCAGCGCCGCCAGGCCGTCACGCAGCAGCGGGTGGTCGTCGACCACCAGTACGCCGATCGGGGCAGGTGACTCAGTCATGGTTTGCGCTACTCCAGGGCCAGCGCCAACGCGATGGGCGGCGGTGATACAGGCGCCGGGCGGGGACCGCCAGCGCTACTTCGGTACCCAGTCCGGGGCGGGTCCACAGCTGCAGCTCGGCCCCGAGCCGCTGTGCACGCTCACGCATTCCCTGCAGACCCCAATGGCCGTGTCCAGCGTCTTCATCGGCGATGCCGACACCGTCATCCCGTACGTGCAGCAGGAAGCAGCGCGTGCCGTAGGACAGTTCCACTTCAATGGCACTGGCATCGGCGTGGCGCAATGCGTTGCGGATGGCCTCGCGACCAATCAGGAATACTTCCTCCGCGGCATCGGCCTGCAGTGGCGGCGTCGCGCCTTCAACGGTAAGGCGCAGGGGATTGGTGCCATGCCCGGCGTACTCGGCATGCACATCGGCCAATGCCGAAGCCAGGTCGCGACCGGAGAATGGGCCGTCGCGCAATGCGTTGACGCGCTCGCGGCCCTCGGCCAGATTGCGCTCGGCCAGCTGCATCGCCGACTCCAGCTGGCCGCGTACTGCTTCTGGCGTCTGCGCGGACTGGCTGATTGCATGCAGGCGCAGGATCAGGCCCTGGCTGCCCTGCAGCAGGGTGTCGTGCAGGTCGCGCGCAATGCGTTCACGTTCGCCATTGCGCTCCTGCAGGCGAGCACGGAACAGCGCAGCGAGCTGGCCACTGCGGATGCGCACGGCCAGCACGAGCAGCGCCAGCACGGCGGCCACGCACAGCAGCTTGAACCACACGGTCTGGGTGAAGGTGGGTGCGATGCGGAAGCTGCGGCTGGCCGGGACCGTGCTCCAGATGCCGTCCTCATTGGCGGCTTCCACGTCGAAGCGATAGCTACCCGGCGCCAGATTGGTGTAATAGGCGCGGGTGCTGCTGCCTGCGTCCTGCCAGCCGACATCGACGCCGGACAAGCGATAGCGATAGCGGTTGCGCTCCGGTCGGGCCAGTGAAAGGGCCACGTAGTCGATCTGCAGCTGGCTGGTGCCGGCCGGCAGGCGCAGGCCGTCCTGCAGTGGTTGCTGTTCGCTGCCATACAGCACGTCGCCGATGCGAACGCTGGGTGCCAGCGTGTTGACGTGCGAACGCGTGGTGTCCAGCCAGGCCAGGCCCTGGTTGGTGGCCAGCCATAGCAGGCCGTCGTCGGCCAGCGTCGCGGTTGCGATTGGTCCACTCTGCAGGGCAATGCCAGGCATGCCGTCGATCGCGTCGAACAGGCGTGGCGTGACTGGTAGTCCGCTGCGCAAGGCGCGGCGCAGCTGCCCGCTTTCCATCCGCACCAGGCCACGGCTGCCATTGAACCAGAGGTGTCCGTTCGGATCGGCGACCATGCCGGTGATGCCTTCCAGGACGCCGGCCATGTCGGTGCGCACCGGAACGAAACGTCCATTGCCCAGCCGCGCAGCCAGGCCGGCTTCGCCGGCGACCAGCAGCAGGTCCTGGTGATGCAGCATTGCGGTGATCGGCCCCGCCGACAGGCCCTGGCTGGCATCGAAGCTCTCGATGCGGTTCGTACTCATCCGGCGCAGGCGGCCGTCGGCATAGCCAAGCAGCAGCTGGCCTTGGGCATCCAGCGCCAGCGACGAGCAGGCCTGTTCGGGCAGGCGGACCTCGCGCTGCCACTGGGCGTGCTGGTAGTGCAGCACCCCGCGTTCGCCGGCGCACACCCAGGCCTGCGCGTCGTCAGGGAACAGCAGCGCATGCAATGGTTGCCCGGTGAACGGGGCCGGCAGCGGGATCAACGAGGTGTGGCCGGCGACCGTGCGCGCAAGATTGACCCAGTCGAACTGCCAGATCGGCGTGGGTGCCAGGCGTGCGGCGGACTGCAACTGCGTGGCGCTGCCATCCAGCAGCGTGCGCCGCAGATCGTAGGGCTTGAGGTCTTCGCCATAGCCATACACGCGGCCATCGCCGGCACGCACCAGCGAGCGGTAGGGATCACTGGGGCCGACCAGCAGGGTGTGCACGCTGCGCGCGCGGAAGCGGTTGAGGCCGAGATTGGTACCGACCCAGAGATTGCCTTCGCGATCGACGATGATCGGCACCGCCGAGGTGGCGGTCAGTCCGTGCGGCGAATCGAAGCGCTCCATGCGCAGGGCACGGGTGCCCTCGAATGTGACCCGGGCGACGCCTCCATGCGGGCTCATCGTCGCCCACAGCGCGCCGTCGGTGGTGAACTGCATGCGGGCAGCGACCAGGTCGGGCAGGCGCCGTGCCTCACGTTCGGGCTCGGCCAGCAGCCCGTGTGCGTTTGCCAGTGGCGAGGCACCACGGAGGCGGTCGGCCAGCCACACCTCACCCTGCGGGCTCTCCACCAGTGTTGCCATCTGCGAGACGGCGATGCCGGTATCGACGAAGGCCGCCTGGCGCGGCCCGCGCATCCAGATCTTCAGATCGGCCAGTACCCAGAACGTGCCACGGCTGTCATGCAACACCCATTGCACGCGGCGTTCCGGTAGCCCGGCGGAGGCGGGCGGGGCTTGCCAGCGCCGGCCATCGAACCAGCGCAGTCCGCCGTTGATCGCTGCCCAGAGGCGGCCCTCGCGGTCCTGGCTGAAGTGCGGCACGACGCCGACTGGTACGCCCTGTTGCCGGCCGTAGTTGTGCAGTTGGCCGCGTGCGAGTTGGCTGATGCCGGCCTGGAAGTAGCCGATCCACATTGCGTCATCGCGCCCGACTGCCAGGGTGACCATGTTGGTGGACGGGAAGCTGCTGCCCGGTGGCGGCGCCTGGCGTTCAAAACGGCGGCCGTCGAAGCGGTACAGGCCAGAACCGGTCGCCAGCCACAGCAGTCCATCACGGTCCTGCGCGATGTCCCAGATATCGCCAGGCGCCCCTTGGCCGACCCGCCATGCGGTGTGCTCGTAGCCGGGCAGTCCGCTGCTCAGCGCGGGACGCTGCACGGCGAGCGCGGGCAGGGCGGTCATCAACAGCAGGCACGTCAGCAGCGCCGGCAGGCGACGCAGGAATGGGAAGGGGCGGCCACGCATGGTGCGCATTCTGGCAGGTGCGGGGCAGGCCAGGGTGACCCGAACGGGGTAGGCGGCACGCGGCCCCATCCGGTATCACGCCGGCATACCCCGTGGAGCCCGGCCATGCAGCGCCTGTTCGTGATGTTTCCCGACCGTGGCCCGGGCGTCGGCCTGCTGTGGTTGCGGCTGTGCGTTGCGGCCGCACTTTGCGCGCCCGATATGCCAGGGGGCTGGTTGTCGACCTTGTGCCTGCTGGCCGTGGCGATGCTCGCACTTGGTGCGCTGACACCACTGGCGGCGGTGATGGCGACCGCGTTTCTGTCCACGCTGCCCGGGCCTTGGCCACTGGCGCTGCTGCCTCTGGCACTGCTGGTGCTGGGGCCGGGCGCCTATTCGCTGGACGCACGGCTGTTCGGTCGCCGCGTGATCGGCCGCCGGCCTCCCCCATTCGGGTAGGCGTGGGCCTCGACCGACGGGGGTAGGGCGTCGCGCAGGGGGCCCGCACCATGGGCCACCCCCTCGCGGCGTCCTCGATGGCCACCGTTACTCCACAGGAATTCCCCGCTGCGTCGCTGGCACCGCAGCAGGTCGCAGCATTGCAGCGTGCATTGCGCTATGTCGATGAACACCTGTCACAGCCGCTGCGGGTCACCGAACTGGCGGCCGCCGCCTGCGTCAGTCGCTTCCATCTTGTGCGCCTGTTCCGCAGCGGTACCGGCGCCAGCCCGCTGCGTTATGTACGTCGCCGCCGTATCGAACGTGCGCGCCAGCTGTTGTCGGCCCAGCATCTGCCGATGTCCTGCCTGGCGCAGCAGCTCGGCTTCTTTGACCAGAGCCATTTCGTCCGCAGCTTCCGCGCGGAGACCGGCTGCAGCCCCGGCCAGTACGTCGCCGGCGATGCCGCCCTGTTGCTTCCCCTTGATCGTGTTTCCAACGGAGTCCACCCATGAGCCTTGCCACCGCTACTCCCGCCCCGGCACTGCTGTCGCCGACCGACCATGCCCTGGTGCTGATCGACTTCCAGTCGCAGATGGCGTTTGCCACCCACACCATCGACATCTCCGCGCTGCGCAACAACGTGTCGCTGATCAGCAAGGGCGCCAAGGGCTTCAACGTGCCGGTGGTGCTGACCACCGTCGCCGAAACGTCGTTCTCCGGCCCGATGTTCCCCGAACTGCCGCAGATCTTTCCGGGCCAGACGGTGTTCGACCGCACCTCGATGAACACCTGGGAAGACCAGCCGGTGATCGATGAGATCAACCGCATCGGCAAGCGCCGTCTGGTTGTTGCTGGCCTGTGGACCAGCGTCTGCATCGTCGGGCCGGCGCTGTCGGCGCTGGCGCAGGGTTTCGAGGTCTACGTGATCACCGATGCCTGTGGCGATGTCAGCGAAGAGGCGCACGAGCGTGCGATCACCCGCATGGTGCAGGCCGGCGCGGTGCCGATGACCAGCGTGCAGTACCTGCTTGAGCTGCAGCGCGACTGGGCACGCGGTGAAACCTACGATCTGACCACCGGCATTGCCCGCGACCATGCTGGCGGCTACGGCATCGGCATCCAGTACGCCAAGAGCATGTTCGGCGCGCAGGAAGGCGGGCACTGAGCATGCTGGCCGGCCATGGCCTCGACCTGGCCCTGCTGATGCTGCGTGTGGCCGCAGGAGGCTTCCTGCTGCCACACGCGCTGGGCAAGCTGTTCGGCTGGTTCGGTGGACCGGGACTGTCCGGCTTCGCTACCGAGCTGCGCGGCTTCGGGCTGCCAGCGGTGGCACCGTTGCCGCTGCTGCTGGCCCTGCTGCAGGTGCTGTCCGGGCTGGCCGTGCTGCTGGGATGGCAGACCCGCATCGCCGCGCTTGCAGCGGCCGCTTTCATCGGCTTCACCGTCCTGTTGGCCCTGCCCAAGGGCTGGTTCTGGATGCGCGGCGGCAGTGAGTACCCCTTGATGTGGACCACGGTACTGCTGGCCATCGCGCTGGCCGGGCCCGGCACCTGGGCACTGGACGTCCACCGTCTTCCGGGAGACCTCGCATGAGTCACGATCCACTCGATCACGGCCGCCGCAACATCGTGCTGGCCAGCGGCGCCGCTGTTGCGCTCGGCCTGGCCGGTCGCGCCGCTGGCGCACTCGATTCCACTTCCAAGGAGCGTCGCATGAGCACGCTGGTCATCCGCAATGCCCGCATCACCACCCTCGACCCGCAGCAGCCGCATGCGCAGGCGTTGGCCGTGCAGGAAGGACGCATCGTTGCCGTCGGCAGCGACGAGGAGATCATGCGTGGCTGGGGCAATGAAGCGACCTTGATCGACGCCCAGGGCCGGCGCCTGCTGCCCGGCCTCAACGACAGCCATACCCATCTGATCCGTGGTGGCCTGAACTACAACCTGGAGCTGCGCTGGGACGGCCTGCGCTCGCTGGGTGACGCGCTGGACATGCTGAAGGCCCAGGTCGACCGCACGCCCGCACCGCAGTGGGTACGCGTGGTCGGTGGCTTCACCGCCGCACAGTTCAATGAGAAGCGACTGCCGACGCTGCAGGAGCTCAACGACATCGCGCCGGAAACGCCGGTGTTCCTGCTGCACCTGTACGACCGCGCGCTGCTCAACCGTGCCGCGCTGCGCGCCTGCGGCTATACCAAGGACACGCCGGATCCGCCGGGCGGGCAGATCGTGCGCGATTCGCTGGGCAATCCGACCGGTCTGCTGCTGGCCAAGCCGAACGCGCTCATCCTCTACGCGACGCTGGCCAAGGGCCCGCGCCTGCCGATCGAGTACCAGGCGAACTCGACGCGCCACTTCATGCGCGAACTGAACCGGCTGGGCATCACCTCGGTGATCGACGCCGGCGGTGGCTTCCAGAACTATCCCGAGGACTACCAGGTCATCGAGCAGTTGCATCGCGATGACCAGCTGACGGTGCGCATCGCCTACAACCTGTTTACCCAGAACAAGGGCAAGGAGGTCGATGACTTCCGTGGCTGGAGCGAGATCCTGCAGCCGCGCCAGGGCGACGATCTGCTGCGCCACAACGGTGCCGGCGAGATGCTGGTGTTCTCGGCGGCCGACTTCGAACTGTTCAACGAGCCCCGCCCGGAACTGTCGCCGGAGCTGGAGCCCGAACTGCATGACGTGGTGAAGCTGCTGGTCGAGAAGCGCTGGCCGTTCCGCATCCACGCCACCTACGACGAGAGCATCACCCGCATCCTCGATGTCTACGAACAGGTCAACCGCGAGGTGCCGTTCGATGGCCTGCACTGGTTCATCGACCACGCCGAGACCATCACCCCGCGCAACATCGAACGCATCCGTGCGCTGGGTGGCGGCATTGCCGTGCAGCACCGCATGGCCTACCAGGGCGAAGCCTTCGTCGAGCGCTATGGCGTGCAGGCCGCGCGGCACACGCCTCCAGTCAAGCGCATGCTGGCCGAAGGCGTGCCGGTCGGTGCCGGTACCGACGCCACCCGTGTGGCCAGCTACAACCCGTGGGTGGCGTTGTCCTGGCTCGTGACCGGGCGCACCGTGGGTGGGCTGGCCCTGTATGGCGAGGAAAACCTGCTTGAACGCGAGCAGGCCCTGCGCCTGTGGACCCAGGGCAGCGCCTGGTTCTCCGGCGACGAAGCGGTGAAGGGCACGCTGAAAGCCGGTCAGCTGGCCGACTTCATCCTGCTCTCGGCCGACTTCTTCCGCGTGGATGACGCGCAGATCGCCGACATCACCAGCGTGCTGACCGTGGTCGGCGGACGCATCGTGCATGCGGATGCCGACTATGCAGGGCTGGCGCCGCAGCTGCCGCCAGCGATGCCGGACTGGTCGCCGGTCAACCGGTTCGGTGGCTACCACGTCGGCGGTGCCGCCACCGGGTTGGCCGCCACCCATCGCCACCATCACGGCGTGGCCTGCAGCACCCACGGCGCGCACGGGCATGCCGCGCAGCACGCGGCGCCCACCGATGACCTGACCGCGTTCTGGGGCGCGATGGGATGCTCGTGCTTCGCGTTCTGAGCCTGGCGCTGCTGGCCGTGCCCTCGCTGGCGCTGGCCTGCGAGGGTGGCCACTGCACTGACGCCGGTGACGGCCAATTGCAGTGGGATGCCTCACTGCGCGTGCGTGGCCTGTACTACGACCCGACCCGGTTCGGTATTGGTGGCAGCGAAGATGGCTATGGCCTGCTGCGTGCGCTGGCCTCGGCCACCTATGTGGAGGACAGCTGGCAGGCAAAGCTGCAGCTGGGCGTGCATGCCGAGAATGGCAAGGCCGGCGGACCCGGCCGCACCGACCGCAGCGCGTTGGACGTGCAGCAGGCGTATTGGCGCTGGCAGCGCGGCGGCTTCCACCTGCAACTCGGTCGGCAGGAAGCCGGCTACGGAAGTTCACGACTGTTGTCGGTGCGCGATGGGCCGAACATCCGCCTGGCCTTCGATGGTGCGCGCCTGGGCTGGAAGGGCCGCCTCGGCACGCTTGATCTGCTGGCACTGCGACCGGTGGAGAACCGACCGGGTGCCTTTGATGATCGCGGGGAACACGGTGCCCACCTGTGGGGTACCTATGCCACCACGGCACGCAGGCAGGGCACGGGACAGTGGGACCTGTATCTGCTGGACTACCGCCGTGAAGGCGCACGCTTCGCGGCGGGTTCCGGCATCGAGCGGCGGCAGACCTTGGGTGCGCGCTGGTTCGGCCAGGCCGGTGCACTGGACTGGAACAGCGAGCTGGTGGCGCAGGGCGGTGAACTGCGCACCGCGACCGGCAACCTCGACATTCGCGCCTGGACGCTGGCTACCGATACCGGTTGGCGTTGGAACGATGTGCCGCTGCAACCGCGTCTGGGGCTGAAGGCCGATGTCGCCAGCGGCGATGGCAATCCGCGGGACAGCCGCCTGGGAACCTTCAATGCACTGTTCCCGAAATCGGCCTACTTCAGCGAGGCCAGCCTGCTGGCCCCGGCCAATCTGATGGACGTCCAGCCGACCCTGACCCTGCGCCTGCACGACGCGGTGACGACGGAGCTGGGCGTACAGATGGCCTGGAAGCATCGTCGCGCCGATGCGGTCTACACCACGCCGGCGCCGCTGGTGGCGTTGCCAGGCAGTGCCGGTGGCGCGCGCCGCATCGGTAATCAATACAAATCCGAAACCCGCTGGCAGGCCAGCGAACACTGGCAATGGCAGCTGCAGCTGGCCTGGGTCGATGCCGGTCCTGCACTGAAGCAGGCCGGCGGCCAGGACACGCTGTTCGCCTCGATCGTTGGAGCATGGCAATGGTGAACGCAAACGCGTCGCAACCCTCCGCACAGGCCGCAGGTGCCTGGTCCCCGCTGAAGATCCAGATGTTCCGTTCGATCTGGCTGGCAATCCTGGCCAGCAACATCGGCACCTGGGTCAACGACGTGGCCGCCGCCTGGGTGATGGCCGAACGCACCGGTTCGCCGCTGATGGTGGCGCTGGTGCAGTCGGCCACAACGGTACCGATCGTGCTGTTGGCACTGGCGGCCGGAACGCTGGCCGACATTGTCGATCGCCGGAAGTACCTGTTGGCGACCCAGGGGTGGATGCTGCTGGTGGCCGCAGTGATGGCCGCGCTGACGGCGATGGACATGCTGACCCCGCAGTTGCTGGTGCTGTTGACCTTCTGCATGGGCTGCGGTGCGGCAATGGCGATGCCAGCGCAGGCGGCGATCGTGTCCGAGCTGGTGCCGCAGCCGATGCTGGCCTCGGCGGTAGCCCTGAACTCGATCGGTATCAATATCGCGCGTTCGATCGGCCCGGCCATTGGTGGCGTGATCGTGGCGCAGCTGGGCGCGATGTGGGCATTCGGCTTCAATGCCATCACCTTTGCCGCGATGCTGTTCGTGGTGTGGGGCTGGAAGCGTGATCCGAAGCAGTCCAGCCTGCCACCGGAAGGTTTCGGTGCAGGCTTGAAGGCGGGCCTGCGCTACGCCAGCCGCGCTGGGCGGCTGCAGGCGGTACTGATCAAGTCGGTGGGCTTCTTCTTCTTTGCTGCGGCGATGAACGCACTGCTGCCGGTGGTGGTACGTGGCCAGATGCAGGGTGGGGCGGGGCAGTACGGCATGCTGCTGGGCTGCATCGGTATCGGTGCAGTGGGCGGGGCCTTGCTGCTGCCGAAGCTGCGCGCGCAGTTGGATCGCGACCTGCTGGTGCTGCTGGCCACGCTGTCGCTGGCGCTCAGCCTGGTCGGGCTGGCGCTGACCCGCAGCTGGTACGTGCTGCCATTGGTGATGCTGATCAACGGTTTTGCCTGGATCACCGTGCTGTCGTCGCTGCAGATTGCCGCGCAGACGGCAGTTCCCGCATGGGTGCGTGCGCGTGCGCTGGCGCTGTACATCATGGTGTTCTCGGCCGGCATGGCGGCCGGTGGCCTGAGCTGGGGCGCGCTGGCACAGCGCACCTCGCCGGAGCTGGCGTTGCTGGTGGCTGCCGCAGGCGCGGTGATCGGGGGGCTGCTGGTGTGGCGCGTTCGCATTGCTGGTACCGAGGATCTGAACCTGCAACCGGCCGGGCACTGGCCGGCGCCGGAGCTGTCGGTGCCGGTGTCGAACGATCGCGGCCCGGTGCTGATCACCATCGAGTACCGCATCGACGATGCTGAACGTGCCGCGTTCCAGGCGCAGATGCGCGCGCTGGGCACGATCCGCCGCCGCGATGGTGCCGTGGTCTGGGGCGTGGTCGAGGACGTGGCCACCCCGGGCATCCACCTGGAGTATTTCGTGACCCCGTCATGGCTGGAGCATCTGCGCCAACACGAACGCATCACCGCCGATGACAAGGCCATCCAGGAAGTGCTGCGTGGGCTGCATCGCGGCGAGCGTGCGCCGGTGGTGCGTCACTTCGTGGGCGGCCACGATCCGTTACCCAGGACTGAGGTCCCACACCACCACAGCGATATCTGAGCGGCACCTGGTAAAGCCGGCCGCTGGCCGTCTGCGCAGATCGCGATGGATTCATCGGGTTGCCGGCCAGCGGCCGGCACTACCGGGGGAGCGGCGGCGCTGTGGGGCGCCGCCGCGGGACATCAATTGCGTGCAAAGGCCAGCAGGTCGGCGTTGAACTGGTCGGCGTGGGTGACGGTCAGTCCGTGCGGGGCACCGGCGTACACCTTCAGCTCGGCGTCCCTGATGATCTGCGAGGACAGCCTGGCCGAAGCATCGAACGGCACGATCTGGTCGTCATCGCCATGCACCACCAGTGCTGGCACGTCGATCTTCCTGAGGTCTTCGGTGTAGTCGACTTCCGAGAACTCATGGATGCAGTCGTACTGGCCCTTGACGCCGCCGAGCATGCCCTGCAGCCAGAACGCATCACGCATGCCCTGGGTGACGCTGTTGCCATCGCGGTTGGCGCCGAAGAACGGCGTGGCCAGATCCTTGAAGAACTGGGAGCGGTCGCCACCGGTACCCTTGCGGATGCCGTCGAACACCTCCATCGGGGTGCCGGCCGGGTTGCTGGCGGTCTTCAGCATCAACGGCGGCACGGCACCGACCAGTACCACCTTGGCCACGCGCTGGCTGCCATGGCGGCCGATGTAGTGCGCCACTTCGCCACCACCGGTGGAATGGCCGACGAGGATCGCGTCCTTCAGGTCCAGCGCCTCGATCACCGCGGCCAGGTCATCGGCGTAGGTGTCCATGTTGTTGCCATCCCAGGTCTGGCTCGAACGGCCGTGGCTGCGACGGTCGTGAGCGATCACGCGGAAGCCGTTCTGGCCCATGAACAGCATCTGCGGGTCCCAGGCATCGGACGACAGCGGCCAGCCGTGGGCGAACACGATCGGCTGGCCGGTACCCCAATCCTTGTAGAAGATGCGGGCGCCGTCGGCGACGGTGACGAAGTTGCTCATTGCGGTTTCCTTGGCGGAAGGGAGGGGCGGCGCCGGCGGACATGCCGGTACCGCCGGCAGTACAGCGCACGGCCCGGTGGGTGGCTTGCACGGCTGTGCTGGATTGACCGGGGTGTGACGTGTATCGCTCTGGAACCCGGCGGCGTCCGCGCTGACGATGATGGCCGGCCTGTCCAGGAGCGTGCGATGTCGAGAGTGCGATGCAGCCCATTGCTGTGCCTGCTGCTGGCCACAGCGGTTCACGCGCAGACCAACGTCTACAAATGCGTGGACGGTCCGCATCCGGTCTATCAGCAGACACCCTGCCAGGGGCGCGCGGAATGGCGCTGGGAGGTGCCGGAGGAGCAGTCGCTGTCGCGCGGAGCAGTGCCAAAGCCGGCCAGGGCGGGTGGCGCGGTGCTGGCGCCACCACGCATCGTGCGCTCGGGGCGGGCGCAGGCCGCGCTGATACCGATCAGTACGGACCCCGGGGCCTGTGAGCGCGCACGACAGCAACGCGGGGAGGTGCTGGCCAGGAGCAAGCGCCTGGACTTCGTGCAACGCCGTCAGCTGGACGACGCGGTGTACGACGCCTGCCGCTGAGCGTGGTGGCTCACGAAAGGCCGAAAACGACAACGGCGCCCTTTGGCGCCGTTGTGCGTGGATGCGGATGGCCGGGCCTCAGCGACCGTCGCTGGCGGCAGCCGGTGCCGGCGAAGGCACGCTTTCCGGCTTGGGCAGGCTCAGTTCCGGGTTGCCCTGTTCGGCCTGCAGGATCTGGATGCGGCGCTGCAGGGCGTCCAGCTGGCTGTTGGTGCTCTGCACGTCGGTGCTGAGGCTGACCGCCTGCTGCTGCGCCTGCTGCAGGGCCGCGCTGACCTGGGCCGACTGCGCCTGCTGCTGTTCCATTTCCTGCTGCAGGGTGCGCAGGCGTTCCTCGTTGTAGGCCACCAGGCGCTCGGTGTAGCGCTTGCCGGCTTCCAGGCGGGTGGTATCGATGTACACCTGGGCCAGCTGCTCGGACTGCTGGGCAAAGGTACGGTAGACCCGCTCGGCGTTGTCGACGGCATCGGTCTTGATCACCCGCCAGAAGTTCTTCTCCTGGAACAGGGCGACGTAGTAGGTCAGGGTGTTGGCGTTGAACAGCAGGCTGGCGCCGTAGTTGCCGTTGTAGGTCGTGCGCAGCTCGGTCAGCTGGCGCGAATCCATCAGCTGCTTGAGTTCGTCAACGGTGTTGCGCACCACCGGCGCGCTGCGTGCGGCCGGCTCTGCGGCTGCCTCACGGTCGCCACGGGCAGCCATCGCCGCCGGTGCCACCAGCATCATGGCCACGGCCAGCAGTGCCGCGCCGCGCGCGTGCCGGGCGAAGACCGCGCCCCCTGAAGTTTCTCGCATGTCTAGACCATCCACGGATGAGTGTGGGTTGAGATGAAGGTGGTTCCCCGCCGGGAGTCTAGCATGGGCGCGGGCGCCGCCAAGGGCGCCCGTCACGGGTCAGTAGACCAGCTGCGCCGCGCTGCACTGGATCGACTGCACGTTGACGTCGGTGCGGCCGAGTTCCAGGCCCAGCACGCTCGCCAGCAGGTTGGTCAGCAGGGTGCCGACGCTGTTGAGCACCGGCCGCAGGGCGGCCAGGATCGGCTTGAGCAGCGTGCACAGCAGGCCGCTGCAGCTCACGCTGCCATCCGGATTGGTGACGCCGGTTCCACCGGTACCATCGAGGAAGCCGGCCGGTGCGGTCTGGATGTACGAGGCCAGGTTGTTGCGTACACACCCGTTGTAGTCGATCAGGTTGCCCAGCAGGCTGTCGCAGCGGTTGATCAGCAGGCCACCCACCAGCGATCCCAGCAGCCCATCGAGCACGCCCAGTCCCTGGCCGGTGACGGTCACCTTGAACGCATCCCAGACCGGACCGTCCTTGTGGCAGGTGGCCAGGTTCAGCAGGCCGCAGGCGTAGGGCAGGCCTCCGGGCACGGTCCAGCTGTTGAGCGGGGCCAGTTGTCGGCTTGCGTCGCCATCGCGCAGCAGTGGAATCAACTTGTCCACCTCATAGCGGGTGTTCGGCGGGAAGGTGGCCTGCAGGTAGCGGTCGGCCAGTGCCTTGGCGGTGTCGTTGGCGCTCATGCCCTGCTTGGGTGAGCTGAGCATGCCCGACAACACGCGCAGCAGTTCATTGACCAGGTCCGACACCGCGTTGCCCACTGCAAGTGGATTGATCCGGGTCGAAGCGGTCTCGCCGGCGGCAAGGGTCAGGTTCTGCGAGCTGGTCAGGGCAGGCAGGGTGATCCTGTCATTGATCAAGGGTTGCCCGAGCAGTTTCAGCAGCTGCTCGTTCTTCAGGGAGTCGTCGCAGACATTACTCCTGGAAAAGCGTTGCGCCGGGTCGACATTGCCGACACAGGCGCGCAGCACCGACGAGTCGACCCGAATGGTGGCCTTCTGTGGGCTGGCGCCGCATTGGATGCCGGTCAGCGTGCCCATCGCATTGGCGACATCGACATGCAGTGGCAGGTGCAGTCGCGTGCCGAGCAGGTTCAGCAGCGGGCCCACCGCGAACAGGTTGTTGCTGTCCACGTCCACCATCAGCCGCACCTGCGCGTTGTACGCGCGGGTACCGACACCACCGATGGCGATCGAGGGCGGCTCGACCACGCCGGCCTGGATGTTGATGCCCAGCAGGTCCAATCCCTTGACCGCCACGCCGTTGCCGTCGTTGGCGATGGAGATGGCGGTGCTGATCAGGTTGAGGACGTTGACCTTCGTTTCCAGCGCGCTGCCGACGGTGCCATCCGGCGAGACGACTTCGGCGAACAGGCCACCGCCGCCGGACTGGCTGCCCAGCACGATATTGAGCTTGTTGATGTCCAGCTGGGTGGCGACCAGGTCGGACAGCGCGCGCAGCTGTACGCCAACGGTGGTATCGCGGCCGACCACGGTGGCGGTGGCATCGACCAGCTGCGCCAGCGAGATCTTGTTGACCGACAGCAACCGGTTGAAGTCGGCCACGCTGAGGTTGGCGCTGACCGGGATGTTCAACGCCTTGAGCAGACCCGACGGCGTGACGTTGGCCTGGGCGAGGCCGTCATAGGAAAGCACGGTGGCATTGGTGACATCCAGGCCGACCAGGCGCAGGGTCGACAGCAGTACCGAGTCGCCATTGGTACGCAGCAGCTGCGAACCGACCGCGAACACCGCAGTCGGTTCGGAGCGTCGGGCCACCGCCTCCACGCTGACGGTGGGCAGGCTGGTGTTCTGGCCAAAGAACGGCAGCACGCTGCGCTGTGCGACCACCTGCACGGCATTGCGTGGGTTGCTGGCATCGACGGTGGTGACGAAGCGGTTCGACGTGCTGCGTGCGGCGCTCCAGTTGCCGCAGCGGATCTGCAGGGAGCCTGCAAACCTGTTCTGGGTGACCGCGCTCTGCCGCGCCGCGCTGTTGTCGCTGTTGTCAGACGTGCACAGTTCCAGCCGTTGTGCACCGGCCAGTGCAGCAAGGTCTGCGACCTTCTGTGCGTCACGCTTGGCCCAGAACAGGTAGCCGATCTCGATCAGGCCCAGCATGGCGAGCAGCGCCAGCATGACCAGCATCATGGTGACCGACATGCCGCCGCGTGGGCGGCTGAAACTGAACTGGCGTGGGCGTTTCATGGCCTACCTCAGCGTCCGGATGAGGATGTTCCCTTGGACTTGGCGACATCGGTTTCGAAAAAGTCCGGGATCTCGTGTTCGAAGCTCTTCAAGTAGCGGGCGTAGCTCAACGTGGCCTGGTCGCCGAGGATCGGCAGGCGTTGCCCGGCCTGCTGCCCCGATGCCTGCAGGCGGAACAGGTCGCGCGCGGTATCGCCGATCTGCGTGCGTGCAGGGCGGGGCGCTGGTGCGAGGTGGTCGGTGGCAATGATCGGCGGGGCGGTGGCCGGTGATCCCGATGGAGCAGGGGCTGCAAGGTCCACCGTGGCCAATGCCTCGGACTGCAGTGGCTGCGTGGCCGCTGCGACCGGTGCGCTGCCGCCGAGCATCTGCCCGGTCAGGGGTTGCTGCTGCGCCCGCGCGCCGCTGGCCATCAGCAGGCAGACAAGTGCAGGCAACAGGCGTCGGGTCAGGGGCATCGCGCTCATGGAGTGTTCCCGTTCGGCTGATCGGAGGTGCTGAAGCGTTCCAGCATCGAGGGCGGCAGGCGCTGTGGATCGCGCGCATCACGGATGTCGCGACGTGGTTCGGCGGCCAGGCGCGTGGCGCCTTGCGGCGCGCGGGAGGTGGCATCGGCGCTTGCGCGGGTGGACGGGGACGCAGGGGCAACCTGTGCCGCGGCGGCCTGGCGCTGCTGCAGGCGAGCACGGATCTGCGCGGCCTGCTGCTGGATGCTGCGGCGGGTGTCCTCGTTGAGGTTGGCCTGCTCGGCGAGGCGCTCTGCGGTGGCGGCGTCGCCGCGCAGCACGGCCCACAGGGCAAGGTTGGCCGTGGCCTTGGGGTTGCCTGGAGACAGCTCCAGTGCCTTGGCCAACGGTTCACGGGCCTGTTCGAACTGGCCTGCACGCAGGCGTGCATAGCCGAGATCGCCCAGGTAGTCGGTGTTCAAGGGCTGCAGCTGCGTGGCCCGGGCCAGTGCCTCCTCGCTGCCGCCATCGTCGTCACGGCGCGCCGCGATCAGGCCCAGGCCGTGGGCGGCTGCAGCGGCCTGCGGGCCAGTGGAGAGCTCGCGGTACAGGGTGATGGCAGCGTCGGCCTGCCCGGTCTCGCGCAGGGCGTCGGCCTGCAGCAGGCGCAGCGCCGGCGGATCGCCGTAGCGCTGGCGGAAGGCATCGACGTGGGCCAGCGATGCATACCAGGCACCCTGCTGCTGCATGCGCCCGATCAGTTCCAGGTAGGCATTGCGGCTGTCCTGCGGTGCCGGTTCGGGTGCAGCCAGGCTGGGGGCGCGCAGGTACTTCGGCGTCGTCGACGCGCAGCCGCTGGCAACGGCGGCGAGGGCAAGAAGCAGGCAGGAGGTGCGCAGGGCAGGCATCAGGGCGATCCCATCTTGGACATGGTGGTGGCCAGCGCGACCAGCGCCGGTCCGGCAAGAACCAGCATCAGCGCTGGCAGCAGGGTCAGCATCATCACCACGGTCATCTTCACCGAGAGCTTGCCGACCTTTTCCTTCAGGGTGTTGCGGCGCTGTTCCCGCAGCCGGATGCTGAACTGCCGCAGCGGCTCCTGCACCGCGCCGCCATGTGCGTGCACCTGCAGGATCAACTGCATCAGGCTGGTGAGGTCATCATCGGCGTAGACCTCGCTCAGGCGGCGCAGGGACTGCGCCCGCGTGCGACCATGGGTGTACGCGACGTTGGCCTCCTGCAGTTCGCCGCCGAGCACCGGCAACGCATCGCGCAGCTTGTCGCCCAGCGTCTGCAGGCTCTGGTCCATGCTGAATCCCACGCCCTGCAGCAGGCGCAGCAGGTCGATCAGCAGGGGCAGCTCGTTGTCGACGGCGCGTCGGCGCCGCTTCACCCACGAAGAGAGGATGAACTTCGGCAGCAGCAGGCCAGCTGCGAGCGCACCGATCACGACCATCATCTTGGCCAGCCCCTGGGCGCTGCTGAATGCCAGGGCCAGCACCAGCACCAGCACGCCCAGCAGCAGGCGCAGGCCAAGATAGATGGCGGTGCCACGGCGTGTGTTCCAGCCCGCCAGGTCCAGCAGCAGCCGGTCTTCATTGGCCAGCAATGCAGATTCCAGACGGCCGCCACTGAGTGCGCGCCCGAAGCGTTCCAGCCAACCGAGCGAATCACGGCGCGCTGCCTCCGTGTCGCGTGCCTCATCCCGGGGTTGCAGAGCGGTCTTCAAGGTGGCCGAGGTGCGCTGTTCGCGGTGGCTGCGGACCCACCCGGCAATACCCAGCAGGGCAATGCCAGCAGCAAGCACCAGCAGCGACAGGGCAAACCAGGTGCTGGCACTCATCGGGCACCTCCGTGGCGGATCCGGGTGGTCATAGCGACTTGGCCAGGCGATAGAGCAGGAACGCGCCAAGCAGTTCCAACCCGAGCGCGATCAGCAGGATCTTGTGACCCAGTGGATCGTGCAGCACCGGCTGGAAGAACTCAGGGCTGGAAATCGCCATCAGCACCGCGCTGGCCGGTGGCAGCAGGCCGAGCACCCAGGCCGACATGCGCGTTTCCGACGTGGTCGCGGCCAGCTCCTGCTGGGCCTGCTCCAGGTCGCGCATGAAATCGCCCATGCGCTGCAGGATCTGATCGGAACGTCCGCCGATGCGCACGCTGACCCCGATCACCACGGACAGCACCTTGAGCACATCCATCCGGTAGGGCTGTGCTGCCAGGCTCAGGGCACGGTCCAGGTCCATGCCGCTGCGTGCGTAGCGCACGGTGGTGTCCAGCAGTCCGCGCAGCGGCGCGCTGGTCTGCATCGACGCCACCTGGAAGGCCGCCTGCAGGCTGTTGCCCAGCGCGGTCAGCCGCACCAGGTTGTCGAGGAAGTCCGGCAGCTGATGCAGCAGCTGTGCACGCAGTTTCGTGGTGCGGCGCATGACCCACAGCCAGCAGGCCAGCAGGTACAGCAGCAGGGTCAGGGGGAACATCCACGCCGTGCCGAGCCTGAGCATGGCCACGACCGAAAGCACCAGGCCCGGCACCAGCATCATGATGGGCAGCTTCCAACCCGTCTGCAGGCCGGCACGTTGCAGCAGGCCGTCCAGTGGCAACACCCGGCGCCCGGCACTTGCCGGCCGCGCCGGGTCGTTGGCGGCGGCCACGGATGCCCCGGCCGGGGCGCCGCCACTGGCCCCCCCGCGCGCCAGCTGCTGCTCGGCGTGCTGCAGCGAGGCCTGGCGCTGTTCGCGGTTGCTGGCGGTGCCCCACAGCCACACCGCAAGCGCCAGCAGCACCGAGATGATGCTCAGTACACCCAGCAGCAGGCCCGTGCCCATGCTCAGAAGTCTCCGTACAACGATTCGCGCAACTGCTGGCGGAACGGTTCCAGCTTGTGCGAATGCGGATGGAAGCCCAGGCCGATCCAGCGATCGGTTTCCTTGCCGTTGCCGTCGATCTGCAGTTCGTGACGGAACATTTCCTGGGTCGTGATCAGGTTGTCGCTGACACCGGTGATTTCCGTGATCGAGACCAGTACGCGCCGGCCGCTGCCCAGCCGCGAGATCTGCACGATGAAGTCGATGGCGCTGGCGATCTGCCGGCGCAGGCTGTCCTCGCTGCCCTGGAACCCGGCGAAACCGGCCAGCATCTCGATGCGGTACAGGCAGTCACGGGGCGAGTTGGCGTGGATGGTCGCCATCGATCCGTCATGGCCGGTGTTCATGGCCTGCAGCATCTCCAGGACTTCGGCACCACGCACCTCGCCGACCACGATACGGTCGGGGCGCATGCGCAGGCTGTTGCGGACCAGGTCGCGTATGCTCACCGCACCATGGCCTTCAGCGCCGCCGATGCGGCTTTCCAGGCGGACCACGTGCGGATGGTTGAGTGACAGCTCGGCGGTGTCCTCGACGGTGATCACGCGTTCGTTCGGCGGCACGTAGCTGGCCAGGGCGTTCAGCAGCGAGGTCTTGCCCGAGCTGGTGCCGCCGGACACCAGGATGTTGCAGCGGCCCAGCACCATCGCCTTCAGCAGCGCCTGCATCGGCGCATCGAAGGTGCCCTTGGCCAGCAGCTCGTCGGGGGTGAACGGGTCCTTGCGGAACTTGCGGATGGAGACCATCGGCCCATCCACCGCCAGCGGCGAGATGATCGCGTTGAGTCGGCCGCCGTTGGGCAGGCGCGCGTCGACCATCGGGTTGGAGTCGTCCAGGCGGCGACCCAGCGGTGCGAGGATGCGGCGCAGGATGCGCAGAAGGTGGGTGTCGTCGGTGAATCGCTGGGTGGCGCGCTTGAGCTGCCCTCCCTGCGAGACGTGCACATCCTTGAATCCGTTGATCAGGATGTCTTCGATCGTCGGGTCGTGCAGCAGGTCGTCGAGCGGGCCGAAGCCGGTCAGCTCCTTGACCAGGCCTTCGGCGACCACCTGCATCTCCTCCTCGTTGATCGGGATGCGCCATTCCTGGATGAAGCCGACCGTCTGCACCTGCACCCAGCGGGCGATGGTGTCAGGCGCCCAGGAATCGATGTCGATGCGCTCGTCCTCGATGCTGTTGAGCAGGTGCTCATGCGCGGCCGACAGCACCTTCTGGTACTGCTCGGTCTGCGCGAACGGCAGGTGTCCCGGGGTGCTGTCGGGCAGCACCGGGCGGGTGGCGGCATGCGGGAACGGGGTTACCTTGTCTTCCATTGCGATCCACCCAGGGCAAGGGAGAGTCTTTCCCGCAGGCCGTGTGCCTGGACCGGGCAGGCAGCCGGATCCAGGCGCGACACGAGCGGGGCGAGGGCACGCAGGTAGGGGTCGCGCGGTGCGTCCTGCAGCAGCAGGTGCCCCTGGCTGGCCGCCAGGCGCACGCGCGGGCGCTCGGGTAGCGTGGCCAGCAGTGGCACTTCGAATCGGCGTGCGATCTGGTCGGGGCTCATGCCGCTGCTGTCGTCGTGGCGGTTGATCACCAGCTGCAGGCGCTTCTCGCGTTCGCGCTGGCCGGCCAGGTGTTTCAAGGCCTGGTCGAGCGATACCAGCGTGGCGATCGACGCGTCCGTGACCAGCCAGATCTCGTCGGCCTGGTCCAGCAGCAGGGGCGGCAGCTGCCGCAGCGGGCAGCCACCGGCATCGCACAGTACGCTGGCGAACACGCTGCGCAGGCGCTGCAGCAGTGCGCCCGGGTCCGACGGCGGCACGGCATCACTGCCGCTGGCGCGGTCGAGCAGCACCAGGCCGGTGTCATGCCGAGCCATCGCGGTGCGTGCGAGGGTGGCATCGATGCGGCTGGCGTTGCGCAGTGCATCTTCGTAGTGGAAGCGGCTGTCCAGGTTGAGGTACAGCGCCAGGTCGCCGGACGGCTGCGCCAGTTCCATCAACAGGCCGTCCTGCTGCAGGGCCTCGCCCTGCGCCAGTGCGCGGGTCTGCTGGGCCAGTACCGAAAGATGCGCGGCAAGGGTGCTGGTGCCGACCCCGGCACGCACGCCCAGCAGCACGATCAGGCGCGCCTTGTGCGCATGCTGGGCGGTGGCGGCTGGACGCGGCGAAAGGGCACGGCGCAATGCAGCCTCGATGCCGATGTTGTCGCTGTCCAGGTCCAGCACATCGCGCAGGCCGGCGCGCAGCGCGATCACCACGCCTTCGACCTGGGCGGCGCTGGTGGCGCCGACCGCGACCAGAGGCAGGTCGGGCTGGGTCTGCTGCAGCTGTTGCGCCAGCAGGCTGGAGGCCGCGGCGTGTTCCGGGCGGAAGTCGAGCAGCACCAGGCTCTGTGGCCCACGCTGCAGATCCTGTGCGGAGGTCGGCATGCTGCTGTCCTGCCAGTGCAGGGTGGTGGTCGGCGGCAGTTTCGCCGCCAGCCGGGGCAGCAGTTCGCGATCCATCCCGTACAGGACCAGATTCATCGGCGGTCCTTGCGGATGCAGCGGCTGGGCGGTGGCGTAGGGCATGGGCGTGGTATCGCAGGCATCATGAGAATCAGCGTGAGAAGCCAGGTACCGGATCCTGGCTGATCGGGCCAAGCAGCCAGGCCCCCCACTCGGGAAGGTTCGGCTTGGCTTCGCGTTCGCCAGGCAACGGCAGCTCGGTATTGCGCGCCAGCGGCTGCACCAGCCGCGGCGTGACGATGATCACCAGCTCCTTGTCCTGTCGCTTGTAGTCGAAGTTGCGGAAGAACGAACCGATGATCGGCAGGTCGCCCAGCAGGGGAATCTTGCCGACGTTGGAGACGACATTGGAGCTGACAAGGCCACCGATCACGAAGCTCTCGCCGTCGCCAAGTTCGACCGTGGTGTCGGCACGGCGCGTGGTGATCGACGGAATCTGCACGCCATTGAGGGCAATGGCGTTGCTGTAGTCCAGATCACTGGCTTCGGGGGCGACCTTCAGGGCGATGCGGTTGGGGGCCAGCACCGTCGGGGTCACGGTCAGGCCGATGCCGAACGGCTTGTAGGTGATGGTGGTGGTGCCCAGTCCCTGCGGTTCCAGGATAGGCAGCTCGCCGCCGGCCAGGAAGCTGGCGCTCTGGCCGGACAATGCGACGAGGGTAGGTTCGGCCAGCACGCGCGCCATGCCGTTGCTCTGCAGCAGGTCGACATCGGCGTTCCACAGGCCCTTGGTCGAGCCGAACACCAGCCGGAACGCCGAAGAGATGGGCGACTCGGCCTCATTGCCGGAGTTGCCTTCCTTCATGCCCGGCAGGATGCCGGTATTGCCCGGCAGCTGTCCGCCCGGGCGGGCGAAGCCGTAGGCGAAGTTGCCATTGCGGTTCTGGAAGCTGATGCCGATCTGCTTCAACGCGGTCTTGTTGAATTCGACCACCTTGACCTCGACCTGGACCACGCCGCCGCTGCTGACCGTCGACGCATCGGCAAGCAGCCCGTCCTTGCCCAGCGCCATGGCGGCGGTCTTCTGCTCCTGCATGTGCGAGAGCACGCTGTCGGTGCTTCCCTGCAGCAGGCCCTGGTTGTCCTGCTGGGTAAACACCAGCCCATTCGAGCCTGCGTCTGCCGCGCCCTGCACGGCACTCTGTACGCGCACCTGCAGGCGTTGCGGCTCGGCCTGCTTGCGGTGCCACAGCAGGAGCGTCGTCGTACCCGGCGCCTTTCCGACCAGCAGTGCCTGGCGCTGCCCACGCAGCATCACGATGTCGGCGACGCCCGGGTCGGCGATGGCGACCCGTTCCAGATCGGCCGGGAGGGTCCATGGGCGCTGCTCACGCGCCTGCAGCACGAGATCGTCGGCGGCCACGCTTGTCGCCGGAGCCAGCAGCACCAGCAGCAGGGCCAGCCAGCGCTGGCGGGGAGAAGGGCGTGGGCGGCGGCGTTCGGTCATGGATGCGCTCGATGCAGGTCAAAGGGAACCACGGGGGGCGGAGCTGTCGCCACGGATGATCTCGATGCCCGACGCACGCGGTGCACTGCGCCGAGCCGCCGGCGCACGCGCCGGGGCCTCCGGGTTGCTGCGGGCAGCGGTGTTGCCGCGGCCGGCGAGGGCATCACCATCGATGCCGGCGAAGGCGTGGTTCTCCGGCCGCTGCAGTGCGAGCTGCTGTTCGGCATCGAGGCCACGCACAGGATCGATCACGCCACGCGCCTGTGGAAACAATGCAAGGTCAGGTTGCCCCGTATCAGCCGGGTTGCGCAGGGCCAGGAACAGCTTTCCCTGTTGCGCCCCCAGCAGCAGCCGGTTGGCATCGGCCACCGGCACTGCCAGCACCGCGCTGCGTGCCGGCTGGGTGGCCTCGTTGCCAGCGCCATGGCTGCTGCCATTACCGGTGATGTCGGCGGCGCGGGGGTCGTTGCGGGTATCGCCCTCGTTGCCGGCGACTGCATCGCTGGTGACCGGAGCGATGTCCTGTTGACCGTAGCTGAGCACGCGCAGCCGTGACAGCAGCAGGCGGGTCTGCGCGGCCTCCGCCGGGCCGCTGGCGTTGGGCTGGGCATTGCGCAGGTTGAGGAAGACATCGACGAAATCACCCGGCAGGATGCGGTTTCCAGCACCGACAAGTTCATCCACCGGAACGGCCAGTGCGCGTTCGCCCGGGCGCAGCTGCAGGGAGAATCCCTGTGCCAGGGCGCTGCTGCTGATGGCGGTGCCCTCGGCGATGTCCTGCACCGGTACCTTGCCGACCACGGCAGAGAGGGTGGTGGCAGCACCGGCTACCGCGTTGGTCCGCTGCGCCAGGCGCAGGCCGTTGGCGGTGATCGGTTCACCGGCAGGCAGCCGGGCCACGGCTTCGACCACGGTGATCGCCTGGGCTTCGCTGTGCGCGACGGGGGCAGCCGCCGCCGGCGCGGCCGGTTTGCGCCCGATCATCAGGGCGATCACTGCCAGCAGCACGGCCAGCCCGATCAGGGCGACGGCAGCGATGCGGGTCAACTTGAGCATGGAACCGTCTCCTGTACCGATCGTCAGTTGCCGCTGCCGAGGTCGAGCTGGGCGACCGCGACACTACGGATGGGAGCCTGCATCACCCACTTGTAAAGCGTGGCGGTGCCCGGCAGGAAGGGATGGCTGGCGTAGTCATAGCTGACCGTCACCGTCATGCATTGGGCAGTGGCCAGGCCGGCGCAGGGCGCCTGTGCGGAGACCAGGATGGCGTTGCTACCGCCATTGCTGCAGTCGACACCCTGTCCAGAGAACTTCAACAGCCACTGCATCGAACTGCGGGCTGCAACGCAGGCGGCAGTACGCCGTTCATTGGCACTGCCATAGCGCAATGAAGCGCGAGCGCCCTCGGCCGAGGCCGTCGCCAATGTCTGTTGCGCGGCCATGATCATCACGCCGGAGAACGTGAACAGCAGCAGTGGCAGCAGGCCCAGCATCAGCATCAGGGCGAATTCGATGCTGGCCACGCCGCGCTGACGCCGTGGATTGCGGATGTTCATGCCACACCTCCATAGACGCTTGCCAGAACCCAGCCGATGCCGGCGATAGCCAGGTAGGCTGCATAGGGAATGCCGTGTCGTCCCTGGCGGGCGGCCTGCATGTCGCGCAGGGCAGGGTGTGATTGCCATTGGCTGCTGGCGCGGTTGACCTGCATCTGAAGGCCCGTAGGCAGCATCACGCCCAAACGGCGGCCAACAATGATCACTGCCGCGTGCAGGCCGGCCGCGAGACTGGCCACCACCCAGATCGGCAGCAGGGCTTTCCAGCCCAGCATCAGGCCCAGTACCGCGAAGAACTTGACGTCACCGGCGCCCATCCAGCGGATGGCATAGAACGGCAGCAGGGCCACCAGGCCGAGCGCCGCGCCCGCTGCGTGGGCAAGCCACGGCTGGCGCGGCGCGCTGAACTGCCCCGCGATGATCAATGCGATGGCAATGACGGATGCAGACAGCAGCCAGGCATTGGGCACCCGGCGGGCATACAGATCGCTGATCGCGATCCGCAGGCACACGCCGATGGCCAATAGTCCCAGCAACGTCATCGCACGCTCCGTCGTCCGTCATTGGACAGTCTGCAGTTGCCACCGGGCACATCCCAGCACCGCTGCAGGGATGTGCGATGCACGCAGGCTCAGCCGCCGCCGGTCGCAGGTGTCGACCCGGAGGCCTTGGTGGCGAGGTCGGAGAGGTTCTTGAACAGCGTCTCGAAGAACCCCTTGATCTCCTTGTTGCCGACCGCAATCAGGATGCCGGCGATGACGGCGGCCAGCAGCCCGTACTCGAGCGCGGTGACACCATCTTCTTCCTTCAGGAACTTGCGGATGGATGCGTTCATGGCCTTGTCTCCCTCTACTTGTTGTCTGCAGATGCAGGACACCTGTTGGGCGGTGGCCCGGCTCCGCCGGGATCGTCCGTGGGCCCCGCACGTCCTGGCGGGGTGGCATGACGGGAATGACCCGCCGTGCTCATTCTGGGTAATCGGCCCCGGGAGAAATACCGGCCGCAACGTTGCAACCACGCGGCGCTGCGCCGGTGGCCGAACTGTTCTGCGATACGGTCGTGGTCATGCGCTCCCCCAGGTGTGGCCGTTCTGAAGCGACCGGATCACCGTGTTATCGACTTTGCCTGAATGGCGGTTGGCTGCAACTGGAACCTATATGCAAATTCGGCAGAAACGCGTCGATCCTTAAACTTTCAGGCTGTTTCTGTGACGTATATCCGTTCGCTGGCAAAACGATTCATCGACGTGCAGATAATGTGATGTCGCAAATGGCGCATGCGAAAATCGTGCCACTGGCGACCACATTTTCTTCATCTGTGTATCTATTTTCTTCAATGCAGGGTTCGGGTTTACCTTCGATGATTATCGGGCATACTCGGTTTCAAGTTGCTGCTTTCAACAGGGTGGGTCGCGCGGCACCGGTCGCAGCCCTCCCGGAAATAGCGAAGGTTCCTGGAGGAATGGTGTGGCCCTGTCAGGCAGTGGGGGCCGCAGCGTGTTGCGGATCAACGGGGGGACGACACTGTCATGGTCGATGGTGGGGTAGAAGACAGCGACGACAGCGGCCTGCGATCGATCGATCTGGCGACGCTGAGCGGCGTACTTCGTGTGTGCGATGTCGAACTGCTGCTGCTCGATGGCAACGGGCCGCGGGCGGCCTTCGCTTCGCGCGTGCATGAGGAAGCCCTGTTCTGCAGCATCAGCTGCGGCTTCCATTGCCGTGGCCGCTTCATGCTGCCACCCGACTGGGCGATGCTGGGGTATCTGCACGCGACCGATGAAACACTGAGCTGGTGCCACGGGGTGCCGCTTACTCCTGGGATGGCGCTGACGGTGATGCCCGAAGGCATCAGCGAGTTCACGCTGAGCCCCGGTACGCACATGACCCTGATGCTGGTGCCGGTCGCACGGGTGCAACGCAAGCTGACCGAACTGAGCCTGCGCAGCACGCCACCCGCAGGCCAAGCACTTTCACTGTTCAATCTGGCGAACGATTCGGCACCACTCGCCCATCATTATCAGCAACTGCATCTTCAGCTCGGCCAGGGTGCTGGCCTGCAGCCGGAGGAAACCGAACGATTGCTGCACGAACACGTGCAGGCCCTGCTCGGTGCAGGCGCCGCCGATCGCCCTGGTTGCAGCCGCGCGCGGCGCACGCATTATCTGATCGCGCAGCGGGCGGAGAACTTCATGCGGCTCAACCTGCGCCGCAACATCTACATGAACGAGATATGCGACGCGGCGGGTGTCAGCGAACGCGGCCTGCGCTATGCCTTCGAGGATCTGTTCGGAACCTCGCCCAACCGCTATCTGTCCATGCTGCGGCTGTGCGCTGCCTGCCGCAGCCTGTCGATGGCCGATTCCAGCCGCCGTTCGGTGAAGGCGATCGCCCTCAGCTGCGGCCTCTGGGACCTCTCTCGTTTTGCCGACAATTACCGCAAGGTCTTCGGCGAACTGCCGCGCGATACGCTGATGCGCGCTCCCGCGCAGATCGGCCAGCCGGCCTGAATCAAGCGCCGCAAGGGTTTCGGGGTGGTTTCTGCCGGAATTGCGCATGCGCTTGCCGATATCGTTGCCGCTTCTGCATAACCGGCTGCCGATTCCGGCCGTGGATTTGCCGGAATGCGCGATTGCCGTGCCGGAATGAAGTGCGCAGCCGCCGCGGCGAGCGCTGAAATGTCAATCACCTGCCAAACGGCAAGTCCACTGACATTCCAGTTGTTCGCCTACGGGGGAAGTGCTCATGAATCGCATCTACCGGCGTGTATGGAACCGCCAGCTCAATGCTCTGGTCGTGGCCTCCGAACTGGCCACCGGCGACAGCGGTGGCAGTGCCGCGCGGGATCCGCGCGCCTTCCTGCTGATGCCCACCACGCTCGCCATGGCCCTGCTGTGTGCGCTGGCCAGTGGCCACGCAGGGGCATCCGAATCCAATCAATCGCTGCGTGATCTGCAGGCACTTGCAGCCAAGTACACGCAGCCCATGCCGGTCAAGGTCGATGCCGAGGTAGCCCTCGCGGCTGCCGCAAGCCAGGCCCAGAGCAGCCCGGCAATCAGCGCGGATGCGCGGGTCGGCCTGCAGTTGAGCACCGCGTCGCTGCCGGTGGTGCGTGACGTGCTGCCGGCCACCGTGCAGGTGAAGCTGGCCGCGAACACGGCGCCGAAGCAGGTCGCCGTCCCTGGGCTTGCTGCTGATGTCCGTGCGAAAGCCAACATCGGCCTCGGCGGTGCGCAGGTGGCATCAATCGATACCGGTGCACAGGCGGCCGCCGGCATCAGCGGCGCGCCGACAGGTGCGCTGCGGGGTCTGAAGGCTTCTGTTGATGGGGCGCTCGATTCGAAGGTGACGGTGGCAGGCCATCAGATCGACGCCCAGGGCCAGGCAAAGGCGATGGCGGCGATCACGCTGCCTGCCAGGGAGGAAGTGCCGGGAGAAACCCACGATCGGGCGATCACCGCAGCATTCGATGCCGGTGCAGCTGGCAAGGTGCGCGTGCAGGCGCCGGATGGCCAGGAAGTGGTTGCTGATCGCAATCTGAAACTGGCGGGCCAGGCAACGGCTGCGGCGCAGAACAGCGCACTGGGTGTCGGGGGGCTGGTGGGTGGCGTGGTCGGCGCCGCGGGCAACGCCGTCGGTGGTGCGCTCAACGGCACCGTCGGCAGTGTGGGCGGCGCCGTGGGTGGCACGCTCAACAACACTGTAGGCGCCGTGGGCGGTGCACTGAATGGCGCCGTGGGCACGGTCGGCGGCGCGGTTGGTGGTGCGCTCAATGGCACCGTCGGCAGTGTGGGCGGTGCCGTGGGTGGCACGCTCAACAACACTGTAGGCGCCGTTGGCGGTGCACTGAATGGCGCCGTGGGCGCGGTCGGCGGCGCGGTTGGTGGTGCGCTCAACGGCACCGTCGGCAGCGTGGGCGGCGCCGTGGGTGGCTCGCTTAATAACACTGTAGGCGCCGTTGGCGGTGCACTGAATGGCGCCGTGGGCACGGTCGGCGGCGCGGTTGGTGGTGCGCTCAATGGCACCGTCGGCAGTGTGGGCGGTGCCGTGGGTGGCACGCTCAACAACACTGTAGGCGCCGTTGGCGGTGCACTGAATGGCGCCGTGGGCACGGTCGGTGGTGCGCTCAACGGCACCGTCGGCAGCGTGGGCGGCGCCGTGGGTGGCACGCTCAACAACACGGTGGGCGCCGTGGGCGGTGCACTGAATGGCGCCGTGGGCACGGTCGGCGGCGCGGTCGGTGGTGCGCTCAACGGCACCGTCGGCAGCGTGGGCGGCGCCGTGGGTGGCTCGCTTAATAACACTGTAGGCGCCGTAGGCGGTGCACTGAATGGCGCTGTGGGCACGGTCGGCGGCGCGGTCGGCGGAGCCCTCAACGGCACCGTCGGCAGCGTGGGCGGCGCCGTGGGTGGCACGCTCAACAACACCGTAGGCGGCGCATTGAATGGTGCAGCAGGCACTGTCGGCGCGGTTGGAGGCGCTGTTGGCGGAGCTCTCAATGGCACCGTCGGTAGTGTGGGCGGCGCGGTAGGCGGCACGCTCAACAACACCGTAGGCGCCGTTGGCGGCACGGTTGGCAGCGTCGGCACTGCGGTAGGCGGCACGCTCAACAACACGGTCGGTTCCGTCGGCGGCCTGCTCAATGGCGCCACCGGCTCCGGCACTGGCCTGGGTGGCCTGCTGGGCAACACGCTTGGCAACGTCGGCAGCGCCGTAGGCAACCTGCTCAACGGCAATCTCAACGGCACGGTCGGCAACCTGGGCAGCGCGGTGGGTGGCCTGGTGGGGGGCACGCTGGGCGGTCTCGGCCTGACCAAACCCTCGGCGATCCCGCCGACCAGCCCGAAGGCGCCGGCGGCGGCCGACCCGAATGCGGGGCTGATCATCGGTACCGGTGGCCTGGTCGGCAATGTCGGCCAGCTGATCGGGCCGACCACCACCAGCCTGTTCGGCGGCAACGGCTACCTGAGCAACGGAAATCTCAAGCTCAGCAACGCCAACGTGATGCAGACCTATTCGACGGTCAATGTGCTGGGCCTGCCGGTGGTCAACCTGTCGCCAGTGGGCAGCACGCTCAACGGTCTGGGCGGCGCGGCCACGGGTGGCAGCTCGCACCTGACCCTGATCGGTGGTGTCACCTCCGACAGCTACATCTACAACATCAACAACGGCAATCCGGGCGGCCTGCTGGGCCTGCTGTTGCCGAAGGATTCACCTGCATGGGCAGCCAAGTGCCTGGACATCGCCCTGGCTGACATCTCGTGCTGGGCGGTCAACGCCGCGCAGGACTACCAGGTGCTGATGGGCGACGGTGCGTTCGCCAACGGTTCGAAGGAAGTGGTGATCGGTGCCAACGCACGTCATGAGTTGCCGAAGGTTGATGCGAACGTCGCCTTCCCGGGTGATGGGGTCAACGACCCGAGCAACCCGACCGGTGTGCCGACCGCAGACTACGCTGCACGCATGGGCCATTCGGTGATCGTCGGTGACAGTGCCGTGGGTACCGCCAACGGCCAGACCCTGCTGGGTGCTGAAGCCACCTCCAACCAGGCCAACTCGGTGGCACTGGGTTACCGTTCGGCCGCACTGCGCGGTGCGCAGGCCAGCTACAGCGCTTACGGCCTCACTGCGCCGCAGGTCTCGGCCGGTGAAGTGTCGGTGGGTACCGCCGGTGGCGGCGAGCGCCAGATCACCAACGTCGCGGCCGGCAGCGTCAACACCGACGCGGTCAACGTGGCCCAGTTGAAGGGCGCGATCAGCCTGATCAACGGCGTGGCCGATGCCGCTGTGACCTACGACCTGGACGGTGCCGGCAACCCGAACTATCGCCGCGTCACCCTCGGTGCGGGCACCGGCACCACGACCATCGGCAACCTGGCCGGCGGCGCGATCACCGCAGGCAGCCTGGAGGCGGTCAACGGTGGCCAGCTGGCTGGTACCAATGCAGCCATCGCCAGCTTCTTCGGTGGTCGCGCGGCGTTCGATCCGGCCAGTGGTGTCTTCACCGCACCGCTGTTCGAGATCAGCAGCATCTCCACCGGTGGTGCCATCGCCAAGGGTCTGTACGAAAACGCCACCGACGCGTTCGCGGCCGTCGATGGCTCGCTGGTCAACCTCAACACGCAGATCACCGATATCCGCAATGGCGGAACCAAGTACCTGCGGGTGAACTCCACCGGCACCGAGGCCGTGGCCAGCGGCACCGATTCAATCGCAGTCGGTACCAACGCCCGCGCCACCGCCGCCAACAGCATCGCGGTGGGCGCTGGCAGCCTGGCCGACCGTGCCAACAGTGTGTCCATCGGCGCGGCCGGTGCCGAGCGCCAGGTCACCAACCTGGCCGCCGGTACGGCGGCGACCGATGCGGTGAACGTGGGCCAGCTGCAGGCGTCCGAGCAGGGCGCCCTGCGCTACGACCTCAACGGCGATGGCAGCGTCAACTACGCCAGCGCCACGCTTGGCCAGACCGGCACCGCCACCACGCTGCGCAACCTGGGCCCGGGCCAGGTCAGTGCCACCAGCAGTGAAGCCATCAACGGTGCCCAGCTGTTCGCCGCCAACCAGGCCGTGGCCACCCACCTCGGTGGTGGTGCAGCGGTCAACGCCAGCGGTGTGCTGACCGCCCCGACCTACTCGATCAACAACGTGGCCGCCAACGGCACGATCACCAAGGGCAACTACAACGACGTCGGTACGGCCTTCGACGCGGTCAGCAACTCGCTGGCCAATGTGGCCGACCAGACCGGCGAGATCGACAAGCTGGCCGTGAAGTACGACGTCGACGGCGGCGGCAACGTGATCAACAGTGTCTCGCTGAAGGGCACCGGCACCGGTGCTGTGAAGGTGACCAACGTCGCCGCCGGCAGCATCCTGGCTGGCAGCAGTGATGCCATCACCGGCGACCAGCTGTTCAGCACGAACAGCACCATCGCCAACTACTTCGGTGGCACCACCGCCTACAACGGCACCACCAACGTGTGGACCGCACCAAAGTTCAGCATCTCCAGCATCGCTACCGATGGCACCTTCACCAGCGGTGACTACAACAACGTCACCGCCGCATTCACCGCGGTGGACGGCTCGCTGAAGGTTCTCAACCAGCGCATCACCAATGGTGGCGGTGGCAGCGCCTACCTGGCGGTGAACTCGACGGCAGCGGCTGCAACGGCGGCCGGCGCGGAAGCGGTGGCGGTCGGCCCGCAGGCGAGTGCGGCCGGTGCCAACAGCGTCGCGGTCGGCAACGGCGCCAGCGCCAGTGCCGGCAACAGCGTGGCGCTGGGTGCCGGTTCGGTGGCCAGCGTCGGTGCCCAGAGTGGCTACACCGGTGCCTACGGGCAGACCGGCGCCAGCAACTCGGCCGGTGAGGTCTCGGTCGGCAGCACCGGCAGCGAGCGCAAGATCACCCATGTCGCCGACGGCTCCGATACGTACGACGCAACCAATGTGGGCCAGCTGAAGAACGGCGTGAACTACGCCATCGATGAATCGAAGAAGTACACCGACCAGAAGATCCAGAACATCACCAACGTGGCCGGCAGCTTCCGCGCCAACAACACCAACAACCTGGCCGATCCGTCCGCCAGCGGGGCCAATTCGGCCGCAGGTGGCGCAGGCTCCACCGCCGCGGGTGCCAACTCGACCGCGCTGGGCAATGGTTCGCAGGCGCAGGCCGACAACTCGGTGGCGCTGGGTGCGGGTTCGGTGGCGAACCGGGCCAACACGGTCTCGGTCGGTGCCGCCGGTGCCGAACGCCAGGTCGTCAACGTGGCCGACGGTTCGCAGGCCACCGATGCGGTCAACGTGCGCCAGCTGCAGGCCTCGCAGCAGGGCACGATCCGTTACGACACCACGGTGAACGGCGCGACCAACTTCAACAGTGTCACGCTGGGCAGTACCAACAGCGGCCCGACCACGGTGCGCAACGTCGCCGCCGGCACCGCCGGTACCGACGCGGTCAACGTGGACCAGCTGAAGTCGGGCATGGCCCAGACCTTGGATTGGTCGAAGGCGTACACCGACGAGCGCATGGGTGGCTTCGAGCGCGACCTGCGCAAGACCGACAACCGCGCCTCGGCGGGTATCGCGTCGGCGATGGCCACCGCAGCCCTGCCGCAGCCCAGCGAAGCGGGCCGCAGCATGGCCTCGGTTGCCGCCGGCAGCTACAACGGCGAGTCGGGCGTGGCGGTCGGCATCTCCGGTGTCTCCGAGGGAGGGCGCTGGATCTACAAGTTCAGCGGCTCGACCAACAGCCGTGGCGAGGCCGGTGTGGCCGTCGGTGCCGGCATCCAGTGGTGATCGCCGCCGCCGGGCCGCAGGCGCGGCCCGGCATCGCGGAAACGTCCAAAGGGGGAATGACATGAAACAGCATCGCATCGCCCGCACCGGCCAGATGGTCGCAGTGCTGGGCCTGATCCTGGGAATGGGCCTGTTGGCCGCCTGCCGCAGCCATGCGCCGGCCGCCGACGGCCCTGCCGAAACCACCGCCGTGCAGTTCCCGGAGGCCTCGAAGGCCTCGTTGAAGGAAGGCATCTATCCCGACGTCGCCGACCTGCGCCGCTTCGCGCCGGGCATGAGCAAGCGGCAGCTGTATACCTTGCTGGGAACGCCGCACTTCAACGAAGGCATGTGGGGCGTGCGCGAGTGGAACTACCTGTTCAACTTCCGCACCGCGCAGGGCGCGGAGTACTTCACCTGCCAGTTCCAGGTGCGCTTCGACAGCAAGGGCATCGCCCAGGGGGGCTACTGGAAGCCGGAATCGTGCGCGGCGGTGATCGAACCGCCACGGCCACCGGCGCCGCCGGCACCGGCACCGTTGCCGGAGCAGCCGCTGCGCCTGTCGGCCGACGCGCTGTTCGGCTTCGACAGCGCGGTGCTCAGCGCCGAAGGCCAGCAGGCGGTGCAGGGCGTGCTGGCGCAGGTGCGCGAGGCCAGTCAGGTGCAGTCGATCCGGGTGACCGGGTACACCGACCGTATCGGCAGTGCCAGCTACAACCAGACCCTGTCGCAGCGACGTGCCGAGGCCGTGCGCAGCGCGCTGGTGCAGGGTGGGGTGCCTGCGGCCAGCATCAGCGCCGAAGGGCGGGGCGCAGCCGAGCCGATCGTGCAGTGCGAGCAGCGCAACCGTCGCGAGCTGATCGCGTGCCTGGCACCGAACCGGCGCGTGCAGATCGCCGGGATGGCCCAGCCGCGCTGACAGTTCCACGCCGGGGAAGTGTCCCGGTATTCCGAGTCCCCCCTGACCGCCGGCAGGACGTGGTTACGTCTCCCCCGTCGACCACGCCTGCCGGTGGCTCAGGTTTTCTCCATGGTGCACGCGATGAATGCCCAATTCCTGCCTCTTTCCATGAAGACGGAAGCCACACTGAGTGTGTATGGCCAGCTCGGCAACCATGCCGTGGTGCGCATTCCCGGGCGGCGCCTGCCAGGGTTGATCCTGCAGGCCGATACCGTGGCCGGGTTCCTGGCCCAGCTGCAGGAAGCCCAGGCCTGCCTGCGCAGCGGCCGCGCACAGCGCACCGACGCCGAGCTGGACATGCTCATCGACGTGTTGCAGCAGTGGTATGCCCTGATCGAATCGCGCCTGGCCGACGCCGGCGAGGCGCTGTAGAAGAAAAAAGGGGACGGAGGGGATTAAGTCGTTTCCGGCACAGCCGGGGCAAGAACGACTTAATCCCCTCCGTCCCCTTTTTGCATCAGGCGAGGGCGCGCACCAGCCAGCAGGCCGCATCCACGCGCACACGGTCGCCCTCGATGAACGGGGTGAATGCCGCTACCGCCTTGTTCCTGAGCGAGGTGGCCCGGTCTTCGGGCAGGTTGCGCAGCGCCAGGCCCAATGGGCCCAGCTGGCCAACGTAGGTTGGCAGCTCATCGCGGGCGATCGAGCACGGCAGGTTCACCGCAACCATCTCCACATCCCTCCAACCGGCGGCCTGCAGCAGGCGCTGCACGCGCTGGCCATCGGCAAAGGCAAACTGGCCGGGTGCTCCTGGCGCGCGTGGGGGTAGATCGAGTTCATCGCCAATGGCGCGTTCGGCCGTCGTCATGAACGGGTTTTCCGCTGCGCTGCGCCAGGCGATCAAACGCAGGCCGGCACCCGGCCGCGCGGCGCGGTGCAGGTTGGCGAAGGCGGTCTCGGTATCCTCGAAGAACATCACGCCCAAACGAGATTGGACCCAGTCGAAGTGTGCGGTTGGCAGCGGATGCCGTTGCGCATCGGCGACGATGAAGTCTGCGTCCAGTCCTGCCGCCTCGCCGCGCTGGCGGGCCAGCGCCAGCATCGGCGCGGAGATGTCCAGGCCGGTGCAATGTGCCGCTGGGCGCGCTGCGGCGGCGGCCAGCAGGCTGGCGCCGGTACCGCAGCCGATGTCGAGCAGTTGCGTGACGGTATCTGGAAGTTCGGCCACCAGCAGGTCGGCCATCGGCTGGAACAGGCCGTCGAGAATGGCTTGCTGCGCAACCCAGACCTGGCCACCTGGGCCGTTCCACAGGGCGTTCTGATCAACGGGGGATGTGCTGGCCATGGCCTTGCCTCGGTGGGTAGTTGCCCATAGGTTGGCGCTTGAAGGTCACTTGAGGTCAAGCCCGTGCATGAACTGGATATCGGCGAGGTGGTGCGGCGCAGCGGCGTGCCGGCCTCGACCCTGCGTTACTACGAACAGCTGGGGCTGTTGCAGGCACTGGGCCGTCGTGGCCTGCGCCGGCAGTACGACGAGCAGGTGCTGGAACGGCTGGCACTGATCGGTCTCGGCCAGGCAGCCGGGCTGTCGCTGCAGCAGATCGGGGCGTCGCTGCCGCCGCAGCGTGGGTGCATCTCGCTGGACCGCGAGGCTTTGCTGGCGCAGGCCGATGTGCTGCAGCGGCAGATCACCCAGCTGCAACGGGTACGCCGGCACCTGCAACGTGCGGCGGCCTGCCCGCAGGCAGAGGATGCCCGGAAGTGCGGCTCGTTCCGAAAACTGTTGCGAGCACAGCAGCGCATGGCGGGTGGGTGAGAGACGGGCATCCACGCATGGAGTGGATCTACTGCACCACGACCTCGGTAGATCCACGCCCTGCGTGGAGGAATCAATCGCGGGTACTGACTTCCCAGGTGGCGTGCAGCACGCCCGGCACGTGCTCCATCCGCGCCAGCACCACGTCCAGCTCATCAGCACTCACGGCGGTACTGACCAGCACCGCGATCACATCGGTGGGTGCGTCGGCATGCTCGACCAGCTGCACATCACCGACCGGGTACTGCGCGGCTTCCAGCGCATCGACCAGGCGCTCGCGCACCCGCGGCACGGCGTCGGCATCCACGCTCAGGCGCACCTCGTAGGTGGCCTCGGTGGCGGCCTCATTGATCGGAATGCGGTTGATCGCATTCACCAGGGGGCGCAGCAGGGTATTGCCGGCGATGATCAAGACCGTCAGCAGCACGCCCTCGGCCAGCATGTCCGCGCCGGTGCAGCTGCCGACCGCCGCCGAGCACCACAGGGTGGCGGCGGTGTTCAAGCCGCGCACGTTCATGCCTTCCTTCATGATCACGCCGGCGCCGAGGAAGCCGACGCCGGAGACCACGTAGGAGATCACCCGCACGGCTTCGGCGCTGCCGGCGATGCGCATGCCCAGGTCGACGAAGGCAGCCGCGCCCACGGCCACCAGCACGTTGGTGCGCAGGCCGGCGGTGCGCTGCCGGTACTGACGCTCGGCGCCGATCAACGTGCCCAGCACGAAGGCGGCCAGCAGGCTCACCACGGTGTCGGCGAAGGGGCCGGCCTGGAAGGTTTCAATGAAGCGCATGCCCGGAGTCTACCCCGGTCATGTGACGGTGGATCCATGCCATGCGTGGATACCCGGATGGGCCACAAACGACTTAATCCCCTCCGTCCCCTTTTTCGGGATCAGTCGGTGTCCTCGACGCGCTCGCCCATCAGTTCGCGCTGGCGCTTGTCCAGTTCTTCGGCGTAGCGCTTGCGGACGAAGGCCTCGGAGACCACGCCCAATACCTGGCCGTCGGCAGCCACCACCGCCAGTTCGTCGGCCTGGGTCTGGTCGAAGCGCTGCATCACGCTGACCACGTCGGAGGACGGCGCCAGCGAGACGTCACGGTTCTCTGCCAGTTCGCCGATCAGGGTTTCCGGCTTCACGCCATCGCCGTAGACCCGTGGAATCTGCACGATGCCAGCGTAATGGCCTTCGCTGTCGATCAGGATCACCCGGCTGCCCGAGCCCAGCGGAAAGCGTTGGCGGAACGCGGCGGCATCGAGATCGGCCGGTGCGGTGGCCACGCCCTTGCGCATCATCCGCCCGGCATTGAGGTTCTGCACCCAGCCCACGTCGCGTGCGCTCTTGATGGTCTCGCCACGCAGGTGCATGCGCCAGGTCGAGAACGAATAGCCGAACCACTGCCGCACCAGCGTGCTGGACACCAGCACCGCGCTCATCACTACGCTGGTCAGCAGGAAGTCGTGGGTGCCTTCCAGCACCAGCATGGCCATGGTCATCGGCGCGCCGACCACCGCCGCGGCCAGCGCTGCCATGCCGGCCAGTGCGGCCGAGGTGGCGTCGATCACCGGCACGCCGGTGGCCATCGCCAGCAGCCCGGCGAACAACGCGCCGACCAGGGTGCCCATGAACAGCGAGGCGAAGAACAGGCCGCCACGGAAGCCGAAGCCCAGCGAGATGCCCGAGGCCAGGGACTTGAGAGTCAACAGGCCGCCGATCCAGATCAGCGGCAGGTGCGTAGTGAGGTCCAGGTGCAGCGCGCCATGGCCGGACGACAGCACCTGCGGGCTGGCCAGGGCCAGTGGAATCAGCAGCAGGCCGCCGACCACCGGGCGGCCCCACAGCGGCAACCGGCTGCGCTTGACCGTGCCCTCGATCGAGGCGATCAGCCGCATCACCGCGATGCCGACCATCGCGCAGCAGCAGCCGAGCAGGCCGTAGATGGCGTAGTCGGCGGCGCGGACATCAATCGTCGAGGCGGCCGGCAGCAGGTAGGCCTCGATGCCGGCCTGGTCTGCCACGAACGCGCCGGCCAGTGCAGCCACCGCCACCGGCGCCAGTGCGGCCGGGGTGTAGGCGCCGATGACGATCTCGAAGGCGTAGAACGCACCGGCCAGGGGCGCACCGAAGGCGGCGGCAATGGCGCCGGCGGCACCGGCGCCGACCAGGATACGCACATCGTTTCGGCGCAGGCGCATCACCCGGCCCAGCTGGGAACCGCTGCCGGCGCCCATCTGCGTATACGAAGCCTCCAGCCCGACCGAGGCGCCGCAGCCATTGGACAGCAGGGTCTGGGTCAGCACGATCAGGTTGTCGCGCATCGACATGCGGCCGCCATGCAGGGCATTGGCTTCCACCGCATCGAGCAGGGGGCGTTTGCGCCGGGTCGCGGCCAGGCTGACCAGCCCGACCAGCAGGCCGCCCAACGGCAGCACCAGCAGCGCGGTCCAGGTCAGGGAGGGCAGGGAGCTGAGGCGCATGCCTTCATCCAGCCCGTACAGGGTGCCCTGCAGCCAGCGTGCGATGCCGGACTGCAGCAGGGTCAGGTAGCCGGCGATCAGGCCGACCAGCAGGGCAAGCGCGATGAACCACAGATCACTGCCGCGCAGCCGCAGGCGCAGGCCCTGGAAGGCCGAATGCAGGCGCGATGGCGAAACAGGCAGTGACATGGTGGCGGCATGATACGCCGCCACCGTGATCGCCACCGTCACTGCATCGGGCGGTTACGGCGTCAGAAGCGGTAGCGGCCCTGCACGTAGAAGGTGCGCGGCGCGGCCACCATGCGGCCGGCGTTGCCATCGACGTTGCGGGTGTACCAGCGCTTGTCGGCCAGGTTGTTCACGCCCAGTGCGATCTCGCTGTCGCCCAGTCCCGGCACCTGCCAGGCCACCTGTGCATTCCACAGGCGCACGCCCGGCACGCGGCCTACGCGCGCATCGGCGCTCTCGGCCCAGGCGTTGGCGGCATCGGAGTACTGGCCGCTCTGGTGGGTGCTGGAGACATTGAAGGTCCAGCCGGCCAGCGCGTAGCGGGCGCCGACGCTGTCGGTGTCGCGCGAGTAGAAGGGCACGTCCAGGCCACGGTTGTCGCCCGACTGCTGGATCGCCTTGGTCCAGGTGTAGTTGGCGTACAGCTCCAACCCGGCCAGCGCACCGTCCTCGGAAAAGTGGTACTCCAGCGCGCTCTCCACGCCCTTGTGGTCGGTGGCGCCGATGTTCTGGAAGGTCGGCGGGGTGATGCCCGGCACCTGCAGGATCTGGTTGTCGAAGCGCATCTTGAACACGGTCACTTCCGCGCGCAGTGCACCGTCCTGCCAGCGCGCACCGAGTTCGGTGGTCTTGGCGATTTCCGGGTTCAGCGGATTGCTGGCGGTCTGCGAGTTCAGCTGGATGTTCTGCACCGGCCCGAACGAGGTGGTGTAGTTGCCGAACACGGTCAGCTGCGGGGTCAGCAGGTAGGCGATGTTGAGCGAGGGCAGGGCCTTGTCGTTGCGGCTGCTGAAGGTCGCCGTGCCACCGGCCTGGCGGCGGTCCATGTCGATCCATTCCATGCGCACGCCCGGGGTGATCCGCCACTGGCCGATCGCAATGCGGTCGTCGATGTAGAACGCGTGGGCGTCGGTGGCGTTGTCGAAGCGGTTGGTGGCACTGGCCACGCCGGTACGACGGGTGACGGTGTAGCTGCGGTCGTTGCCGCGCTCGCGCAGGAAACGATAGCCGGCGGTGATGTCGTGCACGCTGGCGCCCCAGTGCAGGCGCTGGGTGTAGCGCGGCTCGATGCCGAGCACGCGGTAGTCACGCGGCTGTACGGTCAGCTGGGTATTGGCGGCATTGATCAGCGAGCTGGCACGGCTGCTTTCGTTGTAATAGGCCAGCACCTCGAATTCGCTGTTGGCCGACAGCGTGTTGGTGTAGCCCAGGTCGATGCCGGTGCGGTGGCCCTTCCAGAAATCGGTGGGGCGGGTGTTCTGGAACGGATCGGCCTCGTACTGCGCACGGGTCAGGCCGCCCGGGGGCAGCGAGCGCACGTCGTAGTACGACAGCTTGGCACGCAGCTCCTGCTGTTCGTCGATGGCGTAGGCGAACTTCAGCGCGAGATCGTTGAAGCGGTCATCGCTGCCCTGGCGCCAGCCACGCCCGTCCTGGCCGGAGTACAGCAGGGCGGCACCCAGCCCATTGTCGCCGGTGCCGCCAAGGAAGGCGTTGTACTGGGTGCTGTCACCGCCGCCATGGTCGTAGGCGGTGTAGCGCACGCCCGCTTCGCCGTGCAGGCCCGCGCCGGTCGGGATGGCGCGGGTGCTGAAGTTGATGATGCCACCGACGTTCTGCGGCCCGTAGCGCACCGCGCCGCCGCCGCGCACCACGTCGATCGATTCGATGTTGGACAGGCTGGTCGGCGCGAACGACAGCTGCGGCTGGCCATATGGCGCGACCGCCAGCGGCACGCCGTCCAGCAGTACCGTCGAGCGCGGCGAGTAGCGCCCGGTCAGGCCGCGCACGCCGATGTTCAGTGACACCGAGCTGCCGGCGGTGCCGGAGTTGTCGGTGACCTGCACGCCGGGGATGCGGCGCATGGCATCACCGATGCTGGCCGCGCCGCTGGCCTCGATGCGCTGGCGGTCGACCACGGTGCGTGCGCCGGCGAAGCTCTTGACGCTGTCATGCAGGCCGGTGCCCAGCCAGCTGCCGGAGACCTGGATGCTGTCCAGCGTGGTGGCGCCGTCCTGGGCGAAGGCGGCGGCGGTCGGGAGCAGGCACAGGGCAAGGGCGGCGGCCAGCGGCAGGCGGGCCGGTTGCAGGGCAGGGATGGGCATCGGTGCGGGCTGTGGAAGGTGGTAAATGAGAATTATTGCTGATTCCATTCGCCAATGGAATGCGTCGCCAGTTCACGCTGTTCCCCCGGTGGTAGAGTGGGCGATTGCTTCCTGACTCGCTGAGATCCGCCATGTCCCAAGCCGCTTTCTACCCCGTCGGAACCCCTGGCCAGCCGTGGGGAGCGGCGGAACGGGAGGCGTGGCGTGGCCGCCAGCAGCGCCTGCGTCGCTACGACGAGGAGGTGCTGCCCCGCATCGAGGTGCTGGCCTCGCGCTTCGACAAGGTGGCTTATGGCCAGCTCGACTACGCTGGCGAGACCTACACCCTGTTCGCCCTGCGCAGCCGCGACTGGAACCCGGCACTCCCGGCCGCGCTGATCACCGGCGGTGTGCACGGCTACGAAACCAGCGGCGTGATGGGCGCGCTGGAGTTCCTCGAGAAGCACGCCGCCGACTATGCCGGCAAGGCCAACCTGCTGGTGGCGCCGTGCGTGAACCCGTGGGGATTCGAGCGCATCAACCGCTGGAACTTCGATGCGATCGATCCGAACCGCAATTTCCGCAGCGATGGCCCGGCGCGTGAATCGACCGCCGTCATCGAACTGATCGCGCCGTACAAGGGCCAGTTCGTGCTGCACATCGATCTGCACGAAACCACCGACAGCGACGAGAGCGAGTTCCGCCCGGCGCTGGCGGCGCGCGACGGCAAGCCGTTCGAGCCGGGCCTGATTCCCGATGGCTTCTATCTGGTGGATGACAGCGAGGCCCCGCAGGCGGCCTTCCAGCAGGCGGTGATCGCTGCGGTGGAGAAGGTCACCCACATCGCCCCCGCCGACGACAAGGGCGAGATCATCGGTTCGCCGGTGGTGGCCCATGGCGTGATCGAGTACCCGCTGGTGAAGCTGGGCCTGTGCGCCGGCATCACCGGCGCGAAGTACACCACCACCACCGAGGTCTACCCGGACAGCCCGCGGGCGACCCCGCAGCAGTGCAACGACGCGCAGGTGGCTGCGGTGTGCTCGGCGCTGGAATACGCGCTCGCCCACCGCTGACACGTAAAAGGGGACGGAGGGGATTAAGTCGTTTGTGCCACAAACGACTTAATCCCCTCCGTCCCCTTTTTCGGTTCATCCCAATGCGTCGGCCCACCACAGGGCGGCCGGTCCCGGCGGGGTGTCGCGGCGCCACAGCAGGTCGCTGTGGATGCGCCTCGGCCAGCCGGGCAGCACCAGTTCCACCAGTCGCCCACGGTCATAGCGCTGCACCAGCGCCCGCGGCAGCTCGGCCCAGCCGATGCCGTCCTCGGCCATCTCCATCACCATCAGGTAGTCGGTGGCGGTCCAGGCCAGGCCGGTGACCACGCGGGATTGATCGACCTCCGCGCTCAGGCGCACCTGCCGATGCCGCGCCAGTTGTGCGGCGGCGCGACGGCCGGCGCTGGCCAGCGGGTGTTCGCGCGCCACGTACACCGACAGCTCGCTGTGGTGCGTCAGCGGCCGCGCCACCAGTCCATCGGGATAGCGCTCCTGCCTGGGCAGCAGGCCCAGCCCGGCACGACCACTGCCGACCAGCTCCAGCACGTCCTCGCCCTCGGCATCCAGCCACTCCAGTTCGATCTCCGGGAACGCCTCGGCGAAGCGTTGCAGGATCCGCTGCGCTGGATCGAGCTGGTAGACGTCGGAGAACACCACGGTCAGGCGCGGCTCGACCGGCGCCGCCAGGCGCACGCTCAACTGCTGCAGGCGGGCATCGGCGGCCAGGATCTCCTGCGCGTGGCCCAGCACCTGGCGCCCGGCCTCGGTCAGCTGCGGATAGCGCCCGCTGCGATTGAACAGGCGCACGCCCAGGTCGGCCTCCAGGTGGGCAATGGCGGTGCTGACCGTCGACTGGGTCTTGCGCAGCCGTCGCGCGGCGGCCGAGAACGAGCCCAGCGCCGCGGCTTCCACGAAGGCCTGCAGGGATTCAGGGGAGTAGGGCATTGATCCATCGCTCCTGTCGATGGAATCCATTTTGATCCCACCGTAAAAGCCGATGATACTGGTCGCCGTCGCCCCTGTCTGCGGGGCGTTCCGGGCCCTCCACGCATGCCGTGGATCTAGTGATGAGGCGGCGTGGTCCCCGTCCTGCAAGGAGTTTCACATGTCCCATACTGTTCCCGCCCGTGGCGCGCTGGTCGCCTGGGCCTGTCTGGCCGTGGCGATCGTCGCCGAAGTGGTCGGCACCTCGTTCATGGCCCATGCCGCCCGCGATGGCGGCTGGACCGGTTATCTGATCATGGCCGGCGCGCTGGCGCTGTCCTACTTCTTCCTGGCGCAGTCGGTGCGCCGCATCGCCGTGGGCGTGGCCTACGCGGTGTGGGAAGGACTGGGCCTGACCCTGCTGACCGTGGTCGGCCTCACCGTGTTCGGCGAGAGCCTGTCGCTGCAGCAGCTGGCCGGCCTGGTGCTGGCGGTGGTCGGCATCGTCTGCGTCACCCTCGGGGAGGCGCACTGATGAACACCCTGGCATTGTTTTTCGTGATCTGTTCGGCGCTGATCGACGTTGCCGCCAACATGATGGTGGCAAAGTCGGAGGGCTTCCGCCGCTGGCGCTGGGGCGTTGGTGCGATCGTCATGGTCTGGATCGCCTTCGCCCTGCTGGGCCAGGCCGTGCGCTACATGGACCTGGCCACCGCGTATGCGATGTGGGGTGCGATCGGCGTGATCGGTACCGCCACCTGCGGCCGCCTGCTGTTCGGTAACCGACTGCGCCCGATCGGCTGGGTCGGCATCGCATTGGTGACCGTCGCGGTACTGCTGCTGAGTACCGCGAAGTAACGCGTCGCCGTGCCAACCAAGGTTGGTATCTGCCAGTGCTGAGTCGCCGCAGGCAAGCGCCCCGGGGATGATTTCCCCGGGGCCTTGCTGTTTCTGCCGCAGTTAGAAACGTGCGGTGAAGTTCAGTCGCGTGGTGCGGCCCGGGCCCGGCATCAGGCTCATCGCCAGCGTGTCCATGTAGTAGGTGTTGCGCAGGTTGCTGACTACCAGTTCCACTTCGGCCTTCGGGGTGAACTGCCAGCGCGCATAGAAGTCATAGATCGCGGTGGGCAGGTAGATGTTCTGCAGGCCGGTCGAACCGGTGGTGTTCCAGCGCTTGTCCAGTTCATGGGTGGGGCCGCTGTTGTAGGTGCGGCGGATGCCGGTATCCAGCCGCTTGTCGAACAGGCGGAAGCCCAGCGTGCTGTGGATCGAGTACTTGGGCGGGTTCTGCGCGTTGACGAACGAGGTGCCGAAGCCGCCGTCCACGCAGTCCGGCGTGGTGTCCAGCTTGCTCCACTTCGCATACGGGTCTTCGCGCAGGCGCTTGGCGATGGCCGCATCGCAGGTACGCGCGCGCTGGTAGTAGCTGGCCGACAGGTCCAGGTAGGCGATGCCGGCGTCATAGCCGGACTGCAGCTCGTAGCCGGACACCGTGTAGTTGTCGACATTGTCGACGTAGAACGCCCAGTTGCTGGAGTCGAAGCGGCGGGTGATCGCGTTGTCGATATCGTTCTTGAACCAGGCCACCTTGAACGCGAGGCGGTCGCCGTCGCGCCACAGGTCCTGCTTCAGCAGGCTGAAGCCGATGTCCCAGGAGCGATTCTTTTCCGGCTTCAGGTCGGCCACCGGCGCCGAGGTGCTGTTGCCCAGCGTCGATTCGAACAGGCTGGGCATCTTCCAGCCCTGTGCGTACTTCACGTAGAAGAACATGTCCTCGTCGAGGTTGAAGCGGGCCTCTGCATAGGGTGCGAAGCCGTGGCCGGAACGCCGGATCGCCGGCTTGTAGCCCCACGCGGTAGGAATCTGCTTGGTGTAGAAACCGTTGGCGCCGCGCGGGTCGGGAATGAAGCCATCGAAGTCGTAGCTCTGGCCCAGCGTGCTGTCGCCGTAGGGCGTGGCCCGCAGCGAGTCGTAGGTGTAGTTGCCCTGTGCATCCGGGTACCACTCCTTGTACCAGCCCGGCAGCAGCTGGCCGCCCTTGCTCAGGCGCGCGAAGGTGTAGCGCAGGTCGCGCGATTCACTGACGAAGGCGACGCGGTTGCGGTCGCGGGTGCGGTAGTCGATGAAGCGGCCGCCTGCGGTCAGCGACAGCCAGTCCCACGGCTGCCATTGCAACGACGCCACCACGCTGGCCTCGCGGCGCGTGCCCGAGCGCAGGTAACGGTTGTTGTTGTAGTCCACCGGCAGCACCGGCGAGTTGGGTGCGGTGTCTTCGTGCTGGAAGGACGCGCCATAGCGCAGCGTCCAGTCACCCAGATCATTGCTGAAGCGGGTGGTGTTGCTGCTGTCCAGGCCCCAACGCCGGGTCTTCACGTCCGACTGCAGGCCCGGGCCGTAGGTCTCGCCCAGCGTGTCGGGCATCTGATCGTTGGGCACGTCCTTGAACAGCGGCGTGTTGGCGATGTTGCTGTTGAACATGCGGCTGGTGGCGGTGGTGAACCACAGCGTGCTGCTCAGGTCCAGCCACGGGTGCGCCTCGGGGCGGTAACGATGGCGCAGCGAGGTGGCGTTGAGCCGCATTTTCCCGGGCTCGAACTGGAACATGGTGTTGGCCTTGTCCACGTAGGTCACCCATTCGTTGGACTCACCCACGCGGCCGATCGCCGATGGCATGATCTCGCCGAAGCTGGAGTTGAAGTAGCGGTGGCTCAGCTCAAGCCGCTGGTCGGGGTTGGGCGTCCAGGTGAATTTCAGCAGCGCCGATTCGTTGTCGGTGTGGGTGTTCAGGACTTCATCGCCCGGGTGGTACAGCTTGGAAACGGCCTGGCTGGACATGCCGGTACCGCCGCTGGACAGATGCTGGTCGTCGTAGCGGTGGGCGCCATTGCTGCCGGCGAAGTAGTTGCCCTGGCGGCGCCGTGCGTAGGCCGCGACCAGCTGCCAGTCCTCGCTGCGCTGGGCGAAGGCCACGCTGCCGTTCCAGTCGCGCGGGTCGCGCAGGCTGTTGCGGTTGTCGCTGCCACGCGCGATCTGCTTGAAGGTACGGGTGCGGTCGATGCTGTTGTCGGCCGCGCCGCCACGCACGCGCAGCCCCCAGTCCTGGTCGTCGTCGAGGATGTCCTCGGCCTTCAGCGTTTCCATGTAGACCACGCCACCGATCGCGCTTGCGGCATTGGCGGCAAGGCTCGGCCCCTTCTCGATGCTGATCGCACTGATCAGGTCCGGGTCCAGGTAGCTGCGCTGCTGCACGCCGGCATAGCCGCGATAGACATCGATGGCCTGTTGGCCGCCGTCGATGATCACCGGCACCCGGTTCTGGCCCTGCAGGCCACGGATGTTGACGTCCAGGGCACCGCCGTTGCGCACGTCAGCGGTGTGCACGCCGACCGCACCGGCCAGCACATCACCGATCGACTGGCCGCGGAACCGCTCCAGCTGCTGGTGGTCCAGGTGCACGCGCGAGCCGCTGTCGCGGTAGACGGCGGCGGCATCGGCCAGCCCCCACGGCGAAGCACCTTCGCTGGCCTGGCCGGCCACACGCAGGGTGCCGATCTGGCGCACGCCAGCGTCGGTGGCGGGGGCGGCCTGCAGCACCACGCCGCTGGCATCACGCTGGAACGAAAGGCCGGTGCCGGCGAGGAGCTGTGCAAGCGCGGCCTCGGTGTTGAGCGAGGCCTGCACGCCACCGCTGTGCTGGCCGCGGGTCAGGCGCGCATCGGCAGCGATGGACAGGCCGGACTGCTGGCCGAACGCGGTCAAGGCCTGGTCGAGCGGACCGGCCGGGATCTGCCAGCGAACGGCAGCGGCAGCATCCTGTGCGTGGGCGGTGGCCGGCAACAGGCACGGCGTCGCCAGGGCCAGGCACAGTGCGATGGCAAGCGGGCGAGGGGAAGGGCAGGGTAGTTTCATGGGGGCGGCGACATCCGCAATGGGTTCCCTTGTAGGGCCCGCCGAGCGCGCAGAAAGGGAACCGCCATTTCAGATCGGACGCACAACGGTCCACCATGGCCAGCGCTGCTCGATGCGGATCGGCAGGGCGCGCGCCAGCAGTTTCAGGGCCTGCAGGCTGTCCAGGCGCGGCAATACCGCGGTGACATTCAATGCGGACAGTGCCGGATCACAGCCCAGATAGCCCCGATGGTGACGGGCCAGTTCGTCGATCACCCGGATCAGCTGCGTGTCCTGCACCTGCAGGCGTCCGTCCTGCCAGTCGCCGCGCAGAGGATCAGCGGCCACCGATGTGAGTCCCCCCATCGGTCCGATCTGCAGCGCACTTCCCGCAGGCACATCCAGCGCCGCGCCGAACATCGGCAGGCACCGCACCACGCCCTCGAACACGTCCAACCGGCTGTCCTGGGCTTCGCGGCCGACCGCGAAGCGGGTGCCGATTGGCTGCAGGCGCGCGCCGGGTACATGCACGCTCAGGGGCAACCCGGTGAATGCTGGGTGGTGGCCGGTCTGCAGCAGCAGTTCGCCGCGCAGCAGATGCAGGGCGCGGTTGCCGTTGCCGATGTCGCCGGTCACTTCGCTGCCGGCGTTGAGCCACAACTGGCTGCCATCGGCCAGCGTCCAATGACCGGTGCGCCCGGCAGCGGTGCGTTGCGTCTGCAGGTGGCGCTGCGCCTGCAGCCCGTGCAGGCCGAGAAGCGAGACCGCACCGATGCCGAGCGCGCCACCGATGCTGCGCAGCGCCCGCCGCCGGCGAAGGCGCGCAGCATCAAATGCGGTTGCGGCCGCCGGTGCCGACAGGGGAGCGAACGATTGCCAGACAGCCTCGACCCGGCGCCAGGCATCGACGTTACCAGCATCGGCCTGCAGCCACGCACGCCAGTGTTGCTGGTCGTCGTCGCTCCAGCCCTGTTGGCGCAGCGCGAACCACTCTGCCGCCTGCTCCAGCGCCGGGCTGGCCAATGCCGTGCTCATTCGGGGGCGTCGCCGGACAGGCGCAGGCAATGCAGCATCGCCTGCGCCATGTACTTCTTGACCATGCGCTCGGACACGCCCAGCTGTTGGCCGATCTCCGCATAGCCCAGTCCGGACAGCCGGGCCAGCAGGAAGGCACGCCGTGGCCGCTCGGCCAGGCCGGACAGCATGTCAGCGATGGCATGCAGGAGCTGCAGCGCCTGCGTGCGCTCCTCCGCAGAGGGATGCACCGGCTCCGGTTGTGCGGCCAGCGCGGTCAGATAGGCGCGCTCCAGGTCCGCGCGCTGCCAGTGGTTGACCAGCAGGGCGTGCGCGATGGTGCTGAGATAGGCGCGCGGCAGGCGCAGTTCGGACGGATCGACGCGCCGGCTGAGCAGGCGCAGGAAGGTGTCCTGGGTCAGGTCGGCGGCGCAGTCGGCGTTGTGGGTGCGGCGGCGCAGCCAGCCCAGCAGCCAGCCATGGTGTTCGCGGTAGAACCCCGCCAGCGCGGTGCTGGAGGCGGCGGGCACGGCCATCGGCATGGGTCATGAATGAGAATGATTCCCATTATAGAATGATCGGGCGGTGCACGACAAATCCTGCGCATGCCGCAGCGGCGGAGGTCGCCGGATTTGCGATGCCCGGCGTGCTCGCCGACACTGCGGTTTTCCACAGGGAGTGCCCGCATGTTCAGCCACATCACCGTTGGAACGAACGACATGGACGTCGCGCATCGCTTCTACGATGCCCTGTTCACCGCGTTGGGCGCACGTCCCGGCGTCTTCGATGACAAGGGGAGGCTGGTGTACTTCAAGGATGGCCGCATGTTCATCGTCACTGCGCCCATCGATGGGCAGCCGGCATGCCATGCCAACGGCGGCACCATTGGTTTCACCCTCGACAGTGCCGAGGCCGTGCGTGGCTGGCAGGACGCGGGCGTGGCCCATGGCGGCACGGCCATCGAAGACCCGGCTGGCATCCGCAGCATGGCCGGGCGCCAGCTGTTCCTGGCGTACCTGCGCGACCCGGATGGCAACAAGCTGTGCGCGGTGCATGTGATGACCTGAACACAACGCAGGCTACGACCCGGGACTTCCGACCGATGCGGCCTTTCCGCCGGTGGGTACAATCGGCCGCGCCCGCCAACGAAAGGCGGGCGCCGGATGAGACGGAACTCGATGACCCGATTGCTGCTTGTGGAAGACGATCTGAAGCTGGCCGGACTGATCGGCCGTTACCTGCAACCCCACGGCTATCACGTGCACTGCGTGCACGACGGCAGCCAGGCCTGCGCGGCCGTGCAGGCGTTTCAACCGGAGGTGGTGGTGCTGGACCTGATGCTGCCGGGCCGGGATGGCCTGCAGGTCTGCCGCGATCTCCGCGACTTCTGCAATGTACCGGTGCTGATGCTGACCGCGCGCGACAACGCGCTGGACCATGTGCTGGGCCTGGAGTCCGGCGCCGATGATTATGTGATCAAACCGGTGGAGCCACCGGTGCTGCTGGCACGCCTGCGCGCGCTGCTGCGCCGCCCGGCGCAGCGCCAGCCCAACGAGCAGCGGTTGCGCTTCGATACGCTGGACATCGACCGTCGTAGCCGCAGGGTGCAGCTGGGCGACCGTCGCCTGGAGCTGACCACAGGCGAGTTCGAGATGCTGTGGACGCTGGCCAGCCGCAGTGGCGAAGTCCTCAGCCGTGACGATCTGCTCAACAGCGTGCGCGGCATCGACTTCAACGGGCTGGATCGAAGCGTCGACATGTGCGTAAGCAAGCTGCGGCGCAAGCTGCAGGACGATCCACGCGATCCGGCGAGGATCAAGACTGTGCGCGGTCAGGGCTATCTGTTCCTGCCGGCCGGGGCCTGACGTGCTGCGCTTCTTCCTGCGGCTGCTGCTGCTCGCCAGCATTGGTTTCGGCGTGGCGCTTTGGACAGTGCCGCTGCTGCTGCAGGAGCGATTCAGCGACGATGCTGACGTCTACTACCGCGATGCGGTGCGCGGCCCCCTGTTTACCCTGGGCGAACTGCTGCAGGATCGCAGCGCTGCCGATCGCTCGGCCGAACTGCAACGTCTGGCACCGCACTATGGGCCGGCGCTGGAGCTGCTGGCGTCCGATGCGGTGCAGCCGCGCGCGGAGGAGCAGCAGGTGCTGCTTGAGTACGGCATCCTCGCCCGCAACGACCAGCAGGATTTCTATCGGCTGCTGCCCGGGCACGCCGCTGCGCCAGCGCAGTGGCTGCATCTGAGGCTGCCGAGTTCACCGCCGCTGGACCCGACCACCATCGCGCTGGCGGTGTTGCTCATGGTCTCGGTGTCGGCTGCGTTCCTGATGGCGTGGGCATGGCCAACCTGGCGCGACCTGCAGCGGCTGGCAGCGGCCAGCAAGCGTATGGGCGAGGGCGACCTCGATGCCCGTGCGCCGATCTCACCTCGCTCCAGCGTGGCGCCGCTGGCCCGTCAGTTCAACCAGATGGGCGAACGCATCGCCGGTCTGGTCGCACGTCAGCGCGAGTTGACCAACGATGTCTCGCATGAACTGCGGACACCGATCGCGCGCCTGCAGTTCGAGCTGGGTCTGCTGGCTGTTGAGGAAGATGCGGAGGCGCGCAGGCAACTGCAGCAGGAGATGCGCGAGGACCTGCAAGGGCTCGATGAGCTGGTCGGCGAGCTGCTGTTCGAGGCGCGGCTGGAGCACGTAGGCAGCCGGCTGCAGCAGGAGCCGGTCGATGCCCGCGACTGGCTGCATGAACAATTGCGTGCGATCAGTCGCGATGCGCAAGGCAGCGGCATCCAGTGCGAAGTAGCAGATGGCGCGCCGGCACAGGTGCAGCTGCACCCGCACTACATGGGGCGGGCCACGCTCAACCTGCTGCGCAACGCACTGGGCCATGCGCATTCGCGGATCGTCCTGCAGCTGCAGCAGCAGGACGATCACTGGCAGCTACGTGTCTGCGACGACGGTCCCGGCATTGCCGCGGCCGATCGCGAGCGGGTGTTCCAGCCCTTTACCCGGCTTGATCTCAGCCGCCAGCGCACTACCGGTGGTGTGGGCCTTGGGCTTGCGATGGTCGCCCGCATCGTGGCCTGCCATCGCGGCAGTGTGCGGGTGGAGGACAGCGCCTTGGGCGGTGCGTCGTTCGTGGTTCGCTGGCCGATCCCGGCGCTGCGCTGACAATCCGTTACATAGCGGATACCGCGTAACGAGGATCGAGGCGGGGGCGTGACCCAGGCTGTATGTCGAAGCGGTCATCTGTGCGTTTGCGGGTGACGGACGCTTCCGTGGACGCGCCTGCCTTCACGTCATCCCCAGCCCACGCCCTGTGACGCGCCGGTTCCTGCCGGCGTGAGGGTGGCGTGCGGCTCCCGCCTGGAGTTGTCGCGTGATTCTGTCTGTCTTCCCTGTTCCCCGAGCCGTCCTGCTGCAGCGGTGCGGCCTGTCCTGGATTGCTACGCTGGCCCTGTTGCCGGTCCTGTCGGCGGCGGCAGAAACCAGCCCTTCGATAGGCCTGCAGCTGGGCCATGGTCGTGGCGACTACCAGCGGGCAGGCGTGATCTGGGACAGTGGCCCGCTTTGGCAACGCGAGCTGGCGTCGGGGCGGCAACTGCAGCTGGCGATGGAGCTGGGATTTGCGCGGTGGCAGGCCAGCGATCCGCATCGTCAGCACGCCTGGCAGGCCAGTGCCATCCCGATGCTGCGCTGGTGGCCGAACGCACATCTGTTCATCGAAGCTGGGGTCGGCCCGACCGTGTTCGATACCACCCGTGTTGGCGGTCGTCGCATCAGTACCGCCTTCCAGTTCGGTGATCACCTGGGGATCGGGCTGCAGGTAGCCGAACGCCACAGCGTATCGCTGCGCTACTCGCATTACTCCAATGCAAGCATCAAGAAGCCCAACCCGGGGCTGGATCTGCTGCAGCTCAGCTGGCGCGTGGAGTACTGAAGCGTGCACAGGCATTACCGGTGGTTACACAAGCAGCACAGGCCCTGCATGCGATGCAGACAGTACGTGAGCACGATGGCCGCTGGTGCAGGACTGGCCCGTGCAGGGCAGGGAGACTGAAGATGGTCGAACCCTTGCAGATCGCAGGTCGACGGACTTGGCTGAAGCAGCATGATGGCGAGCGGCGCTGGTTGGCGTTGGCCGCGCTGGACCTGGGCGTGCGCCTGCTCGGCCTGCGCTGCCTGCGGCCCCCACCACGATTGAAGGCCGAACAGGCCTGCCAGCTGGAGCGCCGGCGGCTGCGCGAGCTGGCTGCACATGGGGTGCCGGTGCCACGCGTGCTGGGCCATGGTGAAACCGCCCTGCTGCTGGAGGATGGTGGTCCGAGTCTGGCGCAGCGCCTGCGCCGTTGCGGGCCCGCCGAAGCCGAGCACCTGATGCGGATTGCTGCCAACGAACTGCTGCGCGTGCACTGGGCTGGCTGCTGTGTCGGCCAGCCTGTGGCGCGCAACATCACGGTGGATGTGGCGGGCTGCGTACGCTTCCTCGACCTGGAAGAAGATCCCCTGCAGGTGATGGTGCTGGCCGAAGCGCAGGCGCGCGACTGGCTGCTGTTCGTCAGTGGGAGTGTCCGCCATGCGGGGCTGCCCGCCGGCGCACTGGTCGCCGTGATCGGCCAGTGCCTGCGGCAGACCGGGCCTGACGTCCAGCAGCTGTTACGTGGTGCGGTGCGCCGCCTGTGGTTCCTGCCGGCGCTGTGCCGCTTCGCTGGCCGCCGCGCAAGGGGTCTGGGCGACAGCGTGCTCATCCTGCGCCGCGCTCTGGCCTGAGCCGGTTGTGCCGGTCGGGCCGAAACTGCCGGCTTCTCTGCAACGGATCACGTCACATCCGTCCTACGCGTGGAGCGGGGGCGCCGGATGTGTTCTGGCCCCGGCCCGCGCGCGTGATAACACGGAATGGTGGAGCGGACCTGTGACCGCAGGCCACAACTTCATGCTCTGTCCACTGCGGTTCAGCCAGACTCGGTCGGCTAATTCCTTGATCTACCGGAGAACGCCGCCCCATGGATGTACTGGAGCCGCAACAATCCCCGGTGCGCACCCTTCGGCCTGTGTTCGCTTTCGCGGCGATCGTTGTCGTGGCGTTCGCGCTGTTCGTCAGCCTGTTCCCGCTCGGTGCGGGCCGCCTTCTGCTGAAGGCACAGGACTGGGCTGCACTGAATGTCGGCTGGTACTACCTGCTGGCGATGACCCTGTACCTGGTGTTCGTGGTCGGCGTGGCGCTGTCCAAATACGGTGGCATCAAGCTCGGCGCCGACCATGACGAACCGGAGTTCAGCTACCTCTCCTGGGCAGGCATGCTGTTCGCCGCCGGCATCAGCATCACCCTGTTCTTCTTCTGTGTTTCCGAACCGCTGACCCACTACCTGCAGCCGCCGCAGGGCGATCCGGCCGCGGGCGAGGCCGGCGCGCGCCAGGCCATGCAGCTGCTGTTCCTGCATTGGGGCCTGCATGGCTGGGGCGTGTTCGCGCTGGCGGCGATGGCGATGGCCTACTTCGCCTACCGCCACAACCTGCCGCTGGCGCTGCGCTCGGCGCTGTACCCGCTGATCGGCAAGCGCATCAACGGCCCGATCGGCTACACCGTGGACGCGCTTGGCATCGTCGCCACCGTGTTCGGCATCGGCGCCGACATGGGTTTCGGCGTGCTGCACCTCAACGCCGGGCTGGCGCACCTGTTCAACATCCCGCACTCCAACCTGGTGCAGATCATCCTGGTGGTCAGCATGATGGGCGCGGCGGTGGCCGTGGCCGTCTCCGGCGTGGAGAAGGGCGTACGCTGGATGGCCAACATCAACATGCTGCTGGCGATCACGCTGGTGCTGTTCATGCTGTTCGCCGGGCCGACGCAGTACCTGTTCAGCACGCTGATGCAGAACCTGGGCGACTACCTGGGCAGCGTGGTCGGCAAGAGTTTCGATGTGTATGCCTACGGCGGCCGCCCCGAATGGCTGGGTGGCTGGACGGTGTTCTACTGGGCCTGGTGGATCGGCTGGGCGCCCTTTGTCGGGCTGTTCATCGCGCGCATCTCTCGAGGCCGCACCATCCGCGAATTCGTGTTCGGCGTGCTGCTGATCCCGCTCGGCTTCACCCTGGCCTGGCTGTCGATCTTCGGCAACAGCGCGCTGGACCAGGTGCTGCACCACGGCCAGCAACAGTTGGCGCAGCTGGCGGTGGATGATCCACCGACCGTGCTGTATGCGCTGCTGGACGGCTACCCGTGGAGCCGCGCGGTGATTACAGTGACAGTGCTGGTCAGCTTCATCTTCTTCGTGACCTCGGCCGACTCGGGCGCGGTGGTGTTGTCCACGTTGTCGTCGCATGGCGGCGCACCCGAGGACGACGGCCCGCGCTGGTTGCGCGTGTTCTGGGGCACCGTGATTGCCGTGCTGACCGCGGGCCTGTTGCTGGCCGGCAGCATCGACGCATTGAAATCTGCGGTGGTGCTGGCATCGCTGCCGTTCTCGGCGATCCTGTTGTTGATGATGTGGGGGCTGACCCGCGCCTTCAGTGACGAGTCGCACCGCAAGCGTGCGCTGCAGTATCGGCCATCGCCGCTGATCGGCGACGATCGCCACCATCAGGGCTGGCGCCAGCGCCTGAGCCAGGCCATGCACTTCCCGGTGCGCGACCAGGTCTACCGCTTCATGGATGACACGGTGAAGCCGGCGATGGAGGCGGTGGCCGAGCAGCTGCGCGGGCAGGGCTGGGATGTATCCACCCGCTTCGAGGCCGGCGACATGGAGCTGACGGTCAACCACGGCGAACAGCAGGACTTCCTGTACCGGGTGATCCTCAGCGGCTACCTGACCCCTTCGTTCGCCGCGCAGCAGCTGCGCAACCAGCGTTACTACCGCGCCGAGGTGCACCTGTTCGAAGGCAGCCAGGATTACGACCTGGTAGGGTACAGCCGCAAGCAGATCATCAACGACATCATCAGCCAGTACGAACGGCACCTGCAGTTCCTGCACCTGAGCCGGTGATGCGGTGGGTGCGGACCGTTGGTCCGCACACCCCTGCAGAGCCGAGCCCATGCTCGGCTCTACAGGTGGCCCATCAGAACCGGTAGCGCGCCCCCAGCGAGACGAACTGCCCGCGCAGGTTGTACTGGCTGATGTCGAAGCCATTGGAGCCACCTGCCGGATCGAACGGCGGGTCCTTGTCGGTCAGGTTCAGCACTGACAGCGACAGCGTGGTGTTGGGAATGCCTTCGTAGGCCACGTACAGGTCCAGCTGGTGATACGGCTTGATGCGGTCGCGCAGGCCCGGGTTGCTGGTCGCCGTCGCCGCGCGCTGGTCATAGCCGCTCACGTACTGCAGGCTCAGCGTGCTGCTCCAGTCGCCCACCGCCCAGTTCAACGAAGTGGTGCCGCGGGTGCGCGGCAGTGCGCCGTGGCGGTTGTTGCCGGCTCCCTCGTACGGTGCCTGGCCGGCCACCAGCGGCTGCTTGAAGCTGAGCAGGTGGGTCCAGCTGCCGGCCACGGTGAAGTTGCCCCAGCCCTCGGTGCGGAAGGTGTGGTTGGCGTCCAGGTCCAGCCCTGAGGTGATCAGCTCGCCCTGGTTGGCGTACTGGTTGGTGATGAACTGGATGCGCCCGTTCTCGCGCTGCACGCGGCCCGGGAACAACTCCGGGTGATCGACGATGTACTGCGCGCTGTCCGGCTTGACCAGGTTGTCCTGCTCGATGCGGTACCAGTCCAGGCCGATGCTGGTATCGCCATCGGGCGACCACACCGCGCCCACGTTGAAGTTGCGCGAGCGTTCGGCCTTCAGGTCCGGGTTGCCGGTGCGGATGTTGGTCACGCCACGGCTGCCGCCGGGCTGCAACGGATCCAGCGGATCGATCACCGAGCCGTAGCTGACGGTCTGGCCCGGCGCGATCTCCGGCAGCGACGGTGCACGGAAGCCACGCGAGAACGAGCCGCGCAGCAGCAGGCTGTCCAGCGGCTGCCAGCGCAGCGCTACCTTCGGCGAGAACGCGTTGCCGAAGTCGTCATAGTGATCGCCACGTCCGGCCACCTGCAGCTCCAGGGTGCGGTGCAGCGGCACGCTCAGTTCGGCATAGGCGGCGCTGACCTGGCGCTCGCCGTTGACCACATTGATGGCCGGGCGCAGCTCGGTGCCCGACAGCACCTGCGCACTGGTGCGCGCGTCCAGTGATTCCTTGCGGAACTCGGCACCCCAGGCGAAGCCGACCGCACCGGCCGGCATCTCCCACAGCGAGGTCGAGGCCTTCACGTTCAACGCGTGCAGCTTGTACCAGCCCGGGCGCTTGGTCTGCAGGCGCAGTGCATCCAGCGCGCCCGGCGTGGCGGACGGGTTGAGGAAGTTGTAGCTGCCATCGCGCAGGATCTGTTCGAACGCGTAGCGGTTGACGAAGTTGTCGACGTATTCGCGCTGCGCGCTCTGCGAAGTCAGCGCCGCCACTTCCCAGTCCCAGCGCTCGCCACTGCCACGCACGCCGGCCAGGGCACGGTAGAACACCTGGGTGTTGTCCTTCAGGCGCGGGCCGATATCGAAGAAGGTGTACTCGAATGGCAGCGGCGTGCTGCCCGGGTTGTTCGGGTGGCCGACCGGCAGCACCGCCGGCACGTCGATCAGCGTGCCGGTCGCAGGGTTATAGGCACGCAGGCCGGGGCCAACGGTCAGCGGCGCGCTGAAGATCTGGTCGGCCTTGTTGTGGCTGTACAGCACGTCGGCGAACGCTTCGACGCTGTCATTGAAGCGGTAGGTCGCGCTCAACGACGCCTGCAGGCGCTCGGCGCCGGGCTGCAGGGTCTTGAACGGCTGCGCGTTGAAGGCGCAGGCCTGGCCAGGCAGGGTGCTGCCGAAGTCGCTGTATGGGCGCAGCTGGCTGCCGTCGGGGCAGTTGGCGAACGGCTGCGGCGCGCGTGGGTTGGACAGCCAGTTGCCACCGGCGGTGGACCAGCCGGCCAGGCGGCCACCGGGCTTGTCGCGGAAGTCACCGCTGCGGGTATAGGCACGATCGTCGCCATCGAGGCGGTCCCGCTTGAGCAGGTCCAGCCCGAACAGCACGTTCCAGCCCTGCTGTTCGAGGTCACCGAAGCCAGCCAGCAGGCTGGCCTTGCGTTCGTCGAGGCCGCCCTGGGTGGCGGTGCCGAAGCCGCCGCCGACTTCCACGCCCTGGAAGTTTTTGCGCAGGATGATGTTGATGACGCCGGCGATGGCATCGGAACCGTACACCGCCGAAGCACCGTCCTTCAGCACCTCGATGCGTTCCACCGCGCTGATCGGCAACGCGTTGAGGTCGACGAAGGTGTCCTGGGTATTGAGTGCGAAGCCGAAGTTGGACACGCGGTAGCCGTTGACCAGCACCAGCGTGTTCTTCGGCGACAGGCCACGCAGGCCGATCGAGGCAGAGCCAGCGGCGAAGCTGCCGGTGTACTGCTCGTCGAAACTGTTGCCGGCATTGGCCGACAGGTTGCGCAGCACGTCGGTAAGGGTGGAGCGGCCGGTCTGCTCGATCTGTTCGCGGCTGACGATCTGCACCGGGTTCGGCCCGGCGGTATCGCTGCGCTTGATGTTGGAGCCGGTCACCAGCACGGCGCCGAGGGTGGTGCTGTCCTTGCCGGTGTCGGCGGATTCAGCGGCGCCGGCAGCGCCGGCGGTGAGGCCCAGCGCGATCGCGCCGGCAAGCAGGTTCAGGGTGGTGCGGTACATGGAAGCGACAACGCCGAACGGGGGAGGAGCCGTCAGTACCGCACGCAGGCGCATGCGCCTTCCAATGACGAAAGCGCATTCAGTTATACATCACAGGTTCTTAACGAAAGTCGGTGCGCCCGGTGGAGCAGACCCACTCGGTGGGGGCGGACCGATCTGTGGTCGGTGCGGACCGTTGGTCCGCACACCCCTGCAGGGTCAGAGCCCTTTCCTTGTGGAAAGGGCTCCGACCCGGAGACCCTCAGGGCCGCAGCAGCACCTTGCCATTGCGGCCCGAACCCGCACCGGCCTTCGCCGCCTGGGCGATGTCGTCCAGTGCGAAGATCTGCTCCACCGGCAGGGTCAGTTCGCCGCTCGCCGCACGCTTCAGCAGTTCGCCAACCAGCCGGCGCTTGTCGTCCACCGCCATCGCCTGGCTGACCTTGCTGCCCCAGAAACCCTTCACGGTGGCTTCCTTGTAGATCAGGCCGCCGGCGGGAATGCGCATGGGTTCGCCGCTCATCACACCGAACGACACCAGGGTGCCGTGGTGGCCGAGCAGGTCGACCAGGTCACCGCTGGCGTCGCCGCCGATGGAGTCCACCGCGGCCGCGGCCTGTGCTTCGCCGGTCGCCTCACGCACGCGATCCTTCCAGCCGTCCAGCGAGGTGTCGAATACATGATTGATGCCCAGCGCCTGCAACTGCGCGACTGCATCGGCATTGCGCACCAGGTTGGCCACATGCACGCCACGTGCCCGCGCCAGCATCGCCAGCGACTTGCCCACCGCGCCGTTGGCGGTGTTCTGCACGATCCACTGGCCCGGCTCGACGTGCAGGAACTCCAGCAGCATCAGCGCGCTCAGCGGCATGGCGATCAGCTGTGCGGCCATTTCGTCGGGGATCGCCTCCGGCATCGGAATCACCATGCGTGCCGGTGCGATGAACGCTTCGGCCCAGGTGCCGTGCACCGAGGCGGCGGCAACCCGCTGGCCGATCTGCAGGCCGTCGACACCGTCGCCGAGTGCATCGACCACGCCCAGTGCTTCACTGCCACCGATCGCCGGCAGCGTCGGCTTGTAGCCGTAGAGGCCACGCACGGTCAGCAGGTCGTGGTTGTGGATCGAGGCCAGCACGGTGCGGATGCGCACCTCGCCGGGGCCGGGCTCGGGCAGCGGCGCATCGGCAATGGCAAGGACGTCGGCCGGGTCGCCGAAGGAGGGGTACTGGGCAGCGCGCATGGGCGGTGTTCCGGGGAAAGTTGATGTTGTACCGAACTGGGGACGCAGGCGTTGTCGACAAGGCGCCGCAGGTGCAACACGGCATCCTGCGACTGATCGTCGCGACATGTGCTGATTACCGCATCTTGTGTTGACGACTCGAGATATCCCCACTATGTTGTGGCCGTCACTCCCGGTCAGCCGCCGCCGCCGGACATGCAGCAAACGTCCCGCGGCCCGCCCCTGAGGCTTGCCGTGTCGACGCGGCCGCCATCGTGCGGACGCAGGTCGCCCCCACGGCCCGGATACCGGCCGCAGGCGCAGGCAGATGCCGACGACCTACGTTCCCGTGCCCTGGCAATCCACCCGTTCGCCCCGTGCGCCGGTATCGCGTGCAGGGCCGCCATGGCATCGACCGCCAACGCGCGTGCGAGCCTGGAGTTTCACCACCATGACCGACAGTACCTTCCGCGTGGCCGATCTGGCCGGCGCTGGCGACGCCTTGCGCGCCGGTGGCGAGCGCGTGCCGACCTGGATCACCAAGGAGGCCGGCAACCGCCGCCTGCCGTTCGACGCCGAGCGCCTGCAGCGCAGCATCGATGCCGTGCATGCCGAGTTCCCGCAGCTGGATGTGAGCGACTACCGCCGCGTGGTGCAGGCGATGGTCGAGCGCAAGCCCAGTATCAGTGCCGACGACCTGGTCGATCTGCTGATCCGTGAGGCCGAGTCGCGCGTGGACCTGGTCGCACCGGAGTGGGAACAGTTTGCCGCGCGCATCTACCTGCGCCGCCTGTACAAGCGTGCCAGCCGCAACCGCTTCTACGACGTCGGCCTGAAGTACGGCTCGTATGTGGGCCTGCAGGAAAGCCTGGCCGACCGCGGCATCTACAGCAACGACATCCTGCGCTGCTATTCCAAGGAAGAGCTGCAGCAGGCCGGCGAGATGATCGACCCGGAACGCGACCGACTGTTCGCCTACAACGGCCTGTACCTGCTGGCCACGCGCTATCTGGCGAGCGATCGCAGCCGCGAGGTCTACGAGCTGCCGCAGGAGCGTTGGCTGACCATCGCGCTGTACCTCATGCAGGAAGAAAAACCGCGTGAGCGGCGCATGCAGCTGGTCGGCGAGGCGTACTGGGCGCTGTCCAACCTGTACATGACGGTAGCCACACCGACGTTGGCCAACGCCGGCAAGGTGGGCGGGCAACTGTCCAGCTGCTTCATCGACACGGTGGACGACAGCCTGCAGGGCATCTATGACTCCAACACCGATATCGCCCGCGTGTCCAAGCATGGCGGCGGCGTTGGTGCCTACCTGGGCTATGTGCGCAGCAGTGGCGCACCGATCCGCGGCGTGGCCAATTCCTCCGGCGGCGTGGTGCCTTGGATCAAGCAGCTCAACAACACCGCGGTGTCGGTCGACCAGCTTGGCCAGCGCAAGGGCGCGGTGGCGGTGTACCTGGACATCTGGCACCGCGACATCGAAGCCTTCATGGACCTGCGCCTCAACAACGGCGACCAGCGCCTGCGCGCGCACGATGTGTTCACCTCGGTGTGCGTGCCCGACCTGTTCATGGAAGCGGTCGAGCGTCGCGCCGACTGGTACCTGTTCGACCCGCACGAGGTAAAGCAGGCCAAGGGCTGGTACCTGCAGGACTTCTACGACGAGAAGCGCGGCTCGGGCAGCTTCCGTGACCGCTATGCGGAACTGGTGGCCGACGAGCGCATCAGCCGCCGCACGGTGAAGGCCATCGATCTGTTCAAGCGGATCATGCTCAGCCAGCTGGAGACCGGCAACCCGTTCCTGTTCTACCGCGATGAGGTCAATCGCCGGAACCCGAACAAGCACGCGGGCATGATCTATTCCAGCAACCTGTGCACCGAGATCCTGCAGAACATGAGCCCGACGCGGATGATCCAGGAGATCGTCAGCGGCGACCAGATCGTCACCACACGGCGGGCCGGTGACTTCGTGGTCTGCAACCTGTCCTCGATCAACCTCGGCCGGGCGATCAGTGCGCCGGATGACCTGCTGGCCACCGACGTGCTGGAGCGCCTGATCCCGATCCAGGTGCGCATGCTCGACAACGTGATCGATCTCAATGCGCTGCCGGTGCCGCAGGCCACGATCACCAACCGCAAGTACCGCGCCATCGGCCTGGGCACGTTCGGTTGGCACCACCTGCTGGCGCAGCAGGCAATCCAGTGGGAATCACCGGATGCCGAAGAGTTGGCCGACCGCCTCTACGAACGCATCAACTTCCTGACCATCCAGGCCAGCGCGCAATTGGCGAAGGAGAAGGGCAGCTACCCGATGTTCGCGGGCAGCGACTGGCACAACGGGCGTTACTTCCGTGACCGCGACTACAGCGGCGCCGCGTGGGACAGCCTGGCCCGCGAGGTCGCCACGCATGGCCTGCGCAATGGCTGGCTGCTGGCCGTCGCGCCGAACATGAGCACCGCGCAGATTGCCGGCTCCACCGCCTCCATCGACCCGATCTACAGTGCGTTCTACTACGAGGAAAAGAAGGACTTCCGGCGGCCGGTGGCGGCGCCGGGCCTGTCGCTGGAAACCTGGCAGTACTACGAGAAGGGCGCCTACAAGGTCGACCAGTTCGCCAGCGTGCGCCAGAACGCGCGCCGCCAGCGCCATGTCGACCAGTCGATCAGCTTCAACCTGTACGTGCCCAGCACGATCCGCGCCAGCACCCTGCTGGAGCTGCACCTGAGCGCCTGGCGCGAAGGCCTGAAGACCACCTACTACGTGCGCTCCAACGACATCGACATCAGCGAATGCGAATGGTGCTCCAGCTGATCACCGACGACTCGCGGTAGCGCCGGCCGCTGGCCGGCAGCACCGCGTCCAGGGTAGTGCCGGCCGCTGGCCGGCAACCCCGCGATCCACGGTAGTGCCGGCCGCTGGCCGGCAACACGATGGAAAGAGAACGAAGGCAGAAAACCATGGCAACCCCCCTCGACCGCATCAAGATCCTCGAACCACGCCATCCCAACCGCAGCACCGGCATCATCAACGGGCGCACCAGTGGCATCCTCAACTGGAACGACATCCCATACCCGTCGTTCTATCGGGCCTACAAGGAGCTGTCGACCAACTTCTGGATTCCCGACGAGGTCGACATGAAGCTCGATGCCCGCCAGTACGGCGAGCTCAACGCACGCGAAAAGAACGCCTACGACTCCATCATCGGCCTGCTCGCCACGCTCGATTCACCGCAGACGCGCTTCATCTACAACGTGGCCGAGTACATCACCGACCCGGCCGCGCACGCCAACGCGGCGATCATCGGGCAGCAGGAAGTGATCCACAACGAGAGCTACAGCTACGTGCTGGCCTCGATCACCGACCTGCCGAACCAGAACCGCATCTTCGAGATCGCCCGCACCCACCCGACCATCATCAAGCGCAATGCGCCGATCATGGGGGCGTATGACGATTTCATGCGCGAGAAGACCGCCGAGACCCTGCTCAGGTCGTTGATCCAGTCCTCGATCCTGGAGGGCATCAATTTCTATTCCGGGTTCGCGTACTTCTACAACATGGTGCGGCAGAACCGCATGAACGGCACCGGCAAGATCATCAGCTTCATCAACCGCGATGAGCTGGCGCATACCAAGTTCATCAGCGAGTTGATCCGCGCCATCATCGGCGAGAACCCCGAGCTGCAGACCAACGAGCTGACCGCCTACGTGCACCAATCGTTCGAGCACGCCATCGAGCTGGAGACGCAGTGGTCGTCGGAGGTGCTGGATGGCATCGACGGCATCGACGTGGACGAGATGGTGCGCTACGTGAAGTACCGCGCCAACAAGATGGCCGGCATGCTCGGCATCGAGCGCCTGTACAGCGACACCACCGACAACGTGATGCCGTGGATCAAGGCCTACGCCGATAACTTCACCGAAACCAAGACCGACTTCTTCGAGATGCGCAATGCAAGTTACAAGAAGACCAACGTCGACAACGGCTTCGACGACCTCTGAGCCAGGCGCCGCGCTGAGCATCCTGGTGGTGGTTGCCTCGTTGAGCGGAAACACCCGCGAACTCGGCCGGCAGATCGCCGAGCGCTGCCGCGCCGCCGGCCATGCGGTGCACTGGCAGGAGGCGGACGACCTGCGCCAGGCGCCGCCACTGGCGGCCGACGAGGCCGACCTGGTGCTGCTGGGCTGCTGGACTGACAACGCCGGCCGCACGCCGTCGGAGATGAAGGCATGGGTGGCAGGCATCGCCGAGCGCGGCGAGCGGCCACGGCAGCTGGCGGTGTTCGGCACCGGTGAAACGCAGTGGGGGCAGGAGTACTACTGCGGCGCCGTGCACCGGCTGATCCGCTACTTCCGCAGCGACTATCCGCCGCTGGAAATCGAACAGATGCCGCATGGTCAACGCCATGCCGGGGCCATCGAGGCCTGGACCGCCGCGGTCCTGGCCCACTATTGGAGCAACACCGATGCAGATCATCGACGCCACCACGCCTGAGCAGTTCCAGCAGCTGTTGGCCGAACACCCGCGGGTGCTGGTGGATTTTCACAAGGACCAGTGCCCGGGGTGCCGGATGCTGGAGATGTCGTTGCACCGGGTGGCCAACAGCGTGGCGGGGCAGGGCACGACCCTGCTGCGCGTGCAGCTGGAAGTGCTGGGTGAGGCGTTCTTCAGGGAGCTGGGGCTGCGGCAGACGCCGACGCTGTCCCTGTTCCGTGACGGTGACGAACGCACGCGCCTGGCCGGGTTCCAGTCGCCGCAGCAGATCGAGGCCGCGATCGCGTTGCATTTGTAGAGCCGAGCCATGCTCGACTGCTGTTCGCTCGATCCTGATCCCTGTAGAGCCGAGCCATGCTCGGCTGTTGTTGGCGCGGTGCGCGATGAGTCGAGCATGGCTCGACTCTACAAGAGCATCCACGCATGGCGTGGATCTACTGGGCAACAGTGCATGGCGTGGAATTTACTGTAGAGCCGAGCCCATGCTCGGCTGCTCTTCGCGCGTTGCGCGATGAGTCGAGCATGGCTCGACTCCACAAGAGCATCCACGCATGGCGTGGATCTACTTGGGGCAGGACCGAGCCCGGCGTTTGGCATCACCCGCCGCTGAAGGTATCCACCAGCAGCTTCACGTTCAACACCACGATCACCAGCGCGATCACCCAGGCCATCGCGCCCAGCCAGCGCGGGGCCACCAGCGCGCCCATCGTCACCTTGTCGGTCACGATCCGCACCAACGGGATGATCGCGAACGGCAGCTGCATCGACAGCACCACCTGGCTCAGTACCAGCAGCTTTACCGCGCCCTGGTCGCCGAACAGCATGATCACCACCACCACCGGAATGATGGCCAGCGCCCGCGTGATCAGCCGCCGCAGCCACGGCGGCAGGCGCAGGTGCAGGAAGCCTTCCATCACGATCTGGCCCGCCAGCGTGGCGGTCACTGTCGAATTCAGACCGGAGGCCAGCAGGGCGACCGCGAACAACGTCGCCGCTGCGCCCACGCCCGGCATCGGCGCCAGCAGCTGGTGGGCCTGCTCGATGTCTTCCACATCAAATCGGCCGTTGGCATGGAACACCGCTGCCGCCAGGATCAGGATGCTGGCGTTGATGAACAGTGCAAGGGTCAGCGCAAGGGTGCTGTCGGTCACCGCCCAGCGCAGGGCACTGCGACGGCCCTCGTCGGTGCGCGGATAGGCGCGGGTCTGCACGATGGACGAATGCAGGTACAGGTTGTGTGGCATCACCGTGGCACCAATGATGCCGATCGCGATGTACAGCGCGTGCGGATCAGTCACTACCTGCGCGCGCGGAATGAATCCGCCCAGCACGTCCATCACCGGCGGTGCGGCCAGGGCGATCTGCACCATGAAGCAGCCGAAGATCACCATCAGCAGCGCGATCACGAAGGCTTCCAGTGCCCGGAAGCCGCGGTTCATCAGCAGCAGTACCAGCAGCGTGTCCAGTGCGGTGATCACCGCGCCCCACAGCAGCGGCAGGTCGAACAGCAGCTTCAATGCGATCGCGGTGCCGATCACTTCGGCCAGGTCGCAGGCGATGATCGCCGCCTCGCACAGCGCCCACAGCGCCAGGTTCACCGGCTTCGGGTAACGCGCGCGGCAGGCCTGCGCCAGGTCCATGCCGGTGGCGATGCCCAGCCGCGCCGACAGCGCCTGCAGGATCACCGCCATCAGGTTGGAAATGAGGATGACCGACAGCAGCAGGTAGCCGAAGCGCGAACCGCCGGCGAGGTCGGTGGCCCAGTTGCCCGGGTCCATGTAGCCGACCGAGATCATGTAGCCCGGGCCGAGGAAGGCCAGCAGGCGGAACCACCAGTGCCCCTTGTCGGGCACCGCCACCGAGGCGTTGAGCGCGCCCAGGCTGGCCGCAGTGGAGGCCGAAGGGTCGCGGGGTGCCAGGGTGTTCATGGGCTCGAATATAGCTCCTGCTATAGTCATTAGCAATGTGAAACAATCGTCTTTATCGCGTTACTGGTCCAGAATTCAGGTTCAACACCGGATCACCCCGGAAGGACAGGCGCAGGCGTGGGCAAGACCGACGATTCGACATCGCTGAAAAGCACCCCCTTGATCGAGGCCGAGCGCCAGGTCGAGAGCTTTCGCCAAGTGCGCGAGGCGCACCGGATGGAGCTGGTGGAGGACTATGTCGAGCTGATCTCGGACCTGCTGGCCGACGGCGGCGAGGCTCGCCAGGTCGACATCGCCACCCGCCTGGGCGTGGCCCAGCCCACGGTGGCGAAGATGCTGCGGCGCCTGGCCCGCGATGGCTGGGTGGTGCAGCGGCCGTACCGCGGCGTGTTCCTGACCCCGGAAGGCGAGGCGCTGGCACATGCCAGCCGCCAGCGTCACCAGACCGTGGAGCGTTTCCTGCTGGCGCTGGGCGTGGACGCCGATACCGCGCGGCGCGATGCCGAGGGCATCGAGCACCATGTGAGCGAGCAGACGCTGGCGTTGTTTGAAGCCTTCGTGCGCAAGGCCGAGGGCGGGGCGCCGTAACGGTAGCGCCGGGCCATGCCCGGCGGCATTTCGCGCGACCCTACAATCCAGGCGGGCAACGCGCCTGTTCCTGCGCACACGCCTGTTTCGTCCATTCCTTCAATACCGGCTGCAGGCCTTCATAGCGCCGGCCTTGCCAGCCATTGGCCAACACCTTGCCGTCGGCATCGATCAGCACCAGATTCGGCGGTGCCAGCCCGGCCAATGCCTGCAGCGCCGGCATTCGTGCGGCGCGGCGCGGGTCCAGTACCGGCCACGGCATCTCCTGCGCGTGCATGTAGCGGCGCAGCGCGCTCTCGCTCTCATCCAGACTGACGTACACCACTTCGGTATCGGCGCCAGCCTCGCGCAGCGCATCGCGCACGCTGCGCAGCGTGGGTACGAAGGCATGGCACGGTGCACACCAGTCGGCACCGAAGTACAGTGCCACCAGTTTCGGCGGCGGCGTCCACTGCATCGGCCGCAGCGAACGCTGTTCCGGCCGCATCAGCGAGGCCGAGACCTGCGCGTGCAGATCCGCAGCCATCGCCGGTGCGGCCAGCAGCACGGCACAGGCCAGCAACAGCGCTCGTAGTGGATCAGAACGCATAGCGAAGGTTGACGTACCAGGAGCGCGCGAAACGCGGTCCGTAGACGTAGTCGCTGTCACGCAGCGCGCCCACCTCCAGATCCTTCTGGCGCTGATCGAAGACGTTCTTGACGCCTGCAGCCACCGACACTTCCTGCTGCGCCTGCGCGCCCAGATGCCGGTGCCAGCGCGCACCAAGGTCGGTGACCAGGAACGAACGCGTGCGGTGCAGCTCGCCCAACCGGTTGTTCAGTACCGACATCGGGCCGGTATGGCGCAGCGCGACGAAGGTCTCCCACGGCTCGGCGGGCATCCAGCTGAGCTGGGCCAGACCGGTCCAGCGCGGGGTCTTCAGGTAGTCGCGGCTTTCGATGACGGTGTCGCCACCGTCGCCGGTGTCGTCGAAGATGCGCTGCGGTTCGCGGAAGCGCGAGCGGTACCACGAAGCCCCGGCGGTCAGGCGCCATTGCGGCGACGGCTGCCAACCCAGGTTGGTTTCCGCGCCCAGCACGTTGGAGCCGGAAGCGTTGTAGCGCAGCTGGCTCAGCTGTCCGTCATCGCCGCGCTGGATCTCACCCAGTGCGAAGGTGTCGCGGATGCGTGCATAGGAGGCGGTGGCATCCCAGCTCCACACCGGATTGGCCGGGTCCGAACGCCAGTCGAAGCCGAACAGGGTGGTCAGCGCGCGCTCCTCCTTCAGGCCATCGGTGTTGCGCACGCGCACCTGCTCGCCACCCAGCGTATCGACATGCACGTCCTCGACGAATATCTCCGGTGCACGGAAGCCGGTGGCGACGCCAGCGCGCCATTTCAGGTTCGGCGTGGCCTGCCAGGCCAGCGCGATGCGCGGCGAGAACACCGCGCTGTCCAGCTCCGAGCTCTTGTCCACGCGTGCACCCAGCACCAGATCGACGTTGTCGCGCAGGCTCCACTCGTCCTGGATGAAGGCGCCCAGGTTGTGGAAGGTGGCGTCCTCCAGCACCGCAAGGCGCTGCCCGTCACCGGTGCGGTTGTCGTCGCGCAGTGCCTCGTGCTTGTACTGCACGCCGAAGGCCAGCGCGTGCGCGCCCAACCGCCAGTTCAACTGGCTGTCGATGTAGTGCAGCGGATTGTGGGTGCGGCCGTACTGCCGCCACGAACGCGAGGCCGCGCTGCCGGCTACGTTCGGGTCCAGCTGCGAGGGGTCATAGCCGGGTGCGGACGGATCGGTGACAACGTCGCCCAGACCGCCATAGAAGCTGTCGCGGTCGATGTCGGCGAAGGCGTAGGCCAGGCGGAAATCGACGTCGGCATTGACCTCCTGGTCCCACGACACACTACCGCGCCGGTACTTCGTATCCAGCGATTCGGCGATGTTGGCCAGGTACTCGGGCTGGTCCAGGCGGTTGCCTCCGCGGCGGGTTTCATCGGTCACCTGCAGGTCCAGGCGCAGCCGCGTGCCCGGCGTGGGCGCATACCAGGCCTGCAGCCCGCCGACCTTGAGGTTCTTGCGGGTGATTTCGGTGTAGCCGTCACCGTTGTAGTCGATGCCGCTGTTCCAGTTGCGTTGGGCAATCACTGAAAGCCCTGCGTCGGCGTCTTTCGCCACCAGGTCCAGGCGCACGTCGGCATTCTTCTGCGGCGTGCCCTTCAGTACGTCCACGCCGGCCTGCGCATGTCCGCCGCTACGTGCCGGCAGCGGCGGAATCAGGTTGATCACACCGGCCACCGCGCCCGGGCCGTACAGCGCCGAGCCACCGCCCTTGACCACTTCGATGCGATCGACGAACCCGGCCGGAATCTGCTCCAGGCCATAGACGCTGCCAAGCGTGGACAGCAGCGGAATGCCATCGAACAACAGCTGGTTGTACGCTCCCGGCAGGCCCAGCAGCTGCACTTCGCTGGTATTGCAGTTCTGGCAGTTGCTTTCCACGCGCAGGCCGTTGATCAGCTCGGCGGCGCGCGAGAAGTCGGTGGCCGCGCGCAGCGCGATGTCTTCCTTGCGCAGCACTTCGGTGCGGATCGGAACATCGGATAGCAGGCGTTCGCTGCGGGTGGCAGTGCTGACCTTCACCTGCACGCGGTCCAGCTCGGTCGGTCGCGGGGTGGCGGCGAGCGCGGGCAGCGGCAGGGTCAGGGCAATGGCGGCGGCCAGGGGCAGCCGATGGAAGAGGGGTGTGGCAACGGGCATGAGGGCGTCGTCCTTGGGGGAAGAAAGGCGGCGAGGGCGACCTGGCTGACGCATATGAAAGCAGCGGCTTATGAATATAGCAAGTGCTATATAACGAAGCCGCAGCAATTCCGAATGGAGTGCCGGCCGAGTCACATCATGGTGGTGTTATAACATTACACCTAGAGGCCTAACCCTGCCGGTGGTCATGTCCGGAGGATGGAGTTGCCGTGCGGGCAGAGAGGCTGGAGTCAGAGCCCTTTCCTTTGGAAAGGGATCCGACCCCAGGGGGCGATCGTCAGCCGCGGCGGAACGCGGCGGGGGTACGGGCGCCGACGATGATCATGCGGATCATCGTGGAGATCTGTTCAACCAGTTCCGGATCCTTTTCCGGCGGCAGGTCCATGGCGGTAGCGCCCATCGCGAACACCAGCCGGGTGATGGCCTTGGCCACCAGTTCCGGGGCATGCAGCACGGCGCCATCCAGTGCGGCCAGGCGCACCAGGTCGTGCTGCAGCTCTTCCTCGAAGTAGTGCAGCTCGCGTTCGACCGCGTGCTTGAAGTCGTCCGAGCCGACTGCACCCTCGCGCAGCAGCACGTGCAGCAGCTTGTCGTCGGCGCGCAGCTGCTCCATGAAGGTCTCCACCGAGACCCGCACCACGCTGGTGGCGGTGGATGTGGCGCGCTGGCGGGCCTCGCCGATGATGGTGCGCAGCGAGCGGCCGGCGGCGTCGATCAGCGCCACGGCCAGCTCATCCATGTCGCGGAACTGCCGGTAGAAGCTGTTTGGCGCGATGCCGGCCTCACGTGCCACTTCGCGCAGGCTGAGCGTGGACAGGCTGCGGTGCGGCCCGATCAGTTTCAGGGCGGCGGCCAGCAGATCCTCGCGGCTCACCGTGCGGCGGGCCGGGCTGTTGGCATCTTCGGGCGTCGACAAGGCGGTGGCGGCGGCCATGGGGGTTCCGGTGGGGCGAGGCTGAATCATACCCAATCCGGTTCAATATACACATGTATACACAGGTGTATGTGCGCCCGTATAGTTCGCTCATGAGCGCTGTCGTCCGTCCGTCCCTGTTCTCTCCGTACCGCTGGGTCTCGCCGTCGCTGTTCGATTTCTGGGCGGGCCAGCTCAATCCCCTGTGGACCCTGCGCGAGCCGGTGGCCCGCCTGGTCCGGCGTGAGCCGGCCGGCGAGGGCGCGGCGACCCTGGTCCTGCGCACCAACCGGCACTGGGCCGGCATGCGCGCTGGCCAGCACGTCACCCTCGGCGTCGAGATTGAAGGACGCCTGTGGCAGCGCAGCTACAGTCCTACCGCACTGGGTCGGCGCGAGCTGGCGATCACCGTCAAGGCGATCGACGGCGGCCGGGTCAGCCAGCATCTGGTCAACCACGCGCAGCCGGGCGAACTGTTCCGCCTCGATGCCGCCTTCGGCGAGTTCCATATGCCGGCCGCGGCGCCGGTGCTGCTGCTGGCTGCCGGCAGTGGCATCACGCCGATGCGCAGCCTGTTGCGCGACGCCTGCCAGCGCCCGCTGGCAGCACCGGTGGACCTGTTCTATTGGGAGCGCACCGCTGCCCATCTGCAGTTCCGTGATGAGCTGCAGGCGCTGGCCGCGGCACATCCGAACCTGCGCGTGCACCTGCTGACCACCCGCGAGGGTGAGGCGCCGGCCGCGCGCATCGATACCCACGATCTGCAGGTGGCGGGCGATGACACGCCGCTGGCGCAGCGCCATGTGCTGGCCTGCGGCCCGGATGGGTTCGTTGCCGCCGCGCGCGAACGCCTGGCGCACCAGGTGGCCGGCTTCCAGGCCGAAGCCTTCGCCCCGCCGGCGCCGCTGCGCGATGCCAGCAGTGAGGGTGAAGTGTCGCTGACCCTGGCCCGCAGTGGCCGCCAGCTGAGCGTGCCACGTGGCCGCTCGCTGCTGGAAAGCCTGGAAGCGCATGGCATCAAGCCCAAGCACGGTTGCCGCATGGGCATCTGCAACACCTGCACCTGTGATCGCGTCAGTGGCGCCACCCGCCACCTGCGCACCGGCGACCTGCAGTCCGAATCGGCACAGCCGGTGCGGATCTGCGTGAGCGCACCGACCACCGACCTGACCCTGGATCTCTGAGGACGCCTGCCATGACCCGCGCTACCGACCGTGCCTTGAGTACTGCCGAGATGCATGCCTTCGGCGAGGAACTCGACGCGATCCGCGACCGTGTGATCGACAGCCTCGGTGCCTCCGATACCCGCTATATCCGCCGCGTGGCCGCCGCCGTGCGCTGGTTCGGCGTGGGCGGCCGTGGCCTGCTGTTCCTGGCGGCGTTCTCGCCGCTGTTCTGGATGCCGCTGCTGTGGCCGGCCGCGATCACCGGCACGCTGCTGCTGGCGCTGTCCAAGATCCTGGAGAACATGGAACTGGGCCACAACGTGATGCACGGCCAGTTCGACTGGACCGGCGACCCCAAGCTCAACGGCAATACCTACGAGTGGGACATCGTTGCCACCGCCGACAACTGGCGCAAGACCCACAATTTCCGCCACCACACCTACACCAATGTGCGCGGCATGGACGATGACATCGGCTACGGCCTGCTGCGCATCTTCCCGGAACAGCGCTGGAAGCCGTTCTACCTGCTGCAGCCGATCATCGCGCCGATCTTCGCGCTGCTGTTCCAGTGGGGCGTGGCCGCGCAGGACCTGCGCCTGGGCCGTTGGCTGAAGGGGCGTATCAGTGGCCGTGCGATGTGGCTGCAGACCCGCCCGGTGGCGCGGAAAATGGCCCGCCAGGTGCTGAAGGACTACGTGTTCTTCCCGCTGCTGGCCGGCCCGTTCTTCCTCACCGTGATGCTGGGCAACATGGTGGCCAACGGCCTGCGCAACATCTGGACCTACGTGATCATCTTCTGCGGCCACTTCACCGCCGAATCGGAAACCTTCCCGAAGGAATGCCTGCGCAATGAATCGCGCGGCCACTGGTACCTGCGCCAGCTGCGGGGTTCGTCCAACATCAGCGGTGGCTTCCTGATCAACGTGCTGTCGGGCAACCTCAGCCACCAGATCGAGCACCACTTCTACCCGGACCTGCCGGCCAACCGCTATGCGGCCATTGCCAAGGAAGTGAAGGACATCTGCCGCCGCTACGGCCAGCACTACAACAACGGCTCGCTGCCGCGCCAGTTCGGCCAGGTGGTCTGGCGCATCCTGCGCCACGCGTTCCCGAGCAAGCCGCGCCGCCTGCCGATGTCGGACATCATGTCCGCACCGGCATCGGCCAACGCGGGCTGATCGACTCAGCCCGCTTTCGCCAGGTCCGCCTGCTCGCGGTCCAGGCGTCGCAGGAACACCTGCATTTCCTTGCGTGCCTGCTGGTCGCCCTTGCTGCCGGCCACGCTCAGGCCGCGTTGCCATGCTTCGCGCGCCGCCTGCGGCTGGCCACTGGCCAGCCAGGCTTTGCCCAGCAGCTTCCAGGCCGCCGAGTACTGCGGATCAAGAACCACGCAACGGCCCAGATGGGTCGCCGCGCGTACCGGGTTGCCGGCATCCAGCCAGCCCTTGCCCAGGCCGAAGCGCAGCAGTGCGCCGTCCTTGCCGTTGGCAAGCATGCATTCCAGGGCTTCGATGTTCATCAACGCACCTCCACCAGCAGTTCGGTGGGACCGGGCTGGAAGCGGCCACGATGGAACAGCAGCGGGGCGCCGCCGTTCTCGTGAACCTCGATGATGCGTCCGGCCAGCAGCAGGTGATCGCCCACCGGCCACATCGCGTGGCGGGTACAGGTGAGATGGGCGACCGCACCGGCGATGCGCGGTGGGGCGTCCTCGCCGTCATCCAGCAATGCCAGGCCGTCGAAGCGGTTGCGTACCTGCGGATCGGCGAAGCGCCGGGCCAGCGTTTCCTGGTCGGCCGCCAGCACGCTGATCGCAAAGCGGGTGGCGCGCTGGAAGGTGGACAGACTCTGCGCGTGCAACGCCAGGTTCCATAGCACCAGGGGCGGCTGCAATGACACCGGCACGAACGAATTGATGGTCAGGCCGATGGGCTTGCCCTGCGCGTCGCGCGTGCAGACGATGGCCACGCCGGTAGGAAAGTGGCCGAGCAGCCGCCGCAGGGCACGCGGCGGCATCTCGACCGACGGCACCGGCGCCGGGGCGGGGAAGACCCCCGCCCACGGGCCGGCGTACGGCAGTGTCTCGGCGCTCATGAGGCCCTGGCCTGGCGGTAGCGCCGGCCGACCTCGGCCCAGTTGATGATGTTGAAGAACGCACCGATGTAGTCCGGGCGACGGTTCTGGTAGTGCAGGTAGTAGGCGTGTTCCCAGACATCCAGTGCGAGGATCGGGATGTTGCCGGACAGGCCAACGGCTGCACCCATCAGCGGGCTGTCCTGGTTGGCGCTGCTTTCCACCTGCAGGCGGCCATCGCGATCGCTGGTCAGCCAGGCCCAGCCGCTGCCGAAGCGGGTCTGCGCCGCCTTGGTGAAGGCATCCTTGAAGGCATCGAAGCCGCCAAGATCGCGGTCGATGGCGGCGGCCAGCTCATCATCGGGTGCACCACCGTTGGTGCTGAGTACGGTCCAGAACAGGCTGTGGTTGGCGTGGCCACCGCCGTTGTTGCGGATGGCGCCGCGCTGGGCCTCGGGCACGGTATCGAGCCGGGCGATCAGTGCCTCGACCGGCTGCTCGGCGATGCCGGCCTGCTCGATGGCGGCGTTGAGGTTGTTGACGTAAGTCTGGTGGTGCTTGCTGTGGTGGATCTCCATCGTGCGCGCATCGAAATGCGGCTCAAGGGCGTCGTAGGCGTAGGGGAGCGGGGGAAGCGAGTACGACATCGAAGCAGTCTCCGTGGGGAAGGCCAGAGGGGCTGGCCGTGGGGAGATCGTTATCGCACCTAAACATTGGTTGAGGTCAAGGGGAAGGATTGAAATGCGTGAAAGAGCGGCATGGTAGTGCCGGCCGCTGGCCGGCAAGCAGCGAAGGTCGGGTTGCCGGCCAGCGGCCGGCACTACCAGAACCCGCTTTTCGAACCTCACCGGCGCGCTGATGTGCCCGCCGCCAGCGTTTTCATCAACTCAGCTCAACCAGTCCTTGCACGCACCATCCACCGGGTCACCGCATGCCTGCTGCATCCGCTGCTGCAGCCGCGCCAGCGTCTCCGCACCCTGGTGCTTGCCGCTCCACGTCTTCAACTGCCCGGCCAGGCGCTCGAAGCGCTGGCGGGTACGCTGGTGGTAACCCGACGGCTGCGCTTCCAGTTCGGCGATCAGCGATGCGGTGGCCTGCTCGATGCGTGGTGCGTCGTCCGGCGCCAGCTTCAGCAGGCCCTCCACGTACAGCACGCCCCATTGCACGCGGGTGGCCGGGCCCTGGGCACCGTCGTAGGCACGCTTCAACCACTCCAGCGCACCGGCGGTGTCGCCGCGCTGCTCGGCCAGTTCGGCCAGCTCGGGCATGTAGTAGTACGGCTGCTCGCTGCGCCTCAGCTCGGCCAGCAACAGCGCCTCGGCACCTGCGTCGTCACCGACCTGGCGCAGGGCATAGACCGCGCTGCTGATCGTGGCCTGGCGTGCATGCGCATCGGTGGCGGCGGCATCGGCAGCAGCCACGCGCTGCTTGACCCGATCAACCAGCGCGGCGGGCAATCCACCCTTCGGCTGCTGCTGGCGGGCAAGGGATACTTCGGTCAGCGCACGCGACAACGCGTCGTCGGCGCGGTCGCCGCGCTCGGCATCTGCGCGCTCCAGCGCGACCAGCAGCTGCTGTCCCAGCGTATTGCTGGTGGCCGGCCCGGCACTGGCCTGCTTGACCAGCTGCACGCCTGCATAGCCCAGCAACTCACGGTTGCGGCGCACTTCCGCCGGTTGCGCCAGCACCGCCTGCAGCAGCTCGCGTACTTCGGTGGGCGAGGCATCGGGCTTTTCGGCCGTTGCCAAGGCAAGCAGCGCGAAGCGGCGCTGCAGGGCGGCATCCGGTGCGGTTCTGGCAAGCTGGCGCAGCACGTCGGCACTCTTGCGCTCACCGGCCAGGCGATTGGCGTCCACTTCCCAGCCGTAGTCGCCCAGCACCTGCCAATCCTCGGCGGCCAGCCTGTCCGGCGTGGCGAGCGCGGTGGCCAGCGTAGCGGCGACCGCGCTGCGACGGCCGGCGGCCACGGTCAATGCGCGGGTCAGTTCGGCCGCATCGTTTCCACCGGCTACACGGGTGATTTCGTTGCGCTGTGGGTCCAGCACGATCAGGGTCGGATAGCCGCGTACGCCGAAGCGCTCGCCCCAGGCCTGCGCACCTTCCTCGTCGCCGTCCAGGTAGACGGGAACGAATTTGCTGGTCAGCGCGATGAAGGCCGGGTCCTTGAACAGGCCCGCCTTGAGCTGGTTGCACGGCGGGCACCAGACCGCGCCCCAGTACAGCAGCACCGGCTTGCCGCTGTCGGCGGCTTCGGCGAAGGCATCGTCCACATCGCCCTGGCGCCAGGAGATTTCCTTGGCCAACGCGGGCGCCTCGGCGGAGTTGGCGGTGGAAACCGGGGCCGGGGTGCAGGCGCTCAGCGCCGAAGCCAGCAGCAACACGGAAAGCGCGACGCGCATCGGCAGCATCTCGAAGGGCAGGGTGACAGGCCATTGTAGGAACCGCCGGGGGGCCTGCTGATTCAGTTTGCTTATGACGGGCGTGCTGCAGGGCATGACGCCCACCGGGCATCGCCGGGCAACGCCGGGCGGATGCCTTCAGGTCGCTGCCCGCACCATCTGCTGATACACCAACCCATTGAACTCGCCGACCTCGCCGTCCAGCGCGAAGCCGTAGCGCAGGTAGGTTGGCACTGCATTGAGCGAGGCGCGCACGGTCACGACCGGCTCGCGCACCTGCGGAAGCACCGCCTCGAACAAAGCATGGCCGATGCCTTGGCCTTGGCAGGCGGGATCGACGAACAGCATCGCCAGGTGCCGGCCTTCCTTCAGTTCGATCACGCCGACGACGCGACCGTCCTGCTCGGCCACCAGGATGTGGTTGTCACCCTGCAGGCGCGCGCCGAACGCTTCGGCGGCGGCAATACTGCCGAAGGTGGCGATGCCGGCCGCACTTAGCGAAGGCGCCACCGCCGCAGTGAACGCAGCCAGGCACACCGCGCTGATCGCGGGCAGGTCATCGACGTGGGCAGGGCGGATCCTCGGCATGCAGTGTTCTTCCGGTGGTGGGGGGCGCGTCATCGTTGCCGCAGGCCTGCACGCTAAGCTGGCGGCATGAGTGATTTCAATCCTGCTTACGCTGCCTTGTTTCCGCAGCAGGGCCTGAGCCTGGGCCTGATGACGCCGATGGCGTCACATGGGCTGGCCGATCCGCATGACGCCCGACGCATCGCACGACTGGCGGATGACCTGGGCTTTGCCGCGTTGTGGACGCGTGATGTCCCGCTGATGGTGCCGCAGGGTCCGGACGCGACAGCGAGCGCGCTGGACGATCCGTTCCTGTGGCTGGGCATGCTGGCCGCCGCGACCGAGCGCATCGTGGTCGGCAGCGCGGCCATCGTGCTGCCATTGCGGCAGCCGCTGCAGGTGGCGAAATCGGCCTTGAGCCTGGACCGGATCAGCGGCGGACGCTTCGTGCTGGGCCTGGGTTCGGGTGACCGCCCGGAAGAATTCGCCGCATTCGGCGAGGATCTGGAGGGCAGGGCGGCGACCTTCCGTGAGCGCTGGACCTTGTTGCGCGCGGCGCTGTCACCGGAGGCCGATGAGCGGACCGCCGTAGTGCGGGCGACCGGTGGCTTCGACGTGCTGCCGGCGCCGGCAGCCCGCATTCCGATGCTGGTGGTGGGCACTGCACGGCAGAGCTTGCAGTGGATCGCGCGCGAGGCCGAAGGCTGGGCCACCTATCATCGCGAGGAGGCCGCGCAGGAGGGGCGCATCGGCCTGTGGCAGCAGGCGCTGGCGCAACGCGGCGGCCCAGGCAAGCCGTTCGTGCAGTCGATGCTGCTGGATCTGCAGGCCGATCCGCAGGCGCCCGCCGAGCCGCTGCCGCTGGGCCTGAAGGTCGGCCGCGATGGCCTGCGTGACTACCTGCTGCGCGTGCATGCGCAGGGCGTGGCGCACGTGATGTTCAACCTGGTCGACAACGGGCGGCCGATGGACGCGGTGCTGCGTGAGATCGGGGAGCAGGTTCTGCCGCATGTGCTCCGGTAGGTGTCCTCCTTGGTGGACACGCTCCAGCAGTCGAGCACGGCTCGACTCTACATGGGGTTCGCATCTGCGTATCATTCGCATTTGATATCCCGATGCCGGAGCTTCGCGTGACCCAACGTTCCCCCATGCACCCGACCGGACGCCTGTTCGCGGCTGTCGCTTTCATCGAGGCCGTGACCTGGGCAGGCCTGCTCATCGGCATGTGGATGAAGTACGGTCCGATGGCCAACGTGGCGCTGGTGAAGCTGTTCGGGCCGCTGCACGGCGCGGCCTTCCTGGTCTACGTGGCAGTCACCCTGTTCGCGGCGGTGCGCCTGCGCTGGCCGTGGTGGGCCAGTGCGCTGGCGCTGCTGGCAGCCATCCCGCCGCTGGTGACGCTGCCGCTGGAATGGTGGTTCAAGCGCCGTGGCCTGCTGGGTCTGCGTGCAATGCGCTGAACCCACTGTTGCATGCCCATTCAAGAGAATGGGTATCAAATGCAAATACGAGCCGTTATCATTTAAGGATGGTGTCTGGTCCTGAGCAGGGCCGGTGCCGGGTAGGGCGCGCAGGTGCGCCCGCCCATCCTTTCCTGTTACGGCTGGTGTTCCATGCACGCACGTCCCGTCGTTCCCGGCTTGCCGGCGCTGGTGTTGGCTGCCCTGATCGGCACCATGGCGATGATGTCCTTCGTCGCCGTGATCGGCCCGGTGGTCCGCATGCTCGGCTTGTCCGAGTGGCATGCCGGCCTGTCGGTCACCGCCGCAGGCGTGTTGTGGATGCTGGCCGCGCGCCCCTGGGGCCAACTCAGCGACCGCATCGGCCGCAAGCGCGTGCTGATGCTGGCGATGAGTGCCTACACCGTGGTCTACATCGCGCTGGCGGTGTTCATCGACGTCGCCCTGCAGGCGGTGCCGCCGGTACTGGTGTCAGTGCTGGTGCTGGTCGGCGCGCGTGGCCTGATCGGCCTGTTCTACGCGGCGGTGCCTCCTACCGCAGCCGCGCTGATCGCCGACAAGGCACCGACCGGCCAACGTGCGAAATTCCTCGCCCGCCTGGGCAGCGCCAACGCGCTGGGCATGGTGCTCGGCCCGGCCGCCGCGGGCTGGCTGGCCTATACGAACCTGTCGTTGGCGCTGTACGTGGCCGCGCTGCTGCCGTTGCTGGCACTGGCGTTGCTGGCCTGGCGGCTGCCGGCCACGCCGCCCGTGGTGGGCGCGTCCTCACAGCGCCGCACGCCGATGAACCGCCTCGACACGCGGCTGCGCCTGCCGCAGCTGGCAGCGTTCATCGCCATGGTCTCGGTGACCATCGCGCAGGTCACGGTCGGCTTCTTCGCGATTGATCGCCTGGGCCTGGATGCGGCGGCCGGTGCACGCATGGCTGGCATTGCACTCACCGCCGTTGGCGTCGGCCTGATCCTGGCGCAGGCGCTGGTGATGAAGCTGGAGGTACATCCACGCCGCTGGATCGTCCTGGGTGCCCTGATTTCCGGCATCGGCTTCGCTTCGGTGGCAGGCGTGCAGCAGGCCTGGCAGTTGCCGGCAGCCTATGCGCTGGCAGCGTTCGGCATGGGCTTCGTATTCCCCTCGTTCCAGGCGCTGGCCGCCGATGCGGTGGAAGCGCACGAACAGGGTGCCGCCGCGGGCACCGTCGCTGCCGCGCAGGGGCTGGGCATGGTGGCCGGGCCGATGCTCGGCACGCTGTTGTATCGCGGCGGGCCAAGCCTGCCTTACCTGCTGGTCGGTGCGCTGCTGCTGTTGCTGTGCGCGCTGGCTGCAGCGCATCGGATGAAGGAGACCCCATGAACGATTCCCTGATGCCGGGCGCGTGGCCGGAGGCCGCGCCAGCGCCGCAGGAGAGCACCGACGACGCGTCGCTGTTCCTGCTGCAGCATGCGGGCCAGCACGTGCATGCACGCGGCTGCCGCGCCACGCTGCCGGCCGGTGCACTGGCGACACTGGCAGAACGTGTTTCGGATTTCTTTGCCCAGCAGCGTGGCGGCCCGGGCCTGCTGGTTGGCGCCGTGCCGTTCGAGCCGCGTGCGGACGATGCGCTGTTCCAGCCCGAGCGCCTGCTGCCGGCGCTGGCACTGCAGCCGCAGGCCGCACCGCCGCTGGACGGCGCCCTGCGCGCCGAGCCCGCGCCGGATGCGTACGCGGCGTCGGTGGCTGCTGCGGTGCAGGTACTGCGTGCGCCCGAACTGAGCCTGCAGAAGGTGGTGCTGGCGCGCAGCCTGCTGGCACATACCCGCCAGGCGCTGTCTCCGGATGTGCTGCTGGCACGCCTGGGCGCGGATCCGTCGGTGGCGACCTACGCGGTACCGTTGCCGGTGGAGCTGGGCCAGGCCCCGGCGTGGCTGGTGGGGGCGACCCCGGAACTGCTGCTGCGCAAGCGCGGCGCCGAGCTGTTGTCACATCCGCTGGCGGGCTCCGCGCGGCGCAGTGCCGATGCCGCCGAGGACGAGCGTGCGGCGCAGGCGCTGCTGGCCTCGACCAAGGACCACGACGAGCACCGCCATGTGGTCGAAGCCATCGTCGAGGGCCTGGCACCGTACTGCAGCCACATCGATGCGCAGCCGCGCCCGGTGCTGCATGCCACCGCCAGCATGTGGCACCTGGGCACCCGCATCCACGCCACCCTGAAGGATCCGCAGACGCCGGCCGCCGAACTGCTGGCGCAGCTGCACCCCACGCCGGCGGTCTGCGGTACTCCGCGGTTGACGGCGCTGCAGCGCATCCGCGAGCTGGAACCGGTGCCGCGCGGCTTCTACGCCGGTGCCGTGGGTTGGTTGGACGCGCAGGGTGACGGTGACTGGTACGTGGCGATCCGCTGCGCGCGCCTGCAGGGCACGCAGCTGCGCCTGTACGCCGGTGCAGGCATCGTCGCCGATTCGCACCCCGAGGCCGAGGTTGCCGAAACCGCAGCGAAGTTCGCTGCCCTGTTGAACGCGCTGGGTGTCCATGAATCCGCGCCTGTCGTCGAGCCCGCAGCATGAACACCTCCGCTGATTCCTCCCGCCTGCCACTGCAGCAGATGTGGCCCGACGCGCTGGTGGCGCGCTATCGCGAGGCCGGCTATTGGCGTGGCGAGACCTTCCCGGCGTTCCTGCGCGAACGTGCAGAACGCTATGCCGACGACATCGCGGTGGTCGCCGGTGATGTCCGCCTGAGCTACGCGCAGCTGTGGCATGAGGCCGGACGCATCGGTGCCGGCCTGCTGGCACTCGGCCTGCAGCCGGGCGAGCGGGTGCTGGTGCAGCTGGGCAACAGCGCGGGGTTCATCACTACGGTCTGCGGTCTGTTCCGTGCCGGCCTGGTGCCGGTGTACGCGCTGCCGGCGCACCGGATCACCGAGCTGGTGCACTTCGCCAGCAAGGCCGAAGCCAGTGCCTACATCACCACCGAGCTGCACGATGGCTTCGATCATCGCGGGTTGGCGCGGGCGCTGCAGGCCGAAGTGCCAGCCGTGCGCCATGTGGTGATCGACGGCGATGCGGCGGAGTTCATCGCGCTGGAGGCACTGCAGGGCGATCGCAGCCAGCTGCCGGCCGATCCGGACCCGCAGTCGGTGGCGTTCCTGCAGATTTCCGGCGGCAGCACCGGGCTGTCCAAGCTGATTCCGCGTACCCACGACGACTACATCTACTCGTTCCGTGCCAGCAATGACCTCTGCGGTATCGACCGCGACAGCGTCTACCTGGTCGCGCTGCCGGCGGCGCACAATTTCCCGATGAGCTCGCCTGGTTTCTTCGGCGCGCTGTATGCGGGTGCCCGCGTGGTGCTCAGTCCCGGCCCCGGGCCGGATGCGGCCTTCCCGCTGATCGCCCGCGAGCAGGTGACCTGCTGCGGCCTGGTGCCGCCGCTGGCGCTGCTGTGGGCGCAGGCCGCGGCTACGAGCAAGCATGACCTGTCCAGCCTGCAGGTACTGCAGGTAGGCGGCGCCAAACTGGTGCCGGAAGCCGCACGGCGGGTGATCGACGGTCTTGGCTGCACGCTGCAGCAGGTGTTCGGCATGGCCGAAGGCCTGGTCAACTACACACGGCTGGATGACCCGGAGGAACTGATCGTGGCCTGCCAGGGCCGGCCGATCAGCCCGGATGACGAAGTGCGCGTGGTCGATGACCATGACCAGCCGGTGGCCGAAGGCGAGGTGGGGCATCTGCTCACCCGTGGCCCCTACACCATCCGCGGCTACCACAACGATGCGGTGGCCAATGCGCGCTCGTTCACCGACGATGGCTTCTATCGCACCGGCGACCGCGTGCAGCAGCTGCCCGGGGGCTACCTGGTGGTGCAGGGCCGCGCCGGTGACCACATCAACCGTGCCGGCGAAAAGATCTCCGCCGAGGAGATCGAAGACCACTTGCTGGCACATCCGGGCGTGTTCGATGCCGCCGTGGTCTCCATTCCCGATGAGTATCTGGGCGAGCGCAGCTGCGCCTTCGTGATTCCGCAGGGCGAGCCGTTCAAGGCGCCGGCGCTGAAGTCCTGGATGCGCGGGCGCGGCCTGGCGGCGTTCAAGGTGCCCGACCAGGTCGTGTTCGTCGACAGCTTCGATACCACCGCGGTCGGCAAGATCAGCCGCCGCGAACTGCGCGCGCAACTGCGCGCGCGTCATCTGCAACAGACAGGAGGAACGCGCTGATGGCGCTGCCCCGTATCACCGATTACCCCTTGCCGACTGCCGCCGAGCTGCCACAGGCACGCGGCCCGTGGCGCCCGCAGCGCGATCGCGTCGCGCTGCTGGTACACGACATGCAGCGCTACTTCCTGGCTGCGTTCGACGCCGGCAACGCACCGCCGCGGCCGGCCGTGGACAACATCGCACGCCTGCTGGCGCATTGCCGGGCGCACGGCATTCCGGTGTTCTACACGGCCCAGCATGGCGACCAGGACCGCCGTGACCGTGGCCTGCAGGCCGACCTGTGGGGACCGGGCATGCGTCGCAGCGCCGACCATGAACCGATCATCGAGGCGCTGGCACCGCAGCCGGGCGAGCACGTGCTGGTGAAGCACCGCTACAGCGCCTTCCAGCGCAGCAACCTTGAAACACTGATGCGGGTACGTGGCCGCGACCAGCTGCTGGTCACCGGCGTGTACGCCCATATCGGCTGCACCGCGACCGTGGTGGAAGCCTTCCAGCGCGATATCGAGGCCTTCATCGCCGCCGATGCGGTGGCGGACTTCTCGCGTGCCGATCACGATCAGGCGCTGCACTGGATCGCGCGCACCAGCGGGGTGCCGATGACCACCGACCAGCTGCTGGAGGTGCTGTGATGGCTGCCACGGGTGAGGTGCTGGATCTGGAGCGGATGCGTGCTGACGTGGCGCGCGTTCTGGAGTGCGAGCCAGCAGAAATCGGTGACGACGACAACCTGATCGACCTGGACCTGGACTCGATGCGCATGCTCGGCCTGGTGCTGGCCTGGGGCAACACCGGCCTGCCGCTGGAGTTCTCGCAGCTGGCCGAGCACACCACGTTGCGCCAGTGGTGGAACGTGGTGCAAACGCTGCAGGCCGCGCAGAACGCATGAACGCCGTCGCGCTGGCCACGCCGGTGGCATTGACCGAGGCCCAGGCCGGACTGTGGTTCGCACAGCGGTTGGCACCGGACAACCCGTCATTCAATACCGCGCATGCGGTGTGGATCGACGGCCCGCTGGACGTGGCCGCGTTCGTCGCAGCGGCAGACCAGGCTGCGGTCGAAGCCCAGGCCTTCGCGCTGCGCTTTGCCGAAGGAGCCGATGGCCAGCCGCTGCAGTGGCACGACCCGGCACACGTGCCGCTGCTTTCTGTGCGTGATGTTTCCGCCGAGGCGGATGCCGCCGCTGCGGCACGCAGCCTGATGCAGGCTGACCGGCTGAGCCCGGTCGACCCCACCCGCGACCGGATCAGCCAGCAGGTGCTGCTTGAACTGGGCGGGCAGCGCTGGGTCTGGTACCTGCGGGTGCATCATCTGGCCGCCGATGGCTACGGCATGGCGCTGTTCACTGATCGCGTGTGCGCGTTGTATGCCGGCCGCATGGGTGAGTCACTGCCGGGGCTGGCGGGCGTGCTGGCCGATGATGCAGCCTATCGTGCCGACCCGCACCGCGCGCAGGCCGGGCAGTGGTGGCGTGAGCATATGCAAGGTGCACCGGCGGGCGTAGGACTGGCGGGTACGCTCGCTGCCAGTGACGACGCGCTGCGTTGGGTGCAGCCGCTCGATGCGGCGTTCCGTGAGCAGTTGCTGCAGGCATCGGTACGCTGGTTGCAGCCCTGGCCGGATGTGCTGGCGGCGTTGTCGGCCGAGTACCTGCGGCGGATGAGCGCCGCCGATGAAGTGGTGCTGGGCGTGCCCTACATGGGGCGGCTCGGCAACGCGTCGGCGCGGGTGCCGGCGATGGTGATGAACGTGTTGCCGCTGCGCGTGGCGGCCGGCGAGGGCAGCGTCGAGGCCTTTACCCGCGGCCTGGGTCGCCAGCTCAGCCAGGGCCGCAAGCACGGCCGCTACCGCGGTGAGCAACTACGCCGGGACCTGGGCCTGGTCGGCGCGCAGCAGCGTCTGCACGGCCCGCTGGTGAATGTGCAGCCGTTCTACAAGCCGCTGGCGCTGACCGGCGTGCAGGCGACGCTGGAGGTGCTGTGCACCGGGCCGGTGGATGATCTGACACTGGGCTTCCGTGGCGATGGCCAGCACCTTCTGGATCTGGAGATCGAGGCCAATCCCGCGCTGTACAGTCGCGACGATGTCGAGGCGCACGCGGCGCGGCTGCTGCACTTCGTGTCGGCGGCACTGCAGGCTGACGATATCGCAGCCGTGCCTCTGGCGACGCCCGCGGAGGCGCAGCAGGTGCTGCACGGTTTCAATGCCACCGCGCACGCATTGCCGGAGACGACCCTGGTCGAGCTGCTGCAACAGGGCATGGATCGGGACCCGCACGCACCGGCGCTGGTGTTCGGCGACACTGCGTTGGATTACGCAACGCTGGAAGCGCGCAGTTTCGCGCTGGCGGCACAGCTGCGGGCGATGGATGTCGGCCCGGGCAGCGTGGTGGCGGTGGCATTGCCGCGCTCGCTGGAGCTGGTGATCGGGCTGCTGGCGGTGCTGCGTGCCGGAGCCGCCTACCTGCCGCTGGACCTTGCCCATCCCGATGAGCGCCTGGCGCGTGTTCTCGCCTCGGCGCAGCCGGTGTGCGTACTGGCCGCCGCGGAGGTTTCGGCGCGCATGGCTGGCGTACCGGTGCTCGCGCCGGAGCAATGGACCGCGCTGAGTTTCGCCGCGCCATGGGCCGATCCAGCGCCCAGCGATGCGGCCTATGTGATCTATACCTCCGGTTCGACCGGCGAACCCAAGGGCGTGGTCGTCGAACACCGTGCCATCGTCAACCGCCTGCTGTGGATGCGCGAGCACTACGGCATCCAGGCCGATGACCGCGTGCTGCAGAAGACCCCGGCGACCTTCGATGTCTCGGTCTGGGAGTTCTTCCTGCCGCTGCTGTGTGGAGCCACCCTGGTGGTCGCCGGGCCGGACGCGCATCGTGATCCCACCGAACTGGCGCGCTTGATCCGTGGGCATGGCATCACCACGGCGCATTTCGTGCCGTCGATGCTCGATGCCTTCCTCGCCGTGCCGGCCTCGGCAGGGCTGCAGCTGCGCCGGGTGTTCACCAGCGGTGAGGCGCTGGACGCTTCATTGCGCGACCGTTTCCACACGCGCGTGCACGCAGAGCTGCACAACCTGTACGGCCCGACCGAAGCTGCGGTGGATGTCAGCTACTGGCCGGCGTCGGCGCAGGACCGCTCGCGGCCGGTGCCGATCGGGTTCCCGGTCTGGAATACCCGCCTGTACGTGCTGGATGCCCGGATGCAGCCGGTGCCGGTGGGCGTGGCCGGTGACCTGTACCTGGGTGGCGTGCAGCTGGCACGTGGCTATCTCGGTCGCGATGATCTCACTGCAGAGCGCTTTCTTGCGGATCCTTTCCTGCCGGGCGAGCGCATCTACCGCACCGGCGACGTGGCGCGCTGGCGCCGCGATGGTGCGGTGGAGTACCTGGGCCGCAGCGACCATCAGGTGAAACTGCGCGGCCTGCGCATCGAACTGGGCGAGATCGAGGCGGCTTTGCGCGAACTGCCGGGCATGGAGCGCGTGGAAGTGCTGCTGCGCCAGGATGCTCCCGGCGAAGCGCGTCTGGTGGCCTATGTGCCAACCGCGCTTGCCGACGCCGTGACGCTGCGCAGCCACCTGGCCACGCGTGTGCCGGACTACATGGTGCCCTCGGCATTCGTCGGCGTGGACCACTGGCCGGTGACCGCCAACGGCAAGCTCGACCGCAACGCGTTGCCGAAGCCACCGCAACATGAAGTTGCCGGCTTGGCGCCGCGCACGCCGTTGGAACAGGAGCTGGCGTTGCTGTTTGCCCAGGCACTCGGGCGTGAGGCGCCGGTGGCGGTGGATGCGGACTTCTTCAGTCTCGGCGGTGACTCACTGTCGGCGGTGCACTTGCTGCTGGCCATCGAGCAGCGCTGGCGCTGCGACCTGGGTCTGGGTGCCTTGTTCGCGCAGCCCACCGTGGCCGCGCTGGCGGTTCGCATTGCCGAGCCGCCCGCGCTGGCCGATCACGCACTGGGGCCGGTGATCGCGCTGGCCGCGACCGAAGCTGCCGGGGCCACGCCGCTGTTCGTGCTGCACCCGGCCGGTGGCATCGCCTGGAACTACCGCACCCTGGCCCGGGCACTGCAGCCGGCACGCCCGGTGTATGGCCTGCAGTCGCCGGCACTGGACGCGCGGCAGCCGCTGCCAAGCAGCATCGAGGCGATGGCCAACGACTACGTACAGCGCGTGGTCGCACTGCAGCCGAAGGGGCCGGTGCATCTGCTGGGCTGGTCGGTGGGTGGCATCCTCGCCCAGGCGATGGCGGTGCGCCTGCATGAGATCGGCCGCGACGTCGGCGAGCTGGTGCTGCTGGACGCTTATCCCAGCGAGTGCTGGCGGGCCGAACCAGAACCCGATGCCATCGCTGCATTGCGGGCACTGCTGGCGATTGCCGGTCATGACCCGGATGCGCATCCGGAACTGGACAGCCGTGAACGCATTCTGGCGTTCCTGCGACGTGGCGGTAGTGCACTCGGCAGCCTGCCGGAGGTGGTGCTCGATGGCGTGGTGCGCGCGGTGACCGGCACCAATCGACTGATCCGCGAACACATCCACCAACCGTTCGACGGCACGCTGGTGCACGTCCGTGCGGGTCGTGATCATCAGGCGCGGCCACAGCTGCAGTCGGCGTTGTGGCGGACCCACGCGCGCAAGGTGCAGGCGCTGGAGCTGCCGTTCCTGCACGCCGAACTGACCGGCCGCGATGCGGTGGCGCAGCTGGCACCGTGGTTGTCGGCGCGCCTGCGCCAATGGGACGAGCAACAGGAGATCGCAACATGCAGTTGACCGGTTTTGAAGGCCGTGTAGCGTTGGTGACCGGTGCATCCGGTGGCATCGGAGAGGCACTGGTACGGCTGTTGGCCGAGGCCGGCTGCACAGTGGTAGCGACCGATCGTGAGGCGCCACACGTGGCCGATACGCGGGTCAGGTCGTTCGCACTCGATGTGACCGACAGCGCCGCCGTCGACGCCCTGGTGGACCAGGTCGAGTCCAGCATCGGGCCGATCATGCTGGCCGCCAGCGTGGCCGGCGTACTGCATGTGGGCAGTGTTACCGAAACCGGCGACGATGACTGGCGCCGGGTGTTCGCGGTCAATGCCGATGGCGTGTTCCATGTCGGTCGTGCACTTGCGCGGGTGATGTCGCCGCGCCGGCAGGGCGCGATCATTACCGTCAGCTCGAATGCGGCCGGCGTACCGCGGCACGGCATGGCGGCGTATGCCGCGTCCAAGGCCGCAGCCACCATGTTCACCCGCTGCCTTGGGTTGGAGCTGGCGCCGCTGGGCATCCGCTGCAACATCGTCGCCCCGGGCTCAACGCTGACCCCGATGCAGACCGGCATGTGGCAGGACGAGCACGGTGCCGAGCGGGTGATCGCCGGCAACCTGGAGACCTACAAGGCCGGCATCCCGCTACGCAAGCTGGCGAACCCGGAAGACATCGCCCATTCGGTGATGTTCCTGCTGTCCGAGCAGGCCGGGCATGTGGCGATGAGTGACCTGTACGTCGACGGCGGTGCCACCCTGCGCGGGTGATAGCACCCCATCTGCGATGAAATGGATCGCGGGTTGTAGAGCCGAGCCCATGCTCGGCTGCTTTCTGCCTCAGCCGAGCATGGGCTCGGCTCTACAGAGAGCGTGACGTCTGTTCTTCGTCAGGGCAGGGTCAGGCGGTACACCAGCACGCGATTATCGTTGTCGTAGGCGCTGTTGCAGGCCTGGCCCTGCATGCGGCAGTGGCGGGCGATGAAGTCGTTGTCGTTGCCGATCAGCAGCAGTATGTCGTTCGGGTGCTGCGGGTCCAGCGCCGGCAGCACGTCCATGGCTTCCCACTTCTCTGACAGCAGCCCAGCATGCGGGCCGCGCTTCGTGTCCAGATCCAGCCCTGCACGGGCCAGCTGCGGCCGGTCGAGCAGGTTCAGCAGTTCGTCGCTGCGTGCGGGCACGATGCCGTCCTTCAACACGGTGTCCGCCGGGTCGGCCAGCACCGAGGCTGTGCCGGTTTCGTAGGAGCTTCCGGCCAGGTTGCTGGCTTCGGCCACATCCACCAGCAGCACCGACTTGTAGACGATCGGGTCATCGCCGTCCTTGCCCAGCCCGTTGCCGTCGCGGGCCAGCAGCAGGAAGCGATGGTCGTCCAGTGCGCGCAGCTCGCTCTGCGCGGCGGTACGGTCCAGCTTGCCCTTGCCATCGTGTGCGTAGGCGGGCAGGGCCATCACGTAATGGCCGATCGGCTGCTGTGGCGTCGGTGAGGTCGTCACGTCGTAGACCAGTACGCGGGTGTTGATGCGGCCCGCCGCGTTGCCCTGCGCGCTGTCCTGCAGCGTGGCGCTCTGCAGGGCGACGAACAGTCGGGTGCCGTCGGGAGACAGGCCCATGCCTTCCACGCCCTGGTTGTTGCGGCGGCCGGTCTGCGGTGGCGCCAGTGAACCGAACGCCGGCTTGCCCTCGCGCTGCGGACGGATCGCAGGTGGTGCCACGATCACACCCTGCAGCTGACCCTGCGCATCGAAGTAGTAGACGTTGGCGGTGTACTCATCGCCGATGTAGAAGTGGCCATCGGCGGTGAACTGCAGCGACTCGGCATCCAGCGAGACCTTTCCCGCGCCTGCGCCGCTGGCCGGCGAGGGCAGCACCACCTCGCGCTGGGTGACCGTGTGGTCACCCGGGTCGGCACCGGTGAACGGCTGGCCGTTGAAGTCCTTCAGCACCACGCCCTTGTCGGACACCATGGTCAGCGTGCCAAGCGCAGGCGTGCCCGGGGAGATGTCGATGCGCAGCTGCATGCGCTCCACGCGGCCGGTGTAGTCGTAGAACAGGCCGGCCTCGGGGTCGTTGCGGCCGCGGTCTGGCAGCGTCCATAGCAGGCCTTCGTAGCCGTTGGCGGTGCGCTTCCAGGTGCCGGGCTGCACCGCCAGCGACGAGAACGAGCCCAGCGTATCGCCCAGGAAGTCCACCGTGCCTGCGGGCAGCCGCCCGGCGGCGACCAGGCCCTGGTCCACATAGGTGCGACCGCCCAGCTGCAGGGTGCGTGGCGGTGCGCCAGCGGCCTCATGCGGAGCGGAGTATCCGCTGGCGGAGAGGGTGGCCAGCAGCAGGGCGGTCGCGAGCATCGGTGGACTCCGGGGGGCGATCAGAAGCGAAGGTCGATCGTACCGAACACCTGGCGCGGTGCCGAGGCATGGAACACGTACAGCTTGCCGGCCGGGTCGCTGGGTGCGAACACGCTCGAATCCAGGTTGCTGGCGTAGCGTTTGTTGGTCAGGTTGGTCACGTTGAACGACAGGCGCATGCCCTTGGCGAAGCCGACCTGGCCGAAGTCATAGCCACCGGCCAGATCGAACACGGTAAAGCCGCCGAAGCCCTGGTCGTTGGTGTAGGTGTAGAAACGTTCGCCGGTGTACTTGCCACGCAGGCTGGCGAACCAGCCGTTGTCGCGCCAGGTGATCTCGGTGGCCAGCAGCTGCTTGGGCGTATCGGTCTGGATCTTGCCCTTGATCTGCTGCTCCACACCGGCCTGCACGTAGTTGGAGGCGTAGGTCGAGCGGTTCAACGAGGCCGAGGTGTACCAGCTGAAGTGCTCGTTCGGGGTCCACAGCACGGTCAGCTCGGCACCGCGGCTGTCGACGCCGCCGACGTTGTAGAAGCGGTTGCCGCAGGTCGGGCCGACCGGCTGGCGTGAGTCGCAGGGGTTGTACTGCAGCAGGCGGTTGTCGAAGCGCACGCTGTAGGCCGCGATCGAGGCCTGCAGGGTATCGGTGACGAAGCGGTAGCCGGCTTCGAGCGAGCGCGATTCCTCCGGCTTCAGGTTGCCCTGCGCATTCCAGGTGGCCTGGCTGACGGCCTGCGGGCCCAGCTTGAAGCCGCCCTGGAACATGGCGATGTTCTCGGCGTAGCTGGCGAAGATCTCGTGGTGCTCGGCCAGGCGGAAATTGGCGCCGATGCTGGGCAGGAAGTTCTTGCTGGCCTTCAGTGAGCCGGTGGCGAACTGGTTGTTCGAGGCCGGTGAGATCGGCGTCTTCGCGTCGCCTGGCAGTGCTTGTGCATCGGAGGTGGCATGCGGGCTCTTGGCGCCGAATTCCAGGGTCAGGCGATCATCCAGCAGGCGCCAGGTGTCCTTCAGGAAGAACTGATGGGTCTTCCAGCGCGTGCGCTGGGCGAACACGCCGACATCGGAGGGCAGGGTGTTCATGCCGCTCAGGTCGCGCGGCCCATCCACGGCGGTCTGGTAGCGCTCGGCGCTGCTGGTGTTGCGCTCGTACCAGACGCCGCCTTCGATGCGATGTGCGCCCAGCTCCCAGTCGAACGACAGCGTGCCGCCATCGCGGTCGATGGTGTAGATGGTGTTGCGGAAGATGATCGGGATCTCCTGTGCCGTACCCTTGTTCGACCAAGCGCCGCTGTTCCAGTTGTGGCCCTCGCCACGATCGTCATGGTGGTAGGCCAGTGCACGCAGGCTGAAGCCATCGGCCAGGAAGAAGTCACCGGCCAGGTAGTACAGGTTGTCGTCGCGCAGGATCTGGCCGGCGGTGAAGGCACCATCGGCATCCTTGTCCGGACCGCTGCTGTCGCACTTCTTCGCGTTGAAGCTGGCGGTATTGCAGTAGGCCTTGGCCACGGCCTTGTTCCAGTCCGGCGCGTAGCCGCCCCAGTCCCAGCCGAGGCCACGCGACATCTCGTCCTTGGACAGGTAGAAGTAGTCCGCCTGGGTGGTGCGCGAGGTATCGACGAAACCGGTGATCTGGCCGCGGCCGAAGTTCCACACGCCCTTGGCATTGAACTGCCTGGTGGAGGATTTGTTGTAGGCGGTCTGGTCGTTCCACAGGTCGGAGACGGCATTCATGCCGGAGACGTAACCGGAGAAACCGTTGTACTCGCCGCTGTCCACGCGCACGAAGGTGCGGCGGTTGGCATCGCTGCCGAAGGTCTGCACCACGCGGCCACCCAGCTCCTGGGCCGGGCGGTCGGAGGTGTAGGAGATGGTGCCGCCGAGGTTGCTGGTGGACGGCGTGCCGAGGCTGCCGATGCCCACCGCCAGTTCCGCGCCGGCCATGTTCTCGCTGATCAGCGCACGGTTGATGGTCAGGCCGTTGTAGTTGTTGTACGCGCCATCGCCCAGCGGCACACCGTCGAGTGTGTAACCGAGACGGGTCGAGTTGAAGCCGCGCAGGCTCAGCGTCATCGACTGCTCGTTGGTGCCCAGCGCATCGGCCGACTGCGCGTTGACGCCCGGCAGCAGGTTGAGGGTCTTCTGCAGGCTGGTACCCGGCGGCAGGATGTCGAGGTTCTCTCGGGTGATGCGCTGCACCTGGCGGGCTTCACCGCTGCCGATCACCGAGACCGCATCGAGGGTGGTGGCGGAGGGCGTGCTGGAGGTCGGGGCAGCATCCTGCGCCCAGGCCGCGGGAGCGAGCGCGATCGAGAGCGCGGCGGCCAACAAAGTCTTGGTCATGTTACGGACACTCAGGCAGGCACGAGCCACCGCGCGGGCGCGGAGCTCATGGAGTCGAAAGGGGAGACAACCGAGGTGACTGCGGACGCTGCAGGCGCCGTGGGTCAACGTGAAAATGGTGCGCTAGACAGATGACTGTCTGGTGACACCGCTACATGCGTGGCATGCCGACGCATGCACTGGTAGATGCCAACCTTGGTTGGCATGCGCGGCGTCGTTGGTGGAGCACCAACCAAGGTTGGTGTCTACCAGGCGCGCGGAAAAGGAGTGTCGTATCCAGGCGCGCCGAACAGGGCTGGCGTCAATGTGCGATCAACCGGCGTTGCGCGGCTTGCGCGTGCGCTTCGGCTTTGCGGCATCCGCACTGCTGGCGGCGCCGTCCTGCAGCGCCTGCAGCCACGACAACGTATCCACATAGTCGATGAAGTGGCGCAGGTAGCCGGGGCTGCTCGCCTGCATCGTGTCCAGCATGCGTTGCACCAGCACCGCCGAGTTCAGCGGGCCGCCATCTGCCGGGGCCTCGGTGCGCAGGGAGCGGCGCACCTGCAGTTCGCTGCGCAGCTCCGACCACTCGCGCTGCACCTGCTGCAGCATCGGCACCTGCGGGTAATGCGGCAGCGAGCGCGACCCCGCATCGAGGTCGCGCACCAGTGCGCGCAGGCCTTCCAGCGCGGGCGGCTTACTTGCCATCCGGCGCCTTGGGCTTTGGAATCGGCGCGATCTCCACGCGGCGGTTGCGTGCGCGGCCTTCTTCATTGGCATTGGAACTGACCGGCTGCTCGCTGCCGAACGCGGCGGCGAACACGGCGTCGGCCGGCACGCCATCGGCGATCAGGGTGCGGGTCACGGTCAACGAACGCTGCGCGGACAGCTCCCAGTTGTCGGCAAAGCGGCGGTTGCCTTCTCGTACCGGTGCGTCATCGGTGAAGCCGCTGACCATCAGGATCTCTTCGCGGCTGCCCAGGTAGGCGGCCAGCGGCGCGGCCAGGCTGCGCAGCAGCTCCTGGCCTTCCGGCTGCAGCTGGTCGGAGTTCAGCGCGAACAGCACGCTGCCGCTGATACCGATGCGGCCGTCGACCAGCGTCACCCGGCCGGCGGCGAGCGGGCCAGCCAGCGCCTGTTCCAGTGTCTGCAGGCGCTTGGCTTCGGCCTGGCGCTGCTTCACTTCCTGGTCCAGCCGCTGCGACAGCTCCAACTGCACGGCAACCACGCCGACCAGAATCAGCACGAACGCGCCCAGCAGCACCGACATCAGGTCGCCAAAGGCGGCCCAGATCGGGGCGTGTGAGCCGCCGTCGACCTCCAGCTCGTCGCTCATGCGCTGCCGGCCTTGCCGCGGCGCGTGGCCAGCTGCTGCAGTTCTTCCATTACCTGCTTCTGCGACAGCAGGCTGAGGTCGACCACTTCACGCGCCTGCGCCACGTAGTAGGCCAGCTGTTCGTCACTGCGTGCCAACGAGGCATCGAGCGCGCCACCGATCTGTTCCAGGCGGCCGGACAATTCGGTCGAGGCAGAACCGAACTGCTCCACCGCGGCACCGAAGGTGCCGGCCAACTGGCCCACTTCACCGGCGCTGCCATTGAGCGCCGCGGCAATGCCATCCAGCTTGCCGGTCTCGGCGGCGATATGGTCGGTGAAGCGGTTGCCGACGCGTTCCAGCAGCTCGGCCGAACCGCCGACCAGCGCGTCCACCGCCGTGCGCTGTTCGTGCGAGGCGTGGTTGATTGCATCCAGCAGGGTCTGCACGGTGGCCAGCAGGCGACCGCGTTCTTCCAGCATCGCGTTGTCACGCACCAGGCTCTCGGACAGCGTGCTGCGCAGCTCGTTGATGACATCGGCAGCGGCCTTGGGTGCGGCAGCGGCGGTCTGCAGCAGAGTAGACACTTCGGCCAGCGTGGCGCTGGCCTGCGCGCGACCGTTCTCGCCGATCTGCTGCGCGGTAGCCGCCAGCGTGTCGCAGACCTGCTGCTGCTGCGCGGCCAGGCGTTCGCCGTTGGCGTGCAGGCGCTCGGCCAGGTCGGTGGAAACATGCTGCAAGGCATCGCTCCAGCGCTGCAGGCGCTGTTCGTCGCCGGCCTGCAGCTGCGCCTGCAGGGCGGCGTGGGCCTGCTGCAGCTCGGCGCTGACCGCGTCCCAGCGCGCCTGGCGTTGCTGCTCGCGGCTGTCCAGGCTGGCCTGCAGTTCGGCGTGCGCGGTCGCTGCGGCGGCCTGCGCGGCCTGCCAATCCTGCGAGCGCTGCTGTTCGTGGTCCTGCAGCAGCGACTGGCTGGCGCTGTGGCGCTGCTCCAGTGCCTGCAGCAGCGCCTGCGCGTGCTCGTCCAGCTGCTGACCGGCCGCGAGCAGCGCCTGCTGCTGGCGCTCGACCAATGCGCTGTTCAGGGCGTGCTGCTGCTCGGCGGCGGCGCGCAAGGCCTCCGCGTTGCCCTGTGCATCGGCCTGCAGGCGCTCGCCGATGCGTGCGACCAGCGCTTCGGCATGCGTGGCCTGGCCATCGCTGAAGGCCTGCAGGTGCTGGCGCAGATCGCCCACCAGCGCCTGCTGTGCCTGGGTCTGTTCACTGACCACCTTGGCCCAGCTGGCCTCGGTGGCGACCCGGCTGCGCTCGAAACCGTCGCTCAGGCCGGCCAACTGTTGCTGCACGGCCTGCTCGACGCGGGCATGCAGTGCCTCGCCGTGACGGGCCAGGCCCGCCAGGGTGGTCTCGGTCATCGGCTGCAGCGCGCCACCGATGGCGGCGGCGCTGGCTTCGGCACCTTCGCGCAGCGATTGCTGCAGCGAGACCGCCAGCCGCTCCTGCAGCGCCTGGCTCTGGGTCAGGAACTCGGCCTGGCCGGCCAGCAGGCGCTCATTGGCGGCCGCACTGTGTTGTTCGAAGGTGCTGGTCATCGCCTGCAGGCGGTCGACCAGCGCCGGCAGCGCCGCGGACTGTGCCTGCAGCAGGCGCAGCGACTCGGCGCGCTGCCAGGCCTGCGAGTACGGATGCAGGTCGCCGGCAATGGCGCGGTCCAGCTGCTGCACGGCCTGCAGGCGGTCGCGGCGCAGCAGCGCCGCCAGCAGGCCGAGCATGGCCGAGCTGGCCACACCGGCAATCGAGGTACCGAATGCCACCGCCAGGCCCTGCACCGGCGAGGCCAGCGAGCCGCGGATCGCGGCCATGTCGGTCGCGCTCTGCAGGGCCAGCCCGGTGCCACGCAGCGTGTCCATCATGCCCAGCAGGGTGCCGAGCATGCCCAGCAGCACCAGCAGGCCGACCAGGTACGGGGTCAGTACCGGTGCGGGCAGGGCAGTGCGCTCGCCCTCCACGCGCAGGCGCACGGCGTTGCGCAGGCCCACCGGCACGCGTTCCAGCCAGGGGGCAAGGCTTTCCTTTGCACCGGACAGGTCACTCAGTGCGGTGCGCAGGCCGTTGCTGGCCTGGCGGTAGCGGTACAGCTCCACGCCACCGGCGATGTAGCAGGCTGCGATGATCGCCGCCACCGCTGCACCCAGCGGATGCACCGAAACGTAGCCAATGCCGATCCAGCACACGGCCAGCAGGCCGACAAGGAAAACAACGACATGGAAAGCAGTTCTGGACATGGTGTTCCGGTCAGTGGGAGCGCAGGGCGTCTTGCAGCCCTTCGATCGGGTGGAAGCGCAGCTGCAGTTCGGCGAGCAGCAGCGTGCGCATGTCATGGCGGAAGGCCGCGCGCCAGCCGGGCTGGCCGTGCACGCGTTCAAATCGGGCGCCGAGCACTGCCGGCGCAGTGGCCAGCAGGCTGTGCTCGCGCGGGGTGAGGGTCTGCTCCATCACCGCATCGACCTCGGCCAGCCGCGCCAGCTCGGGCGAAACCTGCACCAGCTGGTCGCGCAGGCGGCCGCGCAGGCGCCCGGTGGCCGTCTGGATGGCCTGCTGCAGCACCCGGTAGCGCTGGCGCAGCGAGGCGAAGTTGGGTGCAGCGGCGGCTTCGGCCAGGTCCAGCAGGCGCTCGGCCTCGGCATCCTCACGGATCGAGGCCAGCAGGCTGGCGTGCGCCTGGGCGCAGTCGGCCAGCACATCCTCGACCGCTTCGGTGGCCTCACCCGGCTCGGGCAGGCGTCCGCCGAGCGCCCCGGACAGGGCCACGGCGCGGCTCCAGTCCACCCACTGGCCGAGGCGATCGGTCAGGGCGGGACTGGTGGCCGGCATCGCGCCGTCGCTGAGACGGGCGAGCAGGCGGAGGAACTCCGGTCCACCCAGGACCGGCTGCGCTGCGTTCGCCATCAAGGGGTGAGGGGCCAAAAACCGTTGATTTTACAACCAGATGACCCGGCCTGGATGAAGGCGGGGCCGGGGGAGGGGACCCGCAGGCGCGACAAGGCTTAGAATGACCGGCTGCACCCATCCCGTTCGACCCTTGGAGTACCCAATGACTGTTGCGCAGTTCTACCCGATCGGCACCCCTGGACAGCCCTGGGGCGACGCGGAACGCGCACAGTGGCGGGCCCGCCAGCAGCGCCAGCGCAGCTACCACGACGACGTGGTGGCCGCCCTTGAGCGCCTGGACGACAGCTTCGACGTGATCCAGTACGGCCAGCTGGACTATGCGCCGGACCATTACCCGCTGTTCGCGGTGGTCAACCACGACTGGAACCCGGCGTTGCCGACCGCGCTGATCACCGGTGGCGTGCATGGCTACGAGACCAGCGGCGTGCATGGCGCCTTGCAGTTCCTGGAACAGCAGGCCGAGCGTTACCTGGGCCGGCTGAACCTGATCGTGGCGCCGTGCGTCAGCCCGTGGGGCTACGAGCGCATCCAGCGCTGGAACCCGGATGCCATCGACCCGAACCGCAGCTTCCGTGACGGCGGCCAGATCGAGGAAGCGGCCGCCCTGATGGCCTGGGTGGCCGAGCGCAAGCCGAACCTGCTGGTGCACCTGGACCTGCACGAGACCACCGACAGCGACCTGCAGGAGTTCGATCCGGCCCGCTGCGCCCGCGACGGCAAGCCGTTCGAGCGCGACACCATTCCGGATGGCTTCTACGTGATCGGCAACAGCGAAGATCCGCAGGCCGAGTTCCAGAAGGCATTGATCACCGCTGTGGCCCCGGTCACCCACATCGCCCCGGCCGACGCCGAGGGCAACCTGGTCGGCCTGCCGCTGCAGTCGCCGGGCGTGGTCTGGGGTGAATCGCGTTCGATCGGCGCCTGCGCCGGCTTCACCGATGCGCGCTTTGCGACCACCACCGAGGTCTATCCGGACAGCCCGCGCACCAATCCGCAGGAATGCAACGACGCCCAGGTGGCGGCGGTGTGTGCGGGCCTGGATTTCGCCCTGGCGGCGCAGTAACGCGCCACGTTCCGGGCAGCGACCGGCATCAGCCGGCGCTGCCTCGCCGGTGAAGTGGCCACAGCCGGCGACGCCGACGCGCGGCATCCGGCGAACACATCCAGATCGCGCTGGTACACCGTGCTGTTGACCCTGAACAGGCCCAGCAGCGAGTGGAAGACGTTGTCGTGGCTGTGCGCCCGGTGCAGGGCATTCTCGCGCAGGCAGGCCAGGTCCACGCCCGCGTTGCGGCTGAACTCCGGTGAGAACCACATCACCATCGGCACCTGGGTCTGCTCGCGCGGTGCGATGAAGTAAGGCGTGCCGTGCAGGTACATGCCCCGTTCGCCCAGCGACTCGCCATGGTCGGACACATAGATCAGTGCGACATCACGCTGGTCCGAATAGCCCTGCAGCAGGTCGATGGTCTTGCCCAGCATGCGGTCGGTATGGACCAGGGTGTTGTCATAGGTGTTGACCAGTGCCTCGTTGCTGCAATGCTGGATCTGGTTGCTGTCGCAGGTCGGGCTGAATGCCCGCGAGTGTGCCGGGTAGCGTTCGAAGTAGGTCGGTCCGTGGCTGCCCAGCTGGTGCAGCACGACCAGGGCGTCACCGTTCATGGCGTCAATACGTGTACCGAGCTGATGCAGCAGCACCTCGTCGTAACAGGTGCCGTCGGCATTGACGCACTGGCCGGCCACCTTCAACGCGGGCATGTCCTCGGTCGGCACGCGTTCGCACACGCCCTTGCAGCCGCCGTTGTTGTTGTTGCGCCAGAGCACGCTGATGCCGGTGCGCTGCAGGATGTCGAGCACGTTCTCCTCGGTCGCTGCGCGAACATCGTCGTACTGGCTGCGGGTCATCTGCGAGAACATGCACGGCACCGAGATCGCCGTTGCGGTTCCGCATGACGAGACATCATTGAAGCTGATGACGCCTTCCTTGCGCGAGAGCCGGGGATTGGTCGCGCGTGGGTAGCCGTTGAGCTGGAAGTTCTGTGAGCGCGCGGTCTCGCCGACGACCATGATCACCAGCTTCGGACGCGGGCCCGGTACGCGCCGGGCGTCCATGCCGATCGGGCGCAAGGGTTGCTGGCGGGTGCTGTAGAGACCTTTCAGATAACCGTGGGTATGGCGCACGACGTTCAACGGCAGCACCTGGTCACGGAGATGGCGGTTGTTGCGCAGCAGCGAGGAGTAGTCCTTGTAGAACGCGAAGCCGATTGCCAGCAGTACCAGCAATGACGCCAGAACGCTGGCCGGCCACACCAGCAGCGAACGTATCGAACCGGCCCCGCTGGTGGTGCGCACCAGGGCCAGCCCGGCAGCGGGCAGCACGCCCAGCGCCAGCAGGGTCAACAGCAGTGGCAGCGAGAGATAGGCGTTCAGTTCGGCCTGGTTGGTCTCGAACACGTTCTGCACCATGCTGCGATCGATCAGCACGTTGTAGTGCAGCATGAAGTAGCTGCAGGCGGCGCTGACGACAACGAGCAGCACCAGCAGCGGCCTGCGCAGGAACGGCAGTGCCAGCAGTGGCGTCAGCATCAGGTTGAGCAGGCAGAACAGCACCACCGGCAGGCTGGCCAGGAACAGCACGCTGCGCAGGCTGTTGAGGTCGATCAGCCCCCACAATGTCTTCCAGAGGGCGATGTTTCCAATTGTGGTGAAGAACAGTGCGGCGGCCCAGACCAGAATGATCGGATGGGGCCGTGGAATACGGCGGCATTGACGCACGAGCAGGTTCCGTGGAGCGGGAGTGCGCGCAGTATCGAAACCGCTTTATCAGGAAGTTGTCAGGTTGGGCGGACTAGCCCAGCAGGATCACGCCCCACACCGCGCCCACCATCAACAGTGCGGTGGTCTGCGCGGCGCTGCCCATGTCCTTGGCGTTCTTGGACAGCGGATGCTGCTCCAGAGAGATGCGATCGACCACTGCTTCGATCGCCGAGTTGAGCAGTTCCACCAGCAGGCTGATGAAGCAGACCGCCAGCACCAGCGCCCGTTCGAGCTTGCTGATGTCCAGCACGAACGCTGCAATGATCAACAGCGCGTGCAGAAGCAGCAGTTGGCGAAAGGCAGCCTCGCCGCGGAAGGTGGCGATGAAACCATCGCGCGAATGGATGAGGGTGTGGAAGATGCGGCTCAGGCCGGTCTTGCCGTGCGGGTACTTGCCGCTGTCCTTGGGGTGCTGCATGCCGTTTCCGCCGTGAAGTGAGCAACCCCCAGCATGTGCAGGCGCGCGTCAGGAAACCGTCAGATGGGCCACTCCAGGCTGAACCGGCATCCCTGCTGCGAGGAATGCACCGTCATCCTCCAGCCCAGGTGCTCGACGATGCGCTGCACGATCGACAGCCCCAGTCCTTCGCCACTGTGCGGGCTGCCGGGCAGGAAACGCTGGAACTGCTGTGGGTCGATACTGGAGGGCAGGCCGGGTCCCGTGTCGGCGATGATGAGTGTGGTGTCGTGGAGGGTGATCCTCACTTCGCCCCTTTCAGTGTACTGGCAGGCGTTGCGCAGCAGGTTCCAGATCACGCTGTGCGCCAGATCCGCGTTGGTGTCCAGCACGGCGTCATGCCGGGCATCAAACGCAACGATCACCGGCTTGCCGGAAATCCAGGGCTGGCAACGCTCCATGCAGGATTCGATCAGCGGACGCAGGGCCACCTCATTGCGTGGCACGGTGCTGGGGGCGCGTGAGAGCAGCAGCAGGCAGGTCAGCTGGCGCTGCATCTCCTGGGTGGTGCGCAGGATGCGCTCTGCGCTGGGAACCAGGTGACTCTCGGCCGGAAGCTGGCAGGCCAATGTCTCCGCAGCGCCGCCGATGATGGCCAGCGGCGTGCGGAGCTCGTGGCTGGCATCGCCGCTGAAGCACTGTTCGCGATGCAGGAACCGTTCGAGCTCGTCACTGTGCCGGGCGAACGCGCGGGCGAGTACACCGATCTCATCGCGCGCGTCCTGGTAGGGAAAGGGCTTCTGGCCGTCCTGCACCGCGTCCGCCAATCGCGTGATGGGCGCGATGACGTGCGTCGCTACCTTGCGACCGATCAGGAAGGCGCAGAGCACGCAGATCGAAATGACCAGTGCCGCGAAGGCATTGATCAGGTGTTCCAGATAGCCATAGTGCGCCGCGTCCTGCAGCAGGTAGTAGCGCTGGTCGCCGTTGTCGAAGACGCTCAGGTGCCACTCGTTGGGCGCCTCTTCGCCGTGATGGCCCGGGCCGTACTGGCGCAGCACGACAGGCACGTCATCGGCATCGAACAGCTGGGTCCCCGGTGGCAGGGTGGGGCGTTGGCCACGAGCCAGCGCAGCCTGCAGTCTTTGCACTTCACCGTGCTGGGTCCGCGCGACGACAGCAGCCCGGACCTGGTCGTAGTCGACCTGTTCGGCCAGAACGATGAAACCCATGGCACCGGCCATCAACAGCACGAACGAGATCGTGATGCGGGCACGCAGGCTCAGGCGGCGGTAGAGGGAGGCAGGACTCACGCCTGCATGCGCCAGCCGACGCTGTGCACCGTGGTGATCAGCGCGGTATCGAAGCTGCGATCCACCTGCAGGCGCAGTTCATGGATGTGGGTTCGCAGCGCGCCGCTGTCCGGTGGCTCGTCGCCCCAGACCAGGTATTCCATCTCCTGCTTGCGCACCACGGCGGGCGCCGCACGCACCAGGCACATCAGCAGCTTGTGCGACGTGGGCGTCAGCGCGATGCAGCGGCCTTGCCGCCAGGCCTGTGGCGAGCGCGTGTCCACCTGCAGGTCCTTCCACGCCAGCACGCTCTGGACCTGGCGACCCTGTGCCCGCCGCACCAGGGCCTTGATCCGTGCATCCAGTTCCATCAGCGAGAACGGTTTGACCAGGTAGTCATCCGCGCCCAGGGCCAGGCCCTGCACGCGGTCTTCGACCGGATCGCGCGCGGTCAGCATCAGGATCGGTACCGGGTTCTGGAATTCCTGGCGCAGCTTCTGGCACAGCGTCATGCCGTCCAGCCGCGGCAGCATCAGGTCCAGCAGGATGGCGTCGTAGTCGTGCTGCGTGGCCCGGCGCAGTCCGCTGGCGCCGTCGCGGGCGTCGTCCAGTACGTAGCCCAGCGGTTCAAAGAAGGCATACAGATTGGCAACCAGCTCGGGGTTGTCTTCGATGATGAGCAGGCGGGTCATAGGGCAGGGCATCCTTGCGCGAGGCCGGGCGGTGAAGGTTCCGGCCCGGACTACGGAAACGGGTGGGGCGTACTCAACCGCCTTGGCGCTGCGCCTGGATGGCCTGGTCGAGGGCGTCCAGCTCATCGGTCGGCGAGGCCAGCCATGCCGGGTACGCTTCGGTCTCGACGAAGGCGGAAGATCGCAGCACATCATCGAACGCCGGATTGTCCTTCTCCGCATGGCGCAGCAGGCCGGACATCAGCCCGCAGATGCGGACGGCGGCCTGGAAGGCGCCCTGCAGCGATCCGGCTGGCTCGGTGACCGTGTTGAGGAAGGCCGCATAGGCCGGCCCATCGAAGACGAAGTCCTCGCGCTGCTGGAAGGCATCGCCGCTGAGGTTGGCTTCGCCGGAGACGTGCCGCGAGAATCCCCAGGACCAGATGTCGAGGAAACGCAGGTCATCCAGCATCCGGCGCGCATCGTCATTCAGCGCGACCGCGCCGGACAAAGCGTGCTCCAGCGTGGCTGCTGCGAACGGTTCGGTGCCTTCGTGGGCCAGGAAATCGCTCAGACAGCGCAGCGCACCGGGATGGTGCGGGTCCAGTTGCAGCGCCCGGTAGATCACCCGTGCGCCTTCCACGTGACGGCCTTGGGCGATGAAGATGTTGAGGGCATGGTGCGCGAGCTGGTCGGCGCTGAGGTCGGCAATGCGGGTCATCGGGTCTGGCGGGTGTGGACGAACGGTGTGCGCCAGTCTGACAGATCGCTCACCCGGCCGGGCTGCGTGAATCGCGGACCGAGTAGATCACCGAGAAGATCTTCCAGCCCTGTTCGGTCCGGATCAGCTGCCACATCTCCTTGCCCCAGTTGGTCTTCACCCCATCGTCGTGGAAGCTGTAGTCGAACGACACCGAAGCCACATCGCCATCCGTCTCGATCTTGGTGTTGGAGAATGTCTCCTCCTTCGGCTTGGGCGAGGCCACCGCCCCGTCGATCAGCGCGATGAAGTTGTTGGTGGGAATCTGCCGTGCCTTGATCGCATCGGGCTTGGCCTTGCGGATGTCCTGCAGGCGAACGTCCTCGGAGACGAACTGCCAGCCGATATCTTCCGGCTTGTCCGAGAAGAACAGGCTCATGTAGGTCGGCTTGTCCTTGTTGATCAGCGAGGTGCGGAACGATTCGACCACCTGTTCGATCGCCTTGACGTCGGCGGGGGCGTTCTGCGCGGCGTAGGCCGGCAGCCACGCCGGGAGCAACAGGGCGAGGGCGGCGAAGCGTGCGCGTGCATTGGGCATCATGGGTTCCTGAGGGAGGCGCGGCGGCGCAGGCGCATCACCGCGCGTAGGTTCGCCAGAAAAGAACGCGGTCTTCTGCCCTGTTGATGGCGACGAAGACTGACTTTCCGGATTCAGGCGCGCAGCGAAAGACGCGGTACGATTTGTTGAGCCTCGCGTTGCCGGGCCACCAGTATCGATTGAACGCAACAGGATCGCTGTTGTTGAATGTGGTTGCCTGGCAATCCGCAGGCAGCTGCAGTGGTATCGCAGGGGGCTTGGTGAAGGCCAGCGCGCTGGTGTTTGAGTCGAGGTCATGCACCTCGCGCAGGTCGGTCGCCTCGTGGGGCACCCAGCCGGGAATCCGTCCCTTGTTCACCATGTCGGCGTCAAGCGCCTCGCGCAGAGTGTCGAACGAACTGTCCATCACCAGGCCGCAGGCGCTGAGCGCCGTGCAGACCGTCAATGGAAGGATGGATCGCATCCTGGTCCAGATGGCGAGTGGAAACATCGTCCTTGCGTCCCCGTGGAATGCCGTCCGACCTATCGGGTCAGCGCGTCGAACAGGCGATTGCGGTCCGCATCGTTCATCGACCAGCTCTGTCCGAGCGGGGCCATGCGGACGGATTCGGTCCGGCCGCAGGCCCGGTACTGCCAGGTTTCCGAGCCATCGGGTTGGGCTGTCACGTCGATGCCCTCCAGGCGGGCGCATTGCAACCGGGCCAGTGCCATCGGCGCGAAGTGCAGCATGTAGTGCTGCACCCGGTCGGTCGGCATGGCCGTTCCGGCAGGCAGCGGATGGGCCGGGCCGTACTCGGCGAGCAGGCCAACGCAGGTCGCTGCGGCGGACAGGGGATTGCGACCGAAGGCGCGGGAGGCATCCCGCTCCACATCCTTTTCCAGAGCCTTGCCTTCCTTGCTGCTGGCATAGACCTCGGCGGCCTGCAGTTGTGCGGCGTCGAGTGTCGACAGCCAGTGCTGGCGACCTTCCTGCAACTGCAGTTTCAAGCCAGGGAGGGTCTTCTGGCAGCGTGCTGCGATTGCCTGCGTCTGTACGAAATCCTGCCCACGATCACCGGGCGTTGCGGTCGCTGTTGCGGCCGTTGTTGCCGCCGCTGGGGCAACAGCGAGGGCCATGCAGGCGATCACCAGATTCCGTCCCATTCCATTGCGCATCCTGCACCCCATGGAGAGTTTGACGGCGCACGCTAGCACGGATGCCGGGCGCTGCAACAGGCCCGCTTGTCGAGGTTTGACGTTGAAGAAGGTCTGCGCGGATGATGCGCGGGCGCGCGGCGCAGGAGGGGATCTGTCAATGAGGACACTTATGTGGGGGCTTGCCGGCCTGTTCGTGGCGTACGTTGCTGGTTGCTCGGCGATCTCGGCGTGGCATTCCCATGCGCTTGCTTCAGTCCCGGTCGGGGCGAGCAGGGGCGAGGTACTCCGGGCGCTGGGGCAGCCTGATGTGGTGGAGCACGCCGGTGTTCCCTTTACCCGCTATGCCAGCAGTGGATGCAGTGGCCGCTGTGTGCAGCGATGGTGGTATGAGAACCGGTTGGGCCTGGATACCCAAGCCTGGTCGGTAGAGCTGGATGCTTCAGATCGCGTGCTCGCAACGTCGCGCTGGACATCACCGTAGAAGACCACGACGAGCGCATGCGTATCCATCGACCTTTCATTTTCATCGCAAGCCTGGCCCTGATGGCGTTGTGCGGGCTGATGGGTGTACTGGTGCTCATCTATGGCTTCAACGAGCAGGGCCTGCGCTGCGGCAGGCTGTGCTCACTGGAGATATCGATTCGCCTGCTCTTTGGTGATCGGGGATTCGAAATACTGGTGGCGACGGGGCTCGTTGCCGCGGCGCTGATGTTCGGGCATATCGCACTGCGGGAGGGTATGCATGCGGGGCGGGGGCAGGTGCGGCGTCGGGAGCGCAGGCGCCGCCGGCCAAAGCGGTCGCGGTCATGAAGTGCGTTGTCGCCGGGCGCTAGGGCTGGTCCACAACAGCTCTGATGGCGGCCACCACCGCAGCAGGATCCTCGCGCTGGAGGGTGTGGCCGGTCGCCAGGTAGCGATGCGTACCGCGCGTGAACCCTGAGAAGAGCAGGGCGTGCTGTGCCTTCCAGAGTGCCTTGCCCGCTGCGGTTTCCTCGAAGAACAGCGGTTCGGCAGCGAGCTGGGTTGCAGTCAGCAGCGCCACGGGCACGTCCGGCATCGTGCGCGGGGTCACCGCACCGGGTGCATCCAGTTGTTCGGTCAGCACGGCGTAGTCGGCAGCCATGGCCGGCGGCACCATTGCCCGCAGCTGGGCATCGTCTGCCTGCACGCGGGCACTGTCGGCCTGCTTGAACGCATGGCGCTGCCCCATCGTGGCCGGGTCCACCAGCACCAGGCCCTGCAGGCGTTCCGGATGGCGGCGTGCAAACTCCGTGGCCAGCAGGCCTCCATAGGAATGACCCACCAGTACAACGCGGCGACCGGGAGCGAGCGTATCGATCACGGCCGTGAGGTCGGCCAGGTGCGCATCGATGCGCTTGGGCTGACCATCGCTGCCGGACTTGCCGAGCCCTGCACGGGCGTAGGTGATGCTGTGGTAATCGCGCCCCAGACCCGCGACCACCTCCTTCCAGGCACCCGCACCCTGCCCGAAGCCGGATTCGAAGACCACGGTGATCGGGCCGGCCCCCGTCTCCTCGGCCTGCAGTGCATAAGTGCCCCGATCCACCTGGATTTCCCCGGCGTGGACGGTGCCTGTTGCGGCCATCACCGCGGCCAGCACCCACAACGTCACTCGGTTGCTCTTCATTGCCATTCCCCTGGGCCATGCCGCGTGCCAGCCCTTCCGATGGGTCAGGTCTGCAGCGGAGTGCCGTAGCCTGCCGACCTCGCGACAGGTCGTGCTGGTAATGTAGTGAGGTATAACACCGACTCCCTGTGCAGGAAGTCATGGGGACAGGGCGCAGTCCGCTGAATGGCGTTGGATGCTTGAATCTGTGATCGGTTACGCGACTCCACACTTGAATGTGCAAGCGTCCTCAACGACAAAGGCGGCATGTGGCACTGCCGCATTCCGGACCAGGGACGATCCGAAGCATGACGCGGGGAACACCTTCGCGTTCTCGTTCCCGCCGGCGCTGTGTTCGTCCAGGAAGGAGAACAGGGATGTTGGAACGACTGAAGACCCTCTCGCGTGCCGCGCTGGCGATTGTTGCCCTCGGCTGCTTCGCCCCTGCTATGGCACAGGCGCAGGAAAGCAAGATTACCTGGCGCATTTCGCAGCCCGGCGGCGATGCGACTCAGTACAAGACCCAACAGGCGGCGGTGGCTGCCATCAAGAACCTGCCCGCACCCAGCCCGTTCCCACCAGATTTCCAGTTCGGCTGGCAGTACGTCGACAAGATCAAGTCGAAAGTCATGGACTTGAACGGCAATACGTCGATCACCTACTGGATGGGAAAGTCTCAGCCCTCCGACCCTGATTGGTCGTATCTAAGCACCGCGCAGTTCCCAACAGAAGAGGCAATGGTTGCCGACTATCTGGCCATGGTTCAGGCAGAGAATCCTATATGCCCTGGTGCAACGGTCACGCCCGCAAGTGAGTGGTATGCGCTCAGTCCGGACATGGAAGGAACCATCGAGACACGTGATTTTGAAGTGATATACATGACCGGCGACAACACAGCCGAGTCGCCGTGCACGCCCTATCCAAGCGATGCCCAGATGACGCGGACCCGGCGTCTGAACTGCCCGATCCCCCTCACACAGTGGTCTAACAAGCATAACGCCTGCGTCAGCGAAGAATTCGTTGCGACCATCACCTCGAAGTCGCAGAAGTGCGACAAGGACGGCGGCAACGGCAGCTGCCCCATGTCCCGCAACGATACAGCGGCGAACATGAGTCCGTTTCCCGACCAGGACCCGACCTCCAACGGCGGTACCTGCGACGGCAATGTCGGCAATCCGTGTGATGTCAAAACCGGCGAGAAGTACGAAATCGCGCAGGACTTCGATCTTGGCTGGATCGCGCTGACGCGCTTCTATCACTCCGGCATCTCCACGTCATCCGGTGGCTTCGGCTATGGCTGGACCCATTCGCTGGGAGCCCACCTGGCACTGGATGGCGTTGACAGTGTGGGCATCATTGAAAGCACTGGTTTCCAGCGTGCATTCAAGAAGATCGGGCAAGCCTATGAGGCGGACGACGACAGTGGCGATCGTCTGGTCCAGAACGGCAACTGGACGCTGTATTCAGCGGGCTCCATCTCTACCTTCGGCACGGACGGGCGTCTGACCGGCAAGCGCTTCCCGGATGGCACGTCGCTGACCTACATCTACGATGACAGCGAGCGCCTTGCAGCCGTCACCCACAGCAGTGGCCGCACGCTGGAGTTCGTCTACCAGTCCAACGACTACGAGGCGCTGATCAGTTCGGTCCTGGTCGAAGGCATTCCGCTCGCCACCTACACCTATACATCGCAGAACCAGGTTGCCACGGTGACCTATGCGGGTGGTGGTGTGCGCACGTATCACTACGAGAACCAGGCGTTCCCCCAGCACCTGACGGGTATCACCGCCGAGGACGGTCGCCGCTACAGCACCTTTTCCTACGATTCCATCGGCCGTGTGATCTCCAGTCAGCATGCCGGCGGTGCCGATGGTGTGACACTGGCCTACAGCCCCAACGGCGGTGCAGTCGTGACCGACGCGCTTGGGCGGCAGACCGATTACACCCTGACACCCGGGGGCGACACCGCGCCGTCGCGCAAGGTAACCGGCCTGAGTGATTCGCAGGGAACCGTCAGCCGGACCTACTACGACCAGAGTGTCGACTTCCGCCGACGCCTGGATACCTACACCGATCGCCGCGGTATCCAGACCAAGCACACCTATGCGCAGGGCACCGATGCGGTGAGCGGTCGTGCCGTCAGCATCCATGCCGTGACCGAAGCGGTCGGCCTGCCCGAGCAGCGGGTGGTGACCACCGCGCGCGACGTCGAAACCAATGCGGTACTGACCACCCGGATCGGTAGCCGCGAAACCCGCATGGCCTTCAATTCCCGACGCCAGCCGACGGCCAACACGGTGACCGACACCGCTTCCGGTCAGACGCGCATCACCAGCTACACGTACTGCGAAGCCGCTGATGTGGCAGCGGCAGGCAGCTGCCCGGTGGAGGGGCTGCTGAAGAGTGTGGATGGCCCGCGCACGGATGTGGCCGATGCCGTTACCTATGCCTATTACTCGGCGGATGATGCAGGGTGCGCGACCGGAGGTGCCTGCAGCTATCGCAAGGGCGACCTGCGCAGCGTGACCAATGCGCTGGGCCAGACGGCCGAGACTCTGGCTTACGACGCGTTCGGGCGGCCGTTGTCGGTCAAGGATGCCAACGGCGTTGTGACCGACTACACCTACCATGCCCGCGGCTGGCCGACCTCGGTCACCGTGCGCGGTGCCGCCACAGCCGAGGACCGGGTGACCCAGATCAGCTACTGGCCGACCGGCCAGGTGCAACAGGTCACCGAGCCTGACGGCAGCAGCGTTACCTATGTCTACGACGCCGCCCAGCGGCTGACGGATATCGCCGACAACGCCGGCAACACCATTCACTACACGCTGGACAACGCCGGCAACCGCCTCAAGGAAGACACGCTGGATACTGGCGGCACCCTGCGTCGCACCCTGGCACGGACGTTCAACACGCTCGGCCAGCTGACCGCACTGAAGGACGCGAGCAATCACGCCACCGGCTTTGCCTACGATGCCAACGGCAACCCGCAGACCGTGACCGACGCCCTGCAGCGCGTGACCAGCCAGCAGTACGACCCGCTGAACCGACTGGCGCAGACCCTGCAGGATGTCGGCGGCGTGGCGGCGGAGATCCGCAGCCAGTACAACGCGCTGGACCAGGTCACCCAGGTCACCGACCCGAAAGGCCTGCATACGACCTATGCCTACAACGGGTTCGGTGACCTGACCGGGCAGGTCAGCCCGGACAGTGGCGCCAGCAGCTTCACCTCAGATGCAGCCGGCAACCGCAAGACGGCCACCGATGCGCGTGGCGTCACCGCCACCTATCACTACGATGTACTCAACCGTCTGATCGGCATTGCCTATCCGGATCCCAATCTGGATGTGGGCTACAGCTATGACGTGGCGCCAGCGGTCTGCACCGCCGACGAGCGCTTTGCCAAGGGACGACTGGGGCAGGTGCTGCACGTCAATGGCAGCACCCAGTACTGCCATGACCGCTTCGGTCAGGTCACCCGCAAGGTGCAGACGCTCAATGGGGTGGCCAGTACCCTGCGCTATGCCTACAGCAAGTCGGGCCGCCTGACGGCGTTGACGTACCCCGATGGCAGTGTGGCCGACTACGTGCGCGATACCCAGGGGCGCATCAGTCAGATCGGCCTGACCCGGCCCGGCCAAGCCCGCCAGATCGTGGTGAACAACGTGACCTACGCAGCCTTCGGCCCGGCGACCGGTTGGACCTATGGCAACGGCCGCCAGCTGCAGCGTCCGCTGGATCTGGACTACCGCCCGCAAGCGGTGCACGACCCGGCCGCAGGCGGCCTGTCGCTGGGCTATGGCTATGACCCGGTCGGTTCAATCACCGAACTGAAGAACGGCGCGGGCTCGGCGGTGCTCGCCAAGTACGCCTACGACACGCTGGGCCGCCTGACCCAGACCCAGGACGGCACGACCGGCACTCCGATTGAAACCTATGCGTATGACGCCACCGGCAATCGCATCGCATTGACCACCTCGGCAGGCACCGCCCGCTACACCTATCCCGCAACCAGCCATCGCTTGACTGCGGTGGATGGCGAGGCGCGCAGCCATGACGCAGTGGGCAACACCACCAGCATCGGCAGCAAGACGTTCACCTACAGCGATGCCAACCGCATGAACGCGGTGAAGCAGGGCAATGCGGTGGTGGAAAGCTACAGCTACAACCATCGCGGTGAACGCGTACTGCGTACCCCGGTTAGTGGCGCAGCGCAGATCACCCTGTATGACGAGGCAGGGCAGTGGCTGGGCAACTACTCGGCCACGGGGCAGGCGCAGCAGCAGGCCATCTGGCTGGACGACTATCCTGTGGCGCTGATCAATGTGCCGGCTATCGGCGTGCCGGAGCTGGCCTACGTCCAACCAGATCATATGGGTACGCCGCGCGTGGTGATCGACCCGGTGCGCGATGTCGCGATCTGGGATTGGAGCAACAAGAGCGAAGTGTTCGGCAACCAGATTCCGAGCGCTGATCCGGATGGTGATGGTGTGGCGTTCGAGCTGGCGCTGCGATTCCCGGGCCAGCAGGCGACGGACGTGAGTGGGTTGTTCTACAACTACCAGCGTGAATACGACCCGGCGGTGGGGCGGTACTCGCAGAGTGATCCTATTGGATTGAAGGGGGGCATCAGCGCTTACGCTTATGTCGATTCGAATCCAACCATTGCTACCGATCCGCAGGGGCTGGCAAAGAAAAGAGCGTGTGTCGCGGCCTACATCGCTGGAGGTGCGGTTTGCGGCGGTGCGGCGGGCTACTACGGAGGAGGCGCTGTGGGAGGCATCGGCGGCGCGGCGGCTTGCAGTCCATCAGGCCCAGGGGCAGCAGTCTGCGCCATCGGCGGCGCGGCCGGCGGGAGTACTCTTGGCGGTGCCGCAGGTTCGGTGGTCGGTGGGTTCCTGGGCAATATTGCCGGTCAGGCGATGTGTTCGGACGAGGAGGGAGAAGATTGTGAGGCCCTGCTACGGACTGACACGGATACCTGCAATGGAATCACCAGGGTGCGTGGCGCAAGAGCTGGTGCGGTCTGTCATGCGTCGGCGACGCAGAGATATGCTGCGTGTCTTAGCGGAAGTCCTATTCCGCCATTGAATACATGGAACAATTGACAATGAATACGTATGACCATCTCGTCTGTGTTGATGAAGATGCAAAGGAATTGGTTGTTTTTCGGGTGGGGGCAGATGGGAAGAGGACCTTGTTCACCAGGGTGGCGCTTCCGCACGTTGAGGGATGGTCTGCCGAGTTGCAGGATCTTGCGAAAGCGCTCGGCGAGAACCTGCTGATCGACTCTCCGGTGATCCGGCGGATTCTTAATGTGTGAGACATGAAACAGGGAGCTCCTCAGCCCTCCAGGAAGGTCCGTGGCATAGCATGAGAGCGTTTGATCTGCGGAGATTGAAAAAAGACGCCAAGAAAAGCGGCATGCGGGTCGTTGGGAATTTCTTGATTGCCTCGTATACGCGAGATGTGATCTCTGGGTTTGCGATAGACCCTGCACCGTCTGCTATCTACCTATGGACCTTCGTGCTTCCGACCTATGATGATTTGTCGTTCCTGCACATGTCTCTAGGCCAGAGGGTTGCAGTTGCGAAAGGAGATGAACGTTTCTTCTGTGGCATGCATACTGAGTACGTCGAAAATCTTGAGAGGGTTAGAGCGGCGGCAGACTTGTTGCTCTATGTCGGGGTAACTACTCGGCCACGGGCCAAGCTCAGCAGCAGGCGATCTGGCTGGACAACTACCCGGTGGCGCTGATCAACGTGCCGGCTACCGGCGTACCGGAACTGGCCTACGTGCAGCCGGATCATCTGGGCACACCGCGCGTGGTGATCGATCCGGTACGGAATGTCTCGATCTGGGAGTGGAGCAACAAGAGCGAGGTGTTCGGCAACCAGATTCCGAGTGCGGATCCAGATGGTGATGGCCTGTCCTTTCTATTGGCCCTCCGTTTCCCGGGGCAGCAGGCGACCGATGCGAGCGGCTTCTTCTACAACTCGCAGCGAGAGTATGACCCTGAGGTCGGGCGGTATTCTCAGGGCGATCCGTTGGGATTGAATGGTGGCATTTTGTTGTATCTCTATGCGAGTGCGAGGCCGGTCGCTTCGATGGATCCATTTGGGTTGCTGGATTGGGAGTTGAATCCGGTTGCATGGAAGAGGGGAACTCGAAATGGCGACATGACTGCGACGTACCCGGGCGCACCGACATCTGAATTCAGGGCCAATACGCTTGCTCGGACGACCATGGAATGGACTATCAGCCCTAAGTGCAATTGCGATGCTGCGGGCCACTATCTTGAAGAATATGCCGTTGGCCTCACCCCCACTGTGCTGATGCGCGACCGATATGATTCTCCTGCCATCAGGCGTTCGACGATGCGTGACGAAATGGATCATGTCGGAGACCTGCAGGGCTGGGCCGAAAATGCAAGAGCGGCCGCAGAGCGATTCGAAGCTAGTATTGGCGCAAACCGGTATCAGAGCGCGCAGGAATGTGAGGTGCAAGGTGCTGCCGCAATGCAGAGCCATTTGTCGGAGAGCATTCTTCCTGCGGTGATCAGGTCAAGGCAACAGTGGGATGATAGTGGCAAGCATCGATTGATAATCAGGGGGCGGTGAATTGAAGAACGTCGCGCTTTTCCTAGCGATCGCACTGAGTAGTGCGGCATGTTCCACACTTGATGGTCACAAGGTCTGCAGTGAGGCCCAGATAAGGTATGTCGAATCGGCTTCAGTTGCCGAATCCTGGGTTGGTAGATTCGAGGTGACGCATATGTCTGGTCCCGCAATCCGGATTGCGCTCGACGGTCCCGACGGTCATGTCGCTGCCCGGAGCGCGGTCACCGAGCAGAGACCGAAGGGAAGCCCAAGTTGGAAGATTTTCAACCCGATCCTTGAGGAGGTTGCTGGCCCCACCCGGAGTCTGCGTGTCAGTCGCGGCAAGCCGCAGGTAGTATTGTTTGATGCAAACGGTCTCTTCGTTCCCGGGCAGGCAGATGAACATAAGGAATACTCAGTAGTGTTTCGCGACATCAATGGGTGTGACTACAGGTCTGAGCCTTTCACCCCTTGATGCCGACTGCCGGGGCGAGGCTTGGGCTGTTTGTGGCGGGTCAGGAATCCGTAGCGGGCTGGCCATGCGCGGCGAGACTGAGGCGCATGGACGTGGCGGTTTCCGCGAGGCCGCGCCCGTTGCTACCGATTCTGTCGTTCCTTGCTACGGATGGAGTGTGAAATCCTAAAAAAGGGGCGGCGGCGTTCTTTGCCAAAGAGTCCACGTGAGGTACGCCTTCGTCGCCAGTCAGAGGACTCTCTATCCCACCATGCTGCTCTGCCGAGTGCTGGCTGTTTCCGTGTCGGGGTTTGATGACTACTTAGGCCGACAGTCTGCCGGAACGAGCGATTCTCTGATGCCGACCGTCGTGCCGAGATCCTGGCCGTTCCACAAGGCCCGCAGGAGCACTTATGCCCGCCATAGCAAATGGCGGCGGTGTCACGTTTCGGTCGTCCAGCTGTATACGTCTGAGAGGTTCCCGTAGATGAATGAGGATTTCAACGCGTTCGAATGGTGTGACGCCACGTTGCTGGCTATCGACATTGACAGAAGCAATCCAGGCGTATGCGATGAGGTAAAGGTTCAGGTGCGCTGGCCGGACGGCCGGCAGGCAACCGTTTGCTTCTCGGGAGCCTACGGGTGCTCGGCTCTCATGAACTTCGGCGTACTGGGTGACGAGGGAATTGAGTTCGCCATGGTGGACGATGACGAGCCGGGACTCGCTGATCTTCTTGATCGTTGGAAGGCGGTCGGCTATCCGCTGTCCGGTCTGAAGTGTTTTCGTATCGAGACCAGCTCGACCGGAAGCGTCATTCTGATCTACGCCAGGACATGGCGGATCGAGAATCAGCCGATGGCGGATGCAGTGCCCTGAAGGACATTCCGTGCCCAGATTCCTCACCCCCGACGAGGTCTCCCTCATCCATAGGCTGCTGCCGGAGACGACCGAGCTGTCCGAACGGTTGTTGAAGGATCTGGCGCTCGCCCAGGTGGAGGACGTGGAGGTCGTCGGATTCGGAGGCGTGGTGTTCCTGTCCAGCACGACCCAGGTCTTCGGAAGCGACATTGCCACTGCAATGCTTGCCGATGCCGACGGCGTGCCGGTGAGAGTCACCCTGTGCCTGGACAATCACGATCAGCTCTTCGAGCTGGAGCTGTGCAAGGTGGACTTCTCACCGATCATCGGCGTCGATCTGAGGAGCGCTTTCAGCGAGCACTGACACCTGCTGAAAGCGGTCCTCGCCGAAGGGCGTGGCGCATCGCGTTCACCCTTCGGGCTGCAACCGCCCCACCGCCTGCGCGCACAACGACTGGCAGGCCATGACCAACCCCTCCATCACCCGGTCGCCCACGTACTCTTCCGGCTCGCCGTTCTGCCGGGTTCGTTCCGCCGCCAGCAGCATTTCCAGCACCACCCGCAACCCGCTCAACGCGCAATCTGCATCGGCCAGGGCCAGGCAGCGCCCAGGCAGCTGGTGACGCTCCGGCCAGGGTTGTCCGTCGGCTGCTGCACCGGAGCCGATGCGGTTGAGGTTGGCAATGAAGGTGTTCCTGTCCACCGCAGGCGCAGTCTGTGGCGAACCGTCGTCGCGGGCGGTGCTGCGGTAGGCGTGCAGATGCGGGAAGTCCGATTCGTTCATGGCAAGGCTCCGTGCAGGGCAATCGGTAGCCGCCACCCGAAAGGTGGCGGGCGGTACGTGGTTCGAATCCGGGTTGGCCTCAAGCCGGCGGGCGCGAACGCCCCCAACGCACCGCCCGCCATAGCCGGCAGACGGATTGCCAGCCGGCGCCACGCATGGTGACGCCGGCTGGCAAGCGCACTTACTCAAAGCCAACACGGGATTCGAAGCCCGGCCACCCTTTTCCGGTGGCACGCCATCTGAGCCCGGGGCGCTGTGCAATGCCAATCAGAAGAGTTGCAAACATCACTCGATTGGAGACGCTTTCGGTATTCTCCCACGCTGTTAAGCACTGCCAGCGCTGGCTGGCGCGGCGGTCCACCCGCACCGTGCAATCTGCGACAGGTGTCGAGGTTGGGGGGCGTTAGGGAACAAGCAGGGAGGGGTGATGGCGACAGGCTCTGCGGGGAGGGGGCTGAGTTGTACATGGCTGGCCTCTACAGGCGTCAAAGCGTGATGTGCGACTCGGGTTGACGTTCCCAGCCACCAAGCGCAGGCTTGTTCAGCACGTTTCCTAATCAGAGGGAGACTTATGACCGCGACCGCTTCGCTGCACCCAACCCCCGACACCCAGGGCCGTTCCCGCCTCTGGAGTGTGTTCTGGCTGCAGGGCGTCATTCCCAGCAACATTCTGTGGGCGGTAGCCCTCTGGGCGCTGGCCAACCAGCGCACCACGCTGCTGTTGGGGGTATTTGCCGTGCTGCTGCTCTATACCGGTTGGATCATCCCGGCGGTCTGGCGGGCGGCGCCCACCGCGCACAACCCCAACCTGGGCGTGGCCGCGCGCGGGTTGACCGTGGCCTGGGGGCTGAACACCGTGCTGGTGATCTTCTTCCTGACCCTGCAGCTGGTGGCTCAATAGAACTGAACGGGCTCGCCGCCACGGTCGAAGGCGGCGAAGCGGCCGATCTGACCGTCATGGATGGCGTTGACCATCAGCTTCAGCGGGCGCGCGGCTTCGTCGCTGTTGGGTGCGAAACCGCCTCTGCCATCCAGCGCCGCCACGAACACCAGGTCCCAGTCGATGCCGGTGGTGGTCGACTCGGCCGCCAGCGCCTGGAAGCTGGGCACCTCGGCCGGCAGCTTGTCCACGCACAGCACCGGCGACAGGGTGCCGCCCTCGCGGCGGTCATGCCGGTCGCGCTGGTCGCTGGTGGGCGATTCGGGCAGCTCGGCGCGCACGAATACGAACAGCAGGCGTTGCGGTTCAGCCTGCTCGCCGGCGGCATGCAGCAGTTGCTGGAAATCGTTCATCATCATGAGGGTTGTCACACGCCCGCTGCACGGAAAGCCGCATGCTGCCACAACGCCTGCCGCGCGGGGCCGAACACGATTGATTTAAGTCATGCCCATGGAACTGAAGGCCGCGTACTCTGGCAATCGTTCCAGCAGGCGAGGGTATCCGGGCCGTTCCGGGCACAGGCAAGACGGTGGAGCAACAAGGTGGACCAGCCATGAGCCAACTCACCGACGGTTTCGGACGCAGCTTTCCGTACCTGCGCCTGTCGTTGACCGAAGCCTGCAACTTCCGTTGCAGCTACTGCCTGCCCGACGGTTACCAGGCCGATGGCCGCCCGCGCTTCCTGCAGGTGGATGAAATCTCGCGCCTGGTGCGTGCGTTTGCCGCGCTGGGCATGAGCAAGATCCGCCTGACCGGCGGTGAGCCCAGCCTGCGCAAGGACCTGGACGAGATCATCGCCACGGTTGCGGCGGTGCCGGGCATCCGCAAGGTGGCCATCACCACCAACGGCACGCTGCTGCCGCGGCGCCTGCCGGGGTGGCACCGGGCTGGCCTGACCGCGCTGAACGTGAGCATGGACAGCCTGCAGCGCGAACGCTTCAAGACCATCACCGGGCACGACCGCCTGCCGGAGATCGAACAGGGCCTGGCCCTGGCGCAGGCGTTGGGCCTGCCGGCGATCAAGCTCAACGCGGTGCTGCTGCGTGGCCTGAACGACGACGAGCTGCCGCAGTGGATGGACTACCTGCGTGACCGCCCCTTCAGCGTGCGCTTCATCGAACTGATGCGCACCGGCGACAACGAAGCCTATTTCCAGCGCCACCACCTGCGCGCCGACGTGGTGATCGAGCAGCTGCTGGCCGCTGGCTGGCACGAGCGTCCGCGCGCCGCCGATGCCGGCCCGGCGCGCGAGTTCGGCCACCCCGACCATCGCGGCAGCATCGGCATCATCGCCCCGTATTCGCGTGACTTCTGCAAGGGCTGCAACCGCCTGCGGGTGACCGCCAAGGGCGACCTGCGGCTGTGCCTGTTCGGCGAGTTCGGCGTGCCGCTGCGCCCGCTGCTGCAGAGCGACGATGACCACGACGCGCTGCTGGCACGTATCACCACACAGCTTGGCCTGAAAGCGGCCGGGCATGGACTGCACCAGGGCCAGACCGGGCTGACCCCGCACCTGGCCTCCATCGGAGGATGAGCAACACGATGAGTGGGGAATTGAATGCGGCCTTCCATATGGCCGATGTCCGCGACAAGCGCATCACCCGCCGCCGTGCGGTGGCGGTGGGCGAGCTGCATGCCGGTCCGGTGGCCTATCCGCTGATCGTCGAGCGCCGCCTGCCCAAGGGCGATGCGCTGGTGATGGCGGAGATTGCCGGCCTGCAGGGCGCAAAGATGGCCTCGATGCTGATGCCGCTGTGCCACCCGCTGCCGCTGGAACTGGTGCAGGTGTTCTGCGCGCCGGTGCCGGAACGGCAGGCGATCCGCGTGTGGTGCGAGTGCGCCAGTGAGGCACGCACCGGCGTGGAGATGGAGGCACTGGCCGGCGTCAACGCGGCGCTGTTGACCCTGTACGACCTGAGCAAGCCGGTGGAACCGGCGCTGCGCATCGAAGGCATCCGCCTGCTGTTCAAGGAAGGCGGCAAGCGCGGTGTCTGGCTGCACCCCGACGGCATGGACGATGCCGAGCGCGCGCGTTTCAAGCCGCGTGCACCGAAGGGCCTGCAGGGCGCGGCCTGCGCGGTGATCACGCTGAGTGATCGTGCCAGCGAAGGCACCTATGAGGATGTGTCCGGCCCGACCCTGGTGACCGGCCTGAAAAGGCTGGGCGGCGAGGTGGTGGCCGCCGAGGTGTTGCCTGATGGCATCGAACCATTGGCGGGCCGCCTGCAGGCCCTGGCCGCCGAGGGCGTGCGCCTGTGCCTGTGTACCGGTGGTACCGGGCTGGGCCCGCGTGACCTGACACCGGAGGCGCTGCGTTCCCTGGACGCGCGGCCGGTGCATGGCCTGGCGCAGATGGTGCGGGCACTGAGTGCACAGCACACGCCGATGGCCTGGCTGAGCCGCGCCGAGGTGGTGCAGCTGGGCAACATGCTGGTGTTCGCATTGCCTGGCAGCCCGAAGGCGGCGGCGCAGTGCCTGGATATCCTGGCGCCGGTACTGGGCCACGCCCTGGCGATGGTCGAGGGTGGTGGCCACTGATGATTGCCTACAGCGAAGCCTTGCAGCACCTGCTGGACGCGGCCACGCCGCTGCCGGCCGAGCGCCTGCCGCTGCATGAGGCCGGCGGCCGTACCCTGGCCAGTGACATCCACAGCGGGCAGTCGTTGCCGCCGTTCGACAATTCGGCGATGGACGGCTTCGCGCTGCGTGCCAACGGCGCGACGTTCGAGGCCGGTACCGAATTCGCGGTGCAGGGCTGGCAGGCGGCCGGCGATGCCGGCGCCGAGGGCGGCGAGGGTGCCTGGGAAATCATGACCGGTGCGCGCATGCCGTCCGGGCTGGACACAGTGGTTCCGGTCGAGAACGTGGACATCCTCGCCAGCGAGGAGGGACGCCCGACCCGCATCGCGCTGAAGGCATCGGTGAAGCCGGGCCAGCACGTGCGCCTGCGCGGCCAGGACGTGAGCGAAGGCGAGCGCGTGCTGCAGGCCGGGCAGGTGCTGGATATCAATGCGCGCACCCTGCTGCATGCCATCGGCGTGGGCCAGGTGGCGGTGGTGGCACGGCCGAAGGCGGCGGTGATCGCCACCGGCAAGGAGCTGGTGACCGAAGCGGCGCAGACGCTGGAATCCGGGCAGATCCGTGACAGCAACCGGCCGTATCTGGTCGGCCGCCTGCAGGCCGCCGGTGCCGAGGTGGTCTGGCAGGGCACGGTGGGCGACGACGTGGCCGCGTTCAATGCGGTGCTGGATGAAGCGCTGGCCGCGGGCGCGCAGGTGCTGATCAGCACCGGCGCGGTGTCGGCTGGGCGCTACGATTTCGTTCCCGATGCGCTGCGCGGCCGTGGTGCGCGCATCGTGTTCCACAAGGTGGCGATCCGCCCGGGCAAGCCGCTGCTGTTCGCGGTGCTGCCCGATGGTGCGTTGTACTTCGGCCTGCCGGGCAATCCGGTGTCGGCCGCCGTGGGCCAGCGTTTCTTCGTCGAGCCGGTGCTGCGCCGCCTGCTGGGGCTGGCGCCGGAGCTCATGTTGCAGCTGCCGCTGCAGGCCGACGTGCGCAAGCCGCCGGGCCTGCGCTTCCACGCGCGTGCGCGGGTGGAAATGGACGGGCAGGGGCGCCTGAGTGCGCGCGTGCTGTCCGGGCAGGAGTCGTTCCGTTTGATGTCCATGCTGCAGGCCAACGCCTGGGTGGTGCTGGAGGCCGAGGGAGACCTGGCCAGCGCTGGCACCTACGTGCGCGTGCAGGGCTGGGGTCACCACGAACCGGTGCAGCTGGTGAGCCAGGAGTCATGATGAAACAAGTGAATCTGCAGTTGTTCGGTGCGTTTTCCGACCTGGATGCCAGCCGTGAGATTGCCGTGGATGTGGCCGGTGACACTGTGGCCGATCTGCGCCAGGCGCTGCGCGAACTGCTGCCGCTGCGTTGGCCGGGTTTCCGCGCCGGCCTGCTGGACTACTCGGCGTTCGCCGACCAGCAACGCGTGCTGCGCGACCACGAGGCGCTGCCCGACGATGGCCGGGTGGCGATCCTGCCGCCGGTGAGCGGGGGCTGAGCGATGAGCGAGAAGATCATCGCAAAGGTGGTGGATCGCGCGCAGGCGGCGATCGATCCGGCCGAGGGCATCGCCGCGGTCTCCGATCCGGGCTTCGGCGGCATCGACGTGTTCATCGGCAAGGTGCGTGACGTCAACATCGGCCGGCCGGTGACCGGGATCACCTACGACCTGTTCGAGCCGCTGGTGCTGAACGAGTTCAAGCGCCTGGCCGCCGAGGTCGAGGCGACGTTCGGTCCGAAGCTGAAGCTGTATGTGGCCCACGCCAAGGGCCGGTTGGGCATCGGCGATGTGGCGGTGGTGGTGGCCGCCGGCAGCCCGCACCGCGACGAAGCGTTCCGCGCGTGCCGGCAGTTGATCGAGGTGGTGAAACACCAGTGCCCGATCTGGAAGCAGGAGCATTACGAGGACGGCGACAGCGAGTGGAGCGAGGGTTGCAGCCTGTGCCATGCGGACAGCGAACCCGCTCATGCCCATGACCATGCGCACGATCACCAGCATTGACCCCGCCCTTCAGGGGGGGGCGGGGTTCAGTAGATCCACGCCATGCGTGGATGAGGCCTTTCCCGCGCATCCGGCCGGCGCAGCCACGCATGGCGTGGCTCTACTGCGATGAGCATCAACGGCATCGTGCTTGCCGGTGGCCTGTCCAGCCGGATGGGTCGCGACAAGGCGCTGCTGCCGTGGCAGGGCCGCACGCTGCTGGAACACATGCGGGGCCTGTTGATGCAGGCCGGCGCAGGCGAGGTATGGGTCAGCGGAAATTACCCGGCGTTCGGGGGCGTACCGGACCGCGTGGCACGTTGCGGGCCGCTGGGCGGGCTCTACAGCGTGGCGATGCGCATGCCCGATGGCCCGGCCTGGGTGGTGCCGGTGGATACGCCGCTGCTGCCGCCGCGATTGCTGCAGCAATTGCGTGACGGCCATCGCGGTCCATGCACGATCTTTGCGGGCCACCCCCTGCCCATGCTGGTGGATATAGACGATGCTTGTCGCAACGTACTTGGATCGATGCTGGATGACCCGGACGGTCCGCGCTCGCTGCAGGCGCTGCAGCGTCGTCTTGGCGTGAACACCGTGGCGCTGGCGCCGGTTGACGAGGCCGGGCTGGTCAACTGCAATACCCCCGAACAATGGGAGGATGTTGCGTCATGAAAGTGCAGTTGCAGGACCAATCGGTACGGCTTCGCCTGGACGAGGCCGAACTGGCGCGCCTGCTGGCCGGTGAATCGGTCGAGAACATGACCCGCTTCGGCGGTATCGAAGGCTGGGGCATGGCGGTGTCGCTGCATGGCGGTGAACAGCCCGTGCTGCTGGACGGCGGCACCTTCTGCCGCCTGGTACTGCCGCGCCCGGCAGTCGAGGCCTTGGCGGCGCGGCTGCCGTGCCGGGATGGCCTGCCATTCGACATTGCCCTGGAAGATGGCAGCCAGCTTCAGCTGCAGTTCGATGTGGACGTGCGCGACAGCGTGCGCCAGCGCGGGGTGACCCGCCGCAGCACCGCTTCATCGGTTTGACATTTGTCAGGGGCAGGGTGGAAACCGGCCCCTGATTGATCCAGATCAACCCCGTCGTCCGTGCTGCACGGCCTAATGGCTGCATGACGACGGGTTACAACTTGAAACGCAGTACCCACGTCATTCCACAGCCTTGGAGCCATGTATGACCGTCGGTAGCGATCCTGTTGTCCGCAGCACTGCCAGTCCGGGTCGCGTCATCAGCGACTGGACGCCGGAGGACCCCGGCTATTGGGAGCGCACCGGCAAGCGGGTCGCCACCCGCAACCTGGTCATCTCGATCCCCTCGCTGCTGCTGGCCTTCTCGGTCTGGGTACTGTTCTCGGCGGTGTCGATCAGCCTGCCGAAGATCGGCTTCAACTTCAGTACCGACCAGCTGTTCTGGCTGGTGGCGCTGCCCAGCCTGTCCGGCGCGACCCTGCGCATCTTCTATTCGTTCGTGATTCCGATCTTCGGCGGCCGCCGCTGGACCGCGCTGTCCACCGCGTCGCTGCTGGCGCCGACGCTCTGGCTCGGCTTTGCGGTGCAGAACCCGGCCACGCCGTACTGGGTGTTCGTGGCCATCTCGATCCTGTGTGGTTTCGGTGGCGCGAACTTCTCGTCGTCGATGTCCAACATCTCCTTCTTCTACCCCAAGCAGAAGCAGGGCCTGGCGCTGGGCCTGAACGCCGGCCTGGGCAATGTGGGCGTGTCGGTGGCGCAGGCGGTGATTCCGCTGGTCATCACCGTGGGCGTGTTCGGTGCGCTGGGTGGTGCACCGCAGCCCGCGGTGGAGGGTGGGGCGCCGCTGTTCCTGCAGAACGCCGGCTTCATCTGGGTGCCGGCCATCGCGCTGTGCGCCATCGCGGCCTGGTTCGGCATGAACGACCTGACCAGCGCCCGCTCCTCGTTCTCCGAGCAGGCGGTGATCTTCCGCCGCAAGCACAACTGGCTGATGTGCTGGTTGTACATCGGCACCTTCGGTTCCTACATCGGTTTCTCGGCCGGCTTCCCGATGCTGGTGAAGAGCCAGTTCCCGGACGTGAACCCGCTGGCCTACGCCTTCATCGGCCCACTGCTGGGCGCACTGATGCGTTCGGTGGGTGGCAGCATGGCCGATCGCTGGGGTGGCGCACGCCTGACCTTCTGGGTGTTCGCGCTGATGATCGCGGCAGTGTTCGGCGTGCTGCACTTCCTGCCCAGCGATGGCCAGGGTGGCAACTTCTACGGCTTCCTGCTCAGCTTCATGGCGCTGTTCGTGCTCAGTGGCATCGGCAACGGCACCACCTTCCGCATGATCCCGGTGATCTTCCGCACCCTGCATGAGCGCTGGTCGGCCAACGACAACGCCGAGGGCAAGGCCACGGCCGCACACCAGGCCAGCATCGAGTCGGCCGCAGTGGTCGGTTTCTCCGGTGCGATCGGTGCCTACGGCGGTTTCTTCATTCCCAAGAGCTACGGCTCGTCCATTACGTTGACCGGCAGCCCCGACATGGCGCTGTACGGATTCGTTGTTTTCTATGTCACCTGCCTGGCCGTGACCTGGTGGTGGTACTACCGGCGCGGTGCCGAGACACCCTGCTGACGACATGAGAACGCACCGCAGCCAGATGACACACACAGCCACGATGCCGATGTCCGCAAAGGGAGACCCCCGATGAGTTATTTCCTCGATCGCTTGCAGTTCTTCAAGCGTGACCCCCAGACCTTTGCCGATGGCCATGGTTTTGCCAAGAGCGAGGGCCGCGACTGGGAAAACAGTTACCGCGCCCGCTGGCAGTACGACAAGATCGTGCGGTCCACCCATGGCGTGAACTGCACCGGCTCCTGCAGCTGGAAGATCTACGTCAAGAACGGCCTGGTCACCTGGGAAACCCAGCAGACCGACTACCCGCGCACGCGCCCGGACCTGCCCAACCATGAACCGCGTGGCTGCCCGCGTGGCGCCAGCTATTCCTGGTACCTGTACAGCGCCAACCGGCTGAAGTACCCGCTGATCCGCGGCACGCTGCTGCGCCTGTGGCGCGAAGCACGCAAGAGCAAGGCCCCGGTTGATGCCTGGGCAAGCATCGTGGAGGACAAGGAGAAGGCACGCTCGTACAAGACCCGCCGCGGCATGGGCGGCTTCGTGCGCCTGCAATGGGAAGAGGCCAACGAGATCATCGCCGCCTCCAACCTGTATACGGTGAAGCAGTACGGCCCGGACCGCGTGGTCGGGTTCTCGCCGATTCCGGCGATGTCGATGGTGTCCTACGCTGCCGGTGCGCGATACCTGTCGCTGCTGGGTGGCGCCTGCCTGTCTTTCTACGACTGGTACTGCGACCTGCCGCCGGCCTCGCCGCAGATCTGGGGCGAGCAGACCGACGTGCCCGAATCGGCCGACTGGTACAACAGTCGCTACATCATCGCCTGGGGCTCGAACGTGCCGCAGACGCGTACGCCCGATGCGCACTTCTTCACCGAGGCGCGCTACAACGGCACCAAGACGGTGGCGATCTGCCCGGACTATTCCGAGCTGGCCAAGCTGACCGACCACTGGCTGCACCCCAAGCAGGGCACCGACGCGGCGCTGGCCTTTGCCTTCGGCCATGTGATCCTGCGCGAGTTCCATGTCGATTCGCCCTCGCAGTATTTCCAGGACTACTGCCGCCAGTACTCGGACATGCCGATGCTGGTGCGTCTGGAGCGCCGCGACGATGGCCGCCTGGTGGCGGGCCGCTTCCTGCGTGCCAGTGAGCTGGGCGGGCTGGGTGAAGCCAACAACCCGGACTGGAAGACCCTGGCCTACGACGAGAACAGTGGCCAGATCGTGGTGCCCAACGGCTCGATCGGTTTCCGCTGGGGTGAGAAGGGCCGCTGGAACATCGAAGAAAAGGCCAGCAATGGCGCCGACACACGCCTGCGCCTGAGCTTGTCCGACACCAACGACGGCATCGAGGCGGTGAGCTTCCCGTACTTCGGCGGCATTGAAAGCGATGGCTGGACCGCTGCGCCGGCCGAAGAAGTACTGGACCGCAACATTCCGGTGCGCCGGCTGGCCACGGCCGATGGCGGCGAGACGCTGGTGGCCACGGTCTACGACCTGCTGCTGGCCCAGTATGGCGTTGACCGTGGCTTTGGCGGCGGTAACGTGGCATCGAGCTTCGATGACATGGTGCCGGGCACGCCGGCGTGGCAGGAGCGCATCACCGGCGTGTCGCGCGCCGAGGTGATCGAGATCGCCCGCGAGTTCGCCCGTACCGCCGACAAGACCCACGGCCGATCAATGATCATCGTCGGCGCGGGCATGAACCACTGGTTCCACAACGACATGAACTACCGCGGCCTGATCAACATGCTGATCATGTGCGGTTGCGTGGGCCAGACCGGTGGCGGCTGGGCGCATTACGTGGGCCAGGAAAAGCTGCGCCCGCAGACCGGCTGGCAGCCGTTGGCGTTCGGCCTCGACTGGAGCAAGCCGCCGCGCCACATGAACGGCACCTCGTTCTTCTACTTCAACACCGGGCAGTGGCGCTACGAGAAGCTGCAGGTGGACGAGCTGCTGTCGCCGCTTGCCGATGCCAGCAAGTACGGCGGCAGCCTGGCCGACCTGAACCTGCGCGCGGTGCGCATGGGCTGGCTGCCGAGCACCCCGCAGCTGGACCGCAACCCGCTGCAGCTGGTACGCGAGGCCGAAGCGGCCGGCGTAGCCCCGGCCGACTACGCGCTGGGCAAGTTCAAGGACGGCTCGCTGGACTTCGCCTTCGCCGACCCGGACGCCAGCCAGAACCACCCGCGCATGATGTTCATCTGGCGCTCGAACCTGCTCGGTTCGTCGGGCAAGGGCCACGAATACATGCTGCGGCACCTGCTGGGTACGCGCCACGGCCTGCAGGGCAAGGACCTGGGCGAAATGGGCGCAGTGAAGCCGCAGGAGGTGAAGTGGCGCGACGAGGCGCCGGAAGGCAAGCTGGACCTGCTGGTCACGCTCGACTTCCGCATGTGCACCACCGCGCTGTACTCGGACATCGTGCTGCCGACCGCCACCTGGTACGAGAAGGACGACCTCAACACCTCGGACATGCACCCGTTCATCCACCCGCTGTCGAAGGCGGTGGACCCCGCGTGGGAATCGCGCAGCGACTGGGACATCTTCAAGGAGGTGGCCCGCACCGTGAGCGAGATGGCGCCGGGCGTGCTGGGTGTGGAGAAGGATCTGGTGCTGGTGCCGACCCTGCACGACACCCCCAACGAACTGGGCATGCCGTTCGGCGTGGCCGACTGGAAGAAGGGTGAGTGCGAGGCCATTCCGGGCCAGACCATGCCGTCGATGACGGTGGTGGAGCGTGACTACCCGAACCTGTATCGCAAGTTCACCTCGCTCGGCCCACTGCTGGACAAGCAGGGTAACGGCGGCAAGGGAATGAGCTGGGACACGAAGCACGAGGTCGAGTTCCTCGGCAAGTTGAACCACACCGTGCACGAAGAAGGCGTAAGCCAAGGCCGCCCGGCCATCTCGACCGCGATCGACGCAGCCGAAGTGATCCTGCACCTGGCGCCGGAAACCAACGGCCACGTGGCGGTGAAGGCCTGGGAATCGCTGGGCACCTTCACCGGCCGCGAGCACACCCACCTGGCCGTGGGCAAGGAGCACGAGGCGATCCGCTTCCGTGACATCCAGGCACAGCCGCGCAAGATCATTTCCTCGCCGATCTGGTCGGGCCTGGAAGACGACAACGTCAGCTACAACGCTGGCTATACCAATGTGCACGAGCTGATTCCGTGGCGCACGGTGACCGGTCGCCAGCAGTTCTACCAGGACCATGAGTGGATGATCGATTTCGGCGAGGCGTTCATGAGCTACCGGCCGCCGGTCAACACGCGCACGGTGGAGCCGCTGCTGAACCAGCGCCCGAACGGCAACAAGGAGATCGTGCTGAACTGGATCACCCCGCACCAGAAGTGGGGCATCCACAGCACCTACAGCGACAACCTGATCATGCAGACGCTGTCGCGCGGTGGCCCGATCGTGTGGATCAGCGAGGACGACGCGCGCAGCGCCGGCATCGTCGACAACGACTGGATCGAGCTGTTCAACGTCAACGGTGCGATCGCCGCCCGTGCGGTGGTCAGCCAGCGCGTGATGCCGGGCATGGCGATGATGTACCACGCCCAGGAACGCATCATCAACGTGCCGGGCTCGGAGATCTCCGGCACCCGCGGCGGCATCCACAACTCGGTGACCCGCATCGTGCTCAAACCCACACACATGATCGGCGGCTACGCGCAGCTGGCCTATGGCTTCAACTACTACGGCACCTGCGGCACCAACCGCGATGAATTCGTGATCGTGCGCAAGATGGACAAGGTGGATTGGCTAGATGGCGAGGCCGTGCCGGCCGCCGCCAAGGAGGTGGTGTGATGAAGGTCCGCGCACAGATCGCGATGGTGCTGAACCTGGACAAGTGCATCGGCTGCCATACCTGCTCGATCACCTGCAAGAACGTCTGGACTTCGCGCGAGGGCGTCGAGTACGCCTGGTTCAACAACGTGGAAACCAAGCCGGGCATCGGCTACCCGAAGGAATGGGAGAACCAGGACAAGTGGAACGGCGGCTGGGTGCGTACCCGCGCCGGCAAGCTGGTGCCGCGTGCCGGTGGCCGCTGGCGCATGCTGGCCAAGATCTTCGCCAACCCGGATCTGCCGCAGATCGACGACTACTACGAGCCATTCGATTTCGACTACCAGAACCTGCACACCGCCAAGGACAGCCAGCACCAGCCCACCGCGCGGCCGCGTTCGCTGATCAGTGGCGAGCGCATGCAGAAGATCGAGTGGGGCCCGAACTGGGAGGAAATCCTCGGTTCGGAGTTCAGCAAGCGCTCGCGCGACTACAACTTCGACCAGGTGCAGAAGGAGATCTACGGCGCCTTCGAGAAGACTTTCATGATGTACCTGCCGCGCCTGTGCGAGCACTGCCTGAATCCGGCGTGCGTGTCGGCGTGCCCCTCGGGCGCGATCTACAAGCGCGAGGAAGACGGCATCGTGCTGATCGACCAGGACAAGTGCCGCGGCTGGCGCATGTGCGTTTCGGCCTGCCCGTACAAGAAGATCTACTACAACTGGAAGAGCGGCAAGTCGGAGAAGTGCATCTTCTGCTACCCGCGCATCGAGATGGGTGAGCCGACCGTGTGCTCGGAAACCTGCGTGGGCCGCATCCGCTACCTGGGGGTGATGCTGTACGACGCCGACCGCATCGCCGAGGCCGCTTCGGTGGCCGCCGAGAAGGACCTGTACCAGGCCCACCTGGACATCTTCCTGGACCCGAACGACCCGGCGGTGATCGCCGCCGCGCGCAAGGAGGGGATCCCGGACAGCTGGCTGGAGTCGGCCAAGCAGTCGCCGGTGTACAAGCTGGCGATCGACTGGAAGCTGGCGCTGCCGCTGCACCCGGAATACCGCACGCTGCCGATGGTCTGGTACGTGCCGCCGCTGTCGCCGATCCAGTCCGCTGCCGAGCGTGGCCGCGTGGGCATGAGCGGCGAGCTGCCGGACGTCGCTTCGCTGCGCATTCCGATGCGCTATCTGGCCAACCTGCTGACGGCCGGTGACGAGGCGCCGGTGGTGCGCGCGCTGGAGCGGCTGATGGCCATGCGTGCCTGGCGCCGGGCCAAGAACGTGGACGGCGTGGAAGACACCGCGGTGCTGGAACAGACCGGGCTGAGCATCGCCCAGGTGGAAGAGATGTACCGCTACCTGGCCATCGCCAACTACGAGGACCGTTTCGTGATTCCGACCGGCCACCGCGAGTACGCCAACGATGCCTTCGGCGAGCGCGGCGGCTGCGGCTTCACCTTCGGCAACGGCTGCAATGGTGACAGCCCGGCCGACCTGTTCGGCCAGCGCAAGACCACCACTTTCGTGGTGGACAAGGGTCCGAACCACCGCCGCAAGGAGGTGGTGTGATGAGCGTGCTCAAGCTGGTCGGGGTGTTGCTGGACTACCCCCGCGAAGAACTGTGGGAGCACGGCGAGGAACTGCTCGCCGCCTGTGACGACCCGGCGCTGAACGCCGCCCGCCGCCAGCAGCTGCGCAGTTTCGTGCAGCAGCTGCTGGCCACCGACGCGCTGGACGCACAGGCCGCATGGCTGGCCAGTTTCGACCGCGGCCGCTCGATGAGCCTGCTGCTGTTCGAGCACATCCATGGCGAGTCGCGCGACCGTGGCCAGGCCATGGTCGATCTGGTCGAAACCTACCGCCGCAACGGCTTCGAGCTGGATGCACGCGAGCTGCCGGACTACCTGCCGCTGCTGCTGGAGTTCCTGGCCCATCGCCCCGGCAGCGAGGCCCGCGAGTGGCTGCACCACATCGGCCACATCGCCGGGATGCTGGCGGCACGTGCGGCCGAGCGTAAGCTGCCGCACCGGGTGCTGTTCGAGATTCTGGTCGAAGCCGGTGACGGCAAGGCCGATCTGCATGCGCTGCGCCAGCGTGCCAGCGAAGAAGTCCGCGACGATACCGCCGAGGCCATGGACCGCTTGTGGGAGGAGGAGGCGGTGCGCTTCGGCGCCGAAGCTCCCGCCGAAGACTGCAAGCCGCCCGTGCGTACGCCGGCCCGTCCTTCGCATCGAGAGGTCCAGCCATGAGTTACTCCCTGCATCAATTCGCCTTCCAGTACTACCCGTACATCGCCGTGGCGGTGCTGCTGATCGGCAGCTGGGCCCGCTATGACAAGGCCATGTACACCTGGCGCACCGGCTCCAGCCAGATGCTGTCGGACAAGGGCATGCGGATCGGCAGCAACTGTTTCCACATCGGCATCCTGGCCATCCTCGGTGGCCACCTGGTCGGCCTGCTGACTCCGCACGCGGTGTACGAGCACTTCATCACCTCGTCGCAGAAGCAGATGCTGGCGATGGTGGTCGGCGGTGTGTTCGGCGCACTGTGCTTCATCGGCATCAGCATCCTGCTGGTACGTCGCCTGTTCAACGCGCGCGTGCGGGCTACCGGCAGCTTCGGTGACACCCTGGTGCTGGTGCTGCTGTTCGCCCAGCTGTGCCTGGGCCTGTACAGCATCCGCGTCTCGTCCGGCCACCTGGACGGCGGGGTGATGGTGCAGCTGGCCGAGTGGGCGCAGCACATCGTGACCTTCCGCGCCGGTGCCGCTGACTACATCGAGGGCGTCAGCTGGGTCTACAAGATGCATATCTTCCTGGGCCTGACCCTGTTCCTGATCGCGCCGTTCACCCGCCTGGTGCACGTGTGGAGCATTCCGATCAGCTACCTGTGGCGGCCCTACCAGGTGGTGCGCCGCCGCCAGGCCACGCTGCGCTACGGTCCGCGGGAGTAAGCCATGGGCAGCCTGCCGAAATTCCTGCCGATCACCGTGATCGACTCCGCCGCACCGGTTCCCGCCGAGGCGCATTCGCATCACCATGACGCGCCAGCGCAGGGGCCACGCTCGCTCGGGCAGCCGGCACCGTGCCGGCTGTTCGTGGACGAGACCGCGATCAGCGAGGCTGACATCGCCCGCGAGATGCAGCACCACCGGGCGATGCGCCCGGAACAGTCACGGGCCGAGGCGGCGCGTGCACTGGTGGTGCGCGAGCTGCTGCGGCTGGAAGCGCAGCGGTTGGGTCTGCAGGCGCCGGACGGCAACCGGGTAAGCGACGAGGAAGTGCTGATCCAGCAACTGCTGGAAGACGCGATCGAAGACCGCGTGCCGACCGATGAAGACTGCCGCCGCTACTTCGAGCAGAACCCGGAGCGCTTCCGCTCTCCCGACCGCGTGCGTCTGCGCCATATCCTGCTGGCCGCGCCGGCCGACGACGTGGCCGGGCGCTTCGCCGCACGTACCGAGGGTGAGCGGCTGGTCGGGCTGCTGAAGGAGTCGCCGCACCTGTTCGCCGATTTCGCCCTGCGCCATTCACGCTGCCCATCCAGCAGCGAAGGCGGTGACCTGGGCTGGCTGCAGCGTGGGCAGACCACGCCGGAGTTCGACCGACAGGTGTTCCGCCTGCGCGAGGGCCTGGCCGGCTTCCCGGTGGAATCGCGCTGGGGCTACCACGTGGTCTGCGTCGATGCCCGCGAGGAAGGCCAGCCGCAGCCGTTCGAGGCCGTGTTGCCGCAGCTGCGTGACTACCTGGAATTGCAGGTGCGGCAGCGCGAGGTGCAGGCCTACCCGCTGCAGCTGCAGGAGCGCTACCCGGTGCGCGGGCTGGATGAGATCGAAGCCGAAGCGGATATCGGCTGAACCCCCCTGAACGAGGAAAATTCATGAACCAGGCTCTTGCCCCCGCCAGCGCCGGGCAGCAGCAACGTGCGCTGTGGCTGAGCACGTTCGCCTTCACCGTGTGCTTTGCGGTGTGGATGATCTTTTCGATCATCGGCATCCAGATCAGTCAACAGCTCGGCTTGAATGACACCCAGTTCGGCCTGTTGATCGCCACGCCGGTGCTGACCGGTTCGGTCAGCCGCGTCTTCCTCGGCATCTGGTCCGACCAGTTCGGTGGCCGCAAGGTGATGGTGCTGGTGATGCTGTGTGGCGCAGTGGCCACCTGGATGCTGACCTATGCGCAGACCTACACCCAGTTCCTGATTGCCGCGCTGTGCGTGGGCATCGCCGGCGGCAACTTCTCGGTGGGCGTGGCCTACGTGTCGAAGTGGTTCCCGGCCAGCAAGCAGGGCACCGCACTGGGCATCTTCGGTGCCGGCAACATCGGCTCGGCGGTGACCAAGCTGCTGGCGCCGCTGGTGATGGTGGCGGCCGGCTGGACCATGGTTGCCAAGGTCTGGGCCGTTGCGCTGGCGGTTACTGCGGTGCTGTTCTTCCTCTTCAGCAAGGAAGATCCGTCGCTGGAGCAGCGCCGCCGCGAAGGCGTGAAGCCGGTGCCGTTTGCCGAGCAGATGGCACCGCTGAAGAACCTGCAGGTCTGGCGGTTCTCGCTGTACTACTTCTTCGTGTTTGGCGGCTTCGTGGCGCTGGCGTTGTGGCTGCCGCACTACCTGGTGGGCGCCTATGGCATGGACGTGGGCCACGCCGGCATGCTGGCGGCGTGCTATTCGATTCCGGCCAGCCTGTTCCGGGTGGTGGGTGGCTGGATGTCGGACCGGATGGGCGCGCGCCGGGTGATGTACTGGACCTTCGGCGTGTCGGCCATCTGCACCTTCCTGCTGGCCTACCCGGATACCGAGTATGTGGTGAAGGGTATCCATGGCCCGATCCACTTCCATCTGGCCATCGGCGTGGTGATGTTCACCGTGCTGGTGTTCGTGCTTGGCTTCTTCATGTCGCTGGGCAAGGCCGCGGTCTACAAGCACATTCCGGTGTACTACCCGAAGCACGTGGGTGCCGTGGGCGGCGTGGTCGGCATGATCGGTGGCCTGGGTGGCTTCATCCTGCCGATCGTGTTCGGCGCGTTGAACGATGCAGTGGGCATCTGGAGCAGCTGCTTCATGCTGCTGTTCGTGCTGGTGGCGGCTGCGCTGGCATGGATGCACTTCGCGATCCGTCGCATGGAACGCCGCCACTTCCCGCAGATCGACCGCGAAACCGATCTGCCCGAAGCCATCGATGCGGCTGCCGCCGAGCGGGTGCGTGGCGGGTGAAGGGTGCTGCCGGCCAACGGCCGGTACTACCGAGTGGTGGATGAAAGGGTAGTGCCGGCCGCTGGCCGGCAGGAACCATCAGATGCGCCACGCTTGATTTCAATCAGGGCCACGCGAAGAGGAACGCCCGAAGATGTCTGCCATGAGCTTCCACGTTGACGAGAGCGAGGACACTGCGCTGCAGGCGGCATTGCTGCGGCAGCCCCGGCACGTGCTATTTCCGCCGGCTGACCAGTTCAGTACCGGCTTTGGCGAAAGCGGGTGGCGCGGCGCCGTGCGCGCCAGCAACGAGCACCTGATCCCGCGTGGCTTGACGCTCGGCTTCCAGGTTGGTCGTGGTGGACGCGATGCGCCAGCGCAGGCGTATCTGGACACCCTGCTGCTGGCCCTGCGCCTGCAGGCCGGCGCGCTGGCTGAAGATCGCGAGGTAGTGGCGATGGTACTGCAGCTGGGGCTGGCCGAGACGCTGCCGCCGCCGCAGCTGGGCCAGCTGCTGGATGCGGTGCCGCAGCACCTGCGCACGGTGGCGCGGCCACAGGTGGAGGTGCGTCTGGACGCGGGTAGTGCGCTGTCACCGGCGCAGCTGCGTGCGGTGGGCTGCACCCGTTTGAACGTGATCGATCGCGCCGATGCACCCGGGCCGACCCTGCTGGCGCAGGCGCGACAGGTCGGCTTTACCGCGCGCTACTACCAGTTGCGGGTGCCCGGCAGCGAGGACACCGGCTTCATCGAACGACTGCATGAGGTGCTGGCCGAAGCGCCCGAGCGCATCCTGTTGCCGGCGCCGTGCGCACTGCCGGAACATCCTTCGGCCGCACGATGGCTGCAGAGCTGGCGCCTGCTGCGCGCAGCGGGTTACGAGCCGATCGGTGGCGATCACTATCAGCGCGGCGACCTGCCCAACCCGCATGGCCCGGGCGATGGCCAGCGTCATTGTGACCTGGCCGGCGCGCCACGCCGCGACCGCAGCGATTTCATCGGGCTTGGCCTGTCCGCCTGCAGCCAGATCGGCGAGGTGTTCTACCGCCTGGAGGACGAACTGGGCGAATGGCGTGCGCGGCTGCAGGCTGGGCACATGGGCGTGTCTGCCGGATTGATCCTGTCCGAAGACGAGCGACTGGCGGCCGAGGTGGCGCAGAGCATCGCCTGCGATCACGCGCTCGATGCGGCTGCCTTCGAATGGCGCAACGATGAACCGTTCGAAGAATGCTTCGCCGAGCAGCTGCCGGCATTGGCACCGTTGCTGGCGCGCGGCTGGGCACACTGGGATGGGCGCGTACTGCGGCTGGCCGAAGAAGGGCGGCTGCTGTGGCGTATGATGGCCGCATGCTTCCGGCCGGCGGCCGCCATCGCTTGAGTCTTGCCCCGATGTCTTCGAATCCGCCTTCGCACGGCCGCCTCGGCCAGGCCACACCGAACCCCGCCGCCGCCGATGACGGCGATGCGCTGCACTTCTGCAGCACCTGCGCGTTTTCCGACGCGTGCATGTCGCAGGGCTACGACAAGACCGCACTGGGTGATCTGCACGTGCTGGTCGACCATGTCGGTCCGTTCCATGCAGGTGACTACATCTTCCGCGCCGGCGAATCGTTCGATTCGATTGCTGCGGTGCGCGCGGGCATGGTCAAGACCTTCGTCGATGACAGCCAGGGCAACGAGCAGGTGCTGGGCTTCAGCCTGCCGGGCGAAGTGATCGGCCTGAATGCGATCCACGGTTCGCGCTTCCCCTGCAATGCGGTGGCGCTGGATACGGTGCACCTGTGCCGCATCTCGTTCCCCAAGCTGAGCTCGCTGGCCACGCGCATGCCGGGTCTGCAGGCCAAGCTGTTCAGCCTGCTCAGTGCGGAGATCGGCAAGGTCGCTACCCTGGCCGCCAACCACCGTACTGAAGAGCGCATGGCCGCGTTCCTGCTGGACATGTCCGAGCGTTACGCGCGGCGTGGTTTTTCCGCCACGCGCTTCAACCTGACGATGGCGCGTACCGAGATCGCCAATTACCTGCGGATGGCGCCGGAAACCGCCAGCCGCGTGCTGCGTCGCCTGAGCGATGATGGAATCATCGCGGTGAAGCAGCGTGAGATCCTGCTGCTGCAGCCCGAGCGCCTGGCGGCGCTGGCGGTGGCCGACGAATCCGATCCGAACTGAACCTGGCCGGGAGCCGACGATGAAGCGAGCTGGACTGTTGTTGCTGGGACTGCTGGCCACGGTGCCGGCGTGGGCGGCCGACCTGACGGTGTCGGCGGCATCGAGCCTGACCGAGAGCTTCCGCGAACTGGGCGCCGCCTATGAGAAGGCGCACCCGGGGACCAAGGTCGACTTCAACTTCGCCGCGTCCGGCGTACTGCTGCAGCAGATCAGCCGCGGCGCGCCGGTGGATGTGTTCGCGTCGGCCGACGAAGCCACGATGGACCAGGCCCAGCAGCAGGACCTGCTGGCGGCCGGTACCCGCGAGGTGTTCGCAGTGAATGCGCTGTGGGTGGTGGTGCCGCCGCAGGCCAAGGCTGCGCCACGTACCTTGAAGGACCTGGCCGGTGCAGGCGTGCAACGCATCGCACTGGGCAACCCGGACAGCGTGCCGGTCGGCCGCTATGCCAAGGGCGCGCTGGAAGCAGCGGGCCTGTGGCCGTCGGTGCAGGGCAAGACCATCACCACCCAGAACGTGCGCCAGTCGCTGGATTACGTGGCGCGCGGCGAAGTGGACGCCGGCTTCGTCTATGCCACCGATGCACAGGCGATGCCCGACCGGGTGCGCCGTGCCTTCGCGGTGCCGGTGGCGGGGCGCATTGCGTATCCGCTGGCGGTGACCAAGGCCAGCGCGCAGCCCGGCGAAGCAAAGCGATTCACCGCCTTCGTGCGTTCGGCACAGGGCCAGGCGATCCTGGCCAAGCACGGGTTCGGCAATCCCTGAGGCATGGATCTCGACTGGAGCGCACTGTGGTTGTCGCTGAAGGTGGCCGGCTGGGCCACCGCGATCAATCTGGTGCTGGGCGTGGCACTGGGCGCGCTGCTGGCGCGGCGGCGCTTTCCCGGCCGTGAGTTGCTGGATTCGCTGCTGACCCTGCCGATGGTGCTGCCACCGACGGTGCTGGGCTATTACCTGCTGGTGCTGATCGGTCGCAACGGCCCGATCGGCGCGTGGCTGCAGTCGTGGTTCGGCATCAACCTGGTGTTCACCTGGCAGGCGGCGGTGATCGCCGCGGCGGTGGCTTCGCTGCCGCTCGTGTTCAAGCCGGCACGCGCGGCGTTCGAGGAAGTGGATGGTCAGCTGGAGCAGGCCGCGCGTACGCTTGGAGTGTCCGAAGCAGCGGTGTTCTTCCGCATCACGTTGCCGCTGGCCTGGCGCGGCATCCTCGCCGGCCTGCTGCTGGCGTTCGCACGCGCGATGGGCGAGTTCGGCGCGACGTTGATGGTGGCGGGCAGCATTCCGGGCCGAACGCAGACGTTGTCGATCGCCATCTACGAGGCGGTGCAGGCCGGCCAGGACGGCAAGGCCAATGCGCTGGTGATCCTGACCTCGGTGGTCTGCATCGTGATTCTGTTGCTGGCTGCACGGCTGGTGGGCGGACGTCGCCGGGAGCTGCGTGATGTGGCTTGACCTGCAGGTGCAGCGTCGCCTGCAGGCGGCCGGCCAGGATTTCGTGTTGGACGTATCGCTGCAGTGCACGCAGCGCCAGGTGGTGCTGTTCGGGCCCTCGGGCGCGGGCAAGAGCCTGACCTTGAAGGCGGTGGCCGGCCTGCTGCGGCCGGGCCAGGGCCATGTGCGCCTGCAGGGACAGACCCTGTTCGATGCGGCCACCGGTGTGGATCTGCCGCCGCAGTGCCGCCGGTTGGGCTACGTGTTCCAGGATTACGCGCTGTTTCCGCACCTGAGCGTGCGCCAGAACGTGGCGTTCGGTCTGGAGAAGGGGTGGTTGAATCCGCGGATCGGTCAGCGCTTCGATGCGGTGGAGCAGTGGTTGCACGCATTCCGCATCGACACGGTGGGCGATCTGCTGCCTTCCCAGGTGTCCGGTGGCCAGCGCCAGCGCACTGCACTGGCGCGCGCCCTGGTGACGCAACCGCAGGCTCTGCTGTTGGATGAGCCGTTCTCTGCGCTGGACCATGATCTTCGCCAGCACCTGCGCCAGGAGCTGGAGACGGTGCTGGACAAGACCGGTATCCCGCTGTTGTTGATCAGCCACGATCCGCAGGATGTGGCCGTGTTTGGGCAGCAGGTGGCGCGTGTAGTGGATGGTCGCATCGTTGGCAATTGACCTGTGATGGTAGTGCCGGCCGCTGGCCGGCAACCACGACATCGGGAGCAGCCAGCCCGCGGCCGGCGCTACCGGTTCAGCCGTTCGTCGCCCACTGGATGAACGCCCAGCGCCGCGTCGGCGCCATGCCGAAACGATGCTGTGGCGAGCGCGCATGCCATGCACGTACGCGTGCTTCCTCATCCGCATCCAACGCACCGAACAGCTCCACCGCCTGGCGCACCAGGCCGTCGGCATCCTGCGCGACGTCGCGCACCGACTCGGGCAGGTAGTCCAGCTGCGGCTCGCGTCCCATGTCCAGCAGCATGTTGATCGGGTAGCGGTGGTCGGGCATCGGCACCCAATCACGGCCAAGCAGCTCGGCCAACTCCGGCACGCCGGCCCGAGGACCGGTGGCGAAGGTGATGCAGGCACGCTGGCGGGCGTGCGCATCCAGCCTGCGCAGCGCGGCCTCCAGATCCGCCACCATCAGCGAGCGCGAGGCAATGGCCAGATCACAGCGCGGCACGTCGTGCCAGTCGTCGGTCCACGACAGCGCCCACGGCGTGACGTTGGAAGCGCCGTCGCGGGCGATGGCGGCACGCAGGCCGTCGAGCATGCCGGTGCTGTAGTCGAGCGCATGCACATGACCGACCTGCGTGGCGATCGGCAGGCTCAGCAGCCCGGGGCCGCAGCCCACGTCGAGCACGGTGGCCACGCCGGAAAGATCAAGCCGGGCGAGGAACGCCTCGCTGTAGTCGTCGTGACGGCGCTTCCAGCTGGACTGTGCGGCACGCGCGTCCCAGGCACTGGCCGGCTTGGCCTGGAAGCCACAGGCCTGCAGGTGTTGGCGATAGCGTGCGCTGTGGTCGATCGGGGTCGGTAGCGGTGTACTCATGTAGAAGTTCCGGAAGCGGGCAGGGCGGCGGCGACGCGTGCGGCATCGACGCCATACAGGGTGGCGAGGCGTTCGGGCGTTGCGACCTCGCGGGCAGGGCCGAGCGCCTGCAGGCTGCCGGCGGACATCAACGCAATGCGGTCGGCCACCTGCAGCGCGTGCTGCGGTTGATGGGTGGACAGCAGCACACCGATGCCACGATCGGCCAGGCGGCGCACGGTATCGAGGATGCGCAGCTGGTTGCCGAAGTCGAGGCTGGCGGTGGGTTCGTCCATGATCAGCAACTGCGCCTGCTGCGCCAGTGCGCGTGCGATCAGCACCAGTTGGCGCTCACCACCGCTGAGCGTGGTGACGGTGCGGTCGGCCAGCGCCTGCAGGCCCAGTTCGCGCAGGCAGTCATCGGCGATGGCTTCATCAGCGCGACCCGGTGCCGCCAGCAGGCCCAGGTGCGCGGCGCGGCCCATGGCGACCACCTCGCGCACGCGCCAGGGGAAGGGCAACGGCGCGGCCTGTGGCACATAGCCCATACGGCGGGCGCGGGCGGCACGATCATGCGCGCGTAGCGGCGAGCCCTGCAGGTCCACCTCGCCGTGCACCGCAGGCAGCAGGCCTAGCAGTGTACGGAACAGAGTCGTCTTGCCACAGCCGTTCGGGCCAAGCAGGCACAGCACCTCGCCAGGCTGTACCGACAGCGCAAACGGCGCGCCCAGTGCCACGCCGGCATGGCCGATGGCCAGGCTGCGTGCTTCCAGCAGCAGTGTGGCGGTGCTCATGGGCGACGCTCGCTGCGCGCCAGTACCAGCAAAAAGCACGGCACACCGACGAACGCAGTGAGGATGCCGAGCGGCAGCTCGATTGGCGCCAGGGTGCGCGCCAGCGTATCGGCGGCGAGCAGGAAGCTGGCGCCGAGCAGCAGGCTGGCCGGCAGCAGGCGGCGGAAGTCGGCGCCGACCAGCAGCCGCGCGATATGCGGAACCACCAGTCCGACCCAGCCGATGATGCCGGCCAGTGACACCGCCGCCGCAGTGCACAGCGTGGCGGCGGCAATCAGCGTCCAGCGCAGCGGGGTGACCGCCACGCCCAGCGCGCTGGCCTCTTCATCACCCAGGCCGAGCAGGTTCACCCGCCAGCGCAGCAGCACCAGCGGCAACAGCCCGATCAGCAGCAGTGGCGCGGTGACCTTGAGGTCGTCGATGACCACCGCGTTCAAGCCGCCCAGCAGCCAGAAAGTGATCGAGGGCAGCTGCGTGTACGGATCGGCCAGCAGCTTCAGCAGCGAGATGCCGGCACCGAGCAGCGCGGACACTGCGACGCCGGCCAGTACCAGGACCAGCACCGGATCGTGCCGCCGTACCAGCGCAGCCACCAGGCAGACCAGGCCCACCGCACCGAGGCCGCCTGCGAAGGCGATGCCCTGCACCAGCAGCATCGGCAGGCCGAGGAACAGGCCCAGCGAAGCGCCAAGGCCGGCACCGGCGGAGACGCCGAGGATGTCCGGCGACACCAGCGGATTGCGGAACATGGCCTGGTAGGCCGCACCGGCCGCCGACAGCACCGCACCGATCAGCACGGCGGCCAGCACGCGCGGCAGGCGGATATGCCAGAGCGCGGCCTGCACCGCAGGCGGGCTGGGTTCGCCGATGCCGAACAGCTGCCAGCCGATGGCGTGCAGCAGCGCCGCCGGTCGCACCGGGAACTGGCCGACCGAGAACGCCAGCAGCAGCATCGCCAGCAGCAGGCTCCAGCCACCGGCATGCCAGGCCCAACGTGGAAGCGTGCGCATGCTCAGGCGTTCGCATCCAGGCTGCGTGCAAGCTGGGCGGGCAATGGCTCGCCCCACAGCAGTTGATGCAGCGCACCGATGCGCGCGCGCAGCGCGGCAGGCGCCAATGCGGGCACTGCACCCGGATGCAGCCTGGACAGCAGCCACGGCAGGCCGGGCAGGCGGTTGACACCGGGCGGACCATCCAGCCAGCCAAACGGCAGTACCGGTGCGCAATGCAGGCGACGTTCGCGCACGGCACGCAGGCCGCGCCAGCGCGGATCCTGTGCCGCATGCGCGGCGAAGCCGGCATCCTGGGTCAGGATCACGTCCGGATCCCAGGCCAGCAATTGTTCGAACGACACGCGGGCGAGGCCACCGGCCCCGGCGCTGGCGGCCACGTTGCGGCCGCCACAGAATTCGATGACTTCGGTGTTGATCGAGCCGGACAGGCCGCTTTCCAGGCCGTCGCTGCCACGCCCGTAGTACACGGTGGGCCGCGTCGCAGAGGGACGCGTCGCCAGCACCTCACGCACCAGTGCCAGCTGCGCCTCGGCCGCCTGCGCCAGCGCTTCGCCGCGTGCGGCAACACCCAGCAGCCGGCCAACGTGGCGCAGCTGCGCCGGATGATCGGGCAGGCGTCCGGCAATCAGTTCGAAGGGAATCGCGGTCTGCTTCCAGACCCGCTCGGCCGAGTCGCGGTAGTTGGCATCGAAGTCACCGGCATCCAGCACCAGATCCGGCTGCATCGCGAGCAGGCGCTCGAGACTGACCGTGCTGCCGCGCCCGGCAAGGCGACCGACCACCGGCAACGTGCGCAGCGCTGCCGGCAGCTGCGCCAGTGCGTCGGGCGAGACCTTCATCGGCCAGCCCAGCAGGCGTTCGGGTGCCACGGCGGCGAGCAAAACCGCAGCCGGCGGACCGGCCGCGAACACGCGCTTGGGCGTGGCCTTGGGCGCACCCAGCCGCAACACGCGCTGCGCCGGCATCGCCAGCAGCTCGGCACTGGCAACCAGCAACGGCGCCAGTGCGAACGCCTGCAGCAGGGCGCGCCGCCTCATGCTGCGGCCTCGGGTGCGTTGCGGCAGGCATCCCACCAGGCCTGCAGCGCCGCGTCCTCGGCGGGCAGCTCGATGGCCATGCCGCCGGTGAACTGGCGCCACGCGTCGAGGTAGGGCAGCTTCACCGCGGTCAACAACGGGATGCCGGCCAGCATCAGCGCCAGCAGCTCATCGGCCATGCCGCCGCCTTCCGATTCCAGCGTGCCGAAGCGGTTGGCGATGGCGAGCTCGGCATGGTCCTGCAAGGCCCGGCGCAGCACCACGCTGGCATCGGCGATGCCACCGGGGTCCAGGTTGCAGCCGCAGGAGGCCGGGCCCAGCGCCTGGATGATCGGGTAGCGCGAACCAGGATCGGTCACGTCCATCAGTGCCATGCGCTTCCTGCCGCTGGCGGTGGGTTCGTGTGGCAGGTGTACCAGCCCGCGCACGCGGTGGCCGGCGGCCAGCTGGCGTGCGGCGAATGCGGCCAGCAAGCCATCGGGTTCGCCGCTGTGGTCATGCACGATGGCCGCGATGCGTGGCGGCTGGGACGTGGTCATGTTCAGAACCTCCAGTTGGCATTGGCGAACCAGGTGCGGCCCGGCATCGGGTAGCCGTCGGCCAGTTCGTACCATTTGTCACCGATGTTGCGTACGCCGAGGTCGACATCCCAGGCCTCGCGCGGGCTCCAGCTGGCCTTGAAGCCGGTGATGCCATAGCCGGGCAGGTCGCGCACCGGGCGTGCCGCATCGGCGTAGCTGACCTTGCGGCCCTGTTCGGCTTCCAGCGTGGCCTGCAGCTTCAACTGCGGCAGCAACTGCCAGCCCACCGCCATGAACAGCCGTTGGCGCGGGCTGTCGAGCAGGGCCACGCTGCGGTCTTCCAGGTTGGTGCGGCGCAGCCAGGTGTAGCTGGTCTGCAGGTCCCAGTCGTCGCCGATGCGCTGGCGCAGGCCCAGTTCGACACCCTGGTGGCGGGCCTTGCCGATGTTCTGCGCCTGGTTGCAGGTGCTGCCGCCGCATTCGCGCGAGGCCACCACCGCGTTCTGGATCAGGTCATCGATACGGCTCTGGAACAGCGCCGCCTGCAGCTGGCCGCCTTCCCACCAGCGGCCACGCAGGCCCACTTCGAGGTGGGTGGCATGCTCGGCTTTCAGATCCGGGTTGGGCAGCGCCGCGCCCATGCGCGCGGAGTAGCGATCCTTGATGGTCGGGAAACGCGTGCGCCGCGCGGCGCTTGCATACCACTGCTGGTCCGGCGCCAGTTGCTGCACGTACTCCAGCACTGCATTGGTGGCATCGGTGCTGCCGGTCGGCCAGAAGTACACGCGCTTGGCGTCGCGGCGGTCATGGCCGATGCCCACGCGCAGGTGCGAGGTGTCGGTCAGCGCGATGCGGTCCTCGATCGCCACGGACGTGGTCACATCCCGGAAGTCCTTGGTCGGCGAGTGCGGGTTGCGCTCGCTGTGCTGGTCTTCCTTGTAGTGGATCGCGAACTGCAGTTCCTGGCGCGGCAGCGCCGTGGTGGCCAGGGTCACCGAGCCGCCCACGGTGCGGTCATCGTAGATGCTGGGGAAGCTGCTGTTGTCCATCGCCACCTGGTAGGTGCCGTCGGTGTAGGCGTCCAGTCCGTTGCCATAGGTATCGCGGTAGACGCGGGTGCGCAGCGTGGTGTGCTCGCCCAGGCGGGTGTTGCCGATGAAGTACAGGCTGTCCTTGTCCCACCACGGCCAGCGCCAGTAACGGATGCCGCTGCGCGCGGTGCCGGTGTAGACCGGGTTGTCCTTCTCGCCGTCCTGGCGCGCGTAGCCGATCGCGTACTCGTCGCCCTCGCGCGGGGCATAGCCCAGTTTGAACGACAGGCGACGGTCGTCGCGCGAGGCGTTGCGGCGGTCCTTGCCGGTATCGGTGGGCACGCGCTTGTAGTCGACGAAGCCTTTCGGCAGCGGGAATTCATCGGCCTTCAGGATCGACGCACCGAGCTGGAAGTACCAGTCGCCACGACGCCCGCCGAGGTTGACCGCTGCCTTGCGCTCGCCACCCTCGGCGATGCCCAGCCGCACGTCGCCTTCCAGCGCACGTTCCGGGCGGCGGCTGACCAGGTTGATCGCACCGCCGAGGATGTTCGGCCCGTACAACAGCGACGCGCCACCGCTGGCGACCTGGATCTCGGCGAGGTCGAAGGTGGTGAAGCGGCCGAAGTCCACGTAGCCGTCATAGGGCACGTACAGCGGGATGCCGTCGAGGAATACCGGCACCTGGCGTGCGTCGAAGCCGCGCAGGTAGACCATGTCCTCGTTGCGCGAGTTGCGCGCCAGGCTCACGCCAGGCAATACGCTGACCGCATCACCGACCGTAGTGCGGTCGAGCTGCTGGATGCGTTCGGCATCGAGGCTGCGTTCGGCGACGGTGGGCGAGGTGCCGCGCGCGGCATGCACGTCGATCGTGCCCAGGGTGAACACCGGGGGCGGCGAGGTGGCGTCGGCCGCAGTGGCGGCAAGCGGGAGCAGCAGGGCGGACAGGGGTAGAACGAAACGACAGGTACGCATCCTCGTGAGTCCTCGGGTTCGTTATATCCAAGATGATATAACGGTTGGCAGGGGTCAACTTGATGACCGACCCGGGGATTCTCGTTGCTGGTCGGCGCGGCCACCTTGATCCATATCAAGCCCGGTGCAGGGGGGCGACGCCGTACACTGGCCGTTCGCGCGAAACGCAGGGAAACGAGCACGATGAGCGAGGCCGAACCGCCTTTGGAGCTGCAGGGCAACCTGTGGCTGAGCATTGCCGGTCAGAGCCTGGGTGGCCGCGGACGCTTCGCGCTGCTGGGCCTGATCGACGCCTGTGGCTCGATCAGCCAGGCCGCCAAGCGCATGGGCATGACCTACAAGAACGCCTGGGACGCAGTGGACGCGATGAACACCGCGGCCGGCGAGCCGCTGGTCGCGCGCAGTGTGGGCGGCCGCGGTGGTGGCGGTGCGCGACTGACCGAGCGCGGCCACCAGCTGATCGCCCGGTTCGAGGAGGTCGAGCGCGCGCACCGTACGTTCCTGCAGTCGCTGCAGGCCACCCCTGGGCTGGACGAGGATCTGGCCCTGATCCGGAGAATCGGCATGATCACCAGTGCACGCAACCAGTTCCATGGCCGGGTCAGTGGGCTGGCCACCGGCGCAGTGAACGATGAAGTGCAGATTGAAGTGGCGCCGGGCCTCGCGCTGGTCGCCACCATCACCCATGGCAGCGTGGAATCGCTGGGCCTGGCGGTGGGCGTGCCGGCCTACGCGCTGGTGAAGGCCTCGTCGGTGATCGTGGCGCAGGGTGAGGGGGCGCGTTACTCGGCACGCAACCAGTTCGCCGGCACGGTGGAGCGGATCACCGAGGGCGCGGTGAACGACGAGGTGGTGGTGGATATCGGCCATGGCTGCAGCGTGGTGGCGGTGATCACTCGGGCCAGCACAGCAGCGCTGGAGCTGCAGGAGGGCGCCGCGGCGACGGTGCTGTTCAAGGCGTCGAGCGTGATCGTGGGCGTGCCGATGTAGAGGGGTCTTGGGGAGTGCCGGCCCTTGGCCGGCAGCGCGTGGTGCGAAGCGCAGCCGGCCAGCGGCCGGCGCTACCCCATGGACAGGTCAATACAACTCACAGTGCGTGCGGCCTTCGCCCCGCAACGCGTCCCAGTGCCCTTCGCCACCGATGGCATCGATGGCCTCACGGACCGCGCCTTCCAGGTGGCTCTTGTTGCCGCACAGGTACAGATGCCCGCCGCGGGCCAGCACATCACGCACCTCGCTGGCGCGCTGCTGCAGCACGTGCTGCACATAGACCTTTTCGGCGCCATCGCGCGAGAACGCGGTATGCAGGCCGGCCAGCACGCCACGCGTGTGCCAGTCCTGCAGCTGGTCGCGATACAGGTAGTCGTGCTGGCTGTGCTTTTCACCGAACACAAGGTGCACTTCACGTTCGCAGGCGCTGGCCTGCAGCTCCTGCATCAGGCCCATCAAGGGTGCGATGCCGGTGCCGGTGCCGACCAGCAGCAGCGGTGCCTCGCCGGTATCGGGCAGGTGGAAGCCGGGGTTGGAGCGGCAGTACACACGGGCATGGTCGCCGCCATGCAGCAGGCTGCCGGTGGCTGTGCCGAAGCGCTCGCGGCCGCGCAGGGTGTAGCGCACTTCGCGCACGCACAGGCTCAGCTGGTCGTCGCACGGGTGCGAGGCAATCGAATAGGCGCGGGGCAGCCGCGGTGACAGCAGTTCGCGCAGCCGGGCCAGCGGCACGCTGTCCGGCGTGGCGTGGTCCTGCAGCACGTCCAGCAGGTCCAGGCCGTGCAGGTAGGCTTCCAGCTCGCGCTTCTGGCTGACCTTCAACAGGCCCTTCAGTACCTCGCTGCCACCGAGCCTGGCCAGTTCGCGCAGCACGCCCTTGCTCAGCAGGCGCAGCTCGCGGTCATGCAGGGCGGCCACGGCGGCGGTGTCGCCGTACCAGGTGGCCAATGCCTGCAGCAGGGCAGGGTCGTTCTCCGGCACCACGTGCAGGGTGTCGCCCGCGCGGTAGGCCATGCCGCTGCCGGCAATGTCCAGTTGCAGGTGCCACGCTGCCGGGTTGCTGCTGTTCAAGCGGCGGCGTTCGAGAATGGGGGCGGCAAAGGCATTGTCTTCGCCATAGGCGGTGACCTGCAGGTGCAGGTCCTGGCCAGCGCTGAGGTCGCCATCCAGCACCTGGCCGAGCACCGGCTGCCATTGCTGGAAGAACTGCTCGTAGCCCAGGTCGGCATCCACCCGATGCAGCAGCGGTTGCGCCTGGCGCTCGCTCAGCGCGGCATCCAGCGCCTTGGTGAAGCCGCAGAAACTGGGGTAGCCGGTGTCACCGAGGCCGAACACTGCATAGCGCAGGCCGCTCAGCGTCGGGATCTGGCGCAGCGTTTCGAAGAACTGCTCGCCATTGGCTGGCGGCTCACCGTCACCGAAGGAACTGGAGATCGCCAGCAGCACATCGCCTTGGCCGAGACTGGCCACGTCGATGTCGTTGAATGGAAGCACCTGCGGCCCATGTGGCTGCAGGTCCGCGCCCAAGCGCTGGGCCAGGGCGCGGGCATTGCCCGACTCGGACGCGAAACCCACCAGCAGACGGCTGAAGGGCGTACTGGTCGGGAGGGCGTTCACGCGGCCTCGTAGAAGTCGTCGAACTTTTCCTTGCTGAACTCGACCAGGTCGTAGTTCTGCATCAGGTCATTCACCACGCGGCGGATGCTGATGTACGAGGTGATGTTGCCGTCGGCGTCGAACAGCGGCTGCACGGTGGTATCGACCACATAGAGCACGCCGCCCTTGCCGAGGTTGGGCACGATGCCGGTCCAGGTCTTGCCGGCCTTGATGGTGTCCCACATGTCCTTGTAGACCGCCTTGGGTACATCCGGGTGGCGCACGATGCTGTGCGGCTGGCCGATCAGTTCCTCGCGGGCGAAGCCGGTGAGCGTGCAGAACAGGTCGTTGGCGTAGGTGATGTTGCCCTGCAGGTCGGTGGTGGAGATCACCATGACGTTCTGCATGGCGTTCAGAAGCTGGACGTTGTCGGGGGTGTAGCTCATCGCAGGGTCCTTGTGGATGCCGGTAACGCCGGCGTGTTCGGGTCCTGCATAGAAATACGCCCGCGCGGCGGCGGGCGGTTTGACATTGATCAAGCGGGTGACGCGATGGCCTGCGACCGGGTGTCGCAGGGGTCGTGCCCGGCGAAGGCGCGTCAGCCCATCAGATAGCGCAGCACGCCAGCCGAGACCACGCCGATCAGCACGGTCGGCAGCATCGACAACCGCGTGGCAGCCAGCAGGGTGATCGCCAGCGCGGCCAGGTCGGCGGGCTTGTCGGCGACGAAGTCCGGGGCGATCACCGAGATCAGCACGCAGCCCGGCGCGGCTTCCATCACCGTCACTGCGCGCTTGCTCAACGTGCGGTTGCGCAGCGCGAGGAAGCCGACGATGCGGGTCAGGTAGGTGGCGGCGGCCATCAGCACGATGGTCAGTACCGAAGTCCAGTGGATCAGGCCATTGAAGATCATGCTGCGTCCTCCGCCAGCAGCCAGGCCGCGGCCAGGCCGGCCAGTGCGCCGCTCGCCACGTACCAGGCACCCGGCACCAGCAGGTAGGTGGCAGCGGCCACCACCAGGCTGACCAGCCACGGACGCGCGGCTTTCATGCCCTGCCACATGCCACGCAGCAGCACCAGGAACACGGCGGGGAAGGCCATGTCGAAGCCGTAGGCGTGGATGTCGCCCAGCATCGGGCCGACGACCGCGCCCAGCGCGGTGCAGGCCACCCAGACCGTGTACAGGCCTGCCGAGACGCCCAGGTAGTAGGCCAGGCTGAAGCCGAGTGCACGGCGGCGCGCGTCGGCCACGCCCATCGCCCAGCTTTCGTCGCACATGAAGAACAAGGCCGGCAGCACCCGGCGGCGCGGCAGGTGCTGCAGCAGCGGGGCCAGGCTGGCGCCCATCAGCAGGTGGCGGCTGTTGACCAGCGCGGTGATGGCCACGATCAGTGCGATGTGCGGTGGCGAGGTCCACAGTTCGACGGCAGCGAACTCCGAGCCGCCAGCGAAGTTGAGGCCGGTCATCAGCGGCACTTCCAGTACGCTCAGACCCTTCTGGGCCGCCTGTGCGCCGAGTACCAGGGCGAAGGGGATGAAGCCGATCATCACCGGCACGGCGGCGCGCAGGCCGCGCAGGAATTCGGCACGCGGCGCGGTGTCGCAGGTGTCGGGCAGGGGGAGGGTGGTACGGGCGTCCATCGAACGGCACAACTAAGGTGGGGGTGGCCCATGCTAGCGGTCCGATCGCGAAATCGGGTTGCGTTGATGCCATTGAATCCGAGAATATTGAGATTACATGCGGCCAATGTCGCCACTGGTGAAATTCCATGCAGTACCAGCTCGACAACCTTGATCGGCGCATCCTCGATGCCCTGCAGCGTGACGGTCGCCTGCAGAACCTGGAGCTGGCCCGGCTGGTGGGCCTTTCGCCCTCGGCCTGCCTGCGGCGGGTGCGGCTGCTGGAGGAGGGCGGCTACATCGACCGCTATGTGGCCTTGTTGAACGAGGCCAAGGTGGGCCGGGGCTTCACGGTGTTCGTGCGGGTGTGGCTGCGCGGGCAGGACGAGGACACCACCAATCACTTCATCAACAGCATCAAGTCTTTTCCGGAAGTCCTTGAATGCCATCTGATGGCCGGTGACTGCGACTTCCTGCTGCGGGTGGCGGTGGCCGATCTTGATGCCTACCGGCAGTTCCAGATGCAGCACCTGAACCGGATTGCCGGCGTGCAGAACACCAAGACCGAGATTCCGATGCAGCGGATCAAGCAGACGACCCAGCTGCCGCTTTGAGGGATGGGTGGTTGCGGCCGGGTTGCACCCGGCACCCGCGGGTAGTGCCGGCCGCTGGCCGGCAACCTCAGGAGCAACAGCCGAAGCAACAGCCGAAGCAACAGCCGAAGCAACAGCCGAAGCAACAGCCGAAGCAACAGCTTGCATTCCGAGGGATGGCGGGGTGGGTCCGGTTGCAGGGGACGCCGTAAACCCCGCTCCGCGGTCCGGCCCAGCCGCTGGCGGCTGTGCGTTCGGGCGCTTGCGAAGCAGTGCTTCGCAAGCAAAGCGCCCTCACCCATGGGGGCTTGGCCGCGGCATCCATGCCGCGGACACCCCTGCAACCGGACCCACCCCGCCTTCGACAGATTTCCACGATCTGTCGGAACGGCACGAGCTGCTCCTGGTGGGTGTCGACCTTGGTCGACACGTTCGGGTCGGCACGTGATCCGACCCCGTGCGCAGATGATCATGTCTGTTCGATTCATTGATTCCTGATGCATGACTGGCTTTACCGAGCCTGCCTCGACGGCAGGCTGTGGGCGGCGGTCATCGCAATGACATGTGGCCCCGGTACGGTTTGAGCCCGCTTGCTGGTCGCGCGCGGGCCGGGGTTCCGGTCGTGGTGCGCGTCCACTGCAGCTGCTGTCGCTGCCGAGGGTCATGTGTTCTACGTCAGGGGGCTGAATGGACACCATGCGGTCAGAACTTGGAAGGTGGCCATCGCCGCATGGCTGCTGCTGTCCTTTGCCGCTGCCGCGCAGGATGGTGTTCATGCCTACGACATCCCCGCGCAGCCGCTGGAACAGGCGGTCGAGCGCTTCAGCGTCATCAGCGGGTGGTCGGTGATGTACCCGGGCGATCTTGCCGCGGGCCGCAGCAGCCATGCGCTGCGCGCCAGCCTGCCGCCGCTGCCCGCACTGCGGATGCTCTTGCAGGACTCCGGTATCGAGGCCGAGGTTATCGGCGAGCAGCGCGTGGTGCTGCGCCGGGGCATGTCCTCCGTCGCCGAACCCGTTGTTGGCGTCGATCTTCCCGATACCGAGCGTCGGCGTCGCTACGGCGGGCTGCAGCAGCGCCTGCGTGCGGTGTTCTGTGACGACCCGGAGATCGCGCCCGGCCGCTATGCCGCGACGCTGCGCTTCCGCATCGACGGCGCGGGTCAGGTGAGCCGGCCCGAGCTGCTGTCCGGCAGTGGCAGTGATCGCCGCGATGCACGCCTGCTGCAGGCGATGCAGGGCCTGGTGCTGGCGACCGAGGCCGCCGCGCTGCCACAGCCGGTAACACTGCAGATCCGTCCTTCCGGCACCGACCACGACTGTGGCCGGCGTGCGCCCCTTCCATGACTTCAAGGATTCGAACATGAGCAACGGTACGGCTGGGGCAGTTGACCTGATGGAGCACCTTCTGGGCGCCTACGATGAGCTGAAGCGCCGGCTGGTGCGCAAGCTGGGCTCGGAAGAGCTGGCCGGCGACGCGCTGCAGGACACCTGGATGCGCCTGAGCGCGCGCCGTGACCGCCTGGACGCCGTGCAGAACCCCGCGGCCTACCTGCTGCGCATGGCGATGAACACCGTGATCGACCGCCAACGTGCAGACCACCGCCTGCTGAGCCTGGAGGAGGTGGATACGCTGATGGACATGGCCGACCCGGCACCGGGCCCGGCGCAGGCGGCCGAACTGGACTTCGCGCTGCAAGACATGGTCGGCCTGCTGCAACGCATGCCCGAGCGCCGTCGCCGCATCCTGCTGGCAATCCGCGTCGATGGCCTGCAGCAGCGCGACGTGGCCGAGCATCTCGGCGTGTCGCTGCGGCTGGTGCAGCGTGAGCTGAAGGCGGCCCAGGACTACCTGGCCGAGCGCAGCGGGCAGGGGCGCCAGGTGCGGTTCTGAGCGACGGCATCCGTCTACACTTTGACGCCGAACAGAACCCCGCAGTGTGCGGGTCCGGCATGAGCCCCCATGGATCCTGACGATCGCCCGCAACGCCCGCTGGATGCCGTCGAGCGTCAGGCCCACGCGTGGGTGGTGCGGCTGACCTCGGGCGAGGCGACCGCCGCAGACGGGCGCAGGTTCCGCGCGTGGTGCGAGGCCGATCCCCGTCATCGTGAAGCGTTCGGCCGTGCGCGCCGGCAATGGGAGCAGGTACGGCTGGCCGGCGAGCAGCTGCCCGCGGCCACGCGCCAACCGGTCGCGCCGACGCCAGCCCAGCGCTGGAGTCGCCGTGCCTTCCTCGGTGCCGCGATTGCCGCCCCGGCCAGCCTGGCAGTGGTGGCGGCGATCCGCCCGCCGCTGGGGCTGTGGCCTTCGGTGACAGCCATGGCGGCCGATTTCCACACCGGCACCGGTGAACGTCTGCAGATCGCGCCCTCGCCACAGCTGAAGATCGAACTGGATACGCAGAGCAGCCTGCGCCGCCGCGCGGACGCGCAGGGCGAAGGCTTCGAGCTGGTGCAGGGCCAGGCCGCGATCGAGACCCGGCCGGGCCTGCACCTGGCGTTGTTCGCGGGCCCGGGCTGCGTGATTGCCGATGAGGGCGCGGTGCGCCTGGACGTACGCAACACCCAGGGGCAGGTGCGCGTTACCTGCCTGCAGGGCAGCGCCCGCATCGAGCACCCGCAGGGCCGCCTGCAGCTGCAGGCGGGCCAGCAGACCCGCTATGACGAGCGCCTCAGTGGCGTTGTGGCCGAGGCTGTGGCCTCGGAAGTGAGTGCCTGGACCGAAGGCATGCTGGTGTTCCGTCGCGCACCGCTGCGCGAGGTGGTCGAGGAGATCAACCGTTACCGCCGCGGCAAGGTATTGCTGGGCGAATCGGCCTTGGCGCGTGCCCCGGTCAGCGGTCGCTTCCGCATTGATGACCCGGATGCGGCGCTTGAGCAGCTGCGGCTGACGATGTCGCTGGATCTGCGTCGCTTTCCGGGTGGCATTGCCGTCCTTGGATAGATGAAGACGCTGGCCGTGCGCACCGTGCAGGGCTGTTGCAAGCAAGGAGAAGCCAAGGATGCGCAACGAGACCATCGGTGTGCTGGATCTGCGTCGCAATCTGTCGGCGCTGCTGGAAACCACACAGCGACGGCCCTTGATGGTGCATCGCTATGGCTCGCCATGGGTGTGCGTGGTGTCCGATGCGCAGTGGCAGCAACAGGCAGTGCTGCTGGACTTTGATCCGCAGTCGCACCCGTTGGCGATGCTGCTGCGCCTGCAGCAACAGGCACTCCCCCTGTCTGAAGCCGGTGCATTGTCACCTGCGGCCCTCGCGCGTGCGCTGTTGTTGACGGGGATGCACGGCCTTGACGATCTGGCGCAGCTGCATGAGCAGGTGCTGCACCATCGGCTGTGGCACTGGTTCGTGGCGGGAACCCACGGTGTGATGGACGGCTGGCAACTGTCTGCGTTGCGTGTTGCGATGGCGTCATGGGGCGATGACGTGGACATGACCGATGCGCTGGTCGCGTTCGCCGCGCGCAGCGACGTGGCGACACTGGCACGCCGTTGTGGTGGCGAAGCGCCGCGACTGGAGCGCGAAGCCTGCAGCCGGATGACGCTGCGATGACGTTGCCGATGAAGCGCCACGCAGTGCACAGAGCTGCATGCGCGCTGTCGCTTCACCTGCCTTGCTGACGTCTTCTCCAGAGTACGACGCACCACGCGTCGCGGAGCACGGGCGGCGCCGATGGCAGACAGTCGCAGGATCAGCATGCTGGAGCTGGATCGTCACCTCAGCCAGTCACTGGAGCAGGCACGGCATACGCCATTGAATGTGCACCGTTACGGGCACTCCTGGGTCTGGGTGCTGTCCAGTGACGCCTGGGCGGATGCGGCGCGCTGGGCGGCACTGGATGGTAGTGCGCACCCACTGGTGGCGCTGCGAAGAGCCCTCGACCTGCAGCTGCGGCCCTGGCCCGAGGCGGCCATGAGCGCGCTGCCGCTTGACGCAGGCGATGCCCGGCTGCTGCAACGCGCGGCCCTGCTGGTGGTCGTGCGCGATCTGAAAAGTGCCCAGCGCGTGTACGACGACCTGCGCTATCACCAGGCCTATCGGATGTTCATCGGCCTGGATCATGGAACAGCGTGGTCGCCGATGCAGTGCGTGCGCCTGCTGCAGGCCTGCGCGCACCCGTTGCTGCGCGGCTGCATCGACGATGCGCTGGCCGGCGTGCCGCAGCACCTGTTCGAGTCTGCATGTGCCCCGGCTGCACGTGTTGCGCCTGCACAGGCACACGCGCAGCGGATTTCCGGCGGATGTTTATCGTACTGACACATGCACCGCTGACCATGGCGCAGCGGTCTCTTCCAGGATGACGAGGGCGGAACAATGGCAAGGCAGGTTCGTGGTCGCAGGGCTCGGCAGCAGGGTTTCAGCCTGATCGAGATCATGGTGGTGGTGGTGATCATCGGCATCCTCGCCGCATTGATCGTGCCGCGGTTGATGGACCGTCCCGACCAGGCGCGCGTAGTGGCGGCGCGCCAGGACATCGCCGCATTGATGCAGGCGTTGAAACTGTTCAAGCTGGACAACGGACGCTATCCCAGTGCCGAGCAGGGCCTGCAGGCACTGGTGAAGCCACCGCAGGGCGGTGGCGCGATGCCGGTCACGCCCTATCTGGATCGCCTGCCCAATGACCCGTGGGGCCATCCGTACCAGTATCAGATACCAGGCACCCACGGCGACATCGATGTGTTCTCGCTGGGTGCGGACAGCAAGCCCGGTGGCGACGCCGGGAACGCGGACATCGGCTCCTGGCAGCTGTGAGGCAGGCCGATGTCAGCCCGGATGCGTTCTGTTTCGAGTGTCCGTCAACGTGGCATGGCGGTAATCGTTGCCCTGCTGGTGGTGGCGCTGGTGGCGGTGATTGCCACGGCACTGCTGACCCGGCAGTCGGCCCAGCTGCGTGCGCTGCGTGGCGACCAGCTGCGCGCACAGGTGCGCATGGCCGTGGACGCAACGCTGGAGCGTGCAGCGCAGCAGCTGCGAGAGGATGTGCGCGAGCAGTTGACCACGGTGCGTGGCGGGCGCTGGGCGCGTCCTTTGCAGCTGCAGGCACCGTTACCGGTGCAGCTGCAGCTGGTCGATGCCCAGTCAATGTTCAACCTGCGCAATCTGCTGGCCCATGGTCAGGTGGACCCGGAGGCGCGACGCGCCTTCGTTGCGTTGTGCACCGGGCAGGGATTGGGGCAGGGTGCCTGTGCCTCCGCGGCGGACCATATCCAGGCACGCCTGCGCGATGGCGACATCCAGGCGCAGGCGCCGCTGCCGCGTGACGCCATGATCGAGCAGGCCCTTCCCGGCGCCGATCCGGTGGCACTGCAGGCGCTGGCACGGCGGACCGTGGTGCTGCCGGCGCAGACCCTGGTCAATGCCAATACCAGTGACATCAGCGTGCTGCAGGCCGTCGTACCCAGTGTAGAACCGGCGCGCCTGCGGGCGCTGCTCGGTGAACGTGACGGCGGCCAATGGCTGCTGAACCGCGGCGACATCGCCCATCGACTCCAACTGAGCGACGCACAGATGGCCGTAGTGCCGCTTGGCATCCATAGCGAATGGTTCCTCGCCCTCGGCCAGGTGCAGGCCGATGGCAGTACGGTCGACTTCCGCGCGCTGATCTGGCGCGAGTACCGCGACGACAGCGTGCGTGTGCAGCGCGTATGGACGAGGATCGGTGCATGAGCGTGCAGCTGAGGGTGCGCCTGCCGCCACTGGAATACCTGCGCGCCGACAGCGAGGTCGAGTGGGCGCTGCTGCACAAGGGGGGCATGCAGGCCCACGGCCGCGAAGCGTTGGCTGTGCTGGGGCGCCGCCATCCACAGGCCGGGGTGCTGGCCTGCCTCGATCCCCAGGATCTGATCCTGCTGGAACTGCAGCTGCCGCCGCTGTCCGGGCGCCGCCTGCAGTCGGCGCTGCAGGGTGAGGTGGAGGCGATGCTGCTGGATGACCTGCAGGAGGTGGCGCTGGCCCACGGTGCGCAGGCGGCAGACGGCACGGTTCCGGTGGCCTGGCTCGGCCAGCAGGCGATAGTGCAGGCGCAGCAGCTGCTGGCTTCGTGTGCCCTGCGGCTGCAGGCACTGTATCCGACGCCGCTGCTGCTGCCTTGGCAGGACGGCCATGCCACGCTGCAGGTCAGCGGCGAGCACCTGCTGGTACGCAGCGGGCGCGATCGGGCTTTCGTTCAATGGTATGGCGGACGTGACGCCTGTGCGGTGATGCAGGCGCTGGCCGTGCGCCTGCAACAGGCCGGCGTGCAGGCCGTGCAGTGGATCGATAGTGTGCCGCAGACGTGGCCGGACAGCCTGCCGGCCACCGCCGTCACGCATGAACAGCAGGCCTGTGGCCCCTTGCCAGGCTGGTCATTGCCGCTGCCCGGCGCAGGCCGGCAAGCACCGCGACTGGCGATCGGCCTGGCACTGGCAGCAGTGCTGCTGGCTGCACTCGGCCTGCAGCTGCAGGTCTCGCGTTGGCGGATCGAGGGTGAAGCGCTGCAGCAGGACATGGCACGGCAGTTCAGCGCGCGCTTCCCGGAGATCACCGATGTGGTGGACCCGGTGTTGCAGGCGAGGCGAGCACTTGCAGTGCCACCGCCGGCGCCGCCATTGCCGGTGCTGCAGCGTCAGGTTGCCAGCACGCTGCAGGCGGTCCCGGAGCTGGCAGGGCAGGTGCGCAGCCTGCATTACCAACCCGGGCAGCTGGACATGGAGCTGGATGCCGATGCCCAGGCATTGGCCGACGATCCGCAGCGGCTTGAGCACTGGCAGCAGGCGGTGCAGGCACAGGGCCTGCAACTGGCGCGCGAAGCTGGTGGACACCTGCGGGTGAGCGGAGCTGGACAGTGACGACCCGCACCCTACGGCTGGGCGAGGGGCTGGCGGGCCTGCAGCTGCGCTGGCAACGCCTGCCACCGCGCGACCGGCTGATGCTGTGGGTGATGGTGGTGGCGCTGCTGGTGGCGGGTCTGTGGTCGTTGTGGCTGGAGCCCCTGCTGAAGCAGCGTACGCACTGGCAGGCCGAGCTACCCCGGCTGCAGGCGCAGTCCCGCCTACTGGCACCGCTGCTGCGCGCCCGCGAGCGCCAGCAGCAGGCGCAGGGCCAGCACCCGACACTGGCCGGGCTGCGCGATGGCATCAGGACCGCCGGCCTTGCCGACGGCCTGCATATCGAAGCGCGCGACGGGCGCTGGCACCTGCAGGTGCAGGCGGTGCCCGCCGACGCGCTATGGAACTGGCTGCTGCCGCTGCTGGCCGACCCGGCCATCGAACTGAAGCAGCTGCAACTGACACGCACAGGGGATGCGAACATGCCGGCGGCACGGATTTCCGGAAACATCGTGATGGCGCTCAACGTGGGTGCCCATCCATGAGGGCGATGCGCAGCCTTGCCTGCAGTACCGCACTGGCCCTGATCGTGTGCATGGCCCACGCACCGGCGCCGGTACTGGCGCAGGACACCCGCGACGAGCCGGTGCAGTTGAACCTGGTGGATACCGATATCGGCGGCGTGCTGCGCATGGCCGCGCGCTTCACCGGGCGCCAGTTCCTGGTCGACCCACGGGTGACCGGCAAGATGACGGTGGTTTCCGATGGCCCGGTCAGTCGTACCCAGGCCTACCAGTTGCTGCTCGGTGCACTGCGCATGCGTGGCTTCGCGGTGGTCGAGAACGGCGGCGTCAGCCGGGTGGTGCCGCAGGCCGATGCCAAGCTGTTGGGAGGGCGCGTCGGCACCGGTGGTGCCGGCGGTGAGGTGGCCACGCGCACCTTCGCGCTGCGCTACGAGAACGCGGCCGCGCTGGTGGCGGTGCTGCGACCGATGATCAGCCCCGACAATCCGATCACCGCCAATCCGGGCAACAACACCCTGGTGATCACCGACTACGCCGACAACCTGGAGCGCATCGCGCGGGTGATCGCCAGCGTGGATACACCGGCCGGCATGGACACCGACGTGGTGAAGCTGCAGCAGGGCATTGCCGTTGACGTCGCGGCGATGGTCGCGCCGCTGCTGGATGCGCAGGGCACCGAGCCCACCCAGAAGGTGGTGGTGATGGCTGACCCGCGCAGCAACAGCGTGCTGCTGCGGTCGAGCAGCCCCGGGCGCACCCGCCTGGCGCGGCAGCTGGTGGAGAAGCTGGACCGTGCCCAGGATGAATCCGGCAACCTGCATGTGGTCTACCTGCGCAATGCCCAGGCCAACCAGCTGGCCGGTGTGCTGCGAGGCGTGGTGGCCGGGCAGAGCGATGCACCGGCAATGGGCAGCAACGAAGGCATCACACCACTGCCCGGCGACGCCAACCGTTCCACCCCCGCGCAGCCGTCGCAGCCGCAGCAGGCCAAGACCGGAGGCAATGCGCTGGAATCACAGCGTCTGGACCCGAGCCGCCGTGACCCGATCGATGCGGGAAGCACCGGCTTCAGCCAGAACGGCATTTCGGTACAGGCGGACGTGGCCACCAACACGCTGCTGATCTCGGCGCCGGAGCCGGTGTACCGCAACCTGCGGCGTGTGATCGACCAGCTCGACCAGCGCCGTGCGCAGGTGCTGGTCGAGAGCCTGATCGTGGAGGTCAACCAGACCGACGCGGCCGAGCTGGGCGTGCAATGGATGCTGGGCAATGGCCGTACCTTTGGCGGCACCCACTTCGGTGGCGCCACCGGCGGCAGCGGGCTGAGCACCACCGCGCGCACCACCCTGGACGTGCTGCCCAAGGACGGCCTGAAGATCGGTGTGATCGACGGCACCATCAACCTGCCCGGTGTCGGTCAGATCCTCAACATGAAAGCGCTGGCCAACGCGCTGCAGAGCAAGGGCGGCGCGAACATCCTGTCCACGCCGAACCTGATGACGCTGGACAACGAGGCGGCCAGCATCATGGTCGGCCAGACCGTACCGTTCGTCAGCGGCCGCTACGTGACCGACGGTGGCGGTGGCAGCAACAATCCGTTCCAGACCATCGTGCGCGAGGACGTGGGCCTGAAGCTGCGGGTGCGCCCGCAGATTTCCGAAGGTGGCACGGTGAAACTGGACATCTACCAGGAAGTCAGCAGCATCGACGCGCAGAGTGCCAACAGTGCCGCCGGCATCATCACCAACAAGCGTGCGCTGGATACCAGCGTGCTGCTGGACGATGGCCAGATCATGGTCCTGGGTGGCCTGCTGGAGGACAACGTCAGCCACGGCCGTGATGCGGTGCCGGGGCTGGGAAAGATCCCGGTGCTGGGGGCGCTGTTCCGCAGTGATACGCGCAAGCGTTCCAAGACCAACCTGATGGTATTCCTGCGCCCGCACGTGGTGCGCGATCCCGCCGCCGGCCAGCGCCTGACCCGCGACCGCTATGACTACATGCGCAACGCGCAGGCCGGCGCGCAGCCCGTACAGAGCTGGGCCTTGCCGGCGTTGTCCGCACCGCAGCTGCCGCCGCAGGACCTGTCTGTGCTCGGCCAGGGCAATGCGCGCGATGGACAGGGCCAGCCGCTGCAGAACACCAGCCTGGCGGCGTTGTATCCGGCCGGTGAGGGCGATGCCCAGCTGGTGCAGTTCGCACAGGGACTGGACCCGGCGCGTGCCAGCCAGGGCGTGGCGCAGGTGCGGGCACTGGGCCTGCAGGCCTATGCCGAAGCGACGCCGGGCGAGAGTGGGCAGCGCCTGCGCGTGCGATTGCCGCGCGATCCGGCAACGCTGGACCCGGCACTGCAGCAGCTGCGCGGGCTGGGCTACACGCCGGAACTGGTGATCGGGCCGTGAGCACCGCCGCACCGCTGCCGTACGCCTGGGTGCGCAGCCATGGCGTGATGCTGTCCGAAGCGGGCGGCGAGCCCGTGTTGCTGGGCACCGCCGACACCGCGGCGTGGGCCGTGGCCGAGCTGCGCCGCCGGCATGGACCGCTGCCGTTCCAGGCACTGGATGCCGCGACCTGGCAGCAGCGGTTGGGTGAGCAGTACCGTGACGGCGGTGATGCCGCTGCCGTGGTCGGTGCCGCCGAAAGCGAGGTCGATCTGGACCGGCTGATGCAGGACATGCCGGAGGTCACCGATCTGCTGGATGCACAGGACGATGCACCGGTGATCCGCATGATCAATGCACTGCTGGCACAGGCTGCACGCGATGGCGCCAGCGACCTGCACATCGAACCGTTCGAGACCCATTCGGTGGTGCGCTACCGGGTGGACGGCACGCTGCGCGACATGGTGCAGCCACGGCGCGCACTACACGCCGCGCTGGTATCGCGCATCAAGATCATGGCGCACCTGGACATTGCCGAGAAGCGCCTGCCGCAGGACGGGCGCATCGCGATCCGCGTCGGCGGGAGGCCGCTGGATATCCGCGTCTCCACGGTGCCGACCGGGCATGGCGAGCGTGCTGTGCTGCGCCTGCTGGAAAAGGATGCCGGTCGCCTGCAGCTGCAGCGCCTGGGCATGGCCGATGACACACTGGCCACGTTCACCGGATTGATCCGGCAGCCGCACGGCATCGTGCTGGTCACCGGGCCGACCGGCAGCGGCAAGACCACGTCGCTGTACGCCGCACTGGGCCAGCTCGACAGCAGCACCAGCAACATCCTCACCGTGGAAGACCCGGTGGAGTACGACTTCGCCGGCATCGGCCAGATCCAGGTCAACGCGCGCATCGGCATGAGCTTTGGCACCGCGCTGCGCGCGATCCTGCGCCAGGATCCGGACACCATCATGATCGGCGAGATCCGCGACCTGGAAACCGCACAGATCGCCGTGCAGTCGTCGCTGACCGGGCATGGCGTGCTGGCGTCGCTGCATACCAACGATGCGATCTCGGCGGTGACCCGCCTGGCCGACATGGGCGTGGAGCCGTTCCTGCTGGCGTCCTCGTTGCGTGGTGTGCTGGCGCAGCGGCTGGTTCGGCGGCTGTGTACGCAGTGCCGGCGTGCCGAGGTGGATGGCGAGGGTCGCACCGTATGGCGCGCGGTGGGCTGCGCAGCCTGCGCCAACAGCGGCTACCGGGGGCGAACCGGCATCCATGAGCTGTTCGTGGTCGACGACCGGGTACGTGCGTTGATCCATGAAGGGCAGGGTGAGCCCGCGCTGCGCGAGGCCGCACGGCGCGCCGGCATGCGGACGTTGCGGCAGGATGGCCAGCGTTGGGTCGACAGCGGGGTGACCACGCTGGAAGAGATCCTGCGCGTCACCGGCGACGATTGAGGCCTGCATGGCACTGTTCGACTACCAGGCTGCCAACGCGCAGGGCCGCATCGAGAAGGGCCAATTGGATGCCGACAGCCCGCGCGGTGCGCGCCAGCTGCTGCGTGGTCGCGGGCTGACACCGGTGCAGGTGAGTGCGGCGCGCAGTGCGGGCAGTGGCTGGGGCGCCCGCAGGCTGTCTGCCAGCGAGCTGGCCTGGGCCACGCGTCAGCTGGCAAGCCTGCTGGCTGCCAGCCTGCCGTTGGAAGGCGCATTGAGCGCGGTGATCGAGCAGGCCGAGCGCCCGCACGTGGCCCAGGCACTCACCGCGGTACGCGCCGACGTTCGTGCCGGCCAGCGACTGACCGTGGCGCTGGCAGCGCGGCCACGCGATTTTCCACCGATCTATCGGGCGCTGGTGGGTGCAGGTGAAGACTCCGGCGACCTCGCACGGGTGATGGAGCGCCTGGCCGACTACATCGAAGAGCGCAATGCGCTGCAGGCCAAGGTACTGACCGCCTTCATCTACCCGGCGGCGATCAGCCTGGTGTCGGTGGCGATCGTGATCTTCCTGCTCAGCTACGTGGTGCCGCAGGTGGTGACCGCGTTCGTGCAGGCACGCCAGACGCTGCCGATGCTCACGCAGGTGATGCTGGCCGCCAGCGCGTTCGTGCGCAGCTGGGGCATGTGGATGGGGCTCGGTATCGCTGCGCTGGTGGTGGCCTGGCGGTTGGCCCTGCGCAAGCCCGAGCTGCGCCTGCGATGGGACGCGATGCTCCTGCGGGTGCCGATGGTCGGGCGATTCGTGCTGGGTGTGAACAGTGCGCGCTTCGCCTCGACACTGGCGATCCTGCTGGATGCCGGTGTGCCGCTGCTGCGTGCACTGGAGGCGGCGCGGCAGACCCTGGGCAATGCGCTGCTGGCGCGCTGTGCCGACGATGTGTCCGCGCGCGTGCGCGAAGGTGCCGCGCTTGGCTCTGCGCTGAAGGTGCAGAAGGTGTATCCGCCGATCCTGGTGCATCTGGTGGCCAGTGGCGAGAAGACCGGTTCGCTGGCACCGCTGCTGGATCGCGCCGCACAGACGATCTCGCGCGAGCTCGAGCGTCGCGCGATGGCACTGACTGCGTTGCTGGAGCCGACCATGATCCTGGTGATGGGCGGCGTAGTGCTGACGATCGTGCTGGCGGTGCTGATGCCGATCATGGAAATGAATCAGCTGGTGCAGTAGATCCACGCCATGCGTGGATGGATCAACCGACGCGCACCCTGGGCGGCGCATCCACGCATGGCGTGGATCTACTGAGACCTGGATTTCTCCACACAATCCTCCATACCTTTTTTCGATCTTCCACAGGTTTCTTAAGCGGCCTGTCATCGGCACGGACCAGCATGGACACGTCGCCGCAGAGTGGGCTGGGAGGCCCTCGGCGGCAGCAGGCGTGTAGTGACCGTTCCTCCCTTGGCGTTTCCCTTCGCAGTAAACCCTTCAGGAGAAGATCATGAACAAGTACAAGACCCTGGCCGCGCTGGTTGCCACCGCGCTGCTGGCCACCGCCGGTGCCGCTTCGGCGCAGACTGTCACCGGCGGCGGCGCTTCGCTGCCGGCCGACCTGTACAAGGGCAAGCCGGACAGCATCCTGCCGGCCAGCTTCAGCTACGCCGTGACCGGCTCGGGCACCGGCAAGAAGGCCTTCCTTGAAAACAACTCGGCGCTGTTCCAGGCGACTGGCACCGTGCATTTCGCCGGTAGCGACTCGGTGCTGAGCGGCACCGAACTGACCACCTACAACACCACCTACAACGTTGCTGGCGATGCCAACCGTTACGGCGCGCTGATCCAGGTGCCGTCGGTCGCGACCTCCGTCACCGTTCCGTTCAACAAGGCCGGTGGCGCCCTGAACCTGAACGTGACCCAGATCTGCGGCGTGTTCTCGGGCAAGATCACCAAGTGGGAAGACATTGCCGGGTCGGGCCGTAGCGGTGACCTCGTTGTCGTCTACCGCGACGAAAGCAGCGGCACCAGCGAACTGCTGACCCGCTTCCTGACCACCGCCTGCACCAAGGCCGACGTCGAAGGCACCACCCTGAAGCAGGTTGCCTGGGCAACGGGCGAAACCGCCGCTCCGAAGTTCGCGGTGCAGTCGACCTTCAAGAACCTGTTCGTCAACAACACCGCGCCGGCCAACTTCATCCCGGCCAGCGCCACCGGCGGCAGCGCGCTGTACAGCACCGTGCAGGCTGCCGTGGGCCGCATCGGCTACGTCAGCCCGGACGCCATCCCGGCTGCCGACAACACCGAAGCTGCTCGCCAGGCTGCCCTGAGCGATGCGACCAAGGTCGCCAAGGTGAAGGGCTATTCGCCGAACGAAGTGGACGTGCAGGCTACCCTGGAATCCGCAGCTCCGCCGTCCGGTGCCGACGCCAGCGACCCGGCCAAGTGGGTGCCGGTGTTCGGCAATCCGGCCAATGGCTACCCGATCGCCGGTTACACCAACCTGGTGTTCGGCCAGTGCTACAAGGCCACCGCGGTTGCCAACAGCCTGCGTGGTTTCCTGATGAACCACTACAACGCCGGCACCAACGGCACCAACGATGCCGCCGTCCGTGCCCACGGCTTCATCCCGCTGACCAAGACCTGGCGTGAAGCCATCCGTGCCCGCTTCGTGCTGGCCGGCAACGCTGCAGCGCTGAACAACCCGAGCACCTGCGCCAACATCGGTCGCCCGCTGTAATCGCGACCGCTTGCTGATATCTGTTTGACCCGACGCCGGCCCTTTGGGCCGGCGTCTTCGTTTCCCTGGTCAGTCGCCTGTGGGGACCGCAGATTCCTGTCGGCTTCACGTCACGTAGACCGTCTATCAAGGGCAGGGCACGCGTTGCACGTGCCTTCCGATTGCTGCCGCCGCCGCGGCCCACCCGATTGCCGAGGTCCCGATGTCGCACCCGCTCACGTCCGCTGTTCGTCCGGCCGCGCTGCTGCGCCGCAATCACCCGATGGCTTGGGCCATTGCGGTGGCGTTGGGCTCTGTCGTTGCTCCGGCCAGCCAGGCGCAGCAGGCATTCAGCCCGGCATGGTTCGCCGATCGCGGTGCGGCCCAGGGGGCAGCGGCACAGAGCGGGCGCATGCCCAATGGCGTGCCGATCCAGTTCCAGCTGCCGGCACAGCAGCAGGACGCGGCGCGGCAGAAGCTGCAGCAATCGATCGACAACCTCGGCACCGCAGCGCAGGCGATCGCCCTGCAGCAGCGCCTGCAGGAGCAGGCCCGGCAGGTGCGCCGCGACGGTGGCTTGGTGATCGCCGACGGCCTGGGCAAGGACGGCCTGAAGGCGGACGAGAACCCACTCACGCGCGGCTGGATCAACGCGCGTGAAGCCATCCAGTCGCAAGGGGCCGATGGCCGGGTCCAGGTCAGCATCGAGCAGACCGCGGACAAGGCGATCCTCAACTGGGAGACTTTCAACGTGGGCGGCAATACCACGCTGAACTTCCTGCAGAACCCCGACTGGGCGGTGCTGAACCGGGTCAATGATCCCAACGCCCGGCCCAGCCAGATCCTCGGCCAGCTCAAGGCCAGTGGCACGGTGTTCGTGGCCAACCGCAACGGCGTGGTGTTCGGCAACAACAGCCAGGTCAACGTGCGCAATCTGGTCGCGGCGGCAACACGCATCAGTGATGCGCAGTTCCGCGACAACGGCCTGTACAGCGCCGATGCCAGCACGGCCTCACTGACCGATGCCTTCGGCAAGGTGATGGTCGAGCAGGGCGCGCGCATCAGTACCCACGAGCCCACCACCGCCACCCGTGGCGGCGGCTACGTGCTGCTGGCTGGCCACAGCGTGGAGAACGCTGGCCAGATCGAGACCCGCAAGGGCCAGGCCCAGCTGGCGGCCGGTGACAGTTTCGTGATCCGGCGCGGCGTGGGCACCGCGCAGAACACCGCCTCCACTACCCGAGGCAACGAAGTCGCGCCGCGTTTCATTGCCGACAGCAGTGCCGGCAGCGTGCGCAACAGCGGCCTGATCCAGGCGCGCGAAGGCGATATCACCCTGGCCGGGCGCGCGGTCGAGCAGGCGGGCGTGGCGGTGGCCACGACCACCTTGAATCAGCGCGGCACCGTGCATCTGCTGAACTCGGCCTCCGATACGAAGGGCAGCGTCACCCTGGCGACGGGCTCCACGACCGCGGTGCTGATCGAGGACGATGGCAAGAGCACGGTGCTGGACAGCCAGCGCGACGCCGTGATCAAGGAATCGGCTGAACAGGACGCGCTGCGCGGCAGGAGCAACAGCGGTACCTTCGACAACCTGTCGCGGCTGCAGGACCGTCGGGACCAGTCGCGTATCGAGGTTGTCTCCGGTGGCGACGTGGATTTCCAGGCCGGCTCGCTGGCGGTGGCGACCGGCGGCCAGGTGATCGCGGACGCGGCGCGGCGCAGCTATGTCGGCGATGGCGCCCGCGTCGATGTCTCCGGCGCGGTGGGCGTGCAGGTGGCGATGGAAAGCAACAACGTCAAGGTGAAAGTGCAGGGCAACGAACTGCGCGATTCGCCGGACAACCGTGACAGCGGCAAGCTGATCAGCAGCGAGGTCTGGATCGATCGTCGCCTGCTGACCCACGTGGCCGCGGGAACGGGAGGCCATGAAGGCGAGCGCTGGTATGCCGGTGGCGGGCTGCTGGAGGTGGGTGGCTACCTCGACAACCAGGGCCATTCAATCGGCGAATGGGCGGCCCAGGGTGGCACCGTGCAGCTGGCAGGCAAGGACGTGGTCAGCCACGCTGGTTCGCGCATCAACCTGGCCGGCGGCAGCCTGGACGTGCAGTCCGGCGCCATCCAGCAGAGCTGGTTGCGCGGGCGCGACGGGCAGCTGTATCGCCTTGATGATGCGCCGGCGGAGATGCTCTACGACGGTCTGTACAAGGGCTTCGAGGTCAAGCAGGAACGCTGGGGTGTCACCGAGTCATTCCGCAACCCGCTCATTGCTCCCGACCAGCGCGTGGACAATGGCTACACGGTCGGCCGTGATGCGGGCCGGCTGCTGGTGTCGGCACCCACGGCCGTGCTGGACGGCCAGGTCGATACCCAGACCTTCCAGGGCGCGCAGCAGGTGCGTCGCCCCGATCAGGCGCTGGATGGCTACGCGCAGGCGCAGACTGCCGTGGCGCGCAACGCGCAGCTGTGGGTGGGACGCTATGACAGCACCGGCCGCACCGGCCGCACCGGCCTGTTCGACTCGCAGATCCGTGTGGGTACGCCAGCGGCGACCGCGACCGACTGGACACTGCAGGCGCCGATCGACGAGGCACGCCGCAACACGGTGTGGCTGGATGGTTCGCGCCTGAGCGCACAGCAATGGGGCCGGCTCGACCTGGCGACGTCGGCAACCGTGGATCTGCAGGGCATGCTGCAGTTGCAGGACGGCGGCCAGCTTGCCTTGCTCGGCAGCCAGGTGAACTTCGCTGGCGACGTGCGCATCGCCGGTGGCCAGGTGCGCGCAGGCAACCTGCTGGATGTGCTGGCAACGACGACGGCACTGTTGGTCCAAGGCCGCAGCGCGGTGCGGATCGGCGAAGGCGCACGTATCGACGTGGGCGGGGGCTGGAGCAATGCCCTCACCCAGCCCGGCGAAGGTGCGCGTCAGGCGTGGATCGACGGCGGCAGCGTAGAGCTTCAGAACAGCCACGACGTGGTGCTGGGTGACGGCGCCGCCATCCTGGCCGACGCCGGCGGCTTGATCGACGCCAAGGGCAAGGGGCAGATCGGCAAGGGCGGCAGTGCAAGCCTGACGGCCAGCAGCGCGAAGGTCAGCGCTGATGGCAGTGGCCGGGTCGTACTTGGCGAGGGTAGCCACTTCAGTGGCCGTGGCGGCAGTGGTCGTGGCAGTTTCAGTCTCGCCAGCGGCGGACGCGTGCAGATCGGCGAGGGTGGGGCGGATGATGCGGCGCTGAAGCTGCAGGCCTCGTTGTTCAGCAGTGGCTTCGGAAGCTACGACATCAATGGCCATCAGGGCCTGACCGTCGCCGATGGCACTCAGCTGGTGGTGGCGGCACCCGGGTTGCGCATGACCGATGCGGCGCGCCGGGCCGGCAGTGCCGCAGAGGCACTGGAGGCCTGGGATGCGCCGCTGTACACAGCCGACCCGATCAGCGGGCGGGTCAGCCAGCGCGCAGGTGCCAGTGTGACCCTGCGTTCGGGCCGCAATGCCGAGGGCGGTGATGTGCAGATCGGCAAAGGCGCGCTGGTCGCGGTCGATCCGGGCCAGTCCGTCGCGTTGCTGGGCAACAGCAGCATCGACGTGCGGGGTACCGTTCGTGCGCTGGGTGGACGCATCACCTTGAACGAGGCATTCACCCCGATCGGGTTGTACGCCGGCCAGCCGAATGGCCGCACCTGGCGGATTTCCGAGGGCGCCGAGCTGGACGTGCGCGGCACCTCCGTTGCGTTGGCGGACGCCAGCGGGCGGCTGCAGGGCAAGGTGCAGGGCGGCGGCCGCATCGAGATAGGTGGCCCGTTGGACTGGGAGGCCGCCAATGCCGTCGTGCGTGCGCCCGATGCGTTCGTGGTCGTGGAGCAGGGGGCACGCCTACTGGCCACCGGTACGTCGGCCACGCTGGATGTGGATGGACAAGGTCGCACGCAGGTCGACAGCGACGGTGGCAGCATCGCGCTGCGCTCGGCCAACGGCCTGTACCTGGAGGGAGTTCTGGATGCCAGGGCCGGAGGCCAAGGCGCACGCGGCGGCACTCTGGGCGTCGCCTTCGTCGGCGGTGTCTACGGCGAGAACGTCGACAAGGACAAGAAGGACGTGCTGGCCAGCCGCGCGATCCTGCTCAGTCAGCAGACGGCAGATCCCAGCCGGCAGGGCGGGCGCCTCGAGTACGGGCATGCGCCGCTGTCCGTGCAGCAGATCCAGGCCGGTGGTTTCGAACACCTGTCGCTGCTGGGTGATATCCGTGCCAGCGGCGATGTCGACCTGCGCATGGGGCAGAGCCTGCGCCTGCACGGCATCCAGGCCAACGCGCTGGGCCTGCTGCCTGATGCGGCGCAGGGCAGCCGCGTGTCACTGGCAGCACCGTATCTGCGCCTGGCGCAGGGCACCGGCCCACAGGTGAGTGCCGACAGATTGTCGTTGCCCGGGGTGGCGGCGATGGCCATCGGCCGAGGGCACGCGCTCTCCGTGCAGGCGGACCTGCTCGATATCCGTGACGTGAACTGGTTGGCCGGTTTCGATCAGGCCAGCCTGCACAGCAGCGGCGATATCCGCTTCCTGGCGCCCGGTGCCGTGCGCGCGCAGGAATCGTCGGTGCTGGTGCCGGGCTCGATGGATGTGCACGCGGCACGCCTGTATCCCACGCTGCGTGCCAACGGACGGCTGATGGCCGGCGCGTCGGCCACCGACCTTGGTACGCGCCTCTCTGGCTGGGTCAACCCGGATGCGGTGCTACGCATCAGCAACAGTGGCGGCGCCGCACTGCCACCGCCGGACTCGGCCTTCGGCAGCCTTGCCCTGCTGGGCGCAACAGTGCAACAGGGAGGCACCGTGCAGGCGCCCTGGGGCCAGATCCTGATCGGCGGCAGCCAGTCGGGCCGCAGCAGTGCCGGCCGGGTGGAGTTGCTGCCGGGCAGTGTGACCTCGATCAGCGGTGCGGGCCTGAGCCTGCCGTTTGGCGGCACGGTCGACGGTGTCACCTGGCGCTTCAGTGGCGCCGATTTCGACCTGTCGGGGCCCGGCGGCATCAGCAATCCGATTGGCGTCACGATCACCGCCAACGTGGTCGATGCTGCACCGGGCAGTGTGCTGGATGTTTCCGGCGGCGGTGAACTGAATGGTGGCGCCTTCGTTGCCGGCCGTGGTGGTTCGGTGGATGTGCTGCGTGCGGCGCTCGCCGATGCCAATCCACGCTATGGCTTCAGCCAATCGGGCAGCGCCGTGTACGCGATCATGCCGGGCCGGGCACAGGTACCGGCACCAGCGGGCATGGCCGATGGCACGGCCGACCCCCGCATCGGTCAACAGATCACGGTGCCGGCCGGCGTGCCGGGCCTTCCGGCCGGGACCTACACCCTGCTTCCGGCCAGCTATGCGCTGCAGTCAGGCGCGTTCCGGGTGGAAGTGGGCGCGACCGGCGCGACTGGCGTGGGCCAGCCGCTGTCGACGGGAACCGGTTCCTGGCGGCTGTCCGGGCATCAGGGCCAGGGCCTAGGGGGGAGTACCTCGCCACTGCTGACCGACATGGTGGTGACCCCGGCCGAGGTGGTACGGCGCCACTCGGGCTACAACGAAACCAGCTACAACGCCTTCGTACAGGGAACGGCGGAACGGCGCGGCGAGCCGATGCGTTGGCGTCCGCTGGACGCCGGCAATGTCAATCTTGTGCTGGGTGACGGCGCGGGACGCACCGGCACGGCGGCCGTCGCGTTCGCCGGGCTTGCACGGTTCAATCCCGGTAGCGCGCAGGGCCGCGACGGCATCCTGTCGGTCAACCTGACCACTGCGATAGGCAGGGACCTGGAAGTCATCGGAAAGGACGGCGCGGCAGCCACCGGCCCTGGCGCGACCATCACCGATGCAGCACTGAATGCGTTCCGTCCTGCCACGTTGCTGATCGGTGGCAGTTTCAGCCGCGCCGCTCTGGCGAGCAGCTCGATTACCGGCAATGCAAGGAGTGTGGTGCTGCGCTCGGGTGTGACGCTGGCCGCGCAGGAGGTGCTGGTTTCTGCTGCGTTCGGGGGCAGCGGCATCCTGCTGGAACAGGGCGCGTCGATCGACACTCTGTCCGCAGCGACGGTGTCGCGGGCGGGCGAAACGGTCGAGCCTTACTTCGCCCGAGGTGGTCTGCTGGCGGTCTCCAATCGGCGCCTGAACGTTGTTACCACGTCAGACTCTTCATCGGCAGGACCGGTTGCGATCGACCTGGGAGGTTGCCAGCAGGACTGCACCGGTCAGGCTCGTCTGGTGTCCGATGGCAGCATCACCATCGCCACCGATGGCGCGCTGAACATCCGCGACGGCGTGAGCTATGGCACGCGGCAACTCGGCCTGGGCATGTCTGCGCTGAACCTGGGCACGGCCGAGGCCATCGCTGCGGCAGCTGCGACGGGTGGCCTGCCGCAGGGCATGACCATGAACCAGCAGGTGCTGCAGCAGCTGCTGCGCGGCAATACGGCGATCGGCGCGCCGGCGATGGATACGCTCAGCCTGTCCGCCCGCGATTCCATCAATGTGTTCGGCAGCGTCGATCTGGATACGCGCGATGCGGTCACCGGGCGCAGCAGCCTGCGCAGCCTGGTGCTGGGTGCACCGGCCATTCATGGCTATGGCAGCGCGGATGACCGTGCGCGCATCTTCGCCGACACGCTGGTGTGGGACGGTACCCTGGCGGTCGACCAGGTGCCGGGCAGCAGCCAGGCACAGGGGCCGGGCGAGGCCATGGTGGGCCGCCTCGGCAGCGGCCAGCTGGACATGGTCACCCGCACGCTGACCCTGGGGCGCGCGCCGTTCACCCGCCCGAGTTCCGAAGTGGCTGCCGACCGCCAGGTACTTGGCTTTGCCGGGGTGAACCTGAGCGCCTCCGAGCGCATGGTGTTTTCCGCCAAGGGCAGCCTGGATGTCTACCAGTCGCAGGGTGGCTACGTCACCGGGCAGGGCTGGCAGTACAGCGGCGGTGCGCTGGATATCAACACGCCGTTGTTGACCGGCGATGCGGCGGCGCGGTTGGCTGTGCGCAGTGGCGCAACGCTGCGCGTGCAGGGCGCGGGTGCAACCCCGGGCAGCGATGCGCTGGGCGCGGAGCTGAGCCTGAAGGCCGACCGGATCGTACTGGACAGCCGCATTGCGCTGGCGTCCGGACGGCTGGACGCGGCGGCGCAGAACGGGCTGACGGTGGGCGCCAATGCGCTGCTGGACCTGGCCGGGCGCAAGGTCAGCCTGTTCGACGTGGACAAGTACAGCTGGGGTGGCGACGTACTGCTGTCTTCGGCCGCCGGTGACATCCACACCGACGCGGCCTCGCGCATCGACCTGTCTGCACGGGACAACCGTGGTGGTCGCCTGACAGTGACGGCGCTGGGCGAGCTGGGCGGCCGCGTCGACCTGGCCGGCAGCGTGCTGGGCAGCGCCAGTGGCCGATACGATGCGGGTGGCACGATGGTGCCGTTCGACGCTGGCGAGGCGGTCATCCGCGCGCGCCAGCTGCAGGATTTCACCGGCCTCAACATGCGCCTGACTGCAGGTGGCGTCACCGGTGGCCGTACCTTCCAGCTTGCCGAAGGCGATCTGCGGGTGGGCGATGAAGTGAAGGCGCGCAATGTCGACATCAGTGTCGATCGCGGCAGCCTGCGGGTGGATGGCCGTATAGACGCCAGTGGCGAACAGGTGGGCAGCATCCGTCTGTCCGCACGGGATGGGCTGCGGGTGGACGGAACGCTGGACGCACATGGCAGCGGCCTGCGCGTGGACAGCTACGGCAAGATCATCGACAGCCCGAACCGGGCGATGATCGAACTGACCTCCACGCAGGGTGAACTGGTGCTGGGCAACGCGGCAGGCATGGATCTGCGTGCGGGCAGCGGCGTAGCGCTGGGCAAGGCGGCCGGCCAGAACGATGGGCGTGCGCGCGGCACGATCAAGCTCAACGTGCCGCGGGTCGGAGGCGACGATGCGGCCATCAATGTGGCGGCCGGCGTGCGCATTGCCGGTGCGGGGGATATCCAGGTCAACGGCTTCCGCACTTACGACAACGCGCCGCAGACCAGCGCACCGGATGTCCATGGCTACCGTCCGCAGATGATCAACCAGCGCTGGCTGGATACCGTGGTCGATCCGGACAGCAGCGCGTGGTTCAACGCCGCATTCGCCAACACGGACCTGCAGCAGCGCATCGCCGCGCTGGGCGAGCATCACCTGCGCCCGGGCGTGCAGGTCGTCGCCCGCAAGGGCGCCGACAATCCACGCGGCGACCTGGTCGTGGCCGGTGACATCGACCTGTCTGGCTATCGCTATGGGCCGCAGTCCAACCGGAATGATCCGGCACGACGTGGCTTCGGCGAGTCTGCGGCGCTGGTGCTGCGTGCCGAGGGCGACATAAACGTCTACGGCAGCATCAATGACGGTTTCGCGCCGCCGCCTGCGAATCCGGACGAAAGTGGCTGGGTCCTGGTGCAGGGCCGCAGCCTCAACTCGGCGAACACGGCATTCGGCGGCGACCTGGTGGTGCCGGGCGAAGGTGTGCAGCTGCAGCCGGGCACCGAGTTCCAGCAGGGTGCCCGTCTCAACTATGACCTGCCGTTCCGCGCCATCAGCCTGCCGGCAGGCACGGTGCTGCCGGCAGCGATGGTGCTGTCCGGCGAACTGCTGCTGCCTGCAGGGACCGTGCTGGGTGCGGCAGTCATCCACGGCGGCCAGGTGATTGCGGCGGGTACGGTGCTGGCGCAACCGATCACCCTGGGGACCGGAGACCAGCTGGGTGCGGGCTTCCGCCTGCGCAGCGAGGCGCCGATGGCGGCGCAGCTCTGGCCGGCCAACGTTCCGCTGCCGGCAAGACTGACCCTCGCCACTGCCCTGAACCTGCGCGCCGGGTCGCTCATTCCCACGATGACCAAGGTGGTGCTGGCCGGGGGGGAGCCGGTCAAACTGCGGCCGGCGGACGCCGCGGGCAACCAGGGGCGCAACTGGGCATTGGCATCGATGCTGCCGGAGGGCACCACCTCATGGGACCTGACCGCAGTGGCAGGTGCCGACGCTGACGCGGCCGATCCACGCACGCGGCGCTGGGGTGGTGAGGGCAGCATCGTGCTGGCCGACAGCCACTACGCCACGATCGGTACGGCTACCACGACGACCGAATGGAAGGGCGACCGCGTAGTCTCGGTGGACGGGTCGATGGATTGGGCTGGCGATGACAGCCTGGTGGGCAAGCCGGCCAAGGAGGTGGCCGAATTCTTCGGCATGAGCGAGGACGATTTCTGCGCCGCTGGTCCCTACTGTGGTCCCGCGCCGCGTCTGGTCGACAAGCAGGGGTCGATGGACTTCTGGGGTGACGAGACCTATGTGGGGACGTCGGCCAAGGATTTCGCCGAGATGATGGGCATGACCGAGGAGGCGTTCTGCGCCACCGTCGGCTACTGTTATGGCGGCGGCACGCTGACCGAAGTGACCACCTATGGCAAGCGCCTGGGCACACCGGCCTGGAGTGTTCTGCGTACCGGCAAGGGCGATCTGGAACTGCTGGCCGCGCGGGACGTACACATGCGCTCTGCGTTCGGCGTCTACACCGCCGGTGCGCCCACCGCGCTCGGCGACGGCAAGGACGCGGCGTTCAACCCGGGCCGCTCGGCGGCGCCCGGCAGTGCCTCGTTGCTGGGCCCGAATCTGGTCCCCGGCGCCTATGATGCCGCGCTGGCGAACTACCAGGCCTGGTATCCCGATCATGGTGGCAACCTTCGCATCGAAGCGGGCCGCGACATCATCGGCGACGTGTGGAGTGCGCGCGCGGAATCGGGAACGCCGGACCGCGACCCGGCCGACCATGCCAGTGCCGCAGTCGGCAACTGGTTGTGGCGGCAGGGTACGTCCGCTGCGGCCGGCGTACAGCCGACGGCAACCAGCTGGTGGATCAATTTCGGCACCTACAGCGCGGTGCAGGGGGGGCCGAACAAGTCGCCACGCATGGTTGGCTTCACCGGCTTCGGCACGCTGGGTGGTGGCAACCTGGCGATCGAGGCGGGGCGCGATGCCGGTGTGCGTGATCCGATGGGCAATGCCCTGGGCTTCTTCGCGGCGCCACATTCCAGTGCGGTGGTGGCGGCGGTCGGCTCTACGGGGCGGGTCAGTGACGGCGAGTTGCACCTCACTGGTGGTGGCGACCTGAGCGTGCGCACAGGAGGGGCATTGAATCCGGGCCTGCGTGCCAGCAGCTTGCAGCCGAGCGACTACCAGCAGGACCTGGATCTGAACGGTGCGCTGGTCAACCTGCGTGGCAGTGCCCGGGTGGATGCGGCGCGCATCGGCGGACTCACTGCCACCCTGAACAGCTATTCCTCGCTGGAACCGTACAAGGTCAGCTCCGCGGTTGCGATGGGTGGGCCGGTGGTCCTGCTGGGCGATGCCACCGCGCAGTTGCAGGCGCGTGGTGATCTGGTGCTGGGCGGGGCGGCCGATCCGGGTCGTGTACCGGTGGCCAATTACACCGATATGCTGCTGGACAATGGGCGACATGCGTCCGGTACCAGCTGGTTCTCGCTGTGGACGGCCAATACTGCTCTGGACCTGTTCTCGGCAGGGGGAGGCCTGGCGCCTTCGCTGGCCGGGACGATGCACTTCACCGGAAGCAACCTGAGGGCGGAACAGGTCAGGGTGACCGGTGCCATGGACCGGCTGAACTACTGGCTGTATCCGTCCCGCTTCAGCGCCGTCGCGGCCAGTGGTGACATTTCGCTGCCGCGGCTGGAAGGCGTTCAGGAGACCGACAGGACCACCCAGGACGTGCTGCTGCTGGCCCCCTCGGCCAGTGGCCGCCTCGACATTCTGGCTGGCGGGTCGATCTTCTCCACCAAGCATGGCCTGCAGGTCACCCGATCGGGTGCCGACGTGCGCCTGCCGGGCCCCTTCGATCCGGCGTTCATCGCAATGGATGCGTCGGGTGCGACGGTGCGGAGCAACGTGTCGGTCGATGCGACCGGTGCTTCGGTGCAGGCATCACTGCCCCTGTTCGCCTTCGGGCCCAACACGCCGCTGGCGGGTAGCCTGGTGTGGCAGCCGACGGCAATCAGCCGCTTCTATGCGGCTGCAGGGGACATCAGCTCCCTGACGGTGGGCAGCCAGCGCACGTTGGACCTTTCTTCGGCGGGTGCTGGGCGCTCGGTGGTCAACTGGTACGAAGCCGGCGCGCCGGTGCAGCTGCGCGCCGGTCGCGATGTGCTCGAATCGGACGTCACATCGCTCAATACCACCGGCACCGACATCAGCATGATCAGCGCTGGCCGCGATATCGTCCGCAGCAGCATGACCGTGGCCGGCCCGGGCAACGCCGAGGTCAGTGCGGGCCGCCAGTTGCGGCAGGAAGAGGCCGGCAGCATCGTCAGCCTGGGCGGCATCGTGCAGGGTGACACCCGCCCGGGCGCGAGCATCGCGTTGACCGCCGGCAACCAGCACATCGACTTCGATGCAGTGCGGACGCGCTACCTGGATCCGGCCAACCAGGCCGACCCGGAGCAGTCGCTGGCCTCGCAGCCGGGCAAGGCGGTGAAGATCTACGATAGGGAACTCAAGCAGTGGCTCCAGCAGCGCTTCGGCAGGACTGCCGACGGTGCAGAGGCGTTGGCCCTGTTCGACGCGCTGCCGAAGGAACAGCAACGCATCTTCCTGCGCCAGGTCTACTACGCCGAGCTGCGCGAAGGTGGCCGCGAGTACACCGATGCGCAGGGCCCGCGATTCGGTTCGTACCTGCGCGGGCGTGAAGCCATCGCCACGCTGATGCCGGACAAGGACGCCAGTGGGGCGACCATTGACCGTACCGGCGATATCCTGATGTACGGCGGTTCCGGCGTACGCACCGAGGCCGGCGGCAACATCGAACTGATGGCACCGGGTGGACGGATCGTTGTAGGCGTTCAGGGCGTGGTGCCACCGGCCAGCGCCGGCCTGGTCACCCAGGGGCAGGGCGACGTCCGCTTGTTCAGCCAGGACAGCGTGCTGCTGGGCTTGTCGCGGGTGATGACCACCTTTGGTGGTGACATCCTGGCGTGGTCGGAGCAGGGCGACATCAATGCTGGCCGCGGTTCGCGCACCAGCCTGCTGTACACGCCGCCGCGCCGCCTGTACGACACCTGGGGCAATGTGATCCTTTCGCCGCAGGCACCGGCCAGCGGTGCGGGTATCGCGACATTGAACCCGATCGCCGAGGTGCCGCCGGGCGACGTCGATCTGGTTGCTCCGCTGGGTACCATCGATGCCGGCGAGGCTGGCATCCGGGTGTCGGGCAACATCAATCTGGCCGCGCTGCAGGTGCTCAATGCCGCGAACATCCAGGTGCAGGGCGAAAGCAAGGGCCTGCCGGTGCTGGCCACCGTCAATGTCAACGCACTGGCATCGGCCAGTGCGGCGGCCAACAGTGCCAGCCAGGCCGCCCAGGACGTGATGCGCAAGAGCCAGGACGACGCACGGCGCAACCAGCCCTCGGTGATCAGCGTGCAGATCCTCGGCTTCGGCAGTGGCACCAGCAGCATCGCGCCACCGGCGCGTGGCGACACCGCCAACAGCGGCTACGACGCCAACAGTGCCTTCCAGTTCCCGCAGGCGAGCCGCGACGAGGGCAAGCAGCGCCGGTAGGCCTCTTGCAGCCGTGCCGAGCAACGGTCGGCACCCACCGTAGATCCACGCCATGCGTGGATGCGATCGGGCGGGAAGAACGAACAGCATCGGGCCAGCCGCCACGGAACGGTGGCGGCCCCAGCCAGGACGGCACGGAGGGCAGGGAGCGGCCATCAGCGGTGAGGATCACCGACACGGCGCCGCCGGGTGCAGGAGGGCGCCCGGCGGCAGGAGGGGGCGCCGGGTCATGCCAACGCGCCCCGGCAGGTGCCGACCCTGGTCGGCAGTAGATCCACGCCATGCGTGGATGTGGTGCCACGAACGATGCCTAAAGCTCCAGCACCCGCCGGTAACTCAAGGGCCCGCGCCCATCGCGCAACCCCAGCCGCAGCTCAAGTCCGGTGGCCGGCAGCACGTCGTCGTCGCTGGGCAACACCGCCCACCCGGCACCCGGCTGCCACGCCCGCACGTCGAACCGCTGCACATCGCGCGCAACCGCAATTCCCTTCGACAGATCCGGCGCCGGCAGCGGATACCGGTCCGTGGCCGCACCACTGGCCCGCCACAGCGTATTGCCTTGCCGCCACCAGCGAACCCGTTGCCAGCGCAGGCCATCACTGCCCACGCTGCGGGTGATCTCCAGCGCGAAGCTTCCATCCGTATGCCGTTCGCTCACCAGTGAAGGGGGGAGCAGGCGCTGAGGCTGGTCCGCGGGGCGTACTGCGCCATTCATCAGCGCATCGTCTGCGCGCATTTCGATATCGCGCTGGAACTGCTGCAGCACGCGCAGCGCCGTCGTGGTCTCGGCATCTGCCCGGCGCAGGCGCTGGTCGCTGCTGGCCACGCTGTCGAGCGCCCGCCAGCAGATCAGTGCCAGTACGCCCATGATGGTGATCGCAATCATCACCTCGATGAGGGTGAAGCCTCTCGCTGCGCGTCTCATCGCGTCGCTGTCCACGGCAGCTGCATTCGCGCGAGTGACTGCCGCGGCGCGTCCTCGGCAACCACGCTCAGTTCCAGCTGTGGCTGCCCGTCGTTGCCTGTGCCCAGATGCTGAAGCACCAGGAAGCTGCTGCGCCCCTGCACGCAGCGCTGCCGCGCATCCTGCGGTGCCTGTCCGCTCAGGCGCAGTTCCTGCCATCGGTCCTGCGCACACATCAATGCCAGGCGGCGATCCCGCAGCCGCGACTGATCGTCGGTCGCCACCGCCACCGAGCGCATCACCGCCGCCAGTGCAATCGACACGATCGCCAGCGCGATGAGCACTTCGATCAGGGTGAACCCGCGTGCCGCCTGCTTCATTGCACGACCTGCAACTGTCCGCTGCCATCATCACGAAGACGCAGTTTGCGGCCATCCAGCGACAATCCAAGCTCCCAGGCGATACCGATCCACTCCGGGCTCAGCTCGATGGGGTTGGCGGGCTGCACCGCGATGCCCGTTGCCTGCCACTTCTGCGGACGTAGCAGATCATCGCGTTCAACGGCCACCCAGCGGTTGCCCTCGCGGCGGCTGAAACGATAGCCGTTGGCGTCGGCCTGCCAACGCAGGGTGCGACCATCGATGCGCGCCTCATCGCGCGCCACCTGCAGGCGCTGCGCCAACCGCTCGGCTTCCTGTCGCAGCTGCCGGCTCGGGTCGAGCAGGCTGCCCAGGCCCAGCCCGATCCCGGCCGTGCAGATGCCGATGATCACCAGCACCACCATCAGTTCCAGCAGGGTGAAACCACGCGGTACGCGCTGCATCGACGTTGCCTCCTGTCCGGGTCGATACCTGCCAGCGTAGGCCGGCATGATGAAACAAAAGCGTCAGCCACAGCTGCTAGCGTAGGCGGACACGAACGTGGCGGTGGTGCGGAACATGGATGGCAGGCGCTGGGATCGCAATCGAATGTTGACCCTGCTGGCGGCGACGCTGCTGCTGGCCGTGGTGACCTACTGGGGTGTCACCCTGTCTGCGGTGGCGCCAGCGGCCGCGGCCAGCGAGGCGAAAGCCGAGGCGCCGGTACGGCCGATGTTCGATGCAGTGGCCAGCCTGCCGCTGGTACGGCTGCTGTCCCCCGGGGCGGTGCAGACCGAGGTGGTGGTGCTCGGTGTGATGGCCGGTGAACACGCGCCGCTGGCGTTGCTGTCGGTAGACGGCCGGCCCGCGGAGGCGTATGCGCCAGGCCAACGCCTCGGACCATGCACTGTGCTGGCCAGCATCAGTGCCAGTGCGGTGGAACTGAACCAGGCCGGGCAATCGCGCAGCCTGCCGGTGCCCGAGCTGCCACCGGTGCCGACCGATGGCATCGTGCCGGCTGCCCCGTAGAGCCGCGCCGACGCTCGGCTGCATCTGGAAGAACAGTCGAGCATGACTCGACGCTATGGAATCCTGCCGAGCGCGGGCTCGGCTCTACGGTCGCGCAGGCTCATCGCGCCGGTCGCTGCGGTACCACCGAACGACCAAAGGCATCGCCCATGCGCTGTCGCGTGCCTTCCAGGTTGTACTGCATCAGCTGGTTGCCCGGTTGCCGCATCAGCCGTTCGGCCTCCGGCAATGCCGGTGACTTCGCCGCTTTCGATGCCGGCGCCAACTTGCGCTGCAGGCAGTCCCAGGCCGGAATGCGCTCGCCATTGACCTGTACTTCGATGCAGGGCGCGGCGTCCTCCTGTTTCTTCGCCTCGTCGGCACGAACCGGGAACAACGCCAGTAGTGGCGCAAGCGCGAGGGCGGCGCGCAGGCCCGCCCGCAAGGATTCACGCATCTTGAATCTCCCGCAGCAATCGACGTTCTGCAATGAAGACGTGTGGCGAAGGCAGGGTCCGCCTGCTGGCGTTGCGGCGCTGTCAAAAGATGACAGTGCTGTCACAAAACTGTTGGCGGCTTTGACGCGACGTACACGTCCTGTTGGTAGACCCACGCGCCGCTCCCTGGCCATTCCCTTCGATACGACGCGATGCCTTCGATGACTCCTGTTCCGTGCCGAGCCGTCTGCCTTCCGCTGCGCCTGCATCCGCTGGTGCTGGCCCTGGTGGCGCTGCCGCTGCCGCTGTTCGCGCAGGAGGCGGCGCCTGCGCCCAGCGTGAACATCAATGAATACATCGTGCGCGGCAACACCGTGCTCGATCCGCGCCAGATCGAACGCGCGGTGGAGCCCTTCCTGGGCCCGGGCAAGACCCTGGCCGACGTCGAGAAGGCACGCGATGCTGTCAATGCGCTGTACCAGCAGGCCGGCTACCAGTCGGTCTACGTCGAGCTGCCCGAGCAGCAGGTCAGTGGTGGCGTGGTGCTGCTGAAGGTGCAGCAGACGCCGATCGGACAGCTGCGGGTCGTGGGCACGAAGCACGAATCGCCCGAACGCATCCGCGAACGCGTACCGGCACTTGCCGAGGGCAAGGTGCCGGACTTCGACCAGGCGCAGAAGGAACTGACCGCGCTGAATGAGGGCGGACGACGCCAGGTCATGCCGCTGGTGCGGGAGGGTCAGGTGCCGGGCACCATGGATGTGGACCTGCAGGTCGAAGAGAAGTCGCCGTGGCGTGCCAGCGCGTCACTCAACAACGACCACAGCGCCGACACCGAGAAGCTGCGCCTGAGTGCATCGCTGGCCTACGACAACCTGTGGAAGCGCGGGCACAGCGCCAACATCGGCGTGTACCTGGCGCCCGAAGATACAAAGCAGGCCAAGGTGTTCTCGGCCTCGTACACGATGCCGTTCGAAGGCACGCCGTGGAGCCTGGAAGCCTCCGGCTACAAGTCCGACAGCCGAGTGCTGAACGCGGGCGGGCAGGGCGGCGCCGGCGGCGGCACCAACGTGATCGGCAACGGCCATTCGATCGGCGTCAAGCTGAATTATCGCGTGGCCGGCAGCAGCCAATGGTGGCGCCAGTTCAGCCTCGGTGTGGATTTCAAGGACACCGAGGAGGACACCTGGATGGGCAAGGACAACCTGAAGACGCCGCTGAAGTACGCGCCGATCACGCTTGCCTTCGTCGGTGTGCGCCAGGGTGAGCAGGATCAGTTGAGCATCAACACCCAGCTGGTGGCCGGTACCCGCCGCCTGTTCGGTTACGGCAGCAACGCGACCGCCTTCGGCCAGAAGCGCTTCTGGGCCGATCCGAGCTTCGTGGCGTTCAAGGCCGACGTGGCCAACACCCACACCTTTGGCAATGACTGGCAGTGGTATGCGCGTGGCTCGCTGCAGCTGACCGATGCGCCGCTGGTGTCGGCCGAGCAGTTCGCCGCCGGTGGCATGTATACCGTGCGCGGCTATCTGTCGGCCGAAGCGATCGGCGACTACGGCGGCCTGGCCAGCCTGGAATGGCGCACCCCGGCATGGTCGCTGTGGAGCGGCACCGACCTGCGTGTCTACAGCTTTGCCGACGCAGCCTACCTGCGCCTGCGTCAGCCGCTGCCCGAGCAGCGTGACAAGTACAACCTGGCCTCGGTCGGCCTGGGCGCGCAGCTGCGCCTGGGCGAACACCTGCAACTGCGCCTGGACTACGCCTGGCCCTATGCCGATGGCCCGGTCACGCGCAAGGACGACCCGCGCCTGCACTTCAACATCAGCACCAGTTACTGACCCTTCCCTTGAACATGCGTTCTCCGGAGACCCTTCGCATGGACCGTTTGCTTTCCCGAGTGTTGTTGCTGCTGGCCGCGCTGGTTGCGCTGCCGGCGGCTGCGGCCGATGCCAATTGGTGGCAGGCCGAATGGAAGTACCGCAAGCCGATCACCGTCGATGCCGGCCCGCAGGGCGCGGGCCTGGCCGGTGACCCCGGCCGCACGCCGCTGCTGCTGCGCCTGCATACCGGCAACTTCGGTTTCGACGGTACCCAGGACGCGGGCAACGACCTGCGCTTTGTCTCGGGTGATGGTCGCACCGTGCTGGCCCACCAGATCGAACAGTTTGATCCCAAGCTTGGCCTCGCGCTGGTCTGGGTGGACGTGCCGGCGGTCAGCGCTGCGGCACCGCAGTTGATCTGGATGTACTACGGCAACGAAAAGGCCCCGGCCAGCGGCAACGGCCAGCAGGTGTTCGATCCGGACTACACGCTGGTCTACCACTTCGCCGAGGCCAATGCGCCGGCACGCGACACCACCGCCTATGGCAACAACGCCGGTGCCGTGGCGCCGCCGTCTGAAGGTTCGGTGATCGGCCGCGGCGTTCAGTTGGGTGCAGGCCCGCTGCCGCTGCCGGCCAGTGCATCGCTTGCACAGGAGGCGGGCGCGCCGCTCACCGTTTCGGCCTGGATCAAGCCGGGCAGCAACAACGCCGCACAGGCCATCTATGCGCGTCGTGACGGTGCGTCCGAACTGGTGCTGGGCATCGAGAACCGGGTGCCGTTCGTGCAGCTCAATGGCCAGCGCAGCACGCCGGCGCAGCCGATTCCGGAAGGGCAGTGGGCGCACGTGGCACTGACCGCGGAGAAGGGCGCGCTGCAGCTGTACCTCAATGGCCGCGTGGTCGCCCAGCTGAGCGGCGAGCTGCCGGCGCTGGGCACCGCCCCGGTGGTGGGCGCCGATGCTCCTGGCGCGGTACAGCCGCTCGCCAATTTCGAGGGCGCGCTGGACGAGCTGCGTATCTCGCGCGTGGCACGACCGGCGGCACTGTTGCTGGCCGATGCCACCGCCCAGGGCGCCGACTCGCGCCTGATCAGCTACGGCGCGGACGAGCAATCCGCCGGGCAGAGCCACTTCGCCTTCATCCTCAAGGCGATGCCGTTCGACGCCTGGGTGGTGGTCGCCATCCTCGGCCTGATGATGCTGCTGTCGTGGGCGATCATGATTGCCAAGGGGCGGCACTTCGGCCGTACCAGCAAGGCCAATGCAGTGTTCACCGAGAGTTTCGGCAAGCTGTCTGGTGTGCCGCTGCGCACCCTGTCCGACATGGACCGCCAGGGCAAGGCACCGACCGCGATGCATGACGGCTCGTTGTGGCGCATCTACCAGGTGGCGATCGATGAAATGCAGCAGCGCCACCAGCGCGACGGCAATAGTGGTTATCTCAGTGGCGCCACCATTGCGGCGATCCGCGCTTCGATGGATGCGGTGATGGTGCGCGAGCAGGAAGCGATGGCGCGGCGGATGAACTGGCTGTCGACCACCATCGAAGGCGCGCCGTACGTGGGCCTGTTCGGTACCGTGATCGGCATCATGCTGGTGTTCGTGGTGGCGGCGATGGCTGGCGCGGTGGACATCAACTCGGTGGCGCCGGGCATGGCCGCGGCGCTGCTGTGTACCGCAGCCGGCCTCGGCGTCGCGATCCCGGCGCTGTTCGGCTACAACTACCTGGGCGCACGCGCCGAAGCGATCGGCGCGGACATGGCGGTGTTCATCGACGAGTTCGCCGCGCGCCTGGCCGAAGAACAGGACGGGCGCGGCCCGGCCGCGGTCCAGGGCTGAGGGGCGCGCCATGGGCCAGAAGGCGAAGTTCGGCATCAAGAAGCGCGAGAAGGGCATCAACGTGACGCCCTTCGTCGACGTGCTGCTGGTGGTGCTGGTGATCTTCATCCTGACCAGCAACGCCTCCATCCCCGGCATCGAGGTCAACCTGCCGAAGGCCAGCAACAGCGTCGCGCTGGAGAAGCCGAAGACCAAGGCGATCACCATCGACCCCAGTGGACAGGTGTTCCTGGATGCCTACCCGGTGACGATGGCCGAACTGGAAGACCGCCTGCGCACCGAACGCGCGACCACGCCGGATTTCCCGGTGATCGTGCGCGGTGATGCGCAGGTGCAGTACGCCCGCGTGGTCGAGGTGCTGGACCTGCTGCGGCGGCTGGAGCTGGCCCAGGTCGGCCTGGTCACCGGCAAGGCGCAGGGCTGAGGCATGACGGCCCATCAACCCCCTCGGCCGGAGCCCGGCATGCGCGGTCGCCCGTTGCTGGTGACCGTCGCGCTGGTGCTGGCCGCGTTGCTGGTGCTCGGCATCGCCGTGTGGTGGATGCTGTTCAAGGACACCGCCAGCACCCGTCGGCCGGTGGTGCAGCCGCCGATGCTGGCACTGCCGCCGCCCCCTCCGCCGCCACCGCCGCCGCCGGAGAAGCCGCCGGAACCGGAAACACCGCCTGAAGAGACGATGCCCGAACCGGAGCCGCTGGATCAGCCGACGCCGGCCGAAGAGCCGACGCCGACGCCGGACAATGCCGATCCGGTGACGATGAACGCCGATGCGCAGGCCGGTGGTGACAACTTCGGCATCCAGTCCGGCAGTGGTGGCGGTTCGTCCGGCGTTGGCCGTGGTGGCGCCGGCAACGCTACCTACGGCCGCTACCTGGGCTACCTGATGCAGCAGGCGATCTCGCGCGACGACAAGGTCAAGCGCCTGGCGTTCCAGCTGCAGGTGAATGTGTGGCTGTCCAACGATGGCCGCCTGGAAAAGGTCGAGCTGGTGCGCGGCAGTGGCAACGAGGAGGCCGACGCGGCCGTGCTCGATGCATTGCGTCGCATCGGCAAGGTCGACCAGGCACCGCCGCCGTCGCTCGATTTTCCCGCTCGCTTGCTGATCCAGGGCCGCCGGCCCGGGGCCTGATTCCCGACCTCCGTGATTTCCCTTCTTTCGATGAGAACCGTGATGAACGACCACGTCCGCGCACGAACCGACTCCCGCCGCCCGCGGCCGGCCCGACGGGCGCTGCTGTGCTGCGCCGTGCTGCTCAGCCTGGCCGCCCCGGCCGGTGCGATGGCCGCCGAAACCACCATGGTCAAGCTGATCAAGGGCCTGATCGCCAGCGGTGCACTGAAACCCGAAGACGGCCAGGCATTGCTGGTGCAGGCCGAGGCCGAAGCAGCGGCCGCCCAGCGCAGTACAGCCGCCGCGCCCTCGACCGCCAGTGGTGGCGTGGCCCTGGAAGCCGGAGACGTGCGTGTGCCCTACGTGCCGCAGAGCGTGCGCGACGGCATCCGTGACGAAGTGCGCCAGGACGTGATGGCGCAGGCCAAGGCCGAGGGCTGGGCGGCACCGAACGAAGTGGCCGAATGGACCAAACGCATCAAGGTCACCGGTGACATGCGCGTGCGCAGCGAGTCGCGCTTCTTCTCCGAACGCAACAGCGACATCGTCAGCAACTGGGCGTCGATCAATTCCGGCAACGGCTTCGACACCAACACCAACACCAACCTGCAGTTGCCGCCGCTGCTGAACACCCGCCAGGACCGCCGCAACCTGTGGCGCATCCGCGCGCGCCTGGGCATCGAGGCCACCATTGGCCAGCACACCACGGCCGGCGTGCGCCTGGCCAGCGGCAGCAGCAATGGCCCGGTGTCGACCACCGAACAGTTGGGCGGCGGCCTGAGCAAGAAGGACGTGTGGCTGGACCAGGCCTGGCTGGCCTACAGCCCGGCCGACTGGGTGACGGTGCGTGGTGGCCGCTTCGGCAATCCGTTCTGGACCAGCGACACGCTGTTCTCCAACGACCTCAACTTCGATGGCCTGGCCGCCAACCTGAAGTACGACTTCAACGGGGGGAACCTCGACCTGTTCGGCAACCTCGCGGTTGTGCCGCTGGAGTACACCTCCGACAGCTCGCCCAGCCAGAGCAAGGTCAAGACCCCGAACGAGAACAAGTGGCTGTCCGGTGCCCAGGTGGGCGTGAACTGGCGCTTCAATGACGACAACGCGCTGCGTGCCGCGCTGGGCTACTACGACTTCAAGAACATCAGCGGCCGCCTGTCCTCAACGTGCTCGTTGTATTCGGGCGCGGTAGGCTGCGACACCGACTGGTCGCGCCCGGCGTTCATGCAGAAGGGCAACACGCTGATGCTGATCCGCAACATCGCGCGCAATCCGGAGGACCCGGCCGGTACGCCGACGCCGCAGTATGTTGGCCTGGCTTCGGCATTCCGCCTGGCCACGCTCAACCTGCGCTGGGATACACAGTTGGCGCAGGGCATCGGTCTGCGCCTGGACGGCGATTACATCCGCAACCTGGCCTACGACAAGCAGGCCATGTTCAGTCGCGCCCAGAACGGCATCGTCAACAACTACGGCGCCGGCGATTCCGTCGGCATCGATACCTTCCGCAGCGGCGACACCGCATGGATGGTGCAGGCCACCTTCGGTGCCACCGACCTGAAGGAGAAGGGCCAGTGGCAGGCGCTGCTGGGCTACAAGCACATCGAGGCCGATGCGCTGCCGGATGCCTACAACGATCCGAACTTCCACCTCGGTGGCACCAACGCCCGCGGCTACTACGTGGGCGGCGCCTACGCGCTGGACGCACGCAGCTGGATCAGCGGCAAGTGGATGGCGGCCAGGGAAGTGTCCGGTGCGCCGCTGTCGATCGATGTCTTCCAGCTGGAGTTCAACACCGGGTTCTGAGTGGCGGGCGTGATGCGGATCACGTAGTGCGTGGCGGGGGCGCAGCGATGCGCCCGTCTAAGGAAAGGAGACCATGCGTTGTTCAAAAGGAGGAATGGATGAGCCGTCGCAAGCTGTTCGAGAGTCCCGAACCGTCCAGCCAGATGCTGGGCGTTGGACCGGCCTATGTTTCCGTGGAAGGCCTGCGCCAGCACCTGGCCGAATTCCTGCTGTATGCAGGCCGGCCGGTGGTGATCATGCGCGGGCGCAGCGAAGTGGGCTATTTCCTGCCGGCGCGCTGCTGGCGCCAGCGTGACGATGATCCGCTGGCGGCCGCCGCCGCCGACCAGCTGCTGGATGCGGCCGGTTTCCAGGCCGAGGATATCCAGCAGGTGGAGCAGGAGTTCAACGCGATGCGCCAGCGCACCGTGCTGCATTCACGGCGCTGAGCCTTATGTAGATCCACGCCATGCGTGGATGGGGTTACGCTGCACTCCCACGTTCACTGGTGATGCGCGCACCTTCGCGCATCACCAGGGTCACCGGGGTCTTTTCCACCACCTCCAGCAACCGCTGCCACTGCGCATCGCTCAGCTCGGCGCTGGCATGCAGTACGCGGTGCACATGGAAGCGACCGTCCGCGTCACGTTCCGAGCGCAGCTCGGCATGGAACTCGCCCAGTTCCCAACCCTTGCGCTGCGCATACATGCGCAGGGTAATGGTGGTGCACGCCGCCAGCGAGGCCAGGTACAGGTCGAACGGTGCGAAACCCTTGCCCTGGCCGCCCAGCGAGGCGGGCTCGTCCGCAGCCACAGCGAATGTGCCATTGCTGACGTGGTGCAGGTAGTTGTCGGCGGTCGAAACAATGCGTGCGTAGGCCATCGCGTTCTCCATCTGTCTGTAGTGTCGAGCCATGCTCGACCAATCCCAACGGCGGCGCCAGCCAGGGCCGACGCCGCCACGCAATCACTCGGTACGATCGTACGAGAACTGGATACCTGCCGTACCACCGGTTTCGATGAAGAGGTTCATGAAGGCCGGCACCGTTTCCGAACGGGCCCAGTCGCGCTGCAGTTCGCAGAACAGCTGCGGCACGCTGATCAGCTGGCCGCCAGCCTGTTCGATGCGGCGCAGTGCTGCATCGTGCGCCGCCAGCGAAGTGCCGCCGACGGCGTCAACCACCACATACACCTCATAGCCTTCCTTCAACGCATCCAGGGCCGGGAAGGTCAGGCAGGCCTCGGTCCACAGCGCGGTCATGATCAGCTTGCGGCGCCCGGTGGCTTCCACCGCCCTGCGGAACTCGACGTCCTCCCAGGCGTTGATGGTGGTGCGGTCGTAGGTGGGGTAGTCACCCAGCACCTTGCGCAGCTGCGGAATCGGCGGCTTGTTCAGGCCGGTTTTGACGTTCACCGTCGAATGCACGATTGGCAGACCATAGGCCACCGCGGCCTTGGCGGTGCCGACGATGTTGTTGACCAGCAGCTGGCGGTCCATCGAGGCGATGGAGTTCACCTGCACCGGCTGGTAGTCGATGATGATGAAGGCGGAATTCTGCGGGGTCAGCAGATGATCGCTGGCCGGGTCGCGGATCGGTTCACTGGACATGGTGGGTCTCCTGTTCGGGGAGTGCCGAGGATCGGCTGGCAACCGGGGCAGCTCAGCTGCGCTGCGAATCCAGCTGTTCGTGGTTCTTCTGCACGTCCTGCGCCTTCAGGTAGCTTTCGATCAGCAGCTGGTAGTTCGGGAAGATCTTCGTGTAGACCTCGGCCCACTGCTGGGCATCGTCGCGGTTCCAGGTGCGCTGGATCTCCGAGGCCACTGCGGCGGTGTCCATCGGCACCACGCCGGCCTGGACCACGCGGGCCAGGGTGATCTCTTCGGCCATCTTCGAGTAGGTACCCGACGCGTCGATGACCGCGAACACCTGGTAGCCATCGGCAACGGCGGCGATCGACGGGAAGGCCATGCACACGCTGGTGATGGTGCCGGCAATGATCAGCTGCTTGCGGCCGGTGGCCTTCACCGCGGCAACGAATTCCGGGTTGTCCCAGGCGTTGATCTCACCCTTGCGCGCCACATACTGGGCATGCGGGGCCGCATCGTGGATCTCCGGGATCAACGGGCCGTTCGGGCCCTGCGGAACAGAGGCGGTGGTGATCACCGGCATCTTTGCCAGCGTGGCCATCCTGGCAAGTGCGGTGGCGTGGGCGCGCACGCTGGTGAACGGCATGTCACCGATGGTCTGGAACAGGCCGCTCTGATGGTCGATCAGCAGCATCGCGGCGTTGTCCGGATCGATCACCGGGCGGGCACCGTTGAAGTTGGCGGGGGTACTCATGGTCAGTCTCCTGGAGAAGGTGGGCGATGGCCCGGAAGGTGCGGCGGGCCGGTGCCCGCCGCATTGAAACGATCAGTGCGCGATCTGGCCGAAACGGCCGCTGTTGAAGTCGTTGACCGCCTGCGCGATCTCGGCCTGGCTGTTCATCACGAACGGTCCATAGCCCACCACCGGCTCGTCGATCGGTTCACCGCTGAGCAGCAGCACGGTGGCGTCGCTGTCGGCGTCGACGAACACGTCCTCGCCGCTGCGGTCGAAGGTGACCAGCTGTGCTTCGCCGACCGGCTGGCCGCCGTTGATCCGCACCGTGCCCTTCAGCACCACCAGCGCCAGCGTGCGGCCATCGGCCACCGGCAGTTCGGCATGGTGGCCCTGCCGCAGGCGGATGTCCCAGACATCCATCGGCGTGTGGGTACGCGCCGGACCGGCGTGGCTGTCGAAGCGGCCGGCGATGACCCGTACGCGGCCGGCGCCATCAGGCAGTTCAACCGAGGGGATCTGTGCGTCGAGCAGGGTCTGGTAGCCCGGTGCACCCATCTTGTCCTGCGCCGGCAGGTTCACCCACAGCTGGACCATGTCCAGCGTGCCGCCCCGCTTGCTGAACTCCGGTGTGTGGAACTCCTCGTGGAGGATGCCGGAGGCCGCGGTCATCCACTGCACGTCACCCGGGCCGATGGTGCCGCCGGCGCCGGTTGAATCGCGGTGGGCAACCTCGCCCTCATAGACGATGGTGACGGTCTCGAATCCGCGATGCGGATGCTGGCCGACGCCACGCGGGGTGTCGCTGGGGGGGAAGTTATAAGGGCCGGCATAGTCCAGCAGCAGGAACGGGCTCAGGTGCTGGCCGTGGGTGTTGTAGGAAAACATCGAGCGGGCGGGGAATCCGTCACCCACCCAGTGCGGGCGGGGGGCGCTGTAGGTACCGGTGACACGCTTCATGGCGATCTCCTGGCCGGGGCTGCCGACCGCTGTTCTTCGTTGGGAAGACGATATCGCCGCGACAATAAGGCCGGTAGACGCCAGTATTTGCCGTCATAGTCCTATCTGGTGAACAATGGTCGCAGGCCATGGGCCGCAGGAGATCGCCCCGTGTTCATCGCAGATATCCGCCGTTGTGACCTCAACGACCTGTTCTACTTCGCCATGGTGGTCGAGCACGGCGGCTTCTCGCAGGCCGGCCGGGCGCTGGCCATGCCGAAGTCGAAACTGAGCCGGCGCATCGCGCTGCTGGAGGAACGACTGGGCGTGCGCCTGATCCAGCGCTCGACCCGGCGTTTTTCGGTCACCGAGGTCGGCCAGGACTACTACCGCCATTGCAAGGCAATGCTGGTCGAGGCCGAGGCGGCCGAAGAAGCGATTGCGATGTCACGTGCGGAGCCGCGCGGCACGATCCGCCTGGCGTGCCCGATCGCGATCCTGCATGCACGCATCGGCACGATGCTGGCCGACTTCCTCGCCCTGCACCCGCAGGTGACGGTGCAGCTGGACGCCACCAACCGACGCGTGGACGTGGTGGGCGAGGGCGTGGACGTGGCGATCCGGGTGCGGCCGCCGCCACTGGAGGACAGCGACCTGGTGGTGCGCGTGCTGGCGCGCCGGGTCTGGTGTACCAGTGCCAGTCCGGCGCTGCTGCAGCGGCTGGGCACGCCGCAGGTGCCGGCCGACCTGGCGATGATGCCCACCGTAGATCTGGCATCGCCCAGCCAGCAGCATGTCTGGGAATACACCGGACCGGACGACGTGCTGGCCAGCGTGCACCATCGCCCGCGACTGGTCAGCGATGACATGATCGCGCTGCGCACCGCCGCGGTGGCCGGGGTGGGCCTGCTGATGCTGCCGCGGATGATGATCAGCGACGAATTGGCCAGTGGCGCGCTGGTGCCCGTGCTGCCGGAGTGGCAACCGAAGTACGGGATCGTGCACGCGGTGTTCCCGTCGCGACGCGGCCTGTTGCCGGCGGTGCGTGCACTGATCGATTACCTCGCCGAACGCTTCGAGGCGCTGGAGGAACCCTAGGTTTTCCATCCACGCATGGCGTGGATCTACTGGACCGGGGTAGCACCCTCGGGCACGTACACCATGCGTCCGTCCGGCAACCGATAGGTCACGCCGGCCTTGAGCCCACCACCCTCGCCGATCTCGCCGGTGGACTGGTAGCGGGTCAGTTCCTCACCCTGCTTGACGGTGATGCGCATGTTGGCCTGCCCGGGGTTCTCGATCACGGTCACGTCCTGGCTGGTGAATGGATTGAGCGGATTGCGCACGATCACGATCATCAGGATGCCGGTGACCACCAGGAACAGGTCGATCAGGTTCACCACCGACAGGATCGGGTCGTCGGCTTCGTCGTCATCCAGGAAGCGCATCAGTTCGCCTCCTGCAAGCGCTCGAACATGCGCAGTTCCTGCAGCAGCCAGCGCCGGCGCACGGTCAGCACCAGATAGGTCAGGCTGGCAGCCACCAGGGCCAGGATCACCGACGAGAAGGCCACCACCATGTTCTCACCCACGCCCTGCGCGTCGCTGCGGGTCAGCGCCAGCAGCGCCGGGCCCATCGGGATCATGGTTGCCACCAGGCCCAGCATCGGCGCAGTGCGCGAGACGATGCGCAGGCCTTCCAGGCGCTTGAGGATATGCAGTTCCAGGTCGTCACTGCTGCCACCGTGGCGGGCCTGCCAGGCCAGCAGCTCGGGCCGGTGGCGGCCGCGCCGGCGCTGCAGGCCTTCCCAAAGGAAGGCGCCGAAGCTGAGGAAGGCGTAGGCCAGCGACAGCAGGATGAGCAGCAGGACCGGAGCGAGGAACAGGTGGGAGAGATCGTAGAGCGTGGATTCAAGCGCGTTCATGCGGAAGCCGTGTTGGAAGGGGAATGGGAAGGGCTGGCGCGCCGAGCGTTGCGGCGTGCCTGCAGCGCGGCGCCTGCGCCAAGCAGGCCCAGCAGCACGGCGAGTGCCCAGTGCGTGGCAGGCGAGTGCGGCGTCGGCGGCGGTACCCGCCGCATCACCTGGCCTCGCACTTTGGGCGCTGGGGTGGCGGCCGGTTCGACGGTGGCGGGTTGTTGGGCAGCGGTGGCGGCAGCAGCGGATGCCGGTGTGGCGGCCGCCGCGCGGCCGAGCCCATAGCCGGCATGTGCCTGCGGCGGTGCCGGTTCCGGCGCTGACGAGGCCTGCAGCTGTTGCAGCCGCGCCTGCAGCTCCGCACGGGTGCGATCATCGGGTTGCCAGTAGCCGCGTGTGATCGCTTCCTGCAGGCGCTCGATCATCTGCACCTGCGCGCTGGCGTTGTGCTGCTCGAACCACTGCGCCAGCCCGAGCTGCCGGCTGTCGCGCACGAAGGTGTCATGCACCGCCTGCCACTTGTCGGCACGGACGGTGTCTGGCGCGGTCACCTGCCAGCCGAACAGGTTGTCGACGTTCTTCAGTACCTCCAGCGTGCCGGCATAGCCTTCGGCCTGCATCGCACCGATCCATTGCGGGTTGAGCGTCTGCGCGCGCAGCTCATCGGCAAGGAAGCGTGCGGTGCTACGCGTGCGCGGTGCCGGTTCGCGCAGGTCGGAGACGTAGAGTGCCGGGCTGGCGCCGTCGAGGTGGCGCACGGCCAGCGCCAGCCCGCCCAGATACTCGAAGGGGTGGTCGGTGCTGAGCAGACCATGGGTGTTGGAGGAGCGCGACAGCACCGCCGCCTGCACACCGCGCAGCTGTTCGGCGAACAGGTTGCCGCCGGGCAGGGTGGTGGCCTGACCGTCACTGCCGTAGCCGTGCTGCAGGCGATCGAGGAAACCGCTGGCCAGCGCCGCATCGTCCTTGCCCGCCGTGCCGCCGCGCGCCAGCACGGCATGATTGAGGCCGCTGCCATATTCGCCCGGCGCATTGCTGAAGATGCGCAGGCGCGACAGCCGTTGCGCCTGCTCCGCAGGGACGCCGTCGCGCTGCAGGCGCTGCTGCACGTCCCGTGCATTGCCGGCAATCGGGTTGCCGGGCGAGGCCGGCATCGCCGCCAGCTGCTCGATGGCGCCAGCCAGCAGTCGCAGGAACGGATCGAACTGGTCGCGGTAGACGCTGGTGGCCTGGATCACCACATCGATGCGCGGGCGTTGTAGTTCCGCGTCGGGCACGATGTCCAGCGCGATCACCTTGCCACCACTGTCCCAGCGTGGGCGCAGGCCCAGCGCGTGCAGCACCTGTGCCTCCAGCACGCCGAGATGGCGGATCGCCTCGCTCGACCACAGGCTGATGGCGAGCTTGCGTGGCAGCTGGCCATCGTGATCATCACGATAGGCCTGCAGCAGCTGCTGCAGGGCCAGCTCGCCAGTGTCGAACGCTGCGCGGGTGGGAATGCGGTCCGGCTCGAACGCAAACAGGTTGCGGCCGCTGCGCAGTTCCGGCGTGCGGATCGGATCGCCGCCGGCGCCGGGCCGCACGAAGCCGCCAGCGAGGCCGTGCAGCAGTGATTCGATCTCCTGCGTATCGGCCAGAGCAGCATCCAATTGCACGGCATGCTGCAGCGCTGCGCGCAGATCGGGGTTGGCGACGCTGCTGATCGGCGCACCTTCGCGCAGATGGTGCAGCAGCGTGCGATAGCCGAGGCCCTGTTGGATCTGCCGGTAGTCCACCGCAGTGGCCTCCATCGGATCCTCGCCCAGCGCTTTCAGATAGTCCGGACCCAGCTGCTGCATCACCATCAGCAGGCGGTGCTCGGGCGAGGCCGGCTGGCCGAAGGTATGCAGCCCCAGTGGCAGGTTGCGCCGGGCGAGTTCATGCAGATGGTCGTGCAGCACCGGCAGGAAGCTGTCGAAGCGCGCCTGCATGTCCACCGCGCTCCAGCCCAGGTCGGCGGCGATGCCACTATCGGTGGCCAGGGTGCGCAGGCGTGCGGCGGTGGCATCACGCACTGGCCCCTGGTCCAGCTGCTGCAGTTCGTGCACCACCGCGTGCAGGTCGCGCAGTTCGTCGTACAGCCCGGACGGTGCGAACGGCGGAGTCTGGTGGCTGACCACCACGGCACGGCCACGGCGCTTGGCCTGGATCGCCTCGCCGACGTTGTCCTGGATGTACGGATAGAACACCGGCAGCTCGCCCACCGCCAGCCACGGATAATCGGCGGCCCACAGGCCGCGATCCTTGCCCGGGGTCCATTCCTGCGTGCCGTGGGTGCCGAAGTGGATCAGCGCGTCGGCCTTCCACTGCTGGCGCAGGTACAGGTACGCCGCCAGGTAGTAGTGGCTCGGCACCGACGCCGTATCGTGGGTGGCCTCGCCCACGCGGCCCGCGCGTGGCGGCTGCGGCATCAGCAGCAGGTTGCCCAGGCGCAGGCGCGGCAGCACGAACACGGCCTGTCCGTGCCGCTGGCGTACCGCGGGGTGGTGTGCAGGATCGCCCCACTGTGCGCGCAGTTCGTTGCGGCGCGAAGCGGGCAGGGTGGCCAGCCAGCGGCGGTAGTCCGCCACCGGCAGGGTATCGGCCAACCCGGCATCGAGCAGCGCGTCCAATCGCTCCGGATGGTAGTAACCACCGAGCAGCGCCTGCAGCTGTTCGATCAGGGTCGTCTCATCCACCGGCTGCGTCGAATACCCGGCCTGTACCAGCCGTGGCAGCAGCGCCTCGATGCTGCGCGGCACGTTGAGATGCGAGGCGGACAGGTTGCGTTCGCCATCCGGCGCATTCCAGAACAGCAGTGCCAGGCGCTTGTCGGCCGCGGCGGTGTGGCGCAGCGCGGCCAGCCGCTGCAGTTTGGCAGCCAGCGCATCGATCTGTTCGGGAATCGGCTGCAGTTCACCGCGCGCATTGGCCGAGACCACGATTGGATCACTGGCGCCCCAGGCTTCGGGCACGGCGACGAAGGTCGCCAGCGTGGCCATCGGGATGCCGGTGTTCGCCGCGCGCCAGTCATCGGCATCACTTTGCCGATGGTTCAGTGTCTGCAGTACCGGCACGTCCAGCGCGGAAAACTCGGTGGCACGCGCGCTGCCGTTCTGCAGATGGGTCAGATTGACCAGCGCATCCACCTCGATGCCGCGCAGCGCCTGCTGCAGGCCGTTGTCGGCGGCGGCGTCGAACCAGACCCCGAACAGCGCAATCCTGCGCGCGCGTCCTGCCTCGATCAGCGCGTCCAGCACCTGGGTCTGCATGCCACTGAGCATGCTGCCGGAGATCAGCACGGCCACCTTCGGCCATGTCGCCTGATCGCGGTGCTGCCACTGCGCCTGCAACGCCTGCGGGGTGTCCAACCACTGGCTGCCGCCCGTGCTGTAGCCGGTGACCGGCAGCACTTGGGGCAGTGGCAGTGCGTCGGTCCCGGCACCGCTGCGCCACGCCTGCAGGTAGGCCGCCAGCGTGCGGATGTTGGCCTCGCCACCGTTGCCGTAGTAACCGGCGATCCTGCGCGCCACCTCGGCGGGCAGGTGGCCGGAGGCCGGTGCACCGCCGCCCACGCGCAGCCACGGCACCTTGCCCTTCTGCAGGGGGCCGTCGACCACCGCCATGACCTGTTCGACATCGGTCGGTCGCGGCGTATCCAGCAGTACCAGGTCGGCGCCTGCCGGCCAGTCAGCGGGCAGCGTGGCCGCCGGGTCCACCACGCGCTGCTGGAAGCGCACCCCTGCGGGCGCGCCCAGCGCATCCAGGCGGGCGATCCTGCCAGGCAACACGAAGCTGCTGCTGACCACCTCCACCCGCAAGGGTTCGGGCTCGGCACGGGCCGATGCGGCAAGCATCAGCCACCCGAGCAGCAGCCATGTCCACCCGCTGCGCATGGTCAGAAGGCCAGTTCGATGCCGGCATGCACGTAGCGGCCGGTTTCCGGGTACGGGTACAGCGCGCCGGTTTCGTCCAGCCGCTTGTCGGCAAGGTTGTCGATGCCGGCCACCACGCTCACCGCCGCGGTCACGCGCCAGCGCGCGTCCAGCGACCACAGCCAGTAGTCGGGCAGGGTCACCTGGCTGCTGCCGGCCACCTGCTGCTGTGGGCCGATGTACTCGCCACGTACCGCAGCCTGCAGCGGTCCGCGCTGCCAGTTCAGCGCAGTTGCACCGCTACGGCGCGGACGCTCCGGCAGCCATTGGTCGGTCTGACGGTCGCGTGGGTCGAGCCAGCTCCAGTTCGCCTCGAAAGACAGGTGCTCACTGATCGGCGCGGTACCGGCCAGCTCGAGGCCACGGATTCGGGCACGGGCCACATTGGTGTAGTTGCGCAGTTCACGGCCGCGCACGCCGCAGGCACGCACGCAGGTGGTCTGGATCAGGTCCTTGAGGTCGTTCTGGAAGGCGGTGGCCTGCAGCGACCAGCGTTGCTGCTGCCAGGCTACCGACAGCTCGGCGCTGGTGTTCTGCTCCGGCTTCAACTGCGGGTTGCCGACAATGGTGAAACGCCCACCGCCGCCTACCGCGGAGTATTCCGGCGACAGCTGCTTCAGGCTCGGCGCCTTGAAGCCGCTGCCGATGCCGCCCTTGATCGTCAGTGCTTCGCTGGCGTGCCACACCGCATAGGCGCGCGGACTGTGGTGCCAGCCGAACTCGGGATGGCGGTCGCCGCGGCTGCCGAACACCAGTGACAGTGCGTCGCTGACCTGGATCTCGTCCTGCACGAACACCGCGCTCTGGTCGGACTGCAGATGGCCGGAGCGCGCACCCGCAGCATCGTCCAGTTCCTGGCGCCGCCATTCGCCGCCGATGCTGACGCGGTGGCGTGCACCCAGTGCAACCGTCGCGCGTGCATCGACGATCTGGTCGGTCAGCTGCTGCGGCCGCGAGGCCTCGCCGCGGTCGCGACGGTTGTCGCGGTCCAGCGTGGCACGGTAGGCACTTGCCCGGGTTTGCCCCCAGTCCCACTCGCCCTGGTGGCTCAACGTGGTCTGGCGGCGACGGATGTCGTCGATGGTCTCGTAGACGTAGGGTGCGGCGCCGGCCTGCAGCGCATGGCGGCGGCGCTCCTCGCTGCCCTGCAGGTGTGACAGGTCGATGCGCTGGTGCGCGTCCGGGGTCCAGGTAAGCACCGCGCGGCCAGTATTGACCCGCCGGCCCTCCTGTTCGTCCAGCCGGTCGTCGGTCGGATCGCGGGTGGCGTCTTTCTGCCGGTGTTCGGCAAACACGCTCAGGCCCAGCGTGCCCGGCAGCAGCGCGCCGCCGGCATAGAAGCCGGCCTGTGCGGTATTGCCGCCGCGGTCACCGCCAACCACACCGGCGTTGTAGACCAGGTTGCCCTGCCAATCGTCGGTGGCGCGGCGGCTGATCACGTTGATCACGCCGCCCAGTGCCTCCGATCCGTACAGCGAGGACATCGGGCCGCGTACCACTTCGATGCGTTCGATCGCGGCGGCAGGCAGCCAGCCCAGATCGAAATCCGAGTGGGCGATGGCATCGGCCGACGCACTGACGCGCTGGCCGTCCAGCAGCACCAGCGTATAGCCCGGATCCATGCCGCGGATGCGGATGCCGCGGCGACCGAAGCCGACCCCGGCCACGGTCACGCCCGGGCTGCCGCGTAGTGCGTCGGCCAGGTCCAGCACCGGCCGCAGCTGGATCTGCTCGCGGGTGATCACGCTGATGGAGGCGGGCGCGTCGCTGGCCAGGCGATCGGTGGCAGTGGCGGTCACCACGATCGGATCCAGCTGCGAAGGGGCTTCGGCCGCCGCTGCCAGTGCGGGCGCCAGGGCAAGGAGGATCGCGCCGGACAGGCAGCGGGCGGGGAGGGAACGGGACATGGGAAGGGGTCGCTACGAATGTGACGATATAACATAGCATCGCCTTCACGAAATCTTCATAGGCCGAAGGTCCTGCCTGTGGCGACGTCGCTGAACGGGGGTGCGGTATCGCGGCCGGACGCCTACAATTCCGGCTCGGACCGTCGCCATCACGCCCATCATTCCCCGGTCCGGCCTTGGCACCTATGTCTCCCAATGCCCTGGCGCTGGTCGAGCTGCTGATCCGCGAGCGCCGTGCGTTGTCTCGCTTCATCGCGCGCTATCTCGACCCGGCCAGTACCGAGGACACCCTGCAGAACCTGTACCTGAAGGCCAGCAGCGTGCCCGGCGATCCGCCCATCCTGGAGCCGCGCGGCTATCTGTACCGGATGGCTTACCACCACGCGCTCAACCGCAGCCAGTCCGACGCCCGCGAGCGGCGTGCGATGGCCGAGTACGCCCTCGACATGGCCGAGGCCAGTCGCGATGGCGAGGCGCAGGCGCTGGACCAGGCGCAGCTGCGCGAGATCACCCAGACCATCCTCGCGCTGCCGGCCCAGGTGCGCGAGTGCTTCGTGCTCAACCGCTACCTGGGCCTGAGTGAGCGCGAAATCGCCGCCCGGCTGGGTATTTCCAAGAGCCTGGTGGGCAAGCATGTGCTGCGCGCGGCGCTGTTGATCCAGCAGCACCAGCAGGGAATGCATCGATGAGCGGCGATTGCCGTGGGCAGATCACGCCCGCCGTTGTCACAACAGGAAGGCGCACCCGTTCGTGGTGCGGCAGGCCACAACCATGACCACGTCCGAACCCTCGCCGCGTCAGGCCAGGCAGGCGTTGCGCTGGGTGATCCAGTGCAGTGCAGGCCCGCTGCCGGAACGCCAGCAACGAACCCTGCAGCGCTGGCTGCAGGCCGATCCCCGCCATGCGCTGGCCTGGCGCCAGCAGCAGGCCTTCTGGCAAGGGTTGGATGCCGCCGGGCCCGACGTGCTGGCCGCGCTGCCCGGGTTGACGGCTGATTGCCAAGGGTTGCGCCCGATCGCACCGCGTCGGCGCCTGCCGTGGCTGCTGGCCAGTGCCGCCGCAGTGGTGCTGATGGTTGCCGCTGCGCCACACGCGCTGCTGCTGGCACGCAGTGACCTGCGCAGCAGCGATGCACCGCGCGTGGTGCAGCTGGAGGACGGCAGCACCGCCGTACTCGATGCGGGCACCGCATTGGCGGTTGAGTTCGATGGCCAGCAGCGGCACCTGCGCCTGCTGCGCGGCCAGGCCTGGTTCCAGGTGGCGCATGAGCAGCGGCCGTTCCAGGTCGAGGTGGCGGGCGGCCTGGTCCGTGACATCGGCACCGCCTTCAGCGTGTCGATGCAGGACACCACGGTCATGACCCGGGTCAGCGAAGGCGCAGTGGACGTGCGCCCCGGCGATGGCAGCGTGCAGCGCCTGCATGCCGGGCAGGCACGGACGTTCCGTGACGGTCGCTGGCTGCAGCCGGTGCAGCTGGAAGATCCCGAGACCCTGGCGCCGTGGCGGCGTGGCGAGATAGTGATCGACGACCGGTCGGCCGCGCAGGCCATCGCCGATCTGGCGCGCTACCGCCGTGCACCGGTGTGGGTACTGGGCGGGCAGGGCGCGGACGTACGGGTCAGTGGCCTGTTCCATCTGCAGCAGCCGGAGACGGCTATTGAAGCGGTGGCCGCACAGGCGGGACTGCGCGTGCAGCACTTGCCCGGTGGCGTGCTGGTGGTGTGGTGAGGTGCCTGCGGCGCAGCGCACGGCCCGCCAGATGAAAAAAACATGAAAAAACCGTGGGCACCCGCAGTGCCCCGCTGTCTATAGAGGTATAGCCAGAGCGAAACACCGTTTCTCCTCAAGCCAGACATGCCACCGGCACCGGATGTGCCCGTGGTTCCGCCACGCTTGAGGAGTTCCTGTCCATGCCGTCCACGGCATCCGCCTGTCATCGTCGCGCCACCGTTCTGGCCCTGGCTGTTTCCACCGCTCTGCTGCCGCTGGCCTGGGTGCCGGCCGTACAGGCGCAACCGGCGATCGTCGCGCCGGTGCGCCAGTACACCATTCCGGAGCAGCCACTGGCTGATGCCGTACGCGCCTTTGGCCGCCAGGCCGATGTGCAGGTGGTGTTCCGCAGCGACCTGGTGGAAGGCCGCCGCTCCAGTGCAGTGAAAGGCGAGTACAGCCAGATGCAGGCGCTGCAGCAGCTGTTGCGCGGCAGCGGCGTGCGTGCCCAGCGCGGCATGGACGGTACCTGGAGCCTGCGGGCCGCAGCGGAGGCGGGTGAGGGGGAAGGGGTGCGGGTGACCGAAACACTGGACGTGGCCGGTCGCCTTCAGTCGGAAGGGGGTGAGGCCCGCGATCGGCGTGGCTACGACGATGTGTTCGCGCTGGACCTGACCACGGCGTATTCGGGGCGCGACCGGGTGGAGCGCTACCGTGGCTCCAATCCGGCCGACGTGGTCAAGGATCTGGTCGGTGTGTTCAGTGGCGATGCGCGCAACAGCGGCGCGCTGGACGTCAACATCCGTGGTATCCAGGGGCCCGGGCGGGTGCCGGTCAGCATCGACGGCGGCGAACAGGCGCTCACGGTCTGGCGCGGCTACAACGGCGTCAGCAACCGCAATTACATCGATCCCAACCTGATTGGTGGCATCCAGGTCATCAAGGGGCCAGGGCTGGTGCGCGATGTGCACAGCGGGATCGGTGGCGCGCTGGTGATCAAGACCATCGACGTCGATGACATCGTCGCTGCCGGCGAGCGCTTCGGCGGGGAGCTGAAGATCGAAGGCAGCAGCAACGCGGTGGCGCCGCGCCTGCCGCGGCTGCACACCGGCGAGGATTACCGCACCGTGCCGGGCTTCCCGCAGGGCTCGCCGAACTCACCCTACGACGACCGCACCCTGGTGGTGCCCGTGAAGTCGCGCAGTGGCAACAATCCCTTCGATGGCGAGGACCAGGCCTGGCGCCTGGCGCTGGGCGTGCGTGGTGACAACGTCGACCTGATGGCTGCCTACGCGTGGCGCAAGCGCGGCAACTACTTCTCCGGGACCAAGGGCAGCGGCTACTACGAACAGGACCGGCGCGAGCAGTTCGAGTACCAGGGCATCGACTACATCACCACGCTGGCGCGCTACTTCAAGCCCGGCGATGAAGTGCCCAACACCTCCAGCGAACAGGAGTCCTGGCTGGTCAAGGGCAGCTGGCAGATCAACGATGACCAGCAGTTGAAGGCGACCTGGCGGCGCACGCTGTCGCACTACGGCGAGATCATGCCGTCGCGCATCCTGTCGGCCCCGGACTACGGTCGCATCCAGTGGCCGCTCAGCCGGGTCGATTCGGACGCGTGGAACCTGGAGTACCGTTTCCAGCCCGCCGGCAGTCGTTGGCTGGACCTGTACGCCAACCTGTGGCGCACGGAAACGGCAAGCGATACCTACACCGCCGGCGGCTTTCCCAACTTCGCGGTGGGTAATCCGGCATGGAATCCGGACGCCAGCCCGATCCTGCGCAACACCGCACTGGCCAATGCACGCAACGACCGCACCGGCCTGATCCTGAGCAACCGCTTCGCGCTGCATTCGACCCTGGACCTGACCGTGGGCGGCAACTGGCAGTACGAGAAACTGGGGTCCGGCGATCCGTACTTCGGCACCACCGATGGCTGGCGCATGTTCCCGCGTGCCGGGCGCCGCCAGGAGGGCGAAGGCTACCTCACCCTGGAGTGGCGGCCGGTCGACTTCCTCACCCTCAATGCAGGCGTGCGCTACAGCCGCTACTGGGCCTTCGACGATTTCCTCGAGGCGCACCCCGAGCTGCTGACCAAGGGCGTAGGTGGCAAGGAAGCGCAGTACACCGTAAACGAGTTGCCGCCGCGTCCGGCCAATCTGCAGGCCCGCATCGACGCTCTGGAAGCACGTCGCGCCGTATGGGAAAAGCGCGGCATGGGCTGGTTCATCGATGACAGCATCCGTGCGTTGCTGGCGCCGTACGAGACGCCGCGTCCGGTCAGGTACACGCGGCCCTGGCTGCCCGATGCCGATGGCAACTACACCCGCGCCGGCAATCCCTGCCTCAATGGCGAAGTGGCGGCCATTCCCGGCGTGCAGCCGGTGTTTGCCGGCAGCGACCAGGTCTGCAGCATCGGCAACAGCGTACAGTCGCAGCGGGTCGATGGTCGCAACAGCCGTCGCCGCGACCACGCCTGGCTGCCGACCTTCTCGGCCACTGCACACCTGTCCCCGGCCGCCCGTGCCTACGTGCGTTACAGCGAAGCGGTGCGCTTCCCGAGCATGTTCGAAAGCACCATCGCCTTCTCCGGCAGCCTCAATCCGCTGCATGCGCTCAAGCCCGAGCACGCCTACAACTACGAGGTGGGCTACGTGCACAACCTGTCAGCCCTGTTCGGCAACACCGCCGATGCCGACGTCAAGCTGGCGTACTACGTGCACAAGACCCGTGACGTGATCGAGCGCGATGGCAACTTCCTGTTCGACAACATCGACAAGCAGACCATCCGTGGCATCGAGCTGCAGGCGCGCTTCGACAACCGGCGCTTCTTCACCGATCTGGGCATCACCCGCACGCTGGAAAACGAGGTGTGTGACGAGAGCATGGCGGTCCTCCTGGACGCGAACCGCGGCCTGGTCCCGAACTGCGTGCAGGATGGTTTCGTCGGTGGTTACCTGCTGACCCAGGCCATTCCCAAGCTGTCGATCAACTGGTCGCTGGGCACGCGCCTGTTCGATGAGCGCCTGGAACTGGGCAGCCGCATCGTGCACTACCAGCGGCACGAGAACCCTGATCTGCAGGCCTACCGTGACCGCCTGCTGAGCGGTGGCAGCGGCCTGCTCTGGCAGAACGTGCCGTTCACCTGGGGAAACATCACCACCGTCGATGCCTATGCGCGCTGGCGCTTCAACGAGCATGCCAGCGTCGAGCTGGTCGGCAGCAACCTCGGCAACCGCTACTACGTCGATCCAGCCACGCGGTCCACGCTGCCGGCCCCGGGTCGCACCCTGAAGCTCGGCGTCACCGCGCGCTTCTGATCTCCCACCTTCAAGCGTTGTACCCGTAGTTCCCTCAACCAAGGAGCAATACCATGAAAATGATCTCCCGTTCGGTGCTCGCCGTTGCCGCCTCGCTGGCTCTGGTCGGTGCCGCGCATGCTGCCGATATCGTTGGTGCCGCCAGTGCCAGGACCGATGCCGAGCTGTACGTCGCGGTTGGCGAATCGCAGGTCAATGGCGGCCCGCACCGCGCTGGCAAGGCCGGTGTCGGTGTCGGCACCGTGTCCCAGGCCAAGCCGGTGGACTTCCAGGGCCTGAGCGCCTACTCGGCACCCACCACCGTCAATGGCGTGACGGTTCGCACCCTGGCCATGCCGATCACCGGCGCACCGGGCAGCCACGCCGGCATGGGCCACTTCAACTTCGTCAAGGTCGGCAGTGGCGATGTCTGGTTCGGTGAGTGGTCCAAGGATGGCGCCGCCGGTGGCTTCAACAACCGCCAGGTCTACTTCGTTGGTGACCGCGCCGGCACCACGCTGCCCGCCGGCGTGGCGTCCTACACCGTGGCCGGCCTGAACAAGTTCAACGGCAGCAACCTGCTGAGCGGCACCTTCGACGCCGACTTCGGCGCCGGCACCCTGGACGGTGCGCTGTCCGGCAATGGCCTGACCCTGGCCATCGTTGCCAACATCAACAGTGCCGATGCATCGTTCGCCGGTTCGGCCAACGCCAATGGCAGCGTCAACGGCACCACCCAGGGCCAGTTCTTCGGCGCCAACGCCGCCACCCTGGCCGGCATCGCCACCTTCGCCGGCAACAGCCAGTACGACACCGCCTTCGGCGGCAGCAAGAACTGATTGCCACGCCCCTGACGGGGCAGGGCAGGGACAAGCCGCGATCCGCCAGTCCCTGCTTCGGCCCGCTGCATGCATCACCACGGATCGACCATGCGCCATCCCATCTTCCTTGTGATCCTGTTGCTGGCGGCTGCCGATGTGCGCGCCCAGCAGGATGATCTTCGTCGTGTGCTGGAGCAGGGCAGCGAGCTGCGCCACCAGCAGCAGGACCAGCAGCGCCTGCAGCAGGCCGAGTCGGCGCGACCGACCATCACCATCGACGGCCAGACCCTGCGCGTGGAGCGCACGGTCGACGATCTGGGCCAGGCGCTGTACCTGTCGCTGCAGCATCAGCAATGGGGCGCAGCGCAGCGCTTCCTGGACGAATACATCGAACTGCCCGGCCACGACCCGTTGCTGCGCCACTACGCGCAGGGCGGCCTGGCGCGGGTGGCCGGCAATCACCACCGCGCGGCCAACGAGTACGAAGCACTGCTGGCGGCGCAGCCGGATTTCCTGCCGGCCCGCCTTGAGCTTGCACGTGTCTATGCCGAGGACCAGCGCGACCGCGATGCCGTGGTGTTGTTCACGGCCATCGCCGGTGGCATCAATGCCGACGACCCCGCCACCGCAGGTGTGCGCGGCCGGGTGGACGCCTACCTGGCTGCGCTGCAGGCCCGCAAACGCTGGAAAGGAGCGCTGGCAGCCGGCCCGGCATGGAGCGACAACATCAACCGCAGCTCGGCCAGCCGCACCTGCCTGTTCGGAGTGGGCGACACCTGCATCATCCAGCGCAATCTTCCCGATGCCCAGCGCGCCATGGGCCTGGACTACGACGGCAACCTCGAACGTCGCTGGGCATTGGCCGGACATCACGGCGTCTATGTGCGCGGGCTTGCGTTCGGCCAGGCATGGCGCGGGCACAGCGCCTACAACGAGCTCAATGCGAGCGTGCAGGCGGGCTATAGCTGGCGCAGCGCACGGCATGCCCTGCAGATCGCGCCGAGCTATGACTACCAGGGCCTGGGCAACCGGGCCCTGCAGGGCGGCAGCGGGCTGCATGGCGAATGGCAATATGCCTTGGACGCGCGCAGCCTGCTCAAGCTGGAGGCCGACTGGAAGCGCCAGCGCTATCGTCAGCGCGGCCTGGCCAGCAATTACGACGGTGAGCTGGCCGCGGTGTATGCCACCTGGTTCCATGCGCTCAACCCGCGCTGGACCCTCTTTGCCGGGCTGGACCTGAGTGACAGCAGTGCTGCCAATCCGGCCAACGGTTACCGCCAGCGTGGCCTGCGCCTGGGGGCGGCACGCCAGTGGACGGGCACCACCGCCACCGTATTCGTGTCGTTGCGCGAGCGCGACTACGACGCGTGGAGCCCGCTGCTGGAGGCGCGGCGTGAGGACAGCGAACAGAACCTGATCGCCGTCGTCCGCAGCGAGCGCCTCGCGGTGGCCGGGCTGGTACCCAGCCTGAGCCTGCGCTACGCGCGCATCGACAGCAACGTTGGCTGGTTGTACAGCCACGACCGCAGCCTGCTCAGCCTCAAATGGGAGCGCGCCTTCTGAATCGCCGCCCGCGACGCCTGCATCATCGGAGTGAATGCGACGTGGCAGCGTTCTTCATCGGTCGTCACGCGCCCTTGTAGCCCGGATCGCGCATCCTGCCAGCATTGCGGCCAAGCAGGCCGCGTGTACCGAGGAGTGCAGGGCGTGCTGGAGGCAGGTAGCAAACCGGATGGCCTGAATGGGCTGCGCGTACTGGTGGCAGAAGACGAATTCGCCATCGCGATGTTCCTGGTCGACTATCTGGAACTGAAAGGCGCACAGGTGGTGGGGCCTGCCGGTGACCTGCAGGCGCTGGGGCAGCTGGTCGATACCCATCCCATCGATGTGGCACTGCTGGACATCAACCTGGGCGGTGAGCAGGTCTATCCGCTGGCCGATCGTCTGGCCGAGGCGGGCACGCCCTTCCTGCTCACCTCCGGCTACGATGAGAACCTGCCCAGCCGCTTTGCTGCGGCTCCTCGCTGCACCAAGCCTTACCACATCGAGGCCCTGGTCCAGCAACTGGCCGGATTGGTGGCGGTCCCACGGGCCTCTGCGGGCGCCGCCTGATTGCGCGGCATGGCCCGCCCGACTGAAGGTCTCCACGCTGCCGACATGCGTGGGTCCGCGCCTCCTGCACTGCGCATGCATGCCCGGCACGATGGCATGGCCGCGCGCATCGCCCGCCACGAGTGGTCGTCCACGCCATTGGGCGCGATCGAGCGCTGGCCGCCGCACCTGCGCGCTACCGTCGACCTGATGCTGGCCCATGGCTTCCCGATGATCGTGCTGTGGGGCGAGCAGCTGGTGCAGCTCTACAACGATGGCTACGCCGAGATCCTGGCCGACAGGCACCCCGGGGGGCTCGGTCAGCCGACCCGCGAGTGCTGGCCCGAGGTCTGGCACATCAACGGCCCGCTCTATGCCCGCGTCTGGCAGGGAGAGACCCTCACCTTCGAGGACAAGCTGTACCCGCTGGCGCGGCAGGGTCGCCTGGAAGACATCTGGTTCACCATCACCTACAGCCCGATCCGGGGCGAGGAAGGGCGCATCAATGGCGTGCTGGTGACGATGTTCGAGACCACCCCTGCGCACGTGGCCCAGGCCGCGCGCGAACGCGAGGAGCAACGCCGGCGTGAAAGCGAGCGGCGTCTGGAGCTGGCCTTCAAGGTGCTGCCGGTGGGTCTGTGCATCGTCGATCTGGAGGGCAGCATGGTGTTGTCCAATGACCAGATGCGTGCGTACCTGCCCAGTGGCAAGGTGCCTTCGACCGATGCGGAGAACCAGCATCGTTGGCGGGGGTGGCATCCGGATGGCTCCATCATCGGGCCCGAGGACTTCGCCATTGCCCGTGCGATGCGCGGCGAAACCGTGGTGCCGGGGCTGGAGTTCCAGTACCTGCACGACGATGGCCGGGTGCGCTGGACGCGGGTTGCCGCAGCGCCGCTGCGTGACGCCGATGGAGGGGTCAGCGGGGTGTTCGCCATCGCCGTGGACATCGACGATCTCAAGCGTGCCGCCGAGCGCCAGGCGGTCCTGCTGGCCGAACTGCAGCACCGGGTGCGCAACATCATGTCGACCATCCATGCCATTGCCTGGCGGACCCGCGAGTCGGTCAGCAGCGTGGATGAATACGCTGAACGGTTATGCGGGCGACTGATGTCGCTGGCACGCACGCAGAGCCTGCTGACCCGTGGCGCCAATGCAGGGGTCTGCCTGCGCGGCATGCTGGATGAGGAGATTGCAGCGCAGACACCGGCTGCCGCGGTCTATCACCTGCAGGGTGAGGACGTGCTGCTGCCACCCAAGGCTGCCGAAGTGCTGTCACTGGCGATCCACGAGCTGGCCAGCAATGCGCTGCGGCATGGCGCGCTGACCCATGAGGACGGCCGGATCGTGGTGTCCTGGAACCTGCAGATCCAGCAGGGGCAGCCATGGCTGGGGCTGCATTGGTGCGAGCGGCATGCCGAGGTGCAGGATTGGGAGGTACCCCACCAGCGCGGCCTGGGCCGGGCCCTGATCGAGCAGCGCGTCCCCTACGAACTGGCCGGCAGTGGCGAACTGCGCTTCGCGCCGCAAGGCCTGGATGCCTGGATCCGCTTCCCGCTGCGCGAGCGGGACAGCCTGCTGCAGACCGATGCTCCGGGCGCGGCGGCGGACGGTTCCGGCAGGTAAAGGTCCATTTATCCCCAATTGGGCCAAATTGGGCATAATGGCCTCAACTGTCCACGTCTGGAGCCGTGCCATGACCCTGCCGCTGGATCTGCCTGGCCTCGAAAAGGCCCCCGCGTCGTCGGTGAAGACCCGTGGCTGGCCGAGCCTGATGCGCACCGTGCGCGAGAAGCAGGCGCTGGTCATCACCAACCACAACCACCCCGAAGCGGTGATCGTGGATATCCGCACGTATCAGGAACTGCTGGCCAAGGCCGCTGGCAGCGATGCCGGTGAGCGCAGCGAAGAACTGCTGCGCCTGCGCGGTGAGTTCGACCAGACCCTGGCCAGCCTGCAGCGCGGTGAGGGGCTGGGCAAGGTGCTGGGCCAGCCGATCCGCCGCGGCCGCAAGGTCACCCTCGGCCGTCCGCTCTGACCGATGGGGCGGATCCTGGTGCTGGCCGGCGTCAATGGCGCCGGCAAAAGTTCGCTGCTGGGCACCTGGCTGGAAGCCGAAGGGCTGAGCTGGTTCAATCCCGATTCGTTCACCCGCCGCCTGGTGGAGGCCGGCTGGCCGCTGCCCGACGCCAATGCCGAGGCCTGGCTGGAAGGCACCCGCCGCCTGCGCCAGGCCATGGCCGATGGCACGGACTTCGCCTTCGAGACCACGCTGGGCGGCAACACTATTCCGCGCCTGCTGCGCGGGGCCTGCGAACACCATCATGTTGCGATCTGGTTCTGCGGGCTGGCCACGGTGGACCTGCACATTGCCCGCGTTGCAGCGCGGGTGGCCGCCGGCGGTCATGATATTCCGGTGGAGAAGATCCACGCCCGCTTCGATTCGGCGCGCGAGAACCTGCTGGAACTGCTGCCACACCTGGCCGAGCTGCATGTCTACGACAACAGCGCGCCGGCCGACGCCGACGGCTGCGTTGAGCCGCTGCCGGTGTTGGCGATGGCGCATGGCCAGCTGCAGTACCCGGTCTCGGTGGCCGAACTGCTGCATACGCCGGACTGGGCCAAACCCATCGTAATGCGTGCGATGGAGTTGGACAGGCCGCAGTAGATCCATCCCATGCATGGACGCCTTCCACACATTGCGCGAACCCGTGCCGTGCACGACTGGGCGCCACCGGAGCTGCGGTTAGACTGACCGCACAATCATGGAGGACGACATGCACGGACCTGCGACGTTTCGCTCCACTTCGATCTGCCTGGTGCTTGTTGCGCTGGCGCTGCCCAGCCTGACGGCGACGGCCGCGCCTGCCGCGTCCAAGCGGGTGGTGCTGCCGCCCAGCCTGGTACAGGCCTACCGGGCCGCCGAAGCCAACCTGCGGCTGATTCCCGGCGACGACATTGAATCCGATTTCCGTCCGGTGTGGACCGCTGTTGCCGACCTCGATGGTGATGGCCGTGCCGAGGTCGTGTACTTCTACACGTCCACCTACACCGGCGGCAGCTTCGCGCAACGCAATGTGGTGGCGGTGATGACGGCGCTGACGGCAAACGATCCGCGCGGCCAGGAGAACCCGAACAGCCTGTCGCCGGTGGAAGCAGAAGACTATGCCGCCATCCGCCGGTATGGCTACGGTGACGACGCGGCTGAACAGATTCCAGGCGCCATCCGTGCCATTCGCATCCAGGGTGATCGCATCATTGTCGATTTCACCGTCAGTGCCGGGGCGACCGTCTGCGAATGGAAGAGCCCGAACCGCCACGTCTGTCCGCCGGACGGAAACTACACCTGGACGCTGCATTGGACGCCGGGGAAGCTGGCCCGCATCAAGACGTAGCGCCAGGCAGCGCCGGGCGTATCCACCCGGCGCCTCTGGCCCCGTAGATCCACGCCATGTGTGGATCGCGTTCTGCGCCCGGCCTCAGGCCGGCTTCACCTGCTCGGGCTCCGCAGCGTCCGGCAGTGGCGGCAGACTCGGGTCCACCGTTACCGGCACATCGCTCTTCAACAACGCAGCCGCTTCCCTGTCGCTGCCCACGGCCGGCGGTGAACCACGCAGCGGCAGGCCGGCGGTCTCCTTCACGAACAGCATGGTCACCAGGCCGATCACCGCCGCGCCCATCAGGTAGTAGGCCGGCACCAGCGGGTCACCGGTGCGTTCCACCAGCCACGCGGTCACCAGCGGGGTGGTGCCGCCGAACAGCGATACCGAAACATTGAAGGCGATCGACAGCGCGCTGTAGCGCACCGGGGTGTAGAACAGCGCCGGCAGCGTGGATGGCATCGAGCTGGTGAAGCACACCAGTGCCAGGCCGAGCAGCATCAGGCCAAGGAAGATCATCCAGTCGTTGCCGCTGCCGACCAGCAGCAGGCACGGAATGGCAAGCACCAGCAGTGCGATGCACGCGCCGATGATCATCGGGCGGCGGCCCAGCCTGTCACTGAACAATCCACCGACGATGTTCAGCGGCATCATCACCAGCATCACGATGATGATGAGCAACAGCCCCTTGCTCTCGGCATAGCCCATGGTGACGCTGAGGTAGCTGGGCATGTAGGTCAGCAGCATGTAGTCGGTGACGTTGAACACCAGCACCAGGCCCATGCATACCAGCAGCTGGCGGCCGTGCACCTGGAACAGCGCGCCCAGCCCCGGACGATCGTGCTCGCGCTTCTCGGCTTCCTCGGCGAAGGCGCGGAAGGCCGGCGTTTCCTCCAGTTTCATGCGCATGTACAGGCCAAGCAGGCCGAGTGGGCCGGCCACCAGGAACGGAATGCGCCAGCCCCAGTCCAGCATCTGCCCGCTGCTCAGCAGCATGTGCAGCGCGGTCACGGTACCGGCGCCTGCGATGTAGCCGCCCAGCGTGCCGAACTCCAGCCAGCTGCCCATCAACCCACGGTTGCGGTCGGTGGAATACTCGGCGATGAAGGTGGCCGCACCGCCATACTCGCCACCGGTGGAGAAGCCCTGCACCACGCGCGCCAGCAGCAACAGCACCGGCGCCCAGATGCCGATGCGCTCATAGGAAGGAATCAGGCCGATCGCAAACGTGCCCAGCGCCATCAGGATCATGGTGAACGCCAGTACTTTCTGGCGCCCATAACGGTCGCCGAGCGGGCCGAACACCAGGCCGCCGAGCGGCCGCACCAGGAACGCCACGGTGAAGGTGGCGAAGGCAGCGATCACCTGCGCGGTGGGGTTGCTGGACGGGAAGAACACCTGGCCGATGGTGACGGCGAGATAGCCATAGACACCAAAGTCGAACCACTCCATGGCATTGCCCAGTGCGGCGGCGCCCACGGCGCGCTTGAGCATGGGCTTGTCGACGACGGTGATCTCATCGACCTTCAGGTGGCGGCGGCGTTTGAACCAGCCGAAATGGGCATGTGCCTCGGGCGTGTCCTGCATGGGGTCTCCCTTGTAGGTATGGAATAGGGGAATGAGCGGTGTGGTGTGTCCCGGAAATCGGAAACGGCGATGCAGGCGCAAGTGGCGCGGGGGCATCGATGGGTGGCGTGGGGGCCGGGGAGTGTGTGCAGGCGCAACGCCACGCGCACGGCAAAGCACCGCCGCAGGGGCGGAGACGCGACAACGGGATCACAACGACCGCGCAGTCAGCGGCCGGGTATCACATCAGCGTAGGGGTGCAGGCAAGAGGGCCTGCGGGCGTCATCCGCCGGGATCCAGCGCAAGGCGATGGAAATGCAGGGCGGGAGCATTCGTGGCAAGCGAAGCGCCGGTCGGCAGTGCTTCCCACGTAACAGGTGCGCCCGTCACGTAGTGGGTCTTGTCGATCATCGATTCATCATAACGGCATCGGCGTGAGCGTGCAGCGAAGCGGACTGATCTGCACGCTGTGTTCCATCACGCCTGTTCATCTGCACTGAACGCGATGACGTGCATTGAACGAACTCTGGCCGTAGCGCTCACATGGTCCTGTCTACGGTGGTGGTGAACGCAATAACGCAATCGAGAAGGAGCATCGCATGACCCGTCGCATTCCCGAAGGTACGCTGATCATTGTCGCCGATGGTGGTTCGGCCCGCGTGTTCACCAACGTCGGCAGCGATCATCAGCTGACGCTGAAGCAGGAAGGCGAACTGCGCCTGCAGGACATCAGCGAGCAGGGCGTGTCGGGACAGGGGCCGTCGGGGGCAGTGCCGAAGGACATGTCCATTTCCCAGCTCAACGAAGCGACCTTCGCCAAGCAGGTTGCCGAGCAGTTGAACGAGGATGCGCTGAACAACCGCTACGCACACCTGGTGCTGGTGGCCGATCCGACCACGCTGGGGCGCATCCGCCCGCTGCTGCACAAGGAAACGCAGGCCCGCCTGCTGGGCGACATCGCCAAGGACCTGACCAACGCACCGTTGGCCGATATCCAGAAGGTGCTGGCGGCGTAGAAAGACCGATCGATCTCCTCCAGAGGCCAGAGCCGAGCGCATGCTCGGCCATCGTGGGAAGCGTGGGATCTCTGCGCCGCGCAAGGCGTAGCCGACGCTGCCCTGTCGGCGTTCACCTTGCGCGGTTCCACTCCAGGGAAGCCCAGGAAAAGGCGACCGACTACCAGCTGTAACTGACACCTACCTGCGCACGGGTCTGGTGATAGCCACTGGCCCTCTGCAGCGACAGGCCGCCCCAGGCGCCGAGGCCGTTGCCGAACTTCACCGACGCACCGCCACTGAACTCGCCACGGCTGCGCGGCACGCGCGCATCGGCGATCTCGTCATCCACGCGGATCTGCGACTCGGCGCGGGTATGCAGCCAGTTGGCGGCGAGGTACGGCTGCACCTCGGCGGCACCGTTCCCCAGCGGGTCACACCGGACAGGCGCAGGCCCGCGCGCCCGAACACACCATTGGCATTCTCGGCGCTGACCACCGTGCCGTTGGCCTCGGTGTGGCGGTTGCTGTCCCAGCGGCTGTAGCCCACCTGCAACTGCGGCTCCAGGTAGATGCCACCGTTGCTGGCACCGCCCACGCGGAACGCATAGCCGGTTTCCACTGCGCCCTGCCAAGCGCGGCTGTCGTAGCGTTCCGTGTCCAGGCCGATACCTTCCACCCGGTTGCGGAACTGCGCACGCTGCACCGAGCCATCCACATAGAAGCCGGCATACGGATCGGCGCCGTTGCCGCCGCGCCAGGTGCCGTAGACGCCGAGCGCCTCGCCCTTCACCTTGCCGCGCGCGTAGTAGCCGGTCAGTTCATTGGTGGAGGTGCTGGTGGCATTGCCGCTGGACAGCGTCACGCCCACGCCGCTGCCCGATTCGTGACGCCACACGTCGGCGCCGACGGTCAGTGCCTGGCTGTTGCCGTGGATGTCGAGCTGGCGGCTGATGGCATCAAAGCCGTTGCGCGAACCATCCACGCGGGCCCAGGCGCGGCCGGAATTCTGGCCGGCATGGCGGTCGTGGTAGCCCACGCGGAACATGCTCTGCGCAGCCTGCAGGTTGGCCAGGTAGGCGCCGGGTTCGGGGCGCAGCACCGGCTCCGGATCGACCGGATCGACCGGATCAACAGGATCAACCGGCTTGCACTCGGGCAGGCTAGGATTGACCACGCACGGGTCCGGCACGGTCGGTAGCTGCGAACGCAGGTACCAGTTGCCGTCGGCGCCGGTGCCTTTGTGCAGGAAGTACTCGTACTGGCCGCCCACCGCGCGGCCGGCCAGGTTGAACTGGCCATTGGACGCGCCGCCAACCTGGATCAACTGGATGCCCTGGCTGGTCTGCGCCCCGGCACCGCCGACGTTGTTGACGCGCACGTTGGCACTGCCACTGGTGTCGCCGCCGATGATCAGCTTGTCGGTGGCGGCATCGTCGCCGGCCAGTACGGTGTTGAAGGCGAGGGTGCCGCCATTGCCGGTGAAGTTGCCGGCCACGTTGAGGGTGTGGAAGGCGGAGCCGTCGCCCAGGGAAATCTCACTGTTGCTGCCCAGCGCCAGCGTGCCAGTGCTGCTGTCGCCGCTCAGCTGCCAACGGGCATTGTCGAGCGCCATTGAAGTGATGTCGCGCGTGGTGCCTTTCAGGCTGGCACCATTGCGCAAGGCAACGTCAAGCGTGCTGCCGACGGTGTTGAGAATGCTGCCAGTCAGCTGGCTGTTGTCGACATTGAAGCCGACCGTCGCATCGGGTGCCTCGACGAAGAGGAGATTGCCGTCACCGCCGACAATCTGGCTGTTGTTGCGCACGTTGAAGACGACGTTGGATCGGGGGCTCGCTGGATCAAGCGAGGGAGCGACCCGGATGGCGGCTGCGGTACGGCCCTCCACGCGGGAGCTGTCAATATTCACTTCCGAAGGGCCACCCACGTCCGTATCAATGGCGTAGATGCCGTTCTGTGCACCGATGACGGTGCTGCCGTTCTCGATGGACACATCGGCGGTTCCGATCAGAAGCAGCCCGTTGCCGGCCAGTGGCTCAACGTTGCCGACATCAGCCAGTGCCTCGACACGCGTTGCGTCCAGCACCAGCGACGCTCGCTGGCTCGGACCGCTGGTGGCGACACTGACACCCACCCCAAGTCCTTGCAGCGTACTGCGGCGAACCATCGCTGTGGAAGCTGGGCCGGTGTCGCCCGTCACCCCCGTGGCCAGCAACAGTGCTCGTTCCCCGCTGCTGGCGATCGAGGTATCACTGATTTCAGCATGGCTGTTGGTCAGCCGAACAGCAGCGTCGGACCCTGAGAAAGAAACCTGCGCCCCATCCAGGATCACGCTGGACGAGTCGCGTGCAAAGATCGACAACGTCTGCCCGCCGGGGCGCACATCAATGCGGGCACCAGACAGGCTCCACGTCTCGGCAGTATCCCCGGGTTGCACGGTGGCGGACTGCCCCGGCGTGAGGATACCCGCGTAAGCCGGAAGTCCGAGGGCAAGGGAACTGGCGACAGCCAGCGCAAGGGAACGACGAACGGCGATCTTCATGACCGGACTCCTGTGGGTATCGAACTTCAGGACAGAAACCGCATTCACTTCGTCGGCGTGAATCAAACGCTCACATGGTGTGAAAGTGAAGTGAATAAGGTGCTGTTCCTGGCCCGCGCGAGGCGTATTGCGATAGCCGTCACATCGCAAACGGGCATCTTGCAAGACGCCTCTTTTGTGCCGCATTGGGCTTGCGCAGAGTCTGGTGATCGCCAAGGCGCGGGAACATGCAATTAGTTGCAGATAAGACAGGACAACTTTTGTCGCCTTTGGATCCATTCAGCTGCGCCGCAACATGCGGTGCCGGTAGCCGGGTGCTAGCATCCGGCCATCATATGAATCGATCCAAATGCCGATGCCCACGCTGGACCGTCGCCTCCTGATCGCCTTCGCCGCCACCGCCATGCTTGCTTCCGGTGCCGCTCTGGCTGCCACGCCGAAAACCGCCGCCGACAAGGCCTACGCCTCGGTCGACCCGTTCATCGGCACCGGTGGGGAAGGCCACACCTATCCGGGTGCAACGGTGCCGTTCGGCATGGTCCAGCTCAGCCCGGATACGCGCATCCAGCCGCGCGAAAAGGCCTACGGTTGGGCGGCCGGCTACCGCTACGACGACAGCAGCATTGTCGGCTTCTCGCACACCCATTTCTCCGGCACCGGCCATTCGGACCTGGGTGACATCCTGGTCATGCCGTTCACCGGCAATCCCGGGCTCGAGCGCGGAGATCCGGAGAAGCCGGGCAGCGGCTATGCCTCCCGGTTCCGCCATGACGACGAGAAAGCCGAGCCGGGCTACTACGCCGTCACCCTGGACGATTACAAGGTGCGCGCCGAGCTGACCACCAGTGCCCGCGTGGGTGTGCATCGCTACGCCTTCCCGAAGGGCATCGACGCCAAGGTGTTGCTGGACATGCGCACCAGCATGTACGACTACCCGGGCAAGGTGCTGTGGTCGAGGGTGCGGGTGCGTGCTGACGGCACGATCACCGGCTTCCGTGAAACCCGTGGCTGGGCGCCGGGCCGCCAGGTGTTCTTCGCCATGCGTTTCTCGCGGCCGCTGGCCAGCCACGAGCTGCACAGCACCGAGAAGGACATTGTCTACAAGGGCTTCCCGCCGCCGGGCGAGAAGGATCCGGCGCAGCGTGCACAGATCGAGGGCCGTCAGCTGGTCGGTACCTTCGCATTCGGCAAGCTGGACGCACCGCTGGTGGTCAAGGTCGCCATCTCACCCGTCAGCGAGGCTGGCGCCATCGCCAACCTCGATGCCGAAGTGCCGGACTTCGATTTCGAGCGGGTACGTGCCCAGGCGAAGCAGGAATGGACGCAGGCGCTGTCGGTGCTCGATATCGATGCACCCGAGCACGCTCGCCGCAGTGCCTATACCGCGCTGTACCACACGATGCTGGGGCCGACGCTGTTCATGGATGCCGATGGCCAGTACCGCGGTTCGGACAACGCGGTGCACAAGGCAGACGGGTACACGAACTACTCCACGTTCTCGCTGTGGGACACCTACCGTGCGCTGCATCCGTTGCTGACGCTGGTGCAGCCGGAGAAGCGCAACAGCGACTTCGTCAATTCGATGCTGGCGCACCATGAGCACAGCCCCTACGGCATGCTGCCGGTGTGGTCGTTCCATGGACTGGAGGACTGGTGCATGATCGGCTACCACGCCGTGCCGGTGATCGCCGACGCCTACGTAAAGGGCATCCGTGGCTTCGATGCCGACAAGGCGCTGAAGGCAATGGTCGAGACCGCCAACTACGGCCCCTATGACGGCATCGCGCAGTACCGCGAGCTGGGCTATGTGCCGATTGACGAGGAAGGTGAAGCGGCCAGCAAGACGCTGGAATACGCCTTCGACGACTGGACCATCGCACGCATGGCGCAGGCGATGGGCAAGGGCGATATCACGGCGACCTTCGACAAGCGCGCGGGCAACTGGCGCAACGCGTTCGACAAGGACACCGGCTTCATGCGCGCACGCAAGCGCGACGGCAGCTTCCGCACTCCGTTCGACCCCAGCGCCAGCGGCTACGGTACCGACTACACCGAGGGCAACGCGTGGCAGTATTCGTGGTACGTGCCGCAGGACGTGGCCGGCCTGGCGGCAGCGCATGGTGGCAGTGACAGACTGCTGGCGCGGCTGGACGAGGTGTTCAACGCCAAGGTGGATCCGTCCATCTTCGAGCACATGGAAGACATCACCGGGCTGATCGGCTGGTATGCACATGGCAACGAGCCCAGCCACCACGTGGCCTACCTGTATTCGTATGCCGGCCAGCCGTGGCGCACCCAGGCGCGCCTGAAGCAGATCATGGACACCCAGTACGCCGACCGTCCGGATGGCCTGGCCGGCAACGATGATGTCGGCCAGATGTCAGCGTGGTACGTGTTCACCGCGCTGGGCTTCTACCCGGTGGCACCGGGCTCGGGCGAGTACATCCTCGGCCGCCCGTTCCTGCCGAAGACCGCGATGCGCCTGCCCAACGGCAAGACGTTCACCATCGTGGCCGATGGGCTGGATGACAAGCACACCTATGTGGGCAGCGTGAGCCTCAACGGCAAGCCGCTGCAGCGCACCTTCCTGCGCCACGACGAGATCCTGGCCGGCGGCGAGCTGCGCTTCAGCATGCAGGCCGAGCCGAACAAGGACTGGCCGGGGCAGGGCGCGCAGGCGCCGTACTCGATGAGCCGGTGACGGGTTGTTGGTTGGCGTACGGGGTCCCGCTTCTGGTAGGTGCCAACCTTGGTTGACACGGGGGACGTCAAGGGCGCCCACCAAGGTGGGCGACTACCGGAATCCGTGGGTCGGCACGCCTTTGGTAGGTGCCAACCTTGGTTGGCACGGGGGACATCAACGGTGCCCACCAGGGTGGGCGTCTACCGGAATCTGCCGGCCGGGGCGCCTTTGGCAGGTGCCAACCTCGGTTGGCACGCGGCAGATCAGCGGGAACGAAACCGCAACCCCACCCGCGCGCCACCGATCGGGGCGGTATCAATCATCAGGGTCGCGCCATGCCGCTGCGCGATCTCGGCCACGATCGCCAGGCCCAGCCCGCAGCCATCGCCCTCGCTGCAGGCCCGGTAGAAGCGTTCGGTGACGCGCGTGCGCTCGGCTTCGGCAATGCCGGCGCCGTCATCGTCCACCCATGCCTGCACGCCATCGGCCCCCTGCCGAACGCCGAGGGTGATCACACCGGGCACGGCACCGTAGCGCAGTGCGTTGTCCAGCAGGTTGCCCAACGCCTCGCGCAGCAGCTGCGGATCGCCCTGTACCTGCACGCCGTCGTCGGGCCCGTCGTAACCCAGGTCCACGCCCACCACCAGTGCGCGGTCGGCATAGCGCTCCACCACGCCGCGTGCCAACGCAGCCAGATCCACCGGTTGCAGTGGCAGTGCACTGCCATTCGGATCCTCCGAGCGGCTGAGCATCAGCAGCTGGTTGACCAGGTGCTGCAAGCGGGCCAGCCCGGCCAGCGTGCCGGACAGCGCCAGCTGCTGGGCCTGCGGGTCGTGCTGGCGCAATGAACTCTCCAGCTCCACCTGCATTGCCGCCAAGGGCGTGCGCAGCTGGTGCGCGGCATTGCTGACAAAGCGCCGTTGCGCTGCCTGCATCGCGTCCAGGCGCTGCAGCAACGCGTTGTAGGCCTCCACCGCCGGCCACAGTTCGCGCGGTGCCTCCTGCGCCGGATCCAGCGGTGCCAACGGATCCGGCCGCGGGCTGGCCAGCTTCCGCGCAACCAGGTTGGCATGGCGAGCGGCAGCGCCTGTACCGGACCAGGCCAGCCACGCCGCCAGTGCCAGGATCGCGGCCTGGAAGGGAACGCTGGTCAGCAGCAGCTTGCGCTCCAGCCGGTGGCGCTTGCGAAGCGTCTCAGCCACGCGCAACCGGATGTCATGGCCCGGCCCTGCGCTGACCACCACCTCGACCATGCGCACCGGTTGACCACGCACCCGTGCATCGTAGTACACGGCGTCGTCATCATTTCCTGCAGCGATTGTGGGGCGTGGCAGGGCTTCAGGCAGGTCACCATACAAACGCCCACCCGCAGCGTCGACCACCTCGCCATGCACTTCGTCGGCGGTGTCCCAGGTGAACATGCGCGAGACCGCTGGGGTAATCTCGATCGAAGCGCGACCATCCTGCACCGTCACCAGTTCGGACAACGACATCGCCGAATCCAGCAGCCAGCGGTCGTAGACCTGGCCGGCATAGAACCGGGCCAGCGCAAATGAACCCACTGCGCTGCACAGCAACAGTACCAGCAGCGGCAGCCAAAGGCGCCTAAGCAGCAGGCCGCGCAGGCTGTGCACGCGCTCAGTCACCCACGGCCTCCAGGCGGTATCCAAGCCCGCGCAGCATGCGGATGCCGACGCCGGCATGCGCCTGTTCCAGCTTGCGTCGCAGGCGGCTGACATGCACTTCGATCACCGACAGGTTGGCCTCGTGGTCCCAGCTGTACAGCGCGTCGAACAGGCGCTGCTTGGTAACCGTGCGGCCCGGATGCTGCATCAGTGCCTCGACCAGGGACAGCTCGCGCGCGGTCAGCTCGATGCGCAGGCCTTCAACCTGCACTTCATTGCGGATGCTGTCGAAGCACAACCGACCCAGCCGCTTCTGCGCCGGTGCATCGCTGCGGCGGCGCGACAGTGCACGCAGGCGGGCTTCCAGCTCACCGAGTGCGAACGGCTTGGCCAGGTAATCGTCGCCACCGCGGTCGAGGCCGAGGATGCGGTCCTCCACACCATCGCGTGCGGTCAGGATCAGCACCGGCAGGGTGGCGCCGTCGTTGCGCAGGCGTGAGAGCAGATCGAGGCCATCGACGTCGGGCAATGAAAGGTCCAGCACCATCACGTCATACGGTGCGCTGGCCAGTGCCGCCGGCGCGTGCAGTCCACGCGAGAGGTGGTCGCACAGATGACCGGCACCCTGCAGGGCGCGGATCAGTCCATCAGCCAGAGCGGCATCGTCTTCGATCAGCAGGATTCGCATTGCAAGCTTCGTGCAAGGTTGGGGCAAGTTTGGCGCAAGTGCATCACCTTACCGTGACGTGCATGAATTTCTCCTCTCGCCTTGCGGCCGTAGTGGCCACCCTTCTGTGCGCGCCTGCGGCTTCGGCGCTGTCCCTGCAGGAAGCGCAGCGCGCAATGGAAGCGCACAACCCGGACCTGCGTGTGGCGGCACTGGAGCTGCGCGGTGTACAGGGCGATGCGCAGACGGCGGCATTGCGCCCGGCCACCGAACTGTCGATCGGCACCAGCAAGATCAGCCCCAAGCATGGTATCGGCCCTGGGCGCTGGCAGGACAAGCGGGTGGACAGCACCGTTGGCCTGGGCTGGACCTGGGAACGCGGCGGCAAGCGCGCACTGCGCATCCGCCAGGCCGACGCGCTGCTGGAGGTCGCCGGGCTGGACATGCTCGATGCCAGACGCCGACAGCAGGTGGCACTGCATGAAGCCTATTTCGGCCTGAAGGGCGCCCAGGAGCGGGCGCAGATTGCCGATGCCAACCGCCAGAGTTCGACCGAGCAGATGGCGGCGGCGGAGAAGCAGGTTGCGACAGGGGCGATGGCGCCGGTTGATCGTGCCCGACTGGCGGTGGACGACCTGGCGGTGGCCGACGCGGCGCGCGAGGCGGCGCTGGATCTGCGCGATGCGCGGCATGCACTGGGCCTGCTGCTCGGCCGCGACGACAGCCATGGCCTCAGTGCCGATGATCCGTGGCCAGACCCCGCGGGCAGGGCCGATGCGCGCCCGTTCGATCCGCAGCAGCGTGCCGATCTGCGCGCGGCACGTTCGCGCCTGGCCGCAGCCGACGCCGGTGTGGCGCTGGCGCGCAGTGAGCGCCACCGCGACATCCAGCTGGGCGTGGAGGCCGAGCGCGAGCCGACCGACATCAGCGGCGTCACCTGGGGTGTGTCATTGACCATCCCCTTGGGCGGCCCGTCGCGTGCACGCGGCGCGATCCAGCGTGCCGAGGCCGACCGCGACAACGCCGCGCTGGAGCTGCAGGCGCGGCAGCGCGAAGCACGCGCCGAACTGGACCAGCTGCAGGCCAGCGCACAGGCTGCCGCGCAGCGCCGCAGCGAATACGAAGGACTGCAGTCCGACGCTGCACGCAAGGCAGTGCAGGGCATCGAACTGGCTTACCGCCGCGGCGCCGCCAGCCTGACCGATCTGCTGGATGCGCGCCGCAGCTGGCGCGAGTTCGAGGCTGCGTTGATTGAAGCGCGAGCCGACCATGCCATTGCCCTGGCGCGCTGGGAAGCGGCCACATCCGTTGCTGAAGGAGAGTCCCGATGAAGTCCACCGTCGCCCATCGCCCGCGGGCGCGACACGCCGTGCTGCCGGCCTTGCTGGCGCTGGCCCTGCTGGGCGGCTGTGGCCGTGAGCCGGCGTCCTACACCGAGGATGCGCCGCAGGTCCGTGTCGACCAGATCCAGTTTCCTGCCGGCAGCCGGCAGCTGGACGTGCTGCGCAGCGAGACGGTGACCGTCGGCGCCAGCGCCAGCCTGCAGCTGCCGGGCCGGGTGGTGTGGGACGAGACCCGATCCAGTGCACTGCACACGCCGTTGGCGGGGCAGGTGGCGCGCATCGAGGCGCAGCCAGGGCAGAAGGTGAAGGCTGGGCAGGTGATCGCCTGGATCACCTCGCCCGAGTTCGGCCAGGCACAGGCCGACGGCGTGCGTGGCCGCGCCGAGCTGCAGCAGGCGCGCAAGGAGCTGGAGCGCACCCGCGAGTTGCATGCGGCGGGTGTGGCGTCGGGCCGCGAACTGGACGAGGCCGAGGCCAACTTCGCCGGCAGCCAGGCCGATCATGCGCGTGCAACCGCCTTCGCCAAGGCGTATGGCAATGGCCAGCACGTCGACCAGCGCCTGCCGCTGCGCGCGCCTATCGACGGCGTGCTGGTGGAGCGGCGGATGAGCCCGGGCATGGCAGTCAGCCCCGACAGCGAACAGCCGTTGGCGGTGATTGGCGATCCGGACCGCTTGTGGCTGCTGCTGGATGTTCCTGAGAGCCTGGCCGGGCGCTTGAAGGCGGGGATGCAGGTGAGCGTGCCCGGTACCGATGGACAGCCGCTTCAGGCGACCCTGCAGCACGTGGATGACTTCGTCGACAGCGAACGCCGGGTGGTGCAGGCGCGTGCCGAGCTGGACAACCGTGCACGGGGTTTCAAGGCTGGCCAGTACGTGCGTGCGCGGGTTGCATTGCCGGCCGAGGGCGGTGTCTCGCTGCCCGATGCCGCGGTGCTGTTGATCGACGGCAAGCAGGTGGTGTTCGTCGAGGAGGGCAAGGGCCGCTTCGTTCGCCACGCCGTGCATGCCGAGGAACTGGGCGATGGCCGGCTGTGGGTGCGTGAGGGCCTGGCAGCAGGCGCCAGGGTAGTGGTCGAGGGCGGCCTGCTGCTGCAGCAGCTGGCGGACAACGCGCCGGCCGCCGCCAGCACCGGCACGGGGCACGCCGCCCCATGATCGATCGCCTGATTGCCTACTGCCTGCGCCAGCCATTGATGGTGATGCTGGCACTGCTGCTGTTCGTTGGCGCTGGCATTGCCGCGTTCCGCGTGCTGCCGGTGGAAGCCTTCCCGGATGTGTCCGACACCCAGGTGACAGTGGTATCGCTGCACCCGGGCCGGGCCGCCGAAGAGGTGGAGCGCGAGGTGACGATGCCGCTGGAAGTGGCGTTGTCCGGCATCCCGCATTCGGTGCGGGTGTTCTCGCATACGCAGTTCGGGCTGTCGATGATCATCCTGACCTTCGACGACAAGGCCGATGACTACTTCGCGCGCCAGCAGGTGCTGGAGCGCCTGCAGGGCGTGGAGCTGCCGGAAGGGGTGACTCCGGAACTGGAGGCGATGAGCTCGGCGGTAGGTGAGATCTACCGTTATGTGCTGAAAGGCCCGCACATGACGCCAACCCAGCTGCGCACCGTTCAGGAATGGACGATGGAGCGCAGTCTGCGCACCGTACCCGGGGTGGCTGATGTGATCAGCTTCGGCGGCTTCGCGCGCACCTTCCAGGTCAAGCCGGACCTGGACAAGCTGCGTGACCGCGGCATCAGCCTGGGTGAGTTCGCCGAGGCGCTGGAAAAGGGCAGCTCGAATGCGGGCGGCGGCTACGTGGAGCGTGGCCAGCAGCAGTTCCTGATCCGCGGTGTGGGCCTGATGCGTTCGCCGGCCGACATCGGCAATGTGGTGGTGGCGCAGCGCGGGGGCACGCCGATCCTGGTGCGCGACCTGGCCGGCATCGCCGACACCGGCCTGCCGCGTCAGGGCCTGGTCGGCCAGGACGACAACGACGATGCAGTGTTCGGCATGGTGCTGATGCGCAAGGGCGAAAATCCGTCCGACGTGCTGGACGCTCTGCATGCACGCATCGCCGAGATCGAGGCCAATCAGTTACCGGCAGGGGTCAGCATCGAGCCGTTCTATGACCGCTCGTGGCTGGTCTCGACCACGCTGAAAACCGTCTTCCGCAACCTGCTGGAAGGTGCGGTGCTGGTGTTCCTGGTGCTGTGGCTGTTCCTGTACAACGCCCGTGCCGCGCTGATCGTGGCGGCGATGATGCCGCTGGCGCTGCTGTCGACCTTCCTGGGCCTGCATCTGTGGGGCGTGCCGGCCAACCTGCTGTCGTTGGGTGCGATGGACTTCGGCATCATCATCGATGGCGCGGTGATCGTCACCGAGCACATCGTCTCGCGATTGTCGAAGCTGCCCCCTGCGGCCGACCGGAAGACACGGTTCTCGACCATTCTTTCGGCAGCGTCGGAAGTAGGGCGACCGACGTTCTTCTCGATGCTGATCATCATCGCCGCACATATCCCGATCTTCACCCTGCAGCGCCAGGAAGGCCGCATGTTCGCGCCCATGGCGTACTCGGTGACCTCGGCATTGATCGGTGCCTTGATCCTGGCGCTGACCGTGGTGCCGCTGTTCTGCTACTGGTGGCTGCGGCGCGACCGCATGCGCGACGGCAATCCGTTGATGGACCGCCTGACCGGCTGGTACCGGCCGATCCTGGAGCGCGCATTGGCCCGTCCGCGTGCGGTGGTACTGACCGCGGTTGCGCTGCTGGTCGGCACGCTGGCGCTGGGCACCCGGCTGGGGTCGGAGTTCCTGCCCGAGCTGGACGAAGGCTCGATCTGGTTGACCGCCACGCTGGATCCCAGCACCAGCCTGGCTGAGGCGCAGCAGCAGTCGCGGCGCATCCGTGAGCTGGTCGGCACCTTCCCGCAGGTGTCGACGGTCGTGGCCAAGCTTGGGCGCCCGGAAGACGGCTCCGATGCCAAGGGCGCCAACCAGATCGAGGCGCTGGTGGCGTTGAAGCCGGAGAAGGAGTGGCCGAAGGGTGTGGACAAGCGACAGCTGGTGAGCGATCTGCAGCGCACGCTGGAGCAGCGCATTCCCGGGCCGGAGTTCTCGATCTCGCAGCCGGTGCGCGACAATATCCTGGAGAGCATCTCGCAGATCAAGGGCCAGGTGGTGATCAAGGTCAGCGGCTCGGATCTGGACGTGCTCAACCAGCAGGCACAGGCGATCCTGGGGCAGGTACGTGGCGTGGAGGGCGTAGAGAGCGCCTTCATCGACCGCGACGGCTCATTGCCGCAGCTGCAGATCGAGATCGACCGCGACCGTGCTGCGCGCTATGGGCTCAATGTGCGCGACATCGACGAGGTGATCGAGACCGCGCTGGGCGGGCGCCAGGTAGGCGAACTGTGGGAGGGCGACCGCAAGTTCCCGATCACGCTGCGCCTGGACGACGCCGACCGGGACCTGCAACGGCTGCGCACGGTGCCGGTGGGCATCGGCGATGGCCACACGGTGACACTGTCCGACGTGGCCGATTTCCGCATGGCCAGCGGTGCGATCAACATCTCGCGCGAGAACGCGCAGCGGGTCAAGGCGGTCAGCATCTTCATCGCCGGCCGCGACATGGGCAGCGTGGTGGCCGACATGCGCAAGCGCGTGGACGCCAGCGTGCAGCTGCCGGAAGGCTACCGCCTGGAGTGGTCCGGCGAGTTCGAGAACCAGCAGCGTGCGATGAAGCGTCTGGGCTGGGTGATTCCACTGTCGGTGCTGATCATCTTCGTGCTGCTGTTCGATGCCTTCAAGGACATCAGCAGCGCCGCGCTGATCCTGGCCAACGTGCCACTGGCGATGATCGGCGGCATCCTCGCCCTGTGGCTGACCGGCATTCCACTGTCGGTGTCTGCGGCGATCGGCTTCATTGCATTGTTCGGGCAAGCGGTGCTGAACGGGGTGGTGATGCTCAGTCGCTTCGCGCAGCTGCGAGAGCAGGGCATGGACCTGCTGCAGTCGGTGGTACAGGGCTCGCTGCAGCGCCTGCGCACGGTCCTGATGACCGCGCTGCTGGCGATGTTCGGCCTGCTGCCGATGGCCACCTCGCATGCGATTGGTGCCGAGACCCAGAAACCGCTGGCGGTGGTGGTGATCGGTGGCCTACTGTCGGCGATGCTGCTGACCCTGCTGGTACTGCCCACGCTGTACTACTGGGTACATCGCCGCCGCGAGGCGCGCGCCGGATGATCCGCACGGTAGATCCACGCCATGCGTGGATGCGACCCCGCCGCCGGGCATGACCCGGCGCTACCGAGTTCCCGCGCTCCGCGGAGATGCGATCAGTAGATCCACGCCATGCGTGGATGCCGTTCGCGCGTTCTACACCATCCCGCCATTGGCGCGCAGCACCTGGCCATTGATCCACCCGCCATCGGTGCCTGCCAGGAACGCAACCGCACCGGCGATGTCGTCCGGCGTACCCAGCCGCTCCAGGGGGTTCATCTTCGCCAGCCGCTCGATGAGTTCCGGTGACTTGCCGTCCAGGAAAAGGTCGGTGGCGGTGGGGCCGGGTGCCACCGCGTTCACGGTGATGTTGCGCCCGCGCAGCTCCTTGCTGAGGATCGCGCCCATCGTCTCCACCGCCGCCTTGCTGGCTGCGTAAACGCTGTAGTTCTCAAGCCTGATGCCGACCACGCTGGTGGACAGGGTGATCAGCCGGCCGCCGTCGCGCACCCGTCGCGCGCTTTCGCGCAGCACGTTGAAGGCCCCCTTGAGGTTGATGCCGATCACCCGCTCGAACAATGCGTCGTCGGTGTCGGCCAGCGGCGCCAGCTGCAATACGCCGGCGCTGTTGACCACCACGTCGATGCCGCCGAAACGGGCTTCGATGGCATCGAACAACTGCCGCACCGCCTGCGGATCGGAGACATCGGCCTGCAGCGCGATGGCCTGCGCACCGGCCGCGTTGAGTTCGGCCGCCAAGGCTTCGGCGTCGTCGCGGCGCCCCGCATAGTTGATGGCGATCGCGTGGCCATCGGCGGCGAGCCGGCGGGAGATGGCGGCGCCGATGCCACGGGAGCCTCCGGTGACCAGGGCGACAGAGCGGGCGGGGGAGAGGGTCATGGTGGCTTCCAGCAGGGCACGCCGGAGTGGCGCAGAGCCATCTTCGCCACATCGATGGTCCGGATAATCCCGCATAATCCGCCAACATCATCCGGATAGCCGAACAATGGATCGCTTCACGGCCATGCGCGCCTTCGTCCGTATCGTCGAGCGCCGCAGCTTCACCCGTGCCTCCGAGGACCTGGGCCTGCCGCGGGCCACGGTGACCGACGCGATCAAGGCGCTGGAACAGCGGCTGGGCGTGCGCCTGCTGCACCGGACCACGCGGCTGGTGGTGCCCACCCTGGAAGGCGAGGCGTTCTATGGGCGTTGCCTGCGCCTGATCGCCGACATGGACGATGCCGAGGCCGCGTTCCGTGACGTGCCGCCACGCGGTCCGTTGCGCATTGAAGTGCATGGCACACTGGGCCGGCACCTGCTGTTTCCGCACCTGCCGGAGTTCCTGCAGCGCTACCCGGAGATCGAGCTGGACGTCAGCGAAGGCGACCGCTATGTCGACCTGCTGCGCGAAGGCGTGGATGCGGCGTTGCGGGTGGGGACGCTGGCCGACAGCGATCTGGCTGCGCGCCGGTTGGCGATGCTGCGCGAGGTCACGGTGGCCTCGCCGGGTTATGTGGAGGCGCATGGCCTGCCCGATACCATCGAATCGCTGGAGGAAGGCCACCAGATGGTCGGCTACCGCTCCGGCGCCACCGGCCAGCTGATTCCCCTGGAGTTCCAACAGGCTGGACAGGTGCGCTATGTGCCGCTGCCGGCGCGGGTGCGTGTTTCAGGCGCGGATGCGTTCCTTGGCGCCGCGCTGGCGGGCCTGGGCATCATCCAGGCGCCGCGCTACCGGATGGACCCCTATATCGCGCGCGGGCAGCTGGTCGAGCTGTTGCCTGAGGCGCCGCCGACGCCGAGCCCGTTGAGCCTGGTCTACCCTCGCAACCGCACGCCGTCGCCGCGGTTGCGGGTGTTCATCGACTGGGTGGCCGGGGTGTTCGACCAGACCGGGGTTGCCGGCCAGCGGCCGGCACTACCGGGCGGCTGAGCCCGGCAGCACCAGCTCGAACACGGTGCCGGTGTCATCCGACACAACACTCACGCTGCCGCCATGCGCCTGTGCAATCGCGCGGGCAATCGCCAGGCCCAGCCCGGCACCTTCGAGGCGGCCACGTTCGCCGCGGTAGAAGCGATCGAACAGGCGCGGCAGCGCTTCGGCGGCAATCGGCGTGCCAAGGTTGTGCACGCTGACCCTGCACACGCCATCGGCCTCGGCCAGCCGCACCCGCACCTCGCTACCGGCAGTGGCGTGCTTCAACGCGTTGGACAGCAGGTTGGCGATCGCCCGATGCAGCATCAAGCGGTTGCCCTCGACGCGTGCGGTGCCTTCGCGGCGCAGGGTCAACTGCCGGTCCTCGGCCAGCAGGTCGTAGAACTCGAGCAGCGAATCCACCACTCCCTCCAGCGCCACCGGCTCGCGCGATGGCAGCGCGCCCGGCGACTCGGCCTGCGCCAGGTACAGCAGGTCGCCCACGGTCTGCGCCAGCTGCTGCAGTTCCTCGGCACACGACGCCAGCGTCTCGCGGTAGGCCTCGTTGCTGCGCGGGTGCGCCAGCACCACCTGCACCTGGGTCAGCATGTTGGTGATCGGGGTGCGCAGCTCGTGGGCAAGGTCACCGGAGAACTCGGTCAGTCGCGCGAAATCCTGCTGCAGGCGCGCCAGCATGCCGTTGAGCGTCTGCGCCAGCTGCTCCAGTTCGGCCGGTGCAGCACGCGCGCTCAGACGTCGCTGCAACCGACCGGCGGTGATCTGCCGGGCCTCATCGGCCAGCGTGCGCAGCGGCCGCAGCGTGCGCCGCACCACATAGCCGCCGAGCAGGCTGCTGGCCACGGCGGCGCCGATGATGGCGATCGCCAGCAGGTGGCGGAAGCGCTGCAGGAAATCGGCATGGCGGTCGTCATCGATGGCCAGCAGGATGACCAGGTGGCTGCCGTCGGCCAGGGTCTGGCGCAGGTGCAGGGCATGCATGCAGCGGCCATCGGCGAGGATCCAGTCGTGTCGCCGTGGCGCGTCGTCGATGGGCTGGCTGCGTGCATGCTCGCGCAGCAGTGCCGGTGCGGTCGAGAACAGCACCGCGCCACGCCCTTCAACAATGTGGAAGGCGATATCCGGATGATGGCCCAGCGCCTCTGCCAACCGCTGCCCGCGTGCGGACGCAGGTCCGTTATCGGCCAGGTCACGGATCAACGCGACCTTGTTCTCCAGTTCGACGAAGTCCTGGGCGACAAGGTCGTGGCGGGCACTGACATAGATCGCTACGCCCAACGCGGCCAGCACCAGCGTGGCCACGATGGCGAACAGCAGCGTCAGCCGTACCGCGATGGAACGACGCAGGCTCATCCGCTGTGCGCTGCACCGTCGTCCGGCGCCTCCAGTACATAGCCCATGCCGCGCACGGTGACGATCAGCTTGGCATCGAAGTCGTCGTCGATCTTGGCGCGCAGGCGGCGGATCGCCACGTCGATCACATTGGTGTCGCTGTCGAAGTTCATGTCCCACACCTGCGAGGCGATCAACGAGCGCGGCAGCACTTCGCCGCGACGGCGCGCCAGCAGTTCCAGCAGGGTGTATTCCTTCTGGCTGAGGGGGATGCGCTGGCCGCCGCGTTCGACCCGGCGGCGCAGAGTGTCCACCACCAGGTCGGCGATGACGATGCGCTCGGTCTGTGGCAGCGCCTGGCCGCGACGCAGCAGGGTGCGCACGCGCGCCAGCAGCTCGGCGAAGGCGAACGGCTTGGCCAGGTAGTCGTCGGCACCCAGCTCAAGGCCCTGCACGCGGTCGGCGATGCTGCTGCGCGCGGTCAGGAACAGCACCGGCACCTGCCAGCCGGCCTCGCGCAGCCGCGACAGCACGTTCCAGCCATCCAGGCCGGGCAGCATCACGTCGAGGATGACCAGCTGGTACTCGCCGCTGCCGGCCAGGTGCAGCCCGTCGACACCGTTGCAGGCGAGATCGACCACGTAGCCGGCCTCGATCAGGCCCTGGCGCAGGTAGTTGCCGGTCTTGGGTTCGTCTTCGACGATCAGCAGTTTCATGATGCACCCATCATCGCAGCTTGCGCGTGGGCCGGCTGCGCAGGCTCATGTCAGCGGATCCAGCGTACCGAGCACGGCCACGCAGGCCAGCACCAGCACGGCCAGTACCGATTCGAAGGCCAGGCTGTGGCGCAGTGAGCGCAGCGGCCGTGGTTGCCAGCCGCCGCGGATGGAGCTGGCCAGCGCCGGTACCAGCCGCCAGCGATGCAGGGCGGCCAGCCCCAGCATGCCACCGACCAGGGCGAGTTTGAGCAGCAGCCAGCGTCCGTGCGCGGTGCCGATGAGGGTCTGCACGGAACCGCCAAGATCGACATAGGTGTAGGTCCCGGTCATCGTCAGGGTGGCGACGATGATCGTGCCGGGCAGGGCGAAGCCGTGGGCGGCCTGCCACAGCTCGTGGGTGCGCTCGCGCAGGCGCAGGCCCTGCGGTCGCGCCGCCAACTGCAGGATGGCGGCGATCGCGCCGACCCAGGCGCCGGCGGCCAGCAGGTGCACGATGCCGGCCACCAGCCGCAAGGTGCCACCGAAGCCATCCCCGGCGGCGGCATGGCCGTTCCAGGACAGGCTGGCCAGGGCGATGGCGGACAACGCGAGCAGCGCCAGGCGGCGCAGGCCCCGCAGCGGCGTAACGGATGCCAGCAGGGGCAGCATTGCCAGCACCGCCACGGTGCGCAGCAGGCCGGCCTTACCCACCGGCGTGCCGGTGAGGAACCAGTGCGCCGTTGCTGGGTCGATGTCGGCTGCCGGGATGCCAAGCACGCCGGACAACCGGTTCACGGCATCGATGACGATCAGGATGAGCGCAACCACGGCGAGCGTCAGCGAGATGCTGCGTGGCAGTCCGGGGCGGACGAACAGCAGCCGCCCGAACAGCAGCATCAGCACCAGGTACAGCGCCAGCCGCGACGCATACGGCGAGAGCTCGGCCATGGCGGCGGCCTTACTTCACGGTGAAGCGGTAGTTGCCGGTCATCGGATGACTGTCCTGGCCGACCGCGCGCCATTGCAGTGCGTAACTGCCGGCGGGCAGCGGCTTGGCGAAGCGCGCACGCAGCGTGTGACCATCTTCGGAGAGGTCCTGCGCGGCGGTGGGCACGGCCATCTTCATGCGGCCATGGTCCATGCTCAGTTCGATACGGGTGGCGCGCGGCATCACCTTCTCACTGAACTGCAGCGTGATCTCGGTCGCCGGAGCTATGGTGGCGTCGGCGGCCGGCGTCGAACGCACCAGGCTGGGATGGGCCAGGGCCAGCGGCGCAACCGCGAGGCCGGACAGGAGAAGAGCAAGGGAAGCGGAGCGGAGCAGGGAACGGGTCATGCGCGGGACACCTGTAGAAGACGTGGCCCACAGGGTGGAGGGCAGCGCCTTTCGCTGCCCTGACCCGAACATTACCGATCTGTAATGTTCCGTCCACTCACCGGTGGTGCCGGCCGCTGGCCGGCATCACAGTGCTGCCAACGGCCCCTGCATGCGATGGAAACTGCCATCGGTGGCGGTGAACCAGGCCAGCGAACGCCCGCCGACGAAGTCATCGACATGCACGACCGTTGCGCCATCGGCTTCCTGCCACGAAATGGCATAGACCCCTTCGCTGATCTGCTGCCACTCGCAGGCGGCTTCGCCCTGCGCACCGGCATAGGCGCCGGAGACGATGGCGTACTGCACATGGCGGCCATCGGCGCTGTAGACGTTGTCGGCGGCCAGGTCGTCATAGCTGACGCGGAAGCGGCGGCCAGCGAACAACGGCAAGGCGGGGGCAGTGTTCATCGGATCGCCACCGGGTTGATGTTGACCTGGGTCGAGCCGACGTACAGCGGCTGGCCGAGCACGAACAGGAATTCCCAGGCCTTGTCGCGCACCAGGGCACGGCTGTCGATCAGCTCCAGGTTGTAGATGCCGCGCTTGGCCAGCATGTACTGGTTGATCGGGAACTCCTCGGCACCGTTCGGATTCGGGTAGACCTCCGAGGCCCAGGTGTCGCCACCGAAGGCGACGATGCCCTGGTCGGCCAGCCACTTCGCGGCCTCCATGCCGATACCCGGCTCCACTTCCAAGAACTGCGTGTTGTCCTTGCCGATCAGTTCCAGCCAACCGGTGTTGAACAGCACCACGTCGCCCTTGCGCAGGCTCAGGCCCTGCTTCTTCAGCACGGCCTGGATGTCGGCCACGGTGAACTCGGTGCCGCCGGGCACGATCGCCTTGCCGTAGTACGCGGTCATGTCCAGCACGACGCCGCGGGTAACCATCGGCGGCACCTTCTCGACGCCGAGCTTGCGTACGCCGTCCACGGTGACGAAGTCGGCGGCCTTGTTGCCGTTGTAGTAGACGTTGTCGATGCCGATATGGCCGATGCCGTTGAGCTGGGTGCCAACGCCGGTCCAGGCGTTCACCAGTTCATCGTTGAAGGTGAACGTGTTGGGGCCCAGCGACTTGCCGGCCTGCTGGCCGACCTGCACGTTGTACAGGCGGAAGCTGCGGTGACGGAACGCGGGCAGGTTCTTGTCCACCGGCACCGCCAGCGGATAGGTCTTGCCGGTCCTGACCAGCGATACCGCGTGCTTGACCACGTCCGCGGTGAGCAGGTTGGCCGCGCCGATCTCGTCGTTGGCACCGTAGGCAGCGGGATACCAGTCCTCGGCGGTGGCCTGGAAGGACAGCGGCAGGGTGGCCAGCGCAAGCGCGGCCAGGGTCTTCATTTTCATGGCAAAGCTCCGGTAACTGTCAGGCCGTCGCGGGGGCGGCAATCGGGGCATGCGACGCGGCGGCGCCGGCATGGGCCGGGAAGTGCGGCAGCACGTACTCGGCGATTTCGTGGAAGGTTTCGGCCAGCGACCGTTCGTTGCGGCGGAACTGCAGGCCGATGTGGTCGACACCGGCCGCCTGCATGGCGTGCAGCTCGGCGAGCAGGGCGTTGCGGCCGCCGCGCAGGCCGAAGCGCCAGCGCTGCAGGGGGGCATCGGCATCGGCCACCAGGTCCAGGTGGATGAAGCTGGCATACGGCTTGTTGCCGGCCACGGCGCGCCAGGCCGCCACGCGTTGTACATGGTCCTGCGGCGTGCCCGGGTAGGCCAGGCAGCCATCCATGTGCTGGCCGATCCATGCCGGTTGCTGCTGGGCCAGGCCGGCCACGAACAGCGGCAAGGCCGGGCCATCCGCGGGCAGCACGTCCAACCCCTGCGGCAGGTGCGCGGTGGCGCCTTCGCGCAGCAATGCGATCTGCTCGCGGAAACGGCTGCCACGGCTGTCGAAGTCGCGGCCGAACAGCGGGTATTCCACCGGGCGGTCGCCACTGGCTACGCCCAGCAACAGGCGGTCGCCGCTGAGGTGCTGCACGCTGCGCGCCGACTTCAGCGTCAGCAACGGCTCACGGATCGGCAGCACCACCGCACCGGTGCCCAGCAGGATGTCCTCGGTGATGCCGGCCAGGTAGCCGAGGTAACTGAATACCTCGAACACCTGCGCCGCATCGCCGAAGGCCGGGTCGTACACCGGCACGTCGCGTACCCACAGCGCACGGAAGCCGAGGCGGTCGGCCAACCGTGCCAGTTCTGCATGGCGCTGCAGGTCCGGTTCGCCGGGCAGGCGTCGCGCGGCGCGTGGTGCCTGTTCGCCCAGCGGCGTCCAGTCATTGTCCAGCGGTGCTTCGATGCCGATGCTGAAACCACCGGCGTGCAGCCGCGCCAACGCATTGCCCATGGCGAGGCTCCTCAGTCCCAGGCCGGGGCCAGGCCCGGCGGATCGACTTCGCGGCCGTTGCGGTCAAGCGCAGCGATCGCGGCCATGTCATCGGCATCCAGGTGCAGGTCCTGGGCGAGCAGGTTGCTGGCCAGGTTCTCGCGCTTGGTCGAGGACGGGATGACCGAGTAACCCAGTTGCAGTGCCCACGCCAGCGCGACCTGGGCCACGGTGGCCTGGTGCTTGTCGGCGATGGCGGCCAGCACCGGATCCTTCAGCACCTTGCCGTAGGCCAGGGTCATGTAGGAGGTGACGGTGATGCCCTGGTCCTGCAGGAAGGCGGTCAGTGCCGGGTTCTGCAGGTAGGGGCTCAGTTCGATCTGGTTGGTGACGATCTCGCCGGCGCCGACCACCTCCATGGCCTGCCGGGTCAGCTCGATGTTGAAGTTGGACACACCGATCTGGCGGGTCAGGCCCAGCGTCTTGGCTTCGGCCAGCGCGGTCATGTACTCGCGCAGTTCAATGCCATTGCCCGGCGCCGGCCAGTGGATCAGCAGCAGGTCGACGTAGTCGGTGCGCAGTTTGGCCAGGCTGTCGCGCAGGCTCGGGATCAGTTTGTCGGCAGCGTAGTTGTCCACCCAGATCTTGGTGGTCAGGAACAGCTGGTCGCGCGGGACGCCGGATTCGGCGATGGCCTGGCCGACTTCGGCTTCGTTGCCATAGATCTGCGCGGTATCGACTGCACGGTAGCCAACCTCGAGGGCGTTGCGCACCGAGTCGATGACGGTCTGGCCGGTCAGGCGGAAGGTGCCGACGCCAAAGGAAGGAACGCTCATGATGGACTCCAGGGACTTCGTTGAGAGCCGGTGGGCTCGGGACAGGGCGAAGTGTGGGCGCTTTACATTTGTTGATTAAGCCGTGTATACGGGAAACGCTTTTGCGCCGAGGTAAAAAATGAAAACCACCCTGGATGAGCTGAAGGCCTTCGTGGCCGTGGTCGACAGTGGTTCGATCACGGCGGCGGCCGAGGCGCTGGATCTGACCATCTCGGCCACCAGCCGCACCCTGGCGCGGCTGGAGGACAAGCTGCAGACCACGCTGCTGCGGCGGACCACGCGGCGGCTGGAGCTGACCGAGGAAGGCGCGGCGTTCCTGGAGTACGCGCGCACGATCCTGGCCACGGTGGACGAGGCCGAAGAACAGATGGCCGCGCGGCGGCTGCAGCCGGTCGGGCGCCTGCGCGTGGATGCGGCCACGCCATTCATGCTGCACGTGATCGTGCCGCTGCTTGAGGGGTTCCGTGAGCGCTACCCGCAGGTGGAGCTGGAGCTGAATTCCAATGAAGGCATCACCGACCTGATCGAGAAGCGCACCGACGTAGCATTCCGCATCGGTGTGCTGCGCGATTCGACCCTGCATGCGCGACCGATCGGCCACAGCCGTATCCGCGTGGTAGCCAGCCCCGAGTATCTGCGCCGGCATGGCACGCCGACTCGGGTGGAGCAGCTGCGCGAGCATGACCTGCTGGGCTTCACCCAGCCCAGTTCGTTGAACGAATGGCCGCTGCACGATACCGATGGCGGGCCTTTCGTGATCGAGCCGGCCATCGCTTCATCCAGTGGCGAGACACTGCGGCAGATGGCGGTGGCCGGGCTGGGCATCGCCTGCCTGTCTGATTTCCTGACCCGCCAGGACCGGCGTGACGGCCATCTGGTGCAGCTGTTCGCCAGGCAGACGCAGGAGGTGCGGCAGCCGATCAACGCGGTGTACTACCGCAACACCGCGCTGGCCGCGCGCATCACCTGTTTCGTCGACCACGTGACGCAGACGCTGGGGCAGCGACCGTTCGACGAATAGAGATCGGTAGAGCCGGCCGATGGCCGGCTTTGCCCATCTGCGGGATCACCGGAGCTGCCGGCCAGCGGCCGGCACTACCACTGGCTGCGTTGAACGTTTCAGTAGATCCACGCCATGCGTGGATGGCGCGTGCCAACCGCCCCGCGGCAGGTGTTACCGGGTGCGCAGCGCGCGCCGGTTGCCGATGTGCGCGCATGCCAGCAGCACGCCACCACTGGCTGTCGCCACGCCATGCCAGAGCAGCGATTCCTTCAGCGGCAGATACAGCGAGGCCGACAGCAGCAGGATGGCGCCGGCGCAGGCCAGCTGCACAGGCCGCCAGCGCCCATGCCGGTGCACCCCGGCCGAGGTACTCGCCAGGGCCAGCGACGAGGCCAGCAGCGCGAACAGCCACTCCCAGCGCGACATCATCAGCAGCACCGTCATCGCGCCATGGCCGGGGTGCTGGAACGAGCGCAGCGCCATCATCGCTGCCGGCACGAAGGCCAGCAGCAGGGGCAGGGCGATGCAATGGACGGCGCAGGCGAGGGACAGCCAGGCACCGGCAAGATCGAAGCGGGGGTGCCAGCGTGCCGAAGTTGGCGGCTGGGCCAGGGCCCTTGCGGGCGTCGTGGGGATGTGGTCCATAATGTTACATAGTAACAATTGGAGCCTCCCCCATGAAGCTTTCTGCTGCTCTTTTCCTGCTGCTGGCTGCCAGCGCCGCGCAGGCCCATGACATCCGCCAGCACGCACCGCACGTGCACGGCCAGGCGACCGTCGATGTTGCGCTTGACCAGCAAACGCTGGAATTCGCCCTTCAGGCCCCCGGCATCGGCATCCTCGATTACGAGCGACCGCCGGCCAATGCAGCCGAGCAGGCCGCGCTGGCACGGGCTACCACAGTGCTGAAGGGCGGCAGCTGGGTCACCTTGCCCACCGCTGCAGACTGCCGTCTGGCCATCAGTAAAGCCGATGCAGAGGGCTTCGACGCCACAGCCGCCGCGCCGCCGCCGGGACAGCACCGGCACGCAGGTTTCAGCGCAACGCTGCAGTACCACTGTGCCAAACCGGTCGAGCTGCGCGCCATTGTCGTACGCCTGCCCGTGCTGTTCCCGGGCCTGCACGAAGTCATCGTCAACAGTGCAACCGCCAATGGCCAGAACCGCAGTGTGCTGACGCCCGACAACCTGCGCGTGGTGCTGGCACCGTGAGCGCGGCACCGGTGATCGCCCTGGAAGACGTGCAGTTCGGCTACGGCATGCAGCTGGTGCTGGACATCCCGCGGTTGTGGATCGAGCAGGGCAGCAGCGTGCTGCTGCGCGGAATCAGTGGTGGCGGCAAAAGTACCTTGCTGGGCCTGCTGGCGGGCGTACTGCTGCCCGGCAAGGGCCGTGTCGAGGTGGCCGGCCAGGCGCTGCAGGACATGGGAGGCGCGGCGCGGGATCGTTTCCGTGCCGACCAGCTGGGCGTGATTTTCCAGCAGTTCAATCTGCTGCCGTTCCTCAGCGTGCGCGACAACATTGCGCTGGGCCTGCGCTTCTCGCGCCTGCGCAGCGCGCGCATCAGTGGGCCGTTGGATGCCGAGATCGCCCGCCTGCTGCAGGCCCTGCAGCTCAACCCTGAGCTTATGCAGCGGCCCGCGGGTGCGCTCAGTGTTGGCCAGCAACAACGCGTGGCTGCAGCACGCGCCCTGATCGGTCGTCCGGCATTGCTGCTGGCCGATGAGCCCACCTCCGCGCTCGACCGCGAAGCGGCAACCGCCTTCCTGAAGCTGATGTCCGCGCAGTGCGAGGCGGCCGGCACCACGGTGCTGGTGGTCAGCCATGACGACAGCCTGCAGCCCTTGTTCGACCGCACCATTTCACTGTCCGAGATCAACCAGGCAGGTGCCGGCCATGCTTGAGCTTGCCTGGGCCAGCCTGCGCAGCCGTGCGTTGAGTGTCGGCCTGACCGTGCTGGTCATCACTCTCAGCGTGGTGCTGCTGCTGGGCGTCGAGCGTGTACGCACGCAGGCCCACGAGGGGTTCGCCAGCACCGTATCGGGCACCGACCTGATCGTCGGCGCGCGCTCGGGGCCGGTGAACCTGCTGCTGTACTCGGTGTTCCATATCGGCGACCCGACCAACAACGTGTCCTGGCAGTCCTACCAGGAGCTGTCCGCATTGCCGCAGGTGAAGTGGTCGGTGCCACTGTCGCTGGGCGATTCCTGGCGCGGCTACCGTGTAGTGGGTACCACGGGCGGCTACTTTGAACACTATCGCTATGGTTCCGGCCACGAGCTGGCCTTTGCACAGGGGCGGCCCTTTGATGATCTGTACGACGCGGTAATCGGCGCGGAGGTAGCGCGCGCGCAGAAGGTCGGCCTCGGCGATGAGATCGTGCTGGCGCACGGCACCGGCGCGGTCACCCTGGCCACGCATGCCGACAAGCCGTTCCGTGTTGCCGGCATCCTGCAGCGCACCGGCACGCCGGTGGATTCGTCGCTGCTGGTCTCGCTGCCAGCCATCGAGGCGATCCATGTCGACTGGCGATCGGGCGTGCAGCTGCGCAGCCAGAGCGTCAGCGCCGAGCAGGCGCGCCACCTGGACCTGACCCCGACCAGCATCACCGCCTTCATGCTCGGCCTGAACTCGCGCATCGCCACGTTCTCGGTACAGCGCAGGATCAACGAGTATCCGGACGAGGCGATGCTGGCGATCCTGCCCGGCGTGACCCTGCAGCAACTGTGGCAGTCGCTGGGCACCGCCGAGCACGCCCTGCAGCTGATCAGCGCGATGGTGGTGCTGCTGGGCATGGTGTCGCTGGTGGCGTTGCTGGTCTCGACCCTGCAGGAGCGGCGGCGCGAGATGGCCATCCTGCGTGCCACCGGCGCGCGACCGGGTTACATCGCTGGCCTGCTGGTGGTGGAGGCGGTGGCGACCAGTGCCGTGGCCTGCGTGTTGGCCCTGTCGCTGCTGGTGGTCGCCAGCATTGCCGGGCGCGGCTGGGTGCTGGCCACCTTCGGGCTGTCGATCACCCATGTCTGGCCGGATGGCCGCGAGCTGGCGTGGGTGGCAGGCGTGCTGCTGATCAGCGCCGTGGCCGGGCTGGTGCCGGCATGGCTGGCCTACCGGCGAACGCTGGCCGATGGCCTGTCGCCCGGAGGCTGAGCATGCGCTGGATGCTGTCGCTGCCGATGGTGCTTGCCCTGGTTGCCTGCGAGCGGCCGGTGGACACCGGCGTGCAGGCCTTGCCGCCCGCGCCGGTGGTCGACCGTGATGACCCGGCAATTGCTGCGGAGCAGGAGCTGGATTGGCTGCAGATGATGCCGAGGGACGAGCTGGCCGCGCTGGAGCGGGGCGAGGGCCCGGAAGTCGAGCACAACGGCAACCGGCGCATGCCGCAGTTCGGCACCTTCCGCACCGTGGACACGGTACTGCAGCGGCCGGTGCGCCTGCCGGGCTACGTGGTACCACTGGCCAACGCGCAGGACGGGCGGTTGACCGAGTTCCTGTTCGTGCCGTACTACGGCGCCTGCATCCACGTGCCACCACCGCCGCCGAACCAGATCGTGCACGTGGTGCTGCCGCGCCCGATCGAGATGCCGGACATGTATTCGCCGTTCTTCCTGGCCGGCACCCTGCGGGCCGAACGCTTGGACGACGATCTGGCCGGTTCGGCCTACACCATGCGTGACGCACAGCTGAGGCCCTATGAACCGTAGTCACCTGTTACTGGCGTTGGGATGCCTGTGGTTGGCGGGCTGTACGGCGCCGGGCGGCGATGCGGTGGTGGTAACGCCGCAGGACAAACCGGCGTCCTCTGCCACGGCCGAAGCCGCCATTGATCGCTGGGACGCCTTGCGGCCGGACGAAGTGACCTACCAGCGTCCACCTCCGCAGATCGGGTTGTCACGCAATGGCATGGACGGCGTGGGTGGCCTGATCGACGACACCGGCTCGGGCACGCCACCGGGGTTGGAGATCGACCATTCCAGCCCGGACCGCGCCAAGCAGTTCGGCTCTTCGCGCGTGGTCGATGCTGTCGATGGTCGCGCGGTGGATCTGGATGGCTACGTGGTGCCGCTCGGTACCAACGATGCAGGATTGGTGGATGAACTGCTGTTCGTGCCGTTCTACGGCGCCTGCATCCATGTGCCACCACCGCCGCCAAACCAGATCATCCACGTGACCCTGGCCACGCCGATCGCGCTGGGCGATCTGTGGGATCCGTACCGGCTTGCCGGCCGTCTGCAGGTGAAACGCTTCGATGCAGATATCGCCAGCGCGTCCTACGATGCCGCGGCAGCCACGCTGACGGCGATCCGCAACTGATGCGCAGGCGATGGATCATGGCTGCCGGCGTGCTGCTGGGCGCGGTGGTACTGCTGGTGTGGTGGCAGCGGCAGCGCGCACCGATCGCGCCGCCGGCGGTCGCGTTTCCGGCACCGGCGTCCGATGCCAGCCAGCGTATCGAACAGCGCCTGGGTGACGACCACGCGTTCCGCAACGATGTGCTGCTCCTGCTCGCAGCAACATTGCGCGACCGTTGCCAGCCGGCGCAGGCGGGACTGCTGGCGCGCATGGCCAATCGTGCGTCGCTGCCGGTGCTGGCGGCGGTCAGCGCGGTGACCCAGCAGGATCCTTCGCTGGACCGGCCGATCTATCAGTACATCCAGCACCGCGCCGATGCGACGTCGTGCGGGCAGCCGCTGCAGATGCCGTTGGCCGGTGGAGGCAGCATGGCGGTGGACATCGAGCAGTACGCGCGCACCTTCCCCGACAGCTATTTCGACCCGCAACGCAGCAGTGAACCGCGGGATTTCGGCGGACTGTCGTTGCAGCAGCGCGCCGGCAACGCCTGCAACAGCGTGGTGTATTCGGTGCTGCCGTTGGGCGGCACCGATTGGCGGTGCAGCAGCCTGCGCGCGAACGCCCGGGCGCGGGTGCGCGGCCTGTGCGAGGACGAACTGCGGCGCCAGCATGGGGCAACGGGCGGGGAGCTGGACATGGCCGTGGGGCAGGGCATGCAGGCGGCGGTGGTGTCGGCGATTGCCGCGCTGCCGGAAGACTGCCGGTAGGCGTTCAACAGTAGAGCCAGGCCATGCCTGGCTGGCGGTTCAGCCGAGCAAGGCAGCCTCTACAAAAGCTGAACCGGCTGGCTCCGACGGCCATAACTATACAGGACATCCTGTATAGTTATGGCCGTACTCCATCCCCCATCAGGTTCTCCCATGGCTTTGTCCCAGCCCTTGGCCGGTGCTCCGGCCCTGTCGCGTGCCCGTCGCTGGGCACTGTTGTTCACCGTCGCCGCTGGCCTGCTGCTGGTCACGCTCGACAACTCCGTGCTCTACACCGCACTGCCCACCCTGACCGAGGAACTCTCGGCCAGTGCCGGCCAGGCGCTGTGGATCATCAACGCGTATCCGCTGGTGATGGCCGGCCTGCTGCTGGGTGCGGGCACGCTGGGCGACCGCATCGGCCACCGCCGCATGTTCCTGATCGGCCTGGTGGTGTTCGGCGTCGCCTCGCTGGCAGCGGCGTTCGCCGACACCGCAGCGCAGCTGATTGCCGCACGCGCGTTCCTGGCGATCGGTGCCGCAGCGATGATGCCGGCCACGCTGGCGCTGATCGGCCTGAGCTTCCACGAAGAGCGCGAACGCAACATCGCCATCGCGATCTGGGGTTCGGTGGCCATCGTCGGTGCGGCGCTCGGCCCGATCATTGGCGGCTGGCTGCTGCAGCACTTCTGGTGGGGCTCGGTGTTCCTGATCAACGTGCCGGTGGTGGTGGTCGCCTTCGTGGCCACGCTGCTGCTGGCGCCGGAAGGCCAGCGCGACACCTCGCGGCCGTGGGACCTGGTGTCTTCAGTTCTGGCATTGGCTGCACTGTCCGGCCTGGTGCTGGCGATCAAGTCGTTGATCGCTACGCCGCCGTCGTATGCGCTGGGCGCAGGCGCGCTGCTGCTGGCCGTCGTCAGCGGTGCGGCGTTCGCACGCCGCCAGCAGCAGCTGCCGTACCCGCTGCTGGATTTCGCGATCTTCCGCAATCCGGCGTTCCTGGCCGGCACGCTGTCGGCAGTATTCACCCTGTTCGCGATGGCCGGCCTGCAGCTGGTCACCACCCAGCGCTTCCAGCTGGTGGCAGGTTTCACGCCGCTGCAGGCGGGCCTGCTGGTCTCGGTGGCGGCACTGAGCAGCCTGCCCAGCGCGCTGCTGGGCGGCAGCATCCTGCACCGGGTGGGCCTGCGCCCGCTGATCTGCGGTGGCCTGGCCGCAGGCGCGCTGGGTGTCGGCGTGGTGGCGTTCGGCTTCCCGCACGGCCTGGGCTGGGTGGTCGCCGGCATGGCCATCACCGGCTTCGGCATGGGTTCGGCCATCTCGGTGGCGTCCACTGCCATCCTCAACAACGTGCCGGCGCACCGTGCGGGCATGGCCTCGTCGGTGGAAGAAGTGTCCTATGAGTTCGGCGGCCTGCTGGCGGTGGCGATGCTGGGCAGCCTGAGCGCCGCGATGTACAGCGCGTTCCTGCCGGTCTCGGCCGACATGCCCGCGCTTGCCCGCGAGGGTTTCACCCAGGCGCTGCATGCCGCGCGCGAGAGCGGGCAGGGTGAGTGGTTCGCACTGGCCGCGGCCGCGTATGACCGTGGCTACCAGATCGTGCTGCTGGTGATCACCGCAGTGCTGGCGATGGGCGCGACGATCCTGGCGCGCCTGCTGCGTGGCCGCGTTGGCAGCCGCGAGGGCGCGGCCGATCGCGTAACATGAAGCGATGAGAACCAGCAAGCGCGACCGCATCCTCGACGCCGCCGTCAACGTGATCAATCGTGACGGCGTGCGTGCGGTGACCTTCGAGTCGGTGGCGGCCGAGGCCAAGCTGACCCGCGGCGGCCTGCTGTACCACTTTCCGTCGCGCGAAGCGCTGCTGCGCGGCATCGACGAGCACCTGGTGCAGGCCTGGGAAACGTCGATGGAAACGCTGCTGGGCAAGCGCGCGGACGAAGCGACGGCACTGGAGCGCTACCAGACCTTCGTGCGTGTCTCGGCGCAGAGTGCCACCCGTGCCGAGCTGATGTTCATGCTCGAGTCGGCCGACCCGGACGCCGATGAGCGCCCGTGGGGGCCGGCCGTACGTCGCTGGGCACCGCTGCCGCCGGAGGCGGGTGCAGCGGAAGACAGCGCCGCGCTCGACAATTTCGTGGCGCGGCTGGCCGCCGATGGCCTGTGGATCTACGAAGCGATGTACGAAGGCCAGCTGGATGAAGGCGTGCGCGCCCGTGTGGCCGAGCGCATCGCCGGGTTGTTGGCGAAGCCTGACGGAACGTCCAGTTGAGCGGCCAGCCGGCGCGCAGACATCGGCCGTGGTAGAGCCGACCGCTGGTCGGCTGCCCTTCGGTCAGACAACGAAACCCCCGCGCTTCGCGCGATAGTCGACCAGCGGTCGACTCTACCCCTCACCTATTTACCCAGCCTGCGCTGCGCTCGCGGCCAACCACGCCCTCGGCGATGCCCCCAACCGCTTGCGGAACGCCTTCGACAGCGAGGCGGTATCGGCAAACCCCACCTCGATCGCCACCTGCTTGACCGCCACGCCGGCCCGCAGCTGCGCGCAGGCCAGGCTCAGCCGCCAGTCCAGCAGATAAGCGGCCGGCGTCGCCTGCATCACCTCCTTGAACACTGCCGCGAACGCGCTGCGCGACATGCCGGCAGTCGCAGCCATGCGCGGCAGCGTCCATTCGTCCTGTGGCGCCTGGTGCATCGCCACCAGCGTACGGGCCAGCCGCGCATCGGACAGCCCCCGCATCAACCCATGGCTGACGCCGGCCGCATCCGGGTGATCGACCACCCAGCGCAGGATCTGGATCAGCGCCACCTCGAACAGCCGGTTGGTCAGCAGCCGTGACCCGCAGCGCTGGCGATCGGCCTCGGCAAACAGCAGGTGCAGGGTGTCATCCAGTTCGCCGATCGCTGCCAGCGGCACCACCATCACTGGCGGCAGCGACTGCACGATCGGATTGCGCGCGCCGCCATCGAAGTCCAGCGTGGCGCAGGTGAAATCCGGGCCATCCAGCGGTGCGTTGAAGAACACATGGTGCAGCGGCTGCGGATACAGCAGCAGGCTGGGTGTGTCGATCTTCAACCGGGGCAGCGCAATATCACCCCCGGGATGACGGACCTCCATTTCACCCTGGCGCAGGATGTGCAGGAACGCACGACCGGGCTGCGGTTCGAAGACGTGGCGCCCGCACAGCGGACCGCTGTGAAACAGCGCGGCCTGCACCCGGAAGCGTTCCAGCAGGGAGGAGAGGCGGTCGGGTGCGGAGGTGTCGGCGGGCATGTTCGTGGACGAATGGACAATATGTTCGGCTGATTGCGTGTGATGCGTCCGGAGAGTCTACCTAGGATGAGCGGGTCGTCCAATCCCGGGCGCTTTCCCAAGGAGATCCACCATGTCCCGTGTCCCCCTGATCGATGCCACCAACACCACCGCCGACCGCCAGGCTCTGCTGGGCCAGGTCCACGCCGCCTTTGGCGCCACCCCCGCCATGTTCCGTGCCGTGGCCAACTCGCCGGCCGCCCTGCAGAGCATGTGGGGTTCGTTCGGCGCGCTGGGCGGCGGTCGCCTGTCGCCGCTGCTGGGCGAGCAGATCGCCGTGGCCATCGCCAACCGCAATGCCTGCGAATACTGCCTGGCCGCGCACACCGCGTTGGGCCGCAAGGCCGGTGCCAGCAGCGAGCAGATGGCTGCCGCGCAGATCGGCCAGTCCAGCGATCCGGCCACCTCGGCGGCATTGGACTTCGCGCTGAAGGTGGTCGAACAGCGTGCGCAGGTCGCCGACGGCGATGTGCAAGCGCTGCGTGCGGCCGGCTTCGATGATGAGCAGATCGTCGAGATCCTCGCCCACGTGGCGCTCAACCTGTTCACCAACTACGTCAACGTAGCGTTTGACGTGCCGGTGGACTTCCCGAAGGTCGCGCTGCGCTGAGATGCGGCCTGGCCCGGGTGGCAGTGGCCGCCCGGGCCGGTCTGAATGGAGCCGACCGGGTAGACTCGACTGTCAGTCATCCATCGCGCGCAGCGTGGGGTTCTCGGGGGGCTGAACGAAGAGCAGTCGACTGACAGTCGACTCTACGTGTCGTCCGCCTGCAGCCGCTCGGGATGGGTATACACATTGAACCCGCTCTCCCGCGCGAACCCGACCAGGCACAGGCCTGCACTGCGGGCCAGGTCGATAGCCAGCGCGGTCGGTGCCGAGACAGCAGCCAGCACGCTGACCCCGGCCCGCACGGCCTTGCTGACCATTTCGTAGCTGGCGCGGCTGGAAATCACCAGTAGCCCACCCTCGATCGTGTGTTCATTGTGATGCAGGGCGCCGATCAGCTTGTCCAGCGCGTTGTGGCGGCCGACGTCTTCGCGCACCCAGCCGATGCGACCGCTGGCGTCGGCCCAGGCCGCGGCATGGGTCGAACCACTCACCGCGTTCATCGGCTGATGCTGCGCCAGCGTGGCCAGCGCCCGTTGCAGCGCCGCCGGCGGATAGGTCCGCCGTTCGCGCACCTCGGGCAGCGGTCGCAGTACTTCCTCCAGCTGCCGCGTGCCACACAGGCCGCAGCCACCGCGGCCGGGCAGCAGGCGCCCATTGGCCGGATCCAGGTCGGCGCCGGGCGCGTCGTCGGTCACCGTCATCTGCAGTTCGATGCCCTCCAGCTGCGGGCGGATGTCGATCGACAGCAACTGCGAGGGCGTAGCGATCAGTCCCTCGCTGAGTGAAAAGCCCAGCGCAAAGTCCTCCAGGTCGCAGGGCGTGGCCATCATCACTGCGAAGGCGGCGCCGTTGTAGCGCAGCGCCACCGGCACTTCCTCGGCCACCACGTCGACCTGCGGCTGTTGCCCCTCGCTGCGCCAGCGCTGCAACGGGCGCTGGGCCGTGCCGGCAGGCGGGGTGTGCGGTGGGGTCGAATCAGGCATGCAGCGCGTCCGGACAAGAGAGATACGCAGGTGGTGGACCACCCACGGCATCGAGAATAGCGCAGTGGCCATGCGCTGACGCAGGTGTAACCGTTGTCATGGCAGGCTGCGCTGAAAACAGCGTGCACCCACTGGCGAAGCCACGCAGGCCGTGTTTGACTGTGGGGCTGGCCGTGCGATTGAAAGCGCCGCCGGACCGCGTTGTGCCCATTGTTGCCGCGTTCCTCCCGCCAGGTTCCCGAACATGTCCGAGCAGAAGCCGCCGCGTTACAAGCCCTACAACCAGCCCGCCGGTGGCTGGGGTGCCGCCGGCGCCACGGCCAGGGTGCTGCTGCAGCAGAGCGTGATCGGCAAGGGGTCGAAGGCATTGCTGGCGATGAACCAGCCCGGCGGCTTCAAGTGCCCCAGCTGCGCGTTCCCCGACGCCGACGAACGCAGGAAGCTGGAGTTCTGCGAGAACGGCGCGAAGGCACTGGCCTGGGAAGCCACGCAGTTCCGTGCCGGTCGTGAGCTGTTCGCCCAGCACACCGTGACCGAACTGATGGCGCAGACCGATTACTGGCTGGAGATGCAGGGCCGGCTGACCGAGCCGATGCGCTACGACGCGGCGACTGACCACTATGTGCCGTGCAGCTGGGACGATGCCTTCGCGCTGATCGGCCGCCATCTGCAGGCGCTGGACAGCCCGCACCGGGCCGAGTTCTACACGTCCGGCCGCACGCCCAACGAAGCCGCGTTCCTGTATTCGATCTTCGTGCGCGAGTTCGGCACCAACAACTTCCCGGACTGCTCGAACATGTGCCATGAGCCGACCAGTCGTGGCCTGCCACCGGCCATCGGGGTGGGCAAGGGCACCATCGTGCTGCAGGATTTCGAGCACGCCGAGGCGATCTTCGTGATCGGCCAGAACACCGGCACCAACTCGCCACGGATGATGAGCAACCTGGTCGAGGCGCGTAAACGCGGCATTCCCATCGTGGCCGTCAATCCGATGCCCGAGCGTGCGCTGATCCGCTTTGCCGAACCGCAGGACATGGTGCAGATGGCCACGTTTGGTTCGACCGAAATCACCAGTGAGTTCGTGCACATCCGTATCGGCGGCGACCTGGCCCTGATCAAGGGCATGATGAAGGTGATGTTCGAGCGCGAGGCGCAGGGTGAGCGCGTGCTCGACCATGCGTTCCTGTCAGAACACACGGTGGGCCTGGAGGCGCTGCGCGACGACGTGATGGCGCAGGACTGGGAACAGATCGTGCAGGTGTCCGGCATTTCGCAGGTGCAGATCCGTCGCTGTGCGGAGATCTACCTCCGCTCCAATGCCACCGTGATCTGCTACGGCATGGGGCTGACCCAGCATCAGTACGGCTCACGCCTGCTGCAGCAGGTCGCCAACCTGCTGTTGCTCCGTGGCAACTTCGGCAAGCCCGGTGCTGGCATCGGGCCGATCCGTGGCCATTCCAATGTGCAGGGTGACCGCACCGTCGGCATCGACGAGAAGCCCAAGCCGGCCTACCTGGACCGCGTGCAGCAGGTGTTCGGTTTCGATCCGCCGCGCGAGCACGGCCATCACGTGGTCGAGTCGATCGAGGCGATGCTGGACGGCAGCGCCAAGGTGTTCATCGGCCTGGGCGGCAACTTCATCCATGCGGTGCCCGATACGCCGCGCGCGTACGAGGCAATGCGTGGTCTGGACCTGACCGTGGGCATCGCCACCAAGCTCAACCGCGGTCATCTGGTTCATGGCCGCGATGCGCTGATCCTGCCGGTGGTGGCGCGCTCGGAGCGCATCATTACGCCGGCCGGCGAGCAGTTCGTCACCATCGAAGACGCGATGTCCAATGTGACCGCCTCACGCGGCGTGCTCGAGCCGGTCAGTGCCGATGTGTTGCCCGAGGTCGAGATCGTCTGCCGCATGGCGATGGCCGCGTTGCCACGCAGCAAGGTCGACTGGGCAGGCTGCATGCACGACTACGCACCCATCCGTGAACTGATCGCGGCCGTGTACCCGGAGATCTACACCGGTTTCAACGAGCGCATCCAGCAGCCGCATGGTTTTCATCTGGACATCCCGCCGCGCCGCCGCGTCTGGCCCACACCAAACGGCAAGGCCAACATCCTGGTGATGCCTGGCCTGGACGTGGACGATCCCGTGCATGATCCGGACATGCTGCGGTTGGCCACGGTGCGCTCGCATGACCAGTACAACACCACCATTTACAGCTACAACGACCGCTATCGCGGCGTGTACAACGATCGCATGGTGCTGTTCATGAACATCGAGGACCGGCTGGCGCGCGGGCTGGACAAGGAAGCGCTGGTCAGCCTGGAGACGATCAGCGGCGATGGCGTGCAGCGGCGCATCGAAGGCCTGACCGTGCTGGACTACCCGATGCCGCGCGGCGCGCTGGCCGGCTACTACCCCGAACTGAACCCGTTGCTGCCGCTGGACTATTACGACCGCATCAGCGGCACGCCCGCCGCCAAGTCGATCCCGGTGCGGATGAGTGCGATGGCGACGGCGACTGCGTGACGCGCGCATCGGCTATCATCGGCGGGTGAACCTGCCTGGCCTGCTGCTGCGATGGATGTTGCTTGTCGCCCTGGTGCTGAATGCACCAGCGCTGGCACTCGCGGCGTCTTCGTACAGCGGTCCAGCCAGCCAGGACCATTGCGCTGCGCCGCACTCGGCCGCGATGGCTGTGGCGGGCTGCTGCGATGATGCGGTCCCGGCAGCCTGCCAGAGCGGTGAGTGCGAATGCCCACCGGCCTGCCTGGGCATGCTGGCGACATTGAACGGAATGCCGGCCTCGCCATGGCGCGAGGCGCCCGTTCCGGCCAGTACCCAGCAACGCGCTCCGCCGCCGATGCCGGACCCGATGCGGCCCCCGATCGTGTGATTTCCTGCAGGCCTCACGCGCCTGCCGTAGCTGCTCGCCTTCTTCTCGACTCTGCCCGCGCCTTCGATGCGCGGGCGGCGGGCTACGTTCCCCGCCTCTGCAAAGGAATCACTCAATGAACCGTACTCTCTCCCTCGGCCTGCTGCTGGGCACCGTGCTGGCCACCACCGCCTGCGCTCGTGCCGCCGAAGAATCCTCTGCGGCGCCGGTCGCCAGCGAGGCACCGGCCCAGGCCCAGGCCAGCCCGGCCAAGGTCGACCCGGCCTTGCCGGTGGCCATCGTGCACAAGACCGCCAGCTGCGGTTGCTGCGGCATCTGGGTCGACCACCTGAAGGCCGCCGGCTTCCAGGTCGATGTGCGCGACACCGATGACATGAACCCGATCAAGGTCCGCCTGGGTGTACCGGTCGGCAAGGCGTCCTGCCATACCGCCGAGATCGGCGGTTATGTGGTCGAGGGCCATATTCCGGCTGAGGACATCAAGCGCCTGCTGGCCGAACGACCGGCGGCGCGCGGGCTGGTGCTGCCCGGCATGCCGGCCGGTTCGCCGGGAATGGAAATGCCTGACGGCTACGTGCAGCCGTATACCGTCGAGCTGGTGCGCACCGACGGCAGCACCGAGCCGTTTGCCCAGCACGGGCAGGGTGGCTGATAGGCGGTGGGTGCCGGTCGGTCTGACCGGCACCTTTCCACGCGGCCGACTTGCTCTTTGTAGAGAATCAGCGGGCCCCGGCCGTTTCCTTGGCCAGCTGCGCGTCGAACTTCTTCTCGGCCGCATCCGCGTAGGCGTTGCAGGTCAGTGCCTTGGCGCTGGCCTTGCTGCCGGCGGCATAGTTCCAGTTGCTGGCGCCTGGATGCGGGGTCAGCAGCAGATCGCACGGCAGCGCCCGCACCGTTGCGAAGCTGCGCTTGTAGTCCTCGATCAGGCGCGGATAACGGGGATTGCCCTTCAGCTGGTAACCCGGTGCACTCAGGCTGTCGGCGTAGGCGATGCGCACCGGCTTGCCATCGCGGGTGTCGGTCCAGGTCCAGGCGGTGCTGCCCGGGGTATGCCCTGGCATGAAGTGCGCGGTGAATGTGATGCCGCCCACCGTGACCGCTTCGCCATCCATGATGATGCGGTCGACGTTGGTGGGCGGATAGGTGATGCCGTCGCCAAAGTGCAGGTCATCGCTGCCGCCGCGTGCCAGCAGTACCGCCGATTCGGCGTTGGCCGCCACATGCGCGCCGGTGCGACGCTTGAGCTCGGCGACCGGGCCGGCGTGGTCGGCATGCGCATGGCTGAGCAGGATCAATCGCAGGTCCTGCGGAGCCACGCCGCGCAACGTCATGTTGTCCAGCAGGTGACCGGCCATCTGTGGCATGCCGCCATCCAGCAATACAGCCCCCGCGGCGGTCTGCACCAGCAGCGCAGTCAGGTCCTCGGTGCCGATCTGCCAGGTGTGGTCGGCGATCTGTAGTGGTGCCATCGGCTGCAGCCAGGATGCATCCACGGTATAGGCGCGCAGTTGTGGCAGCGGTGCCTCGGCGGCGCTGGCGTGGGCGGCCGGAAGAGCGACGGCCAGGGCGAAGGCGAGCAGGGTAGAACGCATGATTCACGTCCGCTTGAAGGAGGCCCAGAAACTAGCATGGGCCTCCTTCATCGCGTCTCGCATAGATTTCATGGCTCCCATAAGGACGCCATGGATCAGTACCGGTACTGCCACCCCAGCGTCAGCACCCGGCCGCGGCCGGAGAAATAGCTCGGGTTCGACGGCGTGGTCTGCGAGTAGTAGCTGATGTACTGCTTGTCTGCCAGGTTCTGCACGCCCAGCGTGAAGGCATGCTTGTCCAGCGTGTAGCGCGCGACCAGATCCACGGTGGTGTAACCCTTGAACTCGGCCACCTGCACGCCACGCAGGTCGAAGTCGCGGTCGAACGCATGGCTGGCCTGCAGGCGGGTGCTCAGCTGTGGCGTCCAGCTCTGTTCCCAGAACGCGGTCAGCCGGTTCGGTGCGATGTTCACACCAGCCAGGTCGCTGTCGAGGCGACCGTCGACGTCGGCGTCGTAGCGGCCATTGGCGCGTGCATAGCCCAGGCCGAGGCGGCTGTCGCCCAACCGCAGGCGCAGGTTGCTTTCAAAGCCTTCCACACGGGTGGCCTGGCGCTGCACCGCATAGGCATCGATGCCTGGATCGTAGATCAGTACCGAGCCGAGCTTGGATTCGGAGGTGTAGTAGGCAATGTCACCGCTGAAGCGGCCATCGTCGTACTCCAGGCCGATCTCGCGGTTGTCCGACACCACCGGTGACAGGTCGATGAGGCTGTCCACGCGTTGTCCGTCGCGGTTGATCGCACGCAGCACGCGGCCGACGTCGGCCACGGTGTAGCCTTCCGAGTACGAGGCATAGGCGTTCAGGCGATCGTTGATGTACCAGACCGCGCCGAAGTTGGGCAGGGTCTCGCTCATCGTCGGTTTGCCACCGGCCACCTTGCGTGCGCCGTAACGGGGCAGGGTGGTGTAGTCACCCACTTCCAGCTCGCCCTTTTCGTAACGCAGGCCGCCGGACAGCATCAGGTGATCGGTCGGCCACCAGTGCAGCTGCAGCAGCGGTGACAGGCTCTGGTAGGTGGTCTGCGGCACCCAGTTCATGCCACTGGCCAGCAGCACCTGGTGGGTGCGGTCGCGCAGGCCGTCCAGGCCCAGGGTCACGTCCAGCGTGGTATCGGCGATGCGGGCCCAGCTCTGGGTCAGCTTGAAGCCGCGCTTGTCCGATTCGTTCTGGGTCTGGTCCCAGGCGGCATTGGCGCCGGTGTTGCCCCACGGGTCCCACTGGCTGGCACCGTAGCGTCCTTCGAAATCCACCGCGAAGGCCTGCGCCTGGAAACGGCCGCCGAGCAGGTCGGCGCTGTAGTCCACGGTCAGCGAACGCGAGCGGTTCATCGGCGGATCGAGCGGCGTATCGCCGGGGACCGAAATGGTCGGGCGACCGGTCCGGTAGTCACCATTGATGGCCAGGTAGTTGTCCAGCCCGCGCAGTTCGTAGCGGTTGGCCATCACCTGCAGGCGGTGGCCCTCGGCAATGTTCCAGCCCAGCTTGGCGAACACGTTCGATGAGGTCGAGTCCATCAGCTCGCCCTGCGCATTGGTGCCGATCGATCGGCCCTCGCCGTCGTGGTACAGGCCCTGCTTCTCATAGGCCAGGCCGGCGACCAGGTCGAACTGCTCGCCGCGCACGCCCACCAGGGCGGAGCCGCGCTGGCCGTTGTCATCGTGGCGGCTGGGCAGGGCAGCGCTGTAGCTGACATTGGTATCGAGCAGGAACGCGCCCGGCTCGCTGGGTGCATTGCGGGTGATGATGTTGACGATGCCGCCGGTACCGCCGATGCCCTGCAGCGCGTTGGCGCCGTGGATGACCTCGATGCGTTCGATCATCGCCGGGTCGATGGTGTGCGAATCACGCGAGCCATCGCGCAGCGGCGTCGACTGCGGCACGCCGTCGACCATGTACAGGATGCCGCGGCCGCGCATGGTTTCGCCATAGTTCGACATCTTCTCGCGCGCCGGGGCGAACGCCGGGATCTGTGACGACAGCACCCGCGACACATCCGAACCCAGCGCCAGCTGCTGGGCGATGTCCTCGCGGGTCAGCACCGTGATGGTGTTGGGCATGGCGGTCTCGCCCTGCGGCATGCGTGCGGTCGAGGCCGACACAGTGACGCGGGCCAGCGACGTCGTCGTGGCGGATGACGGCGCCGATGATGCAGCCCGGGCCGGAGTGCGCGGCTTCGCCGGCGCTGGCGCGGCATTCACCACGAACACACCCGGCGAACGTTCCTGCATCGCCAGGCCTTGCCCGGCCAGCAGCCGCTGCAGGGCCTCACGCGGGGTGTAGCGGCCATCAACTGCCGGTGCGCTGCGGCCACTCACACTGTCGGCGGCGAACAACAGCTGGATGCCACTCTGGCGCGCCAGCGCATTGAGCGACGCATGCAGCGGGCCGGCGGGCAGGTGAAGCTCGACGGGCGCGGATGCAGCGCTCTGCGCCATGGCGGGCAGGGCCGCGCACAGGCAGGCGGCGAGCAGGGCAGGGGCCAACCGACGCAGGGCGGCAGGCGGAACAGGGCGGGTCATGCAAGGGTCCTTCGGAAGGGTTCAAGCACCTGCCGGATGGGACGGCGCGCAACCCACCCTCGCGGGAGCAATCAATCGCGGGCGCGCAGATGCAGGCTGCCATCAGCGCCGGTATGCACCTGCACCGGCAGGATCTCCGGCAGCAGCGCAACGGCGGTCTCGGCGTGATCGGCATCGAACACGCCCGAGACCTGCAGCGGTCCCAGCTGCGGGTCATCCAGCACGATGGGGCGGTCGTGATAACGCTGCAGGATGCGCAGCACTTCGGCCAGCGGCAGGCGATCGAACTGCAGGCGACCACGGGTCCAGTCGGCCCGATCCGGGCTGACCGGCTCGGGTGGCGACAACGATCCCGGCTGGGCCAGCACACGCTGCCCTGGCTTCAGGCGCTGCTCGGTACCCCCGCCATCCACACGCACGCCCACCTCGCCGCGCCACAGGGTTACCTCGCTGAGGTTGCCCTGCCGGTCAACGTCGAACACCGTGCCGTAGTTGCGCACATGCACCGGCCCGGCCTCGACCTCGAACGGGCGCCAGGTCGAGTGCTGCACCTGGAAACGGGCCTGGCCCTGCACCAGCAACACCTGCCGCGAGCGAATGTGCCTGCGGACCTGCAGATGGGTGCCGGCGTCGAGCAGCAGATGGCTGCCATCGGGCAGTCGGATGTCGCGGCGTTCGCCTACCGCAGTCCGATAGTCATGCGCCTGCCATGCCGGGTCGGCAATGAACACGCCAGTGGCCGCGATCAGCAGCAGCGGCAGGACGATCTTCGCCGCACGCCCACCGCGACGACGCTGCAGGGCCTCCGCGCTGGGCATGGGGAAGCGTTCCTTCAGGGCATCCCGATGCTGGTCCAGCACCTGGTCGGTGGTGGCGGGTTGGACCGGCGGTTGCGGTGTCGGCGGCGGCTGTGCACTCATCGCAGGCCAGCCGACAGTTGGCAATCGGCCATGGCCAGGCGCAGGTGGCGCTCCACCGCCTTGAGGCCGATGCCCATGCGGCGGGCAACCTCGGCCTGCGGCAGTTCATGGATCTTGTGCAGGACGAAGACCTGCTGGCGGCGGCAGGGCATGCGCTCAATGGTCGCGCCCAGTCGCTGCATTGCCTGCTGTCCCTGCGCCTGCTGCTCCGGCCCGGGGCGCGGGCAGGTGTCATCGGGCAGCTCGGCACGTGCCTCCACCCAGTGCCTTCGCAGATCCTCGGCGCGGCAGCGGTCCACCGCGGCATCGTGTGCGATCCGCCGCAGCAGCGCGACCGGTTGGCGTGCGTCGTGCGCGACCGGGCGCTCCAGCAGGCGCACGCAGACATCGTGCACCACCTCACGGGCCAGTCCCGGCGAGCGGAAACGGCGGCGGAGATATTCCACCAGTTCCTCGTAATGGCGCACCAGCGAGGACATCAGCGGCGGCGCAGGCGGGCAGGGAGAGGGCAGGCGGGACATCCGGAACGGCAGTGGGGGTAAAGGGCGGGCACAGGGAGGGCATCCCTGCGCGATGACGCAATACTAATGGGAACTGTTCTCGTTTGCCATGCGGCACGCAGGCCCGGATTGTTCGTCGGGGCTGGAAGGTGAAACCACGATCATCGGCTGGAGCGCAGAATCGGCCGCGGCTAGCCTGCCAGCAGGCTCAAGGAGATGGACCATGCACGTGCTTCTGGTGATGGTGGGTGGGGTTCTGCTGTTGGGGGTATTCCTGCTGTTCGGGCGGCTGTGGAGCGTAGGCCAGTCACAGCTGCCCGCGGCCCTGATTGCGTTCACCGCCACCTGGCTGCTGGTGACGGTGGCCAACATGTGGGTGGGCGTGAGCAAGGCAGGCTACGCCGTCCGCGAGGAGCTGCCGATCCTGCTGCTGGTGTTCGCCGTGCCGGCCTTGCTGGCCGGTCTGCTGTACTGGCGCCTGGCGCGCTGAAGGACGGCCATGAGCACACGACTGCGACTGCCCGCCCTGCGCCAGCGCGATGGCCACCACGCCCGCGTCACCTACGAAGAGCTGTTCTTCGACCTCGTCTACGTATTTGCGGTTACCCAGCTAAGCCATCATCTGCTGCATCACCTGGACCTGGTCGGCGTGATGCAGACGCTGGTGCTGTGGTTCGCAGTCTGGCTGGGCTGGCAGTACGCCTGCTGGGTCAGCAACTGGTTCGATCCGGAGGCGCCACGCATCCGCAGCCTGCTGTTCGTCACCATGCTGCTGGCGCTGCTGATGTCCTCGTCCATTCCCGAGGCCTTCGCTGATCGCGCCTGGGTCTTCGCGGGGGCCTACGCCACCATGCAGGTCGGGCGCACGGTGTTCGTGCTGCTGGAGGTCGGGCGTCGCCACCCGCTGGCGCCCAATTTCCGCCGCATGCTGGCGTGGGTGAGCGTGTCGGCCTGCTTCTGGCTGGCGGGCGCTGCCGCCGAGGGCAACCTGCGCCTGGCATTGTGGGCGGTGGCGGTGGCCTGCGAGTACATCTCGCCGATGTTCGGTTTCGCGTTTCCTGGGTTGGGCCGCTCACACACCCGCGAGTGGACCATCGAAGGCGGGCACCTGGCCGAGCGTTGCCAGTTGTTCGTCATCGTCGCCTTGGGTGAGACGCTGCTGGCCACTGGCGGCGTGCTCAGCGAGGTCGAGCACTGGAGCGGCGATGTGGTCTCGGCGGTGCTGGCCACCTTCGCAGGCACCATCGCCATGTGGTGGCTGTATTTCGGCATCTCCAGCCGCGACGCCACTGCGGCGATCACCCATTCCGAGGACCCCGGCCGGATGGGCGCCAACTTCCACTACGTGCATGCGTTGCTGATCGCCGGCATCATCGCCACCGCGGTGGGCAATGACCTGGTCATGGACCATCCTGGCGCAGCGGTGACCCCGGTCTACGCCACGGTGCTGGTTGCCGGGCCGTTGATCTATCTGCTGGGCAGCGCCTTGTACAAGCGCATTGTGTACGGGCGCGCACCGTATTCGCATCTGATCGGCGCCACGGCGTTGGTGGTGTTGGGCGTAGTCTTGCCGCACACCCATCTGCTGGCCGCTGGCTGGCTGACCAGCGCGGTGCTGCTGGCGGTGGGCCTGATGGATACACAGTTGAAGCGTCGCCTGCAGCGCGCATGATCTGCACGTGCCGTTGCCGTACTTGCGCGGGCGGGCAATGGGAGTAGCGTTGTCGGCACCCCCCTTTGAACCGGGAGCAGCACTTCATGCAGAACCTGCCGCAATGGTTGTTGTGGGCCGGACTGTCTGCCGTGTTCGCAGCGTTGACCGCGCTGTTCGCCAAGGTTGGCGTCAAGGGCGTCGACTCGGACCTGGCCATGGCGATCCGCACCCTGGTGGTGGCCGCGGTGATCCTGCCGCTGGTGGTGGTCACCGGCAAATGGTCCAATCCGTTGCTGCTGCCGGGCCGCACCCAGCTGTTCCTGGTGCTGTCGGCACTGGCTACCGGCGCTTCATGGCTGTTCTATTTCCGCGCGCTGCAGAGTGGTGAGCTGGCCAAGGTCGCAGTGGTCGACAAATTCAGTGTGGTGCTGGTGATCGTGCTGGCCTACCTGCTGCTTGGCGAACGTCCGACCCTGCGGGAGTGGAGCGGCATCGGCCTGGTGGTGGCCGGGGTGATCGTACTGGCGACGAAGAAGTAGCAGCGTTCAAACCCATCGACGAGGGAGAGCAGGATGCAGGGCGAAGCGCGCGGTACCTTTGAAGTGAACCTGCTGCCGATCGGTGGCAACGATGGCCCGATCGGGGTGATGTCGATCGACAAGGTCTTCCATGGTGACCTGCAGGGCAGCAGTGTCGGCCAGATGCTGGCATTCCGCAGCCCGGTGCAGGGCTCGGCGGGCTATGTGGCGATGGAACGGGTAACGGCCACGCTGGCTGGGCGTCAGGGTGCTTTCACCTTGCAGCACAACGGTCTGATGACCCGGGGGACGCCGGAGCTGAGCGTGGTGGTGGTGCCCGATTCGGGCAGTGAAGGACTGCTCGGCTTAAGTGGCACACTGGAGATCTCCATCAGTGAAGGCCGCCACGATTACCGGTTGGTCTACGCGCTGCCGGAGCCGGAATAGGCTGCTTGCGGGTTCAAGCGCTGCCCGCCTGCAGGCGGTCATACATCCGCACCAGGTCGACCAGGGTGCGCGCGCCCATCTTGCGCATCACCTGCGCGCGGCGCACCTTCACCGTGATCTCGCTCACCCCGAGGTCGCCGGCGATCTGCTTGTTGAGGCGGCCGCGTACCACGCCGTCGACCACCTCGCGTTCGCCGGCGTTGAGGGTGTCCCAACGCAGCTGCAGCGCGCCGAGTGCCTCGCCGTCGCGGCGGCGCTGGCGGTCGATCTCGATGCCCTTGTGGATGGCATCCAGCAGTTCCTGGTCGCGGAAGGGCTTGGTCAGGAACTCGATGGCGCCGTCCTTGATCGCGTTGACGCCCATGGCGATGTCACCGTGGCCGGTGATGAACACCACCGGCAGCTGCAGGCCGTGGCTGCCCATCGTGCGATGGAACTCGAGGCCGCTCTGGCCTGGCATGCGCACGTCCAGCACCAGGCAGGCCGGTGCATCTTCCAGTTCGTGTTCGAGGAACGCCTGGGTGGAAGCGAAGGCGCGCACCTGCAGGCCCATCGAGGCCAGCAGGTCCTCCAGCGCGGCGCGCACCGACGGGTCGTCGTCGATCACGTAGACGATGGGTGCTGGATCGATGGCAGGGGCAGGGGGCTTACGCATGTTGAACGTCCGTGGCGATGGGCAGGTCGAAGACGAAGCAGGCGCCGCCGCCTGCCGGTCGTTCGGCGCGGATCTGGCCGTCGTTGGCCTCGATCATCGAACGGCTCAGGCTGAGGCCCAGTCCCAGCCCGTGTGACTTGGTGGTCCAGAAGGCATCGAATACTCGCTCGGGATGATCGGCGGGCAGGCCCACGCCCCGGTCGCGCACGCTGAGACTGACCCGCTGGCCGTCACGCCGGGTCAGCAGCGAAAGGCGCCGGTCGGCTGGCGGCACGGCTTCCATTGCGTCCACCGCATTGAGGATCAGATTGCCGATCACCTGCTGAACCTGCACGCGGTCGGCCTGCACCGGCGGCAGGTCGGCGTCCAGCAGCAGCGCCACGGCCACGCCATGCTGGTCCAGCTCGCTGCGCGACAGCGCCAGCATTTCCTCCACCGCCTGGTTCAGGTCGAAGGCCCGTCGTTCTGGTGCCGCGCCCTGGGTCAGGCCGCGGATGCGGGCGATCACGTCACCGGCGCGGTGCGCGTCGGCCAGGATGCGGGCCACGGTCTGGCGGGCCTTGTCCACGTTCGGTGGGTCCTGGGCCAACCAGCGTTGGCAGGCCTCCGCGCTGCTGGCGATGGCCGCCAGCGGCTGATTCACTTCATGCGCGATGGAGGTGGTGAGCTCGCCCACGGTGGAAGCGCGCGCCACCCGCAGCAGGCGGCCCTGTGCCTCCTGCACGGCGGCCTTGGCCGCTTCCATGTTCAGGGCAAGGTAGGTGGTGATGCCGATCACCAGCATGCCGATCACCGAGTTGACCAGGCCGATGCGGTAGGTGCCGAAGTGGGTGAGGAAGAAGCTCAGCCCGGTCAGCGCGATGCAGGCCAGGGCAAGCGTGATCAACCCGCGCGCGCTGAGCACGCGCGCTGCGGCGAGGATGACCGCGGCGTAGAAGCAGGCTGCCGCGACCGCGTAGTCGGTGACGGTATCGATCAGGAAGATCGCCGCCATCACGACGATCAGGGCCAGCAGCACCAGCGGGCGGCGAGGCGACAGCGATGGCATCGGGACAGCTCCCTGGCGTGGGGGGAAAGGATAGCAAAGCCATCATCGGTAGATGCCGACCTTGGTCGGCGTGCTCTCGTGGGGTGGGTGCCGACCGTTGGTCGGCACAAGCCAGAACGATGCCTGGTAGTGCCGGCCGCTTGCCGGCAAATGCGTGGTGTTGCCGGAATTCATGAGGTTGCCGGCCAGCGGCCGGCACTACTCCTCCAGGCTGGCGTTCCAGAACCCCTGCAGTACGCCGGGTGTGGTCGCCAGCGTCGCCAGTACCGCATCCAGTTCACCGGCATCCACCGTGGTGGCATACAACACGGCTTCGATCTCCACATCGCGTTCGCCGAACGGGCGCTGGTCCACCGCGCGCACCGGGTACTGTGCCTGCTCAAGCAGCAGCAACAACTGGTCCAGCACCTCGGCCTGCTGCTCGCGCTGGCAGACCACGTTGATCGCATAGGTCGCCTCGCTGAACGCCTCCGGCAGCGGTTGCCGCTGGATGCGGTTCACCACCGGCCGCAGCAGGGTGTTGGCTGCCAGCACGAAGATGGCGGCCAGCACCGCTTCCGGCAGCAGCTTGATACCGGCACATGCACCCACCGCCGCCGATCCCCACAGAGTGGCCGCCGTGTTCAAGCCGGATACCTGGGCCCCGTCCTTCATGATCGCGCCGGCGCCGAGAAAGCCGACGCCGGAGATCACATAGGCCACCACGTGCAGCGGCGATGGCGGGCCACCGTACAGGTCATGGAAGCGCACCGCGAGGTCGACAAACACCGCCGCTCCCACGGCCACCAGCGTATTGGTGCGCAGGCCGGCGGTGCGCTGGCGCAGCTGCCGCTCCAGGCCGATGACCGTGCCCAGCACGAACGCCACCGACAGGCTGATCAGCGAGCTGAGCGTGGCGCCGGCGTTGAACGCCGGCAGGTTGGGATTGATGTCCATTGTGTTTCTCCCTGGACAAAGCGGCGGACGTTTACTGCCAGCCGTAACGACGGATGTAGAACCGCTTCAGCGCAGTGGTCAGCACCGCATAGCCGAACAGGATCGCCACCAGGAACGGCCAGTAGCCGGCCGGCAGGGCCTGCAGCTTGAAGTAGCCGGCCAACGGGCTCATCGGCAGGGCCACGCCGATGGCCATGATCAGGCCGGTCATCAGCAGCAGTGGCGGCGCCGCGATGCTCTGCAGGAACGGTACCTTCGGCGTACGGATCATGTGCACGATCAGGGTCTGGGTCAGCAGGCCGACCACGAACCAGCCGGACTGGAACAGGCTCTGGTCGGTGGCGGTGCGCGCATCGAACACGTACCACATCAACGCGAAACAGGTCAGGTCGAAGATCGAGCTGATCGGCCCGAAGAACACCATGAAGCGTCCGATGTCCGCCGGGTTCCACTTCAACGGCTTGCGCACCAGTTCCTCGTCCACGTTGTCGAACGGAATGGCGATCTGCGAGATGTCGTACAGCAGGTTCTGCACCAGCAGCTGCAGAGGAAGCATCGGCAGGAACGGCAGGAAGGCCGAGGCCACCAGTACCGAGAACACATTGCCGAAGTTGGAACTGGCGGTCATGCGGATGTACTTCAGCATGTTGTTGAACGTGCGCCGGCCCTGGATGACGCCTTCTTCCAGCACCATCAGGTTCTTTTCCAGCAGGATGATGTCGGCGGCCTCCTTGGCGATGTCCACGGCGCTGTCCACGCTGATGCCGATGTCGGCCGCACGCAGTGCCGGGGCATCGTTGATGCCATCACCAAGGAAACCGACCACCTTGCCCTGTGCGCGCAGCTCACGCACCAGGCGTTCCTTGTGCAGCGGCGTCAGGCGGGCGAACACGCGATGGTGGTGCAGCGCACGCGACAGCGCGCCGTCATCCATGCGCTCGATCTGCGGGCCGGTCAGGATGGTGTCGGCGTCCAGTCCGACCTGCGCGCAGACACGGGCGGTCACCAGTTCGTTGTCACCGGTGAACACCTTCACCTCCACGCCATGTGCAGCCAGCGCCTGCAACGCCTGCGCAGCCGATTCCTTCGGCGGGTCCAGGAAGGCCACGTAGCCGACCAGGGTCAGGCCGCACTCGTCGGCCTGCGAATAGGTGGTCTGGCTGGCGGCGGTCTCCTTCATCGCCACCGCCACCACGCGCAGGCCCTGTTCGTTCAGTTCCTCGGTGGTCTGCCGCACGCGGGCCAGGCGGTGCTCGTCCAGTGGCATGTCGTGGCCGTTCTCGCGCACGGTGCTGCAGACTGCCAGCATTTCTTCGACCGCGCCCTTGCAGATCAGCTCGTGGTGATCCTCGCGCTCGGACACCACCACCGACATGCGGCGGCGCTCGAAATCGAACGGGATCTCATCCACCTTGTGGTAGTCCTGCGACAGCCGCAGCGAGCTCTGCAGCTCCACGTGCTCCAGCACCGCGCGGTCCAGCAGGTTGATCAGCCCGGTCTGGAAGTGGCTGTTGAGGTAAGCGAACGTCAGCACGTCTTCCGAATCGTGACCGAACACATCGGTGTGCCGCTCCAGCGCGATCTTGTCCTGGGTGAGCGTGCCGGTCTTGTCGGTGCACAGCACTTCCATGGCGCCGAAGTTCTGGATCGCATCCAGGCGCTTGACGATCACCTTGCGCCGCGACAGCAGCACCGCACCCTTGGCCAGGGTGGAGGTGACGATCATCGGCAGCATCTCCGGCGTCAGGCCCACCGCCACCGACAGCGCGAACAGGAATGCCTCGGTCCAGTCACCCTTGGTCCAGCCGTTGATCAGCAGCACGAATGGCACCATCACCAGCGCGAAGCGGATCAGCAGCCAGCTGACACTGTTGACGCCGGCCTGGAATGCGGTCGGCGCACGGTCGGTGGCGGTGCTGCGCTGGGCCAACGTGCCGAAGTAGGTGCGGTTGCCGGTGGCCAGCACCACGGCGGTGGCCGTGCCGGACACCACATTGGTACCCATGAACAGCAGGTTGTGCTGTTCCAGCAGGCCGGCCAGGCCGTCGCCGGGGTGCGCGAACTTCTCTACCGGCAGCGACTCGCCGGTCATCGCGGCCTGCGCCACGAACAGGTCCTTGGCGGTCAGCACGCGGCAGTCGGCCGGAATCATGTCGCCGGCCGACAGCACGATATGGTCACCGGGCACCAGCTCGCGGATCGGCAGGTCGAGCAGGCGTGCCGGGCGACGGCTGTGCAGGTGCGCGCCGAAGTACTGGTCGGCCACGTCGGCGGCCTCGGTACCGGGATTGCGGCGCAGCACGCGTGCGGTGTTGCCGACCAGTGCCTTCAGCCGCTCGGCCGCACGGTTCGAACGACCCTCCTGAACGAAGCGGATCAGCGTGGACAGCAGCACCATTGCACCGATCACCACGGTGGCCTTGATGTCCTCGGTCAGCCAGGAAACCGCCGCAAGCACGGTCAGCAGCAGGTTGAACGGATTGCGGTAGCACTGCCACAGGTGCCGCCACCACGGCAGCGGCTTTTCGTGATCCACCTCGTTGGGGCCGAGCGTGGCCAGCCGCTCCCCGGCCTCATGCGGGCTGAGGCCATCGGCATGCGACTCCAGCGTGGCCAGCAGTTCGGCTTCCTCCTGCTGGGCAAGGGTGACCAGGCCGGTGGTGAGCGCGAACGGCGCCGCTTCGGCGCTGCCCGGGCCAAAGCCGGCTTCGGGCATCGCACGGCGGCGGAACAGGTTGCCTGCGCGACGGCTGCGCAGGAAGGCATTGAACCAGGCGTTGAGCAGGCTCATGGGACTCTCCTCGAATGTCAGAGCCGGCCGCGGCCGGAACACGAACGGAATAGTTGGAACAGGTCAGGCGTGGCGCATCGCAAGCACCGCCGGTGACCACGGCTGCATGTGCAGCCGCTGGCTGCCACCGATGCACAGCGGCTTCATCGCATCGCGCAGGGGATAGGGCAGGTGGCGCAGCACATTGATGCGCTCGCTGATCGGCAGCAGCGACAGCGCGTCGGCCACCACGCGTGGCGAACCGAGCGACAGCGAACGGGCAAACGTGACCGGGCCGTGCTGCAGCAGCTGGCTGCGCAGCGCGGCAACATCGCGCTCGCCGATCAGGCGGCGCAGGGTGATGTAGAGGATCTTGTAGGACATGGGGGGATCTCCAGGCAGGCGGCACCTGGCGGTCCCCCGTCACTCAGGCAGGCAGGGACCGGCGGGCAGGCGCCAGGAACAGGCAACACGCGGGCATCCGGGGCGCGGTGCGCCCGGCAGGGTCGGGGTCCATCTGCGTCTCCATGAGGGGAGGGTGCCGGCCAGGATTGCCCTGGCCAGTGGCGCTATTGTCCGCCCCTGAATGGGGCAGTCCTAGAGGCCCGTGGGTTAGCCCGGCTATACCTTGGTATAGCCGGGTACCGGTAGCGCCAATCGAGGGTTCAGTGATGGATCAATGCGAAGCGCTGGTCTGCTTGCACACGTCGTACTCGCCACGGGTCAACGTCTTGTCACGGTCGGTATCGCAGGCATGCAGGCGTTCGGCCCAGTCCGGTGCGACGGCATCCACCTCGGCCAGCGTGACGATGCCGTCCTTGTCCTTGTCCAACGATTCGTAGGCAGGGATGAGCCTTACTTCGGTCACGTCCTCGGCGGCCGTTGCCTTGCTGGCCTCCTGGGTCTTGGAGCACGCGCCGAGCAGCAGGCCTGCACAGAGCGCGAGGGCGAGGGGGAGGCGGCGAAAACCGGTCATGGCGTGCTCCTGGGGAAAGGGCGAACCACCGGTGCGGTGGCCACGGCCGGATCTTCTGCGCGGGGCTGTAAGCGGGCTGCGAAGAACCGACCGGGTGGACATGTGTCGGTGGGCCGCCATTCACCGGGCCGCGTAGCGGCGATTGCGCAGAGATGCCCGGGGAGGCCGTTGGACGGAGACGACTCTACCCTTGAACGGTGGAATGCCGGCCAGCGGCCGGCACTACCCATCTGCTCAGACGCGGTCGGCAAAGGCATCTGTCGCGCGCACCAGCGCATCCACCGTGGCCGGCTCGTTGGCGCTGTGCCCGGAGGTCACCATCTCCAGCCGGGCTTCCGGCCAGGCCTTGGCCAGATCCCAGGCGCTGCGCGGCGGGCAGATGATGTCGTAGCGGCCCTGTACGATCACGCCCGGGAGATGACGGATACGATCGACATCACGCAACAGTTGGTCCGGCTCCAGGAAGATGCCGTTGCGGAAGTAGTGCGCCTCGATGCGGGCCTTCGCCAGCGTAGCCAGCGGATCATCGGTGGATTCGGCATCCACGTCGTGCTGCAGGGTGGCGGCGTTGTCTTCCCAGCCCAGCCAGGCCTGTGCGGCTTCGATGCGGGTCGCCTCATCCGGACCATCCATGCGCGTCCAATAGGCCGCGATCATGTCGCCACGCTCAGCTTCCGGGATGTAGGCCTCGTAGCGGTCCCAGCGCTCCGGGAAAATCCAGCGTGCACCGCCGTTGGCCTCGGCGAACCAGCGGTTCTCGATCTCGCGGCCGAGGAACACGCCGCGCACGATCAGGCCGGTAGCACGCTGCGGATGCGCCTGTGCGTAGGCCAGCGACAGCGTCGAGCCCCAGGAGCCGCCATAGACCAGCCAGCGCTCGATACCCAGATGCTCGCGCACCTTCTCGATGTCGGCCACCAGATCCTGCGTGGTGTTGTCGCGCAGTTCGCCGAACGGCGTGGAGCGGCCGCTGCCGCGCTGGTCGATCAGCACGATGCGGTAGCGCGCCGGGTCGAAGAAGCGGCGATGGGTCGGCGAGATGCCGGCGCCCGGGCCACCGTGCAGGTACACCACTGGAATGCCCTCCGGCGTGCCGCACTCTTCGATGTGAAGCGTGTGCAGATCGCTCACCTTCAGGGTGAACTCGCGATAGGGCTCGATGGCGGGGTACAGGGTGCGCATGGCAGGGGCCTCACAAGCAGGGGCGGCCAGCATACCCCCGCCCGTGGCACCCGGCAGCGCTGGTTGCCTGCCCGGTGATGGAATTGCGCTTGCCGATGCGCATAAGCTTCGATGATGCAAGCGACCACGACACGGATGTTCACCTTCGATCCCGGCCTCAGCAGCGGCGCGCGCGAGCTGCTGAAGTGGATCGCGTTACTGGCCATGACCGGCGATCACGTGGCCAAGGTGGTGTTCGGTGGCTACGTGCCGGTGGTCAGTGAGCTGGGGCGCATCGCCTTCCCGCTGTTCGCGCTGGTGATGGCCTGCAACCTGGCCCAGCCGGGGGCCGACCTGCGCAAGTCGATGCGTCGGCTGGCCCTATGGGGGCTGATCGCGCAGCCATTGCACGCACTCGCGTTCGGTTCCTGGCTGCCGCTCAACATCCTGCTGACCTTTGCCCTGGCGGCAGTCGCCGTGCATGCGCTGGCAAACAATCGACCGGTGCAGCTGTTGCTGGCTGCAGGCGTGTTGCCGATGTTCGTGGACTACCAGTGGGCCGGGGTTGGCAGCGTGCTGCTGGCCTGGATCGCGTTCCGGCGTTGCGCGTGGTGGCCGCTGCTGATTGCCTTGGCGGCGGTGTGCTGGGTCAATCAGAACGGCTGGTCGCTGCTGTCCATTCCTGTAGTGCTGCTGACTGCGCGCGTGCAGTGGCAGTTGCCACGTTGGCGCTGGGCCTTTTATGGCTACTACGTGGGCCATCTGGCGGTGCTGGCCGGATATGCGTGGTTGCAGGCCTGATCGCGGCTGCTGGTTCTCAGCGAACGGCAGCGCTGCAGTCAACAGCACCGGCCTGAAGGAAGCGCCGGGCTGAGTCAAGCAGGCGTGGCGCCCCGCCTTCCAGCGCCGTTCCCGCGTACTCGCCCAGCACGTGCAGCGTACCGGCATCCGGTACGTCGCTGCGGTGCCCCAGCAGCAGCACTGGCACGCCTGCGCGGCGGGCAAGGCGCAGCGGGCCGGGCAAGCGGCCGCCGCTGGCAAGAGCCTCCGCGGTCAGCACAGTGAAAACCGTGGCACCTCGCTGAAGCTGGCGCCACGCCGACCCGTGCCTTCCGCTGCGATCCACATCCAGCCGGTGCCCCCCGCGTTGCAATGCCTGCAGCGTGCGATACTGGTGTGACTGTTCGCGATGTGGGCACTGCACGAAGAAGTGCGCGGGCGCACCGGGGCGATCCAGTGCTGCGGCCAATCCCAGTTCCGCGTCGCCGCTCGGCAGCAGGCACACCACGCAGCGCCGGCCGGCGGCAGCGGGCCAGAGATGGAAGGGGTCGTGCCAGGCCATGGATCGCAGGTGGCGCTGGAGCTCGGCAAACGGAAGCCGCTGCAGGCGTTGCCGGTGAACCTGCCGCAACCAGTCGCGTGCCAGCGTGCGTGCTGTCCACCGGGTCGCCTCCATCGGGGTACACCCGGAGGCGCGCAGCAGGGTACGCATGCGATCGAAGCGCCGGGCCTGCAGCGTCGGGCCCAAGCCGGCGAAGACCCGCTCGGCAATGCATTGCTGCAAGGTGCCGGGAAACAGTCCTGATAGCCGGGCGCCAAGCTGCAGGCTGGCACGCCCACAGGCATGGCCCAGCATCAGCTTCAGCGCCCACACCCGCTCGCCCATCCTCCGTCCGTGCATTGCTGCGCTCCCGCTGCGTTCGGACGCAGCGTCGCGCAGCGGGAACCGTGCACATAGCTGACAAGTTCGAAATATCGCAGGCAGTCGAATGCGTCACTCACAGCCCCATTATTGGACATCGTCCTACATCGGCGGTGGGCCGCGGCTTCCATGCTGTTCGCCCAGCCCACACAAGGCGTCACACGGGTGCACCCGTCATGACTTCCGCCGCCCCTTCCATTGCAGAGACCCTGCGCCGCCTGCGTACCCGTACGAAGATGGGCGCGGCCGCTGCGGGCGAGCTGTTGGCGCTGAAGCGCTACCCGCGGCGCTTGATGCTGTCCTTTGCCGCAGTGCTCGGCCTGCTGTCGGTCAGCGTGCTGGTCACGCTCATCGTGGTGCAGGTCAATGCCTATGAGGCGCGCCGCATTGCTGAATTCCGCCGTGCGCACAACGCACTGCAGATCCAGCTGGGCCGGCAGGACGCCAGCTACGCGCGGCTGGCCAACATGGCCGAGTACGCATGGGGCCGTGGCATCCAGCTTGGCCGGTACAGCCCCCAAGCCCTGCGCAAGGCGTATCTGGCGGGTGACCAACGCCTGGTGGTGGTGGCCGATGAGGGCAGCAAGCCGCAGATGGCGCTGGGCCTGTCCACTGCAGACTGGGCAACGTCGCAGCTGGAGCGTTACCTCGAGCTGAGCGCGGCAGTCTCGCTCATCCAGCGGCTCATCACCACGCCGAATGATGGCGAGCCGGCTGCTGTTTCCTATTTTTTCGACCCGAGCGGCCAATACCTGTCGCTGGACAAGGGCCTGACCGAGCGCAGCCTGAGGGAATCCCTGGCGGTGAATTCACGCGCCGAGGTGTTCGAGCATCTGCGCTCCCCCGCGCACCTGCTGGCGCCCGCATCCAGCGTCGACCAGGTGCCACTGCTGGAGAGCGTCGCCAGCAGCAACCTGCCGCGGCGCACGTTCGGGCTCCACCCCATCAGCGGCGAAGCGTCGCTGGTATCGGTGTTCCAGGCCAGCGAAGCCGGGCGCCCGTTCGCCACCTTTGTTGCCTACGAACCCATATCCGGCCTGCAGTCCCTGCTTGCCCGCAACAGCCAGGGCTATCTTTCGCTGTTTGATCGTGACGGCCTGCGCCTGTTGAGCGCCAATCAGCCGATGGCCGCACGCGGTGGCCCCGCCATGGATCGTGACTGGGTGCTGCTGGGCGATGCCACCCGTGCGCGCTATCACAACGGTCGCTTCACGCTTGCGTTGGCGGTGGACGGAACGCCGTGGACGCTGGTGGAGACATATTGCTGGCAGGACATCCTGCGTGGCATCACGCCGATGCTGCTCGGCAGCGCCGCGATGCTGCTTGTTGGGCTGGTGCTGCTGTGGGGGCTGCTGCTATGGCTGCATCGCCGCATGTACGTGCCGGCATTGCGCCAGGTCAAGGCGATCTATGCCCGCGATCGACGCCTGGGCCTGTTGCTGGAACACGTCCCGGTGGGCATAGCGCTGATGGACGCGGCCACGGGCGACATACAGCACTGGAACGGCCCGCTGCGGGAGATGGACCGGGTAACGGGGACGCGACTGATCCGGCAGCTGCGTGAAGTGGCCATGAGCGTCGATCTGGGCAGCGGGCCGGTCACCGTCAGTGATGATCTGCCGCGGGTGCTTGATCGCGGCCAGCGCCTCCACCACCGCACGCACCTGCATTGCAGCAGTGAATGCTGGCCAGGCAGTGTGCTGTTGATCGTGGAGGACATCAGCGAACACGTGCATGCGGTACAGCACGAGCAGATGCGCTGGGCAGAGGCCGAGGCCGGCAGCCATGCCAAGTCGAATTTCGTGGCGGCCATGAGTCACGAGCTGCGCACGCCGCTGCACGGCATCATCGGCCATCTGGAGCTGCTGGGCCGGGCACCATTGCTGGCGGAGGCCGGCGAGCGCGTGCTGCGCCTGCGCCAGTCGGCCGACTCGCTCATGGATGTGATCACCGATGTGCTGGACCTGTCGCGCATCGAATCGGGGCAGTGGACGCTGAACCCCGAGCGTTTTTCGCCAGTGGTGATGCTCGAGCGGGTGGCCATGCTGTATGCCCCGGTGGCGCAGGCAAAGGGGTTGCAGCTGGATTGCGTGGTGGACCCGGGCGTTCCGGCCGCCGTGGTCGCGCCGATGGGCACGATCGAGCGTGTACTGCGCAACCTGGCCAGCAATGCGCTGAAGTTCACCGCCTCGGGGCGGGTGCAACTGCGCGTGTCGTGCCTGCGTGGCGAGAACGGCAGCTACCTGCGCCTGGAAGTGACCGACTCGGGTATCGGGCTCAGCGCCGAGGAGTGCGCGCGCCTGTTCCAGCCGTTCGTGCAGGCCGATGCCAGCATCCTGCAGCGCTTCGGTGGCTCCGGGCTGGGCCTGGCCCTGTGCCAGCAGCTGTGCGAGCGCATGGGCGGGCGCATCTGGGTGGAAAGCACGCAGGGGGTCGGCAGCCGCTTCATCGCCGAGGCGCCACTGCAGGGCATCCCCAGCATCCGACCCGCTGTGCCGCTGAAGTGCAGCTTGATCGGCCTGCTGGCCTCGGCTGGCCCGTGGCGCGATGAGTTGGGCCGCCGCCTGCAGGACTGGGGCGCCCAGGTGCAGTTCCTGGGCCCGTCGGAGCATGGCACGCCGGCCCTGGTCGACCTCGCCGCCATCGTGGTGTTCGAGCCCTTGCAGGACCCGCTGCCGCGAATCGCAGCGCATGGCATCCCCTGCGTGCAGGTCAGCCGCGATGGACCGGTGCGTGTGCGCTGGGACGGGCAGGTTGCCGTGGTCTCCTGTTACAGCAGCAACGCGCTGTACCAGGCGCTGCAGCAGGCCCTGCCGGTGCCAGGGCCCGACCTGACAGCCCACGTAGCAATCGGATAGATTGCATGGGCACTCACCTCAGGATCACGGTCATGGCAGGCTCAGACGCAGTGCATGGCCCTGGCAGGCACGCTGCCGCCACGCGGCTGGACGACCTGCGCCAGCTGCGCCGCCGGCTGCTGTTCGGCGGCGGCGCGCTGATCACCGTACTGGTGCTGCTGACCGCCATCGTCAGCTCCATTGCCGATGTTGAAGAGTTCCATGCGCGCGAGCGGCATTCATTCAACGAGGCACGCGCCGCCGTCGAGTACTACCTGCTGCAACGTGATCGCGCCTATGCCACGTCCATCAATGGCAACGATGTGCTGTGGCGCGACCAGCGCGCCGGGTTGATCGCCAGCGGGGCCACCCTGGCCGCGCGGTTCCACGCGCAGGGCGAGGAAGTGCTGGTGCGTGCCGAAGGACGCACCGCCGTGCCGTGGCTGGTGCTGGGGCTGAAGAACAATCCATTGCCTGCGCAGGAGCTGGACGCGTACCTGGGCATGGTGGACATCTACTCGGCCTACACCGCCGATTCGATCACCTCGCAGAATGCGTCCGGGCCGCTGCTGGTCTATGCCTACGAGCCTCAAGGGCGGCTGCTGGCGGTTTCCAACATCCGCGACGAAGCCCAGTTGCTGCAGACGCTGGGCGTGGCCACCCGCCAGCAGGCGTTTGCGCGGCTGCTGCAGGAAGAGGCGCAGATCCGCCAGGTGCCAGCGCGGCCCGGCCCGATCCGGGAAGCGGCACGCGAAGGACGCCTGCTGTCGCGCTATGGCACCAATCCGTTCACCGGGCAGCCGTCGCTGGTGGGCATGGTCACCTTGGCCGAGGGCAGCACGCCGTACTTCCGCCGCGTGGTGTTTGAATCGATCGGCAACATCAAGTCCCAGCTCGAGGCCCGCGAGCAGGGGCGCTATCTGGTCACCACCGCCGACCGCCAGGTGGTGCTCAGTACCGGGGGTCTGTCCAGCAGGGAACAGGAGCTGCTGATGACGCTCCCGTCGGCTGGGGCAGGGCAGGTGGCCGCGCAGCCGGTGCGTCGTTACAGCCAGGGACGGTTCGTCGTGGCAAGCCGGCTTCCGGGCGTAGACTGGGCGCTCGGCCACGTCTATGACTGGTCCGATATCTGGCGCAGCCAGGGGCCCTACCTGCTGGCCCGCTCGCTCAGTGCACTGCTGATCATCGGCCTGCTGTGGTGGCTGCTGCTGCGCATCGACCGGCGGGTGTTTACCCCGGCACTGGCCGACGCGACGCGGGTGTACGAAAGCGAAGCGCTGAGCCGGGTCATCATCGGCACCGCGCCGATCGGGCTGGCCCTGCTGGCCCGCAGCAGCGGCGAACCGCTCCTGCAGAACCACACGGCACGCGAGCTGGTCGAGTCCGTGCACCACGCCGGCGAAGACATCACGCTGCCGCCGCTGTATGCACGCCTTGCAGAGCTCGGGCGCAGCGCCGGCATCGGCGAAGTGCTGGAACTGCAGTGGTCACCGGCAGAGTCGGGCACCGCCACCCAGCTGCAGATCAGCATGGCGCAGGCCACCTACTACGAACAGCCGGTCTGGGTCTGCGCACTGCGTGATGTCACCGCCCAGGTCGAGCTGGAAGACAATCTGCGCCGCGCACGCGAGGACTCGGAGGTTGCGCGCCAGTCCGCCGAAGCCGCCAACCGTGCCAAGTCCGCGTTCGTGGCCACCATGAGCCACGAAATCCGCACGCCCCTGAACGGGGTGCTTGGCCACCTGGAACTGCTGGCGCGTTCTCCACTGCAGGCGGGCCAGCGCGAACGGCTGGACCGCATCCGCTTCTCCGCAGACGCGCTGATGCGGATCATCAGCGACGTACTGGATTTCTCCAAGATCGAAGCAGGCCAGCTGGATGTAGAGCCCGCGCCGTTCGCGCTGCGGCCGCTGATCGAGGGCGTGGCGCTGCTGTTCGCGCCCGACGCGCTGCGCAAGAGCGTGCGCCTGTACTTCACCGTGGAAGCGCCCGCTGCGCAGGCCTGCATCGGCGACGCGCACCGCATCCGCCAGATCCTGACCAACCTGGTCGGCAACGCGGTGAAGTTCACCGAGTCAGGCCGCATCCTGCTGCGTGCAGAAGTGCAAACCGCGCCAGGCCAGGGCTCGCTGCTGCGGGTACAGGTCATCGACTCCGGCATTGGCATGAGCCCGGCGCAGATCGCACAGTTGTTCCAGCCGTTCCAGCAGGCCGACGCCAGCGTGTCCCGCCGCTATGGCGGCAGCGGCCTGGGGCTGGCACTGTGCCAGCAGATTGCGCAGGCCATGGGTGGCCAGGTATCCGTGGACAGCACCGAGGGCGTCGGCAGCAGTTTCACCCTGCTGCTGCCAGTGCAGATGCAGCCGCTGCTGCCCGCGCCCGCGCAGCCATTGCGGGGCTCGCACATCACGGTGCTGTCGAGCACGCCGGAATGGCGCGCCGAGATGCAGCGCCTGGTGACGGCGTGGGGAGGCACTGCCACGGTGCTGGATCGCCCGCAGGATGATGCCGGCGGTGACGCGCTGCTGATTGTTGGCGATCATCGGGCCTGGAGCGCGGAGGAGGAGCGCCGCCTGGTGCAGGCGCACGCGCGTTCCGTGTATTCGTACGCGCAGGGACCATTGACCGCCGAGCGCCGCGGCGATCGCCTGGAGGTCAGCTGCTACGCCAGCGACGCGTTGCTGGAGGCGCTGGCGGCGGAGGCGGGCGAACAGGCCGCACCGTCGCTGCCGGAAACCGTACCGGCCGGCACGCGCGGGCGCGTCCTGCTGGTTGAAGACAATGCGGTGAACCGCGAGCTGATCCAGCAGCAGCTGGAAGAGCCTGGCTTCAGCGTGGACGCCGCCGAAAACGGGCAGGCGGCCCTGGCGCTGTGGCAGGACGACCTCTACCGCGCGGTACTGACCGACATCAACATGCCGGTGATGGATGGCTATGCGCTGGCACGTGAGCTCCGGCGGCGCGGACATTCACTGCCGATCCTGGCCATCACTGCGACCGCGCTGGCCAGTGAACGTGAGCGTTGCCTGGCGGCAGGCATCGACGATCTGTTGCTCAAGCCCCTCGATCTTGTGCGCCTGGAAGCGGGCTTGGCGCGATTGCAGGGGCCGCCAAGGCCAGCTGTACCCGCAACCGCACCGCAGACCGTTTCGGTGGCCATCCGCCGGCTGTTCGTGGATACCGGCGAAAAGGACCTGCAGGCCATCACCGAGGCGCGTGCGCAAGGCAATGCCACGCACCTGCTGGAACGTGTGCATGCGTTCAAGGGCGCGCTGCTGATGCTGGGCGAGAAGGCGCTGGGCGAGCAGTGCGGCGCCGTCGAGCTGGCGCTGCGCGAGAACGCTGCGGTCAGCGACGCAGCACTGGATGCCTTGCAGTCGGCGCTGCGCGAGCGCCTGGACGAATACCGTCGCGGCCTGGAGCCATCAGCGTGAGCAGCTCGATGCGCCCACCGCAGGCATCAGCGCTGAACGTCCTTCAGGCCAAGCTCTGCAGCGAACGTCAGCAGCTCGGCATCGCGCTCGATGCCCAGCTTGCGCATCGCATTGATCTTCTGCGTGCTGACGGTCTGCTTCTTGCGGTCCAGCTTCAGTGCGATCTCGGCCACGCTCAGGCCTGCGATGAACAGGGCGACGACCTCATGTTCGCGCGGCGAGAGATCGGTGATGCGGCGGCGCTCCCGTCGCTTGAGAATGTCGCTCACGCTGGGCGAGAGATAACGGCGGTTGGCATAGACCGCCATCACCGCCGCCGGTACCTGCTGAAGGTCATCGCCCTTGCTGACAATGCCCAGCACGCCGCTGGCGTCAAGCCTGTTGAGCAGCGCGGGCTGGTCCAGCCCGGTCATCACCACGATCCGCAGCGCGGGAAACAGCGTGCGCAGGTGATCCAGCATTTCCAGGCCATCGCCGTGGGCACCGCCCGGCATCGCGTAATCGGTCACCAGTACATCGCAGGCCTCGCGCTGCAGCAGCTCCACCAGCTGCGTGGAATTTTCCACCGCACCCACGCAATGAATGGCTGGGGCCTCGTCCAGCACGCTCTGCACGCCCAGGCGTATCACCGGGTGATCATCGGCAACGGCAACGCGGATGGACAACTGGGTCATGGGGTCGGGTGTCCGGTCAAGGTCAGTGGTGCGAACCGCTCAATGGAGAAAGCAGCATGAACATCCGTATCGTCATCGCCGACGACCACCCCGTCATCCTGGCCGGCGTGCGCGAAGCGCTCGGCCACGAACCAGGCATTACGGTGGTGGCTGGCGCCGAGGATTCTACGTCATTGGTTGATGTACTGAGCAAATTCCCGGTCGAGGTTGCCGTCACCGATTTCTCGATGCCCGGCGGCAGGTACGGCGATGGTGTGGCGTTGATCGGCTTCCTGCGCCGTCGATTCGCCGAAGTGCCGCTGGTGGTGCTGACCGGTGTCGGGGGGGGGCAGGTACTGGCCAGCATCCGCAGGGCCGGCGTTGCCTGCATCGTGGCCAAGGCAGATCCCATTGCCGAACTGACCACCGCCATCCGTGCCGCCCATGCCGGCCAAGGCTATCTGTCCGCCGGGATCCAGCGGCAGTTGAACGGCCGCGACGATACGGATGAGAGCAGCTTGACCAAGCGCGAAGCCGAGGTGCTGCGCCTGATCGCCGAAGGGCTCACCCAGACCGAGATCGCTGCGCAGCTGCAGCGCAGCCGGCAGACCATCAGCACGCAGAAGCACTCGGCCATGAAAAAGCTGGGTCTGCAGCGTTCGGCGGAGATCTTCGAATACGCGGTGCGAACCGGCATGGTCTCGGCCTCGCAGGCAATGCGGGCTCATTGTCCCGGCGGCAGGAACGATGACTGATCCATCTGCAATCGGACATCGTCCGATGGATCGCGTGTTCATGGCAGCTACGGTGGAAGGGCCCATTGACCCTTTCCCAGGAGCCGCCGTGCCAAGCTCGCTCGATGTACGCATCGCAGCCTTGATGTGCCGTTTCTCACAGCTGACCCCGCATGCACAGCGTCGATTCACCGAGCTGCTCAACGCCTATCTTTACGCCTCGCCTGCGCAACGCAGGGAGCTGCGTCGCACGTGGAAGGACATCGAAGACGCATCATGTGATGACAGCGTGAAAAATTCGAACTAGTCAGACAGTCGCCCCGCATTCGGCCCGGCATCGTATGCCGTGCCGAAGGATGCGCCGTTGCAATGGACGCCTCGGCTTCCCTTACAACGAGTATCGCGATGAAGAACACCCCGACCGTACTGGCCGCCCTGCTGGCCATCTGCTGCATGCCCTCCGCAACCGCATGGGCCGAAGAGGCCAATCTCTCCCCCAACACCAATGGCGGCACCGGCAACATGCCGTCCGGCTACAGTCAGCTGAATTTCCTGCTGAGCAATGGTGACTGGGTCACCGACATTCGTTTGCCCACCGCGGCCACGCACGGCGATCGCGTTGCAGCGATGTCCGATGCGCACTGGATTGCGCGTTTCGATCTCACGGGTACCGTCTTTGAATCGGCGGCCGGCGCACCGTTCGTCAAGGACGTGCTGCTGGACTTCGTCTGGAACACCTACGCCGGCCGTTGGGACGTGCAGGATGGGCCCATGGCCCGCGCACTGCTCGGCCCGAATCTGGCAGTTGACCACATCGCGCCATCGCCGCACCTGCTGACCCAGTACACCATGATTGACGGCATGCACGCCAAGGAGCTGCATCTGCCGGTGCAGGCGCAGGAGCATGCCATTCTTGCAGTGGCCAACCGCGCCACCTGGTCTACCCGCATCAATGCTGCTCCGGGCACCCTGAAGGGCGATTGGCATGAGTGTGGCTCCCTGCAGGATTGCACTTTCCTTTACGACACCGGTGCCAAGCGGTGGCGTGCCGCAACCGGCACCAGCACGATCGGTCCGCAGGCCCAGCTGCCGTTCCCGTCGCGCACGGTGATGCGCGTGGTGGCGAAGCCGGCGCTGGATCCGGCAACCCGCATCACGCTGCCGGCATGGGCCGTGCACGGCGACGTCTACGCGATCGTGGACAACTCCGGCGCAGTTGGCCACCACGTCGAGACGGCCAACACCAATCTGCCGGCACCGGTATCGCTGGAAGATGGGCGCGAACTCCGCTTCCGCTACAACGCGATCGTCTACACCTGGGAGCAGGTGCAGTAAGGCGCCACTGGCCCAGCCGGCATGGTGGAAACGACATTTAGTCGTTGTCCTATGCCTGCCGAATCCGCCGCTCCGTAGCATTTGATCTCGAAGGGGACGCCCTCTTCCCTCAAGCCCAGCACAGCGCGGCTTGAACACCAAAACCATTCACAACAGGAATTCATTCCCATGAACAAGATTGCAATCGCACTGTCCGCCGCGCTCTCGCTGGGCGCCATCGCTTCGGCCAACGCGGCCGACGCCACCATCAACTTCACCGGCGAGATCAAGGCGCTGACCTGCACCATCACCGTTGGCGCTGGGGGCAGCAGCGGCACCTCCGTCACCATGCCGACCGTGTCGCCCAATGTCATCAACGGCGGCGTGGGTGCCCGCGAGCAGGCCTTCACCCTGAACGTGGGTACTGCAGGCTCCACGGAGTGTGGTGCGGGTGACTACATCTTCAGCTTCCAGGGCAGGAACGTGGAAGACGGTCGTCTGAAGAACACTGCAGCCAGCGGTGCAGACAATGTCCAGCTCGCAATCCTGAACGGAAGCACCGTGATGGACCTGCAGACCGAAACCATCAGCAAGACCATTCCCGCCGGTGGCGGTTCCACCACCATTCCCCTGGTTGCCCGCTATGAGAAGAGTGCCGCAGGCAACGCGGGCGAGGGTGATTTCGCCACCGCGCTGGAGATCTCCGTCAACTACTGATGTGAGCGCTTTTCAGTTCCAGGGCCTTCGGGCCCTGGATCAATCCACTTTCTGGAGTGTGCATCATGTTCCGCATTCATAGGAATCTTGCGCTGGCCACTGCAATGGCCGCCATCATGCTGGCCGCGCAGCCTGCCGAGGCGGGCGTGGTGATCACCGGAACGCGGGTGATCTTTCCAGCACAGGAGCGTGAAGTCACGCTCCGCCTGACCAACACGGCTCAGAAGCCCGTGCTGGTCCAATCGTGGATTGACGACGGTGACGCCCGCTCAACACCCGCACAGGCTACGGCGGTTCCATTTGTGCTGCGCCCACCGGTGTTCCGCATGAACGCGGACAGCGGGCAGGCGCTGCGCATCCTGCACACGGGCCAGCCGATGCCGGAGGATCGCGAGAGCGTGTACTACTTGAACGTACTTGAGGTGCCTGCAGCGGGGGCTGAAGCTGATCAGGCGCATCTGCAGCTGATTATCCGCTCCAGGCTGAAGGTGTTCTATCGCCCCAAGGGTCTGTCCGCAGCGGGCGCGGCCAAGGCAGCTTCCCAGCTGGTCTGGACCGCATCACGTGCAGGTAGCGGTTGGGTGTTGGAGGCGCGTAATCCCACCGCCTATCACGTCAGCATCAATTCGATCATCACGGCCAACGAACGAATTGCAGCGGGGCTGGCGGCTCCGTTCGCAACGACCCGCTACACCCTCAGCCAGGCTCAGCTCAACGCAATCGGATCGGCTGTGACCTTTGAGACCGTGAGTGACCATGGCGCCAAGATTCCGGTAACAGTGCCGCTCACGCAGCCCTGATTCAAACCGCTTCAGCCACCCCGCCTCATCTCTGCCTTCGGGCCCCGCAGGGGGTCGCAGGACTCCCTTTGCCTACGTGCAGGACTTCGCCATGAACCGACATCCGACAACTTCGCCGCGCCAGCATCGTCTCGCCGTCGCCGTGCTTGTCGCGCTGCTACCCGCAGCGGCGATGGCGGCGCCGGCACTGGAGTTCAATGCCGACCTGCTGTACGGCAGTGGCATCGACGTCAGCCGCTTCGAGCGCGACGATCTTGCCCCGGGCATCTACAGCGCTGACATCAGCGTGAACGGCACCCGCGTGGGCCGCCGCGATGTGGACGTGCGCGATATCGACGGGCGCTCCCGGGTCTGCCTGACCCCGGAGCTGCTGGCCATGCTGGGCTTCGACGAGGCCAAGCTGGAGGCCGCACGCGCCAGCGGTGAGCATGCAGACCTGCTGCCGTTCCCCGACGCGCCGAGCTGCGAAGACATCGCGCGCTTCATTCCTGCTGCCGCGGTCAGCCTGGATGCGGCCGAGCAGATGCTGGAGGTCAGCATCCCGCAGGCCTACATGCGCTCCAACCTGCACGGCTGGGTTGGCCCGGACCGTTGGGACCAGGGCATCAATGCCGCTTTCGTGAACTACAGCATCAGCCATTCGCAGTATCAGTTCGATGGCCGCAACAGCAACCACAGCAGTGCCAGCATCGATGCCGGCGTGAACCTGGGCGCCTGGCGCGTGCGCCACAACGGCTATTTCTCGCGCAGCAGCGAAAGCGCGCCGAACTATGCGGCCGGCAATACCTATGCGCAGCGTGAGATCCGCCGCTGGAACGCGCAGCTCACCCTGGGCGAATCGTCCACCGATGGCGATCTGTTCACCGCGGTGGGCTATCGCGGCGTCAACGTCAGCACCGATCCGCGCATGCTGCCTGATACTCTCAACAGCTACGCGCCGGTGGTGCGTGGCGTGGCCCAGACCAACGCGCGCGTAACCATCCGCCAGCGTGGTCATGTGATCTTCGAGACCACCGTCAGCCCGGGTCCGTTCGAAATCGATGACCTGCGCAACATGGCCACTGGCGGCGACCTGGATGTGGAGGTGGCCGAGGCCGATGGACGCGTCGAGTCGTTCGTGGTGCCTTTCGCAGCGGTGCCCAAGCTGCTGCGCCAGGGCCAGCAGCGCAGCAGTGTCACCGTGGGTGAGCTGCGCAACGGTAATGCCACCGCACCGCGCTTCGTTCAGGCCACCGTCCGTCGCGGTCTCAGCAGCGCGTTCACCGGCTATGGTGGCCTGCTGGCCGCCGAGGATTATCGTGCCATCGTGCTTGGTGGCGCGCTCAATACGCGCATCGGCGCCTTCTCTGGCGACGTGACCTTCTCCGACGCTGTGCTGCCGGGCCAGATGGAAGGCTTCGGCCGGAGCATGCAGGGCCAGTCGTACCGCCTGGCCTACAGCCGTTCGTTCAACCAGGCGACCAGCTTCACGCTGGCAGCCTATCGATATTCCACCGATGGCTATCTGGACTTCAGCGATGCCGCGCGCCTGCAGGCGGCGCTGCATGCCGGGTCGTCGCCTTCGGTGGTCTCGCGCCAGCGCAGCCGCCTGGACCTGACCATCAATCAGCGCCTGCCGAAGGGCTCGCTGTATCTGCAGGGCAGCACCACCGATTACTGGAGCGACAACCGCCGTTCCACCAACTTCAGCCTGGGCTACAATGGCCGGCTGGGTCCGGCGTCGTACAGCATCAGTGCGCGCCGCAGCATGGAATCGACGTTGTCCGGTGGGTTCAAGGCCACCAGCACCGGTGGCTACCTCAGCATCCACATGCCGCTGGGCCGTGCGCCGGCCTCGCCGCGCCTGGGTGTCACCGTCAATAGTGACCGTTACGGCACCGGCTACAGCGGCGGCGTGGACGGCCAGTTCGGCAGTGGTCTGCAGGGCAACTACAACGTTTCGATGAGCCAGAACCGCAGCGGCCATGATTTCGGCGCCGGTGTTGGATACCAAACTCCCATGGCCAGCCTGGGAGCGTCGTGGACGCGCAGTTCGGCCGGCCAGCAGCTTGGCCTGTCGGCCAGCGGCAGCGTGCTGGCGCATGGGCAGGGCATCGCCTTCGCCCAGCGCCTGGGCGACACCGTGGGCCTGCTGCATGTGCCCGGCGCGTCCAACGCCGCCGTGGGCCATCAGCGCGGCGTCAAGACCAACAAGGGTGGCTATGCGGTGGTGCCCTATCTCAGCCCGTATCGATTGAACGAAGTGTCGGTGGATCCGAAGGGATTGCCCATGGATATTGAACTGAAGGCCGGCTCGGTTTCTGCCGTGCCCACCGCCGGCGCCATCGTCAAGCTGGTCATTCCCACCGTGACCGGCCGCAGTGCCCTGATCGAGGTCATGGATGCACAGGGCCAGCCGCTGCCGTTCGGCCTGGATGTGTATGACGAGGCCGGCGAGGTGGTGGGCGTCGTGGGGCAGGGCAGCCGCCTGTGGGTGCGCGGCGTCAACGAGTCCGGTCAGCTGTTCGTCAATACAGGTGACGACATCGGCCAGCGCTGCGCCATTGCCTACGACCTGGCAGGGGTGGAAAGCGAAGCGCTGCATGTCAGCCGTTGCCTGCAGCCCGGTGCCGCCAGCGCTGCAGCGAGCGAAGCACACTCAGTACTTTCCGGTGCGCACGACTGAAACGGCTCGGCGTTCCCGTCGAGCCATCTGATCACAGCCCTCTACCATCATCAGTAAAAGGCAGGAATTATTATGAAAGGCAGCATTCGAAACAAGCAGCGGGTATGGCATGCGAGAGCCGGGTTTGCTGCCGCTCTACTCATTGCAGCGTGGACCGCACAGGCATGCGATATCGATCGCGACGGACTGGGAACCAATGCATTCAACGACTGGACCTACCGGGGCGTCGGGCAGCCATTGACAGACTGGGCGGAGCTTGGCGGAGCCGCAGCGCAGACCAACATATACCTGTACAGGAACTGCACGCCGGGCTCTGCGTACACGATAACGCTCTTCGCAAACACAGCGGTATGGTCAGATAGTGCTCCGGGCGGGGGCGCCATTTTCGATCTCTCCACGCCAAGCACTTCCACAGTCGGCGTGCAGTTCCGTGTAAGTGACGGCGGAGGCTCCGTCCACACTGCGGAGCCTGTGACGAGCTCGGGCGTGAAGTTGTCCCTTTCGGCGGGTAACCAGTATCTTCGCGCAAGAATTTGGTACCGTTATGTGGCCATTGAGGATGTCTCGTCACAGAGTACTCTGGTTGCCGCCGGCTATAACTGGGGCTTCGACAATGAGACTCAACCAGATTTGAGTTCGTACAAGTTTGTAAACTCGCAAAGCTTCGATAGATATGTGACCCCGTACTGCTCATTCACGAGCCTCCCGGTGAAGGCGGTGGAGTTGCCGCTCACTACGAGGGGAATGCTGGAGAAGAATGGCGAGGGCTCCGCAACGGAATTCTCGTGGCGTTATGCTTGTGGCGGCACCAGGCCAAACGGGGCGACCGTGTCGTACACGCCGGGTACGTCGACCACGGATCCGGCGTCGGGGCGCATGGCGATTCAGTCGGGCGACGGAAGCGCCGAAGGCGTTGAGCTGGCGGTGCGGCGTGGCACCAGCCCCACGGGCAGGAAGGAGAACCTTCAGTTCAATAGAAATTTCCTTCTTGGTACAAGTGGGGTGGAGTACCTGGATGTGCGCTACGTACGCGGAAGCGGCACGCTGAAGGTGGGAGAGGCCAATGGCAGCCTTACCGTTCATCTGGATGTTCGCTGAGCCAGGCTCTGGGCAGGAAGATGCGCGTCCCATGCTGTGATCAATCATCTGAAAGGGAGTGCGCCTGATGTTGCTTCATCGACTGCTGATCGTCATCAGCCTTTTGGCATTGCCGCTGGCGAGCCGCGCCGACATCGCCATCCACACCACGCGCCTGGTTCACCAGGGCAGCGAGCGAATGGTGTCACAGCGCATCTGGAACCAGGGTGACAAGCCATCGTTGATCCAGGCCTGGATTGACGACGGTGACCGCGAACAACCGGCGAGCGCCCGCGGTCTGCCGTTCTTTGCTATGCCGCCGCTGTTCCAGCTGGAGCCGGGCCTCAACCGCGATGTCAGCGTGCGCCTGGTGGATGCGCGGGCACTGCCGACCGACCGCGAGGCGCTGTACTGGCTGAACATCCTGGACCTGCCCGCCAGCGAGAAGGCGGCCGACAGGCTGAACATCGCCTACGCCGTGCGCTGGCGCATCAAGCTGTTTCATCGCCCGGCGGGCCTGGCGGGCACGCCGGCAGCCGCGCCGGCGCAGCTGGCATGGCGGCGGCAAGAGGGCGAAGAGGGCACGCGCCTGCTGGCACGCAATGACAGCCCCTATCACGTCAGCCTGCAGTCGATGAGCGTGGACGGGAAGGACATCGATCTTCCCGTGGACAACGCCGTCATCAGGCCCTATTCGGAATGGTCCCTGCCGATGGCCGGCCCGCTTCGGGCCGGGCGCACGCCGCTGAAGATGGTGTGGCTGGACGACACGGGCAAGGCGCAGGATCTGGAGGCACAGATCGACTGAGGCTCCACTGCAGAGGGAAGCGGCTTCGATGCGCTGCTTGCACGATCGCGGGTAGCGGGGTATATCTCGGCCATGCCCTGCCCATGAGGCGTCATGCTGGCCTGCGTCGGTCGTCCCGTTCTGCACACTCGCACGCCCATCGCCCGGCGAAGGGCCGGGGGATGGTGTGTGCTTTTGCTGTTGGCCATCGTTTCATCGCCCTTGCACGCGGCCAGCTGTCGGGGCGATGGCAGCCTTTTCGCGGCCCTTCCTACCTACATCGAGTTCTCTGCCAAGGACGTGGGGCTGAACCAGGCGCTCACCCCCTGGCTTGATATCGATGGCGGCGCTGTCACGCAGGACTTCAACTGTTCGAGCAGTGTCGGGGTCAGTTATCGCGCGATCAGTCACGGCGGTTTTGTCGCCGATCGATACGTGGAAAGTGGTGCGCAGTTCATGGTGTATCCCACCGGCGCGCAGGGGGTAGGCATGGCCTTCCTGGTTGAATCGCCATTGGCCGCCCCGGGCAAGCCAAGCGCGTTGGGATTCGATGAGATCGAGCTCTATTCCGGGCAGAGCGTCGCCAAAGTCGGTGCGCGCATTCGGGCCAAGCTGATCCGTACTGGCACGGTGCGCTCTGGCAGGAATCTCACCAGTTCCACCATGGTCATCCAGACGCGGCTGTATGAGGGCGGGGCCAGTGAGCCGCTGCGAAGGGACATCTTCATCTCGCCAACCACACTGAACGTGTCCGACCCGCCCCGTTGCCGGATGCAGACCCGGGAAGTGAAGATGGGGACGGTCTCGTTGGGTTCATTCGGCGGCGTCGGCAGCCATGCCGGCCAGCGCCCGTACGAACTGGCATTGGAATGCGAGGCCGGCGTCGGCCAGGTGGACTACCAGGTGGTGCCCACCACCGCCGTGATCAACAGCGAGCAGGGGCTGGCCGAAGCCAGCGGCGGTGTGGCCGGTGTGGCCTACCAGTTCCTCAATGGCGACGGCTCGCCCATGCGCTTCTACAGCACCGAGCTGTTCGGCCATGGTTCGTCCAGCGCGCTGATCCTGCGCAAGACCTTCGGTGTGCGCTACCAGCAGACATTGCCCACCATCACCCCGGGCCCGGCCAATGCCGGCCTGATGTTCAGCCTGACCTTTCCGTGATGCTGCCAGGACGCCGCGCTGTGAGGACACGCCTCTCTTCTACGATTCTGGCCATCGCGCTGCTGCCGCTGTGTGGCCCTGCGCTGGCCGAAGTGACCGTGATGCGCACGCGGGCGGTATTTCCAGCCGGCGCGCCTGAAATCAGTGTCGCGCTGAAGAACGAGGGCGCGCGCGCATCCCTGGTGCAGGCCTGGGTCTCTGATGGCGACATCGAGCAGACGCCGGAGGCCTCGCGTGCACCGTTCATTCTTGACCGGCCCGTGTTCCGGCTCGACCCGGGGCAATCCCACAGCGTGCGGGTACGCAGCATTGCCACCGCGGTTCCGGCCGACCACCGCGAGCATCTGTACTGGTTGAACCTGGTGGACGTGCCGCCGCGCGAGGCAGAGGCGGGCGACAACGTGATACAGGTTGCGGTTCGCTTCCGCCTGAAGCTGCTGTATCGGCCGGAAGGCGTCGGGGCGCCGCAGGACCCGGATGCACAGGTGACCGTGAATGTTGAGGGGGGGCAGCTGCAGGTGCACAACGCCGCCGTCCACTACTTCAATGTAGGTGAGGCCGTGCTGGAGTCGGCGGCTGGGGAAGGCGCGCTGGGCAGCTTCTACGTGGCGCCGGGGGAAACCAAGGCGCTGGCGTTCCCGGCAGGCTTCAAGGGCCCGGCCACGGCGGTGCGCTACAGCTGGGTGGATGACGATGGTGCCTTGCACGCTGAGCGGCGCGTACTGCGCTGACGCCAATAGCGTGCCGACTGACTTGATGGCGTGCGCGGTCAAGGAATGCGTGGCGTGGGCGGCCATGTGATGGAAGGGATGAAGCTGGCCGAGCTGGCCTTGACCAACTACGCGATCGTTCGCGTGCAACCGGAATAGATCCGCATCGCGCGTGGATGGCCGCCCCCCCCTTTAGCGTCGAGCCATGCTCGACTCCGCGGACGAACCGGGGCCGAGCATGGCTCGGCCCTGCAGTGGGGCCGAGCGATGCAGGGATGCCGCCGCCTCAGAAATCCATCGTCGCCGACACCAGCACCGTCCTCGGTGCACCCAGCGCCAGGCTCGACAACAACGGCATGCCCCAATAAGCCTTGTTGGTCAGGTTGTTGACGGTGGCCCGCAGCGCAAGCGGTCGACCCGCCAGCGTCGTGCTGTAGCGCGCGCCCACGTCGAACAGGGTGCGTCCCGGCACCGACAGGCTATTGTCCGCACTGATGTACTGCTTCGACATCGCCGTGGCATTGCCGGTCAAGGTCAGGCCCTGCAAGGTCGGCACATCCCATTCCACACCGAGCTTGGCCTGCCGCTGCGCCACGGCAGTGGCGATGCGCCCCTCATTCACGCCGCCGGCCGTGCGGGTCAGCTTCGGCTGCACATAGGCCACGCCACCGAGCAGGCGCACGCCGTCGATGGGTGCCCCGAAGAAGCCCCATTCCACGCCACGGTTCCGTTGTTCGCCACCAAACGAGAAGATATTCGTGACCGGGTCGGTGTAGCTGCTCGGTCGCTTGATCTCGTACACACTGAAGGTGTGCGCGAAGCTGCCCAGGTCCAGCTTCAGGCCCAGCTCCTTCTGCTTGGTGCGGAACGGGGCGAACACATCGCCGGCGTTGGCAGCAGTCATCGGCGCGGTAGCGCCCTGGCTGAGGCCTTCGATGTAGTTGGTGTAGAGGGAGATCGTGTCGGTGGCCTTCACCAGCAAGGCTGCTGCCGGGGTAGTGGCGCTCTCGTCATACCGCGAAGTACGTGCGCCCGTGGCCACGTTGAAGGTCTCACTGACCACCTGCTGGCGGCGCACGCCCAGCGTCAGCTGCACGCGGTCATCGGCGAAGGAAAGGGTATCGGCGAAGCCGAGGCTATCCAACTTCAGTTCGGTATGCGAGATGTGCGGCGCCACGAACGGCGCGGCCGGGCCCCACACCGGGTTGTAGAGGTTGGTGGTCCAGTCCCAGCCGGGCACGCTGCGGCGGCCGTAGTCGTTCTGGGTGTGCTGGTAATGGGTCACGTTGGCGGCCCACTGGTGGCCCACATTGCCGGTGCGGAACGAACCGCGCAGGCCGGCATCACCGGACTGCTTCTTGATGTCGAAGGCGAGCTGGCCGATCACCGTCGTGAAGTCGCCGGCCGGATTGAGGATCTGCGCGCTGATCGAACCGTTGTAGCGGTAGTCGGTCTTGCTGGTGCCGTAAGCCAGGTAAGCCATCAGGCTATCGTTGATATCCAGTTCGCCCCGCAGCATCGCGCCCTTGTCCTGGCTGTCCACGTAGGCCCAGTCCGGGTTGATCAGCGTATCGCCACGCGGCGGCCGCGGAATGGCCAGGCCCGGTGCCAGGCCGACGCCACGTGCCGGGCCGTCAACACGGTCATCGGCGCTGTATAGATCCGCGGACAGCCGCGCACGTTCGCCGCGCCAGTCCAGTGCCAGCGAACCGAGCTGTACCTTCTTGCGCTGCTTTCCCACGGCGCCATCACCGTCACGCCAGGCGCCGTTGAAGCGGATGCCGAACTGCTTGTCGGCGCCCAGGCGACGGCCCATGTCCACATGGGTACCGAACTGCGCATCGGAGGCGAAGTTGGCACTGACCCGCAGCAGCGGTTGATCGCCGGCACGCTTGGGGACCAGGTTGACGCTGCCACCGACCGAACCACCCGGCGGCATGCCGTTGAGCAGCGCGGAGGGGCCTTTCAGCACTTCGATGCGCTCGAACATTTCCGGCGAGGTGCGGTAGTACGGCGCCATGCCGCTGAGCCCGTTGAAGGTGGTGTCGCTGGTGCTGGAGGCGAAGCCGCGGATCGCATAGTTCTCGCTCCAGGAACCGGTGACGCCATTGCTGAATACCGTGGGGTCGGTGGCGGCAATGACGTCGGTCAGGTCCTTGGCCTGGCGATCACGGATGAAGGACTCGGTGTAGCTGACCGTACTGAACGGCGTGTCCATGAAGTCCTTGTCACCGAGCAGGCCGACGCGGCTGCCGGCAGCCACGTGCCCGCCTGCATAGTCCGCGGTGACCCGCCGCTGTTCCTGCACCTGCACCGAGGGCAGGGTGGACGGTGCGGTGTCGGCCAGCGCGGCAAACGAGACCAGCAGCCCCAGCGCGAGGGCGGACATCCGGTAGCGCAGGGGCATGCCCGGCGGATGCATCAGGCCGGAGGATGCGGCGGCGGCACGATGCTGTGCAGAAGTGAAGTTGTAAACGGTCATGCCAGAGTCCTGTGAATCGCAGGCGCGAGCGCGCCTGGCGCGCTGCCGACGGCAAGCACGGGGAGAGGGCGCAGCGCAGGGTTGTTGGCTGGGTGGGGACCTGGCGGGAGGTGAGCCATGGGCTCGATTACGGGCAGCGTGCTGGACGCATTCCGAATTAGTTGAGTAAATTAAACTAAATCAATCGAAGCGGACAAGAGGGTCCCTTTGCTGGCACCCTCAGCAGGGTATGGACGCGCACCGTAAGAGCAGGCACCGCATGAGCACGCACCCCGATCCAACGGCGCCGACCCGTGGCCGCCCGCTCACCATCACCCCGGAGCGCCTGGCCGACATTGGCATCCGCCTGGGCCTGCCCAACCTGACCATGGCCAACGTGGCCGCCGAACTGGCGGTGACCCAGGCGGCGCTGTACAAGCGCGTGGCGAACCTGGAGGCGCTGAAGCGCCTGGTGGCGGAGGCGGTGTTCCAGCGCTGGCAGATTCCGCGCGCCTCGGTTGACGCGCCGGGTGGGCTGGAGGCCTACCTGATGGGGTTCGTGGAGTCACTGTGCGAGGTGGTGAAGGCGCATCCCGGGCTGCCGCCATACCTGCTGCGGCGCACGGTGGCGACCGCGCCGATGCTGGAAAAGATCGCCTCGCACCAGGCGCACGTGGCCGAGGTGTTCGGCCTGCCGGTGGACAAGGCGCGCTGGCTGCTGGCCACGATCGCCTTCTACTGCATCGCCGGCGCCGACACGATCTATGCGATTGCGGACGACGAAGAGGGGCAGGTGATCACCGAGTTCAAGCAGGGCATGCGGGCGCTGGTGATCGGTTCGCTGGAAGTATCGCGGCTTCGGTAGATGCACGCCCTGCGTGGATGATCGTGGCCGTTCACCACGACGCCAGCCAGGCATGGCCTGGCTCTACTGGACCGATCGCGTAGTGTCGAGAATACAATGCGGCCATGCCTGCCACGCCTACTCTCGATGATCTTCGCCGCTACGCGGTGGCGCGCACCCTGTTCAAGCCGACCACGCTGCTGACCGCGATACGACGGCTGGGCTTCGTGCAGGCCGATCCGATCCGGGCACCCGCACGCGCGCAGGACCTGACCCTGCGCCACCGGGTGAAGGACTACCGCGCCGGTGACCTTGAGCGGCGCTACACGCGTCTGCCGGTGGAAGAGGATTGCCTGGTGAACTACGGTTTCCTGCCTCGCGAGCACCTGGCACTGATGCACCCGCGCGTCTCCAGGCGCGAGTGGGACGCCGAGACCCATCGCCGCGCGGCCGACGTGCTGGCCTTCGTGCGCGAGCGCGGCAGCGTGCACCCGCGCGAGGTCGACCAGGCGTTCGCGCATGGGCGGGTGACCAACTATTGGGGCGGCACCAGCAACGCGAGCACGCACCTGCTGGACGGCATGCACTACCGCGGCCTGCTGCGCGTGCAGCGGCGTGACAGTGGCACCCGCATCTATGCAGTGGCCGAGCACGCCGAACCGGATGCCAGCGAGCAGGCGCAGATCGAACGCGCCGCTGCCCTGATCGATCTGGTGGTGCGCAAGTACGCACCGCTGCCCTCGGCCAGCCTGACCTATCTGGTGCGCCTGCTGGGCTATGGCGCGCCGCATCTGGCCGAGCAGACCCGCAAGGCACTGTCACTGGCCAAGCAGCAGCTGGCCAGTTGCACGTTGGAGGGCACCACCTGGTACTGGCCGGCGGACGAGAATCCGCGCTCGCGCCGGCATGCGCCGGACGAGCACGTGCGCCTGTTGGCGCCGTTCGATCCGGTGGTGTGGGACCGCCGCCGCTTCGAGCTGTTGTGGGGATGGGTGTACAAGTTCGAGGCCTACACGCCTGCACCGAAGCGCCAGTACGGCTACTACGCATTGCCAGTGCTGTGGCACGACCAGGTGGTGGGCTGGGCCAATCTCAGCGTGCGCGACGGTGAGTTGGTGTCGAACGTGGGTTATGCCGGCAAGTCGCTGACCCGCGACAAGGTATTTCGTGGCGCGCTCGAAGACGAACTGCAGCGCATGGCCGCATTCCTCTAGCACTGGGCCTGCGCCCGGCATCGGTTCAACTCGTACAGGTACGATGGAACACGGGGCGATCCCTGGCGACACTGCCGAACGTAGTCTGGCAGCGTGCAGGTGGTGCGGTGGGTATCGGTTTTCAGGGCGCGGCGACGGCAGTCGCTGCCGATGCGATGGTGCGGCGCGCTGGCGGGGCAGGGTACTCGCTGAGTGCGTTGCAGCCGGTCTGCTGTCTGCAACGCCCGTGTGCGTTCATCGACGCGGATCCGGAGGCGGCCCCCGACCCGGCACTGATCAGCGAACTGCGCGGCTTGATCGAGCACGTAGGCCCGTTCCGGGCGGGGGAGTACATTCACCGGATCGGCGATCCCTCTCACGGTGTCTGCGAGGTGCGCTCCGGCGCGGTGAAGAGCGTTGTCGATGATCGTGAGGGCGGCGAACAGATCCTGGGATTCACGCTGCCGGGCGAGCTGCTTGGCTTGAATGGCGCGCAGGGTGCGCGCCATCCCAGCAGCGCGGTGGCACTGGACACCGTCTACTTGTGCCGCATGCCGTTTGCAGGGCTTGCGGAGCTGGCACGACGGTTTCCACCGCTGCAGTCGCGCCTGTTCTCGCTGTTGAGCATGGAAATCGGCAAGGCCGCGCTGCTTGCCGCCAACTGTCGGGTTGAAGAGCGGCTGGCCGTGTTCCTGCTGGATATGGGGGCAAGGCATCAGCGCCGAGGCCTGTCGCCGGTCCGGTTCCGGTTGCCGATGGCGCGCTCGGAGATCGCCAACCATCTGCGCATGGCACCGGCTACTGCCAGCCGCGCATTGCGCAGCATGAGCGAGGCCGGGCTGATCCGGCTGCAGCACCGCGAGGTGCATCTGCTGCAACCGGCCAAGCTGGCGGGCATGGCTGCATGGAGCGTTGGCAACTGACCTGTGACGGCCGTAGAGCGCGAGCCCGCGCCGGCGAACAACGGATACGCCAGCAGCAACCGAAGGTGCACCCACCGATGGCGTCCCAGTCGTGTTGATCATCGCGCAGGGGCATGCGCGCCCGGGCCAGCGCGCTCACAGGCCTTCGCCGTGCTAGCGTCCATGGATTGGAGGTCACGATGACGATCAAGGCATTCTGGGACGATCCCTACCGCCTGCGCCAGGAGGCGCGGGTCAGCTCTGCCTTGGGTGATGAGGTCCGGGTGGACGAGACCATCTTCTTCGCGTTCTCCGGGGCCAGGAAAGCGACGCCGGGTCCATCGGTGGCCATCCGGTGCTGGAAGCACGCAGGGATGGACTGGACATCGCCTATCGACTGCCCCAGGGGCACGGTCTGCGGGTAGGCGATGCGGTCATGGTCGAGGTTGATGGCCTGCGCCGCTACGGCCTGATGCGCCACCATTTTGCGGCGGAGATGATCCTGCAGCTGGTGTATGCGCTGGAGCCGGGCATCGACAAGGTCGGTGCGCATATCGGCCCGGCCAAGGCCCGCATCGATTTCGCGCGGGAAGGCAGCATCTCGGTGCTGTTTGATGCGCTGCAGGCCCAGTCCGCCGCGTTGGTCGCTGCCGACCTGCCGATCATTACCGCGTTCTCCGACGAGGCCAACCACCGCCGCTTCTGGCAGGTGGAGGGCTTCGCGCAGATGGGCTGTGGCGGCACCCATCCACGCCGTACCGGGGAGATCGGCACGCTCTCGCTGAAGCGGAAGAACCAGGGCAAGGGCGTGGAGCGCATCGAGATCACCCTGGACCCCCGGCCGTTTCCGGCATCGTGCGGTACGTTGCCCGGGTAGCCGCCAACCTTGGTCGGCACCGCACAGTGTTGGTGCCCACCAAGGTGGGCAGCTACCGATTCAGCCGCCCATGCGCCACCATCGCCAGCACGACCACGCCAGCGGCGACGCTGGTGTGACCGGACAGCGCGGCCAGACCCAGACCCAGGCCCAACCCGCGCATCGCGAACACGGTGCTGAACACCAGTAGCGCCCATCCGACCGCGCGCAGCTGCTGCGTCGTAGCAACGCTCAACACGCGATGCAGCACGTCCCGCTGATGGCGCTCCATTGCCAGTGCCAGGCAGATGAACGCGGCCAGAGACAACACGAACAGAATGACGTGGATCATGCGCTGGCCTCCGCAGCGGCATTGCATGACGCTGCAGACGGCCGTGCACGCTTCAACTTTGGCGCATGCTTCCAGGTTCGCCACGCCAGCAGAGCGTGCAGGGCGGCCAGGGCCAGCAGGGTCAGGTCGGTGCCGGCGAACGCCCAGTCGCCCGTGGCCAACGTGTGCCACAGCGGATGCGGTGTGGTCACTGCCGTCAGTACCGGCAGCAACGCCAGCATCAACGCACCCAACACGAACTGCTCGACCCATGCACGCTTCGGCGCACGCAGCGTGGCATGAACGAACATTGCCGCCAAGGCCAGGAAAAATACGTGCACCTCCCACGCGGCACGCCCATCAAGTCCGGTGGGCAGCAGGCGGTTGGCCCACAGATAGGCCGCCATCGCCACCGACAGCCCAGCCACCGTGGCGATGTTGAGCCTCTCGACCAGGCGGAAGCCGAAGTGGGGGCACTGCGGGTCGGGCAGCTGTGTACGGCGCTTGACCGTCCACAGCACCAGCCCGGTGCCGACCATGGCGGTGCCGGCCAGGCTGACGATGAAGTACAGCCAGCGCAACGCAGTGTCAGCAAAGCGCCCCAGGTGCAGGCCGTACAGCACGCCCTGGGTATCAGCGGCGACGCCCGAGTGCTCCTTGATCTGCAGCAGCCGCCCACCGCTGCCATCGAACAGCAGGTAGTTCGGCGTGGTCGAAACGCGGCTCGACTGCGCGCGCACCACAGCCACGCGTGCGTTCTCATCGCCGGGGTTCTGCACCTGCACGCTGCCCACCGCGCCGGTTCCCCAGCGCTGTTCGGCCTGTCGCACCCGTGCGCCGATGTCCGTAAGTGGAGCGGTGTGCCCTGCGGCCTTCTGCGGCGGCAGGAACAGCCGCATTTCGCTGACCACCTCGGCCTGCTGGCGCTTGTCCGGCAGTTTGGCCAGCCCCCACGGCATGTACAGCACCGCCAGCATCACCAGGCCACTCCAGGTGATCATGAAATGGAAGGGCAGGCCGAGTACCGACAGCGCCGCGTGACCATCCAGCCACGAGCGCTGGCCCTTGCCCCAGCGGAAGGTGAAGAAGTCGGCGAAGATCTTCTTGTGGGTGATCACGCCGCTGACGATGGCCACCAGCATGAACATCGCGCAGACGCCCACGATCCAGCGGCCCCACATGGCTGGCATGTAGTGCAGGTTGAAGTGGAACGCATAGAAGAAGTCGCCACCGCCGGTGTCCCGCGCCTGCAAGGGCGCACCGGTGCTGGCATCGAACAGGCCCGAATCGAAACCATGCCGGCCGCGGCCGCCCGGGCTGGCCCACATCGCCGACACCCACGGCATGCGCGCACTTGGCAGGCTCAGGTTGATCTGGCTGGCATCCGGTGCATCGGCCATGAGGTTGGAGACCGTGCGCTGCGCGACCACCGCCGCCTCCGGCAGGCTGGAGGGCGTGGCGATTTCGGGGCGTGTGTAGCGCGAGAGCTCGTCGCGGAAGTAGCTGGCGGTGCCGGTGAGGAACATCGCATACAGGATCCAGCCCGCGAGCAATCCGACCCAGATATGCAGGTCGGACATGGTCTGGCGGATGCCGCGTGGCTTCGCGGTGCGATCACCCTTGCTCATGCGCCCGCTCCCTGGCCGACCGCTCGCGCGACCAGCCACAGTGGCAGGGCGATCACGATCAGCCCGATCCATGCGCGCCACGCCGAGCGCACCGCGAACACCCAGACCACGGCGCCGGCATACAGCAGGAAGCTGGCCAACATGCCGGTGAACACGGCCTGGCGGACATCGATGGGCAGCGCCAGTGTGGCGATGCTGCACAGTGCGGCCAGTACATAGCCGCCGAACAACGCGGCGATGATGCGTGAGACCAGGGGCAGCCAGGCCAGCACGGAAGCAGTTCGGGAAACGGTCAAGGCACTTCTCCAGGGCACCACGCACCATGGTGTGGTGCCCTTGAAACGAGGATCAGAAATCGACGGTGGCCGACAGCAGGGCGGTGCGTGGCGTGCCCAGCCCGGAGCCGAGGCTGCCCGCCCAGTACGCCTTGTTGGTCACGTTCTGCACCGTCGCGCGCAGTACCAGCGGATGGCCGGCCGCCTGCGTCGCATAGCGGGCACCGAGATCGAACACGGTGCGGCCTGCAACCCACTGGCTGTTGTCAGCAGTGATGTAGCCCTTGGACAGGCTGACCGCGTTGCCGGTGAGGGTGAGGCCGGCCACGGTCGGCACGTCCCATTCGACGCCGAGCTTGCCCTGCCATTGCGGGGTGGCCGTGGCCAGCCGGCCTTCGTTGATGCCGCCCTGGGTGCGGGTCAGCTTCGGCTGCAGCCAGCCGATGCCGCCCAGCACGCGCAGCCGTTCGGTGGCCTGGCCGAACACGGTCCATTCCACGCCACGGTTGCGCTGCTGGCCGCCGAATGAGAACACATTGGTGGCCGGGTCGGTATAGGCGCTGGGCTTTTCGATCTCGTACACGCTCACTGCGCTGGCCAAATGACCGAAGTCGAACTTGGCACCCACCTCGCGCTGGCGCGTCTTGTACGGCGGGAACACGTCGCCCGCATTCGCTGCGCTGACCGGGGCGGTGCTGCCCTGGCTCAGGCCCTCAATGTAGTTGGCGTATAGCGAAAGTCGATCGCTGGCCTTGAACAGCAGTGCACCAGCCGGGGTATTGGCGCGGGCGTCGTAGCGCGCGGTGCGCTTGCCGGTGCTGCCATCGAAGGTGTCGCTGAGCACGGTCTGGTGACGGATGCCCAGGGTCAGCTGCACGCGGTCATCGATGAAGGACAACGTGTCGGCGATGCCGAAGCTGGTGGTACGCACTTCCGCGGTCTTCGGCAGCGACGCATCACTGAAGCTGCGATCGATGGCCGGGCCCCACTGTGGGTCGTACAGGTTGGTTACCCAGTCGCGGGCCAGCAGATTGCGCTTGAAGCCGAATTTCTGGTCGTGCTGGTACCACGCGGCACTGATCGCCAGTGCGTGATCGACCGCGCCGGAGCGGAAGCGCGCCGAGAGGCCGGCTTCGGCGGAGTCCTTGCTGTAGATGAAGCGCTGGTGGGCGAAGTTGTTGCGGAAGTCGCCGGCGGTGTTGGTGATCAGCGTGGTGGCGCTGGCGATGGAATCGAAATCGGTATGGCCGTGACCGTAGCTGGCATGCGCCTGCAGGTGGTCATTGATGTCGAACGACCAGCGCAGCGCGGCGGCTGAGTCCTTGACGTTGCTGAAGGTCCAATCCGGTGCGAACAGGGTGCTGGCCTTTGGCGGGCGGGGCACGGCCAGTCCGGCTGCCAGCGAAACGCCGCGATTGAGGCCATCCACATGGTCACGGCTGCTGAACAGGTCCAGCGAGACCTGCGAGCGTTCACCTCGCCAGTCCAGGCCCAGCGATGCCAGCTGCGTCCTGTGCTGCTGGTGATCGGTGGCGGTGTCGCCTTCGCGATGCACGGCATTGAGGCGTACGCCGAACTGCTGCTGCTCGCCACCGCGACGGCCAACATCCAGATGACCGCCGGACTGCGCGTCGCTGCTGTAGCTGGCCGTGAAGCGGGTCAACGGCGTATCACCTGCGCGCTTGGGCACCAGGTTCACTGCGCCACCCACCGAACCACCCGGTGGCATGCCGTTGAGCAGCGCCGATGGCCCCTTGAGCACTTCGATGCTCTCGGCCAGCTCCGGGGTGACGCGGTAGTACGGGATCAGGCCGTACAGTCCGCCGAATCCAATATCCGACGAGGCGACACCGAAGCCACGGATGTTGAAGTAGTCGGTGATGCCGCCGCTGGAGCCGCTGTTGTAGACGCTGGGATCGGTCAGCGCAATTACCCGGACCAGGTCCGGTGCCTGGATGTTCTCGATGAACCCCGCGGTGTAACGGGTGGTGTTGAAAGGGGTGTCCATGAAGTCGAGCTCACCGAGCAGGCCGACGCCACTGCCGCGGGCGACCTGGCCGCCGGCATAGGCATCGGCAGGCGCGGTCTTGTCGGCGCGCACGTTCACCGTGGGCAGCTGGCGGGCGCTGTCGGTTGCTTCATCTGCATGGGCGAGGGGAGCGAGCAGCAACGCCGGCAGCAGCGCTGCCTGCGCGGCCAGGGATAGGGTCGTGCGGCGTGGGGAGAGCAGGATTCGGGCGGGGAGGGACATGGCAGTTCTCGTGTGGTGGGTCGTGCAATCGGCCAGCACGGCGCCGTCGGTGGCCTGCACGGGCAGGACGACGCGGGCTGTGGAATGGCTGGCAGAGGGCACGGCACTGCCGCTGGGGCAATGCTGCACGCGAGGTGCGTGGGCGATCTGTGGCTGGGTGGAACGAAACGCAGGGCGCGGGTGTTGCGGGGTGGATCAGATGTCGTCGGCGAGGTCGTCGAGGTCCTGCAGGCCACCGCCGCGCGCCAGCACGCGTTCGTAGTTGCGACGGCGGCGCTGGTCGGTTTCGGTGGTGGTCTGGCCGTGTTTCCAGTAGCCGGCCACGGCGACGTCTGCGCGCGGCAGACCGCACGTTTCAATGAAGTAGCGGCGCAGGGCGCGCATCTCCTCGCGTTCGCCTGCGGCCCAGACGGTGTTGTCGGCCCCCGTGTGCAACCGGCGTGCCTGCTGCAGCAACGGCGTAGCGCCCGTGGCCAGGCGCTGTATGCAGACGCCGTCGACGGCAGGTAGTTCGCCTACCGGGAAGGGGTCATCCGAAGCGATCCAGGCCTGCGCGCGAAGGCCGCTCGGCCACTGCTGCAGCAAGGCGAACAGTGCCGGGATGGCGCTCTGATCGGCGAACAGCAGGGCAACGCTGCCCTCGCGATGTGGCACCTGCAGATGTGGGCGCGGACCGGTGAGATCGAAGGCGTCGCCGGGCTGCAGAGCACGCACCCAGGCCAACATCGGCCCCGGTGCCTCGTGCAGCACCACGTCCAGCGTGAAACGGCGGGTCCGGGCGTCGACGCTGCGCACGGTGTAGATCCGTGACACATCGCCGAACGCGGTACCCAGCTGGATGCGCACGGCGGTGTTGGCGCGCTGCCAAGGTGCAAGCTCTGCCTGTGGCGGCAGCTGTACGACCAGCCGAAGCAGGCTGGTACAGGGCTGCGTGACGTCAACGACGTGGACGCGCAGCGCCTGCAGGCCACGGTCGTGGTCGGCGCCGCGCAACGGCCCGGCCGGGGTGGTGGAAAGGGTGGGCGCGGACATCGACAACGATCCAGAAGGCTGCGAATGCGAATTAGTTACATAATAGTAAACTAAATTGATCGCCCCGCAACCCAGGCCTGCTGGAGGCGTATGCAACGCGTTGACCATTGCGTTGCCGCAGACCACCATGACAGGCCTTGCCAGCGCGCCGCGCAGGAACCGCAACAGCATGGCTGCACCGAAGAAGACCGTTGCCCGTGGGCGACCGCCCACCATCACCCGCGAGCGCATCGCCGACGCTGGCATCGCGATGACGCTGCCGGGGTTGAGCTTCGTGGGCGTGGCGGCAGCGCTGGGGGTCAGCCACATCGCGCTGTACAAGCATGTGGCGAATCTGGCAGCGCTACGCGAGCTGGTGGCTGAGGTGATCTTCGAGCGTTGGCAGGCACCGCCAATGGAGGTCGGTGCGGGATGCAGCATCAACGACGATCTGTGCGCGTTCCAGCGTTCATTGCGGACACTGGTGGATGAGAATCCGGGTCTCGCCCCGTTCCTGGTGAGCCACGGTGCGAAGACGCCGGAGATGGTGGCACGCATCCAGCGCCACCATGCCGAGTTCAGTCGTGTGCATGATCTGCCGCAGGAACAGGCAGCATGGCTGCTGTCGACCGTGGCCTATCACGCCGTGGCCTTGGCCGACACCGTGTACTCGCGGCACGCCGTGGCGGACACCACGCGCCGGCCACTGGATCGGGAAGCACAGGAGGCCGAGTTCGACCGCAGCATGCAGGCATTGATCATCGGTGCATTGACGATGTGCGGGCGCACGGCAGGCGGGAGGTAACCGCCAATCCTGGTTGGCAGCGTTGCCCCGGTAGTCGCCAACCTTGGTTGGCGCCGCGACACATCGTTGCCCACCAGGATGGGCATCCACCGGTCAAGCGGCGTCCTTGTGCTCCGCGTCCTCCATGCCCGGGCTGACTCGCCGGCCGATGTCCTTCAGCCGCGCCAGCTGATCCACCATTGACGGCGCATCATCGAGGCTGCCGACGAAGGTCCACAGATAGGTCATCACCGCATACACATGGCCCGGAGTAACTCCGTCGGTGGTGGCGAGGCGGCCGATGGTCAGCGCGAACAGCACCGCTGCCGCCGCGCCAACGACCACAAAGGCACTCGCTTCGCGATCGGAGAGCAGGATGCGCAGCCGCGACAGCGTGGTGTAGTGGCGACGCAACACCGAGGGACTGACCCGGTCCACCAGGCGGATCTCATGCTCCAGCCGGTTGTTCAGGCGTCCATGCAGGTGCTCGTTGCGGCGTGCGAACGACGGCAGCAGCAACAATGCACCCAGCAGCGCGACCAGGCTTGCGGCGCCGACCAGCGGCTCGATCGCCAGCAGCATCCCCGCTGCACCGAACATCGACACCAATGCCGTGGCGATGATCGGCACGTGCTTCTCGAAGAAGTCGACGAACTCACGGGCCAGCACCACGCGGGCCGCCGAAGTGGATGTAGCCTGGCCCAAGCGGCGCTGCGCCTGCACCACGTTCACCGCCAGGTCGGCATAGATGCGGGTGAACGTTCGGGTATCGACCGCGCGGCGGGCGGCACCGACCAGCCAGAACAGCAGCACCACGCCGGCGTAGGAAATGGCATGGCCGATGTCGCCGCGGATGATGGCATCCACCGCGAAACCGGCGAACAGTGGATAGGCCAGCAGCAGCGCGTTCTCCAGTGCGACCAGCGAGAAGGTGCCGGTGAGCTGCCAGGGATAGGTGCGCAGGATGGCTTTCAGGGTGGCGGCCGCATTCTGCTGGCCGATGCTGCCGGCAGCGGCCGCCGGATCGTGGGGGTGTTTCATGGGATGCCTGGGTGGGGTCGGGGGCAGGGCAGGGGACGCATGCCTGCCATCTCCCGTGTTGTGCCCAGTATCTGCAGCCCTTTGGAGCGGGCATGGAGGGACGATGGAGATTGCGTGGAGAAACCGGCGGCGTTCAGCGAGGCGCGTGGTGCCCACCACGGTGGGCAACTACCAGAGCAGCGTCTGCCGCAACGCTGCGCCCTCAACGGCGCGCGTGCACCGGCCAGCGGATTTCGAAGGCACTGCCGCCACGTTCGGTAGCACGGCATCGCGCGGTTCCGTGATGTGCCACGGCAATCGCGCGCACCACCGCCAGCCCCAGCCCAGAGCCACCGCTCTGCCGCGAACGTGAGACATCGGTGCGCTGGAACGCCTCGAAGATGCTGTCACGCAGTTCGTCCGGCACGCCGGGGCCACCATCTTCCACGGCCACCGTGCAGTGCCCCTCCGCCAGCGTGACGCGTACCCGCAGCGGGCAGGGGATGGCATGGCGACGGGCGTTTTCCAGCAATGCCAGCACCGCCTGGCGGACGCGGGCCGGGTCGCAGTCCGCCAGCGACGGCCGCGCGTCCAGGCTCACCGAGAAGCCACTTTCGGTCAGCGCCTCGGACATCGCCTCCACCACTGCCGCCACCTGCACGCTGACATCGCTGCGCTGCAGGCGCAGGTCGAGATGGCCGCTCTCGGCCAGGCTCACCACGCGCAGGTCCTCGATGATGCGGGTCAGGCCCTCCAGCTGGGTCAGCATGCTGTTGAACTGTTCGGGGCCGGGCTCGAACACACCTTCGGCGATGCCTTGAAGACGCCCGCGCAGAATGGTCATCGGCGTACGCAGTTCATGCGCGATGGCGGCATTCCAGAACACCCTGTTCTCCGACATGCGGCTCAGGCGCTCCGCCATGGAGTTGAAATCGCTGACCAGCGCGGCCGCCTCGGCCATCGATGCATCACCACCGCGTGCACGGGCATCCAGATCGCCGCTGGCCACCCGGCGCAGGCTCTCGGCCACGGAGTTCAACGGGGTGATGATGCGACGGGTCAGGCGCGAGGCGACCAGCGTGGCGAAGATGACGACGACGGTGGCGGTCAGGCCGATCCACAGCCATTCCAGCCCGGACGGCATGATCGTTTCCGGCTCGTCATACCAGCGCGGATAGAACACCTCCATCAGGTAGTAGAACAGGTAGAAGCCGCTGATCGACAGCACCGTCGAACACAACGATGCGACCGTGATGGACAGCGTGATCTGGCGGCCGATGCTCTTGCCTTTGGGGTTCATCATTCAGTCCAGGAAACGATAGCCGACACCGCGGATGGTGGCGGGGATGCCGATCACGCCCACCTCTTCCAGCTTGCGGCGCAGCTTGCTGACGTGGCTGTCGACGGTGCGTTCCTGCGCATCGCCTTCGGGCAGGCAGGCATGCAGCAGGTCAACGCGTGCATGCACCTGGCGGGGAGCGCGGGCCATGTGCACCAGCAGGCGGAACTCGGTGAGCGTGAAACTCAAAGCATGCACGTGGTCATGGGTGCGCACGGTGACCTCATGGCTGCGCAGGTCGATCTCGAACGGCCCCTGGCGGATCAGCCCGTTGGGTTCTTCGACCACGGTACGAGCGCTGCGGCGCAGGACAGCCTGGATGCGCGCCACGATCTCGGCCGGGTTGAATGGCTTGGCCACGTAGTCGTCGGCACCCACGCGCAGGCCGGTCAGCTTGTCCACGTCCTGGTCGAGCGCGGTGAGCATGATCACCGGCGTGTTGCCGCGCCGGCGCAGTTCGCTCAGCACCTGCCAGCCGTCCAGCTTGGGCATCTGTACATCCAGCAGCACCAGGTCGGGGCGCAGCTGGCGGTGGCTGGCGAGGGCGGCTTCGCCGTCGGCAGCGCGGGCGCTGCGCAGGCCTGAACGAGCCAGGTAGGCGCCGAGGATGTCGGCGATTTCACCTTCATCTTCGGCAATCAGCACCAGGGGCGTCTGGCGCGTGCGGGCATCGGATTTCATTGCATGCTGCGGTTTCAAGTGAGGAATGGGAGACGCCGGCGACGGTGTCATCGCGGCCGTTCCAGGGTCTGCGCTTCTTCGTCGGCTGCCCACGCGAGCGTGGCCAGAACCAGCGTGTGCTGCAGGGCAGGCGCCAGTGTTGCGGTCCCGTGCAGGTGCTGTGCGAGCAGGGTCGATACGGTCGCAGGCAGCTTGTTCCACCGTGATTCCATGCCCGTTGCATCTACCCGGTCCTGCAGGCGTCGGGCCATGCGGACCAAGGCCCGCAGGCGCAGGGCAAGCAACGCGGCGACGAGGACAGCTGCTATCCCTGCAGGCATGAGGCTCACGTCAGCGCTGGAGGCGGACCAGGACGCGAGGCCGATCAGCGCCAGCGACGCCAAGGTGCCCGTGCGTGCCGAATGGGCGGGGCCTTCGCTGCGGAACCCCACCAGCGCGGCGGCTCCGGCACCTGCCAGCAGGGGCGGCGCCGGGTTCGCGCTGGCAAGCATCCAGGCGCTGGTCGACGCCAGTACCAGTGCAAGCAGCCACGGCGAAGGCGCGCACCAGGCAAGGTAGGCGCGGCGGACATCGATGGGAGGCAGGTCTGGAAACGGGAGAGACACGGCGGGGACGCAGTCGGCGAGGCCGACAAGGCTAAGGGCCGTTGATGGAGACTTGGTCGAGATTGTGTCGAGATTTCGTGGACGCGATCCGTGCCGTTCAGGAGCGGGCCCCGTGCCTGAACGGAGGTGCGGCCTCCATGCAATCTCCACAGTGGCTCCAAGAAACATCCACCACCACCTTCCAGACTGCGGATTCTGCGGTCACATCCGGTGGCTGCGTGCATGCGAGCCTTCCGATGAACAACCGCAGGACCTGGATCATTGCCGCAATCGTTGCGCTTCTTGCAGGGGGTACCGGCTGGTGGCTGTTTGCCGAGGGTGATGATGCCGCGCTGATCACGGCGCCGGCAAGGGTGGCGGACCTGGAAAAGACCGTGCAGGCCGTTGGCCGGGTCAACCCCAAGGAACTGGTGGCGGTGGGGGCGCAGGTATCGGGCCAGGTCAAGCGCCTGCATGTGGTGCTGGGCCAGCGTGTGCACGCTGGCGACCTGATTGCCGAAGTGGATTCGCAGCCGCAGCACATCGCCCTGCGCAGCGCCGAAGCGGCTGCCAACACGCTGCGTGCCCAGCATGCGGCCAGCGAGGCGCGCTATGCCCAGGCCATCCGCGTGCATGAGCGCCAGGCGCAGCTGGTGGCGTCGCGGCTGGTTTCGCAGGAAGGTTTCGAGACCGCACGGGTGGCGCGCGAAGCGGCGCGCTCGGACGTCGCAGCGCTGCAGGCACAGATCGACCAGGCGGTGACCCAGGTGGAAACCGCGCGGATCAACCTGGGCTACACCCGCATCCTCTCACCTTCCGACGGCTACATCGTGGCCATCGTCACCAAGGCCGGGCAGACGTTGAACTCGATGCAGACCACGCCGACCATCGTGATGCTGGCCCAGATGGACACGATGACGGTTCGCACCGAGATCGCGGAGGCCGATGTGGAACTGATCGCGCCTGGCCAACCCCTGTGGTTCTCCACGCTGGGGCCGGGCGGACGCCGCTACGAATCGCATCTGCAGCAGCTTGAACCTGCACCATCGTCGATTGCCGACGTGGCCACCGGCAATACCGGCGGATCGGCGCAGACGCCGAAGGCGGTGTACTACGCCGGGCTGTTTGACGTACCCAATCCGGGCCTGAAACTGAAGCCGTCGATGACGGTGAAGGTGATGATCCAGCTGGCGCGCGCCGCCAATGCACTGCAGGTGCCGTTGACGGCAGCGTCCGAGAGCGACGACAAGGCGGGCAACCGCGCGACCGTACAGGTGATCGATGCCAAGGGCCGCGCCCGCGAGCGCGTGGTGACGACCGGCCTGCGCACCGCTACTGCGGTGCAAATCCTGTCCGGCCTCAAGGCAGGCGAGAACGTGGTGGTCGGGCAGGCGCCCAGCGGCGCGGAAGCCGAGCCCACCAGCCTGCTGGGGATGTGAGCATGGCCGACGCGCTGCTGGAACTGCATGGCGTATCGCGCGCCTATCGCTCGGCCGCCGGCGAGGTGGTGGTGTTGAAGGACGTGTCACTGCGCATCGAGGCGGGCGAGTTCATCGCCATCATCGGCCCGTCCGGTTCGGGAAAGTCCACACTGATGAACATCCTGGGCTGCCTGGACCGGCCAACCGAAGGCAGCTACCGCGTGCAGGGCGCAGCAACCGAGCAGATGTCACCGGATGAACTGGCGCACCTGCGTCGCGAGCATTTTGGCTTCATCTTCCAGCGCTACAACCTGATGGAGAACCTGAGCGCCACGGAGAACGTGGCGCTGCCGGCGGTCTATGCCGGCGTGGATGCCGATGCGCGCACCGCCCGTGCGCGCATGCTGCTGGAAACACTGGGGTTGGGTGAGCGCACCACGAACCGGCCCAGCCAGCTGTCCGGCGGCCAGCAACAGCGCGTTTCCATTGCGCGTTCGCTGATGAACGGCGGCGCCATCGTGCTGGCCGATGAGCCGACCGGCGCGCTGGATCATGCCAGCGGCAGGCAGGTGATGGCGGAGCTCAAGCGCCTGCATGCGCAGGGCCATACCGTGATCCTGGTGACCCATGATGCAGCGATTGCCGCGCACGCTACACGCGTGATCGAGATCGCAGACGGTCGGGTCGTATCCGACCGTGGTACGGGTGATCCTCCGGTTGCACGCAATGCTGCTGCCCACGAACGCAGTCCAGAACCGGGCGCCGCGCGCCGCGCGCGCCTGGATGCAATCAGGGAAGCTGCACGGATGGCGGTGCGTTCGATGCTGGCCCACCGGCTGCGCACCTTGCTGACCATGCTGGGCATCATCATCGGCGTGGCTGCAGTGGTGACCGTGGTTGCATTGGGCAAGGGCGCACAGGCGCAGGTCGAGTCACAGATCAACGAGCTGGGTGCCAGTACGCTGGACATCTTCCCGGGCGCGGACTTTGGTGACCCGCGCTCGGCAGAGATCGAAACGCTGGTCGTGGACGATGCCGATCACCTGGCCGCATTGAGTTACGTAGACAGCGTAAGCCCCAATCTGAGCGGTTCGGTGGCCGCACTGCAGGGCAACCGGCGCGCCAATACGCAGGTGCTTGGCGTGGGCGCTGATCTACCGCGGGTACGCGGGCTGCGACTGAAGGCGGGCCGGTTCTTCACCGATGCCGAGGTGGAAGCGCATCGTGCGGTGGGCGTGGTCGACCAGAAGGCGGCCAAGGCATTGTTCAACGGCAATCCGATCGGTGGCACGGTGCTGCTGGGAGGCATGCCGGTGGAAGTGATCGGCGTGGTCGGTCCAAACACGTTTGCCGGCGGGGCGACGCCGACGGTCTATGTGCCCTACACCTCCGCGTCCTCGCGCCTGCTTGGCAGCCAGCGGCTGGAGAGCATCACCGTACGCGTGCGGGATGACGTGCCAACCACCGCCGCGGAGGCCTCGCTGGGCGCGGAGCTGCAACGCCTGCACGGCCGGCGTGATTTCTTCATCTACAACGCCGACCAGATCCGCAAGGCGGTGATGAAGTCCAGCCAGACCATGGCGGCACTGGTTTCGGCCATTGCTGCGGTGGCGCTGGTAGTGGGAGGCGTAGGCGTGATGAACATCATGCTGGTATCGGTGAAGGAGCGCGTGCGCGAGATTGGCGTGCGCCTGGCGGTGGGTGCCCGGCAGGGCGACATCCTGCGCCAGTTCCTGATCGAGGCGGTGCTGATCTGCCTGTTCGGTGGCGTGCTGGGCGTGCTGTTCGCATTCGGCGTGGGCGCGCTGTCCAGCCTGCTGTCGCTGGGCGTGCCGTTCCTGTTCACGCCTGGACCGGTGCTCGCCGCGCTGGCGTGTTCGTCTGCCATCGGGCTCGGTTTCGGCTACTTCCCGGCGCGCAGTGCTGCGCAGCTGGACCCGATCCAGGCGTTGGCGGCGGAGTAGGGTCGCGGCCGCTGCGGGGAGGGTCTCAGGTTGCAGGTCGCGGGTGCGTGCGCACGCGTGCGCGCTCGCGGTACAGACGACTGTCGGCACGCTGCAGGGTGTCGGCCACCGACTCACCCGGCACGTGGTGGGTCGCGCCCAGCGAGAAGGGCGTGGGCGAGCGACCGGCCTGCTGCGTATACCACTGCTCCAGCGCGGCCAACCTCCCCGGCTCCGGGCAGGTCAGCACCACCATGAACTCGTCGCCGCCCATGCGCACTACGCTTTCCATTGCCCCCAGTGGCGCGCGCAGGAAGGCGGCGAACTCGACCAGCACGGTGTCACCCCGTGCATGGCCCTGCGTATCGTTGATCTGCTTGAAATGATCCAGATCGAACATCAGGCAGGCCCAGGGGTGATCAACCAGCTCGTCCAGGCGCGGCAGGAAGCGGCGGTTGTAACTCTGGGTCAGCGGATCCTTGAAGGACATCTCGCGCAGCTGCTGCTCCTGCATCCGCAGTGCGGTCACATCCTGCGCATGGCCCAGCACATAGGGAGGGTTCGCCTCACTGTCGAGCACGTTGTGATACGCCCAGAAATGGCGGGTGCCATCGGCGGCGATCAGTTCGATGACGCCGGCATCGGTGTGGTTGACCGTGATCCGCGCGAGATAGGCCTTGAATGCAGCACGCTTCTCGGGAGGCATCAGATCACACAGGCTGCGCCCGATCATATGACTTTCATCGAAGCCCAGCGACTGCACGGCCGCCGGGTTCACCGATGTCAGCACGCCCTCCAGCGTGTGCGTGCAGATCAGGCCAAGGCTGTAGTGGAACAGGCGCCGGTAGCGCGTCTCGCTCGCCTCCAGGGCATCCAGCGCGGCACGCTCCTCGGTGATGTCCTGGATGGCACCGACCAGGCGAGGGTGCCCATCCACCTGCTGACGGCCTCCGACCACCCGGGTCCAGATGGAGCGCCCATCGGCGGTGGTCATCGGCAACTGCACGTCCCATGAGGTGCCTTCATCGATGCAGCGCCGCACCGCGCTGCGGATGATGTTGCGACTGTCCTCGCGATAGAAGGACAGCGCGGTATCGAACGTGGGTTGATAGTTGCCGCGTACGCCGTGGATCTGCTTGGTTTCGCGGGTCCAGCGCACTTCGTGGGAGAGCAGGTCCATCTCCCAGCCACCCACCCGTGCCGCGCGGTTGGTACGTTCCAGGAAGTCCTCGCTGCGTTTCAGTTCGCGGTGCAGTGCCTTGGCCTGGCCGACCTGCGCCATCAGGGTGCTGCGCTGTTCCAGCACCTGGGTGGTGACCCGCGCCAGATGCACCATCAGTTCGCGCTGCGAGGGCGACAGCACGCCCGGCATCGGATCGAGCAGGCACAGTGTTCCGATACGGGCGCCCTGCGCCGAGCCAAGCGGGATTCCCGCGTAGTGACGGATGCGCGGACCACCGGTCACCAGAGGATTGGTGGAGAAGCGAGGGTCCTGCCGTGCATCCGGGATCTCGAACAGTTCATCCTGCTCGATGGCGTGGGTGCAGAACGAGATATCGCGTGCAGTCTCGCTGACACCCTCGAGACCGATATTGGCCTTGAACCATTGGCGCTCCTCGGCTACCACCGAGATCAGGCCCATGGTCATGCCGGTCGCTGCGCGGGCGGCAGCAACGATTGCATCGAACACCGGTTCGGCTGGCGTGTCGAGCAGGTGCAGGCGGTCGATTTCAAGCAGGCGGTCGGCTTCGTCCATGGCGCGTGGCGTGACTGGAGGCGAGGGCGGTAGCAACAGGCGTCGGCATGACGCTATGTGAGCATGTGTTATCTATCGCCACAGCTGGGTGATGTGGGTGTGAGTCCTGGAACAACCGCATCTGCCATGTGATCGGATGCACAGAATTCTGCCGTGAAGGCGTGCTCAGAAGCCGATCACCACATCGTTGAGTGGTAGTTGCTGCTGGCGTGGCTCTGCGGGCAGCGCGGTCCAGGGCTCCCCCTGGCCGAACAGCTGCGCTTCGGATTCCGGGCCGAAGTACTGGAACCGATCGAACACATAGGGCATGCCCTCCGAGCCTTCGAAGCGGACGCCGTTGGACAGCTGGAAGTGCAGATGGGGCGCCGCGGAGTTGCCCGACTGGCCCAGCGCGCCCAGCGCCTGCCCGCGCTGCACGCGCTGGCCGGGCTTGACCTTGATGCTGCCCGTGCGCAGGTGGGCATAGCTGGCGAACACCCCGGGTGAAATTTCCAGCACCACGTAGTTGCCGAACAGGCCGTGGCTGGTCAGTGACGCCGGTTCGGGCTGCGGGGTAAGGGGAGGGTGCTCCGGCTCGCCATCGCGTACATCGCGGACTTCGCCGTCGGCGACGGCAATCACCGGCGCGGCATAGCCCACCCAATCCTGGTGGCGCGCGTTCTGCAGATGCTCGGGAGCGGCATGCACCGCACGCCCCCGTGCATCCACGCCGACCAGATCGAGCGCGAACCGCTGCGGGATGGTCAGCGCGCCATTCACCGCCACCAGGCTACCCCAATGGTGCGACCGCGCGGCGCCCGGGCCTTCATGCGCGAGCCAGCGGCCTCCCGCCAGTGGTGGCCCGAGCACTGGTAGCGCCTGTGTGGCGACGTTGACCGCTGCGCCATCAAGCGTCGTGATTCCGGCCTTTTCTGTGGCGAAATCGATGTGGTGACGAAGCACGTGGGGAATCGGTGCATCCGCTGGCAGTGTCAGCCACACGAACACGACCAGGCGCTTGCCGGCAGCGATCGAGGGTGACGCACCGTCGGCGGCGGCGGGACGCACCCATGTGGACAGCGCACTGGCGTCCATGTCCAGCAGTGGCGAGGCAGAGCTGTCCGCGAACACCTGCAGCCCCTGCGGCCGCAGCGTGCCGGTGTCGCCGTAGAAATTGCTGATGTGCAGTTCGTAGGCGAGATGGCGTGCGCCGTCACTGCCGGTAAACGGCGCGGGCGCGAACGGTATGCGGGCCTCGACAGGTGCCAACGGCGGCGTTGCAGCGGTGGCTGCGGTGATCACAGCGCCGGGCAGCAGCGCAGCCATCAGCAGCCCGCGACCGACGCCAAGCAGGTTGCGTGGACAGGGCATTTCAACGCCCCTTGGGGTTGAGGTACAACCGCGCCCCATCCGTTTCACGATACCCCGACCAACGCCCTCCGCCCGACGCGCGGAAACGCCCGAATACGGTGTTGCTGGTGTCGGTCAACAGCAACTGGTTGCCCGACAGCACCCAGCGGTTGGCCGAGAAGAAGCCATCCGGGCAGCCGGCAGGCACATAGGCACTGTAGCCACCGAACCATTCGATGTTCTTCAGCTCGATGGTGCAGCTGCTGCCGTTCTCCTGGCCCAGTGTCCAGCTGCCGAACAGGTCGCTGTCGCGCACATCGCGGTCATCGCGCCGGCGGTCATGGCCCCAGTCATCGCTGTTGTCGTGGAAGCTGAAGTCCACGTCCATCCCTTTGCTTTCGCTGCGTGTCCCGGACTGCGAGCTGCCGCTGGTGGTGGTCTGGGTGGTCATCGCGCCACTGGTCCGGGTCTCGGTGCTGCTCGATTGTGTGGTCTGTTCGGTACGGGTGGTTTGTTCGCCGAAGCCGAACGAGGCATCCTGGGCCAGGGCGGGCAGGGCCAGGCAGCACAGCGCGGACAGGCAGCTACGGGCAAGCAGGGCAGCCATCGCAGGATCCTCGGAAGGGTGGGCCGCGCGAGTATCGAGCCGGTGGGGTGGGAGACCGTGTGAGGGCGGCTCAATCGGCCATCACCCGCCCGATGGCATCGGCCAGCAGGGCGCGCACGCGCGCCGGCGGCAGGTCCGGATCGCGCACGGCACGCATCGCCAGGCCCTCCACCAGCAACCGCAGCAACAGGGTGCGGCCGGCAATCCGCTCTTCGTCCAGAACCTTGCCAAGGCTGGCATCGCGTTGGCGCAGCCAAGCCTGGATGGCGGCGCTGGTCTGCTTGTCATGGGTACGCAGCACACCGGCCAGCTCCGGATCGCGATGGGCCTCGGCGTTGATTTCCGCGTACAGCGCCACGCTGGCGATGGCATTGCCATGGATCGGCAGCACTTCGCCGCGCGCCCATTGCTGGTAGCACTCCAGCAGTCCGTCGACCAGATCGGACGCGGCCGGCATCGCGCTGATCGATGCCTGGTCGTGGCGCAGCTGGCGTTCGATCAGGGCCAGGATCAGGGCGCGCTTGTTGGCGAAATAGCGGTACATCAGCCCCTGGCTGATCTCGGCCTCGGCGGCGATGTCGCCGATGGAACCGGCATGGAAACCGCGGGTGATGAAGCACTTCTGGGCGGCGTCGAGGATGCGGCGGCGCTGGGCCTCGGCATGGGCTGCAGCAGGATCTTCGGTGGTCGGGGCTTCGGCGGATTTCGGCGTCATTGCGTGCGGTCAGGGCGTCCAGAGGCGGGATAGTACGTCACAAAAGGTGTGAATGAACGGTCATTCATTTGTAATTCCCGCCTCCCAGACTGCGCCGGCCTTCTCCTTCCGCGAATGAGTCCGATGCGCCACGCCACGCTGCACCGCCCGTTGCTCACCCTCGCCATCGCCGCCGCGCTGCCGGCGCTGGCCCATGCCGAAGACAGTCCGGGCGCCGACGCCAGCGCGTCCGCCGATGCCGCACGCACCGTGGTCGCCCTCGACCAGGTGATGGTGACCGCGCAGAAGCGTGCCACCAACCTCCAGGAGACACCCATCTCGGTGTCGGTGGTCGATGCCGAAGCGCTGAAGGATCGCAGCGCGATCTCACTGGGCAGCCTGTCCGATGGTTCCATTCCATCGTTACGGGTCACGCCGTTTGCCACCCGCAGTTCGGCGCTGAATATCGGGATCCGCGGCATCGGTGCCTCCGGTGATGCCAACCAGCCAGCCCGCGACGCGGGCGTCGGCATCTATGTCGATGGTGTGTTCATGGGCCGCGCGCAGGGCCTGGGCAGCATGCTCTACGACGTGGAGCGCATCGAAGTGCTGAAGGGCCCGCAGGGCACGCTGTTCGGCCGCAATACCGAAGGCGGCGCGGTGAGCATCGTGACCAAGGCGCCGACCGGCGAGTTTGGTGGCAGCGTCAGCGCAGGGGTGTCCAACTTCAGCGGTTACAACAGCGCACTGCACCTGGACCTGCCCAAGGTGGGCGATGTCAGCTTCAAGATCGACGCCGTGCAGGCCAAGCGCGGTGGCACCACCGACAATCCCATGCGCGGCGAGCGTGACTTCAACAGCTATGACAAGCGTGGCGCCCGCCTGAGCGCGCTGTGGCAGCCGAGTGATGACTTCTCGCTGCTGTATGCCTTCGACCGCTCCTACGATGCCACCACGCCGTACCATACCCAGGTGCTGGTACCGGGTGCCTACCTCAGCCCGCTGCAGAAGGCCGGCGCCAGCCAGGACCGCCGCGACAGCGCCATCCTGGGCGGGCCGCAGGAAGACAACATCGGCCGCACCAGTGGCCATCTGTTGAACCTGTCGTGGACATTGAGTGACACCCTTGAGCTGAAGTCGATCAGCTCCTACCGCGAACTGACCCAGGGCCAGTTCGACATGGGCCTGGTCGATGCGATATCGGCCTACGGTGGCGCCGGCACGCCGTTCGGGCGTTACAGCCTGGCGCAGGTCTACCAGCACCAGTACAGCCAGGAATTCCAGCTGATTGGAAACACCTCGCAGGTGCAGTTCCTTGGCGGTGCGTTCTACTACCACGAGACCGCTGGCGACAATGCGCAGACCCCGAACATGCTGGTGTGGGGGCCGGGTGGCAACAGCTACACGGTGAACCCCGCGACCAATCCGCTGGATCTCTCCCGCGTGCGCATCGACCGTGCCAGCAAGGCGTGGACTGACAGCCTGGGCGTGTTCGGGCAGGCTACTTGGACGCCGGAAGCAATGCAGCGCCTGCACCTGACCGCGGGTGGTCGCTACACCCGTGATGACAAGAAGGGCAGCCTGTACATCGTCAACGGCACGGCAACGAACCTTGCATTCAAGGACCGCTGGAGCCGCTTCGACCCGATGGTCAACATCGCCTACGACCTGGGCGAGCACGCGATGGTCTATGCCAAGTACAGCACCGGCTTCAAGGCCGGCGGTGCCAACTCGCGTTCGACCAACTACAGCGCGTTCGGCCCGGAAGAGGTGACGGCCTACGAGCTCGGCTTCAAATCGCAGTTCTGGGACAACCGTGCCCGCCTGAACCTGGCGGTGTTCGATTCCACCATCGCACACAAGCAGATGGACTTCTCGCTGCCGTTCGACCCGAACAGCGGTGAAACCCGCACCACCATGGTCACCACCAACGCGCTGAGCGATGGCAAGTCCCGGGGTGCGGAGCTGGAATTCAACGTGATGCCGGTGGACAACCTCACCCTCGGCCTCAACTACGCCTATACGAAGATCGATGCGCAGACAGCATCCGACCCGTTCGGCGCTGGCGTGCAGGTGACCGTGCAGCCGCTGCTGGCACCGAAGAATGCGGGCAGCCTGTCGGCCGACTATCTGGTGCCGTTCGCCAACTTCTCGGCGCTGAAGTTCCATGTGGACGGCAACTGGTCTGATGGGTACTACACCAGCGAATACGACCAGATGCTCACCGACAGTTCGTTCGTGGTGAATGCACGGGTGGCGCTGGTGGATGTGCCGGTCAACAGCACCGGCACCACGATGTCGTTCTCGTTGTGGGCACGCAACCTGCTGGATGAGCAGCACCTGTTCTACAAGATCAACAGCGCGGCACTGGGCCAGAGCGGCATCTTCAACGACCCGCGTACCTTCGGCCTGGAAATGGCCGTCAACTTCTGATTCGAACGGAGAACCCCATGAAGACCCGCCATACCGAACTCGCGCTGGCCCTGATGCTGGGCCTGCCGCTGACCGCGACGGCTGTTGTCGCTGATGCGCCACAGGCTGTTGCCGCGAAGACGACGGCCGCCGCCAATGTGAAACCCGTCGCAGCCGATGCGCAGCGGGTGATCCCGCTGCAGGGCGCCTGGAACGTGCGCACGTTCGCCGGCCTCCAGGGCCGCCACGGCCCGATTCCGGCCGATGCGTTCGTGCGTACCGCTGACCTCGGCCGCCTGACCGACGCCGACCGTGATGCACTGGTCGCCGCCGGTGTGAAGCTGGACATCGACCTGCGCACCGCCGATGAGGAAGCACAGTCACCGGACGTGCTGGCCAGGGACGACCGCTTCGACTACCAGCGTATCTCGCTGATGGGTACGGAGAAGATGGACCTGCAGAAGATGATGACCAGCTTCCCGGATTCGCTGGGCGAAGCCTATGTGCAGTGGCTGGGTCACAGCCAGCCGCAGTTCAAGCAGGTGTTCCAGCGCATCGCCGCGCAACAGGACGGTGCGGTGCTGTTCCATTGCACGGCCGGCAAGGACCGCACCGGCATCATCGCCGGGCTGTTGCTGGACCTGGCCGGCGTGCCCAAGGCCGAGATCGTGCACAACTACGCGATCTCCGCGCATTACCTGGAAGGGCAGCCGAAGGACAGCGCGATGAACGCGCAGATCATGGCGCTGGTCAAGCAGAACCCGGAGATCGGCCGCAGGATGGCAGGCATGGCCGGTACCGCGCCGGACAACATGGAGCAGTTCCTGGCGGCGCTGCACCGCCAGTACGGTGGTGCGGAAGGGTACCTGAAGTCGATCGGGGTCAGCGAGCAGGAGATCCAGCAGTTGAAGGTGCGGCTGGGTCAGGCCGGCTGAGCAGGGCGGTGGCCAGGTAGGGGCTCCCCCGCAGCGATCTGCGGGCGAGCCCACGGGTTCCGCGCCGGTCTTGACCGGTGGTGGGCCGAGGCCCACACCGGCTACAGCATTTCGAACGCCGCCAGTTTGCAGGTGGCCGAATAGCGGAACACGATCGAGGAATTTCCCGGTGCGCTGGCGCCCTGGCCATCCTGGAAGGTCGCCTGCACCAGGCTGCCATTCAATTTCGCTGCCAGAACCGCTGCGTACATGGCCTTTCCACCATCCGTAGCGGTATCAATCCAGATCATGGAGTGATCGCAGGAGCAGCCGGTCAGCGGCACTGTCATGCCGAAACCAGCGACGCCCTGCGACGGGATCAGGCCCGCGACTTTTCCGATGACGTTGCACACCTTCTGGGCATGGGCGGGGCCCGTCGCGGCGCCTACCGCCATGGCGACCAGAAGCCCCGCGACCGCTCTTGGAATGCGCTGCATGAACCTGCTTCCTTGTTGGGTTGTGCAACAGCGTAGCGCAGCGTGGAACCGCTGGCCGAAGTTTTCAATCCCCGTCCGGCTTCACCCTCACCACTCGCTTCCGGTACTCGTAGACGTTGTCACCACGGATGCGCTTCTCCTCGGTGCCGGTGACCCTGCCCACCTGCTGGTCCGAGCCGGTGATGGGCTTCGCCTCGATCTCGGTTTCATGTTCGAAGGAGTGGGATTTGTCGGTGTTGCGGTAATAGCGGTACAGCGCCCAGTACAGCGCGGTTGCGCCGGCCGGACCTGCCGCCAACAGCCAGAGGCCACTGTCGTCGCTCATGTCGATGCCACCAGGAATGCTATTGCGAGGGCTTCAATGACGGTGCCGGTGGCCAGTGCCGCCAGCAGCATCTTCCATTGCTGCACGGGTACGCTGCCCATGGTCTCGCCGGTGCGGCCATTCACTGCGATGTAGTGCAGCATGCCGCCGTTCTTTCCAGGCTGGTGGTAGGAGTACAGCCACACCGGCAGGTACATCGATACCCAGCGGGTACCATGCACCTCCAGCTGTTCCTGTTCCCAGCGCACGCCACGGTTGTAGCGCTTCACCGAACCTTCCACCTGCGAACGGGCAATCGACAGCAGCTGGTCTTCCAGTCGCGGCCGCAGTTTCTCCACGTCCAGGTTACGCTTCTCCGAAGTGAAGCCGGCCAGGTACGAGGCGTTCCACTTCACCGCGTTCTTGGTGTCGAACGGCAGGATGGTGTTGATGATGTTGTTGGTGTTGGCGCGGGTATCGAGATTCCCGCGCTCGGCCGAGGATTCCAGTGGCAGGTCATCGACGGTGAAATCCACCTGGCGCTCGACCTGGTAGACATCGGCGTCGTACAGGGTGCGCTTGTTCTTCTCGCTGCCCACCGTGTATTCGCGCGTCCTGATCTCGCCCTTGCCGGCCACGGCCGCGCTGACATTGCTGTCGACGATCATGTAGGGCAGGAACACGCCCACCACGTTCTCCGGGGTGAACTGGTCCTTGAATGCCTTCAGCGCGAACATTCGGCGCTTGTCGACGAACTGGCGGATGCGCGCGACCGCGTCGTCCTTCCTGATATGGAAGGGCAGCACCGCATCAGGCACCGCGCCATTGCTGATCTGTTCGTTGACGCCGAAGACGTGGCGGCACCAGTGGCAGCGGGCTGTCATCGTGCTTTCGGTATTGACCGTGACTTCGGCGCCGCAGCCGGTGCACTTGAACGTCATCAATGCCGAGGTGTCGGCGTCGATGTCGCGTGCGCCGGAGGCGACGACGGTGCCGCGCAGCTGGTCGATGGCCTCACCCAGCCCGAATTCCTCCTCGACCCGCGCACCATGCCATTCGTGACGGCAGTACAGGCAGACCAGGATATCGGTGCCGGCCTTGGGCCGGATGTCGGTGGCGCCGCACTTCGGGCAGCGGTTGAGGCCATCCTTCAGCTCGCTGGCCGAGGTGTCGATGGCGACCGGATCAGGCGCTTCCACTTCATCGCGGATCGCCTGCGGCAGCTTCGAGGTGTCCAACGGGAAGCTGCCGGGCAGGGGAGGGACGTCCTGCGGCGAACCCGGCCCATCCAACGACGCCGCCGGCAAGGGCGGCGGCGTCGCGGGCAGGGATCCGGGCAGCGGCGGTGGGCCGTTTCGGGGATCGGACATGTTGTGTATGCGTCCTGCCGGTTACAGGCCCAGTGCCTTGGCCTTGAGTGCGTCGTAGTCACTCTGCGTGATCAGGCCCAGGTCCAGCATTTCCTTGGCCTTCTTCAGCTTGGCGACCGGGTCGTCCGCAGCCGGGGCCACCGGCTGCTGCATGCCGCCGACACCGAACATGCCAGATGCCATGCCGACACCGACCAGGCCTGCCGCGCCGCCATTCTCGCCTGCCGACTGGATGCCCTGGGCAACACTGGCCTGCAGGTTGGAGTTGCCACGCGCACCGGACAGCGCATCGGCGCGCTGCACGGTCTTCAGCAGTTCGCGGGTGTTGGCGTCGTATTCGATGGAGACGATGGCGGTCTTGACGATGGCCAGGCCGCGGTCCGACTTCCACTGGTAGCCCTGCTCGACCGCGGCCGACAGGCTCTGCGCGAAGCCCAGCGAGTCCTGCTGCAGCTTGGTGATGCGGTTGCCCTTGCCTGGATCGTTGGTGTACAGGCTGAAGGCCGGTGCCAGCGAGCCGACCACTTCATTGAACAGCTGGCTGGCGGCGGCATTGTCCAGATCGGTGAAGTCGAACACCTGGCCGGGCCGCAGGTAGCTGGCCGGTACGAAGTTCTTCACGAACAGGATCGGGTCGACGATCTTCAGCGTGTACGAGCCACGGGTGACCGCGCCGACCTGGGTGTTGAGGAAGCCGTCGTCCCAGTAGATTTCCGACTGGGTGCCGAAGCGGTTGTCCGGCAGCTCCTTCAGCGAGACAAAGTAGGCGGCCTGCTGCGAGCCCGGCTGGCCGCCGAACTTGAACCGCTCCCAGCTCTGCTTGATGAAGGTGCTGACCAGGCCGTCGCCGGCAAAGATCGACTGCGAGTTCAGATCGTCCGAGCGCCACTCATAGCCACCCGGTTCGGCGACGAACGCAGTGATCGCGCCGTCCTGGAACAACAGGAGGCCGTAACCTTCGGGCACGATGATCTTCGAGCCGTTGGTGATGATGTTGGACGAGCCGCTGGTGTTGGAGCCGCGGCCGGCATTGGTGCCCTGCGGCACCGCCGCGAACAGCGCCGCCGTGGACGGCAGGCCCGCCGGCACGGTGTAGAAGTCCTTCCACTGGTCGGCCAGAACACCGCCAACCGCACCCTTCACCGCCTGTACCAGACCCATGTCCAACTCCCTGTGATTCGAGGGCAGGCACCGTGCCTGCCGAGCTGGACTGAATATAGCAGCGGTGGGGGCGGCAGTAGTGCCGGAACATGAATCCGGATCAGCGCCGGCCAGGGCCGGTTGGCCCGGCCCGTACAGCCTGCAGCACGGCAGCCATGTCCAGCGCCCCCGACCCGGACGCAAGTGCCTGTGCGAACAGCGCATCGCTGGCGTCGATCAAGGGCGCATGCATGCCCACCTCATGGGCGGCAGCAGCCACCAGCCCACTGTTCTTGCGCACGTCGGTGATCGACGCCTGCACGGTGAAGTCACCACGGACCATCTTGTCCAGCTTGATGCGGGAAACTTCGCTGGCCATCGGTCCTGCGTTGAGCACCTGCGCGAAGCGGTCCAGCTCGATGCCGTGGGCTTCGGCGAAGTGCACCGCTTCGGCCAGGCCGGTGACCAGAGTGATCAGGTACAGGTTCACCGCCAGTTTCATGCGCAGCGCGGACGGCACTGCACCACAGCACACCGTTTGCCTGCCCATCGGTGCAACCAGTGGGGCGGCCGCCGCGAGGTCGGCATCCGCACCGGCCAGCAGGATCACCAGCTGCGCCGCTTCGGCCTGCACCCGTGAGCCGGATACCGGCGCTTCCACGTAGCGGCCGCCCGCGGCACGGATCTGCTCGTCCAGCGCCTGCGAGTACGCTGCCGAGCTGGTGCCCATGTTGATCAGCAGGCGGCCCTCGACCCGCTCGCCGAACGCCGCACCATGTCGATCGAGCACGCTGTCGATGGCATCGTCATTGGCCAGCATCAGGATGAGGGTGTCGCAGGCCGCGAATACCTCGTCCACTGTCCCGCAGACGTCGATGCCGGCGGTGCGCGCGGCAGCATGGTTGCGGTCGGAGCGCGACCAGCCACGCACGATGTGGCCGGCATGCGCCAGATGCGCCGCCATCGGCGTTCCCATCACGCCCAGGCCGATGAATCCAACGGGCATGGCCGACTCCAGATCTGGACAGGGCGCCCATCATGACGCAGATGGGCGCCCTGTGGCTCAGGTGCCCGCACGCAGGATCAGTGCGTAGCCCACCAGCAGCAGGACGCACAGCGGCAGTGTGACGAAGGAGGCGATCATCCAGCGCAGCGCCTTGCGCGATGCCACCGTGGCCGGGCCGATCTGGCCGGCGGCGAGCAACGAGGAGGTGCGGTTGGCGTAGACCGTGGCGACGATGCCGAAGGGCCAGAAGCCACCGAAGATGCTCAGGATCGCCCACATCAGATGGTTCTTCGGGGCCGCCGGGGTGGTGTGTTCCATGTATTGAATCTCCTTGATCGGGGGAGCGGATTATGTGGTCCGTTCCCGGTGCAGGACAGGGGCGGAATACTGCGCGCTGAGCAGACATCGCTGGGCCGCGCCAGAGCCTGTGAAAAAGGGTGCTTCCTGCCGGTGCGGCAACCTGTGAGGCGTGAAGGCGCCTGGATGCCATGGATATTCACGTGATTATCATCATGTTTCTCTTGAAGCTCCGATTCGATAATCGGAAACGCCGGCGCTGTGAAGACGCCGGCGGGCTCCTGATCCGTCCGACGTCCGCATCGTCGACCCACCGACGGCGACCCCCTGGGTGCATGGGGGCGGACAGCGTGCGCGTTGATCTGTGCGTGCAGCGGCTGGCGCGAAGCGCGGCGTAGGCATCGCAGCATCACGCAATGAAGCCAGACGCTACGCATTGCGCGATCGCCTGGTGCAGAAGCACCGGGGCGCCATTCGCAAGGGGAGTTTCAATGCACAGGCAAGTCAGTGAGATGTTGCAGCGCGCCTATCAACCCTACCGGTCCTTGCCCGACCTGCTGGGTGCGTTCGTCAAGGAGTTCTCGCAGCACCATGCATTGCGCGGAGGTCGCGTCCATCTGCGCGGCCCTGGCGCCAACGCGTCGGAAACAGGCCACGACGCGGGCGGTACGCGGGCGCGCGGCGGCAGCCAGCGCTTGCCGATCCGCTATGGCGGCGAAGTACTGGGTGAGCTGCAACTGGAAGGGGACGCCGGTGATCTGGACAGCAGTGCGCTGGCGCTGGGCGAGGTGTTCGCACACCGTTGCGCGCACCTGATCAAACGCTACGAGGCGCAGGCCTGGGCGGAGCAGACGCTCAGCCGGTCGTTGTTGCTGGTGGGTGCCTGCGACGCGCTGAAGCGGATGGAGGAGTTCGTCGAGCGCGCCGCCGCCAGCCGGCTGCCGGTGCTGCTGCGTGGCGAGTTCGGCACCGAGAAGATGGAGCTGGCCGCTGCCCTGCACAGTTGCGGCCCGCGCCGGCGCGGACCCTTCGTCGAGGTCAACTGCGCCCATCCGCAGGAAGGACCCGCCGACTGGTTCGACCGGGCCCGTGGCGGAACCGTGTACTTCCATGAGGTGGACGAACTTCCGGTGCCGCTGCAGGCGCAACTCTCGCATTGCATTCGCGGCCTGCAGCCAGCCTCGACCGACGCCGGTTCTGCGCGCGCGATCCGGGTCATCGCCTCGACCAGTGCCGACCTGGAGCAGCGCGTGCGGGAACGCCAGTTCTCGCGCGCACTGCTGGCCGGGCTGGAGTTCCTGACCGTGGACATTCCCCCGCTGCGCGAGCGCAGCGAGGACGTCGATGCGCTGGTGGCGCGTTCGCTGCAGCTGCATGGGTTCAACCCGCAGGTCATCAGCGAAGATGTGCTGGAAGCGCTGCGCGGCCATGACTGGCCGGGCAATCTTCTGGAGATGGAGCGTGTGGTGGTCCGTCTTGCGGTGATGACGGGTGGCCGCAACATCCGCCGCGAGGACGTGCTGCGCCATGCACCAGGGTTGAAGCTGGCCTGCACCGGTCCTGCCGGCAGCGAGATGCCTCTGCGGCGTGCGGACGATCCGCTGGCGGGCGTGCCGGTGCCTGTGCCGGAACCGGCTGCGACGGACCCCGCGGCTGCTTCACGCGAGGGCCTGCACGAGGGCCTCAAACGTGCGCTGGCTTACCTGAAGGATCACGCCGCCGAACCGGTGACGCTGGGTGACCTGGCTCGTCAGGCGCATGTCAGCCAGTCACACCTGGGCTTCCTGTTCCGCAGCGAACTGGGCACCACCTTCAAGCTGCTGCTGCAGCAGCTGCGCATCGAACACGCCAAGCAACTGCTGCGCGGTGGCCAGCGCCTGCGCATCACCGATGTCGCGCTGCAGGTCGGCTTCGGCGACCTGAGTCATTTCGAGAAGAGTTTCCGGCGCGTGGTCGGGGTCAGCCCGCGCAGCTATCGCCGCACGACGGAGCAATGAAAAGCCCCGGCGCAGGCGCGGGCCTGGCCGGGGCTGGTCATCGCCGGAGCGGGCGCTATCTGGCGCTCGCTTCGGTCGCGCGACGCACCGCTTCTTCGGCGGCCTCGTCGGCAAGTCGCGCCGCGTGGCTGGCAGCCTCGACGGCCTGCTGCGACACCGCCATTGCCGCGCGGATGCCTTCCTCGCTGGCGGCCATTGCCGCATCGGCCAGCTCCTGCGCGATCTGCATGGGGGTCTTGCCGCCGGGATGGTCCGGTGTGGGGAACGGAGAGGGCGGGATCGGGAAGGTCATCGCTGGAACTCCTTCTGGGGCTGGGGATGGGGGACCGCCGTTGCGGTCCCCCAGGATATGGCGCAATGCCGCCTGGGCATCGGCCAGGATCTGTTGGGCCTGCTGCCGTGCGGCCACGCGCCCGGCAGCGACTGCCACGCCGGCAGCCGATCCCAGTGCTGCCGTCGTCGCCTGCGGACCTTGATCAGGCCCGGCGGCGGAGGATTCCCAGCTCATACCGCATCCGCCTGGTAGCCGATCTCGGCCTCATCCTCGGCGAAACGACGGATGCGGCGGTAGTCGAGGAGGCTGATGACGTTGTCTTCCACCTGGATGACCGCCTGTTCCTTCGAGCCGTCGATGGCAAACTGGACGCTGGCACCATCCTGGCCAAGCCGGCCGTGCGAGACCGGGTGACTGTCGAGGAACTCCTGCGCGCTGCGCAGCTGCCGGCGCGCGGCCTCGCGCAGGCGCTCGCCGTCCAGGGGTACGCCGCTGCCATCGCTCATGAACTGGGCGACCTGCTGGGCGGCCAGCGAGATGCGGGCGTAGCCGATCTGGCGGTTCGCCGCCAATGTCTCGGCCATCGCCGCGCGCACCTGGTCCGGCGACGGCAGGTGCGGGAGCAGGGGGCCGTCGAGGTAACCGAACAGCATCGGCAACAGGGTCTGCAGGGCATGGGTTGCACGTTCAAGGCGCAACTCGCTGCTGGAGCCGGTGGGATGCGAGCGCTGGTAGAAACGGAAGTAGTCGGCGAACTCGATCGGCCTGCGTGCATGCAGCAACGCGAAGCGGGCGGCCTCGGCCTGCATCTCGGAGGCGTGGCCCTGGCCGCCCTGCTCGCTGGCCAGCTGGCACAGCGCCAGCGACTCGCGGAAGTCCAGCTGCTGCAGCAACGGTGCATCGCCGGCGCCGACTGCGACGAGGAAGGCACGATACGCGCCCAGTGCCTGGTTGCTGAGCAGGCTGTGGCGGGCCAGCACGCCCTGCACCTCATGGCTCAGCAGGTTGCTGGGCTGGCCCGCTTCGAGCTGGCGCAGTGCGTCCAGCTCGTCATTGTTCAGGCTGAGCAGCTTGACCGGGCTGACCTGCACGCCGGCGTTCGGCAGCCAGGTCATGCGCGAACCATGCAGGCCCTGCTGCACACCGTCGAGCATCATGCCTTCGTCGCTGAACCCGTAGCGGTGCTCGTGCGAATCGATGGCCCACTGCAGCCAGTACTGGCCGCCGTCGATGAAGGGCAGCACGCGTCGGGTGCGTGAACCAAGCTGGCCGGGATGGGGGATGGAACGACCGTCAATGAAAACGCTCATGCGTGGCTCTCCTGGCGGCCTCACGTGGCCGGAAAATCCTTGAGGACGGTCGCAGCCGCACTGCCGACGCGGGTGAAGTCGTCGGTGGCGCCCTGCATCATGGTCTGCGCCTGGGTGAGCACCCTCGCATACTTCTCGTCCCCCGTCGCCAGGTACTGGGCCATGGCCACACCGGCGGCGGTGGTGGCGATGGTGGAGACGTTGCGCAGCGCGTCGGCGGCATCCTGCACGGCGATCGCCGCGGACTGCGCGACCGACTGGTAGGCCTTGCCGGCACCGCTGGTCTTCACCACGGTTGTGGCCATGGTGGCCGTCTGCACCTGGTTGATCACATCGATGACCTGGGCGTTGACGTTGCTCGGGTCCATACGGGCTCCTTGATGGGCGGGTGCGGCGGGCGGCGGCCGCTACGGGGTCACGGCGCCGGGTCGGTACCGTCGGTGGCCGGGGTGGAGGGGGAGTCGGGCGTGGGGTCCTGGGCGGGACCCGCTGCCGGTTCCGGACCAGGCGTGGAGTCGGGCGCAGGACCGGGCGCTTGCGCCGCGCCGTTGCCTGCAAGCTGTTCGAGCGTATGCAGGCTGGCGGTGGCGGCCGCAGCGTCGGCAGTGGCACCGTGGGTCTGTGCCTGCAGGACGCTGATGGCGGTCTTTCCTTCTGCGGTGGCCGCGGCGATCACGGCCGCTGGCGGAGGCGGGGGCGGCACCGGACCGGGTAGCGGGATCACGTTCGGCGGCGGTGGGGTGGGCGGTGGCGGAGCCGGTGGTGGCACCGGCCACGGCGCGTTGATCATCTTCGCGCAGGCAGCGGTGACCGCGGCCGAGCTGACCATGCCAGCGCCCTGCTGGCGCGCGACCGCGTTGTGCATGGCCGTGCCCAGCGTCTCCAGCATCACCATGTCGAGCATGCCGAAGGCCTGCGCCGGCGCCTGGCCTACCAACAGGGTGGAGGCGGCGGCGACGCTGTCGACGATCTGGCTGTTGACGGTGTTATCACTGCTCATGACGGAACGGCTCCCTTCTGGATGATCAGGGCCAGGACCTGGGCCAGGCTTGCGCCGGCGGTCACTTGGCCGCGTTGCTGGTTGGCGACGGCGTTCTGCATGGCCAGGCCGAGACTGTCGGCCATCGCGAGGTAGGTGGCCGACATCGCGAACGAGGGTGCCAGCGCGATCGCCAGCCCGGAGCCGGCGCTGGCAGCGTCCAGCAGATAACCGGTGGCAGGCGATGCGGGCATCGATCAGGGGCCCGGCGTGACGCCACATGGGGCGGGGGCGCGGTAGTGGATGTCACGCCGGGCCGACACGTCAGCGCAGGCCCAGGATTTCGCGGGTGGCTACGCCGTTGGAGGCGGTGTCGATCGCATACAGGGTGGATACCCCCTGGGTGGTCGACGCCTGCATGGTCACGTAGGACTGCTGCTGGTTGTTGGTGGCGTTGTGCGCGGCATTGGACAGCGCCTGGCTGGTGGCCACGAACAGGTTGCCCATTGCGATCGCCGGCGCATCACCGAGGACCTTGGTGTTGACCTGCGAGACCGAGTCGGTGATCTGACTGTTGACGGCGGTGGGAAAAGCCATGGTGAATGCTCCTTGGATGGACAGCACTACAGGAATGGAGATTGCCGGCGGCTAGCGGACTCAGCCGAGAATCTTCCGGGTTGCGGCGCCGGTGGCGCCGGTATCGACGGCGTAGAGCAGGGCGACGCCCATCGTGGTCGCGGCCTGCGCCGTGACATACATCTGCTGCTGGGCGAGCGTCGCGTTGTGGGCGGCATTGGCCAACGCCTGCGCGGTGGCCTGGTACAGCGTGCCCATTGCCGTGGCCGGCGCCACGCCCAGCACCTGCAGGTTGGCCTGGCTGACCGAATCGGTGATCTGGTCGTTGACGGCCGTGGGAAATGCCATGGCTCAGCTCCTTGCCTGCCGGCGCATCACGCGCCGAGGATCTGCTTGGTGGCCACGCCAGTGGTGGCCGTATCGATGGAGTACAGCGTGGCCACGCCCATGGTCGTGGCTGCCTGCGCGGTTACATAGGACTGCTGCTGGGCGTTGGTGGCGTTGTGGGCGGCATTGGCCAGCGCCTGCGCGGTGGCCTGGTACAGGTTGCCCATCGCCACGGCAGGGGCGTCGCCCAGCACTTTGGTATTGGCCTGGGTGACCGAATCGGTGATCTGGTCGTTGACAGCGGTCGGGAATGCCATGTGATGCTCCTTGAGGTTGGCGGGTCAGCTACGGAACGACGGATCAGGAACCCAGGCCGCGGACGCGGGTGCTGAGGATTTCCTTGCTGGCCACCGCGGTGGTGGCGGTATCGATGGAGTACAGCGTGGCCACGCCCATGGTGGTGGCCGACTGCGCGGTCACGTAGGACTGCTGCTGGGCGTTGGTAGCGTTGTGGGCGGCGTTGGCCAGCGCCTGGGCAGTGGCCTGGTACAGATTGCCGACCGCCACAGCCGGCGCGTCGCCCAGTACCTTGGTATTGGCCTGGGTGACTGAATCGGTGATCTGGTCGTTTACCGCGGTTGGAAATGCCATGTCCTGCTCCTGCGAAAAGGTGGAAGTGCGTGGTATCCAGTGTCACGGTGCGTGGTGCGTAACTGCCTGTGCTTCACCGTGGATGCAGAGTAGAAACAAGCGCTGCTGGCGGATTGGTGGAATCGACGGAGAATGCGGGGGAAATGGTGTGAAGATGGCTGCGGTGATGCGGGTGGTGCCGTCGCCGCATCATCGATTTCTCCGCATCCGCGTCGGCCGCCTATTGCTGTTCGATGTAGCAGGCCATTCGCAGGTACCAATCGATGGACTGTGAATCGGCGAAGCCTCGAAGCTCGGCCACCCAGTCCGCGATCGCATCCGCGCCCACTGGCGGCGGGAACGGAACCGGCAGGCAATTGTCTGGAATGCGGGTGGCCTGATACGCGCCCAGGTAGCCGGTCAGCTCGTTCTGCGCCACGATACGCACCGCGTCCAGCTCCCAATCGACTACTGACCCGGCAACCGGCCGATCGAGCCAGGCCTGGCGGGCCATCAGGTTGGCGTTGATGTCCGCTGCCAGCGCCGCGATGTCCTGGTCATCCGGCACGTCGAAACACACCAGATGGAACCGGGCGCCTTGAGGCGCGGTCTGGAAGGCCGTGTTGTACGCCATCACGAAGGGCGCGCCGAGCACGACACCGGTTTCTTCCTGGAACTCGCGCCTGGCGGCGTCTTCGGCGGGTTCTGCGTTGCCCATGCGCCCACCCGGCAATACCCATTGCCCGGCCTGGTTGACCAGTGTCGCTGGCCGGCTCCCGGCCCAGTTGCGGATGCGATCCAGCGCCGTGTTCACCTGCACCCCCAGGTCGGCGATCGGCCATGCGGCCATGCCCGCAATCACCAGGTCGGCCCAGGGCGGCGTTGGAACGCCCGGACGTGCCGGCGGCCAGCGACTGGCTCCCATGCGCGCAGCACGGTTCACAGCGGCAAGCACGACGGGCACGGCGGCCTGTAACTGGTCGATGGCCTGGCCAGCGTTGCTGACGTCCGCGAGCGCCTGATCGATCGCGGCGCGGGTGGCTGCGCCGTTGAGCGGCATCGGTCCCGGCCATGCAGATTTCGCGGCCAGAGCGGCATGGCTGAGCGTGGCGTTGATGGCGGCCACAGCGACCGCATCGGCATCAGCTGGCGGGTCGGCGGCCACATTGGCCACCGCAACCAACGCTGCGGCCGCTTCGGCGACCAGGACCGGTGCGGCATATCCACTCCACCATGCATTGGTGATCTGCTTGCGTGCGATGAGGTACTGGTCGCCTGAGCGAAGGGTTGCATAGACCTGCGGCATGTCGTTTCTCCTGTTGGGAACGGCGGGCTGCGAGCCGAGGCGAACGCCAGGCCGGCAGCGTGGATCACGCTGGCGGCTCAGTGATTGCGATGCTCGACCAGGTACGTGAACTCATTGCGCGTGTTGACGCGCGGCGGAATGGGGGCCAGCAGGGTGTCGTAGCGAGCTTCCCATGGAGGTGTGTTGCGGCGGTCGAGGAACGGTCGTTCGGTCTCGTCGGGCAGATCGGGTGGCCCCGGTATGTCCGGATCCAGCTGCTTCAAGCGCGCGGCCAGGCTGCCGGCAACGGCGATGATCTTTTCGCAGAGCACCGCCCTGCGTTCGGGTTCTGCGAAGTCTTCCAGGTCGGTCCATTCGATGGTTGAACCCATTTCCGTGATGCGCTTCATTCCTTTCCACTCCAGCAGCGTCTCCTGCCACACTTCCGGCGTGGCCAGCACGCTCGGCAGCTCGGTGACGGCCCAGGAATAGGTCTGCAGATTCTGGGTACGCATCACATCCAGAAGCGATGCCTTCAGCCAGATGCCGGTCAGGTCCTTCAGCGCGCTGTGGTAGGCGGCCCAGTCGCCGTGGATCACCTCCGGCTCGTCGGCGTCGATCGCGCGGGTGGAGCCGGCATCCCATGCCAGCTGTTGCAGCTCGAGCTGTGGCGTCTCCCCCAGCTCGGCAAGGGCGCCGGTCAACAGCTTGCCGACCACCAGGTAGAGCAGGGCCGAGCGGGAGATCGCATCGGGAGAGAACAGGTCTTCGTCAGTTGGGTGCTTTCCGAGCAGGGGCTGGTACCGGCACCACGCCTGCAGCAGCACATGCCGCCAGTACCACGCGGTGAGCTTCTGGCCGCTCTTCTCGTCCTTCAGCTCCTTCTGCACCCGGACAGCGTGCGAGTAAGTCACGTCGTGGGTCTTGTCCATCATGTACAGGAAGTAGCCGCTGAGCGTCATCGGCAGATTCATCTGCGAGGCGTAGCCTTCGGACCAGAACTTGCTGCAGCGGGCCAGGACGATGCCCGGCGTATAGCTCTCCCAGTCCGGCTCGCGTAGCTTGTGACGGAGCAGGGCGGCGGGAATATTGATGCCATCGTCCACATTGCCGACGTTCAGCCCTTCGCTAACCTTTTCCCAGCTCGAGTAGCCGACGGGTTGCAGTTCGACGGGCTGCAGCTTCAGCTGGCGTGTATTGATGTGGGTGTTGAGAAGTTCGACCAGCTTTGGGCCAAACTGAAGCGCCCAGTCACCCAGCGTAATGGCATTGATTCCCTGCGTGCGGGCGCTCTGTATCGACGTCTGCAGCATTGCCACCAGCTGGCCCTTGAAGGCATAGGCGCCCTGGATGGTCTCGAACGGCAGCGGTGGCGTGACGAGTTCGAAGACGTTGCCGGAATCGGATTCAAGCTTCCATGGCAGGGTGCCGGTGATGTTGAAGACCCCCGCGACAATATGGGTGAACGCGAAGATCACGCTGTCATGGGTGCAGAACTCGATCTCGATGCCATAGGTGTTGTCCGTCAGCGCTTCACCGCCCTTGCCGATGTCGATGCCCTGGACCTCCGGGGGCTTGCTGACGATCCAGCCAAGCCGTTTGTCTATCGTGATGATTGCCATGCGAAGCCCCTGCATGAGTGCGCGACCGGGAATGGCCGGCTCAGGGGCATGCTAGAAACGGGGAGACTGCGGGAATCGGCGAAATCGACGCGCAATGCGGTGCCATTGCGTGGATCGGCACCGATGCGGCGGAATCGACGACGGCGGGCCACAGCCACGCCGTCGCCGGGCCGCGGGGTCTAGAGCATGTACGGGATCTTGAAGGCCAGGGTGAAGTCCGGGGCGTCCGGGGTCAGGCCGATGCCGAGCAGGGTCACCAGCGTGGTGTGCTGGTTCAGCGCGTAGGTCACGCCCAGGTTCAGTGACGCCGCATTGGCGTCACTGCCGATCACCTTCGTCCACTTGCCGCCCTGGAAGCGGGTCGAGGCACGGGCGCTGATGCGGTCGCTGAAGGACAGGCTGAGGCTGGTGCGTTCGTTGAACGCGAAGGCAACACCGGCACCGAAGTACACCGAGCCGCCCAGCTTCACATCACCCGGGTTCACGGTATCCGGATTGCTGTCGATATCGTTGAACCCGCGTGGGATGGAGTGCACGTAGCCGATGTTGGCGAACAGGATCGCCGGATCAGCGGTCTTGACCATCGAAAGACCCAGGTTGGCCTGCCATACGCCGTTGCCGGTGGGCTGTTCGCGCGGCACGGCGAAGCGGATGTAGTCATCGTCGTCGCGCTCGATCACCTTCCAGTCCAGGCCGTAGGGCGCGCGGCCGGTTGGTGCGGTCACGCCTGCCGTCAGTACCGTCTCGGGCCGCCAGCCACGTTCCCCGAACAGCCGGTAGTTGGCGCTCAGGCCGATATCGCCCAGGCCGTTGCCGTTGGTCTCTTCCTGGGCGATGGCAGCGGCTGCGCCGCCCGCCCCACCTTTCTGGTAGACCGTGCGACGTGCCAGGTAGGGCACGTCCAGATTGAGCGTGAGGTTCGGGCTGACGCCCCAGCGTGCGGCCAGGTTGTAGGTGAGCGAATCGGATTCCACGTTCTCGATGGCGATGTTGCCGAGGAAGATCGCGTCCAGAGCGAGGAAACCGTTGAGGGTGAGCTGCTTGCGGTCGTAGCGGGCGTAGGTGAGGCTGTTCTCGACGGTGAAGCGGCGGGAGAACAGGGCCGATTGCTGCTGCTTCACATCATCCACGCTGCGTCGCGACTCCTGCCTGGCCTGCTGCGCCTCGGCCGCCGTGCTTGCGTAGCCCTCGCTGCCCGGTGGAGCGGCTGCACCGCCCTGTAGCGTCGAGCCATGCTCGACTGCCGTTGCCGGAGCAGTCGCGGCTGCCGGACCCGTCGTTCCAACCCGGCCACTCAATCGCGCCTGCATGGCCTGCACCTGCATGTCCAGTTCGCGCAATCGTCGAACTTCCTGTGCGTAGTTGCTCTTGAGCTGCTCCAGCTGGTTGGCCAAGGCCTGTACGTCCGCGCTGTCGTCGGCCACCGCTGGAGGCGCGGCGAGGGCGGTGCCCGCCAGCGCCGCCAGCGCCAGCGGGGTGATCCTCAGAAGGGTGTGCATGTTCGTGTCCTGCGATGTGGAACGCGTCCCCCAATGCCGTGCCGTGTTACTGGCCCGGCCCCATGCCACGGTTCAGCGCGATTGCCTGGGCCACGTTCTGGCTCAACGGCAGGTTGCCGCCCGCGGTGTTCCTCACCAGTTCCAGCCGCAGCTGGTTGCTGGCTGCCTGGCCGTCACCGGCCAGGGCAATGCCCTGGCCGACACTGCCATTGCGTATCCATTGCTGCACCAGTCCCTGGCCGTCCACCTGCAGCATCAGGCGTGCCTGGTTGCCGTCCAGCACAGCACTGGCACTGATACCGGCCTGCTGTGCGCTGGCCGAGTGAGCGCCGTCGGATGTCACTGCGGGCACGGCACCGTCGCGCACCACCAGCGTGGTGGCGTTGCGTGCGACGTTGCCGTCGCCGGCTACCTGCACGCTCTGCACCAGCCCACTGGCGTTGGCCAGGCCGGTGCTGTCGATGCTGCGGCCCCGCGTGTCCGGCAACGGTGCGTCGGCGGCGGTCACTTGCACGCTGGGCTGGAAGCTCAGTTTCGGGGCGCCGCCGCTTCGGAAGTCCATGCCCAGCGTCAGTGCGCCCTGCAGCGTGGCGCCGTTGCCGGCCTGCCATTGCGAAACCATGGTTACCCCGAACCAGGCCACGGTGTTTCCGCCTACGGTGTAGCGGCCACGCATCAGGTTCAGCTCGGGATCCGGAATTTCCTTCAGGCCGCGTCCCGGCGCGCCCTCCGCTGCAAGCAGGGGCAGGGCAGGGGTTGCCAGCAGCAGGACAATCAGCAAGGGGCGGCGGAACATGGCAAAGCCTCCTTCAGAACAGGTCGGCATGGCTGAAGCCGAAGTCGACCAGCTCGGCATCGGTGATCGGCCCCTGTCGCGCGAAGAGCGCGCGGGCACTGGGCCGTTCGTTGGGTTGCAGCAAGACCGTGTTGCGATCGAAGTCACTGCCGATCACCACGAACACGGCACGTGAGGGCCAGGCCCCCAGAAACTCCGCCAGGGCCAGGCTGCGGTTGCCGAGGATCGGGTCTGCCACTTCCACGATGCCCTCCCGGACCTGCTTGAGCACCACGAAATGGCGGAAGCCGCGCACGTCCATCAGCACCAGGCCGGGAACGCGCAGTGTGCGCAGGCGTTGTTCATCGATGCGGTAGCCGCGCCCACGCATGCCCAGTGATTCCACGTAGCGCTTGATGTCGAGCAGCGAGAAGCCGCGTTCGGCGACCAGCGCCGGATCGGATACCCCCATCATCCCTTCGATGACCGTCGCCTCGTCGGTGTCCAGGTGGTAGGCGTGGCGCAGGATGGTCGCCAGCGCCGCAGCCCCGCAGCTGTAGTCGGTGTGCTGGCGTACCACGTTGCGGTAGCGCCGCTCCTGCATGCTCTCCACCTTCTGCTGCAGCAGCGCGCCATTGGGCAGCACGCCACTGAAGCGCACGTCGCCCGCCCACGCAGAAGCAGTGGCCAGCAGCAACAGGCACGAGAGCAGGCGTATCGAAAGACGGCAACGGATCATCACGGTCTCCGGCAGCAGGGGGGAGCCCCTGTCCCAAGGGGGAGGAGGAACAGGGGCTCCCGGGAACCCGGCCATTGGCGGACGGCCGGGGTGTTGCGCTTACTCGCCGCTGCCACCACCACCGCCGGTGCTGGGCTGGGCGACTGCCAGGGCCAGGCTGTTGGCCTGCAGGTTGCCGGTGCCGGACGCCACGTTCACGCCGATGTTGCCGGAGGCGCCGGAGAAGGCGCTGCCCGACAATGCCGATGTGTTGGTGGCGTTGACGTTCACCCAGCGCGTGGTGCTGACCGTGCCGCTGAGGCTGGCATACAGGTCGGCCACGCCCAGTTCGACGAACTGGCTGGTGCCACTCTCACGCGTGTCGAAGCCCAGGCCGCCAACCCCCGGCCGGTTGGGGTTCATCGTGGCGTTCTGGATTTCGTTGTCCAGGTCGATGTGGCCGGTGCTGTTGCCGCCCGGGTGTGGCAGTTCGCCATTCCAGGTATCCAGATAGTAGTTCGCCATCTGGTAGGCGTTGCCGGTCCCGCGGTAGGTGCCCGCGCCATAGGCCAGGGTCAGGCCGCTGACACCGCCACGCATGCCCACCTGCACGGTATCCGTGTAGGACTGCACGAAGCCGGCGTTGCTGACGGTGTTGCCGGTGGAGACCTGGTTCGAACTGATGCTCGATTGTGCCACCGCCGTGGTTGCTACCGAGGCTGCGAGCGCGTTCTTCTGCTCATTGTTGTTGCCCGAAGCGATGTTCACGCCGATATTGCCGGACGCGCCGCCGAAGGCATTGCCGCCCAGGCCTGCGGCGTTGGTGACGCCGGAGTTCATGGTGGCATTGCCGAATCCAGCCTGATTGACGAACACCTCGGCGTCGGCCATGCCGAAGCTGAAGGATGCGTCGGCAGCGGACAGTGACGCGGCATTGTCCTGGGCATTGTTGTCGCCGGAGACCACGTTGAAGCCGAGATTGCCCGATGCGCCGGCACCCACGCTGTCACCGATGGAGGCGCTGTTGGTGACCAGGCTGTTGCTGGTGGCGTTGTTGCTGATCGACTGGCGGTTGTCGATCACTGCGATGGCGGCCGAGTCGAGGTCGATGTCACCGGTGATGTTCGGGTCGCCGGAGAAGTTGATATCGGTACTCAGCCGCAGGTCCTTCTCCAGGTTCACGTCGACGCCGTGGTTGTTCTTTTCCTTGCGTTCGTCGGCCTGGATGTTGCTGTGCTTCTGCACATTGACGTTGACGGTGCGGTTGCGCACGTCGTTGTCGGTATGGTTGTGCGTGTCGTTGCGGGTTTCGCTGACGGTGTGGTTGTGGTTGATGTTCGCGTTGGCGTTCTGGTTGTCCCAGCCATTGGCCGCAGCGGCGGTCGAGGCAGTGGCAATCGCCATGGCGAGCATGGTCTGTTTGACGGTCGCTTTCATGGTGCCCTCTCTCTCATCAGGTGGTGCATCGGTTGGGTGGTTGTCACGGGCGGTCCTGCACGACCAGGCCCAGCACATTGGCCGTGTCGTTGCCGCTGCCCGCTATCTGATTGAGTTGCAGGACCCCGTCGAATCCCCGCAGCGCGGTGCTGGCTACACCGACGCTACGGGTGCCCGTCGCAACGCCGCGACCGGCGTCGTCCCGCCCCCCTGCCAACGCGGAACCTTCGGCGGCCAAGGCCGAGTCGTCGGTTTCGCGTATGCCCTGTCGGGCCAGCGTCGCGCTGACGACGTTGAGCGTCGTGTTGGCGATGCCGCTGGCCTGGTTGATGGATGCGATGCCACTGGCGCCCGCGAGTGCGTCGCCGTCGATATCGGCGCGTGCGTGCAATGCGGCCGACAGCACCCGGTTGCCGCGCAGCAGTTGCTGGGCGTTGATGGCCGCATCGGCGCGCTTGCCACTGGCGATGCCACGCAGGTTGGCCTGCTGGTTGAGATCACCGGCCGCCTGGTTCACCGCGATCGCGCCATTGGCGCCGGCCAGTGCGTGGCCCTCGATACGGGCCACATCCAGATAGGCCAGCATGCCGCTGTACTCGTCGCAGTGTGCATGCGACGGCGCCATTGCCAGCATCAGCAGCGGCAGGTACGGGCGTTTCACTTGCCACCTGCCGGGGCCGGACCCTGCAGTGGGAACTGGGCGAGCGCGCCGCGTACCGTATCGCCAATGCCGCGTGTGCTGTTGCCCACCGCGCCGAGCGGACCGCTCATGGCGCCGCCGAGACTGCTGCCGACCATGCCTTCGCTGCCGCGACCGAGCGTGCCACCCAGCGCCTGCTGGGTGACCCGCTCGACCGTCGTCCCCCCCGGTGCCGAGGCCGCAGCGGCATGCCCTGCACCCATGCCTGCATAGTCCTCGTCACTCAGCTCGTCCATTTCGCCGCTGCCGGTGCGGGTGCCAAGCGCAGCGGCGATCTCCCGCTGAGGCTTTGGATCGGCGATCAGCGCCATGCCCGGCGGTGCCATCCGGTAGGCGGGGCGCGCCGACACATCGCGCAACAGGACGATTTCGCCCGGTTGCGCCTTCACCGCTTGGCGCGCGCCGGAACCGGCCGCGTTCATGGCGACCGACAACAGGGCCAGCGCCAGCGGTGCCGCCAGGCCACGAATGAGGGTGGTGCCGTCCATGCCGATCTCCCGCGGTGGGTGCGGCGGAACCACGCATCAACCGTGCCAAGTGCCGGAGGTCCGCGCCGCAGACGATGGCAGGGGTGCGGCGCGGTCGGGTGGCGCCAGGGCGTTACAACCGCGTGGGGGAATTGTTGGGATTGCGCAGCCCGCAGCTGCCACAGGGCAAGGCGGACGCCCGACTGTCGCATTCTTGTTACAGGTGACATCGCCGACTGCAACGGTGCCGCTTCAGCCGGTGATTTCTTGACGCGCTGCTCATTGCGCTGCCGTTTAGCGCAGCGCTAGGATCCGCCCATCAAAGGCCGCCCCGGTGGCCGAAGAAGTCCCGGCGGGGGGCGGCACGCCGGTGATGGCCTGACAGTCCGCCGACGGTGTCCGGATGCTGGGGGAAGCATGGCGGCGGTCCCGGAGGCTTCAACATCGCGCTGCGTACTCTGGTTCGGCGAACCGCTGGCAAGCGAGCGAAGCGCGCTGGCGGCCGCAGGCTGGTATGTACGCAGCATCCATCCCGATCCCGGCATGGCCATTGGCCTGCGTGGGCGCGATCGACTGCTCGCAGTGGTCGATCTACGCCATATGGATGCGCAGGCGCTGCAGCTGCTGATGCCGTGGATCGAACAGCACCAGCATCTGCCCTGGCTGGCAGTGCTGCCGCCCGGCGCAGGCGCCACGCCAATGGCGTGGCTGCCGCTGCTGCAGTTCTGCCTGGCGCGCTTCACGCTCCCGTTCGGCCTGCAGGACCTGGTCAGTGCGATGCGCCAGCAGTTCGATGCGGATGAACCCTCTGTTGATGGCGCGTGCAATGGGCAAGGGCCGCGTTCATTGATCGGCGAGAGCCCCGCGCTGCATGCAGTGCGCACGGTGCTGCACAAGTTCGCTCCAGTGGAGTTGCCGGTGCTGGTCACAGGTGAGACCGGCACTGGCAAGGAGTTGGCCGCACACGCGCTGCATGCGTTGTCCGGGCGCGCGGGCAGGCCATTCATTGCCGTCAACTGCGGTGCGATCCCAGCCAACCTCGTGCAGTCGGAGCTGTTCGGACACGAGCGCGGCTCGTTCACCGGTGCCGACAAGCGCCAGATCGGCGTGTTTGAAACGGCCCAGGGCGGCACCGTGTTCCTCGATGAGGTGGGCGATCTGCCGGCGGAGGCCCAGACAAGCCTGCTGCGGGTGCTTCAGGAAGGTACCTTCGAGCGGGTCGGCAGCAGCCAGCCGTTGCGCGCCGACGTGCGGGTGCTTGCCGCAACCCATGTCGAGCTGGAGCATGCCGTGGCCCACGGCCGTTTCCGCAGTGACCTTTACTACCGCCTCAACGTCCTGCGGCTGCTGATGCCGCCGCTGCGCGAACGTGGTGCCGATGTTCAGCTGCTGGCCGAGCACTTCCTGCGCTGCTTCCGGTTGCGCCACACGGTACGCGCACGCGGCTTCTCACCGGCGGCGATCCAGGCGATGCGCCGCTTCGACTGGCCGGGCAATGTCCGTGAACTGCTCAACCGGGTGCAGCGCGCTGCGATCATGGCCGAAGGCGAGCTGATCAGCGAGCGGGACCTGGAACTGGGCGCGCCGGTGCCGGTCCTGCCCGGCGCGATGCTGCATGATGCGCGTGGCCAGGCCGAACGTGATGTGCTGCTTCAGACCCTGCGCCAGACCGGCTACAACGTCTCCGAGTGTGCACGGCAGATGCAGATTTCGAGGGTGACGGTGTACCGGCTGTGCCGCAAGCACCGGCTGGAGCTGCCTGCGCAGCGCTGATCAGCCGGCCGCGAGGTGCTTGAACAGGCGCAACGGCCTGCCCGCGACGCGCTCGATCACGCCCTTGGCTTCCAGGTCCAGCTGCACGGCCTTCAACCACCAGCCGGCGGTGACACCAGCCGGGAACAGGGCGGCGGGCAGATGTGGCAGCAGTGCCTGTTTTGCCTGCGCAACGGTCAGGCCTGGCGCTTGCGCAGGCAGGGCCCGCAGCAAGGCATGGCGCATGGCGAGATACTTGGCACGATCCACGCGCTGGAAGTGCCCGGGCGTGGTGATGCTCTCGATCTCGATCCGCTCGGGCTCAGACATGGGTATCTCCCGTGACTTCGATGCGTGGGCTGCGGAAGCCCATGGCGATCCACGCCTTCATCAACCGGGCATAGAACCGCAGCGACCGGGTCTCCAGGTTCGGCACATCGTCGGGAAGGACAGACGCGTCAGGAAGATCACTGACCATCGTCCGCATTTCGACGGCGGGGCGTATCGAGGCCGGCCACAACAGGCCGTACAGGCTCAACCAATGGCCACCGCTGAACTCCAGGAAGAGCGGTGTATTGCAGCAGCCCGCCACAACGCGGCGGCTGCCGCCCCTGCTGGACAACCGCAACGCACGCAGCATGGAATGCCCGGCATCGATGCTGACGCGATCCTTGCGCTGCATTACGAAATGCGTCTGGCCTTGCGGCCCCAGCACCTGCGGTGCGCCAGGCATCGCCTGCAGCTGAGCGCCGGCCCTGCGGCAGCTGTCGCAGCAGCATTCGACGGTGGCGATGGGACTGCCGGTGGTGGTCAGGCGGACCTGGCCGCAGGCGCAGGCAAGGGACTGGTGGGAGGGCATCTGCATTTTCTCCTGGGGTTTCATCCTCTCGACGAACCGGGGCACCGAAACTCGACAACATCTGCCTTCAAGGACGCATCATCCGGTAGCGGATGCGGTACAGGTCCAACCCTGCACCGTCCGTGCGGCGCGCTGAATAGGTCATGGTGTCGGGTTGCGAGCCATCCAGCATCGCGCCGTAGCTGTCGCGGGAGGGATCGTTCAAGGGGGCGGGCAATGCATGGCCCGCGTCGTAACGGCCTCCATGCTCGTAGGCAATGAACTGGCGCACCGGTGCACTGCCGAAGTCCAGAGCGCGGGCAAACACCAGCGTCCGGCCGTCGCCCAGGAAAGTGGCATCGAACTCCTGCGCTGCGGTATTGAGGTCTCCCGCCAGCGGCCGTGCCGGCTGCGCCATGCCACGCACCATCGCTGCGACGTAGAGGTCATGGCCACCCGCACCGCCTGTGCGATCGCTGGAGAACAGCAGCGTGGCTGCGTCCGGCGAGAGCATCGGCGCGAACTCATCGGCCGCGCTGTTCACTGCGGGGCCAAGATTGACTGGCTCCCCGAATCGACCGTCGCTCCCCATGCTGACCCGATACAGATCGTCGCCGCCCTGGCCGCCTGCGCGATCCGAACAGAAATACACCACGCGGCCATCGGCGGAAAAGGCGGGATCGAAGTCGCGCCCCGGCGTGTTGAACGGCACCGGCGTCGCCGACCGCCAGCGCTGTCCATCGTTGCGGGAGACCCAGATGTCATACCCACCCGGACCACCGGGCCGGTTGCGGCTGAACCACAGTGCGGTTCTTCCGTCCGGGCTCAAGGTCAGTCGAATCTCGTCGTACTGCGTGGATGCAACGCCCGGGGCAAAGCGTTCGGCGGGGCCGACGATCTGCAGCACCTTGGATGGAGGCACGGGAGGCGACGCAGCAACCAGCAGCATCACAGGCAACAGCGCCTTCATGCCTGTCGCTCGAAGTCGCTGACCCAGTTGGTTTCCCAGCTGCGCCCACCATCAATCGAAGCCGCCTGTTCCCAGCGCGCCGAACGCGGGGTGACGCGTGACCAGATCACCCGTGTCTGGATTGTTCGACCGTCGTGCTGGTCTTCGCCGAAGAAGCGGCCGACACCGGCCTGGAAACCACCGCGCAGTGGCGCGCCGATCCGGGTCGGCTCCCGGCCATCCAGCCACCAGCTCAACCAGTGCTGCTCCGCCGCATTCCAGGCGCGGATGCCCATGCCGCGCAGCGGTGCTCCAGGCACGTCCATCAGGTTGTCACCCACGTTGCCGAATCCCCCCAGTACCGGCCAGTTGTGCAGGGTGCCGTTGAACGCGTCCCATGCATCGCTGCCTGCCAGCCGAGCGCGCAGGCGGCGATGGCGCACGTTCCAATGGCCCACCAGGAAATCAAAATCGCCCGGTGCATCCGGCAGCTTCGGAAGCGGAGAGGGGGCCACCGCAGTGCGGCGGAACCCGTTGCGCCAGTTCACTTCCCAGTGCGCACCGGCATCGTCGGAGAACGCCTGCTCCCACCACGGCTCCTCGCCATGGATGTCATGCCAGCGGAACCAGACCTCGATGGGGCGTCCCTTGAAGTCATCGCGACCGCGGAAGCTGCCGCCATTGCCTTCGAAGACGCCGCGCACGGGCGCTTCGATATGGGCAGGGTTGCGGCCATCGATCCACCAGATCGACCACGTGGAAGACACTGGATCAAATGCACGCACGCCCAGGCCCCTGTAGGGGCCAGAAGGCAGCGCCATGACGTTGTCGTCGATGGTGCCCAGTCCGCCCAGGGTGAGCCAGACCGCGCTGGCGCCGGTGAAGGCTTCCCAACGGGTGTCGCCCACCAGGCGCTCCTTCAGCCGTTGATGCCGGACCTGCCAGTTGCCCTGCAACCATTTCCAGTCTTCGCCGTGGCTGGCCAGGGCCCACCCGGAGGGCAGGGCAGTGGACGCCGCCGCGGCGGCCAGGGTGGCCAGGAACTGCCGTCGATCCATGTGCGTGATCCCCTGTCGAAGGTGCCTCCATCGTTGCGGACAGGAGGGGGATTGACCACGCAGATATCGGGGCTCAGGCTAAGTCACACTTATGGTCACCCAACGCCAGCTGCCATCGCTTGCCGCCATCCGCGCCTTCGAGGCGGCGGCGCGGCTGGGCAGCTTCGCGCGTGCCGGCGAAGAGCTCGACACCAGTGCGGCATCGGTGAGCTACCACGTGCGGCGGCTGGAGGCCCAGACCGGGACCTGCCTGTTCGTGCGCCACGCACAGCACGTGGAACTGACGGTGGCAGGTGCCAGCGTCGCCCAGGAGGCCACCCGGGCATTCGATGCACTGCGCGCCAGCTTCATGCGCGCCGCTGAGGTGGATGCGGCGCGACTGCGCCTGTCCGTGCTGCCAACGCTGGGCACCAGCTGGTTGACGCCGCGGCTGGGCACGTTCCGCGCCCGCCACCGGCAGTTCGTGCTGGAGCTGGACCTGTCGGCAGAGCCGCAGGACCTGGCCGCCGGTCACTTCGATGCCGCCATCCGCAATGGCCAGGGCGAATGGCCAGGTCTTCAGGCAACTCCCTTGTTTCCCAGTGTGTTCACACCGTTGTGTGCGCCGGCGCTGCTGCCGGCGGCAGACGGACTCGGTCGCCGGGCGTTGGAAGTTCCGCTGCTCGGCAGGCCCGACTGGTGGGCATTGTGGTTTTCCGCACATGGCGCTGTTCCGCCGCCGCCCAAGGAGAGCTTCGTCACCCCCTTTGCGATGGAGCATCTGGACGTCGGTGCTGCCATTGCCGGGCAGGGCATCGCCATCGGCTCGCCGATCCTGTTCCAGGCCGAACTGGACAGCGGGCGCCTTGTGCAGGCACATCCGGGGGTGGCGAGCGACGGGCGTGGTTTCTGGTTCGTGGCACCGACGGCGCGCAGCCGCAGCGCCAAAGTCATTGCATTCGGTGACTGGCTGGGCGAGCAGGCCGCGCAGGCCAGGCATGCGGCGCGACATCATCTGGCGCGCACGGTGACGCCATGAACCAGAGCCCCGAACTGCTGCGGCGCCTGCTGCGCGCCAAGGACCGGATGGACCACGCCAGTCACGAGGACTGGCCGGTGGCCCGCCTGGCGGAGGTCAGCGCAGTGTCGCCGGCGCATTTCGCGCGTTCATTCAAGCAGGCATTCGGGCTGCCGCCGCACCGCTACCTGCTCAGCCGCCGCATCGAACGGGCCGTGGCGATGCTGCGTGACACCGACCTGCCGGTCACCGAGATCGCCGCGCAGACCGGCTGGAGCAGCCTGGGCACCTTTGGCCGCATCTTCCGTGACATCACCGGCGACAGCCCGGGCAATGTGCGCGGGCGCGAGCGCTCGGGCCAGGCGACGCTGGCCAGCGTGCCGGAGTGCCACGCACGTGCCGCGCAGCGACCGGACCTGAACATCGCAGTTTTGGAGAAGCGGCGCCGTGAGGCGGTTGCTAACGTGGATCCCACCTGAGGGAGGTCCCATGACAAACACTGTGAACACGGTCGGCCTGTATGTGCGCGACCAGGATGAAGCACTCGCGTTCTACGTCGGCACGCTCGGCTTTGAAGTGCACACCGACGTGCGCAATGGCAGCTACCGCTGGCTGACGGTACGCAGCCCCGGCCAGGACGGATTCCAGCTGGGCCTGTTCGTGCCCGGTCCGCCCACCCACGATGCCGCCACCGCGCAGGCGCTGCAGCAGCTGGTGGCCAAGGGCGCAATGCCGCCGCTGGTGCTGGCCGTGGACGATTGCCAGGCGCGCTACACGCAATGGCTGGCGCAGGGCGTGGAGTTCACCCAGGAGCCGGTCGAACGCTACGGCGCCGTCGATGCCGGATTCCGTGACCCCTCCGGCAATGGCTGGAAGATGATCGAAGCCCGCTCCCAAGCGAGGCGCCGGCAATGAACCGGGGTGGCTGGGCGCGGCCCGTGCATCGCTGGACCTCGATCGTCTTCACCCTGGCGGTGATTGCCAACTTCGCCGTTCGCGGGCTGGGGCAGGGCGAGCCTGCAGCGTGGATCACCTATTCGCCGCTGCCGCCACTGTTCCTGCAGCTGTTCACCGGCCTGTACCTGTTCGTGCTGCACTACGCCGGGAAGCGCCGCAACGCCGCGCTGGGCGCTGCGGGCTGAGGCTGCCTCAGGCGGCTGCGTCGGCGGCGTAGGCCGCAAGCAATGCGGGCAGCTGGTCCATGCGCTGGAAGATCACCTTCGCACCCGCAGCACGCAGGGCTTCCGGCGTGCTGTGGTGCGGGCCGCCCTCGCTGAAACCAAACACGGTCGCACCCGCCGCGACGCCGGCGGTTGCGCCGGTGACCGTGTCTTCGATCACCGCACAGCGGGCCGGGTCCACGCCCAGTGCAGCGGCAGCGGCCAGATACACGTCCGGGTGGGGTTTGGTCCGCGGCATGTCCTGGCCGCTGAAGACGTGGTCGCCGAAGGCATCGAGGATGCCGACCTTGCCCAGCTGCAGCTTCACCTTGAACAGGTCGGCACCGGAAGCGCAGGCAATCCGCCCGCCGGTGGCCGCGGCAATCGCACGCACGGCCTCGGGTGCCCCCTGGATCGCCTCAAGGTCCTGCTCCAGCGCACGGTTGCGCTGCTGGCGGAATTCCTCCAGCCATTGCTCGGTGAACGGCTTGCCGGTGCGTTCTGCGATCAGCCCGGCCAGATGGGCCACGGATTGGCCCAGGAAAACCTCACCCGCCTGCGCCGGGGTCAGCGGCCAGCCGCGTGCGGTCAGCATTTCCGAGAGCACACGGGCCACCAGCGGCTCGGAATCGACCAGTACGCCGTCGCAGTCGAACAGCACGGCATCGAAGGGGAAACGGGACATCTACTACTCCGGGAACAGCCAAAGGGGCGACGTGCCCGCTATTTTCCCATAGCGGGACGGGCAGGGCACGCGGGCCACAGGAACGCTAGACTGCCGGGCCACCCCGCCCAGCGCCTGCACGGGAATACGCCTTGAACCGATTGCGATCATTCTTCAGTGCGTACCCCATCCAGTTCGCGATGGCCGCCAAGCTGTACGTGCTCTGCCTGCATCTGCCCGTAGCCCTCCGCCTGGTCGAACTCGGGTACCACCTGGGGCCGCCCGAGGCCTCACGTGAAATCGGCTACGCGCTGGCGGAGCTCGGTTTCAGGCTGAGTCTCTTCGCCGGAGCGGCGGTACTGGTGTCGATGCTGCTGTTCGGGCGTCGCGGCGCGCTACGGATCCGGCACCCGCTGATCGCTTCGGTCGCCTTTTTCGGGTTGCTGATCGTGCTGGATCGCGCGATACGCATTCCACTGGCGCAGGCGCAGTTTCCCGTCTACAGCGTCGCCGCCATCAGTCTGGGCATGCTTGCGCATGCACTGCTTCTCACGCTGCTGGCATTGGTGCCAGCGCTGCTGATGCAGCGGCGCGTACGTGCCGAGGGCAGGCACCATCATCTCATCAGTGCCAGCATCGCCGGCGCAGTGACGCTGGTGGCCGGCAGCTGCCTGCTCCCCATCCTGGTGGCGCAGCTGCCGGTGGGATTCTCGCCAGGCGAGTTCATCATGCCCGTTGCCGACGGCGCCGCGCAGCTGCAGATTGCGAGCCTGATCCTGCTGATCGCCTGCGCGCTGGCCACGTTTGTCGGGCTGTGGGCCAGTGCGCCGTCGCCAGAACCCGTATCGATGGCGCGCAGGATGGGGGTGTCGCTGATCCTGCTTGCCACGACGCTGCTGATCATCCTGGCCAGCATGGCTTATCTGCTGCGAGCGCTGTCCGCTGGGGCGCCGACGATAGGTCGCGGGCTTGTCGTTGCCACCGTCGTCGGCGCTGCAGTGCAGCTCCTGCTGACCAGAGTGCTGGCGTCACGATGGCTGCGCGTACAGGCATCGTGACGTTCCTCTGCCCGCCGATCAGCCCAGGTCACACCCGGCCGGCTGCGGCCAGGTGGTGGCCGGTAGCATGTTCTTCAGCGAGGCCGGTGCGTTGATCGCCACGTAGCTGGCGCCCAGCAGCTCCTCCAGATCGGCAATCGTCACCAGGTAGTTGTCCAGGCTGCCCAGGTTGGCCTCGTTGGGGATGATCCAGCTGATCGCCTTGGCGGTTCCCGTATTCGGGTCGCGGGTGATGATCGTCTTCCAGAAGAACTCCGGCGTCGGGATGCCGTGGCTGGCCAGGAAATAGTCGTTGGCCGCATCGCCGTAGACCACGCCACCGTAGACATCCACCGGCGCGATGTCGCGGTAGCACTCGGCCACGTTCTCGGCCTTCACCCAGATGCCCTGGTTGAAGCTGGACACCTGCGGAACGATGTTGGTCATGTAGTTGGCGCGGCGGATGTAGGTCGCGTTGTAATCCATGTGGTTGGACGTGACCAGATGGCCACGGTCATAACCGGACTTGATGCTGGCGTAGGAGGCGGTACTGGCCTGGCCGAGGCAGCCTGCCGGCAGGTCCGGGTCCTTGTAGAAACTGGACGGCCGTGCGGCGGAACCGGTATCGGCGGTGAGCGTGTACTCGTAGCGGGTGGCGCTGTGGATGCTGCAGTCATAGGTGAGCACGAAGCCGCCCTTGTTGAGGGTGACGACCTGGGCCTGGGCAGCGCCGGCGAAAGCACTGAGGACGAACGTGAAGAAGAAGCTTGCAAGGCGCATTGCGGTTCTCCAGCAGAAAGTTCAGGGCGCAGCCGTCCGCCTCGACCTGGCAGGGCCGGTCATGGGGAGACGGTGCGGAGTCGGGTGCGGCGGATTGCGGTGGGACGTGACCGCGTTGTTGGGCTGCGGAGGCCCTGCGGTGCCGTAAGCGTCACAAGCTGTCGTCTTTTGGTCAACGAGGAAAAGCCGAAGCTGTGACCGCCCGCAAGCACTGGAGAGATGTCAGATCACGCGGCGCGTGGGTGCAACGTACGCGTGCTAGGTGCAGATGGTCTCGCAGTACGCCGTCGATTGCCTTCTTCAAGCGGAATTCGAACTGTCACCAATCTGGAATTGATGTCGCATTTCCACTGATGTGTTCAGGCTAAGCTTCGCCCAAGGACGCCGGGCTTCCAGCACGAATGGACCGCGCAAGCGGGACCAGGTGCATCCAAGGAGGGAGATTGGAGATGCGCGCAGTTCGAAAATCGCGTCGTATGCCGTGTCGCGGCCACTGTCCCGGGTGGCGCTGGCCGGATTCCTTTCAGCTTCTCTCGTGCACAGGCCCCATCAGGCGGTGCGCATGACCGCGTTCGCCCGGTCACATCGTCCAGCCCGGCTCTCTCCGGCCTTCGCCGGCGGAAAGAGCCTGCTCAGCTGGAAACCTGCAAGGCCCTGTCGATGCAGTAGTGCTTGAGCACGAATCCACTCATCGCCGGCATGTTGGTCAACGTATCCCGTTGACGTACCCGATCGCTTTCTTCACATGAATTCTGGCCCGGCAACACGGGCATGAAGAGGAAGTCCACCTTTCAGAGAACAAGGAGCGGGGTAATGCGCAAGCAACGTTGGAGGAGAATGCAGGGAGTGGCGGGAGTGCTTCTTCTGCCCCTGGCCTTTTCGGTGTCTGCGACAACCGGCAACATCAACCCATCGACCTACTCCTATTCGCGCGCGTATGGCGTGACAGAAAGAGAGGCGGCCCAGCGACAGTCGGCCACGGTGATGGCGGGGCAGCTCGAAAGACAGTTGCAGACCCTGCATCCAGATACGTTCGCGGGCCTTTACATCGAGCATATGCCCGATTTCCGCGTGGTGGTGAAGTTCACGTCCACGCCTGCACACACGCTGCAGGGTTTCACTACGGATCTACGCTATAAGGCAGAGATCGCCCCTCAATCACTGGAGATGATGCTCGCGGTGCAAGATGAAGGAGACGCGCAGTTGCGCTCCGCAGGCATCGAATTTCTGTCAGGGATCGATATCAAGCGATCGATGGTTACATTCCACGTCAAGAATGTTGACAGCGCAGCCCGCGCAATGCGGCATTTGCTGCGTGCCGTTGATTTCGTCGAGATACTGCCAACTGCCGGCTTCGTGGAAACCACTGCCATTTCCGGAGGGCACCGGATCAACGGGCCTGCGCAGGACTGCACCACGGGCTTCAACGTCTTCGATGCCGATCACGAGCTCGGCGTTACAACTGCCGGTCATTGTGACAATGCGGTGGCCTACGTCGGCCTGTCCGCACCACTTGTATTCCAGGCCGAGAACAACCAGGGGGACTTCGATGTGCAGTGGCACAAGGAGCCGAGTTCGGGTGCACGCCAGGTCCAGAAGAACCAGATCGAGCTGGTTGCCGGACCGACGTCGACAGTGGACATCACCAGCACCTTGGCATCTGCTTCGCTTCCTGTGGGCGCATCCATCTGCAAGAGCGGATATGCGGGCCATTACATGTGCGGCACGATTATCGACAAGAACTCGCATTCGATCCACAACAACGTGATCGGCAACTACATCCGCGCCAGCAGCACGACCGGCGAAGCAATGTCAGTGGGCGGCGACAGCGGCGGTCCGGTATTCGTCGGAAATGCAGCGGCGGGCATCGTCCACGGACGCGGAGAACCAGGAACGCCATACAGGAATGATCTGTTCTACATGCCCATCGAGCGCATCTCCTCCTTGGGCCTGGCGGTACTTACCGAATCGTTCGAGATCGAGAAAATCGACGAAGTATCAGGGCGCTATGCGTCGGACATTCCCGTGGCGATCGATTTTCGGGGTAAACCCAAATTTCCCCTGACGCTCTCCATCACGTCTGTCAACTGCCTTCCATCACAGCCCTGCGGGACGTGGTCGTTCGAGTTCCCTGAAAAGATCCAGACGCCGTTTGTCTACGCGTGGGCGTGTCAGCTCATCGATGGGCTGTGGTGGGATAGCCCGCCCATGACCGCTATCCTGCGGAGTTCACTGAAGGACGCGTCCGGCGTGCAAACGTCAGCAGTGGAACACAAGGTCAACTGCTCTGTCTTTTGACGTGGGCTTCCGCCGGGTGCGCTGTACTGGAGGGCCGCAGTCCATGGTCGCTACTGCGGCTCTCTCCTTGAGAGCCCGGCTCGTCCGCGCCATTGAAACCCAACGACCAGGCACCGCCTCGTGTGGGGGTCGTTCCGGTCGGCTGCACGAACAGGGCTTTCCAGTCGCCGCGTCTCGGCGCCGCAGCTGGGGGGGGAAGCTCGGTGACGCCCTCCATTCTCGGGAAGGAGCCGTCATGGCCCTGTTCCAATAGTAGGCGCGACGCAACCACCACTTTGCTGCGTCGCAAGGTGCCAGCCACCATTCGCACTGGTACGGTCCGACCCGTTGCACCACCACCGACGGGGAGAGACGACGATGCGCAAGGTATTGCTGCTGTTGATCCTGCTGACCGGGCTGGCGCCCACCGCCTGGGCGGCGACGGTCAAGACCACCCATCGCACCATTCCCAGCTGGGATGGAACGCCTCTCGGGGCCTTCGTCATCGAACCGCAGGACGCGGGCAATGGCCGCTACCCGCTGCTGGTGATGCCCAGCAGCTGGGCGGTGCCCAGCGTGGAGTACGTGGGGGTGGCACAGTCGTTGGCGCGCCGTGGCTACGTGGTGATCAGCTACAGCTCGCGTGGCTTCTGGGAATCGGGCGGCAGCATCGACATCGCCGGGCCGGCCACGGTCGAGGATGTCAGCGCCCTGATCGACTGGGCGCTGGACAACACCCGGGCCGATCCCACGCGTGTTGGCGTCTCGGGCATCTCGTACGGCGCCGGCACCAGCCTGCTGGCCGCAGCACGCGACCCGCGCATCAAGGCGGTGGCGGCACTGAGTGGCTGGGCCGATCTCCAGGCCTCGCTGTACAGCAACGACACCCCGAGCGCACAGGGAATCGCGCTGCTGGTGGCGGCTGGCCTGGCCACCGGCCGTCCGGGAACGGAACTGGCCACCATCAACCGCAATGTGCTGCGGGGCAACTACCAGGGTGCGGTGGACTCACTGTTGCCTGTGGCGGCGCAGCGCAGCCCCGGGGCCAGCATCGATGAGATCAACGCCAACCAGCCGGCGGTGTTCCTGGCCAACGCCTTCAACGACAGCCTGTTTCCGCCAGGCCAGCTGGTGGACTTCTTCAACCGCCTGAAGGGCCCCAAGCAGCTGCAGCTGCGCCATGGCGACCACGCGCTCAACGAAGCCTTTGGCGCACTGGGCATTCCCAACGAGGTCTACGACTCGGTTGGCGACTGGTTCGACCACTACCTCAAGGGTGAAGCCAATGGCATCGACCGGCAGCCTGCGGTGCAGCTGAAGTCACAGAAGGGCAGCTGGAGCACGTATCCGAACTGGCAGGCGACCAATGCCGGCGCCATCAGCTATGCGCTGACCGCACCCAAAGGGCTGCTGCTGCCCACCGGAGGCCTGGCCGAAAGTGGAAGCAGCACCGGCTGGAACTACCGTATCGGCAGTGGCCTGTTGACCGCTGCCAATTCTGGCGTGGCGATGGCCTCCGGCGCGCTGCAGATGATCAATCTGCCGCCAGGCGCCTATGTTCCGTTCGTGGGCCGCAACGCCGCAGGCGTCTGGCAAGGGCCGGTCCAGTGGAGTGCACGACGCCTGGACGGCGCGCCGGAGGTGCGCTTGACCGTCACGCCCAGCCGCGCCAACACCACGCTGTATGCCTACCTGTATGCCGAGGATGTGCTGGGCAATGGCCAGCTGATCAGCCACAAGCCTTACACGCTGCGCGGTGTCACGCCGGGCCAGCCGAAGACGCTGGACCTGCGCCTGGAAGCGAGCAGCTGGAACATTCCGGCTGGCAGCCGCCTGACCCTGGTGGTTGATACGGTGGATCTGCGCTACTCGGGTATCAGCCAGTTGGGAGGCACGGTGACCTTCAGTTCGCCAGCCAACGCGCCTTCGGTGCTGAAGGTGCCGCTGCATTGATGGAAGGCCGCGCCCGTTGCGGCGGGCGCGGTACGCCAGGCTGGAAAACTGCGAGACTGGCGTTTGGTCCGGGAATGGGATGAATCCATGGTCATTGCAGGGCTGCTGCTCGGTGCGGTGCTTGCGGCGCCCACCGCACAGGGTGCGCCGATCGCCTGGTCGGACACGCTGTCGAAGGATCTGGACGCTGCCGACGCGGCCATGCGCGGTAGTCATCCGGGCGCCGTGGATCTGCGGAATCCCGGTTTCCTTCCGCAGCTGGAGGCTGCCTCGGCACTTGCCCGCGCGCGCGCGGCCAAAGTCGACAGCTTCGCGGGCTACTGGTGGGCCATGAAGAGTTACGCGGCCTCCTTCAACGACGGCCACGTCAGCCTCAACGCGCTTGCCGACGCGCCCGATCTTCCGACGCAGTGGCCCGGGTTCCTGACCGGCTTCGACGGCGATGCGCAGGTGGTCATGACCGTCGACGGTGGTCCGGGCCATCCGCCGCTGGGGGCTCGATTGCTTTCCTGTGACGGCATCGATGCGCAGACGCTGGCTGCACGCCGGGTGGGTGACTTCAGCGGGCGCTGGAACCTGCAGGCCAGCCGCATCCACGATGGCGGTGAGGTGCTGCTTGAACAGGGCAATCCCTTCGTGCCGGCGCTACGCGAGTGCACCTTCCGGGCTGATGCACGTGACACGGCCTATCTGCTGCAGTGGAAACCGCTGGGGCCGGAAGCGCGGAAGGCGCGTCTGGACGATACACGGCGCTCCTTCCGCCCAGCCAATGGCTGGCACGTGTTGCGCGGCGCAGGCTACTGGATCACCACCAGCAGCTTCAACGCCGATCCCGCAGCGGACAATTTCCGGCAGCTGACCCGGCTGCTGCAGCAACTCACTCCTGCAGCCGACGCATTGCAGAACGCACCCCTGGTCGTGCTTGATGTGCGCGGCAACACCGGTGGTTCGTCGCACTGGAGCATCGTGCTGGCGCGCTTGATCTGGGGGGCCAGGGCTGTGGACACATTGCGTGACGACAGCTGGGTGGAGTGGCGGCCGTCCGAGCCCAACATCGCCCAGCTGCGTGGCTTTCTGGAGAAGCTGAAGCAGGCGCCTGATGCATCACCGGCACTGCTTCGCATGCTGGGGACCGTGACCGAAGGGATGGCGCAGGCGAGGGAGCAAGGTCAGCCATTGTGGCGGGAACCCGCCAATGATCCGCCCGCCACGGTAGCGCAGGCAGAGCAGGCCGGACCCGGACGCAGGGGCAGGGGCAGGGGCAGGGTGGTGATCGTGGCCGATGCGTCGTGCGGCTCGGCCTGCCTCGATGCACTGGATCTGTGGAAGCGGCTGGGCGCGAAGCAGGTAGGCGTCGAAACCTCGGCCGACAGCCTCTACATGGATGTCAGGCCGGAGCGGCTGCCGGGTGGCCTGGCAAGGATCTCCGTGCCGATGAAGGTCTTTCGAGGTCGGGTGCGTGGTTCGAATGAGCCGCACGTTCCGGATCGTCGCTATGACGGCGACATGCGGGATACCGCGGCACTTGAAGCGTGGATCCGCGGACGATGAACCGGTCCCGGCGGCGTATCGGTGAAGCGGTTCTGGCGCATTGAACCTTTTCACCGGCAGCTGCATCCAACCCGCAATGCGCCCGGCAACCGCTGCAGCTCTACTGACCGAAGGAGCCCTCGGATGTGCGGACTGCCTCGTACTGCGCTTCAAAGCGCGATGTCGATCCTGCCGTTGCCTTTCGCAGCCGGCGCGGTGGTGCCTGCGTCCGCGTGCCGTCGCGCCCCAGCAGCAGCGCGCCCAGGACGTGCTGGAGGAGATCCGTCGCCGCACGCAGCAGGACCGCCAACGGTTCATGGCCACGACGCGAATCTGAGTGACGGCGTTCCCAGAGCCGCCGTGGTGGGTCAGGATGCTGTGACGTGCGGGGAATCATCCTTGCGGGTGCCGACGAGCGCGAAGTAAGCTCTGCTTCGTCTACGAGGGGGACATCATGTACGCAAGGATTGCGGCAGCTGCGCTGCTGTGTATGACGGCCCTGCCTGCGTCGAGCGCCAACCGTGGCTCGACGGTGATGGAGGATTACGCGGCGGCGCTGAATGCCCGCGGGCAGATTCTGCAGCTGGATACCGGAGATATGTTCGGGGAAAAGATCGGGCTGTTTACCGGCTCGGTGGAATTTCTGCAGACGGACGTCGACCTGCCGGGCAACAGTGCGCTGGAGGTGAGCATCAAGCGGCGCTTGGTGGCAGGTGCGCAGGGCCGGCAGGGATTGGGCATGTTCGGGGTGTGGGACCTGGCCCTGCCCAGGGTGTATGGAACGTTCAGCACCCAGGGTGGGTGGAAGAACTACGTGGTGGCCGAGCCGCTCAACCGCTGTTCGAAGTTCACCCCGCCTCCAACCGAGATCGTCACGGTGAAGGCACAGACGCCGACAGGGCCGGGGACATTCACCGAGTACTTCAACCCCGACGAGTTCTGGCATGGAACGCAGCTCTACCTGCCAGAGACCGGTGACGAGGATCTACTCGTGCAAAGCAACGAATGGCCCGTGCCAAGTACAGGCCATGCCTACCCGATGCGAACCAAGAGCGGCAATGTCATCCGCTGCGTCGCCATGGACGATGGGGCGGGTGAAGGCTTCGAAGTCACGACGCCTGCCGGTATCACCTACACGCTCAATCATATGGCCAGCCTTGGTAGCGGACCGCCATTGATCAAGAAGGGGTACTCGCGGGGAAACTTCGGCTCGGTTACGGAGTTCGAGTTCGTTCTTTTCCGGCAGGAGTTCCATATTCTTCCGACCAGTGCCCGAGACCGGTCTGGTAATTCGGTGACCTACACGTGGGATCCGGCAAATCCGCGGCAGTTGCTGCGCATCGCAGCCAACGACGGCCGCATCGTCGATCTCGAGTGGACGGCTGGATCGCCCAGCACGCTGCCAAGCGAAGTGAGTGCGGTCCATGCGGGCGGGAGGACGTGGACCTACGGTACTGTCGTGGGTGGCTACAAGGTCACCTTCCCAGACCAGTCCTACTGGCAGAGTACGGGGTTCAATGTAGGCACCATGGGTGCCGGTGCCGTCCCCGCAGAGCGGGGTTTCTGCCGGAATCCGGGTGTGGTGACCTACGGCCATTCCGGTTCGATCCGCCATCCCAGTGGCGCAGTGGCGAAGTATCGGTTTGAGCCGACGCTGCATGGCCGCTCGTGGGCGCGTTATGGCTGCAATATGCCCGACAGCACGGGTAGCGGTTTCCTTGACTCGATCGAATACACGCCCGCCAAGTACTACATGTGGTCGCTGGTTTCCAAGACAGTCACCGGGCCGGGCATCGACCAGCCTTATACGTGGGCCTACAGCTACGGCCCGGCCAACGGGTGCTATGCCGACGGCAGCAAGGAACCGTGCCAGGCGAATTCGCCGGCCACGAAGTGGGTGGACGTCAAGGATGCAGAGGGTGTCACCACCCGGCACACCTTTGGCAATCGATTCAATGTGGACGAAGGCTATCTGCTTTCATCGGTCCAGCCGGGCCGCGCAACCACCCTCAGCTATCAGCTTGACGCTTCCGGGAGCTATCCGGCGTTGGCCGGGCGACCGGCATATCAGCGTGCAAGTGGAATCATCGCAGCCAAGCAGATACCGTTGTTGCAGAAGGTCATCGAGCAGGATGGCGTACGCTATATCTGGAAGGTCAATACGTTCGACAGCATGGCACGACCTGTGTCCATCACTGAAGCCAGCCAGCCCGTGCAGTAGGCGTACGGTGTGGCTGGGCATGGGCCGCAACGGGGGCAGTGGCACGTGCTCGACTGCCCCGCCGCGCCTTGTTCGCCCTGGAAGAGGGAGTAGCAAGGACGAAGGCACTACGCCGCCGGAGCCGTGATCCTCTGCAGATCCAGTCTGGCCATGGCCCACCCGTGCTGTCGGCGTCTGGCCCGTGATCCCGCACTGACGCATCCGAGGAAACCCGCATGTCCGACAACCCTCCACCGCTGAACATCCTGGCGTTTTCCGGCAGCCTGCGTGGCAACAGTTACAACCGGCGCCTGGTCAGGGCGGCGGCAGGCGCCGCGCCTCCGGGCCTGCTGCTGACCGTGCATGACACCATTGCCGATATTCCGCTGTTCGACGAAGACCTGGAAGCCGCCGACCCGACCGGCCCTGCCGGGGTCAAGCGCCTGCGCGCGGCCATTGCAGCCGCTGACGGCGTACTGATCGCCACGCCGGAGTACAGCCAGTCACTGCCTGGTGTACTCAAGAACACGCTCGATTGGCTGTCCCGCGACGATGCCGAGTACCGCACGGTCCTTTCGGCCAAGCCGGTGACGATCATCGGCGCCACGCCGGGTCACTGGGGCACCAAACTCGCGCAGTCGCAGCTGCGCCATACACTGACCGCCATGGGTGCATTGACCATGGCCTCGCCACAGCTCTATGTGGCCGAAGCGGCGGCCGCCTACGACAATGACGCGGAAGATTTCGACGCGGCGACGCGCAAGCGCCTGCTGCGGTTCCTGGAGGGATTCCAGAGCTGGGTGCAGCTGCTGCAGGGCGGGGCGTCGCGCGCTTGAGCGGTGCCGGCAGGGGCGTCAGCCCCCGCCGGTGCCGGGGCCCGGATCATGCAGGGTGCGCAGCTTCTTCTTGTTGATCTTGCCCACGCTGGTCCGCTCGATTGCATCCACGAAGCTCACGCGGTCCGGTATCGCATAGCGTGAGATGTCTCCGGAACGGCTGCGCGTTGCGACCAGTTCGATGATCTCCGCTTCTGACACGTCACGGCCTGCCTGCCTGACCACCAGTGGCAGCGGCCGTTCACCCCATTTCGCATCAGCGATACCGATCACCGCGACCTCGCTGACCGCCGGATGCAGCGCGATGATGTCTTCCAGCGCGAGCGAGGAAATCCACTCGCCACCGGTCTTGATCACATCCTTGATGCGGTCGGTCACGCGCAGGTAGCCGCCCTCATCGATGTTGCCGATGTCACCGGTATGCAGGTAGCCACCGGCCCACAGCGACGCCGAGGCCTCCGGATCATGCAGGTAGCCCTGGGTGAGCCAGGGTGCGCGCGCCACGACTTCCCCGGTGGCGATGCCGTCGTGGGCAACATCCGCCATGTCCGGATCGACGATGCGCAGGTCCACCAGCGGCACCGGCAGGCCGGCCTTGGTCCGCAGTGACAGCACCTCATCCTCATCGGTCACGTCTTCCACATCGATCTGGGCGATGGTGAGCAGCGGGCAGGTCTCGGACATGCCATAGCCGCCGAAGATGTCGATGCCCCGTGCCAGTGCACGCTGCGCCAGGGCACGGGGCAGGGCGGCACCGCCGATGATCACCTTCCAGCCCTCGAGGTCGGTCTGCGCCGCGTCCGGGTGCTCCAGCAGCATGTGCAGGATGGTTGGCACGCAATGCGAGAAGGTCACCTTCTCGCGGGCGATCAGTGCCAGCAGGCTGGCCGGCAGGTAGCGCCCCGGATAGACCTGCTTGATGCCCATCGCGGTTGCCACGTAGGGCAGGCCCCACGCGTGCACATGGAACATCGGGGTGATCGGCATGTAGACATCGTCGCGATGCAGGCGTCCCTGGCGGGGTGCGCCGCCGAGCGCGGCCATCGCCGCCAGCGAATGCAGCACCAGTTGCCGGTGGCTGAAACAGACGCCCTTGGGCTGCCCGGTGGTTCCCGTGGTGTAGAACACCGTGGCACGGGCATTCTCGTCGAAGTCCGGGAAGCGGACGACCGGCGTGGCATCACGCAGGCCCGCTTCGTACTCGGTGGCGAAGCCTGGCGGCAGCGGGCCACCGGCATCGTCCAGCAGGATGCGCGTGCGCAGGTCCGGCAGCTGCTCGTCGATGGCGTCCAGCAGCGGCAGGAACTCGCGGTTGGCCAGGATCACCCGCGCGCCGCTGTGGTTCAGCGTGTACGCGATCTGCTCGGGGGCCAGGCGCACGTTCACCATCATCAGCACCGCACCGATCATCGGCACCGCGAAATAGGCCTCCAGGTAGCGGTTGCTGTCCCAGTCCATCACTGCCACCGTGTCGCCGTGGCCGACTCCCAACGAGGTCAACAGGCCCGCCAGCTGGCCAATGCGCACCTGCAGGGTGCGGTAATTGAAACGGACCTGGTCGCCATGGACGATTTCCTGTTCAGGACTCACCGCCAGCGGCATCAGCAGCAGCTGCTTGATCAGCAGTGGATAGGCATGGGCATCGGGAGTGGGGGCGGATGACATGGCATTTCCTCGTGGGCGGCGTTGCGGTCGCCGGCCTTCTCCGCACCACACTAGCAAGCCCTTCCTGCTGTACCAGCGTACCTAGGTACCTGTTCCCGCGCGCACCCGATTTGCTAATCTCACCTGGACATGCCGACCCTGCTCATCGCCGACGACCATCCCTTGTTCCGCGCGGCGCTGCATCGCGCGGCCGAAGAGGCGGTCGCCGGCCTGCAGATCCGCGAAGCCGATTCGCTGGACAGCGTGCTCGATGCGCTGGAAAGCCAGTCGATCGACCTGATGCTGCTGGACCTGCACATGCCGGGCAACCACGGGCTTGCTGGCCTGGCGACCATCCGTGCGCTGCAGCCGGGGCTGGCGATCATCATCGTCTCGGCCAATGAGGAACCGCAGGTGATCCGGCGTGCCATCGACCTCGGCGCGGCTGCTTATCTGCCCAAGAGTTCGGGCCTGCACGAGCTGCAGGCGGCGCTGCAGTCGGTACTGGAGGGCGAACGCTGGATTCCGGCCGTGCTGCGGGAGCCGGTGGCGCGCGTTGCGCCGTTCAGCAGGGACGCCGATCTGGCCGCGCGCCTGGCCAGCCTTTCCGCTCACCAGTACAAGGTACTGGGCCTGGTGGCCGAAGGGCTGCTCAACAAGCAGATTGCTGACCGGCTGGGTGTGCAGCTGCGCACGGTCAAGGCGCACATGACACGCATCATGGAGCGGCTGGGGGTACGCAACCGCGCGCAGGCCATCCGCGTGCTGCACGAAATGGGACTGGCCGATCCATCCCGGCAGATCGAAGAAGCGCCCGGGCCCTGATGGATCAGGGCGTGGCCGCAGTGCTCGCGGCCAGCAGGTGGTTGATCGCCCAGCGAAGTGCAAGCGGCTTGAACGGCTTGCTCAACAATGAGAGCCCCGCGCCACGCACTGCATCGCGCGTCGCGCTGCCGGTGTCCGCACTGAGGATCACCGTCGGCCGCAGCCCATGCATGGTCGACAGCCGCTTCCACAACGCGACACCGGTATCACCGTCGTCCAGGTGATAGTCGAACAGCCACAGCGCGGCCTCATGTGCTGATGCTCCGATCACATCGGCGCCCGTTGCCGCAATGACATCACATCCCCAGGAGTGCAGCAGCTGCCGCATCGCCTCCAGCGCAACCGGGTCGTTGTCCACCACCAGCACGCGGATGCCCTTGAGGGCGGTGCTGCCATTGACCATGGGCCCGCCGCGCGGTGCTTCCGGACGCTCAGCGCGGGTCACGCTGATCGAGAAGGCCGAGCCGTGCCCGGGCACGCTGCGCAGGTGCAGGGGTGCATGCAGCAGATCGGCGATGCGGTGGGCGATGGTCAGGCCAAGCCCCAGGCCCTGGCCATTGCTGCGATCGATCCGGTGGAATTCTTCGAAGACCACCGCCTGTTGCTCCGGTGCAATGCCGGGGCCGGTGTCATGCACGCCAATCGACAGCCTCTGGCCCTGGCGGCGGACCCCCAGCAGCACGCCGCCACGGCGGGTGTAGCGGATGGCATTGGCCAGGAAGTTCTGCAGCACCCGGCGCAGCAGCAGTGGATCGCTGTGAACCCAGGCATGGCTTCGCACATAGCCGAACTGCAGGCCGCGGGCGGCCGCGAGCACGGCGAACTCCTGTGCAAGCGGATCCAGTACGTTCGACACCGCGAACGGCCGAGGATCGGCCACCAGCCCACCGGCCTCCAGCCGAGAGATGTCCAGCAGGCCGGACAGCAGGTCATCGGTGGAATCCAGCGCACCACGGATCTGGTGCAGGAAGCTGTCGAGGAACTCCGATTCGATGTGCTGCGACATCGCGTCGGTCAGCAGCTGTGCCGCATGCAGCGGCTGGATCAGGTCGTGGCCCACGGCAGTCAGGAAGCGGGTTTTGGCCGCATTGGCGCGCTCGGCTTCCTGCACCGCCTGCTCCAGCCGGGCTGTGCGGTCCTGCACGCGGTGCTCGAGGGTTTCATTGCTGCGCTTGAGTGCATCTTCCGCCCTGCGGAACGCCGTGACATCGGTGAAGGTGGCCACATACCCACCACCCGGCATCGGGTTGCCGCGGATCTCGACGATGGTGTCGTCGGGGAAAACCCGCTCGGACAGGTGAGGTGTGCCACGCCGCATGTGTGCAACGCGGCGCTGCAGCGCCTTGTCGGGTGTGTCACCGGGGCTGTCACCGATCTTCAGCTGGTCCAGCGCCCATGCCGTGAGGTTGACCACGGGCTGTCCGACCTGCAGCAGCTCCGGCGGGAACCTGAACAACGCGGCGTAGCGGCTGTTCCAGGCCACCAGCTGCAGCTGTGCATCCACCACGCTGATGCCCTGGCTCATGTTCTCCAGCGCGGCTTCCAGCAGGCGCTGGTTGAAGCGCAGTACCTGGGTCGCTTCGCCAACGGCGCGAGTCACCGCATCCAGCGGCGCGGCGCCACCCTCGCGTGCGGCTTCGACCAGCAGCCGTGCCATGCCTGCGCCGACCACGGCCGTCAGCTCACGCTCGACGGCGGTAACCCGGTCATCATCCAGCATCTGCCCGGCGTGGCCCTCCAGCAGCTGGCGCGCACGCTCCTGGCCCAGGAAGCGACCGGCGGTCCTGCGCAGGGAAGCGGCAGCCACCGCATCCCGCCTTCGGGGTAGCGGCGGACGCACGGCCCTCGACACCAGGGCCACGGTCAGCAGATTGATCGCCAGGCTGGCGCCCATGCTGATCGCGATATGGCCGGGTTGCACGCGCAGCGAGACCACGGCCAGCCAGTGCAGTCCATCGGGACTGGCCGACGGTGTTGCGGCCGGGATCATCATCGGCAGCAACACCAGCCACAGCCAGGCCAGCGAACCCAGCACGATGCCGGCCATGATGGCCGGGGAAGGCGTGCGTGGGCGGTACACGGCCAGCAGCACCGCCGGTGCCAGCTGCGAGAGGGCGGTGAAGGACATCAGGCCGAAATCACTGAGTGCCTCGGTATCGCTCATCGCGCGGCTGTACAGCCACGCCATCAGGAACACGGCGAGGATGCCGGCACGTCGGAACGCCAGAACGCGCGGGCGCAGGTCGGCATTGGCCACGCCGCCGATGCTGCCGAGCAGGTGCGATCCGAATCCATGGTTGCCAAGCATGATCGACAGGGTCAGCCCCGAGAGGATCATCATGCCGGTGGCCGCGCTCAGGCTGCCCAGGTAGGCCAGCAGTGCAAGCAGGTGATGGCCGCCAGCCTGGGGCAGGGCCAGCACATACAGGTCGGGGGATACCGATGCCGGCAGCTGCGCCGCACCGGCCAACGCCATCGGCACCGACGGCAGCCCGATCAGCAGCAGGTAGACGGGGAACATCCAGCGTGCCGTCTTCAGGTCCGAGGTCTGGCGGAGCTCGACCACGCCGACATGGAACTGGTGCGGCAGGGTGAATGCAGAGATGGCGCCCAGCGCAACCATGGTGAGATAGTCCGGCACGATGGCCGGTGGCGGCAGCTGCGCCATCTTTTCCAGCAGCGGCGTGCCGGCCTTGTGCACGGACAGCGCCGCATACAGGCCAATGGCCAGCAGAGCGGTCAGCTTCAGTACCGACTCCAGACCCAATGCGACCACGATGCCGCGGTTCGGTTCGGTGGCCGATGCCTTGCGCGCACCGAACAGCAGGGTGAAGGTGGCCATCGTCAATGCGAACCAGAACGACATGTCCAGCTGCCAGTCGGCAGATGTGAAACGATCACCCAACAGTGCCCCCAGCCCTTGGCTGACCGCTCTCAGCTGAAGCGCGATGTAGGGAATGATGCCGAACAGTGCCACCAGGGTGATGGTGAAGCCAAGGCCGCGATCCGCACGCAGCCGTGCGACCACCAGGTCGGCGATGGTGGCACTGTTGTGCTGCTTGGCCAGCCGCCCCAGGCGGAGCAGGAACGGCAGGCCGAACGCGAAGATCAGCGCCATGCCAGCGAGGGTAGGCGGAATGGGGAAGCCCCATTGCAGCCCCTGCGACGCCGCGCCGTAGTACGTCCATGCGGTGCAGTGCACCGCCAGCGACAGTGCATAGATGAGCGGCCATGCCTTCGAAAGCCGATGCCCCCGGCGCTCGCCCCACAGAGCCACGCCAAACAGCAGTGCGGTCCATGCAATGCAGGCGAAGAGGACGATGGAGGGCGTCAACATCGCTCCAGTGTAGGGAGAGAACCGGGCAGGGTGGTGCTAGGCGGCGATCACGATCAGTGACAGCTGCTCAGCGACCAGTGCCAGCTCGCCATCGGCGACCCGCTCGACGGCCTTGCGCTGGGTCAGCAGCCACTGGCCGGGCTGGCGCGCATCCAGTGACACCAGCTGCGAGCGTACCCGCACCTCGGACCCGCTCGGCACCGGCGCCAGGAAGCGGACCTTGTTCAAGCCGTAGTTGAGTACGTGGGCGATGCCGGGGAAGCCGGCCAGGGCGGCCACATCGTCCTCCACCGTCAGCGAGAGCAACAGGAAGCCATGTGCGATGGTATGCCCACCCGGCATCTGCGCCTGCGCCCGTGCTGGATCGACATGGATCCAGTTGTGGTCGCCGGTGGCGTCGGCAAAAGCATCGATGCGCGCTTGGTCCACGCGGGTCACGCCACTCAGCCGCTCACTGGCGGCCCACTGCTGCAACGCCTGCAGGGCGGGAGGCAGGCCGCTGTCCGCACTCACGCCACACGCTCCAGCAAGGTCAGGATCGCGTCACGCGCCTCAGGCTCGGACAGCATGGGCGCGTGGCCGACATCCGGCACCTCCACCAGCCGGGCATTCTCCGACGTCGCCGCCATCTGCCGTGCAACGTCGGCCGGCAGGATGTCGGACAGGGCGCCACGCACCACCAGCACCGGCACGCGCGAGGTCAGCCCGCGCACCGCGCGCCACAGCACCGGCCGCAGCAGCCACAGCACCCACGGTCGCGTGGTACGGATCACCGCCGGGTCGTAGTCCAGTTCCAGCAGCCCATCGCTGCGCGTGCGGAAGGTACGCACCGCCATCTGCCGCCAGTCATCGCTGCTGAAGCGCGGAAACGCGGTCTTTCCGATCGATGCCACATAGGCCGTGGCCTGCTCGAGATCCATCGGCGGCACCGGCTTGCCCGCGTACTTGCCGATCCGTGCCAGCGCCTCACGCGGCACCCTGGGGCCGGCATCGTTGAGGACCGCGCCAGCGATCCGTTCGGGCGCGCGCGAAGCGAGGGTGATGGTCACCAGAACGCCCAGCGAGGTGCCGACGAACACGGCCTTGTCGATGTTCTGCGCGCGCAGCAGCGCGACCAGGTCGTCGGCATAGGTGCGTGGGTTGTAGCTGGTGGGATCATGCGCACGCTCCGACCCCGCGCGCCCCCGCAGGTCGACCGCGATCACGCGCCAGCCCTCGGCAGTGAGCGTACCGGCCAGCGCATCGAAATCGGCACCATTGCGGGTCAGACCGGGAATGCAGACCACGGTGCCGCGTGGTGCCGTTCCCGTACCCGGTGCATGGTCGCGCGCGTGCAGGCGCAGGCCATCATTGCTGTTCCAGTACAGATCTACGTAGGACTGCATCATGCAGGGGCTTCCTGGAAATCGTAACGGATGCGCTAGAAATCGTACCGGACGCTGAGGCTATATTGGCGCGGCGGGCCATAGAAGCCAATCAGCGTGCCGACCGCCGGGATGTTGTAACCGGTGGTGCGGTATTCCTTGTCGGCCAGGTTGGTGCCCTGCAGCGAGAAGGTCCAGGCGTCATCCAAGCGCCAGATCACACCGGCATTGACCAGTCCATAGCCGTCCTGGCGGATCACCGGGCTCAGGTCGGTGGTGGGCCACACTTCGCTCTGGTAGCTGTAGCTCACCCGTGCCGACAGGTTGCTGCCGTTGGCCAGGTCGGTGCGGTATTCCACGTTGAACGCACCGGAGAACTCCGGGGCATTGGTGAACTTCATCTGCCTGGCCACGTTGACGCCGCGGTCGATGTACTCGTCGTACTTGGTATCCAGCCAGGCCAGGTTGCCGGAAATCAGCCAGTGCTGGCTGGGCAGGTACTGGTATTCGACTTCCAGGCCTTTGACGGTACCGGCGCCGGCATTGGTGAAATCGCCGAAGAAGGAATCATCGATGCCGTCGCCATTGGTATCCAGGCCGGTGAACACCGACAGCTGGATGTCCTTGTACTTGTTGTAGAACGCTGACAGGTTCAGGAACAGGCGCTGGTCGAGGAAGGCCATCTTGCTGCCGACCTCGTAGCTGTCCACGGTTTCGTCATCGAACGGCTCCGCCGAGCGGGGCACCGCCACCGCGTTGGCGCGGATGTTGTAGCCGCCCGACTTGAAACCGCGCGTGGCCAGCCCGTAGACCATGATGTCCGGGGTGATCTGGTAGTCCAGCGAAACCTTGGGCGAGACGTTCTTGAAGTTGGTCTTCTTGTCGAAGTCCGCCGTCACCGCCACCGGCCGGCTGAAGCCCGGGTCGGCATAGAGGCGGTTCAGCACGATCGCGCGCTTGTCCTCGTCGGTGTAGCGGGCGCCCACATCAAGCTTGAGCCTGCGGGTCAGGTCGAACGTCCAGTCTGCGTACAGCGCGACGCTGTCGGTCAGTACCTTGCCCTGGTTGTCGGCGAACTGTGCGCTGAAGTAGTTGTTCTGGATCTGGCCGCCGGCCTCGCCACTGAACTGGTACAGGCCGACCACGCCGCGCACGCGTCCGCCGGCATCGTAGTTCAGCTGAACCTCGTTGCTGACCTGCTCGTCGTGGTAAGTACCGCCCACATCGGCCAGCTTGATCGGCGTGGTGTCGAAGTCGATGTTGGCCTCGCTGTCCGATTCACGCTTGGCCACCACATACTTCACTGCGATGTCTTCGTTCGGTCGCCAGTTCACCGTGGCCGACGCGCCCTTGCTCTCCACGTTGTTGAGGTTGCGCATGCCCGAGCGGATGTCATAGCGGCTGTCCATCGGCGGGTAGGCGCGCAGGAACGGATTGGGCGCCAGCATCTTCGAGCCGCGCATGCCGGACTGATCGTCGATCCAGTCCAGCGCGAACTGCACGTCGAAGTCGTCGCCCGTATACGCCCCCAGGTTCACGCGTGCAGCGTTGATCTGCTTGTCGCTGACCGGTTGGCCGTTGAAGGTGTTCTCGCCAAACCCGTCGTGGTTCATGCTGGCCACCGCCACACGGGCGCGCAGGCCGCTGTCGGCACCGCCAATCGGGCCGCCGATGGCCGCCTTCGCATCCAGCTGGCTGTAGTTGCCCACGGTGACCTGGGCGAAGCCCTCGGTCTGGGTGGGCAGGCCGCGCGAGATGTACTTGATCGCGCCGCCGATGGTGTTCTTGCCATACAGCGTGCCCTGCGGGCCGCGCAGCACCTCGATGCGCGAGACATCGAACACGTCCAGCAGCGCGCCCTGCGGGCGCGCGATGTAGACGTCATCCAGGTAGATGCCCACGCCCGGATCGGCGCCCCAGGTGGGGTCGGACTGGCCGATGCCACGGATGTAGGCGGTGACCGTGCTGCTGGCGCCGCGCGCCGCGTAGATGGTCAGGTTCGGCACCTGCGCATCCAGGTCGCTGATGTCCTGGACATTCATCCTGTCCAGCGCCTCCGAGGTAAAGGCGGTGACGGCAACCGGGACCTCCTGCAGGGTTTCCTCGCGCTTGCGTGCGGTGACCTTGATGCTGTCCAGGTTCGTGGGTGAAGCGGTCCTGCCTGCCGCCGGCACGGCCTGTGGCGTGTCCTGTGCCAGTACCGGCCCGGAGGCCAGCAGTGCGCCGATCATGAGACTCAGACAATTCCGTTTCATTCGGTCCTCCCCCAGGCGAGTGCTCACAGATGGCCCATTGCCACCCCTGCAGCCAAGGCTAGCGGTGTCATCCGGCAGCGGCGAGTGGACCTAGGTCCAGTCGGCAGCGGCCGCCGGATGCGGATACTGGGCGTGCCCCCAGCCGGACGCGCTCCCCGGTACCCCTTCATCCACGACTCACGCATGAGGATCTGGCCATGAAATCCGGAATCGATTCGATCAAGGCGGTACTGCTGGCAATGTGCTGCTGGTTGACGTCGGCAGGCAGCGTGCTCGCCGCGGACCCCGCCGGGCATTGGGACATCGGCCTGTACGGAAATCTGTTCGGCGCCCGCGAGTACCAGGTCTGGGTGCCGGCCGGCTACAACGACCAGCAGCCGCTGCCGTTGCTGCTGGTGCTGCACGGCTGCGTCAACGGGCCCAACCTGATGGGCGAGGCCTCCGGCTTCAATGATGTGGCCGACACCGAAGGTTTCATCGTGGTCTATCCGCGCCAGAACGTGACCTCCAACCCGGCGCGCTGCTGGAACTGGCAGCTGCCGATCAACCAGGCCCGTGACAGCGGCGAGGCCTCGATCCTGGCCGGCATCGTGGACAAGGTGAAGGCCGGTTACAGCGTCGATCCGCATCGGGTCTATGTAACCGGCATTTCTGCTGGCGGTGCGATGACCTCGATCATGCTGGCCTGCTACTCAGACGTGTTCGCCGCCGGTGCCATCCATTCCGGCGGCATGTTCAAGGGCGCGACCACCATCTCCGGCAGCGCCTATGCGCTGTTGGCCGGCAGCATCTATTCGCCGGACAGCAACGGTCGGCTGGCCTGGCAGTGCTCGGGCTCACCGTCGCCGCGGCCGCTGCCGGTGCTGGTGTTCCATGGCAGTGCCGATCTCACCGTCAACCCGGTGAACGGCCAGCAGGCGGTGCGCCAGTTCCTGCAGACCAACGACCTGGCCGATGACGGCCAGGACAACGACTCGGTGAAGTACGTGCCGACCAGCACTTACCACGGCCAGGTACCGGGTGGGCGCGCCTATACGGTGGACACCTATACCTATGGCGGGCGCACGCTGGCACAGCACTATGTGGTACAGGGCATGGGGCATGCGTGGAGTGGCAGCCAGTCGGGCTTGCCGTTCACCGACCCGAAGGGCCCGGATGCCACGCTGATCACCTGGTTGTTCCTCAAGGGCTACCAGCGCTGAGGGGCAGGGCGGTCACTGGCGGTACGGGAGCCGAGGGCTCCCGTACCGCCAGGGTTTCAGCGCCAGGTCCGCGCAGCCGTGCACCCCGTTCGGCAAGGAATCGCTTGGGTGGGGCGCCCACCGTCTTTCGGAACATGGTCACGAACGCGCCCGAACTGTCATAGCCCAGGTCATCGGCAATGGCCTGCACCGTACGGCCCTTGGCCAGCATCGGCAGTGCGACCACCACATGCAGCTGTCTGCGCCAGCGTCTCACGCTCAGACCCGTTTCGCCGGAAAACAGGCGGGACATGTTGCGCTCGCTCATTCCAATCCGGCTCGCCCATACCTCGAGCGTGGCCCGCCCGGCCGGAGCGGTCAGCATTGCATTGGCCAGCTTTCGCAGCCTTGGGTCGGAGGGCATGGGCAGGTGCAGCCATTCCGGCGGTGCCGCGATGAGCTCGTCCAGAAGCACAGCCATCAGGCGCGCGTCCGCACTGCCAGCGGCGTACCGCCAGGGAAGCGCTGAGGTTCGTTCAAGCAGGGCATGCATGAATGGACTGATCGCCATTGCGAAGCAGTGTGTCGGCAGTCCAGCGATAGCCCCGGGCTCCACGAATACGACGAAGCCATGCGGCTTTCCTGTGCTGCTGGCCCGGTGGGACAGCCCTCCGGGAATCCAGATCGCTCCCTGTGGCGGGACGACCCACAGGCCTGCACGGGTCTCCAGCGTGATCAATCCGCTCGTGGCTACCAGGAGCTGTGCTTTCCGATGCTCATGAAAGGGCATTTCCCAAGCATCGGTGATGGGGTCCACGCCCAGCACCATGACCGGGCTGTCGACGCGATCGGGGTAGTCCGCCCCGATACCCTCCAGCTCGATAGTTGACGTCACCACTGCATCGCCCAGCACAACACGGCGGGGGGGACGTGCGCGCTGTCAATCTTCATGATCCGCCTGCTGCGGTTCATGTCTGTGCCAGACACAGACGAATCCCATCAGGACATGAACGATCGGCAGCTCTTCTCTTCCGGCTTCGGCAATCAGCGTGGTTGCACGCATGCTGGCATCCTCTTCTGTCGAGGATCAGAAGCGTATTGGGCAAAGCGGGGGCCGTCATTCGACAGTTCCGCCAGGTGATTCAGCAATCCGGCCATCTACCGTGCAACAGCCCAGACGAGTGCTGCGCCCGGTGCGCTACAGTGCAGGAACCGTGATCCGCTGCAGGTCGAGCTTTGCCCGCAGGGCGTAGTGCTTGCGGGTGACCGGCACGACACTGGTCAGGCGGGGGTCAACGTAGTCCTTGAAAAGGGGCGGCCGCGGCGACGAAAGATAGAACCCGCGATCCTGCCTGACCGCCGCTGGCAGCAGAACTTCGCTGAGGTCGCCGTCGGATGCATCGGTGACAAGGCAGGGCACATGGCGGAAGCCGAGCTTGCGCAGCAGGTACAGGCGGTGGGAGCCATTGGTCAGGATCACGCGCTTGCCGAACCGGGTGGCGCTGATCAGGTTGTCACTGAAACCGAGATAGATGACGACGGCGTGGCTGGCCGCGCCGAACGGCTCGTAGCCGGTGATGGTCGCCGGATCGATGGTCGCCACATCGAGGAATCGCAGGTCATTGGACGCGGAAGCAAATGTGTAGCTGCCATCGGACTGGGTGAACCTGACGTCGGGGTGTGCATGGCGTCCGCTGCGGGCGACGAGCCGCATGATCTCCTGTGCGGTGGGCGAGGTGGGCATTGTCGCTGCCAACTGGTCGATGTGACGCAGGTTGATGCATTCCTGGAAGATCACCAGTCGATCAATCTCGACCATCTGCCAGGCGCGCGGCAGCACGCTGGTCATGCCGTGCATCGAAGGTTGCCGCAGCGCCTGATCGGCCAGCGGCATCATCTCCCCGGTCAACGGCTGGACAGCAATGGCGTCCGCCTCATTCGCCTCGTCCTGGCGCAGGCGATGCACGTCGCTGCGTGCGGCCCTCCAGGCGGCCACCAGTGCGGCCTCGTCGAAGCGTCCCGGCGGGCAGCGCTCCCTGATGAAGCGGACGAAGGCCGGCAATGGAAACAGACCCTTCAGTAGAACGGTCGCGTCCACGCCGTCGTCAGTGATCTCGCTGCTCATCCATTCTCCGTCGCGGGGATTGCATCAACGGCCAGCAGACCGTCCTGTTCGTCACGCCAAAGTAATATGTTATATCGTAACATTTAAATGCCTTGGCGGCAATCGCCCTGCAACATGCGCGGCGATGGTGGCTTGGCTGCTCCGTATCCAATGCAACGCCTGGATACATCCACTGACTAGAGGAGATGTTCATGAACGAGCTGATTGAGCTGGGTGTAGTGGCAGGACAGCAGAACCCTGACGAACAGGGTGTGGGTGGTGAACTGATCGAGCTGGGCTCGGTGGTTTCGGAAACGAAGGCACACAACCACGGCACGTTGTGGGATGGCGTCTTCCCGACCACCTCGCCCTGATCTGCCGCGCAATGCGGTCACTGCGGTGCATGCCCTGCATGCACCGCTTCTTGGTCCCAGGGCAGGAGAGCACGTGATGGAGCAGGGCGCCACCCCCTATTTCCTGTCGAAGCAGGCGCATGTCTGCGTCACCGGTGATGCGATGGTGATCCTTGACCAGGGCACGGGAAAATATCTCTCCATCGACAGGCGTGGCGCCGCAAGCCTGGGGGGCCTGGTTCTCGATTGGCCCTTGCCGCCCGATGGGCGACGGATGCCGAAGCTCCTCCAGTCGCTGATCGATCGCCAGCTGATCACCCGGGATCCACGGCAGGGGAAGTCCGCGGCAAGCCCCAGTCTCGAACTGCCACGGCACTGGGTACGCGAGGGTGAGCCGAGGGGATGCCCGAAGATCACCGCGCGCGACGTGGGAAGGTTCATGGCGTCGGCGGCCCATGCGGCCTGCTTCAGGGCGGCCCTGCCTTTCAGCGCCACAGTGTCATCGGCCCGCAGGCGCGCCGACATCTCCCAAGGCTCGGCGGCGAGCCTGCAGGAGCTGGCCTTCCTGGTCCGGGTGTTCGATTGGCTCCGGCCCGTCGCCTTCAGGAAGACCGATGAGTGCTTTCTCTACTGCATGGCGATGAGGGAGTTCCTGTCGAAGTACGGGATCGTCCCTGCCTGGGTGTTCGCAGTCAGGACACAGCCGTTCGCTGCGCACTGCTGGCTGCAGCACGGTGATCACGTGCTGACCGATATTCCCTTCAACCTGCGCCGGATGGTCCCCATCCTGGTGCTGTAACGAAACCTGTCGCATGTATCGATACATCGCCGTGCTCTGGAACACGTTCTCCGAATCCGCGACTGCCCACGCGGGCCAGGCGGTGGCAAGGGTCGAGGCCACGCTGCCCGGTGCCAGCTGCGTGATGAACGGAAACGGGGCTGCGATCTACGCGCAGACTGACAATCCCGGCTATTTCGAATGCAATCGATCCGGTTCCCTGGCGGTGCTCGGAGCGCTGTTCCACAAGCATTTTGGCGCAGGCATCGTACCTGAGCGCGTAGACCTCGATGCGGACTCGGCCGACAGCGCCTGCAGCACCCTCGGCCGCAGCATCGTCGAGCGGTACTGGGGCCGGTACGTGGCGTTCGGCTACCAGCCGCAGACAGCGAGCTGGTTTGTCCTGCGCGATCCCACTGCGGAGATCCCGTGCTACATGACCACGGTGGGCCAGGTGACGATCGTCTTCTCCAACATGGAGGACTGCCTGAGGCTGGGCCTGCGCGATTTCAGCGTGGACTGGTCGTTCCTGTCCTACTCCCTGTTGTACCCGTTTCGTGATGGCTTGCAGACCGGCTTCGAGGAGGTCACTTCCGTCGAGCCCGGCGAAGCGGTTTCGATCCGCGATGGCGAGCCGGCCGGCCGGCAATGCCAGTGGGACGTGGTGCGGCTGGCCCGCGACCAGGCTGTCGAGGAGATCGACGAGGCCGTGCAGCTGGCCCGTTCAACACTACTCGGCTGCATCGGCGCGCTGGCCGGCCAGCACCGGAAAATCCAGTTGCAGCTGTCCGGTGGACTGGACTCCTCGATCATCCTGGCGGGCCTGCTGCATGCGCCCTCAGCTCCCGAGGTGACCTGTGTCCATCATTACGATGACGGCATCGGTGCCGACGAGCGGCGATTCGCACGAATGGCCGTCGAAGGGGCCCGGCAATCCTCGGGCAGGCACTGCGAATTCATCGAGTATCGACGGCAGCCACACTGCGCGCTGGAAGAGATCATGTCCTTCCCGAGGACAGCGCGGCCAGCGCATTGCTCCGGTTATCTCCTCCATCGACGCGACGTGGACTTCGACGGCGACACCGTACAGTTCACCGGTGTCGGTGGTGATGCAGTGTTCCTGCGTTTCAAGGGCAACGCTGCTGCGATCGACTACGCCTGGCGTCGTGGCATCGACCGGGGATTCTTCCGCGTGGCCTTCGAAACCGCGCAGTCCGGCGACTCGCTGTACGGCGTACTGCGGGATGCGCTCGTCCATGGCCTGCTCAGGCGTCCGGCCAGCATCAACGGCCGATGGGGCAAGCCCTGCCCATGGGTGCGGGTGGAGTGCGCCGAGCAGGATGGAATGCAGCCGGCCTGGCTTCGGCATGCCCTGGAGCAGGGGCATCATGTATCCCCCTACAAGCTGGCCCATATCGGCCGGATGATATTCCCGACCAGTGTGCTTGATCCGTTCGAGGGCGTGGGACGCTGGCATGGCGTGTCACCGATCAGTGCGCAGCCGCTTGTCGAGTTGTTCGCGCGCATACCGCTGCACCTGCTCATGGCCGATGCGGAGGACCGCACCATCGCGCGGCGTGCACTGAACGGCCTGCTGCCGGAGGCGCTGCTGTCGCGAAAGGTGAAGTCGTATCTGGATGATCACTCCGTGGCCGTCACCCAGGGGCACCAGCAGTTCATCAGCAGTCTGCTTGTCGATGGGTTCCTGGCCAGGCGTGGCTACCTCGACAGCGCACTGGCCGATGCGGGCATCCGGCGGGTCAGCCCGGATCACTCGTCGCAGGTGCTGGGCATCTTCGGCCCGCAGATCAACATCGAAGCCTGGCTCAGGCGCTGGTCCGGCCAGGCTGGCCCGCAGACAGTCGGCGTGGTCTAGGCGTTCCGGCTCATCTCTTCCAGGTAGAGGCTCTCGAGATCGTTGGCGGTGATCGTGCTGGCATCCAGCGTCCTGCGCAGGCGGCCGGCGCGCATCAGGCCGATCGTGGTCGCCACCTCGCGGGCCCGGAACAGATCGTGGGTTGCCATCAGGATCGCCGTACCGCGATCACGCTCCCGTACGATCAGCTCGTGGAATTCGGCGGATGCCGTGGGGTCCAGGCCAGAGGTCGGCTCATCCAGCAGCAGCGCCTTGGCTTCCTTGACGATGGCCAGTGCGATGCCGACCTTCTGCCGCATGCCCTTGGAATAGAGGCCCACGCGCCGGCCAAAGGCCTCGGTAGCCAGCCCGGCGGATCTTAACGCCTGCTTCAGCCGCGCAGGCGAGCGTTCCTCGACACCGGCCAGGCGGGCGAAATAGTCCAGGTTCTCATAGCCGGTCAATTCGTCGTAGAGCGCCACGGTCTCGGGGATGTACAGCAGCCGCCGGCGTACCTCCTGTGGCTGCCGGTGCGCGCTGAGCCCGTCCACATCGGCCGAGCCGGAGGTGGGTTTCAGGAACCCGAGGAACAGTTTGATGGTCGTCGACTTGCCCGCGCCGTTGGCGCCCAGCAGGCAGAAGATTTCCCCCGGCTTCACCTCGAAGCTGACGTCGTCCAGCGCCCGATGCGCGCCGTGTTCCATGACCAGGCTTTTTGCAGACAGCATGTGGATGTTTCCTCAGGGCGTGGCCAGCCGGCCGCGCAGCATGGTGGCGGCAAGCAGGACAATCAGGCTGGCGATGATCAATGCGGCAAGGTCGGCCAGGACACCCCGCTGGGCAGCGCCTTGGGTGTCGCGGAACTGGAAGCGCGGGAGCGACTCGTACTCGTCGAGGGTCTGCGACCGGTCGCGATCCAGATAGCCCTTGTGCAACAGCCGCCGGGCCTGCCAGAAGGTGTGGACCTGACGCTGGAAGTCGAGCGCGCGGCCGGCATCCGAGCCTGCGATGCGGTCAAGCGCATCCTGGGTGGCCACGGCGGGAAGCAGCAGTCGCACCCTGTCCAGTACGCGACGGTGCGCTGCCTCCGCCCGGGCGTGCGAGGCCATCAGCGTGGCCAGTTCACGATCAGCGGCAACCCGGTCGGCATAGGCCTGGCGCACGGCATCGGGGATGACGGGCGATGACCAATGCTGGGGTGCCGAGCGTACGAGGTGCTCGCGCTGCTGGCGATTGGCGATATCTGACTGCATCGCCTTCACTTCCGTGGCGAACCGCATCTGCGACGGTGGCGGCGCGATCAGGTTCACCGCGGCCAGGGTCAATGAGGGGGCCATGACCACGATCAGCAGCCACAGCGCGCCAGCGGCGATGGCCGCCTCGGTGGTGCGGCGGGAAAGGCACGCGATCAGCATCGCCAATGCCAGCCAGAAAGCACTGTAGGCGAATACGGTCAGGGCCAGCATGATCAGTCCCGCAGGGCTGCGGGCGCCTGACCAGATGGCCATTGCGACGATGATGGCCAGCGTGGGCAGCAGCACCACCAGGCCGCGGGCCATGGCTTTGACCACGAGCAGTCGCGTCGCCGAAACCGGCTGCGACAACACCAGCGCCGCGATCCCGCGCTCGCGCTCACGCGACCACAGGTCATGGGTGGCCACGAGAATGACCAACGGCAGCAGGAAGACGATGACGAAGGCCAGATCGAATCGCCCTGCAGCCCGTGCCGCCGGATTGCCGATGTCGGCCCAGACGTGCTTGAGCAGCTGGGTCGGATCGCCCAGCGCGACCACGTCGGCGGTGTAGGGATAGGCATCCGCCTGGCCGATCGACAGCGATGCCATCTCACCGGGCACAAGCACCGGCTGCACGCGGGGCAGCACCGACGGCGCCTTGCCGACGAACTCGCGGCTGCGATCCCTGGTCTGCTGCTCTTCCTGCTTGATCAGTGCGATGGCCGCCTCGCGCTGGTCCACCCAGGCGCGGCCGTTCCAGGCAGCGTAGGCCACCAGCCCCAACAGGAGGACAAGCAGTACCGGCAGCGCCCGGTCGCGCAGCAGGCGACGGACCTCGTAGCGGGCAATCGACACCACGCTCATGGCGATCTGCCCAGTTGCCGGGACGAAATGACGACCACCATGAGGCCGAGCATCAGCCAGGCCAGCAGAATGGCGAGGTTCACGCCCTGGATTGCGGCGATGCCGGCCAGGGTCTGCTGCGGCGCCCGGTACTGCACCGGACGGGTGATGCCGGCGATATCGGCCACATGCTTCCCGCCCCCTGGCGCCTTGTGCAGTTTCACTTCCTGGTTGAGTGCCTGGATCAACCGGTAGCGGTAATCCTCCACGCCACGCAGGAATGCCAGGTGTGCCCGGAAATCCGTGCCCGCGAACGCACGCGACCAGGACTGCAGCGCCAGCGTTGGAGAGACAATGGCGAACAGCCGCTGCGTGGCATCCTGCTGCTGGTAGGTGGCATGCAGGTTGTCGAAGTGGCGGTTGTAGACGCGCGTCGAGTTCGCCTCGGCAAACTCCAGGGCCACGCCGCGGAAGTTCACCGGCAGGTCGTCCACGTTGTCGACGCGGTAGCGCGCCATCAACGCCGTGCGCAAGGCATCCAGCCGCTTGTCCGCCGGGTCATGGCCATCCGCACCGTTCTCCGCTTCTTCGGTGACGCCAGCCCTGAAGGAGGGTGCGGAAGGGGTCGGATGCAGGGATTCGGCCACGGCGGGCGCCACCCTTGGCACCAGCAGCGTGGATACCACCCAGAAGCCCAGCAGCACCACCAGCGACGTTCGAGCGGAGCCGGCAAGTGCCGACACGCCCACGGTAAACGCGCAGAACACCAGCAGGTAGAGCGCATAGGCTGCGGCAAGTGCGAGCAGGGCGGCGATATCCGCGGCCCCCCCGTACTGGATGGACAGCCCTGGAAGGCTGATCAGCAGCATGGCCATCACCAGCAGCAGCGAGGCGGCCGCCAGGGCAATCAATCGCCCGCTGATCAGCACGCCGGCCGAGGCGCCGGTGCCGAGTTCCTGGCGCAGCGTCTCACGGGCTACATCGCCGGACAGGCTGGCGAAGCCGGCCAGGATGATCAGCAGCGGCGCCACGACCTGCAGCGCCCATGCTGCGGAGAAGCCCTGGAAGCGACTGAGTGCGGTGCCGGCGTCCACGGCGCGGTGCCGGGCCGGGTTCTGTGCATGGCCCTCGATGAACACCGAGGTCCCCAGGAAATCCGTCAGCCCCGGGTCCAGCGCCGCCAGCGGCCGCACGGGTGCAGGAATGGCACGCCCCACATGGGCGGCACTGTGGGGATCGATCGTGCCCTGGCTGTCCCACAGCCGCGTCTCTTCCTCGCTCACTGCCTGGCGCTCCTGCGCCTGCAGGGTCATGCGTGCGGCACCGCTGAGCACCGACGCACCTGCAATCAGCAACAGGGCAACGGCGAGCCACAGCACACGTCGCTCTCGCCACATCAGCGTGAGCTGGGTGGACGCAACTGCGAAGGCCTGCTGGATGGCCATCGTCGGCCTCGACCGGGCAGGGGAGTGGGCGTGCATGCGGGCCTACCAGCGATGGGTCAGCGTCATGGACAGGAAGCGCCCCAGCGCTGTCGCGTTGGTGGGGTCGTAGCCGGTATTGATGCTGTTGATGATGAACGGCGGATCCCGGTCGAACAGGTTCTGCACGTTGAACGCGAGCGAGGTGCCGCGCTGCGGGTCCGGCGACGGTCCGAAGTGATAGGCGAGGTTGAGGTCGACGGTCGTCCACGAGCTGACGTGCGGGCGGGCAAGGTTGGCCGGATCGCGATAGCTGCCCACGTAGTTCACGAACAGCCCGCCCGCGGCCTGCTGCCGGCTCAGTGCGATGCCTCCGCGCAGCTTCAGGTCCACCGGGTAGTACACCGCGTTCACCGCATCCACTTCCGGAGAGGTGCTGGTCACGCGCCGCTTCGAATCGATGATGTACTGCCCGGCCAGGTCGATGGCGATGCGGGCCTGGCCGGCGTCGAAGCCGTAGGAAGAACTGAAATCGATGCCTCGCTGCCGGGTAAAGGCGTTGTTTCGGAAGCGGTTGTCGAGGATCACCTGGCTGTTGGTTTCGTCCGTTCCGGCGGGCAGCGCATACGGGCCCACGCGCGAGACGAACAGGCCCAGCCCCGACACACCCAGCTGGCGTGCCTGCTGGATCTGCTGCTGCGTGGGGTTGGTGGTCAGGATGTCCGCGTAGGGGGCCGTGGACTGGAGGAACAGCGAGGGGAAGCTGCCGCCGAAGCCACTGCCGATGCGGTCGGCGTAGTCGATGTGGTAGTAGTTCGCGTCGATCTTGAGGCCAGGCACCGACGGTGGCGCGAACGAGAAACCGCCGGTCCAGGTCTTGGCACGTTCGGGGCCCAGATCCGGGTTGCCATTGGACAGCATCATGAGGATCGTGTTGCCGCCGGGTGCGGCCGGGTTGGGTACGTTCGCCACCACCACGGTGTTGTTCAACTGCATGTCCTGGTACACCGGCGCCCGGTAGGAGCGGCCATGGCTGGCGCGGAACGACAACCCCTCGGTGGCCTCCCACAGCACGCCGAATTTTGGATTCAGCGTGGAACCGAAATCGCTGTAGTCGTCATAGCGCGCCGCCGCGGTCAGGGACAGGCTGCGCACACCCGGCAGGTCCTTCAGCAGCGGAACGTTGAGCTCGGCAAAGGCGGACCTGACGGTGCGCTGCAGGTCGAGCGGCTTCTCCAGGCCGCGGTGATCGACCAGTTCGTAGCCATCACGACGGTACCCCGCTCCGAATGCAGCACGTACGCCGCCGGCGGGCAGGTTGAACAGTTCGCCGTCGGCAACCACGTCCAGGTAGCGCGACTCGGAATTGGTGTTGGTGGGCGGCGCGGTACTGGCGGAGCTGCCGGTGATGGTGGTGCGCTGGTAGGACACATCGCTCCTGCCGAACCCGGAATCCAGGCGTGCCTGCCACTCATTGGGAAGATCCAGCGTGAGGCCGGCGAACAGGTCGAACTGCCGCGTGTGCGGGAACAGCCGCGTTTCGTCGGCCGTGCCGGAGATGGTGGTATCCATCTCGCGCTTGGCAAACGAGCCGGTGACGTTCAGGGTCAGCACATCACTGAGCTGCTGCACGCCGTCCACGTACAGGCTGTGCCGCTTCGATCCTGGATAGAGGTCGTAGGGCCTGACCCGCACGTTTCTCGAGAAGTCCTTCTCCACCGCAGGCAGGTTGCCCTGCTTCAGGAACTCGTAGCTGGCCAGCACGTGGCCGCCTTCCCACGACCAGCCCGCCGACTGCGATGCCTGGTATTCCTCCATGCTGCCGGCGGTCACCGTGCCGTAGCGCACAGCGGTCTCGTAACCGGTGAAGTCGCGCCGCAGGATGATGTTGACCACGCCCCCGACCGCATCGGTACCGTAGATGGCCGAGGCGCCATCGGTAAGGATTTCCACGCGCTCGACGGCACTCAGCGGGATCAGCGAGACATCCACATACTGATAGCGGTTCGATGAGGTCACGCGGTGGCCGTTGATCAGGGTCAAGGTGGTGCCAGTACCCAGCCCGCGCAGGTTCAGGGCAGTGCCCTGGCCGAAGTTGTTGCCGGTATCGCGGTCAACACCCAGGTTGGCAACGTTCGCACCGTTCGCGCCACCGCCGAAGTTCTGCGGCAGTTTCTCGAACAGTTGCTGCACGGTGGCTGCGCCTGTGCGGTCGATGGCCTCCCTGTCGATCACGATGACCGGGGAGGCGCCGCCACCTACGGCGTTGCGGATGTTGCTGCCCACCACCAGGACCTTGTCCAGGGTGGCAGTCGGGGCCTCGGGCGGCGGGCCTGCCGCGCTTGAGCCACGGCCAGCGACCGTGCTCTGTGCCGCCGCCGGCAGGCTGGCCAGCAATGCAGCAGCGATGCCGAGGGCCATGCATGCGCGCGGCGTGGCAGTGGATACGTTCGTCATTCCCCGGTCCATCGATCCCATCCGAAAGTGGCCTGCAACGCGGCTGCGTCGCCCCAGATAGCGATGTTATATCATATCATTCAAGGGGCAATGGACAGGCGCCGTCGGGCTGCTGGGACGACATCAATGACGAAGATCGCAGTTCCGCCGCCTGTTGCCGAGATCCTGGCGGCGTACTGGAAGGCTGACCGTAGGCTCCTGCTGCTGATCGCCGGCAGTGTCCTGCTATCCAGTCTTGCAGGTGTTGCAGCGCCGTACCTGTTCTCGCGCCTGATCGACCGCCTGCCCATCGATGGAGTCAACGCGCTGGCGTGGGGATTCCTGCTCTACGCCGTCGTGCTGGGCGTGGGCAGTGCCTTGCAGAACACGGTGCAGTACCTGTCGTTCCTCAGTGGCGAGAATCTGGGCTTCATCACCAGCACCCGCTACTTCGCCCGCCTGTTGAAGAAGACCAACAGCTTCTTCCTGGACCACAACCCCGCCGAGCTGCAATCGGCCGGGGAAAAAGGCCGTGGCGCACTGAAGATCATCGTGCAGCTTGGGCTGGTTGCCTTCATTCCCAGTGCGTTGCAGATCCTGCTGACCCTGGTGACGCTGGGTGCATTGATCAACCTGCAGGTGGTGGTGATCGTGCTGGCTTACGGCACGGTGGCGGTCACGCTCTCGGCCATTGCCACCCGCCGTGCCCGCATCCATCGCGAAGCCGCCGTCGAAGCCGGGCAGCAGAATGCCCGTTTCGTTGGCAACGCCATGAACGCCATGGAAACGCTGCGCCAGTTCGGCGGCAGCGCCTGGATGGTGCAGCGCTTCGAGCGGAAGGCCCAGGACGTGCGTGACAGCTGGCGCGCCTACGTGCTGCAGCGGATAGGCTTCATCGCCCTGCTGGGCATCTGCCTCGCAGTGGAGTTCATCGTGACCTTCCATCTGCTGCTGCCGCGCTACCAGAGTGGGGCGCTCAGCGTCGGCGACATCGTCCTGTTCAATCTGCTGCTGCTCCAGCTGAACATGCCGTTCGAGATGATTGCCCGTTCCATCGACGACGTCGCGCGCTCCTGGAGCATGCTGGGCCCGCTTTCAACCCTGTGGGCGGCGCCCGAAGAACGGCAGGTGGCCCATGCCCAGCGCTTCGCCGGAGGCAATGGCCGGCTCGAGTTCCAGCGGGTCAGCCATCGCTACGGCAACGGGCGCGGGGTGGACGATGTCTGCTTCCAGGCCGGGCGGGGCGGCATCACCTTCCTGATGGGGCCCACCGGGTCGGGGAAGTCGACGCTGTTCAAGCTGGCCCTGAAGTCGATCGATCCCCAGCGTGGCCGGATTCTCGTGGATGGCGTCGAACTGTCCGATATCGACCGTGCTGCGTGGCATGCCGCGGTCGCGGTGGTTCCCCAGGACGTCATCCTGCTCAATGAAAGCCTGGCCGACAACATCCTGCTGGGGCGTGCGCGTGATGATGGCCGGCTGCGGCATGCCGCACGCAGGGCCGCGATCCTGCCATTGATCGAGGCGTTGCCCGAGGGGCTGGAGACCACGGTGGGCGAGCGTGGCCTGAAGCTTTCCGGCGGGGAGCGGCAGCGCATCGCAATCGCGCGTGCGCTGTATGGTGAACCGGCAATCCTGTTCCTGGACGAAGCAAGCTCTGCCCTGGATGAAGCCACCGAGCGCGAGATCATGGACCACATCCGTGCCATTGCCGGTGACGTCACCGTCGTGGCCATCACCCACCGGCGCAGCATCGTGACCGCGACCGATCGGCTGATCGATCTCGGGGAGGGCCATCAAGGCGGGGCAGGGGCGCTTTCCGCCTCCGGGTGATCGGCCTGGCAATGGGCTATCGTGTGCGCTCATTCCCGATCGCCCTTCAAGCGCCAGCGCATGGAAGCCCTTTCGATGACCGTTCGAAACCGACGGTGGCTCAACGCCTTCGCCCTGTCCGCCGCCCTGCTTGGCGCAGGCTGCTCCGCCGGAAAGGCTACGCCGAAGGATCTGGGGGCGGACATCGACCAGGTCGCGCAGACTTTGATCGAGCAACCGCTGCTGCATGCTGCCTCCATCGGAGTGGTGTACCGGGGCAGGACTTTCATCCGCCATCGCGGTGACATGGAAACCGGCAAGCCAGGGCCGCCCACCGACGCAACCGTTTACGAAATCGGCTCGTTGAGCAAGACCCTGGCCGGCACCCTGATGGCCAACGCGGTCCTGGAAGGCAGGCTGGGCCTGGAGGATGACATCCGCATGTACCTGCAGGGCGACTATCCGAACCTGCAGTACCAGGGCCACCCCATCCGCGTCCGCCACCTGCTGTCGCATACCAGTGGCCTGCCGAACATGCTGCCGGAACGTGCGAACACGGTGCTGGAGGATTTCACCGACCACCGCACACCGGCTGAACTCAACGCGATCTACGCAGGCTACGGCAAGGCCGATTTCCTGAGGGACCTGCATGCCGTGCAGATTCCGCGGATGCCGGGGAAAGAGTACGCGTACTCCAGCGTCGGCACGCAGCTTTCCGCGCACATTCTGGAACGGGTCCATCAGCGTGACTACGAGCCGCTGCTGCGTGACTTCTTCCGTGATTCGGCCGGCATGACGGGCGTCAGGATCAACCTGGGCGATGCCGAAACGCCACGGCTGGCCGTCGGTTACCACAGCGACAATCCGCTACCGACCACGCCGATGCCGCAGCTGCCATGGGGCGCTTCCGGAAACGTGAAGGCAACCGTCCCCGACATGGTGAAGTACCTTCAGTTCGAGCTGGCCAACGGTCCCGTTGTAAAGGAATCACACCGTACGCTGGCCACGTTCGACGACGACTTCAGCATCGGCTATTTCTGGAACATCGTTTCCGGCGACGATCGGAAGGGCGTGTACTACGCCCACCACGGTGGCGTGCCACGCTCCCAGTGCTACATCTACATCGTGCCGAAGCATGATCTTGGCATCTTCGTCATCACCAACCAGAGCGGCGACCAGACCGCGCGGGCCATGGAGGCAGCGATCGATACGCTGGTCGAGAGAATTGCTGCACGGGAGCAGCTCGCGGATGATGGGGCGTCGCAACCACACTAAGGGTCTCCAATGAGACGCTGGCTCTTCCTGGCGCTCGCCGTGCTTCCACTCGGCGCCGGCGCGGTTGTCATCCGCGATGATGTCGATGATGCGAAGTACCGTATTGAAGCATCGGCGTTCCCGGCGCTGGCCGACATGCCAGGCGAGGGCCACGGTGTCCTCATCGCCCCCGGATGGGTGCTGACCGCGGCCCATGCAGCGCCGATGGAAGGGATGGGTGCAACCATCGCCATCAACGGGAAGAGCTACGGCGTTGCTCGGGTTTTCCTGCATCCAGGCTTCAAACGAATGCCGGACGCCTTGGGCAAGGAGGCCATGGCAACGGGAAGTCCCTCCAGGATCCACGCCTTCCTGGCCACGTCGGACGATATCGCGCTGATCAGGCTGGCAGCGCCAGCCAGCGATGTGCTACCGGTAGCGCTCTATCGGGGAACGGGCGAGGCCGGGCAGGCTGCAGCCCTGATCGGGAAGGGCGCTACCGGCAACGGCGCCACGGGCCTGGTGCCGAACGGGTTGCATCGCACGACCCTGCGCCGGGCGTACAACGCCATCACCGGCGGCAACGAACGCTACCTCTGGTACCGGTTCGATCGGCCGCCGCAGGGCCTGCCGCTTGAAGGCGTACTCGGCAACGGCGACAGCGGTGGCCCGCTGTTGATCGAGGATCAAGGTGCGTGGAAGCTGGTTGGCCTTGGGTCCTGGATCACTGCCGTTCCCGAGCACGCCCTTGAAGCGGGCTTCTATGGCCAGGTGGTCTACAACGTTCGCGTGTCCCGCTACATCGACTGGATCGAGGACGTGATGTGCCGCAACGGCGGTGCCTGCCGTCAGCCGTGATACCGGCGCTGGCAGGGGTTGCCCACTGACCCTGGCGCGGCTGCCTGCCAGGCCTTGCATCGGTCCTGCTGGACTTCCACTCGGGCAGGGGGTGTTTCAATTGCAAATGACTCGCATTACACTCCGGCCACTTCCCCATTGTTGACGCCTGCCGCCCACGTCGGCAGTTCATCCGGCTACCCCAGTGACGTTCACGCCCCTCCTGTGCCGATCGCAGATCCCTGCAACGGGGATACCGTGCCTGCGCTAGGTCGCGACACGGCGGAGGATATGGAGGGGCCCGACGCATCATCGGTTGCGGCAGCTCGCCCGGATGCCGGCAGCACCGCCACTGGCGGCATCCTGGCCAAGGCCTATGAGCGTTGGCGGCGACCGATACTGCGCAGCCTTACCCGCTTCAGAGGCAGCGTCGTCGACAGCGAGGACGCGCTGCACGACGGTGCGGTGAAGTGGATCGCGGCCCATCCGGCGCTCGATTCCTGTGACAAGCAGGGCGCCTATCTCCGGCGGACGGTGATGAACACCGTGGCCGACGAATACCGCGAACATCATGCCGGCCGCCGCCTTCAGGTCATGCCTCTGGCAGACGCTGAGGAAGCCGGCCACGTGATGGCCGGCGATGAATCACAGTGCCCGTTGCAGGTCACTGCACAACGGCAGCGCCTGCAGCGCCTGGCGGAAGCGCTTTCCGAACTGCCCGAGCGTCAGCGCGAGGCCTTCGTGCTCAGCCGCTTTGATGGCTTGACCCAGGAAGACGTGGCTGCCCGCATGCAGATCTCCCGGCGCATGGTGGTCAAGCATCTGTCGCGTGCGGTTGCCTACTGCGAAGTGCGGGTACGCCATGCATCCCTGGCGCAGATGCAGGCACTGCATCGGCCAACCGGGGCGGGCGATGCAGTGCCTGCCTCTGATGCTGATCTCTCCTGCCGATGAACGACACTCCTCCTGCCGCAGGTTTCGATCCGTTTGCCCTGCATGAGGCGGCTGCTGCGTGGCTGGTGCGCCAGCAGGATGCGGACTGGCAGCCGGAAGATGAGGCGGCCCTGCAGCGGTGGCTGGCCGAGAGCGAAGCGCACCAGCAGGCATTCGCCGAGGTGGCCAGAACCTGGCACGACCTGGGCCAGCTGCCGCGCCCCATGCTGGCCTCGGACGGGCCTGCGGCGCTCGCACCAACGGCATTTGCAGCTCCGCGACGGGACGGCAGGGCGTGGCGTGGGCGGTCGCGGCGCCTGCCACGCGTTGCGGCGGCTGCGGCCGTGGCGATGCTGGCCCTGGGTTACGTCGGCTACGGTTGGTACACCGCGCCCAGCTATGTGCAGGACGTGGCCACTGGCGCGGGCGAGATCCGTGACCTGCAACTGCCGGATGGCTCGCGGATTTCGCTCAATGCACGCAGCTCGCTGGCCGTGCACTTCTATCGATCCCGTCGTGAAGTCGTGCTCAGCCAGGGCGAGGCGTTCTTCGAGGTCGCCCCGGCGGCCGACCGGCCCTTCACCGTGGATGCGCAGCGCAGCCGGGTGACAGTGATTGGCACGGCCTTCAACGTGCGCAATGCGCCCGGCGAAGTCGTGGTCAAGGTGCTGCATGGGCACGTGCGGGTACAGCCGGATCGGGCCGAGGGCACCGCGCCGCTCAGCCTGCACGCCGAACAGGGCCTGGCCGTTGCCACGTTTACAGCCGCCTATCGCCCCATTGCGGCAAACGCAGAGAGCATCGGCGGCTGGCGCAACGGGCGCCTGGTGTTCCGGCGTACCCCGCTGGACGAAGTGGTGCAGGAAGTCGGGCAGTATCTGGGCCATCCCGTCACGCTGGGCCAGCCCGGGCTGAAGTTCCTGCCCGTCTCCGGGTACGCAGCCACCGATGCCCCGGCCATTTTCCTGGAGGCGTTGCCGGATCTGTTGCCTGTGCAGGTGACCCGCAATGCCCAGGGCGGCTATCGCATCGACGAACGGCCTGTGACCCGCTGACGCCCCGAGGAAAAATTCTTCCGGCGCGGGTTCCCACTCCACCGCCATTTTCCGTTTACCCCAGTGAGGCCAGTGGTGGCCAAGCATGATGGAGCGGTAATGGGGTACATGAAGATCAAGCGCGCACTTGTTGCCCGCGCGTTCTCTACGGGGGTACACGCCAAGCGGCTGCCGCTGCTGGCACTGTGCATTTCCAGCGCACTGGCGGCACCGGCCATCGCACAGGCCCAGCCGGCCGCGCGCATGCAGTTCAACATTCCGGCTCAATCGCTGGATGCCGCACTGCGCAGCTTCTCCGAGCAGTCCCGGCAGCAGGTGCTGTTCAGCGAATCAGCGGTGGCGGGCCGTCGCGCCCCGGCCTTGACCGGCAGCTACACGCCGCAGGAGGCACTGGCGCGTCTGCTGGAGGGTAGTGGGGTGCGTGTCAACGCCACCCGTCCGGGCGTGTTTACGCTGGCGCAGGAAGCAGCAGCACCTGCGCGCAGCAAAGACACCCAGACCACCCTGCAGACGGTGAACGTGACCGCCAATGCACCAAGCGACGGCTCCTACACGGCACGTGAGCTGAGTCTGGGCAAGCTGGGGCAGAGCATCCGCCAGACCCCGCAATCGGTCAGCGTGATTACCCGCCAGCAACTGGACGACCGCAACCTCACCACATTGGACGAAGCGCTGGCGCAGACCACGGGCGTGACCAAGACCGCCCGCAACTTCGGCAACCACAAGTTCTCGATCCGCAGCTTCACCGTGGACGACAGCAATTATCTGGTCGATGGCGTGGCCGGCATCGTCTATGCCCCCGTGGGTTGGCTGCCCATCGACACCGCCGTACTGGAGCGGGTTGAAGTGCTGCGCGGTGCCGGCGGCATGATGCTGGGCGCAGCCGACCCCAGCGGGGCGATCAACATGGTGCGCAAGCGCCCGCGCGACCAGGCCCATCTCGATCTGGCAGCAACCGTGGGCTCGTGGGACAACTATCGCCTCGAGGTCGATGGCGGCGGCCCGCTCAATGCCGCCGGCAGTGTGCGCGGCCGACTGGTTGCGGCCTACCAGGACCGTGGATACTTCCAGCAGGGCACCTCCTCGAAGGCACCGGTCGCCTATGGTGTGATCGACGCCGACCTGGGCGCGGACACAACGCTGACCTTCGGCCTGCGCCATCAGCAGAGTGACACTGACGGCTACTGGCTGTTCGGCCTGCCGCGCTACACCGACGGCGGCGCACTGGACATCAAGCGTTCCACCTCGCTCATCCAGGACTGGAACCGGCAGGAAGGCACCGTCGACGAAGCCTTCGCAGAGGCGGAGCACCGCTTCAACGAGCGCTGGAAGGCGCGCCTGTCGGTGAACCGCACCGAGTCCGACCTGGACCAGCGCGTTGCGGTTCCGCTCGGCGGGGTGGACCGCGCCACCGGCGTCGGTTCGCGCTTCTACGACATCTATTTCAACCGCTCGCGCGTGCGCAGCGATGGCATCGACCTGCACACCACCGGCAGTTTCGAAGCCTTTGGTCGCAGCCACGAGGTATTGCTGGGCGCGATGTGGTCGCGCCAGCGTACGCGGCAAAGCTCGGCGGACCTGGCCATCGACGTGCCGATCGATGTCTACGCACCGGACCACAGCGCCATTGCGCAGCCCCTCCAGCCAGCCTGGGACTGGGCGGAGAACGCCCGCGCACAGCAGAGCGGCGTGTACAGCAACCTGCGCCTGCAGCTGGCGGAGCCCCTGCACCTCACGCTGGGCGGCCGGCTGAGCTGGGTGAAGTACCAGTCCAGCGATGGCTTCAGCGGTGCCAGGAGCCGTGACTACGAACAGAAGCACGAATTCACTCCGTACGCCGGGCTTGTCTACGACCTGGGGCCGCAATGGTCGGTCTACGCCAGCTACGCCGATACCTTCCAGCCGCAGAGCTCGTATGTCACTTCCTCCGGCTCGGTGCTGGACCCGGCCATCGGCGCCAATTACGAGCTGGGCGTGAAGGGCGAATTGAACGATGGGCGCCTGAATCTTTCCGCTGCGGTGTTTTCCATCCGCAAGACCGGCAACGCCGTGGTGGACGAGTCCGACCCGGGCAGTTGCCGGGGCTCGCTGGCGTCTTCCGATTGCTACCGCAATGGCGGCAAGCTGCGCAGCAAGGGTTTTGAGCTGGAAGCCAGCGGCGAACTGGCACCGGGCTGGCAGTTGATGGCCGGCTATACCCACGTCACCAGCCGTGACGATGAGGGCGCGACCATCAGCGCCGAGACGCCCCGCCACCTGCTGCGCCTGTCGACGTCCTACCAGCTGCCCGGCAAGTGGAATGCGTTCTCCGTGGGCGGTGGCGTGTCGGCGCAGAGCAGCTACTCCTATCCGGCCTACGACGACCCGGACTGGCGTATGGGGGCGGCGGGGCGCGCCGTGTGGGACCTGCGTGCCGGCTATCGGATCAATCCGCGCTGGAGCGTTGGCCTCAACGTGGCCAACCTGTTCGATACGCGCTACTACGCCATGCTCAGCCAGATCCGCCGGGGCAACTTCTTTGGTGAACCCCGCAACGTGACGCTGACGCTGCGCGGCTCGCTGTGATCCTCCACAACCGGCAGGGCGACAGCGTGCCCGCCACGGCAACGGCATGAAGGCAGGTTTCCGCCAAAGCATGTCGTGGCTGCATACCTGGTGTGGCCTTGCCAGTGGCTGGCTGCTGTGCGCGATCTTCCTGACCGGCACGCTCAGCGTGTTCCGTGAGCCGATCACGCGCTGGATGGAGGCCGGTCCCATGCCGGCCTCCTCGCCAGCGATGGACGCGGGAGCGCAGGCGGCACGTGCGCAGCAATGGCTGGCCACCCACGCCGCCGATGCGCAGGCATGGCAGATCCGTTGGCCTGCCCAGCAAGGGTGGCCGCTGGAACTGTCATGGGAGGAGGGCGACGGCATCGCGCACGAACGCTGGGTGGATGCCAGCACGGGCATGCCACAACCGCCACCTCGCCTACGGGAAACCGAGGGCGGGCGCCATTTCATGTCCTTCCACTACACCCTGCACGGTGGCATGGCCGGCTACTGGCTGGTCGGCTGGATCACGGCCTGCATGCTGCTGGCGCTGGTCTCCGGCGTAGTGGTGCACAAGCGCATCTTCAAGGACTTCTTCACCTTCCGCCCCGGCAAGGGCCAGCGCAGCTGGCTGGATGCGCACAACCTGAGCGCTGTGCTGACTCTGCCTTTCCTGTTCATGATCGGCTACACCGGGCTCGCATTCTTCTACAGCAGCTACCTGCCGTGGCCCGTGCATGCAACCTATGGCGATGCAGATGGCGCGTACGCGCGCTATGAAGCCGAACTGGCGCCCGCACAGCCGGTTCCGCCCGCCATCCTGGTTTCCATTGCACGACTGCCGGACCTGCCGCAATTGCTGGCGCGCGCGCAGGCCATCAGCGGGCAATCGCCGGCACAGATCATCATCCAGACGCCCGGCACCGTGCACAGCGTGGTGGAAGTGGTGGGTCGCAAACCGGTGGAAGGCGCGGAGAGGCGCCTGCTGACCGAGGCCAGTCGGATCACGTTCGATGCTGCCAGCGGCACACTGCTGCAACAGCACGCATCGCACCCGCATGGCGTGGGTGCGGCGCAGGTGCACGAGAGCATCGAAGCACTGCACAAAGCGGATTTCGGCGGTTGGCCGATGAAGTGGCTGTACTTCATCAGTGGCCTGCTGGGCACGGCGATGATCGCGATCGGTACGCTGCTGTTCTCCATCAAGCGGCGCAAGCGCAGCGAGCATGAGTTCGGTGCGCCTACGGCGGGCATCTACCGATGGATGGAAGCGTTCAATGTGGTGTCGTTGGCCGGCATCGCGCTGGCCAGCATTGTCTACTTCCATGCCAATCGCCTGCTGCCGTTGGCAATGACTGACCGTAGCGGTTGGGAGATACGCATATTCCTGCTGGCCTGGGCGGTCTCGTTGCTGCATGCCTTGTGGCGCCCGCCACGCCAGGCATGGATCGAGCAGCTGTGGCTGGCCGCGGTGCTGTGCCTGGCGCTGCCGCTGGTGAATCTGGCCACCACCGGCCAGCATCTGGTGATGTACCTGCAGCGGGGTGCGTGGCAGCAGGCCGGGGTGGAGCTCACCGCACTGGCATTCGGCCTGGTGTTGGCACGAATGGCGGTGATGCTGCAGCGGCGTTGGCCGCAGGTGCAGGAGGCGCCACGCAGCGCCAAGCCCGTGGAAGGGCGGGGCGCCGGCTATCGCTGGCAGGTGGCCGGTCGCGTGCTGGCCGCTTCGGCCGGCGGCTACGCGTTCACCGCGGCAACCGCCACCGCGCTGGCATTGGGCTTGCCTGCGCTGACCGATGTGCCGCCGGCAGTCTCCGTGCTGGCCAGCTCGCTGCTGGGGTTCGTGCTGATGGTGGCGGTGGGCGTGGGCGTATTCAGTGCCCGCAGCATGGGCAGGGCGTGGCTGGCGTTGGCCGTTGGTGGCGGCTTCATGGCGTTGTGCATAGCGTTGCTGCGGTCCGGTTCAATGTGACCCGTCACGTTGAACGCAGTTCTGTTCGTATGGCTGTGCGAAGGCGCATCGCCCGTGGGCTCGGGTGGCCCCGCGGCCAGCATTCCACTAGAGCGCGATGACCTTCACCGACGCACCGACCAGTGGCCTTGCAAGCACGCTGTAGCCGTCACGATCAAAACCGACTGCTGGCGTATCGAGCCTTCGCGCTGCCGCGATCGTCGGCGCCGAGCCCAGGTACGTCCAGTTACGCACCACATGGATCTGCCGCATGTCCGCCGAGTGCTCTTCGATGCCAATCGCACCTGCGTAGGGCCATGCCCGCCGGTGGTAGCCCACCAGGCCACTTCGCAGGCGTTCGTCATGTGCCAAAGCCGGTTCGCTGCCGTTGCAGACGCCCGCGCAGCGCCTGAGCAGGTGGCGGAAGCAGGGCGCCCCGGCGCGCACCGATTCGATCCCCAGCCGCCCGTAGCAGAGCTGGTGCTCGTCCGCCAGGCGCTGCAGTGCGGCGATGGCGGCATGACGGCCGGGGAACAATCCATGGGCCTGAGCAGGATCGGCGCCGTGGACATCCTCGATGCGGACCCCGTCAGCCGCCAGCACGATCGTGCACAGTCGCTTGTTGCGGCGAAGCTTCCTGTTGAACAGCGGCTTGGCCTGCTTGATCAGCCGCGCTTCCAGCAGCTGCGCCCCGATGTCACCGGCGGTACGGATGCAGGAAAACCCGTCGGTCCTGCCGACAAGCCGTTGTTCGTCCGGCGCCCGAAGGTGGTCCAGCACCCGTCGCCGGATGTCCACGCTCTTGCCGATGTACAGCGCGGCTCCCGCCTCATCGTGGAAGGTGTATACCCCAGGCAACCGGGGCAGCGATGCGGCCTTGGACACGAGATCGCGATGGAGGACGTTGCGCATGGAAGACATCGGGCAACAGGGTAGCGCGTCCAGGCAGCGGACAGCCGGCGCCTTCTTGAACGATTCATGGTCGATGATCGCGTTGCCATCGCAATCTCAATCCGTGCGACAGCCGATCGTATTCTTCCGGCCATGGATTCCCGCCTTGAGATCGCAGATTCAATGTCCGTCCCCCAGCATTCCGGCTGGGTGCAGAGCGGCGAACGTTGGGACCTGTGGTGGAATGGGCGCTCCGTAGCGAACATCGTGCCGCATGCAGTGCTTGGCTTCCGGGTGTGCCTGGAAGCACGCAGAGTGCCCAAGGCAAAGATCGTTGCAGCAGCGAATGCACGGCAGGCCAAGCGCTACGCCGAGCGCTGGTGCGCTGCACGACTCTGCCCGCAGCTGCGGCTGCGCGATGCGGTGGCGAGGGTGGTGGGTGCCACACTCGAAGCGGGCAGATCGTCACCAGTACAGTCGCGGCAGCAACGGCAGCAGGCCCGTCGGTTGGCCGAGGCCGGAGCCGGGGAAGTGGCACGGATCAAGAAGGTCCTGGCGCTGCGAAGGGCAGTACCAGCACCTATAATCGCGCCCTGAGCATCGATCGCCACCCTCGATGCTCGGGGTTCCGGGGGATGCCGTGACCACGCGCGTAGGAATATTTTCCGTTGCGGAAGCCCGGAAAGGTGCAGCGCGCATGGCGATAGTGAGCGGCAAAGCCTGAGTTTGATTTGCACGCGGTATTTTTCTGGAATTGATGAAGAGTGAAGAAGTTCATGGAAGATTCGATTGGAGCCCGGGTTCGCACAGTTCTGTGCACGGGCCTGTTTGTTTTCGCCTGCAGCGCCCACGCGCTTGGCAATGACGAAGCGGCCTCGTTGAAGAGCGTGCTGGCAGCAGCCGAGACCGGCAGCGCAGATGCCGAGAATGATCTTGGAGATCGCTACAACCAAGGCAACGGTGTGGTCAGGAACCCGGTGACGGCGGTTGAGTGGTATCGCAAGGCTGCTGAGCAGGGCCATGCATCTGCCCAATCCTCCCTTGCCGTGATGTATCTGAATGGAACCGGGGTTCCCAAGGATCTCGCGCAAGCACTGTTCTGGGTGCGCAAGGCGGCGGAGCAAGGCAACGGTCTTGCACAGTCCGACCTGGGGATGATGTACCTGGAGGGATTGGGCGTGTCAAAGGATGATGCGCAGGGCCTCTTCTGGATCCGCAGGTCGGCCGAAGGAGGAGCTTCCGCGGGGCAGTACAACCTTGGCAGCCTGTATGAGCGCGGCGGCGCGGGCCTCACCAAAGACCGGGCCGAGGCCATGCGCTGGTACACCAAGGCGGCCGTCCAGGATCTGAAGGGAATTCTGGTCAGCGATGCTCGCCAGAAGCTGTGCTCGAGTGGCAAGGAGGGCCAGGTGTGGTGTGACCAGATCGAACCCCCGCCGAGGTTCAACTCGGTTGAGGAACTGATGGCAGCTGCCAAAAGTGGCGACGCCGAGGTCCAGGCCGTGCTCGCGACCATGTATGCCGATGGTATCGGCGTGCCGAAGGACGATATCCAATCAGCCGCCTGGTTCCGCAAGGCGGCAATGGCGGGCTACGCGCCCGCCCAGTTCGAACTCGGGAACCTGTATGCCAGCGGGCAGGGCGTGCCCAAGGACAGGGATGAGCAGATCTACTGGTACTGCAAGGCTGTCGCACAGGGACATGACGGGGCGTTTACCAATCTCCAGATAATGAGCGCCCTCGAACTGTTCGATCCGAAGGACTGCCCGGAGCGCCGTGCACGCAGGCGATGATGGTTCCACGGCGGCTGGAGCATGTTTCGTCACCCCAAGCCGCCTCTCGTCGCAACCCATTTGCAGCTGACCTGGAAGCAGCACGAAAGTGAGCGGGAGAAGGGGCGCACTCCTCCTTCAGGTCCGGCACTTTCCAGGGGGAAAGCAGTGCATCTGGCAAATATCGCAATTCATGTGACAGCAGGCTCCATCGCCTTGGCTGTAGGCTTCCTCATCCTGTTCAGGGAGAAGGGCACCACCGCGCACAAGCGCCTCGGAACGGCCTTCATCTGGCTCACCCTGGTGGTCTGTGCGACGGCCGCTGCCGGCACGATCTTCTTCCGGTTCATTCCCGCATTTGCCGTCCTGAGCCTGCTCGTGCCTTACCAGCTGCTGGGGGGCTGGCGCGTGGCACGAGCGCAGGGTGCCGGGCCGTCGCTGGTCGACGCAGCCGCGCTGCTGGCAGCTGTGTCGATTGCGCTGCCCCTTTCTATCGAGGTACTGGATCGCCCGGGCCGCCTGACGACAGTGGACTACTCCGCCGTTGCGGCGCTGTGGTTGATCCTCGTGTATGACGCCGTCAAATGGGTCTTTCCCCGGCGCTGGCATCACTCGCTCTGGCAGTTCGAGCATGCCTACAAGATGACAGCCTCCGTATTCGCCATGCTTTCTGCATTGACTGGCAACGTCGTCCGCGTTGGGCAGCCCTGGTCACAGATGCTGCCTTCGGTGATCGGCCTGGTCGTGATCGCATACTTCTTTCTGCGGCTGGCGCGGAAAAGAGGCCGCTCGGCCGCCATCCAGGGCGGGGCTGATGCGTGAGCCCCGGATGCAGTTTGGGGGACGCCAGCGCAATCCCCCGTCGATGATCACGCCGAAAGCTCCTCACGCACGATCTTCGCCCCGGCGCTGAGCGCGCGCAGCTTGCCGCGCGCCACTTCGCGCGCCAGCGGTGCCATGCCGCAGTTGGTGCTCGGGTAGAGCTTGTCGGCATCCACGAACTGCAGCGCCTTGCGCAGCGTGTTGGCCACGTCTTCCGGCGTCTCCACTGTATTGGAGGCCACGTCGATGGCGCCCACCATCACCTTTTTGCCGCGCACCAGTTCGATCAGGTCGATCGGCACATGCGAGTTCTGGCATTCCAGCGAGATGATGTCGATGCTGGAGGTCTGCAGCTTGGGGAACGACTCTTCATACTGGCGCCATTCCGAGCCCAGAGTCTGCTTCCAGTCGGTGTTGGCCTTGATGCCGTAGCTGTAGCAGATGTGCACGGCCGTCTGGCACTTCAGGCCTTCGACGGCCCTCTCCAGCGCAGCCACGCCCCAGTCGTTCACTTCGTCGAAGAACACATTGAAGGCGGGCTCGTCGAACTGGATGATGTCCACGCCGGCGGCCTCCAGCTCCTTTGCCTCTTCGTTGAGGATCTTCGCGAACTCCCAGGCCAGCTTCTCGCGGCTCTTGTAGTGCGCATCGTACAGCGTGTCGATCATGGTCATCGGGCCGGGCAGGGCCCACTTGATGGGTTGTGCGGTCTGGCGGCGCAGGAACTTCGCATCTTCCACGAACACCGGTTTCGGGCGGCTGACCGCGCCAACCACGGTCGGCACGCTTGCATCGTAGCGGTTGCGGATGCGCACCGTTTCGCGCTTCTCGAAATCGACACCGTTGAGGTGCTCGATGAAGGTGGTAACGAAATGCTGCCGGGTCTGTTCGCCGTCGCTGACGATATCGATGCCGGCGTGCTGCTGTTCCTGCAGGGACAGGCGCAGTGCATCCTGCTTGCCTTCAATCAGGCCGTCGTCCTGCAGCTTCCAGGGTGACCAGAGCTTCTCGGGCTCGGCCAGCCAGGATGGCTTGGGCAGGCTGCCTGCGGTGGAGGTGGGAAGCAGTTTCTTCGTCGACATTGCGTCTTGTTTCCTGGGGGCGAATGGGGAATCGATGGATCAGCGGGCAGCCCACTGCTCAAGCACGGCGCGGTACGGCTTGATGAAGTGTTCTTCGGTGAACCTGCCCTGTTTGACCGCCAATTGGCTGCGCTCTTCGCGGTCGTAGACGATGCGGGTGGAGGAGTAGTCCTGGTGCTTCAGGCTGGGCTGGTAGACCTTGCCGGCCACGGAGTTGGCGTTGTAGATCTCCGGGCGGTAGATCTTCTGGAAGGCCTCCATCGTGCTGATGGTGCCGATCAGTTCCAGGTTCGAATAGTCGCCCAGCAGGTCGCCCTGGAAATAGAACGCCAGCGGTGCGACGCTGCCCGGCGGCATGAAGTAGCGCACCTGCAGGCCCATCTTGTCGAAGTACTGGTCAGTGGGAGAGAACTCGCCCTGGCGATACTCCACGCCCAGGATCGGGTGGTGGTTCTCGGTGCGGTGGTAGGTCTTGCTGCTGGATACGCTGATGCAGATCACCGGCCCCTTGCTGAAGTTGGCACGGTAGGCATCAGACTCCAGGAAATGCTTGAACAGCTTGCCATGCAGGTCGCCGAAGCCGTCCGGAATGCCAAAGGTGGCCTTGCCTTCGTTGCTGGCCGGCAGCACCACGCTGAAATCGTAGTCGCGTACGTAGGACGAGAAATTGTTGCCGACGATGCCTTCGGTACGGGCACCGGTGCGGGTGTCGACGATGGTCGGGCGCAGCACCTCGATCAGCGGGAACGGATCGCTGCCATCGCCGCCGTCGATGTGCATCTCCACCGAGATGATGTCCAGCTCGACCGCATAGCGATCCGCACTCGGGTTGTCCCAGTGCGCCAGATCATTGAAGCGGTTGTTGATCATGCTGATCGTGTTGCGCAGGTTCTCCTGCCGGGATGCACCACGCGCCAGGTTGGCGAAATTGGTGGTGATGCGCGTGCCATCGGCGGGCTGGTAGTCCTCGTTGAAGGGGATGCGCGTGATGCTGAAGGTGAAGGTGTCGGTCGTCATGGGCGGCGTTCCGTATTGCGGGGTGACATCCGGATGCGGGCGAAGGCATCCGGCATTCAGAATGCTGCGGCGGCCTCGAGGGCGGCAGCGCGATGGCGGGGCAGGGCCAGCAGCGGCAAGGCCCGCCGCACCGCCAGCCGTGCCCGCTCGATCAGGGCATCGTTGTGCACGCAGCCGTCGGCGAAATCGCGGTCGGTGGCGTAGACGCCCAACGGCAGGGTGCGTGCCTGGAAGAAGCTGAAGAGCGGGCGCAGCTGATGGTCGATCACCAGCGAATGGCGCTCGCTGCCACCGGTGGCGGCCAGCAGGATGGGGGTGTCGACCAGTGCGTCCTGGTGGATGAAGTCGAAGAAATGCTTGAACAGCCCTGTGTACGACCCGCGATAGACCGGCGTGCTCACCACCAGCACATCAGCCTGCTCGACGGCAGCCAACTGGCGTTCCACGATGTCGGGCAGCTGCGAACGCCAGAGCGCGCCCGCCAGCTGCGGGGCCAGTTCGCCCAGCTCGACCAGGTGCTGCTCGCTATGGATGTCCTCGCCGATCAGGCCCAGCAGATGCTCGGCCAGGGTGGCGGCCCTCGAGGGGCGCTGCAATCCGCCGGAAACGGCGACGATTCGAAGGGGGCGGGTAGGTGAAAGCATGACCCGATGCTAGCCACGCCCTTCCATGACGTAAAATGGTATTACTTCACCAATCCATGAGCGGGATTCATTATCATGCTGGAGCGGATCCACCTCAGTATCGTGCAGCAGGTCGAGCAGCAAGGCTCGCTCACCGCTGCCGCCGGCGTACTCAACCTGACCCAGTCGGCCCTGAGTCACAGCATGAAGAAGCTGGAGCAGCAGCTGGGCACCGACGTCTGGCTGCGCGAAGGCCGCAGCCTGCGGCTGACCCAGGCCGGGCAGTACCTGCTGGCGGTGGCCAACCGGGTGCTGCCACAGCTGGACCTGGCCGAGGAGCGACTGGGCCAGTTCGCACAGGGCGAGCGAGGCGCACTGCGCATCGGCATGGAGTGCCATCCCTGCTACCAGTGGCTGCTGAAGATCGTCTCGCCGTACCTGGCCGCCTGGCCGGATGTGGACGTGGACGTCAAGCAGAAGTTCCAGTTCGGCGGCATTGGCGCGCTGTTCGGCTACGAGATCGACCTGCTGGTCACCCCGGACCCGCTGCTGAAGCCGGGCCTGAAGTTCATTCCCGTATTCGACTACGAACAGGTGCTGGTGGTGGCCAGCAGCCACGCCCTGGCCAAGGTCGACCATGTAAAGCCGCGCCAGCTCGGCCAGGAAGTGCTGATCAGCTACCCGGTGCCGTTCGAGCGCCTGGACATCTACAACCAGTTCCTGCTGCCGGCGGGCATCACCCCACGCCGGCACAAGGCCATTGAAACCACCGACATCATGATGCAGATGGTGGCCAGCGGCCGCGGCGTGGCGGCCATGCCACGCTGGCTGGTGGAGGAGTATGCCGCCCGCATGGATGTGGTGCCCGTTCGCCTGGGTGCGAAGGGCATTCCCAAGCAGATCTACCTGGGTGCGCGCGAGGCTGATACCGGTATCGACTACCTGCAGGCTTTCATCGAACTGGCGCGGAACAGCACGCCGCTGGCCAGCAATGCGCGCGGGGGCACGTAATGTCCGCACCTTCGTCGCTGCGGACGCGGGCCTTTCTTGATGCCTTTTCGCTGGAGGTGAGCGCCAAAGCCATGCCGGCACTGCGCACGGAGGCTGCCCGCATTCCACGCGGCACGACAATCTCCATTCCCTGGCTGGCCAGCGAGGACGACGACGCACGACTGGCTGCGACGCGCAGGGTGCGCGAACTGGGCTTCGAGCCGATGCCGCATCTCTCGGCCCGCCGCATCGGGTCGCGTGCAGTGCTTGAACGGTTCCTGCAGCGCGCCGCCAACGAGGCCGGTGTCGCCCAGTGCCTGGTGATCGCCGGCGATCTGGCCACGCCCGCCGGCCCATTTGCTGATAGCGCTTCGATCATCCAGACCGGGCTTCTAGAGAAGGCCGGCATCAAGGCCGTCGCCATCGGCGGTCACCCCGAGGGCCATCCGGTCATGGGCAGTGTCGAGTGCTGGCAGGTGCTGGAACACAAGTGCCAGGCCATCGTAGCGCGCGGCATGGCACCGATGATCATCACGCAGTTCGCCTTCGATGCCGACATCGTTCTGGCCTGGTTGGACGCGCTGCGCGCCCGTGGCATCGACGTTCCGGTGCTGGTCGGTGTGCCGGGTCCGGCAAGCATCGCGCGGTTGGCACGCTACGCCGCAATGTGCGGGGTGGGTGCCAGTGCATCGATGCTGGCAAGATACGGCATCTCGATCGGGCGGCTGCTCGGAACCGCAGGGCCGGAAGTATTCGTGGACCACCTGGTGGGCGGTTTGACTGACGCCCATGGCTTGGTCAGCCCGCACTTCTTTCCGTTCGGTGGTATTGCCCAATCACTTGACTGGATCAAACGGCACCGGCCGCAGGCATCGGCAGTCGGCGGCTGATGGGCCATCGATGACGGCTACCGGGCAGCGCATGTGGTTGCCCGGTCCCGTCCCGGTCAGCCCTGGCGCTGTCGTATCTCGGACGGGCAACTGATCAGGCCGGCATTGCTGATGGCCTGGCGCGTACCGCACGCGCGGCATGCAAGCACGGTTCCGCCTCTCACATGCTCCATCTCCTGCTCACCCCAGACGCTGGTTGCGCCGCACGCCGTGCAGGTTGCTTCGATCTGCAGGGCCCGGGCCAGGTCGCCCTCCGCACCCGGTCTGTAGGTAAGGTCGGTGATCTTGAATATGCCGGTATGACTCATTGGAACGCCGTTGTGGGTCTACTACGGGAAGATATCGATGCAGAGGTGTCGGGCGCGTTGGCGCGGTGTCGAGAAGTGGTGCGGGTCAGTTCATGGGTCACTACTCAACGTGAATTCCTCCAGCCGTGCACGGCTGACGGACTGGTGGTTGCCACACCCCGGGCAGCTGAGCGAAGCAGCGCCGTTGAGGTCGACAAGCCCATGATCAGGAATGGCCCGGAATTGCCTTGAGCATTTCAGGCAGGAGCAATCAATCCGGGTGACCTGCAGCAGGGTGCCATCCTCACGCGCCACTCCTTCGACGCTTACTACATAGAACTGTCCGATGTCTCGCATGAAGATGAACAATGCCCTGAACGTGTGGGGCGCCCATCATGCCGCCTGACGTGCCGTAAGGCTCACCCATCGACCCTCCGTATTCTGAAGGGTTAAGAATCAGGATCAGGGGGCAGGCTTGTACCGGGTGCTAGAGTGTGAACAGGTGCCGATGTGGCGCCACATTCAAGGCGAAATTCATGCCCATTCGGGCCGTTGTATATGCAAGTCAAGCAGTAGAGGGCCTTACGATTGATCGCCTGGAGGCGCTCGTGGCCGATGCCGCGAGGTTCAACAAGGTGGCGGGCGTGACGGGCGTGCTGCTGCACGACGGCGCGCGATTCGTGCAGTACTTCGAAGGGCCGGAAGATGGAGTGGCCAGCGTCTATGAGCGCGTGCTGCAATCGTCCAGCCATACCGATGTGGTGGAGCTGGCGCGAGGGCGCGTCTCCACCCGGCAGTTTCCCTATTGGTCGATGCACCAGCTTCCTGCCGATCAGCTTCTGGTCGGCAGACTTGCCAGGGCCGACTGGTCACGCTTCAAGAGAAGCCAGCCCGAGGAGATCGCGGGCTCCGCGTGGGGAATCGATGTGCTTGCCGCGGCGGTAGCGCCCTACGTGCACGCCGCTTAGTTTCCGCTTCGGCCACCACTTCATCGAGGGGTGCAGTGACATGAAGGTTCTCATCACGCTTGTCGCTGCACTACTGGCTGCGGGCCCGGCGCTTGCCGACTCCCCGCTGCCGCCGCCGGAGAGGTTCACGGCATGCTCCCCCACGCGGAATCTCTGTGTTGATTCCGATCCGGCGCTCAATTCAACGCGGGTAACGCCCCAGGCATCGGGTGGGGATGCCTGGCTGATACCCGGTTGGCATCGCTGGCTGTTCCCGTCGGACGATGGGGAATCGGTCGTGGTCGGCTACGAGGGCATGAACCTGGTTCCGGCTGACGTGACGTTGAGCGAGCCGGTGCTGCATTTCTACAATCGTGGCCGCTTGGTTCGCACCATCACCCTGGGTCAACTGTATCGCCGCACATCGCAGCTTCGGCGTACCGTCTCGCACTTCGCCTGGGTGAGCACCATCGGCTTCAATCGCTCCAACCAGCTCGTGGTCGAGCTGGTCAATGGAGAGAAGGTGGCGTTCGCCTCCAGGACTGGCGCCCGCGAGCCGGTTCGGCCAGATAGCCGCTGACAGTCCATTATTGGTGTTCGTACTGGTGTTCGGGAATCACGCATTGCGTGACCGCGCCATCACCCACATTCACCCCGCGGCAGCGAGAATGCACCATTGGGCGCGCTCCGACGCACGCCGTTCACTGCCCGCAGGATCGCGAAGATGTCCAACACCCCCTTTGGTGAATCGTCATGCGCTGCCGCCGCAAGCGGTTGCGTTGAGGTCCGCGGCGCGCGCGAGCACAACCTCAAGAATGTCGACGTCTCCATTCCGCGCAACGCACTGGTGGTGTTCTCCGGGGTATCGGGCTCGGGCAAGTCCTCGCTGGCCTTCGGTACCGTCTTCGCAGAGGCGCAACGGCGCTACTTCGAGTCCGTTGCGCCGTATGCCAGGCGCCTGATCGACCAGGCGGGCGTGCCCGATGTGGACGCCATCGATGGCCTGCCGCCGGCGGTAGCCCTGCAGCAGCAACGCGGCGCCAGCAACGCGCGCTCATCGGTGGGCAGCGTGACCACCCTGTCCAGCCTGGTGCGCATGATGTATTCGCGCGCAGGCGCCTACCCGGCCAACCAGCCCATGCTGTACGCCGAGGACTTCTCGCCCAATACGCCACAGGGCGCGTGCAGCACGTGCCATGGCCTTGGGCATGTCTACGAAGTGACCGAAGCGTTGATGGTGCCGGACCCGTCCCTGAGCATCCGCGAGCGTGCCATCGCCTCGTGGCCACCGGCATGGCATGGCCAGAACCTGCGCGACATCCTGGTCACGCTGGGCTACGACATCGATGTGCCGTGGAAGAAGCTTCCGAAGAAGAACCGCGACTGGATCCTGTTCACCGAGGAAGCACCCAGCGTCCCGGTCTATGCCGGTTTCACCCCCGCCGAGACGCGCGCCGCCCTCAAGCGGAAGCAGGAACCCAGCTACATGGGCACCTATACCGGCGCGCGTCGCTACGTGCTGCACACCTTTGCCAACACGCAGAGCGCGCTGATGCGCAAGCGCGTTTCGCGCTACATGGAAGGCAGGCTGTGCCCGGCCTGCCACGGGAAACGCCTGAAGCCTGAGGCACTCTCGGTCACCTTCGCGGGCGTGGATATCGGCGAGTTCATGCGGCTGCCCCTGGATCAGCTGGCGGCGCTGCTGGAGCCCATCGCGCAGGGTGATTTCGGTGCGCACGGCAATGGCGCTCGCACCAGCAGGAGTGCGACACCCCGCGATCGCGCCCGTCGGGCGGCGAGTGGCCAGGCGACCCACGAGGGTGCTCCCGACGTGCGCCTGACCTCGGCCTTGTCCGAAGAGAAGCGCCTGGCGGCACAACGATTGGCCGGCGGGGTCATGGCGCGTGTACGCCAGTTACGTGACCTGGGCCTGGGCTATCTCTCACTGGATCGCGCCACGCCCACGCTGTCGGCCGGCGAACTGCAGCGCCTGCGGCTGGCCACGCAGCTCAGCTCCTTGCTGTTTGGTGTGTTGTACGTGCTCGACGAACCCTCGGCCGGCCTACATCCGGCCGACAGCCAGGCGCTGTACGACGCATTGGAGCGGCTGCGCGACGGCGGAAACTCGGTGTTCGTTGTTGAACACGATCTGGAGCTGATGCGCCGCGCGCAGTGGTTGGTGGATGTGGGCCCGCAGGCGGGGGAACACGGCGGCCGCGTGCTCTACAGTGGCGAGCCCGACGGCCTGCGCCACGTCCAGGACTCGCGTACGGCCCTGTATCTGTTCGACCAGGTGCCTGCACCTGCCAGCCGGCAACGCAGCGCCGGCAACTGGCTGGAACTGCAGGGCATCCACCGGCACAACCTGCAGGGTGTGGACGCACAGGTACCGCTGGGATTGCTGACGGCAGTGACCGGCATTTCCGGCTCGGGCAAGTCCAGCCTGATGGCACAGGCGTTGCCGGAGTTGATGCTGCTGCACCTCGGGCACGAGCCGGTGGACGAGGGCGCGGACGCCGAGCCCAACGATGGACCGAGCGTGATCGAAGCAACACGAGGCCGCTTGGCCGGCGATGTGGATAGCATTCAACGCGTGGTGCAGGTGGATCAGAAGCCCATCGGCCGCACGCCACGCTCCAACCTGGCCACGTACACCGGCCTGTTCGATCACGTGCGCAAGCTGTTCGCCGCAACACCGGCCGCGCGCCGCCGCCGTTTCGACGCAGGCCGTTTCTCGTTCAACGTGGCCAAGGGCCGATGCGAAACCTGCGAAGGCGAAGGGTTTGTCAGCGTCGAACTGCTGTTCATGCCCAGCGTCTATGCGCCATGCCCCACCTGCCATGGCGCCCGCTACAACGAAGCCACGCTGAAGGTGTTGTGGAACGGCCGCAACATCGCCGAGGTCCTGCAGATGACGGTTGACCAGGCGCACGCGTTCTTCGCCGAAGAAGGCGCCATTGCCCGCCCGCTGCAGTTGCTGCAGGAAATCGGCCTGGGCTACCTGAGGCTGGGCCAGCCGGCCACCGAGCTTTCAGGCGGTGAGGCGCAACGCATCAAGCTGGCGACCGAGCTGCAGCGCAGCCAGCGTGGGCGCACGCTGTACGTGCTGGATGAGCCCACCACCGGCCTGCATGCATCGGACGCGGATCGGCTGCTGGTGCAGCTGCAGCGGCTGGTGGACGCGGGCAATACCGTGGTGATGATCGAGCACGACATGCGCTCGGTCGCACAGGCGGACTGGGTGATTGATGTAGGCCCCGGAGCTGGCGGGGCAGGGGGAACCATCGTCGTGAAGGGAACGCCGCAGCAGGTTGCGCGGGCCAAAGGCAGCAGGACGGCGCCGTTCCTTGCGCGCGAGCTGGCTTCCCTGTAGAGCCGGGCCATGCTCGGCTATCGATGTGGGTATCGGTCAGGCCGTGGGTCGCCCCTGGGTACACAATCAGCCTGGCGCACTTGATCAGCTTCGCCGCCCATTGACAGGGTAGAACGATCGTTCTACCTTTGCGTCGTGAACACAACCACCACCGAAACCCAGCAGAAGATCCTGGCCACGGCCGAGGCGCTGATCTACCAGAACGGGATCCACGCCACCGGTATGGACCTGTTGGTGAAGACCTCCGGCGTTGCCCGGAAGAGCATCTACCGGCACTTTGAAAACAAGGACCAGGTGGCCGCTGCGGCATTGAACGCGCGCGACGTGCGCTGGCTGGACTGGTTCCAGCAGGAGTGCGACAAGGCCGACAGCCCCGAAGCACGCGTCCTCGGCATGTTCACCGTGCTCAAGGGCTGGTTCCAGTCCGAGGGCTATCGCGGCTGCGCCTTCATCAATACCGCCGGCGAGGTAGGCGACCCCGACGATCCGATTCGCCACATCGCAAAACACCACAAGCAGAAGCTGCTGGATTACACGCTGGGACTCACCACGCAACTGGATATCAAGCAGCCGGACGCACTGGCGCGGCAGCTGCTGGTTCTCATGGAGGGCGCCATCACCGTCTCGCGCGTGATGGGCGACTACAACGCCGCAGACACCGCCAGGGATGTTGCAGAAGTGTTGTTGGAGCAGGCCAGGCGCTGACGCCTGAGTCATCAGAATCCGTCGAAGTACCCCGTTCATCCATTTGATTGGAGGCCCCGCCGTGCCCACTGAAGCACCCCGTCCGCCGCTGCCGCCGTTCACTCGTGAATCGGCCATCGAGAAGGTTCGCCTTGCCGAAGATGGCTGGAACTCCCGCGATGCCGACAAGGTCGCACTGGCCTATTCGCTCGACACCCGCTGGCGCAACCGCGCCGAGTTCACCCATGGCCGCGAGGAAGCCCGGCAATTCCTGGCCCGCAAATGGAAGAAGGAACTGGACTACCGTTTGATCAAGGAACTGTGGGCATTCACCGACAACCGTATTTCCGTGCGCTACGCCTATGAGTGGCATGACGACTCCGGCAACTGGTTCCGTTCCTATGGAAACGAGAACTGGGAATTCGGAGCGGATGGGTTGATGGAGCATCGGTTCTCGAGCATCAACGACATGCCGATCAAGGAAAGCGAGCGCAGGTTCCATTGGCCACTGGGGCGTCGCCCGGATGATCATCCGGGGCTGTCTGATCTGGGTATGTGAGCACGGCCGGCCCACGTTCGCTTCACCCTCCATTGCGTAACCTGTACGCCGCAGCACGTCATGCCTCACGTTGAGGTATGACGTGCACCAAGGCTGGAATCGAGTATTTTCACTCGCAGAACAGGAGGCAGGACGCGACCGTGAGGGCAGTTCCCATCATCATCGCAGCAGCACTGGCCGCACCCTCGCTTGATGCGCGCGCGGCCAGCGAAGACCGCAACACAGCGCCTCATTTCGATCTCGGCGGTGCCATTCGATTCAACTATGGTTGGCTCGATTACGGGCCCACCAGCCGCCTGCAGCTGGAGCTGCTTCGCGCCGACATCGACGCCGGCAGCGGGCCTTTCTCCTTCTCTGCGCAATACCGGTGGTACGACGGCTTCGATGCCATCCATCACGCCTACGCAGGCTGGCAGTTCACCGACGCCACGCAGCTGAAGGCCGGCATCCAGCAGGTGCCCTTCGGGCTGCTGCCCACGGTCTCGCAGAGTTTCTGGTTCGGGTCCGGCTACTACCTGGGCATCGAGGACGACTACGACCCGGGCGTGGTAGTGATCCACCAGGCCGGCAAGACCACCTGGCACCTCGGTTGGTTCTCCGGTGACGAATACGGAACCGGGGCCCGCTACGACCGCTATTCCTTCGATGTGGCACAGACCGATGCGTTGCCGTATCGCGAACGGCAGCGGTTCAATGTACGCGTCGAGCAATCGCACGACTGGGCAGGCGGCGAACTGCGGGTCGGCGCGTCGGCCTTCGCCGGCAAGGTGCAGAACACCCGCAGCCGCCGCCATCACGGCCATCAGGCCGCCGCCGTGCACGCGCAGTGGAAGCGCGATGGCTGGACCACCCAGCTGCAATGGGCGCGCTATCGCTACACCGTGCCCGGCGAGCGCATCGCATTGTCGGCGTTCCAGGCCCCGTTTGAAATCGCGGCCGAGGCCGATGTACCCAGTGCCAACGTTGCCTATTCCTTTGGCCCGCGCGGCTGGATGGACGACCTGACCTGCTACAACAACCTCAGCATGACGCGCCCGGTGGGACACAGCAGCGGGGTGCGCGACTCCTGGCAGAACGTTACCGGCTGCAGCCTGCAGAAGGGCGTGATGCTCACCTATGTCGACTGGATTGCCGGCCGCAACATGTGGTTTGCCGGCGGTGATGGCATCGGCATCAACAATGGCGGCCCGTCGCGCTGGCATTCACGGCTGAACCTCAATATCGGGTTCTATTTCTGAAAGATGCTGCGCGTCGGCTACGATGCTACGGCCGGTATCGTAGCCGGGGGGCAGGGGACGCAATGGACATGCAGGCAGGGGGCGGACTCGATTCGCTGACAAAGGCCGATTCGCGGGAATTGACCTTCCACTGGCTTTACCAGCGGGTGCAGGGGTTGGTTGAGCACAGCATCTACCCGAAGGCGGGCAGGGTGGAGACGTGGGCGTTTCGCATTGGCTTGGCCGCCGCGATCGTTGGCATTCTCTGTGGCCAGCTGCCTGATCGGTGGCTACCCGCCAGTGTGGTGTTGCAAGTGGTTGTTGCGTGCCTGGCCATCGAGATTGGTGGGTTCGTCGTTGGAGGCGCCCTGGCCGCCCGCAGAGGCATCCGTCAGTTCAGCCAACCACGTCTCTCGCACGCCAAGGAAATGGACGGCGACTTCGCCCACTGGCAAACGGTGGTTACCGAGCTTCGCGGCTTCCCTCGCATCGAGCGCGAGCGACGCCTTCACTATGTCAGCACGCTGCGGACCAACATGATCGAGCGCATGGGCATGATGTATGGCGGCCTGCAGCGGCTTGGGCCGTTTCCACTGTTGATTGCGCTCTATCTGCAGTTCCGGGGATGGAAATGGGGCGACTGGGCTGGCGCATTCGACGTCAGCCTTGTCGGCGCATTGCTGATCTTCGCCATGGTGCTGCTGTACCTGTTGGGCTGGATGCTGATCAGCATGCGCACACGCCTGGACACTTACGTGGCCTTGCTGGAAGGCTCCATCCAGGAACCGGAGCAGTCGCAACCCGCGCCGCTGTAGAGTTGAGCCATGCTCGACTACTGCGGGCCGCATCGCGCCCCATCAGGCACCTTGCCGGCGAGAATCTGCAGCATCCGATCCATAAGAACAGGCTCCGGTACACCAGCCAGCACCTGCTCCAGATAATTCAATGGCTCCAGCTGCCATTGGAGGATTGCCCGCATCTGAAGAACTGCGGGCGCACGCTGCATGGCATCCAGTGAGACCTGCAACAGCACATGCTGGGGCCGCCGCTCCAGCCACAGCACGGGAACGCCTCTGCAATGAATCTGGAACGAGGCGTCTTCATGCTGTTCCACGAACTGGAAGCCCTGTCGTGGCCGAGACTCCACGAATTGAATCACCTGGCGGCGCAGATGTGAGATTCGATCGTCGTTGATGCTTTGGAACCCGATAGGAGATGGCAGTGGCGGCGACAGCCACCGCGTCTGTGCCGCAACCACCGCCACGAGGCACAGCAGCGTGGCCGCCCGGCAGTACCGCGCCACTCAGTCGTCCGGCCGTACCCGTGTGCTGGCGTGCGCCACGAGGCCCAGCCCGGCCATGATCAGGCCCTCCATGACGCGGGGCCCGACGTACTGCTCCAGTTCGCCGTTTTCGCGGGCGCGCTGCGCAGCCAACAGGATCTCCAATACCACGCGAAGGCCGGCCAGCGAGCAATCGGTGTCGGCCAGAGCGAGACGTCGGCCGGGCATCTGATGTCGCTCTGGCCAGGGCTGACCATCCGAGGCGGCGCCCGAGCCGATGCTGTGCAGCAGGGCGATGAGCGTGTTCGGATCCAGCGCGGGGCTGTTGGCGGGCGCGTCGTGGATCGGGTGCGGGGCAGGGGAGTGGGGCTGGGTCATGGCTGGGCTCCTTGCGGGAAGGCAGAAGCCGCCACCGATAAAGGTGGCGGACGGTGCGAGGTTCGAAACCCGGTGTGCAATCAGACCGGCGGGCGCAAGGCCCCCACGCACCGCCCGCCATAGCCGGCTGACGGATTGCCAGCCGGCACCGCGCGAGGTGGTGCCGACTGGCAAGCGCTTTTTACGATTGCACAACCGGGGTTTCGAAGCCCGGCCACCTGTTCGAGGTGGCACAGCAAGGAATACGCCCGGTTGTGCGCGATGCCAATGCAGTAGGGCTGATGCCGTCACCACTTTCAACATTTTCAGAATCGTTGCATGCCGCGTAATGAGGCTGGAGCCTTGCGTTGCAATGCTATCGGCGATGCCAGTGGTGCAGGCCTACGGACTGTCGGCATCCGCCCGGCGAGACCATCAGCGAGGCGGATGCGACAGGATTGCCAAAGGCCGTCAGGCGTCAGTAGCCCTTCAACGCGGCCTTGGTCCGTTCCAGCCATGCGGCATTGTGGCCGCGCGCGTGCCGGGACCAGTGTTGGGCATCGTCGATGATGCTGGCGAACAGGCTGCGAGCCTGCTCGCGGTCGGCGGGCTGCGGCTGTGCCATCAGCCATTCGGCGTACAGGCAGCGAGCAGCTGCATCATTTCCGCACTCCACGGCTCGCTCGAACGCGGCGCGAGTGCCGGGCGCTTGCGCGGCCGCCAGTGCCTGCGCGTAAAGCAGGGCCTGTTCCGCCTTGCGGCGCACATCCGGATGGCGGGCGAACAGGCCGTCCAGCGTCTCCACCGCAAGCGCGGCGTGCCCGGACTCGAGGTGGGCGCGGGCGAGGTCGCTCAGGATGTAGGGATCGTCGCCCAGCGGTGAGCTGGCCGCCTGCTCCAGCAAGGTTCTGGCTTCCTCGGCCTGGCCGGCATTCAGCAGCGTCATGCCCAGGCGAACCCGATTCTGCACGGTGGGCGTGCGCGCCAGTTCGGCGCGAGCGTTGCGCAGGTCCTGGCCCGGGTCCATGAGCTGCTTGGCGGAACGGACGACCTGCCGGGCGCCGCGCGAGTGGCGGACTTCCGGAAAGTAGATCGCCAGGAAGCAGACGACGCTGCCGAGCAGCGGGAACGAGAAGAGCAGGATGAGCCAGTAGAGGCTCTGGCCCGAGCGGATGGCGTGCACCGCGAAGTAGATGGCTGCCAGTACGTGGAGTCCGATTCCGATATAGGGCATGTGCGCCGCCTCGTCCTTGTGGGGGCTGGAACTATAGTGGGGTAGGGATGGGGCGCCAATGGGTTGGGGCAGCTGGGTGTGACGCGTCACGTTAATAGGGTGAGTTCCGCAGGACGGAACGCTGCATGCCACTATGTGGCGGGGCTGCATTGATGGAAGGGGATACATGGAACGTACACAGAAGACGCTAACGATGGCCGATGTTGCTGGCTGGGGTTCGGCGCTGGTCACCTTCGGTTTGGTTCAAGGCGCCTTCTATTTGAAGGCGTATTGGGGACACTTCGGCCTGGATCCCTTTCAGTTTGTCGCCGTAAGCGAGCTTGCGCTGGCAGGGCTTGCGGGGATCGGCATGGTGCTGTTCTTCATACTGATTGCGCTGCTGTTTGGAGGGTGGGTCGAAGGGAAGGTGACAGCGAGGCCGCCCCAAGCCAATCTGCTGATGTGGCTGACCCTTGCTCTTTGTCTTGTTGGAATGGGCGCCTTGCTTTGGTGGTCCAATGCCTGGCCCGTTTTGATAGGTGTGGCGCTGACGGGCATATGTGCAATGGCAGTACGCCTGTCCCCAGTGCTGCCAGCCGCAGTGAAGGACTCGCCGTGGCTGGTCTATGCGCTCGTGATGATTGTCTATGTCCCGATCTCGTCAAACTGGCTTGGCTTCGAACGCGCCAAGGCGATTACTTCTGGCGGCAGCAAGTACACGGCCAATGTGACTATTGATGAGAAGGTGCAAGGCAGCCTGAGTCTGGTGGGGCGCTTGGGTGATAGCTATGTGCTTTGGGATCCGGCGCAGAGGACTGCAGTTCTTGTGCCTACTGGCGATGTGAGCAGGCTGGAGATTGCGCAAAAACCGGTTCTGCCTGCCAAACCGGTTCAGTCGCGATAAGGGATGTTTATCGAGGGCAGGGTGGATGTCCGCTTCTGGCCGAAGCGGACCCGCGGTCCAGATGATTCCGATATAGGTGCAGCCATCCGCCTGCGAGAGAGTACGGACAGGATCAATCCGATAAATGGCGTAAGCCAGTGTGACGCCAGAATTCGACTCTACACACCTACGTGGAGCACGAAGAACCATTTCAGGTGATGACTTCGGCTCAGGGGGGGGGCTTGAGGATCTTGGAGATGCATTTCTGCACGCTCCATTGATTATGCTAGTTTGATTGGCTGAACAATACGATTGCTCTTCACGGGATGAGATGCCGGGTGGCGCGGATAGCACTTTTCGAACGTAGCGACAGGAATTTACGCTGGAACGAATCGCAGAAGTCCGGCGCATCCCAATAGCTAGAGGCCAGTCATGAGTTCGACCGTCGAGTTCTTTGTTGAGACGATCGCCAAAGATCGCAGTGGGCAGTCGGTGTACGTAGGTTTTGTTGTCACAGGCGGCCCGATATGCGTCGGAGACAAGTTTGTCTCGATGTATGAAATTCCGAGAACACTGGAAGACATCCAACTGGGACGCCGGCGCATCTCTCCAGAAAACGTCCGTGACATCTCTATTCGTGTGGATGCAATAGATGCAAACAGGCGGCGAGTGCAGGCGCTACCTGATGGCGCGACCGGTGCACTTTATCTAACGGGTGAAGACGTGGGGTTTATTGGATCTCGAACATACCTGCTAACATCGGGTTGATCTAAGTGATCCTCAGCCATTGCCAGCGCAACGATGCTCGGCGGCGATTGCCCGATAGAGATCTTGCTTCTGCGCACCAATGATTTGCCAATCAAGGAAGGCGAGATAAATTTTATGCAAGGACAGACTGTGAAAGCTGTGCCTGGAATGGGGATCACGCTCTATATTTTCAACGCGAGCGTCCTCAAGTACGATCTCCCGATACCACGGGCTCACACTGTCAGGAGCGATGGATGAAGGTCGTCTACAGCTTGCGCAATGATCTTGAGAAAGATCAGTCCAGGATTCGAGATACGCAATCCCTGACGTTGAACGACGCGAAGCCATTGCTTGGATTAAAGGGCAATAAGGGTCTATTTGGTAGCGAGGAGTGGTGGTCCAATATCGAGTCTGGAGTCATTGAGGGTGAGTGCGTCACGGGTGTAATTGCGAGCCTGTACGTTGCGGGGCAGGAGCGCCTCGATCACCCAAACGAATTCGAGTTCACCCTAAATGATGGGAGTTCAAGGTCGGAAGCAATCTTGACGGATGATCCAAATTCCATTTCTGCATACGCCATCGGACGGCAAGTTCAAATCCACTATGCGTACGATGAGCTTAAGTGTCCCTTGAGAAATGGGCTTCCTCAGTATCTGGACTTCGTTGTGAGAATAGAGATCGAAGAGTGATAGCGTTCTAGCCAGGCAGCCCAACAGACGAATGAGACCGCAAATCCGACGATTGCCATGGCAACCAGCATGATCTCTCGATCAGTGTCGTTCATTGAGGGATTATCCGAAGTTGAGCCTTTGCGTCTTTGCCATGATATCTGACACTAAGGAGCGAAAGCGCGGGCGCGGTGGCTGCATTTGAGGTTCTTTCGAAAGAATCCTTAGCTAGAGCCCGCCCAAGCGCGGGCAGCATGGCTGCATCTTGGTTGGAAGCCTCGGCATGCGAGGCCGGGAAAGGATCGTGGGATGATGAGCAAAGGCTCACGATCCGAGGCGCCGTGTTCGAACAAGTAACACTTTTACCTGGCGCTTGGTAACAGATTTACCTGCTTCGTCAATTGCCAAGCGAAGCCCACGAACCGGATCAGGATCGATACAGCATTTCGCATCATGTATAGACGGTGCGGCATCGAAGCCCGCCACCGCCGCCTGAGCCTTGTGGGGCAGGGCGAACCCCACAGCTAGGCACAAGGCCATCGCGGTGGCGGCCAACTTTCGCCAAACCGCCTTTTCCTCCCGACTGACGGCACGCGCCTCGCCGACAATGCCCAGGACTCGAGCCAACGGGAGGCCAGTAAGACCGGCCAAAGTTGCGCACATCACCGTGTCAGGAAGCGAATAGCCCGATTTCCAGTTCGCAATCGTTCCGCGTGACACGCCCAGTTGACGCGCAAATTCCGCGTCACTGTTGACGTTCAGCGCCTTTCGAGCTGCGTCTATGAGATCTTTAACCGTCTGCATCGTTCAACTCTGTTGACACCCTTGTTCAACCCCTTTATACATTGCCTCGCGTTCAACGGTGCTGAGCATCCCACCATCGGCACCCCAAGGCCGCTGGTGGGCTCCTTGGGGGCCTGGGAAGGGGTTTAGCGCATGATCATCGCTTCGCTTTCACTCCAACTTCTCTCGAAACGCGTCTGCTTCATCTGCGAGCTTCTGGGCCGATTCAGACAGCCAACCGCTCGTCTCCAACATCCACCTGTATTCCTGGCAGCTGCCTCTATCGAAGTCAGCGACATCCTTGGTTCTTTCGAGAAAGCTCTCAATCAAGGCGCGAAGGGCCATTGCGTTGTACTCCACACTGAAAACAGCACGTTCCAGCGCAACATCAGCATTGAGCGGAAGCAGCTCGAGCTTTACTGCGGCGCACCTATAGTTCAACGCGCCAGCTGCAGTCCTTGCCTGAGCGAGGGACGCGTTGCCCTTCTTGTCCAGCTTCTCCAGATTGCTCGAAAAGCTTCTCAAGCTATGAGCTTCGAGAGTAATGCGGCGCAGATGTTTCCTTTGATCAGCGTGCTTTTCCCTCAGCTGAGCAGTCGCTGCTTGGTAGCTGAGCGTACAAGCGCCAAGGCCGATCACCCAAGTTCCCACGGCAGCGACCCAGTCAGCCCTGCTTCCTGGCTCTGCGCCCATCAACGTCCAAGCCGACAGAGCCCCGGCCGCGAATACGCCGATTGCGCCTGCGAACGCGGCCTCTTTGGTCTTCCATTTCGAAATGTCCATTCCCGTTCCTGTGATTACCCGCGACTCAGGGAAATTCTGTCATGACCGAACCCGAGTTCGCACTTGCCCTGCTGGGAGCCATTGCTGCCTTCTCCATAGGCTGCGCAAAGATCGCTTCGTGGCTGCTCGACCGGCGTGATTACACCACCTCGCAGCAGTCCCGCGAAGCCGAGGTCATTGCACTCGCAAAGGCTGAGATTGCCGCCACCAAGCGCGGCGATCTGCTGGCCGCAGCCCGCTTCGCCGAACAACAGGAAGGCATCCATGTTCCGTAACAGCTCCTTCCCGTGGGCACCTCCTGCCGTCGGCATCTTCGCCTTGCGCTCAACGGAATTGAGTGCGAGACGAAAAGGGGGAAAACACGTGTCACCACATCCGACTAATAAGCTCGGAAACTTCCTTGCGGAGGGCAGCAGTCAAGAGCTCAATTGCCTGAATGGCGCTACCCATCCCGGCGATCAGCGGGTCCTTGGCAATGGATGTGCGATTACTGCTCTCAGTTGGGCGCGTGCCATGCTCTTCGAGAAGCAGTTCAACGAATGCACCAAGGCGCACGACGGCGAACTCGAGTTCCGCAAGCTTCTCCACCTGGCGGGGCATCAGGTCTCCTCGGGGAATTTGCGCCCAGCCGATCATCTTGGACGTACTGATCAGGATTCGGGCCATGAGCTGGAATTTCGAGACTGTTTGCTCCTCAGGAGCAAGTGTAGAGAACCTCGAAAACACCCCGCCCAAGAAATCCGCCCGATCGATCGCCGCAAGCACCTCCGTAAGCCGCGCCCTAACTGCCGCTTGTTCGCGAGCCTCTCTCTCTCGCTGGCTTCTAACTTTATCGCTGTGGGTAGTCACGGTGAAGGCAAGAGCCGCCAAGCCCACCGCCCATGCACCTATTGCAGCAACCCAGTCCGCAAGATTTCCAGCCTCGAAGCACTTAAGAGGGATGTCGCTCCCGATAAGCACCACGGCGGAGATGAAAGCCCCAAGCAAAAGGGATACGACTGCCGCAATTGTCGCGTCCTTCCGGCTAATCGCGTTCTCAACGTCATCGTCCACGCAAGCCCCCTGAGCATCCTTTCAAAGAAGGAGATTCTGGCATGACAGGGCCCCTCCTTGCCTTCGCCCTGCTGGTGGCCATCGCAGCCTTCTCTATCGGCTGCGCAAAACTGGTGTCTTGGCTGCTCGATTGGCGTGATTTCACCGCCTCGCAGCAGTCGCGTGAAGCCGCCTTCGTCGCCAAGGCACGTGCCGACCTGGCCGCAACCGGCTGGACCCCGGAGCACGAAACCCTTTATCAGGCCGAAATCGCCGCCACCAAGCGCGGTGACCGGAGCGCCGCGGCGCGCTATGCCGCGCAGCAGGAGGCCATGCCATGAGCCTGGTTGCCGCCCTGTTTGTTCGCCGTGACTCGATCTACAAGGCCATGCCCGGCGTTGATGCGTTCGACTTCGACCGAAACGCGCTGAGCCTCGCCGGCGGCATGCAGGTTGTGGCCCATCCCCCGTGCCGGTCATGGGGCCGCCTTCGTGCTTTCGTCACTCCGGCACCAAGTGAGCGCGACCTGGCCATGTTCGCCGTCGCGCAAGTGCAGAAGTGGGGCGGGGCATTGGAGCATCCAGCCGGCTCAACGTTGTGGGCAGCGGCTGGCCTGCCGGCACCTGGCCAGCGCGATGAGTTTGGTGGCTGGACCTTGCCGATTCTCCAAAGCGCGTGGCGGCACCGCGCCGACAAACCGACCTGGATCTACATCGTCGGCATTGAGCCTGGTGATCTGCCGCCGATGCCCCTGCGCCTTGGCCGCTCCACCCACGTCATCGCCCAGGGACGGACCCGCAAGGACGGCACACGCATTCGCAAGGGAGATGCCGAAGAGGGCGGCGACGGTGGCGGAGCAGGGCAGGGCCAACGACTGGACGGCTGTACAAGAAGTCGGGCAAGACCGTTGCCAAGGTCCTCGCCGAGTTCAAGGCCGGCATTGAGGGCGCCCCGATCCTGTCCAAGGTCAAGGGCTTCTTTGGCACCTGCATGGGTGGCGGATCGTGCCCCACGGCGACCTGGGACGGCGGTCAGTATGCCGGCAAGTTCGACCTGGCCAGCTTGTGCAGCGGGCCGCTGTTGCAGCTGTTCCAGTACGCCGGCTTCGTGTTCCTGGCAGGCATGGGTGTTGTCGCATTGAGGTGGGCATTGCTATGAAGCGAAAACACCTGGTCGTGCTGGCCGCGGCACCGGCCGTACTGGTGCTGTCGGCGTCCTGGGCTTACGCCGATGGCGTTGGCCCCTTGACCGCCATTACAGCCCGGGCCAAGGAACAGATCACGTCGTTGTGGGCCGATTTCACCGACTTCATGACGGACCTGCAGACGGACTTCATCGAGCTGGTGCTGTCCTGCGTCAAGGCATTGGTCTACCTGATCCCGGCGCCGGACTTCCTGTCTCAAATGAGCTTCTGCGCGATGCTCACCGCGGCCGGTCCGTGGACGGCCTTCATCGTCGCCCAGCTTCGCGCTGGCGAGGCCATCGCGCTGCTCACCGCGGCACTGATCTTCCGCCTTGTGCGCGTGTTCCTGACCCTATTCCAGTGGACGTAACGACATGATCTTCGGTCACGAAGGACTGCCGCGGAGCGGCAAGAGCTACGAAGCGGTGCTGCATCACATCCTGCCGGCGCTGCGCGCCAAGCGGCACGTGTACGTGCGGTTGAATGGGGTAGGGGACAAGCTCGACAAGATCGCAGCGCACCTGGAAATGCCAGAAGAAGAGGTGCGCAGCCTGGTCCACGTGATGGGCGACAAAGAGGTCGTGGAGTGGTGCGTCTGCGACACTGACAATGACGGCAGGGTCACGTTCCCGCACATCGAGAAGCACGCCCTGGTGGTGATCGATGAGGCGCACGAGTACTGGCCCACCAACCGGGCGAACCTCCCGGAGCGGGCGGCCAACTTCTTTGCCAAGCACGGCCATATCAGCCTGGACATGGTCATCATTTCGCAGGACTGCAAAGACCTGCACCGGCTGATCATTCGCCGAATGGCGAAGAAGAACACCTACACCAAGCTCGATGCGCTCGGCTCGGATCAGCGCTATTCGGTGAGGTTCTACGCCGCCACGGGCACCGGCAAGTACGAGACGGTCGGCACCGAGACCCGGAAGTATGACCCGGCCATCTGGGAGCTGTACCACGGCGTTCAACCTGACATCGAGAGCAACGAGGTCTACAAGGGGAACACCCGCAGGCTGTGGAAGACCTTGCGCGCGCCTTCAATTCTGATGGGTCTGGCGCTGATCGTCGGCGTGTACGTGCTCGGCCGGTTCTTCCTCCTGGGCAGCGATTCGACCGGCACGGCGGACAAGATGAAAGAGGCGGTCGCTTCGCAGAAGGCGGCCATCCCGGCGATGGGTCATGCACCCGGATCGCAACCGGCCACTGTGGTGACCAAGGTGGCGGATGCACCCAAGCAGAAAGAGGTTATTCCAGCCGGCGTGCAGTACATCCTGGACATGGCAGTTCAAGCCAGGGCGCGGCACGCCGGCTGGTATGGGCGCCGCGATATTGTCGAGTTCCGGGCGTTGGGCGGTGGCCAGGTGCTTGACCGTTTCACCACCGAACAGCTTTGGGCCTTGGGCTGGTCCGTCAAACGGACGGAGTTCGGCGTACTGCTGTCGGCGAAAGGCCACGAGATCATCGCGACCACTTGGCCCGTTGATCCGTTCGGCGAACAATCCGATTCGACCACCGAGCGCATAAGGGCTGCGGCGGGGTCGCCTGTGACGAGCGCGAGCGAGACACAGCCGACCGCCGCCGCGGCGAACGGGAGCACCTTGATTGCAGTTGGCAAGCGCCCGCTGGGCACGTTCCCCGAGACGCCGCCATATCCGGCCAGCTTCTGAGTGTTGCGGCTTGCCACGTCGAGAAGCCCATCGGTTAACATGCCTCCACGCCTCTGTAACGGCTATAGAGATTCGATCCGGATGCATTGGAGGAACAGCTTTCGCCGCCCCAGAGGGCGGATTGTAGGTTGTCCGCCAACGCGCTTCCGATGAAAATTCCGAGCGAAACAGAGAATTGCAGACCTGCAAAGGAGCTTGAGGGAAGCATGTTGAGATCTGTCGAGGCCGTCTATAACTGCCCGCGCTGCCGGGCGAATCAGATTACTTTTGATGTCCACTCGATTCACAAGGTTGGCGTCGCCTATCGTTGGCAAAAGATCTATGAGGCTTCAGCCGTCTGCCGAAAATGCAGCCTGATGAGCATCCTTGTTCTCAAAAGCTCGGAAGTAGATAGTGAGGATGAGGACGAAGCAGTTTCTGGCGGCGTACCAGTTTGCCTCAACCATGTTATGAAGGTTGACGGGCATGTAAGCTGCAAGGACGCTGCCGGAATTTCGCCGCCAGAGCACCTGCCCGAACAGGTGAAAGCCGCATTCCAAGAGGGCGCGACATGTCTTGCGGTTGGTTGTATCAATGCCGCAGGCACCATGTTTCGATTGTGCGTTGATTTCGTTGCCACTGACCTTGTCAATGCCAACAGGGATAAACAGCCAGACGCCAGGACAAAGCGATCTCTGGGCCTGCTTCTTCAGTGGCTCTACGATGAGAACCGAATTTCGCCGGAGCTTCACGAACTGTCCGCCTGCATCAAGGATGATGGGAACGACGGAGCTCACAGAGGCACGCTGTCCCAAGCCGACGCAGACGACCTGCTCGACTTCACCATCGAGCTGCTGGAGTCCCACTACACGCGAAAGGCGCGACTTCAAGGGGCAGCCGAACGGCGCGCGGCGCGTCACCAGCAAGCTTAGCCGAAGCGGGGGTAGGGGCTACGCCCCTACGAACAACGCCTCACACGCGCTGATGCGGTTTCGGCCCACGACTCATGTAGACCACATTGGACGTCTCGGCGTCGGGGTCGGGATCACGCACGCCGAACCGTCGTTCTCGGCGAATTCTGAGCGCTTCAGCTAGGTAGATCACGCTGGATTTCGCCGTGGCCGAGGCCTTTCATGTAGCTGAGGCCCGGGGAGCCGCGCCTCAGCCATCATCAGCCGCCATTCCCGCGCGATATTGCAGATCAGGGACCACCAGGCCATGTCGCAGGGCTCCAGCTGGTGACCTTCGGGAGTGAACATGTGCCCAGCCTGGAAACCGAAGCCGGCCCAGGTGCCGGCCAGGTCAATTCGTTCGTGCGGATCGATCTTGATCATGCTGCGAGCTCATCCTTGTCGGGGGTTCCAACAGGGAGGCAAGAGCCAAGCCAGAGCCGCAGCCATTGCCAAGAGGACCCGACGAAGGCCCAGATTCGGCGGATACGCTATTTCGCATAATGTATATTATGTTCAGCTCACCATCGCCCGATCCATGCTTCGCTTGCCATGGCCCAGGTCCGATCTTGACGCCAAGTCTGATTGTCACTGACCAATGGCGGTCAACCGTCCTTTTGGCCGTCCTTTCGCCTGCCCGCCGCCGGCGGCCAACCTCTGCAGGAATGGCGGCGAATCATGAGGATTTCCAAGTGACGGGCCAGGCCGGCTTTGCGAGCGCGCCTTGCAGTTGTTCTCGCCGTGACTACGTGCCCGCCTGGCAGGACAGCCTTCGCCGATTCGGCGCCGAGGCTCGAGGCCATCGTCCGTGATGCGTCACGTTAATCGGCAGATTCCACCCCGGGGAGCTTCAGGCCGTAACCCAGTGGCTGCCGTATCTCGCTAGGCTCGGGCCCGCGCCGATGCGCTGAGGATGATCGCTACATACGTAATCAACGTGCCGGTCGCCAATCCCCAAACCTCCATCTCCCAGTTCCTCCGGTACGGCGATGGGCCTGTCATCGCCCAAACCAACAGCAAGGCGGTCGTCACCATCGCCATCCTGTTGGCAATGGAAATGAGCTTGTCGGCAGATTCATGGCCCAGATTGGGATCCCATCCGAAGAGCCAGCGCAGGCGCTTCCAGTAGTCATGCCCCACATCCAACAGAAATAGGAACGCGCCCGCCAGCAGACTCAGCAAAAACTGTACCAATGGATCCAAGGGACATCCTCAAGGATTGAGCAGCCAGCCTGGGCTGGATATCGCCGAACACGCGCGACGGACACATCGCATCACAGGAACCTGTGCATCACAAAGACATCCACCAGGCCCAGCGTCCCATGCCGGAACGCCTTCGGTAACGTTCCCACCACTGCAAACCCCAACTTCCGGTACAGCGCCACGGCCGGGCCATTGGTACCGACCACGTAATTGAACTGCATGGCCAGGAATCCTTCCGCCCTCGCCCGCTCCAGGCTGTGCTCCGCCAAAGCCCGGCCCACGCCTTGCCCTCGTGCCGGCGCATCCACCACATAGGTGGCGCTGGCCACATGCGCCCCAAGATCAGGGTAATTCGGCCCCATCTTGTACATGCCCACAACCTGGCCCTCCAGCACGGCCACATAAGGGGTCTGGGCCTGGAACCAATGCGTGCGAAACGTTTCGACCTCAAAAGCACCGCCGAAAGGCAGCGCATCCTGCGTCGCAATGGCTGACTTGAACATGCACCACATGGCGTCGAAGTCACTTTCGCTGGCCGGTCGAATTTCCATGCGACTCCTGCAGATCTGAGGTGGTGGCCAGGCCGGACACTACCAGAATCGAGCTCTGGCGCCGTAGCTGCTTCACGCGCCACCGCCATGCTCTCCGCAATAGTTGAGGAAATTCCGGCCTTTAGAGCAGTAGATGCCCCCTGTATCCGCGCACATCCCGCACCGGCTTCGACGATGGCGCGTGCCTGCCTACGTCCTGCTGGGCATCTACCTGTTGTATCTCCTGGCCGGCAACATCTTCCTCAACACGCCCTTGTTCGACCAGGTCACCAACCGCAAACCGCACAAGTTCGTGATGAGCACGGGCCCGGCCATCACGCTGCTGCCCGGCCACGTGATCGCCTGGAACGTGCACATGCGCGGCCACGTCAACCACACCGTCTACGTGCTGCATGCCGACCGGGCAAGCGCCAGACTGGCAGTCCTGCCGCTGTTCCAGCGCGAAGTACGGGTTCCGCGCCTGCAGGCCACGGGCGTATCGGCCGAGATCAGCCGTGTTGAAGAGGCCATTCCGCCGCCCCCACGCAGCGAACAGGGTTGGACGCTGCGTTTCGATGCCATCCACAGCGACAGCATCCGCAGCGCCCGTTTCGGCAAGCTGCTGATCATCGGCAAGGGCCAGGGCACGGTCGGCTTCGTCAAGCAGCTGCGCGGCGGTCCTTCGGAACTCCTGGATTCAACCGTCACATTCAAGGGTGCGGACACCAGTTTCGACGGCGTGCAGCTACTGGGCAACATGAACCTGGCTGCGCGCTTCAGCTACCCGCGCCATTACCGGGACCAGGCGCCTGGGCTCGCCAAACTGAAGATCCTGCATGCCCAGCTGGATGTTGATGCACGCAGCCAGGGCCTGCGCATGGATACGGACGCCACCGCCCCGAAGATCTCCAGCGCACCGGTGCCCGGCCGCCTGCAGATTTCGGCGCACCTGATCGACGGCCAGCTGCAGCCCGGCGATCACGCTCTCTGGCAGGTGCCGCTCTATCTTGGCGACGGTGCTCCCGACCGCGGCGTGCTGGCCCTTCAGCTCAATGTGGCCAATGACCTGCGCCTGCAGGCACGCCTGCCACCCCGGCCCGGCTCGGGCGGCGAAGTGGACGCGGACCTGCACATCACCGGTCGTGACATTCCCTTCCATGATCCCGCCCGGTTGCTGGAGCGCAGCTCCGGCACGGTGCGCGGCGAATGGACGTTCACCTCGCTCAACTGGATCCCCGCCCTGTTCGTCCGCAAGCCGTGGCTGCAACTGGACGGCGGCGGCACGCTGAAGGCCGACCTGCGGCTGCGCAACGGCGAGCTGAGCGAAGGCAGCACGGTGGACATTCCCTCTGCCGAAGCAGTTGCCGAGGTGGCGGGCGTCCGGCTTGCCGGTACCGCCAGCGCGCACGGGGAACTGAAGTCAGGCGCTCCAAATCAGGCCCTGCTTGCCGTCCGCCTGCCCCACTTCACCGCGCGTCCCACCGATGTCAAGGACGTTCGGCTGTTCGACGGCCGCGATCTGGCGTTGGATCTGACCGGCGACGGCCGTTTGCAGGAACTGCGCAAGGGCGTCCGCGCCCATTTGAGCTTCAGCGAGGCCACGATTCCGGATCTGTCCGCCTACAACCGCTATCTCGGTTCAAAGCAGGTGCGCCTGCTGCGCGGCACCGGCTCACTCAGTGGTGATGCCACCCTCGATACCGATGGCCGCGTTGGCCATGGCACGGCCCGCCTGCAGGGGCGAAACACCAGCGCCAAGGTCGCCGGCCTGGACATGGGGGGCGATGTGGACGTGAACGCAACGCTGCGCCGGGGCGACTTCAACCAGCGTCATTTCGATCTGTCCGGCACCACGGTCGAGCTACGCAACGTGCAGTTGGCCGGTGGTGAACGCTCGACTGCGTGGAAAGGGCGTGCGGCCTTCAAGCGCGGCCGCATCGATGCGCAGTCGCCTTTCCAGGTAGACGTCACCACCGATCTGACGCTCAGTGATGCGCGCCCCTTGCTGGCGTTGTTCGCCGAACGCACCGACTACCCGCGCTGGACCTTGTCGCTGTTGGATTCCGGCCAGGTGGATGCACAGGCGAGGCTGCGCTGGCGCCCGGGCCACCTGGTGATCGATGGCCTGCAGGCCGAGAATGATCGCCTGTCAGTGCGCGCGCGGCTGGATCTGCTGGAACAGCGCAAACGCGGCGACCTCTACCTGCGCTGGGGGCTGCTGGGTGCGGGGATCGAGCTGGACGGTGACCGGCGCCAATGGCATCTGGCCAAGGCACGCGAGTGGTTCGATCAACAGCCTTCCCTGCTGCCAGCAAGCCAGGGAACGGCTGCCGCCGGCTCTTCAGACTGAAGGTCCGCAGCCTGCATCCATTCGCAGCCTCTGTGCGTATACAAAAGCGCTTGTATCAGGGAGCTGCAAGGTATGAAGCGGAGTTCACAGGTTTCCGGGCTTCTGGGATGGGTGGCGATCACCTTCGTTGCGGCGGCCCTGGGTGCATGGGCATCCACGTCTGCGGCCAGCTTCTACGCCACCCTCACCCGTCCAGCGTGGGCGCCACCGGCCAGCGTCTTTGGTCCGGTGTGGACGCTGCTCTACTCCATGATGGCAATGGCCGCATGGCTGGTCTGGCGCGAACGCGGTTGGCGTGACGGACGATCCGCGCTGGTGCTCTATCTGGTGCAGTTGGCCGTCAACGCACTGTGGAGCTGGCTGTTCTTCGGCTGGAAGCTGGGCGCCCTGGCCTTCGCTGACATTCTTGTGTTGATTGTGATGGTGTGCGCGACGATCGTCGCGTTTGCGCGAATCCGCCCGATCGCGGCGGTGCTGCTGCTTCCCTACCTGGCCTGGATCTCGTTCGCCTCGGCGCTCAACTTCGCCGTGTGGCGGGCCAATCCCGGGCTGCTGTGACCAGGTCGCCAGCCGCTCATGCCTGGGCAATGGCCTGAGGGCGCCATGACCGCAGCAGGGCCGGCTTGAACGCCTGCTGGCCGCAGCCTGTGGGGCATCGCACCACCCGTGCCACAGTATGGCTGACCAGGCCCTGCCCCTCTTCCGCTTTGAAGATCGTCTCGCAGGACAGGCAACGGGCAACCAGCGAGTACAGGTGCAGCAGCCGGCCACTGGCAGGATCCTGCAGCACATCCACATCCAGCAGTTCAAACTGGCAGCTGTCAGGGAGCATGCGGTACTGGGGCGCGGGTGCGGTCTGCAGGTTCACGGGCGTGGCATCTGTTGGAATTCACGATTACCGTAGGGCAATCGCTGTCGAGCCGGCGTGCAGCGCGGATGTCCTGTCTGCGAAACCGACGGGTTATCGAGGCTGGCAACAGCTTCTCGATCACGACTACGCCGCACTGTTTCCGGATGCAACGACGGGCGAGCACACTGGGGTCAGGCCGCCGGATCGCGCACGCCAGCGGCGATCCGGTTGATGTCTGCGCACTCCACCGTGCCCGGCGACGGCCAGAGTGGTGTCCAGCGTCACCCGTCGGTACTCGGTCTCGGCAGTGCCCAACGGTGGAGCGCCCGCGCAGTAGAAGCAGGCATCGAACCCCGACAGATCATCCTGCCGTTCCTCGATCCCGAGGAAGTCCGGCACGATCAGCCCGCTGCCACGACCGTTCAGGCTGCCCGGGTGGCGGACCAGTGCGGTCAGATCGGCGACCCGTGGCGAGCGCTGGCAGGCCAGGGCCACACCCTGCCCGACCAGCCCCGCGGCACCGGTCAGCAGAACCCGCAGCGCGCCTGTGGCCATCGCTGCAACCATCCTAGAGCTTCACAAAGCGCTGGATCTTCCGCGCCAGCCAACCACTGAACACCAGCGGCGCGTCGAGTGCCGACACGCAGATGCAAGGCACCCCTGGCGCGGTCACCGGCTGGTGCTCCACATCCTCGTCCAGGTCCGCCACGTCACCGGGCGCGAACAGCCCCAGCGCATCGTTGTACGAGCCCCGCAGGATCTGGGTCAGTTCGCTGCGGCCATGGCTGTGCATGGGCAGGCACTTGCCCGGGGCGATCTTCAGCATGATCAGCGAGGGCATCTGCTCGGCGCGGATGCAGTGCACCCCGGGCGCCATCCAGCGCCAGCGCAGGCCACCCAGCGAGGTGCCAAAGTACGGATGCAGTGACACCGGCAGATGATCGGGATCGGCCTCGGGGCGCTCCTTTGGCATCTGGCGCGCGGCTCCAGCCACGGCCATCGGCGTTTCCGTGGACAGCTGCATCAGCATTGCTTCGCGCAACCGTTCGCGGCGCACGTCGCCAGCGGACGGCTGGGTCTGTTCCAGCAGCACCGAGCCGATCGCCTCTGCGTCGCGCAGACGCTGGCGGCAATGCGCACACTGCTCCAGGTGGGCGCCCGCCACGATGCTCAACGGCGCCGGAAGCGCGCCTGCGGCGTAGCTCATCAGCGTGGATTCGTGCAGATGGTGGTGCGGATTCACAGCGCACCTCCTACTTTCGACTGCAGCTGCAGGAACGCGCGCCGCAGGTGTGATTTCACCGTGCCCAGCGGCATGCCCAGCGCCTCGGCGATCTCGCTGTGGCTCTTGGCCTCGAAATAGGACATCCGCACCAGCCGCGCCTGCACCGCAGGCAGCTCATTGATGCGCTGGCGAAGACGCGCGTGGTCAGCGAACTGTTCGGCGCTGCTGCGCTCGATCACATCCAGTGTTGCCGCGTCCTCCACCGCGGCCTGCACCTGCATCCAGCCACGCTCACGGCGCACTCGATCAATATGCAGATTGCGGGCGATGCGGTACAGCCAGGTACTCAGCGCGCCCTGGGCCGCATCGTAGTCGACGGCCCGCAACCACAGGCGCAACAGGCATTCCTGCGCCAGCTCCTCGGCCACGGCGTCGGGTGCGCCCAGGCCGCGCAGGTACACGCACAGCCGCGGCATGAAGTAGTCGTAGATCCGCATGAAGCAGTCGCGGTCGCGCAGCCGCGCGACACCGTCCATGTCACCGGCCCAGTTTTTCGGCTCGCTGCTGGGCTGCTGGGAGCTGGACACGGTGCGTGCGCTGTTGAAGTTGGCGAGGGTGCTGGCGGCGTCAGGGTACATCTGCGTTCGCGGCGGGCGGGTGAAGGTCTGTCCTCTGTACGCGCGGGGGCAGCAATTGGATGCAGGCAGCGCAACGCATCCAACCGCCCATCCCCGCCGTATGACCTGAGCACTCCCCTCCCGGATGAACGCCATGCGCATTGCCTGGTTGCTGCTGTGCCTGCCCCATGCCGCGCTGGCGGCACCCTGGCTGCGAAGCGAGGGCGTGGCCACTTCCGCGCAGGGCGAGATTCTCTACCGTGAAGTGCACTGGCGGCGCGAGGCGACGGAGGGCGCCGAGCGCTGGGTGCTGTACCAGTGCCCGGGCGGCCAGCCCTTTGCCCGCAAGCATCTGCCTGCCAGCTCCCGCCCGCAGGCCCGGGGCTATTCGCTGGAAGACCGCCGCAGCGGCCAGGCCGCAGAGGTGCAGGCCGCCGGCGATTCCGTGTCGATTGACTGGAAGGAAAATGCCGCCAGTGAGCTGCGTCAGCGCCGCCTTGAATCACCGCCGGATGCAGTGATCGATGCCGGATTCGACTCAGCGGTGCGCCTGCACTGGCCCGCGCTGATGCGCGGCGAGCACATCAGCCTGCCGTTCCTGGTGCCCGGCCGACAGCGCTACTTCCCGGTGCAGGTGCGGCGCACCGGCCCTGTTCGCTGGCAGGGCCTGGACGCCCAGGCCATCGAGGTCAGCCTGGACACCTGGTACGGCGGCATCGCACCGCGCCTGTCACTGGTCTACGCCAGCGCCGACCGTCGCCTGCTGGAGTTCCGCGGCACCAGCAACCTTCGCGATGAGCGTGGCAGCTACCCGCAGGTGACCGTGCGCTTCAGCTCGCCTGCTGCCGAGCGACCGGCAGGCGACTGGCAACAGGCATGGACGCAACCCTTGGCTGAGCGTTGCGTCGTGACGCCCAGGTGAAGTTGGAATTTACTGCGCCGTGGCGCATCCATTGCGCATCCTGCTGCGTACAGGAAGACACGACACCCGCCGAGATCCGCCATGGCCTCTGTAGCGCCCCTTCCCCGTCGACGCTGGCGCCTGCTGCGCACGCTGCAGCGCTGGTTCGATACCGGCAATGCCACGGAAGCCACTGGCGAGCGGCCTGGGCGGATCGACTGGCTGCGCGCCGTGCCGTTCGCACTGATGCACCTGGCCTGCATCGCGGTGATCTGGGTCGGTGTCTCGTGGACGGCAGTCATCGTAGCCGCGGCGCTTTATGCGGTGCGCATGTTCGCCATCACCGCGTTCTATCACCGCTACTTCTCGCACCGTACCTTCCAGGCATCGCGCGCCGTGCAGTTCGTGTTCGCGGTGATCGGCGCTTCCAGCGTGCAGCGCGGGCCATTGTGGTGGGCCGCGCATCATCGCCACCATCACCGCCACGCCGACCAGCCCCTGGACCCGCATTCGCCGCGCGAAGGCGGCTTCTGGCGCAGCCACATGGGCTGGTTCCTGACCCGTGAAGCCTTCACCACCGACCTGTCGCGGGTGCCGGACCTGGCACGCTTCCCGGAGCTGCGCTGGCTGGACCGCTTTGATACGGCCGTGCCGGTCCTGCTGGCCGCGGCACTGTACGCGCTGGGTGCCGGGCTGGAGCGCTGGGCGCCGGGCCTGCACACCACTGGCCCGCAGTTACTGGTGTGGGGCTTCTTCATTTCCACCATCGTGTTGTTCCATGCCACCGTCACCATCAATTCGCTGGCGCATCGCTTCGGCCGTCGCCGCTTCGAGACCCGCGACGACAGCCGCAACAACCTCTGGCTGGCCCTGCTGACCTTCGGCGAGGGTTGGCACAACAACCATCACTTCTTTCCCGGCACCGTCCGCCAGGGCTTCCGCTGGTGGGAAGTCGACCTGACCTGGTATGGGCTGCGCGCGATGGCGGCGCTGGGGCTGGTCAAGGGGCTCAAGCCCATCCCCGAGTGGGTCCTGGCCAAGGCGAGGTACTGACATGCGCATCGCGGTCATCGGATCGGGTATCGCGGGGCTGGCCAGTGCCTGGTGGCCGGATGGCCAGCACGACGTCACGCTGTTCGAAGCCAACGACTATCTTGGCGGCCACACCCACACACACGAGGTGCAGGTGGAAGGCACACGCATGGCCGTGGACACCGGCTTCATCGTCTTCAATCCCCTGCACTACCCGCTGCTGACGGCATTATTCGATGAGCTGGGCGTGGCGTCGCAGCAGACCACGATGAGCTTCTCGATGCACAGCGAGCGCAGTGGCGTGGAATACAACGCCACCTCGCTGGATGGCCTGTTCTGCCAGCGACGCAACCTGGTGTCACCGCGTTTCTGGGGCATGCTGGCCGACCTGCGTCGCTTCTATCGGGATGCCCCGCTGTTGTTGGCCGAGGAAGAAGGCCCGACGCTGGGCGAGTACCTGCACAGCCGGCGCTATGGCGAGGCGTTCATGGAAGAGCACCTGCTGCCGATGGCGTCGGCGTTGTGGTCGTCTCCTGCGGCCACGGTGCGAGAATTTCCGGCCCGCTACCTGGCGCAGTTCATGGCCAACCACCAGATGCTGCAGATGACCGGTCGCCCCGACTGGCGCGTAGTCACGGGCGGATCGGCCCGCTATGTGGATGCACTGCGCCGCCACTGGAGGGTGCATGAGCGGCTGCAATGCCCGGTCACGGCCGTCGAGCGCATGCCCTGGGGCGTGCGCGTGCACAGCGCCGCTGGCGTGGAGGCCTTCGACGAGGTGATCCTGGCGTGCCACAGCGACCAGGCGCTGGCCCTGCTGACCGATGCCGATGCCCCCGAGCGCGACATCCTCGGCGCAATCCGCTACCAATCCAACGAGGCGGTACTGCACACGGATGCATCCTTGCTGCCGCGCAACCGCAAGGCTTGGGCGGCCTGGAACGCGCATGTGCCGCAGGATCCAGCAGCACCCTGCACGGTCAGCTACTGCATGAACCTGCTGCAGGGCCTGCCCGGCAGCACGCCGCTGGTAGTCACCCTCAACCGCAGCGATGCCATCGACCCGGCCAGGGTGCTGCGAACGCTGCACTATGCGCACCCGGTGCACGACCACGCCGCTGTGCGCGCACAACAGCGCTGGGCGGAGCTGCAGGGCCATCGCCACACCTGGTTCGCAGGGGCCTACTGGGGCTGGGGCTTCCATGAGGATGGCATCCGCAGCGCCCGCCGCGTGGTGGATGCGCTGGAGGCCCGCGCACCGCATCGCGAGGCATCGGTAGCGTCCGAGGTGGCGGCATGAGCGCCAGCGCGCTTTACTTCGGGCAGGTGATGCATCGTCGGCATCATCCGCACCCGCATGCGTTCCGTTACCCGGTTGCGCAGCTGCTGCTCGACCTTGATGAACTGGAGACCGTGTTTGCCGGGCGCTGGCTGTGGTCGGTCAATCGCCGCAACCTTGCCGAGTTCCGGCGCAGCGACTATTTCGGCGATCCCGCACAGCCTTTGGCCGATGCCGTGCGCGACCATGCTGCGAAGACGCTCGGTCATCGACCCTCGGGTCCGGTGCGGCTGCTCACCCATCTTCGCTTTGCCGGGCATGTGTTCAACCCGGTCAGCTTCTACTACTGCTACCAGGCCGACGGCAGCACGCTGGACTGCATCGTGGCCGAGATCACCAATACGCCCTGGAAGGAGCGGCACGCCTACGTGCTGCCGGTCGCTACGGCCGTCCACGAAGGCGCGTCACTGCGTTGGCAGTTCGACAAGCGCTTCCACGTCTCGCCGTTCATGCCGATGGACTGCCGTTACGACTGGCGCTTCAGCAGCCCCGATGAGCACCTGCGCGTGCACATGCAGGTCTGGCGCGACGGCATCCGCCAGTTCGATGCCACCCAGACGCTGCAACGCCGACCGCTGGATGGCAGCGGGCTGGCGCGGGTACTCGCCTGCTACCCACTGATGACCACCCAGGTGGTGGCCGCCATCCACTGGCACGCACTGCGGCTGTGGCTGAAGCGCAACCCCGTACACGACCACCCCACCCTTGCCGGGAAACCGCGATGAACTCGATGACACCTTCGGTTACCCTGCCGCGCCCCGGCGCGCTGGATGCCTTCCTGCGCCGCCGCTTGCTGGCACAGCTTGCCCCCCTGCGCGACGGCCACCTGTGCGTGCGCGATGCCCTTGGCGAGGTCCGGCTGGGCAACGCCCACGCCGGGCTGCAGGTGACGGTGACCATCGACGACCCGTCGTTCTACCGGAAGGTCGCTGCGCAGGGCAGCGTCGGCGCTGGCGAGAGCTACATCCAGGGCGACTGGCGCTGTGATGATCTGGTCGCACTGATACAGCTGCTGGTCCGCAACCGCGACCTGCTGGACGGCATGGAGCGCGGCCCGGCCCAGGTGGGTGGGTGGCTGCTGCGCGGCTGGAACCGGCTGCGCCGCAACAGCCGCGAGGGCAGCCGGCGCAACATCGCCGCCCACTACGACCTGGGCAACGATTTCTTCGCCCTGTTCCTGTCACCGGACCTGATGTACTCGTCGGCGTTGTTCGCCAGCGAATCCGACTCGCTGGAGTCCGCCTCGCGGCGCAAGCTGGACCGCATCTGCCAGCAGCTGCAGCTCAAGCCCGGTGATCGCGTGGTGGAAATCGGGACTGGCTGGGGTGGCTTCGCGGTGCACGCGGCGCAGTACTACGGTTGCCACGTCACCACCACCACCATCTCCGCCGAACAGCTTGCGCTGGCCGCCGAGCGCGTACGGGCCGCCGGCCTGCAGGATCGGGTGACGTTGCTGATGCAGGACTACCGCGACCTGCAGGGCCAGTTCGACAAGCTGGTGTCGATCGAGATGATCGAAGCCATCGGCGCCGAGTACCTGGACACCTACATGGCCACGCTGCAGCGGCTGCTGAAGCCCGATGGTGTCGCCTTGTTGCAGGCCATCACCATCGAAGACCATCGCTATGAGCAGGCACGTCGCAGCGTCGACTACATCAAGCGTTATGTGTTCCCCGGCAGCTTCATCCCCTCCGTCAACGCCATCATGGCGGCCAAGACGCGGTCCAGCGACCTGCAGCTGATCGCCCAGCAGGATTTCGGCCATTCCTACGCGCTGACCCTGCGCGCCTGGCGCCAGCGTTTCCTCGCGCAGCTGCCTGCGGTGCAGGCGCAGGGGTTCGATGCGCGCTTCTGCCGCCTGTGGGACTTCTACCTGGCCTACTGCGAAGGCGGCTTCCTGGAGCGCTCAATCGGGGTCTCGCACCTGCTGCTGGCACGCCCGGGCCATCGGCCTGCGGCCCCCCATGGTGAGGGCAACTGAAATGCGGCGGTTCTGGGCCAACCTGCTTGGCAACCAGCTGGTCTGGCTGTGCGCCGTCGCCGGCGCCGGGCGCGGCTGGCAATGGCCCGCGTTGCTGGCTGCTTCGCTCTACATCGGCAGCCAGCTGCTGACCTCGGCGCATCCGCGACTGGACCTGCGGCTGCTGGCGCTGGCGCTTGCCTGTGCCTGGCTGGTCGATGCCAGTGCTGCCGCCAGCGGCACCGTGCGCTACGCCGCTGCCCCGCTGGGGTGGGTGCCGCCGCCCTGGATCATGGCCTTGTGGGCTGCGTTCGCAATGACCCTGACCACCTCGATGCGCTTCCTGCAGCGCCATCCTGCCTTGCCGCCCCTGTTCGGCCTGCTGCTGGCGCCATTGGCCTACCTGTCGGCCGCGCGTGGATTCGGTGCGGTGCAGTTCAACAGCCCGCTGTGGCAGGGCGTCCTGGTACTGGGTGCAGGCTGGGCCATTGCACTTTCCCTGATGTGCCGCGCCGCCCGCCCGCGCACTACAGCGCAGCCACCTCTCGCCGGAGCGTCATCATGATCAACCTGCTCTGGGTGCTGCTGTATGCGGCGCTGGTGATGAGTTGGGGCTGGGCCTGGCAGCGCCGCCAGCACAACATCGGTGTTGTGGATGTGCTCTGGGCCAAAGGCGTGGCCGCGGCCGCGCTGCTGCTGGCGTTGCTGGGCGATGGCGCGGTGGCGCCACGGGTGGCGCTGGCTGTACTCGGTGGCCTGTGGGGCGGTCGCCTGGCCCTTCATCTATGGCATCGCGTCCGGCACGAGGAAGAGGACGGGCGCTATCGCTACCTTCGTGACCACTGGCAGGGACACCAGGGAAAGATCTTCGGGTTCTTCATGGCGCAGGCACTGCTGGTGGTACTGTTCGCCCTGCCCTTCGTCGCGGTCGCCGCCAACCCAACCGCTGGCATGACGCGCTGGCTGCTGGCCGCCGTGCTCGTCTGGCTGCTGAGCGTGGGCGGCGAGGCGCTGGCCGACCACCAGCTGGCCCGGTTCCGCGCCAACCCGGCGAACAAGGGTCGCACCTGCCGAGATGGCTTCTGGCGGTACTCCCGGCACCCCAACTACTTCTTCGAATGGCTGCACTGGTTCACCTACGTGCTGTTGGCGATCGGCTCCCCACTGTGGTGGCTGGCCTGGCTCGGCCCCGTGCTGATGTATGTATTCCTGCGCTATCTCAGCGGCATCCCGTTCACCGAAAAGCAGGCTCTGCGCAGCCGCGGCGACGACTACCGTGACTACCAGCACAGCACGCCGATGTTCTTCCCCTGGTTCCCCCGCCCTTCCAAGGAGCATTCCGCATGAACGCGATACCGTCACTGAATCCGGCCGAGGAAGCAGAAACCGGGCTGACTGCCTGGGCCGAACGTGGCCTGCTGCCGGATGCCGCATTGCGTGCCGGCATCCGGCGACTGTGCGCGCAGCGCCTGCAGGAAGAATCGGAAGGTGGTATTGAAGCGCAGTCCGCGCGTTTCGGCCGCCGCATCGCCGAGCTGGCCGACAGCCCGCTCGCCCTGCATACCGATGCAGCCAATCGCCAGCATTACGAAGTGCCCGCGGCGTTCTTCCAGGCCTGCCTCGGCAAGCGGTTGAAGTACAGCAGCTGCTATTACCCCACCGGTCACGAAACGCTGGACCAGGCTGAAGAAGCAATGCTGGAACTGTACGGCCAGCGCGCAGGCCTGGCCGATGGACAGCACATTCTCGAACTGGGCTGCGGCTGGGGCTCGCTGACGCTGTGGATGGCCGAGCGCTATCCGCACGCAGCGATCACTGCCGTGTCCAACTCGCACAGCCAGCGCCAGCACATCATGGCGCAGTGCCAGGCCCGCGGGCTGCACAACGTGCAGGTGCTCACCCGTGACGTGAACCAGCTGGAGTTGCCCTCGGCGCAGTTTGATCGCTGCGTTTCGGTCGAGATGTTCGAGCACGTGCGCAACTACGAGCGCCTGCTGGCGCGCATCGCGCAGTGGCTGAAGCCGGACGGTGCGCTGTTCGTGCACATCTTCGCCCATCGCACGTTGATGTACCCGTTCGAAACCGAGGGCGGCGACAACTGGATGGGCCGCCACTTCTTCACCGGCGGCCTGATGCCGGCGGCCGATACCCTGCTGCATTTCCAGCGCGACCTGCGCCTCGATCAGCGCTGGTTGCTGGATGGCCGCCACTACCAGCGCACTGCCGAGCATTGGCTGGCCAATCAGGACGCAGCACGCGACCGGGTGATGCCGGTGCTGTCGGCAACCTATGGACCGGTGGCCGCGCGGATCTGGTGGCAGCGCTGGCGGATGTTCTGGATGGCATGCGCCGAACTGTTCGGCTACGACGGCGGCCAGCAATGGCTGGTGGCCCACTACCTGTTCCGTCCCCGCTGAGGTGTGACATGCGCGTGTTCCCGCTGCTTCCGCTGATCGCGGTCGGCCTGTTCGGCTCAGGCTGCTCCTCCAGCGACACCCGGCCACTTCCGCATGCGCCTTCGGTGGATGTGCCACGCTTCATGGGCGACTGGTACGTGATCGCCCATATCCCGTCCTGGCCCGAACGCGATGCCTACGACGCAGTGGAAAGCTATGCCTTGAAGCCCGACGGGCGCATCCAGACCACCTTCACCTATCGCAAGGGCAGATTCGATGCCCCGCAGAGGTCGATGCACCCCATCGGCCATGTCGAAGAGGAAGGCCATGGCGCGGTATGGGGCATGCAGTTCATCTGGCCGATCCAGGCCGAGTACATCATCGCCTGGCGGGATGATGACTACCGCCAGACCATCGTGGCGCGCAGCAAGCGCGACTATGTCTGGTACATGGCACGTACGCCGCAGGTGTCCGACGGCGACTACCAGAAAGCCGTGCAGCGCATCGCCGAAATGGGCTACGACATCCGCCGACTGCGGCGCGTGCCGCAATCCATCCGGTAGTGCGTCGCAACAACGATCCGGTTGCGTCCTGCGTCATGCATCACCCGGCAGAGGATGCCAGAATTGCCGGACAGGCCTGAGCCGGGGATCAGCACGATGGGCAGCCACGCAGAAGCGGCATGGAACGGGCTTGAAGTGCGGCAGATCCGTGCGAGCGACCTGGATGCGATCTGCGCCCACCGCGAAGCCATGTTCCGCGAGAATGGGCGCGCCGAGGAGATCCTGCGGGCGATGGCGGCTCCTTTCCGTGCCTGGCTGGCACCGCGCCTGGCCTCTGGCGAGTACTTCGGCCATGTCCTTGCAGACCACGGCAGAACCATCGCCGGCATTGGACTGATGCTGATCGACTGGCCACCCCACCCTGCCCATCCGGAACAGGACTGCCGTGGCTACGTCCTGAACGTGTACGTGGATCCGGAGTACCGCCGCCGGGGCATCGCCCGGAAGCTGATGGCTCTGGCAGACGACGCCTTCGCCGAACGTGGCGCCACCTACGCAGTCCTGCATGCCACCGCGCAGGGCAAGCCACTTTATGCCGACCTTGGCTGGGCCGGAACCAGCGAGATGGCGCGCAGCCTGCGCGCTGGGGGTCGAACGCCCTGAAACCGATCCCGGGCGTTGCGGATCGGTGCCGCGCCGCCCCTGATGGTTCCCGGTGACATTCACGCCAGACGCCCATCACGCATGCGGAAATGGCCTGTTTCCGGCTTTGCAATCCATCCCGCCAATGGATAGCCCCGAATCGATGGATGCAGCGCATCGACTCTTAGGAATAATCGCAAAAATCAGGCAATTTCGATGTTCGCCGCGACAGCAGCGCCAGAATGATCATCACGCCCCACGGGCGCCGATCACCTCCCTGCGCATGAATGGACTTCCTGCCCCGCGCCCGCTGCAACTGGCACTCCTGGACGACCATGAGGTCGTCCGTCGCGGCACTGCCCTGCATCTCTCCCGCGACGTCCGCTTCCATATTGTCGCCAGCCATGCCCGCAGCGAAGAACTCATCGACAGCCTCCAGCAGATGCGGGTGGATGTCGCGATCATCGATCTGACCCTGGCCCGCGACGATCGCAGCGCGGCCGAGCTGACCCCGCTGCTGCGCGAGCACTTTCCACGCGTCCCCCTGCTCGCTTTTGCGACCCTGTCACCCTTGACCCACATCAACCAGCTCATCGCCACCGGCATCAGTGGCGTGGTGAGCAAGACCGAACCACTGTCGATGCTGTCGGACGCGATCGTGCGGGTATCGCAGGGGCTTCCGCGACTGCCACCCGACTGCACCCTGCCGGGAGACTGCGAAGAACTCAGCCGCAACGAGCGCGAAGTACTGGAGCTTCTGCTGGCCGGCCTGACTGTTTCGGAGATCGCGCTCCGGCGTCATCGCAGCATCAAGACTGTCAGCACGCAGAAGGTTGCGGCTTTGCGCAAGCTCAGGCTGCGCAACGATGCCGAGATCTACGCCATGCGGCAGCAGCTGGAATCACTTTGAAGATGCGCGATCGACTGTACACATCCCCCCTCCTGCTGCTGGCGCTCATCCTGCTGCCTGCCGCGTCGGCCGAGGATGCATCGTCGCCTGGATGGGAGCCGGGACGCGAAGTGCGGGTGGCGACCGCGCCATCGCTGCACCCGCTACCCGCCGCACTCGCTGACGGCACCACGTTGCCAAGCCTGGCCCACGGCTACGCCAATCTGGTTGCACGGCGTTCGCAACTGCAGTTCCAGGAACACCCGCATGCCAGCACCGGTGCATCAGTGGCTGCCGTCTGCAGGCGGGAAGCGGATCTGGTACTGGTGATCGGCACCCACCTGCCACCCCCCTGCCACGGGCTGGTGGCATCCAGAACGTTCCGCGGTGGCAAGACGATGCTCGCCGGGCGCAGCGGCGAACGCCTGCCGCGCGACATCACGGAGCTCGATCATCGAGTCCTGGCCGTGGTCGAAGGAGGACCGTATGCGGGATGGCTGGCGGCGCGCCACCCACACCTCCGCCTGCTGCACCTGGCCGATCGTCACGCCACACTGGCAGCCGTCGAGAACGGTACCGCCGATCTGGCAATCGGCCTGGAAGCCACGCTGCGCCCGCTGATCCGCCGGCATTTCGCCGGGCACCTGCACCTGCAGTCGTTCGACAGTGATTTCTCAACCGACCTGCACCTGCTTGCGCACCACGAAGATCGCCAGCTGCTGGAGCGCATCGAGCGGGCATTGCACGACATTACGCTGGAAGAACATGCCAGCCTGCTGCAGCTGTGGGCCCGACAGGTGGCGCCCCCCTCGGTCGACCACGCCCTGGACTGGATGCGCCAGCTTCCCCCGCTGTGGCTGCCGGCCCTGGCTGCCGCATTGGCAGTTGCCCCGTTCCTGTGGCATGCCTGGCACAGGCGCCTGCGTGGTGAAGGCCGCGCTCGTGCCCGCGCGATTGGTATGTTCAGCCACGAAGTGCGCAATTCGGCTCAGACGGTACTGGCCTCGATCGACCTGCTCAGCCAGCCGTCGTCACCCAAGGGGCAGCGCGAAGTGCTGGCGGCCGCACATGCCGCGGGCTCCTCGCTGCGCAGCCTGCTCAATCGCTCGCTGGAATTCTCACGCCTGGCCAGCGGCACCTTCAAGCCGAGCGCACGACCCTGCGACATCGCACGACTCTGCCGCCAATCGCTGGATGCGATTCGCCCCCAGGCTCGGCAGCGCGGGCTGGCGCTTCGCTTCGATTGTCTTCCCGAGCCCTGCCCCATTGTCGCCATCGACCCGGAGGGGCTGCGCCAGATCATCGACAACCTGCTGGGAAACGCACTCAAATTCACCGATGTCGGGGGTATCGAACTGCGCCTTCAACTGACGCCCGGCAACGACCCTCGTGAACTCATGCTGGATGTGATCGACAGCGGTATCGGCATCGCTGCCGAGCAACTTGCCGTGCTGTTCCAGCCATTCCAGCAGGGCGAAGACGGCAGGACGCGCGGAGGCAGCGGACTGGGACTGATGATCGCGCATGAGCTTGGCCGCGCGATGGGCGGCAACCTGTCAGTGCACAGCATCCCCGGGCGCGGCAGTCGCTTCTCCCTTCGCCTGCCGGTACGCGCCGCCAGGGCCGAGACCGTGTCAGCCGCCGCCGAGGTCGGAAGGCCGCTGGGCGGGCTTGAGCTGCTGCTGGTGGAAGACAATGCACTCAATCGCCGGGTCATCAGCGAGCAGCTGCGCCGCGCGGGTGCCGATGTGCACGCCTTTGGCGACGCCACCAGCGCGCTTGCCGAGCAGGCTGTGAGGCCGCGCAGCGTAGCCCTGCTCGACATCGGGCTCGGGGATATGGATGGCTATGCACTGGCCATGCAGCTGCGCAGGCAGGCGCTCAACCCACTGCGACTGATCGCGCTGTCGGCACGCCGTGATCGTCGGCATGTGGCGCGCTGCCGGAAAGCAGGGTTCGACGCCACCCTGGCCAAGCCTTTACAGCTTGAGTCGCTGCTGCGGGCGCTGGAGCTGCCGGTGACCGGACAGGCCATCACAACGGGCACAGCTGCCTGTGACCCTGCCTACATCACGGACATCGGCCACGAACTGGTGCGGATCGAACAGGCCATGGATGAGGCCAGCGCCACTGACCTATGCCATCACGCGCATCGCCTACAGGGGGCCCTGCAGATGTACGGGGCTGCCGCAGAGGCGGACACGGCGGCCGACCTGTGGGCACTGGGTCGCGACGCCACGCCCGACTGGGTCGATGCGCGACGCCTGTTGCGGGTCCTTCAGCAATGGCATGGCTCCCGCACTGCGGAAGCCATGCCCAGGGCCTGATCAGGCCGCCAGACGCTCAACCTGGCGACGGGTCAGGTCGTTGAAGCGACCCAGCGACATCAGGTGCTGGTGGATCAGCGCCAGCCAGCCACTGCGATGCCACTCGATCACGGTCGCTTCCGGCAGCGCCACGAACTTCTCGACGTCGACGACCTGGAAGCCATTGAGGTTGAACTCGCGGCCATCCGGGGTACGCACGGTGGCATTGCGCTCGACCAGCAGGCCGTTGTCGATCAGGGCCCTGGAGAAGGCCTGGGTCTGTTCGTGCTCACGGGTGAACTGGCCACAGAACTCCAGCGCCTGCTGCACCATCTCGGTGGCCTTGCCGTCGACGAACAGCGGCTGGCCTTCGTCACCGCCCTTGACCAAGCGCGAGCTCTCTTCGTCGATGCCCAGCAGGAAATCATTGTCCGAGCCGGTGTCGATGAAGATGAAGGGGTGACGACGCAGGTAGGCCGGGATATAGGCCTCGTCTTCCCACAGGCCGTCCTTGATGAACAGGTTCTGGTCGGACACGCCAACGGCAGCCATCGGCACCGCGGTCGGGCCAGCGAAGAGGATCGGGAAGTGGTGCAGCGCCAGCGAGAACTCGCCGAGCACGAGCGGAATGGCGTTGTTGCCCGCGGCAAACTCGAGCCTGCCCGGCAGGATGCGCAGGTCGGCGTGCACATCGGCCTGCAGCGGCACCGGACGGGTGTAGAACAGGGGGGCGTTGCTCGGCGCCGCTTCGGTGGTGGTGTCGCTGGTGGTGGTCATCTTGGGAACCGTTCGATCATGCGCGCCTGCCATCCCGGGCGCGCCAGCGGGAACAACCTGAATCCCGCATTATCAACAAGCTCGATGACAACGGCCACCCCATCGACGGCCTATTTCAGCTGCAGGGGGTACCGCTGCCAGAGCACATGGACCAGGAAACCGGCCAGTTCGGTGTCGCGGGCGCTGACCGCCGCGCGGATCTTGTCCAGCAGCACCATGTCCGAGCAGGAGCGCACATCGGCGTGGTTGGCCTGCCCCGCCCGGCGCGCACGATAGCGTGCGGCCCGCTGCGCATCACTCATGGCGTACCCGAACTTGGGCGGACGACCGCGCTTTCGCGGCAGGGTCAGCTCCAGGGTTCCGGGGTCTTTGTCATCACGCATGAGAGGGGTGCGGGCGGCGGCGAGCAACGGGGGGTGCGCAATTTATCGTGAGGCATCACTTTAATCCAGCTTTTTCTGCAGTTTTGTTGCGATGCAATGCAAAAAAATCGCATCCCGAGGGCCCCATCCACGCATGGCGTGGATCTACTGCAGAGCTCGCGACCCGATCGCCCGGTAGATCCACGCCATGCGTGGATGCGCGCCCCGAACACAAAAAAGGGGAGCCCGCGAACGGGCTCCCCACCTTTCCTCATGCAGCGCGTACCGGCTCGTAGCCGTGCAGGTGCGCCTCACTACTCGCCCGTCCCTGGCTTAGCGAACGCAGCGAGGTGGTGTAACCCACCAGCTGCGCAAGCGGCGCAAAGCCACTGACCTCGGCGCGACCTTCCTGGTCGTCGATGCGGGTGATGCGCCCGTGGCGGCGGTTGAGGTCGCCAACAACGTCACCCACCGACGCCGACGGCGAATGCACCGTCACCGCCATCACCGGCTCCAGCAGCTGCGTGCCACCCTCGGCCAGCGCCGCCTTGATCGCCTCGGCACCTGCGCGATGGAACGCCATCTCAGAAGAGTCCTTGGCATGGGTCTGGCCATCGACAAGGCTGACCTCGATACCGACCACCGGATGCCCCTGCGGCCCCTCCGACAGCGCGGCACGCACGCCCTTCTCCACCGCTGCGATGAAGCTGCGCGGCACCACGCCACCGACGATGCGGTCATTGAACACCACCTGATCGTCCTCGCGCGGCGCCACGTCCAGCACCACGTGCGCGAACTGGCCCTGGCCGCCGGTCTGCTTGACCAGCCGCCCGACCACGCCGGCCATCGCACGCATCGGCGTCTCCTGGTAGGCCACGCGTGGCGCACCCACGCCGACATCGACCCTCCACTCGCTACGCAGGCGCTCGACCATCACCTCCAAGTGCAGCTCGCCCATGCCCCAGACCAGGGTCTCCGCCGTGTCGCGGTCGGTTTCGACGCGGAACGAGGGATCTTCCTGGGCCAGGCTGGCCAGCCCCTGCGCCATCCGGATCAGGTCCGCCGCACGCGCAGGCTCCAGCCGCCAGGCCAGTACCGGCGCCTGTGCCTGGATGTTCTCCAGGCGCAGCGGCTGTGCACGGCCGCTCAGCGTTTCACCACTGACCGCATCCTTCCAGCCCAGTACCGCGACGATGTCACCGGCCACGGCCTGTTCGATGTCATGGGTCTGGTCGGCCTGCACCCGCACCAGGCGGCTGACGCGCCGCCCCTGCGGATGCTGCGAACTGGCCACCGCGTCGCCCACCTTCAAGGTGCCCGAGTACATCCGCACGAAGCTCAGCGCGCCGTGCTGCTGATGAGTGATCTTGAACAGCAGGCCTGCCAGCGGGCCATCCGGATCCGGCGGCAGCACCACCTCGCCTTCATCGCTTTCAGCGCTGACGGCAGGGCGATCCAGCGGCGACGGCAGGTAATCGACCACTGCATCCAGCAGCGTCTCGATGCCCTTGTCCTTGAACGCAGCACCGGCCAGCACAGGTACGCCCGCACCCGCCAGCGTCGCCCGACGGATCGCCGCGCGCAGCTGCTCGGCATCGATCACGCGCCCTTCCAGCCAGGCATCGGCCAGTTGTTCATCGTGATCGGCCACGGCTTCGACCAGCGCATTGCGCTGAGCCTGCCACTGCGCGCGCGCCGCGTCGTCCCACGGGGTGATGACCGTCGCCGCACCGTCGCGCCACTGCAGCACGCGCTCGTCGACCAGATCGACCCAGCCGTTGAAGCCGCTTTCGCTGCCCAACGGCACGCCCAGTGCCCACGGCCGCGCCCGCAGCTTGTCCTGCAACTGCTCCAGCACGCGCTCGAACGAAGCGCCGACGCGGTCCATCTTGTTGACGAAGGCGATCAGCGGCACGCGATGGCGGCGCGCCTGGCGCCACACCGTCTCGGACTGCGGCTGCACGCCGTCCACGGCCGAGAACACGGCCACGGCACCGTCGAGCACGCGCAGTGAACGTTCGACTTCGATGGCGAAGTCGATGTGGCCGGGCGTATCGATCAGGGTCAGCCGATGCGGCGGCAGGTCACGCGGCGCCCACTGCGCCTGCACGGCGGCCGCGCCGATGGTGATGCCACGCTCGCGCTCGATCGCCGAGAAGTCGGTGGTCGCGTTGCCGTCGTGTACTTCGCCGACACGATGGATCTCGCCGCTTTTCCACAGCAGGCGTTCGGTCAACGTGGTCTTGCCGGCGTCGATGTGGGCAATGATGCCGAGGTTGCGACGGCGGGAAAGGACTTGGGTGTTCATAAAGGGATTCCTGCAAAGCCAACTCCAGGGGCCGCGCACCCCGGTTGGCGACAGGGCACGCGGCTAGCGTTCGGTCTCGGCGATCTGGTGCATGGCACGTTCTCCTTGGCGGTACTGGGTCGAGTCGACTGTCAGTCGACTTGCGGGAAATCAGAAACGAAAAAAGCGCCCCGGAGGGCGCTCTGTCGAAGGTCCAGCGATGGCCGTCTCAACGGCTTCGTGGGGCTCCAGGCAGACACGCCCGTTCCGCGCTTGCGCGGGTCAGGGTGAAAAACTTCAGGAGCGGCATCCGGTTCATGGGGCGCATTCTAGACCTGCCAATCTGGCGCGCAAGTGAATATTGAATGCAAAAATGGAACGATGAGGCCGGCCAGCATTGGGGCCGGATCCCTTTGCCAACGGCAAAGGGATCCGACGCCCTGTCTGCCTTACTTGCAGCCGTGCAGCTTCCGCGCCTCGGCCACCGTCGCAGCCTGGTCATCGCCCATCGAGATCCAGCCCTTCAGCGACATCGATGGATCGACATGCGGCTGGCGTGCGCCGTCACGGACCACGACTTCGGTCCAGCTGCCCACCGGCGCCAGCTCGGACAGGCGTGCCGCCTGGTCGTCCTCGGTGCTGAACATGTCGTCCGGTCCCGCCGGCGGCGTGGTATTCACGGTTTCCGTCTTGCGGGCTCGGACCCGGAGTGCACCGTCCGGCAGCCGCTGGGTGATCACGTCGTAGCGCTCGACGCCATATGCCCACCTGTTTTCGCCAACGCTGCGGGTCTCGCTACCGTCATCAGCCACGGCCACCACCTCGCCTGCCGGCCCGACCACGCCCGCAACAGCCCCCAGGCCTGACATCAGCGCTTGATAGACGATCATCTGCCGCTGCTCGGGGGTCAACGCTCCGGACTTCAGCTTGGCGGCAGGAATCTGCAGGTACGCCGCTTCACTGCACAGCACCAGCACCTGCTGGTCGTCCCAACTCACCGACATTTCCTCGTTGGCGAAGTACTGCGTCTTCATCGACGTCACAGCGGCACCATCGCCACTGGAATGCCGCGTCTCGATCAGCGAAGCGTTCTCGGCCGCGCTGGTCAGCGAAACCTGGGAGGTCGAAGCTGCATTGGCAGCGCACACCGAAGCAATCATCGCAGCAAGCAACACGCTTCGCGTAACGGTACGGAACATGGCATCAGTCCATTGAAGAAAACGAAGCAACCATGATACCCGGAGCAACCTGGCGAGCCTTCGCTCAGGTCACCACCACCAGCGGCACTCCGCGGCGTGGATGCTCCAGCACCACCACATCCTGCTGGTAGACCCGCTGCAGGTTGTCCTCGGTCAGCACCTGCAGCGGCGTGCCATCGGCAGCTACCCTGCCCTGCTCCAGCAACACGATGCGATCGGCATAGCCGGCCGCCAGGTTCAGATCGTGCAGTACCACAATCACACAGGCGCCCGCTTCGGCACAGGCACGCACACTGCGCAGCGTGCGCTCCTGATGGCGCAGATCCAGCGCAGCGGTCGGCTCATCCAGCAGCAGCAACGGCGTATCCTGCGCCAGCACCCGCGCGAACGTGGTGCGGGCGGACTCGCCACCGGAGAGCTGCTGCACCTCGCGCAGGCGCAGGGCCTGCAGTTCGGCGGCATCGATTGCAGCTTCCACCTGCGCGTCGTCCACACGCGGATCCGGCGGATGCGGCAACCGCCCCATCGCCACCACTTCCTCCACGCTGAAGGCAAAGCGCACGCCGTGCTCCTGCGGCATCACCGCGCGCTCGCGTGCCAGCGGCCCCGCTTTGTAGCTGGCCAAGGGCTTCCCCAGCAGGCTCACCTCACCCACGTCGGCACGCAGGTCACCGGCAGCCACCGCCAACAGCGTGGATTTGCCCGCGCCATTCGGGCCAACCAGGGCGGTCACCGTGCCCGGCTCGAACGCCAGCGAAATGCCGTGCAGGATCTCGCGCTGCTGGCGGCGCACCACCACCTCGTGCAGCTTCAGCAGCACGCTCATGGTGCCGCCTTGCGGCGCTGCTGCAGCACCAGCCAGAGGAAGAACGGCGCGCCAAGCGCAGCCGAGAACAGGCCCAGCGGAATCTCCGCCGGTGGATCCAGCGTGCGGGCGGCGGTATCGGCCACCACGATCAGCAGCGCACCGAGCAGTCCGGACAACGGCAGCAGCCAGCGATGCCCGGGGCCGACCAGCAGGCGTGCCACGTGCGGCACCACCAGGCCAACGAAGCTGATCGAGCCGGCAAAGGCGACGGCCGCACCCACCAGCAGCGCACTGAACGCCACCAGTCGGCGACGCGTGCGTGTAACGTCCAGCCCAAGGTGCTGTGCCTGGCGCTCGCCCAGCGCCAGCATGTCCAGCGGCGTGGCCAGTCGCTGCAGCGCAAACACGCCAATCGCAAACAACGGCACCACCGCCGCCACATCGGCCCAGTTGGCACGCGCCAGCGAGCCCATCTGCCAGAACACCAGCGACTGCAGTTCGCTTTCGCTGGCAATGTAAGTGAGGAACCCGATCAGCGCCGAGCAGAACGCCGCCATCGCAATGCCCACCAGCAGCAGCGTGGCGTTACCGGTGCCCTTGCCCGGCCGGGCCAATGCATACGTCAGGCCGATCGCCAGCGCACCGCCGGCAAATGCGGCCACCGGCACCAGCCAGCCGGCGGCACCGGCAGCGCCCAGCACGATCGCGGCCACCGCACCCAGCGCGGCACCTTGGCTCACACCCACGATGCCCGGATCAGCCAGAGGGTTGCCGAACAGGCCCTGCAGGCTGGCACCGGCCATCGCCAGCGACGCACCCACCATCGCGCCCAACAGCGCACGCGGAATGCGCAGCTGCCAGACCACGGCCAGATCACGGCTGCTGACCGCCTGCGGATCGAGCAGGCCCAGCTTCACCGCCAGCGCCTGCATCACCTCCAGCGGCGGCAACCGCAACGGACCCACGGCGAACGACGCCAGCACCGCCCCCAGCAGTGCCAGCAACGCCACCAGCAACATCGTCCGCCCGCGACGGCGGCGCCGATCCGCCGGACTCATGCCTTCGGCAACGCCGCCAGGGCCTTGGCCAGCGCCAGCGCGCCAGCACCGGAGCCCACACTGGTGTACTTCAGCTGCACATCCGGCATCACCCAGACCCGGTTGGCCTGCCCGGCCGGGGTCTGCTTCAGCGTCGGGTACGCCTTCCACAGGCCTTCGGCACCGCCGAACAGCTGCAGGTCGTGCTCGGTCACCAGGATCACCTCCGGCGCCGCGGCGACCACGCCTTCATTGCTCAGCTGCGAGTAGTTCTTCACCCCCGCTTCGGTGCCGATGTTGACGCCACCAGCCAATGCAATCAGCTGCGCCGACGCGCTGTCGGCACCCGCAACGGTCGGTGAGCCACCGGCACCTGTTGCCGAGACGTGGATCACTCGTGGCGCATGGCCCAGCCCCTTGCCAATCGCTGCAGCCTCGTCGAGCTGACGCTGCACCTGCGTGGCAATCGCCTGCCCTGCCTCGGCCAGCCCTAGTGCGGCGGCGACCTTGCGCACTTTGTCCGGTGCCGGCTGCAGGTCATCGATGACCACCGCCGGCTCACCCACTTCGCGCAGCTTCTTTGCCAGCTCGGTATGCCGACGCAGGCTGTTGCCGAGGAACAGCGAGCCCTTCAGGCTCAGCACGCCTTCCACGCCCGTGGTGCGGTTGAACAGGAACTGGTGCGGTGCGGCCAGGCCGGCCTGGGTGGTGGTGTTGGTCGGCGCGGCGAACACCTGCTTGCCCAGCCCCAGCGCCTCGATCACCGCGATGACATCGTCGCCGCCGGCAATGATGCGGCTGGTGTCGGCCACTTCGACGTCGGCGCCATCGTCGGAATGCACCTTGGCCGGCAGCACCGCCTTCTGGTCATGCACCGCCGGCATCTCGGCACCGGCCACGCGCTGCCAGCCTGCCGGCAACGCGGTTTCCGCAGCGGCCGTTGCGGCGGGCGGCTCGGCGGCCTTCTGGCCATCCGGCGGCGTCGACGAACCACTGCAGGCAGACAGCGCCAGCGAAACAGCCAACGGAAGCGCGCACAGGCGCAGACGGGACGCGATGTTCATGGACATTCTCCTTGCTGACGGGGCGACGCTTATGCCGCCCCGCCGTGTGACTTACTGCTTCGGGGTGATGCGGGTGATGCGGTCACCCTTCGGGTCTTCTGCGCCGCGCGACTTGTTCACCGCGAACACATTGCCCTTGCCATCGGCACGGACATGGTTCGGCAGCGTGCCGCCGTCGAGGTTGGCGACCACCTTGCCGTCACCATTCACCACGGTGACGGTGCCGGCGCCGCGGTTGCTGACATAGGCCAGGCCGGAGGCATCATCGAAGGCGACGTTCAGCGCACCGGCGCCGACCGGCACATCGTGCAGCACCTTGCCGGCGGCCACATCGACGATCAGCAGGTTGTCGGTGCCCTGCGAGGCCACGTACAGGCGGTTGCGCGCCGCATCGAAGGCCACGCCGGAGGCACTGATCGAATTGCCCAGGTCGATGACCTTGTCGACCTTGCCACTGGCCACATCGATCACCGCCGCTTCCGGGGTGCCGATGCTGACGGTGAACAGCTTGCCGCCCTTCTCGTCCAGCACCAGGCTCATCGGGGTGAACTTGCCGTCGTCCACGCCGGATTCCAGCGTCACTGCCGGCAGCTCCTTGAGGGTCCTGGCATCGAACACCGACAGGTGGTCCTCGCCGGTGGCCGAAGCGAACACCTTGCCGTGGGTGCCGTCAACCACCACGTCGCGCGCATGCGGCACGGCATCGACCGGGAACTGGTGGACCAGCGACAGGTCCTTCTGGCGATAGACCGCAATCGAGTTCTGGCGGGTATTGGTCACCCAGACATTGCCGTTGGTGTCATCCACGCCCACGCCATAGACCGCGTACACCGCACCGTTGGTGCTGCCCGGCACCTGCGCCGGGGTGATCGCCTTGGTCACCTTCAGCGACTTCGGGTCCAGCTTCAGCAGCTGCGACTGGGTCACCGGCGGGCGGCCCACGGCCGAGGTCACGAACACCGCGTTGCTGGCGGCGCTGTAGGCGGACTGGTACAGGCCCGGCACCAGCTTGTTGGACTGGGTAGCGAACTGCGCCTGGCCGGACAGCGGCAGCTGCGGCGAGACACGCAGCTTCAGTACCGTCGCCGCTGCAGGCTGGCTGGCGCGCACCACCACCGGGTGCGTACCCGGCACCGCGTCGGCCGGAATGCTCAGCTGGGTCTTGAAGTTGCCATCGGCATCAACCACCAGCGGCTGCGTGTTGAGCACGCTGTCGCCACGCAGCAGGCGGACCTTCTGGCCCGGCACGAAGCCACGACCGACCACGTCGGCAGTGCTGCCGGGAACCACATTCTCACCGCGCGAGACAACCTCACCCTTGAAGGTGGCGTTGGCCGGCTGATCGAACACCGGCTGCGCGGTGGCGGTCACCGCCAGCAACAGGCCGGCGGCGAGAGAGGTAAGACGGAGAGACGGACGGAACGACATGGAAGGCTCCTTGCACACGTAGGCCGCGCCACGTGGCGCGGGATTCATCGGTTGCCTGGGCCACTGCACGCCGGCAGCCTCGCCTGGGTAGTGGGGTCGCACGGCATCGCGTGCGAAGGGATTCATTCGGCGGCGTTGTCACCGCCGTTGGACGCACCGTCACCGGTACTGCGGTCGGTCACGCCGTACAGTTCATGCAGCGCGGCATGGAACGACGCGGGCAGCATCGGGCCGTGGCCGAGGCCGTCGAACTCACGGTACTGCACGCTCATGCCCGGCACCTTGGCCAACCGTTCTGACAACTGCATCGCCGCATCCGGCGTGGCGCCACCGATGCGGCGCAGATGCGCGACCACGCGCGGATTGTTCATGTCACGCTTGCCACGATCGCCAACACGCTCGGCACCGCCCAGCATCAACCAGAGCTTTGTCGGCTGGCCATGCACGTTCTGCACGAACTGCTGTTCCGGATCACCCAGCGCCGCGCCCTGGCTCCACCACAGCGAGGGACTGGCCGCCAGATAGGACTGGAAGGCGGCAGGACGGGTGTACAGCGCATTGAGCACGAACAACCCACCCAGCGAGTGGCCCCACAGCGCTTGCTGCTGCGCATCGATGCGTGCGCGGCGCTCGACTTCCGGCTTGATGCGACGTTCGATCACATCCAGGAAGGCCGCCGCGCCACCGCCGACCGCCTGGGTCGTACCGCTTTCGTCGTCGGCGCGATCGATCCATGCGGTGTAGTCGCGGGTGCGCGCCTTGGAGTCGATGCGCAGGTCGTTGTCGTAGCCGATCAGCACCAGCACCGGTGGCGCCTTGCGCGCGGCCAGTTCGGCCAGCAGCGGCTGGTCCAGGACCATGGCGACGGCGTTCCCGTCCAGCGCGTACAGCACTGGGGAGGGCGTCTTGCCGGCCTTGGCCGGGATTGCCAGGTTCACCCGCCAACGGCGCTGCTGGTCCGGGCTGTCCACCACGAAATGCTCGAAGCGATAGCTGGCCGCCGGCTCGTCGAGCACGGTGCGGCCAATCTTCTGCAGCGGATTGCGCTGCTGCGCATGGGCGTACGGGGTGGCCAGGAGCAGACCCATCATCAAGGCGACCAGTCCGCGGGCCAGCGGACCACGGTGCGAGGGCAGGACGAAATGCTTCATCGGCGACGGCAGGAGCGGCCCGCGGCCGCCGGTTCACAAGGGACCGCAGTCTACCTTAAACGCGAATGATTATCACATCGATCGAACGTCACGCTGTGTATCACGCGCGCGCATGCCCGGTTGCACAGGAGGCGGCACTTCCCCTATTTTCCGCGCACCGGGGCATTGGATCGCCCCGCTTCCAGCGCAGCCATGGACGGCGGGCACTTGCCGCCATCCGGGTCGCGTTCATCTGCGCACAACCGCCATGGGATTGGATCCCATGAATGTGAGACCCCCTTGAAGCACACCGCACTGATCGCCCTTACCCTCGGCCTGCTTGCACCGTTGGCCGCGCACGCCGCGCAGGATCTGCCTACGCTCTACCAGGCCTATGAAGAGGCCGGCAATTCGACCCTGAGCATGGAAGAGCTCAACCAGACGGTGACCTTCACCGCTGTGGCGCTGGGCGTCTCCAGCAACCTGGCTGGCGAACCGCTCATTGAGGCCGGTGATGACCAGGGCAATGTTCTGGCCCGATTGACCACCTCTGACGACCAGCAGGCCGCCAAGCTGGGCGCCCTGGAAGAAGGCGCCCTCTTCACCGCCAGCTGCACGCTGCAGTTCAGCTCGGGCACGGACTACCTGTCCTTCGGCGATTGCGCCGTCAAGTAAAGACGAAGCCGGCAAAAATGCCGGCTTCATTTACCTGCCCTGCAGAGTCGAGCCATGCTCGACTCATGCAGCATCACGGCCCCGCAGGCACCGGACCATAAATGTTCTCCTGCGGCGTGCCCGGCAGCAGCGCGAAGATCATGATCACGATCCCGCCGCCCGGCACCAGCGCCAGCAGGAACAGCCAGCCGGACTGGCCGCAATCATGCAGGCGGCGTACGGTCACCGCGATCAGCGGCACGATCGTGACCAGCCACATCACACACAGCAGCACCACCATGCCGATCAGGATGGCGGCCAGTGCATCGGCACTGTTGCGCAGGAGGATCGCCAGCACGCCGGCCAGCAGCATCACTGCCGTTGCGACCAGGAACAGGAACAGCTGGTACATCCAGTATTCGCGGCGGTTGGCGCGGCCCTCGAACTGGGCATAGCGCTTCAACGGCAGAATCATTTCCTGCACGGCATCGATCCTTGAAAAAGTAGCCGCGCAGTGTGCCAAATGCACGCGCCGGGAACAATGTTGCCACTGTAGAGTCGAGCCATGCTCGACTGCCTTACCGAATGTGCCAACAACCCGGCCAAGAGCGAAGTCGAGCATGACTCGACGCTACACAAGCGGGGTCAGCGACCCTTTGCTGCCCGAGCTGCCTCACGCTCCGCGCGCAGCCGATCCAGCTTTTCCTTCAGCTTGATTTCCAGCCCGCGCGGCACCGGGTTGTAATACACCCGCTCACCCATCGCATCCGGGAAGCCGGTCTGGTCCAGCGCGATGCCGCCTTCTGCATCATGGTCGTACTGGTACTCGGCGCCGTAGCCCAGCTCCTTCATCAGCTTGGTCGGTGCGTTACGCAGGTGCAGCGGCACTTCTTCGGTGCCACTCGCGCGCACATCGGCCTTGGCCTGGTTGAACGCGGCGTAGCCCGCATTCGACTTGGCGGTACTGGCCAGGTACAGCACCAGCTGGGCGAAGGCGAGCTCGCCTTCCGGGCTGCCCAGCCGCTCATAGATGTCCCAGGCTTCCAGCGCCATGCTCTGCGCGCGCGGATCGGCCAGGCCGATGTCCTCGATCGCCATGCGGGTCAGCCGACGCGCCAGATAGGAGGGATCGCAGCCACCATCGAGCATGCGGGTCAGCCAGTACAGCGCGGCATCCGGGTTGGAGCTGCGTACCGACTTGTGCAGCGCCGAGATCTGGTCGTAGAACTGCTCGCCCCCTTTGTCGAAGCGGCGGGTGCGATCGGCCAGCACCTGGGTCAAGGTCTGCGGGGTGATGCGGCCACCCTCGCCGCCTGCCAGCTCGGCGGCGATCTCCAGCAGAGTCAGTGCACGGCGCACGTCACCATCGGCGGCGGTGGCGATTTCCAGCAGCAGTTCGGGCGCGACCTCGATGCCCTCTTCGCCCAGGCCGCGCTCGCGATCACCCAGCGCACGTTCCAGCGCCTCGACGATGTCAGTGGGCGAAACGCCTTCCAGCACGTGCACGCGGCACCGCGACAGCAGCGCCGAGTTCAGCTCGAAGGACGGGTTTTCGGTGGTGGCGCCGACGAACAGGATGGTGCCGCGTTCGATGTGCGGCAGGAACGCATCCTGCTGCGCCTTGTTGAAGCGGTGCACCTCATCGACGAACAACACGGTGCGCCGGCCTTCGGCAAAGCGCTGCGCGGCTTCGGCCAGCACCTGGCGCACCTCCGGCAGGCCGGACAGCACCGCAGAGATGGCACGGAATTCGGCGTCGGAGTACTCGGCCAAGAGCAGCGCCAGCGTGGTCTTGCCACAGCCCGGCGGCCCCCACAGGATCATCGAATGCACGCGGCCGGATTCGACCGCGCGACGCAGCGCGCTGTCCGGCGCCAGCAGGCGCTTCTGCCCGACCATTTCGTCGAGGGTGCGCGGGCGCATGCGCTCGGCCAGCGGGCGCAGATGTTCCCGATCGACGCTCAGCAGATCGGGGCCGGGGAAGGAAGTTGAACGATGTCTTGCCACCCGCTCATTGTACCGCGAGCGCGTGCCAACCAAGGTTGGCGCCCACCAGCGCCAGGCCTCAGGAACCGGTAGAGCCGGCCGCTGGCCGGCTGATCAAGAAAGTGTCAACCAAGGTTGACACCCACCAAGGCGGTGCCGGTTGACACCCACCAGGACAGGTAGCGCCGGGCCATGCCCGGCGACCGCAATCAATTACCGATGACGTCGGTGCCCTTCGGCGGGGTGAAGCTGAAGGTGCCCGCGGCGAAGCCGGGGTTGCGCTTCCAGCCGCTGAAGCTGATCACGGTGCGCTGGCCGACAGCGTCGGTGATCTCCATCCTGGCCAGGCCCTGGGCATTGAAGCCCAGCGCGGCGTACTGGAAGCTGGCTTCGGTTTCGCGCTTCGGCGACAGCGACAGCCACTGCAGGCCGTCACGCTGTGCGGCTTCTTCGCTGACGTCGTACTGCTGCTCCAGCAGCGCCGGATTGATCAGTGCGGTCAGCGGGCTGTTCTGCTCTTCCTTGCCCTGCTCGCGCACGGTGGCCTGCTCCAGGTCCGGTTCGTACATCCAGACCTTCTTGCCGTCAGCCACGATCAGCTGCTCGTGCGGGCGCACGTACTCCCAGCGGAACAGGCGCGGCGCCGACAGCGCCACGCGGCCACTGGTCGATTCCTTCACCTTGCCGCGGCTGTCGAACACCTGCTGGCTGAACTGGCCATCCAGGCCCTTCAGGCCACTGGTGAAGGTCTTCAGGTCATCGCGAGCACCGGCCCAGGCGCTGCCGGCGGCGGCGCAGGCCACGGCCAGGGTGGTGGTGGCAAGGAAACGGCGAAGGCGGACGTTCATGCGGAGATCCTGTCGGCACGCAGGCCAGGAAAGTTGGATACGAGTGTGCCCGGAACAAGCTGAATGGGCGATCAGGGCGTCATTATGACGCCCCGATCGTCGAACGGCGATGCACGCACGAGGACGATTTCATCCACGCGTGGCGGGGATCTACTGCCACCCAGTAGTGCCGGGCCATGCCCGCCAGGCGTTGCGCCATCCATGCGCGGCGTGGATCTACTTCAGCTTGCCGTACAGCACCTGGCCGCGGAAGCCGCGCCGCACTTCGCGGTACAGCGCGCGGAACGCGGCGTAGTCCTGCGGCTGGCACAGCGCCTCCGGCCCACGCACCGCGTTCTGCTGCAAGCGATGATGCACGGTCACCTCCTGCCCTTCGCGACTCCATTCCACCCGGTACTCGCCGGCGGCGTTGGCAAAGCGCTGGCTGGCCGGGACCGCGATGATCGGTGCGTTGGCCGGGAACTGCAGGCGATAGGTTTCCTCGCGCAGACTGGCATTGCAGTAGAACGGGGTCTCGTTGGCCGGCGCCGAGGCGGTGGCATACAGCCCACGCACCGACTCACCACCCGGCGGGTCCGGCACGGCCATGCCGCCGGCCACGCTGAAATCGGCGTAGTCCTCGGCCTGGAACCCCATGCGATAACCGAACGGCCGGGTCAGGTCGACCGGCACGCCCTGGATCTGCAGCTGCCCTCGCCCGTCGAAACCGGAGGCAGCCATGATCTGCTCTTCAGCGCGCGCGCGGTTCTGCGCGTTGAGCTGGGAGAACTGGGCGCGCATGCCGATCTCGGCGTTCTCGCCCAGTTTCGGAATGGTCTCGCCGCGCAGGTTGCCGTTGGCGTCGAAGGTGAAGCGCACCTCCATCGAGGTTGCATTGCGCTCCGGCGTGTTGGCCGGGGTGCGCGCCAGCGTGGCATCGCGCGTCCGCATCACCGGCGCACCCAGATCCCCTTCCGGCAGCTGTCCGAAACGCGCCCACGCGGTGGTCGAATCCAGGTACAGATCAAACTCGGGAATGTAGGTGATGGCGTGGTTGAAGCGGCCCAGCACCGGGATCTTCGGCAGGGTCGGACCGCCGCCGGCACCAATCAGCACCGGCGAACTGGCAATGCCCTTGGCCGCCAGCAGCGCCTCCAGGATCGTCACATGGTCCTTGCAGTCACCGTAGTGGTTGTCGAGGATGCTCTGCGCACTGTTCGGCTCCAGGCCGCCATTGCCCAGATACACGGCCACGTAGCGGATGTTCTGCGCCACCCAGCGGTAGAGCGCATCGGCCTGCTCGCGCCGGTCGCTGATGCCAGCAGTGATCTCATCAGCCAGCGCCTGCAGCGCCGGGGTCACCTCGGCCGCCGGGCCGGCCTTGAGCTGGTAGGCGCGACCCATCTGCGACCAGTCACGATACGTGCTGGCCATGATGTTGGGGCCGAACTCCCAGCCCGCCGCCGACCAGTTCTGTGCCGGCATGGCTTCGCGCCGCTGGTAGCGCCAGCGCCACTGCGCCTGTCCGTTCTTCACCGTCGGCCGGTCGCTGCCCTGTACGCCACGGCTGTCGACGAACATCGGCAGGCTGGCCGGCGCGCTGAGGGTGACCTCGGCGTCCTCGTACTCGGTGAAGACATTGAACGTCTCCCACAGGCCGAAGTAGCCCGGGAAGTACGGCGTGGCCTGGGTGCGACGCACCTGATAGTACAGGCGCGTGCCCGGGGCCAGGTTCGGGAACACGATCACCCGCACCTTGCGATCGGCATACATCGCCGCCGAGGCGCTGGAGTAGCTCTCCTGGGTGTAGATGCGGTCGGCCGGCACGTCGCGGCGCTGGCCGTCGGCGGTGATGGTGTAGGCGCCGAGCACTTCCAGCGTCTCCATCTTCTCGCTGTAGCTCAGCCGCACCTGGCTGAACTGCTCGACGGAGGCCTTGGTCTTGAGCAGGACTTCGTAGGTTTCGGTCTGCACATTGCCCGCGTCCGGCCGCACCTGGTAGTCGGCGCGGTAACGGACAATGCTGAAATTGTTGCTGGCTTCGGTATCGCCGCTGGTGGAAGGCGGCGCCGTGGCGGGCGCGGAGGTGGCGGTGTCTGCCAGTGCCGGGCCGGCAGCCATCAAGGCTGCCAGCGCCAGTGCCAGCGCGCTGGGTACGGGGTGAAGCATGCGTCGGTTCCTTGGACGTCGTGGGGGTACGTCGGGTCTTACTTGGGCGGCGGCGGCGCCAGCACCGTACGGTCGCCATTGTGTTCGGGGGCACTGACCACGCCGGCCGCTTCCATGGCCTCGATCAGTCGCGCCGCGCGGTTGTAGCCGATCTTCAGCCGGCGCTGCACGCCGGAGATCGAAGCACGGCGGGTCTCGGTGACCACCCGCAGCGCTTCGTCATACAACGGGTCGGACTCGTCGCCGGCAGAACTGTTCTCGGGCAGGCCGGTGGCGCCGACGACCACGCCGTCACCCATCGTCTGCACTTCGTCCAGCACGCCGTCGACATAGTCGGCCGGGCCCATCGCCTTGAGGTGTTCGACCACGCGGTGCACTTCCTCGTCGGAGACGAAGGCGCCGTGGACGCGCTCAGGCATGGCCGTACCCGGCGGCAGGTACAGCATGTCGCCATGGCCGAGCAGGGTTTCCGCGCCGGACTGGTCGAGGATGGTGCGCGAGTCGATCTTGGAGCTGACCTGGAAGGCGATGCGGGTCGGGATGTTGGCCTTGATCAGGCCGGTGATCACGTCCACCGACGGGCGCTGCGTGGCCAGGATCAGGTGGATGCCGGCCGCACGTGCCTTCTGTGCCAGGCGCGCGATCAGCTCTTCCACCTTCTTGCCGACGATCATCATCATGTCGGCGAATTCGTCGATGAAGATGACGATGAACGGCAGCGTCTCAAGCGGGCGCGGCGCCTCGCCCAGCTCGGGGTTCGGCTTGAACAGAGGGTCCATCAGCGGCTGGCCGGCGTCCTGGGCTTCCTTCACCTTCTTGTTGAAGCCGGCCAGGTTGCGCACGCCCACCGCGCTCATCAGTTTGTAGCGGCGCTCCATCTCGGCCACGCACCAGCGCAGGCCGTTGGCAGCCTCCTTCATGTCGGTGACCACCGGCGCCAGCAGGTGCGGAATGCCCTGGTAGACGCTCAGTTCGAGCATCTTCGGGTCGATCATCAGCATCCGCAGGTCTTTCGGCGAGGCCTTGAACAGCAGGCTCAGCACCATGGCGTTGACCGCCACCGACTTGCCCGAACCGGTGGTACCAGCCACCAGCAGGTGCGGCATGCGCGCCAGGTCGGCCACGGTCGAGCGGCCCGCGATGTCCTTGCCCAGCGCCAGGGTCAGCACGCTGGCCGACTTGTCGTACTCCTTCGAACGCAGCAACTCGGAGAGATAGATCATCTCGCGGGTGACGTTGGGGATTTCCAGGCCGATCACCGACTTGCCCGGAATGACGTCCACCACGCGCACCGACTTCACCGACAGGCCGCGCGCGATGTCCTTGTCCAGCGAACTGATCTGGCTGACCTTGATGCCCGGCGCAGGCTCGATCTCGAAGCGGGTGATGACCGGGCCGGGGTTGGCACCGACCACCTGGGCGTCAATGCGGAAATCTTTCAGCTTGAACTCGATCTGTCGCGACAGCGCGTCCAGCGTGTCCTTGTCATAGCCCACCGGCTGCGGCTTGGGGTCATCCAGCAGGGCCAGCGGCGGCAGGTCCGAGCCATCGCCGTTGACGCCACGGAACATCGGGATCTGCGTGTCACGCTTGGCCCGGTCACTCTTCTCGATCACCGGCTCCGGGCGCGGCTCGATCTTCACCGGCTCGCGCTTGGCGCGCACTTCGGCGTCGGCCTTGCGCACTTCCTGGCGCTCCTCGCGCATCACCCGGGTCTGCTGCCACTCGGTGACTTCTTCCTTCTTGCGCGCCAGCAGCGGCGCCAGCGACATCACCCCGCGGCCGATCTTCTCCATCACCGTGAACCAGGACAGCCCGGTGGCCAGGGTGATCGAAGCCAGCAGCAGCACCAGCACGAACAGGTTCGCGCCCAGCGCGCCGAAGCCCACCGTGAGCGAGTTGCCGACCAGCTTGCCGAGGATGCCGCCGGCACTGGAGACATCGCCACTGAACAGGCGCACGTGCAGGAAGCCGGTGCCGGCGATCAGGAAGCCGACCAGGCCGACCAGGCGCAGCGCCGGGTCCAGGTCGTTCTCGCCCTTGCTCTCGCGCTTGAGCCCGAACATCGCGATCCACGCCAGCGCGCCCAGTACCACGGGCAGCAGGAAGGCGATGTAGCCGAACAACTGCAGCAGCACGTCGGCGATCCAGGCCCCGGCGCGGCCGCCAAGGTTGTGCACCGGCGCGACCACGCTGCCGGTATGCGACCAGCCCGGATCAGTGGCTGAATAGGTGAAAAGACTGGCCGCCAGGTACAGCAGGGCCGGCGCGATGGCGATCAGGCCCAGATCGCGCCAGAGGCGCTGGCGGCGTGGATTGTCGGTCGTCGCCGCCGCAGCCGTGCGACGTGACGCCTTGCTGTCGTCGGACTTGGAGCGTTCGGGGACCTGCTTCGCCACCTTAGACCATACCTTTGGAATGCGCTGTTAGTGATTGATAATAAATGAGACGGCGTCAGTTTTCAGTTATGCGACATCTGACAGGGCCTGCGGAGGGCCGGAACCACCGCTGGATGACGGCGTTCTGTTCATCGGCTTGAATCGCCCTGCCCCAGCCGCCACTCTATGACCTGCCACGGATGCTGCGCAAACATCGCCAGCACCTTGTCCCATCTACCTTTTCGCGAGTTTACATGAGCACCAGCCTGCCCTCCCGCCACCAGCGCCTCGTCATCCTCGGTTCCGGCCCGGCCGGTTGGACCGCCGCCGTCTACGCCGCCCGCGCCAACCTGAAGCCGGTCGTCATCACCGGCCTGCAGCAGGGTGGCCAGCTGATGACCACCACCGAGGTGGACAACTGGCCGGGTGACGCCCACGGCCTGATGGGACCGGACCTGATGGCGCGCATGCAGGCCCATGCCGAGCGCTTCGAGACCGAGGTCATCTTCGACCACATCCACACCGCCGACCTGTCGCAGCGCCCGTTCAAGCTGATCGGCGACAGCCACGAGTACACCTGCGATGCGCTGATCATTTCCACCGGCGCCACCGCCAAGTACCTGGGCATCCCGACCGAGGACGAGTTCAAGGGCCGCGGCGTGTCCGCCTGTGCCACCTGTGACGGCTTCTTCTACCGCGACCAGGACGTGGTCGTGGTCGGTGGCGGCAACACCGCCGTGGAAGAGGCCCTGTACCTGTCCAACATCGCCCGCAAGGTCTACCTGGTCCACCGCCGCGACACCCTGAAGGCGGAAAAGATCATGCAGGACAAGCTGTTCAAGAAGGTGGCCGAAGGCAAGATCGAGACCGTCTGGCACCACCAGGTGGAGGAAGTGCTGGGCAACGACGCCGGCGTGACCGGCGTGCGCGTGAAGTCCACCCTGGACGGCAGCACCCGCGACATCGACGCCCACGGCTTCTTCGTGGCCATCGGCCACCACCCGAACACCACCCTGTTCGACGGCCAGCTGGCGATGAACAACGGCTACCTGGAAATCCGCTCGGGCCTGGGCGGCAATGCCACCCAGACCTCGGTGGAAGGCGTGTTCGCCGCAGGCGACGTGGCCGACCAGCACTACCGCCAGGCGATCACTTCAGCCGGCTTCGGCTGCATGGCCGCACTGGACGCCGAGCGCTACCTGGACGCACAGGGCAAGGCCAGCTGAGAGGCTGACCCGCTTCTGTAGGGTCGAGCCACGCTCGACTCCGGATAGAAGGCCGACGCCAGTGCGTCGGCCTTTTCGTTTTCACGAGCCGGACAGCCCTGTCGCCGCAACACTCAACCCACCCGGCCGCCGTATGCACTGCACCCTGTGCCTGACCGGCGGCGACTTCACGCCATCGGCATCGACCACCTGGGTGTTCCAGAACAAGGGGGCGCTGCCAGCGTTCTCGCACCTCATGATGATCTGACTGGACTTCTCGTCCGGCGCAGCGATGTGGACCTTGCCGTCGGTGCAGGTCCATCCGGGCGGGCAACCCACATTGGTGGTGACCAGATCAATCGGGTACCGGGGATGGCCCTCAAACACCACATCGACGCGCCGCGAACTCCCTGCGGACAGCTCGATGGACTGGATGGGCTCCACCTTCAACGGCACACAACCCTCCCCTTCACGGAACAGCCGATAGCCTTTCTCGACACCCTTCATTGAGGCGGTGCGAAATGCCGGGTCCAGCAAGGCTGCAGCATCGGTTGGGTTTGTGTGGAAGGCCATTTCCACAATAGCCGACGGCATCTCCGCAAGGCGATTTTCGCCTTTGTCCTCAAGAAACGGCTCGCTGGTGACCTGAAATTCCTCGTAACCGTCGACACTTCGGATCAGCTCCTTCATGTAGCAGAGGATGTTTCGCCCCAGCTCCGCGTCCCGCGGGCGCCCCGGCTGCACGACAACGCGGGTGCCTGTCACACGCTGGTCATCAACACCGTCTGTATGGAGGTGCAGTGCGACCTCGGAACCTACGTGATTTGCCAGCAAGGGTCGGCTGTTGATGTCGTCGTCATAGTCGCGCCTGGCGTAGATGCGATCTCCTTTTGAGTTCCAGATCCTGGGATTCTCTGGAAAGCGCTCCTTGATCGCGTAACGCGCGGCCATCTGCCACCACGGATGCAGTGCTTCAGGGTGAACAACTTCAGCCAGCTGGGATCGTGGGCGCGTCGTCGCTACCCCACTCCGCTGAGCAAGCAACAGCTGCAGCTCGTCCGCATACCCCGGCGTAATGAAATCCTCTTGAACTCCGTGAAATTCATCCCGCTGCAACACCCATCGCCCCCAACCGTGATGATAGTAGTAGCCATGCGATGCCGAAACGAATGCATGCCCACGCCGGGGGGGAGCACTCCTTGCGCGGAGCGCCGCCTCATCCTCCTCCTTGATCTCGGGAAAATAGTCCTGCCTCGGGCGCCCCTCATAGAGATACACAATCTTCGTAACCGGCAGAACCTGTTCGGCAAGCAGTGTCAACTCGTGACGGAATGCGTCGTGCTGATCTTCAAAGCTGGCGCCATGATGCTCCAGGATGAATCCCGGGCCGAAATCAATCCGCAGAATCCCCGCCCCCAGTTCAAACCCAACCCGCACTCGAATGTGCCTCGCCTGCCCTTCAAGCCTTGGTGATCGATCCAGGATTTCCTGCGCCCTTCTTGTAAGAACGGTATCCAGCTCCGCATCAGTTCGCGCAGCATCAATCTGCGCTCCCCCCTGGCCTGCCATGGCAGGCAAATGGATCGCTTGACCTGTGACGATCAGGCAGAGTGCGGCAAGACTGCGAAGCAAAGGTGTGTGGCTCATATGCAGTTCCTCGAGTGATGGTGTTCAGTCCAGCGGCTGCGCCATCACCTTGGCGGCGCGATCGGAGAGACAGGGCGCCCCCGTTCGCAATGCGATGAGGTTCTGAATTTCCTCAAGCCAAAGGCGTAACCAAACGCCCACTAAGCCCCGAAGACGCCCCGCCTGCCCTATCCTTCCCTCATGCCTTCCCCCCGCTTCCTCGACTCCCTGCAGTCCATTCCCGCCACCGACTGGGATGCCCTGCACGATGGGCAGAACCCCTTCGTCAGCCACGCCTTCCTCTCAGGCCTTGAACAGCACGGCTGCCTGCGCGAGGACTGGGGCTGGCAACCCCGGCACTTCACGCTCTGGGAAGGCGACGCCTTGGTCGGCGCCATTCCTGGCTACCTGAAGACCAATTCGCACGGCGAATTCGTGTTCGACCATGCCTGGGCCAACGCCTATGCCCGCCATGGCCGCGACTACTACCTGAAATGGCTCGGCGCGGTGCCGTACTCGCCGGTCACCGGGCCGCGGCTGCTGGCCCGTCACGATTCAGAGCGCGCCGCGCTGCTGTCGGCATTGCGAGAGGCACTGCCCGCGCTGGACGTATCCTCGGCCCATATCAACTTCCACACCGCAGTAGACGAGGCGCTGTTCGGCGACGACTGGCTGCTGCGCGAGGACGTGCAGTTCCAGTGGCAGAACCCTGGCGACTGGGCCACGTTCGAGCAGTTCCTCGGCGCGATGAACCACAAGCACCGCAAGAACATCCGCCAGGAACGGGCCAAGGTCACCCGTCAGGGCATTACCTTCCGCGTGGTGCACGGCGATGAAGCCGGCCGCGCAGACCTGCAGGCGATGTATCGCTTCTATCTGCAGACGTTCCTCGAGTACGGCAACGCCCCGGCGCTGACCGAGGCCTTTCTGCGCCATCTGGCCATTTCATTGGGCCGCGGGCTGGTGCTGTTCCTGGCCGAACAGGACGGCGAGCCGATTGCCGGCGCGCTGTGCCTGCGCGGTGGCGACACGCTGTATGGCCGCTACTGGGGTGGCGCCACCCTGCCCGGCCTGCACTTCGAGGCCTGCTACTACCAGGGTATCGAATACTGCCTGCGCGAAGGGCTGACCCGTTTCGAACCGGGTGCACAGGGCGAGCACAAGCTGGCGCGGGGTTTCCTGCCGACGCTGGTGCGCAGCCGGCACTGGGTGGCTGATGCGGATTTCGCAGAAGCACTGCAGGACTGGTGCCGACAGGAGCGACGCGATGTGCGGCGCTACCACCAGCAGCTGCAGGGACATGGGCCGTTCCGCGCAGAGCCGTAGAGTCGAGCTTGCTCGACTGGCGCGGTGCCGAAAAGCGCGCCAACCACGGTTGGCCCCTACCAGGGCAATGAGGCCTGCCAACCAAGGTTGGCATCTACCAGAGCGCTGGCGAGGACGCTGTGCTCAGGTGCACTGCCAGAAATGCCCACTCACCCGGCACTTCGCGCACCAGAACGTGTAGAGCATGCCGCCACTGCCCCACAGCAGCGTGCCTTCAGTCGTGGTCGGCAGCGTCGAGTCCAGCTGCATCACGAAGGGCATCTCCTCGCCGCAATCGATGCACGCTGGGTACCACGCACTCTGCACCCAGCTCGGTGCGCCGCCCACGCGCGACAGGTTCTGCCGATGGTTGGACTGGCCCCAGTCCTGCTGCTGCCAACGCGCACTGTCCATGGCGGCCAGACCCACCTCGGCACGCAACAGGTCACCGCTGTCGGTCGGCGCGGCCGGCACCTCCAGACGCTGGCTGGGATGGCAACTGGGCAGGCCGATGGCATCGTGGCGATAGAAGCGCACGGGCGGGTCTTCCCAGCCGCAGCAGTCCAGGCAGAGGCCCAGCGTGATCTCGCCCGCCGCACCCGGCTGCAGCGCGGCAGCGTCGGTTCTCAGCAGGCGCTGCAGCGGTGCATGGCAGCTGCCACACAACGCTTCCAGCCGCCCTCCCATGTGTCCAGCATGGCGCACCTGCCCACCACTCCAGGTCGGATGCAGGCGCCAGATGCGCTTGCGCCAGCTCGGCTCGTCCGCCTGCTGCGCACGATGCTGCTCACGGCCGAAGCGGATATGCAGCGGCTGCTCGTCATGCAGGTGTCGCGGCTGCGGCCCGTCGGCGACGCCGGCCCAGTGCGCCCAGACCTCGGCATCCAGCCGCCCCCAGTCGACCACGTAGCCGCGGGCAACGGCGTAGGTCTCAGGCAGGGCGGCAAGCAGCAGCGCCCTGGCCCGCGCCATTTCGCGATCATCATCGGCTTCGGCCAGAATCTGCGCCCAGTGCGCGGCAATGGCAGGGGGCAAGCCCCGCCATACTTGTGAGGCCAGCTGCAGCTCATCTTCAATGGCCACCGCCAGCAACGCCTCCCAGTCCTCCTGCAGCACCCGCGGCGCCTGGTAGCTGGCGAACTCCACTACGCTGGCCAGCAGTTCACCGCGCTCGCCGTCGCGATAGCGGCGCCAGGCCTCGGCGCAGACCGGCTCGACAGCTTCATCGGGCAGCAGGTCCAACGCCATGTCGAGAAAGGCCGAGCCGGGTGAACGCCGGGCAAGGGCCAGCAGCATCAGCACACCGAGCTGGACCGGCTGCTCAGTCGCCAGCACCAGCAGCATGTTCTGGCTGTCGTTGCGGGTGCGCGGGGTGTCGTGCACATCGAGGATGGCAGTGATCGACTCACTCATGCGGGGCTCCTTGCCGATGGAGACTGATGGTGCCAGACATCGCCGATCACCACGACGAATACAATGCCGGCATGACCCGTCAGTTGCCCTGGCGCCTGGCCGATACGCCTGACGCCCCCTTTCCTCCGGCCGAGAGCGCGCTGCGCCAGCCTGATGGCCTGCTCGCCGTCGGCGGCGACCTGCATCCGGTGCGCCTGCTCAATGCCTACGCTGGCGGCATCTTCCCGTGGTTCAGTGAGGGCGAGCCGATCCTGTGGTGGTCGCCGGACCCACGCGTGGTGTTCCGCACCGGTGGCGTGCATCTGTCCAGCCGCTTCCGCCGCCAGTTGCGCAGCAGTACCTGGGAGATCACCGCCGACACCGCCTTCAGCCGTGTGATGCGTGCCTGCGCTGCGGCACCGCGGCCCGGCCAGGACGGCACCTGGATCAGCCCTGCGATGGTCGAGGCCTACAGCCAGCTGCACGACCTGGGCTTCGCCCATTCGTTCGAAGTCTGGGACCGGCAGACCCTGGTCGGTGGTATCTACGGGGTGGCAATCGGGTCGATGTTCTTTGGCGAGAGCATGTTCAGTGGCGCCAGCGGCGGCTCCAAGATCGCCCTGGCCGCCCTGGCCTCCACCCTGCATGGCTGGGGCTGGGAACTGATCGATGCCCAGGTAGAGAATCCGCACCTGCTGCGGATGGGTGCCGAGCACCTCCCGCGCGCGGAATTCCTGCAGCACGTGCGCCGGGCCGTGCGCGTTGACGGCCGGGAGGGCCCGTGGACCCGGGCGGTCGGACGCTTGCCAGCACGGCGTTTGGCCGGGGGTTAACACAAACTTTGCAAGCTGGCGCTGTCACGCGTAAAATACCGCGCCTTAGGCCCAGCGTGGCCGTTTTCTGAACCGCACAGGACTACATGTCGAAAGACGATTCCATCGAGTTCGAGGGCACCGTCAGCGAGACGCTGCCGAACACCACTTTCCGCGTTCGTCTGGAAAATGGGCACGAAATCATCGCCCACATCTCCGGCCGCATGCGCAAGAACTACATCCGCATCCTCACCGGTGACCGGGTCAAGGTTGAAATGACCCCGTATGACCTGACCAAGGGTCGTATCACCTACCGCATGAAGTAAGCGGTCGGCGCCTGGCGCCATTTCGACAAGGCCAGCCCTGGTTGCTGGCCTTTTGTCATGCCCGGAATCCGGCCCTGCCGGAGGTCACCATGACCGAGCTCACCGTGGCGTCGGTCAGCCCTGCTTGCGGCAGATTCGCGCTAGCAGCAGCCGCGGCATCGTGGGAACCGATCCAGTCCGGATCGCCGCCCCCGCCCGATCATGAACGCCCTGCTCCCGCACGTCCTGCTGCCGGCAGTTCTGCTGGTCAGCCTCCCCCTGGCGGCATTCGCCGCTGAACCCACAAAGCCCTCCAATCCGTCCGAGTGCCTTGCCCTCGGCAGCCATCGCGATATCCGCCCCTCCAGCACGGAACGCGAGGTGCTGCTGCGTGACGGTGACAGCCACTATCGGGTGCATCTGCAGAAACGCTGCCTGGGCGCTGCCGCCTCGGCCAGCTACGTCTTCTTCACGCCAAGTACGCCTGAGCGGATCTGCGGTGACGCCCGCAGCACCCTGAAGACCGACAGCAACCACTGCGTCGTGACCCGGATCGAACCGATCGATGCGGCGACCTTCAGGCGCCTGGCGCAACAGGGGCGATGAGTTGCAGCACATGCAACAAGGGCGGCCTAAGCCGCCCTTGTTTCCCAACCGCACCGGGATCGGTCCGGCGCGACGTTACTCCACCGTCACCGGCAACAGGCGCTCCGGCTCGGCCTGGGTCTCGACCACCAGCTCGTCGTCGCGCACGTCGATGCTGACCTTGCCGCCGTTGACCAGCTTGCCGAACAGCAGCTCGTCGGCCAGCGGGCGCTTGATCTTGTCCTGGATGACGCGGGCCATCGGGCGGGCACCCATCAGCGGGTCGAAACCATGGTGGGCCAGCCAGTCGCGCGCCGTCGGGGTGGCCGACAGGCTGACGTGCTTGTCCTGCAACAGCATCTCCAGCTCGATCAGGAACTTGTCGACCACGCGCAGGATGTGCTCGAAGCCCAGCGCCTGGAACTGCACCACCGCGTCGAGGCGGTTGCGGAATTCCGGGGTGAAGCTGCGGCGGATGGTCTCCATCGCGTCGGTGGCATGGTCCTGCTTGGTGAAGCCGATCGAACGCCGCGAGGCCTGCGCCGCGCCAGCGTTGGTGGTCATCACCAGCACCACGTTCTTGAAGTTCGCTTCGCGACCGTTGGTATCGGTCAGCACGCCGCGGTCCATCACCTGCAACAGGATGTTGAAGATGTCCGGATGCGCCTTCTCGATCTCGTCCAGCAGCAGCACGCAGTGCGGCGTCTTGACGATCTTCTCGGTCAAGAGGCCGCCCTGGTCGAAGCCGACGTAGCCCGGAGGAGCACCAATCAGGCGGCTGATCGAATGCGGCTCCATGTACTCGGACATGTCGAAGCGGACCAGCTCGATGCCCAGCTGCAACGCCAGCTGCTTGGTCACTTCGGTCTTGCCGACACCGGTCGGGCCGGCGAACAGGAAGTTGCCGATCGGCTTTTCCGGGTTGCCCAGGCCCGAACGGGCCAGCTTGATCGCCGAGGACAGCGTCTCGATGGCCGGGTCCTGGCCGAAGATCACCATCTTCAGGTTGCGCTCCAGGTGCTGCAGCACATCCTTGTCGGTGGCACTGACCTGCTTGGCTGGGATGCGCGCCATCTTGGCCACGATCGCCTCGACTTCCTCGACGTCGATCAGCTCCTTGCGCTGGCCTTCCGGCAGCAGGCGCTGGCGGGCGCCAGCCTCGTCGATCACGTCGATGGCCTTGTCCGGCAGCAGGCGGTCGCCGATGTGCTTGACCGACAGGTCCACTGCGGCCTGCAGCGCCTCGTCGGAATAGGTGACGCCGTGGTGCAGCTCGTACTTGGACTTCAGGCCCTGCAGGATCTCGTAGGTTTCGCCCACGGTCGGCTCGACGATGTCGATCTTCTGGAAGCGGCGGGCCAGCGCCCGATCCTTCTCGAAGATGCCACGGTATTCCTGGAAGGTGGTCGAGCCGATGCAGCGCAGCTCCCCGGAAGCCAGCGCCGGCTTGATCAGGTTGGACGCATCCATGGTGCCGCCCGACGCCGACCCGGCACCGATGATGGTGTGGATCTCATCGATGAACAGCACCGCGTTGGGCACCTTCTTCAGCGCCGTCAGCACGCTCTTCAGGCGCTTCTCGAAGTCGCCACGGTACTTGGTACCAGCCACCAGTGCGCCCAGGTCGAGCGAGTAGATCACCGCGTCGGCCAGCACGTCGGGCACCGAGCCTTCGATGATGCGGCGGGCCAGGCCCTCGGCGATGGCGGTCTTGCCCACGCCGGCCTCGCCCACGTACAGCGGGTTGTTCTTGCGGCGGCGGCACAGGACCTGGATGGTGCGCTCGATCTCGTCGGCACGACCGACCAGCGGGTCGATGCGACCGGCCCGGGCCTGTTCATTGAGGTTGCTGGCGAACTCGGTCAGGGCATCCCCCTTCGGCTCGCCCTCCCCGCCTTCGATGCGGCCTTCGCCCTCGGACGAGGAGGACGGCTGCTCGCCTTCCTCGCCCAGCTTGGCGATGCCGTGGGACAGGTAATTGACCACGTCCAGCCGGGTCACGTCCTGCTGGTTGAGGTAATAGACGGCGTGGGAGTCCTTTTCGCCGAAGATGGCGACCAGCACATTGGCGCCGGTGACCTCCTTCTTGCCCGAGGACTGCACGTGGTACACGGCCCGCTGCAGCACGCGCTGGAAGCCCAGGGTCGGCTGGGTATCGCGGCCGTCATCTTCGGCCAGGCGGGACACGGAAGCCTCGATGGCCTGCTCCAGCTCCTGGCGCAGGCGTTCGGCGTCGGCGCCACAGGCCTTCAGTACGGCCTGGGCGGACGGGTTGTCGAGCAGTGCCAACAGCAGGTGTTCGACCGTCATGAACTCATGCCGGGCCTCACGGGCGCGCTTGTAGCACTGGCCGATGGTGTGTTCGAGGTCTTTGCTGAACATGGATTACTCCGGCGGCAGATGGGGACAATATGCGGCCTGACTACGCGTTTTCCATCACCCTAGCGGATTGCTGCGTTCAGATGGCGTTAGCAGTACAGATCGCTTGATCTTCATTCACTCCAGGACAGCCCACCCAGCATGAGCGAACCCTACCTGAGCCGCTGGCGATTGCGGCGTGATGGCGCGGCCATCGACACGCCCCATGCCCGGCTCTGGCCGGTGCTGACCACCGCCGGCGAGCCGGCCATGCTGAAGATCAGCGGCGAAACCGAGGAGCAGAACAGTCATCGCCTGCTGCGCTGGTGGGAGGGCGATGGCGCTGCCCGCCTGCTGGCCCACGAGGGGCCGGCGATCCTGATCGAGCGTGCCGGCGGCGACTCGCTGCGGCAACGTTCGATCGACGGCGACGATGACGCCTGCACCACGATCCTGTGCCAGGTCCTGCAGCGGCTGCACCGGCCACGGAGCGCGCCGCCAGCGGAACTGGTCTGCCTGCGTACATGGTTCGCCGACCTGCTGCAGCCAAGGGCTGCGCTGCCGCCACTGCTGGAACAGTGCAGATCACTGGCGGAGGGGCTGCTGCAGGACGAACAGGAGATCCGGCCGCTGCACGGCGACCTGCACCACGACAACGTGCTGGATTTCGGCGCGCGCGGCTGGCTGGCGATCGACCCGAAGCGGCTGCTGGGCGATCGGGCCTTCGATTACACCACGCTGTTCAGCAACCCGGACCTGTGCGGTCCAGGCATCCATGTCGCGACGCGACCGGAACGGTTTGCGGCTCGCCTTGAACAGGTCACAGCGCTGGCGGAGCTGGAACGCACGCGCCTGCTGCGCTGGATCGCGGCCAGCATGGGGTTGTCGGCGGTATGGTTCCGGGATGATGGCGACCCGGCCGACATTGATGAGACCGTGGCACGAATGGCGCTGGAGGCACTGGCGGAGGGATGAAACCCACCCCTTGGGCGCCCACCCTGGTGGGCACGATGCGTGAGGCGTAAGCACACCTTGGCGAAAGGCAGCCGAGCATCGGCTCGGCGCCACAGGTCGGGGCCGGTCAGGCCTTTTCCATGGTGCACAGCAGGGGGTGCTGGTTCATCCGCGAGTACTCGTTGACCTGGGCAACCTTGGTCTCGGCCACTTCGCGGGTGAACACCCCGCACACGCCACGGCCGCGGGTATGGACGTGCAGCATCACCTGCGTGGCCTTGTCCAGGTCCATGCTGAAGAACTGCTGCAGGACGTCCACCACGAAATCCATCGGGGTGTAGTCGTCGTTGAGCAGCATCACCTGGTAGAACGGCGGCGGCGCCACTTCCGGGCGCGCGGCCTCTACGGCGACGCCGTGCTCGTGCTGGGAATCGGGGGAAGACTCATGGGGCATCGGGCCATTATAGAGGCTCGGGCGAGCCTGCGTCGGCCCGCCGCAGATTGGACGGCACGCACGCCCGCCGTCACAATTGCACCCTCTCTCAGCAATGTTTCACAGGATCTTCATGAAAAGGACCCTTCTCTCCACCCTGCTGATCGCCCTGGCTGCATCCGGCTCCGCCGCTGCAGCAGACGCCGACAAGGCCGTGGCCCGCCACCTGGACAAGCTGGGCTACACCTACGAAGTCGATGAGGACGGCGACTATCGCATGGTCTTCGACGTCGAGGGTGACCGCACCCAGATGGTCTATGTACGTTCGTCGGTGGAGGATTTCGGCACCCACAACATCCGCGAGATCTGGTCGCCCGCTTACAGCGCCAAGACCAAGCAGTTCCCGGTGGCCGTGGCCAACCGCCTGCTGGAAGATTCGCAGGATGCCAAGATGGGCGGCTGGGTAAAGCAGGACACCACCGCCATGTTCGTGGTCAAGATCGACGCCGATGCCACTGCCGACCAGCTCAGCGACGCCATCGATGCGGCCATCCGCACCGCCGACGCCATGGAGCTGGAACTGACCAAGAAGGACGAGTTCTGAGTTGAACGCCACGCCGGACCCGCGCTGGGCACCGCACGCCACCGTCGCCACTGTCGTGGTCGACGGCGGCCGCGTGCTGCTGGTTGAAGAGACCATTGACGGCCGGCAGGTGCTGAACCAGCCGGCCGGCCACCTTGAACCCGGCGAAAGCCTGGCCGAGGCAGCCCTGCGCGAGACACGCGAGGAAACCGGCTGGACGGTGCAGCTGACCCATTTCATCGGCTGCTACCAGTGGACTGCCGGCGACGGCACGACCTTCCTGCGCTTCTGCTATGCGGCGCGCCCGGTCTCGCATGACCCGGCGCAGCCGTTGGACACCGGCATTGATCGCGCGCTGTGGCTGACCCCGGCCGAACTGCAGGCCGCCGGCGATCGCCAGCGCAGCCCGCTGGTCTGGCAGGTAGTGGCCGATTACCTGGGTGGCCAGCGCCACCCGCTTTCGCTGGTCCGGGAGGTCGCATGAGCACTCCGCGCGTGATGGTGGGCGTCTCTGGTGGTGTCGACTCTTCGGTCGCCGCCTGGCGCCTCGTACAGCAGGGTGAGGCCGTGGCCGGCCTGTTCATGCAGAACTGGGCCGACGATGGCAGCGGCGACTGCCGCGCCGAGGACGACCGCCGCGATGCGGTGGCGGTGTGCGGCCTGCTCGGCATTCCCTTCCACTTCCGCGATTTCTCCAGCGAGTACTGGCAGGGCGTGTTCGAACACTTCCTGGCCGAGTACGCCGCCGGCCGCACGCCGAACCCGGACGTGCTGTGCAACCGCGAAGTGAAGTTCAAGCATTTCCTGGATGCCGCCCGCGAGCTGGGCGCCGAGCGCATCGCCACCGGCCACTACGCACGGGTGGCCCAGCGCGGCCACCAGTGGCTGCTGCTGCGCGGCGCCGACCGCTCCAAGGACCAGAGCTACTTCCTGCACCAACTGGGCCAGGAGCAGCTGTCGGCGACCCTGTTCCCGATCGGCGACCTGGAAAAGACCGACCTGCGCCGGATCGCCCGTGACGTCAGCCTGCCGACCCACGCCAAGAAGGACTCCACCGGCATCTGCTTCATCGGCGAGCGTGACTTCCGGGAGTTCCTCGGCCGTTACCTGCCGGCCAAGCCCGGCCAGATCCTCGACCCGGCCGACGGCAGCGTCATCGCCGAACATCCGGGCGTGTTCTATTTCACCCTCGGCCAGCGCGAGGGCCTGAACATCGGCGGCGTGCGCGGCCGCCCGGCCGCACCGTGGTACGTGGTCGGCAAGGATGTGGCCAGCAACGTGCTGTACGTGGACCAGGACCGCGACAGCAAGTGGATGCTGTCCGACCGGCTGCGCTCGGAAACCGCGCACTGGATCGCCGGTTCGCCGCCGGCACGGCGCTTTGAATGCACCGCCCAGACCCGCTACCGCCAGCCCGACGAGCCGTGTACGGTCGAGGTGCTGGACGATGGCAGCGTGCTGGTCACCTTCGCGCGCCCACAGCGCGCCGTTACCCCTGGTCAATCGCTGGTGCTGTATGACGGTGATGTGTGCCTGGGTGGCGCGGTGATCGCCGCCACCGATGCGCCGCTGGAACAGCGCCTGCGCACCACCCCTTCCCCTTTTGAGGTAATCGCTGCATGAGTTTCACTGTCGACGACCGCGTCCTGGCCCTGGCCGGCATTGCCCAGGCCCTGCAGCAGGTACGCCGCATCGCCGATACCGGCCATTCCGACGCCGCCGCCGTACGCACCGCCGTGGACAGCGTGTTCCGTGTCGATGCGTCCTCGCCGCAGGAGGTGTTCGGTGACCGCCATGCACTGAAGGCCGGCCTGCGCCTGCTGCACAACTACTTCCGTAGCCAGGGTCAAGACCCGATCCTGCCCAAGCTGGCCCTGTCGGTGCTGCAGCTGGAGCGCCGCTTCGTGCAGGACGGCGCCACCGTGAACAAGGTCGCCTCGGGCATCGAACGCGCCCAGCGCCAGGCCACCGAGCTGGGCGACAGCGGCCATCCGGACGTGCTGGCCAATCTGGGTGGCCTGTACGCGGACACCATCAGCCACCTCAAGCCGCGGGTGATGGTGCAGGGCAACCCGCACTACCTCGGCCAGGCCGGGGTGGTGGCCGAGATCCGCGCCCTGCTGCTGGCTGCGGTACGGTCGGCAGTGCTGTGGCGCCAGCTGGGCGGCAGCTACTGGGACTTCCTGTTCAGCCGCAAGGCGATGATCGAGGCCGTGGACCGGCAGCTGGCCTGAGGGTGTGGGGTCAGAGCCCTTTTCCATGAAAAGGGATCCGCCCCCGCCGCTGCCTTCCCAGGGGTCGGATCCCTTTCCGGCACGGAAAGGGCTCTGACCCCGAGTCGCCCGGCCGCGCCGGAAAACCGGCGCATTCAGAATGCACTTCGAGGCACATCGACGTTAAAGAGAAAGGGGGTACGGCCGATACATCCTCCGTGCACCTCCCGAGAACGTCCATGTACTCACGCATTTTCATCCGTCTGGCCGCCCCCCCTGGCTCTGACCCTGCTGCTCCCCTTCGCCATCGGTTTCGAATGGCCGGCCGCCCTGCGCTGGGCGATCCTGACCACGATGACGCTGAGCTGGCTCGGCTTTGCGTGGTGGACCACCCGCGCCCAGGCGCACCGTTCCCCGGAACATGCCCGTGTCCTGCGTGAGCAGGACCAGCTGCTGACCGAACTGCGCAACTTCGTCGGCAACGAAATCGACGGTTCGCGTGGCGAAGTGGAACGCGCCCGTGACCTGATCCGCCAGGCCGTCTCCAGCCTCGGTGGCAGCTTCGATGCGATGAACCGCAAGTCGCGCCAGCAGAGCCAGGCCCTGTCGCGCATCGTCGACCGCGCCGGCGATGAAGGCAATGCCGGCCTGGACGTTGCCCGTTTCGCCCAGCACGCCAGCCACCGCATGGAACAGCTGGTGGAAGCGCTGGAACAGGTGAGCGGCCAGAGCAGCACCACCGTGCAGCACATCGACCAGATGGCGCAGCACCTGGATGGCATCTTCGCATTGCTGGAAGACGTCAAGTCGATCGCCGACCAGACCAACCTGCTGGCCCTGAACGCTGCAATCGAAGCGGCGCGTGCCGGTGAAGCCGGTCGTGGCTTCGCGGTGGTCGCCGACGAAGTGCGCAACCTGTCCGAGCGCTCGACCACCTTCAACGAGCAGATCCGCAAGCTGGCGCACAGCTCCAAGGACGCCATCGCCAAGGTCCGCGAGACGGTCTCGCACATGGCCTCGCGTGACATGGACCGCTCCCGCGAAGCCCGCCAGGAAGCAGCGGCAATGCTCGACAACGTCGCGCAGATCAATGCCTCGCTGGGCGACGGCATGCGCGAAGTGTCCGACTGCGCCCGTTCGATCGATGGCAGCGTGGCCGAAGCCGTGCGCGCCCTGCAGTTCGAAGACATCGCGACCCAGGCGCTGGGCGGCGTGCACACCCACCTGGACCGCCTGACCGCGATCAACCGTGAAGCGGTGGCCCTGCAGGAACTGCTGCACCGCAATGGCGGCGTGTTCGACGAAGAGATCGCCACCGCCCTGCAGCGCACCGGCAGCCGCCTGCGCGAACTGCGCAGCGAATGGGAGCGCCCGCCGCACAAGCCAGTTGCCCAGCAGAGCATGGGCGCCGGCACCGTCGAGCTGTTCTGATCCTGATGTCCGCTGCCCTCGCCGGCAGCCCGCAAGGCCCCGGTTCGTCCGGGGCCTTTGCCTGTGACCCGCCGTTGGATGCATCCTGTACGCGCACCATGACCCTGATCCGCGCCCTGCCCTCCCTCACCGACACCGAGCGCCCGCGCAACGCGAGCGTGCGTGAGCAGCTGCAGCAGCTGGAAGAGGTCGCCCGCGAAGAGATCCGCGAACTGCAGCAGCTGGCCGATGCACGTCCGGCGCCGTCCCGCGCGGACGAGGAGCTGCTGGGGCTGGCGTGGGACCTGGGGCTGGATGGCGAAGCCCTGAAGTAGATCCACGCCATGCGTGGATGGCTGTCACCGCCACCCGCTCCAAACCCATGGCATGATCCGGCCATGCCACCTACGGCTGGACACGGAGTGTCGTCGCATGAGCACCACGTTCATGACCTGGCTGGGATTTGCTGCGATGGTATTCATCGCCGTCACATTCACCTGGCGCCCCGCCTACGCCACCTTGCGGCCGCCCCGGCATCGACCTGTCGCGTTCCTGTTCGGCAGCCTGCTCTTCATGCTGATGGCCTTTCTATGTGCCTGGATGGCGGCAACTGCGATCAACACCGGGCATGTCCATCTAAGCCACCACCGCGCCGGCACCATTGATGCATGGCGGGACATCGAGCCGGTGACGTATTGGCTGATCATCGTGGCGGCGTACGTGGTCGGACTGATGATCGCCAGCTATTCCATTGCAGGCATTGCGTTGATGAACCGATAGATCCACGCCATGCGTGGATGGCTTTCATCTGCCGGTGTGACGCCTGGCCCTCGCCGCAACATCCGCGCATGGCGCGGATCTACCGGGGTGGCGAAATCGTTGTGGCATGATGCCCCGGTCCCGTTCATGGAAGACCGATGGCCATCGCCCTGATCGCAGTGCTGTTGATCGAGACCATCCTTCTGATGGCGTGGGTGGCCGCCTATTTCAGCTGGGGCATCACCCTGTTCAATGAGCGCATCGCGGCGTCACCGGCCATGCAGGCCCGGCTCTCGCTGGGCAACCTGGAGCGTGACCTGCCGCAGGACAGATGGCTGCAACTGGCCTTCCATGCGCTGCCCGACGGCAGCATGGCGTTCCGCGAGAGCTTCGCGCCGAGCTTCGGCCTGCGCTACTTCCCGGTGATGCGCGGTCGTATCGTACTCAACGCGCGACGGCACGAAGTGCGGGTGATCGGCCTGTGCAGCTGGTTCGTGGCAACCCTGTCGCTGCTGCTGTTGCCACTGGTGGCGATGCGCCCGATGGTGGCACCCATGCTGCTGGTGCTGCCGTTGTTCCTGGCCAGCTATCTGGTCCAGAAGCGGCGCTACGCTGCCATCGTGGAAGCGCTGCGCATGCAGTTGAAGGCGGAGTTTCCGAGGTAGATCCACGCCATGCGTGGATGATCGAGAGGCACGGGCTTCCGTGCCGACCAACGGTCGGCACCCACCAAAGTCGGCACGGCCAGTAGATCCACGCCATGCGTGGTTGATCGCGAAGTGCCGGCACCTACCAACGTCGGGTTGTCAGCGCACCAGCACCGCTTCCCCGCTGGCGTCGGTGCGCATCGGCGCCGGCTGCGGCTGGCGCAGCCACTGCGCCAGGTCACGCGGGCTGAGCGGGCGCGAGTACAGGTAGCCCTGGATTTCGTCGCAGCCCTGGCGGCGCAGCATGTCCTCTTCCTGGTGCGTTTCCACGCCCTCGGCCACCACCTTCATGCCCAGCGCGTGGCCCAGGTGCACGATGGCCTGGGTTACTTCGGCCGTGCCAGAATCATGCAGCATGCCCTGCACGAAACTGCGGTCGATCTTCAGGCGGCCCACCGGGAATCGATTTAGGTAATTGAGGTTGGAGAAGCCGGTACCGAAGTCATCCACCGCCAGCGGTACGCCGTGCCGTTCCAGCACATCGAAGCAATGGCGCAGGATGTCGGTGTCACGGATCAGCGCCGACTCGGTCAGCTCCAGCTCCAGCCGCTGCGGTGGCCAGCCATGGGCGTGGCAGATTTCGATCACGCGCTCGGCAAAGCCGCGGTCACGCAGCTGCACCGCCGAGACATTCACTGCGATGCGGTCGAAGCGCAGACCAGCGCGGTCCCAGGCCGTGGCCTGGCGGCAGGCCTCATTCAGTACCCAGTCGCCGATCCGTACGATCTCGCCGCACTTCTCGGCGATGGGGATGAACTCGGCCGGACTGCAATAGCCAATCCCGGGTCGGTGCCAGCGCAGCAGCGCCTCGATCGCCGGCGGCTCGCCGTGATGGGCATGCAGCAGCGGCTGGTAGGCCAGGCTGAACTCTTCGCGCTCGATGGCACCGTGCAGGGCATGCTCAAGCTCAAGCTTGCGCTGGATGCGGGCCAGCGCGTCCTGGCTGTAGTACTGGTAGGTATTGCGGCCGGCTTCCTTGGCTGCATACATCGCCGCATCGGCGGCACGCAGCAGGGAATCGAAGTCGGTCTGTGCGTCACCCAACATCGCAATGCCGACGCTGGCGCCCACCTTCAACGTTGTTTCGCCCCGGCGCAGCGGCTCGGCCAACGAAGCGATCAATTTGCGTGCCACATGGCCCGCATCCTCCGGCTCGGCCAGGTCGCGCAGCACCACGATGAATTCATCACCACTGAAGCGGCCGAACAGATCGTTGTTGCGCAGGTTCTGGTGCAGCCGGGTGGCGGCCGCCTTCAGCAGGGCGTCGCCGGTGGCGTGGCCGAAACTGTCGTTGATGGTCTTGAAGCCATCCAGATCGATGAACAGCATCGCCAGCGATGTGCCGCGGTCGCGCGCCTCTTCGATGGCTTCGGCGGTCTGTTCGCCGAGCAGCACGCGATTGGGCAGGCCAGTGAGCAGATCGTAATGGGCCAGCAGCTCGATGCGCTCGTTGGCCTCGCGCTCCCGAGTGATGTCACGGAACAGCACCACGAAACGCGGCGGCAGCCCATCACGGCGGTCCAGTTCGATCAGCACCTGCACCCAGACGCGCAGGCCGGACTGCCGGTAGAAGCACAGGTCCAGCTGCTCGGGCAGCCCACCATCAGCGATGCGCCCCAACGCCGCTTCGAAGGCGTTGCGTGAATCCTCGGTATACAACGCCAGCGCCTGGTCGAGGGTGATCGGTTCCTTGCGCAGGCCGTGGATGCGGTAGCACTCCTCGGTCCACTGCATGTGCCGGGTCTGCACCTCGATCTCGCAGCCGCCGATGCGGCCCAGCGCGGAGACGCGGTTGAGCAGCTCGGTGCGCCAGCGGATCAGCGCATCGGTCTGGTGCTGCTCGGTGATGTTCTGCACCTGTCCGAGCAACCGCTTGGGCTGTCCGTCCATGTCCAGCAGTGGCTGCATCCACAGCCGCAGGTGCTGCGATGGCTCAGGGCCGCGGGTCAGTTCCAGCTCGAGATTGGCGGCGCGGCCATCGCGCCACAGCCGCCGCCAGGCCGCACGCAGTGCACCACGTGAACGCGGATGCAGCTGCTTCAGCCAGCGGCGCTGGCCGGGCACGGCGCCCTGCTCCAGCGCCAGCAGCGAACGCAGCTCCGGCGACCACCAGAAGTGACCGCTGTTGGGGTCGAACGACCAGCTGCCCATGCTGGCGATGCGCTGGGCCTCGCTCAGGTGCAGCTGCTGTTCCTGAAGCAGCCCTTCCAGCTGCTTCTGCTGCTCGATATCGGTATGGGTGCCGACCATGCGCAACGGCTGGCCATCGGCGGTGCGCGCGACCACGCGGCCCCGGTCCAGCACCCAGCGCCACTGGCCATCGGCCTGGCGGAAACGGAACTGTGCGCTGTACTGCTCGCTCAGCCCACGCAGATGCTCGTCCAGTGCGAACCGCACCTGGGCGATGTCCTCGCTGTGCACGCGCGCCAGTATCTCGGTGGCGGTTTCATCGCCCAGTGCCGGGGTGCGCACCACGCGGTCGCTGGGAATGTCCCAGTCCCACAGGCTGTGGCCGGCGCTGTCCAGCGCGAGCTCCCAGCGCCCACCGCCGCCGAGCGGAACCGGCTCGGGAATGCTCAACGTGAAGGCCAGCAGATTGCCGGCGCCATCATGCACAGCGCGCAGGTGGCCGTCGTAGTGCCCGTGCGGGCCACCCGGCAGCGTGCAGGCAACGATGCCGCCATCGGCCGCCATCAGGCGCAGATCCTCCAGCATCGGCGCATAGGCGGCCACGGTGGCCGGCAGGCCATGCTCGCGCGCAGCCGGATTGGCCGCCAGCGGGCGGCCCGTGCGGTCGACGATGACCAGCGCCGACGCAAGCGGGTGCTGCAGCAGGCTGGCGATGATCCCTTGGTCCACGCGATCTTGCTCCGGATGACACGCCCGTCAGCGGGGCACGCAGTGGTTAACGGCGCCTGCGGCGGATAATTGAGTGGTCAGGGCACACCCGCGCGGTAAGATGGCCAGCGCCCCTTTCATCCAGCCCGTCCATGCCTGCAGAACCGACCGGCACCGCCCCTGTTCCCGACCCGCGGATGGCGCAGGCGCTGAGCCGCGACCGGCGGCGGGTGGTGCTGAGCTACCTGGTGATGGCATTGGCCTGGATGATCGCCTCCGACAGTGCCGTGCAGGCGCTGGTGCCGGATCCGCAGCAGGCGGCGATGTGGCAGAGCGTGAAGGGCTCGTTCTTCGCACTGGCCAGTGCCGGCCTGCTGTACCTGCTGCTGCGACCGCTGGCCGAGCACGTGCTGCACACCCATGCACGCCAGCAGGCCTCGGAGCTGCGCCTGCGGCAGATGTTCGAAGGCAACCCCGGCCCGATCCTGGTCTACGACCTGGACACGCTGGCGATCCTCGACGCGAATCCGGCGGCCTGCAGCGCATTCGGCTGGGAGCGCGATGAGCTGCTGGAGCAGACCATCGACTCGCTGTGGCCACCCGGCCAGGATCAGGCGCTGCAGACCAAGCTGGAGGCGATCCGTGAAGCACCCGAGGAGCTGTGCGTCCTGCGGACCCAGCTGCAGCTGCGCGACGGCTCGCTGCGGCAGATGGAACTGCGCTCCAACGCCATCAGCTATGACGGCCACAATGCCCGGTTGCTGATCGCCATCGACCGCACCGCCGAAGACCTGGCCCAGTTGCGCCGCGACCAGGCACTGGCCCGGGTCGAGGAAGCCCACGAGCTGGCGCGCATCGGCGCCTGGGAACTGGATCCATCCACCGGCATGGGCCGCTATTCCAACCAGGTCTACCGACTGCTTGGCCGCCGGCCTCCGGAAGCCCGTCGCTGGCACCGCTTCGATGAGCTGCTGGTGCCCGCCGACCCCGCCACCGCCACCCAGACCGAGCAGCTGCTGGCCGAGCTGTGCTCGGGTGATCCGGTGCAGGTGGACGTATTGCTGCCCCTGCTGTCGATGGATGGCCGCGCCTTGATGGTGCACCTGCGAGCCGCCAGTGGTGTCGATGAGTCCGGTCGCAGCCGCGTGCTGGGTACCCTGCAGGACGTGACCGAGCGCGAGCAGTCGCGACGCCTGCTGCGCGAGCGCGAAGAACAGTTCCGCGAGCTGGTGCGGGTACTGCCCGATGGCGTGGTGATCCTCTCCGATGAGCACGTGCTGTACACCAATGCCTGGGCGGCCAGCCTGTTCGGCTATGGCAGCCACACCCTGCTGGGTGAGCCGCTGTCGGCGCTGGTCGCTGCCGGTGATCTGGCGCGCGTCCGCGGCCAGCTGCGCGCCGGGCAGCCACACCTGGGCCCCGGCCACAGCAGCGTGGTGGCCATGCAGCGCGCAGACGGGCGCAGCTTCCATGCCGGCCTGGCGGTCGGCGAGGTGCGCTACGGCGGCCGCGACTGCAAGCTGCTGATCGTGCGTGACCTGAGCGATTCCGAACGGACGCGCAGTGCACTGGAAACCAGCAACCGCGAACTGCAGGCGATGGCCGGCCGGCTGTTCTCGCTGCAGGAGGACGAACGCCGCGCGATCTCGCGCGACCTGCATGACGACATCGGCCAGGCGATCACGGCGATCAAATTGTCCGCCCATGCGGCGCAGGACGAGCATGATCCACAGCGCCGCGGCGAGGACCTGGCACAGATCGTCAGCCTGGCCGACACCACGGTGGCCAAGCTGCGCGACATCTCTACCCTGCTGCGTCCGCCGCAGCTCGACGCGCTGGGCCTGGAAGCAGCCCTGAGCTGGCAGGCACGGGTGCTGTTCCGTTCGTCGCCGGTGGAACTGCTGGCCGAGATCGAGCCCCTGCCGCACCGCCCCGACAACAGCATCGAACAGGCCTGCTTCCGCATCGCCCAGGAAAGCCTGACCAATGTGCTGCGGCACGCGCGCGCCAGCCAGGTACAACTTCAGCTGCGCGACGTCGGCAAGCGCGGCCTGCACCTGCAGATCCGCGACGACGGCGAGGGGTTCGACCCGGACGGTCCGCGCGGCCTGGGCCTGATCGTAATGCGCGAGCGTGCGCAGAGTGTCGGCGGCCATGTGCGGATCGAATCCGCACATGGCGAAGGCACCCTGATCGACGTCCACCTCCCCTACCAGGCGGCCAGCATGGCTGCCGTCGATTCACCGGAATACTGAGCCTATGTGGAATCCCAACCAGCCCCCGGTCAGCATCGACGATGCACCCGACCGCCTCGGTGCCGGCAACCCCGAGCTGCAGGCGATGGTCGCCGAGGCGGCCTCCGGCGGCACCGCGCTGATGCTGATGCACGTGGACATCGACCACTTCGCTTCGGTGAACGAGAACATGAGCGCCGAGGTAGGTGACCAGGCGCTGGTGCTGGTGGCGCAGCGGTTGCAGTCCTACCTGCGCGGCCGCGGCAAACTGTGGCGGCATGGCAGCGACGAGTTCCTGATCGCGGTGCCGCGCACCGCCGACGTGCCGCTGCCGGAGGACTTCGCCGAGGAGATCCGGCAGCAGATGGAGCTGCCCCTGTCGGTGCTGCCGTACACATTGTTCATGACCGGCAAGCTGGGCGTGAGCCTGTGCCCGGACCATGCCAGCAGCACCTCGCGCCTGCTCGACCACGCCGAGGATGCGCTGTACCAGGCGGCCCGCGAAGGCGGCAATGCGGTGCGCATCCACGCAGTGGATACCCCGCCGAGCGCGCACAGCGAGAGCATCATCGCGCGCCAGATCGTCGACGCGATCCCCAATGGCGAGCTGAAGCTTCGCTACCAGCCACTGGTCAGTGCCCGCGACGGCCACGTGGTGGGCATGGAGGCGCTGCTGCGCTGGCAGTCCCCCACGCTGGGCATGCTGGTGCCGGAGCGCTTCATGCGCACCGCCGAGCGGCTGGGCATCATCGTGCAGATCGGCACCTGGGTGCTGGAAGGCGCACTGAAGCAGGCCCGCCTGTGGCGCGACCAGGGCTTCGACGACTTCACCATCGCCGTGAACGTCTCCACCCTGCAGTTGTTGCGGCCGAACTTCTTCGCTGAAGTCATGGGCCTGATCCAGGCTGCAGGCGTGCCGGCGCAGATGCTGACGCTGGAGATCAACGAAAGCGCGCTGACCAACAACGTCAACTTCGTGCACGAGACGCTGGCCAACCTGCGCAACGAAGGCATCAGCCTCAGCCTGGACAACTTCGGCACCGGCGATTCCAGCCTGAGCGCGCTGGTGCGTTACCCGGTGGACAAGCTGAAGATCGACCGCAGCTTCATCAAGAGCGCGCCAGCCGGCAACCGCGAGGCGGCCATCGCCCGCGCGATCATCGCCATGGGCCACCAGCTGGGCATGACCGTGATCGCCAACGGCGTGGAATCGCAGGCCCAACTGGGTTTCCTGCGCCGCAACGACTGCGACGTGTTCCAGGGCTACCTGTTCGGCGAGCCGATGTCGGCCGATGCCGCCGGCATGACCCTGCGCCGACGCTACCTGCGTCCGGAAGCCTTCGCCGAAACGCGCCCGGACCGGACACTGCTGCTGCTGGATGACGAGGAGAACGTGCTGCGCTCGCTGGTGCGCCTGTTCCGCCGCGACGGCTACCGCATCCTGGCGGCCGGCAACGTGCGCGATGCATTCGACCTGCTGGCGATCAACGACGTGCAGGTGATCCTGTCCGACCAGCGCATGAGCGACATGAGCGGCACCGAGTTCCTGGGCCGGGTGAAGATGCTGTACCCCGATACGATCCGCCTGGTGCTGTCCGGCTACACCGATCTGAACACCGTGACCGACGCGATCAACCGTGGTGCGATCTACCGTTTCCTGACCAAACCCTGGAACGACGATGAGCTGCGCAAGCACATCCACCAGGCGTTCCGCACCTATGAGGAGCAGCGCCGCAGCAACGCCGGTCCGGCGCCGGTGGAAAGCGGAGATGGCGGTGAGGATCGCCCGTTGCGGTGATGATCCTCTCTGGTAGAGCCGGCCGCTGGCCGGCTGCTCTGGATATCGGGTTCAATGAGGTTGCCGGCCAGCGGCCGGCACGACCGGAAGCGGTCAGCGCGGCTGCTTCACTGGCAACACCACGCGGAAGCGCGAACCGACGCCCGGGGTACTGTCCAGGTCGATGCGGCCATGGTGCTTGTTGATGATGCTGTAGGAGATCGACAGGCCCAGGCCGGTGCCGCTGCCAACAGGCTTGGTGGTGAAGAACGGATCGAAGATGCGCTGCCGCAGTTCCGGCGAGATGCCTCCGCCAGTGTCCTCGAATTCGACCCACACCTGGTCACCATCGACACCGGTACGCACGGTGATCGTGCCGCGCTCGGCGATGGCGTGGCCTGCATTGAGCAGCAGGTTCATGTAGACCTGGTTCAACTCCGACGGCAGGCACTCCACCAGCGGCAGCTGGCCGAACTCGCGATGCAGGGTGACCTTGTACTTGAGCTCGTTCCAGATGATGTTGATGGTCGATTCCAGCCCTGCATGCAGGTCGACCAGCTTCCACGATTCGTCGCGGCCGGAATACGAGAAGTCCTTCAGGTCACGCACGATGCGGGTGACCCGCTCGATGCCTTCGCGCGATTCGGCCATTAGCTGCGGCAGGTCACGGCTGATGAAATCGATGTCCAGGCGGTCACGGATATCGTCGATTTCCGGAATCAACGCCTTCGGGTCCGGTGCCCGCAGGGCGCGTTCGTAGGCTTCAATCACCGTGAACAGGCTGCGCAGGTACTCCTGCAGGCTGCCCAGGTTGGAGTGCACGTAGCCGATCGGGTTGTTGATCTCGTGCGCAACGCCCGCGGCAAGCTGGCCGATCGAGGCCATCTTTTCCAACTGCAGCAGCTTCTCCTGGGTGCCGTTCAGGCGCAGGTAGGCCTGGCGCAGCTCCGCATGGCGCTGCTGCAGCTCGCGCTCGTAGTCTTCCTGCCCTTCGATATGGCGGAACAACGCCAGGAAGTGCCCCTGGCCCACCGGACCGTGGTGGTAAAGGTGGGCGATGACCACCCCCTCTCCCAGCGGCAGGCTGCCATTCCAGTGACCATGCTGCCGCGCCTGTTCCAGCGCATCGGGGGGCAGCAGTTCACGCAGCCGCTGCGGCGGCGGCAATGAACCTTCCCCGCCGCCGGCCAGCAGGTTCTGCGCGGCCGGATTGGCCAGCGCCACCTGCCCGTCTTCAGTGAACAGCAACAGCCCTTCGCGCAGGCGCTCAAGCAGGGCCTGCAGCACCGGCTGCGGCGGAAGGGGGGCGGTAACCAGGGCGTTGGCAGCGGACACGGCGACTCGGGGCATTCGAACAGGCGCCCAATATACGCGGTCACGCAGCGGGCTTCAGCCCGCGGGGGTGGGTAGTGCGACCGCCGTCGCGTCAGGCGACGGCGAGTGGGCGGCGGGCAGTAACGGTGTGTGACTGGCCCTTGGCGTCATAGGCCGAGGCGTCTTCGGTACGGCCCAACTGGCGCAGTGCCCAGTTGACCTCGCGCCGGCGCCGCGAAAGCAGCACGCCGTTGGCGCGGTTGCGCTCGGCCAGTTCCTGCAGCTGTTCGCCCTCGCCGACCGGCGGTGCGCCTTCCAGCGCTCGCAGCGCCTCCAGCTTGGCGCCGGTGGCACGGATCAGGGCGTGCACGTCGTGCTCGACCAGGGCCTGGCGCTCAACGTCCAGGGCCTGGGCGAGACGCTGCAGCGGCTCGCTCATCGCTGCGGTCATCCCTGCAGCTGCTGGTCCAGATCGAGCATGCGCGATGCAATCGCGTCCGGATTGATCTTGTAGGTGCCGTTCTGCAGCGACTCGCGCACGGCGGCCACACGCTGGGCGTCGATCGCCGGGGCGGTGGTCAGCCCACGCTCGATGGCCTGCAGATTGGTGGCCTCGCCGGTCAGACGCAGGCTGTCGGCTGCCTCGACCGGGCGTGCCGGCGAATCGCTGCTGACGCCGGGCTTGCTGGCCGGGGTCGTCACGCTGCGCAGTGCCTGGGGGACCTGCAGGTTGCCGTCGATTTTCTGGCTCATGGGGTGTCCTGGAGTTGCCGTTCACAAGGGATAACGGCCTCAGGGCCGCGATCTTTAGGGATATTTTGCGGTAAATCAACGCGCCACGATTACGTCACCTGCGGCGTCGACCGTGCCCTGCACGATCCGCCGCGAGGACAGGTTCTCCACCGAGACCCGTTCATTCTCACCGGCATCGCCCATCGCGCGACCGGCAATGCGGACCTCGACCGAGCCGCGACGTGATACCAGGGCCACACTGTCTCCTCGCTTGATGAGACGCTGCACCACCAGATCGTTGTTCGACAGCAGGGCCCCGGCCTGCAATGGACGGCGGGCGATGCGACCGATCGCCGCGTTGGGATCGGCCAGCACAGCACCGGCAATCCGGGCCGCGTCACGCTGGGCAGTCGTGATATCGGCGGCGGTGAGGGTTTCTCCAGTGCCGATTCCACGGTTGAGCACCAGCACGGTCTGGTTGCGCCGCACCTTTACCGGCACGAACAGGCGCCAGCCGCCCGCGTCGGGGCAACTGACCTCGACCGTGGTGTTGGCAGTGGGCTGCACCTGCAGCGCGCCGCCACACTTCGGCAGGCGCAGCGCATCGGCCACCTGGGCCTCGCCCTCGCTGCCCGCCGGCAGGGTCGTCAGCGCTGCGGCGCGGATGCTGGCTACGGGCTGCCAGTCGGAGGCCGCCGCCCACGGCGAGGCCAGGGCAAGCGCGACGGCCAATAGAGATGTGACCCGGCGCATGGCGCCTCCTGTCGATGGGACCTGGCCCAGCTGCGTGCAAGGGGCGTGCCAGAGCGACGGGGCCTGTTGAGCGAGTCCGGGGTGGGGATGCGACCGGATGGGTAGAGTCGACTGTCAGTCGACTTTCGCGCGAAGCGCGGGGGTTCCCACGAACGGATCGAAGAGCAGTCGACTGACAGTCGACTCTACAGAAGCGGTGTGGAGCACGCGGGCGGCACACCACCCTCAAGTTCTGCCGCCTCAGCGCCGATACAGCAGCCATGTCCCATGACCTGCTCAACCGGATCGACCAGCGGACCCGCCTGGCCGGCCACAACCGCCTGGCGCTGCTGCTGTTCCGTCTCGGCGGACGTCAGCTTTTTGGCGTCAATGTCTTCAAGGTGCAGGAAGTCCTGCGGCGCCCGGAGCTGTTCCAGGTGCCCGGGCTGCCCAGCCAGTTCTCCGGCGTGGCCGACGTACGTGGCCGCTCGGTGCCGGTGCTGGATCTCGGCCTGGCCATCGGCCATCCCGAACGCGAGCCGGAGGCCGACACCTCGCCCGGCTATCTGGTCGTTACCGAGTTCAACCGCTCGATCCAGGGCTTCCTGGTCAGCGGTGTGGAGCGCATCGTCAACATCGCGGTGGAAGACATCCATCCGCCACCGGAGCTGGGCGCCGAATCGAGCTACCTGACCGCCGTAACCCGCTTCCAGGGCGAGCTGATCCAGGTCATCGATGTCGAAAGCGTGCTGGCCGACATTGCCCAGGTGCGCGGCGAGGCGGTGCTCGACCCGGCGATGGCAATGCCCTCCGACGGCCCGCAGCTGCAGGTGCTGGTGGTGGATGACTCGCGCGTGGCGCGCCAGCAGATCCGCAGCGTGCTCGACCAGCTGGGCGTAGGTGCCACCCTGCTCTCCGACGGCAAGCAGGCACTGGACCACCTGCTGCAGATCCACGCTTCCGGCGAGAACCCGGCCGAACGCTACGCCATGGTCATCTCGGACATCGAGATGCCGGCCATGGACGGCTATACGCTGACGACGGAAATCCGGCGCCATCCGGGCCTGGCCGGCCTGTATGTGCTGCTGCATACCTCGCTGTCGGGCGTATTCAACAATGCGATGGTCGAGCGCGTGGGTGCCAACGCCTTCGTCGCCAAGTACTCGCCGCACGAGCTGGCCGACTTCGTGCTGGACCGCCTGCGCAAGGTGGCGTTGGCGGCCTGACGTCCACTGATCCGCTAGTGCCGGCCGCTGGCCGGCATTCGCAGATCTATCGGGGAGCCGGCCAGCGGCCGGCACTACCCTCTCGAATTTGGCACACCCCTTGCAGCTTCCCGGGCAACGTTCCCGTGGGAGTGCACCGTGCGCAACCTGATTACCGACTACCTGGGCGTCCATGCCCAGGCCATGCCGTTGCGCGAACAGCGGATGAAGCTGATCGCCAGCAACCTCGGCAATGCCGACACTCCCGGCTACAAGGCCCAGGACCTGGACTTCGATGCCGCCCTGCGCCATGCCCAGGGGCTGGATGCCAACGGCCTGATGGCCACCACCCACGAGCAGCACTACGAGATCAGTAGTGGCCTGAACCCGTTCCAGATCGCGCGCGACGGCGTGCAGCCCAGCCTGGACGGCAACACCGTCGATCCCGATGCCGAGCGTGCGGCCTATGGCCGTGCCGCGCTCGAGTACCGCGCTTCGCTCAGCTTCGTCGAGAGCAAGGTGCGTTCCATGCTGACCGCGATCACGGGGCAATAAGCCATGAGCAACCTGCCGATCTTCGATATCGCCGGCTCCGCGTTGCAGGCGCAGTCGGTGCGCATGAGCACCATCGCCTCCAACCTCTCCAACGCCGACACCGTCGCCGGCTCCGCCGACGCGGTGTACAAGCCGCTGGAGCCGATCTTCCAGGCCGTCACCAGCAAGAACGATCCGAACATCACCTCGGTGAAGGTCAAGGAGATCACCCAGAGCGAGGCCGCGCCGATCAAGCGCTATGAGCCGGGCCACCCGCTGGCCGATGGCGATGGCTACATCTACCAGCCCGACGTCGATCCGGTGGCGCAGATGGTCAACCTGATCTCGACCTCGCGTAACTACCAGGCCGGCGTGGAGATGCTGACCACCGCCAAGGAACTGGCCCTGGCCACCCTGACCATGGGCCGCTGAGGCCCGCAGTACCGGATACCGCCATGACCACCGCCGTCAACAACCAGACCAATCAGGACGTCTACGCCGCACTCGGCCTGAACGCCCCGAACAGCAACGCTACGAAGAAGAAGAACACGCTGGACCAGGCCGACTTCCTGCGCCTGATGACCGAGCAGCTGCAGCACCAGGATCCGCTGAAGCCGATGGACAACACGCAGATGGTCGCGCAGATGGCGCAGATGTCCACCGTGCAGGGCATCACCGATCTGAACAAGACGGTGAAGGGCTTCCAGGAATCGATGGCCAGCGACCAGGTGCTGCGCGGTGCCGCATTGGTCGGCCACCAGGTGCTGGTGCCGTCGGAAAAGCTGGTGCTGGAGAAGGAAGGCAGCGTTGAAGGCACGGTGGCCGCGCCTTCGGCCGGCATCATCACCGTCGACGTCACCGATGCCACCGGCGCCAAGGTCACTTCGCTGAGCGTGGAAGCCAAGGCCGCCGGCGAAACCGCCTTCAAGTGGGACGGCAAGGACGCCAACGGCAAGCGCATGGAACCGGGCAAGTACTCCATCGTCGCCAACCACGTCGACACCGCCGGCAAGAGCACCAAGTTGTCCACCTACGTGCAGGCACCGGTGGAAAGCGTGACCGTCGGTTCCGACGGCCTGTACCTGAACCTCAAGGGCCTGGGCACGGCCCCGATCGACTACGTGCTCCGCGTCAGCTGAGCCGCACACCCCGCACTTACCAGGAGCATCCCATGGGCTTCAATGTCTCGCTGTCCGGCATCAATGCCGCCAATTCCGACCTGAGCGTCACCGCCAACAACGTCGCCAACGTCAACACCACCGGCTTCAAGGAATCGCGCGCCGAGTTCGCCGACCTGTTCTCGGCCACCGGTTACGGCCTGTCGAAGAACGCCGTGGGTTCGGGCGTCCGTGTCTCCAATGTTGCCCAGCAGTTCAAGCAGGGCCACAACGAACAGACCGGCCGCAGCCTGGACATGGCCATTTCCGGTGAGGGCTTCTTCACCATGAACATGAACGGCACCCGGGTCTATTCGCGCGCGGGCAACTTCCAGACCGATGCATCGGGTTACGTGGTCAACCCGCAGGGAGCGCGCCTGCAGGTGTTCGCGCCGAATGCAGACGGCACCAACTTCGATGCCGGCCGCATGGTCGACCTGCAGCTGCTGACCACCGACAGCCCGCCGAAGCAGACCAGCGAAGTGAAGGTCGGCTTCACCCTGCCGGCCAACGCCAAGCAGCCGACCGTCACCACCTTCGACCCGACCGACTCCAACAGCTACAACCACTCCAGCGGCGGCATCACGGTGTACGACTCGCTGGGCGTGAGCCACATCCAGGTCTCCTATTTCGTGAAGGGTGCCAACCCGAACGAGTGGACCGTGCGCAACTACGTGGACGGCCAGCCGGCTGGCGCACCGACCCCGGTCACCTTCGACAACAGTGGCAAGCTCACCGCGCCGGCCAACGGCAAGGTCAGCCTCGGCACCTTCACCCCGACCACGGGTGCGGGCGTGCTGAACATGACGCTGGATATCAACGGCTCGACCCAGTACGGCGAGAAGTTCGCGCTGCGCAACACCCAGCAGGACGGCTATGCCGCCGGCAAGCTCAACGAGATCACCGTGTCGGAAACCGGCGTGGTCTACGCCCGTTATTCCAACGGCGCCGACAAGCCGCTGGGCCAGGTCGCGCTGACCACCTTCAACAATCCGCAGGGCCTGGAATCGAAGGGCAACAACCTGTGGGTGGATACCTTCAGCTCGGGTACGCCGCGTACCGGCATGCCGGACACGTCCAACCTCGGCAAGATCCAGGCCGGTTCGCTGGAGGCCTCCACGGTCGACCTCACCGAGCAGCTGGTCAACATGATCACCGCGCAGCGCAACTTCCAGGCCAACGCGCAGATGATCACCACCCAGGACCAGATCACCCAGACCGTCATCAATATCCGTTGATGAACTGCTGACCCCGTCTCGGAACTTCCCGCATGGATAAAGCCCTTTACGTGGCGATGACCGGTGCCCGCGCCTCCCTGCAGGCGCAGGGCACGCTCAGCCACAATCTCGCCAACTCGGACACCCCTGGCTTCAAGGAAGCGCTGGCCAACACCGAAGCCTTCCCGATCAAGGGCCCGGGCTTTGCCTCGCGGGTGGATGCACTGCACGTCGACGCCGGTTTCAACCGCCGGCCCGGCGCGCAGCACATCACCGGCAAGCCGCTGGACCTGGCGCTGCAGACCGGCACCTGGCTGGCCGTGCAGTCCACCGATGGCAGCGAGGCGTACACGCGCGGCGCTGCACTGTCGGTCACGCCGAACGGCCAGCTGGTGACGTCCAGCGGCCGCCCGGTGCTGGATGACAACAACAACCCGATCGCCATTCCGCCCTACCAGGCGATGGAGATCGGTGCCGACGGCACGATCTCGATCATTCCGCAGGGCGAAGGCCCGCAGACGATGGCCCAGGTCGGACGGATCAAGGTGGTGCAGGCACCGGACGAGCGCCTGGAGCGTGGCCTGGATGGCCTGTTCCGCAACACCGATCCGCGCCAGCCGTTTGCACCTGCGCAGGGCACGGCGGTGCACAGCGGCCAGCTGGAAGGCAGCAACGTCGATGCCGCCGGTGCGCTGGTGCAGATGATCCAGCTGCAGCGCCAGTACGAAATGCAGGTGCAGGTGATCAAGCACGGCGACGACAACGCGCGCAGCGCCAACAGCCTGCTGCGCCTGGGCAGCTGACGGAATTCCGGCGCCGCTTGAATGCGGCGCTGGCACACCGCTTGCACACCCGAAGACAAGGGCCGCACCGCGCGGCCGGCTCCACCAGACAGGACACCGAAGATGAACCAGGCATTGTGGATCGCGAAAACCGGACTGGATGCGCAGCAGATGCGCATGTCGGTGGTTTCCAACAACCTCGCCAACACCAACACCACCGGCTTCAAGCAGGACCGTGCCAGCTTCGAGGACCTGCTGTACCAGCAGGTACGCCAACCCGGCGGCTCCTCCTCGGCACAGACCCAGCTGCCGACCGGCCTGCAGCTGGGTACCGGCGTGCGCGTGGTCGCCACCGCCAAGAACTTCGAACAGGGTGGCCAGCAGCAGACCGGCCGCGCACTGGACGTGATGGTCAACGGCCGCGGCTTCTTCGAAGTGCAGATGCCCGATGGCAGCTCGGCCTACACCCGTGATGGCTCGTTCAAGATCAACCAGGACAGCGAGCTGGTCACCAACAGCGGCTACCCGGTGCAGCCGGGCATCCAGATTCCCGAAGGCGCGCAGTCGGTGACCATCGGTACCGACGGCACCATCAGCGTGAAGATGGCCGACGGCGCCGCCTCGGTGGAAGTGGGCGCGCTGACCCTGACCGACTTCGTCAATCCGGCCGGCCTGCAGGCCCGCGGTGAGAACCTGTTCCTGGAGACCACGGCCTCCGGCCCGGCACAGAACGGCAATCCCGGCCTCAACGGCCTCGGCACCGTGGTGCAGGGTGCGCTGGAGGGCAGCAACGTCAACGTGGTGGAAGAGCTGGTGTCGATGATCGAAACCCAGCGCGCCTACGAAATGAACGCCAAGGCAATCTCCACCACCGATTCGATGCTCGGCTACCTCAACAACAAGCTCTGACCGGCCAACCCGGGAAACCGCCATGTCGCCCATTTCCAACTTCGCCCGCACTGCCCTCGCCTGCGCCGTGGCTGCCCTGCTCGGTGGCTGCGTGATTGCCGGCGATGTGCGCCCCTATCCGGCAATGGCACCGATCCAGCCGATCATGCCACCGCAGGCCGAACCGACCGCCGGCGCGATCTACGCGGCCGGCCCGACCCTGCAGTTGTATTCGGACCGTCGCGCGCGCGATGTCGGCGACCTGCTGACCATCACCCTGCTGGAAAACACCACCGCGCAGACCAGTGCCAACACAGCCACCAACAAGGAGTCCAACCTGAGCCTGGGCACGCCCTCCATCCTCGGCGCGCCCGTTACGCTGGGCGGCAAGGACATCCTCAGTGCGACGGCCAAGGGTGCGCGTGACTTCACCGGCAAGGGCAACAGCGCGCAGAGCAACCGCCTGCAGGGCAACGTGACCGTGACCGTGGTGCAGCGCCTGCCCAACGGCAACCTGGTGGTGCAGGGGCAGAAGAACCTGCGCCTGAACCAGGGCGACGAGCTGGTGCAGGTACAGGGCATCGTGCGCCCCGGCGACATCAGCGCCGACAACACCGTGCCCTCCAGCCGCGTGGCTGAGGCGCGCATCGTCTATGGCGGCCGCGGCCCTGTCGCGCAGTCCAACGCGATGGGCTGGTTGAGCCGCTTCTTCAACTCCGGCCTGACGCCGTTCTGAGTATGGCCATGAAATCCTTCTTCTCTTCCTCCTGGCAGCGACGCGCGGCGTCGTTCGTCGCTTTGATGCTGCTGATCGTGGCAGCCCCAGCCAGCGCTGAACGCATCAAGGACCTGGCCCAGGTCGGTGGCGTACGCGGCAATGCGCTGGTGGGCTATGGCCTGGTGGTCGGCCTGGACGGCAGCGGCGACCGCACCAGCCAGGCGCCCTTCACCGTGCAGAGCCTGAAGAACCTGCTCGGCGAGCTGGGCGTGAATGTTCCGCCGAACGTCAATCCGCAGCTGAAGAACGTGGCGGCGGTGGCGATCCACGCTGAACTGCCGCCGTTCGCCAAGCCGGGCCAGCCGATCGACATCACGGTGTCCTCGATCGGCAACGCGGTGTCGCTGCGCGGCGGTTCGCTGCTGATGGCCCCGCTGCGCGGCGCCGATGGCCAGATCTATGCCATCGCCCAGGGCAACCTGATCGTGGGTGGCTTTGGCGCGCAGGGCAAGGATGGTTCGCGCGTCTCGGTGAACGTACCCAGTGTCGGCCGCATTCCCAATGGCGCCACCGTGGAACGTGCCCTGCCCGACCCGCTGGCCAATGGCGGCGAGATCACCCTGAACCTGCACAACAATGACTTCACGACCGTCTCGCGCATGGTCGCGGCGCTCAACAATGCGTTCGGCGAAGGTGCGGCACGCGCGGTCGATGGCGTGACCGTGGCGGTCACCGCACCGACCGATCCGGGCGCACGCATCGGCCTGCTGGCTCGCATCGAGAACCTGGAACTGACCCCGGGCAGCGCCCCGGCCAAGGTGGTGGTCAATTCGCGTACCGGCACCGTGGTCATCGGCCAGCAGGTGCGGGTCGGACCTGCCGCGATCTCGCATGGTTCGCTGACCGTGACGATCCAGGAAAACACCAATGTCAGCCAGCCCAACGCGCTGTCCGGCGGCCGCACCGTGGCCAGCCCGCAGTCGACCATCACCGCCACCAATGACGGCAGCCGCATGTTCAAGTTCAGCGGCGGCACCACCCTGGACGAGATCGTGCACGCGGTGAACGCGGTAGGCGCGGCACCGGGCGATCTCATTGCGATCCTGGAAGCCCTGAAGCAGGCCGGCGCCCTGAGTGCCGAGCTCGAGGTGATCTGACATGCGCATCAATCCCGCATTCGATCTGCACCCGGCGCCACAGAACGATCCGGCCAAGATCGACAAGGTCGCGCGACAGCTGGAAGGCCAGTTCGCGCAGATGCTGGTCAAGAGCATGCGTGACGCCAGCTTCGGCGACTCGCTGTTCCCCGGCGAGAACAAGATGTTCCGCGACATGTACGACCAGAAGATCGCCGAGGCGATGACCCGCGGCAAGGGCCTGGGCCTGTCCGGCATGATCAGCCGGCAGCTGTCCGGCCAGGCCGCCGATGGCCCGGCGCTGGATACCCGCGTGGACCCGGCCAAGGCCAGTCGTGCCTATCAGCTCAATGCACCGGCCAAGCCTGCGCCATCGCTGCCGCTGGAAGACGGCAGCCAGGCCGTGCGCCTGCTGCAGCAGATGGCCGCCGGCGCCCAGTCGGGCGCACACGCGGCGGTTGCGCCGATGGAACAGGCGCTGGACCTGATCGCCGGTCGCGAAAGCAGCAGCATGCACCGCTCGCTGGGCACCGAAGATCCGTACATCGGCAGCCTGCAGGGCGAGGACTGGGCCGCCAACAGCGATCAGTGGTCGGCCACCGCCAGCAATCGCGGCACGGCCATCAGCCCGGCCGATGCGATGGCTACCCGCACCGCGGTCGCCCAGCTGGGCGAGCACACCCCCGAAGGTTTCGTCGCCAGCATCTGGCAGCACGCGCAGCGTGCGGCAAAGGAACTGGGCGTGGATGCCCGCGCCCTGGTCGCCCAGGCAGCGCTGGAGACCGGCTGGGGCAAGCGCCACATCAAGCATGCCGACGGCAGCACATCGCACAACCTGTTCGGCATCAAGGCCAATGGCTGGAACGGCCAGCGCGCCGTGGCCGGCACCCACGAGTATGTCGATGGCGTGCGCCGCAACGAGACCGCCAGCTTCCGCGCCTACAGTTCGCCGGCCGAGAGCTTTGCCGACTATGTGCGCCTGCTGAAGACCAGCCCGCGCTACCAGCAGGCCCTGCAGGCCGGCACCGATGTGCAGGGCTTCGCCAGTGGCCTGCAGCGCGCCGGCTATGCCACCGACCCGCGCTACGCAGCAAAGATCGCCGCGATCGCCGGCGGACCGACCATCGAGCGCGCCGTCAGCGCCGTGGCAGACGCCGGCGCGCGCCTTGGCCAGACCTTCGCCAGCACCGCAACTGCGGCGCTGGGTATCACCCGTCGTTGAGGAACCCCATGTCCAGCGTACTTTCCACCGGTACCGGTGCCCTGCTCGCCTTCCAGCGTGCGTTGGCGACCACCAGCCACAACGTGGCCAACCTCAATACCCCGGGCTACAGCCGGCAGAAGGTCAACTTCGCCACGGCTGATCCCCAGAACTACGGCTACGGCACGGTCGGCAACGGCACGCGCATCACCGACATCCGCCGTACCGCCGACCAGCTGGCGATCTCGCGCCTGCTCGACAGCAGCGGCGAGCTGGCGCGCCTGAAGCAGCTCTCCGGCATGGCCGACCGGGTCAATTCGTTGTTCTCCGACGCGGCAACCAACGTGTCCGGCGTCTGGTCGAAGTTCTTCGATTCGGTCAGCGGCCTGTCCTCCAATGCCGCCGGCACCGCCGACCGCCAGAACATGCTGGACGGTGGCAAGGCCCTGGCCAACCGCTTCGTGCAGCTCAACACGCACCTGAACAACCTCAACAGCGAGGTCAACAACGGCCTGCTGGCCGGCGCTACCGAGGTCAACCGGTTGGCGCAGGAGATCGCGCAGATCAACGGTGCGATCGGCACCAACATCGCTACCGCCGCACCGGACCTGCTCGATCGCCGCGACCAGCTGATCACCCAGCTGATCGGCTACACCGGTGGCACCGCCGTGATCCAGGACGGCGGCATCATGAATGTCTACACCGCCGGCGGAAACGCGCTGGTGGTGGGCACCACGTCGACCAAGGTCACCACCGTTGCCGACCCGTACCAGCCGGAGCGGCTGCAGCTGGCGCTGGAAACGCAGGGCAACACCATCCGGCTGGACCCGAAGGCGGTCGGTGGCCAGATCGGCGGCCTGCTGGAGTTCCGCGACACCGTGCTGACGCCCGCCCAGGCCGAACTGGGCAAGCTGGCGGTAGGGCTGGCCGAGAGCTTCAACCAGGTGCATCACCAGGGCGTGGACCTGTATGGCCAGCTGGGGGGGGACTTCTTCAACATCGGCAACCCACGCGTCACCGCCAACAGTGCCAACACCAGTACCGCCAGCCTCAGCGCCACTTACGGCGACCTCGGCAAGCTGGACGCGCAGAACGTGGTGCTGCAGTTCGATGGCAGCAACTGGAAGGCCAGCCGTGCCGACACCGGCGCCAACGTTCCGCTGACCGGCACCGGCACGGCCGCCGATCCACTGGTGATCAACGGCGTCAAGCTGGTGGTCGGCGGTACCCCGGCAGCCAACGACCGCTTCCTGCTGCAGCCGACCGCAGGCGTGGCTGGCAGCATGGAAGTGGCGATCACCGATCCCTCGCGCATCGCCGCCGCAGCGGCGGTGAAGGGCGCGGCGGCGACGTCCAACACCGGCACCGGCAAGCTGAGCGGTGTCACCGTCAGCGATTCGACCAACGCCAACCTGCGCAATCCTGCCGCGATCGTGTTCACCTCGGCCACCACCTACACCATCGATGGTGGCCCGCCGCAGACCTACACGCCCGGCCAGACCATCAGCGCCAATGGCTGGAGCTTCGTGCTGGACGGTGCGCCGAAGGTCGGCGACACCTTCAACATCACCCCGACCCCGGCGGGCTCTTCGGACAACAGCAACGCCTCCAGGCTGTCCAAGGTGGAGAGCACCAAGGCATTCAACAGTGGCACAGTCACCCTCAACGGCGCTCTGGGCGGCCTGACCACCCAGGTCGGTGCAGCCGCCCGCTCGGCCGAGTATTCGCTGGAAGCGCAGCTGGTGATCAATGACAAGGCGCAGGAAGCGCGCGATGAAGTGTCCGGCGTCAACCTGGACGAGGAAGCGGCCGACATGCTGCGCCTGCAGCAGGCCTACCAGGCCGCCTCGCAGCTGATCTCCACCGCCGACAGCATGTTCCAGACCATCCTGGGAGCCGTCCGCCGATGAGCAGCCGTATCTCCACCAGCATGATGTTCAACCAGTCCGTGTCGCTGATGATGGCCAAGCAGGCCAAGCTCAGCCACCTGGAACAGCAGATCGCCACCGGCAGCAAGATCGTCAGCGCCAAGGACGATCCGGTCGCCGCTGGTGCGGCGGTTGGGCTTGACCGCAGTCTGGCCGCACTGGACCGGATGAAACTCAATGCCGGCAACGTGCAGAACCGGCTGGGGGTGCAGGAGAACACCCTGGCCCAGGTCAACGACCTGATGGCGCGTGTCAACGACCTGACCATCCAGGCCAGCAATCCGGCACTGGGCGCCGCCGACAAGAAAACGCTGATCACCGAATTGAACCAGATCCGCGAGGGCCTGTTGTCGCTGGCCAACGCCGACGACGGCACCGGCCGCTACGTGTTCGGCGGCACCAACGATGGCGATCCGCCGTTCGCCAAGATCAATGGCAAGGTGGTCTACCGTGGCGACCAGACCCAGCGCCAGATTGAAGTCGGCCCCGACACCTATGTGCGGGATGCCCTGCCCGGCAGTGAAATCTTCATGCGCATTCCTACCGGCGACGGCTTCGTCGATGGCGGTGCCGCGGCCGGCAATACCGGCAGCGGCGTGCTGACCAACATCACCCGCGATGGCAGCGACAGCTGGAACGGCCAGTCCTTCAGCATCCGCCTCACCGCCGCCGACCAGTACCAGGTACTGGACGGCGCTGGCAACGTGACCGGCACCGGCACGTTCAAGGCCGGTGACAACGTGGAAGTCAACGGTGTACGCCTGCAGATCACCGGCGCACCTGCTGCCGGTGACAGCTTCAATGTGAAGCCGGCAACCAGCCGCGACATCTTCGACACCATGGACAAGCTGATTGCCGCGCTTGATGCCGACACCGGTACCACCGCGAAGATGAGCGCGCAGCAGAACGAACTGCAGAGCGCCCTGCGCGATGTGGCCCGTGCGTCGGAGCGGATGATCGATTCGCGTGCGGCCGGCGGTGCGCAGCTGAAAGCACTGGACAATGCCGCCGACATGCGCGAAGCCAACAGCGTGACCTTGAAGACCACGTTGTCCCAGATGCGCGACCTGGACTACGCCGATGCGCTGAGCCAGTACCAGCTGCAGAGCACCGCACTGCAGGCGGCACAGACGATCTTCTCGCAGATGCAGTCGATGTCGTTGTTCAACAAGATCCGCTGACGCTTCCCAAGCGTCACCCTCTGAAGGCCGCGATGCCCTGCATCGCGGCCTTTTTCGTTCCTGCGTGCCCGTTCCGTCGCGCTCGCCCGGCGCGGTCCGCCGCTGCCGGAAAGCTGCGCCGGCGCATTTTCCGTGATTTCCCATCAAGCCCGGCCCTGCCCCGCCGATACCTTCATCAGCGCTGGTTGGGCATGCCCAACCGCCCCTTCCGGGGTTGCCTTCACGCCCGACCAGGGCTGAAAAACCCCGGGAAAACTGCCTCCGGCACCGAATTTCAGCTTCGACGGAATTCACGGCTAAAGGTTGTTGACAAAGCGCCGTTATTCATTTGGCAACAGCGAAGCACACAGCCACACAAAAAAACAGGCGGCGCTTCGTTTCATTCACCAACGGGTTCCATATAAGAGGAGACGACCCCATGGCACAGGTAATCAACACCAATACGATGTCGCTCAACGCTCAGCGCAACCTGAGCACCAGCGGCAGCTCGCTCGCTACCACCATCCAGCGCCTCTCGTCCGGCCTGCGCATCAACAGCGCGAAGGACGACGCGGCCGGCCTGGCCATCAGCGAGCGCTTCACCACCCAGATCCGCGGTCTGGACGTGGCCATCCGCAACGCCAACGACGGTATCTCGCTGGCCCAGGTCGCCGAGGGTTCGCTGAGCGAAGTCGGCAACAACCTGCAGCGCATCCGTGAACTGGCCGTGCAGTCCTCCAACGCCACCAACTCGGCCAGCGACCGCAAGGCCCTGCAGGCTGAAGTGACCCAGCTGGTCTCGGAAGTCGACCGCGTCGCCAAGCAGGCCGATTTCAACGGCACCAAGCTGCTGGACGGCTCCTTCACCAGCCAGCTGTTCCAGGTCGGCGCCAACGCCGGCCAGGCCATCGCCATCAACAGCGTGGTCAACGCCAAGGCCGATTCGCTGGGCGCGGCGACCTTCGCCAACGGCTACACCGGCACCAGCCTGGCCGCGGCCGACAAGGCCACCGCCGACACCACCTACTCCGGCCTGCAGATCTCGGTGACCCCGCCGGGCGGCACTGCGACCACGGTCACCATCAACGACTTCACCGTGAAGGCGGGTGAATCGATCACCTCGGCCACCTCCGCCGCGATCAACAACAAGCTGGGCGAAACCGGCGTCATGGCCTCGGTCAATGCCGGTGTGATCAGCCTGGCCTCGGTCAAGGACGGCCAGACCTTCACCCTGGGCGTCAGTGCCGCAACCCCGCCGGCCGGCGCCACCGCCGCGACCATCGCCGGCCTGGGCCTGACCCAGACCAGCACCGACGGCGGCCTGCTGACCGGCGCCACGGCCAACTTCGTCAAGGACCTGAACGTCACCACGGCCGAGGGCGCGCAGAAGGCGCTGTCGATCGTCGACAAGGCCCTCGAGTCGGTCAACAGCGTGCGCGCCGACCTTGGCGCGATCCAGAACCGCTTCACCTCGGTGGTGGCCAACCTGCAGACCTCCTCGGAGAACCTGTCGGCCTCGCGCAGCCGCATCCGCGATACCGACTTCGCCAAGGAAACCGCCGAACTGACCCGCACCCAGATCCTGCAGCAGGCCGGTACGGCCATGCTGGCCCAGGCCAACCAGGTACCGCAGAACGTGCTCAGCCTGTTGCAGCGCTGACATGAGCCGCTCCCGGGGCACGTCGGGGGCGTCTAACCCAACTCACGTGCAACCGCTCAAGGACCTCTCCTCATGGCACAAGTCATCAACACCAATACGATGTCGTTGAATGCTCAGCGTAACCTGAGCACCAGCGGCAGCTCGCTGGCCACCACCATCCAGCGCCTGTCCTCCGGTTCGCGCATCAACAGCGCCAAGGACGACGCCGCCGGTCTGGCGATCTCCGAGCGCTTCGGCACGCAGATCCGCGGTACCGACGTCGCCATCCGCAACGCCAACGACGGCATCTCGCTGGCCCAGGTCGCCGAAGGTTCGCTGACCGAAATCGGCAACAACCTGCAGCGCGTCCGCGAACTGTCGGTGCAGGCCTCCAACGCCACCAACTCGGCCAGCGACCGCAAGGCGCTGCAGGCTGAAGTGACCCAGCTGGTCTCGGAAATCGACCGCGTCGCCAAGCAGTCGGACTTCAACGGCACCAAGCTGCTGGACGGCACGTTCTCCAGCCAGCTGTTCCAGGTCGGCGCCAATGCCGGCCAGGCCATCGCCATCGACAAGACCATCGATGCCAAGGCCAACGCCCTGGGTGGTGCACAGTTCTCCAGCGGTACCGCAACCGCAATCGCCGGTACCGCTGACACCGACACCGCAGTGGGTGCGTTCACCATCACCGACAGCAAGGGCACCGTCTTCAACTTCGGCGCCATGACGGTCAAGAGCGTCGGTGACGCTGCCGCCAACACCGCTGCAAACGGCAAGGCCGTTGCTGCCGCCATCAACGCCAAGATCGGCGAAACCGGCGTGCTGGCCGAAACCGATGCCGCCGGCGCACTGACCCTGACCTCGGTCAAGGACAGCGTGAACAACGCGGGCGCTTTCACTGCCATCGGCAGCTCGCTGGCCGGCTTCGCCGCGGCAACCCCGGTCCCGGGCAAGCAGTTCGCCGACAAGATCGACGTGTCCACCGTGAAGGGTGCACAGCAGGCAATGGAAGTGGTCGACAAGGCCCTGGGTGCGATCAACAGCACCCGCGCCGACCTCGGCGCGATCCAGAACCGCTTCACCTCGGTCGTGGCCAACCTGCAGACCTCGTCGGAGAACCTGTCGGCTTCGCGTAGCCGCATCAAGGACACCGACTTCGCCAAGGAAACCGCAGAGCTGACCCGCACCCAGATCCTGCAGCAGGCCGGTACGGCCATGCTGGCCCAGGCCAACCAGGTGCCGCAGGGCGTGCTCAGCCTGCTGCGCTGATCCGCTCGCTGATCGACCTCCGGGCGCTGCATGACGCGGCGCCCGGATCCTGAAATACGTTCCACCTTCGCCAAAGGAAAAGCACCATGGCACAAGTCATCAACACCAATACGATGTCGTTGAATGCTCAGCGCAATCTGAGCACCAGCGGCAGCTCGCTGGCCACCACCATCCAGCGCCTGTCCTCCGGTTCGCGCATCAACAGCGCCAAGGACGACGCCGCCGGCCTGGCGATCTCCGAGCGCTTCGGCACGCAGATCCGCGGTACCGACGTTGCCATCCGCAATGCCAACGACGGCATCTCGCTGGCCCAGGTCGCCGAAGGTTCGCTGACCGAAATCGGCAACAACCTGCAGCGCGTCCGCGAGCTGTCGGTGCAGGCCTCCAACGCCACCAACTCGGCCAGCGACCGCAAGGCGCTGCAGGCCGAAGTGACCCAGCTGGTCTCGGAAATCGACCGCGTCGCCAAGCAGTCGGACTTCAACGGCACCAAGCTGCTGGACGGCACGTTCTCCAGCCAGCTGTTCCAGGTCGGCGCCAATGCCGGCCAGGCCATCGCCATCGACAAGACCATCGATGCGAAAGCGGGTTCGCTCGGCACCTCGACCTTCGCAAGCGGTGCAACTGACGTACTGGCCGCCAGTACCGACGGCTCGCGCATTACCGGCAAGGTAATGGGCGTGGACATCGGCACCGTCGAGATCAAGGCCGGCGCCACCACTGCCGACGCGTCCAAGGCTGTCGCCACGGCGATCAACGCAAAGATCGGCGAAGCCGGCCTCTATGCCGAGGCGAATGCCGACGGCTCGATGAAACTGACCTCGGTGAAGGAAGGCAAGGCCGTCGTCGCTGCCGACATCGCGCTTGAGCGCAGCGATCTGACCGCCGCGACCGGCGTGTGGAGCGCGAAGACCGCAGCCGGTGCTTACACCGCTGGCACCGCCACCGCCGCCAACGTGCAGAAGCTGGACGTGAGCACGGTGCTTGGTGCACAGCAGGCAATGGAAGTGGTCGACAAGGCCCTGGGTGCGATCAACAGCACCCGCGCCGACCTCGGCGCGATCCAGAACCGCTTCACCTCGGTCGTGGCCAACCTGCAGACCTCGTCGGAAAACCTGTCGGCGTCGCGCAGCCGCATCAAGGACACCGACTTCGCCAAGGAAACCGCAGAGCTGACCCGCACCCAGATCCTGCAGCAGGCCGGTACGGCCATGCTGGCCCAGGCCAACCAGGTGCCGCAGGGCGTGCTCAGCCTGCTGCGCTGATCCACGGCAAGAAGGCGCCGCTACCGTCGGATCGAACCGACGGTAGCGGCAACCCGGAAGCCACGGTGCACGAAGGCGCGGGCCATGCCCGGCCCGGGATCGCTCCCGAACCGGCTTGGCATCGCCCGCTCCTGCGGACCTCTCTTTCAGCGCTGTACCTTTGACTGTACGTACCGGGCGGCTTCGTCTCCCCCCGATTGTCAGTAGCCTGATCCCTCCCCTGCCTTGGGGGAGGGTTTTTTGCAGACTCCCGGCAGCCTGCGGTGATTCCACCCGCACCCTGCCCCAACCCTCCTGCAATCCGCGTGCCAGATCCGCCGCCAGACAACTGGCACGGCGCATGCATCAACGAAGTCCTCAAGACCCAGCGGCGCAGGCCGCTATTTTCGTTGACGACGGGCCACCGCACGGCGGCCAGGCCCGGATACCAGGAGAATCACATGGCAAGCTTTGGATACGGTGGCATTGGCTCGGGGCTCAACATCTCGGACATCGTCAACCAGCTGGTCGCAGCCGACCGCAAGCCCGCCGACAACGCGCTGAACCTGCAGCAGTCCAAGGCCAAGATGCAGCTGTCGTCGATCGGCACCGTCACTTCGGCCTTCGACAAGCTGAAGACCGCACTGACCGCACTGAAGGCCACCACCGCCTTCGATACCCGCACGGTGACCGCCACCGGCAAGGCGCAGCCCGCCAACACCGACGACGTGCTGACGGCCTCGGTGGCGCTGTACGACCTGGGCACGACCAAGGCAGCAGCCTCCAATGGCACGCATCAGGTGGAGGTGAAATCCCTTGCCACCGCACACAAGCTGATTGCCAATACCTCGGTGGGGAAGACCGACACCTTCGGCGCCGGAACCTTGACGCTGACCGTTGGCGTGGGCGACAAGGCAAAGACGATGAAGGTCGAGGTGGAAGCCGGCGATACGCTGACCACCGTGCGCAACAAGATCGACGCCGCAGGCCGCAAGGAAGGCGTGCAGGCGACCTTGATCGCCTCGGGCGACAACCAGTACCTGTCGATCGCCCAGGAAAAGACCGGTGCCGCCAATGCCATCAAGCTCGATTACGGCGGCAGCGACCCGAAGCTGAGCGCACTGGTGGGCAGCCTGCAGGAGAACACCGCGGCAGCCGATGCCGAGCTGACCATCGATGGCGTCACGGTGGTCAGCGCCAGCAACACCGTGGCCGATGCCGTGCCGGGCCTGACCCTGAACCTCAAGGTCAAGGGCAAGAGCACCGTCGTGATCAGCACCGATACCACTGCAGCCACCAAGGTGATGCAGGAGTTCGTGACCGCCTACAACGCAGCAATCGCGGCGATCAACACCGAGACCAAGTACGACGCCAAGACCAAGGAAGCCGCCACGCTGACCGGCGACGCGCAGATGCGTGGTGCCTCCAGCCAGTTGCGCTCGGTGATGTCGGGCGTGTTGAAGGAGCTGTCCGCCGATGGCCTGGACCCGAAGACGCTGGGACTGCAGACGCGCGGCTATCCCAACGCCGACGGCAGCTTGGTGCTGGACGCCACCAAGTTTGCCGCCGCGCTGGCCAGCCAGCCCGAGAAGATCCGCTCGGCGATCACCGGCGACACCGGTGGTGCCGGCACGCTGTACACCATGGTCGACGGCTACGTCAGCACCACGGTCGGCAAGGAAGGCGCCTTCGTCGCCCGCACCAAGGGCCTCAACACCACGCTGGACAACATCGACAAGCGCCGCAAGGACCTCGACACGCGCATGAAGAACGTGGAAGAGCGCTACAAGAAGCAGTTCATCGCGCTGGACAGCCTGATGGGCAAGCTGCAGCAGAGCAATACGTCGCTGCAGCAGCAGCTGGCACAGCTGAACCGCTAAAGGACGGCGTACAACGCTCAAGTTTGGCGTGCAACGCACCGATAACGGACGCAACAGCAATCAACGCCGCACCGCCGGCAACGGTCCCCACGACCTGCCGGCGGCACCCAGCGCAAGGAGAATCACGAATGTACGGTTCCAGCCGTCAATATGCCGAGCAGTACCGCCAGGTGGGAGTGACCAGTGCGGTTGCCGACGCCGATCCGCACAAGCTGGTGGCGATGCTGCTGGCCGGCGCGCTGGAGCGCGTGCGGCGCGCCCTGGCCAGCCTCGAGCGTGGCGACCAGGCCGGCAAGGGCAAGGCGATCGGTGAGGTCTGCGCGATCGTCGGCCACCTCAATGGCTCGCTGGATCATGAGGCCGGCGGTGAAATCGCCGGAAATCTGTCGGCGCTCTACGACTACGTGCTGCAGCGCCTGACCGAGGCCAACCTGCACAACGACCGTGCCGCCCTCGACGAATCCCTGCAGCTGCTGGGCGAGATCGACAGCGCCTGGAATGCAATCCCGATGGAACAGCGCCGCCCGGCCGCGGTGGCACCATGAGCCTGCACGAACTGCACGCCCAGCTGGACGCCTTCGAAAAGGCCCTGGGCGAAGATGCGCTCGACCAGGCCGACAGCCTGCTCGATGGCCACGACAGCACGCTGCATGCCCTGCTCAGCCAGCCGCTGACCGTGGACGACCACGCCCCCCTCAGTGCGCTGTTCGAGCGCCAGCAGAACCTGCTGGGCCTGCTGCGCCAGCGCCGCGATGCAGTGGCTGCACTGATGAATGACGGCCAACGCTCTCTTCGCGCGGCGCATGCCTACCTGCAGGCAGAATCGCTGGCATGACCCAACTGCCGACAACGTCGCTGCACCATCCCGCCGAAAGCGAGCTGTTCGACGAAACGCTCAGCTGCGAGCTTGCACTACCCGCCGAATTCCAGGCAGGCAGTGGCGCCGGCCGTACCGGCAGTGCCGAGGGCCTGCTGCGCAGCCTGGCCCTGGTTGAAGACAGCCGCGTTGACGAGCATGACGACCGCAATGAAGCCAGCCTGCAATTGCAGCGGCTGGAGGCGAAGCTGGATCTGGCGATGGTGTTGCTTGGCCGACTGGTCCGCCAGCAGGGCCAGGAACTGACCCTGCGCCCGGTGCGCTGGTCGCGTCGTGGGATACGCCTGCAACTGGGCCCGCGCAGTGGCGCCAGCCCCGGCCAGGCAGGCCTGGTGCGCCTGCAGCCCAGCGACTGGCTGCCCGACCATATCGACCTGCCGGTGGAAGTGATTGCCGAAGCGGCCGATGGCGGCGGCGGCCACTACCTGTGGCTGCGCTTCCAGCGCCTTGGCGACGGCCTGGAAATGGCCATGGAACGCCACCTGTTCCGCCTCCACCGACGCCAGGTGGCCGAGGCACGCCGGGCGCGCTGAAACCTGCCACCATCACGCTTGGCGGGCAAGCCTTGGCGCGCCCGTTCAGCTAAGTTAAGGTGGACTCCCCTACACGGACCTGCTGCGTGCCTGTGCGAGTTCTCATCGTCGACGATCACACCCTGGTCCGCGCCGGCCTGGCGCGGCTTCTGCAGGGGTTTGCCGACGTGCAGCTGGTGGCGGAGGCCAGCAACGCCGAGCAGGCGCTGCAGCTGGCCCTGCAGCACGCACCGGACGTGGTGCTGATGGACCTGTCACTGCCGGGCCGTACGGGCCTGGAAGCGCTCAGCGATATCCGGCTGCGCGCGCCCGGTACCCGGGTTGTGATGATGACCATGCATGACGATGCCGCGCACGTGCGCGATGCACTTGACCGCGGCGCGGTCGGGTTCGTGGTCAAGGACGCGGCGCCGCAGGAACTGGAACTGGCGCTGCGTGCGGCGCATGCTGGCCAGGTGTTCCTGAGCCCGCAGATCTCCGCCAAGATGCTGGCACCGATGCTCGGCCGCGAGAAACCCACCGGCATCGCCGCACTGTCGCCACGCCAACGCGAGATCCTGCGCCGCATCGGCAAGGGCGAGAGCAACAAGGAAATTGCCGCCGACCTCGGCATCAGCGTCAAGACGGTGGAAACCCACCGCGCACGCATGATGGAATCACTGGGCTGCCGTCGCGCCAACGATCTGCTGCTGCTGGCTGCGCGCCACCAGCACGAGCTGGAGTGATTGCCTGCGAATGAGGTCAGCGCTGCACCGGCGACGAATTCCCGTCACCCTGACACGCCCCGACAGGAATCCGTACACGGCGCAGCCTGATCAACCCTGCACTCGTACCGGAAATCAGCAACTTAGCGGCGATCATCGTCAACATTCCGCGTCAATGTAGGGAATTCCCCCACACCCTGTCAGGACATTCACGAAGCCCCTCAGGAACCCCCTGATTCCGCCCTCGCCGGATCAAAAGCAAGATGCGTTCCACAAGGCGCCGGGGAGCGGTGCCGGGGAACCACGATGAAGGCTGCACTCTCGACCCAGCTGGGCCAACAACTTCACCTCACCCCGCAGCTGCTGCAGTCGATCCGGCTGCTGCAGCTCGATGGCCTGCACCTGGAACAGGAAATCCAGCGACTGCTGGACTCCAACCCGCTGCTGGAGATCGAAGAGGCCGAAGCGCCGGCCGCCGATGCCACCGAGGTCGCCGCCACCACGCTGGAGACGGCTGCGTTCGATGAGCTCCCGGAGTCCTCGATGTGGGACGTGGCCGGTACCAGCTGGCAGGACGGCGACGATGATCGCATGGCGCGCATCGCCGCCGGCGAATCGACCGACCCGCAGCTGCGCGTGCTGCAGCGCCTGTCGCTGGACATGGACGATCGCCAGCTAGCTGTCGCAGCATTCTGGCTCGATCACTGCGACGAGGCCGGCTACCTGCAGGCACCGCTGGACCAGCTGCAGTTGCTGGCCAGCGCCCAGTTCGACATCGCTGCCGACGGCGTCGAAGCCATCCGCCAGCAGCTGCTGCACGGTGAACCGGCCGGCATGGCCGCGCAGGACCTGCGCGAGGGCCTGCAGGCGCAGCTGCGCAGCCTGCACGGCGTGGTACCTGCCCGCCACCTGGCCACGCGCATCCTGGACGGCGCGCTCGATGCGCTTGCCGCACATGATTACCCCGCCCTCGCCCGCCAGCACGACGCCGAAATCGACGACGTGCGCGAAGCGGTACGCCTGATCCTGTCGCTGCAGCCACGCCCGGGCGACAGCCTGCTGCCGGAACGCAATGCCGTTGTGGTTCCGGACGTGGTCGCCTGGCACGCCGATGGCCAGTGGAAGGTGGCATTGAACCCGACGACCAGCCGCCGCGTCTCCATCAACAGCCAGTACGAACAGGCCCTGGCAGAGACCAGCGAGGCCGCCCCGGCACTGCGCGAAATGCTGCAGGAAGCGCGCTGGTTCAGCCGCGGCCTGTCGATGCGCTACGACACCCTGCTGCGCACCGCGCGGGTGATCGTCGAGCGCCAGGCCGCGTTCCTGGTGCGTGGCGAGGAAGCCATGGCGCCGTTGACCCTGAAGGAAGTGGCCGAAGAAATCGGCATGCACGAATCCACCGTTTCGCGCATCACCACCGGCAAGTTCCTGCAGACCCCGCGCGGCACCTTCGAACTGAAGCACTTCTTCGCCGTGCGCCTGGAGGGCGCCAGCGTCTCCGGCCAGGCCGTGAAGGCCATGGTCCGTCGCCTGATCGACGCCGAACCGGCCGGTCGGCCGCTGGCCGACGAGGCCATCGCCGGCCTGCTGTCGCGCCAGGGGGTGAACATTGCCCGCCGAACCGTCGCAAAATACCGAGAACAACTGGACATCGCCCCGGCCCGTGAACGGCGCCGGCTCGGCGCCAGGCAACCGCTGTTGGCCCGGGTGGGCTGAAAAGGATGTTGGACATGAACAAGCTCACGGTCCTGCTGGTCGATGACCACGAGGGCTTCATCAATGCGGCGATGCGCCACTTCCGCAAGATCGACTGGCTGCAGATCGTCGGCAGCGCCGGCAACGGCCTGGAAGCGATCGAGCGTTCGGAAACGCTGCGCCCGCAGGTCGTATTGATGGATCTGGCAATGCCGGAGATGGGTGGCCTGCAGGCCACCCGCCTGATCAAGTCGCAGGACGATGCACCGTACATCGTGATCGCCAGCCACTTCGACGATGCCGAGCACCGCGAGCATGCACTGCGTGCCGGTGCCGACAATTTCGTCAGCAAGCTGTCCTACATCCAGGAAGTCATGCCGATCCTGGAAGGCCTCAGGGAGGAACAGTCGTGAGCGAATCGCGCATCCTGGTGCTGGACAACGACGCCGTGCGTGCAGAGCACACCGTTGCCCTGCTGGAATTCATGGACTTCAACCCGCGCTGGGTCTCCGACGCGGCCGACTTCGATCTGGGCCGGCAGCGCCAGAACGATTGGATGGCGGTGATCGTCGGCTGCTTGGACGACAACGCGGCCAGCACTGCACTCTACAACTGGCTGGGCGGCAGCAGCTTGCCACCGCCGGTGCTGCTGGCCGATGGTGATGCCTCTGCATTCGCGCAGCAGCACGGCCTGCACGAAGCCAATATCTGGCCGCTTGAAACACCACTGCGCCACGCGCAGATGGAAGCCCTTCTGCGCCGCGCCAGCCTCAAGCGCCTGGACGCCGAGCACCAGGCCGGCGCCGCGCAGGATCAAGGCCCGACCGGCAACGGCGCGGCGGTGACTGCGTTGCGCACCATGATCGAGCAGGTGGCCGCATTCGATACCACCGTGCTGGTGCTGGGTGAATCCGGTACCGGCAAGGAAGTGGTATCGCGTGCAATCCATCAGCGCTCGCCGCGTCGTGACGGCCCGTTCGTGGCGATCAACTGCGGCGCCATTCCGGCCGACCTGCTGGAAAGCGAACTGTTCGGCCACGAAAAGGGTGCCTTCACCGGCGCACTGACCGCCCGCAAGGGACGTTTCGAAATGGCCGAGGGCGGCACCCTGCTGCTCGACGAAATCGGCGACATGAGCCTGCCGATGCAGGTGAAGCTGCTGCGCGTGCTGCAGGAGCGCAGTTTCGAGCGCGTGGGTGGCAACCAGACCATCCGCTGCAACGTGCGCGTGGTGGCCGCGACCCACCGCGATCTGGAAACGCGCATCGCCGAAGGCAAGTTCCGCGAGGATCTGTTCTACCGCCTGAACGTGTTCCCGATTGAAGTGCCCGCGTTGCGCGAGCGTCGCGAGGACCTGCCGGCACTGGTGGAGACCATCGCCGCGCAGCTGGCCCGCACCGGCCGTGGCGAAGTGCGCTTCACCCCGGAAGCCTTGCAGGCACTGGCCGGCTACGAATGGCCGGGCAACGTGCGCGAGCTGACCAACCTGGTCGAGCGCCTGGCGGTGCTGCACCCGGGTGGCTCGGTACGCGTGCAGGACCTGCCGGCCCGCTACCGTGGCGATGCGGCACTGGCCGCCGTCGCTGCGCCGGCACCGGCACAGCCCGCCGCCAGCGAAGAGCGACTGGACCTGCGCAGCTTCTCGTTCCACACGCCCGGCAGCGGTAACCAGCCGGCGCTGGAGCACGGCATCGCCGTCAATCGCCCGGCGGCACCGGCCGCACTGCCCGACGAGGGCATGGACCTGCGCAACCACATGGCCAGCATCGAACTGGGCCTGATAAACGAAGCACTGGAACGCACCCAGGGCGTGGTCGCCCACGCCGCCCAGCTGCTCGGCCTGCGCCGCACCACCCCGGTGGAAAAGCTGCGCAAGTACGGCATCGAGCGCGAGCAGGCAGAACTGGCCGGCTGACGCGCGTCACCAGCATGAAGGGGGCACGAACGCCTGGGCTTGCCCGGGCGTTGGTGTTTGTGGGGCCATAGTAGATCCACGCCATGCGTGGATAGAGACCGTGGCCGCGCGCTGACAACGCCGCGCATTTGCACAAATTCCTACAGACAACGTTGCCGCGTTCCGGAGGATGAAGTGGACCTCCTAACGAGGCTCCACCATGCAACGCATCACCCTGCTCGCCGCCCTGCTGTTCCCGGCACTCGCCACCGCCGCCCACTGCACCCTGCCCGCCACGCTCGACCAGCGCCAGTTCACCAACCTCAGCGACCCGCTGTACGCCCCCGACAACCCCAACGCCGGGCGCATGGTCCAGGTCAGCTTCGCCGGTAGCCAGTACGTGCTGGACATCCTCGGCACCGACACCCGCATCGGCGGCGAATACCGCTACCAGCGTCTGGCCCCGCACATCGCGGAAATCGAGATGGTCGAAAGCCACCCCGCCGGCCCCGCCCGCTACACCCTGCTGCTGACCTGCCAGACCGACCGCCAGGGCCGCTTCATCTACACCCAGCACGACGGCCCCATCGCACCGCGCCAACGCCAGAATTCCGGCCACTGGGCCCTGCAGCCGTAGGACAGAAAACCGACGCCGGTTAAATGGCGCCTCCAATGGGGTCAGAGCGTGTCGACCAAGGTCGACACCCACCAGAGCAGGATGCCGTCCTGACAGATCGCGGAGGTCTGTCGAAGGCGGGGTGGGTCCGGTTGCGGGGGTGTCCGCGGCATGGATGCCGCGGCCAAGCCCCCAGGGACGGGTTTACGGCGTCCCCCGTAACCGGACCCACCCCGCCACCCCACGGATACCACGCCGTTGACGTTGACGTTGATTCGGCGGGTGCAGGGCGCAGCCCTGCCAGCACACCCCACACCCTCACTTCACTGAATCGAAAACCGGTTTCGGCACGGCACTTGCACTGGCTCCAGCAGACAACCCCATCCCTGTTTCTGGAACCGTTGCAGATGTCCCACTCCGTCACTTCGATCCTTTCGCAGATCCGCTCCTATCAGACCCAGATGGGACAGCCGGCGCTCAACCCGCTGGGCGAAACGCCGCGCAGCAACGCCCTGCCGGGCACGGTGCTGGACGCGCCGCAGGCCCAGCCGGCCAGCTTCACCGAAACCCTGCGTGGTGCGATTGCCGGCGTCAACGATGCACAACAGAAGTCCGGCGCCCTCGCCAAGGCCTTCGAAATGGGCGACCCCAGCGCCGACCTGGCCAAGGTGATGGTCGCCTCGCAGCAGTCCCAGATCGCCTTCCGCGCCACCGTGGAAGTCCGCAACCGTCTCGTCCAGGCTTATCAGGACGTGATGAACATGCCGCTGTAAGGAACATTGACGCATGGCACTGACGCTCTCCAAGGACAGCCTGAACGCCGAGAAGGCCGGGCAATGGTTCGACCGCCTGCAGAGTCTGCAGATCACCCGTCGGCTGGGCCTGATGGCGATGATCGCGGTGGCGGTGGCGGCAGGCCTGTCCGTGTTCTTCTGGTCGCAGAAGCCGGGCATGGTCCCGCTGTATACCGGCCTGGACCAGAAGGCGACCGCTGAAGCGACCGACCTGCTGCGCGCCGCACAGATTCCGTTCGCGCTCGATCCCGCCACCGGCGGCATCACCGTGCCGGAAAAGAACCTGCACGACGCCCGCCTGAAGCTGGCCGGCTCCGGCCTGACCGACAGCGGCAAGCTCGGCTTCGAGCTGATGGAGCGCGACCCCGGCTTCGGCGTCAGCCAGTTCGTGGAAAGCGCGCGCTACCAGCACGCGCTGGAAACCGAGCTGTCGCGCACCATCAACACGCTGCGCCCGGTGCGGGATTCGCGCGTGCACCTGGCCATTCCCAAGCCCAGCGCCTTCACCCGCCAGCGCGATGTCGCCAGTGCTTCGGTGACCCTGGAACTGCGCGGCGGCCAGCAGCTGGAACGCAGCCAGGTGGACGCCATCGTGCACATGGTTGCGGCCAGCATCCCGGATCTCGCCCCGGAACGGGTCACCGTGGTCGACCAGAGCGGGCGCATGCTCAGCATCACCGACCCCAACAGCGAGGCGGCGGTCAACGCTGCACAGTTCGAACAGGTGCGCCGCCAGGAAACCTCGTTCAACCAGCGCATCCGCGAGCTGCTGGAACCGATGACCGGCCCTGGCCGGGTCAACCCGGAAGTGAGCGTGGACATGGATTTCTCGGTGACCGAGGAAGCCCGCGAGCTCTATAACGGCGAGCCGCAGAAGCTGCGCAGCGAGCAGATGAGCGAGAACACCACCAGCACCCCGGGCCCGCAGGGCGTGCCGGGCGCGACCAGCAACAGCCCGCCGGGCCAGCAGGCCGCACCGGCCACCGCACAGACCCCGACCGAAAGCAGCAAGAACGCCACCCGCAACTACGAGCTGGACCGCACCCTGCAGCACACCCGCCAACCGGCCGGCCGCATCAAGCGCGTCTCGGTGGCGGTGCTGGTCGACAACGTGCCGCGCGCCGGTGCCAACGGCAAGGTTGCCCCGCAGCCGCTGTCGGCCGCCGAACTGACCCGCGTCGAGGCGCTGGTGAAGCAGGCCGTCGGCTTCAACGCCGAGCGCGGCGATACCGTGTCGGTGATGAATGCCCCGTTCGTGCGGGATACCACGCCGGTCGAAGGCCCGGCCTGGTGGGAACTGCCGTGGGTGCACGATGCCGGCCGCATGCTGCTCGGCGCGGTAGTGGTGCTGGCGCTGCTGTTCGGCGTGCTGCGCCCGGCGCTGCGTGCCATCACCGGCCAGAACAAGAAGAACGACGAGCATGCACTGGAACCGCATACCGCGGACGTGCAGCTGGTGGATGACGATGGCACCCCGCTGCCGGCGCTGGGCGCCGACCGGGCCAGCCTGGCCGGACCAGACGCACTGGCCCTGCCGGTGGATTCATATGAGGAACGACTGCGGATGGCGCGTGAAGCCGTGAAGACCGACTCCAAGCGCGTGGCCCAGGTGGTCAAGGGCTGGGTGGCCAATGACTGAGCCGCAATTGACCGGCGTGCAGCGCGCGGCCGTACTGCTGCTGTCCCTGGGTGAGTTGGACGCGGCCGAGGTGCTGCGCCACATGGAACCCAAGGAAGTGCAGAAGATCGGCATCGCCATGGCCACCATGACCGACATCACCCGCGAGCAGGTGGAACGGGTGATGGACCAGTTCGGCCAGGAGTTGGGTTCGAAGACCTCGCTGGGCGTGGGCTCGGACGACTACATCCGCAACATGCTGGTGCAGGCACTGGGCAGCGAGAAGGCCGGCAACCTGATCGATCGCATCCTGCTTGGCCGCAATACCACCGGCCTGGACGCACTGAAGTGGATGGACCCGCGCGCGGTGGCCGACCTGGTGCGCAACGAACACCCGCAGATCATCGCCATCGTGATGGCGCACCTGGAAACCGACCAGGCTGCCGACGCGCTGAAGCTGCTGCCCGACCGCACCCGCGTCGACGTGCTGCTGCGCATCGCCACCCTCGACGGCATTCCGCCGAACGCACTCAATGAACTCAACGAGATCATGGAGCGCCAGTTTGCCGGCAACCAGAACCTGAAGTCGTCCAACATCGGCGGCGTGCAGTGCGCGGCCAACATCCTGAACTTCATGGACAGCGGCCAGGACCAGGCGATCCTGGGCGAGATCGCGCGCATCGACGCGCCATTGAGCAACCGCATCCAGGACCTGATGTTCGTGTTCGACGATCTGGTCGATCTGGACGATCGCGAAATGCAGCTGGTACTGCGCGAAGTGAGCGGCGAGCGCCTGGGCCTGGCCCTGCGCGGCGCCGACATCAAGGTGCGCGACAAGATCACCCGCAACATGTCGCAGCGCGCGGCCGAGATCCTGCTGGAAGACATGGAGGCCCGTGGCCCGGTGCGCCTGTCCGACGTGGAGGGCGCGCAGCGCGAGATCCTGGCCATCGTCAAGCGCATGGCCGATGAAGGCACCGTCACCATCGGTGGCAGCGCGGAGGCCATGCTGTGAGCAACGTCGTGCGCTGGCTTGCCCCGGACCTGCTGGCCCAGCCCGAACCGGTGCTGGATCAGGAGGATGCGTTCGAACTCACCGAGCCGGACCCGGAACACGAGCCGGAGCCACCGCTTCAGCTGCCGACCCTGGAGGAGATCCAGGCGATCCAGGACAGCGCGGAGAAGGAAGGCTTCCAGCACGGCCATGCCGACGGTTATGGCCAGGGCCAGGCCGAGGTACGTCGCCTCGCTGCGCAGATCGAGGGCATCCTCGACAACTTCAGCCGGCCCCTGGTGCGGCTGGAAAATGAAGTGGTGGGTGCGCTCGGCGAGTTGGCCGTGCGCATTGCCGGTGCGCTGGTCGGGCGTGCCTACGAGGCCGACCCTGCGCTGTTGGCGCAGCTGGTCGGTGAGGCGATCGACGCAGTCGGCGGCAGCACCCGCGAAGTCGAAGTGCGCCTGCACCCGGACGACATCGCTGCCCTCGCCCCCTTGCTGAACCTCTCGCCGCAGCAACGACTGGTGCCCGACACCAGCCTCAGCCGCGGCGACCTGCGCGTGCACGCCGAAGCCGTGCGCATCGACGGCACCCTGGAAGCCCGCCTGCGTGGCGCGCTGGATGCAGTGATCCGCCAGACCGGAGCAGGCGCATGACGCCCGAATCGCAGCCAGCACCACCGCCGGCCGACTGGGCCGTGGCCCGCAACCTGCGCCTGGCCCGTCGCCTCGACGGCCTGCGCGTGGATACCGCGCATGGTCGTGGCCTGATCCGCGAGGGCGTGCTGCGCCGCGCGGTCGGGCTGACCCTGGAAGCGGTTGGCTGCGAGGCGCCGCTGGGCGCCAGCTGCAAAGTGGAAGTGGTCGACGGCGGCTGGGTCGATGCCGAAGTGGTGGGCTTCGCCGGCGAGCGCACGTACCTGATGCCCAGTGCCGAGCTGCACGGCCTGTTGCCCAACGCCCGCGTGGTGCCGTCGGCACGCCGCGGCGGCGTGGAAGTGGGCGAAGCCCTGCTTGGCCGGGTCATCGACAGCGATGGCGTGCCACTGGACGGCAAGGGTCCGATCCGCGCCGAAGGCCACGTCGGCATGGCCGGCGTCTCGATCAATCCGCTGGCACGTGAACCGATCACCCAGCCGCTGGACGTGGGCGTGCGCGCGATCAACGCGCTGCTGCCGATCGGCCGTGGCCAGCGCGTGGGCCTGTTCGCCGGTTCCGGCGTCGGCAAGTCCACGCTGCTCGGCATGATGACCCGCTACACGGCCGCCGACGTGATCGTGGTCGGCCTGATCGGTGAGCGAGGCCGCGAAGTGCGCGACTTCGTCGAGACCACGCTGGGCGAAGAAGGCCTGCGCCGCGCTGTGGTCGTGGCCAGCCCCGCCGACCGACCGCCACTGGCGCGCCTGCACGGCGCCTACCGTGCCACCGCCATCGCCGAGTGGTTCCGCGACCAGGGACTGAACGTCCTGCTGCTGATGGACTCGCTGACCCGCTTTGCCCAGGCACAGCGCGAAATCGGCCTGTCGGTCGGCGAGCCGCCGACAACCCGCGGCTACCCGCCGTCGGTGTTCGCCAAGCTGCCGGCGTTGGTCGAACGCGCCGGCAACGGCGCCAAGGGGCGTGGTTCGATCACGGCGTTCTACACCGTGCTGACCGAGGGCGACGATCCGCAGGATCCGATCGCCGATGCGGCACGCGCGATCCTCGATGGTCACATCCTGCTCTCTCGACGCGTCGCCGACAGCGGTCTGTACCCGGCCATCGACGTCGAATCGTCGGTCAGCCGCGTGGTCACGGAAATCGCTGACGAACCGTGGCGCCTGCGCATCCGCAAGTTGAAGCGACTGGTCTCGGCCTACTCGGCCAACCGTGACCTGATCGCGATCGGTGCTTACCAGCGCGGCAACGACGCGGCCACCGACGAAGCCCTGGAACGCTGGCCGGAAATCATGGAGTTCCTCGGCCAGGACGTTGCCAGGGCCGCAGATCTCCCGCACAGCCAGGCGGCACTGCAGCGCCTGGTGGAACAAGAGAGTTAAGCCATGAACCAGTCCAAGCGCATCGATCCCCTGCTCAAGCGGGCCCAGGAACACGAGGACGCAGTCGCCCGAGACCTCGCCGAACGCCAGCGCGTGCTCGATACACATCTATCGCGACTGGACGAACTGCGACGTTATGCCGAGGAGTATGCAAATGCGCAGATGGCAGCGACCAGCCCGGCGCAGCTGCTGAACCGACGCGCTTTCCTGGACCGCCTGGACAGTGCCGTCGAGCAGCAGCAGGCCACGGTCAACGGCAACCGCGAGAAAGTGGAGGCCGAGCGTGCCCGCCTGATCCTGGCCAGCCGTGACAAGGCGGTGCTGGAGCAGCTGGCCGCGAGCTACCGCGCGCAGGAAAAGGTGGTGACCGACCGCCGCGACCAGCGCGAGATGGACGACATTGGTGCGCGCCGCGCGCGCCTGGTGCAGGCTGAAGACCAGGACGGCACCGAGCAGGGAGGCCGCTCGTGATGCCCGCCCCGCTCGCCAGCAGCGCCAATGCGCAGACCCAGAATGCCGGCGGCAGTACAACGCGTGCGCCGCGCAGTGATGGCAGCAAGGAATTCAGCCAGCTGCTGCAGGGCGGCACGCCTGCCTCACCGGAACCGGCCACGCCAGCGTCGCCAGCCACGTCCACACCGAGCCCACCATCGACCGGCGACGGCAATGGCCAGGCGCCGGATGAGCGCAGCGCAGATGCACACACTCCCCCAGGCGACGCCACCGCCCTGCCGCCGCTGCCATCGATGACCGGTGGCCCCGGTACCGACAAGGACAAGCCCAACGCAGCAGAGGACGCTCCATGGCCCCCCCTGGGCCTGGCGGGCCTGGTGTTGGCCATGCCTACGCCCACCGACCCGGCGGCGGCTCTGCCCGCGGCTGCGGGTGCGGGTGCGCCGGCGCTCGCCAGTGACGGTACGGCGCTGCCCGCCACGACCGGGGCAGCACTGCCCGCCACCACCCCGGCTACCGTCGCCACACCAGCGGCTGACAACAAACCGTCGGCCGCCAGCACCGACGATGCCACGACCTTGCCACTGCCGGAGATGATCCTGCCCAGCGGCAAGCGCGGCGACCGCGGCGAGGGCAGCGACCCGGCCACGATCGGCGACCGTGGCGCTGCCCCGCTCCTGCACGCCCCTGCCCCGGCAGCCCTGCAGGATCTCAAGGCCGCGCTCACCGCCGGCAATGCAGTCTTCAACGGCGAACCGACGCCGAAGCCGGTGTTCGGCGACGACGGCTTCGACCAGGCCATCGGCGCACGCCTGGGCTGGCTGGCGGACCAGAAGATCGGCCACGCCCATATCCGCCTGAGTCCGGACGACATGGGCCCGGTGGACGTTCGCCTGCAGTTGAACGGCGACAAGGTACATGCCAGCTTCAGCAGCCCGCATGTGGACGTGCGGCAGGCACTGGAAAGCAGCCTGCCGCGCCTGCGCGAACTGCTGGGCGAGCAGGGCTTCCAGCTGGCACACGCTGATGTTGGCCACCAGTCGCCAGGCGGCGACGGCAATGCGTCGGGGCAGCCCGGCGCCGGCGGCATGGCCGGTGACGGAGAACCGTCGCCGGGCGACGCCAGCGTGTCGTCCACGCAGTTGATCCGCCAGCGCGGTTTGTTGGACGCGTACGCCTGACAGGCGTGCCAACCAAGGTTGGCACCCACCAGAAGGGGGCGGTCGGCACCCACCAGAGCAGAGGCAGCGTCGGGCCATGCCCGGCGGAATGCCGGGAACCCGACGGAATTCCGTCGCACCCCTTGGCCCCACCTTCGGCACGCCCCTTGCATATCCCGGTGAAGCAACCCTCAGGAGCTTCACCCCGTGGCCGCAGCCGCTGACAAAACCAAGAAGACCGCCGAGAAGGACAAGGCCACCAAGCCGCGCAGTCCGATCCTGATCACTGCCCTGGTGGCCGTGCTGGCCGCCGCAGCCGCCGGTGGCGGCGTCTGGTTCTTCACCCAGTCCAAGCACGAGGAAAAGGCCGCACAGGCGCCGAAGAAGGCGGCGACGCCGGCTCCGGCCCAGTACTTCGCGCTGGATCCGGCCTTCGTGGTCAATCTCAACGGCCCGGTCGATGGCCCGCGTTACCTGCAGCTGGAAGTGCAGCTGATGACGCGTGACCCGGCCGCACTGGAAGCGATCAAGACCCACACCCCTGCCATCCGCGCGCGCCTGCTGATGCTGTTCTCGCAGGTCAGCCCCGACCAGATCGCCGATGTCGCAGGCAAGCAGAAGCTGCAGGCTGCGTCGTTGGCCGAAGTGCAGAAAGTGCTCAAGGCCGAGACCGGCAGCAATGGTGCCGACGACCTGCTGTTCACCAGCTTCGTGACCCAGTAAGGGCCCACCGATGAATGATCTGTTGTCCCAGGACGAGATCGATGCCCTGCTCCACGGCGTGGACAGCGGTGCGGTCGAGACCGATGCGGAACCACCGTCAGGCGAAGCGCGCTCATACGACTTCGCCAGCCAGGACCGCATCATCCGTGGTCGCATGCCGACCCTGGAAATGGTCCACGAGCGTTTCGCACGCTTGTGGCGGATCGGCCTGTTCAACCTGATCCGCCGCTCGGCGGAGCTGTCGGTGCGCGGCATCGAGCTGATCAAGTTCAACGACTACATGCACTCGCTGTATGTGCCGACCAACCTGAACCTGATCCGCTTCAAGCCACTGCGCGGTACCGGCCTGATCGTGTTCGAGCCGACCCTGGTGTTCGCCATTGTCGACAACTTCTTCGGTGGCGACGGGCGTTACCCGACCCGCATCGAGGGCCGCGAGTTCACCGCCACCGAAATGCGCGTGATCCACCTGCTGCTGAAGCAGACCTTCGCCGACCTGCGCGAGGCCTGGGCACCGGTGATGGATGTCGACTTCGAGTACATCAACTCGGAGATCAACCCGCACTTCGCCAATATCGTGACGCCGCGCGAGTACGTGGTGGTGTGCCGCCTGCACGTCGAGCTCGACGGCGGTGGCGGCGACATCCACGTGACCCTGCCGTATTCGATGCTGGAGCCGATCCGCGAGCTGCTCGATGCCGGCATCCAGAGCGACCGCAATGATCGCGACGAGAGCTGGGGCCAGACCCTGCGTGAACAGCTCAACATCGCCGAAGTCACCCTGTCCAGCGTGCTGGCCAGCAAGCGCATGACCTTGCGCGACCTGACCCAGCTGAAGGTCGGCGACATCCTGCCGATCGACCTGAGCCCGCAGGTGCCGCTGTGCGTGGAGAACATTCCGGTGTTCACCGGCGAGTTCGGCATCGCCAACGGCATGAACGCCGTGAAGATCACCGCTACCCATCCGCCGGGCACCCGCCCGCGCGTACCCGTCATCCAGGAAGACCCGCAATGAACGATATCGACGCCCTCGAACCGACCCCGGCCCAGTTCAGCAGCCTGCAGGCCGATGAGGCGAACGGCCCGGACCTGAACCTGGACGTGATCCTCGACGTGCCGGTGACGCTGTCGCTGGAAGTCGGTCGCGCCCGCCTGCCGATCCGCAACCTGCTGCAGCTCAACCAAGGTTCGGTGGTGGAACTGGAACGTGGTGCCGGCGAGTCGCTGGATGTGTTCGTCAACGGCACCCTGATCGCCCACGGCGAAGTGGTGGTGATCAATGACCGCTTCGGCGTGCGCCTGACCGACGTGGTCAGCCCGAGCGAGCGGATCCGGAGACTGCGTTGAGCCTGCTGGCCTCCACCCTGCTGGCGGTCGGCAAGGCCGCCGCCCCGGTTGGCCCGCAGGTCGGCCAGCATGCGGCCGCCGCACCCAGCCTGTTCGGTGCAGTGCTGGCGCTGCTGGCAGTGCTGGCCCTGGTCATCGGCCTGGGCTGGCTGCTCAAGCGCATGCCCGGCAGCGGCTTCCGTCCTGCAGAAGGCATGAAGCTGGTGGCCAGCCTGAGTGTCGGCGCCAAGGAGCGCGTGGTGGTGGTCGAGGTCAATGGCCAGCAACTGCTGCTGGGCGTCACCGCCGGCGGCATCAACACCCTGCATACCCTGCCCGAACCGTTGCCGCCACCGGCGCCGGTACGCGTGCCGGACTTCAAGAACCTGCCGAATTTCGCCCAGCTGCTGCAGCAGCGGCTGCGCAAGGACCCCTGACATGCGTGTCACCCGTACCCGTCTTGCCACCCTGATGCCGTGGCTGCTGTTGCTTGCCCTGTGCCTGTTGCCGGCACTGGCGCTCGCCGCGCCCGGCGCACCGACCACGCCACTGCCGGACATCAACGTCGGCAAGATCGGTGGTGCACCGGTCAGCCTGCCACTGCAGACCCTGCTGTTGATGACGGCGATCACCCTGATCCCGTCGATGCTGCTGGTGCTGACCTCGTTCACCCGCATCATCATCGTGCTGGGCCTGCTGCGCCAGGCGCTGGGCACCGGCCAGACGCCGTCCAACCAGGTGCTGCTGGGCCTGGCCCTGTTCCTCACCGCGATGATCATGCTGCCGACCTGGGACAAAGCCTGGAGCACCGGCATGGCGCCTTACCTCAACGGCGACATCGACTTCCAGACCGCCTGGACGCTGACCACCACGCCGCTGCGCGCCTTCATGCTGGCGCAGATCCGCGAGACCGACCTGATGACCTTCGCCGGCATCGCCGGGCACGGCACCTACGCCAGCCCCGATGCGATCCCGTTCCCGGTGCTGGTGGCCTCGTTCGTCACCAGCGAGCTGAAGACCGCCTTCGAGATCGGCTTCCTGATCTTCATCCCGTTCGTGATCATCGATCTGGTGGTGGCCAGCGTGCTGATGTCGATGGGCATGATGATGCTGTCGCCGATGCTGGTGTCGGCGCCGTTCAAGATCCTGCTGTTCGTGCTGGTCGATGGCTGGGTGTTGACCGTGGGAACGCTGGCGGCCAGCTTCAATCCGGCCTGATTCAACCCCGTAACGGCCGTCGAGCCTGGCTCGACGCTACACAAGCGTCGCCGGGCGTGGCCCGGCGCTACCGATGGAAAGACGATGTCTCCCGAACTTGCCCTGACCGAACTGCGTGGCGGCCTGATCACCGTGTTGTGGGTGGCCGGCCCGCTGCTGCTCACCGTACTGGTGGTGGGCGTGGTGGTCGGCGTCGTGCAGGCCGCGACCCAGCTCAACGAACCGACCATCGCCTTCGTTGCCAAGGCGGCGGCGTTGACCGCGGTGCTGTTCGCGCTCGGCAGCCTGCTGATCGGCCACCTGGTTGAATTCACCACGCTGCTGTTCCAGCGCATCCCGCACCTGATCGGCTAGGACACGCGCTTCGATGGACGCTGCCACCCAGATGGCTGCCGACGGCCTGCAGGCCTTTGGCATGATCGGCACCGTACTGTGGACCATGCTGCGCATCGGTGCGGTGGCCATGGCCATGCCCATGGTCGGCACCCGCGCGGTGCCGGCACGGATCCGCGTGATCCTGGCCGGCACCCTTGCCATCGCGTTGGCACCGCTGTTGCCACCGGTACCGGACTGGACCGGCTTCGATGCCGCCACCGTGCTGACCATCGCGCGGGAACTGGCCATCGGCGTGTCCATCGGCTTCCTGCTGCGCCTGGTGTTCGAAGCCGGTGCGCTGGCCGGCGAACTGATCGCCCAGGGCACTGGCCTGGCCTTCGCGCAGATGAGCGACCCACTGCGCGGCGGCACCTCCGGCGTGATCGGGCAGTGGTTCTACCTGATGTTCGGCCTGCTGTTCTTCACCGCCAATGGCCACCTCGCGCTGATCTCGCTGGTGGTGGACAGCTACCGGGCACTGCCGATCGGCGCCCCGCTGCCCGACCCGCACGCGTTCTTCAGCATTGCCCCGACCTTCCTGCTGACGGTCCTGCGCGGCGCACTGACCCTGGCAATACCGCTGACGGTGGCGATGCTGGCGGTCAATCTGGCGTTCGGCGTACTGGCCCGCGCCGCGCCGGCACTGAACCCGATCCAGCTGGGCCTGCCGGTCTCGTTGCTGCTGGGCCTGTTCCTGCTGGCCCTGCTGGCCGGCGAAATGGGCCCGCCGGTGCAGCACCTGTTCAACGCCGCCTTCCAGGCTGCGGACGCGGTCACACACTGACCCGATCATCACGTTTTACTGCTTGCCCTTCCCCCGGGTCTGCGCGCTAGAGTGAATGCGCGGCAACCGGGGGGATGCCGCACGTGGCCGCCGCCCTGCGTCGGCCTGCCTCATGCATGCCCCACCGTGGTTTCCGTCGACAGGCAGGTCCGGGAGACTGACGAATGCTGGTAGGCACGTACAATCCGTGGCTGGTGGCGATTTCGTTGCTGGTCGCCGTGATGGCTTCCTACACCGCGCTGGCGATGGCCGGACGCACCGTCACCGCGCCAGGCAAGGGCGCGGCGTGGTGGTGGCGCCTGGGGGGTGGCTTCGCCATGGGCCTGGGCATCTGGTCGATGCACTTCATCGGCATGCTCGCCTTCGACCTGCCCATTCCACTGGGCTACGACCTGCCCATCACCCTGCTCTCGCTGGCCCTGGCCATCGCCTCGTCGGTGTTCGCGCTGTGGCTGGTTTCACTGCGCACCCTGCCGCATCCACGCCTGGCCGGCGGGGCATTGCTGATGGGTACCGGCATCGCCGGCATGCATTACGTCGGCATGGCCGCGATGCGCATGCAACCCGGCATCGACTATGACCCGGGCTGGCTGCTGTTTTCGCTGATGGTAGCGGTCGCCGCCTCGTGGACTGCACTGTATGTGGCATTCCGCCTGCGCGCGCAGCGCACCCGTGTCGGCGACCGGCTCGCGGCCGCCGGCCTGCTCGGGCTGGCCATCGTCGGCATGCACTACACCGGCATGGCCGCCGCACGCTTTCCGGAAGGCAGCATCTGTGGCGCGGCGGTCGGCGATGGCCTGCAGAGCGAATGGCTGGCCATGCTGGTGGTGATGCTGACCGTCGCAATCCTGGCCGTGGTGCTGGTGGTGTCGTGGCTGGACCAGCGGGTCGAGGCCCAGCTGCTCCGCCTGCGCAACTCGATGTTGAGCACGTCGCTGACCGACGCGCAGCAGGAGCTGACCCAGGCTGCACTGCATGATCCGCTCACCCGCCTGCCGAACCGCCTGCTGCTGCAGCGGCGCATCGTGCAGGCGCTGGCCGAGGCCGAACAGGGCGGCAGCCGTTTCGCAGTGATGTTCATGGATCTTGACGGCTTCAAGCAGGTCAACGATGCCTATGGCCACCAGGCCGGCGACGCGCTGCTGGTGGCGGTGGCCGAGCGCACCCGCCAGCTGCTGCGCCCCCACGACATGCTGGCCCGCCTGGGCGGCGATGAGTTCGTGCTGGTGGTACGCATCGAGCACGACGAGGATCTGCCTACCCTCGCCCGGCGCATCCTGCAGGCGGTCGGCAGTGGACCGCTGCTGCCGGACAACGAACTGCAGGTCACCGCCAGCATCGGTGTGGCGATCTGCCCCGACCACGCCGCCAGCGAGCGGCAGCTGATGGCGTTTGCCGACGCGGCGATGTACCAGGCCAAGGAATCCGGACGCAACGCCTTCGTGCTGTTCGCCGACTGGATGAACGACAGTGCCGAGCAGCAGTTCCGGCTGCTGGCCGACCTGCGCCGGGCGATCGGCAGCGACCAGTTGTTCCTGAACTTCCAGCCCAAGATCCGCGTGGCGACACAGAAGGTGGCCGGCGCCGAGGCGCTGATCCGCTGGCGGCATCCGGAACATGGCCTGATTCCGCCCGATCGATTCATCCGCCTGGCCGAGCGCAGCGGTGCGATCAACGAGATCGGGCGCTGGGCGCTGGACCAGGCCTGCCAGCAGCTGCGGCGTTGGCACGACGCCGGGCATGAAGGCTGGTCGATGTCGGTGAACCTGTCGCCGGTGCAGTTCAGCTCGCCACACCTGCTGCAGGACGTGCGCACGGTGATCGAGCGCCACAACATCGCGCCACGGCACCTGGTGCTGGAGATCACCGAAAGCACGGTGATGCGCGATACCGACACCAGCCTGCGCCTGCTGCAGGCACTGTCGGCACTGGGCGTAGGCATTTCCATCGACGACTTCGGCACCGGCTATTCCAGCCTGCTGTACCTGAAGCGGCTGCCGGCCACCGAGATCAAGATCGACCACGCCTTCGTGCGCGATCTGGAACACAGCGCCGAGGATGTGGTGATCGTCTCGGCGATCGTGGCGCTGGGCCACGCGCTGGACATGGACATCGTCGCCGAAGGCGTGGAGACCGCCGCCCAGCGCGCCTACCTGGAGCGCCTGGGCTGCGACTACCTGCAGGGCTACCTGCTCGGCCGCCCGGTCGATGCGGCGCGCTTCATGCAGTTGCACGACCTGCCGCGGCCGCGTGTGGAACTGGCGCAGAGCCCGCCGCGGCAACACCCGCCCGGCTGACATCGGGGCGCGCACCCGCCGGGCATGGCCCGGCGCTACCATTGAGTGTCGATCCCCGGTAGATCCACGCCATGCGTGGATGAGCCGTTCCTCCGTCATCCAAGGAAGCGTCCGTGGCCCTACGCACCACCCTTGCTGGCCTGTTGCTGGCCCTTGCTGTTGGCCACGCCGCCGCCGCTGATCTGCCCTGGTCATTGCCAGCCGATGCTTCCCCGGCCCAGGTCGACGCCGCCCTGCAGGCCCTCGGCAAGGGCGTGTTGAAGTCCCCCAGCCTGACCGATGCACAGCGCGGCCACGCGCTGCTGGCGGTGGGCCAGACGGCCGAAGCGCGGCAATCGATCCAGCAGGCACGCGCATCGCTGGCAAGCGACGGTGACACCGCGGCGGTGCAGCGCTGGGTGCCGATGCTGCTGCTCGCCACCGCCGGCGAGCGGGACACAGCCGCCTATGCGCGTGCCTTCCACGGCGCCTTCGCTGCACTCGACGACGTTGCCGCGGTGCAGGCCGATGCCGCGCTCTCGGTCGAGCCAGCCCCGGTGCGCGCCCAGCTGGAGCAGGCCATCGCGGCGCAGGCGGGTGCCGCGACCATCGGCGAGGCCATCGCACTGGACCTGCTGCGCCTGCGGGCGGTACTGCGCGCACAGACGCTGGCCGCCACACTGGCCCCTCCGCTGGTTGCGGCGGAAGAACAGCGCCGCTTCGCCATCGACGATGCGTTGCGCATCCCCGCCGGCGATGGCGTCGTGCTGTCGGCGCAGCTGGCCCGTCCTCGCGCCGCATCGGCAGCTCTGCCGACAGCCATGCTGTTCACCATCTACACCGATCCACCGAAGAACCGGCTGAAGATGCTGCTGGCTGCCGCGCATGGCTATGCGGGCATCGTGGTGGACGCCCGTGGCAAGGGCCAGGGTATCGGCACCATCGCCCCCTACGAGCACGACGGCAACGATGCCACCGCGGCGATCGACTGGATCAGCCGCCAGCCGTGGAGCGATGGCCGCGTGGCGATGTACGGCGGTAGCTACGAGGGCTTCACCGCCTGGGCTGCGGCGCGCCACCACCATCCTGCGTTGAAGACCATCGTGCCCTACGTTGCCGCCATCCCCGGCCAGGGCCTGCCGATGGAGAACAACGTCTTCCTGAGCGCCAACTATGGCTGGGCGTTCTACGTGGCCAATGGCCCGATGCTGGACAAGGCTACCTACGCGCAGAACCGCCGCTGGTCCCAACTCGGCCGACGCTGGTATGCCTCCGGCCGCCCCTACCGGCAGATCGACCAGGTCGATGGCACACCCAACCCATGGTTGCAGCGCTGGCTGGCCCACCCGTCCTACGATGCCTACTGGCAGGCGATGGTCCCGCATGGCAACCAGTTCAACGACATCCGCATACCGGTGCTGACCATCACCGGCTACTACGACGATGGCCAGATCTCGGCACTGCAGTACTTCAAGGACCACCTGCAGCACCGTCCCGACGCCGACCATGCCCTGCTGATCGGCCCCTACGACCATGGCGGCGCGCAGTCGGCGCTCAAGCCGATGCAGCTGCGTGGATATGAGCTGGACCCTGTCGCGCAGTTCGACACGCCCGCACTGACCTTCCAATGGCTGGACCATGTACTGCGCGGTGCCCCGCGACCGGCGCTGGTGCCCAACCGTGTGAACTATCAGCTGATGGGCGCCAACACGTGGGGTCATGCGGCAACGCTGGAGGCCGCGGCCGGCGATCACCGCCGCTACCATCTCTCCGCCGACCAGGCATCGTCCGATGGTTACCACCGGCTGCAGGAACAGCCACCCGTACCGGGCCAGCTGAGGCAGACCGTGGACCTGGCCGACCGCAATGAAATGCGGCATGGCTATTACCCGTTTCCGATCATCGCCGCGCGGGACGAGGTGGATACCGCGCTGTCCTTCGTCTCCGACCCGTTCACCCGTCCCATGGACATGGTTGGCAGCTTCTCCGGCGACCTGACGGTCCGGATCAACAAGCGGGATTTCGATTTCACCGTCACCCTGTACGAGTTGCTCGCCGATGGACGTCGGATGCAGCTGTCCTACTACATGGGCCGGGCCAGCCATGTACGCGACCCGACAACGCGCCAGCTGCTGCAACCCGGGCAATGGACCCGCCTGCCCTTCGACCGCACGCGCATGGTGGCGCGCCGACTGGCCGCCGGCAGCCGCCTGCTGGTGAAGGTGGATGTACTGAAGGACGCCATGCACCAGGTGAACCACGGCACCGGGCGCGATGTCAGCGACGAATCGGCTGCCGATGCAGGCGCCCCGCTGCAGGTGGACTGGCACAGCGACAGTGTTCTGACGATTCCGCTGCAGGCGGTAACGCCGACCGGGTGACACCGCCGCCCCGCCATCACGGAACAGTTCTTGTGCACCCGGCAACCCCAGCCGTATTGCCGGCGCGGCCGCATGACCTGCTGCGGCCGTGGATGGAGCTGGCCACTGGCTTCAAAGCGCCCGAAGGTGGGGGGTGATGAACCCACACGGCCGCGCGCCTGGGCCAGCCCGGCGTGAGCAAATCAATCCAGCGTGACCGGGTAGGGAGGAGCGAGCCTCGAGTTGTCGGAGACCGCAAAAGCGACTGACTGCAACCTCTGGCAAAGTGTTGAAAGCAGGGCCATGAACTCAGCATTGGCTGCCTCAGACCATGCTCGACCGAATCCAAGAGTAAGGTGTATGGAGCTCACCGGGTCTCCATTTAGAGCGGACTCGAGCGAGTAGCGCTCACCATCCGAGAATGCACCTTGGACACATCCGGGGAACACCAACTCCAATGATGCGATTACGGCCTGGGGACACCCGATATCCTGCACAGCCTCAACATTGGACAGGTCTTTTTCACCGAGGTCTTCCAGCTTCAAAACGACTATGTCAAAGCTCATTGCTGCGATATCCCATCCTGCAATCCATTCAGCATCGCCCTTCTCTTCTGCGTGTCTTGCCATCATGCCTCATGTAGCTGCTAGCTGCCCCCTTCTACAGCAGCAGTTGAACGATCTTCCCCGCCCGCTAAATGCGATAGCGCGGCAGCGCATAGGGCACTGCGAACGCCAGAGTGAGCAGGAGCAGACACACAGTGCTGCCGTTCGCGACTGACGGCTAGCGGAACGGTTCTTGCAGGCACCCCGGCATCCCCTGCCGTAGTGCCCCGTGATGTCCGAGAACGAATCCGCCGGCGAAAAGACCGAACAACCTACCGAAAAACGCCTGCGCGACGCCCGTGAACAGGGCAACCTGCCGCGCTCGCGCGAGCTCGGCACGGCCGCCGTGTTCGGCGCCGGCGTGCTGGCGGTGATGGCGATGAGCGGCTCGATCGGCCGTGGTGCCGCGACCTGGATGAAGCAGGCGCTGAGCCCGGAACAGAGCCTGCGGCAGAACCCGAAGGAACTGTTCGGCCACTTCGGCGACCTGCTGCTGCAGTTCATGCTGGTGATCGCGCCGCTGGTGCTGGTCTGCCTGCTGGCCAGCTTCGTCGCACCGCTGGTGATGGGTGGCCTGCGCTGGTCGCAGAAAGCGATGCTGCCGGACTTCAACCGCATGAACCCGATGAGCGGGCTCAAGCGCCTGTACGGCCCGGAGGCCATCGCCGAGTTCACCAAGTCGCTGCTGCGCGTAGCCTTCGTCGGCGTCGCCGCCGGGCTGGTGGTCTGGACCGGCTTCGACACCCTGCGCGGGCTGATCCACCACCCGCTGGAAACGGCCATCACCGACGGCCTCGGCTTCACCCTGCGGCTGCTGCTGGCCACTGCCGGCGCCATGCTGGTACTGGCCGCCATCGACGCGCCCTACCAGCGCTGGAACTGGATGCGCAAGCTGAAGATGACCCGTGAAGAGCTGCGCCGGGAAATGAAGGAAAGCGAAGGCAGCCCGGAGGTGAAGGGCCGCATCCGCCAGCTGCAGCAGCAGTTGGCCAACCGCCGGATGATGGAAGCAGTGCCCACCGCCGACGTGGTGGTGGTCAACCCCACCCACTACGCGGTGGCCCTGAAGTACGAAGGCGGGGCCATGAACGCCCCGACCGTGGTCGCCCTGGGCGTGGACGAGACCGCCCTGCGCATCCGTGAAGTGGCCGACGGCAACAAGGTCGCGATTGTCTCTGCCCCGCCTTTGGCACGCGCCTTGTATCGGGAAGGCCAACTCGGAAAGGAAATCCCCGTGAGACTGTATTCGGCCGTCGCCCAGGTCCTGTCCTACGTCTACCAGCTGCGCGCCTGGCGCACTGGCCCGATGCCGGACGCCCCGCACATCCAGGTGGATGAATTCGGCAAGGGAGGCCGCCCGTGAGCGCCCAGCCCTCCACCGGATTCAACACCCGCCGCGCCCTGGAAATGATCCGCCAGGGCCTTGGCGCGCCGCTGATCGTGCTGGCCCTGCTGGCCATGGTCGTGGTGCCGCTGGCCGCGCCGGTGCTCGACGCGCTGTTCACCTTCAACATCGCCATCTCGCTGATGGTGCTGCTGGCGGTGGTCTACGTGAAGCGCCCGCTGGATTTCACCATCTTCCCGATCGTGCTGCTGATCACCACCATGCTGCGGCTGGCGCTGAACGTCGCCTCCACCCGCGTGATCCTGCTCAACGGCCAGAACGGCCACGACGCCGCGGGCAAGGTCATCGCCGCCTTCGGCGAATTCGTGATCGGCGGCAACTACGCGGTCGGCATCGTGGTGTTCGCGATCCTGACCATCATCAACTTCGTGGTGATCACCAAGGGCGCCGGCCGCGTCTCTGAAGTGACCGCGCGCTTCATCCTGGACGCCATGCCCGGCAAGCAGATGGCGATCGACGCCGACCTCAACGCCGGTTTGCTGACGCGTGAAGAAGCCAAGCTGCGCCGCGAGGAAGTCCGCGAGGAAGCCGACTTCTACGGCGCGATGGACGGTGCCAGCAAATTCATCCGCGGCGACGCCATCGCCGGCATCCTGATCCTGTTCATCAACATGCTCGGCGGCCTGGCGGTGGGCGTGCTGCAGCATGGCATGCCGTTCGGCGAGGCCGCTGCCACCTACACCCTGCTGTCGATCGGTGACGGCCTGGTGGCGCAGCTGCCGGCCCTGCTGGTCTCCAGCGCCGTGGCCATGCTGGTCACCCGCGCCTCGCGTTCGCAGGACATGGCCCAGGCCATGACCGGCCAGGTGTTCGGCCAGTACCGGGCGCTGGCGATCACCGCCGGCATCATCGGCGTGGTCGGCCTGGTGCCGGGCATGCCCAACGTCGCTTTCCTGACGCTGTCCGCGATCCTCGGCTTCATCGCCTGGAAGGTCTATCGCAAGGGCAAGGCTCCGGCTGCCGACGCCGCGGCCGGCGGCACCGATGCCGCCGCACTCAATGCGCTGGGCCGCCCGGCCGCGCCGGCACCGACCGCCGAACTGAGCTGGGACGAGCTGCGCCCGGTCGATCCGCTGGGCCTGGAGGTCGGCTACCGGCTGATCCCGCTGGTGGACAGCAACCAGGGGGGCGAACTGATGGCGCGCATCAAGGGCGTGCGCCGCAAGCTGACCCAGGACGTTGGCTTCCTGATTCCCTCGGTGCACATCCGCGACAACCTGGAACTGCCGGCCAACGGCTACCGCGTGCTGGTGCATGGCGTGCCAGTGGCCACCGCCGAGATCCACCCGGACCGCGAACTGGCGCTGGACCCCGGCAGTGCCCTCGGCGCGCTGGAAGGCATCGCCGGCAAGGACCCCGCGTTCGGCCTGGATGCCACCTGGATCCAGCCGCACCAGCGTGCCCAGGCCGAGACGCTGGGCTACACCGTGGTCGACCCGGCCACGGTGGTCGCTACCCACCTCTCGCACCTGATCCGCGAACACGCGCCGGAACTGCTCGGCCACGAGGAAGTGCAGCACCTGCTGGCCAACCTGGCCAAGAGCGCGCCCAAGCTCGTCGAAGATCTGACACCGAAGGCGCTGCCGCTGTCGGCGGTGGTGCGCGTGCTGCAGAACCTGCTGGTGGAGCGCATTCCGATCCGCCAGCTGCGCAAGATCGCCGAGGCACTGGTCGAACACGCGCCCAGCAGCCAGGACCCGGCAGTGCTGACCGCTGCCGTGCGCACCGCACTGGGCCGCTTCATCGTGCAGGAGATCGCCGGAATGTCGGCGGAGCTGCCGGTGTTCACCCTCAACCCGCAATTGGAACGTGTCTTGCAGGAGTCCACGCAGGGCAACGGCGCCGCGCTGGAACCCGGACTCGCGGAGCGACTGCACCAGAGCCTGGCCGAATGTGTCAGCAAGCAGGAAGCGCGAAACGAGCCGGCGGTCGTGCTGGTACCGGGCCCGGTGCGCGCCGCGCTGGCGCGTCTGGTCCGCCACAGCGTTCCGTCGCTGTCGGTCCTGGCCTACAGCGAGGTGCCGGAGGACAAGCGCCTGAAGCTGGTCGGAACGATCAGCTGACGCCGCCCGCCGATGCGCCAGAAAACAGACACCACTTTCGAACCAACGCAACAGACAGATACCAAGGGGAACCCGCACCGTGCAGACCACCGACCACCCGAGTTCTCCGACCGCCACCCCGCCGTCTTCGTCCCGTGACCACAGCATGAAAATCAAACGATTCGTCGCCGCCGACATGCGCTCGGCCATGAACCTGGTGCGCAAGGAACATGGTCCTGACGCCGTGATCCTGTCCAACCGCCGGATCGAGGAAGGCATCGAGATCGTCGCCGCCGCCAACTACGACGAGAGCGCCGTGCAGCGCGCACTGGAAGCCTCGCGTCGTGACGTCGCTCCTCCGCCGGCACCCAAGCCGCGTACCGCCGCCGATGCTGTGATCGCTGCGGTGACCCGCCGCCGCAGCGCTGCCCCGGCGCCGGAGCCGGTGGCCGCCACCACCTCGGCCGTGGCCGCCCTCGCCCGTGCGGCCGTGGGTGCCACCGGCCGCACCCTGGACAGCGCCGACGAGATCGTGCCGACCCGCGGCAGCACCGGCTTCGCAGCCACCCTGGCGCGCGCCGCCGTCAACGAACCGGCGCTGCCCGAACAGATCTTCGCCCCGTTCGCCGAGGCCATCGTCGCACCGGGCCCGGCCGTCACCGCGCCGGCCAACCGCGCCCGCTTCCAGATCGACCCGCCGCACGACACGCATCACGAAAGCGTGCCCCCCGCCGTGCAGCCGCCGCCGCTGCCGGGCGCTGCCATGGCCGATGTCCAGCCTGACATCGCCGCCAGCGAACCGGCAGCGCTCGAAGCCGTCGCCGAAGCCAGTCCGGCCCCCGTGCTGGCCCCGGCACCGACGCTGACCGTGGTCGCCCAGGACGACGCCGAGATCCGCCAGCTGCGCCAGGAAGTGGCCGGCATGCGCCAGGTGATCGAGCGCGAGATGAACCGCTTCACCGACGAGCGCCTGCGAGGCTGCCCGGTACGCGCCACCGCGCTGGACCTGATGGACGAGTACGGCTTTGATGCCGGCCTGGCCCGCGACGTGGCCATGCAGATTCCGCTGGAGACCGAAGCCCACCGTGGTCGCGGCCTGATGCTGGGGCTGATCTCGCGCAAGCTGCCGATCGCCCCGGTCGACCCGCTGGAAGAAGGCGGCGTGATCGCCCTGGTCGGCCCGACTGGCGCCGGCAAGACCACCACCATCGCCAAGCTGGCCTCGCGCTTCGCCGAGAAACACGCGCCGCGTGACGTCGCCCTGGTGACCACCGACACCACCCGCATCGGCGCCCGCGAGCAGCTGTACGGCTACGGCCGCCAGCTCGGCATCGCCGTGCACGAAGCCAACAGCGGCACCGACCTGGACCAGCTGCTGGAACGCCTGAAGGACTACAAGCTGGTGCTGATCGACACCGCCGGGCTGGGCCCGCGCGACCGCGCACTGGCCGCCCAGCTGCAGTGGCTGCGCGCCGCCCGCCAGGTGCGCACCCTGCTGGTGCTGCCGGCCAACACCAGCTTCGGCGACATGGACGAGGTGGTCCGCCGCTTCGGCGCCGCCAACCTGCAGGGCCTGGTGCTGAGCAAGCTGGACGAGACCGGCCGCTTCGGCAACGCCCTGTCGGTGGCCGTGGACCACGCCCTGCCGATCACCTGGGTGACCGATGGCCAGGACGTTCCGGACGACCTGCACCGGGCCAGTGCAGCCAATCTTGTACTTCGCCTTGAAGATTTGCGCCGAGCGGCCGATATGCCCTGCAACCCGGAGTTGAACCATGCCGTCGCGTGAGTACGCCAAGCTGACCAAGACCTTCCCGCTGTCGGCGACCCGCAGCGAGCCGCTCGGCCCTGTGCGCACCATTGCCGTGACCGGCGGCAAGGGCGGCGTGGGCAAGACGAATGTGTCCGCGAACCTGGCCGTGGCACTGGCCGGCATGGGCAAGCGCACGCTGCTGCTGGACGCCGACCTTGGCCTGGCCAACATCGACGTGATCCTGGGGCTGAACCCCACCTTTACGCTGGCCGACCTGGTCGCCGGTCGCTGCTCGCTGGACGACGTCATCGTCGAAGGCCCGAACGGCGTGCTGGTGGTGCCGGCCGCATCCGGCCGCCGGCACATGGCCGAGCTGGCCCCGGCCGAGCACGTCGGCCTGGTCAACGTGTTCTCTGAGCTGGAACGTGAACTGGACATCATGGTGGTCGACACCGCCGCGGGCATCACCGACGGCGTACTGACCTTCTGCCAGGCCGCGCAGGACACCGTGGTGGTGGTCTGTGACGAACCGGCTTCGATCACCGACGCCTATGCGCTGATCAAGGTGCTCTCGCGCGAGCGCGGCGTGGACCGCATCCAGGTGGTGGCCAACATGGTGCGCGACCCGAACGAGGGCCGCGTGCTGTACGAAAAGCTGACCCGCGTCTGCGAGAAGTTCCTCGCCGATGTCTCGCTGAACTACCTGGGCTGCGTGCCGCAGGATGACTGGCTGCGCCTGTCGGTGCAGCGCCAGCAGCCGGTGGTGAAGGCCTATCCGTCCAGCCCGGCCGCGCTGGCGATCACCGAGATCGCGCGCCGCACCGCACGCTGGCAGGCGCCGACCGAACCGCGTGGCGGCGTCGAGTTCTTCCTCGAGCGCATCCTCAAGCAGCGCGGGGTGGCCGCATGAAAGGCGCAGCCCAGTACCGGGAGGTCCAGCGCTCGGCGGCCAACGAGGTCATCGCCCAGCACTCGGACCTGGTGCGGCGCATCGCCCACCACCTGGCTGCGCGGTTGCCGGCCAGCGTTGAAGTGGACGACCTGATCCAGGCCGGCATGATGGGCCTGATCGAAGCCTCGCGCAGCTACGACGCCGACCAGGGCGCCTCGTTCGAAACCTATGCCTCGATCCGCATCCGCGGTTCGATGATCGACGAGATCCGCCGTGGCGACTGGGTGCCGCGCTCGGTGCACCGGCGTGCCCGCGATGCCGCCGCCACCATCCGCCGCCTGGAACAGAGCAGTGGCCGCGCCGCCAGCGCCACCGAAGTGGCCGCCGCGATGGAGATGCCGCTGCCCGAATACCTGCGGTTGATGGAAGACGCCGCACGCGGCCAGGTGCTGAGCCTGGAGTCGCGCATCGAGGACCAGGGCGAGCTGGACACCGTCGCCCAGGGCGGCCCGACCCCGCAGCAGGTGCTGGAGCGCGGCGAGTTCGGCCGCGAGCTGGGCAAGGCCATCGGCCACCTGCCCGAGCGCGAACAGCTGGTGCTCTCGCTCTATTACGAGCAGGAACTGAACCTGAAGGAGATCGGCGCGGTGCTCGGCGTGAGCGAGTCGCGGGTCTGCCAGATCCATGGCCAGGCGGTACTGCGCCTGCGTGGCCGATTGAAAATCTTCGAGGCCGCCGACGCCGGCCTGGAAGAATGAACATGCCCGAGGCGGCTGCCCCCGGCCGCCCGGAATGAACAACAAAGGAACTCTGCTTTGAACAAGAACATGCGCATCCTGATCGTCGACGACTTCTCGACCATGCGTCGAATCGTCAAGAACCTGCTGGGCGATCTGGGCTTCACCAACACCGCCGAAGCCGAGGACGGGCATGCCGCGCTGTCGCTGCTGCAGAGCCAGCCGTTCGATTTCGTGGTCACCGACTGGAACATGCCGGTGATGACCGGCATCGAACTGCTGAAGGCGATCCGCGCCGATGCCAAGCTGAAGACCCTGCCGGTACTGATGGTCACCGCCGAAGCCAAGCGCGAGCAGATCATCGAAGCCGCCCAGAACGGCGTGAACGGCTACATCATCAAGCCGTTCACCGCGCAGACGCTGGAAGAGAAGCTCGGCAAGATCTTCGAACGCCTGGCGGCCAGCGCCTGATGGATACCACGGTCGACAAGAACGCCCTCGCCCTGCGCCTGCAGGAAGCCCTGGACGCCCTGGAGTCCGGTGACGAAGCCGCCTGGCGGCAACGCATCGACGGACTGGTCGCGCTGCGTACGCAGCCGATGATGAGCGGCCTCTCGCGGCTGGCCCGCGAGCTGGGACAGGCACTGGGTGAACTGCCGACCGTACCCAGCGAGGCCGGTGAACTGGACGACGCCTGCGCACGCCTTGACCACGTGGTGGCGATGACCGAACAGGCCACGCACCGCACCCTGGACCTGGCCGAGGAATGCCGCAGCCTGACCGAACAACTGCGCGCCGAAGGCCTGCAGCCGGGCCAGGACACGCAGCTCGAGCGCATCCGCCACAACCTGACCGAGATCGCCCTGACCCAGAGCTACCAGGACCTGACCGGGCAGATCATCCGTCGCGTGGTCGGCATCGTCCGCCGCGTGCACGAGGGCTTTGGCGCACTCGGCCTGCCGCCGGAACAGCATCGCACCGATCCGGAACTGGCCGGGCCGGCACTGAAGGGACTGGACCGCCACGCGGTCTCGCAGAACGACGCCGACGACCTGTTGTCGGATCTGGGGCTGTAAGCATGAGCGCGGTATCCGACGACATCACTGCCGATTTCATCATCGAGGCCCAGGAAATCCTGGATCGCCTGGGCGAACAGCTGGTGTCGCTGGAGCAGGCACCGCAGGACACCGAGCAACTCAACGCGGTGTTCCGCGGCTACCACACGCTCAAGGGCGGCGCCGGCTTCCTTGGCGTCACCGCCATGGTCGAGCTGTGCCACGCCGCTGAAGAAGCCCTGGGCATCGCGCGTGCCGGGCAGGCGGTACTGCAGGCCCACCACTTCGACGCCGCCCAGCAGTCGCTGGACTACCTGCAGTCGATGCTGGACGCCGTGTCCTCCGGTACCGAGCCGGGCTATGCGCCGCCGGACCTGATCGCGCAGTTCGACATGCACGGTGGCACTGCCGCGCCGGTCGCTGCGGCCGCGCCTGCGGCAGGCGGCAGCGACCTGATCACCGACGACGAATTCGAGGCCCTGCTCGATCAGCTGCACGGCGGCAACGCGCCGACCGCGGTCGCGCCAGCGAAGAAGGCCGACGACGGCCTGATCAGCGAAGACGAGTTCGAAGCCCTGCTGGACCAGCTGCACGGCGGTGCTGCGCCAGGCGCGAAGCCTGCTGCCGCCATCGCGGCGGCACCCGCCGCCGCACCGCGCCCGGCACCTGTCCCGGCGCCCGCAGCCAAGCCAGCGGCCAAGCCGATGGCCGAGGCCGAGCACACCGTGCGCGTGGACACCAAGCGCCTGGATGCGATCGTCAACCTGATCGGCGAACTGGTGCTTTCCCGCAACCGCCTGAAGACCCTCCGTGCACGCCTGCGCGACGAGGAGCTGGATCGCGCCGTATCGACGCTGGACATCGCCACTGCGCGCCTGCAGTCGGCGGTGATGCGTACCCGCATGCAGCCGGTGGGCAAAGTGTTCTCGCGCTTCCCCAAGGTCGCCCGCGACGTCGCCCGCTCGCTGAAGAAGGAAGTGGACCTTGAGCTGGTCGGTGCCGAGACCGAGCTCGACCGCAACCTGGTCGAAGCGCTGGCCGACCCGCTGGTGCACCTGGTCCGCAACGCCATCGACCACGGCGTGGAAATGCCCGACCTGCGTGAAGCACAGGGCAAGCCGCGGATGGGCCATGTGCGCCTGTCCGCCCAGCAGGAAGGTGACTACGTCAGCATCGAGGTGCAGGACGATGGCGCCGGCATCGACCCCGAGAAGCTGCGTGCCAAGGCGCGCGAGAAGGGCCTGATCGACCCGGAGGCCGCTGCCCGCCTGAGCAGCGAGGAATGCCTGCATCTCGTGTTCCTGCCCGGCTTCTCGACCAAGCAGCAGGTCACCGACATCTCCGGCCGCGGCGTGGGCATGGACGTGGTGCAGTCACGCATCCGCGAACTGAGCGGCCAGATCCAGATCCAGTCGGAGCTGGGCCGTGGCAGCCGCTTCCTGATCCGCGTGCCGCTCACCCTCGCGATCCTGCCGACCCTGCTGGTGCAGGCCGGCGAGGACGTCTACGCGCTACCGCTGGCACGCGTGATGGAAGTGCTTCACGCGCCGCGCACCTCGCTGGGCTGGTTCGATGGCCGCGCCGTGCTCGATCGCCGCTCGCACACCCTGCCGCTGGTCGACCTGCGCCAGTGGCTGGATGTGACGCCCGCCGCGTCGACCCTGCTGACCATCGTGGTGCTGCAGGCCGGTGAAGCGCGCTTCGGACTGGTCGTGGACCAGGTGCGCGGGCGCGAGGAAGTGGTCATCAAGCCACTGCCCAAAGCCCTGCGCGGCCTGCGCGGTTATGCCGGTGCAACCTTGATCGGCGATGGTCGCATGGCACTGATCCTGGACGTGGACGGCATACGCTGAAACCCCGCCGGGCATGGCCCGGCGACCCGAAAACTGTGACTACCGTCTGTACGCGCTCTCCCGGTGTCTCAAGTCCCATTCATACAAGCCGATACCGGAACCATGGATAGACTCAGCCTCATTGGACTCTTTCTCGCCCTGGCCTCGCTGGTCGGTGGCAGCATCCTCAAGGGCGCCGGCCTGGCGTCGTTGTGGTCGCCTGCGGCGTTCGTGATCGTCATCGTCGGCACCGTCGCCGCGATCCTGCTGCATACCTCGCCGGCGGTGTTCAAGCATGCCTTCAAGATCGTGCGCTGGGTCGTGCGCCCGCCACACAGTGATCGCCGCGAACTGATCCAGCAGATCGTCGAGTGGAGCAACATCGCCCGTCGCCAGGGCCTGCTGGGCCTGGAATCGCAGGTGGAAGCGCAGCAGGACCCGTTCCTGCGCAAGGGCCTGCAGCTGCTGGTGGACGGCGTTGAACCCGAATCGATGCGTCACATGCTGGAGATCGAACTGGGCAGCCAGGAACACCAGGACCAGGCCGGCGCCAAGGTCTTCGAAGCGATGGGCATCTACGCACCCACGCTGGGCATCATCGGTGCGGTCCTCGGCCTCATTGCCGTGATGAAGAACCTGGCCGACCCGAGCAAGCTGGGCCACGGCATCGCCGCTGCGTTCACCGCCACCATCTACGGCATCGCCTCGGCCAACCTGTTGTTCCTGCCGATCGCGGCCAAGCTCAAGAGTGTGATCTCGCACAACACCCGCGATCGCGAGATGGTCATCGAAGGCCTGATCTCGATCGCCCAGGGCGAGAACCCGCGCAACATCGAAACCAACCTCTCCGGCTTCCTGCACTGACATGGCCCGCCGCAAGCACCACGAAGAGCACGCCAACCATGAAGCATGGGCGATCCCCTATGCCGACCTGATGACGCTGCTGCTCGCCTTCTTCGTGGTCATGTACGCGATCTCCTCGGTCAACGAGGGCAAGTACCGGATCATGGCCGACGCGCTCACCGATGCCTTTGGTGGTGCGCCGCGCACGATCAACCCGGTGCAGGTCGGCAACAAGCAGGTGCAGGGCGGCGGCTGGGACAGCCCGTCGGTGATCAAGTCCGGCACCAAGGTCGGCCCGTCCGCGCCGGCACCCTCGCACGACCCGACCCTGCTGCCGTCGATGGCCTCGCAGATGCGCATGCCTGTTTCGGTGCACAACCAGGAACAGATCGCCCGTGCCGAGCGCCAGCTCAACAGCATCGCCGACCGCCTCACCGCCGCGCTGGCGCCACTGATCGACCGCGGCATGATCAGCGTGCGCCGCACCGAACTGTGGATCGAAGTGGAGATCAACAGCGACATCCTGTTCCCCACCGGCTCGGCCGCGCTGGACGTGCATGCACGGCAGACGCTGGCCAGCCTGGCCGAGGTGCTGCGTGACGTGCCCAACAGCGTGCGCGTGGAAGGCCATACCGACAACGTGCCGATCGCCACCGCCACCTTCCCGTCGAACTGGGAGCTGTCGGCTGGACGCGCAGCCAGCGTGGTGCACCTGTTCGCCGACCAGGGCGTGCAGCCGTCGCGACTGGCAATGGTCGGCTATGGCCAGTTCCGTCCGCGCGAAGAGAACGACAGCGCGCAGGGGCGCAACCGCAACCGCCGGGTGATGGTCATCATCCTGGCCGACACCTCGCATTCGGTGGATCCACTTGGCCAGCGCCTCAATGCGGCCACCGGCGCCGCCGACAACAGCGCCACCGAACAAGCCGCCGCAACTCCGGCTGCCGCCCCCACCTCCCCCATCGCACCGGTGAAGTTGCCGCCGGTGCCGGCTGGCAGCCGTGTCGGCGCCGCCGTTCCCCCGGCAATGAAGGAGTAAACCGATGCGCATCTGGGCAGTCGCCAACCAGAAGGGCGGAGTCGGCAAGACCACCACCACCCTCGCCCTCGGCCGTGGCCTGGCCGCGCTTGGCCATCGCGTGCTGCTGATCGACCTTGATCCGCATGCCTCGCTCAGCCGCGCTTTCGGCGTGCCGGTGGATCCGCCGCCGGCCGGCGTACTGGAACTGTTCGGCGCCCCGCCGGCGGATCTTTCCAGCCTGTGCCATGCCAGCAACATCCACGGCCTGGACTATGTCTGCGCGCAGTCGGCGCTGGCCACGCTGGAGCGCCGCAGCGCCAACCAACCCGGCCTCGGCCTGGCCCTGCAGAACGCACTGGCGCGTCACCAGGGCCAGCACGACTACATCCTGCTGGACTGTGCCCCCACCCTTGGCCTGTTGATGATCAACGCGCTGGCCGCCGCCGACCGCCTGATCATCCCCACCCAGGCCGAGCCGCTGGCCCTGCATGGCCTGGACGGCATGGTCCGCACCGGCGAGATGGTCGAGCGCTCGCGCCGCCGCCCCCTGCCGATCTCGATCCTGCCGACCCTGTTCGACCGCCGCACCCGCGCCGGCAACGAATCGCTGCGCACCATGCAGGATCGTCACGGCACCCGGGTGTGGGAAGACGCGATTCCGATCGACACCCGCATCAGCAATGCCGCAGGCCTCACCCTGCCCAGCGTCGGCGAAGATTACCCGGGCCGTGGCCTGGCCGCCTACCGCCGCGCCCTGAACTGGATCCTCGGCGAGGATGCCCGCGCGCTGGAGCAGGCCGCATGAATAGCACCGGTGTACTGGACGACTACCTGGACGAACTGCTGGGCGAAGCGATTGCCGTGGCGCCACCGGCTGCACCGCCGCCGGCCAGCGACGAAGCGTGCCCGGCGATTGCAGCGGACGCCGAACGCGAGCCGACATGGGAAGATCTGCCGGCCGAAGTGATCTACGAGACGGGGACTGTTGCTGCCGCCCCGGCAGAGGACGACGCAGCACTGGAAGCCGCATTCGAGGCCGCCACTGTTGCACCCGAACGCGAGCCGACCTGGGACGATCTGCCGGACGAGGTGATCTACGAAACGGAGACTGTTGCCGCTGCCCCGGCAGAGGACAACGCAGCACTGGAAGCCGCATTCGAGGCCGCCGCAATGCCGGTCGCCGCTCCCGAGCGCGAACCGACCTGGGACGACCTGCCCGATGAGGTAATCCACGAAACGGAGCCCGTAGCAGCTCCGGCGGCAACGAGTGGCCCAGAGCCCACCTGGGACGACCTGCCCGACGAAGTGATCTACGAGACCGACGCGGCCGACAGCCATCACCTCGCCCACACTGACAGCCCTGGCCTGCAGGCAGCATTCGAAGCCGCCGCCGGTGGCGAGGATGTCCCCACGCCGCCACCGGCCGTGGTCGCCCCCCCGGCACCGCGCCCTGCACCCGCTCCGGCTGTCCCAGCAGCACGCGCCGCCGCCGCGCCGCCCCCGCGCGTTGCCGTGGATGCTCCGGCCACCAGCCGTCCCGGCACCTGGCAGGAGCTGCAGGCACAGGCGCACCAGCCCGCCAGCAGTCCGCATCCGCAGAACCGTCGCGCCGGCGAGCGTACTTCGCGCTGGCTGCGCCTGCGCTGCGGCACCCAGGCCTATGCACTGGAACTGCTGAAGGTGCAGGAGGTCGTGCTGCCGGTGCCGCTGCTGCCGCTGCGCGGCACCGCACCGGCGATGCTCGGGATCATGAACCTGCGTGGCCAGGTGGTACCGGTAATGGACCTCGGCCTGCACCTCGGCGCCGCGGCGGCGGAAGACGATGCCCAGACCCGCATCGTGGTGCTGGAAGAGGATGGCGAGACCATCGGCCTGCGTGTGTCGGCCGTGGAAGATGTCGCCAACCTCACCGATTCGCAGATCGAACCCCCGGATACCGCCCGCATCTGCCAGATCTCCAATGATCTGTTCCGCGGCGTCGCCCGGGTCAGCCAGCGCCCGATGATCCTGCTGGACGCCACACGGCTGTTGAGTTGAGCGGAAAAAAAGGGGACGGAGGGGATTAAGTCGCAACTGGCTCGGCGCTTTGCGCCGACGCGGTGTCTGTCGGGGACGCAAGGAGTTGATCCGTTGGATCAACACCTTACGTCCCCACTGCGCGGTCGCCGTTGCTACTGGCAGTCGCAGAGGGACGCGGGAATTTGCGACTTAATCCCCTCCGTCCCCTTTTCAGCAGCGACCGCAACGACGCACCGCGTCGATTCTTCTAAAGAACCCTGCCGGGGTGCCGTTATGGATCACGGAACCGTTTGTCCGGAGCAACGATGAGCACTGTCGAACTGGGTGAGGATCTCGGCATCGAGAGCAGCACCGAGCTCAAGAACCGCCTCGCCCCGCTGGTGGCGCAGGCAGGCGAGCTGACCCTGGATGCAAGCCAGGTCGCCCGCATCCACACGGCCGCCGTGCAGGTGCTGTGTGCATTCGTGCAGGCCCGCCGCGAGGCAGGCCTGGGCACCGGCTTCCACGGTTGCACCGCAACCTTCCGTGACGCCGCACGCCTGCTGGGCGTCACCCAGGCCCTGGGCCTGGACGTAACCCATGACAACCTGAAATCTGTGGAGAACGCTGCATGAGCGCACGTATCTTGGTGGTGGACGATTCGGCGTCGATGCGCCAGATGGTTTCCTTCGCCCTCACCTCGGCCGGTTTTGCCGTCGAAGAAGCCGAAGACGGCGCGGTCGCGCTCGGTCGCGCCAAGGGCCAGCGCTTCAATGCGGTGGTCACCGACGTCAACATGCCGAACATGGACGGCATCGCGCTGATCCGCGAACTGCGCCAGTTGCCGGACTACAAGTTCACCCCGCTGCTGATGCTGACCACTGAATCGGCCGCCGACAAGAAGTCCGAAGGCAAGGCCGCCGGCGCCACCGGCTGGCTGGTCAAGCCGTTCAATCCGGAACAGCTGGTCGCCACCGTGCAGAAAGTGCTGGGCTGATCGCCCCGCACCGCTCCCCCTCTTCGCTTCCGGACCACCACTGCCATGAGCATGGACCTGCAACGCTTCCACGCCACCTTCTTCGAGGAGAGCCGCGAAGGCCTCGACGCGATGGAGGCTGGCCTGCTGGCCCTGGAATCGGGGCAGCAGGACGCGGAGATCATCAATTCGGTGTTCCGCGCCGCCCACTCCATCAAGGGCGGCGCAGGCACGTTCGGCTTCGATGCCATCGCCGGCCTGACCCACGTGCTGGAAACGCTGCTCGATGAGCTGCGTGCCGGCAAGCGGGCCCTGGAAGGCCACGCCGTCGATGCCATGCTGTCATCGGTGGACGTGCTGCGCGCCCTGCTGCGCGAAGCCGAACACGGACAGGCCGCCGACCCCGCCGCTGTTGCCGCGGTGAAGGCACGCCTGGAAGCCGTTCTCTCCGGCCAGGCCGCAGCGAGCGCGCCGGCCGCTGTCGCAGCCAAAGTGGACGATACGCCGGAAGCCTGGCAGATCGGCTTCACCCCGGCACCGTCGTTGTTCATGAGCGGCAACGACCCGTTGCGCATCATCCGCGAACTGGAACACCTCGGTTCGCTGCAGGTGGCCGCGCGCATGGAGCGCCTGCCCGGCTTTGCCCAGCTCGACCCGCTCGAGGCCCACCTGGCATGGGACCTCGGCCTGGTCGGCAAGGTGCCGCGCAGCAAAATCGAAGACACCTTCGCCTGGGTACTGGACGACTGCGAGCTGGACATCCGTCCGGCAGCGCCGCCGAGCCTGGCTACCCAGGCACCCGTTGCAGCAGCCCCTTCCACACCTGCTGCCGTCGCACCGGCAGCGCCTGCTGCACCCGCTGCCAGCGGCACGGCCAGCCAGGAAGCCGAGACCTCGATCCGCGTCAGCGTCGACAAGGTCGATGCGCTGATCAACCTGGTCGGCGAACTGGTCATCACCCAGGCCATGCTCAAGCAGGTCTCGCACGCGCTGGACCCGGTCCACGCCGAGAGCCTGTTCGCCGGCCTGGACCAGCTGGAACGCAATACCCGCGACCTGCAGGAAGCGGTGATCGGCGTGCGCATGCTGCCGGTCGATGCGGTGTTCCGCCGCTTCCCGCGCCTGGTCCGCGACCTGTCCAGCCGCCTGGGCAAGCAGGTGCGCCTGCGCACCGTCGGCGAAGGCACCGAGCTGGACAAGGGCCTGATCGAGAAGATCGCCGATCCGCTGGTGCACCTGGTGCGCAATTCGATCGACCACGGCCTGGAAATGCCCGACGTGCGTCGCGGCGCCGGCAAGGACGAGACCGGCACGATCACCCTGGCCGCATCGCACCAGGGCGGGCACATCGTCATCGAAGTGAGCGACGACGGCCGCGGCCTGGATCGGGCCAAGATCCTGGCCAAGGCCCACGAACGCGGCCTGGCGGTGCCGGACAACCCGACCGATTCGCAGGTCTGGGACCTGATCTTCCAACCCGGCTTCTCCACCGCCGATGCGGTCACCGATCTGTCCGGGCGCGGCGTCGGCATGGACGTGGTCCGCCGCAACATCCAGGCGCTGGGTGGCGAGGTGCAGATCGAAAGCAGCCTCGGCGCCGGCACCCGCACGCTGATCCGCCTGCCACTCACCCTGGCCATCCTCGATGGCATGACCGTAGCGGTGGCGGGCGAGACGCTGATCCTGCCACTGGCCTACGTTCTGGAGGCCCTGCAGCCGCAGGCCGAGGACATCCGCAGCATGGCCGGCGAAGGCCGCGTGCTGCGCGTACGTGGCGAGTACCTGCCCATCCTCTCGCTGAGCGAGTACTACGGCTACGGCAACCGTGCACCGGGCAGCGAATCGCTGGTGGTTGTGGTCGAAGGCGATGGCCAGAAGATCGCACTGGAAGTGGACGAGCTGGTCGGCCAGCAGCAGGTGGTGGTGAAGAACATCGAGAACAACTACCGCCGCATCGGCGGGGTGTCCGGCGCCACCATCCTCGGCGATGGCCGCGTGGCTCTGATCGTCGACATCGGCGGCCTGGTACGCTCGCTGCGGATGCCGCAGGCCGCCTGATTTCCCTTGCAGGCTGTCCAGAACCGCCGCCCCTCGGGGCGGCGGTTTTTGTTTGTGCACGCTATGGCAAGGGGTCCCACCCGGGGTCAGATTCCTTTTCAAGGGAAAGGGATCTGACCTCATCCCTTCTGTGAACTCTGTCGGTGCCGCGCTTGCGCATACAACCACGTCACGCAAGCGAAAGCCCCGTCACTACGCGACTTTCGCGCCTTCATCCCTACGCATCCGAATGTGACCTGCGTCCATAAAGTCCGCGCAGGTCACGCCGTTATTCCGCAATGACGGCCGTCACCGAACCCCCACCGGGCACCACCGTTCGCTCTGCAACCACCCCCAGCCGACGCAACAGCGCCGGCGCCCTGCCCACCTGGAGCATCCTGCATGAAGTGGTTCCACGATCTGCCCATCGCCCGCAAGCTGGCCGTGGGGTTCACCCTCACCACCCTGATGACCGTCGTACTGGGTGCCTTCGCCCTGGTCCGCCTGTCCGAGGCCAACGCGCAGCTGAGCGCCATGGCCTCCAACGATATTCCGTCCGTGCAGTACCTCGGCGAAGTGCGCTCGCAGCTGGGTGAGTTCCGTACCTATGAGCTGGCCCAGCTGAGCATGCTGGACCAGCCCGAGAAGGTGGCCGACTACAACAAGCGCATGGACGACACCGCCGCCGTCGTGCGCGAACAGCTGGCCGCGTACGCCAAGCTGCCGGCCGGCGCCAAGGAGCGCGAGCTCTACCGCGCCGTGCAGGCCGACGTCGATGGCTACTTCGCAGCCAATGCCAAGCTGCGCGAAGCGGCCACCGCCGGCGATGGCGTCGTCGCACGGCAGATCTCCGACGACCAGTCGCGCCCACTGCGCCGCAAAGCCTTTGAAGACCTCAAGGCACTGGGCGCGTACAGCAGCTCGCTGATGCAGGGCAAGATCGACAACGCCAATGCCACCCACCGCAACAGCATGCTGGCTATCATTGCCGCCGTCGTATTGCTGGTTGTGGTCGCCGCAACCCTGGCGGTGGTCATCTCACGCGCCGTGGTCGGCCCGCTCGGCAAGGCCGTGAACGCCATCCAGGCCGTCGCACGCGGCGACCTCAGCGTCACCACCCAGAGCACCGGCAAGGACGAGGCTGGCCGCATGCTGGCGGCCACCACCGAAATGACCGCGATGCTGCGCCGCTTCTCCGAGCAGACCCAGCTGATGGCGCAGATGCACGCCGGCCCGGACATCAGCCACCGCATTCCGGAAGACTTCCCGGGCGTCTACGGGCAGCTGGCCAGCGGCATCAACACGGTCATCTTCGAGCATCTCGACTCGATCCGCGATGCCATCGACGTGCTCAACCAGTACGCCACCGGCAACCTTGCCCCGGACGCACGCCGCCTGCCGGGCAGCCGCGCGATCCTGCACGAGTCGATGGATGCGGCCAAGGCCAGCCTGCTGGCCATCAACACGCAGATCCAGCAGCTGGCCTCGGCCGCCGCCGCCGGCGACTTCAGCCAGCGCGGTGATGCGCAGCGTTTCGATCACGATTTCCGCGTGATGATCGAGCAGCTCAACAGCATGATGCAGGTGGCCGACGGCAACCTCGGCCAGCTCTCGCAGCTGCTGCAGTCGATCGCCGCCGGCGACCTGACCGCACGCATGGACGGCCAGTTCAACGGCGTGTTCGCACGCATGCGTGACGACGCCAACACCACCGTTGCACAGCTGACCCAGATCGTCGGCCAGATCCAGGCCAGCGCCAGCAGCATCACCCTGGCCGCCGGCGAGATTGCTTCGGGCAACAGTGATCTGTCGCGCCGTACCGAGCAGCAGGCCGCCAATCTGGAAGAAACCGCCGCCTCGATGGAGGAACTGACCTCCACCGTGCGCCAGAACGCCGAGCACGCCCGCCAGGCCAACCAGCTCGCCATCGGCGCGCATGGCGTCGCCTCGCAGGGCGGTGAAGTGGTCGGCCAGGTGGTCAGCACGATGTCGGCCATCGAAGCCTCGTCGAAGAAGATCGCCGAGATCATCTCGGTCATCGACGGCATCGCCTTCCAGACCAACATCCTGGCGCTGAATGCTGCAGTGGAAGCCGCGCGTGCCGGTGAACAGGGCCGCGGCTTCGCCGTGGTCGCCAGCGAAGTGCGTACCCTGGCCCAGCGCTCGGCCGCTGCCGCCAAGGAGATCAAGGGCCTGATCGATGATTCGGTCGGCAAGGTCGCTGAAGGCTCCAGCCTGGTGCACCAGGCCGGCAGCACCATGGGCGAGATCGTCGCCTCGGTGCAGCGCGTGACCGACATCATGGCCGAGATCTCTGCGGCTTCGCAGGAACAATCGGCCGGCATCGAGCAGGTCAACCAGACCGTGGTGCAGATGGACGAGACCACCCAGCAGAACGCTGCGCTGGTGGAGGAAGCCACGGCGGCCGCACGCGCGATGGAAGACCAGGCCGTGCAGCTGGGCGAGGCAGTGGCGCGCTTCCGGTTGGCATCGCAGGGCGTCGCCGCTGCACCGGCACGGCTGGCAAATGCGCCGCAGCCACGCCAGGTCGCGGCCGCTCTGCCCGCCACCAAGGCAGCACCGACACGACCGTTGCGCGCATCGGCCGCCCAGCCGGCGCTGGCTGCCGAGGGTGATTGGCAGGAGTTCTGATGTACCCGGGGTCAGATCCCCTTCCCACGGGAAGGGATCTGACCCCCTACGCATGGAAAGTGATGCAAATCTCACTTCATAATCCAATGCAGAGGCCGATATCCCCATCGAGCCTCGCGCCAACGCGTGCTGGCGCCCGCCCCTGATCACAGATTCCATGTCCGACGGCCACGACACTGAACTGCACGATGTCCACGCGGCCGACGCCGCGGACGAACGCTTCCTGGTCCGCAACCCCCGCCAGCTGCGGCAGCTGCTGCGCTCGCTGATCGACCAGCGATCACTGATCAATGCGCATATCGACGGCCGGGACCGTTCGTTCCCGACCGCCCTGCTTGATCTCGACGAGGACGAAGACTACCTGCTGCTCGACGGCAGCCCGCAGGAGGCATCGAACCGTGCCGCCGAGCAGGCCGACCATCTGCTCTGCTTCGCCCAGCTTGAACGTGTCCTTGTGCGGTTCCGCCTGCACGCGCTGCAGCGCGTGGACAACGATGGCCACGTCGCCTTCCGCGCCCCGTTGCCGGACGAACTGGTGCACCTGCAGCGCCGCGAGCTGTACCGGCTGGAGACCCCCGTCACCGACTCGCCACAGCTGCTGCTGCCACCCGGCGAAGCCCGCGCCGAAGCACTTTCAATGCGGGTGGTGGACATCAGCGGTGGTGGCCTGGCCGTGGTGGTGCCCAACGACTGCGCCGTGTTCGGCCTGCAGAAGCGCTACACGGCGCAGCTGTCGCTGCCCGATGGCCCGGACCTGGACATCGAACTGGTGGTCTGCAACCTGCTGCCGCAGCGACAGCCCAACGGCATCGAGGTCAAGCGCGTGGGCATGCGCTTTGACAGCCTGCCGCGCGGTGGCGACAGCGCCATCCAGCGCTACATCTTCCGCATCGACCGCCAGCGCAAGGCCCGCCGCAACGGCGAACTGTAGGACCGCCCGACCGGCAGTGCCGGCCGCTGGCCGGCAACCTGCACATTGCCGTTGCCGGCCAGCGGCCGGCACTACCGATCTTCGGCGGATCCACGCCATTTGCGGATGCCCACCCCGCCCCGGCAGATCCACGCCCTGCGTGGATGCCCCAGGCGCCACACCTAAAGTCCCCCCACGCGGGGCCGATATCGAGCCTGACACCGGGACTTCCGGCAGAACCAGGACCCCTCGATGAACGACAAGACCAGCTCCGCCGCCAGCGCCGGTGGCGAATTCCTCAGCTTCACCCTCGGCGCCGAACACTACGGCGTGGACATCCTCAAGGTGCAGGAAATCCGTGGCTACGATGCGGTCACCCGCGTGCCGGATGCCCCGGACTACATCAAGGGCGTGATCAACCTGCGCGGCACCATCGTCCCGGTCATCGACCTGCGCCTGAAGCTGCGCCTGGACAACGCCCGCTACGACGCCTTCACCGTGATGATCGTGCTCAACGTCGAAGACCGCGTGGTCGGCATCGTGGTCGACAGCGTGTCGGACGTGATCCCGCTGTCGGCCGAGCAGATCCGCCCGACCCCGGAGTTCGGCGCTGCGGTCGATACCCGCTTCATCTCCGGCATCAGCACCCACGACGACCGCATGCTGATCCTGCTGGACATCGAGACCCTGCTCGACAGCGCCGACATGGGCCAGACCACCCTCGCCGAAGACGCTGCCGCCTGACCCAGCGGACCTGCTTCACGTTCTGGTCACAAAACCCTTCAGTTCCCCCCGGCAGTGCCGATAGGGGGACAGAAGCCGGTCGCGCAGGAGCGCGCGGAACCGGAACGACCATCACCATCCCCGGAGATACACCTCGATGAAGTCCCTGCTTGCGTTCGTTTCGGCCGCTGTCCTGGCCACCACCGCTTCCTCCGCGTTCGCCCAGGCGGCCGACATGATCCCGCCGGAACTGGCCCCGCGTTCGGTCGGCAAGGACGGCATGGTCTGTGGCAAGGTCGAAAAGGCCCGCTACGCAGAAGGTTCCGAAGGCCAGCCGACCTTCCTGTACATGGGCGGCGCCTTCCCGCGCCACACCTTCTCGGCCCGCATCGCCGGCGAGAACCGCGGCAAGTTCTCCTTCCCGCTGGAAACCCTGGAAGGCAAGACCGTGTGCGTGATCGGCAAGATCCAGCGCGACGCCTCGCGCGCGGAAATCGAAGTCAGCTCGCCGGCGGGCCTGAAGCTGGCCAACATCAAGTAATCCGCTGTCCGTCGAACCACGCCGGAGCTTGTGCCGGCGTGGTTTCTGCTGCAACCGGGCCCGATGCCCGGACGCGTCTGCCTTAGGAGATCGCAACGCCCATGCCGTGGATCAACAACCTGAAACTGATGCCGAAGCTGCTGTTGACCTTCGGTGTCCTCCTGCTGGTGATGCTGCTGCAGGGCATCGTCGCCTATCGCGGACTGCATTCGCTGAACAACGTCACCACCGAGCTGGCCGGTTCGCGCATGGAAAGCATCCGCATGGCCGGCGAGATGCGCGGCATGCTGGGCGAGTACCGCAATGCCGCCTACCAGCAGCTGATCCGCGCCAGCGATGACGTCAAGTCCGACGCGCGCAAGCAGGCCGTCGACCTGCGCACCAGCATGGACACGTCGATCAAGGACTACCCGAAGCTGGTCGACAACGCGCAGCAGAAGAAGCTGTTCGATACCTTCGCCAAGGAGTGGAAGGACGCCCTGGCCTCCTACGACAGCGTCACCGAGATGCTGGAGCTGGACCTGCCGGACGATGCCATCGATACCTTCGTGGGCGAGACCCGCACCAAGCACCGCAAGGCTGCTTCGGCGCTGGAAGCGCTGATCGCCGAAGACAACCGCCTCGCCCGCGCCTCGCGCGAAGAGGCCGCGTCCACCTATTCCGCCTCCGCCGTGCTGACCGTGATCGCCCTGCTGGGCGGCGCCGCACTCGGCCTGGTCCTGGTCTGGCTGTTCGCCCGCGCCCTGGTCGGCAGCGTACGTGGCGCCGTTTCGGTCGCCAACGACGTCGCCGGCGGCAAGCTCGATGGCCACATCGACGTCAGCCGCCAGGACGAAGTAGGCGAGCTGATGCAGGCCATGCAGCGCATGCAGCGCGACCTGCGCGAGCGCATCGAAACCGACCAGGCCGTTGCCCGCGAGAACCTGCGCATCCGCACCGCGCTGGACTACAGTTCGACCGGCGTCTACCTGACCGATACCAGCAACACCATCGTCTACAGCAACCGCGCCCTGCAGCAGACCCTGAGCCAGTACCAGGATGAAGTGCGCCGCGACCTGCCGGACTTCGACGCCCAGGCCTCGCTGATCGGCAAGCCGGTCACCGTGCTGGAACACCGCGGCGAGATGGACCAGACCCTGCTGGGCAACCTGAAGGCGCACGGCGTTGCCCGTCGCCCGATGCAGTACGGCGATGCCCAGTTCGCACAGGTGGTGTCGACCATCCGCAATGAAGGCGGCGACACCGTTGGCTACGTGGTGGAATGGCGCGACCGCACCCAGGAAGCCCTGGTCGAAGCCGAAGTGGCGCGCGTCATCGCCCAGGCGGCTGCCGGCGACCTGTCCGGCCGCATCGATGCCAGCGACAAGGAAGGCTTCTTCCTGCAGCTGGCACAGCAGATCAACGGCCTGCTCGACGCCAACGCCGGCAGCATCGAACAGATCTCCGGCCTGCTCGCCGCGCTGTCGCAGGGTGACCTGACCGTGCGCATGCACGGCGATTACCAGGGTGTGTTCGCCCGCATGCGCGACGACGCCAACGCCACTGCCGCGCAGCTGAGCGAGATCGTCACCCGCATCAAGCAGTCCAGCCGCGCGATCAGTTCGGCCGCCGGCGAAATCGCCTCCGGCAACAGCGACCTGTCGCGCCGTACCGAGCAGCAGGCCGCCAACCTGGAAGAGACCGCTGCCTCGATGGAGGAACTGACCTCCACCGTGCGCCAGAACGCCGAGCACGCCCGCCAGGCCAACCAGCTCGCCATCGGCGCGCATGGTGTCGCCTCGCAGGGCGGTGATGTGGTCGGCCAGGTTGTCACCACCATGTCGGCCATCGAAGCCTCCTCGAAGAAGATCGCCGAGATCATCTCGGTCATCGACGGCATCGCCTTCCAGACCAACATCCTGGCGCTGAATGCTGCGGTGGAAGCCGCGCGTGCCGGTGAACAGGGCCGTGGCTTTGCCGTGGTCGCCAGTGAAGTGCGCACCCTGGCCCAGCGCTCGGCTGCCGCCGCCAAGGAGATCAAGGGCCTGATCGACGATTCGGTCGGCAAGGTCAACGACGGCTCGGCACTGGTGCACAAGGCAGGCGCCACCATGGGCGAGATCGTCGCCTCGGTGCAGCGCGTGACCGACATCATGGCCGAGATCTCCGCCGCTTCGCAGGAACAGTCGGCCGGCATCGAGCAGGTCAACCAGACCGTGGTGCAGATGGACGAGACCACCCAGCAGAACGCTGCGCTGGTGGAAGAAGCCACCGCCGCCGCACGTGCGATGGAAGAACAGGCCGGCCACCTCAGCGAGGCCGTGTCGATCTTCGTGGTCGACGAAGCCGAAGCCGTGGTCGCCCCGCCGCGCGCCGCTGCCCCGGCCCCGCGTACTGCTGCACCGGCAGCACCGGCTCCGGCTGCCCCGCCCGCCCGCCGCACTGCGGGTGGTCGCCCGATGGCCACCGAGCTGGCCGACGGAGACTGGCAGGAGTTCTGAGTCCTGCGGCTGCACGCTTTGAAGACGCCCTGGCCCCGTGCCGGGGCGTTTTCGTTTACGGGGGTTCCGGGTTCCAGCCAACGGCAGAGCCCCTCGGGGTGGTCGCGAAAGGCGTGGGCTATTGAGGTTGGCCGGGCGGGTGGGCCGCGCGGGGGACGCTGCAAGTACGTCCCTGTAAGCTCGTAGGCGCCATCCATGGCGCCTGCGCCCCCGCGCAACCCACCCACCCGGCCCCGGACAGTTTCCCGCGCGTCCACCCCGGATTGAAGAAAGAAAAGCAAAAGCAGCACCTGCATTGCTCACGGGGTCAGATCCGTTTTCCGCAGGAAAACGGATCTGACCCCTCTTTCCACTTGGAAACCCAACACTCTTGCCGTCCGACACCGGGATATCGAATGGGCCGGGCCAGGGTGGGTTGGCGGGGGTGTCCGCGGCATGGATGCCGCGGCCAAGCCCCCAGGGACGGGTTTACGGCGTCCCCCGCCAACCCACCCTGGCCTGGCCCTTTTCGCAACCCGTGACCGCCGACCAACCGCCGTTGCTGCTGCCGTTGCGGTTGCCGTTGCCGTTGCCGTTGCCGTTGCCGTTGCCGTTGCCGTTGCCGTTGCCGTTGCTTCAAAAGCCTGCCGCAGGCAGCGCCGCAGCCGCCGCTGCAAGGAAACCTGAATACGTTCGGACACGACACCTCAATCCCCCGCCCCAGCGGCCGATAACGGGGTTGTCACGGCTTGTCCCGCCGCTGACCGGCTCGGCGCCGCCCGCCCGCTTCGACCTGGTCCTGCTCGATGAATCTCCTGCATCGCTGGCAACACTACTTCAGCAATCTCTCCGTCCGGCGCAAGCTCAACCTGCTGACGCTGCTCATCGCGCTCGGCGTGATCGCGCTCTCGGTGATCGCCGCCCGCATGCAGTACCTGGACCTCACCGAGACCCGCAAGACCGCGCTGAAGACCCAGGTCGAACTCAGCTACGGCATCCTCCAGCACTACCATCGCCTGGCCGGCACCGGCGAGCTCAGCGAGGACGCCGCGAAGAGCGCCGCGCTGCAGGCCCTGGAGGTGATGCGTGCCGAGAACGATGCGTACTACTTCAACATCTACGACACCGGCTACCGCCTGCTGATGCACCCGTTCCGCAAGGACCTGGTCGGCAAGGACATGAAGGACTTCCGTACCGACGACGGCGTGCGCATCTATTACGACCAGGTCGAAGCGGCCAAGGCCGGCGGCGGTTTCGTCAACTACCGCTGGGCCAAGCCCGGCAGCAAGGGCGAGGTCGAGAAGGTCGCCTACGCCGGCCTGTTCGCGCCCTGGAACTGGGTGGTCAGCAGCGGCGTCTACATGGACGACGTCCAGCAGCAGGCGCTGGTGTTCACCGCCATCATGGCGGTCTCCGGTGGCGTGCTGGTGCTGATCGTCCTGGCCCTGAGCTGGGTCATCGGCAATCGCATCGCGCGCCCGCTGAAGCAGGCCACCGCCGTCGCCGAAGGCATCGCCAATGGCAAGCTGGACAGCCATATCGGTCCGCAGGCGCATGACGAACCGGGCCGCCTGCTGGAGGCCATGTCCGGCATGCAGCAGCAGCTGCACGCGGTGATCGGCGGCCAGCGCGAAATGGCCCGCCGTCACGATGCCGGCGAACTGAGCTACCGCATCGACGCCAGCGCCTTCCCTGGCGAGTACGGGCTGATGGTGCAGGAGACCAATACCCTGGTCGGCAGCCACGTGCAGACCCTGCATGACGTGCTGGACGTGGTACAGCAGTATGCAGTCGGCGATCTGAGCCGCGACATCGCCCGCTACCCTGGCGAAAAGGCAGCGATGACCACCACTGTCGACACCGTCAAGGCCAACCTCGGCCGCATCAACGCCGAAATCAAGCAACTGGCCAGTGCCGCCGCTGCCGGCGACTTCAGCCGTCGTGGCGATGCACAGCGCTTCGATCACGATTTCCGCCTGATGCTGGAAAACCTCAACGCGATGATGGCGGTCAGCGATGACAACCTCGGCAAGCTCTCGCAGCTGCTGTCGGCCATCGCCGAAGGTGACCTGACCGCGCGCATGCACGGCGACTACCAGGGCGTGTTCGCGCGCATGCGCGACGACGCCAACACCACGGTCGCGCAGCTGACCCAGATCGTCGGCCAGATCCAGGCCAGCGCCAGCAGCATCACCCTGGCCGCCGGCGAGATTGCTTCGGGCAACAGTGATCTGTCGCGCCGTACCGAGCAGCAGGCCGCCAACCTGGAAGAAACCGCCGCCTCGATGGAGGAACTGACCTCCACCGTGCGCCAGAACGCCGAGCACGCCCGCCAGGCCAACCAGCTCGCCATCGGCGCGCACGGTGTCGCCTCGCAGGGCGGTGATGTGGTCGGCCAGGTGGTCACCACCATGTCGGCCATCGAAGCCTCCTCGAAGAAGATCGCCGAGATCATCTCGGTCATCGACGGCATCGCCTTCCAGACCAACATCCTGGCGCTGAATGCTGCGGTGGAAGCTGCGCGCGCCGGGGAACAGGGCCGTGGCTTTGCCGTGGTCGCCAGTGAAGTGCGCACCCTGGCCCAGCGCTCGGCTGCCGCCGCCAAGGAGATCAAGGGCCTGATCGACGATTCGGTCGGCAAGGTCGCCGAAGGCTCCAGCCTGGTCCACCAGGCCGGCAGCACCATGGGCGAGATCGTCGCCTCGGTGCAGCGCGTGACCGACATCATGGCCGAGATCTCTGCGGCTTCGCAGGAGCAGTCGGCCGGCATCGAGCAGGTCAACCAGACCGTGGTGCAGATGGACGAGACCACCCAGCAGAACGCTGCGCTGGTGGAGGAAGCCACTGCTGCCGCACGCGCGATGGAAGACCAGGCAGCGCAGCTCGCCGACGCCGTGGCGATCTTCCGCCTCGACAACCAGGTCTCCGCTGCAGTGAAGGCTGCGACGGAACGCGTGGAACCGGCACGCATCACCACCATGGCACGTCCGCAGCCGACCCGCGCGCCCGCGCCGGTCCGCCGCAGCAGCAACGCCAGCACCTTCGTCGCCAGCGACAGCGACTGGCAGGAATTCTGAGACCCACCTGCGGTGGCTTCGGCCACCGCCCTCGCCGATGGACACGTCCCCCGTGCAAAGTCCTACTCCCATCGTCACCGGTCCGCGCGAATTCGAGTTCGCCGACCGTGATTTCCGCCGCGTCTGCGACCTGATCTACCAGCGCGTGGGCATCGCCCTTGCCCCGGCAAAACGCGACATGGTCTATGGCCGCCTGTCGCGCCGCCTGCGCACGCTGGGCATGCGCAGCTTCCAGCAGTACCTGGACCATCTGGAGCAGGAAGATGGTGACGAATGGCAGGCGTTCACCAACGCCCTGACCACCAACCTGACCTCGTTCTTCCGCGAGCCACACCACTTCGACAAGCTGCGCGAAGAGCTGCAGCAGCGCTCCGGCCACACGCCGCTGCTGCTGTGGTCGTGCGCGGCATCCACCGGTGAAGAGCCCTATTCGATGGCGATTACCGCCTGCGAGGCCTTCGGTACGCTGAAGCCGCCGGTGCGCATCGTTGCTACCGACGTCGATACCCAGGTACTGGCCACCGCCGGCCGTGGCGTCTACAACATCGACCGTGTCGCCAATCTCGACCCGGACCTGCGCCGCCGCTACTTCCAGCGTGGCAGCGGTCCCAACGAGGGCCAGTGCCGCGTGCTGCCGGCGCTGCGCGAGCTGATCGAGTTCCGTCCGCTGAACCTGCTCGCCCCACGCTACGACGTCGGCGGCCCGTTCGATGCCCTGTTCTGCCGCAATGTGATGATCTACTTCGACAAGCCGACCCAGCGCGCCATCCTCGGCCGCCTTGTGCAGCACCTTGCCGACGATGGCCTGCTCTACACCGGACACTCGGAGAACTACCTGCACGCCGCCGACCTGATCCAGCCCTGCGGGCGCACCCTGTACCGCCGCGCGGCAAAGGCCGGCGCATGAACGCCTCGCTGCGTACTGACGATGTGATGCGCTACCAGGATGCGCGCTTCCAGACCATTGCCGCCAAGCTGCTGCCGACCCAGTACCTGGTGGTCGATGACACCACCGCGCTGACCACCACCCTGGGTTCGTGCGTGGCGGCCTGCCTGCGCGACCCGGTGCTGAAGATCGGCGGCATGAACCACTTCCTGCTGCCGGAAGGCAACGCTGGCGACGGTGCGCCCGCACGCTACGGCAGCTATGCGATGGAGCTGCTGATCAACGACATGCTCAAGCGCGGCGCGCACCGCAAGCGCATCGAGGCAAAGGTGTTCGGCGGCGCCAACGTACTGAAGGGCTTCACCAGCAATCCGGTCGGCACCCGCAACGCCGAGTTCGTGCGCCAATACCTGCAGGCCGAGCATATTCCGATCATCGCCGAGGACCTCTGCGGCATCCATCCGCGCAAGATCTGGTTCTTCGCCGATACCGGCCGCGTGGTGGTGCAGCGCCTGCCGCACGCCCACGAGGCCGAGGTGGCTGCCACCGAATCGGCGGTGCGTGCGCGCCTGTCCAAGGCCCCGGTCACCGGTGGCGTGGAGCTGTTCGAATGACCCTGACCGGCAACGCCCCCTGCCGGGTCCTGATCGTCGACGACTCCGCCGTCGTGCGCCAGATGCTCACCGAGATCCCGTCCAGCGACCCGACCATCGACGTGGTTGGCACCGCCGCCGACCCGCTGCTGGCGCGCGAGAAGATCAAGCGCCTGGCCCCGGACGTGATCACGCTGGACGTGGAAATGCCACGCATGGACGGCCTGGCCTTCCTGGAAAACCTGATGCGGCTGCACCCGCTGCCAGTGGTGATGATCTCGTCGCTGACCGAACGCGGCGCCGACACCACGCTGCAGGCGTTGGCATTGGGCGCAGTGGACTTCGTCTCCAAGCCCAAGCTGGACGTCGCGCGCGGCCTGCAGGGCTACGCCGATGAGATCATCGCCAAGGTCAAGATGGCGGCGCGCTCACGGGTACGTCCGCTGGTGCGGACTGCAGTCCCGAAGCTCACGCTGGACACAGCCCCCTCGATGCGCCCTGCCTCACCACAGTTCCGCACCACCGACCGCCTGATCGCGATTGGTTCTTCGGCCGGCGGCACCGAAGCACTGCGCGTGGTGCTGGAAGGCATGCCTGCGGATGCTCCCGCCGTGGTGATGACCCAGCACCTGCCCGCCAGCTTCAGCAGCGCCTTTGCCGAACGACTGGATCGGCACTCGGCGATGGCCGTGCGCGAGGCCAGCGACGGCGAGGCGGTACTGCCCGGCCATGCCTACCTGCCTCCTGGCGGCAAGCACCTGCGCATCATCCGCGACGGTGCGCGCTGGCGCTGCCGCGTCGACGATGGCCCGGCGGTGAACCGTCACAAGCCCGCGGTCGACGTGCTGTTCCGTTCGGTCGCGCAGAGCGCGGGCGGCAACGCCATCGGCGCCATCCTCACCGGCATGGGTGACGACGGCGCGCGCGGCCTGCTGGAAATGCGCCAGGCCGGCGCGCCGACGCTGGTCCAGGATGAAGCCACCAGCGTGGTCTGGGGCATGCCCGGTGCCGCGTTCAAGCTTGGGGCGGCCGACGAACAGGTTCCGCTGGAACGTATTGCCGAACGACTGTTGGCGCTCGCCCGCGGCTGATCGTCCGCGGCATCGCACCGTCTCATTCCCTCTTTCAAATGCCGGCCCCGGAAGGGCCGGCACGGCTGTCGTGTTTTTCCAAGGAGTTTGACCATGGCCCTGCGTCTCTTCCGTAACCAACCGTCGCTGCTGGCGGCCGCTCTGCTGGCCCCGCTGGCGGCAACCGCTGCCGGCGTGCCAGCACCGCCGCAGGCCGCTCCGGGCGCTCCCCCCGCCCCCGTCACGAAGGGCGCCGCATGGACCGATCGCGTCCAGATCCAGAGTGGTCCGGATACCGCATCGAAGCGCCTCCACGCACCCGACGTGGCGTTGCGCATCGTCACCCCCGATGACAGCGAGTCGCTCACGCCAAAGGGGCTCGCACTGCTCTTCAGCGGCAATGAGCCGGACTACTTCCGCCGCAACGCCCTGCCCGGCAGCATCGTCGAGAGCCAGGCCAGCCCCGCCACCACGCTGATGCCCAACGTAGCCAGGGCGCTGGTGGGTGGCTACTTCAGCTATGCGCCCGACGCGCTGCCCAACCAGAGCAGCACCCTGCGCTTCAGTGCAGACACCTGGGCGCTGGTGCACCAGGGCAACACGCGGAAGGATCCCCTTTACCGCCTCAACCACGTCAGCACCATCGAGCAACGCCGTGCCGATGGCACCCTGGCTGAAATCATCAGATGCAGTGACAGCGACGACCGGGCGACCCTGGGCGAGTGGCAGGCCAATGACTACGCCAGGCTCAAGATTGCCGCCCAGGTGATCACGATGAAGTGCACCGAGCAGCTCATCAAGCGAATACCGGCGATGTACCCTCGCCCGCTTGCTGCTGAAGATCTCACGGCCTACGCAGGCGGTGCCGTGCCGCCGGCACGGGTGCGCATCTATGCCAGCCTGGGGCGGACCACCACCCTGTACACCGACGCCGCCTGCCGCGAGGACTACCGCGACAAGATCGACGTCAAGTACAACAACGCCGGTGACAAGGGCGTGCTCGGCATCCCCGCCACGGAAACCCTGCGCAGCAAGGCGAACGAGCGGTTCTCCATGCTCAGCTACCAGGAGTACGAAGTCGCCGGCGGCAAGCCGCTAATCGTCGAAGCGCGCTTCGACGCATCAAGCCGCATGTACTGCGAGGGCCAGTTGTCGGGTCAGTTCGTGGCCAGGCCCGGACAGGACTACGAAGTGGAAATGGAAGTGGCCGACAAGATGTGCCGCCTGCATCTGCGCCAGGTACACGCCGATGGCACCACGACGCCACAGGTCGCACGCAAGACCCCCAGCATCTGTGAGGGCACGCGTGCGCCGGTCCGCGTTGAACCGCGGCAGGACATGCAGGTCCTGCTGTTCAGCCCAGGCCAGCTGCAGATCCAGGATGCCACCCAAGGCAGCGCACCGGAACGGTTGACCGACGACGCGGGCAGCACCGAGGCGCTGCGGAAGATGCTGCAGCAGGCCAGCAGCAATCCCGGCACACGCCTGTGCGTGGTGGTACCGACTACCGATTACAGCAGCGCCCTTCACGATGCCGTGCGCGAACGCGTACTGGACGCACCGCAGGTATTGCCCAGCCTGTGGGAAGAGGTGGCCACGGTGAACAGGCGCCGCAGTGCCGCCGCCGATGCTCCGGTCGACATCGCTGCTGCGATCGCCCATTGCAATGCGTTCCCGATCAGGGAATTCGCGCCTCGCTGAGCAATTGCTCCCCTGCCTTCGGCCCTCTCCGGGCATCAACCGCCAGAGCGCGCACAGAGCCTCATTTTCGTTTTCCCAAGGAGTACTACCGTGGCATTACGCCCAACCTGCCTCACCGCCGCGATCGCGGCCATCCTGCTGCTGGCGCCGCCGGCCTACGCCAACGACGAAGTCCCCGCAGCCACGCCTGTCGTGGCTTCCGCAGTCACCAGCGGGTCAACGCTCGATCCAGCAACGGATGCGGCGACCGCGCCAGACGCGGCGCACGCCACCCCGCCGGCCGATCCGGCCATCGGGAATGTCACAGCCGCCGCGGCGCCCCATCTCGACTACAGCAGCCTGCAGCACATCAAGGTCACCTCAGGGCTGGGTGCCGGCCCCAACGGCAATCGCCTGGGCGATCAGGTGCTGCGCCTGGTGATGCGCGCCGACACCGCTGCCGTCACCGCCGCCAAGGTCGGTCTGTCTGCTCTGGCGTTCGTCACCGGCGTAGGTGACATCGGCACCAGCAACAGCTTCAGCAAGAACAACGTTCGTGGCGAGGACATCCACTCGGTGCCCAGCCCGGCCTTCGGCGCATTGCCCGGCATGATCCGCGAGCAGCTGGCACTCTATTTCGCGGCCCATCCCGGCGCCATTCCCAGCGACGAGCGCACCGTGGAAGCCAGCGCCGGTCAGTGGTCGCTGGTTTACCAGAAGCTCAGCGACGCAGAGACTCCCTACGAGCTGCGCCACGATGTAACCATCGGTTTCCCGGTGGTGCGCAAGCTGTTCCGCAGCGCCAGTGGCGGCCAGGGCGTGCACTGCCGGGACGAAGCACGGGTTGCCCCGTTGCAGGAATGGCAGGCAGACGACTATGCGAAGGCCAAGGCCGCCTCGCGTGACTTTGCAGAGGCCTGCATCGCGCGTTTCGTGGCTGAGCTGCCCCGCCTGTTCCCCGACCATGGCGTGTTGCCACAGCCTGCGGTGGAAGCCGAGCTCCCGGCAGAAGCGCCGGCCGCAACCGAGGAAGCGGCCGCCATTACCCAGGCCTGACGCCCCGGTAGTGCCGACCGCTGGCGCACAACGTGGTCTGGGGAATGCCCGCTGCCGCCTTTCAGCAGGGGGCCCGCCCAGGGCCGCCCGTGCTATTCCACTTTTCAAGGAGTTTCATCATGGCATTACGCCTGATTTCACCACGCAGCATGCTTGCCGCGGCCTGTCTGTTGCCCACGCTCGCCAGCGGTGCCGGTCGAACCGATGGCGCTCCATCGGCACCCACGGCGCCCCCCTGCGCGCTGGAGCGAACACGTGGCGATCAGCGCCGGCGCCGGCCAGCACATCCATGACCACCATCCCGATGTGGTACTGCGCATCGTCACCCCGGAAGATGGCGAGCGCATCACTGGCGCAGCGAAGACCGGGCAGTTCGTACGCCAGGTCTTCGGTGCCAGCTCCACAACGCGCCTTGACCCCAGGTATCTGCGCGGAACGAGTGTACATGCAGTACCCAGCCCTGCCATGGAGCTCATGCCCGGCTTGCTCAATGACTGGTTGGAGCGGTACTTCACCGTGTTCCCGAGCGCTATCCCCCAGGGTCGAACGCTGTTGAGGGTGGAGGCAAATCAGTGGGCGCTGGTCTACCAGAAGCCCAAGGCGGGGCAACAGCTCTATCAGCTCAATCACTTTACCCGCCTGCGCCTGCAACAACCCGACGGCAGCACGGTGGATGCAGCGTATTGCAATGATCCCGGGCGCGACGCCACGCTCGAGCAATGGCAGGCCAATGACTACGCGCGCCTTCGCGCCAGCGCCAGGGAACTGGCCGCCTCCTGTGTGCAGCGCCTTACCAGCAAGCTGCCACAGTTCTTCCCGGAGCCGCTGCCAACAGCCGGCAGCGGTGACGGTACGGCGCGCGTGCGGGTCTTCAACTCGGCAACGGAACGGGTCACCATGCTCAGCGATGCCTACTGCCTGGCCGACGGCAGCCGGCGCTTCGATGATCCGCGCTGGCCGGCCTCCAGAGACGTCGCCGCGCAGGACAGCGAGGCGGGCAACGTCAGCCTCGGCATCGCCGAAACGGAAACCATGCGCAGCCTGAAGTCGCCGAAGTATCGCGAATATGCCGTGCAGGCAGGGCAGCCGTTGATCTTCGACGCGGACGTCCGCTACCGGGGCGCGTTCTGCAGCGGCACGCTGGCTGTACAGATCATTCCGGTCACTGGTGTGGACTACGAAGTGAAGTTTGATACCGTGGGTCAGGTCTGCAGACTGAACGTCCATAGTGTCGATCGCGAAGGTGTCCGCCTCGCCGTGCCGGCCAGGCGCGCGCCAGAGACGTGCACGCGTCCAGACGTGGACTACACGACGCTCACAGCGAAGACGCCACGCGAACCACTGGACGCCATGGGCGTGTTTCTGTTCACCGACAGTGGGTTGCAGGTACAGCCCGCGGACCGGGACAGCGCACCGCTGCAGCTGGCCGACGCTCCTGCCGGCGCTGCGCGACTGGAGATGCTGCTGCAACAGATGCTGGCAGAGCCGGGAACCCGCGCCTGCGTGATCGTGCCTGAACACGATCATGCCAGCCCATTGAACACGCTGCTGCGCGACTACGTGCTGGAACACGGTTCGGCATTGCCTGGTCTGTGGGAGACCGCCGCGACGGTCAATCAGGCGCGCCGGGCGGTCCCGGCAGCGCCGATCGATCTGCAGGCCGCCGTACAGCACTGCCAAGCGCTGGGCCGCTTGAACTTCCGAGTGCAGTGACGCATCGTCTGCCGATGCCGGAACACGAGGTGCGGTAGCGCCGGGCCATGCCCGGCGAGCACAGCGCGGTATCGCCGCGCAATCCGGCACCCATGCAGAAACGCCGCGACCCCTCCCGGGATCGCGGCGTTTGGCTTCATCGAAGTGCCGGCCAGCGGCCGGCACTACCGCATCAGGCAGCGACCGTCTTGGCCACGTCCTGGTATTCCTCGATCTGGTCGAAGTTCATGTAGCGGTAGATCTCCGCACCATTGGCGTTGATCACGCCGATGTCCGCCATGTACTCCTCCTTGGTCGGGATGCGGCCCAGGCGCGAGCAGATCGCCGCCAGTTCCGCCGAACCCAGGTACACGTTGGTGTTGCGGCCCAGGCGGTTCGGGAAGTTGCGGGTCGAAGTCGACATCGCGGTGGAGCCTTCGCGGATCTGCGCCTGGTTGCCCATGCACAGCGAGCAGCCCGGCATTTCCATGCGCGCGCCAGTGGCGCCGAAGGTGCCGTACACGCCTTCCTTGGTCAGCTCCGAGGCATCCATCTTGGTCGGCGGGGCCACCCACAGGCGGGTCGGCAGGTCACGCTTGCCTTCCAGCAGCTTCGCAGCCGCACGGAAGTGACCGATGTTGGTCATGCACGAACCGATGAACACCTCGTCGATCTTGGCGCCGGCCACTTCGGACAGGGTCTTCACGTCGTCCGGGTCGTTCGGGCAGGCCACGATCGGCTCGTGGATATCGGCCAGGTCGATCTCGATGACGGCAGCGTACTCGGCGTCGGCATCCGGCTCCAGCAGCTCCGGGTTGGCCAGCCACGCTTCCATCTTCTCGATGCGACGCTGCAGCGAGCGCGGATCCTGGTAACCCTCGGCGATCATCCACTTCAGCAGCGTGATGTTGCTGTTGAGGTACTCGATGATCGGTTCCTTGTTCAGGCGCACCGAGCAACCGGCGGCCGAACGCTCGGCCGAGGCGTCGGACAGTTCGAACGCCTGCTCGACCTTGAGCTCCGGCAGGCCTTCGATTTCCAGGATACGGCCGGAGAAGATGTTCTTCTTGCCAGCCTTGGCCACGGTCAGCAGGCCCGACTTGATCGCGTACAGCGGGATGGCGTTGACCAGGTCACGCAGGGTCACGCCCGGCTGCATCTTGCCCTTGAAGCGCACCAGCACCGACTCCGGCATGTCCAGCGGCATCACGCCGGTGGCAGCGGCGAAGGCGACCAGGCCCGAACCGGCCGGGAACGAAATGCCCACCGGGAAACGGGTGTGCGAGTCACCACCGGTGCCGACGGTGTCCGGCAGCAGCATGCGGTTGAGCCAGCTGTGGATCACGCCGTCGCCCGGGCGCAGCGACACGCCGCCACGGGTGGAGATGAACTCCGGCAGGGTGTGGTGGGTCTTCACGTCCACCGGCTTCGGGTAAGCGGCGGTGTGGCAGAACGACTGCATCACCAGGTCGGCCGAGAAGCCCAGGCAGGCCAGGTCCTTCAGCTCGTCACGGGTCATCGGGCCGGTGGTGTCCTGCGAGCCGACCGAGGTCATCTTCGGTTCGCAGTAGGTGCCCGGGCGCATGCCCTGGCCTTCAGCCAGGCCACAGGCGCGGCCGACCATCTTCTGCGCCAGCGAGAAGCCCTTGCCGGTGTCGACCGGCTGCACCGGCAGGCGGAACAGATCGGTCGGGGCCAGGCCCAGCGCTTCGCGCGCCTTGCCGGTCAGGCCACGGCCGATGATCAGCGGAATGCGGCCACCGGCGCGCACTTCGTCGAACAGCACGTCGGACTTGACCTGGAACTCGGCGATCACTTCACCGTTCTTCAGCGCCTTGCCTTCGTACGGACGCAGCTCGACCACATCGCCGTGCTCCATCTTCGACACGTCCAGCTCGATCGGCAGTGCGCCGGCATCTTCCATGGTGTTGTAGAAGATCGGGGCGATCTTCGAACCCAGGCAGACGCCACCGGCGCGCTTGTTCGGGATGAACGGAATGTCATCGCCGGTCCACCACAGCACGCTGTTGGTGGCCGACTTGCGCGAGGAACCGGTGCCGACCACGTCGCCGACATAGGCGACCAGGTGGCCCTTGTCCCTCAGGTCGAGGATCTGCTGGATCGGGCCGCGCTTGCCGTCTTCTTCCGGGGTGAACGGCGCATCGTCGCGCTTGTTCTTCAGCATCGCCAGGGCGTGCATCGGGATGTCCGGGCGGGTGGTCGCGTCCGGTGCAGGCGACAGGTCGTCGGTGTTGGTCTCGCCCGGCACCTTGAACACGGTGACGGTCAGGCTCTGCGGCACTTCCGGGTTGCTGGTGAACCACTCGGCATCGGCCCAGCTCTGCAGCACGGCCTGGGCGTTGGCGTTGCCCGCCTTGGCCTTTTCCTGCACGTCGTGGAACGCATCGAACACCAGCAGGGTCTTCTTCAGGCCGTTGGCGGCGATGGTTCCGACGCTGGCGTCGTCCAGCAGCTGCACCAGCGGGGCGACGTTGTAACCGCCGAGCATGGTGCCCAGCAGTTCGGTGGCGCGCTCGCGGCTGATCAGCGGGTTCTGCTCGCTGCCCAGCGCGATCGCGGCCAGGTACGAGGCCTTGACCTTGGCTGCGTCATCGACGCCGGCCGGCACGCGGTGGGTCAGCAGGTCGAGCAGGAACTCGGCCTCGCCCTGCGGCGGGTTCTTCAGCAGTTCGATGACATCGGCCGTCTGCTGCGCGCTCAGCGGCAGCGGCGGGATGCCAAGCGCAGCGCGCTCGGCGACGTGGTGGCGGTAGGCTTCCAACATGACAACTCCCGGGTAATGCGTAGGTTGAAAAAACAAAGTGGGCTCAGGCTTGCGGCACGATCAGCTTCAGGCCCTTGAAGTAGTCGCGGTAAAACGTGTCGTTCCAGGTGATCAGGCCATCGCACTGCAGCAGTGCGTGGGCGCCGACCATGAATTCGTCCAGGCTGCGGCGGCTGCCTCCACGCTGGCGATGACGGCGGTGCATCTCGCCCGCGCGCAGTGCCGACTTGGCCTCCATCGGATTGAAGTGCACGCCCATCTCTTCCAGTGCTTCGAGCACTTCGGCGCCGCCGCGCAGCGATGCGCAGACTTCGGCCAGGGTCGCGCCACAGACCACTACGCGGCCACCGACCAGGCTCTGCCGGAGGATGGCTTCCACCGCATCGGCCTGCGGGCCATTGCTGAGCAGCTCGACCAGCACCGGCGAATCGACGGCGATCATCACGGCTTACTCCTCGTCACGCACCGCGCGTACTGCCGCTTCGGACGACTCGAAGCCGTCCAGCGCGAACTTGCCGCGCGCCCGTGAAATGGCATCGTCAACACTCTTGCGCAGGATGATGCGGCTGCCGTCCAGCTCGACCTTCAGCAGCGTGCCCTTGGTCAGGCCAAGGGCATCACGCACCGCCTTGGGCAGGGTGATCTGTCCGCGTTCAGCAACGGTGGCTTCCATGGGGTACGCCTCAAAAAGTATGCATGAATTATACATACTCGCGACATCCGCGACAAACCCGCCCAATCCGTGACCGCGATCCTATGCTGGTCGCATCCGGGGGTTAGACTGGCGCCGCAGCGACCTGCTGCGGCCCCGGGCTGGACGCGCCGCGTGCCGCCCGTACCCACCCGCCATAAAAGGATGTTCCATGCGCGCCTTGACCCTTGCCCTGATGCTGGCTGCCCCGCTGGCCCTTTCGACGACCGCAGCCCACGCCAATCCGTTCGGCGCCTACACCACCGGCGTCGAGATCACCCAACAGCAGATGGACACCCTGGAAGTCGGCAAGACCAGCCAGGACCAGGTCCGTGAAAAGTTCGGCGCACCCAGCCGCCGCGAACAGCTGGGCGACACCCAGGTCTGGTACTACGACTACGTGAAGATCAAAACCTTCGGCAAGAACATCCAGGAAGCAACCGTCCTGGAGTTCAACAAGCAGGGTGTGCTGACGGCCAAGTCCAAGAGCAACGCCGTCGGCAAGACCGGCAACCCACTGCTGGATGCCGCCAACGGCAAGTAAGCCCTGCTCGACACGCACTCCCGGACGGGGCGCCCATGGGCGCCCCGTCTGCGTTCGGACCGGCAGGCAACGACCGCACGCGCTGACACGAAGGCTACACACACCGCTGTAACCTTGCGTTCCAAGCCAGCCGGGTCATTGCCGGGCGCTGGATCGCCGATACTGGGCAGGATCCGGGGCCGGAATGCCACCGGCGACCGCAAGCAGGCCCGTAGACGCACGGGCCAGAGCAAGCCATCCGCAAGAAGGAGTTACCCCGCATGAGCGATTCGTTCTCCACCCGCAGCCAGCTGAATGTCGGCGGCAAGACCTACGACTACTTCAGCCTGCCCACGCTGGGCCAGCGCTTCGATATCTCCCACCTGCCCTATTCGATGAAGATCCTGCTGGAGAACCTGCTCCGGCATGAGGATGGCGGCATCACCGTAGGCAAGGACCACATCGAAGCCGTGGCCCGCTGGAATCCGGCGGCCGAACCGGACACCGAGATCGCCTTCATGCCGGCGCGCGTGGTCCTGCAGGACTTCACCGGCGTGCCCTGCGTGGTCGATCTGGCCGCGATGCGCGACGCGGTGGTCAAGCTCGGCGGCTCGCCGGAGCAGATCAACCCGCAGATCCCCTCCGAACTGGTCATCGACCACTCGGTGCAGGTCGACGTGTTCGGCAAGCCGGACGCGCTGGACCTCAACGGCAAGATCGAATTCCAGCGCAACCAGGAACGCTACGGCTTCCTGCGCTGGGGCCAGAAGGCCTTCGACAACTTCAAGGTGGTGCCGCCAAACACCGGCATCGTCCACCAGGTGAACCTGGAGAACCTGGCCCGCGTGGTGATGACCGTGGACAAGGATGGCAAGGCTGTTGCCTACCCGGACACCGTGTTCGGCACCGACAGCCACACTACGATGATCAACGGCATCGGCGTGCTGGGCTGGGGCGTGGGCGGCATCGAAGCGGAGGCCGCCATGCTCGGCCAGCCGTCGTCGATGCTGATCCCGCAGGTGGTCGGCTTCAAGCTGACCGGCAAGCTGCCCGAAGGCGCAACCGCCACCGACCTGGTGCTGACCGTCACCCAGATGCTGCGCAAGCTGGGCGTGGTCGGCAAGTTCGTCGAGTTCTACGGTGATGGCCTGCAACACCTGCCGCTGGCCGACCGTGCCACCATCGGCAACATGGCCCCGGAATACGGTGCCACCTGCGGCATCTTCCCGATCGACGCCGAATCGCTGAACTACCTGCGCCTGTCCGGCCGCAGCGAAGAGCAGATCGAGCTGGTCGAGGCCTACGCCAAGGCGCAGGGCCTCTGGCACGAGCCGGGCAGCCCGCACGCCCAGTACAGCACCACGCTGGAACTGGACATGGGCACGGTGAAGCCGTCGCTGGCCGGCCCCAAGCGCCCGCAGGACCGCGTGCTGCTGGAAGACGTGCAGAAGAACTACCGCGAAGCGCTGGTCGGCATGACCGCCAACCGTGACAAGCGCAGCGACGACGTCTCCTCCTTCGTCAATGAAGGCGGCGGCGCGGCCGTCGGCAACGAGCAGCTGGCCAAGGGCTACGCCGATATCGAAACCGAAGGCCGCAAGGTCCGCCTGAAGGATGGTGCAGTGGTCATCGCTGCCATCACCTCCTGCACCAATACCTCCAACCCGGCGGTGATGATCGGCGCCGGCCTGCTGGCCCGCAATGCGGCCGCCAAGGGCCTGAACCGCCAGCCGTGGGTGAAGACCTCGCTCGGTCCAGGTTCGCGCGTGGTCACCGACTACCTGGAAAAGGCCGGCGTGCTGAAGGAGCTGGAGAAGATCGGCTTCTACGTGGTCGGCTACGGCTGCACCACCTGCATCGGCAACTCCGGCCCGCTGCCGACCGAAGTCAGCGCCGGCATCGCCACCGGCGACCTGGTGGTCACCTCGGTGCTGTCGGGCAACCGCAACTTCGAGGGCCGCGTGCATCCCGAAGTGAAGATGAACTACCTGGCCAGCCCGCCGCTGGTGGTGGCCTACGCCATCGCCGGCACCACCGACATCGACCTGACCACCCAGCCGCTGGGTACCGGCAGCGATGGGCAGCCGGTGTTCCTGCGCGACATCTGGCCGAGCAACAAGGAAATCGGCGATGTCATCGCCGCCACCATCGGCCCGGAGATGTTCAAGCAGAACTACGCCGATGTGTTCAAGGGTGACACCCGCTGGAACACCATCGCCTCGCCGGACGGCAACCTGTACGAGTGGAGCGACGCGTCCACCTACATCAAGAACCCGCCGTACTTCGATGGCATGACCATGCAGACCGGCAGCATCGACGACGTGCACGGCGCACGCGTGATGGGCCTGTTCGGCGACTCGATCACCACCGACCACATCTCCCCGGCCGGCAACATCAAGAAGGACTCGCCGGCAGGCCGCTTCCTGCAGGAACGCGGCGTGCAGCCGGCCGACTTCAACAGCTATGGCAGCCGCCGCGGCAACGATGACGTGATGGTCCGCGGCACCTTCGCCAACATCCGCATCAAGAACCTGATGTTCGGTGGCGAGGAAGGCGGTAACACCCTGTACTACCCGGCCGGCGGCGGCCAGCCGGAGAAGCTGGCGATCTACGATGCGGCCATGAAGTACAAGGCCGACAAGGTGCCGCTGGTGGTGCTGGCCGGCAAGGAGTACGGCACCGGCTCGTCGCGTGACTGGGCGGCCAAGGGCACCCTGCTGCTGGGAGTGAAGGCGGTCATCGCCGAGAGCTTCGAGCGCATCCACCGCTCCAACCTGGTCGGCATGGGCGTGCTGCCGCTGCAGTTCCGCAACGGCGAAAACGCGCAGACCCTGGGCCTGGACGGCTCGGAAGTGATCGACGTCACCGGCCTGCAGGACGGTGCCAGCAAGCGCGCCACGGTCACCGCGACCAAGGCCGACGGCACCAAGAAGAGCTTCGAGGTTTCGGTGATGCTGCTGACCCCGAAGGAAGTCGAGTACTTCCGCCACGGCGGCCTGCTGCAGTACGTGCTGCGGCAGCTGGCAGGTCGCTGAGCCTTCCCACGGTACCAACGGGCGGAAGCCCGGCCCCCGCGCCAGCGCGGGGGCGCTGCGGAGACGCGCGAACCAGTGGTTCGCAAGCGCGCCTCCTCGCCCATCACGGCGGCCTGCTGCAGTACGTGCTGCGCCAGCTGGCCAGCAAGTAACGCTTCACCTGTACAGCCGAGCCCGCGCTCGGCTCAACAAGAAGAAGGGCCGGATCCTCATGGATCCGGCCTTTTTTGTCTGCCAGCTCGCCCGCTCGCATCAGCTCGCACATCGACCCTCAAGATCAGGGCCGCACACCAAACAGGTGCCACGACGTCTTCACCGGAGGGCCACTGGCGTCCAGCAACCAGAGGCCCTCCGCCCACTCAAGATGCCCGTCCGGCGCATCCTCGTTGAACACCACCACCGACATCTCAGCAGCCGGATGCGGCGTTTCCTCTACGCGATAGCACACCGCACCGGAGTTCCCCTGGTAGACATTGGACAGGAAGCCCGGCGGACAGCGCACATCCAGCACCCGATAGCCGCTGTTCTCCTCGCTCGCATAGGCGTTGGTGTGGATCGAATAAGTCACCAGCCCACCAGGATGCGACGGCAGCTGCAGGTCCAGCACCGCGGACTCACCCAGGGCAATCACCGGATGATTCAACTGCACCAACGCGCCAGGTGCAGCGGTGGCAAGCGCAGAGAAGGTGAGCGTCAGTGCAAAGATCAGGACTCGGACCATCGTTCAACTCCGGAAGGACGCGTTGGTCAATGATTGCCGCGGACTGCCCTGCATGTCTTTAAGAGATCTACGAAATTCCGTGCGACCCGATGCCTTCAGCTGCCCATCAGGCGGCGCTTCATCTGCAGAGCCAGCCATGCTCGGCTGCCGTTGGCAGGAAAGCGGCCGAGCATGGGGTCGGCGCTACACAGAAGACGAAAGGGCCGGATCCTCACGGATCCGGCCCTTCTTGTTTCTCCGCAGCCAGGCATGGCCTGGCTCTACTGGATCTCCGGCGCCGTCGGAATATGCGCCGGATGCCCAATCACCGGCGCGGCGCATCCGGGTCGGTGCGCAGCGCCTTCAGCAGGCCCCACATGTAGAACGCCAGGGTGAACGAGAACGGCAGGCCGCACAGCACCACCGCCGTCTGCATCGCGCTGAAGTTGCCGGCCAGCAGCAGGCCGACACTGGCCACGGTGATGCCCGCCGCCCAGAACACGCGCAGCCAGATTGGTGCGTCATGGCCATCTTCCACGCCGTCGTCAACGCGACGCGTGCACAGGTTGGCGATCATCAGCGTGCCCGAATCGACCGGGGTCAGGAACAGCACGAAGCCGATCACCACCGCGGCACCCGCGACGTACGGCGCGGCGGGCAGGTACTCCAGCAACTTGAACAGCGTCATCGCCGCATCGTGCTGGGCCACGTCACCCAGGATCGCCTGGCCGTGGTTGAGCACCAGGTCGATGGCGGTGTTGCCGAAGATCGACAGCCAGGCCAGGGTGAAGCCGAGCGGGATCAGCAGTACGCCCATGATCACTTCGCGGATGGTGCGGCCGCGCGAGATGCGCGCCACGAAAAGGCCGACGAACGGTGCCCAGGCAATCCACCACGCCCAGTAGAACAGCGTCCACGAGCCCATCCACTCACGGCCCTTCGGGTCGTTGAGGTACATGTCGAAGCTCTTGCGCACGAAGGCGCCCAGGTAGTCGCCGGTGTTCTGGATCAGGCCATCGAACAGGTGCAGGGTCGGGCCGGTGACCAGCACGAACAGCAGCAGGCCGCACAGCAGGCGCACATTGAGGTTGGAGAGCCAGGCAATGCCCTTCTCCACACCGGCCACCACGCCGATGGTGGCCACCACCATCATCACCAGCACGATCGCGACCAGCACCTGCGGCGTGTCCGGAATGTGGAACAGGTAGACCAGGCCGGACTGCACCACCAGCGCGCCGATGCCGAGGTTGGTCACCATCGAGATCAGCGTGGCCAGGATGCCGAAGCCATCGACCATGTCACCGATGCGGCTATGGATGCGCTCACCGAAGATCGGGTACAGCGCCGAGCGCAACGCCAGCGGCAGGTCGCGGCGGTAGGCGAAATAGCCCAGCGCCACGCCGACCAGCGCATACAGCGCCCAGCCGTGCAGGCCCCAGTGCAGGAAGGTCAGCACCATCGCCTCGCGGCCGGCGGCCACGGTCCCGCCGGGCTGCCCGGGCGGATTGAGGAAGTGGTCCAGCGGCTCGTAGGCGCCGTAGTAAAGCAGCGCGATGCCGATGCCGGCCGAGAACAGCATCGAGACCCAGGCCACGTAACCGAAGGCCGGTGATTCCTCGTTGTGGCCCAGGCGGATGCGGCCATACGGCGAGAACGCCAGCCACAGCACGAAGCCCAGGCACAGCACGATCAGCAGCATGTACCACCAGCCGAACGCGGCCGACACTTCGGCCTGCGCCCACTGCAGCCAGTGCTCGCTGCCTTCGGGATAGAGAACGGTGAGCAGCCCGAGGATGCCGATCGACACCGAGGAGCTGAAAAAGACAAAACGGTTCAAGCGCAGGGGCGAACGCTTGGGATGAGCCAGGGAAGACATGGGGTCGTCTCATCAAGTCCGAGGGAGCACATGGGCGGGGCCGGACCGGTAAACCGGGCCCATGGCGTGGGGCGCGAGCGCATCCTAGGGTTTATTGATTGAACGTTCAATCAATAAAAAGCATAATGGCGGGCAGCCCGATCCTTCGGGTCGCAATCCGTGGAGAGACAATGCCGAAGAAAGGCGTGGAACCGGTACGGCGCGAGCAGCTGATCCGGGCCACTTTCCAGACCATCGACGAGATCGGCATGGCCGATGCGACCGTCGCCACCATCGCGAAGAAGGCAGGGATGTCCAGCGGCATCGTCGCCCACTACTTCGGCGACAAGGACGGCCTGCTCAATGCTGCAATGCGGCAGATCCTGCGTGAACTGAAGGACGCGGTCGCCCGCTACCGCGCCGACGCCAGCGACGACCCGCGCGAGCAGCTGCGCGCCATCGTCGATGGCAACTTCGACGACAGCCAGATCAACGGCACCGCCATGCGCGTCTGGCTCACCTTCTGGGCAGCGAGCATGCACCAGCCGGAACTGGCCCGGCTGCAGCGCGCCAACGACCAGCGCCTGTTCTCCAACCTGTGCCACCAGTTCAACCGCCTGCTGCCCCACCCGCAGGCCCGCCTGGCCGCCCGCGGCCTGGCCGCGATGATCGATGGCCTGTGGCTGCGCGGCAGCCTGGTCGGCGGCCAGTTCAATGCCGAGAAGTCCCGGCGCATCGCTTACGGCTACATCGACTTCCAGTTGCAGGCTGTCGCGCTATAAGCGCTGCAGCACCCGCCCCCTTCCAAGGAGTACGTCCATGACCACCCTGCCCGTCCAACAGCTCTACATCCACGGCCAGCGCGTCGATGCCACCAGCGGCAAGACCTTCAAGACCGTCAACCCGGCCACCGGCGAGGTGATCGCCGAAGTACAGGTCGCCAGCCAGGCCGACGTCGAGCGCGCCGTGCAGAGCGCGGCCGAGGGCCAGAAGGCGTGGGCCGCGATGACCGCGATGGAGCGTTCGCGCATCCTGCGCCGCGCCGTCGAGATCCTGCGTGAACGCAACGACGAGCTGGCCCACCTGGAAACCCTGGACACCGGCAAGGCACTGGCCGAGACCACCACCGTGGACATCGTCACCGGTGCCGACGTGGTCGAGTACTACGCCGGCCTGGCCACCGCCATCGAAGGCATCCAGCTGCCGCTGCGCGAATCGAGCTTCTTCTACACCCGCCGCGAGCCGCTGGGCGTGGTCGCCGGCATCGGCGCCTGGAACTACCCGATCCAGATCGCCATGTGGAAGTCGGCTCCGGCCCTGGCCGCCGGCAACGCGATGGTGTTCAAGCCGTCGGAAGTAACCCCGCTGACCGCGATCCGGCTGGCCGAGATCTACACCGAAGCCGGCGTGCCGGCCGGCGTGTTCAACGTCGTGCAGGGCCCCGGTCGCGAGATCGGCCAGTGGCTGACCGAGCACCCGGTGATCGAGAAGATCTCCTTCACCGGCGGCGTCGCCACCGGCAAGAAGGTCATGGCCAGCGCCGCGTCCTCGTCGCTGAAGGAAGTGACCATGGAGCTGGGCGGCAAGTCACCGCTGGTGATCTGCGATGACGCCGACCTCGACCGCGCCGCCGACATCGCGGTGATGGCCAACTTCTTCAGCTCCGGCCAGGTCTGCACCAACGGCACCCGCGTGTTCGTGCCGCGCAGCATGCTGGCCGCATTCGAAGCGGCCGTTGTCGAGCGGGTCAAGCGCATCCGCATCGGCGACCCGATGGCCGCCGAGACCAACTTCGGCCCGCTGACCAGCTTCCCGCACATGGAAAACGTGCTGCGCTACATCGAAAGCGGCAAGGCCGAAGGCGCCCGCCTGCTGACCGGCGGCGGCCGCGCCACCGAAGGCGCGCTGGCCAACGGCGCCTACGTGCTGCCGACCGTGTTCTCCGACTGCCGCGATGACATGACCATCGTCAAGGAAGAGATCTTCGGGCCGGTGATGAGCATCCTTGCCTACGACGACGAAGACGAAGTGGTGCGTCGTGCCAACGACACCACCTTCGGCCTGGCCGCCGGCGTGGTCAGCAAGGACGTCAGCCGCGCCCACCGCATCATCCACCGCCTGGAAGCCGGCATCTGCTGGATCAACACCTGGGGTGAGTCGCCGGCCGAAATGCCGGTCGGTGGCTACAAGGAATCCGGCGTCGGCCGCGAGAACGGCATCTCGACCCTCGGCCACTACACCCGCATCAAGTCGGTGCAGGTCGAGCTGGGCGACTACGCCAGCGTGTTCTGACCGGCGCGCCCTGCGCGCCCCATCGTCCGGCCATCGTGCCGATCCGACATTCCGCCGGGACGCCTGCATGCAGCGCGCCCCGGCCTGCAGGAGACACCCATGAGCACCCATAACGAGTACGACTACATCATCATCGGCGCCGGTTCGGCCGGCAACGTGCTGGCCACCCGCCTCACCGAAGATGCCGATGTCAGCGTGCTGCTGCTGGAAGCCGGTGGCCCGGACTACCGGCTCGACTTCCGTACCCAGATGCCGGCGGCGCTGGCCTTCCCGTTGCAGGGCAAGCGCTACAACTGGGCGTACAAGACCGATCCCGAGCCCTTCATGAACAACCGCCGCATGGACTGCGGCCGCGGCAAGGGCCTGGGTGGCTCTTCGCTGATCAACGGCATGTGCTACATCCGCGGCAACGCGATGGACTACGACAACTGGGCCAGCATGCCGGGCCTGGAAGACTGGACCTACCTGGACTGCCTGCCCTACTTCCGCAAGGCTGAAACCCGCGATATCGGCGCCAATGACTACCACGGTGGTGATGGCCCGCTGCGCGTGACCACGCCGAAGGCCGGCAACAACGAGCTGTTCGCTGCGATGGTCGAGGCCGGCGTGCAGGCCGGCTACCCGCGCACCGACGACCTCAACGGCTACCAGCAGGAAGGCTTCGGCCCGATGGACCGCACGGTGACCCCGAAGGGCCGTCGCTCCAGCACCGCCCGCGGCTACCTGGACCTGGCCAAGCCGCGCCCGAACCTGACCATCGTCACCCACGCGCTGACCGACCGCATCCTGTTCTCGGGCAAGCGCGCGGTGGGCGTGCAGTGGCTGCACAACGACCAGCCGCAGCGTGCCACCGCCCGCCGCGAAGTGCTGCTGTGCGGCGGCGCCATCGCCTCGCCGCAGATCCTGCAGCGCTCCGGCGTCGGCCCGGCCGACCTGCTGCGCAGCTTGGACATCGACCTGGTGCACCACCTGCCGGGCGTCGGCGCCAACCTGCAGGATCACTTGGAGATGTACCTGCAGTACGAGTGCAAGAAGCCGGTGTCGCTGGCCCCGGCACTGAAGCTGTACAACCAGCCGGCGATCGGCGCCGAGTGGCTGTTCCTGGGCACCGGCATCGGCGCCAGCAACCAGTTCGAGGCCGGTGGCTTCATCCGCAGCGACGCCGAATTCGACTGGCCGAACCTGCAGTACCACTTCCTGCCGGTGGCGATCAATTACAACGGCTCCAACCCGATCAAGGCGCACAGCTTCCAGATGCACGTCGGTTCGATGCGCTCGCCGAGCCGCGGCCGCATCCATGTGCGCTCGAAGGACCCGCGCGAACATCCCAGCATCCTGTTCAACTACATGTCGCACGACCAGGACTGGCGCGAGTTCCGTGCAGCGATCCGCATCACCCGCGAGATCTTCGCGCAGCCGGCGCTGGCACCGTACAGCGGCCGCGAGATCTCGCCGGGCAGCGCGCTGCAGACCGACGCGCAGATCGATGCGTTCGTCCGCGAGCATGCCGAGACCGCCTACCACCCGTCGTGCTCGAACAAGATGGGCCATGCCGATGACCCGATGGCGGTGGTCGATGGCCAGGGCCGCGTGCACGGGCTGGAAGGCCTGCGCATCGTCGATGCCTCGATCATGCCGCAGGTGGTGACCGGCAACCTCAACGCGCCGACCATCATGATGGCCGAGAAGCTGGCCGACGTGATCCGCGGCCGCACCCCGCTGGCCCGCAGCACCGCGCCGTACTACAAGGCCAATGGTGCACCGGTGCGCAAGCAGGGCTGAGCCGGCCGCTCACGGTGAACCCCCCGCCGGGCATGGCCCGGCGCTACCAGGCGCGCTCTGCCTTCGGTAGCGCCGGGCCATGCCCGGCGGCGTTTGACGCGTTCGCACAATGCGCCACGCAACCCCCTCTTCGCGTTTTCCCTACGGCGGGGTATGCTGCAATGAACGGCCATTGTCGCTACGCTCAGGGCCGGAACCTAATACATCACGATTCCTGGAGGGGGAATATGAGTCTGGATCGTCCCTGGCTGCAGAGCTATCCGAAAGGCGTTCCCGCCGAAATCGACGTCAACGAGTTCCATTCGGTAGCTTCGGTCTTCGACGCTTCCGTCGCGAAATTCCGCGACCGTCCGGCCTACTCCAGCTTCGGCAAGGTGCTCACCTACGGTGAGACCGATGCGCTGGTCACCCAGTTCGCGGCCTACCTGCTGGGTGAGCTCAAGCTCAAGAAGGGTGACCGCGTCGCCCTGATGATGCCCAACTGCCTGCAGTACCCGGTAGCCACCTTCGGCGTGCTGCGCGCAGGCCTCACCGTGGTCAACGTCAACCCGCTGTACACCGCGCGCGAACTCAAGCACCAGCTGGTCGACGCGGGCGTCAGTGCCCTGGTGGTGGTCGACAACTTCGGCGACACCGTCGAACAGGTCATCGCCGATACGCCGGTCAAGCACGTGGTCACCACCGGCCTCGGCGACCTGCTTGGCGCCAAGGGCGCGATCGTCAACTTCGTGCTGAAGTACGTCAAGAAGATGGTGCCCAACTACCACATCAAGGGCGCCGTCCGCTTCAGGCAGGCGCTCAAGCTGGGCAGCCGCCACACGCTTCCGCCGGTCGAGATCGACCACGACGACATCGCCTTCCTCCAGTACACCGGCGGCACCACCGGCGTCGCCAAGGGTGCGATGCTGACCAACCGCAACCTGATCGCCAACATGCAGCAGGCCTCGGCCTGGATCAGTGCGTCGGGCATCGAGATGGGCAAGGAGTGGATCATCACCGCCCTGCCGCTGTACCACATCTTCGCATTGACCGCGAACGGCCTGGTCTTCATGAAGTTCGGTGGCTGCAATCACCTGATCACCAATCCGCGCGACATGAAGGGTTTCGTCAAGGAACTCAAGTCGGTGCGCTTCACTGCCATCACCGGCGTCAACACGCTGTTCAACGGTCTGCTCAATACCCCCGGTTTCGACACGGTCGACTTCTCGTCGCTGAAGGTCACCCTGGGGGGCGGCATGGCCGTGCAGCGCGCCGTGGCCGAACGCTGGAAAAAGGTCACCGGCGTGACGCTGGTCGAGGCCTACGGCCTGACCGAGACGTCGCCGGCGGCCTGCATCAACCCGCTGACCCTCACCGAGTACAACGGTTCGATCGGCCTGCCGATCCCGTCCACCGATGCCTGCATCAAGGACGACAACAGCAACATCCTGCCGTTGGGCGAGGTCGGCGAACTCTGCATCAAGGGCCCGCAGGTGATGAAGGGCTACTGGCAGCGTCCCGAAGAAACCGACAAGGCCATCGATGCCGACGGCTGGCTGCACACCGGCGACATGGCGAAGATGGACGAACACGGCTTCTTCTACATCGTCGACCGCAAGAAGGACATGATCCTGGTGTCCGGCTTCAATGTGTACCCGAACGAAGTCGAGGATGTCATCGCGATGATGCCCGGCGTGCTGGAAGTGGCTGCGGTCGGCGTGCCGGACGAGAAGTCCGGCGAGGTGGTCAAGGTGGTCATCGTGAAGAAGGACCCGAACCTGACCGCCGAAATGGTCAAGGAGCATGCCCGGGCCAACCTGACCGGCTACAAGCACCCCAAAATCGTAGAATTCCGAAAGGAACTGCCGAAGACCAACGTCGGCAAAATCCTCCGTCGCGAACTCCGCGATACGCCCGCCCAGTAAGGGTTTCGGGCAATTTGAACGGCATCGGGCCCGGGACGGAAACGTTCCGGGCCCTTTCGCATGCGGCGCCCCGGTGGCGGTGTAGCATCGCCGCGTGTGTGGACCGTTCGGCCCGCCGGCCACCCACCTGACTCTGCGGGCCGCATGCCGAGGACCCTTCCATGAGTACCATCGAAAAGCTGCCCAGCAGCGGCTCGCGTTTTGCCACCATCCGTACCGAGGACAGCGCCGACGGCAATGCCCACTGGTTGTTCATGCACGCCGATGCTGCCACCGGCATCCGTCCGTGCTGCCGAAAGGACATGCTCGACGAGATGTGGAGCTTCATGGCCGCCATCACCCGCAGCCCCGCCGAGCGCCACAGCGGCACATTGCGGCATTTCGTGCTGGCGTCCGATGCCGTCGCCTACAACCTGGGGGGCGACCTGGACCTGTTCACCCGCCTGATCCGCGAAGGCAACCGCGACCTCCTGCTGAACTACGCCCAGCGGTGCGTGGAAGGCGTGCACCACCTGCATACCGGATTCGGCGGCGACGTGCGTTCGATTGCCCTGATCCAGGGTGACGCGCTTGGCGGTGGCCTGGAAATGGCATTGGCCTGCCACACCATCGTGGCCGAGGAAGGCAGCGGAATGGGCCTGCCCGAAGTGCTGTTCGGCCTTTTCCCCGGCATGGGGGCCTATTCCTTCCTGTGCCGGCGGGTGTCACCGCACCTGGCCGAGAAGATCATCCTTGACGGCCGTGTCTACAGCGCCGAGGAAATGCATGCGCTGGGCATCGTCGATGTACTGGTGAAGAAGGGCGAAGGTCGTGCCGCAGTTGAGGAGCTGATCCGCCAACAGCAACGTACCCCACAGTCCTATCTGGCAATGAACGCCGCACGCAGCATTGCCCAGGCTGTCAGCTACGACGAACTGCTGGAGATCACCAAGGTATGGGTCGATTCCGCCCTCGCCCTCGGCGACCGCTCCTTGCGCACCATGGATCGCTTGATCAAGGCCCAGACCCGTCGCGCAGGCCTCGACGCGGCCTGATTCATCCCCTCCCCCAGGATGGGTTCAAGCCCGGTTGGCCGCCGGGCTTTTTTTGTCCAGCCGATGCGCCGTCATGCCGCATGCATGCCGCCGGTTTTTCCGGTCGGGACGTGTGCCGCCTTTGACCCGGGCATGTGCCGTAATTGGCTCAGCTGAGCACCCTCTGCAGTGCATCTCGCACTCGATTGCCGCACCATGCAGTTTCGGTTGGGCTCCATCCGCCGCCCGGAACAAGGACACCGTTCATCGCCATGGAAAAGCACACGAATCTGACGCACAACCAGCACTTCGTCTCCCAGGCGGAGCAGCGCATGAATTCCTGCTCGGATAATCCAGGGAAAAAGAAGGCAAAGATATTCAGGTTCACTGTAGATAAAAGCCAGCCATCGACAATCAACCCGCAGAACAAAGCAACCATAGAGAACAATCTCGCCTTCCATGATCTCTTCACGATCATGAGGACGGGCCATAGCAAGCGGATCAATCTTGAAGCCCTGTTCAACCGCTACGAGGCTGATTACGCCGAAAGTGCAAGATCAATCATTGAAGCCATCTCAATGGCGAGGTCCAGCCCCGGACCGGCAACCCTTCTGTTGACAGAGGACCGTCGACCATACTCGAAGCACTCCCCAACAATCGACCTGATAAAGCGCATCTACCGGCACAAGATTCTTGTCGGCGCACGAAATCCGCTACGAGTCAAAGAAACACTCGGTAGATTCCAGGATTTTCTTGACCACAGCGTCGCCGACCTGGAAGCCCTGGCGCTGCATCGGGCCCTGGATGGAAAGGACCCCGGGGAAGAGAGGCACATCTGCGAAACCTATAAACTGTCCCGCGATGACTATCGAGTATGGATCAGGCTACTGATCCTGTTGCTGTACCCGAAGGCGGACGAAGAGACCCTTCTGGACGGCTGTGTGGATGAGTTCTTCAATGCGAAGGACTATATGACGCTCATCCAGGTACATTCGTTCAAGGAAGGCTGCGCGCTACTCCCGGATACAGGCGTAGTGACGGACGCATTGGACGACGGGATAGTGACCTACATGAACGTATCGAAACACTGCATCATTGCCGTGCAGCACACAAAGATCGAAACCCCGCATTTTGATGCATTCTGCCAGTCCAGGAGAATGACCTTCGAAAAGAGACTGGAAACCATCGAATCGCTGGGATCCAGTATCCAGGCACGCCTCGTCCTGGACGACAGAGCGACTCTTGAGGGGTACAACAAGATCTGCGTAAAGGCGTGCGCCTCGGAGGTTTTCTCCGGTGCCAAGGACGTGCCTGGAATCCGGGTGGCCGAAGAACGCAAAACCGCCAGCCCTGTTACGCGCCCGATGGATGATGACCCGAGCACGTCACGTTGGTTCGGCGGGCACGCCGACAACCCGCAGAGACGTTCGTGGCGCATGCAGGTACCACCGGCGCCCTGATCGTGAGAAGCACACCGCCTGAATCGAAAGGAGGCAAGCAGTCGCCCGCTTCCGAGGGAGCGCACCCCGAATCACACTCCGACCTTCACCCGTCGGAACGATCCCGCCTCAAGCAATGGGCTGAGCAGGCTTGAACGCAATCGCTCGCACGAACAGCCGGTGACACAGCCGCAGATCCTAGCGCGCCTCACCATCCTCGGCGGCACCACGCAGGCGGCGCTCGGCACGCGCATCCAGCGCACGCCGGCCTTCCTTGATGGCGTCCTGCAGCACACCCAGGCGTACGCGCCACTCGGCCTTCAACTGCCAGTCGGCCATCCGCATCAACTCGCCGGCGCGGTTGGACGCACGCATCAGGCCGAGGTTGCTGGCCACGCCCTTGATCGCATGGGACTGCTCGCGGAACACCTCCCACTGCGCGGCTTCACCCGCCTGCTCGGCCTTGCCCATGCAGCTCGCAGCGTCCTCCAGGCACTGGCGGATGAACTCACGCTCGAACCCTTCACCCATTCCCAGTGACGCCAGTTCGTCCAGCACGCTGCTGTCGAGCACGCCATCCTGCACCGGCGCCGCAGGTCGCACGACCGGCGCGGCCATGGTCCTCAACTGGGCATTGCTGGCGATCTCGGCCAGGGTGTCGAGCAGCCGTACCGCCACCACCGGCTTGGCCAGGAAGGCATGGGCACCGGCCTGGGTGCAGCGCTGGATCGCCTCCGGCGTGACATCGGCACTGAGCACCAGCACCGGCGTGCGCGGACCACCGCCGGCCTGCATCACGCGCAGTTCCTTGAGCATGTCCAGCCCGCTCATGCCCGGCATGTGCAGATCGACGATGACCGCATCGAACTCGCTGTCGGCCAAGGCGTCCAGTACGGCTTCACCACCATCGACGCACAGCACCCGGTGACCGGCCTTCTGCAGCAGGCGCTGCAGGACCATGCGATTGGCCTCGTGGTCATCGGCCACCAGGATCTGCATGCTACGCACGCGCGCGCGATGGCGCAGGAATGGGTCGGCAAAGGCAATCACGTTCCCACCGGGCCCCGCGTCCTCCTCGCCGGACAGGGTCGGGACCGCGCCCGGCACCATCGGTTGCGGTGGCGCGAAGGGCAGCTCGACCCAGAAGTGACTACCGCGCGGTGGGTTCTCCAGATAGCCGATGTCGCCGTCCATCGCTTCGACCAGGCCCTTGGCGATGGTCGTGCCCAGTCCCGTGCCCTCATGACGGCGCGCCATGCTGACATCCGCCTGCTCGAAGGCATCGAACAAGCGCGCACGCATCGCCGGTGCCACGCCGATGCCGGTATCGAAAATGTCGAAGCGCAGGCGCACCGCGCCGCTGGTATCTGCATGCACCACGCCGACGCGGATCTCGACCCGGCCATGGTCGGTGAACTTGACTGCGTTGCCCGCCAGGTTCAACAGGATCTGCCGCAGGTGCCCGACGTCGCCGCGCACGCGCGGTGGCACGCCGTCGGCAACCTTCACCCGGTAATCCAGGCCCTTGGCCCTGGCCTGCGGCATCAGGATCAACCCGATCGCCTGGATCACGTCGGTCACGGCGAAATCCTCAGCCACCACGCGCAGCTTGCCGGCCTCGATGGCAGAGATGTCCAGCACCTCCTCCACCAGCGCCAGCAGGCTGCGCGAAGACGCCTGGATGGTGTTGAGGCACTCGCGCTGCTCATCATCCAGGCGCGTGGTCGCCAGCACTTCGGTCATACCGTTGAGGCCATTCAACGGGGTGCGGAACTCGTGGCTCATGTTGGCCAGGAAGCGGCTCTTGGCCTCGCTGGCGCGCCGGGCCTCGGCCATCGCTTCGGTCAGCTGCCGCAACAGCGTGGAGAAGTACAGCGGCACTGCGGCCAGTCCGAGCCAGAGGCCGATGGCCAGGCGGAAATTCTGCATCCAGTACGGCGTCTGGAGCACGGTGAAGCCGAAGCTCACCATTGCCATTGCCACTGCCACGTACAGGTAATGGTTGCCGAACCGCATGCCGTTGCCGACCGTCACCCACATCACCACGATGTAGACCCAGGCCAGCGGCTCACCCATCTGCACCATGCCAGCCGCGATCAGGCCGTAGTCGGCCAGCATGCCCAGCACGCGGCGCGCGTCGGAACGTGCCGGCCGCCACAGCAACCAACCGAACAGCAGCAGGGACAGGCTCAATCCGGTCAGCACGATCGCCAGCACACCCACGTACTGCCCATGCGGCAGATCGTGGCGCGGCGCCGGCAACAGCACGTAGGCAAGGATCAGGCTGATCAGGACGATACGGACAATCTGCTGGCCGTGCTCACTGTCCTGCCGCTGGGACAGGCGCAGCCGCAGCCGCGACAACAGGCGTTTCACGCGCCCAGCCCCGGGCGTGCGGACGCCATCGAATGCTCGGCGCAGATCTGGTCCAGCTGCTCACGGCCGCGCATCAGCGCATCCACGCAGCGTGGATCGAACAGTCGCCCACGCTGGGCGTACAGATAAGCCAGTGTGGCTTCCATGGTCCATGCTTCCTTGTACGGACGGGGCGAGATCAGTGCGTCGAAGACGTCGGCGACAGCAACGATCCGCGCTTCCAGCGGGATCGCCTCGCCGACCAGGCCATCGGGATAGCCGCTGCCGTCATAGCGCTCGTGGTGGCGCAGCGCGATGAGCGCGCCCACCTGGATGAAACGGTTCTGGCTGCCACTGAGCAGCTCGTGGCCGATGCGCGGGTGCCGGCGCATGATTGCCAGCTCCTCGTCGTTGAGCTTGCCCTGCTTGAGCAGTACCGCATCGGGAATGGCGATCTTGCCCATGTCGTGCAGCGGGGCGGCCATCTCGATCAGCTTGACGTCATCCTCAGGCAGCCCCAGCTGCTCGGCGATCAGCCCGGCCACGCGGGCCATGCGTTCGAGGTAGGCACTGGTGCCGGCATCACGGAACTCGATGGCCCGGGCCAATCGCGACAGGGTTTCGCGTTCGCGCTCTTCGACCTCGTGCATGCTGGCCAACAGGCGCTGCTCCAGCGACAACGCCCGCTGCTTCACGTTCTCGGTCTGCTGGCGCAGCTGCAGCAGGTTGTAGCAGCGCGCGCGCAGTTCGCGCGGGCGGATCGGCTTGACCAGGAAATCGATCACGCCTGCTTCCAGCGCTGCCTGCCGGATCGGTTCGTCACCGACCACGGTGATCAGGATCACCGGGATATCGCGGTGCTTGGGCAGGCGACGGAAACGACGGGCGAACTCCAGCCCGTCCATCTCCGGCATGCGGTAATCGAGCAGCAACAGGTCGACCGGGTGCGCCTCGCACCAGGCCAATGCGGTCAGCGGATCACCGAAGTCATACACGCTCAATTCCGGCGCGATGTCTTCGATGACGTGACGCAGCATCGTCCGCGCGGACGTCTGGTCGTCAACAATGACGATGTTCAACGCGTACTCCGCCTGGTTTCTCGACCATGCTGGATCATCAGCAGGCGAGGATATCCTGCTGCTGCGAACGCTCGCACCCTGCATCGGCCCGACTCCCGTGTCATGCGTCCCGGTTCATGATCGTCATCGCATTGTGAAGCGGACTCTCCACAATGCGTCATCCCCCGACGCCGATCAAGCCATAACGGACGTCAAGGTAGTGCATTAACGATACGCCGAGTGCGGGAGGCGTCAAATGCGCCGTCTCGTTTCGCGACGGCGCGCACAATCAGGAGTCAGAAAAGCGACTTACTGCTCCGGACGCATGTAGGGGAACAGCAGTACGTCGCGGATCGAACTGCTGCCGGTCAGCAGCATCACCAGGCGATCGACGCCGATGCCAAGGCCACCGGTCGGCGCCATACCGTACTCCAGCGCACGGATGTAGTCGGCGTCGTAGTGCATGGCCTCGTCGTCGCCGCCTTCCTTCGCGGCCACCTGGGCCTGGAAGCGCTGCGCCTGGTCTTCCGGGTCGTTCAGTTCGGAGAAGCCGTTTGCCAGCTCCTTGCCGTTGACGAACAGCTCGAAGCGATCCGTATAGCCCGGATCGTTGTCATTGGCACGGGCCAGCGGCGAGACCTCGACCGGATGGTCGGTGATGAAGGTCGGCTGGATCAGGGTGTGTTCGACCGTGGCTTCGAAGATCTCCAGCAGCAGCTTGCCCCAGCCGTAGGACGGCTTGACGCGGATCTTCAAGCGCTCGCAATGGCGCAGCAACGCCTCACGGTCGGTGCAGTCGGCCGCGGAGATTTCCGGGTTGTGGTGGCGCACCGCTTCATCCATGCGCCAGCGGCGGAACGCCGGCCCCAGGTCGATCTTCGCGCCGTCCCATTCCACTTCGGTGCCACCGTTCACGGCCTTGGCCACGTCACGGATCACACCTTCGGTCAGGTCCATGATTTCGTTGTACGTGGCATAGGCCTCGTACAGTTCCATCATGGTGAATTCCGGGTTGTGGCGGGTGCTGACGCCTTCGTTGCGGAAGTTGCGGTTGATCTCGTACACGCGCTCCAAGCCACCCACGGTCAGGCGCTTGAGGTACAGCTCCGGCGCCACGCGCAGGTACAGGTCCAGGTCCAGCGCATTGTGGTGGGTGGTGAACGGCTTGGCCGCCGCGCCGCCGGGGATGTAATGCATCATGGGCGTCTCGACTTCCAGGAAGTCGCGGTTGTCCAGCCACGCGCGCATGGCGCGGATGATCTTCGAGCGCTTGATGAACACCGCGCGCGACTCCGGGGTCACGATCAGGTCGACGTAACGCTGGCGGTAACGCTGCTCGACGTCGGCCAGGCCATGCCACTTGTCCGGCAGCGGGCGCAGCGACTTGGTCAGCAGGCGGATCGATTCGGCCTTGACCGACAGCTCGCCGGTCTTGGTACGGGTCAGGCCGCCTTCGACGGCGATGATGTCGCCCACGTCCCAGCCCTTGAAGGCGGTATAGGCATCGCCCAGCACCGTGCCCTGCAGGAACAGCTGGATGCGGCCGGACTCGTCCTGGATCTGCGCGAAGCTGGCCTTGCCCATGATGCGCTTGGCCATCAGGCGGCCAGCCATCTTCACCTGGCGGCCATTGCCTTCCAGGGCCTCAGCGGTCCACTGTTCGGCATCGGCGAATTCTTCCTGCAGGCGGCCGGCGAAGTCCTCGCGACGGAAGTCGTTCGGGTACGCGATGCCCTGCCCACGCAGCGTTTTGAGTTTCTCGCGGCGCTCGGCGATCAACTTGTTTTCGTCAACGGAGGGGGTATCGGTAGCTTCGCTCATGGATCTGCGGGAATCGTGTTAGTGAGGGGGGATGTTGCGCCCGGCACGGCCGGTTGCCCAGCATACCAAAACCGCCCTGCCCCAGCCTTGGCGGCCGCCCTCGCCCCGGTAGCCGCCAACCTTGGTTGGCGGTCCGCATGTCGACCAAGGTCGACACCTACCGGATTGCGCGGCACCCACCAGAGCGCGGGGTTGGCCTCACCCGTTGCCCGGGAACGCCTGCCGCAGCTCGTCCACCAGCACCCGCTGGTTCTCCGAGTAGTCGATCGGCACCGATACCAGGTGCACGCCACCCTCGTTGAACGCCGCTTCCAGCGTCGGGATGAACTGCTCGATGGCCGTCACCTCATGCCCCTTGCAGCCATAGGCTTCCGCGTACTTGACGAAATCCGGGTTGCTGAAGGTCATGCCGTAGTCGGTGAAGCCGTCCACCGCCTGCTTCCAGCGGATCATCCCGTAGGCGCCGTCGTTGAGGATCAGCACCACCAGGTTCAGGCCCAGCCGGCGCGCGGTCTCCAGCTCCTGGCTGTTCATCATGAAACCGCCGTCGCCGCACACCGCCAGCACCCGACGCTGCGGGTACAGGATCGAGGCCATGATCGCCGACGGCAGGCCTGCACCCATGGTCGCCAGCGCGTTGTCCAGCAACAGCGTGTTGGCGACCTGGGTGCGGTAGTTGCGCGCGAACCAGATCTTGTACATGCCGTTGTCCAGCGCCACGATGCCATCCGGCGGCATCACCTGGCGCACGTCGTGCACCAGCCGCTGCGGGGTGAATCCAGCTTCCTCGGCACGGTCAGCCAGGTGTTCCAGAATGGTCGCGCGCAGCGGCAGCAGCGCGTCAGCATTCGGCACCGCGCCTTCGATACGGTCGGCCAGCTGGGTCAGCGAACGACCGATATCGCCGATCACTTCCACCTGCGGGAAGTACACCTGCTCCACCGCCGCCTGCGAGTAGCCGATATGGATCACGGTCGGCCCACCCGGGCGCATCACGAACGACGGCTTCTCGGTGACCTCGTGGCCGATGGTCACGATCACGTCGGCCTGGTCGATCGCCATGTGCACGTAGTCACGCTCGGTCAGCGCGGCGGTGCCCATGTACAGGCCCGAACCACCGGCCACCGCACCCTTGCCCATCTGCGTGGTGAAGAACGGAATCCCGGCGCGCAGCACGAACGCCGACAGCGCCTCGCTGGACTGCGGCCGCGAAGCGGCCGAGGCGATCATCAGCAGTGGGCGCTTGGCATTACGGATGATCCCCGCCGCGCGGTCCAGCGCCTCCGGGCTGGCAATCGGCCGGTCCACCGCGTGGGTCGGAATGAGGGAAACCCCCTCCACCTCAGTGGCGGCGATATCCTCGGGCAGCTCCAGCAGCACCGGGCCGGGACGCTCTTCCTGGGCCACCCTGAACGCCTCGCGGACGATGGTCGGGATGGTGCGTGCCGAGACGATCTGCCGCGCCTGCTTGGTCAGCGGCTTCATCGTGCTGACGATGTCGACGATCTGGAAGCGTGCCTGCTTGCTGGCGACGATGCCCTTCTGGCCGGTGATCATGATGACCGGCCAGGCACCGAGCAGCGCGTAGGCGGCGCCGGTGGTGAAATTGAGCGCACCCGGGCCGAGCGTAGCCAGGCACACGCCCGGCTTGCCGGTAAGACGCCCGTAGGTGGCGGCCATGAACACCGCCGCCTGTTCGTGGCGGGTGATCACCAGCTCGATGCTGGAATGGCGGAGCGACTCGACGACGTCGAGGTTCTCTTCGCCGGGAATGCCGAAAATACGCTCGACGCCTTCGTTCTCAAGTGCGGCGACGAGCAGGTCTGAACCCTTGGACATGGGAATGCCGTCCTTTTTTCGCTGGACTGATGGTGGATCGTTGCAGGAAGGATGGAAGCCGCGCGTCAACGCTTGTCGAACCACACTGTCTGCGCGTTGACAAACTCGCGGATGCCGAAGTGCGACAGCTCACGACCGAAGCCGCTCTTCTTCACACCGCCGATCGGCACGCGCGGGTCGGAGGCCGAGAAGCCGTTGACGAACACACCGCCGGTCTGCAGCCGGCGTGCCATCTGCATGGCGCGGGCACGGTCGCCGGTCCACAGGTTGCCGCTGAGGCCGAATTCGCTCTGGTTGGCCAGTTCCACCGCATGGTCGGCGTCGTGGGCGCGGCTGATCGAGGCCACCGGCCCGAAGGTCTCGGTATCGAAGGCCTGCATGCCCGGCTCCACCCCGGCCAGCACGGTGGGCGCATAGAACGCGCCGGGACGATCGAGCTGGTGCCCGCCGACCAGCAGCTGCGCACCGGCGTCGACCGACGCGCGCACCTGCGCATCGAGCTGTTCCAGCAGGTCCTGGCGCGCCATCGGGCCGATGCGGTTGCCGGGGTCGCGGCCGTCACCGATGGTCAGCGCCTGCACTTTCTGGCAGAACTGCGCCACGAAACGATCGTAGACCGCGTCTTCGACGATGATGCGCTTGCCGGCGATGCAGACCTGCCCGGTGTTCTGGAAGCGCGAGGCCACCGCCGCATCGACGGCCGCATCAAGATCGGCATCGGCCAGCACGATGAACGGATCCGAGCCGCCCAGCTCCAGCACCACTTTCTTCAGCGCCTGCCCGGCCTGGGCAGCGATGCTGCGGCCGGCGGCCACGCTGCCGGTCAGGGTCACCGCGGCAATGCGGTCATCGGCAATCGCGCGGCTGGTGCCCTCGCGGCTGATGTTGGCGGCGATGAAGGTGCCCTCAGGCAGCCCGGCATCGCGCCAGGCCGCGTCGAGCAGCTGCGCAGTGCCGACGATGTTCTCCGCCGGCTTCAGCAGGAAGCCGTTGCCGCCCATCAGGATCGGCACCGCCGCCCGCATCACCTGCCAGTAGGGGAAGTTCCACGGCATGATGCCAAGCACCACGCCCAGCGGCAGGTAGGACACGTAGGCCTTGTCGTCGGGCACCTGGGTCGGTTCGTCGCGCAGGAACCGTGCCCCGTTGTCGGCGTACCAGTCGCACAGCACGGCGCACTTTTCGATCTCGGCCAACGATTCGGCCTGGACCTTGCCCATTTCAGCGGTGGCCAGCGCGGCCAGCTTCTTGCGGTCGCGGCGCAGCACGGCGGCCATCGCGCGCAGCACCTCGGCCCGCTGCTCCAGGCTCCTTGCGCTCCAGACGGCGAAGCCAACCTGGCCGCGATCGAGGATGGCTTCCAGTTCGGCATCGGTGGCGAAGGGATGGCTGGCGATCTGCTGGCCGGTGGCCGGATCGCGGGAAATGGCGGTGCTGGGGGCAGTGGACATGCAGGGCTCCTGTTGTCTCGACAACGGGCGGCGGCCCGTCTCCTGCACAGGAATGTGGACCCGATTGGCGGAGGCAACAAGGCGTCTGCTTATCCTGTGACCTGCACTTACCTGTCTGAATGGGGGCTCCTGGCAGGGCTGCGCCCTGCACCCGCAGAGGCTTCAAGCCAAGGCAAGGGCAACGGCAGAAGCTGGCATTCCGTGGGTTGGCGGGGTGGGTCCGGTTGAGGGGGACGCTGCAAGTACGTCCATGTAAGCTCGGTCGCCGCATCCATGCGGCTCACGCCCCCTCAACCGGACCCACCCCGCCTTCGACAGTTTTCCGGGATCTGTTGGAGCGACGTATTGCCCTGGTGGGTGTCGACCTTGGTCGACACAGTAGATCCACGCCATGCGTGGATGACTCATTCGATATCTGACAGATGTGTCGACCAAGGTCGACACCTACCAACAGCCGCGGAGATCTGTCGGGGCGGGGCGGTGTGGGTGGGCAGGACCGTTGGCGCCACGGATGGCGCCATCGAGCCCCCATGGACGGGTTTACGGCGTGTCCTGCCCACCCACACCGCCCCGCCATCCCACAGAATGCCCGCTGTTGCTGTTGCTGTTGCTGTTGCTTCGGCCTCTGCGGGTGCAGGGCGCAGCCCTGCCGACCCACCTACTTCCGCGGCAGGTAGGTCACCAGGGAAAGGTCGTGCCGGCTCTCCGGCACCAGCGCCACGTACTGCAGGTCCAGCAACCCGCGCGTGGGATGGTTCAACTTCTTTGCACCTTCATCGAACCGCCGCACGTCGTGCTCCGGCCACCACTGACGGAACTCCTCGCTGTGCGCCGCGATGTCCTCCACCAGCGCCAGGAACGGCGCCTTGTCCGGCGCCTGCGCCATCGCCGCGCGGAAGCCGGCCAGCAGGCCGCGGGTCATTTCTTCCCAGTTGAGGATCAGCGTGCGGTACGGCGGGTAGAGGAACATCAGCCGCAGCGTGTTGCGCTCATGCGGCGCCAGCTGGCTGTAGTCCACGAACAGCTCGGCGATGGCGGGGTTCCAGGCCAGGATGTCGAAACGGGTGTTGCGCACGTAGGCCGGGATCGGCTGCATCGCTTCCACCAGCTGGCGCAGACCATCAGTCACGCTCTCGTCCGGTGATTCCAGCGGCACGCCATAGCCGGAGAGCGCGAACGCATAGGCGCGCTCGTCATCGCTCATGCGCAGCACCTGCGCCAGGCGCTCAAGCACCTCGGGCGAGGCACGCACTTCACGGCCCTGCTCGATCCAGGTGTACCAGCTGACGCTGACCCCGATCGCCAGCGCCACTTCCTCGCGCTTCAGGCCCGGGGTACGCCGGCGCCCGGCCGGCAGGCCGAGCGTGGCGGGGTCGACACGGGCGCGGCAGGCCTTGAGGAAGCCGCCGAGTTCCTTGCGTTCACTTTCGCTGCGCATCATCGGCCCGTCCTACCCTTTGTAGCGTCGAGCCATGCTCGACGCATCCGCCAGCTCGCGAAAAGCAGCCGAGCATGGCTCGGCTCTACACAAAAACGGTTCAACCACCCTCGGCGTTGCGCACGAGGGTGACGATCTCCGCGCAGGTGCGTCGATCAGGCATCGACGCGCTTGGAGCCCACGGCCAGGCCGGCCTTCAGGCTGGCCTCGACGAACTCGTCCAGGTCGCCGTCGAGTACCTTCTGCGTATCCGAACGCTCGATGCCGGTGCGCAGGTCCTTGATACGGCTCTGGTCGAGCACGTAGTTGCGGATCTGGCTGCCCCAGCCGATGTCGGACTTGGTGGCTTCCACCGCGTCCTTTTCGGCGTTGCGCTTCTGGATTTCCAGCTCGTACAGCTTGGCGGCCAGCATCTTCATCGCATTGTCGCGGTTCTGGTGCTGGCTGCGGCCGGTCTGGCAGGCCACGACGATGTTGGTCGGGATGTGAGTGATACGCACCGCCGACTCGGTCTTGTTCACGTGCTGGCCACCGGCACCGGACGAACGGTACACGTCGGTACGCAGGTCGGCCGGGTTGATGGTGATGTCGATGTTGTCATCGATTTCCGGCGACACGAACACCGAGGTGAAGCTGGTGTGGCGGCGATTGTCGGAGTCGAACGGCGACTTGCGCACCAGGCGGTGCACGCCGGTCTCGGTCTTCAGCCAGCCATAGGCGTAGTCGCCTTCCACGCGCAGCGTGGCCGACTTGATGCCGGCGACGTCGCCACCGGAGACTTCCATCAGCTCGGTCTTCCAGCCGCGCGATTCACACCAGCGCAGGTACATGCGCAGCAGGATCTCGGCCCAGTCCTGGGCTTCGGTACCACCGGCACCGGCCTGGATGTCGACGAACGCCGCCGCATTGTCCATTTCGCCGGAGAACATGCGCTGGAACTCCAGCTTCTCCACGTGCGCCTGGTGCTTGTCCAGGTCGGCGACCACCGCCAGCGCGGTGTCCTCGTCCTGTTCGGATTCAGCCAGCTCCAGCAGTTCGGTCGCGTCGGTCAGGCCGTCCAGCACCGAGGCGATGCCGCCCACGGTCTTTTCCAGGCTGGAACGTTCGCGGCCCAGGTTCTGGGCGTACTCGGCGTTGTTCCAGACGTCGGGGCTTTCCAGCTCACGCGTTACTTCTTCAAGACGCTCTTTCTTGGCGTCGTAGTCAAAGATACCCCCGAAGCGACAGCACGCGATCGGTCAGATCGGTGATGCGCTGGCGGACAGGATTCAGTTCGATCATGTCGGCGGTTATGCATTCAAAAGATGACTGGTAATGATACCGCAGGCCGGGGATGCCCGGAATGAGGGCCTGAGCCTGCACCGGGAAGGCTCGAGCGTGATGCACCGGCGCTGCATTCAGGCAGGCGATGCCCGCCTTGGCGTGGGGAGCCGGCTGGGCTGCAGCCGACCCCACACAGGGCCTCCTTGCCCCAGAGCGGGGTCGACGAGGGTATTCCTGGCCCACCCTCGGACGGTCACTTCGGGCAGATGGCTATTTCACCTCGAACTCGCCCACCAGCACGGTCTCGGCGCGGTCCTTCAACCGCATCGTCACCATCTGGTCCTTCTGCTTGGCCGTACCCCAATGGGTGGTCAGGCGCAGCATCAGGGTCGTCGCACCGGTCACCAGCTGCTGGCGGCTGCCGAAGTAATTCGCCTCCACCTTGTACCTGCCCGGCTTGGCGTTGCGCAGCGAGAACTGCTCGGGACCATAGCCGCCGGTGAAGTCCTGCGACATCTGCCCGCCCTGGTAGGTCAGGCGGTTGCCGTAGTAGGCGCGCTCGCCGTTCGGGTCGGTCACCCACAGGTCCATGTCGCTGTTGTCGGCGTCCCACGACAGCACCACGCGCAGGTCCAGCGGCATCGCCTGCAGCAGGCGCGGGTCGATGCTGGTGGTATCCAGCCGGGGCGTGTTGCGGGTCACCAGGTTGGTCAGTTCATCCAATGCGATCAGGGCGATGCCATCGAAGCGGCTGTCCCATGGCCGCACCACCACCTGGTACAACGGCGCCAGCGCCTGCTGCGGCTTTCCTGCCGCTGCCAGCGCCAGACCCAGGTCACGGAAGCTCTGCGGTTCCTCCTGGCCCATCGCCAGTACCTGCTCGAACACCGGCACCGCCAACGCAGGCGCATCGGCCTGCATCAGGCGGTAACCGAGCACGCGCAGCAGATGGCGGTTGTCCAGATCCATCTCGGCCAGGTTCGACAGCACCCGCAGTGCCAGGTCGCGCTGACCCTGCTCCAGCAGCAGGTCGGCCACATCGAGGAAGAATGCGCTGCTGTCGGCGTGTGCATCGCGCTCGGCCAGGTAGCGGTCATACAGTTGCGACGGCGGGCCCTGGCGCAGGCGCCGGGCGATGGCGGAGTCCGGCTGCCACGCCGCCAGCTGGATGCCGAGCTCGCCCTCGTTGGCGGCAGCGGGCGCAGCGACACGACCACCAGTGACCGTGATTGAATCCAGGGCCTTGTTCGATGCAGGCGCTGAGCGACGTGCACGCGCGCTGCTGGCTTCCATGCGCTGCTCGGCGGCGGCGGCCATCGGTGCCGGGGCGGGCGGTGCCGCCGGGGCCGGCGCGGCGAGCATCGCCACCGGCGCCGATTCCATCGCATAGTCCGCGGAGGCCACTTCCAATGCCCCGCCCTTCGCCTGCGGCGGCGTTCCCTTCGGCCAGCTGCGGTTCCACCACTGCTGGCGCTCCTTCCAGCGTGCAGCCACTTCATCCAGGCGCTGGCGATCTGCAGCGGCACGATCCGCCACCTGCACTGCAAACCTGGCGTCGTACTCAGCGCGCAGCGTGCCAGACGGACGGATCGCATAGCGCAGGTAGTCCTCCAGCGTCTCCAGCACGATCAGCGAGGTATCCGGACCGACCAGGCCAAACTGCTGCGACAGGCGCTGCATGGCCTCGCGGTTGCCGCGGCGGTCGGCGGCCAGCTGCTGCAGGCGCGCCTGTGCCCACAAGCCGGCCAGCAGTTCGCCGTCTTCACTTTTCTGCGTCGCGGGCAGCGCCTGCCATTCGCCGCCACCCACGCGCACCCGCATCGGCACACCATCGGCCGCCAGTCGTGCGTGCAGCCAGAGCCAGCCTTGGGCTTCACTGCGACGATCGATCACCACATCCTGCACGCCGCGCCCTGCATCGACCTGAACATCCAACGGCGACGACAGCAGCTCACGCGCCGCCGCATCGACATCCTTGCCCAGCGCAACGAAGCGGCCGCCATGCGCTTCACTCCAACCACGCAGTCGCACGGCATCGGTGCGCGCACCGGCGCTGCTGATCGCGAACAGGCGTTGATCCGCCGCCATCGCCGGCAGCTGTTCCGGCCCATAGGTCAGCAGACCGTCGCTGACCAGCAGGTATTCCTTCACACTCGGCTGCGGCTGCCACTGGGCCAGCGCACTGGCACCATCCGGGCGCACCACCTGCAGTGCTGCGCGCAGCTCACTCCAGTTGCCTGCGCGGATACGGAAGCGGCGCACCGGTTCGGCCCGATCACGCAGCACAGTCAGCGACACCGTACCGTCGCCCATCGCGGCGAAGTAGCGATCCAGCAGTGCGAACTCACGCGTGCGATCGCGCTGCCCCGCCGAACCGGAGCCGTCCCACAGCAGGCCGATCTCGCTGGGCAACGTGCGGGGCGTGCTGCTGGCCGCCACCGGCAGCTGCGCCAGCAGGTAATGGCCATCCTCCCAGGGCGCCACCTGCACCTGTGCCTGGCGGGCTGCCGGCAGGCTCCACTGCAGCTGCTTCGGCAACTGCGCGCCCCTGCCCTGCCATTGCAGCTGGCCCGCACTGATACGGAAGGGTGCCGTACCTGCGGTGGCCGCGCCGGGGGCCTGCAGTTTCAGTTCAACCGAGGCTGCACCGGCGGCGAACTGCAGCGGAAGCGTCCACTGCCAGCCGTGGCCGGCGAAGGCCAACGGCTCGCGAATCACCAGCTGCACGCGCCGACTGCCACCAGCCGGCAGCGGGTAGATGCGCAGGCGGAACTGGTTGCCGGCGGTCTGTTCCAGCAGGCCCGGGTCGACACCACGGCGGGCGATCTCCTCGAACACCTGACGGCCGCGGTCCTTGGGCACCGGCACCGCGTCACGCATCTCGCCGTTGATATCCAGCGCGAAGCCGCTGATCTGCTGGCCGTCGGCCAGGGGGAACTGCAGCTCACCCTCCAGCACGCGCCGGTTCGGGTTGTGGAATTCCAGGGTGATCCGGGTCTGGGCGATGCCGGCCTGGACCTCGCCTTCGATGCGGGCACGCTGCAGCTGCACCGGTTGTTCGGCGGCTGGCGCGATCAACAGCGGCGTGGTGGCCTGCGGCCGGGAGATCCGTGGCGACTGCGCGCCAGCGGGCCAGGCCACAAGGGCCAGCAACAACACAGTGCAGCAACGGGCGAAGACCATGACCGGACTCCAGTGGGATCGTGGAGGGTTGAACGCACGAACAGACGGAACGGGGTTTGACGAGCCGAGCTTTTCAATGTCGTCGCCCACAGGCACGATGCCCCACTCCCATATGCGCAAGGATGCCGATGCGACTCCCCCTGCCCACCATTCTGCTGCTCCTGGCCTGCCCGTTGACCGCCCTTGCGGCGGCCCCGGCCAAAAGCCTGTATTTCCAGCATCACGACTGGGTCGCGGCCTGTGACAATACCCGCACCTGCCGCGCCGCTGGGTACGCCACCGACGAGGACAGCACCCTGAGCGTCCTGCTCACCCGCAAGGGCGGCCCGGGCCAGGCCATCCAGGGCCGCCTGACGCTGCAGCCGGAAGAAGGCCAGCCCCAGCCCAAGGGCGCACTGCATCTGCGCATCCAGCAGCAGGATCTCGGCGTTCTGGCCCCCGCAAGAGGCAAAGGTACGCACAGCTTGAATGCCGCGCAGACCAGCGCGCTGTTGTCGGCACTGGTGCGCAACGGTGGGGTCAGCGTGACCGATGGCGCAGGCCGCCGCTGGCCGTTGTCGGACAAGGGGGCGGCAGCGGTACTGCTGAAGATCGACGAGTACCAGGGGCGCCTCGGCACACCCGGTGCCGTGATGCGCAAGGGCAGCACGCCGGAATCCAGCGTCCCCGCCGCTCTGCCGGTACCGGTGGTGCGCAAGGCCGCTACCGTGGACTCGACCCCGGATGATCCGGCGTTTGCGCAACTGGCCGCCTCACCCGCCCTGCGTGCAGCGCTGCGTGCCACGCTGAAGGACGACAGCTGCGAAGGGCTGCTGGAGACCGACGCCGACGTTCCGCTCAGCAACTCCCCGCTGCAGATCCAGCGCCTGGATGCGCAGCACGTATTGGTCAACGTGCAGTGCTGGCGCGCGGCCTACAACACCGGCGATGGCTACTGGGTGGCCCGTCCGGAGGCGCCTTACCAGCCACAGTGGGTGACCAGCGATGCCATCGACTACGACGATGGTCAGATCATTGCCGCGCAGAAGGGCCGCGGTCTGGGCGACTGCATCTCGCAGAACACCTGGACGTGGGACGGCACGCGCTTCATCGCGACGTCGGAGGTAGCGGCCGGCCTGTGCCGGGGCGTGCCCGGTGGCACCTGGGAACTACCGACGCTGGTAACCGAGGTCCGCTGACCTGACAGATAAAGGGGACGGAGGGGATTAGATAAAGGGGACGGAGGGGATTAAGTCGCTTTTGCCTTGTTTGCCATTTACGACTTAATCCCCTCCGTCCCCTTTTCTTCAGGCGGGGAGGCTGTGCTCCACGATCAGCTGGATGGCGCTGCCGCCGCGATAGTCGTCGCAGGCGAGCCGATAGGCGAGATGCACATGGCGGCCCGGCGCGTTGCCGTGCCAGCCGCCGAAGTGGATCGCGTTGATCGTGCCGGGTACACCCGGCAGGCGCAGTTCCAGCTTGAGGTGGCGCTCCTTCAGCACACGCCAGTTGGCCACTTCGAAGTGACCGTCGAACAGCGGTTCGGGGAAGCCCTGGCCCCACGGTCCGGCCAGGCGCAACGCGTCGGCATGGCGATGATCCAGCTCGTCGGCGGTCAGTTCGCCGTCGCTGAGCACCTGCTGCTGCAGTGCCGCCGGGTCGAGCATTTCCAGTACCACGGCGACGAAGGCGGCCTTGAAGTCATCGACGTGATCGAGGCGCAGGCTGAGGCCGGCCGCCATGGCATGGCCACCGAAGCGTTCGATAAGGCCCGGATGACGTGCATCGACCAGCGCCAGGGCGTCACGGATGTGCAGGCCGGGAATCGAGCGCGCCGAGCCGCGCAGGGTGCCGGCGCCGGGTTCGGCCGGGGCGAAGGCGATCACCGGGCGATGCAGGCGGTCCTTCATCTTCGACGCGACCAGGCCGACAACGCCCGGATGCCAGTCGGCGTCGAACAGGCAGGCCGCCACCGGGCGCTGGCCGGCCATGTCCAGCACCACGCGGGTCAACGCCTGCTCGGCGTCGTCGGTCATCGACTGCTGCACGGCGCGGCGTTCCGAATTGATCTGTTCCAGCGTCTGCGCGATCTCGCGCGCCTGGCGCGGGTCTTCGGTCAGCAGCAGCGCGATGCCCAGTGCCATGTCTTCCAGGCGGCCTGCTGCATTCAGGCGGGGGCCCAGGGCGAAGCCGATGTCGGTGGCGGTCAGTCGCGCGGCGTCACGGCCGCTGGCTTCGATCAGCGCACGCAGGCCGACACAGCCCTGCCCTGCGCGCAGGCGGCGCAGGCCCGCGCTGACCAGTGCACGGTTGTTCGGGTCCAGCGCCACCAGGTCGGCGACGGTGCCAACCGCCACCAGGTCCAGCAGCGTAGTCAGGTCCGGACCCTTGCCGTCGGCAAAGACACCGGCTTCGCGCATCTGCCGGCGCAGCGCCATCAGCACGTAGAAGATCACGCCGACGCCAGCCAGCGACTTGCTGGGGAAAGCATCGCCGTCCAGATTGGGATCGACGATGACATCGGCCGGCGGCAACTGCGGACCGGGAAGATGATGATCGGTGACCAGCACCTGCCAGCCACGCGCCTTGGCCGCGGTCACGCCGGCATGGCAGGCAATACCGTGGTCGACCGTGACCAGCAGGTCCGGCTTCAACGCGGTCAGCTCTTCCACCAGCGACGGCGACAGGCCATAGCCGTGCACCATGCGGTTCGGCACCGCGTGGAAGACATGCCGTGCGCCGAGCATGCGCAGGCCGCGCACGCCGACGGCACAGGCGGTGGCGCCATCGCAGTCGAAGTCGCCAACCACCAGGATGCGCTTGTCGTTGGCGATGGCCTCGACCAGCAGGCTCACCGCATCGTCGATGCCGGTCAGCAGCTCGGGGGCGTGCAGATTGCCCAGCTTCGGCTGCGCCAACTCCGGTGTACCTGCGCCACGGCTGGCATAGAGACGCGCCAGCAACGGCAGCGTGCCCTCCGGCCAGCTGCCGGGCGCGACCGCATCGCGGCGGTGGATCGTCGGCGTATCAGAGGCGGGATGCACAGCATCGGCGGCAAGGGACATCGGCATCGCCGGTTACGAAAGACAGAGGGATGATACCGCGCGCGGGAGAGGCTGTCGGGATTGCGCCCGGCACCTGCGGTAGTGCCGGCCGCTGGCCGGCAACCCCGGCAAACATCGGGGTCAGAGCCGTTCTCCGATGGAAAACGGATCCGCCCCCGCTCGGCCGAGGCCCCGCTCAGTCGTGAAGCTGGCGCGGCTTCTTCCAGAACTGCCAGCGCTGGCCACGGTCCAGCTGGAACTGCAGGCCGTCCTCGAAATCCAGCACCAGCCGCTGCAGCTCGCCACGCTTCAGCGCGGCCAGCAGCGGACGGATCGCATCATTGCCGAGCTGCTGCAGGGAACGCAGCTGGCGCAGATCAACCAGTGCATCCACCGCCTGCTCGCCATCCACGGCTACGCCAGCCGCCAGGGCCAGGCCCTGCAGCAGCGCGTCGCGGCTGCGCACCTGTGCGTGCGGCGTACTGACCGACACCGGCATCACGCCACCACCCCAGAACCACAGTGAATTGATCGGCTGTTGTCCCTGCGCGGCGCGCTGCTGGTTCCAGGAATGATTGTGCAGCAGTACCTGCGCTTCGGTCATCAGCGCCCGCCAACGGCGGCCGCCCTCGCCTGCCGGCAGGTGCGAGAACAGGTCATCGCCCAGCACCTCGTCCGGACTGTCGAAGTCCGGCAGGGCCAGGTCGATCGGAAGCCGCAGGTACCAGCGCGAAGGGTCCGGTGCGTCGAGCACGAACCCGGCATCGGCGAACAGCGGTTGCAGCACCGGCAGCAGGGCGAGGCAATCGGCCAGGGTCGGCCGCAGCGTTTCGCCGTAGGCCATCATCCGCGCGCCGTGCATGTCCGGCACCATGCAGGCCGGATCGGCACGCAGCCAGCACGCGCCGGCCGCATCGCCGACGTCACGCTGGCGGCTCAGTGCGGCCACCGGCCAGTGCGGCGCGGCGACCGTGAAATGGCGCTGCAGCTGCGCCCGCTCGCCGGCTTCGAACTGCGAGGCGTTGGCGCGGCCCAGGGCACGCGCCACGTCATCAGGCAGCGCAGCCGCGGCAAAGCGGCTGCGTGCCGGCAACAGCAGAGTCGCCGTTGCCACCGGGTCAGTCCACGTAGCTGACGCTGACGATCTCGTACTCGCGCTGGCCGGCCGGGGCGTCGATCACGATCGAATCGCCTTCCAGCTTGCCGATCATCGCGCGCGCCACCGGCGAGGAGATGGCGATCAGGCCCAGCTTGATGTCCGCCTCCAGGTCACCCACGATCTGGTACTTCTTCTCTTCGTCGGTTTCCACGTCGGCCAGCGTCACGCTGGCACCGAACACCACCTTGGAGCCGGCATTGAGCTTGCTCACGTCGATGATCTCGGCGTGCGACAGCTCGCCTTCCAGCTGCTTGATGCGGCCTTCGATGAAGCCCTGTTCCTCGCGCGCGGCGTGGTACTCGGCATTCTCCTTCAGGTCGCCATGCTCACGCGCTTCGGCGATCGCGGCGATCACCTTCGGGCGCTTGACCGACTTCAGGTGATCCAGTTCGTCGCGCAGCTTCTGCGCGCCCTTCATCGTGATGGGGGCTCTCATGCATTCAACTCCTTGTGCAGCTCCTGCAGCGACCAGACGGGGCCGGTGCCGCGGAATTCCAGTGAATCCACCAGCGCCTTGGCGCCGGCAATGGTGGTCGAGTAGGTGACGCGGTGCTGCAGCGCCTCGCGACGGATCGAGAACGAGTCGTTGATCGCCGAACGACCTTCGGTCGTGTTGACGATGTAGACGATCTCGCCGTTCTTGATCGAGTCGACGATGTGCGGACGGCCTTCGACCACCTTGTTGATGATCTCGCAGTCCATGCCGTGCTGCTGCAGCCACGCGGCGGTGCCACGGGTGGCGACCAGGGTGTAGCCACGCGCCAGCAGGGCCTTGGCCACCGGCAGCACGCGCTTCTTGTCCGGGTCGCGCACCGACACGAAGGCCTTGCCGATCGGCGGGGTCTTGATGCCGCCCGCTTCCTGCGCGCGCGCGAAGGCGGCATTGAAGGTGCGACCCACGCCCATCACTTCGCCGGTGGAGCGCATTTCCGGCCCGAGGATCGGATCGACGCCCTGGAACTTGGCGAACGGGAAGATCGCTTCCTTCACCGAGTAGTAGTCCGGCACGATTTCCTTGGTCGCGCCCTGCTCGGCCAGGCTCTTGCCAGCCATGCAACGGGCAGCGATCTTGGCCAGCGGCATGCCGGTGGCCTTGGACACGAACGGCACGGTGCGCGACGCACGCGGGTTCACTTCCAGCAGGTAGATGGTGTCGGCACCTTCGTCGCTGGTCTGGATCGCGAACTGGGTGTTCATCAGGCCGACCACGTTCAGGGCCTTGGCCAGCTCCACCACCTGGCGGCGCAGCTCGGCCTGGGTTTCAGCCGACAGCGAGTACGGCGGCAGCGAGCACGAGGAATCGCCCGAGTGCACGCCGGCTTCTTCGATGTGTTCCATCACGCCGCCGATCAGGACGTTGCCATCCTTGTCGGCGATGATGTCGACGTCGCACTCGACGGCGTTGTCGAGGAAGCGGTCCAGCAGCACCGGCGAATCATTGGACACCTTCACCGCGTCGCGCACATAGCGGGCCAGGTCGGCTTCGCCGTAGACGATTTCCATGGCACGGCCACCCAGCACGTAGCTCGGGCGCACCACCAGCGGGTAGCCGATCTCGCGGGCCAGCAGCAGGGCTTCCTGGTCGTTGCGGGCGATGCGGTTCGGCGGCTGCTTCAGGCCCAGCTTGTCGACCAGCTGCTGGAAGCGCTCGCGGTCTTCGGCCAGGTCGATCGAATCCGGGCTGGTACCGATCACCGGCACGCCATTGGCTTCCAGCGCGCGCGCCAGCTTCAGCGGGGTCTGGCCGCCGTACTGCACGATCACGCCCTTCGGCTGTTCCAGTTCGACGATTTCCAGCACGTCTTCCAGGGTCAGCGGTTCGAAGTACAGGCGGTCGGAGGTGTCGTAGTCGGTCGACACGGTTTCCGGGTTGCAGTTGACCATGATGGTTTCATAACCATCCTCGCGCAGCGCCAGTGCCGCGTGCACGCAGCAATAGTCGAACTCGATGCCCTGGCCGATGCGGTTCGGGCCACCGCCCAGGATCATGATCTTGTCGCGGTTGCTCGGCGCGGCCTCGCACTCGTCCTCGTAGGTCGAGTACAGGTAGGCGGTACCGGTGGAGAATTCACCGGCACAGGAGTCCACGCGCTTGTAGACCGGGCGCACCTTGTGCGCACGACGCAACGCGCGGACGGCGGCTTCGTTGGTGCCGGTCAGCTGCGCCAGGCGCGCGTCGGAGAAGCCAGCGCGCTTCAGCTTGCGCAGGCGCGCAGCGTCCAGCGCGTCGATGCCACCGGCAGCGACGTCAGCTTCGGCAGCAATGATTTCCTCGATCTGGTCCAGGAACCAATGATCGATGAACGACAGCGCGTAGATCTCTTCCACGCTCATGCCGGCGCGGAATGCATCGGCGACGAAGAACAGACGCTCCGGGCCCGGCGCCTTCAGTTCGCGGCGCAGGGTCTGCAGGTCTTCTTCGTTGCCCAGGTCCAGGCCGGTCGGGTCGAAGCCGACCTTGCCGGTTTCCAGGCCACGCAGGGCCTTCTGCACCGACTCCTGGAAGGTGCGGCCCATCGCCATCACCTCACCCACCGACTTCATCTGGGTGGTCAGGCGCGCGTCGGCGGCCGGGAACTTCTCGAAGGCAAAGCGCGGGATTTTGGTGACGACGTAATCGATGGACGGCTCGAACGAGGCCGGGGTCAGGCCGCCGGTGATCTCGTTCTTCAGTTCGTCCAGGGTGTAGCCGACGGCCAGCTTCGCGGCGACCTTGGCGATCGGGAAGCCGGTGGCCTTGGAGGCCAGCGCCGAGGAACGCGACACGCGGGGGTTCATCTCGATGACGACCACGCGGCCGGTCTTCGGATTGATGCCGAACTGCACGTTCGAGCCACCGGTATCCACGCCGATCTTGCGCAGCACGGCGATGGAGGCATCGCGCAGGCGCTGGTATTCCTTGTCGGTCAGGGTCTGCGCCGGCGCCACGGTGATCGAGTCACCGGTGTGCACGCCCATCGGGTCCAGGTTTTCGATCGAGCAGACGATGATGCAGTTGTCCGCGGTATCGCGGACCACTTCCATCTCGAACTCCTTCCAGCCCAGCACCGACTCTTCCACCAGCACTTCGGTGGTCGGCGACAGTTCCAGGCCGCGGCTGACGATCTCGACCAGCTCTTCGCGGTTGTAGGCAATGCCACCGCCGCTGCCGCCCAGGGTGAAGCTGGGGCGGATGATGGTCGGGTAGCCGACGCGGGTCTGGATCTCCAGCGCTTCGTCCAGGGTGTGGGCCACGGCGGCGGTCGGGCATTCCAGGCCGATCTCACCCATGGCCACGCGGAACAGCTCGCGGTCTTCGGCCATGCGGATCGCTTCGCGCTTGGCGCCGATCAGCTCGACGTTGTACTTCTCCAGCACGCCGTTGTCGGCCAGGTCCAGCGCGCAGTTCAGCGCGGTCTGGCCACCCATGGTCGGCAGCAGTGCATCGGGCTTTTCCTTGGCGATGATCTTCTCGACCGTCTGCCAGTTGATCGGCTCGATGTAGACGGCGTCGGCCATCTCCGGGTCGGTCATGATCGTGGCCGGGTTGCTGTTGACCAGCACCACGCGGTAACCCTCGTCACGCAGTGCCTTGCAGGCCTGGGCGCCGGAGTAGTCGAACTCGCAGGCCTGGCCGATGACGATCGGGCCAGCACCGATGATGAGGATGGTCTTGAGGTCAGTGCGCTTGGGCATTTTCTTCTCTAAGTCAGTACAGCGTGACAAGGGGGAGTGATCGCACGCTGTCGATCAGGAATCTTGATCCGCAGCGCCGCGCCAGGGGCAGCAGCGATGCGGCGGTTTACGGTCCATCGCGACGCCACCAGGGGGCCGGCGGCGTACTGATCACGCCTTGGCCTGCTCCATCAGCACCACGAAGCGGTCGAACAGCGGACCGACATCGGTCGGGCCCGGCGACGCTTCCGGATGACCCTGGAACGAGAACGCCGGCACGTCGGTGCGGGCAACACCCTGGTTGGTACCATCGAACAGCGAGCGGTGGGTCACGCGCAGGGTCGGCGGCAAGGTCGCTTCATCGATCGCGAAGCCGTGGTTCTGCGAGGTGATCATCACCCGGCCGCTGTCCAGGTCCTGCACCGGGTGGTTGGCACCGTGGTGGCCGTGGCCCATCTTCATGGTCTTCGCGCCCGAGGCCAGGCCCAGCAGCTGGTGGCCCAGGCAGATGCCGAAGGTCGGGATCTTCACGTCGATGAAGGTCTTGATCGCTTCGATTGCGTAGTCGCACGGTTCCGGGTCACCCGGGCCGTTGGACAGGAACACGCCATCCGGCTTCAGCGCCAGCACTTCGGCGGCCGGGGTCTGCGCCGGCACCACGGTCACTTCGCAACCGCGCTCGGCCAGCATGCGCAGGATGTTGGTCTTCACGCCGAAGTCATAGGCCACGACCTTGAACCTGGCCGGCACGCTGACGAAGGCATTGGCATCCAGGTCCAGCTGGCCCTCGGTCCAGGTGTAGGTCTTCTCGGTAGTGACGACCTTGGCCAGATCCATGCCCTTCAGCCCCGGGAACTTGCGGGCGGCTTCCAGTGCCTTTTCCACGTCGATGTCGCCGGCCATCAGCGCACCGTTCTGCGCGCCCTTCTCGCGCAGGATGCGGGTCAGCTTGCGGGTGTCGATGCCGGCGATGGCGACCACGCCACGCTGGATCAGCCAGTCCTGCAGCGACACCTGGCTGCGCCAGTTGCTGGGACGGCGGGGAACATCGCGCACGATCAGGCCGGCCGACCATACCTTGGACGCTTCATTGTCCTGGTCGGTCATGCCAGTGTTGCCGATATGCGGATAGGTCAGCGTGACCATCTGCCGGGCGTAGGACGGGTCGGTCAGCACTTCCTGGTAGCCGGTCATGGCGGTGTTGAACACCACCTCACCGACGGACAGGCCGGGCGCGCCTACGGATTCGCCCTCGAATACGGTGCCGTCTTCGAGGACGAGGATTGCGGCTTGGGTCACGGGAATCTCACTTTGGCTACCGAGGGGGCTGCCGAAGTCACGCCTGCGCTTCACGGAAATCCGGTTGCAAAAAAGCGCGGACGTACGGTCTGGGACCGGTCCGGCTTTCGTGATTCGGCGAGTGCGAATTGTAGCGCTGCCGGGGCGCTCGCGCCAGCGGTTATCGCTGTTCATGAACAGGCGATTGCGCGTTCATTTCAATCCGGCGGCGTATGCGGGGTCCGCCGCCCGGTAGTGCCGGCCGCTGGCCGGCAATTCCCTTGCCGTCGGGCTTCACGAGGTTGCCGGCCAGCGGCCGGCACTACCGACTTACTGCAGCAGGTCCCTTACCCGGTAGCTGCCCGCCGCCCGGCCCTGCAGCTGGCGGGCGGCGAACAGGGCGCCGCGGGCGAAGATGTCGCGGTTGGTTGCCCGGTGCACCAGCTCGATGCGCTCGCCCAGCCCGGTGAACTGCACCAGGTGCTCGCCCACGATGTCACCGGCACGCAGGCTGGCGTAATGCGGCTCCGCCCCGCCCCGCTGCGCGGCCGCGCCCAGGGTCAGCGCGGTGCCCGATGGCGCGTCCTTCTTCTGGGTGTGGTGCGATTCGACGATGTCGCAGTCCCAGCCGGCCAGCGCCTGCGCCGCACGCTCCACCAGTTCGTCCAGTACCGCCACGCCCAGGCTGAAGTTCGATGCCCAGACCAGCGGGATCTTCGCCGCCGCGGCCTCCAGCGCCTGGCGCTGCGTGCTGGAGATGCCGGTGGTGCCCGACACCAGCCCTGCCCCGCGCTCCACGCACAACGCCAGCATCGGGTCGAAACCCTCCGGCAGGCTGAAGTCGATCGCCACATCGAACACCGGCGCGCCAGGCAGTTCGCTGGCGCCGAAGAACGGCACACCGTCAACCACGCGCTGCGCCGGCGCACGGCCGGTTACCGCAGCCACGATCTGCAGGGTTTCGGGTTGTTCGGCGGCCAGCCGCAGCAGGGCCTGGCCCATGCGCCCGGAGGCACCGTGAATGAGCAATCGCAGGGGAGTCTGGTTCATGCCTGCAGGCTAGCGGCAGCACGCCCGCTCCGGCAAGCGTCATCGCTGCTACGCTGCATGCCCTTTCATGCAATGGATGGCAGCTCCCTCATGCAGATCAGCGAACAGCTGGTGCTGGTCACCGGTGCCGGCCGCGGCCTTGGCCAGCACATCGCCCGCGCGTTCGCTGCGCAGGGCGCGCGCGTCATCGTCAACTATCACCGCAGCGAAGCCGCCGCACGTACTCTGGCTGCCGAGCTGGGCGGGCAGGCGATCGCGCTGCCGGCCGACGTCACCGACCGCGCTCAGGTCGATGCGATGCTGCAGCACGCGCTGGCCCACTTCGGCCAAGGTGTCACCACCGTGGTCAACAACGCGCTGGCCGCTTTCTCGTTCAATGGCGATGCCCGCGACGGCGCCGCGGATATCGGCTGGCCGGCCTTCCAGGCGCAGTTCGAGGGCAGCGTGCGCGGCGCGCTGAACACCGTGCAGGCCGCCCTGCCCGGCATGCAGGCGCGTCGCTTCGGCCGCGTGATCAACATCGGCACCAACCTGTTCCAGAATCCGGTGGTGCCCTACCACGACTACACCGCCGCCAAGGCCGCACTGCTGTCGCTGACCCGCACCCTGGCCGGCGACCTGGGCCCGCATGGCATCACCGTGAACATGCTGTCCGGTGGCCTGCTGCGCACCACCGATGCCAGTGCCGCCACGCCGGAAGCAGTATTCGACTACATCGCTGCCAACACCCCGCTGCGCAGCGTCACCACGCCGGCCGAGTTCGCCGATGCCGCGCTGTTCTTCGCCAGTCCCTGGTCGCGCGCGGTAACCGGCCAGAACCTGGTGGTCGATGGCGGGCTGGTGCGGGACTGAGCCGATGCGCATCTCCGAGGTCAGCCGCCTGACCGGTGCCAGCGCCAAGGCCATCCGCCTGTACGAGGCGCGTGGACTGCTGCCGCCGGTGCCACGCCTGAACCGCTATCGCGACTACAGCGAACAGGACGTGGCCTGGGTGCAGCTGATCCGCCAGGCACTGGGGCTGGGCATCACCCTGGCCGCGATCTCGCGCCTGCAGGGCCGTGATGGTCGGCTCGACTGGCCAGCGGTGCTGGCCTTGCTGGAGCAGCAGCGCAGCCGCATTGCCAGCGAGCGGGTGCGGCTGGCGCAGGTCGAGCGCGACCTGCAGCAGGTCAGCGACGAACTGCAGCAGTGGCTGCACTCCGGCAGCGGCGACTGCATCCTGGAACCCAGCGGCTGCACCACCCCGGTTTGACTCTGCCCCTGGGGCAGACCCCAACCTCGCGCACTTTCCATTTCCGGAGGTTGCCGTGTCCCGCTCCATCCTGATCCTGCTCGGCCATCCTGACCGTGACAGCCTGTGCGGCGCCCTCGCCCAGCGCTATGCCACGGCCGCCGAGAACGCCGGCCACCGGGTGCGCCTGATCGCATTGGGTGAACTCGTGTTCGATCCGGTGCTGCGCCATGGCTATCGCCAGATCCAGCCACTGGAAGCCGACCTGCAGGACGCCGCCGATGCGATCGAGGCCTGCGATCATCTGGTGCTGGTCTACCCCACCTGGTGGGGCGCGATGCCGGCGCTGCTGAAGGGCTTCTTCGACCGCGTGCTGCTGCCGGGGTACGCCTTCCGCTACCGGCGCGACTCAGTGTGGTGGGACCGGTTGCTGGCCGGGCGCAGCGCACGGGTGATCACCACGCTGGATACACCCCCCTGGTACTACCGCTGGATCTACCGCGACCCGGGCATCACCCAGATCCGCGCCACCCTCCTGGAGTTCTGCGGCATCCGCCCGGTGCGGGTCAGCCGCCTCGGCGCGGTACGCAGCAGTACTCCGGCACAACGCAGCACGTGGCTGGCGCTGGCGGCAGAGCTCGGATCACGGGCCACGTAGTTCCACGCCCTATGCCACGGTCCAGTAGATCCACGCCATGCGTGGATGGGCCTCGAGAGCGTGCGAACCATGGTTCGCATCCACCAGGCGACGGCAGTCGAGCATGGCTCGACGCTATTTTTTCGTTGGCCCGCAGCTGTCGCAGCCACCACAGGCGCCAGCACCGCCGCTGGCCGGCGGCGCGACCTTCCGCCCCAGCGCCTGCAGCCAGGCAGCACGGTCCGGCTTCAGCAAAGCCAGCGCCAGCGCCCCGCGCAGCTTGCGCACGGTGCCGGGGAACTGCTTCTTCAGCACCACCCAGGCACTGACCAGCACGGCCACCGCGATGATCAGGTACTGGATCAGCAGGCCGGTATCCATCAGCCGCCTCCCAGCGCCTTGGTCACCTGGTAGGTGATCAGTGCGGCCACGTAAGCCGCGGCAAACAGGTAGAACGCGGCGAAGCCCATCTGCTTCCACGAGTTGGTCTCGCGCTTGATGGTGGCCAGCGTCGAGATGCACATCGGGGCGTAGATGTACCAGACCAGCAGCGACAACGCGGTGGCCAGCGACCAGCCATCGCTGATCAGCGGGGTCAGTGCCTGGCTGGCGGCATCGTCATCGGCCGCGGACAGCGCGTACACCGTGGCCAGAGAAGCCACCGCCACTTCACGCGCGGCCAGGCCCGGGATCAGCGCGATGCAGATCTGCCAGTTGAAGCCCAGCGGCGCAAAGAACACGGCCATCGCATGGCCGATCTGGCCGGCGTAGCTGTAGTCGATGGCCGGCATCGTGGCCCTCGCCGGAGCGGCCGGGAACGACAACAGCACCCACAGCAGGATGGTCAGCGCCAGGATGATGCCGCCGACGCGCTTGAGGAAGATCATGCCGCGCTCGTACAGGCCGACCGCCAGGTCGCGCACGTGCGGCAGGCGGTACGAGGGCAGCTCCAGCATCAGCGGATGCTCGCTCTTGTCGCGGCGCCACTTCTTCATGATCCACGACATCGCCAGCGCGCTGAGGATGCCGGCCGCGTACAGGCCGAACAGCACCAGGCCCTGCTGGTTGAACACGCCCCACACCGTCTTCTGCGGGATGAACGCACCGATCAGCAGCGCGTACACCGGCAGGCGTGCGGAACAGGTCATCAGTGGCGCCACCAGGATCGTGGCCAGGCGGTCACGCGGGTCCTGGATGCTGCGGGTGGACATGATGCCCGGCACCGCGCAGGCGAAGCTGGACAGCAGCGGGATGAACGAGCGGCCGGACAGGCCAGCGGCGGCCATCATGCGGTCGAGCAGGAACGCCGCACGCGGCAGGTAGCCGGATTCCTCCAGCACCAGGATGAAGAAGAACAGGATCAGGATCTGCGGCAGGAACACCACCACGCCACCGACACCGGCGATGATGCCGTCGGTCAGCAGGCTGGCCAGCGGGCCTTCCGGCAGCACGCTGCCGACGAAGGCACCGAGCCAGGCGAAGCCGGCCTCGATGGCATCCATCAGCGGCGTCGCCCAGGCGTACACCGCCTGGAAGATCAGGAACATCACCACGGCCAGGCTGATCAGGCCGAACACCGGGTGCAGCAGCCAGCGGTCCAGCGCATCGTCGACCTTCGCGGTCCGCGCCGGCATGCGCACGGCCACCGACAGGATCTCACGCACCTTGGCGTGGTAGTCGATGCCACCTTCCGGGCCCGGCACCGGCGCATCAAGGTGCGGCACCATCGCATCGAGGCGCTCGACCAGGGCCTTGGCGCCCTGCTTGCGCACCGCCACGGTCTCCACCACCGGCACGCCCAGCTCGCGCTCCAGCGCGGCCACGTCCACCTGGATGCCACGGCGCTGGGCGGCATCGACCATGTTAAGGGCCACCACCATCGGCTTGCCCAGCTCGCGCAGTTCCAGCGCGAAACGCAGGTGCAGGCGCAGGTTGGTGGCGTCGATCACGCACAGAAGCACGTCCGGTGCGGCTTCGCCCGGGTAGAAACCCCGGCACAGGTCGCGGGTGATCGCCTCGTCCAGGCTGGCCGGGTGCAGGCTGTAGGCGCCCGGCAGGTCCAGCACCGCGAATTCACGGCCGGACGGCGCACGCAGGCGGCCTTCCTTGCGTTCGACAGTGACGCCGGTGTAATTGGCAACCTTCTGCCGGCTACCGGTCAGCTGGTTGAACAGTGCGGTCTTGCCGCTGTTGGGGTTACCGACCAGCGCAATGCGCAGGGGGGCGGCAGTGGCAGTGGCGGTCATGCGCGTCGTTCCTGGCTGGCGGCGTCGACCACGACCCGCTTGGCTTCACTGATCCGCAGCGCGAAACGGGTGAACCCGACCTGCACCAGCAGCGGTTCGCCCCCCACCGGACCCTTGGCCACCAGGCGTACTTCCTCGCCCTTCACGAAACCCAGCTCGCGCAGGCGACGGGCGATGGCATCGTTGGCATGCAGGTCCTGCACGGACTCGACCACGGCCGAGGTGTGCAGCGGCAGTTCGGACAGCGTCATCTAGCGTGTTCTCTGCTGGATGTAAATGGTTCTCGATTCTAACATTCCCGCGTCGCGTCATGGCCCATGACCAATGGCCCGCTATGATCCATACAGGTATGGAGTGACCCTGGAATCCCATGAACGATGCTTTGCAGATCGAGCGCAGCGGCGCCGTCCTCACCCTCTGGCTGAACCGGCCGGAGCTGCACAACGCCTTTGACGCCGGGCTGATCGCCCGGCTGACCGCCGCACTGGAGGCCGCCGGCCACGATGCTTCGGTGCGCGCGGTGGTACTGGCCGGCCACGGCGCCTCCTTCTCGGCCGGTGCCGACATGCAGTGGATGCGCGGCATGGCTGCGGCCAGCGAGGCCGACAACCGCGAGGACTCGCTGGCACTGGCGCGACTGATGCGCACCCTGGACGAGCTGCCCAAGCCGACCCTGGCCCGGGTCCACGGCGCGGCCTTCGGTGGCGGCGTCGGCCTGGTTGCCTGCTGCGACATTGCCATTGCCAGCACCTCGGCCCGTTTCGGCCTGACCGAAAGCCGCCTGGGCCTGCTGCCGGCGGTGATCTCGCCCTATGTGATCGAGGCCATCGGCCCGCGCCAGGCCCGTCGCTGGTTCGCCACCGGCGAGCACTTCGACGGCGAAACCGCGCTGCGCATCGGCCTGGTCCACCAGCTGGTCGAGCCCGAGCGCCTGGACGAGGCGGTGCAGCGCCAGCTGGCACTGCTCGACAAGGCCGGTCCGATCGCCTCCTCCAGCGCCAAGCAGCTGGTGCGGCAGGTGCGTGACAGCCATGACCGCGACGCACTGGATCGCGATAATGCCGCCCTGATCGCGCGCCTGCGGGTGTCCGCCGAGGGCCAGGAAGGCCTGGGCGCCTTCCTCGACAAGCGCGCGCCCCATTGGGTCACGGAAGCCTGAACATGCTCGATCATCTTGGTTTGACCAGCGCCGACCTGGCGCGCAGCAAGTCCTTCTTCCTGCAGGCGCTGGCACCTCTGCAGATTGGCGTGGTGATGGAAGTCACCGCCGAACAGACCGGCGCCCATGACCACATCGGCTTCGGCAGCGACGGCAAGCCGTTCTTCTGGCTCGGCAATGGCGGTACCGCCAGCCACGGCGTGCACGTGGCCTTCGCCTGCGCCAGCCGCACCCAGGTGGACGCCTTCCATGCCGCCGCCCTCGCCGCCGGCGGCCGCGACAACGGTGCGCCGGGCCTGCGCCCGTGGTACCACCCCGACTACTACGGTGCCTTCGTGCTGGACCCGGATGGCAACAACATCGAGGCGGTCTGCCACCGCCCCGCCGCCGGGGTGACCGCATGAGCGACTACGTCCGCATCGTCGAGGTCGGCCCGCGTGACGGCCTGCAGAACGAAAAGCAGTCGGTCTCCACCGCCGACAAGATCGAACTGATCAACCGCCTGTCGGCCACCGGCCTGCGCAGCATCGAAGCGACCAGCTTCGTCAGCCCGAAGTGGATCCCGCAGCTGGCCGACGCCGCCGAGGTCTATGCCGGCATCCAGCGCCGGCCGGGCATCCACTACCCGGTACTGGTGCCGAACGAACAGGGCTACGACCGTGCCCGTGCGGTGGGCGTGGAGGAAGTGGCGGTGTTCACCGCCGCGTCCGAGGCGTTCAACCGCACCAACACCAATGCCGGCATCGACGAATCGCTGGCCCGCTTCGAGCCGATCCTGCGCCGTGCCGCCGCCGATGGCGTGCGCGTGCGCGGCTACGTCTCCACCGTGCTCGGCTGCCCCTACCAGGGCGACGTACCGCTGGCCGACGTGGTGCGGGTGGCGCGCGCCCTGCACCAGATGGGCTGTTACGAAATCTCGCTGGGCGACACCATCGGCGTCGGCACCCCGCGCAAGGCACGGGCCATGCTGCAGGCGGTGGCCGCCGAGATTCCGATGGCAGCACTGGCCGTGCACTTCCACGACACCTACGGCCAGGCCATCGCCAACATCGCCACCTGCCTTGAAGAAGGCGTGCGCGTAGTCGACAGTGCCGTCTCCGGCGCCGGTGGCTGCCCGTATGCGAAGGGCGCCAGCGGCAACGTCGCCAGCGAAGACGTGGTCTACCTGCTGCAGGGCCTGGGCCTGGACAGCGGCGTGGACCTGCCGGCACTGGCCGAGACCGGCCGCTGGTTGGCCGGCCTGCTCGGCCGCGCCACCGCCAGCCGCACCGGGCAGGCGCTGGCCGCCGCCGGTTGACCGCCGCGCTGCGCCGCCCCGCAAAGGCGGCGCAGTGCACAACAGCGGCGGTCGCGGCTTCCGTTAGAATCGGCGGTTCTCGAACCTGCAGGACCGTTCAATGCAGCTGTCTTCCGTACGTGCCGTGATCACTGGCGGCGTCTCCGGCCTCGGCCTGGCTGTGGCCCAGCACCTCGTCGCCCAGGGCGGCAAGGTGGCCCTGTTCGACCTCAACGACGACAAGGGCGCTGCCGCCGTCGCCGGGCTGGGTGCCGACAAGGCCCGCTATTTCAACGTCAACGTCAGCGATGAGGCGGCCGTGGCTGCGGCCATCGACCAGGCCCACGACTTCCTCGGCGGCCTGAACGTGGCGATGAACTGCGCCGGCATCCTCGGCGCCGGCCGCGTGCTCGGCAAGGAAGGCCCGATGCCGCTGGCCGGCTTCCAGGGCACGGTGATGGTCAACCTGGTCGGCAGCTTCAACGTCGCCAAGGCCGCCGCCAACCGCATGCAGCACAATGAAGCCGGCACCGACGGCGAGCGCGGCGTGATCATCAACACCGCCAGCATCGCCGCCTATGAAGGCCAGATCGGCCAGGCCGCGTATGCGGCCAGCAAGGGCGGCGTGGTCTCGATGACGCTGCCGATGGCACGCGAACTGTCGCGCTTCGGCATCCGCGTCAACACGATTGCCCCGGGCGTGTTCTGGACGCCGATGGTCGACGGCATGCCTGAGGCCGTGCAGCAGTCGCTGGCCGCCTCGATTCCGTTCCCGTCGCGCCTGGGCAAGCCGGAAGACTTCGCCAGCCTGGTCGGCTTCATCCTCGGCAACACCTACCTCAACGGCGAGACCATCCGCCTGGACGGCGCTACCCGCCTCGCTCCGAAGTGATTCCCCCCGGGCGCCGGGACGGCGCCCTCCCCCAACGACCTAGATCACCATGAAAGCCAACGACATCAAGAAGGGCAACGTCGTCGAGTTCAACAACGGCGTGTACCAGATCCGCGACATCGAGCGCAGCTCGCCGCAGGGTCGCGGCGGCAACGTCCGCTTCCGCTTCATCATGTACAGCGTGCCGGGCGGCAACAAGCTCGATGCCAGCTTCGATGCCGACGACAGCCTGGTCGAGGTCGAACTGCTGCGCCGCCAGTCCACGTATTCGTACAAGGACGGCGACGCCTTCGTCTTCCTCGATGATGAGGACTACACCCCCTACACCCTGGACGCGGACGTGATCGGCGACGACGCCGGCTACATCACCGACGGCCTGACCGGCATCTACGTGCAGGTGATCGACGAGCAGCCGGTGGCGATCCAGTTGCCGGCCTCGGTGGTGCTGGAAGTGATCGAGACGCCGCCGGAACTGAAGGGCGGCACCGCCACCAAGCGCCCGAAGCCGGCCAAGCTCAACACCGGCATCGAGATCATGGTGCCGGAGTACATCGTCAACGGCGAACGCGTGCTGGTGAACACCGCCACCGGCGAATTCGCTGGCCGTGCCGACTAAGCGCCTAGCGCTGATCGGCTGCCTGTCCCTGCTTGCGGCGTGTTCGCCGCAGGCAGCGGACAATGCTGCCGATGCTGCGCCGAAACCCGCGCCGGCCGAACCGGCGGTGACGACCGCACCGGCGGTGGAGGCACCGGCCGCCGTCGAGGCCACCGCCGAAGCGGAGCCCACTACCGACCTGCCCTCGGGCGATGAAGCGCTGGACAAGGCACGTGCAGCCGCAGGCTGTCCGGTTCCGGAGGATGTGTATGACGTCGACGACGTGCGCATCTACTGCGCGATGCCGGCTGACGTGCAGGCCTTCCTTGCGCGCGAGAACACCTGCCAGCACTTTGCGGGTGAAGAACCCTACGACGACGAGCGTCGCCGCGAACTTGAAGAGGCCGGAGCGAAGTACTGCGAGGGCCGCGAAAAGATCTTCACCGATCTGGTTGCGCGTCATCGCGGTGACTGTGCGATCCGCGAAGCGCTGATCGGAATCAACGGTCGCTATGACCTGGACTTCAAGCTGGACCTGAAGCCCTGCGAGGGCTGACCCGTCGATGATGTAGAGCCGAGCGTGGGCTCGGCTCTACGTATGGCTTACGGCTGCTTCGCGCCGAAATTGCCGCAGCCGTGGTACTGGCGGGTGCCGATGGTCAGATTCACCTTGGCCTCGAACGCCTCGCCACTCATATCGTCCTGGCAGGTAGTGCGCTGGAAGCTGAGCTTGACGTCGGTGCCATCAGACGCCTTGCCACTCCATCCGTCAGCACCTTCGGTGGGCTTGGCGACATCGAAACGACGCTCACCGTAATCCACTTCCACCTGCAGGCCCGGCGTGTCGCCGTCGACAACCGCAAGCCAGCCGGGTTCATTGCCGGTGGCACGGAACGCGGCATTGCCGGCACTGCCATCGCCTTCGGTGGCCTCCACTGCATGGCACTCGCGGTCGGCCTCGCCCTTCAGGCTCAGCAGGCCATCATCGCTACCCTTGGTCCAGAAGCTGTTGCCCTGGCCATCGCCATACTTGGCGCCGGACGCCGCCCGCTCGGAGGTCATGGCGAAGGTGCGTTCGCCGATCACCACCGTGGCGGCGTCTTCGCCATTGAAGGTCGCACGCACGTTCAGATCACCACACTGATAGGTGGTCTCGCTGCCACCTGCGGTGCTGGCACTTGGCTGCGGCATGGCAGGCGGAGTGTCATTGCCGCCCGCAGTGGGTGACTGGGCTGGCTGGCACGCGGCCAGCACCGACCCGAGGGAGGCTGCCAACAGACTGGGAACTACACGCATGGCTCGACTCCTTGTCGACACTACAGAGAGGCTCGACCCTACCACCTGTTGGTGAGCGGGGCCTGAAAGCGGCCTGACCGCACTCATGCGGCCAGTACCGCCATCGACAACAGCTGTGCGCCGCTTTCGCCGGAACTGCAGGTCCACACCCGCAGCAGCCGCAGTTTCAGCTCGCGCTCCTGGCCCTGCCCGCGCACCGACAAGCGCACGTCGCTGGACAACAATGCGAGGCGCCCGCACAGCAGCGTTTCCACCGTGTACGACTGCAGGCTGCGCACCTGCAGGTTTCCGGCCAGCCAGTCGCCCAGCCAGGGCAGATCGAGCATGCGCCCGCCCTGCCCGTCCATCATGAACAATGCCGGCGATACCAGCGCGGTCAGCGCATCGTGGTCGTCATCCAGCAATGCCTGCCGCAGGCGCTGTTCCAGCGCTGCCAGCTGCCGCTCATGCAGGTCTTCAACGATGTCCCGTTCCATCCACGGATCCTTCCGGCATCGGCCGGCGCCTGCGCAGGCGTTGCGCGATCCACTGCCGCGCGCCCTGCACCACTACATAGAAGACCGGCACGAAGAACACCGCCAGCACGGTCGCACTGACCATGCCGCCGAACACACCGGTTCCAATCGCTTGCTGGGTTTCCTTCGACGCGCCCTGCGCCAGCATCAGTGGCACCACGCCCAGCGCGAAGGCCAGCGAGGTCATCACGATCGGCCGCAGGCGCAGCCGCGCCGCCTCCAATGCCGCTTCCATCAGGCCGCGCCCCTGCTGCTGCAGCTGGCGCGCGAACTCGACGATGAGGATCGCGTTCTTCGCCGACAGCCCGATCACGGTGATCATGCCGACCTTGAAGAACACGTCGTTGGGCATGCCCCGCAACAGCACCGCAGCAACCGCACCGAGCAGGCCCAGCGGCACCACCAGCATCACCGCCAGCGGAATCGACCAGCTCTCGTACAGCGCCGCCAGTACCAAGAACACCACCAGCATCGACAGCAGCAACAGCCACGGCGCCTGCGCCCCCGATTCCCGCTCCTGCAGCGACTGGCTGGTCCACTGCAGGGCAAAACCGGACGGCAGCTTCTCCGCCAACCGCTCCATCTCCGCCATGGCCTGGCCGGTCGATACGCCGGAGGCCGGTGCGCCGGACAGGTTCAACGCCGGGAAGCCGAGATAGCGCTGCAGCTGCAGCGGCGCCTCGGTCCAGTGCGGCGTCACCAGTTCCGACAACGCCACCATGCCGCCGTCGCTGTTGCGCACGTACAGCTTCAGCACATCCTCCAGCTCCATCCGGTGGGGTGCATCGGCCTGCAGGATCACCTGCTGCAACCGGCCCTTGTTGGGGAAGTCGTTGACGTACTGCGAGCCCATTGCCGCCGACAGCGTGCTGCTGATCTGCTCGAACCCCACGCCCATCGCCTCGGCCTTGGCGCGGTCGATGTCCAGCCGCACGCTGGTACCTGCTGGCAGGCCATCGGCGTGCACCTCCGACAGCAACGGGCTGGCCTCGGCCAGCTTCAGCAGCTGCTGCAACGCCGCGCGCAGCTCTGCCTGGCTCTGCCCGGTGCGCGCCTGCAGCGCCAGCGAGAAGCCGGACGAGCGCCCCAGGCTGTCGATGGCCGGCGGCATCACGCTCATCACCTCACCCTCGGCAATCGTCGCCATCGCCTTCTGCGCGGCCTCCACTTCGCCGGCTGCGGTAGCGCCTGCACGCTCGCCCCAGTCCTTCAACATGGTGTAGGTCAGCGCCGCGCTCGGGCCGGAACCGGAGAAGCTGTAGCCGAGGATCGACTGGTTGGAGCCGATTCCCGGGCGTGAGGCCACATGCCGTTCGTAGGCTTCGACCACGGCCAGCGTACGTTCGGCGGTGGCTTCGGCCGGCAGCTGGATCGAGGTCATGAAATAGCCCTGGTCCTCTTCCGGCAGGAACGCGCCCGGCAGCCAGTGCAGGCCCAGCAGCAGCGCAACCACCAGCGCGGCGAACACGCCCATCACCCGCCCACTGCGCTGCAGCACCGAGGCCACGCCGCGCTGGTAGCGCCCGGTCATCTTCTCGAAGCCGCGATTGAAGGCGCCGAACAGCCCACCACGACCATGATGGCCATGGGTGCTCGGGCGCAGCAGGGTCGCGCACAGCGCCGGGGTCAAGCTCAATGCCAGCAGCGCCGAGAACAGGATCGACACGGCCATCGCCACGGTGAACTGGCGGTAGATCGCGCCCACCGAGCCGCTGGCGAATGCCATCGGAATGAAGACCGCAGTCAGCACCAGGGTGATGCCGATCACCGCACCGGTCAGCTCGCGCATCGCCTTGATGGTGGCCTCACGGGGTGGCAGGCCTTCCTCGGCCATGATCCGCTCCACGCCTTCGACCACCACGATCGCATCGTCAACGATGATGCCGATCGCCAGTACCATGCCGAACATGGTCAGCACGTTGATCGAAAAGCCCAGCGCCAGCATCACTGCAAAGGTGCCCAGCAGCGCAATCGGCGCGACCAGCGCCGGGATCAGCGTGTAACGCCAGTTCTGCAGGAACAGGTACATCACCGCGAACACCAGCAGCATCGCTTCCAGCAGGGTCTGCACCACCTTCTGGATCGAGATCTTCACGAAGGGCGCGGTGTCGAACGGAATGCTCGACTCCACGCCGCGCGGCAGCAGCGGCGCCAGCTCGGCCATGCGCTCGCGCACCGCCGACGCGGTGCGCACCGCGTTCGCGCCAGGACGCAGCTGCACGCCGGCGGCGGTGGCCGGATGGCCGTCCTCGCGGGTGCCCCAGGCATAGCTCTGCGCGCCCAGCTCGACGCGGGCGACATCGCCCAGCACCACTCGCGAGCCGTCGGCCCCGGCGCGCAGCACGATGGCAGCGAACTGCTCCGGCGTGGACAGCTGGCCATCGGCACTCAGCGGCACGGTGATGCGCTGGCCCGGCACGCCCGGCGAATCGCCGATGCGCCCCGGCGAAATCTCCAGGTTCTGCTGCTCGATGGCGGTGGCTACATCGCCCATGGTCAGGCCGTAGCCGGTCAACCGGGTCGGGTCCAGCCACACCCGCATCGCCTGTTCGGCACCGAACAGCTGCACGCGGCCGACGCCATCAATGCGGCGCAGCTCTTCGATGATGTTGCGCGCCATGAAGTCGCCCAGCGCGGCCTCGCTGACGCTGGCATCCGGCGAACGCAGGCCGACCAGCATCAGGAAACCGGAATCGGCGGCCTCCACGAACAGGCCGTTCTGGCGCACGCTGCGCGGCAGGCGCGGCTCGATCGCCTTGATCCGGTTCTGCACGTCCACCTGTGCCAGCTCCGGGTTGGTGCCGGGTTTGAAGGTGGCGGTGATCGAGGCTTCGCCGGAGGTGTCCACCGACGACTCGAAGTACAGCAGGTGCTTGACGCTGGACAGCTCGCGCTCGATCAGGCCGACCACCGCATCATTCAGCGTCTGCGGGCTGGCACCGGGGTAGCTGGCATAGATGCTGACGCTGGGTGGCGCCACCGCCGGATAGCGCTCCACGGCCAGCCGTGGGATCGCCAGTACGCCAGCCAGGATGATGAAGATCGCCAGCACCCAGGCGAACACCGGGCGATCGATGAAGAAACGTGCCATGTTGGATTTTCCTGGAGGGACCGGCCCGGAACAGGCTCAGCCCTTGCTGCCGGCCTGCACGGCACCGGCGCCTGCGACCGGCAGCTGCCAGTCGCGCGCATCGACCACCACACCTTCCTGCAGGCGTTCCTGGCCCTCGACCACTACTTTCTCGCCGGCCTTCAGGCCCGTGCGCACCAGCCACTGGCGATCGACACTACCGTCCACTTCCAGCGTGCGGATCACCGCCTTGCCGTCGGCGCCGATCACCCAGGCATAGGCCTGGCCGCCGGCGCTGCGCAGCACCGCCTGCTGTGGCACGGTCAATGCGCTGGCGGGCGCGCCGCGTGGCACCCTCGCGCGCACATACATGCCGGGCAGCAGCTGCCGCTGTGGGTTGTCGACCAGGATGCGCAGGATCACATCGCCGGTGCGCGTGTCGACATTGATGCCGGAGAACAGCAGCTGGCCGCGCTCGGGCAGCGGCTTGCCAGCGGCACCGATGATCGTCACCGGCAGCTCGCCACCGCCAGCGCTGCGCTGCAGCGACTCGAGCTGCGCCGCTGGCTGGCGCACGTCGACGTAAACCTGGTCGATCTGCTGCACCACTGCCATCGGTTCGGCATCGGCAGCACCGACCAGTGCGCCCTCGGTCACCAGCGCCTGATCGATGCGGCCGGCAATCGGTGCACTGACCGTCGCGTAACGCAGATCGAGCTGGCGACGGGACAGGATCGCGCGCGCCTCGTTCACCGCAGCGCGTGCCTGTTCGTACTCGGCACTGGCATCGTCGCGGTGCTGCTGGCTGACCGCCTGCGCGGCGGCCAGCGCATGCAGGCGCTGCGACTGCACGCGACTGCGGCCCAGCGCGGCCTCACTGCGCTGCAGGGCAGCCAGTGCCGAATCCACGTCGGCGCGGAACGCCGCCGGATCGATCTGGAACAGGGCCTGGCCGGCGCTCACTTCCGCCCCCTGGTCAAACAGGCGGCGCTGCACGATGCCGCCCACCTGGGCACGGATCTGCGCGGTGCGCACGGCGGCCACGCGGCCGGGCAGTTCGTCATCGCGCTGTACCACCTGCGGGCCGACGGTGACCACGCTGACACGCGGTGTGGCTTCTGGCGTGGCTTCGGGGGTGGAGCAGGCCGTCATGGCCAGGGCGAGGGTCGCGATCAACGCGACCGGAGTCCTGAAGGTTCTCATTGCTGTGCACAATGCCGCGCAGGCGGCTGATAGGTTCTGAAGGGTGCAGTCTGCGGGGCGATGATGGGGTTTCGATGGAGGAACTGTGGAGATACGATGGAGGCAAGCACCTTAAGGCCCCGCCCCTGCATGCATGCCTCCCCTGCCCTCGCCGCCCTCGTCCTGATCGTCGAGGATGAGGCCGAGATCGCCGATATTCTTACCGCCTACCTGGAACGCGAAGGACTGCGCACCCTGCGCGCCGCCGATGGCCACAGTGCACTGGACCTGCACCGCAGCGCCCGCCCCGACCTGGTCCTGCTCGACGTGCAGCTGCCGCGACTGGATGGCTGGAGCGTCCTGACGCAGCTGCGCCAGCGCGGCGAAACGCCGGTGATCATGCTGACCGCGCTGGACCAGGACCTGGACAAGCTGACCGCGCTGCGCATGGGCGCGGACGACTATGTGGTCAAGCCATTCAATCCGGCCGAAGTTGCCGCGCGCGTGCGTGCGGTACTGCGGCGCACGCTGCGTGCCTCACGCGTGGACGCGCCGACGGCGCTGCGCGCTGGCCCGTTGCTGATCGACTCGGCCACCCACGCCGTGCACGTCGAAGGCGAAGGCTACAGCCATGAAGTACTGCTCACTCTCACCGAGTTCAAGCTGCTGCACTGCATGGCGCTGGCGCCGACACGCATCTTCAGCCGCAGCGAACTGATGCACGAATGCCTGCCGGAAAGCGAGGCACTGGAGCGCACCGTCGACAGCCATGTAAGCAAGCTTCGCCGCAAGCTGGACGAAGTCGGCATGGTCAACGTACCGGCCAGCGTGCGGGGTGTAGGCTACCGGCTGATGGCCGACCGCTGATGGGCCGCCTGCGCCGATCCGGGCTCAGCCGGCACATCATCGTCTCGATGTCGTTGATGGTGATCGGCGTGATCGTGATGATGATCCTGTCGTCATGGTTGCTGTATGCGGTGCTGGTCGAGTTTTTCCCCGGCAGCACCGAGGAACCGGAAGGCTGGCTGCCGACCGGGCCGGAGCTGGCGTGGATGGTCGGCGTGATCCTGACCGGCCTGGCGCTGGCCATCGCCGCCTCGTTCCGTCTCGCCCATCGCATCCTGTCACCCTTGAATTCACTGGTGGACAGCGTGCGCGCGCTCGCTGGCGGCGACCTGGGGGCACGTGCCAGCGTCGAAGAGAATTCGCCGGGCGAGGT